>CAVUGB010000001.1:0-1406632 GCA_963740705.1 uncultured Actinomycetota bacterium
CCTGAATCCGCCTTGTCTTCTTCCTGAGACGACAGCCGCGCGGTGGGCATCGGGTGACAAACGCTCCGACGTGGTGGCCACGGACCCGGGGTCGTGAAAGACCGCCGACCTCCACCAACTCATCCACCGCCCCGCCGGTCGGCGAAGGTCATCGAGAGATCTCAATCTGGCGCCTGGGCTTCTGAGCGTCGGACAGGGTTAGCAGCCGGTTCCCGCTTGCGACTCGGCCAGGACGGACTCGATGATCACCACGGCGCTCGCCACGCCGTCTTCGTCGCGCAATCGTTGGCCAAGGTCGGCAGCGGCCGATGCGATGCCGGTATCGGTCGTGGCCTGCAAGATAGCGGCGGCGAGCTTGTCCGGCGCCAGCTTCTTCTGCGGGATCGGCACCGGGCCCGTGCCGAGAGCTTTCCACTCTCGCGCCCCAGAAGAACTGGTCGATGATGAACGGGCAGATCACCGTCGGCCGACCGGCGCGCAGCCCGGCCGCGGTGGTTCCGGCTCCTCCGTGATGCACGACCGCGGCTACGCGGGGGAAGATCCAATCGTGCGGCGCTTCTGTGATCGACAGCACCGTGTCCGGCAGGTCGTCCGTGTTCATCCCGCCCCAGCCGGTGGCGGCGATGCCCCTGACGCCGGCGAGCTGAAGTGCTTCGACGACGATCCGTGTCATCCGTGCCGGGTCACGGCCGGCCATGCTCCCGAACCCGACGTAGACTGGCGGATCGCCGGCATCCAGGAAGTCACGCAGCTCGCGAGGTGGCGTCCACTCCTCGGCGGCGTCGAGGAACCAGTAGCCGGTCAGGTGCGCGTGGTCCGGCCAGTCGGCGGGTCGGGGCACCACGTGACTGCTGATCGCGTGCAGCACCTCGACCGGGCGACCGTCGGGCAGGGTGGTGGTGAGGGCGCGGGCGGGTCCGTCCAGTCCCGGCGTCTCGGAGCGGAATGCGCGCGCCCACTTGTCGTACGAGCGGTAGCCGAGTTCGGTGATGCGGTAGGTGAGCCGGTTGTAACCTGCACCCCAGGGCAGTCGCGGCATCCCCATCATCGGGAACTCCGCCGTGGCGACCGCGATCGGCACGGGAATGGCGAGCACCGCCGGCACGCCCAGTTTCTCGGCCACGAGCGGACCGGCGAGCGCCTTGGGGTGGTAGATCACGAGATCGGGCTCCGTCGCGCGCGCGGCATCCCACACGTCGTGCATCAGCTGCATGTTGATGGGTCCCGCTTGGCCTGCGAGACGGATGCTCGTCTTGATCGTTCCGATCACACCGCTGGAGTCCTCGAGCGCATCCTTGCCGGCGTCGGAGTCGAGAAGCAGAAGGATGTCGTCGCTGAGAGGCTGGAACGCGAGTCCGTGCTCGGTGACCGATGACTCGAAGCGGGCACAGGCCGCTACTGCGACATCGTGCCCCGCAGCCCGCAGCCCCAGCGCGAGCGCGACATATGGCTGGACATCACCGCGGGAGCCGACGGTAGCAATGAGAATGGCGGACGTCGTCAGCCCTTCCTCTCGTCGAATGTGATCTGCATGGACGTCCGGAACTCCTCCATGAGCGCGGGGATGCGTTCGATTATGAACTGGTAGAAGTCGCGGGTGCATCCGACTGGCCTGTGGTGCATCCTCATCCCCTGCTTGAACCTACGCGATCGCCGCTTCGAGAGCGACAATCGCCACTCCACCGATCAGGAGGGTTTGCCGCAGACTGTCGATGGCGCCCGCGTAGCCGTTGAGCGAGAGCGCGACGACCTGCGTCAGCCCATCCGGTTGCGGACGATCTGCGGTGACAACCTGTCTCATAACCGCACTATCTCAGAACGCATGGGATCCGCACAGCGATCGTGTCAGTCATGGTCTGACTCCTCGACGGATTTCAGACCGGGAGCTTTGCGACATCGACGGCTGCACCGAGCCACAGGCCTCGCGCAGCTATCGACTTCGACCCCGTGTTCATTGCTGGATTAGGCCGGCTCCAACACCTTGTCGATGAGGTAAATGGTCGCGTTCTTGGTTTGCAGGTTCCCGCAGACGACTTTCGAGCGGCCGTTCACGGTGAGATCTGGTCCCGAGCCGGTGACCTCGACGGTCTGTCCGGTCAGGGTGCGATGCTTTCCCGGCAGCTTGTCTGCGTCGAGCCACCCGGGCACCATGTGATAGCGCAACACGTCTGCCGCTCGCCGGGCTGGTCAGCAGCTGCCGGGAGCCGAGGCTGCGGAAGGCAGCACCGTTGGGGCGAAGACGGTGGCCTTCTCGACGCGGCTGAAGTCGTTCCCCAGCCCCGCCAAGTCGATGGTGACACTCCACTGCGAGAAGGCTGGGACTTTGGCCATGGCGGTGATCCAGTCCTCTTGGTCGCGGTGCACCATCGCCCGTCGGGGCCTCTGAATGGTTGACTGAAAGACAGATCCGGGGCAACCACCCCACCGTCGGATCGAGCGGTGAGCGTCCATCACCCTACCGACGGCCACGCGCATCCGATCATGAGCGGAGACAGCCGATCAGGTGAGCAGAGACAGCCGATCAGGTGAGCACGTGGAGAAAGTCGTGGCTCTGCGGCGGGAACTTCTCCCACAGATCCGCAGATACCTTGCTGGCCTCAGGGTGCCCCCCGATCCTGTCGAAGGTCGCGTGGTCGTCTACTTCGAGATGGAGGGTGATCGTGTCTCCCCCGCCGAGAATGCGGTAACCGACGACGCCGTCGACGGCCATCGCCGACTCCGCCGCAGCCTGCACTTGCTCCAGTGCGTTTTTGGGAAAAGTTGTTGCGTGAACGATGGACATGCACCGGCTCCTTCGGATGAACAGGCTCGAGGTAACTGACTGTACGCCGTTCATTAGCTTAGGAGCGGAGCAGCGCACGCTCGCCGAGGTCGACCTTGACGTCCAAGACGGCGAGATGGTCGCCGTGCTTGGGCCTTCCGGATCCGGCAAGACCACCCTGCTCAGGGTCGCGGCCGGCTTGGAGCCGGCGGCCTCGGGCGACGTGCTGCTTGACGGGATGTGCGTCAGCGACGTATCACCGGAGCGGCGCGACCTGACGGTCATGTTTCGGAAGCCGCACCTCTTCCCGCAGCTGGATGTGCTGGACAACGTCGCCTTCGCAGACCGGGTGCGCGGTCGGAGTCGGTCGCAGAGCCGGGCCGCCGCTCAGCGCTATCTGACCTGGTCCGCCTGGGGGACCTCGCGAGGCGCAGGCCACGTCAGCTGTCCGGTGGCCAGGAGCAACGTGTGGCCCTGGCACGGGCTCTGGCCGCCCGGCGCCGGGTGATGCTTCTCGACGAGCCGTTCAGCGCCCTCGACACTGGCCTACGGACATCGATGTATGACTTGCTGGGTGAGGTTCGCGCTGCACTTGACCCCACGATCGTAATCGTCACCCACGACCTCCATGAGGCCGGAGTGGCCGACCGGGTCGCCGTGCTCGTCAACGGACGCATCGAGCAGTTCGACACCATTCAGACGCTCTATGCGGCGCCGAGCACGTTGGTCATCGCTCGGCTCGTGGGCGGGTTCAAGGAACTGCCCGGCGTCGTCGAGTCAGACGTTCACCACTTACGCCTGGGCGCGTTCGCAGCACCGCCAACAGCGCATGTCGCGGGGGGTGCCATCCTCCTCGCTCGCAAAGAACGCCTAGCCCTCGTCCCTCCCCACACGCCCGGTGCGCTGACAGGCCAGATCGTGCAGGTACGCCAGGCCGGACCGTACCGGGACGTAGTCGTGGAGCTAGACACGGTTGGCGGCGATGGCCGTGCGAGGGTGCAGGTCGAAGAGCGCATCGGCACCGCACTAGGGGCGGGAGACCGGGTCGGCGTGCTCATCCTGGGACCGGGTCACCTCTGGGTCATCCCTGAGCCTGGCGTGAGGGTCACGCCTTCGCCGCACGCACTGGTCAAAGCGTCTGCTTTGTCCATGCCGGGTCCTTCCTGACCCTGGTCCGGCACGAGTCCCACTAGTAGGCCATGTTGACCCGGTCTAGCCCCAATACCGTTCAGTTAGGACTACAACGGTGTAGTTTGGTGGATGCCGCGTGCTGGGTGGGTGAAGCCGGTGTCGGATCGTCGGTTGTCGGATCTGGTGTCGGTGGGGGTGTTGACGCGGGTGTTCCCGCCGGAGTTGGTCGATGAGGTGATCGCGAGGTCGGGGCGGACCGAGCAGCGGCATCGGTCGTTGCCGGCGCGGGTGATGGCGTATTTCGCGATCGGGATGGCGTTGCATTCCGAGGGCTCGTATGAGGATGTGCTGGCCTGTTGACCGACGGGTTGGCGTGGCTCGGGCTGGGCGGAGCCGGTGCAGTTGCCGTCGAAGTCGGCGATCTTCCAGGCCCGGGAACGGCTGGGTGCGGAGCCGGTGAAGGCGTTGTTCGAGCGGGTCGCCCGGCCGTTGGCGGACGAGGCGGGAGACGCCGGGGGCGTGGCTGGCCGGGCGGCGGCTGGTGGCGATCGACGGGACCTGTCTGGATGTGGCCGACACGGTCGTCAACGACTGCGTTCTTCGGTCGGCCGGGGGTGAACAAGGGTGAGCGGGCGGCGTTCCCGCAGGCCCGGGTGGTCGCGCTGGCCGAGTGCGGCACGCACGCGATCTTCGACGCCGAGGTCGGCGGGCTACACGACGGTCGGAGAACGCGCTGGCCGAGCAGGTGATACGCGGCTCGAGCCGGGGATGCTGCTGCTCGCCGACCGGGGGTTCTGCGGGTATGCGTTGTGGCGCAAGGCTATCGCGACCGGGCGGATCTGTTGTGGCGGTCCGCACCGATCGAGGCCGGCCCGCAGCCGATCCATCTGAAGGACCTCGACGACGGGTCCTGGCTGGCCGAGCTGCGCCGATCGACCAGCGCCGCGGCAGCGCGCCGCGAGCAGCCGATGATCGTCCGGGTGATCGACTACACGATCGACGACGGCCGCGAGCACCCGACCGGCCTACCGGCTGTTCACCACGATGCCTCGACCCGGCCGAGGCGTCAGCGGTCGAACTGGCCGCCGCCTACGCCCAGCGGTGGGAGATCGAGCGGCCTTCGACGAACTCAAGACCCACCAACGCGGACCACGGATCGTGCTCCGATCGAAGTCACCGGAACTGGTCCTGCAAGAGATCTGGGGACACCTGTGCTGCCACTACGCGATCCGCACCCTGATGTCGAAGCCGCCGACCACGCCGGTACGACCCCGACCGGGTCAGCTTCGTCGCCGCTCTGCGCATCGCCCGCCGTCCATCGCCCACCCGGGCGATTTTTCCCCCTGACCATCACGGCCACTGACGCACCACTGGCTGGACGTTCCTGCCATCGGCTCATGCCCGGCTCAACCCGGCCCGACGACCACGAGCATCGAACCACGCGTGATCAAACGCAAGATGCCGAAATGGCACGTCAAACGCGCCCGCCACGCCGACTGGCCCCAACCCCAGCGACCACCCAACGTCACCATCCTCCGACCTAACTGAACGGTATTGGGCTAGCCCAGCTCCGGATGGTGCCGTCGCCAGCTGCAGCCCCAGCTGGCACGTGCGATCGACGACGACTGGCGAGGGCGTCGGAGTGGATCGGGCCAGGCAAGGCCGCCTGGAGGGAGGAACTGCGGCGAGCTGGACCTACCTGCAGATGGTCACCGGCGCCGACGCCACCGAGGCCGGCTTCTTGATGATCCCGATGATGGCAGCCCTGCTGATCAGCTCGGTCGTTGCCGGGCAGGTCGTCAGCCGGACCGGGCGCTACAAGTGGCTGCCGGTCGTGGGAACGGTGATCGTCGCGCTAGCGCTGCTCCTGCTGTCCACCATGACGCCGACGCTCGCGACCTGGATCCTCTACGGGTACCTCGCGCTAATGGGCGTCGGCCTGGGCATGAGCATGCAGATCCTCATCCTGATCGTGCAGAACTCGTTCCCCAACTCGCAGGTGGGGACCGCCACCGCCTCCAACAACTACTTCCGCCAGATCGGCGCGTCGTTGGGCGCGGCCGTGGTCGGGAGTCTCTTCGCAGCGCGGCTCGCCGAGCTGTTGTCGGGTCGGTTCCCCGCCGGGGACGCCGCCGGCGGCGCGAACTCCTTGACCCCCGAGGTTGTCCGCAACCTCCCCGGACCGCTGCGAGAGGTCATCGTCGGGGCCTACAACGACGCGCTCACGCCCGTCTTCCTCCTCATGGTGCCGCTGGTGATCGTCGCGGCAGTCCTGCTGGTCTTCGTCCAGGAGAAGCCGCTGGCGACGAGCATCGAGCGCGACGTCCTCCCCGAGACGCTGGAGATCGACGGCGCCACCCTCGTCGAGCTTGAGCATCACCCCCAGGAGGGGGCGGGCCGCCAGGACCCGGTCGGCGCCCTGCGCTAGACGCGCGGAGCAGAGCTGGGGTCCCGCCCTGGGTGCCCAGCCTCGTGCTGCGTCGCGGGTCCGTGGCAAGCGTCGTGCGGCCACGAGGTACACCGAGCCGCCGAGGGCCAGGGTGCGGCTGAGGGCCAGCTCGATGAGGTAGGCCATGGGTTCGCCGTCCTCGGAGAACAGGTCCGGATCCTCGAGCAGCAGCATCTCCACCCGACCCTCGTCAGCCAGCTGCATGATCTCGAACGGATCATCGACCGCCCGTGGGTCACCCCGGCCCTGCAGGGCCAGGAACTCGGCGAGAGCGTCGACCCGAGACTGGTCCACCCGCTCGACCACAGCCTCGCACGCGAGCCGATGGAGCGGCCCCGCCGAGACGGCGGTCGGGTTGAGGTGGATCACCTCGACCAGGTCCGGTCCCGTTTTCCCAAGCCTGTGGAAGTGGCCCCGAGCTCGGCGTTGGCGAACACGACCATCAGGGACGGGTCAGCCGCCGCCAGCTCGCGTCGACGTCCGCGGCCACCTCGCGGACGAACTCGATCAACTGCTGCTTGCGCCAGTCCGTCGGACTGTCTCCATAGGTTTGGGCGTGGCTGATAGTGACCGACCCCGTGTGCGGCCGCGAGACCGGACTGGCCTGAACCGGGTTCTCGTAGTCGGACGGCACCTTCCCCGGTCTGACGCCCGTGGGCAGGCTGGCGCACGTCATCCGGCTCATGGCGTTCCGGAATGCCTCGGAGAGCTGGCCGAGGTCGTCGGTCAGGGTCCAGACCCGGAAGTGTCCGTCGACGGCCAGCAGCGGCAGCAACGGCTTCACCACGAACCGTCGCTGCACCACCACCTGTTCGTCCACCTCGAGCGGGATCGAGAAGATCTGTGGCGCGTGGTCGCCCAGGAACAGGGCGAGCCCCACGTCTTGGTGCTGCCCAGAAAAGGTGGTAGTCGACCAGCACCTGCGCCGGCTTCAGCAACGCCTCGGCATCGGACCGGTCGAAGCCCTCCGCTACGAGCTGGACCGTGGCCTGTGCGATCAAGTTCTTCAACCGGATGGCGCCTGCCCGCACCTCGGCACCACGCACGCTGGTCGACAGATACATCGAGACGGCGACGGGTGAGTCGTCGCTGATGAGGTCGTCGAGGTCGGACCGGGTGAACACATGCCCTCCTGCAGGGGTGGGGGATCGGTAGCAGAAGAAGTCGCGCGGTCGTCACCGGACCTGACGAACGCCGACCGGCGGGAGACTAGGAGCGCCAACGGCGCCGGATCGTTCAGTCGGGGTGGCGGATCGAGTCGCGGCCATGGCGCGCCTCAAAACGTCCGAAGCTGGTGTCAAGCAGGTTCCGCATCTTCTTCACCGCGCCGCTGATTGCCTCCTCGGTGGTGGCCCCGGAGCAGACGACGACGATCGGTTGCTGGCCGGCGGGTCGCGCCTCGAGTGTGCAGCGCATGTCGTCACCGCCCCCGCGGTCGGCGTTCTGGTCGCTGACATGGACCTCGACTCGTGTCAGCCGGTCGCTGAAGCGGGCCAGGCCGGACGTGATCTTGCCGTCGATCCGCTCTCGGAGGTCGGGTTCGTCGTCGACGTGGGTGTCGGTGTTGATCAGGATCTGCATGGTGGAGCTCCTCGTGAGGTTCTGTGAGCGCGTGAGGTCGATCGGGTGCGATCCCCGGGAGGCCGAGCGGTGGCGTCGGACCTGCCGGGTCCTTTCGCGGCCCTAGGGCTGCCCCGGCTGCCGCTTCAGGTAGTCCTCGAGCATCCCGGGGGGCAGCGGGAGTCCTTGGAGCTCGGCCAGGGACAGGTACGTCGCCTGGGTCGGGCTGTGCATCAGCTGCGCGTCGCGATGCAGGTGGTCGACCTTCGTGTCGAGCTCGTCGACCACGGCAGCCGCCTCCTTCAGCTCTTCGGCCAGACCCGGCGGGACGTCGCCGTTGTACTTGTAGAAGATCTTGTGCTCGACGCTGGCCCAGAAGTCCATGGCGACGGTGCGGATCTGGATCTCGACGGGCACGACCTCGGTCCGGTCGGTCATGAAGACCGGGACCTCCACAGCGAGGTGGAGGCTGCGGTACCCGTTCGGCTTCGGCGCGGCGATGTAGTCCTTGACCTGTAGGACCGTCAGGTCCGACTGAGCGGCCAGCAGTTCGTGGATCAGGTAGACGTCGGGTTTGAAGCTGCACGTCACGCGGACGCCGGCGATGTCGCGCACGTGCAGACGGACGTCGTCGGGGGTTAGGCGGCAGCCCTTGCGGGCGGCCTTGCGCGAGATCTCCTCCGGGCTCTTCAGACGCGAGGTCACGTGCTCGATGGGGCTGTACTCGTGGACGTAGGTGAAGTCTTCCTTCAAGATGTTGATCTTGGTCAGGACCTCGTCGAGCCCGAACTTGTACGGCATCATCATCCGGGTCAGGAATCCGCTCATGTCGCGCCCAGACCTGATCGGACCGATCGGTCAGCGTCCACGGTTACGCCACCAGATCGTCGTACTCAGGACGGTCGCGAACGTGCACCAGGCCGGGTAGGGGACCAAGGCGATCCCGGCGCCGCGTCGAGCCTGCCAGGTGCGTCGGGTGAGATCGACGCTGCTGACCGCCAGCGCTCCGGCGACGAGGACCGAGGGCAGCAGCCGGTGGTACTTGAAGAACATCCAGCTCCAGGACGCGTTGAGAGCGAGGTTGATGAGCAAGGCGGCCTCGTAGGAACGCTGCGCGGCTTGGTCGTCGTGCTCGTCGAGGGCGAAGGCGGAGGTCACGGCGATGTCGGTGTAGAGGAGCGTCCATACCGGCCCGAAGACCGCACCCGGCGGCTGGAACGTCGGCTTGTCCAGCGTGCGGTACCAGGACGACTTGACGTCGGCACTGGCGATCGAGCCGAGGACGGCGGTCGCCGCCGACGCGACGGACGTGGTGGCGAGGGTCTTGATCTTCATGATGTCTCCTTGCTCTCAAGGTTGGTGGGGTAGCAAGCGGCGTTCGGGCCGAGGATGTCCCCGGCGCGGGGGTCAGCTCGTCATCGGCTCGCCCGGATCCCCTCCACCAGCTGGACGAGACCGAGCATGAGCACCAAGATCCCGCCCAGCGTGGCGAGGGTGATAACGCTCGACGTCGGCCGCGCGAACAGGGTGATCCCGGCCGCGACGCTGACCAGGCCGAGGATCGTGGAGACGACGGTCTGACCGGCCGAGCGCGGCGAGCGCCAGGCCGAGACGAGGTCGCTGAGCCGTCGATGATCCAGGCCGCGCCGAGCAGGACGGTGAGCACCACCAGGGTGGCGAACGGGTGCAAGAAGCACACGAGGCCCGCCACAGCGACCAGCGCTCCGATGACGAGGTGTCCGATGCGGATCCAGCCGTCCACGGCGCCGCGCCGGAACCCGCGGACGAACCGGGTGACCCCCAGGATCACCAGCTGGATCCCGAACACGACCGCGACCGCGACCAGGGTCGAGAAGGGGACGAGCAGCAGCAGCAGCCCCAGGGAGGCACCTGCGGAGACGATCACCAAACCCGCCAGGAACGACGCCACGGCACCTGCGCGCGGGGGAGACCCGACGGTGGAGCTGGTCATGTGCTTCTCCTTGACTGAAGGTCGGTCGCGGGGCCGGGTTGAGCGGCGCTCATGTCGTCAAAGACTGAGCTGTCCACCAGTTCGGGACCGCTGTGGTGGACGTCGACGATCCGGCGTTCGAACGGCAGGTCGATCGCTGCTGCGTCAGTCGCGTTGACGACGGCGATGATGGCGTCGTTGCGGACGCGCCAGACATCGGCCTTGCGCGGGGCGTGCCAGTAGCGGACCCGGATGTTGATCCAGGACGCGGCGAGGTCTTCGACCCAGGCCTGCGGCGCGCGTTCGTCCTCGACGTCCTCGTCGCCCTCGACGCCCTCGACCCCGGCGACGGCGGCGATCGCCACCTTTCTCGCCTGCTCGAGGTCGGTGCCGTAGGCCACGCCGATGGTGAAGTCGGTGCGGCGGTTCCCGTTGACGGTCAGGTTGGTCAGCGGGTTGGACAAGACACCGCCGTTGGGCAGCAGCACCCGGACACCGTCATAGGTGCGGATCGTCGTGTAGCGCAGGTTGAGCTCCTCGACGGTGCCCTCATGCTCGCCGCTGATGATCTCGTCGCCGGGGCTGAAGGGGTTCCGGAAGCCCATCAGGATGCCGGAGATGTAGTTCTCGGCGATGTCCTGGAGCGCGAACGCGACGGCGATGCCGGCGATGCCTGCGCCGGCCAGGACGGGGCCGAGGTCGATGCCCACGATCTTGAGGGCGATGTAGACCCCGACGCCGACAACCACGGCGAACACGATCCTGGCCAGGATCTGGACGCCGGAGTTGACGGTCTCTCGGCGGTTGGCGACGCGGCGGATGGCCCAGCGCACGACGAAGGCGAGAATGATGGAGACGGCGAGGGCGATCGCGGCTCCGAGAATGTCGGAGAAACTCATGGGGATCCTGTCGGGTTGGTCGGAGCATTCATCGGGGCCCTCGGGTGACAATCCGCTGGCGCGGCACCCACTGCAGGTCGAGCGTGACGGTTCGGCCGAGCTCGGAGTCGATGCGTCGGGCGAGGTCGTCCGCGGGGGGCGGTGCGCCGGGTCCGGCCAGCACGACGACGGCTGTATCCGGCTGGACCTGCAACGACACCAAGCTGAACTCGGTGTCGGGTCCGAGCCACTGGGCGACCGACCGGCGCACGTCGTTCTCCGCGAGGGCATCCGCAGCGATCTGGCGTCCGTTGACGACCAGGGCGAGCACCACGAGCACGCCGACGACGAGCGCCGCGACGAGGCCGACCATGACTCGGCGCTGGCCCGTCCTGGCCCGGCGCAGCGGGGCGACCCCGGTCAGCACGAAGACGACGCCGCCCACGAGGAGGATCGCGACGACATTGGTCGAGAACAGCAGCAGGGTTCCGGCGGCCTGGTCCCACCGGCCGCGCTGGGCGGCGATGCCGACCACGGATAGCGGCGGGACCAGGGCGATAGCGATGGCGACCCCGGGGAGCGAGGAGGCGACACCTTGACGGCTGAGCGCGTAGGCGCCTGCGGCTCCTGCGGCGACCGCGATGACGAGATCGGTCACGGTGGGTGTGGACGGGAGACGATCTGGAGGCTGACGTCGTCCAGACCCCAGACGAAGCCGGTTCGCACGACGATGACCCGCAGCCCGGCGATCGAGAGGACCTCACGTTCGAAATCGGCGAGCTCGGCCAGGGCTGGGGGGACGGACGGGGGAGCAATGGTTTCGTCGACGAGGCAGTCCGGGCCGACCCAGCCGTACACCGCCAGGCTGGACACGAGGATCAACGTGTTTCCGGGTACGAGCCGCTCGCGAGCCGTGACGACGGCCGCCGCAATCTCAGAGGGGCTGCCGGCGGGCCGCAGCGCCGTGGCCACCACCAGCACGTCGACCTGCCCCGGCGGGTCGCGGAGGTCCGACGCCTGATTGGATGCGGCGACGCCGTCCGCTTCCGGCACGGCAGCGTCACCGAGGTGCACGCGACGGTCCACGAACCCCTGCAGCAGAGCGGTGCTGAACACCCGCGGTCCGTCTACGGCGAACAGGCCGCACGGAACGTCAACGGCGCTGTGGATCATGACCCCGCCGGGGATTGCTCGCTACGTGAGCCTGGTTCTGTAGCGGGCGCGCCGACGGTTCCGAATCACCCAGGACGTAGGCGATCTGACCTGCACTCAGTCCGTACTCGACAGCCAGAACCCGACGGGTCCGGTCGACGGCGGACCGCTCCAAGGAGGAGTCGGGTGCGGGTTCGGCGGTCGTCACGACCCACGGCCTTCGAAAGCCGGGATGGTTCGGGTCATGACCGCCACGTGGTGTGGTCGACAGAGGTACTGAGTCATGGAGGCCTTCGCAGTCGATATCCTGAACACGGATCAGGCTCCGACTGCGAATGCGGCTTGTTGACTCGTAGCGGCGTTCACCGTGTCCTGACAGGCTGACTCACTCAGCACAATCAGCAGACCGCGACTTCGCGTCCCTTGTCAACACTCACAGGCAACGCAGCGTGACTCCGGACGCGCCGACTGGTGCACCGAGGTTCCGCTGGCGCGCAGTGCGAGGTCTCCAGCTTGTCCGTGCCAGACTGCTGACGTTCAGGCCCTGGGCGGTCACCTTGTGCCAGCGGACGGCGGCGGGACCGGGTCTGGCCGTCGGGACGGAATCGGGGTGCGCGATGGTGATGGCGTGGCTCCGCGAGACAAGCTGCGTGCCTCGGCCCGTCGCTTCAACCAGCTCCGCGGCTTCGTGGTGTTCGCCCGGATCGGCCTGGCGATGAAGGGACTGGTGTTCCTCGTCATCGCGGGGATCGCGGTCAGCATCCTCCTGGGCGCCGGGCGCCGGGGGCCGAGCCAGCCAGTCCGGGGCACTCTCGGCGATCGCGACGACCCGGATCGGCACGCTCCTGCTGTGGGGTGCGACCGGCGGGCTGTGGGGGCTCGCGCTGTGGCAGTGGACCGAGGCGGCCTGGGTTCGGGAGGCGTGGGGAGTCCGTCGGTTCTTCCGGCTCCTCGTGCCCCTGTGCAAATCGATCGGTTTCACGGGCGACCAGCGGGTTCACGCTGGCGTTCGCGTTGGGTTACGAGCTCGGCGACCAAGAGGGTATCGCTGTGCTGACCCAGGCACAGCTCACCACCGACGGAGGCAGGATCGTGCTGATCGCGGTCGGGGGCACGGTGATCGGCGTCGGAGTAGCAGCCATCTTCCGTGGGCTCTCCCGACACTTCCGCGAGGAGATCGACACCGAGCGGAGCCGGCCCCGAGTGCGGCGGTGGGTCGATGTCCTCGGCGTGGCGGGCTGCGTGACCAAGGGCGTCGCGTACGGGGTGATGGGTGCGCTGTTGGTGACGGCGATCGTGACGAACCGCGCGGCCGGTGGTCTGGGCGGTGCGCTGAAGTATCTGGCGACGCTGCCGCTGGGGAGCGTACTGCTCGGCACCGTGGCCGCCGGACTCGCGGCGTACGGCCTGTATCTGGCGCCCGCAGCGTGTACTTCCCGAGCCGGAGGCGGGAGATCGTCGGGATGAGCCGACCCCGAACGGATCCCGCCGGGTCGGGCCCACTGACGTCGAGGTGACCAAGCAGTGGCCGCCGCCGCTTGGGGTGCGGCTCGCTACTGGAGTGCCGAGGTCAGCCGGGCGAGGTTGTCGGCGATCTTGGTGTACCAACGCCGCTGCTGCCAGTCGCTGAGAGTGAGCTCGCGACTGATCTCGCGATAATCAGACTCTGCTCCTCGGACCTGGGCGTTGAAGTCACGACCGCAGACCAGCAAGGACAGCTCCAGGTCGAGCAGGAACGAGCGGATGTCCATGTTGCTGGACCCGACGATCGAGACCTCGTCGTCGATCGTCACGTGCTTGGCGTGCAGGACGTTCGGGGCCGGGTAGAGCCAGATCCTGACGCCGGCCTCCAGCAGCGTCCCGTAGTACGAGCTCTGGGCGTGGTGCACCAGGGCCTGATCGCCGACCTCGCAGACGTAGAGCCGACGTCGACCCCTCGTTCGGCCGCCGTGGTGATCGCCTGCAGCAGCGACTCGTCGGGCACGAAGTACGGGCTGGTGATGCTGATACGTTCCCGCGCCGCATACATGAGCGGCGTTGAACATCTTGAGGTTGTTCTCGGCGTCAAAGCCGGGACCGCTCGGGACGATTTGGCACAGGCTCGGACCGGCGAACGCAGGAAGAACAAAATCCTCGTCGTCGACCCGGTTGCGTCGCCGAGCATCTCGTGGTCTCGCTGTACCAGTCGGTGAAGAACAGCGCGTCCATCCCGTACACGACCGGACCCGTCAGCCGCACCACGCGTCCTCCAGCGAAGGCCGCGCCGCACGTTCTTCTTCTTGTCGTAGCTCGGGTCGATGATGTTCTGCGACCCGTCAACGCGACTGTCCGTCGACGACCAGCAGCTTGCGGTGGTTCCGCAGGTCGGGCCGCTGGTAGCGGCCCCGCAGCGGCTGCACCGGCAGCATCGGGTGCCAAGCACCCGGCCCGTCCAGGAGCGCACCGTCCGGCGGTAGACCGGGGTGCCGCAGCGACCCGATGTGGTCGAGGAGGAGTCGGACCGCCACGCCGCGACGGACGGCCTCGGCCAGAGCGTCGAAGAACGGGGCGGTCGTCGCGTCCGCGACATGATGTAGAACTCCGCGTGCACCGACCGGCGCGCACCCTCGATCGCCGCCGTCATGGCAGCCATGGACGCCTCGTAGTCGGTGAGAAGGGTGGTGGTGTTGTCCCCCACGATGGGCATCGGGCACCCAGCTCCTGGTTGAGCCTGACGATCGGTCGCAGCCACAGCGGGTCAGGTTCGCGGACGACCAGGTCGTCGGCGCCAGCGACAACTTCGCTGATCAGGTCGCTCATCCTGCGCTGTTTGCGCCGTCGTTCCACTGGCAGGCGGGGGCTGCCGATGAGCAGGAAGACCAGAGCCCCTAGATCGGCAGGAAGAAGATCGCGAGCAGCCAGCCCAACGCGGAAGACGGTCGGCGACCGCGAGGTACGACGAGGAGCGCGACGATCCGGACGACGACGTCGAAGCCGATGACCAGGACGACCAGGAGCGTCGGCAGACCGGAGAGGTCGCGGTTCATCGTGGCCTGCTCGCAAACCTCGCCACGGCCACCGGCCGTAACCCCGACGGCGGGACGCTGACACGGACCCACGAGCCCTCCGGATGAGGACCGCGAACCGGGACGCGCGAGGCGTCAGCCTCGTTCACCGGGGTACCTCCGGGGCCGTTCGTCGTCCTCATGCTGGCTCCTCGTGGGCTAGAAGCCACCGGTTGCTGCTTCCATGAGCATGGGCTGGTCGCCGTCAAGGCTGATCCCTACCCCAGCGCGACAACGACTCCAACATTCCCCCTGCTCGCCGAGCCCGATCTGGGGGCTTGACCTCGCCTATGTCCGGGCACAGGACCCGTACCAGGGCGCTGCCTTGGCCCCTATTATTGATCGGCGGGACTACTTCTCCTCGGCCTTGAGGGCGACGCCGAGAGCCATGAACGTAGCACGACCGCTGCGGCTCATCGCAGAACTCCCTGGGTCGTGCCCGACGGCTGGCCGAGGCCGCTGGTGAGGAAGGTGACGTCGATGTCGACGCGGTGCACGCTCACCCCGGTCCAGGTTCTCCACGCGCTCCGTGGTCACAGATTTCCTGGGCCGCCCGTCGGGAGGAGCCCAGGTAGGCGATGGTCAGGTCGACCGACTCGGCGGATAGGTCGACGTCGACCTTGGGCCGTGCGCCGGCGTCCGCCGCGGAGCCGATCCCGAAGAGCCCAGATTCGAGCGCGCTGCGTGGGGTGTTCAACGCGCGACGGGCGGCCAGCGGGTTGACGTTCGAGCAGCTCGCCGAGGCGAGGCGGGGTGTCGCGGCAGACGCTGCTGAACCTATCGACGGGCAGACTCCGCGTCGATATCGTGACCTGGCGTCTGGCGTCTGGCGTCTGGCGTCTGGCGTCTGGCGCCGGCGTCCAGGGTGTCGCTAGACGAGCTGTTCGCGCCGGTCTACCTCGACGTTGATGCGGCTGGTACCGGGTCTGGCGACGAGTAGGCGATGGTCCCCGGGCCGCGAACCGAGGCGGCGCAGTGGGTACCTGGTCGCCGAGGCCGCGCTGGCGCTGTGGGTTCCCGAACGGCTGCATCGGGCAGCGTTCAGAGCCGACCACGGCGTCTTGGCCCTGTCAACGGCGACCCTGCTGCCGTCGCGGTTGACCCGGTCGCCGGACGGCCTGGCTGCTGATCCGGTGGCGTCGCGACGAGCTGATCGGCTCGCTCTCGATTGTCATGAGGGGGGGACGTCGTGGACCCCGGACCTCGTCTGGCTCGAGTGGGTGAGCATCACCGTGATGATGATCGGAGCTGTCGCCGTCGTGGTCACCCCGCCAGTGAGCTACCAGATCCATCGGTGGGAGACCGGCGACGTCACGGTGCTATTCCGTGACGGCTTGCTGCGTCTGGCCTGGCACATCCTGCCCGTTTCCCGGATCCAGGCTGTGCACCTGCGCCGAGACCCCTCGAGCTGGTCCTGGAACTGTCGTCGCTCGCTGTGTCCAGCGCGTCCTCGAACTACTTCTCGTGGGTGCGGACCCTCCGTGGTTCCTCTCCGGCCAGGCCGATGCCCGTGCCGCGCTCCGGGCGTCGGTGGCGGTGCCGGTGCTGGTCGGCATCGTGGCAGCGATGGCGGCGTACCTGGAGCTGTGGTGGGGCCTCCAGCTCGAGCGGTCGGACCGGGCCAGCCTGGAGGCCCGCTTCGGTCTGGTCATCCGACACTCGGTGAGCCTGCAGGAATCGCGGATGCGGGGTGTCGAGCTCGTCCAACCCCTGCTCTCCAGACTCCTGGGGCGCGCGCGACTCCTGGCCGTGACCACAGGAACGGGATCTCAACGCACCTTCCTGCGCAGCCTGTCCGCAGCCCGCCGCCGCACTTTGCGCCCGCTCGGCCCAGCAGCACCGGCAGCGCGAGCGGCCGCCAGAGCCTTGAGCCACGAATCGACCTCGCCACGGCTCCTCGCTCATCCAGTGCAAGCCCGGCACAAGCGGGTCTTTCGACAATCCTGGTTCCGGTACCGTCTAGGGCTGACCCCGGCCATCGCCTGCATGGCAGCACGACGAGGTGCCTACTTTCTCCACGACGTCGGCTGCTGCGAGGCGGTCCGGTTCGCCAGCGATGCGCGGCTTCCGGGCAGACCCGCTGGCGCTGGTCGGCTGTCTGCCATTTGTGTTCCTCGCCACACCCAGTAGCGTTTCGACCTAAGAAGCCAGGTGGGTCCGACCGCTGCTTGGTTGATCCATCGAGAGGCAAACCGTGCTCACCAATCAAGCCCCGCGGGGCATCCACATCGTCACGATGTACGACGGCTCGCTCGGCGCGAGCGCCGTGACGTCCGTCCGGGAACACGTCGCCTCCGAGCGTGCGGGGGTGCGGATGCTGCTCGACGTGCGGGATCTCCGCGGGATCGAGCCGAAGGCAGCCTGGACGGAGCTTACGAGTACCGAGCTCCTCAACGACGTCGACCGTGCGGCCGTGATCGCCGGCTCCACCATCCTTCAGGGCTCCACGGCCACGGCTGCCAATCTCACCTCGACGGACGTGAAGACGTGTGAGCCCGGCCAACGCGACCAAGCCCTGCGCTGGCTGCAGTCGTGACCGCCGCAGCGGACCGCACGACGTCGGCGTCGAATCGCCGCGAGACCCGCCCGGCGGATACCGTGCGCTCCACCGTGGTGGCCGTCAGCGCCCTCGTGGCCGTGGTCGGTGGCTTCCTCGGCTCGGGGGCGGTGGTGGGCACACCCATCGACGAAGCAGCCGGCGGTGCGCTGTCCGCCTCGGCCACCCTGGTCGCTCCCGGTGGTCCAGCGTTCTCCATCTGGTCGGTGATCTACGCCGGCCTCGTGGTCCTCGCGGTCTACCAGTTGCTGCCGCGCCAGCGCGTCGACGCGCGTCAACGCAGGGTCGGCTGGTGGCTGGCCGCTTCGCTGCTCCTCAACGCGGCCTGGATCTCGATCGCCCAGGCCGGATCGGTGGTGGGTGCCCTGGTGGTGATCGTCGCCCTCGAGGTGGTTCTGATCGTCACCTTCACTCGGCTCCTGTCGTCGCGGCCGTACTCCACCGTGCAGGCCGTGGTCCTGGACGGGGTGGTCGGTCTCTACCTGGGGTGGGTCTCGATCGCGACCGTGGCCAACGCCGCCGCCGCGGTGGTCGGTGCCGCAGGACTACCCAGGGTCGGAACGCTGGCCACCTCGATGGCGGTGGTGGTGCTGCTGCTCGCCGCCGCGGTCGGGGTGGCTCTGGCGATGGGCGGGCGAGGCCGCCTGGCTCCGGCCGTTTCGCTGAGCTGGGGCTTGGCGTGGATTGCTGTCGCCCGGTTCACCGGTGAGCTCCAGTCCACCCTCGTCGCCGTGGTGGCCGCGTTCGCGGCGCTCGCCGTGGTCGTCAGCACGGTCGTGGTACGCGTTCAGCTGCTGCGTGGCCGGGTGACCAGCACCCGCGAGGAGCGGACCCCGCGGTGAGTCGTCGTCGGCGGCGCTTGACTGCCACGGTCTTGACCCACCTTGCCTGAAGGCTGTGAGGGTGCCCGCTCGCCGCGTGCGGCGCGTGCAGGACAGGGGCTCGCCTTGTCCCTGACGCCGTGACAGCCTCGCACCTGCCGGAGCGCGACGCCGTCACGACGCCGTGGCCCGAACGGGCGGCCCATCCCACGCTGGACCGCTTCGTCCGCCGTACGCAGCATTCGGAGCTGCGGACCTTCGGCCGCAACCCCTATCTGCTGGTTGCCGCCGCCGTGCGGCGCTTCTCCGAGGTTCGCGCCACTGGCCTGGCCGCTGAGATGGCCTACTTCCTGGTGCTGTCGCTCATTCCTCTCATCACGGCCGTCGGTGCGAGCCTCGGCTTCCTGGCCACGGTGCTGCCCGCGGCCGACGTCCAGGCGATCCGGGAGGGCGCGGCGTCGGCGGTCGAATTGGTCCTCGGCAAGGACTTGGCAGCCCAGGTCGCCGTCCCGCTGCTCGACGAGCTGCTCGGGCGAGACCAGGTGGCGCTGGCGGTTGGCGGTGTCGTAGCCGCCCTGCTGCTGGGCAGCCGGGTGCTGCGCTCGGTGGTCGAGGCGCTGGGCGAGGCGGTGCGGATCCCTGAGCGGCGCGGGTTCTGGAGGCTGTGGGGGTTGGCGGTGGCGCTCACGCTGCTGGCGGTGGTCACCGTGACCGTGGTCTTGGGGCTGATCGTCATCGGACCACTGTTCGGCGGAGGCGAGGCGATCGCCGAGGCCGTCGGGGCCGGCTCGGTGTTCCGATGGGTCTGGTCGCTGGGGCGCTGGCCGGTGGCGGTGGTCTTCTTGTGGGCCTTCCTCGTCCTGCTCTACCGCCTTGGGCAACGGGCTCGCGGATGGCGACGCGTGGTGCCCGGGGCGGTGCTGGCGACGGCCGCACTGGTTCTGCTGGCCAGCGGCTTCCGGCTCTACCTCGACATCGCACCGCCGGGCGGCGCTACGCTCAGCAGCGGCGAGGGCGCCGCCAGCGCTGCCAGCCTGTTCCTCACGACCGCGCTGGCCGTGCTGCTGTTCGGTTGGGTCGCCGGTCTGGCGGTACTCGCGGGCGGCATCTTTAACGCCGAGTGGGCTGACTCGGCGCCGGTCGTGGACGAAGGTGAGTCGCTCGGCCACGACGCGGCGGACGCAGGGGAGTCGCTCCCTCCCGGGGCTGCGGACGGGGTCGACCCGGGCAGCCGCTGAGCAGCTCCTGCCCGGATGAACGCGACGGGCAGCCGCTGATGGCCACCGGCGGTTTTGGGGCCGTGGCGGCGGTAGGTGCGGCGGTGGAAGTCGCGGCCGTACCGGGTGGCGATGTTGGTCTTGCCCAGTCCGGGGGCGGCATCGATCACCGCGAAGCCGTGGAGCCGGTCGGCGTCGCGCCGGTTCGACGCCATCACCTGGTCGATCACCTCGAAGGCGGCGGTGAGCTGGTGAGTCTTCACCGTCGGCAGGTTCGCGTTCCACACCATCCGCCCCTCCGTGTAGTCCTCCAGCTCCTCGTCACCCAGCCGGCCCATTTCGGCACGGGTGAGCAGCTTCAGTGGTTCGCGAGCGGCGGTGTTCACGAACGCGACCCAGCCCGCCTTGGACGCGAGCTGGAAACGGCCTGGCCCGTTGGCATGCAGCCACCGCGCCCACCGGTTCCTGCTGGCCGGTGGTCAGTCCCAGTCCGGATGACCGCAGCTGTCCAGGTGCGTGGTCACGTCCGGCCACTCGGCCTCGACAGTCGCGGACGGTGTCCACGTGGCTGGCCCCGTCTCGTGTAGGGAATACAGCAGCTGCCGGTGGGCGAGGTGGAACAGGTCGGCGTCTCGGACGGCCAGCTGGCGGCGGAACGCGGCGTAAGCGTGGCTGGCCGGGTCGAGACGCAGGGGGTCGGGTGCGTAGGCGATGTCGCTACCGGTGAAGCGTTCCCACAGCTGCTGCACCAGCTGGGTGGTCGGTCTTCGGCCGGGGTAGACCCGTTGGCCCGCGTCGACAGCTGCGGTAAATGCGTCGATCTGGTTGGCGTGGGCGCGGCGGGCTTGGTAGTCGATGGGCGGCGGGTGCTGTTGGAGCAGTGTCATGAGCTGTTCGAGGCTGGCGAGGACGCCGGGCCAGTGGCCGTAGTGCTCGATGTATCGGAGCAATCCGTCGATGCGACGGGCGTGGTTGGCGGGTAGGGCGAGGTCGTGGCAGATGCTGCTCCAACTGGCGGTGCTGCCCATCTTGGCCAGTGCCATCGACAGCATGGTGCCGCGCAGCTCGGGCCGGGTGCAGGGAATGAGGGCAGCAGGGATGGCGAGGGGCCAGATCGTCTGCGGGATCCAGCTGATCCGTGGTTCGGGCCGGTGGGGGTGGTGTGCGGGCAGCCGGAGCCGTCGCCGCAGTGCGACGGTGATGGTGGCCGGGTAGCGGGGCGCGGTATGGCCGGTGCGGAACATCAGTTGGTCGCCGGCGGTTAGCTGGTCGCGGACGCTGAGCAGCTGGACGGCGGCGAGCAGCGGGCTGTAGTGGTGGTCCGCGATCAAGCGGGCTGGGCCGAGGGGGGCGTGCGGACCACTGGGGGAGAGCCGTCCACTCAGCGCCTGGGCTGCCGTGTCGAGGCTGGGCTGGGTGAGGATTCGCATGGCGGTGGGTAGGCCGGCGGCGATCGTGGCAGGGTCGTTGCCGAGCTCGAGCAGGTTGTCGGCACCGGCGTGGGCGTCGAGGAGTTCGACCATGGCCTGGAAGGCGAGCCGGTGTGTCACCCGGACTCCGCAGGCGGTGGTGTGCTCGGCCGTCCCGGCCGCCCATTGGTGTAGCCGGCGTTGCCCGGCGACCTGATCCGGCGGGGCCGACAGCTTGGGGGCGGTACTGAGGTCGGTGTCACACCACGGCAGCCGACGCTGGCCCCGACCGGCGTCATGCTGGCGGATCCGGGACGGGCAGCGATGCAGCTCGACCGGGTGGGTGAGCCAGGCCGGGGTGGCGTGCGGCTTCTGCTGGCAGCCGGGGCAGGAATCGAGCAGGTAGACGCCGTGGTCGGGACAGATCAGCGACAGCGGGCAGCGCCAGTGGTCGGGCCAGACCGGGTCCGGTTCGGCAAGGCAGTGCGGGCAGTACCGCATCCACGACCGGCTCGGCACAGCGTCGTAGCCGAAGGTGTCGGCGTAGGTGAGGGTGGCTGCGGCCAGCGGTGCTGGAGTGAGCAAGCGGCTGGTCTCGTTGTCGGTGAGGCCCAGCCGGTATAGCAGAGTGCGGTTGTTCCGAAGCCGGCTAATCACCTTGGTGGTGCTGGTGACCGGCTTCACCGTCCCGGCACCATGAAGCAGGTCCCGGGTCGGAGTGTCATAGCGCACCGACACCCGCCGCAGCCACGACACCGCCGACTCACCGTCACGGACATCGACGTGGATAGGGACCGGGTCCAAGTCGTAGCCGCCCGGCACCCCCCGAAGTCGGCGCGCTGCCGGAACGAGATCAGCGGGTTTGGCTGCTCGTCTGGGCGGCATTGTCGACGGTGGCGGTGGCGAGTAGGTCGGCGGTGATGGTCTCGACGCCGGTGGTGATGGCGAGGTAGCAGGCCCGGTCGATCAGGTTGGTCAGCGACGCGAGGTGGCCTTGGGTGCGGCGGTGCAGCTCTTTCGCGTGGTCGGTCAGCATCCCGGGCCTTGTGTCGGCGAGCAGGATGTGTGTTTCGAGGGCGCGGAGCAGGTCGACCCAGCCACGCATCCCGGTCTCGCTGCTGATGTCGAAGGGGGCGACTTCGCAGCGGGTGGCTCGGCGGGATGTTTGGGCGTAGACGGCGTCGGGGCCGAGGATGCCTTCGTCGAAGAACCGTTTCTCCCGCAGCCGCACCCCGACGTAGATGAACGTCACCGGCATCTCGTTGGCGAGGCCTTTGAGGTGGTTGGACACTTCTTGGCCGTCGCGGTGCCGGAAGTCGATGAAGTGCAGGTCGTCGATCACCACGAGCTGCGTCTCACACGAGGCGACACAATCCACGGCAAGGGCGCCGAGCCGGGTGGAGGTGGCCCGGTTGGCGGCCGGGTGGCCGTAGAAGGCGAGGATTTTCTGGTTCAAGCCTTTCAACGTGATCCCGGCGGACAGGGGGATGAACGCTACCGGCAGCCGTTGATGCCCGGCGGTGGTCTTGGGGCCGTGGCGGCGGTAGGTGCGGCGGTGGAAGTCGCGGGCGTAGCGGGTGGCGATGGTGGTCTTGCCCAGTCCGGGGGCGGCGTCGATGACGACGGAGCCGCGCAGCCGGTCCGCGTCGCGCCGGTTCGACGCCATCACCTGATCGATCACCCCGAAGGCGGCGCTGAGCTGGTGTGTCTTGACCGTGGCCGGGTTCGCGTTCCACACCATCCGCGCCTCGGTGTAGTCCTCCAGCTCCTCTTCGTTGAGCCGGCTCATGTCCCGGCGGGTGAGCTGCTGCAGCGGTTCCCGGGCGGCGGTGTTCACGAAGGCGTCCCAGCCCGTCTTCGACGCGAGCTGGAACCGGCCCGGCCCATTGGCCTGCAGCCACCGCGCCCACCGGTTCACGACGGGAGTCGGCTCATGACGGGCAGCGGTTCATTCGTCGAACACCTCGAGCCCGTCGGCGTCGGGGTGTTGTTGGTAGTAGCGGGTGAACACGTCGTCCAGGTCGTCGGTCAACACCTCTGCCTGCTCTTTGCGGCGGGCCAGGAGGTCCACCACGCCCGGTATCGACGCCGTCTCCCGGGCGTCCGTGGCGGTGGCACCGTCGCCCCCGTCGGCGGCGCGTTGGGTGCTGAGCCGGATGGCCAGGTTCCGGTCCCGGCGGGTGGCGACCTCGCCGGCCGTCCAGTCAGCGAGCAGGTCCTGCACGGCCTGGTGCGGGTCGACGTGGCGGTGGGTCTTGGCGCCGATCGCGCGGACGTAGGCGGCAGCGTCGACCGAGAACGGGGCGTCGATCAGATCGGCGTGCTCCCACTCCAACCGGTGCCACGCCTGGGTGGTCGGGTCGCGGAAGTACACGGTGCGGATGTCATCGCGGTCGACCATGAACGGCCACTTCCCCGGATGTGCGCCGCCATAAGGGGACCGGGCGCCGCGCAAGTTGTTCAACCCCGGGCCGTCGTAGCGCTGCCCGCCGATCTCGACGCCGTAGTGCTGGATGGTGCGCCACTCCACCTCCAGGAAGTCATAGACCAGGTCCTCCCGGGCCTGCAGCCGGATCCGGCCGGCGGCGGCGATCCCACGTTCGAACATCTCCGCCGGCGACAAGGCGACGGACCGCTCCAGCGGGTCGACCAGGCCGGCGTGGGCGGTGTGGTGGTAGACCCGGCCCACCCACTCCCGGATGATCTGCTCCAGCTCGGTGACGTAGTAGAACGCCTCACCCTCCACGTCCTTACCTCGGGCCGCGACGTCGGGGCCTTTGTAGCCGGGCAGGTGTTCCAGCAGCGATTGCCGTAACGTCCGGAAGAATCGTTCCAGCGCCGGCTTGTCGGTCGGCTTGTCCGGGATCGCCGGCTGGATCGAGATTCCCAACCGCTCGCACACGCCGCGGGTGTGCTCGGACAGGTAGATCTTGCCGTGGTCGACCACGATCGTGTCCGGCAACACCCCACCCGGATCACCAACCACCACATTCTCCGGCAGACCCCCGTACGGGCCTTCGGGGGATCCGGCCGACCACCCCCACGTCTGCGGGGTCACGGTCTGAAACAAGACACTGGCCACATCCGGCGACCGGGCAGCGATCGGACGGAGCCGCAGCCCGGTAACCCGCCGGTCGAACAGGTCCATCGCCACCGTCAGCTCGGTATTCACCCACCGCAGGGTGACCGGCTCCATCGCGAACACGTCCATCCGGTAGGAGTCCAGCAGCACGTACTGGCCGGGCCGATCCGCCCGCAACCGGCCCAGCACACCGGTAGGACGCTTCGCCACGGACCGGCGCTGCTTCGCCGCCCCGAACGTGTACCGGCCTTTGTCCAGTTCCTCCAACCGGCGGTAGGCGCCCGCGCGGGACGGCACGGTCGCGTCGGGACACTCCTGGACGAACCGTCGGTTGGTCTGGTCGATGACCGACTGCATGGTCGGGTTCGACCGGTTCGTATGGGAGGCGAGTACTTCACGGCAGATGCTGTCCCAGCGCGGATCGACCGATCGGCGGACCTCGCGCAGCATTCGAACATCAACCAGACCAGCAGGCCCGTGCTGCTTCAGCCTGGCCAACTGCCGTTCGAGAGTCCGGCGGGTCACCCCAAGCTCAGCCGCCGTCGCTTCGTAGCGCTCCCTGACACTTCGGTCGTCCCCGTGTTCAGGCTCCACCAAAGCGCGAAGCACATGCAGCTTGTGCGTCAGCACGTCCCGTTGTCGTGTGCTCAGCCCGGCCAACACCACCGCAGGCACCGTCCACAGATCCTCGGGCCGGCTGACTGGAACATCGTCACCGACCTGGTCCTTGCCGATCAGACTGGTCACGCCCACGGTCCGGAGCCGCCCGTCACCGATCAGCCGGACCGTGCTACCTGTCAGCTCGGCTACCTCCCACCCCTGACCGTCCAGCCACACCCGGCCGCCGACCCGCAACTCGAAGCCAGCATTAGCACTCACGCCGCGGCCTCCGACAGGCCAATGACCGAGTCGCCGGACAGCGGCCGAGACAGGTCCGTCGTCCACTGCCCGAACCACAACAACGACAGCACCGCGTGTCGAGCCGCAGCCCGGTCGAGCTTGGACGCGGACTCGATCTGAGTCAGGGTCATGCCCGGCCGCCCAGCGGCGGCAACCTTGACGAGCGCGTCCTCATCCACGAACGACACCCGACGGCCGGCGGCGAGGTAGCGGACGTTTCGTAGCAGGACCGGGTTCTCGCCGGACCACACCTCGTACCGCCAGCCCTTCGCCGCGCACAGTCGCCCGGTCCACGCCAGCACTTCAGCTACCGCCGGCACATCCACCAATGCCGCTGGCTTCACGTCCACCACGGTGTACGTACGGCCTGCCGACTCGAGCATGAAGTCTGGAACGTGTCTTCGGATCGCGTGACCGTCTCGGCCCGACACCCAGAACGGCTGGCTCGCGATCCACTGCACGTTGGGGTCGAAGTCGGCAAGCCACAGCCGGTCACGTTCCAGCAGACTCTCGTACCCGACCAAGAGCTGCGTGGTGGCAGTCCACAACAGCCCGGGGTAGTTGCGTTGACCTTGATACGTCGGAAGCGCCCGCACCGGCCTACCGCGCACCACCTCAGCCCCGTCAACCTTCCCGAGGCTGGTCAAACTCAACGCCCCGTCGCTACCAACGAAGCGAAACGGAGCGTCTAGGAACCGATCCGCAGACATACCCTTAGCCTGGCACGAGCGACACGATAGTGAGATAACGACATCACAACGACAAGAATGTGAGACAGCGACAAGATCGCTGAGATCCTACAGGCAAGCGAACTAGAGCTGTTGAAGCCGTTGCTAATTTGGCTCCACGAGCCAGAGCGCAATCTCACCAGCGACGTCATCGACGGCGTGGTGGCGGTGGCGGAGAGCTGGATCATGCGCCGGATGTTTCTCCGGCTGACTACGTCGGACCTGGGTCGCGTGGTCGCCGAGATCATCAGGATCCATGGGGATGCTCCCGCGCCCGAGCTGGTCGACCGGGTCCGCGGCCATCTCGCCCGGCTCAACGTGTCCAGTACGTACTGGCCGGGTGATGAGGAGATCCGTGCTGCTCTCATCGATGAGGCCGCCTATCGGCGGTTCAAAGTGGCGCGGCTCAGGCTCTTTCTTGAGGCTGTCGAGAATGAGTTCCGCCGGGGCACTAATCAGCCGCAGGTCCCCCGACGCGGCTACCCGATCGAACATATTCTTCCGCAGAAGTGGCAGGACAACTGGCCCGTTGACGGGCTGGAAGCGGAGATCGAGCGGGGCGCCCACGTCCATCGCCTTGGCAACCTGACGCTGCTGACCAGCTCCTTGAACTCGAAAGTGTCGAACTCGGCCTGGAATGTGAAGCGGGAGGCACTGCGCGAGCACGACACATTGCTGTTGAACAGCCGGCTGCTTAGTCAGGCGGGCGAAGGCGGGTGGACCGACGGCACGATCGACGCCCGTAGTGGACAGCTCCTCGACGTGCTGCTGAGGGTGTGGCCTGTGCCAGAAGGGCACACCGGACAGGTTGTCGATCCTCGGGACAAGAGTCAGGACTGGGTCGAGGTCAAGGACCTCGTGGCAGCCGGACTGCTTGAGCCCGGCACGCTGCTTACCTCGCGGCAGGGAAGCTGGACGTCAAAGCAAGCCCTGGTGCGTGACGACGGCATGCTCGAGGTAGAGGGGCAGCTCTTTGGGTCACCATCTGGGGCTGGCCGTCACGTCAAAGGCAGCGTGACGAACGGTTGGACTTTTTGGAGTGTTCCCGACGGCCGTCGACTGATCGACGTTCGCGCGGCCTTCCGCGGCGACAAGCCCAAGGACCTGCACTGGACGGCTGCGCTGCCTCGAATCGAGTGGAACGAGGAGGATCTCGCCGACTACGCCGCCGGCACGGCCGAACTCACCCTGCGTTTGCTCGACTATGTGGCCACCGAACGATCAGACCAACTGCTCACCGGGCCAGACTTCGCAGTCATCGGCATCACCCCTGAGCAGGTTGCCGGAGTCACTGGTGCGATGGCCCGCAAGATCTACAACGACTTCGAGCGGTTGAACCCGCCAATCGAGTTCATCGACTTCGACGGCCGCTGGCACTACCGAATGACTCCTGATACCGCGGCGGCATGGCGAGCCGTGCGTGCCCTCAAAGCGGCATCACCCATCGACGGCGAGTTCGAGAACGCGACGGAAGGTTGATTGACTGACCAGCGCGCAGCCCGACCCAACAATGTCTCCGCTCGAAGCCCGTACATGTGGCACCGTACGCAGCTCGGTAGAAACGTCGTTGATCTGAGGGCGGGCTGAGGCCACGTCGCTGGGTTAAATCTTGTCGGGTTCGACGTCCAACTGAGTCGCCGCGGGTGATGACACCGCTCTGTTCGGGTACCCGCCTTCGATGAAGAAGATCATGTCCACGACCTTCGCTCGGGTGTAGAGCCGCTCGGTGGGCTGCCCCGATCGCGAAGTCGAGCGTGGGCTGGCGCAGTTGATCAATGATCGGTGCATTTGCTCGATAGAACTCTCCGACCAGACGTAGCGATCCCTTGCTGAAGGTGGAGACGCCGAAACCCTTCTTGAAGTAGGTGTCGAACGCTGGGACGCAGCCGAAGACGCCGAGCATCACCTTGGTGACCAAGATGTCAGATGCTTCGACCGGGCGGAGCGCACGACGAACATCAAGCGCGGTTGCGAGGACCAAATCAATGCCCTCTGTGTCGTAGCTGTCGAGATCGAGGTCCCACACTTCTGGAGGAGCCTCGGCAATGGTCTCGATGAGAGGGACCAGGTGGCGGGCGCTTCGCTGTAGCAGGTCGGATGATCCCCGCAGCATCCCCCAACTGGCGAGGTAGAAGCCGAGGTGGAGGCAGCTGACCTCCATGCCGACGGGTCCGCCCCAGGCTGCAACGGCTGTCCGGTGCTGTTGGAAGTGGTTGAAGCAGTAGTCGAACGACGCGTACCGGGCACCGGGGTCGCGGTCGCGGAGGTACCTGCCGACAGCTGCCTCGATCCCCACATCGTGAGATCGCTTCGTTCTCACCGTGTCGCGGTGGCGAGCTGGCTGCCGCTGCACGGCCGTCGCACCACCATCGAAACGGCGGTACACGCCGTGCTCGATCCGCGTGATGAGCGGCTGCCGGTTCGCGAAGACGCCCCGAGATTCCACAGACGCGTTCGAGGTTGCACCCTGGATGTGCGCCCGAAGCGATTGCTCCTTCACGTCCGGGTGATGGCGGCGGAACCAGCCGAGGATCTCGGAGGCGCGGAATGGCTCCGAGAGGTACTGCACGCAATCTTCGAGTCGCTCCCAAATCGTGTCGGTCACGGACTGATCCTCGCTCACGATTCCCGCGAGCGTAGGCACGGTGGCGAGCACGGCAGGTTGCGCCTCGCGAACGGCTGGTCGGCCGCTACGTGGTTCATTCCCGTCAAGGTTGCCGACGACCTGGGTCACCGCGCAGTCATCAATCACCCGAGTCGTGACAACGACAAGAAGCCTAGATAACGGCACGCCAACGACAAGAAGAGCGGACAACGACAGGAAGGATCAGGATCACACAACACAGCAGGGGGGCAGAAAGGGGGGAGAGGTGTAGGAACTCGCGCATCTTGTCGTCGGCGACGTGCCACCGACTAGGGGAACGACAATTTGGGCAACGTCTTCGATTCTTACGATCTTGTCGCTTTCCTCACGGCTCCCGCTCCAAGCCTTGTTCGATCCGGTTGATCCGTGGCGGCGCCGGCAGGGCACAGGATCCGTCAAGTTAGCTGAAGTCCTGTGATCATTGCGACGGCTAGTGCGGCGACTGCGACCCAGTCGACGGTGGCGCAGAACGGTGGCCCCCATCTGGTGTTGTTGACAAAGTGGCTTCGGTGTTGCCAGAAGTCCTTGATGCCGTGCGCATTGAGGCCGGCCACGATGAGGCAGGCGGGCCCGGTGATGGCGACTGCGGCGAGGACGATGAAGGCGGCGGCGACGCCGATCTCGACGGCGATAACGCGTGGACGCCAGTCGGCCACGCTGAATCCGATGTAGACCGCAGGGATGACGAAGATGCCGCAGGCGTAGACCGTGGTTGATGGCAGCCACCAGAAGCCCAGGGGTGATCCAGTCACCGCCGCGCCCCGACAGCTCCCCCGAGGATGGGTGCAGACGGACCGTAGCCATCCTGGAGACAGGTGCATCAGCCGTCGCCGGAGGGCCGTGGCGTAGGGGTTATTGCGGCGGTGTTCGTGGGGTGACAGCTCTGATCTGCTGAGCTAGGTAGGCGGCGTCGTTTCCCACCCAGCCGAGCAGCGCGGAGCCGCGGGTGTGTTGCCAGGTGAGGCCGAGCGTGTACAGGCCGGGAGAGGGTGTGACACCTCGCGATTGTCTGATCCGTCCCTTCTCGTCGATGACGCCGGGGATGTCGATCCAGGTGTTGTGGTGGGTGAAGCCGGTGGCCCACAGTACGGCGTCGTACTCGGACGCCGAGCCGTCGGCGAAGTTCACTGACTGCTCGGCCGTTTTTGTCACACGGGGCCGGACCCGGATCCCGTGGTGACGGGTGAGCTGTCGAGGCCCGGTCCCGATGATCTGGTCCCGCTTGGACAGGCGTCGCCCGAGCCGCGACTCCGCAGTAACTCGATCTAGGCCCACTGCTGTCGCCCAGGACCACACGTCCCGGCCAAGGGGCCGTTGGGGAATCGTCGGCCATCGTTGGCCCACCGCTAGCTCGACGGTGCGTGTCGTGGACAGTTCGAGCGCGATCTGGCAGCCCGAGTTTGATGCGCCGACGACCAGGACCTTGCCGAGCGGGAGTCCATCAGGACGGCGGTAGCCGCTGCTGTGGAGCTGGACAACCTCGGGGTGCAGCTCAGCGGAGACCGGCGGGATGTACGGCACCTGGAAGGGTCCGGTGGCGAGCACAACCTGGCGGGCCGCGATCGGGTCTCCGCCCGTTTCCGCAACATAGACGCCGTCGGTTCTGGTCAGCGATGTCACCTCCGTGTTCAGCCGTACGGGCAGCCTGAACTCTGCGGCGTAGGACTGCAGGTAGTCAGCCACATCCTCCTTGCCGGGGTAGGCGTCCGGGGCCGCCGGGAAGGGCAGTCCTGGCAGGTTGTCGTAGCGTCCCGAGGTGAAGAGGCGCAGGGAGTCCCAGCGTGAACGCCACGCATGACCGACCCTGGGTGCTGCGTCCACGATCTCGAACCTCCGGCCGTCCTGGGTGAGCTGGTAACCCATGGCCAGGCCGGCCTGTCCACCCCCGATCACGAGAACATCCAGGGGCGGCCGGTCCGATGGCGCCGTGCTCATCGGACCAGGTCCGGCCTGCGGGCTACGTTGAAGCTGAACATCATGCCGCTTTCGGCGTGTTCGGCGATGTGGCAGTGCGCCATCCACAGCCCCGGGTTGCTGACGTCGAGCAGGATGTCCACCGTCTGTCCCGCCCGCACCAGGACGGTGTCCTTCCACACCAGGTTGGGTTCGGGCTCGCCGTCTCGGGACAGGATGAGGAAGCGGCCGGCTCCGTGGACGTGGAAGGGGTGGTGCATGGGGTGATCGGAGTCCATCTCGTTGACCAGCCGGATCTTGATGCGATCACCGACGGTGAACGCCCAGTCGATGGCGCCGTTCACGGCGCCGGTCTCGCGGTCGACGAACTGCCAAATCATGTTGCTCGGATCGGACGACCGGTTGATCTCAGGCATCAGGTCCTCCCACTCGAGTCCGTCGCCGTGGCCATGGCCGGCCAGTTCGCTCGGCTCCGGCGGGGGCGAACCCTCCGCGGGCACCAGCTTCATCCCGCACTGCGGGCAGGTGCCGGGCTCTGCCGCTGTCACCTGCGGATGCATCGGACAGGCGTAGGAGGACGCGGCCTCGTCGCCGCCGTAGAGCAGCGGCATGAGGGAGAGGAAGGCGAGGACCTTGTCCGGCGATCGGTCGAGGTCGGCTGCCAAGCGTTGGTGCTCGGCCGACAGCTCCGGGTCGGTGCGCAAGCCCGCGAACGTCGCCGCGGCGGCTGAGCCGCCTCTCGGGGACCTCGAGACGGTGAACGCCCCCAGGTTGTAGACCCGGTCGGGGGTGCGGTGCTCGAGTTGCACCTGTCCGGTGGTATCGAAAAGCACGTCGACGATGGCCCTTTCGGACGGGGCGAGCAGCACCTCCTCGACGATGGTCTCCTGCTCGTACCGGCCACTGTCGCCACCGATCAGCTTGGCCTGTGCGCCGCGCACGGCGACGTTGAAGATGCGGGTGTTCGCCGTGTTGACCAGGTACAGGCGGACGACTTCGCCCACCGTCGCCTCACCGGTGAATGTGGTGTCACCGTTGATCAGCAGCTCGTTGCCGAAGCGGCCCATCGCTGTGTAGTTGGGGCCGGACCGGTGGAACGGTGCAATCTGCCCGTCTTCGACGAGGAGGTCGTCCAGGGTGAGGCTCAGCTGCCGGTCGACGTCGGGCCAGTACGCCGCGTCCGCGGGCTCCACGATGATGGTGCCGTACAGGCCCATCTCCTGCGCGAAGTCCTCGCGGATGTGCGGGTGGTACCAGTAGAAGCCGGCGTCGGGGAACTGCACCTGGCAGCTGTAGCTGCCGCCGATCGGGATCGGCAGCTGGGTCTCGTGCGGGACGCCGTCGTAGCGGTTCTCGAGCCGCAGTCCGTGCCAGTGCACCGTCGTCTCGACGTCGCCGTCGTTGCGGGTACGAACGGTGATCTGCGACCCCTGCTCGACGTGCAGGGTCGGGCCCGGCACGGTGCCGTTGTAGGCGAGCATCCGCAGGTCGGCGCCGCCCAGGTTCTTGCGGACGGGACTGATGCGGAGATCGAAGCGATCACCATCCCGAAGCGACACCACCGCCGGACTAGCCACTTCCCCCAGTCCAGAGGTTGCCGTCGTGAATACATCCTGATCAGTCATGCCATTTCCTCCACGCTAGTGATTCGGTTAGGGCTCCATCGCTCCAGCGGACAAGCACGCTCGCCCATCAGACCTCTTTCGCGGGGTATGCAGCGGTTCACGATCGTCCCAATCTGCGGGGGTCGCGTGGCTAGAGGTGCGAGGGGCCGGCCCCGCTGCCGCACCGCGACCTACCGTCGGTGACGAGGAACGGTCAACAGCTGGTTCAACCCTGGTGGGCGTACTCGGCGGGCCGCAGGTACATGAGGACCGCCATCGAGGGGTACATCAGTACGTGGCCCCACGTCATGAGGTCTTGCCCTCCGACAGACCCCGTCCAATATGGGACGAGGAGCGCGACAAACGGTGCGTACATCGTCGCCGACATCTCGGCGATGCCGCGCCAGGAGTGGCCACGGACCCGCATCCAGGCGCCCATGCCGATGGCCATGTCGGTTGCCATGACCAGCACCCCCACGTCGGTGCGGGCGGTCAGGGCCGGCCAGGCGAGCCCGTGCAAAGTGCCCAGAACAGCCATCCCGACCAGCATGGCCACGACCATCTCCAGGTAGTGCCGGACGAACTGCCACGCGGACGGGCGGCGGGAGTGCGGGGTGGGCGTCGGGACCCGCCTGGTTGCGGTCCGGTCGATGAGCGGCATGGCGGTCTCCTGGTGAGATCGTTGAGGATTGTCGAGGTGCGTGGTGGCTGAGCCTGGCTGGGGGCTGAGGGGTGGCTCCGTCGTGCTGCGGTTGACTGGGTGGGTGGTGCTTGGTGCGCTGCCGACGGTCGTCGCCGTGGGTATGGGTCGCACCGGCCGGGTCACGGGATTTCACGCGCTGCGGGGACCGGGCTTGCTTCGGAGTGCCTGCCGCCCTCGACGCTGGGGGCCTTGTGGTGCCGGGCGGGCTGGCCGGCGGCAGCAGCAGCATGGTTGGCACCTGAGTCGCGCTGGATCCCCTGGCCCTTGACGACCAGGCCTCGTGCGGTGGCCGTGCTCCGCGTGCCGACGCTTCGCCGGCGCCGAGCTCGACGCACGAGACTGGGCAGGCAGCCGACGGCTCCGGCCAGCACCAGAGCGAGCACCACCAGCAGCGGCACCCGAGGCCCGGCGGTACCTTCGGCCAGGTCGAGGGTCGAGGTCGGGTAGTCGATCATCTTGGCCGCCGACACTGCGGTGGCCCGGCCGGCGGTCGCCGACAGGTACTCCAGGGCTGCGTCAAACCCGGTCTCACCGTTCGGCCCGCTCAGCGGGTCGACCGGGATCCCTTGCTGGGCGGCCCAGTCCCGGAGCTGAGCGCCGGTCGCAGCGCCTCCCGCCATCACGACCCGGTCCAGGCGGGGTCCGTCCCCGAGGGGGAGGGTGGCCAGCACGACGCCGTGCTGGGTGGTGATGGTGCTGCCGGTGGCGATGGCGACGGTGCGAGCGGCGTAGGAGTTGGAGTACACCTCGAAAGCGCTGGCGACGTCGATCTCGCTGACCCCGTCGGCCAGCGCCATGCCGAGGGTCGGTCGGAGCCAGGGGGCGGCGAGGTTGAGCGCGACCGGCAGGTCGCGGGCGGTCAGCGTCTGCACCGGGATCTTCGTCGATGCGCTCGGTGACCAGTTCGGGTGGTGGACGAGCCGGCCGACGCGGGCGGCTTCCGGGGCGCCGGCGAGTTCGTCGACGAGGTGGAGGGCAGCCGGGATGCCGGAGGTGATGCCTGCGGTGGTGGTGATGTTTCCGTCGTCGACGTACCGTTCGCCGTTCACCCAGTGCGTCTCGGGGTGCTGCTTCTTCAGGGTGCTGATGCGGGACCAGTGGCTGGTGGCGGTCCGCCCTTCGAGCAGCCCGGTCGCGGCCATCAGCCGGGCGCCGGCGCAAACGCTGAGGATCCGTGCTCCGTGCTGCGACTGGTCGATCACCCAGGCGCGCAGCGCGGCCTCCGTCGGGCCGTCGGGGTCATCGACGGCGGGGATGACGACGATGTCTGGCTTCGTCGCTCGGCCGGAGGCGACGTCGGCGAACGTGTAGGTGGGGACGACGGCGGGGCCGCCGTCGACCGGCGCTGGCGCAGCACTGGCTGCGACGGTGTAGACGGAGAACTTCGGGGAGCTGGCGAACACCTCGAACGGCGCCAGGGCGTCGCTGCCGACAGTTCCCGAGGCGCCGAGCGCCACGGCGACGACGAGGTGCCCCGACGAGGGCGATGCGGGTGCAGGGTTGGTGCGGGGTTGGTTACTCGTGGGCAGCTGACTCTGGGCGGTGCTGCGAACGACACCGGCGACGGCGAGTCCGGACAGGGTCAGCACCATCAGGGCGACCGAGGTGGCGACCCAGCCGATGCGCTTGAGGTGGGATGACATGGTGTTCCTCCTACGTGCGTGGGTGGACGACGCCCCCGCTGAGAGCGGCGATCGGTGGGATGGTTGTGCGGGTCGGCGGGTGGTTTCGACGTTCATGCTGGTTTCGCTTCCGTTGGGTGTCAGGGGTGCTACGTCGAGCGTGGCGTTTGTCGGGGCTGGTTCGCCCCGGTCAGATGGCCGGTATCGCCGGCTCGGGCGCCCTAGGCTGGCGCCGTGTTGCACGGTCGCGGCGCGGACGTCGCCATCGCCGCTTCTGACATCACCTGGTCGGCGGCGACCTGCGCGGCATCGTCTTCGCCATTGCCCTCTCCCGACGCATCGTGACCGTGGTCAGCGCTTCGGCGAAGCGTGAGCAGGGCAACGGCGGCGACGACTGCGCCGGCGGCGGCCACCAGGAAGACGCTCCAACCGGTGGCCTCCTCCGCAGAAGCACCTGCATGCAACCGTCCGACGTAGATGGTTTCGGCGGACGCCAGGGCGAGCGCGCCACCCAACTGCCGACCCAGCAGGAGTGCGCCCATGGCGGCACCCAGGTCCCTGGGTGCCACGGTGCGCTGAACAGCGATCTGCACACCGGACAGGTTCGGCCCTACGCCCACCCCGATGAGCGTCATCAGGACGAGGGGCAACACCGCCGGGGACGACGCTTGGAAGAGGGTGAAGCCCACCGCCCCAAGCCCCACTGCTCCGTTGGCAACAAGCAGGGTGCCCCGGAACGCCTTGCGTCGCGCGATCACGGCCGCTCCGACGTTGACCGCGACCAGGAGACCGGCCAAGAGTGGGTAGATGAACAGACCGGATCGAGTGGCGCTGACTCCCTGGGTTTGCTGGTAGTAGCGGGGCAGGAGCATCACGCAGGCGTAGAGGCCAAAGGTGGCGGTGGCTCCGGTCACCAGCAGGCGCATCATCAACGGCTGGGTTAGCAGCCGGAGCGGCAGGATCGGAGATGCGGCACGACGCTCGACGATCACCAGCAGTCCCATGCCGACGAGTCCCGCCATGACCAAACCGCCGGTGCGGGCGGCGAGCCACGAGGATATGAGCAGGTGCTGGTTCAGCCCGACGAGCACTGACCCCAGCGACGCCGTCAGCACCGCGATGCCCGCTATGTCCAGCGGTGTCTCGCGCCCCTGGCGGCGCCCTAGCTCGGCCGGGAGCACACGGGCGACTACAGCGATCGCCAGCAGGCCGAGCGGGACGTTCACGAGGAAGACCCACCGCCATCCGACGTGGTCGGTCAAGAGGCCGCCGATCATCGGTCCGCCGATGAAGCTGAAGGCCATGAAGGCGGCCAGCACGGCTTGGGTCGTGGCGTTGCGGCGCGGTCCGGAAAGCTCGGCGACGAGAAGGAACGAGAGGGCCTCAAGTGCGGCCGCGCCGCCTCCCTGTACCGCCCGGAACGCCGCCACCTGCCCCATCGACTGCGCCATGGCGCAGAGGGCAGAACCGAGCACGAACAGGCCCATCCCGCTCAGCAATATGCGCTGGCGGCCGTAGCGGTCTGACAGGCCGGCGAACACCGGAAGCAGGACCGTGGCGGGCACGAGGTATGCCGTGATCGCCCAGACGTACCAGAGCTCGCCACCCAGGTTCTGGACGATCTGTGGCAGTGCTGTGCCGACGATGGTCTGGTCGAGCATGGCTAGGAGCAGGCCGGAGAGCACGGCCAGCCACAGCAGTACGCGGCGTCGACGGGACAGGTGCGCGAGCTCATTCACATATCAAAAATGACATGTCGTATGCAACATGTCAATGTTGATAGGTTGGTTTATGCTATTGCCGTGTCCCTGCACTACGCGATCCTCGGTCTGCTGGCCCGACGCCCCTCGACCGGCTACGAGCTGACCCAGACCTTCGATCGCTCGCTGCGCACGTCGTGGCACGCAAGCCACAGCCAGATCTATCCCGAGCTCAGAAAGCTCGAGCAGGCCGGACTCGTGGAAGTGGTCGGCCGTGGGGCGCGGCGGAGCAAGACCTATGGGCTGACCCAGCCTGGCCACGACGAGCTGCGTCGCTGGCTTGTCGAGGCTGAGCCCGACCGGTCCCAGCGCAACGAGAGCGGCGTACGACTCTTCCTCACGCCTCTGTTGGACGCCGCCGACCGGCGCATCGCTTACGGGCGGGACATCTCTCACGTAGAGGAGGAACTTGACGAGCTCAAGGGGGTGCGGGCCCAGATGCAAGACCTGCACGATGCAGAGGCGTTCGCTTCGCAGGTCGAGCTCGGCATCCGAATCAACACCGTCATCCGCGACTGGCTACGAGAACAGATCGCGAACGCCGGCGACCCGGCCTCCCCACGCACTTCCCGATCGACCTCTCGACCTTGAACCGGTGGTCCCCTGTGGAGCACGCACACGTTCCGGATCATCGTCCGCGGCTTCTTTGACGCCCTTACCCAGGCTCAGAGCAGCGAGCTCCTTGCAGTGGTTTGGCGGTGGAGGCTACGAGTCCGGTCAGGCGGCATAGTGCTGCGAGGCCGTTTTCGGTGCCGGGCCAGTGCCGCCGTAGTTCGTCCGTGCCGGTCCGCCGTGCAACGCTGCGCAGGGTCATGGTGACGATGATGGCGGCGTCGGCGTAGCCGAGGATGGCGATGAAGTCGGGGATGAGGTCGATCGGCATGGCTAGGTAGGCCAGGAGGAGTCCGAGCTGGCTACGGTCGCCGGCCAGGCGGCGCAGGAGTCGTTAGAGGTCGGGTACGAGCCGCACTGACTCGCTGAGCAGCTGGCCTTCGGGTCGCCCGATGGCGAGGGCTATGAGGAGAAGTAGCCAGGTCAAGATCAGGGCAGCACCGGCGCCGATGAGAACGTTCAGCCAGATAGGGCCAGTCATGGTGTGGTCTTCCTACGTTCAGTCGTGGACGGGTTCGCCGCTGACTTGGTGGTCGGCGTGGAACAGCGCCTCGGCGAGCAGGTTGCGCACGTGAGCGCCACGGAGGCGGTAGACGACTCGACGGCCGTCTCGTTTGCCTTCGACGAGGCCGGCGAAGCGAAGCTTGGAGAGATGCTGGCTGGCCACGGTGGGACGGCACCCGGCCATGTCGGCCAAGGAGGCCACATCGGCATCGGATTCCCGCAGCGCCCAGAGCAGTCGCACTCGGGTGGGATCGGCTAGCAGGGCAAAGGACATGACGGCAGCACGCACCCGCTGCTCGTCGAGCACGTCAGGGTGCGGCGGGGCAGTTGGGGGAGAGCTCTGCTGAGCGGAGGCCATGCCTCACTGTAGCCGTCATCTTCACATGTGCGGGTGTGCGAATATGACGTAGTATCTTAGGACCGATCCCCACACGTTTCAGAACTAGGTAACGATGACGCACCCACTTCGCCATCCTGAGCTTGATGACCACTCTCGCGTCATGGCCCACCACCACGAGCATGGCCGTGCCGACCACGAACACGTCCACGTAACTGGCTGGGCCGGCCGGCTTCGTCATGGTCTGTCTGAGCTGGTGGGCGGCCATTCGCATGATGCTGCCGACCAGATCGACGACGCCCTTGAGGCGACGCTGCCGGGCGCCGGGCGCTGCTCATCAGCTTGGTCGGCTTGGGTGTAACTGCTGTTCTTCAGGCTGTCGTGGTGGTGATCTCGGGATCGGTGGCGTTGTTGGGCGACACGTTGCACAACGTGACCGATGCCCTGACTGCGGTGCCGTTGCTGGTGGCCTTCACGTTGGCTCGTCGGCCGGCGAACAGGCGCTACACCTACGGGTACGGCCGAGCTGAGGACCTGGGCGGGTTGTTCGTGATCGCCATGATCTTGTTGTCCAGCGTCTTGGCTGCCTACGAGGCAATCGACCGGCTGCTGAACCCACGTGAGGTCGATCGCCTGTGGGCGGTGGCGGGCGCCGGGTTGATCGGGTTTCTAGGCAATGAGCTGGTGGCCCGGTACCGCATCCGCGTCGGTCGCCAGATCGGTTCGGCTGCCCTGGTCGCGGACGGGCTGCACGCCCGCACCGACGGTTTCACCAGCCTGGCGGTGCTGCTTGGAGCGGGAGGCGTGGCGTTGGGGCTGCCGTGGGCTGACCCGGTGGTGGGCCTGCTGATCACGGTGGCCATCTTGGGGGTTCTGCGGTCGGCTGTGAAGCAGGTAGGGGCGCGGTTGATGGATGCCGTTGACCCCGCCATCGTCGACCTGGCCACCACAGCCATCGCCACGGTCGACGGTGTTCTGGAGGTGCGAGAGCTGCGCATCCGTTGGATTGGTCACAGCCTGCGGGCGGAGGCTGACATCACCGTTGATCCGTCGCTTACCCTCGTTGATGCTCACGAACTCGCTCACCATGTCGAGGACCACCTTTTCACCGACGTACGGCGTCTGTTGTCAGCGGCCACTGTTCACGTCAGCCCAGTCGGCGTTCACTCATAGGCGAGACGTTTCGGACGCGGGTCGCCCGGCGGCCGTAAGCAAGGGGCCTGTTTGCCGGCGCCGACGCTGTGGGGGGACGCGCTGCCGGATCGGCTGTGCTGACAGATCGGCCGTGCTGGTAAACCCAGCCTGCCTCGCAGCGGCTTGGGCCGAGGGAGATCTGCCTTGTGCTGGGCGCAGCGGGGAGGCGGCCAGTCGAGACGCATGTGTGCCTGGCGGGTTAGATCTGCCGCGCTCGGAGGCGTAGTGCGTTGGTGAGGACGCTGACCGACGAGAGGGCCATGGCGGCGGCGGCGATCATCGGGGACAGGAGGAGCCCGAATGCGGGGTACAGGACTCCTGCGGCGATGGGGATCCCTGCCGCGTTGTAGACGAACGCGAACACGAGGTTCTGCCGGATGTTCGACATGGTCGCCTGGGACAGTCTTCGAGCTCGGACGATGCCGTTCAAGTCACCTTTGAGGAGGGTGACCCCAGCGCTTTCGATGGCGACGTCCGTGCCGGTGCCCATCGCGATGCCGACGTCGGCCGCGGCCAGGGCGGGGGCGTCGTTGACGCCGTCTCCGGCCATCGCGACCACATGCCCCTGCTGGCGGAGGCGGTTGACGACGTCGCTCTTGTGGTCGGGCAGCACTTCGGCTTCAACGTGGTCGATGCCGAGGCGCCGGGCGACGGCGCCAGCGGTAACCCGGTTGTCACCGGTGAGAATGACGATCTCGATGCCCTCACCGCGGAGGGCTTGCAGGGCTTCAGATGTGGTGTCCTTGACCGGGTCTGCAATGGCGAAGATGCCGGCCCCCCGGTCGTCGACGCCGACGAAGACAGCTGTGGCGCCGTCGGCTCGGAGCCCGTTGGCCTGGTCGGTGAGACGGCTGGGGTCCAGGCCTTGGCTGGACAGGAAGTCGGCGCTGCCGATGAGCACGCGCCGGCGATCAACTGTGCCGACGACACCCTGGCCGACAGGGGCGTCGAAGTCGGTCACGTCGGGGACGAGCAGTCCGGCGTCGGTGGCGGCAGTGACGATGGCGTGGCCGAGTGGATGCTCGGAGGCCCGTTCGACGCCGGCCGCGAGCCGTAACAGCTCGTTCTGCTCGAATCCGGGGGATGCGACGACGTGGGTGACGGTGGGGCGTCCCTGGGTCAGGGTGCCGGTCTTGTCGACGACGAGGGTGTCGACCTTCTCCATCCGTTCCAATGCTTCGGCGTTCTTGATGAGGACGCCGAGCTGAGCGCCGCGGCCGACGCCGACCATGATCGAGACGGGAGTGGCGAGGCCGAGCGCGCAGGGACACGCGATGATGAGCACGCTGACGGCGACGACGAGGGCGTGCGCCAGTCGTGGGTGGGGTCCGACGGTCGCCCAGATCGCGAACGCGACCGCGGCCGCCACGATCACGGCGGGTACGAACCAGGCCGCGACGCGGTCCGCGAGTCGCTGGATCGGGGCCCGGGAGCGCTGCGCGTCGGCGACCATCTGCACGATGCGGGCCAGCATGGTGTCCCGGCCCACCTTGTCGGCGCGGATGACCAGCGAACCGGTCTGGTTGATGGTGCCGCCGACGGCGGTGTCACCGACGGTCTTGGTCGTGGGCATCGACTCGCCGGTGACCAGTGACTCGTCGACCGAGGAGAGCCCGTCCTCGACGGTTCCGTCGACGGGAACCGTCTCGCCCGGACGGACCCGCAGCCGGTCACCGACCTGCACCTGGTCGAGGGTGACCTCTTCGTCGACGCCGTCCGGGTCGAGGCGTTGAGCGGTCCTCGGGGCGAGGTCGAGCAGCGCCCGGATGGCGCCGGAGGTCTGTTCGCGGGCGCGGAGCTCGAGCACCTGTCCCAGCAGGACCAGCACGGTGATGACGGCCGCCGCCTCGAAGTACACGGCTACGGCGCCGTCGGTACGGAACGAGTCGGGGAAGATCCCGGGCACCAACGTCGCGACCACGCTGAACAGCCACGCGACGCCGGTCCCCATCGCGATCAGGGTGAACATATTCAGCTTGAGGGTCCGGACCGAGGTCCACCCGCGTTCGAAGAACGGCTTGCCGGCCCACAGGACCACCGGTGTCGCGAAGGCGAGCTGGACCCAGTTCGACGCTCTTGCGGGCACCAGGTCGTGCAGCGCTGGGATCAGGTCTCTGCCCATGCCCAGGATGAGGACCGGGATGGTCAACGCGGCCGCTACCCAGAACCGGCGCTTCATGTCGGCCAGCTCCGGGCTGGCCGCCGTGGCGGCGGTGATGGTGACTGGTTCGAGCGCCATCCCACAGATCGGGCACGGCCCGGGGCCGGGTCGTCGGATCTCCGGGTGCATCGGGCACGTCCACTCCTCGACAGCACCGGCGGGTGGGCTGGCCGTCACATCGTGGGCCACACGGTCGTGGTCATGGCCGCCCTGTGGATCCAAATAGGTCTCAGGGCTGGCTTCGAACTTCGCCCGGCAGTGCCCGGAGCAGAAGTAGTAGGTCTGACCGTCGTGCTCGGAGCGGTGCTCGCTCGTGCCCGGGTCCACGTCCATGCCGCAGACCGGATCCTTCACGGCCGGCTGAGCCGGTACTGCCGTCGGTTCGTCGGTATGGCTGCTCATAGAATGATGATACCCCCCAGGGGTATAAGGTCAAAGCCGCGGTAGGGACTGCTCCTCATCTGTGGGGCCGACCCGGGCGGGGCTCCCCCCGGAGCCCCACCCTTCGCTCCTTGGGCTGGCTACAGGTTGGCGAGGAGCTTCTTCATCGTGACTATCTCTTGCCGCTGACTGGTGATGATGTCGTTGGCCAGGGCGACGGCATCGGTGTTCTTGCCGGTCTTGATCTCGGTCTGCGCCATAGCGATGGCGCCCTGGTGGTGTTTGGTCATCATCTCCAGGTACATCCTCTCCGCGGCGGTTCCGTCGGTCTGGTCGAACTTCTTCATCTCGGCGTCGGTGGCCATCCCGTCATCACTGCCGTCGTTCATCCCGCCCATGCCGCCACCCATGTCGTGACCCCACGCTTTCAGCCAGCCCTGCATGGTGGTGATCTCGGGCTGCTGCGCGGCTTTGATCTCCTCCGCCAACGCGGTGGTCTCGGCGGTCACACCCGACTTCTTCAACAAGGTGTCGCTCATAGCCACGGCCTGCTGGTGGTGCGGGATCATCATCTGCGCGAACATCACATCGGCGGCGTCGAACTGCCCGGCAGTGCTCGCAGTCGAACTCGAGGAGCCCATCGGGGACGGCATCTGCGACATCTGGGACGACGCTGGGCTGCTGGGGTTCATACCTCCCATGCCGCCCGCGTCATTGCTGCCACATCCGGCCAAGCCCAGGGTGGTCCCGACGGCGAGCGCGGTCAGCGCAACTTTCAGTACCTGCTTCTTCATCATCTGTGATCTCTTCTCATCTGCAACGTGTGTGTGGGATACCCATCGAAGTGCGCCGACCCGGCCGTGACCGTGCCTCTAGCGCAACGGACAGACGACCAGTCGGTTGAGATGTGTCAACTGCGCCGGTCAGCTCACGTGCGGAGGAGGCAGAGCTGGGCCAGCGACAGCGCCAGCAGCTGTCGCCCCAGCAGGGTCACAACGGTGCCCGGGCGCGACAGCATCCGGGGTGTGAGGTGCCTCACCCGAGGTGGCGCCAGCCACCAGGTCAGGATCAGCAGGGTCAGGGCCATCAAGCACGCACCGAGCACCAGGTTGTGACCGCCGCAGCCCGGACAGTCGTCACCGAGGGACCCATCCGAGCTGAGCTGAGGCTGGATTTCGGCCACGCCCTTGCCCGCGTTGGCCGGTTGGCCGAGCCCAGTGCGGTGCAGCAGTTCCGTGGACGGGTGTGCGCTGACGTGCTGGTGGGCGCCGACCGACGGAGTCACGAAGTCGTGGCCCAACGACAGCTGGTGCATTCCGACGACGCCGAGAACGACCATGCCGATCGCCGCCGCGAGCAGTGTGCCTCGCAGCCGACCGCCACCGAGCAACAACCCTCGCACCCACGGACGGATACCACGCATCCGCACTCGTCACCTCCGCCCTTCCACTCACACGCCCAGCCAAACAAACAACCACGCTGAACAACCGTGCCTGCCGCTGATCAGACCTCTGGTCCTCCGTCGAGGCTACCCCCCCAGGGTATTGTGTGCGACAGGAGAAGGCAGCACACCGGAGAGGGACCGTCATGAGCGAGGTCGGCAGCCCGCACGGCTATATCCACCACAAGGACGACTATCTGAAACGGCTTCGGCGCATCGAGGGTCAGGCTCGGGGCCTCCAGCGGATGGTCGAGGAGGAGCAGTACTGCATCGACATCCTCACCCAGGTGTCAGCGATGACCAAGGCGCTGCAGTCCGTCTCACTCGGTCTGCTGGATGAGCACCTGAACCACTGCGTCGTCGACGCGGTCGCCGCCGGCGGCGACGAAGCCGACGCGAAGCTCAAGGAAGCCTCCGCCGCCATCGCCCGCCTCGTCCGGTCCTGACTCCCCGAGGGCCGTCCGCGGCCGAACTTCTAACCCCGAGGCCGTCCACGGCCGAACTCTTACGAGACGCCACCGGAGTTCGTTCCTGAAGACAGGGAATTGTTCAGTTGACGTCCTCTCGGCTGACCAGACTCTCGTCAACCTTGCCGGGACTCGGCCACTCGCGCACGAGACGGCTTTCAACTGGCAACCACGCGCGCAGGATGACAAGAAATCAGGAAAAGTGACAAGTAGTGACACGAGATCAGGAAAGTGACAAGTTAGCCGGAAACCTACACAGCAGCAGCGTAGCTGTAGGAACTCGCTCATCTTGTCGTCAGCGCGGTGCCTCCGACTAGGGGGACGACAAGTTGGGTCCGTGTGTTGAATCTCGGTATCTTGTCGATTTCCTCGGCGGAGCTTGATGTAGCAATACCTGTCCAGTAGCCAGTTGCGTTTCCCGTTCGGCGCTGAGGGCGTCAGGGAGCCCGTCACGTTCCTGGGGGTTCTAGTCGGTTGTTGGTGACGATGGTTCACGCGGCAGGTGGGGTGGGACATCACCGGAGCCCTCATCCGCCTCGTCGGCGTCGCCATCATCATGTACACACCACGCCCCCAAATCGGCTGACAGTCTCCCTACGACCTGGTCGGGTCCGAAGCCGTCGGCGACCATGCCCCAGACAAGGGGCCCGGCGACAAAGACGCCGCCGTAGGCGGTGAGGATGCGACCGAAGTTCGCGTCGGGCTGGAGGGTTGCGACGAATCCGTATGGGCCGAGAGCGATGATGCCGCGCCGATCCAGACCCAGCCTCTGTGTTCGCGGACGCCTTGCCAGACCAGCCAGGCCCCGCCGACTTTTGCAATTGCGGCGAGCACGAAGAGGGAGATCGACTTGAGCGCGGTCATGGACGCGATCTCATCTTTTGGGGCCCGGTGACAGAGGTGAGGACGGTTGGCAGCCGATTGAGCCGCAGCCGTCGATGCTCCGGGTGAATAAGCGGACATCTCCGCGAGGGCGAGCCTAACCACGCGTGCGGCGCCGTTGACTTTTGGTCTTCCAGATCGCCTCGACGAACCGCGGGCTCGAGGCTGAGATCTTTCTGACCCTCCTGATCGGTTGGCCGTTCACGGCAGCCGAATATTCGTCGGTGGGGCCGGCATGATCGTCGTCGTCGCACTGGTGGCCCGAAAGTCGCTCACCGAGTCGATCCCGGCGGCCGCCCACCACCAGGCGGACCAAGGCCTGACCGGCTCGATGGAGGGTCAGTCCGCGATGAGTATGTCAGTTCGAGGTGGTGGCGATGTCCTGCGCCGCCTCTGTCCACTGACGGCCGTACCGCGATTTCCTCATTTCCTGATGAAGTGGGCAGCCATCCTGCGCGACCTGCTGATCGGGCTATTCATCGCCGGGGCGGCGTCTGCGCTAATCCCCGACGCCTCTGGCAGGTCCTGGGCCTCGCCGATCAACCAATCGATAGCAGGATCGTCGATCCGCTGAGGGGCCCCTGGTCGCGATGCACACCTTCGTCTGCTCCGTCGTGAACGTTCCGCTGGCTGCAGTCGTATGGAACGGTGGTATCAGTTTCGTGGGGTCGTTGCCTTTTCGTTCGCCGATCTGCTGATCATCCCGATCCGTCTGATCTACCGGAAGTATTATGGCCGGGCGGGGGCAGTCCGGCTGGTCGCCGTCTTTTACGTGGCGTCCGTGGTGGCGGGTTACGTGGGCGAAGCCCTGTTCGGAGCGGTGGGTCTGATCCCGGGTGGTGACCGGCACGCCGAAAGAGGGCCAGACTGCGATCACCTGAAATTACATCAGCGTCCTCAACCTGGTCTTCGCTGGGGTTGGCCGAACTCCTGGTCGCCCGCTTCTCCGCACGGGTGGACGCGAGATGCTTTCGAAAATGGGTGGCGGTTCTGAACCCAGTTCAGATGATGGCGACGGATCGGATTGAGCCGATCAGCGCGGACCACACGTGAGGAGAGGCTGGCCCGAGCTGTCCCTGCCAGTTACGGACGGGTGCGGAGCGTCATCCAGACATTCCGATCCGCGGAGCCCCAGCGAACGTTTGGATTCACCTCCGTGGAGCCCTGTCCGTCGGCGATCCGCGCACCATCGAGGCGCCGCAGGCCGTCACCGACCAGTGGAGCCATGCCGAGGAGTTCGACGTCCGGCCACGGGAGGGTCGGGGCAACGTGGCGCAGATGGATTCATACCTGTCCTGTTCCTGGAATTGGCGAGGAACTGACCAGATCGGAAAGGTGACCGAGAACGATGACCGAATCGGCCGGAGAGATCACCGAGCTGTACGCCAGTCAGCAGAAGATCATCATCGATCTGCTGGAGCGGATGCACGATCGTGACGCCGTCGCCAATGCGCCCTGCGGCTGGACTTCGAACAGGCCGGGTTGCCGATCCCACCGGAGCCCTGGGTCGCGATGGTCGCGGGCGAGATCGCTCAGGATCGCTTGTATGTGGTCGCCAACGGCTTGGTGCCGGGTGAATACTTCAGCAATCCGGCCGCAGAACAGGCCAACCAGCGACTCTCGGCCGCCGGACACGATCTGGACCGACCGGCGGGCAGTGGCCCTGAACCCGAAGATCGGATCATGTGAAGTCGAATCCGGGACTATTCCGGACCGATTTCCGCCCAGCCTCGTCACCGGAAATTTCGTCGGCCTGCCGGTCTGCTGCTCAACGGGGTAAACGCCGGCCCGGTCTCTTCGACTTGTGATCGTCGGGCAGTCCGGCGATTTCCTCGACGTCGAACAACCGAGCCACGGGAACATCGGTGCTGGAATGGGCGATGATGCTGAGCCCAATGGAGACGGCAACCAACTGGTAGACCTCCTGGGCCTGGGGGATGCCGGAATGCAGTACGAGCAACCCGTACACGACCGAGGCGAAGCCCTTGGGTCCGAACCAGGCCGCGGCGTAGAGCTCCTTGCGTTCCAGGCCACTACTCCCGGTCAGCGAGAGGAGCAGCGACAAGGGCCTGACCAGGATGAGACTGAGAACGGCCACGATCCAGCCGCCCAATCCGATGCTCGACAGCAGGGCTGGGGTGAGGAGTGCCCCGAACACCAGCAGAGCCGCGAACTTCGCCAACTCGGCCAGCTGCTCGCCGAGATGGGCGAAGGCTTCTTGAGCGCTCGGATTCAACCTGGAGACGACAGCGCCGCCGGCGAACGCGGCCAGATAAGGATTCGCACCCGTGAGGTGACACAGGGCGTAGAGCAGGACCCCGATGGCGAGCGGGCCGAGTGCTTGCAGCTTGGGTTCGGCGCCGAGGCCGGGGATGCGGAGCGTCAGGTGGGCGACGACGGGCAGCACCACGCCCACGGCCAAGCCGGCCAACAGCTCCAGTGCGACGATCCCGATCCCGACGTGTTCGGCGCCGCCACGACTGGCGGCCGAGACCAGGATCAACACCAACGGTAGGGCCAGCCCATCGTTGAGCCCGCTCTCCACACTGAGCAGCCGCCGGAGTCGCGCCGGAACATCAGTCCGGCCCACGATGGCCGATGCGAACACCGGATCTGTCGGTGCCAGCACCGCGCCGATCAGCATGGCAGTCACCCAGTCGAAGCCGGCAGCGAAGTGCGCCAGGACAGCGACGCCACCGAACGCCAACGGCATACCGATGCCGAGGGCTCGCGCCGGCTGCTTCCACGATCCTTCACCGCGCAAGGCCCGGAGGCTGCTACCGTCGACGAATAGCACGGTGAACAAAGCGAGATCGGCGAGTGTCCCGACCAACGGCGAGTCAGGTCCGAGGTCGACCAACCCAAAGCCGCCCTGACCGACGAGTGCTCCGGAGAGAAGAAACAGCAGAGATGTCGACAGGATGGTCCGGGCGGCAACACCGGAGACGAGAACTGAGATGAGTAGACAGACGCCGAAGACCAGGACCAGAGTCACACCGCATCCTCGCATTGCCGCGGGGCCCGGAAGCAACATCAACAGCTGTCGACCCCGCCGGCGGCATGGGTGTTCGACGCAATCGCTGGTCAGCCGGCGGAGTCTTCGAGACGACGACAGCGCAGCGAGGTGAATACTGTTGACCATGTCGTTGCCGGGGAGGACCTCATGAGGGCCACGGCGCCAAGCGTGATGCGCTTGGCGACAGTGCTGTCTGTCGCGTTCATGTTCTGTTGTGTCAGTTGTACCGCGGGGACGGCGGAGAGACAGCCTGGCAGTAGCAGCGGACCGACCGCGACCGACGCAGACACTCCGCCAACACCGGCGAGCGCGTCAGCGTCAACGACCGGCAGCTCCGATCGGTTCGGTGCGGGCTGTGACACCATGCCTGAGTTCGGGAAGGACTCCGTGGAAGGGCTCAGCAAGGAGGACATCCTCACCGCCGCCGAGCGGAGTCCGGAACTGGCGACCTTGGTCAGCCTGGTGAAGCGGTCGCGGCTCTCCGACACTTTGTCGAACGCGGGTGACATCACAGTGTTCACCCCGAACGAACGCGCTTTCCAACGGCTGGACTCATCGGCGCTGAGGAAGATCGTCGCCAGCAAGTCCCGATTGACCGACACGTTGCTCTTCCATGTGGTGCCTGGTCGATTGTCTCCGGACCAATTGCCGGGAACCCACCGGACTCTTGATGGTCGCGTCCTCACCGTGCACGGCTCAGGTGAGGACTTGACCGTGGAGCGTGATGCGCACGTTGTCTGCGGAAACGTGCAGACCGCAAACGGTGTGGTCTACGTCATCGACCGAGTTCTCCTGCCGAAGTGAACTCCGCCGCCCAGCGCCTATGACCGAAGCCTCCTAGCGGACCCGCCGACCCGGATAGCTTCGATTGGACGTTGACTTGTCGTCGTGGCTGCCGTTGACGATCGCGAAGGCTGGTTCAGCCGGTTGGGCTGGAGGTCGCCAGGGGCGTCGGCGATGAGGGTGTCTGAGGGTCAACCGGGTTCGCGACGGCCACGTTGATTTCGCAGGCTTGGAGATCTCGGCTCAGCCGGGGTTGGATGGGCTGGATCTGGCGGACGATGTCGTCGAGGTGTTGCAGGTCGACATCGGTCACTGCTTCGTCTAGGCCGCTGAGAATGGCGGCCAGGTCCTGGGCCTCGTTCAGCACCGACAGGCAGGCGGCATTGACCTGTGCCTGCGCGACCACCGGAATGGTACCGCCGGACGTTGGGGCCAGGCTCGTGCTTGGATCACCGTCGGCCGGGCCCGACGCGCCGAAGCCCGGAGTACCCGCCGTGAGCAGCCCGACCGCCAGAACCCCGACCACGGCCCCGCCGACGAAAGTAATCGCCGACACCCACCATCGAAGGCGGCGGGTTTGGGAGCGCGTCGCCTCGGCACTGTTCGTTTCCTCGGCGCTGCCGCCTGCAGTGTCGTCGGCCGGATCGGTCACGGTGCCTCCTGGGCTGGACGATCGACGTGAGATTGAATGATAGTTCTCAGCTGTTTCCATTGTCGGGGCGGCGGGAGGGAGTCGGCATGCCGGTACCGCGTTCCGCCCCGCCGGCGGGAGCGACTCGGTGGTCGCGCGGTTGGCTCAGCATGGGCCGGAGCTATCGGAAGGCGATCATCTCCGGGAGTTGGCTGATCATCGGGGTTTGGGTCACGGCCGCTGTCGCGGTCACGGCCTTCGCCCCTTCGTCATCGGGCGGCGGTGGGGGTTTCGGGGATCTCCTGCCTCCGGACAGCGAGGTGTTGAAGGTCGAGGAACGCGCGTTGGCCGAATTCCGCGTTCCGGTGATCTCGGGCACCTCGGTGGTTGTCCACCAGCCCGGCGGGCTCAGCATGTTGACTCGGGCGGACTCCCTGTTGTGGGCCTTGGCCACCACGCAGGACGCCATCGAGGCCGATCCGCCGCCGCCGCCAGGAAGCCTGATCGCGGCCATCCCGGTCCCCACCGGCCGCGCGGACACGACGGTCACCTATCTGTACATGACCGAGGGCACCGGCTTGCGCAACACGGTCCGGCTGGCCAAGGCCTACGCCGCGCACTTCAACAATCAACCGCAGGTGTCGTCGTACGTGACCGGGTTCGTGCCGGCCCAGCTCGCCCAAGGCGACTACCTGCGATCCCGGCTCCGGTTGTTCGAGGTCGCCAGCGTGGTGTTGATCTTGCTGGTCGTGGCCCTGGCCTTCCGGTCACTGCTCGCACCTCTGGTGGTGCTGGCCATTGCGGCGGTCGGCTATCTGGTCTACTTCCCGTTGCTCGACCGACTCGCCGACGCCTTCGGATTCGAGGTTCCCCGCCAGCTCGAGCCAGTTCTGCTGGCCCTGCTGTTAGGCGTGGTCACCGACTACTGTGTGCTCTTCTTTTCCGCGCTGCGCGACGAGCTGGACCAGGGATATGGCACCGAGGTCGGGGTGGAGAACGCGTTGAAGCGCAACGGATCGGTGATCGCCGTCGCCGGACTGACCGTGGCCGGTGGCACGATCTCCCTCCTCGCGGCTCCGTTCGAGATCTTCCGGGCTTTGGGTCCTGCCCTGGCGCTGACCGTCCTCGTCGGTCTGGCGATGTGCCTCACCCTCACTCCCGCGGCGATGAGGATTCTGAGTTGGCGGCTGTTCACGGTGCTGCCCGTACGTGGCTCGCAGCGAAGTGTGGTAGAGCTTGGTGACGCCGCCCAGCGCCAGCGTCTTCTCACCCGGGGGATACGACTGTTGACCCGCCGTGGCCCGGCGCTGGCGTCCACCGTGGTCGTGGTTGTGCTGTTGGGAGCCGCAACCGTCCCCCTGATCGGAGCGCGGTTGGATCTTTCCTTCACTGCCGGTCTGCCCAGCGATGACAGCGTGTCCGAGGGAGCCGACCTGTTGAAGGCAGCAGGAATCCGAGGCATCTCGGCGCCGACAGAGGTGCTGGTCGAACAGGACGGAGTCACCAGCCAGCGGGCGGCCCTGGCCGACCTGGAACAGCAGATCGCGGTTCAACCGGGAGTCGTCCGGGTGCTCGGGCCCGCTGACCTGCCGAGCGAGCGCGCCCGCGGGCTGGTGCTGGCCCAGAGCGGCAATGCGGCGCGATTCATCGTGGTCTACAACACTGATCCGCTTGCTGCGGAGGCGATCAGCAACGTGAAGATCCTGCAGGATCGACTACCCGTCCTCGCGGGTCAGGCCGGGCTGGCCGATGCCCGGGTGTCCATGACCGGTCAGACCCTGATCGCCGCAGAGGTCGCCGAGCTGACGCGTCGCAGCCTGCAGATCACTCTGGTGGTGGCGCTGATCGTCGAGCTGATCATCCTTGCCCTCTATCTCCGTGCGGTCATCGCCCCCATCGTGTCTGCTGGCTTGCAGTGTGTTGAGTGTCGGTGCCGCCCTGGGGCTCACCACCTTGGTGTTCCAGTCCATGCTCGGCGAGCAAGGGCTGACGTTCTACGCCCCGTTCTCCGCGGCGGTGTTGCTGATCGCGCTCGGCTCGGATTACAACGTCTTCTCCGTCGGGTCGATCTGGGAGGAGACGAAACGGCGTCCGCTGGCCGAGGCGCTGGTGGTCGCCGTGCCGCGAGCCTCGCACGCCATCACCACAGCCGGCCTGATCCTGGCCGCCACCTTCGCGCTGGTCGCGATCATCCCGCTATCGACCTTCCGGCAGATCGCCTTCGCCATGACGGTCGGGCTACTATTCGACACTCTCATCATCCGACCGGTGCTCACCCCCGCCGTTCTCACGCTGCTCGGGCGGGCCTCGAGTTGGCCCAGCACCAGAGTGAGCATCGTCGACTCGGCGTCTGATAGGGAAGCGCCGAGGATCGGAGAAAACTCGTGGCTGAGCCGAAATTGTCCGCCTCGCCGGCAACGACGCCCCGATGGCGGCTGAGTCAGCGCTCACGGACCGGGCTCGAAGCTGCGATCTTCGTGATTGCGCTGTTCTTCCTGGGATGGGGGGCTGATTCGCTCGCCCGGCACGGGGCGGAGTCGCTGCTGGCGCGGAATATCCAGAATGCGACCGGGGTCAGCGAACGGCCCGTCGTCCACGCCCGAGGATTCGCGTTCCTGCCACAGGTCGTCCGCGGCGCCTTCGACGAAGTCGACGTGACCACCGTCGGCATCACGAGCGGTCCGCTACGGATCGAGCGGGTCGAGTCGCAGCTCTACGACGTCCGGGTCCCGTTCCACGACGTCCTCGTCCAAGACATCCGCCGCGTCGGCATCGGACGATCGGTCGAACAAGCCACATTGACCTATACCGATATCAACCGTTACTTCGCCGAGACCGGTAGACCATGGACGCTGGCTCCGGCCGACAACGGCGAGCTCACGGTCACCGGTGAGGTTGACGTCCTCAACCGTCGGCTCCAGGTGCAAGCCCTGGTCAGCCTGTCCGTTTCCGACGAGACCCTCCGAATCAACCCGCGCGAGATCAGCACCGGCTCGACGGACCTGAGTAAGGCCAGCCGACTCCTGCTCGGCCAAAGACTCTCGCTCAGCGTTCCGCTGGGCACCCTCCCGTTCGGACAGCAACTTGTCGACGCGACGACATACCCAGGGGGCATCGCTCTGGAGGCTCGTGGAACGACCATCGTCATTCAACCCTGATGACGACTCGGGTCGGCACATGGTGAGAGGCCGGAATGGCCGGCGCGGATCGCTCCAGCCGAGGTGCACCGTCGTCATGAACAAGGGCTGATGCTTTTCGCATCCTGTACGGAGCCACGTCTTGGCTCGTCGGTCAGGGTGCTCAAGATGCCGTCCGTCTGGAGCACGATGGCCGCGACGCCACGGAGATCCGGATGGTCTTGACCGCGTGCAGCTTGACGGACTCATCTCGGGTCACCCGCTCGCTCTTCATTGCCGCAGCCAAGAATCCTCCACGGTAGAGAAGAGTCGGCTCGGCCTTGACGAGCCGATCGATCCGGTGAGAGCGCGAGGAGGCGAAGCAACCACCCACTGCAACCCGGCCAGCAACACCAACGCGGTCACGCCCGCAGCAAGGGAGGCCGTCAAGAACAACAACAGCACGGTGGCCAAGGTCGAACCCAAGGCTACGGTGACGACGAAGTCAATGGCGTTGAGCTTGGACAATGTGCGCTTGCCGGACAAACGCAAAATGACAAGCAGTGCGAGGTAGCTGGTCACGCCCAGTACCACTACCCGCAGAAGTTCAAGCCAGCCAGTGAAGAACATCAGCGATTCTCCTTATGGGCTCGTATCGAAGCTCAACCGGCGGAGGAGCTTCGACAGGTGCAATGGCCGTCCCAGCACGAGCCGGTCGCCGACTACCCGATCAGCCTCGAGCGACATCAGTCAGGGAGGTTCGTCGCCCGCCGTGTTTGCAGGATCTCACGCACTTTTTGGCTGAGCTGCTCCAGCCGTTCCATCTCGGTTCGGTCGAAGCCCTGTTCGGAGACAGTGCCGTCAAGCCGGCGGAGATGGTCGAGAACCGACGGGTGGTGCTCGGTATGGGCGTGCCAGGCGAGGTCGGCGAGGACTTCGTAGAGGCGGCTGAGGACCTGCGGGTCAGACTCGCCATATGAAGTGGGCTGAGCGATCGCCAATTCGAGGAGTTCTGAGAAATCTGGCCGCTGTACCACCACTCGGGGAACTCCGTCTTGATCCTGGAGGACTAGAGAGCCGAGGCGGTAATCGGAGAGTTCGCACAGCAGCGCCGAAGTCTGACCCAAACCGTGGATAGCGGTCGTGGGGTCGTTGATCCCGGGCGAGAGAGCCTTGTTCACGATGTCGGTGACCTGACGCAGTCCATAGCCGACGTCTTGAGCCGCGGTGCGTTCCGTGCCGAGGTGAACAGCCGTGAGCACCTTCTCTCGTAGCCGCTCGACAACGGCAGATTCGAGCCGGCCCTCCTTGGGAAGCGAGACCAGCCCCAGGGGAGTCCCCGTCACCACGAAGCTGCCCGGCTGACGCTCTATCCAGACCAGAGCGTCGGCCTCAGACGCGGCAGCGACGACGTCGTCCTGGTCGATGCTGGTCAAGAAGCCAGATCTCGTCGCCCACAGCTTCTGAGCGTGAGCCGGCCGAATCGGAACGGGCATGGGCGCACCCTGGTCGGCGCGCCGGCTGAGGTTGGTTCGCATGGTCGCGATGGCATCGTCGTGAACGCGCTGGAGCATCGTCTCGACCCGGATCTGCCGGGTGAGATGCGCCAGGAACAAGACCAGCGCGACCACGCTCGCCAGGGCGAGCAGAAACGCCGTGGTGACTGAAATTCTCGGAACGAAAATCGCGCCACCTTCCGATGGGGAGCGCACCGACCGGAGAACCGTGAGCGCGAAGGTGAAGGTGGCCAGGAAGATCGCCAGGGTGACCTGGACGAATAGGTCCTGGGTGAAAGTGCGGAGCAGCCGCGGGGAGAATTGGCTACTCGCGAGCTGCAATGTCACGACCGTCAGGGAGAAGGTCAGCGATGTCACCGTGATCAGCGAGCCCGACACCGCGCTCAGCACCGTCCGTGCAGCGCCTGGGTCGCCGTTGAACACGAGGGTGTTCAACACCCCGGCCAAGTGAGCATCGACTCGCACATCGACCAGCGGCACCACGATGCCGGCGATGACGGCAACGGTGACGCCGAGGGTGGGCAGCGGCCACAGTTGGGTGCGGACCGCATCCTGGATAGTTTGCCCGGCTCGCCGGATGGACGAATTCACGCGGTGGAAGCCTCTCGATCGCTGAGGTGCAATTTTCGTGGCTAGCTAGTGCACCCGGTCATGGCACCATCTCTGTCTCGGGGCGTGTGCCTCCCGGAATCGAAGCCATCGTCGCCCTGAGAACCGCGCCGCAGCTAGCTTGTTCTCGATGAGTCTTCTAGCACCCCGGCTCGCCCGATATCAGCCACTTGACCTCTCGGACACTACCGTTAGGCAGATGGGTTCAGGGACAAGGACCGTTGTAGCTTGCGGCATCAGATCGGTCAGGCTCGGACGACGACCGAGGTCATGACCCTGATCCGGCCCGGGCGACGACCGGTGGAAGCGCCGATGGAGATGCTCAGCGCCGGCGTCTCGGACCGACACCTCGAGATCATGCGCGGCGACTTGGCCCAGATCGTCTTCGAGGCCACGCGCGGTCAGGTGGAGTGCGTCCTTGGAAATTCTGTGGTCACCCTGGAGGACAACGGAAGCCAGGTAGAGGTAACCTTTGAACACGCTGATCCGCGAACTTCGATCTGGTCGTTGATGCCGATGGCTTGCATTCGACGACCCGCAAGCTCTGACTCGGGCCAGAGATGGATTCATCCGGTTCCTCGGCGGCTACCTCGCGGTTTTCACCGTGCCCGACGATCTCGAACTCGACCGAGATCGGCTCGGACGGTGAACGGATCAGCGACCTGGCAGACATTCAGGACCGACTCGGAATCTAGTCCCGATGGAGATTGGCAGCCGGCGGCTCACAAGCCGACCCTCTCCTTGTGGCACTGGTTGTCTGACGTGGCACGCTCAAACACCGTTGCATGGGACACCCGGATCGGGATTCTCTGCGGACATCGTGGACCAGTCTTCCTGAGCGGTGCGCGGTCATTTCCGGAGCGTAGTTTTAGTTAGTGGAGTTGATGCGTTCCGGCTCGCGATCGGCTTTAGGGGAGTGATGCCGGTGAACGGTCTCGACATGGCCACTGCCGAGCGGACCGACCTTGCCGAATTTCTGGCGGGGCTGACGCCTGAGCAGTGGGAGGTGCCGTCGCTGTGTGATGGTTGGCGCGTACGAGACGTGGTCGCTCATGTGATGAGCTTCGACGGCGTCAGTCCACTTGGCATGTTTCGCCGCGCCATTCGTGCTCGGTTCGTCCACATTAACCAGGTCGGCGTTGACGAACTCGCATCATTGAGCACCGAACAGCTCCTTCACAGGCTGCGGGCCCATCTACGGCCACAGGGGCTGGCTACGACCTTTGGGGGCCGGCTGGCCCTGCTTGACGTCACCATCCATCATCAAGACATCCGCCGACCGCTTGGTATGCCACGCCAGATCCCGGCCGAACGGCTGCAGTGGGTGCTTGGCGCATGCGTTCGCAGCCCTGAGTTGCCGGGCTGGCGCCTCGCCCGCGGCGTGCGTCTGGCACCGACCGATCTGGCCTGGAGTCACGGCTCGGGACCGGAGATCACCGGACCGGCAGAAGCCATGCTGATGGCGATCACCGGTCGGGCGAGTGCCATCGAGGAGCTGGCCGGTCCAGGGCAGCCGGTGGTGGCTCGCCGCCTGACGTCGCGGGTGCATCAGCCCGGACCTGGGCAGGATCGGCGAAAGTAGGTTCGGGGCGTGGATGTTGGCGCGACGTTCCTCGGCACCCGTTGGGCGGCCCGAGCCCCCATAGCCCTGTTGAAAGCGCACTTTGGCTTCCTCTTCGCGGGCCGTCTGCTCGTGCTGCTGCACCGAGGCCGCTCGAGCGGTGCTCGAGCGATTCGTCGTGGTGGAGGCCGTTGACCGCGAGGACCCGACACTGTGCTGATCGCGTCAAGGATGCGGGACCGCTTCCCAGTGGTACCAGAACCTGGAGGCCGATCCTTGCTGTCTGCTGTCGATCGGATTTCGAAGCCGCGTTCCTGCTACGGCCGAGCTCCTCGACGCGTCAGCGAGTTCATCGCTTCTGGCACGGTATGCGGCCGAGCATCCCAAACTGTGGAAGCACCTCAGCCGGTCGATCACCAGACTGACCGGTGACGACCAGTTGGAGATACCCATGGTCCGGCTACACCTCGAAGGGGCAGCCCGGCTGAACGGGACTGATCGAGCCATACCAACCGCATCTTCCGCAGTCACCGCCGTCATCCTGCCGCTCGACTTTCGCTCACCAAGAGCCCAACCTCGGTTGTACTGACCCATCCGGTGCATACACGCACTGTTTGGGCGGAGCCCGCAGTAGCAGACCGTCCAGCGAGCGGAGTGCCCGATCAGCGCCGTAATGTGAATTCCTGAAGGGTTCGTTCGGCAGCTGTGGCATCACAAGCGGCACCGTTCGAGGTGTCACGGGCTGGTGGCTGACTGAGTCGGGTCCTGCAGCCATCGGATCAGATCACGGCAGGCAAGGTCGAGGTTGCCCATCTGGCAGTGCTGGTCGGCATGCTCGGCTCGGGTAAATATGCGCACCGAGACGGAGTGAGCGGCGGTGAGGTTCGTGGCCTGGGCGCTGGTCAGCGACGGCGGCTGAAACGAGTCGTGTTCGCCGCACAGCAGCAGCACGTCTTGGGTCACGCGATCGCTGCCGAGGTGGTCTGCGTTCATGCCGAGAAACCAGTCCACGACATCGGCTGGGTCGTCGCTGTCGAGTAGGTAGAGGGTCTGATCGACCACGAATCGCAGGCTGGGCACCAGTCGAGCGCGGGTCCGCACACTCCAACGCATGAACCGCTTGCGCCGCAGCATCGTGCGGGCCGGGCCGCGCATCAGCGTCGGCAGCCGATAGAGCCAGTCGTACACGGGCGGCCAGGCAGACGACTCGGTCGATACGCGGTTCGCGTCCCGCAGCGCGCAACGCCCAGTAACCGCCCATGGAGATACCGACCAGGCCGGCCATCTCGAGCCCGAAGTGGTCCAGCACCGCGCCAACCGGCTTCTCCCAGTCGTGGTCGAAAGTCAGCCCGCCCAGGGTTCGGGCGCCGCCCTGACCGGGGCCCTCGAATGCGATGACGTCGAACCCGGACCGGGCAAGGCGCTGCCAAATGGCGTAGAACTCCTCGATCAGCGAGTCGAACCCGCCGTGAATGATCACCGTGCCTCGCCCGGTCGGTCCTACCCCCGGCAGCCGATAGGCCGGCAGCGCGGCGCCAGCGTAGGGAACCGCGTGCCGGACCAGCCCGTCACCGGCGAACGCGACGTCGAACAATTCACGGTAGCGGCGGTAACGCTCCACCTTCGCAGCCGATCGGGGCGGCGTAAAGAACTCTGCGACGCGCAGGTAGCTCGTCGCCTGCTGCAGGCGGCCGTCAGCGGCCGCCCGCCCCGAGAGGTCCTCGAAGACGGATACACACTCGTGCGGCGACCTGACGCGCGACGCCGCGTCGTGCAACTCGTCACGATCGGAGAAACCGAGCGCATGGGCCCGGTTGAACTGATAGTTCAGGAAGGCTCGCCGGTGGAACCGTTCGAACCCCACGGGCAGCACCGCCAGCGGCACACTGCGTTGCTCCACAACTCCCAAATTAGCCTGGAGCGGTCTGATTGGCGCCTGTGACCCTACTTTCCGGGCGGATCTTTGGGCTCGGTCGAATAAATCCTGTTACAAGGACTAGACGGGTCCGGCCTTAGACTTAGCTAAGAGGGCCGCCTCCGGTCCGAGGGCCTTCTCGCGCCCACGTCGGCGGTCGTTCGATGGCCGCACCCCACAGTCGTCAATCCAATGTCGACGTAGACCGCAAGGTTCGCGCGTGTCGATGCGATCAGATCGGTGTCGGCGGGTTCAAAATTAGAACACCTGTTCCGAGAACGATCGGCAAAGTCGGGGACTCCAAATGGTCTTCAAGCTGAGGCAACCGCCGCTGAGCCCGCGGACTCGGATGAGCCCTCAGGAAGTCGCGAAGCATCTCTCGGTCTAGTCTCAGTCAGTCATGAGCTCGCTGAAGGACTTCGGCGAGTACGTCAGTTCGCCAGCGTCGAAACTCGAGGAGCCCGTTCTCCGCCGACTGTACGAGTCGCTTGGGTACGAGTACCAGCCAGAACCGCTCAAGAAGCCGCCCGATTGGGACAGGAAGGGTCAGTCCTCCGTGCCGATGCCACACGTGCTGATTCAGGCGAGTGAGCCCTTCAACCCAGAGCTCACGGAGTGGCATTCGTCGTCGTCGATTGCTTGGTGGGACACACAGGACGATGTGATGCCTTGTATGCAAGACGCATCTTGGAAGTTGTCCGGCTTCACAGATGTCGAGCGCGACGCGTGGCTTGCACATGGACTTCGCGGTGGCGAGGTGAGGCTTGCGGTCGAACTCCGTGACGGTGGCTTGATGCCAGCCGATTTGATGATCATCTATAAGGGCTGGTCTGTATTGAGGCGCGTAAAGGCAGGTGAGAGCGCTCAGGATTTGGTGAGACACATCGCCGAAGACCGTTCAGTCGGACGACTAACGTCCCGGACACGCTGACGGAACGCATTCCACAGTCGATGGCCGAGGATCGCGCTCGAAACTGCGCGAACGGGTTTGCTCAAACGAGGCGTACGTGGCGAATCAGCGAGTTCCTCAAGTCACTACTAACGGTTCGGCGCCGGATGTCTTGATACGCCGCGATGGGGTAGCAAATCTCTTCGAGCCGGCCTCGGCGCTACGGATGGTGCGGGAGCATCACTTGAGAGCTGGGATCCGTAGGCGCGATCAAGGTGTTGCTGCCACCACGCCGACGCCGTTTCGAGCAGGGGTCGTCCAGTCGGTCGCGAGTCATCGTGGTTGACGGCGGTAGCTGCGCGCCATACAGCGATATCGCCAAGGAGTGCAGTATTTGGCAGGCTTCCTGGTTCCGCCCAGGCAGGTGGCGCGTCGGCTGTGGCGGCTTGGTCTCTCACCAGGGCGGCGCAGTCGCCGATGAGCTTGAGCCGTTGGTCGAGGTAGCTGCCCCAAGTCTGCGAACTTTGGACTGGCGTTGGAGGACTTGGTAGCCACGGCAGCGGGCCGCTTCGTTGTGTTGCCTGCGGTGGTAGTCGCCAGTCGAGGACGGCGGCCTTATCGCTCATGAAGGCCAGGTCACACCGCGAGCGGCACGGCGGAGGTGTTCGAGCGGGTGTACCCCAGTTCTGGCGGCGAGGTCCAAGAGGTGGGCTCGGAGCGTCGGCCAGGCGGGTTCGTCCGTAAGGCCGGGAGAGGTCCCGGTCTACCCGATCGAGATCACGGACAGAGTTGGCTCCGACGATGTTGTTCGGTCGCAAGTCGAAGGCCATCGCTGTAGCGCTGGACAGCGTTGAACAAGCGGGCGCCGGGGTCGTTGAGCTCGCGGAGTTGGGTCGTCGCAGACGTCGGAGCATCGTCGCGGGCGAGGATCTGTTCGAGGGCTTCGGCCGGAGTGCGAGGCGCGACTGCTTCGGGTCGGATGATGCTGTGCGGGTCACCGTCTCCGACGACCTGGAGGTAGACGTGGTTCGCATGTCGGCCGCGGGTGAGCATCGTGTACAGCTGCTGGCGGGATTCCTGTCCGGTGAGGATGCCGTGCATGGTGTCGGCGGAGATGCCTTGGGCGCCGTGGATGGTGCTGGCGTAGCCGAGCCCGGTTGATTCGGCGACGTAGGTCGGCGGGGAGTCGGCAGGTCAGCCGGCTTGTGCTGTGGCGGACGGTGAGGTCGCCGCGGTCGTTGATGTTGGTGATGGTCCAGCGGTCGCCGTTCTTGACCCAGTTGGTGGCGGAGAGGCGGAGTCGTCGGTCGTTTGTGCGGGTGATGATCGTGTCGCCGATGGAGGCTTGGTTTCCGTCGGCGAGCTGGATTTCACGGCCGGGGTGCGCGTGGCGGAGTCGGTTGTCGCGGGCGCGGCGGTTGAGGTCGGCGACGAGGTCGCGGGTGGGGGCGAGCATGATCGCGTCGAGCCCGGCCTTCCGGTCGGTGATCCAAGCATCGAACGCGTCGTCGGTCGCTTTGGCGAGGTCGCCGACGTGGACGCGGCCGTCGTGAAGGTAGAAGGTCGAGAGCTTGCGGGTCGCCTTCGCGGAGGGCGAGAGACGCGGTCGCTTCGGCTGGGTTTGTGAAGCGGTGGAGTTCGGTGAGGTGCAGTGCGCCGTGGGTGCGTTTGATCTCGCGGAGGATGCCGCCGGCGCCGATGGCGGCGAGTTGTTGATCATCCCCGATCAGCCGGACGCTGGCACCGCGCTCGAGGGCGAACTGGACAGCGGTGTCGAGGGAGAGGGTGTCGGCCATCCCGGCTTCGTCGATGATCACCAGGCGTCGAGGGTCCGATGCTGGCCGCCCAGTCGGGCAGCTGGTGGTGCTGCGAGGGACCAGGTGAGTTTGGCGAGGGTGTCGGTGCGGATGCCGGTCTGTTGGCTGAGGACGGCGGCTGCGGCGGCGGAGGGGGCGAGGCCGATGATCTGGCCGCCGTCTTGGGTCCAGGCCAGGGCGAGGGCGCGCATGGCGGTGGTCTTCCCGGCGCCGGCCGGGGCGATCGCCAACTGAAGCCGGGCTCCGGAGGTGCACATCTCGCGAACCAGCGCAGCTTGGCCTGCGTTGAGGGTGGTGCCGTTCGCCGCCAACTCGAGCAACGCCAATTCGACTGCGGAGGGGTTAGCGACCGATCCGCCGCGGTGCCCGGCCGCATCAACCAGCCGTTGCTCGGCAAGGAGGATTCGATTCGACGAGTAGCTGGTGGCTCCGGCAACGGTGTAGACGGACGTGCCGTCGGTGCGGCGCAGAGCATCGGGTTCGTCGACGCCGTCCGACGGGGCGACCAATGCGATACAGCGGTGATCAAGAACCTCCGCGACGAGCATCTCGACTAGCCCCTCGGATTGATCGGTGGGGACCTCGGCGCCGCGGACTTGGCGTTGCGCTTCGCCGCGGACGTGCCACGACTGCCAGGTAGCCCGGCTCTGCTCCATCACGCTCAGGATGTGATCAGCGGTCAGGTTGACCCAACTCGAGTCGACCCGCGGTACTCCGTCGAGACTTGGTGTGAGCGCAGCCCGGACCATCGCATTGACGGCCCGCTCGCTGCCGAGAACTTCGACCGCTTCGGCTCGTCCAGGTGCGGCGCTGCTCGGCCAAGGACCGGGGTTCATGTTTGGCAGCCCTGGTCTCCAAGGTGGCCTGCTGCGCCAGATGGAGCATCTCAACCGGGGTGGGCGGCCGGCCGTGATCATCCTGGAACTTCGACGGCCAGTTCACCGCGACGAACCTTGATCGTCGGCGCGGCGGCTCGACCACCGCTCATTCAGCCGCGGGTCGACGCCGACGATCTCCCGGATCGGCCGTTTGGTCGGGTCAGTGCCGGGGCGTTCGGCGAACCGCACACCCAGCGTGTCGCGAAGGTGGTTCTCGAGGGCGGTGTTGTAGGTCTCCGACGCGGCAACATTCGCTTTGAACAGCACTCGGCCGTCGATGGCCAGCCACCGCCCATCGAGGGTCTGGACCTTGTTCGCGACAGCCACGTGGGTGTGCAGGTCCGGGTCACCGGCCCGGCTGTCGCGATGGGTGAACGCGGTCGCCACCAACCCGCGGACGTTGACCTGGCGGATCCCACCGGCACCGGTTCGGGTGAACAACGCGTGCTGCTCGATGAAGGTCAGCGCATCCCGGACCGCGGCCTGATGGGCCTGCTCGATTGCCGCCGAGGTGGGTTGGTCGGCCACCGCCCACAGGGTCGACACCGATTTCACCGGAGAGAACGTCAGGTCGAACCCGGCCACCGTCGTTGCCTTCGGCCGGGAATCTTTAGCGATCTGGCCGACCAGTTCCTGGGCATCTTCCGGGTCGCGGCCGTGCTCGGCCCGGAAGAACTCACGCGCGACTTCGGTGCGGATCTTGGCCCGGTCGTCGTCCTCGACCGCCCGATCAATGGTCCGGCTCAGGTCAGCGATCCGTCTCGCTACCTCGACCTGGAACGGGGTCGCTGCGGCGAAATTCTTGAATGGAGCACCCAACCGACCAATATTCTCGACCTCACGCCGGGTCATCTCAGGACTGCCGAGCAGTTGCCGGCGCTGCTCGGCCAACGGGTGTAGTCCAAAGCCGAACAGGTTGCGCATCTGCTCCGCCGTAACCGGATCCCCGATCTCCAAGCCGTCGATACCGGCCACCCCGGAGCCGACCCAGACACCGGGAGATTCACCGCGCGCGGTGTAGTACGCGGCGAGTCCGACGGGACCCTTATCGGTGGCATCCAGGGCAGCGACCTGCCGGGTCAGGTAGTCATAACCTGACCCGGCCGACAGCTTGTGAATGCTTAGCGTCACACAGCAATAAGCCGGCGGAGACGGCCTACAGAGTCACGCGGGCGGGGGGTACTTTCCGGCAGTGCATGGGGTGTGTCGAGTTTGATCGTTGTGCCGACGTGAGGGGGTACGACGGACAGGCAACAGAAGGTGGGTGCCACGGTAGCGACGCATGGCAGCTTGACGAGACGCAGCATCGAACATTGGGCGGATGGCATGCCACGGGCGGTGGTTACTGGCTCGCAGTTATAGGTAGGGACGAAAACCCGGTGACGAGGTCAGCTAAGGACACCTCACCAGGCCGGGCCCGAGGTGGCAGCGAACCTCCCAGTCCGACGCCGCAAGGGGCCCGTCCACCGGCAATCCTCCCGGGCGGCCTATACGGGATCACGCCTAATAGCAGGGCTGGGAGCAGCAATCATTGACTTCGAAGGCGGGAATCTGGAACCGCATATCGACATCGGCCGCTTCGAGGCCGACCTGCCGACGGAGCCCGATAAGCGGACGGCGACGGGGTGTCCAGCTCGACCGACGGCTTTCTGGCAGGTCGTCGATACGATTTCGGACATGCCGTCGCGCTCGAGCATCCACAAGTCCGGTCGCGAGTTCTCGCTCACTTTCTACTGCGAGAACCTCCCCCCGGATGACGCTGCAGTGGCCGCGGGTCGCAACCCGAACGGCTACTTCTGGGAGGGTGTGGCGAGTTTCGCTTTTCCCGACCTCGTCAAGCGGGTCGAACTCGATTCTGAGGCTGGCATGTTTGCCGCCGTCGGAGCTAATGCGGACCTCCAACGCCTGCAGGACGGGATCGAGCTACTGCTAGCCAACCCAGAGAGGTTGGCAGAACTACTCATCCGTGCCGATGCTGCAGGTTTTGAGTTCGACGACTAGCTGTACTGACCATAGAGGTTGGTGACGGCGGCGTGGCTGGGTGACAAGACGAAGACCTCCGAGTGAAGTGCGAGCTGTCTAGGTCAAGCGCTTCAGTGTCTCGGAGGTCTTCATGTCCCACCCTATGGCTGCGTTGTCCCCGATCGGTCGGCTCCGGCTGGCTCGTTGTGTCGTGGAGGACGGCTGGCCGCTGCGGCGGGCGGCGGAGCGGTTCCAGGTCTCGCCCACCACCGCCGCACGGTGGGCTTTGCGTTACCGCCAGCTCGGACCGGCCGGCATGGTCGACCGGTCGTGTCGGCCGCACCGCTCACCGGCGCGGACACCGACCCGGACCGAGCGTCGCATCATCAAGGTCCGGGTGCTGCGCCGGTGGGGGCCGGCGCGGATCGGCTACCTCCTCGGTCTGCATCCCTCGACCGTGCACCGCGTCCTGGCCCGCTACCGGCTGGCCCGGCTGTCATGGCTGGACCGCGCCACCGGCCGGGTCGTGCGCCGCTACGAATACCAACAGCCAGGTGACCTGGTGCACGTCGACATCAAGAAGCTGGGCCGGATCCCCGATGGTGGCGGTTGGCGGACTCAGGGCCGCGCTGCCGGTGGACGCAACGCCCGCCTCACCACCACAGCACGCAAGAACAGTCACCCGGTGATCGGCTACGCCTACCTGCACAACGCGGTCGACGACCACTCACGGTTGGCCTACTCCGAGATCTTGACCGATGAACGCAAACAGACCGCCGCCGGGTTCTGGCGGCGGGCTGAGGCGTGGTTCGCCAGCTGCGGCATCCAGGTCAGCCGGGTGTTGACCGACAACGGCGCCTGCTACCGGTCCCACGACTTCGCCGCCGCCCTGGGACCCATCACCCACAAGCGGACCCGGCCCTACCGGCCCCAGACCAATGGCAAAGTGGAAAGGTTCAACCGCACCCTGCTCGAAGAATGGGCCTACAACCGCCCCTACCAGTCAGAACAAGAACGCCTCGCGGCGTTCCCCCTCTGGCTGCACTTCTACAATCATCACCGCGGCCACACCGCACTCAAAGGTCTCCCACCCGCCAGCCGCGTCACCAACCTGTCAGGTCAGTACAGCTAGCCAGCACGCGTCCATAATCCGGTCAACCGTCGGCTATGGTGCGTCCCGCACCACGGTCGGCCGCTGAGTGCTCCTTAGTGTCAATGTGGCGGTGCCGCTGATGCGGTGGTTGGGTCCTTTGCAGGCTCTTCACAGATGAGGGTGTAGAGGTGGGCAGCGCGTCGTTGCCCGGGTGAGGGTCGAGGTCTCCCGATGATGGAAGTTCTCACGCTATCCATCCGGAAGACCTCGACATGGCTGACGCTACCTTCGCTTGCCCTGACCTGACCACATTTGCCCGGCTGGACGAGCTCGGCCTTGAAGTTGTGGGGCAGCGGCTCGAGCCCGACCGGGCGGTCCTGGCCTGCCGGGTCGTCGAGCCCGACCAGTGGTGCCGCCGCTGCGGATGCGAGGGCGTGGCCCGTGACACCGTGGTGCGCCGGCTCGCGCACGAGCCGTTCGGGTGGCGCCCCACGACACTGGAGGTGACGGTCCGCCGCTACCGGTGCACCGGCTGTGGGCATGTGTGGCGCCAAGACACCAGCAAGGCCGCGGAGCCGCGGGCCAAGCTGTCCCGCCGTGGGCTGCGGTGGGCGTTGGAGGCCCTCGTCGTCGGGCACCTGACCGTGGCCCGGGTCGCTGAGGGTCTCGCCGTGTCGTGGAACACCGCCAACGATGCCGTGCTGGCCGAGGGTCAGCGGCTCCTCATCGACGACCCGCATCGGTTCGACGGCGTCACCACGGTCGGGTTCGATGAGCACGTCTGGCGCCACACCCGGCGCGGCGACAAATACGTCACGGTGATCATCGACCTCACCCCAATCCGTAACGGCACCGGCCCGGCCCGGCTCCTCGACATGGTTGCGGGCCGCTCGAAGCAGGCGGTGAAGCAGTGGCTCGCCGACCGCGCGCAGGCGTGGCGGGACGGCATCGAGATCGTCGCGATGGACGGGTTCACCGGATACAAGACCGCCGCCGCCGAAGAGGTGCCCGACGCCGTCGCGGTCATGGATCCCTTCCATGTCGCGCGCCTTGCCGGTGACGCCCTGGATCTGTGTCGCCGCCGCGTCCAGCAAGACACCTGCGGTCACCGCGGCCGCAAAGACGATCCGCTCTACCGGTCCCGGCGGACCCTGCACACCGGGGCCGACCTGCTCACCGATAAACAGCGGCAGCGACTTGAGGCCCTTTTCAGCAGCGACGAGCACGTCCAGGTCGAGGCGACCTGGGGCATATATCAACGCCTGATCGCCGCCTACCGCGAACCCGACCGATCCAAGGCCAAAGAGCTGATGACCAAGCTGATCGAGTCCGTCAGCCGCGGCGTGCCGGCCGCACTGACCGAGATCAACACCCTCGGCCGAACACTGAACAAACGAGCTGGCGACATCCTGGCCTACTTCGACCGATCTGGCACCAGCAACGGACCCACCGAGGCGATCAACGGACGGCTCGAACACCTCCGCGGCTCCGCACTCGGGTTCCGCAACCTCACCAACTACATCGCCCGATGCCTGCTCGAGACCGGCGGATTCAGACCGGGACTACACCGTGGATTGTGAAGAGCCCCTTTGCATCGGTCGTCTGGCTCACTCGTGCTTGTCGCCCCCATCGGGGTTGGCGTTGGTGCGTTTTACCGGCGGCTAGCGTGAAGGACCAGCCGGCGCGACTTGTCAGGACCGGGCTGCCTCTTAGGCTCCGCCCGTGAAGCAGATGCGGGCGGGGTCAACCTACGACTAGCCAACAGTGCGGGTGGATGCTGCATACCGGGTTGGGGTTGATCCACTGTGGTCGCCCCATCGGGGCGGCGAACTGGCGCCATATCTTGGTCGGCCCTGAGTTAGACACAAAGCTCACGCAGACGCTGCACCGTTGACGGTGTGGGTTGCGTATCGAGCCGAGGAGCCGAACCCATGACTGACCTTGGTGTGAACGTGTCGAAGCATCACAATGCCCGAGTCGCCGCATTTGCCGAGCTCGGTCAGATTGTGCACGGCGACGTGCCGCTCGACACAATCCTCCAGCGGATAGCTGAGCAGGCCCGGCAGCTCATACCCGAGTTGACCGAGGTGTCGGTGACCTTGATCGACAACGGCCGCCCCCGCACGGTCGTGTTCACCGGTACCCTCGCCAGCTACCTCGACGAACGGCAGTACGAAGCCGGCTTCGGCCCGTGCACCGACGCCGCCATTTCGGGCAACACGATCATCGTCGACACCGCCGACTCCACCAGCCCGTACGCCGGCTTCGGGACGATCGCGGCCCGGCACGGTATCCGCCACGTCGTGTCGGTCGGGCTACCGATCCCCCAACGCACCGTCGGAGCACTCAACATGTACTCCGACACCGAAGGCCCGATCTCGGCTGATTCGGTAGGCCTGGCGGAGGCGTTCGCCATCTATGCCGGTGTGGCCGTGGCCAACGCAGCCCTGTACCAGGCGACCGCAAGCCAGGCCGAGGACATGTTATCGGCGATGCGATCCCGGGCGGTGATCGAGCAAGCCAAAGGCATCATCATCGCTCAGCGGCACTGCAGTCCCGAAGAGGCCTTCGCCGTTCTTGCACGCACGTCGCAGACCGAGAACGTCAAGCTGCGGGACTTAGCCGTGCAGCTCTCAACAGTTTTCACCAGCCTAAGGTTCGATAGACCTGATGGACGGTTCCGGATCAGACCTGACCGGAGTCAAATTCGGCGGCAGACACTGATCTATCGTTCGGGCTAGCCGTGACCAGCATCTATCACGCTGGTCCGGGTCACGTGAAGCGCCAGTGGAGATTCCTTGTCCGGATCGGGATATGACTGGCTGAGTCGTTGCGTGGTCGAACGGTGAATTGTCATCTGTAAACCATGCAGAGGTTGATCGTGAAATTCTTCCGGATCTTCACCCTAGGAATTCGGCTGGTCGGGTGCCTCAACGCCATGGAGTGCATCAACCCGGTGAAAATTTGCCGAAATTCGCTACGAAGCGGATACTTTGATCCGATCCGCTGACTAGCGTGCTGGCTTCAACGTGCGATCGAGATTGACTGCTATCTCCGGCCGTACCGTCTGGTCTGTTTTGGCGCCCCGGCCATTGACCATGACCCAATTTTAGCGGGCACCACTGCCAACTGCCATCCGTAACGAGAAGAAAGCTGTTGCGCAAGGCGTCCGCCTCACGGTTCAGATCGAGCTACTGAGGCTCTGTCTTCGAGTGGGCGTCGTCAGTCAGGCCGTTGAGACTGCAGGGAAGCGTTCCCAGGTGCGGTGCGAGGCCAGTAGGGCGATCAGGTCTGCGGCGACACGATTGGGGTTGCCGGTCACGACGCCGGTCCCGTCTACGGGTATCCCGGCGTCGGTGAGCACCTGCTCGGCGCCGTCGGTGGCTCCGATGCCTTTGGCGTGCCGCCACACTTCCCCAAGGAGTTTGACCACGCGCGGGTCGGCGGCGCCGTGACTCGCTGCCGCTTTCGCGTCCACCGAGGTGCGGGCATCGGGAGCTGACGGTAGTGCGCCGACGAGAATTACCGCATCAAGTTCGCTCGATGCGGCCACCGCATAGGAGCGCTGCATGGTCACCTCGGAAATGACGCCGCCGTGCGGTCCGATCACGAGCGGGACCACGCCGGCGCTATTAAGATCTGCGCGTAGCGTCGATATCACACCGGCGTCGAAGTCGGCTCCCACTACGATGCCGACCTGGCGGCCGGCCACCGGCCACGTTCGTCCCAGTTGGCTGAGCGCTGCGCTGGTCGCTGTTCCGACCGGAGGCTTGGAGGCTGCGGGGGCCGGCAGGCCGAGTCCGTCGGCCACCCGCCGGCACAGGTCGGGATTGATGTTGGCCAAGGCCCGCAACTGGCGTTCGCGAACGACCTGATCCCAGCACCTCGACAATTCGAAGGTGTAGGCGTCGATTACGTGGTCCTTCTCGACTGGGCTCAGCGAACGATAGAACAGGCTGACTTGGCTGAAATGGTCGGAGAAGGACTGCGGATTGCCCCGTTCCTTGACACTGGCTGCGACCGGCACCGGGACGTCGATGAACGCGTCCTCGTCGGTGCCGGCAATGAATGGACAGCCACCATCCAGGGAGTTGGGCCGGTACGGCGCCACTCCACCGTGCACGGCGTCTTGGTGGAAGCTGTCGCGAAGGTTGTCGTTGATAGGCGCATGGGCCCTGTTGATCGGGATCTGGGTCCAGTTCGGGCCACCGAGCCGAGTGATCTGGGTGTCTAGATAGGAGAACAAACGGGCTTGCAGCAGCGGGTCGTTGGTGACATCGATGCCTGGCACCAAATTGTTGGGATTGTAGGCGACCTGTTCGGTCTCGGCGAAGTAGTTGATCGGGTTCCGCTCCAGGGTCATCGAGCCGATCACCTGCACCGGGCACAGCTCCTCCGGGATGATCTTGGTCGGATCGAGGAGATCGATTCCCTCGAAGGTCTCGTCCTCGGTGTCAGGCATGACCTGTATGCCCAGATCCCACTGCGGGTAGGCGCCCGCTTCGATCGCGTCGGCCAGATCACGGCGGTGGTAGTCGGGATCGATACCGCCGGTGAGCTGTGCTTCCTCCCACGTGAGCGAGTGCACGCCCTGCTTGGGCTTCCAATGGAACTTGACCAGTGACGTCTGCCCGGCGGCGTTGACCAGCCGCCAGGTGTGCACCCCGAAGCCCTCCATCATTCGGTACGAGCGGGGGAGGGCGCGGTCAGACATGTTCCAGATCGTGTGGTGCTGCGCTTCGGTGTGCAAAGAGACGAAGTCCCAGAACGTGTCGTGCGCGCTCTGCGCCTGGGGAATTTCCCGATCCGGATGCGGCTTGCCGGCATGGATCACGTCGGGGAACTTGATGCCGTCTTGAATGAAGAACACCGGGATGTTGTTACCGACCAGGTCATAGTTGCCCTGGGTGGTGTAGAAGCGGGTGGCGAACCCACGGGTGTCGCGGGCGGTGTCCATCGACCCGCGCGAACCCAGCACCGTCGAGAACCGGACGAATGTCGGCGTCTCGACCCCCTTACGCAAGAAATCGGCCTGACAGACCCCCTCACCGGCGCCGTTTCCGACGAAGGTGCCATGAGCGGCTGCACCGCGAGCATGGACGACCCGCTCCGGGATGCGCTCGTGATCGAAGTGGCTGACCTTCTCACGCAGATGGTGATCTTGCAGCAAAGTGGGACCGCGCCGTCCCGCCTTGAGCGAGTGGTCGGAATCTCGCAGGCGGACGCCGTGCGCGGTGGTCAGATATGCGCCCTGCTGAGCCATGCTCTCGGCCGCAACGCTGGGCACGGCTCCCGTCGGCGTTCGCGGCTCCGGCCCGGCCTGGTCAGGCTTGGGCGGCAACGGCTGTCGAGGATCGGTAGGCTCCTCCAACGGCGGCGCATCCGAGGTCGGAACCCCGGGGATGGTGACGCCGGCTTTGCTGGACTTCTTGGTCGATGCCATGAAGCCAATACTTCCCCCGGCTGCTTGCTGGGCTCGAGGGGGTCCCCTCTGCGACCGGTGATCGACAACCACCTCGGTGTTATTGTCTCGGTCAGATGGATCTGCTGCAGACGATTCCCGGGGTCGGTCCAAAGGTTGCGAAGCTGATCATCGCCGAGACTCGGGGCTGACATGTCCGGTTCCCGACCGCCGCTCATCTGGCCAGCTGGGCCGGATGGCGCCGACAATGAACAAGTCCGCCGGAACGGCAGTCGCCCGGCGGGAACGAGTCCGCCGGATTGGTCGGGCCGGATGCGCGGCAAGAACTATCTGGCCGACCAGGATGCCCGGCTGCTGAAGCGGCGAGGGTTTGGGCCGGGCTCAGGTGCACGTTGCGCACTCGATTTTGGTCGCCGCCCACTAGATGTCAAAAGCGATGACCGTGCCACGACCTCGGCGCGGACTGGCACAGCCGGCGCACCTGACGACGCCCACACGAGACGACTCATCCCCCAGATCGAACGCCTCGGACACCAGGTGACGATCATCCCAGCTGCCCAACATACGCTGTCATCAAGGGTCGAGGCATCCGCTCGACGCTGCCGAGCCTGCCCGATAGTCGGCTTTGGAGTGTTTTCCGCGAGCACCCGACGACGTCGTCGGGCCAGGTAAGGCCGTCACGGACCCATTTTGAGATTAGCCCACCTGCGTTACTCCGACAGGCGGCCTTCCCTTCGGTCATCATGGCGGAGGGTCCCACAGAATTGCACCTGACGTCCGGACGAAACCGTCCGGGTCGCTAATAGGCGCGACTATTCGGCTCAAGGGCTAGAAGCTTTCCACCGGCGGCGGCCGATAGTGGGCCGGGTGGCACGGCTCGAGGACCGGTCGGCTAGCGCGCGCGTTCCGCAACGACGGTCCTCCGTTCGATACCCACCAGGACCGACCGTTTGAGGGAGTGGAGCGAAGGTGACCGCTAGATGTAGTCGGGGGCGAACGCGTCGTGCTGTGCAGCGTCGGCCGATCGCTTTGATAGCCGCTGGGCGATCGAGTACAACGTTTTTGCGAGGAAGTCGAGATCAGAGGGTGTCACGTCGTCGAAGCCGGCGCGTAGCCATTCCCGGCTTTCTTGGACTACCGCCTGACCGCGTTCGGTGAGCCGGACCAGAGTGCGACGTCGATCAGTTGGGTGCGGATACCGCTCCGCAATCCCCTCCCGCTCAAGGCGGTCCACGAGTGCTGTAGATGCGCCGCTGCTGAGACCAAGGCCGGCTGCGAGCTCGTTTTGACCCTGGTCGCCATGCACGGTCAAGTAGCTGACGGCCTGGGTCTCGGTGACGCCCAGACCGACGTGATTCGACAACGCCTGCCGATATCGCTCACCGGCCAGAACCAGCGCCCGAAGACTACGGATTGCCTCTTCCGACTCGTCACCTTGGTGCACCTGATCTCACCCTCTCTAGCCCACCCTCGTGGATCCTTCGACCAAGCAACTTGCTTTGCCGAGCGATGGCTTCATCATCAGTCAACCTACCCTGCCAACAGCCTCTCAGCCAGCGGTCGTTGCTCACGTCGGTTGGTGCAATGGTCGTCCCAGCCGTCACGCAGAAAGAACCGAGGTTGTCTGGTCACGGTTCAGACAGCCGGTTTGGCCTTTCAGGGTCTGGCGGTGGCTGCCGTGGCGACCGGGTTGTCGGGCGCTCAGTGTGGTGAGGGGTTGCAGCTGGTAATCCCGATGTTCGGCTTCGATCCGGGTCGCATGCTTGGTGCGACGGTCTTGATGTGGCTCAGGCGGGTACAGAGCCTGATGTCGATCACCTTTGCGGCGAACCGTTTCCGCAGTCTCTTTCTGACACAGCGGAGAACCTCCAGTTGGCGAATCGGAAGGTTCTCCGAGTCCTCGTGTCGACCGCGGCTGGTGCTGTGCTCGCACGGGGAGCAAGGCTGAGTTTCATGGGGCCCGGTTTAGTGTTCTTGAGGACGGCGATCATTTCAGTGAGGGAACCGCTTTTAGGAATGAACGCCGACGCGCCGGCCTGCAACGCACGGGCTATCCACTCCTCGTCCGCGTGCGCGCTCACCACGGCAACTGCGGTCTGCGGGCTGGACTCGAGCAGACGGCGGGTAGCGGCCAGACCATCAGTGCCTGGCATCTGGATGTCCATCACCACGACCGATGGCGAAAGCTCCTGCACCCGTTGAATACCTTCGGCGGCCGATGCGGCGGTCCCAACGCACCGGATCCCAGGAACGGTCGCCAAGGCAGCCGACAACAGCGCGGCAAACCGAGGGTGGTCGTCGACGATCAGCACGGTCGTCTCAACCGTGCTCTGACCCTCGGTCCCCACCAACCCGTGTTCGTCCACCGTGTTCGACATCTGTCCCCCCGGACCTTGACTCCTCAACGCGACGCGTCCCACTCGGAGTCGGAACTTCAATATGGTCACTGTACCTCAAGATCATCTAACTGCAGGGTAACTCATCCATCGAACTATCTTGACGGTCGATAAGCGCCTCGAAAGCCGAGCTGGCAAAGTCGCTGGGCACGACCAAGGGCAGCTTCTACTGGCACTTCGCGGACCGAAACGCCCTGCTGGAGGCAACTCTGGAGCTTTGGGAGCGACGCGACACCGAGCGGGTGGTCGCCGACCTCGACCAGACGCAGGACCATGAGCCGGCTGTGCACCCTGCTGCGTCTGACGTTCGCGTCGGTCGATGCCGGCGCGGCTGGTCACGGGGGGACAGTCGAGCTCGCGCTACAGGCGAGCGCGTCGCACCCCATGGTGGCCGTGACCTTGCAGCGGGTCACCAGACGACGGTTAGAAGTGGTCACCAAGTTGTACGTCGAGCTCGGACTTTCACCCACTAGTGCTAGGCAGCGCGCGCTGCTCGCCTACACCGCCTACCGAGGCCACGCGCAGGTCGCCCACGCCACCCCAAAGCTCCTGCCACACGGCGGCGGACTTACCAACCACGTCAGCCAGATCGTCAACATGCTGCCTGACACCAGCCACTAGACCGCGGGTAGCCGGGCTTAGGGTCCCGGCCCCCAACGCGTCCTAATCTCCGGCGTCCTAAGCGTCTGCCTGCCGGTCGCGTCGGTGACCCGGACTTTCGTGGACCAGCTGTTCACCGGCAACGACCTGGGCATGTTCATAGCCCGTGCCTGATCGGCGGCTTCTTCGTCTTGCTGTTCGCGCTCACTCGACGACGGCCACTCGACGTCTTTTTCTCGCCGTCGTCGTCGCGCGTCGCGCGGCACTCATGGGCGGGGCGGGTTGGGTCGTGGGGGAGGTGCGGTGAACACAGTCAGGCGACCGGTCGTCCGGGCCATGAGCAGTGAACCCACGGTCACCAGGGTTACCAGGATGAGGGCGATCACTGAGGCTTCGGGGCCGAAGGTGCCGCCGGTCAGCCACGCCGGCGCTCCGGGGTGGGCGGTGCTGAGAAGAATTGAGCCGCCGAGGTTACCGCCCGAGACCGTGGCCCCGAACAGGTAGCCCTGGGCGAGGTTCCAGGCGAGGTGTAGTCCGATGGGGACCCAGAGCCGCCCGGTCAGGGCGTAGAAGGCGCAGAACATCAGCCCGGCCATGGCCACAGTGGCGCCGGCGAGCGGGGTGGCTCCGGGGCTGGCCAGGTGGATGCCGCCGAAGACGAGGGCGGAGACGGCGAAGGCGGGGATGGGTCCGAACGCCCGCCACAGCAGCCGGAGCAGCAGGGCCCGCATCCACAGCTCCTCGGTGACCGCCGCCTGCACGGCCAGGCCGAGCCCGGCCCACGCCGGGGTGGCACCAACCACAGCGATGTCGTAGGCACCGGTGGCGGCCAGGACCCCCATCAGGATGCACATCATCAGCAGACCCATGACAGCGCCGATAGCGAGACCGGGCAGCGCTGGTCGGGGTGCGAGCTCGGAGGCGCCGCGTCCCTCGCCGAGCCGGACGGCTAGGGCGTAGCAGCCGAGAGCGGTAACGGCAGCGACCAGCAGCCCGACGAACTGCAGCGCCGCGTTCCCGGCCGGGAGCAGGTCAACCGCCGCCTGTGCCGGAAGGCCGAACGCCACCCCGGTCAGGAAGAACAGCAACACCGCCCAGCCGAGCGCCCGCAGCCAGCGCCAACGACCCGGGTGCAGGACCCGGCGTTCCCCCAACCGCACCGAGACGCCCCAACGGGCGGGGCTGGTGGCCGAGGAATGCTGGCCGGCGGGGTGAGAGGAGCGGCTGGCGACAGCGGGCGTTGGTGTGGTCATGGTGCTAGCCGGCCAACGTGTTGGGGACAGCCGGGGTGCTAACTGTCGATGCAATGGTGTCGAGGTTTGTGGCGGTGGGGTGAGACATGGTGGGCTCCGATGGTTTACGCGGTTGGGGTGCGATCGGCCGGCGGCCGGCTGCGGGCGAGCAAGATGGACAGGGCCAACAAGGTGAGGGAATACGGTCCCCACCCGTAGCGTTCCCACGGGCTCGACGAGGCGAAGTTCAGCAGTGTGGCGACGCCGAGCAAGGCCACCAGAACCCAGGTGCCCCAGGTCGCGACTCTTGGGGGCAGCGGGGAGGTGGTGATAGCCGCCGCGGGCCAGGACAACCAGGGTGGCGAGCAGCCACACGAGTGCGGTGAGGGCGGTCACGAGCCGGAGGTTCCCCGGCAGCGGACCGGGGATGGTGCCGCCCAACGCGGCGGCGCCGAGCGGCGCCCCGAGGGTCAAGGCGCCCTGGAAGGCGGCTACGACGAGGCAACCCACTGCCGTGACGGCGGCCACTCGTGGGCGTGGCCGTCGCTTTCGAGCCGAGTGGCCGCTCACGGTGTTGCTTGGGCCGGGTCGACGACGGTGACGGAGATCAGGGTGACGCCGAGGTCGCGGATCTTGGTGAGCAGTCCGTGCAGCTCGGCCTGGTCGGTGACGGTCCCGGTGAGGCTGGTGCTGCCGTCGTCCTCGTGGGTCAGGGTGAGGCCGTCGAACCATGCCGACCAGTGCTGGTCGAGCTGACCCGAAACCCGCAGCCGGTAGACGGCGGGATTTGAGTCGTGGTGGGTCATGAGAATCTGATCCTTACGGTGGCCCGGCGTGAGGACCTGCGGATGATGTACTCGGCGACGGCGAGGTTAATGATCCAGGCGGCGCCGAGGCTCACATCGTGGGTGAGCACGTCGGGGCCGAAGACTGCCGGCCCGATGGCGAGGGTGAACAGCTGGGTGGCTGCGCCGAGGGCGAGGGCGTAGGCGCGGGTCATCCAGGCCCGGTGCCGGGCGATGTTGCGGCGGCGGATCGCGGCGACGCCGAGGACCAGGCTGGCCGTCATGGCCGTCCCGAACCCAATCCGGAGCAGGTAGGCCAGCACGCCGGTACCCGGTTGGCGGGCGTAGCCCAGGGTCATCCACAGTGCGGAGAGGGCGACCGCCAGGCCGAGCACGACCAGCACCCGGCCGGCGGCCCGGTGCCAGCCGGGCCGGCGCCGCCGCAGGCCGGCGGAGAACTGGAAGGCGCCGAGGACTAGGTAGCCGACCGCGCTGACGATGTGGGTGACCACCGGCACCGGGGAGGCGTTCAGCCGGGGGTTGGCCGGCATCAGGACCGGACCGCCCGCGAGCTCGACCAGTCGCAGCACGCCAAAGAACAGGGGCAGTAGGACCAGGGCGACCAGAACGAACGGCACCCACCCTGTCCTCGCCGTCGACCGGCTGGTGCGCTGAACCGCAGTGACGGTCACCTCGCGCCGGCCGGGTCGAGCTGAGAGCTGTCGGTGCCAGCCAGGGGGGCGTCGGCCTGGGTGCGCTGCTCACGCCACAGCGAGTAGCCGAGGCCTACCAGGGCGACGCTGACCGGAAAGGCGAAAAGCCTTTGGACCAGCTCCGGCAGCACGAAGGTCGCGATGGTGGCGACGCCGCCGACCGCGAGCAGCGCTGCGGCCCAGCGGGCAAGGATCCCGGCCCGGAAGAGAGCGACGCCGAAAATGATGCCGCCGACGATGTACGCGCCTCCCCCCAGCTGGATGAAACTCTGCAGCGCGCCGATGTCACCGACCGGAGGGCGGCTGACGGCCACTCCGAGCACGTCGGTGACGTAGACAGGTTCACGAGGAGCGAGGATGGGCAGCACGAACACCGCGACGATCTGGTTGCTCAGGATGGCGAGGTAGCCGAGGCCCATCACGACGTAGCCGACCAGGCCGAGCACCCCGGTCTGCCTGACCTGGCGCAGGTAGATCCCGGTGATCCCGATCAACGACAGCACGGCCATCGCGATCTTCATGGTCTCGCGGACCGCGTACTCCCTCGTGGTGACGAAATCTGCGGTCAGGTGCGGGTGCTTGATCTGGACGGCGATGAAGAGCAGGCCGCCCGCGACGGCGGCCAGGCCGGCCGCCCGGATGAGTTTCGTAGGGGTGATGGTCATGTCCAGCTCCTTGGTCTTTGAAGGCCCGCGGCAGTTGCTGCGGGATGACTCGAACCTAGAGACGGACCGGGTGAGCACGCGTCACCCAATAATGTGACTGACTGGATGAGATTGTGAGCGGCGGGCGGCGGGGCGGGCGGCGGGTGGCCAAACCCTGCTCGTCGGGGCTTGAGCGCGCTTCGCTCGCACCTGTCAGAGCAGTCCACGTTCGCGGGCGCGGAGCACCGCCGCCCGACGGTTGGGGACGTCGAGCTTGGTGAAGATGTGCTGGGTGTGGGTGCGGACCGTGTTGTGCGTGACAAATAGCTGGCGAGCTATCTGCGGCCGGGTCAGCCCGCTGTCAGCAACCTCAACACCTGGAGCTCCTGGCTGCTCAACATGTCGGCTGCCGCCTGCGCGGAGCGCTGCCCCGCGTTCGGTGCCTGGGCAGCCTCAGCGGTCGCGCAGCCGCTGACCAAACGTCGCGCCTGCTGGCCAACGGGGCCATCAGGCTGAACGTCGCGCAGCAAGTTCAGCATGGCAGCACCCTCGTCCAGGAACAGCCGGCGGTAGCCGTCTGGTTAGGGCGCGAGCTCCAGAGCTTGGGCCAGGGCCTCCAGGGCCTGGGTCCGATGCCCTGGCGCGTCGTGCACCAGCGCCTGCAGCAGGCGGATCTCGAGGAGACTCCCGGCGCGCTCTACTGACTCGGCTGACTCGTGCAGCCGGTCCAACAGAGCGGCGGCTTGGACGAGATCGCTGGTTTGCTGGTGCGCGCGGTGCCGGGCTAGGAGCAGCCGTACGAGGGTGAGGTGGTCGAACTCGCTCAGGTAGCGGGCCTCGTCGGTGCTGGACACTCCTCGCGCACGGACCCAGTCGGCGGGGTCCGGTGAGCCGGTCGAGAACCGCTGACTGCAACAGGAATCGCGCACGGCATCCGGTTGCTGGGTCATAACTCCCTCGATCAGGTAGTCGACGATGTAGCGGTCGTCTCCGGCAAAGCGGGTGATGAATCCGCTCACGTCCGCACGACCCTAGAAGCGAAAGGGAGGCCAGCTGCAGCGCGGCGATCCATCCCTCGGTCCGCTCTTCGAGGACCTCGATATCTTTAGGGATGAGCTCGTGACCGATCGCTTCGGTAAGGTAGGCGGCGGTCTCCTCGGAGGTGAACCGCAGGTCTTTCGGCCGGATCTCGACCAGCTCGCGCCGCGCCCGCCACCGGGCCAGCGGCAGATCGGGGTCGGCGCGCGTGCTGAGCACGACGTGGACGTTCGGCGGAGGTGGTCCGGAAGAAAGACGATGCCCTGGCCGATTTGATGATCGTCGATCAGGTGGTAGTCGTCGAGGACCAGCCACACTTCCCTCCGGTACGGCACCCATCTCGTTGAGCAGCAGGTGAGCAGCTCCTCGGATGGCGTGGGGGCGGTCGCAAGGAGTTCCAGCAACGCACCCGTTTCTGTGCCTGGCACGGCAGCCTGTAGTGCGGTCACCACCTACGTCCAGAAGGTTGTGGGTTCGTTGTCTGCAGCGTCCAGCGAGAGCGTCGGCTTGCCCCTCGCACGCGACGCAACGAGCCGCCGGTCCCTGGTGCAGCCACGCCGCCAGTGTCGTGGTCTTGCCGAACCCGGCCGGGGCGGACACGAGGATCAACCGTGCCTCGGCTCCTCGTTCGAGCCGCACGACGAGTCGTGGAGGTGCCGCCCGGCCTCTGCGCAGCCTGGGGACATACAGCTTTGTTGCCAGCAGTGGCCGTGTCATACCCGCCTCATTCCACGGGCGCTTTCGTGCCGGTGGTTCTGGCCCGGGCGTGCACGCGTTCGCCCTGCGGCCCGAACATGCTGAGGATCTCGGCCGGCTCGTCGCCGGTGCTGCCGAACCAGTGCGGGACGCGGGTGTCGAACTCGGCAGCCTCACCGGCGCCGAGGACGAGGTCGTGGTCACCCAGGATCAGGCGCATCCGGCCGGAAAGCACGAACAGCCACTCATACCCCTCGTGCGCCTTCGGTGCTGGGGTGCTGTTGCTCGCCGGGACGATGATCTTCCAGGCCTGCAACCCGCCAGGGGAGCGCGTCAGCGGCAGCACCGTCCGGCCGTGCACCTTGTGAGCCTTGAGCCGGATCCGTGGGTCGGCGACCTCGGGGGCGCCGACCAGGTCATCCAACGGGACACGGTACGTCTGGGCCAGCGGCAGCAACAGCTCCAGGCTTGCGCGGCGCTGCCCGGTCTCCAGACGCGACAGCGTGCTCTTCGAAATGCCCGTCGCCTCCGACAGCGCAGTCAGGGTCACCCCACGCCGGGCACGCAGCTGCTTCAGCCTCGGCCCGACCTGGTCCAGCGCGCTCGCAATAGTGCCTGCCGTGTCCTCCATGGCCCCATTCCACCCCGCCGTCCCGGAAACAGCAACGTTTGTTGCTCAACCGGATGCGTTCGGCGCACATTGGCAGACATGAACCAATACGACATTGTGATCATTGGTGGGGGAGCCGCCGGCCTGTCCGCCGCCCTCGTACTCTCCCGCGCTCGTCGCCGAGTCCTGGTGGTGGACGCAGGCTCTCCGCGTAACGCACCCGCCGCCCACATGCAGGGTTTCCTGTCTCGCGACGGCATGCCCCCCAGCGGCCTGCTGAACGCCGGCCGGGGGGAGGTGCGCGCGTACGGCGGCACCGTCCTTGCTGGCACGGTGAAGGACTTGGTCCGGTGCGGCCACGAGGGATTCCAGGTCCTCCTGGCCGACGGCGATCGAGTGGCGGCGCGGCGGCTGCTCGTGGCCACCGGCCTGCGCGACGAGCTACCGAACATCCCCGGCCTGGCCGACCGGTGGGCACGCGATGTGCTGCACTGCCCCTACTGCCACGGGTGGGAGGTGCGTGACCAGCAGCTCGGTGTTGTCTGGAACGGCCCGGACACCGTTCGCTATGCGCAGATCATCCGCCAGTGGTCCCACGATGTCGTCGTCTTCGCCCCCAGCGAAACTTTGACACCGGCCCAGCGTTCCCAGCTCGTGGCCCGGGCCATCGGGATCGTCGAAGGTGCCGTCTCCGAAGTGCTTATCGACAATGACCAGCTGACCGGTGTACGGGTGGCTGACGGACAGGTCGTTCCCCGTGCCGCGCTCTTTGTACCCCCACGATTCGTCCCCAACAACGATCTGCTGATCGGTCTCGGCTGCGACCTCGACGAACGCGGCTGGGTGATCACCGGTGCCAACGGTGCCACCAGCGTGGCTGGCGTCTGGGTGGCGGGCAACCTGGCGAATCCGCGAGCTCAGGTCATCACCGCGGCCGGCGAAGGGTCCGCCGCGGCCATCGCCATAAACGCCGACCTCGTGGACGAGGACGTCTCTCACGCTGTACGCGATTACAACCGTCACGGCATCTTGCTTTGACCGTCGACTGAACCACCTTCCGACTTCAAATCCAGCCGTCCAACCCAGCGCCCACAACCGCGGGCCTCGCAGCTAGTCCTTACCTAGGAGAAACGTGTCCAACCCCTCGAATGTCGCTAACCCGCCCGCTCAGCATCGTCCCAGTCCACCGTCGAAGCACCAACTTGCCCTGATGATCTGGTTATCGGTCTTTCCGACCCTGACCGTGATCAACTTCGCGCTCGGAGATTGGCTCGTCACCCTCCCGCCCCTGCTTCGGACCCTGGTGCTCACCACGGTGGCGGTCCCGATCGTCATCTACGGCCTCATGCCCCAGCTACACAAGGTCCGGGCGAGACTTGTCGCCCGATCTGCGAACAACTAGGCCGGGTCGACCTCGGCGAAACAGAGTTCGCCCCGAGCCGATCTATTCGATCGGATGCGCGGGTTGCCCCTGCTTACTTGGAGGCGAAGTGGTCCACCCAATGACCAATGGGCTGATCTGTAGGCCCGTCGAATGACGTGTTCAGGCAGCAACGGTCTGACGACAAGATGCGTATAGCACGGGCTCAGCTAGCCGTTCCGTGGGCCGCACGCGAGCGTTCCTCCAGAGCACGCTGGCCACGTGGCGGGTCGGCGACAGCTTGCTAACTGGATGCTCGAATGGGCTCGAGCCCTCGTCGATGTATCGAGTGACTATGCCGGTCAGTAGGCGTTCCGCTCGGCCCATACAGGGTTAGCCCCGGGTCGAGCTGCAGGGATGGCCTGCTTACGTTGCCTCGGCTTTCGCGGGAATCTGAATGCATTCCCGAGAAGGAGACAATCATGAGTACACCGATTCCTAGTGGGCGAGAAGCCATGGGAGCAGAGAAGGACATCATTGACGCGGGTGGCCCGGCCCGGGCACGGGTCTGCATCGTGGGTGCCTCGGGCAAGCTGGGGCGGTACCTGGTCCAGCACGCGTTGGACCGGGGCTACGAGGTGGTCGCGGTGTGCCGCGAGGTCAGCGTGGAGAAGCTCGAGGAGTTCTCGGGGCGTATCACGATCATTCCGGGGGCGACGGACAACCGCCAGGTCATTGAGCGCGCCGTCGCGGGCTGTGACGCCGTCCTCACGGTGCTGGTGCCGCACGGAGTCCACCACTACTCATCGGGAACCGCCCAGGCGGTGCTCGACCTGGCGCGTCCGGGGACCCGGCTAGTGTTCTCGGCTGGGTACCACATCACGCGCGATGGCCGGGACGTGTACTCGTGGAAGGTGAAGGCGCTCGTACAGGTGGCAGGCCGGATCGCGCGGCTGTTCCGTCTTGTCGACCTCGACGACCAGGTGGAGGCGTGCCGGCGGATCTTCGCCAGCGACACGCGGTGGACCGTCGTGCGCGGCAGCGACCTCGAGGAGGGCGAACCACAAGGCCTCCCTGTATGGAGTCGCCATGTGGGCGACCCCATCCTCAAGAGCAACCTTACGCGACGCGTCGACTTCGCCCGCTTCATGGTCGAGGCCATCGAGAACGACGAACTGGTCCAGGAGGCACCGGCGATCGTCGGGCGCCAGACGCCATCGGCACTCGCGCACGCCACCAACGGTTCGTCCCCAGTTTCGGGTCGGACCGTCACGCAGTGACGGGTTGACCTCTCGAATACCCCCGGATCCGGGCGCCGCCGCGGCGCAAGCGCTCGCCCAGCTCCCGGGGACATGCATGCGGTCATCTCGCAACCTTTTGCGACCCCCACTCATCCGCGCCAATCACTATTCACGTCAAGGAGACCAAGAATGACTACCGCAACCACACCGCATATCGATGCTCCGACACCGCACCAAAGGGCAACACGGTCCGCATCCACCAGGAAGACCGCCGTCTTCGTCGGGCTGCTCTTCCTGACTGCGACCGCCGCGTTCATCTCCGCCGAGGCGCTCAACTCCAAGGTGCTGAGCCAGCCGAACTTCTTGGCCGACGCCGCCGCCCACACCACCATGTTGGCCACCGGCGCACTCCTGCTGTTCGCCCAGTTCGGGGTGGTCGGCATCGCCGTGCTGCTGTTTCCGCTGTTGAAACGCCACGGCGAGGCGCTGGCACTAGCACACGTTGGTTTCCGGGTCACCGAACTTGCCGCGAGCCTGTTCTATCTGGCGGTTCCGCTCCTGGCGATCGAGTTCGGAGCCGGGGTTAGCGACGGCTCCATCGATGGGTCTGCCTCGTCGAGTCTTGGCGCGCTCTTGCAGGCCCAGCACCACATGGCCATTCCGATGATCTATATCGCAACCGGTGCAGCGGGCATTTGCATGACCACCTTGCTCTACCGCTCGAGGCTGATCCCGCGCTGGCTCGCGATCCTTGGCCTCGTCACCTACCCGGTCTTGTTGGTCGGGAGCGTCTTGGACATGTTCAACGTCGTTTCCGTGACGCAGGGGATCGGCCTGGTTGCCTTGGTCCCGGGCGCCGTATTCGAGCTCGTACTCCCGGTCTTGCTCATCGTCAAGGGATTCAGCGTCCCCGACCACGACTGACGACACAGTTCGCGCCCAGAATCAAAGGAGTACGACCATGGAGAACATCCGCGGTGGCCCGATGGCCGGCCGGACAGTGATGGTCACCGGGGCCTCGTCCGGTATAGGACGGGCAACCGCGCTGGGACTGGCCACCATGGGTGCCCACGTCGCCATCACCGGCTGGGACCGCCTTCGTACGGAGGAGGCGGCCCGTGCGATCGGCGCAGCGGGAGGGATGGAGGTCGAGGTGTTCGTCGCGGACCTGTCCTCCCAGGCGCAGGTGCGGCGGCTGGCCAGTGAGGTGCTGGCGGGTCTGCCGCGGATCGACGTGCTGGTCAACAATGCCGGTGGCCACTGGGACACCCGGCATGTCACCGTCGACGGACTGGAACGCACGTTTGCGGTTAACCATCTGGCGCCGTTCCTGCTGACCAACCTGCTCCGTGACCGGCTCGAATGGGGCGCCCCGGCCCGCGTGGTCACCGTCGCCTCCAACGCCCACGCCACAGGACGCATTGACTTCGACGACCTGCAAGGTGAACGGTCCTACTCCGGCGGCCGGGCCTACAGCCAATCCAAGCTCGCCAACGTCTTGTTCACCTATCAGCTGGCCAGGAGAATGCGTGGAAGCGCAGTAACTGCCAACGCGCTGCATCCCGGCGTCGTGCGGACATCTTTTGGAGCTGCGGATCCCGCGCGCATCCAGCGACTTCTCATCCCCGTCCTGCGACCGGTGATGAAGTCCCCGGCCCGGGGAGCCGCCACGTCAATCCATCTGGCGTCGGCTCCCGAGCTGGAGAACGTGTCGGGCCGCTACTTCGCCAACCGGCGACCCACGAAATCATCCGCTCGCAGCAACGACCAGGCGGTAGCGGAACGGCTTTGGGAGGCGAGCGCGGACCTGGTGGGACTCAGCGCCGCACCCCGTGTCTGAGACTGCCGGCCATAGCCCGAGCAACGAATCTCTCGGCACCGACAAGGACCCGCTAGCCGCCGGCCCCACCAGGAACCAGAATCCGCTCAGGCACACCCGGATACTGATCGTCGACGATCATGCCCCCTTCCGATCGATCGCGCGCCAGGTCCTGACGGCCGACGGATTCCTCATCGTGGGGGAGGCCGCCGACGGGGCCGAGGCGATCCGCGCCTGCGGTGAACTGTGCCCCGACCTCGTGCTGCTCGACGTTCAACTTCCCGATATCGACGGCTTCGCGGTTGCCGCTGTCCTCACCACCCAGGTCGACCCGCCCGCGGTGGTTCTCGTCTCAAGCCGATCGCGTACTGACTACGGATCCAGGATTGAGGACTGCCGCGCCCTGGGTTATATCGCCAAAGCAGAGCTCAGTGGGGACGCGGTGCGCCGTCTGTTTCCAATGCAGAATCGCGTGCCACCAGTCAGACCGTGAGCCGGGCAGGTCGGGGCGGGCGGAACACGGGGTTTCCGCTGATCGTTTCGGGATGGGACGCTTCGGGGATGAAGGTGATGGTTGCCGACGACGCGGTCTTGTTCCGGGAGGGACTGTCCCGGGTCCTGGCCGAGGCCGGGTTCGAGGTGACCGCCAAGGTCGCCGACGGGAAGGCGCTGCTCGACCGGGTCCGCGAGGATCCGCCCGACGTGTGCGTCGTCGACATCCGGATGCCCCCGACGCACACCACTGAGGGGCTGGATACGGCCAGGGCACTCCGCGCGAGCCATCCAGGGGTGGGAATTCTTGTCTTGTCGGCACACACCGAAGCGGAGTTTGCCTTGGCGCTGATCGAGGACGGAGTCCAGGGGGGCGGGTACCTGCTCAAGGAGCGGGTTGCCGACCTGGCCGAGTTCACCGATGCCGTGTGCCGGGTGGCCAGGGGCGGTTTGGTGATCGATCCATCGGTTGTGGCTCAGCTGGTCGGGCGCAGACGAGCGCGCAATCCACTCGACGCACTGACCGACCGCGAGCGTGAGGTGTTGTCGGTGATGGCCGAAGGCCGTTCCAACCAGGCGATCTGCGAGCGACTTCACCTGAGTCCAAAGACGGTGGAGGCCTATGTGCGCTCGGTATTCACCAAGCTGGACCTGCACCAGGGTGCAGACGACAACCGCCGCGTCCTAGCCGTGCTGGCTTTCCTACGCTGATGAAGCGCGACCAACGCAAGGGTAGTGCGGGCGGGTCGGGTACTGATCGGCGGACAGCACCCGTCAGTCTGCGGTCGTCGACCAACACGGCAACACGGCCGTGATGACTGTCCCGGCACCGAGCGGACTGGACACATTGAGGCGGCCGTCGAGGGCCTCGACGCGGTCAGCGAGACCACGCAGTCCCGAGCCGCGCGCAGGGTCGGCGCCGCCCATCCCGTCGTCGGTGATGGCGATCACGACTCCGGTCGCGGTGCGCCGGAGGCTCACAGTCGTCGCGGATGCCTCCGCGTACTTGACCACGTTGGCTAGTGCCTCCGATGCGACGAAGTACGCCGCGAAGGCGACTGGCTCTGGCAGTCGGGGACCGGGCTCGTAGGACACCGTGGTTGGCACCTCTGAGCGCCTGGCCAGTGCGTTGAGCGCGACGTCGAGCCCCTGGTCCAGAGCAGCCGGGTGGATCCCGCGAGCCAGTTCGCGCAGCTCCTCCAGCGACTGCGCCAGTTCGTCACTCGCCGAGGTGACCAGCCGCTCCGCGTCGGAGGGATCGTCGCGGATCCGACGTCCGATGAGGGAGAGCTGCAGCGCCAGCGTGACCAGCCGCTGTTGGGCCCCGTCATGGAGGTTGCGTTCAATCCGCCGCCGTTCCGCGTCGCCTGCGGAGATCACCCGTTCCCGTGACGCCCGCACCTCGGCGAGACGGCTCTCGGCCTCCGCATGCAACTGCTGATTCTCGAGCGCGATGGCGGTCGCACCGCCCACCGCCTCAACCAGCTCCGGGTCGTCGTCGAGGGAGTTGTCATAGATCAACGCGGCGACCAGCTCACCCTCGCGCCGGACCGGCGCCACCGACCGGTCGCCGTCCACCGGCAGGGTAACGGGCCGATCCTCGGCGTCGACAAAGGCGCTGCCGTTCGCCACCGGGTAGGCGATCACCAGCCCCGGATCACCCAAAGCCCTGGCCAGCGCGGACCGCAGCTCGGCGGGGTGCATCGCCCGCATCCCCCGCAGCAGCTCGACCAGGCCGCCGCGGGCCAAACGGGACCGCAAGAGCCCGGTGAGGAACGCCACCGGGACCATGACAACCGACAGGGCGAGGACCCAGAAGACAGGTTGCGGCAGCCGGACTCCGACAAGACCGGCGCTCAGCACTGTCATGAAGAACAACAACCACACGCATCCGGCCAGACTGGGAAGCAGCGCGCGACGCCCCGGCGGCGACGCCTTGAGCCATCGTGCTGCAACCACGGCGGCGACAATGACGGCGATCGGAAGATTCAGCGCGCGGTAGACGGAGTCGACGGCACCGGCGATCTGGGCGTCACGCCGGACCAACAGGAGGTTGCCGTCCCCTGCGGCGAACATCAACGACAGCGGCGTGACCACAAGCAGGTCGACCGCGACGGCACTGACGAGAAGCCGGTCCATCCGCGTTCGCAGCCGCCCACCACTCAGAAAGGTCAGCAAAATGGCGACCAAAAAGATCAGCCACACGTTCCGCAACAGCAAGCCCGCTGTCCGCGCGAGTGGTGAGTCGAACTGAAGAAGCAAGGGGCAGGCAAGGAACGCCAAGCCGGTCGCTGTCATCAACCGTCCACTGTGGTTGTCTGGACGCCGCCGCCACGCCACCAGCCCACATGCAGCGAACAACCCGCCGACGATCCGAAACACGATAAGCACGGGCACCAGGGGCGCTACCGGACCGCTCACGAGGAAGTGAACGAGCACCCACACCTCCGCTGAGACGAACACGCACCATCCCACGATCCAGAACGCACGGTAATGCTTACGGGCCGTGAAACGACGCGCCACTCGCCAGCTGCTGGAACTAAGCGAAGCAGTGACCGGCCCACTCGCCGTCATCGCGCACAGCCGACCATGCACAGACTCCTCGGCGCAGAACCAGCCGTCGCGGTAACGGCCGGGATGCTCCAGACTCACGACTGTAGCCCCAGCTCCGTCGCTTCCGCATGCGCGCTGAACCTGTCACCCGACGGAGGGTCTGTTCCTACGCCGAAGAGGGCGACACGTGCTGTCGCGTGGTGCGGTCGGTTCTGGCGCTCGTAATACGGCTTCATCGGCGGTAGTAGGAGGTCGGTCACTTGGGTTGAGTAGCCATCGCCGGGGTTTGACCAAGCCGGTGGTCACCGCCCCGATCGTGGGCTCCGTCAACCCTCACCACCGCGGCGGCGACGCAGTCGCGCTCGACGTGAAGTCGTCGCCACCGACGAGATTCGCAGCCTCGATACCCCTTTCCCATTCAGCCTGCTATTGGCAGTCGGGGAGCACGGCCACCCAGCGGCGTCGGGAGCGGGCTGACGCAAGTTGTCGCCAACACGGCTCCATCAAGCACACCCCCTGAGCTGGCTGGGAACAGCCTCAGCCGGCTCCGGATCCGTGGGAGTGGTCGTGGCTGCGCCGTTCATTGGTTCCGGAGGGCGGATACGACTTAAGGTAGGGGTACTGGTGTGCCGGGAAGTCTGGTCGGCGATCTTGTTGTCGACCGATGTGAAGGAATCTGACATGCCCTCTACACCAACGCCCTGGTTTCCCCTGTTCTCGCGCGGCTCCTGGCTGGAAGCGTCGCGTTTGACCGAGCTGTTCCGCCGGGAAACCGTTGGCGGCGCGCTGTTGCTCGTAGCGACCGTGGTCGCTCTGGTCTGGGCGAACTCGCCCTGGTCCGACGCGTATACCGCCTTCCGGGAGTTCAGCGTGGGTCCCGACACTTTGCATCTGCGGCTGACGCTGGGGGAGTGGGCCGGTGATGGTTTGCTAGCCATCTTTTTCTTCGTCGCGGGCTTGGAGCTGAAGCGGGAGTTCGTGGCCGGCGATTTGCGCGAGCCGCACCGTGCCGTACTGCCGGTCATCGCTGCACTGGGTGGGATGGCCGTTCCGGCTTTGGTGTTCGTGCTCGTCAACCTGCGCACCGGCGACGGGGCCTTGCGGGGGTGGGCCATTCCCACCGCCACCGACATCGCCTTCGCGTTGGCGGTGCTGGCAGTGGTCAGCACCCACCTTCCGGTGGGTCTGCGCACGTTTCTGTTGACGCTGGCGGTCGTGGATGACCTGTTCGCGATCACTATCATCGCCGTCTTCTACACCGGGGACCTGGAGCCGATCTTTCTGGCCCTGGCGGTGCTGCCGTTGGCCGCCTTCGCGGTTCTGGTGCAGCGTCGGGTGCGGTCGTGGTGGCTGCTGCTGCCTTTGGCCGGGCTCACCTGGGTCCTGGTCCACGCATCCGGGGTGCACGCCACAGTGGCCGGGGTGCTGCTCGCGTTCACGGTGCCGGTGATCCGCAGCCGGGCCGCTGGTGGCCCTGATGCGGGTCCCGGGCTGGCCGAGCATTTCGAGCACCGGATCCGCCCGCTGTCGGCGGTGTTCGCAGTGCCAGTGTTCGCCTTCTTCGCCGCCGGGGTGACGATTGGTGGGTTGAATGGACTGGTCGATGCGCTGACCGACACGGTCGCCGTCGGCATTGTCCTCGGGCTAGTGCTGGGCAAGACGGTCGGAATCTTCGGGTCGACCTATCTGGTGGCCAGATTCACTCGCGCCAGCCTGGATGACGACCTCCGCTGGATCGACGTGCTCGGCTTGTCGGTGCTGGCCGGTATCGGGTTCACCGTGTCACTGCTGATCGGCGAACTGGCCTACGGAAGCGGCAGCCTTCGCGACGAACATGTGAAGGTCGGCGTGCTGTGTGGATCGCTGCTTGCTGCGCTGATCGCCGCCGGTCTTCTTCGGGCGCGGAACGGTACCTACCGACGGTTGTGTGACGCCGAGGAGTTGGACTCCGACCACGACGGCACTCCCGACGTCTACATCGCTCCCGGCGCTCACACCGACCGCGGCTAGCTTGCCGACGCGGACACAGACTCAGATCCGGATACTCAACTTCGAAGTGGAGTAACCAGACAGGGAGAGCCCAAGGCAGCTGGCTGTCGCTCGGGCTTGAAGGTGGAGTAGATCGCGGTCTAACACGACGCTGGCATCTGGGACCTCAGCGGCCGGACCTGGCACGACGTCATCGACAAGGACTACAGCTACAAAGAAGCGATCGCCCCAACCCCGACCTCGACGAGACGCAAATCTGGGAGATAGAGAACCGGTCCAGCGGCTGGTACCACTCCCGTCCACATCCACCTCGTCGACTTCAAAATCCTTAGCCGAAACGGTAAGCCACCATTCGCCTGGGAAAAGGACCCAAAGGCGCCATCTACGTCGGCAAGAACGACAAGTACGCCTAATCATGAAGTTCCAAAACCATCGGGGACGCTACATGGTCCACTGCCATATCCTCGTCCACGAAGACACCGACAAGATGCACCAGTTCAGCGTGGGCCTCATCAACCCGTCGATGCCGTGAACAAAGCCGAAGACGACAAGTGCGACTCCATCGAAATCGACCCCGCAACAGACGACGACTGACCCAGATCGCCGACACCAGACCCGACCAGACAGGGCGAACACAGCAGTCCCCATGGGAGTGTCAGATAAACGGTGGATCTGATCTGGTCTCATGATCAGTTTCCGGCCGGGGTGATCCGGCCCTCGAAGGTGATGGCGAACGCGTTCAGAGCGGGTTTCCACCTCATTGCCCATCGTGCCCGGCCCTGGCCGGTGGGGTCCAGGGATCGGGTGACCAGATACAAGCATTTCAGGGCGGCTTGGTCGTTGGGGAAGTGACCGCGGGCCCGGACTGCTCGTCGGTAGCGGGCATTCAACGACTCGATGGCGTTGGTAACGGGTATGAAGGTGTGAGCGTCGCCGGTTCTGTTGGCGTCTTGCCTCTGGTATTCGGGGTGGGTGTCGGGTTACGGTGCGACCGTCCGGGACGAGGGGCGCTGGGAGTGGAACAGGGTGGGTAGGCCGGTCTGTTCGGTGGGCTGGGAGCCCGTGTTAGTAGGTGGCCGCCCCTGCGACTTGCCCGGTTGCGCTGTGCGCGCGGATCCGTAGGTGTCGTTTCACCCACCCGCTCCCGTTTCGTTGTCGACGGCCGTCACGGAGGACGGCAGAAGGGACTGGTGCAGGGTGAGGCGCTGTATCGGTTTGGACGTGCATCGCGACTTCGCGCAGGTCGCAGTGTGGGAGGCCGGGTCAGTGACCCAGGCGGGGCGGTTCTTGACCACACCGGCGGGGGTGCGGGATTTCGCCGCCAGGTTGGGTCCCGAGGACGAGGTGGCGTTGGAGGCCACCGGGAACACGTGGGCGATCGTCACGGTGTTGAGGTCGCGGGCCGGGCGGGTGGTGGTGTCGAACCCGGCGAAGACGCGAGCGATCGCGGAGGCCAAGATCAAGACCGACAAGGTGGATGCGGCCATTCTGGCTGGTCTGCTGGCGGCGGACTATCTGCCGTCGGTGTGGATCCCCGATGATGCCACGGCCGCGTTGCGGCGGCAGGTGTTGCGGCGGGCGCACCTGGTGCGGCAGCGGACCCGGCTGAAGAACCAGGTGCAGGCGATTCTGCATCGCAACCTGATCGAGCGTTGCCCAGCGTCGGACCTGTTTGGCATCAAGGGCCGGGTCTGGTTGGCCGAGCAGGTGATGCCACCGGACGAGCAGACAGCAGCGACGGCCTTGTTGCGGCAGCTGGACTTCCACGGTGAGGAGCTGCGGCTGATCGACGCCGAGCTGGGCAAGGTCGCGCTCGGACGTCCGGAGGTGCGCAGGCTGATGAGCATCCCCGGTGTTGATGCCACGGTGGCGTTGTCGATCATCGCGGCGGTCGGTGATTTCCACCGGTTCCGAACCCCGGACAAGCTGGTGTGCTATCTCGGGCTGAACCCGCGGGTGCGGCAGTCCGGTAACCAGCCGGCCAACCACGGCCGCATCACCAAGGCCGGACCGGCGCACGCCCGGGGCATGCTCGTTGAGGCGGCCTGGTCCGCGTCGAAGGCGCCTGGCCCGCTGCGTGGGTTCTACCTCCGCATCCAGGCCAAGAGGGGCATGCAGGTCGCGGTGGTGGCCACGGCCCGCAAGCTGGCCGTGTTGTGCTGGCATCTGATCATCACCGATCAGGATTATGCCTTTGCGTTGCCGTCGCTGGTGGCGCACAAACAACGCAAGCTTGAACTCCGGGCCGGGATGCCGCCGGTTCGTGGTCGTAGAGGTCAGGCGGCCAGCTACTCCCTGGAAGCGGTCCGCGCTGCCGAACGGGACCTGGCCAGCCAAGCCGAGCTCGCCTACCGCACCATGGTCGCCGCCTGGCAGCCCGCCAAGCCGTCTAAACCCAAAACCGACGCCGTCGCCAGATACGGTGCACTGATCCGCTGACCCGGCTGCTCCGGCTGCTCCGGCTGCTCCGGCTGCTCCGGTCTTAGGGCGAGTCTGCTGCGGTCCTCGCCGCGGTCAAGGTCGTTCGTCCAGTGGGGCGCTCCACCTTGACCGCGGCTGCGGGCCGGCAGTACGACGCGCCCACGACCGGAGCAGCCACCACGCGAGGGGTTGACACTTTCATCCGTGGAGCAGATGATCCGGCGGATCTCGACGTCGTAGTCCAGGAACGGCACGAACTCCGACCAGGCGTTCCGCCAGAGTCGACCGATCGCCGGATACGGTTTGGCCCACTTCTCCTCGAACTCCTCGAACCGGGCGAGTGCTTCGGCTTCGGAGGCGGCGGTATAGACCGGGCGCAGATCGTGGGCGACCTGGTCCCAGTACTTGCGGGAAGCGAACCGGAACGTGTTGCGGAGCAGATGGATGATGCACTGCTGCACCACCGTGTATTCCCAGACGGTGGTGATCGCGTCCGGGAGACCCTTCAGGCCGTCGCAGACCGCCATGCACACGTCGGCGACGCCGCGGTTCTTCAACTCGGTCAGCACCTGCAACCAGAACTTCGCACCCTCGCCGCCGTCGCCGGCCCACAGACCCAAAATGTCGCGTTCCCCACGGACCGTGACCCCGATGACGACGTAGATCGGTTTGTTCCGGACCTGACCGTCGCGGACCTTGACCACGATCGCGTCGATGAAGATCACCGGATAGACCGGGTCCAGCGGCCGGTTGGCCCACTCGGTCATCTCCTCGACGACCTTGTCGGTGATCTTGGAGACCGTGTCCTTCGACACCGACGCCCCGTAGACCTCGGCGAAGTGGGCTGAGATCTCCCCGGTCGTCAAACCGCGGGCGGTCAACGACATCACGATCTCATCGACCCCGGTCAGCCGCCGCTGCCGCTTCTTCACAATCTGCGGCTGAAAGCTCGCGTCGGTGTCGCGAGGGACCTCGATCTCCACCGGGCCGATCTCGGTCAGCACCGTCTTGGCCCGCACCCCGTTGCGGGAGTTCCCCAGGTTCCGGCCGACCGGATCGTGTTTGTCGTAGCCGAGATGTTCCGACATCTCTTCCTCGAGCGCGGTCTCCAACACCTTCTTCGTGAGCTGGTTCAACAACCCGTTCGGGCCGACCAGCTCCACCCCCTGCGCTTTGGCCTGAGCCAACAACTGCTCAGCCAGCTGCTGCTGGTCGAGTTCCTCGTCTTCTGCTGCCACGGTTTCCAGCGTGTCAGTCATGGTCTGTCTCCTCTCGGATCAGACCAGCCAGTTCCACCGTTTTCCTGATAGTCCCCCTGGGGCGCTTTAAGGTGCTGCGCGACTTCCTACACCGGGCGGGGAACTCGCACTAGGGAAGCGTCGCGCCATCACAGGCCGCCCCTGGGGCCTCAAAAGTCCGATCATCATCGGCGTGGGACTGTCTCTTGCTCCTCTGGGGGAGATGGAAGTCGGGTAGGTAGCTGTGGTCGCTGGCCAAGGCCTCCGACGAGAGTAGGGCCGCTGCTTCGCGGAGTGGGGCCATGCGATGCCTTGGACTGTCTGGGGGTGGAATGCTTCGTAGGGCGGCAGAATCACCGTTGGTCAGGCCAGATTTCACTAGGATCACTCTGTGTTCTCAACGGGCCGGGGTGGCCGAGGCGGGACGGCTGGTCGACGGCGGCGTCTTTGGCGTCCTCGGTTGCAGCATCCGGCTCAGGTGATCGTTGTGGCATTCGCCGCCGCGGTCCTGCTCGGCACGCTGTTGTTGCTGTTGCCGGTGGCCCGCGCCGGTCCGGGTGGCGCCACGGTCACCGCCGCCGTGTTCACAGCTACCAGCGCGGTCTGCGTCACCGGTTTGACTGTGGTGGATACCAGCACGTACTGGTCACTCTTCGGGCAGTTAGTGATCTTGGGCTGCATCCAGATCGGCGGCTTCGGCATCATGACGCTGGCCTCCATGGTGGGTCTCGTCATCTCTCGCCGGTTGGGCCTGCGGTCACGGCTGATCGCGGCGGCCGAGACCAAGCACGTGGGCCTGGGCGATCTCCGGGCGGTGGTTCTTGGGGTAGCAAAGATCAGCCTGTTCTTCGAGGTCGTGACCGCGCTACTCCTTGCTGCTCGGTTCGTCATCGGGTATCACGAGCCGCCGGGCCGTGCTTTGTACCACGGCGTGTTCCACGCCGTGTCGGCGTTTAATAACGCGGCTTCGCCCTCTACAGCGACAATTTGATGGGCTTTGTGAGCGATGCCTGGATCTGTCTGCCCATCGCGGTCGCGGTCATCTGCGGCGGGCTGGGCTTCCCCGTCCTGCTCGAGATCCGACGGCGCCCGCGGTCGCCTCGGAATTGGAGCCTGCACACCAAGATGACCACGGTGATGACTGCGCTCCTGCTGTTCACGGGGATGGTGTTCACCACAGTCAACGAATGGACCAACCGGGGCACTCTCGCGAGGCTGGGTGTACGGAATCGTCTGCTTGCGGGCTTCTTCCACTCGGCGATGACTCGAACCGCCGGGTTCAACAATCTTGACATACCCAGCTGCGACCCGGCACTCTACTCGGGTCCGACGTGTTGATGTTCATTGGCGGCGGCTCGGCTGGGACAGCTGGCGGCATCAAGGTGACGACTTTCGCCCTGCTGCTGTTCGCCATCATCGCTGAGGTTCGGGGGGACCCCGACGTCGAGGTGTCCGACCGCCGCATTGACCACCGGGTCTGGAGGCAGGCGCTCAGTGTCGCACTTCTGTCAGTGGCGGCCGTGGTGCTTGCGACAGCCGTGCTGGTCGAGATGACAGACCTCGATCTCGACCAAGTCCTCTTCGAGGTGGTCTCAGCCTTCGCCACAGTCGGACTTTCCACCGGCATCACCACTCAGATGCCTCCTGCGGGTCAGTTCGTGCTGATTGTGCTGATGTTCCTGGGCCGACTCGGTCCGATCACGTTGGTGTCGGCCCTCGCGCTCCGCAGCCGGCGGCGCCTCTACCACCTGCCTGAGGGCAGACCACTCATCGGCTAGGAGGAGACCTCTATGACCAAGGCACGCAGACGCAACGACAGTGTGGTGGTGATTGGCCTCGGCCGTTTCGGGGAGGCACTGGCTCTCGAGCTGATGCAAAGCGGTATCGACGTCCTCGGCATCGACGGCGACCTGCAGCTGGTTGACGCGCTGACCGGTCGGCTCACCCAGGTGGTGGCCGCCGACTCGACCAGTGAAAACGCCATGCGCCAACTCTCAGTGCACGAGTTCGACCGGGCGGTGATCGGGATCGGGTCCAATCTGGAAGGGAGCATCCTGACCGCGTCGGTGCTGCTCGAGCTCGGAGTCCCCAACATCTGGGCCAAAGCCATCAGCCATCCCCACGCACGGATCCTGAGCCAACTGGGGGTGCACCACGTCGTGCGACCCGAACACGACACCGGCAAACGGGTCGCCCACCTTGTCCGGGGACGGATGCTCGACTACATCGAGTTCGAGGACGGCTTCGCCATGGTCAAGACCACCCCGCCCCACGAGATCGTGGGCCGCCCGTTGGGCAGCACCGGTGTCCGACGAGAACATGGCGTCACCATCGTGGCCATCAAACGCTTCGGGGAGGACTTCACCTACGCCACGGCCGAAACCACGCTCAACGCCGACGATGTCATCATTGTCTCCGGCCGCACCAGGGACGTCGAGAACTTCAGCGACCTCACCTGACAGCAATACGCGGCGCAGCGAGCCCCTCCTGACGCGGCACCTGGCAGCCCGTAACCGGCGGCACCGGCCCATGTCTGCGGCGCAAGCCCCCAACCGCCTCGAGGAGGCCACGGTGTCGGGCAGTACTGGCTGGCCGATCCGAGTGAGCGGACGCTCGATGTGTTCGAGAACGGGCCGCACGGATGGATCGTCCTCGCTCGGGTGGACGACGACACACCGGAGGCGACCGTGGTCGTACGCGGCCACGGCTCGGTCACGGTGACGTTGTCCGGCATGTTCGGGCGGTGACCACCGCTGTGCTGCGCTCTATCGCTGATGTAAGCCGGTCGGCTCAGGACAAGTTGATCATGGTCTTCAAGATCAACTTCTGACACCAATTTTGACCCCACTTCGAGCGCGAATTGGCCAGGTTGCGCGTCGTTGCCGTCTGTCGCCTGACGTCACGCATTCGGCCTCTCACTAGGCGGTATGCTGTATCTCAGCACGATCCGGCAATACTACGAAACACCAACTTAACGGCCTGGGGGTCAAGGGGTCGCAGGTTCAAATCCTGTCAGCCCGACCAATGCAACACCTGGTCAGAGCCGGCTCCCGATCACTTCGGGAGTCGGCTCTGGCCAGTTCCACGAGGTGTGATCCCGCAAGGTGGCGCAGTGTCGAACATTGGCGAATGGGGTTGCCACTAGGTCGACCTTCTGGCCTGGACCGATGAGCGGTCCGGGCCGTTCGAGGTTCGGCCACGTCGGTCGACCCTCAGACGCTGACCGTGGCGGAGTCGGCGGAGCGAGGGCTGGCGGCAATGAGGCTGGCCGTGACCGGGGAGGGCTTGAAGCCCTTGACGACCAGGTAGATGCCCAACGAGAGCTCCCACACGAAGATCGGCACCGTCGCGATCCCCGCCGGAACGGAGAACTGCTCCCAGACGCCGAACATGACGGCGGTGTCGGACGCGAAGAGGAGGGGCGCTCCGACCAGGCCCAGCACCGGGAGGATCCGGGGCACGAGGCGGGACCGGTAGAGGATGGAGCCGAGGAGAAGCGCATTGACCCCGGCCATGAAGCCGGGCCCGAACAGGAAGGCCCAGTTGTACGCGGAGACCAGCGCCTGGCTGGTGCCCAACGCGTCGGTCCCGGCCCCGGACTGGCGCAAGGACACTACGGACAGCAGGCACATCAGGCCGGAGACGATGATGGCGGCTTCCAGGGTCCGCGCGCTGAGAAAACCCAGGGCAACTCCCTCGTTCTGCCGCTTGAGCGCCGGCCAGAGCGCGACCGCTGTGCCGATGCAGGCCATGGCCAGCATCAGCTCCAGCAGGCCGGCGAACAGCACCTGCCCATCGGCGCCTGGACCGAGGATGTAGTTCGGGTCCTTCCGTACGGGGCCGAAGAGAATGCGGGAGGGGATGGAGGTGGCAAAGGTGATCACGTAGAGAGCGCCGCCGACGAATGCGGCCTTTCTGAGTGAGTCCATCGGGACTCGTGTTTTCGGGTGGTTGAGGGTCATCTCGTTCTCCTTGGTGGGGTGGTTGGCCTGATGTGGTGGTGTCTCGACGAGGCGTGAAGCTCGAGCACGCTGCCGGTCGTCATGAGAGTGCTCGTGCTGGTGTGGCCGTCGGGTTGGCCCGACCGGTGGTGTGGCGGTGGCGGGAACGGCGCCCGGGTGTGGATGGGCGGCGGATGACCCATTCGGCGACGGCGAGGTTGATGACCCAGCCGGCGCCTTGGGCGAGGTCACCGTAGGGCTCGCCGGTGCCGAGCAGGGCGCCGCTGATGCCTTGGGTGAAGGCCTGCGTGCCCGCGGCGAGGGCGATGGCGTAGGCGCGGATCATCCAGGCGCGGTGGGCGGGTATGTCGCGACGGCGGATGGCGGTGAACCCCAGGATGAGGCATCCGGCCAGCGCGCACCCGAACACGAGCCGGAGGACGTACAGCAGGTCGCCTGTACCCGGCTTCGCCGCGTAGAGCAGGGTCATCCAGAGTGCTGAGACCGCGACGAGGAGGCCGGCGACGACCAGGATCCGGCCGACCCGGCGGTGCCAGGTCCGGTGCCGGCGCCGGAACCGCGGCACGAACTGGAGGGTCCCGAGCAGAACGTACGTGGCGGCGCCGAGGATGTGCAACGCAACGGGCAGCGGGAAGCCGGCGAACCGCCCCTCGGCCGGGATGAGCTCGGGGCCACCGGCGAGCTGAAGCAGCCGCAGGAAACCACTGATCAGCGGAATGGCGCTGAGCGCGGCCAGGGCGACCGGGACCGGCCAGCCCGGTCGCGAGTTCTGCTGTCTCGTCCGAGTCTGCGTAGTCATCGGTCGGCTAGGACGCGGTCGTGGGCGGACGAGCTGGCGGGGGCGAGGGTGTCGATATCAGTGCGCGGGTCGGACACCACATCGCCGGTTTCGCGTTGGCCCTGGTCGAGGCGGAAGGGCGGGTATTCGTCGCGCATGAACGCGACGTAGACCAGTACCCGGTAGAGCCACCGGTTGATGCCCATGAGCAGGTCGAAGAGTCCGCGCGGGTGTGACCCCGTCACCAGTAGGAAGAAGCCGGCGATGACGACGAGCAGGTTGAGGACGGAGTAGCCGCCGATGGGTTGCAGGCCGGAGGACCAGTCGGTCTCGGTCCACCAGTAGGGGAGGATGGTGAAGGCGAGGAGGCCGACGATGAGCAGGTGGGGGATGGCCAGCAGCCACTTGACCAGTACCAGGCCGCGGGAAGGGTTCTCGGGATAGGCGACGTCGAGGTCGGCCGGATAGTCGGCCCGGCCGAGGGTGAACGGCGGGTAGCGGTCGGTGCCCAGGGCGGCGTACACATAGAACCCGACCCGCCAGTTCCAGCGCAGTACGCCGACGTTGAAGTCGAACAGTGAGCGCGGATAGCGGCCGGTGAACAGGATGGCGATGCCGGAGACCACGGTCGTCGACCAAGAACGCGGCCCAGAGGAACGCCAGGACGACGTAGTGCGGGATGGCCAGGAACATCTTCACCAGCCAGAGCCAGCGGGAGAGGTTCGGGTCCAGCTCGCCGGAAAGACGGACCGGATAGCTGGCCTGCGATGTTGTTGATGTCATGTCGTGCTCCTTGTCTTGTGGAGAAGTACAGGTCGCGGTGGGCACGCGTCAGCCATCGGCGACCTCCGCTGGATCAGCCGGTGGCCGAACGGAGATGGCGAGCTTGCCCCGTACGCGTCCCGCCTCGAGGTGGCGCACGGCCGCCGCCGATGCGCTCAAGGGGTAGGTGGCTTCGATGACCGGTGTGACGTTGCCGCCCTCGATCAGGTCCCTCAGCAGCTCGAGGTCTTGTCGGCTGCGCCTCGTGGTCAGTGGCCGCAGGGTCTGGCCGATGAACGCCGACAGGATGACGGCTCTGAGCATCCGGCCCATCGGGCCGATGACCCGGCCAGTGGAGTCGCCGCTACTCAGCACCAACCGGCCCGACGGGGTCAGGATGCGTCGAAACGCACCCGGTGATGTTGTTCCGCCGAGCTGAAGGATCAGGTCGTACGTCATGCCGCGACGGGTGACATCGTCCCTGGTGTAGTCGATAACGTGGTCGGCGCCGATTGATCGGACGAGCTCCACATTCTGGGTACTGCAGACGCCGGTTACGGTGGCGCCGAAGAAGGACTTGGCGATCTGAACGGCGAACGTTCCGACTCCACCTGAGGCGCCGATGATCAAGACGTGTTGTCCGGCGCGAATCTCGCCGACGTCGCGGAGGCCTTGAAGGGCCGTCATGCCGGCGAGCGGAATGGTGGCGGCCTGCTCGAAGGTCAGGTTGGCGGGTTTGGGCCCGAGGAACTCTTCTGGGACGGAGACGTACTCCGCGAAGGCACCGGCCCCAACGAAACCGAAGACCGGGTCACCGGGGTGGAACTGCGTGACGCCGGCCCCGACCGCCTCGACCTGGCCGGCGACATCGCTACCGAGGATGGGGTTCTTCGGCTTCCGCAGGCCGGCTCCCGCCAGGCGGGAGATGTACGGCAGGCCCCGCATGAAGTGCCAGTCCCAGGGATTCGGGGAGCCGGCCCACACGCGGACGAGAACCTCGCCCGCTCGCGGGCTCGGCTTCGGAACTTCGCTCAGCTGGAGGACATCGGCGGAACCGAACGTGGTCTGGGTGATCGCCTTCATGCGGATTCTCCATCCCGGGTGGGGATCGCAATGAGGCTGATGACCTCGTAGCCCCGCAGCGCCTCGAGGAATGGCTGGAAGCTGCCGTAAACGAGGCAGCGGACCAGGTGACCGTCGACCCGGACGTCCGTGACGCCTGAGGCCCGCGCAATCTGCCGACTCGGAGGGGTGCCGATGAAGGTGACCTCGACACGCTGATTCGCTGCGTCCTGGACCATGCAATGACGCTAGGACCAACACCGGCTAGCGCACATCGACGGAATTGCTGATTCGATGCGTAGTCACCTCGGCAACTTGGGTCGGTGGTAGCGTGCGGCTCATCGTGGCCAGGCCCAGGCGTCAGACCGGCAACCTTCCCGCCGAGGCGACAAGCTTCGTCGGACGCCGTCGCGAGTTGGCGGAGATTCGCAAGACGCTGGCCGGCGCTCGCCTGGTCAGCCTGGTCGGCCCCGGAGGCGTCGGTAAGACCCGCCTGGCTGTTCGAATTGCCACGGACCTCCGACGGGGCTTCGCGGGCGGCGCCTGGTGGGTCGAACTCGCTGAAATCCGCGATGCCGCCCTGGTGGCCAACGCGGTGGTCACAGCCCTGGACCTGCGAGACCTTGCCGCGACGAATCCGTCGCAGCTGCTGTTGTCCCATCTGCGCGACAGCGAGTTGTTGCTGGTCCTTGACAACTGTGAGCACGTGCTCGATGCCGCCGCGCACTTGGTGGCCGAAGTCCTTCGCGCTGCGCCGAACGTGCGGGTGATGACCACGACCCGGGAGCCGCTCCAAGTGCCTGGCGAACACGTTGTCCCCGTGCCGCCACTTGGGCTTCCTCCGGCTGGCGGAGGCGAACCACTCTCCCAGCTCCGACAGAACGAATCCGTTCTGCTCTTCACCGAGCGTGCGGTCGCCGCATCAGGGTCGTTCGAGCTGACCAGCTCGAACCAAGCGGCCGTGGTCGGGTTGTGCCGGCGCCTCGACGGCTTGCCGCTGGCCATCGAGCTCGCCGCCGTACGGACGCGAGTCCTCACCGCCGAACAGATCCTCGATCGGCTGACCGACAGATTCGTACTCTTGACCGGAGGAGGGCGGGCGGCCCTGCCCCGTCAACAAACACTCAGAACGACGATCGACTGGAGTTACGACCTGCTCAGTTCGGCGGAGCAGACGCTCCTTCGACGCCTATGCGTGTTCGCCGGTCGGTTCACCCTGGACGACGCTGAAACGGTCTGTATGACCGGCGAGGGAACGGCTGCCCAGGCGTTGGACGTGTTGTCAGCGCTGGTCGACAAGTCGCTGGTGACGAAGGAGGACGTCCGAAGGGTCGCGTCTTACCGGCTGCACGAGACCATGCGCGAGTACGCCAGCCTCAAGCTGCACGACGCAGCCGAGGACGAGGTTCTCGGCGAGTGCTTCGTCGAGTATTACCGGGTCCGATGTTTCGAGGCTGAGGACGACGCACGGCACCGAACGCTGGAATGGCTCGAATGGGTCGAGCTGGAGATCGACAACATTCGATCGGTCCTCCAGAAGTGCCTCGCCACCTCCGACTGGCGACGCGGGCTCGAGCTCACCACCTCGATCGGCTACTACTGGCTGACGCGTGGGACCACCGAAAGCATGCGCTGGTTCGAGGAACTGCTCGCGGTTGCTGCCGGGTCTGCCGATGTCCCGGCCCGGGCTTATCACTTTCGGGGATGGCTGAGCATGCGGCAGGCCGATCCCAACGCTGCCCGGCCTTGGCTCGCTCGAGCGATCTCGTCAGCCCGGGCGGCGGGGCAGCTCTCGCAGCTGTCCGAATCGCTGTCGACGGCCGCCACGGCGGAGAACATGGCGGGAGATCACGCGGCTGCCCTACGGCTCCTCGACGAAGCCGGGGCCATCACCCCAGGCCTATCTCACTATCCCGCCTCGATCGGCCTGATCCAGGCGACAGCCATCCATGCGTTCTTCGACGGAGACCTCGACACCGCCAAGGCGACTTCCGCCGCCGGCGCGCGGCTCAGCCGGGAGGCAGGGGACCTGTACTACCTCGTACAGATGCTCGTGTACCTGGGCCAGGCCGCGATGCTGGCCGGTGATGTTGCAGCATCGAAGCCGAGGTTTCTCGACGCACTGCGGATCGCGCGGCAGATCGATGACCGGCTCGCTCAGTACGACCTGCTGAGCCTGCTGGGCTGGCATGCCGCCATGTCTGAGCACCCACGCCTGGCGGCACAACTACTCGGGGCCGCCGAGGCCGTCGGATCCAGTGCGGGCGCCGGCATGACCGGCCCGGCCATGCCACTCCTGGCGCGGGCCAACGAAGCGGCGGCGAGCGCGCTAGGGGAATCGAGGTTCGAGGCCGCGTTCGAGGCAGGCAGGCGCATGGGCCGGGAAGCGGCACTGCGCATCGCGCTGAGCGAATCCGAGGAGATCGATACCGACCCTTCCGATCAGGTTGCGACCGGACCACTGGCGAAGCGGGAGGTCGAGGTGGCGAGATTGGTTGCCGAAGGCCTGACCAACAAGCAGATCGGGACACGCCTCTTCATCTCCGAGCGGACCGTCGCGACCCACGTCCGCAACATCTTGAACAAGCTTGGGTTTGGCTCCCGTGCCCAGATCGCGAGCTGGATGGCGTCCTCGGGATCCTAGCCGTCCCTTACCTGGCAACCCGGCCGCCAAACCCCAGGGCGAGCAAGGCACGGTGGGTCATTGCACGGGGGTGATCAGGCTGGCGGCTCCGGGGATTCTCCCGGTGAGGTAGGGATTCTGCTCATGTGCCCGGGACGGGGTTGGCCGAGTGTGGAGGGAGTTGGAAGTTCGTTTCCTGATCCTGGAGGTAAGTCATGAGTGCGCTACAAACAATCGTGCAGGATGCGGCATGACCAGCCCAAGGACCGATGGAGAGGCGCCTGCATTGCTGAAGCCGCCCGCGGACCTGCGTGGGATCAGCCGCTGGCTGTTGGCAGTGTTGCTACCGGTTGGTCCTGCTGCTGTGGCGGTGCAGAGGTTCGTGCTGCCGTACCGCACGACCGATACGCCAGAAGCGGTGGTTGCGAAGGTAGCTATGGACCCGCAGGCGCAGTCCGTCCTGTTGTGGCTGGCGCTGATCGGTTTGTTCACTCTGGTTCCCGGTGTGCTGGGGGTTACGCGGCTGACCCGGCGTCGGGCGCCGCGTACCAGTGCGGCCGCTGTGCTGTTGCTGGTGCCGGCGTACCTCAGCATGGGATGGCTGGTCGGGTCGGATGTGCTGCTGTGGGTGGGTGTCCGCGCCGGGGTCGACCAGCCGACCTTGGTCCGGCTGTACGGCACGGATCATCCGACCACCATGGTCGCCGCGGCGGTGTTCGTGCTGGGCCACGTCGTAGGGACGGTCGTGCTGGGCGTCGCTTTGTGGCGGTCTGGCACTGTGCCCCGGTGGGCAGCGGTCTTGACTGTGGTGGCGCAGCCTCTGCACTTCAGCGCGGCGGTGCTCTTCGGGAGCCCGGCCCTTGATCTGGTCGCGTGGGGGTTGAACGTGGCCGGCTTCGCGGCGGCCGCCATGGCCATCATCCGGCTTTCCAACGATGCCTGGGATCTAGGCCCGGCCGCGCCGATCGCTGCCGGCCGCATCGCGCACGAGCCGACGACAATACTGAGGCCATGAAAGACGGCAGTGCGGGGTCGGGAAGTGCTTTGCGGGCCCTGCGCGGCCTGGCCTGGGTTGTGGTGGCGGTTGTGCTCGGTGAGACGGGTGCCGCGCTGGCGGTGGCCCTGACCGGCGGCCCGCCGCCCGGCTCGGCTCTCGGCGGTTTCGCTGCGGTGAATCTCGCGATCTGCCTGTCGTTCGGCTTGTGCGGCGCGGTTCTCGTGTGGTTCCGGCCGAGACATCCGGTGGGCTGGCTGCTGTCTCTGTCCGGTTGCGGTCAAGGAGTGACCGGCCTGGCGGGTGTTGCGCTGGCGGTGGGTACCGCCGACCAGTGGTCGGAGTGGGCTCTGCGGCTGTTCGCTACGTTGTTCTCTTGGGGATGGCCATGGTCGATGGGTTTGGGGTTCTTCCTGGCCCTGCTGCTCTTCCCCGACGGACGGTTGCCCGGGAAGCGCTGGCGGCCCGTGGCCATCACCGTCGGTGGCGTCGGGATCTTGTTTGTGCTGCGGATGGGTTTCGACCCGACCTCGTCGAACTTCGACGGTGCCCACCCGGTCCCGCACTGGGGTGCGATCCCCGCCTTCAACCGGGCCGGTGGCCTGTGGGCGGTCATCGACCTGCTGAATGCCGCGTCGTTGGTGTTGGTGCTCGCCTCGCTGGTGGTGCGCTTTCGGCGTGGGGACGACCGGACGCGTCGCCAGCTGCTGTGGGTGGTGTTCGCGGTGATCATTGTCGCGCTGGTCGCCGTCCCGGTGGTGCTGCTTCACGTCGGGTCGACCTGGGTGCTGCTCGTGTTCGTGCTGGTGCCCGCGTCCATCCTGGTCGCGATCTTGCGGCACAACCTGCTCGACATCCGGCTGGTTGTCGCTCGCACAGTGGCATGGGCGCTGATGACGGGCGTCCTGGTCGCGGCGTATCTGCTCGTCGTCGCTGTGCTGGGGAAGTCCTTGGCGGCGGGAGGGAGCGCGGTTGTCGCCGCCGGGGTGGTGGCTTTGGGGCTGAACCCGCTGCGTCTGCGTTTGCAGCGGCTCGTCGACCGGCTGCTCTATGGCGATCGACAGGATCCCGTCCGCGTCTTGCGCCGGGTGGGGCCCGCCCTTGGGTCCGCAGGTGACCTTACCTCGCTGGCCGACGCGATCGCCCAGTCGCTGCATCTGCCTTACGTCTCGCTTCGCGCCGACGGCCGCGAGCTCGCCATCGTCGGCCGGCCGCCGTCGATGCTGCACGGTGTCCCGTTGCACGTCGGCCCGGACCGGGAGGGGGAGCTTCTGGTCGGCGTCCGGCGGGGGGACGGCAGGTTTGCCGATGCCGACGTGGACATACTGCGACTGTTGGCCGCACCGGTGGCCGTTGCTATGCACGCGACCCTCCTGGCCGCGGAGCTTCAGCGGTCTCGCAGTCGCGTGGTTTCTGCTCGCGACGACGAGCGACGACGATTACGCCGTGACCTCCACGATGGTCTCGGCCCCGTGCTCACCGGGGTGGGGTTCAAGGCCGACGCTGCGCGGAACTACGTCCGGGCCCAGCCCGATGAGGCGATCGAGCTGCTCACCGAACTCCGTGCCGAGACTGCGGCAGCGCTGGAGGACGTCCGGCGCCTGGTCTATGACCTTCGCCCGCCCATCCTCGACGACGTCGGCCTGCTCGAGGCGCTTCGGCGCCTGGTCGAGCGAACCGGCCGACGTCCCGACGGGCTGCCGCTGAGCATCGCGCTGGAACTGCCCGAGAGCGTGCCGCCACTACCGGCCGGGGTAGAGACGGCAACGTACCGGATTGCGGCCGAGGCGCTGACGAACGTAGTGCGACACTCCCACGCCAGCTGGGCGACCGTGCGGATGACGGTCGACACCTCCCTTCACCTGAGCATCGTCAACGAGCAGCAAACGCCAGCACCACCGTGGACGGCCGGGGTGGGTTTGTCCAGCATGCAGGAGCGTGCCGCTGAGCTCGGCGGAGTGCTGACGGCGGGGCCAGTGGCGCAAGGCGGAGCGGTCAGCGTGACCGTCCCTCTCGACCATGTCGCCAGCGAATGACAACTCGCCCCACCGGCTCGGCCGTTCGGATACTGATTGCCGATGACCATCCCGTCGTCCGCGAGGGCCTGCGGGTGCTGATCAACTCCATAGCCGGGCTCACCCTCGTGGGCGAGGCCGACACCGGAACGGACGCCGTTCAGCTCGCAGTCACCCTCAAGCCCGACGTCGTCATCATGGACCTGGAGATGCCCCAGCTCGACGGCATCGCCGCCACCCGGCAGATCCTGCGCGCACGGCCAGGGACCGCTGTCCTCGTCCTCACCATGTTCGAAGACGACGACAAGGTTCACTCCGCCCTGCGGGCGGGCGCACGGGGCTACCTGTTGAAAGGGTCGCTGCAGGACGAAATTGTCCGAGCCATCGCCGCCGTTGCCGGCGGAGGCGCCGTCTTCGGGGCCGAAGTGGCCGCCCGGGTGATCAACCAGCTCGCCGACCCGCCCCCGGCCGCCCCGCCGCCGTTCCCCCGGTTGACGGCCCGTGAACGCGAAGTCCTCGACCTCCTCGCCGCCGGATTGCCGACCTGGTCGATAGCTGCGCGCCTGACGCTGTCAGAAAAGACGGTAGCGAACCACCTCTCGGCCGTACTGACCAAGCTCGGGCTGGCCACCCGTGCCGAAGCCATCGTCCTCGCCCGCGACGCCGGTCTGGGGCGCAGTCAGGACCGACCTTCCGGATAGGGGTCTGTAACGAGAACGGTGTGTTCGGCGGCCGGCTTCACGACGTTCTTCAGAGTCTCGAATGGACCCCGATGTCCGAACTGATTGCGGACGACTGATTCGTCGGCCTATGTCATACAGCGCGTACCGGCGGCTCGCTCACTCCCGAAGCACGGAACCTATCTTCAGGAGTTCGCCTCAGCGAGTTCGACCTGAACCGAGCTTATGTCTGGACCGGCAGGGGATGGTCGCTGACCGGCGTGATCTTCGCGGTACAGACTTTCATGCCGGGCAGGAGGAACAGGTTGAGCGATTCGACATCAGACGCTTCAACGATCAGGTAGATCGCGTGTTCCATGAAGGAGCCGTACATCGCCACAAGCCGGACCCCGGCAACGCTGGCGTCATGCAGCGACGACGAACCGCCGTGTCCGTAGGGGCAGTTCTCTGGTCGGTGGACTTGCTCGATGTGGAACAGCACCGTTGATCCTCCTTGGATTGTGTGCGCCGAGCGCGTCGGTTGAGTTTTTCACACCCACACGCTGGGCGTGTCGAATACAACCCGAAGGCAGCGACCCGTCACCCGGGCCCCACTCCCGGCCCAGCGCCCATCAGCTCTGAGTCAACGGCAGGCCGACCCGGAGCACGGTATCGCCCGGTTGCGAGGTGATGCTGATCGTGCCGCCATGCCTTTCGACGACAATCCGGCGGGCGATGTCGAGACCGAGCCCGGTCCCTTTGCCGACCTCCTTCGTCGTGTAGAAGGTCTCGAAGGCCCGGCTGATCGTCTCCGACGTCATCCCGACCCCTGAGTCTGCGATCTCGACCACCACCTGGCCGTCCTCGAACCGAGTCGAGATCTGCAGATCGCCACGGCCGTCCATGGCGTCCACGGCGTTGTCGATCAAATTGGTCCAGACCTGGTTGAGTTCGCCGGCGTACGCGTTGATCGGGGGCACATCGGTCGCGAAGTCCTTGACGACGCGGACGTCGCCGAGCTTGTGGCTCAACATCACCAGGGTGCTTACCAGCCCCTCGGTGATGTCGATGCGCTGCAGGGACCCACGGTCGAGCTGTGAGTACGACCGAACCGCGGCCACCAGTTCGGATATCCGCCGCGTCGATTCCTTGACCTCGCCGAGCAGGGCGGTGACCGAGAACGTGCCTGCCACCCAATCGAGCGCTGGCTCCAACCCTCGACCGCTCAGGGCCGCATTCGCGCGATCACACCAGGACGAGTCAGCGCCGGCCGCGACCAGGAGGGGAGAGAGTCGCCAGGGCTCGTCGACGCCATGGTCGGTGAGCCATGCAGCCAGGTCCTGTTCTTCGTCAGCCCGGTCGAGCGGATCCAGATCGGCCGGTGCTCGAAGTTCCACCCGAAGCCGGTCGAGATCTGTGAAGTGTTGCGCCGTGATGCCCTCGGAGGCCAGCCGTCCGAGCGAGGTGAGCAGAGTCTCGCTGGCCGACTCGAGCGAGTCGACCGCCCGGGTCGCCGCCGCCGCCGGATTGTTGATCTCATGGGCGAGCCCAGCAGCGAGGGTGCCCAGGGTGACGAGCGACTCGCGCTGCCGAACCGTCGACTCGATGGATCGGGCGGTGTGGTACAGCCCGCGGATCAGGTGTCCGCCGAACGGGAACCAAGCGGCGATCCGGTCGCGCAGCACCGCAGCGGGAACCCGAAACACGCGCCCCGGTCGGGAACCGCGGCCGGTGGCGAGATAGGTGCCGTGTTCGTCCCAGGCTCGGAACCCGCCAGCCCACCGACCGGGTTCGTCCATCCGGGCGACGACCGTGTCCTCGCGGCCCACGCGGCGGCTGAGTTCGATCTCCCCGTCGACGAGCACCCACCAGAAGTCGGCTGACGCACCCTCTCGGAACAGCTCGACGCCGGGCTCCACGGCGATCTCGGCGCCGCCGGCGATGAGATCGCTGAGCTGCGCAGTGCTGAGCCCGTCGAAGATCGGAACGGTCTGCAGATCGGCGACCCTCATCAGATCGTCGCCAGATAGCGGTGCACGAGGTAGATCGACATCGCCCCTTCGCCGACGGCCGAGGCCACCCGCTTCATCGACTCCAGCCGGACGTCCCCGGCGGCGAAGACTCCGGGCACGCTGGTCTCGAGCGCGTACGGCGGACGCTCCAGCGACCATGGCCGTTCATTCGGCGTGGTCAGCAGGTCGTGGCCGGTCAGCACGAACCCAACACGGTCGCGCAGCACCTCCGGGCCCAGCCACTCGGTCCGCGGTGAGGCGCCGATGAAGATGAACAGCCAGCTCGCCGACACCTCGGCCGTCGCACCAGAGATGCGGTCGAGCAGCGTCAGCTGTTCCAGATGGTCGGCTCCGGACGCTGCGGCCACCTCGGTACGGCAGCGGATCTCGATATTGGGTACCGCGGTGATCCGGTTGACCAGATACTCCGACATGCTGATCAGTAGGCTTTCGCCGCGGACGACCAGCACCACTCGTCTGGCGTACCGGGCCAGATTCAAGGCCGCCTGCCCGGCCGAGTTCGCGGCACCGACGATGTAGACGTCATCCCCCTCGCACTGGGTTGCCTCGCTGGCGTCGACGCCGTAATAGACGCCTCGCCCCGTGAGGTCGTCGAGGCCGACGGCAGCGAGCTTGCGGTAGGAGACGCCGGTCGCGGCGATCAGTGACCGGGCTTCGACCTCGCCTCCGCCGTCGAACAATGCCGCACGGACCGGTCCGCGGCGCTCCAAGCCCACGACGTCTTGAGCCAGGACCATCTCGGCGCCGAAGCGGTACACCTGGGCGATGGCCCGGTGAGCAAGATCGGAGCCGCTCAGGCCCTTGGGAAACCCGAGATAGTTCTCGATCGCCGCGCTCTGGCCGGCCTGGCCTCCGGGTGCCTGCCGCTCGATGATGACCGTGCTCAGTCCCTCCGACGCTGCGTAGACGGCGGCGGCGAGACCGGCTGGACCACCGCCGACGATGCAGACGTCGTAGACCTTCTGCTGAGCCGTGGTGCGCAGCCCGAGAGCCGAAGCAACGTCGAGCGTTCGTGGAGCACGGAGGGTGCTTCCGCCGGGAACCAGCACCAGTGGCAGGTCCGGCGTCGCCGCTTGCGCCAGGTCGACGAGTCGTTGGCCCTCGGGGTCCCGCTCGACGTCATACCACCGGTACGCGACATGGTTGCGAGCCAGGAACATCTTGAGCTCATGGCTGCGTTCTGACCAGCGGTGGCCGACGACCCGCACCTCGGACGTGTGGTCGGGATGGGCCTGCTGCCAGTCGTCCAGGAGATCGTCCAGGACGGGGAAGAGGCGCTCAGTCGGTGGGTCCCACGGCTTCATCAGGTAATAGTCCAGGCCGATCTCATTGATCGACCTGATCGCGACGTCAGTGTCGGCGTACGCGGTGAGCAGAAGCAGTTTGGCTGTCGGCGCAGGCAGCCGGGCCTGGTCCAACAGCTCGATGCCGGTCATCTGGGGCATCCGTTGGTCGGCCAGAATCAGCGCCACCGGCTCGTTGCGCAGGGCGATCCTCGACAACACCGAGAGGGCCTGAGCTCCAGATCCGGCGCTGACGACGCGGTACTCACCGCCGTAGCGGCTGGTCAGGTCACGGGTGATCGCTGCCAACACCTGCGCGTCGTCGTCGACGGCCAGAATTGTCGGTTTGCTCATCGCGGGCTGAGCTGCGATCTGGCAGTCACCGCATCGGCCCCGAGATCGCCCATCACGTCAAGATAACGGCTGCGGCGGTGGTCCGCGGGCCATCGCGGCAGATTCCGGGGGAATCCTTCGGTGCGACCCAGCCCGGACCCATGACTGCTCGTCAGCGTGGCGCCGGCGTTCGGCAGTTGCGAGATATGAGAGAGCGTTTCCGGCGCACAGCGTCCCGTCGGCGACTCACGCCGCCCCTACCGCTGGACTAGGGTGAAACGGTGGGTAGGTGGCAGGCATTAGAGGGCGGCCCGCTGATGATCATGATCGGTGAGGTCCTGCTCGTCTTGTGCAGCTTGTGCTATCTCGTCTGGTGGACGATCACGTTCAGACCGTCGGTGCGGATTCTGCCCGGCGGCGGGCTCTTCCTCGCGGGGGCGGTGCTCGGCGGCCTCAGCGGCCTGGTTCTGCTGGCCGTCGGCACCGCCGCCCTTCTTCCGAAGGCGTCATCGCTGGCGCTGGGGGCGACGGTCGGCGGTGGAGTGTTGGTCGGTGCGCTGTTGCTCTACGTCACCTCGAGCGTCGCCCACCGGCCGGTCACCACCGAGCTCCCGCTGATCGTTGTCTGGGCCACCGGGCAACTCGCTGCCGGCATCACGTTGCTGACGGCCGGGGTGCTGAGTGCGCCGACGGGGTCCGCCTGGATCGTCGCGACAGCGATCGCGACGCTGGTCGGGCTGGCCTGCTACCTGATCTTCTATCGGCTCGATCCGATCCCCGCGTACTGGATCGGCATGGTGCCCCTCGCCGTCGACGGCGTGGTGGCAGCGATCTTGGCCGCAATCGTGACGCTGGCGCGAGTCCCGTGAGTGACCTCCTATCGGTCGGCTTCTGGGGGTGCGGTCCGGGCGACAAAGCAGCACTGGTCGCATAACCAGAGGCGAACTGCGACGATGTTCTGGTGTCCGCAGGCCCCAGCGACCGAGAGGACCGACTCGCTTCACTAACGGGGATCGCCGGCTTTCGGCCCGATACCCAGCAGGGGCGGCGGTGGCTGCCGCAGGTGAGACGAGCCAGCACTGTAGCGGGCATCATGTTTGTTGGTGCGTTGGTGGCTGGCATTGTCGCCGCGACCTACGCCTTCTCCCGGATCTGAACCACGAAGAAGGCTCTTCTGCGGTTTGCTCATCAGCCGACTGCTTGGGCTTCCATGATGTCGTCACTGGATCCCGAAACGACACTGCCGTAATCTGAGACACATTCACGGCCTCGCCGCTGGACGTTGTGAGACATGTTGGGGCCACGAGGCGACATCAGTCGGCATCTCGCTCGCGTCTGTGAAAGCCACTCAAGGCGGCCGGTCGATGGGCGGGTGGCTGGTTGCGCTTCACGAGTTGGAAGAAGGCCGACTAATGACCCAGCCAGCGGCAGTAGTTATGCAGGTGATCGCCGGCCACATGGCGGCCAAGTACCTGTTTGTTGCCGTGGAGCTCGGCGTCTTCGAGGCGCTCGCCGACGGCCCGGTGGAGCAACGACAGCTAGAGGGACGGCTCGGACTGCCGGGCCACGGCCTACGCATCCTCCTCGACGCGCTGGTGGCAGTCGGTTTCCTGAGGCGTGTGGGCGACCGGTATGCCAATACCGAGGTTTCGCAGGAGGTGCTGAGCGGGCTCGGGCAGCAAGATCTTCGGCCCGTTGTGAAGATGTGGAATGACGTGGTCTACGGGCAGTGGTCGTCCCTGGCCGAGTCGATCCGGCTCGATCGGGCCGCATACGGTTACGCGGACTTCACGCGCGACCAGTTGGAAACCTTCACTGCAGGTGTCGGAGCTCTCACCGCGCCGACTGCCGCTGCCCTGTCCACGAGCTACGACTTCAGCAGGCATCGATCCTTGCTGGATCTCGGCGGCGGCACAGGCTCGTTCGTCACTGCCGCTCGACTCCGGTACCCGCAGCTGCGGGCCACGGTCTTGGAGCGACCGGAGTCAGCGCCGCTGACTCGCGCCGGGCTCGCCGCATCCGGTGCGGGCGCCGGCGTCGACGTCGTGGAAGGAGACCTGCTGGAAGGGCCCATTCCCGGCAGCCACGACGTCTACCTGCTCGCCAATGTGCTGCATCTGTTTTCGCCATCGCGGAACCGGCAACTGCTGTCTCGGGTCCGGGCCGCCGCACCGGCTGGTGCTCGTCTTCTGCTCGTGGACTTTTGGACCGACACTGCGCGGACAGAGCCAGTCTTCGCGGCCCTGATGGCGGGCGAGTTCTTGCTGGTGACCGGAGAGGGCGACGTCTACAGCGTCGACGAGGTGACCCGGTGGCTGCAGGACACCGGGTGGCGCCCGGTCGGACACCGGCCGCTCGCCATGCCGGCCAGCCTGATCATCGCCGAATAGGTCGCAACTCGGTGAGTCCTACCGCACGATCCCTACTGGGTGCATCCAGTAGAAGGGTTGTCCAGCGGCGCTGGTTGAGGACGTTGGACCTGCAGGCCCCGCGGCTGCACGGACCACAACCTGCGGATGGCTCCTATCTGCTCCTCGAAATCGAGGTGGGCGACGTCGACGATGGCGTCGACCGGGAAGTCGCTGCCAGAGTCGAGCTCGTACAGGGCCTGGAACTCCTGCTCAGTGATATGGACCGGGCGCAGCCGTGCACGACGACGAGCCTCATCGAGAGGCAGGCGCAGTCGAATGATCAGCAGGCCCGGCAGGCGACGACGGTACGTTGCTGCCGTGGCTGTCGTCACAAAATCTGCTAGCACGACCTCGATACCCGCCGCATGAAAGCGGCGCGCGAGGTCACAGGCGTTTTCTACGCCGATCTGTTGCTGGAGGAGGCCGGCGTGTCCATCCCAGGGTGCGGCATGACCAGCAACGACGAGGTGACGAAGGTCGTCGACATCGATCGTTGCGGCGAGGGGCGCGGCGTGGGCTAAGGCCACCGCCGTCGTGGTCTTACCGGCGGCAGGTGGACCAGTCAGGAGTAGGGGCGGCCGCACGCGGCCAGCATCTCGGGAGTCGGCCACCTCGTCGCTTCCGTCGCCCAGGGTGTCTTGCCCTGCAAAGTCTTATCTGGACCGCTTGAGCGCGACATCGCCGTTGGCCGCATCGGTTCACCCCCAAGGTCGCCCGTTCTCGTGTGAGACTCCGGCGTCATAGATGACACAGAAGAGCAGGCCGGCCGGATCCTGCATGACCCACAGGTCGCCGTGCCGGCGAACACGGCGTGCACCGAGCTGCTCCAACCGCTCAGTCTCCTCCTCAAGATTGTCGGTGTGGACATCCAGGTGCAGCCGGCTCGGTCCCTCGCCGAGCCGTTGCACTGAAAGCTCGAAGTCCTGCCCAGGCAGATCGACTCCGTGGTATTCCGGAACGGTGGGTTCCGGCCAGTGGCCACCTACGGCGGCCGACCAGAAAGCGAGTTCTCGATCATGGTCGCCAGGAGCTACATCAATGAGCACCTTGCTGACCCTGCTGTGATGAGTCATGGGTAAAGATAGCCACTCACGCCGGGTTTCCGACGAGCCGGCTTCCGGGGCAGGCCCCCACTCATCGCCGATCACGTGCGGCCGTCCTGCGAATATTCCGAGGTTCAGGGATGCTGGCGGGCGCTTTGCTGATCGGTCGAACGGTGCTGGAGTGGCGACTGGACCCAGCGTGCGACACGCGCATCCCCGAAGCAGTCAGCTACGACACTGAGATCATCGTGGTCTGCCGTCAGGGCTACAGCTCGAGCCTGGCCGCGGCTTCCCTGCGTGCTATCGGCCTGCGCAGGGTCACGGACCTCATCGGAGGGGTCGAGGCCTGGATCGCTGCCGGTCTGCCTTTGCACGGTGGACCTGCAGACATCCGCCGCTAACGGGCCCGGCGTTCCCGCCCAGGTGGCCGACGCCTACAGTGCCGCGCAGTCGTCGACCATTCGCACTCTGTGACATTGACCAGAAGCTGGATAGCGGGCCTCGGAATCAAGCACGGGTGGGTCGTTTGCTGGTGGCGCAGCGCGAGGCGGGGCCTACGTGACAGTGCCCGGACCAGCAACGGGGATTCGGTCCCGGGCTGCCGCCTGGCCCTATGGTGGGCCAATGGACCACGTGGTGGTGGTGGGCGGGGGAATCGGTGGCCTGGCGGCGAGCCTGGTCCTGAGCCGGGTTGCTGCGCGGGTGACGCTGGTGGAGCGGGCCGAGCGACCGTCTGAGGTGGGTGCAGCGTTGGCCCTGCAGCCGAACGGACTAGCCGTCCTGAACGGCCTCGGCCTCCTGCCCGACGTTGTCGCGGCGGGCGCGAGGATCGACCGGATGGATATACGGAACGCGGACGGTCGGGTCCTCTTGACTACCAAGATGTCCGACTTCGGCGACGGGCTCGACCACGCAATCGCTATCCGCCGAACTGACCTTCACCAGGTGATGCTTGACGCCGTCCTCGGCCGGGGCTCGGTAGAGACACGCTTCGGCTGCACCGTCGTGAACGCCCACCCAGCGGGAACGGTGGTGATCACGTCCGCGTCGCACGGTGCCGCCCCCGAGGCCACGACCGTGCATGCAGACCTAGTGGTTGGAGCCGATGGTGTCAGCTCCGCGGTCCGCAACACGGGCGGTTTCACAAGTCGGCTATCCGTTGGGAGCACCTACGTGCGCACCATCGTCCAGGGCCGAGCCAACCCCTGGTTCGAGGAGTTCTGGACCCCGCTGGGATCCTTCGGCCATGCTCCACTCGGCGGGGACACCACGTACTTCTGGGCAGCTGCCCACAGTTCCTCCGCGGCGGACGCCACTTCGCGTCGCGACCTCAGGTCGTTGGCTCAGCTATGGCGGCAGGTGCTTCCGTTGGCGGGCGAGCTGTTGGACAACGTTCCGTCCTTCGACGACCTACTGGTCAACACCGTTCGTCGGGTCGACTGCCCGCGCTGGTTTCTGGGCCGCTTGGTCTTGCTCGGCGACGCAGCCCACGCCATGGCCCCCAACCTCGGACAGGGAGCCAACAGCGCTCTGGTGGATGCAGTTGTCCTGGCGGAGGCTCTCGTCACTGAACCCACTCTCGAGCTGGCGCTCGCCCACTACGACGGGCACCGCCGTCCCACCGCTCGTCGCGTACAGAACACAGCTGGCGTGCTCCAGCGTCTGTGCAACCTTGATCAGGGCGCGGCCATTCGCATGCGCGATGCCCTGCTCGCCGGCCTGAGCCCATTCCAACCGCTCAGCGAGGGGATCACCCGTCGTGCTCTGGCCAGCGACGTACGAGCCATCAGATCAGCCTCCGTACTTCAGGAGAGATGATGATCGACCCACTGACCTGTGCGGACACGTCAACGCGGTTGATGGGCTAGACCGGTCGTCAATCGGGGCACGGTCAATGGCCCAGTTGTTGCTGAATCTGGGTGTCGGCTCGAGCCGTAACCTGGGTCTACCGGAAAGGAGGGACGCAAATGGCCGCTCGACCACTGCGCGTCCTGATCTCGGGTGCCAGCGTTTCCGGACCGATCGTTGCTTACTGGTTGCAGCGCTTCGGTTTTGAGCCCACAGTCGTCGAGCGCACCGAAGAGCTGCGGCTCGGTGTCGGCGGGCATGCAGTCGACCTGTTCGGACCGGCGATCGCGGTCATGGACTGGATGAACCTCGGCGCAGCCGTTCGGGACGCCAGGACCCGGACCAAGACCATCTCCTTGGTACGGCCCGGCAAGAGAACAGTCGACGCCTCGATGGATCTGCTGACACAAGGGGTATCCCACGATCACGTCGAGATCATGCGCGGAGACCTATCTCGGATCGTCTACGAGGCAAGCCGTCAGCAAGTCGAGTACATCCTGGACGACTCGATTGCCACTCTGAACGACGATGGACACCAGGTCGACGTAACCTTCGAGCGGGAAGCCGAGAGGTCCTTCGATGTCGTGGTCGGCGCGGATGGTCTGCATTCGCTGACGCGCCGCTTGACCTTCGGCGGGGAAGATCAGTTCCTCCACTTTCTGGGCGGGTACTTTGCGGTGTTCAGCGTCCCGAACTATCTAGGTCTTCAGGAACACATGCTGAGTTACGCCGAGCCCGGGCAGACAGTGGCCGTCTATCCGGTGTGGGGCACCGATCAGTTGCGCGTCCTGCTGCTGTTTCGGACGCCGACCGAGCTCGATCACAACCGTCGCGACCGGGCTGCCGAGGTTCGGATGATCCGAGGGCTGTACTCCGGGGCCGCCTGGGAGGTGCCCCGGCTTCTCGAAGAGCTCGAGAACGCCGACGACTTCTACCTGGACTCGATCAGTCAAATCCGGATGGACACGTGGACCAAGGGGCGGGTCACCCTGGTCGGCGACGCTGCGTATTCGCCGGGTCCAGCGGTAGGCGGTGGCACCAGCCTTGCAGTTCTAGGTGCTTACGCACTAGCCGCGGAGTTGGCGGCCGCTCCAGACGTAGCCGCGGGCCTTTCCGCATCCGAGGACGCCATCCGGTCCGCCGTGCAAGCGAGCAGAAACATCGGCCCTACCATCCTCAAAACGATGATCCCTGAGTCCGGGGCACAGATTTGGGGGATGGCCCAGGCGATACGAGCCCTGCCACGACTGCCCCCACCTGTGCGTCGCTGGATCACTTCGTTCGCCGGCGGTCCGGCCGCCATGCTGAAAGGAGCCCGCTTGCGTGACCCAGCCAGCGTGCCCTGACGAGCAGCGAAAATCCCGACAACTAGTTCCCACACCGCTTGCGGAAGTCGGTCTCAGTAACGGGTTGGCTGCCGGTCAGCTATCGGTGCGTGCCTCACCACGGTCGGCTTACGGCGTGGACAAGGCTGCCAGCGATTCGTTCCATGTCGGGTATGAGACGGTGGCTTAGGAAGTGCCGTCAGCCCCCGGTGACGCCTTCGTTAAGGTGGGTGCTTCGGGTGTAGAGCGCAACGAGGAGCGTCATGAAGATCACCTACGACACCGTCACCGATTCGATCAGCTGTCCCGATCTCACCCCCGAGCAGACGGCGCAACTGCAAAGCCAACTCTCAGCGTCCCTCATCCGCAACGAGCCGGTGCAGACGGTGGCGGCCAAGATCATGGCCGCGGTAAAGGCGGCCGCTCAACCCCAGTGAGCAGCCTTCGTTGAGGATGTCGCGCGAACGCCAGACGAGCAGCGAACCCTGCAGACTGCTGTTTCGTTTGGTCAGTCCGCAGACGGGTCGGCTACAGCGTGGGTCCTGCACGAGGGTTCCCTGGCAGTTTCCTTGATTCTCTAGTGGCCGAGGGTGTGGGGAGCGTGCGTGGCGTCAGTCGTTGTCCCGGTAGACAAGGATGTCGCCCGGCTGGCAGTGCAGCTCTCGGCAGATGGCGTCAAGGGTGGCGACTCGTACGGCCCGGGCCTTTCCCGTTTTCAGGATGGAGAGGTTGGCCACCGTGATCCCCACCCGGCCGGCGAGGTCGGTCAGCGTCATCTTCCGCTCCAGCAGAAGCCGGTCGAGGCGAGTCTCGATCACGTCAGACCGTCGCCCGGGCCTCGTCCTCCAGCGCAGCACCGTGCCGGACCACCTCGACCACCAGGAACAGCACGAGCGCCACGGCAATATGGCTGACGGACGGAGCCAGGTCAGGACGGGGCTGCAGTCCGGGATAGACCCCGAACGACTCCGACCAGTAGCCGAGCACGTCCGTTCGGGCGAGCCCGCCGAGGACAGGACCAACGAGGGCCCCGACCAGCAACAGAACAGCCATCAGGCGGAGCCTACGGACCGTCGGGCGGGTGAAGGCATCGCCCGCTGCCGTGGACCACATGATCCGCCAGAGCAGGTACAGCAGCACAGCCGCCCCCAGCAGTGCGACCGTCTCCTGCAAAACGAAGGCCGCGACGTACGGGCTCCAGCCCGGCGCGGTGACCAGCTCGGCGTGCCCGGTCAGCTCGACCGCGCTCGGCCGGACGTCGGCGTCTTGCCGGCGGGCCTCCTGGCTGCCGGCATCCGCTGCTTGGTGGAGAAAGAAGCGGTAGCAGGCGGACGGCCCCTGGTCGGAAACGGAGGCACGCTGGCAGACCTCGCCCGACCCGGCCACCGGCATGGTCATCCGCCACTCAGCGTGGATCGGTCCGAGCGCGACGGTGTAGGGGTAGCTGATTCGTCCGCTGAGCGCCGCCACACCAACCGCGCTCGTCAGCACCGCCGCCACTACCGCCGCCACCATGCCGAGCAACGCCAGCACCCCCGCAATGCGGATCAGCGCACGACCTCGCATGACCTCACCCCTCACCATATCGAATCTCGTGTTGACCATATCGTGAAACAACATCGAGTGGGCGCCTGAGGAAGGATGGCAGTTGATGCCCTGCTCGCGGCCGGACCATGATGAAACCCGAGCCGCGTACGAGGAGGACGACGTATGAACAGGGTCAGGTCGAAGGATGGTACCGAGATCGCGTACACCCGTAACGGCGACGGCCCGGCTGTGGTGCTGGTCGGTGGGGGCCTCGACGACGGCTCGGAGAACGCGGCGTTGGTGCCGGCGTTGGCTGGCAGCTTTACGGTGGTCAATTACGCCAGACGTGGCCGCGGGAACAGCGGTGACCTCCCGCCGTACGCTCTGCGACGCGAGATCGAAGATCTGGCCGCCGTCGTGGAAGAGGTGGGCGGCCGTGCCCACGTGTTCGGAGCATCGTCGGGCGGTGCGCTGGTGCTCGAGGCTGCCGCGGCTGGTCTTCCGTTCGACCGGATCGCCGTCTGGGAGGTGCCGTACGCCGTGGGTGGAGAGGCCGTCAACGGTTGGCAGGAGTACGTCGTCGCTCTGCGTGATGCGCTTCGACGCGGCGACCCTGATGGGGCGCTGGAGCTTTTCATGCGGTTGGCCGGTTCCACGGAGGAGATGGTCACGCAGGTCAGACATTCTGAGTACTGGCCAGGCATGCTCGAACTCGCGCCGACCCTCGCTTACGACGCAGCCTGCCTCGGCGACGGCCGCCCACCGGTGGAACGGCTCGACAGGATCTCCCAGCCGACATTGGTACTCACCGGCCCCGGTGGCGAGGCGGCGTCGCAGGAGCTGGCCGCCGATTACATGGGTAACTCAGCGGATGCGATCGTGGCCGCGATCCCTGCCGCCGAACGCCGGCGGCTCAGCGAGGGAAGCCACATGGTTGACCCGGACGTACTTGGTCCGGTCCTCACTGACTGGTTCTGAGCGTGGGCGTCCTCTGCCGGCCAGTCGAACGAGAGCATTCCCAGAGCGCCTGTTGTTGAGCGGTCGGCTCATGAATGCGCGTCCCGCACGAGGGTCGGCTTGCGAGTGACTGTGGCCGGGCGTCAGTCAGGCTTGGCGCGGGCGGCCTGTTCCTCGAGCCATGCGGTGGTCGACCGGGGTGTGATGCCGCGGGACAGCAACGGCCCGTCGTCCCAGTCGGACTCGACAAGGTCTTGATGGAGGCCGAGGCCGAAGATCGACGACAGCGCGTCGTTGGGCCGGTCGAGCAGCCGCATGCCGATCTTCAGGACTGCCCGTGGCAGTCGCTGCGTCTTGATCGGCCGACCAGTGAACGTCTCGGCCAGCGCAATGGTCTGGTTGCGGCTCAATGCTTCCGGTCCGCCGAACTCGACCATCCCGGGCGGATCGGCTTCCACGGCCACGGCCGCCACCAACTGCGCGACGTCGTCGACCGACACCCAGCGGTGCCGGCAGTTGCCGTGGCCGAAGACGGCTACCCTTCCCGCCGTGAGGTCGAAACGGCCGAGCGGAGCGAGGTGGACGTCCTGGAAGGCGTCGGGTCGAACGATCACCGTCACCATCCGCGCGTTGGCGAGTCGTCGTTCGACGGCCCTCTTGGCCCGGACGATCGGGAAGTCGAGTGCGTCCTCGAGACCGGCGATCGACAGGTAGACCAGGCGCTGAACCCCGGCCTTCTCAGCGGCGTCGACCAGCGCGATCATGCCGATCTCGTCTACCTCGCGCAGTGTCGGGTGCTTGGCGCCGGCCAGCCGGCGGGTGATGGCCGTGGCGGTGACCACCACCGTCACGACGCCCTCGCAAGCTCGGGCGAGCGTGTCATGCTCGGTCAGATCACCCCGGGACACCTCCACGTTGAGCTCGCGTAGATTCGCGTCGTCGGTTCCTGAGCGGACCAGGCAACGAACGGACTCACCACGTCCGACCAGGCGGTTGACCACCCGTGCGCCGAGCTGACCGGTGCCACCCACCACCAAGATCATGTCGTCCTCCCCGGTCTTTCACCTTACGACTGATCCAGGGGGTCGCACCGAGGATCGCTGACAATCCCGTCGAGGCCTCAACGCATCTGACAGGTGCCCGGGATGGGTGTTGACCGCCGCGATCACCGCGGAGGACGATGAGAGGCGGTGCCCGACGATGATTGCGCCGGACGGTCCTCACACTGGGAGCACTCATGACACGTTCGCCACGTGAAGTGTTCGCTGACCACGTCGCCGCCTTGTCGCTACGCGACGTGACCGCGATCGGCAAGGACTATGCCGAGGACGCGCAGCTCTTGACGGCGCAGGGCGCTGTAGAGGGACGTGAGGGTGTTGAACAGTTCTTCCGGCAAGCACTCGAGATGCTGCCCGACATCGAGTTCCAGATCGGACCGACAGTCTTCGGTGGCGACGCGTTGCTCGTCTGGTGGACCGCGACGGCTACGGCCGGCCACGTCGACGATGGGGTCGACACGCTGCGCTTCTCGGACGGCTTGATCCGACTTCAGGCCAGTTCCTTCACAATCGAGCCGAACAGCGCGACCCATTCCTGACGACTCCGACTCCGTGGCCGACCGTGGAAGTGCACGTGCTGCAGACCGCCGTAGGAGCCCGACATGATTCTGACCGACCTGCCCGTGGGACCCGGCAGCTCACTCGTGCGGGGACTCGCCGCCTGCCTGTCTTCGGTCATCGAGGTGCCACTGGCCCAGCTCCCCGAAATGGAGGACCTGCCGACGACGCACGCACTCGCTGCGTGGAAGAGCTGGCTCGCTGGCCGCGGCTCAGGCATGGTTCCCATCGCCGACCCCCGCTCCTTCCAGTGGGCCGGCTGGTGGATCGCGGTCGTCGACCACTCCAACAGCCCCCTCGCGGACGGCCCTCAGCAGCAAGTGGCCGTCCTCGCGTTCGGAACCCCACCCGGGATCGTTCTCAGTCCCCAGGACCCGACGCTGCTCGGACGGGCCGCCGCCGATCTCGACATCAGCGGCGCCTATGCCGTGGCGTCTCTGGACCCCGTGCTTCCCGCGGCACAGGAATCCTCCACCCTGACGGGTGTCGTGGAGATGCTCGCTGTCGCCCCGCTGGTGGAAGCCCCCATGCAGCTCGTCGACCGCGCTCGCGCCCTCGCCGGCCGCGGCCTTGAGGGCGACCGCTACGCCGACGGTGCCGGTACTTTCAGCCCTCGCGGCGCGCATCGGCCCGGCTACGAGCTGACCCTGATCGCCGCCGAGGTGGTCGAGGACCTCACCGCCCGCGACGCCGCCTTCGACTTCGCCAGCACCCGGCGGAACGTCCTCACGCGCGGCATCGACGTCAACGCTCTCGTCGGACGCGACTTCTACATCGGTGACGTTCACTGCCGCGGACTGCGTCTCGCCGAACCTTGCGCCCACCTCGAACGGCTTCAGGGGCCTGGTCTGCTCCGACCACTCATCCACCGCGGCGGGCTACGCGTCGACCTCCTCAGCGACGGCGACATCACCATCAACTACTTGATCAGCACGCAGCCTGCACAGCCGAAGACATCCCGGTAGCCCTTCGGCTTCCGGTGGGCCCCCATGACGGTCGGCTACTCGGCGTCCACACGCGGGTCGGATACGCGCTCGCACCCCGGAACATTGAGTGCTTGTCAGTTCACTGGTGCTCGAGTATCCGTCTGAGTGCCTCCAAGTCTTTCGTCATGGCGCGGCGCATGGCCGTGGCGATCAGCGGGGTCGCGGCCTTGGCGAATCCATGCGGCTCTCCGGTGTTGCGTAGGGTCATCCGGGTCTGGTGGGGGCCGGTGTGAGTCCACGCATAGGTGGTCTCCATCGGGAAGGGCCCCTCTGCGGTGCGCATCGTCAAACGTTCCCCGACAACGAGGTCGATGACCTCGTAGGTGTAGCTCAAGGTTCGGCCCAGGAACATCGCGACGAACGCCATCCGCGATCCCGGGCCCAGCGGTGGTGGTGTCTTCCAGTCGACCGTCCGGATGTTGGCGTACCACTGCGGTGCGTTCGTCGGATCGCCGGCGTAGGCGGCGACCTCAGCGACGGGCCGGTTGATCAGGATCTGAGTCGTGACGTCAACGGCCATGCCACATCGTCCCATTCGGCGATGACCCGGATAGGTGCTGCTGCGCAGCGTTAGCCTTCTTTCACGTGCCTGATCAACAGCCCGACGATGTGACCCATGGCGCCGCGGCGCGGCCCGTCTGGTCGCCGTGGCAGAGAGTGGTTGGGTTCGGCGTCGTCAGCCTGGCGGCGGACATGGTCTACGAGGGCGCCCGTTCAATCTATGGACCGCTTTTGGGCCTGCTCGGTGCTTCCGCCGTCGTCGTCGGGGCGGTCACCGGTGCCGGAGAGGCAATGGCGCTGTTGCTCCGCCTGCTGTCCGGCCGGTTGGCCGACCGTTCGGGGCGGTACTGGAGCCTCACCATCGCTGGATACGCCCTGACCGCGGTGTGCGTGCCACTGTTGGCGCTCACCCCGACTCTGGGAACGGCCGGGCTGGCGGCCGCGGCCGGTCTGATCTTGGCGGAACGGGCCGGCAAGGCCATCCGGAGTCCGGCCAAGTCGGCGCTGCTGGCAGATGCGGCGGGGGAGGTCGGCATGGGCCGCGGCCTCGGGGTGCACAAGGCGCTGGACCAGATCGGCGCGTTCGCCGGCCCATTGTTGGTCGCCCTGCTTGTTGGCGCCGCAGCGACCAGCATCGGCGGGCTTCAACTCGCCCTGGCCGCACTGCTCGTACCCGGTGTGGTCGCGATGGTCCTGCTTGCTCTGACTCGCCGCCGTTCAACGATGACCGGGGCTGACGTGCACGGTTTCGGTGGCTCCTCGACCCCTACGCCCGAGCGGGCGAGGAGCGCATCCGGACGTGGACTGCCGAATGTCTTCTGGCGCTTCGCCGCCGGCGCAGCCCTGTGCACAGCTGGACTTGTCACGTTCGGCCTGATCAGCTTCCAGCTCGTGGAACGCTCGCTGGTGCCGGTGGCCGGCGTACCACTTCTCTACGCTGCCGCCATGGTGGTGGGCGCAGCAGCTGCACTCGGCACCGGCTGGGCCTACGACCGCGTCGGCGGCCGCGTCCTGCTCGTCCTGCCCGTCATGGTCGCCGTGGTCCCGATCTTCGCCTTCGGCCCTTCATTGAAGGTTGTCATCCCCGGAGTACTGCTCTGGGGTGCCGCGGTCGGTGTCCAGGACTCGACCGTCAAGGCCCTCGTCGCTGACCTGGTTCCGCGCGAGCGGCGAGCCACCGCGTACGGCGTGTTCGCGGCCGTCCAGGGTGCTGGGGCACTGCTGGGCGGCATCGCCGCCGGGGCGCTCTACGGACTGTCCATCACCGCGCTCACCCTCGGCGTCGCTGGCGTGCAAGCCCTTTCGTTCGTACTGCTCGTCGTCAGTCTTCGCAAGGAAGTGGCTCGTTAGGGGTCTGTGACAAGACGGTGTCGAAGGGAGACGGTCAGCCGGATCATCGACAAAGCGGTCGTCAGTTCCTCAGACCTAGGCGAGTGGTCGCCCGGTGCGTACCGCCTCGATGACGTCGTGGATGGCCTGGCTGGCTGCCGCGGAGTCGGCTTGGTCGCCGACCATGGATTCGTGGGTGGTGGCCTTGGCGGTCCGGTGTAGAGCGTTGGTCGACAGGGTGGCCATGTGGTCCTGCTTCTGTTGCCAACCAGCGGCGCTGCCGGTGTCGGCGGTGAGGACGATGAGCGGCTTACCGTTCAGGTTGGTCAGGGTGGCTGCCTGTTCCATCGAGGCGTTGGCTTGGATGAACTCCTCGATGAAGCTGCCGAGGTTGCGGGCAAGCGAGGCGTTGGCGCGTGCCTCGTCGCGAGGCCGAGCGGGGAGAGTGCCGTAGGAGGATTGGGCGATCAGCCGTCCGACCCCGAGGTGAGCCACTGCGGGCACCAGGGCTGAGACGCGACCGATGACTGTATTCGTGGTGTCGGTGGGCAGGGCCGGGCCCGGCTTGGGTGCGGTGGAGTCCAGGAGCACCAGACCGGCGATCTCGTCCGGGAACTGCGCGGCGAAGCTCTGGACGTAGAGGCCGCCGAAGGAGTGGCCGGCCAGCACGTAGGGTCCGCGAACGTGGGCGCGGTCGAGCAGGGTGTGGAGGTCGGCAGCGATCTGGGCGCCGTCCTGCGGGCCGTCGGCGGGGTCGCTCCAGCCACGACCGGCACGGTCGTACACGCAGACCGTGGTGTCGCGGGCTACGGCCGGCGTGATCAAGGCGAGGTCGGAGGAGACGCCGCCCTGACCCGGTTCCAGGACGACGGTCGGGCCGCCGGAACCGGTGCAGTGCAGGTGCAGCCGGTGCCCGCCGACGTCGACCAGCTGGCCGGGCGCCGGATAAGCCCTGGCGTCGAGCGACTCGCGAACCGTTTCGTAGCCGCCGCCGACGGCGGCGACTCCCAGCACGGCGAGGATGGGGTAGAGCAGCCACCGGGCACTTCGGCTGCGCAGGTCCTTGTTGGTCCGCAGGAACATCCAGACCACGAGCACGAACAGGGCCGGCGGCCACACCCAGCCGAGCACGTTCTGCACAGCGCCGGAGCCGACAAGCTGAGCGACACCGGTGGTCGCCATGAACGCAGCCGGCGCGGCTGCCCACCGCAGCGGCTGGTCGCTGAACCGGATGGACAGCAGGGCCAACATCGCCCAGCCCAGTGCAAATCCGAGGAGCACCATCCCGGTCAGCCTGTGCTCTTCGGCCGGGGCGAACGGGGCGGCGACGAGAAGGCCGGCAGCCGTCAGCCCGGTAGCCATCGAACCGGCGACCATCAGGCCGATCCTGCCCTTGGCGGTCTGAGGCAGCCGTCCGGGTGATGGACGATCGGTGGGTTGAGCTGTCGTTGTCTGAGTTGTCGTTGGCGTTGTGGTGATCATGATGACTCCTTGATGCTGCTAGCAGGTGGCGAGATCGCCTACCGACCACACTCCTCCGGGCAGGAGTTGATCGCCCCGGTCAAAGTGCCAGGTGTTCTGCCATGCCTTGGTGACCGTCGTCTCAGACGTTGGGTCGGTGGAGGTGCCTGTTGCGGAGGACCCGGATGAGGGTGGGGATCATCCCGGCGGCTGCGGCCAGGATGAAGGCGAGCCCGAAGAGGATGGGCGCTCGGAGGGCGGGGGACGTGCTGTACTGGGTCGTTGGGCTGACCGGGTAGTCGAGCATCTTCGCCGTCGACCGGCTGATGGCGGTGCTGAAGTTCGATGCCAGGTCGGTCAGCGCGGCGTCGAAGCCGGAGGTGTCGCCTTGGTTCAAGGGTGCGACGGGGAGCTGTTGACGGGCTGCCAATGAGCGCAGCGCCGGTGCCATCTCGGTGGCGGCTTTTGCCCCAGGCAGCACCAGCCGGCTGGCCCCGTGCGGGAATGAGGCGGCTGGGGTGGTGAGGATGACGACCCCGTGTGCGGTGGTGATGCTGGACCCGCTGGAGACCGGAACTAGACGGGCGGCCGAGGCGTAGCTGTAGACGTCGGAGAGGGCTGCGGTGTCGATCTCTCCGACGCCATCGGTCAGGCCGACCGCCAGGGTGGGCCGGAACCAGGGGAGGACGGCATTCAGACCAACACCTGCGTCACCACGGGAGAAGTGCTGGATGGGGATGTCGGTGGGGCCGGCCAACGACCAGCCCGGGTACCGGACGAGCTCGGCGACCGTCGCCGCCTCCGCCGTGCCTGCCAGCTCCTGCAGGAGGTGCAGCGAGGCCGGGATGCCGGAGGAGACGCCGGCGGAGGTGGTGATCCTGCCATCCTCGACGAAGCGCTGGCCCTGCACCCAGTTCACCCGCGGGTTCGACTTCCGGAGGGGGGCGATGCGGGACCAGTGAGAGGTTGCCTGGTGCCCGTCGAGCAGTCCGGTCGCAGCGAGGACTCTGGAGCCGGCACAGATTCCGAGGATGCGAGCTCCGGCGCCGCCCTGTTGCACGATCCACGCTCGTAGCTCCGACTCCTGCTCTCCGGCCGGGTCGTTGACGGCGGGGACGACCACGAGGTCCGGCTTGCGCGCGGCGCCGCTGGCGACGTCGGCGAAGGTGTAGGTGGGAACGATGTGGAGGCCACCGTTCATCGTCGCGGGTGCGTGGGTGGCTGCGACGGTGTAGACGGAGAACTTGGCCGACCGTGCGAAGACCTCGTAGGGGGCCAGGGCGTCGGCGTCGTCGGTTCCGGAGCGGCCGAGGACGACGGCGACGACCATCGGACCCGCGGAACTGGGACGGCCGGCAGGAATCACCCCCTCGGAGGTCGGCGGGCGGTCGTGGACGCTCGCCTTGGCGACTCCACCGACGAGAAGGGCGATCAGGGTGGCGGCCCCCAGTACGACAGCGAGCGCGAGGTGAGCGAGGCGACGGAGCACCGACGGCTTACGAGGCCTGGTCCCTGGTGCTGGGGGGACGTGACGGTGAGTCATGGAAAGCTCCATTTCTGTAGAGGCGGGAACACGCTCACTTTGGCGATACCGGAACAGTTCTCGCCCCGGTCAAAAGGCCAGGTTTGAGTGATGACCGACCCGCTGAGTCCGCTCAGCCCTTCGAGCGCGGAAGGGGGCCGCGAACGGTTGTCACCTCGGCGCCGACCGAACTCGTGGGCTCTTTTTCGGGCTTACTCGGCGAACGGGGCCAACCGGATGGCGGTCGCGAAGGCGCCGTAACGAAGCAGTAGTCGGGCGCGGCCCTCGGGGACGCGTGCCGCCTCTTGGCGAAACGCCTCGGTGAACACGTTCTTGAAGCCGCTGCGGGGATGCTCGCGGACCGCCTCGGTGAGGGTGCCCGCAGGCAGCTGCCAACAGCGCAATCCGACGACGTCGACGGCGGCGCCGGCGGAGAGCAGGTAGGCCACCGGGCCGGCGGCTGGGGTGACACCGGGTGTGTGGTGCATGGTGATGGCGGTCAGCAGGGTGTCGGTGGCGGTGGTCGACAGCCCGACCTCTTCGGCGACATTCCGGGCCAGGCGTGAGGAGGTGAGGGTGAAGTCGGCTTCGCCGGTGGGTTTGACCAGGCCGGTGTCGTGCAGAAGCGCACCCGCGTAGAGCAGCTCGGTGTCGACGTCGATGTGGTCCAGCTCGCCCAAGGCCCGGCCGAAGACGTAGCTGCGATAGCTGTGGTTCAGCAGCGGATCGGGAAGGATGCTCTGGGCGCACTGCTCCGCGGCTCGTGTCAATCGGGTGATGGGCGGGACGAGGCGGTCGGGAGGCAGGTAGGCGTGGCGGCCTGAGTGAACCCCAAGGGCGAGCCGAATCCGCCCGACAGCGTTCTGGAGGTGGGTTCGCGCCAGCGGTCGGAGTAGCGCTCGGCGTTCGGCGGCGGTGAGCCGGCCCGAGGTGTTTTGCACCCAGTTCAAGGTGCCCAGCGTCCGGTCGTCCACGTCAGTCATGCCCACCGGGCCGTTCAAACCACCGGGATCAGTTTCGGCGTTCATGACAGTTCCTGCCTCGAGTTGCCGTCTGCGGGGCGGCGTCCGCACGGCAGGCTTGCCGGTAACTCTGACCTTCCCGCGTGTGAGCAGACCCCGCGCCGGTCAGATGGCCGGGATCGCTGCGTTTGAGATTCAGCTTGGGCTGAGATGGGCCAGCTCCCCGCGGGAGGTGACGCCGGTTTTGGTGAAGATGTTGCGAAGGTGGAACGCGACGGTGCGCGGCGAGATCCAGCAGAGCTCGGCGACCTCCTTGTTGCTCATCCCCTGGGTGACGAGCTGGGCGATGCGCAGCTCGGTGGGAGTGAGCTGGACCTGGGTGGAGGGGTCGCGTTTGCGAACCGTCTCGCCCGAGGCGCGCAGCTCGGCAACTGCCCGCGCGGCGAGGAAACTGGCGTCGAGATCGCGCAGAGTGTCGAGTGCCCTCTTCAGGTGGTCACGCGCATCGACTCGACGGCCGGCACGTCGCAGGTGTTCGCCATAGGCCAGTTCGACGCGGGCGGCGTCGTGCGGACGCCCAGCCGCCTGGTGATGGCGCAGCGAGTTCTCGAAGAGCGAGGTCGCCTCGCCGGTACCGGCCAGTAGTGCGCGCCCGTAGCAGGCAACCGCCTGTGCCCACGGCAGGGCACTCACCGCCGCGAACCGCTCAATCTCTTCGGTCCACGCCTGCGCGCGGACAGCGTCTGATGCCTGGACGGCGGCCGTGATGCGCGGCGTGGCCGCGAGTCGAGCCACAACTCCGTCGTGCATCCGGGTGAAGTGGTGCAGGGATTCCGCAGCGTCGCCGGCCTGCCCGGCGCGAGCAGCGCGGGCCCACCGCAGCACGTCAGCGACGAAGCCGTCCATCACCCCCAACCGATGGTCGGTGAGAAGCCCGGTGACGTTCTCGAGGAGCTCGTCGTAGTCCCCGCGGCCCTGGAGGGCGGCCAGCAGCGTCAGCCACGCCAGCGGGGTCCCGGTCTGCGCCGGCTGCCCGATGCTGCGTGCCAGTGACACCGCCTCGTCAGCTGAGCGTCGTACGGCCGTCCAGTCCCCGGCGGCGTACTGGCTGAAGCACAGCCGGTGGAGCGCGTACAGCACGTCCATCACCGCACCGTCGGTGCGGGCCGCGGCCAGCATGTGGGTGAAGAAGGACCGCTGGGCAGCGTCGTCGCCCAGGTGCAGCGCCATGTTTCCGAGGTTCGCCCACACGTCGCGGTCCTCGGTAGCCATGCCACTGCTCAGGGCGGTCCTCAGCGCCGTGATGGCGCCGTCCCAGTCCTGGGCTGCGTCGCAGTCGGTGGTCCTCAGCAGCAGCTTGAGACACCGCACCCGCGGCGGATCATCCGACGCGACGCGGGTGGACAGCGTTCCCGGCGGCAGCTCGGCGCCGCTGTCGATGCCGTGGCTGCGCAGGACCCCGGCGTACGCAGCCATCTCCAGCGCCTGGACGGGACGTTGCGCGGCGACGTAACGCGCCGCGGTGATGAAGATGCGATGCGCGTCGATCGCGGAGCCGGCGGCAACCTCGATCCGGCCGCGGAGCCGGTCGATGGCAGCTCGCAGCGGGCGCTCGTCGGCCACTAGTCGAGCCGACGTGAGCAGCGCGTACGCGCGCTCGGTCCGCCCGGCGGCGTACGCATTGCGTGCGGCGGCGAACAGCAACTCCGCGCGCAAGTCGTCCCGGCTAGTGAGCTGGGCGGCCCGCTCGTAGGCCGATGACGCCGACTCGTGGCCGCCGCGACTCTCGGCGCGAGCACCGGTGGCTGCCAGCTGCTCGGCCACTGCTACGTCTGGGCCGTCGGCTGCCGCCGCGAGATGCCAGGCCCGCCGGTCCAGGTCGGCTCCGGCACCTCCACCGGGAGCCTTGGCAAGTGCGGCGTGAGCAGCCCGGCGCTCGTAGGCGGTGGCTGCCTGGTAGATCGCCGAGCGGACCAGTGGATGGCGCACCCCGACGAAGTCCCCGTCGACCCGCAGCAGGCCCGAGCGCTCCACCTCGGCGAAGGTGTCCTCTCCAACACCGAGGTCCCGGCCGGCACGACGCAGCTCGGCGTGGTGGAGCGAGTCGTCTGCAGCCGCCAGCAGCATCAACGTCTGAGCCTGCGGGGACAGCCGCCGGCACCGGTCGAGGAACGTCCGTTCCATCCGAGCCGAGAGCGGAAGATCGTGAGGCAGCAGGTCGGTCCCGGACAGCTGGCCTGCGCTCAGCTGCGTCGGGGCCTCGATCACGGCCAACGGGTTCCCCCCGGTCCGCGCCGTCAAGTCGTTGACCACATGGTCGGCGACGTTCACGCCCGACCGCTCCGCGAGCAGTGACCCCACCGCCGTCGGCGACAGCGCCGCCAGCGGCAGCTCGGCGATGTCGGTCGGGGCCAGGAACGGCTGCGTGTCGTCGTCGCGGGCCGCGAACACGATCACCACCGGTTCGGCGAGCAGCCGCCGTGCAACGAACAGCAGCGCATCACGAGACGCCGCATCGAGCCACTGGAGGTCATCAACCAGACACAGCACCGGCCCCGACTCGCCGAGCTCGGTCAGCAACGACAGCGTCCCCAACGCCACCAGAAACGGGTCGAGCCGGTCACCCTCTTCCTCGCCGAACGCCACCCGCAGCGCCCGCCGCTGCGGTGCCGGCAACGATTCTCTTCTACCCACCGCCGGCCGCAGCAGCCGGTGCAGCGCCGCAAACGCCAGGGCGGACTCGGCCTCCAGCCCGGCCGTTCGCAGCACCCGGAAGCTGCTCGCCCGCTCCGCGGTGTCGGCGAGCAGCGCCGACTTGCCCATCCCGGCACCGCCTCGAATCAGCAGGCCGGAGGCCCGCCCAGCGCGCGCAGCTTCGAGCAGCCGAGTGAGCTGAGCGCGCTCCAGGTCGCGACCGTGCAGCACCGCATCAGTCTAGAGCGCCCGGGTCGGTTGACCCCGGCCGCCAGAAGGAGCGGTTCCGTGTGCGCCACGCCACTCTTCGCGTTCGAGGTTGGCCCTGGTTCATACTCGGAGCCGAGACAAGGTGTCGACGGATGGGAGCGGTAATGACCGGGGCTGAGGCCGAGAATGCCAGGGGAGCGCGCGGTAGCGGCCATGGCCCCTCGCGTGTCTCGGCAGTCCGGCGGAAGCCGAGCATCACCGATGTGGCCCGGATCGCCGGTGTGTCGTACCAGACGGTTTCTCGCGTCATCACGGATTCGCCGTCGGTGAGTACGGCGACTCGGGCTCGGGTCCTGGAGGCGATCGCCGAGGTCGGGTATCGCCGGAACAAGGCGGCGACCGCGCTGGTGACCAACCGATCGACCATGATCGGGATCGTGACCGACGATTCGCCGCGCTACGGCCCGGTGGCGACGTTGCTTGCGCTGGAGAGCGCCGCGCGGGCTGCCGGCTACGGATCTGCAGTAGTCGGCGTGAAAGAGCCGTACGGCCAGACCGTGCCGGAAGCGATGGGTTCGCTGGGTGACGCCGGCGTGGACGGCATCATTGTGATCGCTCCGTTGCGAACGATGGCCACCGCGGTGCGCAAGGCACACGCCGATGTGCCGGTGGAGATGATCGCCGCGGGGGTGTCGTCGTCAGCACGCGGGCGGGTTTTCACCTTCTCCGAGAACCAGGAGCTCGGTGCACGGATGGCAACACGGCACCTTGTTGATTTGGGCCACCGCGATATCGCGCATGTCGGCGGTTCGATGGCCTGGTTTGATGGCCGGGTCCGTAAGCGGGGCTGGGAATCGGCGTTGCGTGAAGCGAACTTGAATCCAGGCTTCTACGCGGAAGGCGACTGGAGCCCGATGTGGGCCTATCGGACTGGACTGCAGCTGGTGCGCGAGGGTGTCCCGGAAGCAATCTTCGCCGCCAGCGACCACACGGCTCTCGGGTTGATCCGGGCGTTCGTCGAAAACGGGATCCGGGTGCCGCAAGACGTCAGCATCGTGGGGTTCGACGACATCGAGGGCTGCGACGTCTTCCTACCGCCGCTCACGACCGTTCGGCAGGACTTTCCGGCGCTGGCGCAAGCCAGCATATCCGTCCTGATCGGCTCGATCGAGGGCATCGAGCTTGACCGGACGCCGATCCCCCCGACCCTCGTCGTCCGCAGCAGCACCGCCGCACGCCGTCGCGCCTAACCGAGAGAACCGGGGCTGGCGGAGGGTTCGCCAGTGTAGGAGCGCTTGGTCAGCCAGGGTCGAGAGCACGTCCAGACCCGCTTGACATCCATCCTTGGGAACGTTCACAATTGGCGAACGTTCACAATCGTGAACGTTCACACCGCGACAAAGTTGTCGAAGGAGATGCCAATGCAGCTCGGGTATCACACCATCTGCTGGGGCGGGGTCGTCGGAGACGCGACCGGGGTCACCAGTGTGAAGGACCTCTACTACCGGACTCCCGGATCGATGTCGACGGCGATTTCTGATATCGCCGCCGCGGGCTACGCGGGGATCGAGATGTTCGACGGGAACGTCGCGGACTATGCCGATCAGCCCGCTGTGCTGCAGGGACTCCTGGCCGACGCCGGCCTCGAACTGGTCTCGGTTTACACCGGTGGCAATTTCATCTACGACGACCTGCTCGACGACGAACTCCACCGGGTCTCCCACGCAGCCGATCTGGCACAGACAGTTCGGCGCCGGGAACCTGGTGGTCGGAGGAGGGGCGCGGCGGGCTGCTGGCACCACCGAGGCGGACTACACCGCCCTCGCAGCCGCCCTCGATCACGTAACCGAGATCGCCGAACAGCGCGGGCTCACCGCCTGCTACCACCCGCACCTCACGACGATCGTCGAAAGCCCGGACGAACTGGACCGGCTGATGCCGCACACACGGATCGGCTTCTGCCCCGATACGGCTCACCTGGCCGCCGGCGGTGGCGATCCCGCGGAACTCATCCGCCGCTATCCCGACCGCATTCGACACGTCCATCTCAAGGACGTTCGCCTCGATCCGTTGGCTTTCCTACCACTGGGGCAGGGCGTGATCGATTTCGCCGATGTCCGGGCGGCACTTGCCGAGGTCAGCTACGACGGCTGGTTGATCGTCGAACTCGATGCATACGACGGCGATCCGGCCGAAGCGGCACGGATCAGCAAGGCCTACCTCGAGACGTTGCTCGCTCACTGAGCCAGCGCTGTCCGGACCACCCGGTCCGCAGCAGTACGTCAACGTTTGCGTTCCACCTAAACGCACCCACGCACACACGCACGCCCGCATCCACCCAACTCGATTGATGGAGTAGCTCATGAACAAGACCAAGCTGACCGCGATGACCGCCCTGGCCGTCTCGGCGGTGATCGCTTTCGGCGGTTGCACCAAAGCAACCACGAGCACCACGACGTCCGACCCGGGCGTCTCCGAGCAGGCCGACAAGGCGCTTCAGGAGGTTACGGGCAAGGTGCTCTCCAAGGGACCGAATGGTGAAGACCCGGCCCCGGCTTCCTCGGCCGACCTGACCGAGGACGAGATCAACCAAATCAAGGCCAAGAACCTGAAGGCCGCCATCGTGATGCACTACGGCGGCAACGATTGGGCGAACGCCCAGATCGCCGGCCTGAAGGACCAGTTCGCCAAGCTCAACATCGAGGTGGTTGCCACCACCGACGCCAACTTCAAGCCGGACAAGCAGGTTTCCGACCTGGAGACGGTGATGAGCAAGAACCCCGACATCATCGTGTCCATCCCTACCGATCCGGTCGCCACGGCATCGGCGTACAAGAAGGTTGCGGCGGCCGGGGTGAAGCTCGTTTTCATGGACAACGTGCCCCAGGGCATGACCGCCGGCAAGGACTACGTGTCCGTGGTCTCCGCCGACAACCTGGGCAACGGAGTCGTCTCCGCGCATCTGATGGCCAAATCCACCGGTGGTAAGGGCGAGATCGGCTTGATCTACCACGAAGCCGACTTCTTCGTCACCAAGCAGCGGTACCAGGGCTTCAAGGACACGATCAGCTCCGACTACCCCGAGCTGAAGATTGTGGAGGAGAAGGGCATCGCCGGCCCGGACTTCGCCGGTGACGCACAGAGCGCCGCGAACGCGATGCTGGCGAAGCACCCGAACTTGACCGGTATCTGGGCGGTCTGGGACGTTCCCGCCGAAGGCGTGTTGGCGGCGGCCCGAGCCTCTGGCCGCGGTGACTTGAAGGTCGCCACCGAGGACCTGGGCAAGAACGTCGCGATTGCGATGGCGAAGAACGAACTCGTCGTCGGCCTCGGCGCTCAGGTGCCGTTCGACCAGGGAGTGACCGAGGCCAACCTGGCTGCCGGTGCCGAGATCGGCAAGAAGGCGGCCCCGTACGTCGCACTGAGTGCGTTGCCCGTCACCCACGACAACGTGCTCGAAGCCTGGAAGCAGGTCTACCACGAGGATCCGCCGGCCGATCTGCAGTCCTCCTTCAAGCAGTGACCCCCATCGGCGTACGAGACGGAGGTTGTGATGGCTGAGCAGGCGTCGCTCGAACTGGCGATCGAGATGGTGGGCATCAAGAAGAGCTTCGACGGTGTCGTTGTGCTGAAAGGCGTCGACTTCGAGGTCGCCCGCGGTGAGATCCACGCCCTCGCCGGCGGCAACGGAGCTGGCAAGTCGACACTGATGAAGATCCTGCAGGGCGTCTACAGCAAGGACGCCGGGCAGATCGTGATCAACGGGCGGGAGGTGGAGCTGACCTCGATCCACGCGGCCAAGGCGGCGGGGATCGGAATGGTCTTCCAGGAGTTCAGCCTGGTGCCCAGCCTGACCGTGGCGCAGAACATCTACCTGGCCGCCGAACCCATGTCGCGCGGTCTGATCGATGACCGGCAGGCTGTCCGCCAGGCCCGCCAGGTGTTCGCCGACATGGGCGTTGAGGTCGACCCGCGAGCCCGGGTCAGTGAGCTGAGCACCGCCTACTGGCAACTCACCGAGATCGCGAAGGCACTGGCCCAGGACGCCCAGGTGTTGATCATGGACGAGCCCACGGCCAGTCTCGCCCGGCACGAGACCGAGGCGTTGTTCGAGCTGGTCGACCGGCTGAAGGCCCGGGGCATCGCCATCGTCTACATCTCCCACCGGATGGACGAGGTTTACCGGATCGCCGACCGAATCACCATCCTGCGGGACGGGAACCGGCTGCTCACCGAGCGGCTGACCGACATCACGCCGGCTCGGATCGTCGAGGGCATCGTGGGCAAGGAACTCGGCGCCGAGATGGCCTATCGGGACCGCGGCCAGGCGGCGTTCGGCGAGGTGCTGCTCGAAGCCAAGAATCTCATTGCCCCACCTCGGGTGAACGATGTCTCGTTCACGTTGCGGGCGGGCGAGATTCTCGGTCTAGCCGGCTTGATGGGCAGCGGGCGCACGGAACTGGCCCGAGTGCTGTTTGGTATCGACGCCCCCCGCTCGGGCGAGATCACCATCCGTGGCCATCGAGTCAACCTGTCCTCCCCGAAGCGGGCGATCTCCTCCGGGCTCGCGCTGATCCCGGAGGACCGGCGCGAACAGGGGCTGGTGCTGGACCACTCTGTGCGGGAGAACCTGCTGCTGCCGCTGCTCAAGGAGGTGCAGAACGGGATCCTCTTGAACAAGGCCAAGGGCCGATCACTTTCCGACGACCTGATCAAACGGTTCACGGTCAAGGTGGCCCACCCCAACCGGCCGGTTCGGCTGCTCTCGGGGGGCAACCAGCAGAAGGTCGTGCTGGCCAAATGGCTGGGCACCGATCCAGACGTGTTGATCTTGGACGAACCCACAGCTGGGGTCGACATCGGCACCAAGAGCGAAATCCTCGAGATGATCCGCGAACTGGCCGACGACGGCAAGGGCGTCATCGTCATCTCGTCGGAGTACCCCGAGCTGCTCGCGGTCAGCGACCGCATTCTCATCCTGCGCGACGGGGCGGTGGCCGCAGAGGTGCCGCGCAGCGACATCGCCGACGAGGAAGCCCTGCAACTAGCCGTACAAGGAGTCTCAGCATGACCATCACTGCCACTACCCCGAGCAAGACTCAGGACGACAGCTTCGGCGCCCGGCTCAAGACGCTGGACTGGCGCCGGTACGTGATCTACATCGGTTTCGTCGTGATCTTCGCCTTCTTCGCCATCCTGCTCAAGGACGAGGGCTTCCTCTCGGCGAACAACCTGTTGAACATCTTCCGCCAGACCGCGACGATCACCGTGATCGCCGTCGGCATGACCTACGTCATCGCCTGCGCCGAGATCGACCTCAGCGTTGGCTCAGTCGCCGGGCTCTCCTCGGTCTGCGCCGCCATGGCCATCTCGATCTTCGGGTTGGTTCCGGGCATCATCGCCGGCCTGCTCGTCGGGGTGGTGATCGGCGCGATCAACGGTGGACTGGTCGCCCTACTGGGCATCCCGTCCTTCCTGGTCACGCTGGGCATGCTCGGCGTTGCCGCCGGGCTGGCCCAGTGGATCACCCAGTCCGCCCCCCAGCCCATCCTGAACGACACCTTCATCGTGATCTTCGGCGGCGGCAACTTCGGCCCCATCCCCGGCCTGCTGGTCTGGAGCGCCATCTTCGTCGTCCTCGGTGCGGTGGCCATGAACAAGACCCGCTTCGGCCGGCAGGTGCTGGCCACCGGCGGCAACCGGACGGCGGCGCAGTTCACCGGCGTCAGCACGAAGAAGATCAAGTTCCAGGTCATGCTCTTGTCGGGCGTCGTCGCCTCCATCGCCGGCATGCTCTACGCCGGCCGGCTGGAGTCCGGCCGGTTCCAGTGGGGTGCCGGTGACGAGCTCTCCGCCATCGCCGCGGTCATCCTCGGCGGCACCAGCCTGTTCGGTGGCGCCGGCTCCGTGGTCGGGACCCTGTTTGGTGCGCTGCTGATCGGTCTGATCAACAACGGTCTGATCCTGGCCGGGCTGGACTCCAGCCAGCAGCAGGTCGTCCGCGGAGTGATCATCATCTTGGCCGTCGCCCTGGCCCGGAAGAAGTGATCATGAGCGAGACGACATCGGCGGCGACCTTCTTCGATCAGCACCAGCGGGCCACCGTCGAGGCGGCCATGGCCCGGATCATCCCCACCGACGACCTGCCGGGTGCGCGCGAGGCGGGCACGGTGGACTTCGTCGACCGCTACCTGTCGGGGATCAACTACATCTACGCCAAACCGGACGGTAGTGGTTTCGAATCCCTCTCGGGGCGCAGTGCCGCCGCCTGGCAGCGGCGGGTCGACTTGGCCCGGCAGAAGTACGTCGACGGCGTACGCGAACTGGACCGTCGGGCCCAGGCGCTGGCCGGCGACGACTTCGTTCGGGTCGGCGAGGTCCAGCAGGACCAGATCCTGGCTGAGCTCGAGCGGGGCGTCGAGACCGAGGTCGAGCTGTCCAAGCCCGAGGTCCCGTACGGCATCGAGCCGGCCCTGCAACAGACAAATGCGGAGTCCGAACTGGACTTCTTTCCGCTGCTGGTCACCCACACACGACAGGGGTTCCTGTCCGACCCGATCTACGGCGGCAACCGGGACCGGATCGGCTGGCAGGTGATCGGATTCCCCGGGCCCGCATCGCTGGCCGAGGTCCACTCCGGTCGCTACACCACTCTGGACTATTTCGCCGACGACCGCCGCCACCGCGGCCAGGAGGACTGATCATGAGCACACCCGTGCGCAAACCCGAGCGGGTCGACGTCTGCATCATCGGCGCGGGCGCCACCGGCGCCACGGCCGCGAAAGTGCTGACCGAGGCCGGCCGCCGGGTGGTCGCACTGGAGAAGGGGCCCTGGCGGACCAGGGAGACCTTCGGCGGCGACGAATTGGCCAACGTCAACCGCTACAACTTGTGGCCCGACCCGGCGCAGAACCCGCGGACGGTCCGGACCACGCACGACGAAAAGGCTCGCGAGGAACTGTTCTGCCCCGTGCCGCAGATGGTCGGTGGCGGAACCGTGCACTGGCAGGGCTGGCTGCCTCGCTTCACCCCCGAGGACTTTCGCCTGCGGACCATCGCCGGTGAGGTACCCGGCACGACGTTGGTGGACTGGCCGATCAGCTATGACGACCTCGAGCCGTATTACACAAAGGTGGAGTGGGCGTTCGGCGTCTCCGGCCAAGCCGGGTCGAACGCGTACGAGGGCTGGCGCAGTCAGGGCTACCCGTGCCCGCCGATGCCGCAATCGCGCTACGCCGAGAAGTTCCACAAGGGCTGCGCAAATCTGGGCTGGAACTCATTCCCGACCCCGCAGGCCGCACTGTCACAGCCGTTCAATGGCCGACCAGCCACCGTGGTCAGCGCCTTCGCTCAGCAGCACGGCGACCCCAGTGGCACCCGGTCCAGCGCACTCAACGTGTTCATCCCGGATGCGGTGGCCACCGGCCGCTACGACTTGCGTCCGGAATCGTATGTCCGGGAACTCGTGCTGGACAGCCGGGGCACAGTGCGCGCCGCGATCTACGTCGACGCGGACGGCAACACCGTCGAGCAGGAGGCTGACGTGTTCATCCTCGCGGGCGGCGCGATCGAGTCCGCCCGGCTACTGCTCATGTCGCCGTCCTCCCGCTTCCCCAACGGCCTCGCCAACGGCAGCGACTTAGTCGGCCGCAACGTCACCTTCCACGAGTATTCGGCGTCGGTCGGCACGTTTGCGGACCCGATCAATGCCTGGGCCGGCGGCGGCTACGTCAGTGCGAGCTCGTTCGAGTTCTACAACCACGACGCGTCGCGGGACTTCGTCAGCGGCGGCCACATCGCGGCGGCCGGCGTCGGCATCCCGTTGCCGATCAACTGGCATCTGCCTGGTCGTCCGAACTGGGGCGCGGAGGCGAAGAAGGTGGACCGCGACCTGTTCAACCACAGCATGGCGGTCGCGATGGTGCTGCACGACATGCCCCAGCACGACAACCGAGTCGACCTCGATCCCGACGTCACCGACGCCTGGGGTTTCCCCGTAGCTCGGATCACTTTGAAGACTCACGACAACGATCTGACTCAAGGTCGGTTCCTCGTGGACCGCTGCGGCGACATTCTCGAGGCGGCGGGTGCGGCGACGGTCGACAGGGTTTATCCAACCCGGGTGACCGGCAACTGTTCTCACCAGCACGGCACCACTCGGATGGGCACCGACCCCGATTCCTCGGTGCTGAATGCGAGCTGCCGAGCGCACGAGGTCGAGAACCTGTTCGTGGTTGACGGCGGCCCACTGCCGACCGCCACCGGGGCGAACCCGACCCTGACGATGATGGCCAACGCTTGGCGGGTGGCCGACCACATCATCTCGGGGGGCGGATCTCGCTAGGACCACGAGCCAAGGTTGCAGCCAGGGAGAAGCGGCTCAAAGGACGTTCGACTGTGTAACTCTGGGGCTTTCGGCCCGGGTGTTCATCCGGCCCGCGGTCAGACTCAGTTTCAGGGCGGAGATGCCCACCGGTCCGCCCGCTGAACTCGACCACCGACTGAGCGGGTGTGAAGTGTGACCTGGCTTTGCCGGCCGTGGGTGTTCACCGTTGCGGCACGCCTGCGACGTACGTCGTCCAAGACAGCCTCCCGACGAGGGAGGTGCGGTCGGGAAGCTCAGGGCCGGGACTGTGACCGTTTGCTCTTGAGCTGAACGATGGCGGCAACGGCCGCTGCACCAATTCCGTAGCAAGCGACGTCGTGCCACGCGAACGAGGTGCCGAGCAGGAAACGCAGCGGCTGCGGAGCGCGCAGCGGGATGCCCGTGAGCTGAAAGAGCTCGAGGGCGAGGCAGATCCCGAAGGCGTCGAGTCCGATCGCCCGTGGGGGCAGCGTCGGTCGCAGTGCGAGGAGCAAGAAGCCGAACATCACGGCGTAGTCGGCGTCGCCGAAGCTCTTGTCCCACAGCGTGAAGCCCGTCGGCCCGAGCTTGCGCGAAGCGAGGCCGAGGAGCACCGACGCAACGAACGCGAGGATCGCGAAGCGACGCATATCCGGTGACGTTAGCAACGCCGGCTACGGCTCCTACCACCTGCGGACCGGGCGTCTCGGATGGTCAGCACGACTCGACCAACCGGACTGGGATGCCATTGACATCCGATCGCAACCGCAGCATCACCGCTGCGTCGGCTTCTCCCGGTACAGCCGCAAGTCCGACGGCTCGCGGAGCAGGTCATTCAGTGCCTCGTTGCCTTCCTTGTTGTGCTGCGACTCCATGTGTTCGTCCCAGGCGGCCCGGGATCGAAAGTGCTCCAGCATCACCCACGTGTCGGGTTCGCCGTCGGCCTGCACGAGGTGCATGAAGACGCAGCCGTCCTCCTGCAGCGTTGCCGCCCGCATCGACTGGAGCTGGGCCTCGGCTTCGGCCAGACGGTCCAGTCGCGGACGGATGGTGACTACCAGGAAGAGCGGCCCGTCGGTGGTTTCGGTCACGGTGTGCTCCTAGACGGATCGGTCGTTGCCTGTCATCCTGCTCCTCTCCCTCGGCGCGACGCCGGCGGTACCGCTCAGGCGCCGGGACTGACCGCCACGTCATGATCATCTCGGGGCCGAGCCCGCGACCATCCCAGCGTCTGCGAGTGCCTGACGAAGGAGAGCTCGCGCCGAGTTGCGCATCAGCTCTGCGGCCTCCTCTCGGGGGAGCCCAGCAATGTCGGTGAGCCAGACGAGTGACTCGATGCCGACCGCGCTGCGGACCGACAGTGCGAGGCGGTGGATCGCGGCGTCGGAAATCCTCGGCCGCAGGGGGGCGAGCGCTTCCTCGAACCAGGTGATGGCCCGGCCTTGACGCAGCGGCAGGGACTCGCTTGGAATCCCTGGATCCAGCGATAGCCGCAACATGGTTCGCTGCTGGTGCTCGGTATCCACGACGATCCGGATGAAGGCGTCGACGGCACCCAACAGACGTGCCTCTGGGTCGTCACCGGCGTCGTCCGGGACGAGGCTCCTCGTGGTGGTCTCGGGATGAGCAGCGATTAGCAATGCCTTCTGGGTGGGGAAGTAGCGATACGCCGTCGTGCGCGAGACCGATGCAGTCTCCGCTGCCGCCTCGACGGTCGGCGCCGCACCGCCTCGGGCGACCAGGTCGCGTGCCGCGGCCACCAGGGCGTCGCGAGTCCGCTGCTTCTGCCGGCTCCGGCCGGTGGACTCGTACGGCGTTGACACGCTCTTCACGGTACCTTAGTGTCTTTATGGGACTTAAGTACCATGAAGCGGAACTGGGGCGGTGGTGGCGGTGAAGTCGACGGTACGGGCGTACGGAGCGGGTGAACGTCGCTGGTTCTGCGGCGGGGGAGTGCACACCTGGCTGGCCACCGAGCAGGAGACGGGCGGTGCCTACCTGCTCTTCGAGGACGCGTTGGACGCGGGCAAGGTGACTCCGCTGCACCAGCACCCGGAGGCAGACGAGACGTTCTACATGCTTGAAGGAGAGGTGCGGCTGCACATAGCCGGTGACGAGCAAACGCTCGCTGCGGGCGGTATCGCGATCATCCCGCGCGGCGTTCCTCACGCTTTTCTGGTGACGGCGCCGACAGCTCGGATGCTCTGTCTGCAGACTCCAGGTGGCGGGGAGGCGTTCTATCGACACGCCAGTGAGCCGGCCGGCGCCGGAGAGCCGCCGATGCCCGACTTCGGGCGGGTCCGCGCGGCGGCCGCTGCTACCGGTGCGATCGAGATCCTTGGCCCGCCACCGTTCTCAGCCTCAGAAGACGGGCGTCAGAGCCTGCCTTGAGTGGGGGGTCCGGTGCAGCTGGCCGCTGTGCATAGCATGAGATGTGGCTGCCTCACCTGAGGGACGCATGGCGCCAACGCTGGCCGGTCACCCGGTCATCGGGTCGCTCTTGGACGTCCGCCGCGATTACCTCGGCACGGTCGCGCGAGCTGCCCGCGAGGTCGGCGGTCTCGCCCGAGTGGTGGCCGGGCCACCCGGCTGGCGGGTCGTGCTTCACGTGGTCGGTTCGCCGGAGCTGGCCGCCGAAGTGCTTCGACAACCGGATCGGTTCGGCAAGAATGCGCCGGGTTACCGCGAGCTGCGAAGTGCGCTCGGTGACAACCTGTTGACTAGTCAAGACGAGATCTGGCATCGGCAACGGCGGTTCCTCGCGCCGATCTTCACTCGCCGCCGGATTCTCGCCGCCTATGCGCCGGTGATGATCAACGAGGCTGAGCGGCTGGTCGACCGCTGGCGCGATGCGGCCGCCGATGGCCGGGTTCTCGATGCGTATCCCGAGATGATCTCGGTGGCGGCCCGGATCAGCGGTCGCATCCTGTTCGGTGCCGACATGACCCGTGCGCTCGACCTGCTCACGCGGTTCAGGACGATCAACGATCAGCTGCTCCGACGCGCCGTCAGCCCACATCCCGCCCCGCACTGGCTGCCGACGCCGGCCAACCGTCGGCTACGTCGTGGGCTCGCCGAGGTGCGAGCCATCGTCGACGAACTCATCAGCGAACGCCGCGCCCGGGGCGTAACGGACGGCGCCGATGACATGCTCAGCCTGCTGCTGAGCGCGCGCGATGCCGAGAATGAAGCCGACCGGCTGAGCGATGGCGAGATCGCCGACCAGATCATGCTGTTCCTGCTGGCCGGTCACGACACCACCTCGGTCACCCTCGCCTGCACCCTCGTCCAGCTCGCGGCCTCGCCTGAGTGGCAGGGGACCGTCCGGGACGAGGTCGACGCCGTGCTGGACGGACGCCTGCCCGTCGCTGCCGACGTCGATCGGTTGATCTGGACCACTCGGGTGATCCAGGAATCAATGCGGCTGTATCCGGCCGCCCACGGTATGGCCCGCAGCGCGCGGGGCGATCAGGTGCTGGACGGCTACCGGATCCCTGATGGCTCGTGGGTCGAGGTCTCACCGTGGGCCGTGCACCACTCGCCGGCCGTGTGGGCCGACCCTGAACGCTTCGATCCGCGCCGCTTCGATGTGCCGCCCGACCAGCACCCCGGCGGTCACCGCAACGCGTGGTTTCCGTTCGGAGCCGGCCCGCGGGCCTGCATCGGGATGCAGCTCGCCACCTTGGAGATCCAGCTGGTCACGGCCACCGTCCTGCAGGCCTTCGACGTGACGACCCCGCTCCTGTCGGCCCCGGTCCACGCAGCCATCACGTTGCTGCCGAGCGGCGAGCTACCGATCACCGTCGTCGCGCGGAAATAGATCCCTACTCCCGTCGATCGCCGATCGCTGCCCGATGGGGCACGGTCGTGAACCTAGAGTCGACGTCCGAGTGGGACGGAGATCTGCGGACGCGCGATCGAACCTCATCGGCGTGTTCTGTCAGCTGGGTCCGATGGTGCCGCGAACGCAGGGCGATGGTGGCGTTCGCCAAGAGAAGTGGTGGTGTTCATGCTGTGAACCCAAGCAGCCCAGGCGGCCGATGAGCCATGAAGGCGCTGTGCGTTTCCTGTGAACCGACACTGGGGAGCGGAGGTCCGGCCGACGCCCTCATAGCCATTTAGTTCGAGCATTGACGGTTAGAGCTCTAACCATTAGAGTTCTGACTATGGACGCACCGACCTTCACCACCAGCCTCGGACTGGTCCGCTGGATCGGATGGGCGCAACGCAAAGAAGGCGAGGACTGGATCCGAGCACGCGAGCTCAGCCACGAGCAGGCCTTCGTCCTTGGATACCTGGTCCAGAACCCCGGTGCGATCCAGCGCGACATCGCGCAGATCAGCCGTACGAGCGCGGCGAGCGTTTCCAGTCTGCTGCAGGGGCTCGAACGGCGCGAGCTCGTCGAGCGACGCACCGAAGGCGGCAACGAGCGCAGCAAGCGGGTCTACGCGACACCGGCCGGCGTCGAGCTGATCGCCGGGTTCGACACGGCGATGGCCGCCGCCGACGAGACGATCCTGGCCCCGCTGGACCGGGCCGAGCGAGCCACCTTGCACGCCCTGCTGACCAAGATCACCGCCGAGCTCCGCAGCCGACCCGCTGACGCTCTGCGCGGCCCAGCCGCGCTTCCCGCACCACTCCCGCCACGCCGGCGTACGCCGGCGCGCGCTCGAGCCTGCCCGGAAAGGAGCAGTCATGAGCACTCCCGACCATCGAATCCCCGGTCGCAGCCGACGCCATCGGCACCAACCGCTGGTATCTGTCGGCCGCACCGATCGTCCACGCCCTCGTGCACCTGTGCGTGCCGATGGCCGCTGCGATGATCGTCGGCGCGGTCTACAACCTGATCAATGCCGGCTTCATCGGCTCGCTGCACGACACCGCCCTGCTCGCTGCGATCACCTTCGGCGCGCCACTGCTCGGCTTGGTGATGGCGGTCGGCGGCGTCTTCGGCGTCGGCGGTGGCGCACTCATCTCCCGGCTGCTGGGCGCGGCCGAGCACGAGCCGGCCAGGGGTGCCGAGATCAAGCACGTCGCGTCGTTCGCCGTCTGGGGGTCGGTGATCGCCGGCGCCGTGCTCGGTGGGATGGGGCTGCTCCTGCTGAACCCCCTGGTGGCGCTGCTCGGCGCGGACGCCGCTGCGGTGCCGGCGACGAGCGCCTTCGTCAGGGTCCTGCTGGCCTTCGTCCCGGTGCTCACCGCAGCGTTCTGCCTCGAGCAGCTCGTACGGGCTGAGGGCGCTGCGCGGCCGGTGATGGTCGGGCTGATCGCCTCGACGGTTGCGAACGTCGTGTTCGACGTCGTGTTCATCCTCGTGCTGGGCTGGGGGGTCGCCGGCGCCGCCTTGGCGATGGGCCTGTCGAACCTCGGCATCGTCGTCTACTTCGTCATCTGGCTGCAGCGACACAGCGAGCACGTGAGTCTCGCGCCTCGTTGGTTCACGCTGTCATCCGCGGTGCTCAAGCCCGTCTTCGGCGTGGGGGTCGGGGAGCTGCTCCAGTCGGCCTTCTTGATCATCACCTCGCTGGTCCTCAACAACCTCGCGGTCGCGTACGGAGACGGTGCGCTGGCGGCGATGGGCGTTGCGGTCCGGATCGCGCAGGTGCCCGAGTTCTTGGTGATGGGCGTGACGCTCGGCGTGCTGCCACTGCTCGCGTACTCCTACGGCAAAGGGGACAAGAGCCGTCTCTCGGCGGCGCTGCGCGCGTCAGCCGTCGCCGTGGGAGGCACCGCCGTGCTCTGCGCGACGGCCGTGTTCGTGTTCCGCGAGCAGGTGTTCTCCTCCTTCGTGGCGGACCGATCGGTGCTCGCGATCGGGGTCACCATCCTCACCGCGCAGCTGGTGGCGATGATCATGAACGGATTCGCCGGTCTGCTCACCTCGCTCTTCCAGGCGACGGGGCGGGCGGTGCCGGCCATCGTGATGTCGGTGTCGCAGGGTGTGCTGTTCATCCCGATCGTGCTGCTCGGCAACCACTGGTTCGGGCTGGCCGGCATCATCTGGGCCTGACGGCGACCGAGGGCATCGCGTTGCTCGTGGGAGTCGGTATGTGGCTCGCATCCCGCCGGGCGATCGGTGCCGGACTCGCCGAAGGAAGCCCGCAGCGGGCCGAGCAGGTGCTCGAGCAGGCTGCTGCCTGATCAGCTGGCACGCCGCCGAGGCGGAAGTCTACGGAGCGTCGGCGCGGACGGCGCCGATGTGGGTGACGGGCAGCCCGCACTTGTGCTCGAGCCGCCGGGGGAGGTCCTGGCGCAACCAGAGCGAGATGCGGCTCGGCAGCGTCGAGACGATGATCTCGTCGAACTGGCGTCCCTCGAGCACGCCCTGGACGGCACGAACCGGATCAGGATCACCGACCGTACCCTCCACCGTGACGCCGACCTGCTGCAGCTGGGTCAAGGCGGTGGTCAACCGCTCGCCCGCCTGCTGGCGCGCTCGTTCCGGCGAATCCGCCATCAACGGGATACCGCCCATCACCGGCAAGGCGCAGACGTTCACGTACTCCATCAAGGGTGTGGCCGGCACGACGAGGAAGAACTCCGCTGGTTCGACCTTGGCTCGCTTGGCGATCAGGTCGACCAGCTCCTCCCCACCGAGCGTCTGGTTGGCCACGACGAGATACCGGCGCATGGCCGCCTCCTCCGTTGTCGCCGCAGGCTGAGCCTGGGATCTGATCTCCCCACGCTAGTCCTCGCCGAGTCCCGACACATCGATGTGTGGCCTATCGGGGTGTGTCGCCGGACTCGGCGGCCGACTTGATCCGGGCCAGCCGCTCGTCCCAGGCTGAACCGATCTCTTCCAGGTCGCGGGCCAACCGGCTGAGCTGGGATCCGAGGACGCGGTAGCGCAGCTCACGCCCGTGTCGTTCGGCGTCGACCAGGCCGACCAGGCTCAACACCTCGAGGTGCTTGACGATGGCCTGCCGGCTGATCGGGAGCTCGGTGGCCAGGGCGGACGCCGAGGCCGGTGTCCGGCCGAGCTGCACCAGGATCGCCCATCGCGTCTCGTCGCCGAGGGCAGAGAACACCGTGACCAAGGTCGACGAGGTCACGCGGCCACGCCCACGGACAGATGAGCGTGGGCGGCCTTGAGCTCGACCTCCCAGCCGGTGGTGTTCTCGTCGAACTTCTTGCGCTGCTCGAGCTCGGGCACGGCCAACGAGGCGAACCCGCTCTCCACCACCCGCAGGGTGACCCCTCCTTCGGACCGGTCCTCGATCCAGAACTCGACCAGGGTGGACTCCGGTTCGGCGGTGGTCGTCGGCGTGGTGGTGCTCAGCCAGCGGAAAGCGGCGTAGCGCGGCGGATCGAGCTCCTCGGTGCGGAAGGTGAACTCTCCGTGCACCGGGTCGCGGACGACCGACATCGCCCCGTCGACCTCGATCTGGTGGTCGACGATGGTGCCGTCGTTGATGTACCACCCCGGCTCGGCCACCAGCTGCCAGACGCGGTCGGCTGGCGCGGCGATGTCGATACGCCGCTCGATGCGGTCCCAGTCAGCGGTCATGATCTCTCCTCGGTTGTCGGAATGTGCAACCCCAGCATTGCAGGAGACGGCCGATAGTGCAACCAGTGAGTTGCGGATAATCTTCGGTGTGCCACGCAGCGAACTACCGTGGTCTGGTCCTTGCCAGCGGCCGGACGGGGGTGAATGCTTCGTGCATGGCGAAGAAGAACAACAAGGGACACCATCCTCAGATGAGCGGTCCCGCGGCCCACCTCCGATCGACACCGATCGGTGACTACGGCTTCCTCAGCGATGGTGAGGTGTCCGCACTCCTCTCACCCGGAGGCGCGGTGGAGTGGATGTGTGTGCCCCGGTTCGACTCGCCCAGCGTGTTCGGCAGCATCCTCGGTCGCCACGCCGGCGCGTTCCAGATCTCGCCGGCCGACGTCACGGTGCCTGCCGAGGTGCGCTACCTCCCCGGCACGATGATTCTGGAGACCAGCTGGGGTACGCCGACCGGCTGGATCATCGTCCGCGACGCCTTGCTGGTCGGGCCGTGGCACCACGACCGCGACCGGTCCAAGACCTATCGTCGTACGCCGAACGACTACGAGGCCGAGCACATCTTCCTGCGGACGATCCGCTGCGCCTCGGGTGAGGTCCAGACGATCATGGACTGCGAGCCGGTGTTCGACTACGGCAAGACCCACGCCCGCTGGGAGTACACCGGCGACGACTACCACCAGGGCACGGCGAGCGCCGATGGCCAAGACGTCAAGCTGACGCTGACCAGCGACATGCGGATCGGCTTCGAGGGTGGCCAGGCCAGTGCCCGCACCCTGCTCAAGGAGGGTGACCTCCGGTTCGTCGCCCTGTCCTGGGGTGGAGCGGTGCCGCCGACCAGCTATGCCGACGCGTACCAGCGGCAGGTCTGGACCGCCCATCACTGGCAGCACTGGCTGGCCCGCGGCAAGTTCCCGGACCACCCATGGCGGGGCGCCCTGCAGCGCAGCGCGCTGACCCTCAAGGGCCTGACCTATGCGCCGACCGGTGCGGTGTCGGCCGCGGGCACCACCTCGCTGCCCGAGACCCCGGGCGGCGGCCGCAACTACGACTACCGGTACACCTGGATCCGTGACGCCACCTTCGCGCTGTGGGGCCTCTACTCGCTGGGCTTCGACTGGGAGGCCGTCGACTTCTTCTCCTTCATCGCCGACCTGGTGGAGAACGAGAGCGACATCCAGATCATGTACGGCATCGGCGGCGAGAAGACGCTGACCGAGTTCGAGCTGGACCACCTGCCCGGGTACGCCAACTCGCGTCCGGTGCGGATCGGCAATGCGGCGTACGCGCAGAAGCAGCACGACGTGTGGGGTGCCCTCCTCGACTCTGTCTACCTGCACATCAAAGCCGCCGACCACCTGGACAACCGGATCTGGACCATCTTGGACCAGCAGGTGGGGGAGGCCCTGAAGTACTGGCGCGACCCCGACGCCGGCATCTGGGAGGTTCGCGGGGAGCTGAAGCACTTCACGTCCTCGAAGATCATGTGCTGGGTGGCCGTCGACCGCGGCGCCAAGATCGCCCGGATGACCGGTGAGGACGGCAAGGCGGCCGAGTGGGAGCTCGCTGCTCAGGAGATCAAGGACGACATCTTGGCCAACGGTGTCGACAAGCGCGGCGTGCTCACGCAGTACTACGGCACGGATGCCCTGGACGCCTCGTTGTTGCTGGCGCCCCTGGTGCGCTTCCTGCCGGCGGACGACCCCATCATTCGCAACACCGTGCTGGCCATCGCCGACGAGCTGACCGTGCACGGCCTGGTGCTCCGCTACAAGGTGGAGGAGACCGACGACGGGTTCGAGGGCGAAGAAGGCAGCTTCACCATCTGTTCGTTCTGGCTGGTCTCGGCGCTGTGCGAGATCGGTGAGTACCAGCGGGCACGGAAGCTGTGCGCCAAGCTGTTGTCGTTCGCCGGACCGCTCGACCTGTACGCCGAGGAGATCGACCCGCACTCGGGTCAGCACCTGGGCAACTTCCCGCAGGCCTTCACCCACCTCGCGCTGATCAACGCCGTCCTGCACGTGATCCGGATGGAGCAGGAGCAGCACAACATGCCGGCCGGTTCGTGGGCCGGCTCGGTCGGCACCGACGAGCCCGACGGCGTCACGGTGGCCAACCAGACGTGACCGCGGAGCAGTGGATACCGGACGGCGCCGACCTCGGAGCTCTGCGAACCGCTGCGCGGGACTGTCGAGGCTGCGAGCTGTGGGAACCGGCCACCCAGGTCGTCTTCTCGGCGGGCAACGACCACGCCGCAGTCGCGCTGGTCGGTGAACAACCCGGAGACGTCGAGGACCAGCGCGGCATCCCGTTCGTCGGGCCGGCCGGTCAGCTGCTGCAACGGGCCCTGGCCGATGCCGGCCTGCGCCCGAGCGACGTCTACGTCACCAACGCGGTCAAGCACTTCCGGTTCACCGAGCGGGGCAAGCGCCGCATTCACGCCACACCGTTGATGCGGCACCTGAAGGCCTGCCGGCCGTGGCTGGAGCACGAGCTCCAGCTGGTCGATCCCCGGCTGATCGTGTGCCTGGGGTCGACCGCTGCGAAGTCCTTGTTGGGCGCGGACTTCCGGGTCACCCAGCAACGCGGACAGGTGCTCGAGCTGCCGACGCCCATCGGGATCCGGCGGGTGCTGGCCACCATCCACCCGTCAGCCGTGCTGCGCACCCGTGGTCCGGAGCACGACGAGGCGTACGCGGGCTTGGTCGCCGACCTGCGGACGGTCGCCACTAGCCTCGGATGACGGCGAACCATCTGACGCCGTGCTTCGTCTAGATGGGGGAGTAGTCCCCACACCTCAAGGAGCCACCGTGTTCGATGCCATCGGAAACATGCCTTTGCATCCCCTGGTCATCCATGCGGTGGTGATCGGAGTGCCTCTGGGGTTCCTGCTGGCCCTGCTCTTCGCCTTCCCCCGCACCCGCAGCTGGGCTCGATGGCCACTCGCCGTGGTCGCGGTCGGCTCGCTCGGAGCCACGTTCGTCGCGCGGGAGAGCGGCGAGGGGCTGATGCGGGCGCTCAAGCTCGGCGGGGACGACCCGGTCAGCGCCCTGATCAAGCAGCACGCCCAGCTGGCCACCCAGCTGCTGCTCATCATGGCTGTCTTCGCCGTGGTCGCGCTGGCCAACGTGTTCGTGGTCGGACGCCGCCGGCGCGGGAAGGCCGACGCGGCGACGGAGCGCTCTCGCGGTCTCGCGGTCGTACTGCCGCTGCTGCTCGTCGTGGTCGGGTTGGTCGCGCTGATCTGGGTCTTCCGGGTGGGCGACATCGGCTCTCGGGCCGTGTGGAACCCCACCGGCAACGTGGACTACTCGAGCTCCCAAGGCGGCTGAAGCCCCAGACAACACCAGCGGAGCGAATCACGGCTCGGTAACGGCAGGCGCCGTTCCGGGCCGTTTTTCATGCCTGAAACGAGATTGACATCCTTGTCAAAAGTGTGACGTTACTCACGCCCATAACGCCCAGATAACGGATAGAGTACGCCTCACTGAGCGTAAACAGCCCTTTGATGCCCCCCAAACAGGCCGCGCTCCGTGGGTCACCCAGTGTCGCCGAGTTGTGTTTGGTAAGGATGTCTACCTAGAATCTTCACCAAGACAGCGTGGCACTGGGGGCCGCACGGGGGTGTCTGATTCGGGGCTATCTCGGGACCTACACCTCTACTCCACAGGAGCACCCGTGCGTTCACATCTGTTTGCCGCTGCCATCACCGTCGCGTCCCTTTCCACCATCGCTCTGGTCGGGACCCCCGCTGCCGAAGCGGCCGCCACCAAGGCCCCCGACAAGATCAGCGACGTGAACTCCTGGGCCGGACCGGGCGTCGGCGAGGTCACCATCACCTGGAAGACCAGCGGCAAGAACACCAAGAGCTTCGACATCGAGACCGGGCTCACCGCCTTCAGCAAGTCCTCCGGATCGGTGCTGCCGAAGACCGGCCGCAACTCGAAGACCTTCACCGTGAGCGGCAGCAAGCGCTCCGTGACCCTGAGCGCCAAGCAGGTCGCCGCCGCCGGCGCCGCTCCCGCGACCGCCAACCACCTCTTCTTCCGGGTCTTCGCCCGCAACGGCAGCAAGTCCGCCGCCGCCACCCGCGCCTTCCCGCAGCTCCAGGCCGTGGCCCCGATGGCGGTTGCCGCCAAGAGCGGTGGCACCGCGATCCGCGTGGGCAGCTTCAACGTCCGCACCGCCAAGTACAACGACGGGCGCAACTGGCTGAAGCGCTCCTCCGACGTGGCCAAGACGATCAAGGGCGAGAACGCCGACGTGGTCGCCGTGCAGGAGCTCTCGCCGGGTCGCGCCGACGGCAAGTCCGGCGCCACCACCACCAAGATCCCGCGCCAGACCGAGAGCCTGGTCCGCTCCCTCAAGAGCGCCGGTGCCGGCAAGTACAAGCTGGTCCGGACCACCTCGTACGTGCTGCCCGGCACCAAGCACAGCAGCCAGGGCGCCCGCATCCTCTACAACACCGACAAGCTGAGCGTGCTGACCAAGTGCCCGGAGAAGACCAAGACCCGTCAGTACAACACCTCCTGCAGCTTCGACCTGCCGATCCGCAAGGGTGAGAGCAAGACCAACGTCCGCAGCGCGGCGTACGCGGAGTTCAAGAACAAGTCGACCGGCAAGAAGTTCCTCTTCGTCTCGGTCCACCTGGACCACCGCCAGGGCAGCAGCCTGAGCGAGAAGAAGTCGTTCAACAACCTGCGCGCCGCTCAGATCAAGGCCGTCTACGCCAAGATCGGCAAGGTCCGCAAGGGCAACGAGCAGGTCATCGTCGCCGGTGACTTCAACTCCTGGCAGAACCACAAGGCCGGCAACACCGCCCACGACTACCTCATCGGCAAGGGCTTCTACGACACCGCCTCCGCCCGCGCCAAGGTCAACATGCAGTACGACACCTACAACGACTTCCGGACCACCCAGGTCGCCGGCGCCCAGGGCTTCGGCAACCGGATCGACATGGTCCTCGTCCTCGGTGCCAAGGGCGCCAAGCGGTTCGAGAACGTCACCACCCGCGTCGACTCGACCCGCGCCTCGGACCACAACATGATCGTCACCGACTTCACCCTGTGAGTCACTGAGCCCAGATCTCCAACCTCCCCGGTCAGCGCCAGCTGGCCGGGGAGTTTTCTGTTCCCACGGCGGTAACACGAGCTGAGCTCAGGAGTGGAACCCGGGCTGAGCTTGCCGAAGCGCTCGGCTTGGCTCCAGCCTTTCCCCGTCCGCGGGCTGATCAGCCGTTGGCGATGGCGGCGGGGCCCTGCTCGCGGCGGATGTCGATGATGTGGCCGGTCTGGCCGGACACCAGGACGTTGAGCGACTGGCGGGCCACATCCTCCGAGGACAGCAGGGTGCCCGCCGGCTCGTCGCCGAAGGCCTTGGTCCGCATCGGGGTGCCGGTCCGCTCGGGGTTGACGCAGTTGACGCGTACGCCGTCGCCGGCCCACTCGTCAGCCAGCGCCTGGGTCAGGTTGACCACCGCTGCCTTGGCCGAGGAATAGAGCGAGTAGCCGGAGCGGCCCCGGGTGTACGACGAGGAGGTGAAGAGCAGCAACGAGCCCTTGGACGCGACCAGGTGGGGGAAGAACTCCTGCGCGATGAACACCGGCGCCAGGTAGTTGACGTCGGTGGAGGCATAGATCGTCTCTTCGCTGGTCTCGGACAGCTCACCGCGAGGCAGCACCCCGGCCGTGTTGACCACGAAGTCGATCTGCCCGGTCTCGGCCAGCACCGACTGAGCCACCTCGGCGACCTCGGCGCGGCGCTCGACGTGGGTGCCGGTGGAGGATCGGGAGAACGTCTTGACCGTGGCGCCGTAGCGGGCGGCCAGCACGGCGATGTCGCCACCAATCCCGTACGACCCGCCGAACACGACCATCGTCTTGCCGGCCAGCGCCTCGGCGTACTGCTCCTCGGTCAGCTCGGGCGGAATGTCGGCGGAGGTCAGCTGGAAGAGCTTGTCGGCGATGTAGACGTCGATCGGCTCGGTGACCTTCATGTTGCGCTCGTGGCCGGCGACCACGGCGATCGCGACCTCGGGCAGATAGCGGAGCACCACGGTGCAGTCGTCGGTCGCGGTGAAGTTGGGGTCGAGGGCGGCGTTCGCGTACGCGGCCCGGATGGTCGACAGCCGGAACGACTGCGGCGTCTGGCCGCGACGCAACAGGTGACGGGGGAGGACGTCGTTGATCACGTCGCTGCCCGGGGCCACCTGGATCACGGTGTCGGCGGACGGGATGGCGGTGTCGACGGCCTCGTTCGATCTGCAGCGCCTCCACGTTGGCGGCGATGATGGTCTGGGAGACCAGCGGGCGGACGGCGTCGTGGAGCAAGACGTTGCATTCCTCGTCGCCAAGCGCGGCCAGAGCCGCTGCCGTCGTGTCGTTGCGTGTGCCGGCGCCCTCGAGGATGTGGGTGACCTTGTCGTAGTCGCCCTTCTTGACGATCGCCCGGATCTCGTCGAGGTAGCCGGGGGCCATCATCACCAGGATCTCGTCGATCAACGGCGACTGCTGCATCGCCGCGATGGTGTGCTCGATGATCGGTTTGCCGGCGATCTTGATGAGCTGTTTGGGGATGCTGAGACCGACTCGAGTCCCCGTTCCGCCGGCCAGGACCACGGCCACGTTGCGCAAGACCATGACCGGCACACTATCGGCATCCTCTTCTTCGCTATCAACACGGGCAGCCGGCGCGTCGCTGTAGAGTTCCCGTTGTGCCAGAGCCGGGGAGACTGTCCACGTCTGTCCCCGCCCGGGCCCGGCGACAGGCCGGACGGGTCCGGCGCCGCCTTCGACGGGCCTGGCGCACGGTCGCGGCGACGGCTACGGACCGCGTACGCGACCAGCACCCGGCAGCCGAACCAGCGTCGTCGGTGCCCCTGAGCACGTTCCCCGCGTTGTCCGCCGAGCTTCGCCGGCTCCGGTGGACCGACGCCGGCGATCTCGAGCTGGACGGCTGGGCCTACCTGCCGACCGCCGTCGCTCGCCAGGCCGTCGTCCGGGTGTTCGCCAGCGTCCCCGGAACCAATCACACCTGGTCCGCCGCGGTCGAGCAGCGCAGCGACCCTGAGATCCGGGCGTTCAGCCCACGAACCGAGGACCTGGCCGACAAGGCCTGGACGGCGACCCTGCCCACGTCCGCCCTGAAGAAGCTGCTCGCCGAGCCGGCCGTACGCGCCGGGCAGCGGGTGGCGGGCGCCACCACCTTGACCTTGCCGATCTGGGTCGAGCTGGACTTCGGCACCTTTCGACACCGTGGTCCGCTGACCAAGCACTACCGCTGGGGCTCGGCCGCTCGGCTGCCCGGGCGGGTCGTTGCTGGTGAGCTGTGGGCCAGCCCGGGCTGGGAGGACGGTCGCGGACTTGTCGTCACCGTGCAGACCGACTGCGTCACCGCCGAAGCGATCGAGCTGGACGGGGACGAGCTGGTGCTGCGGCTGGCCGCCCTCGGCGATCCGCAGATCCGGCACGTCGAGCTGGCGGGCGGCTCGGTCGAGCGTCTGCCGTGGCCCGGCGGGCGGCGGCCGACGTCGGTGCCGATCACCAGCTCCCAGCTGCCGTCGACCGACGCGATCGATGTGGCGTGGACCGCGGCTGACGGCTCGGTCCATCCGGTGCTCGCCCGGCGACCACCCTTGACCCTGCACGGGCAACCGAGTCTGGCCCTCGGTACGACGACGTCCCCCGGTGGTGGCCTGACGCTGCGCCGCCGGAACCGGTCGGCCCAGCTGGTCGACGTCCAGCTACCCGCCGGGCCGGTGCCGTCCCTGGTCATCCGCGGCTCGATGGCCGGCGCCTGGACCGGGCCGGTCCGGGTCGAGCTGCGGGGTAAGCGCGACACGTTCGCGGCCCCGCTCGAGGTGACCAACGGATCCTTCACTGCCGAGCTTTCCCTGCTGTGGACCGACGAGTGGGGTCACGAGGGCCTTGCCCCGGTCGCCGGCGGCTACCGGTTGTGGCTGATCGACGCCGCCGGCGCTGAAGAAGTCGCGGAACTGGCGGCTGAGCTGTCCGCCCGGCTCTACACCTGGACGTTCACCGATCACTTCAACGCCAGGCTGGAACACCACCCCGACGGCGGTCTGTGGCTGACGGTCAACGACTCCCGCTCGCTCGCCGAGATCGGTGCTTTCGCTCGTCGCCAGCTTCGCGCCCGGGCGCAGAAGCGCAGCTCGACCGCTCCGGTCGAGGAGGCGGTCTACCTGGAGAGCTTCGACGGCCTGGTCTGTGCCTGCAACCCTCGGGCGCTGCACACCGAGCTGGCTCGGCGGGACCTCGGACTGAGGTTCTACTGGGGGGTGAAGGACCGGTCGGTCCCCGTCCCCGACGGTGCGACGCCGGTCACGATCAACAGTGCCGAGTGGTGGCGCGTACGACACGAGGCGCGCTACCTGGTCACCAACAACTGGCTGCACGACACGTTCAAGCGCCGGCCCCACCAGCGGGTGCTGCAGACCTGGCACGGCACCGCCTTCAAGCGGTTGGCTCTCGATCGGCCCAACGCCCGGACCGACCCGGGCTTCGTGAACTCGATCCAAGCCGAGACCGCTCGCTGGGACCTGCTGCTGGCCGAGAACGCCTACAGCGTCGAGCAGATGCGTGGGGCGTACGACTACCAGGGTCCGATCGTCGAGTCGGGCTATCCCCGGAACGACCTGCTGCGTTCACCTCAGGCGAACGAGGTCCGGTCCCGACTGCGTTCCCGGCTCGGCATCACCGAGGACCAGCACGCGGTGCTGTACGCCCCGACCTGGCGAGACGACCAGACCGCCATGGTCGACCACCTCGAGGTGGCGCAGCTGGCCGAGGCGTTGGGGGAGCGTTACGTGATCTTGGTCCGCGGGCACTCCCGCAACCTGCGGGGGACCGCCCCGGTCGCCGCCGAGCGGGTGATCGACGTGACCACCTATCCCGACGTCACCGATCTCTTCTGCGTGGCCGACAGCTGCCTGACCGACTACTCGTCGGTGATGTTCGACTTCACGGTCACGGGCAAACCCGTCGTGTTCTTCACCCCGGACTACGAGCGCTATGTCGACGAGCTCCGGGGCAGCTACTTCGACCTCCGGCAGTTCTCGCCGGGTCCGGTGCTGCGCCGGTTCGACGAGACGGTCGACGCGCTGGCCGACGCCGACGGCGTACGGCAGCGCTGGGACGAGTCGTACCGGGCCTGGACCGAGAAGTTCAATGCCTGGGACGACGGCAAGGCCTCCGTCCGAGCGGCCGACGCACTGCTCGCTCACGGCGCCTGATCGGCAGGCTGACACAGGCGCGCGCGGGGCGGTCAGAGGCTCGTCGCGGATGAAGACCCGGTCGACGAGTCGTTCGCTGGCGTGGCCGTCGTCGAGATCGAGGTATGTCGTCCGGAACCTCTCGTACGCCTCGGCGTAGTCCCGACGCACCTGGGGCAGGTCCCGAGCCGCCGTGATCACCTCGGAGGTGGTCTTGACCAGCGGGCCGGGGGCCGTCGGCTCGTACTCGATGATCGAGCCCCGGGAGGTCTCGTGGTACTGATCGAGGTCGGGCACCATGAAGATCATCGGCTGACCGGTCAGGCCGTAGTCGAAGCGCAACGACGAGTAGTCGAGGATCGCCGCGTCCGAGGCCAGGCACAGCTCGGCGATGTCGGGGTAGTCGGTCACGTCAATCACGTTGCCCCGGGACCCGACCCGGGCGTCGAGCCGGGCGTTGAACGCGTGCCCCCGGACCATGCACGACGTACTCGTCGCCGAGCTCGGCCGCCAGCCGCGGGATGTCCAAGAAGTCCACCATCGAGGCCTTGAAGTCGTTCTGAGCCATCTCGTCGCGGAAGGTCGGCCCGTAGAGCAACGCGGTCTGGTCCGGTCGGATGCCCAGCCGGGCGCGGACGGTCGCGGCGATCTCGGTGGCGTCGGCACTGACCAGCACGTCGTTGCGGGGATAGCCGATCTCCAGCACCTCGTTGGGGAAACCGAACTCTTCGGCCAGCGGCTTGCTGCCGTAGCTGGCCGGCGACACCAGAAAGTCCCAGTCGGCCGCCCGGTCGAGATAGGACCGTACGTGGGCGACGTCGCGGTTCTGCCAGGCCCAATGCGACTGGCCCATCTGCTTGAACGGGTAGCCGTGGAAGGTCTGCACCTGGATCTGGTGCGCCGGCTTACGGTGATAGATCTGCTGGTGCATGTTGTCCATGTAGAACTGCGCGTCGTGCAGCAGCCGATACCACTCCGCACTCTCGATGATGACCGGGATGCCGCCCTCCGGCACCCGGACGGAGTGGTCGACGACCGCCCAGTAGAGCGTGTGCCTGGTGCCGCGGCGGCGCAGCTCGCGATGAACCGCCAACGGGTTGCAGCCGGCGATCTCGCCGTAGTACGACCTGAACAGCACGGCCCCGGGCTCGTGGTCCGGGCTGGTCAGCCGTTTGGCCAGCGACGTCTGCAGCCGCTGCTGGTTGCGAGCGCCGCGCTCAGTGTCGGTGAGCGGCGGCTCGACACTCAGCTGCAGCCCGTCGGGGCGGACCAGCCGCACCGCGCCCCGGAACTGATCGGTGCTGAAGTCAGCCGGCAGGGTCGCGATCAAGGTCGGATCGAGGTGCACGGGGATCTCGCCCTGGCCGTCCAGGCCGGAGGCGGGCTCGGGTCGGCGGCAGACGAGGGTGTAGCGACCACTCGGAAGCACGGTCTCGCCGAGCTGCCATGGGTTGTGGCGCAGCTCGATGACCGCCTCGAACTGTCCGACCGCGGCCGCGCTCGGTCGGGCCGAGGCATTGGCCTTGGCCGTTTCGACCGTGAAGACCAGCTCCTCGACCAGCAGCCCCAGCACCTCCCCGGCGATCCGCAACGAGCCGGAGGGGGTCACCTCCGCCTGGTCGACCCAGACACTGCGGGGCTCATCGACCACGACCAGGTTGCCCAGGGGGTTGCGTCCGGCGTACGGACTGCTCGTCGGCCGGGCCGGCACGACATCATCGCTGACCACGCCGGCCGGCGACCGGGTGCCGTCCAAGGACACGACCTGCACGGTCCAGGTGCGCGATGACGGCGGCTCGCCGGACTCGGTGAGCACCTCGGGCACCACCACCGTGGTCTCGGAGCGTCCATCGGGAAGCCGTCGCAGCGTGCCCCGGACGACGTCGCTCGCGGGCCGGTTGGTCAGCTCGAGGGCCAGCGGCCCGGCCTGGCCCCGGGCGGCCAGGGTCACGGTCAGGGAGCGGTCGTGGAAGATGGCTCGATCGACGGTGTAGACGACCGGCCGCAGGCTGAGCAGCAGACCGTCCCGGCGGGTCACCAGCGGCACGGCGTGCGCGGAACCCACCGTCCTGGCTTCCAGACGGCCGGCTGATCCCCCGGTCTCGATCCGACTCAGCTGGGCGCTACGGGTCAGACCGGCCGCCGACACCTCGACCCAGATCTGCCAGTCGGCCTTCCCCGAAGACTTCTCGGACAGCCGGCGCGGGTCGACCGACATGGCGAAGCCGGAGTTCTCGTAGTCGGCGTAGCGGTGCTTGGAGGCCGCCGTGACCTCGACGGTGGGCCGCACCTCGATCGGCAGCTCGACCCTCGTCTTGGCGTCGACCTGCTGGCACCAGGCCCGCATCCGAGGCGTGACATCAGTGAGGCTGAGGTTGTCGATGTAGGCCCAGCCCTCGACGACGAAGATGTCGTCGCGGTTCCAGAACGCGCGTCGGACCGAGGTGATGAGCTCCAGCTGGTGGTCGCTGAGCTCCAGGAACGGATCCGTCGCCTCCATGCCGAGGGCGTGCCGCACCTCGATGTCGGTGTAGACGTGGCCGTTGCGGGCCACGGTCGGGGAGTTCTTGGGGTTGTTGTGGCCGAGGCCGACGAACCAGATGGCCTCTTCGCGGTTGTCCTCGATCACCAGCGCGGTCGCGACCCGGTGCTGGGCCGACACCCGCTCCCAGACGAACGGGGTCACCTGGGCGGTGAGCTGCCGTAGGCCGTCGCGCAGCACGGCCCAGAACTCGTCGTCGCCGTGCTGGGACGCCTTGATCGACAGCGGGAAGTCGTTGCTCAGGTACTGCGCCAGCCGAACCTCGCGGGCCCGCTCGAAGCCGGGTCGGCTGAGCTCGGCCAGTGACTGGTGAGCGGCGTCGAGCCGGGCCTCGAGGTCGTGAACCTCGGCATTCTGCTGGGTGATGGAGCTGCGGTCGTCGCGGATCCGCCAGTTGCACAGCACCTGGGAGAGCACGTCGAACGACCGGGCCAGCACGTACGCGCGGGTCGACACCGCCTGGTCCTCGTACAAGACGCCGACCGGGAAGGCGAAGTCGTGGTCGCTCCAGAACTGACGCCGGTAGCACTTGCTCCAGGCCACTGCGTTCACCTGGATGTCGGGGAAGTCGAGCAGCCGGATGGCCGGGCGACTGACCCGGTGGGCCCGCCGGATCCACCAGGCGGCGGGCGTCGTGCCCGCCGCGCTCAGCCGCCGGTAGGAGGCCACGGCGAAGTCGGAGCCGGTCTTCTCCAGGCTGCGCACGAACGTCTTGATCGCGTTCAGCTCCAAGGTGTCGTCGGAGTCGACGAACATCACGTAGGTGCCGGTGGCCACCGCCGCTCCGGCGTTGCGCGCCGCACCGAGCCCGCTGTTGGCCTGCCGGACGATCTTGATCCGGGGGTCACGGGCGGCGTACGCCTCCATGATGTCGATGGAGCGGTCCGGCGACCCGTCGTCGACCAGGATGATCTCCAGCTGACGGTGGGTCTGGCCGATCAGGCTGTCCAGGCAGGCGGGCAGGAAGCGTTCGACGCCGTAGACCGGGACGACGATGCTGACCACGGGGAGCCGCGGACGGCCGCGCCGCGCTCGTCGCGCGGCCCGAAGGCCGTCACGTACGGCGTCTTGGACGCGCGGTGGAAGTCGGTGCAGAGCAACCCTCGCGGCCCGCGAAGCCCTGCGGCGGACCGTACTGAACATGGGTGCCATCCTTCGTTCTCGACCCGGCAGTACTAGACGGCTGAGGTTACCCCAGGCCCCCCGCCGCTAAACTGAGGCGCTCTCTGCGACCAACCGAAAGTTGCCCATGACCTCAACACGTCCGCCGACGGCCCCTCGACCCGGCGAGACCGACGACGAGGAGGTCACGCTGCGTCCCACGCCGGCTTGGCGTGACCAGCTGATGCGGCTGTGGAACGTGGGCGGTGGCGAGTTCCTCACCAGCCTGGTCGCCCTGCTGGTCGTCGTCCTGGCCAAGACCAGCCTGCCGGCGGTGGTTCCGGTCGGCATCGGCCTGCTGCTGCTCGGGGTGATGGGGGCCGCTGAGGCGTTGAACCTGACCGGCCGACCGACCGGCGCCTTCCGGCTCGCACGCGTGGTGCTGCTGCTGGCCATCGCCACCGAGGCCACCGGACCAGGGTCCTTGGTCGAGTGGTGGGCGGTGGCCCTGATGGGCGCGGTGATCGCGGCGGAGGGCTTGTACTCCAAGCTGGACACGATCGCCGTGCCGTACGCGGTGAACCTGCCGGTGCTGGAGATCCGGGCGGTGCGGCTGTTCCCGTCCCAGGTCATCTTCTACGTGAACTGCGCCAGCGTCTTCCTGATCGGTCTGCTCAGCCTGCTGGGCGCGCCGACCATGTGGGACTTGGTGATCACGATGCTCGCGCTGGCCGTGACCCTGGTCGGGATGGGCGACTCGCTGCTGCGGATCCGACACCGGCAGCGAGTCGAGCGCCGGCTGCCCCAGGTGTTGACCGAGTACGCCCCGCGCTTCGCGGTGCACTGGGACGCCGCAGCCGGCACCGGCTACCAGATCGGGCGGTGGCTGCCCTATCTGGATCGACTCGGCGAGCGCTACATCGTGGTCGTCCGCAACCCGAAGAGCTTTCCCGAGGCCAGCACCATGACCAGCAAGCCGATCCTGCTGCGCCGTGGAGCGACCACGCTGGATCCGGTCATGGTCGCCAGTCTTCGCACCGTGTTCTACGTGAACAACGCCCTGCGCAACGTCCACATGGTCCGCTATCCGGGAATCCGGCACATCCAGCTCAACCACGGGGACAGCGACAAGGCGCCCAGCTACAACCCCGTCTCCCGGATGTTCGACAAGAACTTCGTGGCCGGTCAGGCCGCGGTCGACCGGTTTGCCGCCCACGGGGTGCCGACCGGTCCCGACTTCTTCGAGATCGTCGGTCGACCGCAGGTGGAGGGCGTTCACGTGGTGCCGGGTCCCATCCGCTCCAAGGCTCCCCGGGTGCTGTACGCACCGACGTGGGCGGGCATGCACTCCGACTCGGCCTACAGCTCGCTGCCGATCGGGCCGGGGATGGTCAAGGCGCTGATCCAGCGCGGCTGCGTGGTGATCTACCGCCCGCACCCGTACTCCGACAAGTCACCGGCCCTGGCCACGGCGTCCGCCGAGATCCGAACGCTGCTCGAGGCGGACACGGCGGCCACCGGAACCGCGCACGTCCTCGGTGCGCAGGCCGAGAGCCAGTGGACGATCGTCGACTGCTTCAACGAGGCCGATGCCCTCATCTCCGACGTGTCCAGCGTGGTCCCGGACTTCCTCTACTCGGAGAAGCCCTTCGCCATCTGCGCGATGGGTGGCTCGGTGGAGGAGTTCTTCGAGGAGATGCCGGTCGCCCAGGCGGGATACGTGGTCGCCTCCGACGGCAGCAACATCGAGTCGGTGCTCGACGATTTGCTCGGGGCCGATCCCCGGCTGCCGGTGCGGACCCAGCTGAAGACCTACTACCTGGGTGACATCCCGGCTGAGGGGTACGCCGAGGCCTTCCTCAACGCCGCCCGCCGGGCCATCTCCTGACCGCTCAGCCCGACCCGCCGGACCGCACCCGGGTCGACCCGATGGTCAAGAGCCCGTTCACCTCGTCGAGCAGGGCGGCCGCGGGAGCCAGCGAACGGCCGTCGACCGCGTCCACCGAGACCGCACCGCTCAAGCTGCTGGTCCAGAACGCGCTACGCGCGCTGCGCAGGTCGGTGACCAGGCACCGCTCGACCCGAACCGGCGTGCCGAGGTCGGCGAACAGGTCGAGCACCTCACGGCGGGTCACCCCGGGCAGCACCGACTCGTCCAACGGCGGCGTACGCCAGGTGCCGTCCGCGCCGAGCAGGAACAGGTTGCCGCGTGAGGTCTCGCTCAGCCGGTCGGGCCGCTCGGTCGAGGTGAAGTAGGGCAGGTCCGGGGCGACGCGGTGCTCGGCCTCGGTCAGCGCGTGCCGGTGCTGCCACTTGTGCCGCCAGACCTGGTCGGGCCGCTCGGCATGGCGCAGGTTGCAGTGAGTCAGCCGCGGCCCCAAGGGCCGGAGCTCGGTCGCCACCGCGATCTCACCGGCGTCGTCGGGGGTGGCGGAGATCCGCAGGACCATCCGCGGCGTGGTCTCGGCCTCGGTGACCAGCGCGCGTACGGTCTCGGCCAGCTCATCGGGCAGGCCCTGACCGTAGAGCTCACGGCAGGAGGTGTCCAGGCGGCCGAGGTGCGCCGGCAGCCGGACCGGCCGGCCGGCGGTGACCAGGACCGACTCGAAGACACCGGCCCGTCGCAGCGCCGGGTCGGGGTGCCGCTCGCTGCCGAGCCCGAGGTCGAGCTCGCTGCCGGCGGCGGCCACCAGCGGCTGCGCCTTGTGCAGGCACTCGTACCACTCGCGGATCGGCACGCTGTCCGCGGTCAGCCCACCGCCGACCCCCAGCTCGACCATGCCGTCGGCGATCTCGAAGCTCCTGATCACCACGTTGAAGTCGGCACCGGCACCCGGGCTGACCAGACCGATGGCGCCGGTGTACGCCCCCCGCGGGACCGACTCCAGCTCGGTGATCCCGGTGACGGCGGATGACTTCGGGGCGCCGGTCACCGAGCCGGGTGGGAAGGTGGCCGACAACAGCGCACCGATGGTGACCTCGGGTCGGAGCCGACCCTCGACGGTGGAGACCAGGTGCCAGACACCCGGGTGCGGCTCGACGTCCAGCAGGTCCCGGACCGCCACGGTGCCCGGCTCACAGACCCGGGACAAGTCGTTGCGCATCAGGTCGACGATCATGATGTTCTCCGCCGCATCCTTGGCCGAGGCGCGCAAGGCGGGTGAGTCCGCCTGGTCATCGGTGCGGGGGGCGGTGCCCTTGATCGGTGCGGTGGTGACCGTTCGGCCGCGGACCCGCAAGAACAGCTCCGGGCTGAAGCTGGCCACAGCCCGAGCCCGGGAGCCGCTCGTCGGGTGATCGTAGTTGATCATGGTGTGGTCGACCAGGGCACCGAACCGAGGGCGCAGCCGGTCGGCGAGGTCGGCGAACACGGCGGCTGGATCGCCGTCCAGCGGCGCCAGCAGCCGGGTGCAGAGGTTCATCTGGTAGAAGTCGCCACGGTGGATCCGACCGATCGCCGACTCGACCGCCGACAGATGATGATCACGGGCGGCGGCCGGCGGCTCGGTCGTCCGGAAGGCTCCGATCGCGGCGGGGGTCGGCTCTCGCCCAAGATTGTGTTGCAGGGCAGCGATCCACCGGGCTAGCGCGATCTCGTCGCGCGCTTCGCTGCCGGCCAGTCCGAGCGACTCGAAGCTCCATCCGGAGGCGGGTTGCCAACGCAGCAAGGAGTCGTAGAAGGCGAGTCGGGTGTGGCCGGGGGTGTAGCCGAGGCAGACCAACCAACCGCCGCCGATGCCGTCGAAGTCATGATCAACTTCGGGCAGGTCGTCCAGCGTGGCGAAGGCTTCAGGGCCGGCGGTGTCGATCATGCTGACCAGCAACGGGTCGTGGAAGAGCGCGACCCCGCCGGCGAACCACTCACCCCACAACGCTTCCACCGGCCGGGGCCCGCCGGCGATGATCGCCCCGGGGTCGGCGAGCGAGGACAGCCGCACCCGGAACGGGCGAGTCGGCCGTTCCTGAAGCCGCGGCTCAGCCGTCACGGGCCAGGCTCGCCACGATCCTGGTCGCGCTGCTGCTCAGCCCGAGCAGCTCAGCCAGCTCGGCGAACTCGGCCGGCTTGGCCGGGACCCGCGGGCGTTCGAGGTCTGACCACGTCACCCCGAGGTCAAGATCACGAGCGACCGCGACCACGGTCGGCGCCACGGCCAGGTAGTCGATCGCCGCGCCGAGCTTGGAGCGGACCGAGCCGCTGATCTTGGGCTCCGGCTCGCTGGCCGCCGCCAGGATGCCGCTCAGGTCACGATAGGAGTTGAGCAGGCTGGCCGCGGTCTTCTCACCGATGCCGGCCACGCCGGGCAGACCGTCGGAGGCATCGCCACGCAGGGTGGCGTAGTCCACGTACGCCGACGCTTCGATGCCGTACTTCGCTTTGATCCAGGCGTTGTCGACCTGCTCGTGCTTGCCGACGCCGCGAGCGATGTAGAGGATCCGCACCTGGCGGTCGGTCATCGACGAGCTGAAAAAGGTCCCGGTCGCCGGTGACCACGTCGACGGGCATGGTGGCCGTGCTGGCCAAGGTGCCGATCACATCGTCGGCCTCGTAGCCGTCCTTGCCGACCACGGCGATGCCGAGCGCGTCCAAGGTGGCCAGGATGAACGGGACCTGGACGGCCAGCGCGTCAGGCGCCTGCTCGCCCTTCGTCGCCGCCGAGGTCGACATCTCGGCGACCACGGTCTCGCCGGCCTGGGCCACCCGATGGGCCTTGTAGGAAGGGATCAGGTCGACCCGCCACTGCGGGCGCCAGTCGTTGTCCCAGCAGCAGACCAGATGGCTGGGGGAGTAGGTGTCGACCAGCCGGCTGATGAAGTCGAGCAGTCCGCGGATCGCGTTCACCGGCATACCGTCGGGTCCGCGGAGTGAATCGGGCACCCCGAAAAATGCTCGGAAGTACAACGATGCTGTGTCCAAAAGCATTATCCGGGGTGAGCCCACAACTGAATACTGGCACGATGGCCCCCATGGAAAAGCTCGACCGTCGCATACTTGCGCTTCTCGCGCGGGACGGCCGGATGTCTTACACCGACATCGGCAAGGAGACCGGGCTGTCCACGTCCGCCGCTCAGCAGCGGGTCCGCCGGCTCGAGCAGCGCGGCGTGATCAAGGGCTACCGAGCGGTCCTGGACGCCGGCGAGCTCGGCCTGATGGTCACCGCGTTCGTGGCGATCAAGCCCTTCGATCCCAGCCAGCCCGACGATGCGCCGGACCGGCTGCAGCACATCGAGGAGATCATCTCCTGCTACTCGGTGGCCGGTGAGCCCAGCTATCTGCTCAAGGTGCAGGTCACCAACATGACCGCTCTGGAGTCCCTGCTCGCCCGCATCCGGGCCGATGGCAAGGTGTCGACCCACACCACGACCGTGCTGTCCACCCCGTACGAGGACCGGCCCCAGATCTGAGGCCGACGCCCGTCGAGCCTGATCCTCCACGGTGGCCGGGTGCTGTCGCCGACCGCGCCCGACGCGACCGCCGTGGTCGTGCAGGGTCGGTCAGATCGTCTTCGTCGGCGACGACCAGGAAGCCCGGCGGTTCGCCCCGGGCCAGCGTGAGGTCGACCTCGGCGGGCGGCTGCTGACGCCGGCCTTCGTCGACGCCCATCTGCACTCGATCCAGACCGGTCAGGTGATGACCGGCATCGACCTGCACGGCGTCCAGAGCCGGACCGAGGTGCTCGCTCTGGTCAGTGCCTACGCCCGGAGCCACCCCGACGCCCGGGTGATCGTCGGGCAGGGGTGGGACGATCGCGGCTGGAGCGATCCGCGGCCGCCGACCCGCGTCGAGGTCGACGCCGCAGCCGGCCCGGTCGCGGTCTACCTGGCCCGGGTCGACGTGCACTCGGCCGTCGTCTCGAGCGCCCTGCTCGACCAGCTGCCCGATGTGACCGGCGCCGAAGGCTACGCGGCTGACGGGCTGCTCACCCGCGAGGCGCACCACCTGTGCCGGGGTCGGATGGACCGGTTGTTCAGCGACGACGAACGGCGCGCCGCCGCGCGAGCCGCCCTGCGCGGAGCGGCCGAGCTCGGGGTGGCCACGGTGCACGAGCTCGGCGGTCCGCACCTGGGGCCGCTGCAGGATCTGGTCCGCGTCCGCGAGGTCGGTGCCGAGCTGGGCCTGAACGTGGTCACCTACTGGGGCGAGCTGGCCGCGCCCGAATCTCTTGCGCGGGCCCGGTCGGTCGGCGCCGCCGGTCTGGCCGGCGACCTGTGCATCGACGGGGCGATCGGCTCGCGGACCGCCGCCCTGCGGCACCCCTACCGCGACGCCACGGGCCGCGGCGCCCGCTATCTCAATGACGATCAGATCGCCGACCACATCGTGGCCTGCACGCGGGCCGGGCTGCAGGCCGGCTTCCACTGCATCGGTGACGACGCAGTGGCGGCGGCCGTCGACGGTCTGCGCCAGGCCGCCCGCCGGGTCGGGCGCGACCAGATCGTCGCCGCGCGGCACCGGCTGGAGCACCTGGAGATGATCGATCCGACCGACATCGCCACCTTGGCCGAGCTGGGGGTGGTGGCCAGCCTGCAGCCGGCGTTCGACGCAGCCTGGGGTGGGCCGGGGGAGCTCTACGAGCAGCGACTGGGTCACGACCGAGCCGCCACCATGAACCCGATCGGTTCCCTGCACCGAGCCGGGGTGCCGCTGGCCTTCGGCACCGATGCGCCGGTGACCCCGCTGGCCGGCTGGGCGACCGTACGCCACGCGGTGCAGCACTGGCGCGTCGACGAGCGGCTGGCCGGGACGGCGGCATTCGCCGCCGCGACCGTCGGGGCCCACCGGGCGTCGCGGGTCGACGACAGCGGTGAGCTCCGCGCCGGAGCCCGAGCAGACCTGGCCGTCTGGGCAACCGACTCCTTCCCGCGGATGGAGCCCGGGCGAACCGCTGCCGCCGTGCGAGCTGACGATGAGCGCCGGCCGGGTCGTCTTCAGCGGTTCGGGCGCCGGACTTGGGTAGGCTCGGCGCCGTGTCTCCCACCGCCGGGCCTGTGCCGCCATCCCCTGTGGGAGTACGTCAAAGGCCGAGCCTCGGTCTGGCCTCGCGCATCCTGCGGCATCCCGCCCTGACCATGGCGTTCGCCGGCATCGCCCTCGGACTGAGCTGGCAGCCGTACGGCTGGTGGCCGCTGCTGCTGGTCGCCATCCCCGCTCTCACTCTGGTCGTCCGCGACCGCGCCCCCCGGCAGGCATTCGGGCTCGGCTACCTCTTCGGCCTGGCCATGCTGGGCGTCGCGATCAACTGGATCCACGTGCTCGGAGTCTGGGTCGCGGCGCTGCTGATCGTGTTCGAGGCGCTGTTCTTCGGTCTGCTCGGGCCTGGCCATCAGCCTGGTCGGGCGGTTGCGATGGTGGCCGCTGGCGGCCGCGTGCTGCTGGGCGCTGATCGAGTTCGCCTACTCCCGGATCCCGTTCGGCGGGTTCGGCTGGACCCGGATCGCGTACGCCGCGGTCGACACCCCGCTGGCCGGCCTGTTCCCGATCATCGGGGTGGCCGGCGTGTCGTTCGCCGTCGCCCTGGTCGGCTCAGCTGGTGGCCTGGGTGCTGGTGTCGGCCCGGCGGCGGCCGGTGCCCCGCGGCCCGCTGGTGGCGGCCGCGGCCATCACCATCGCGGTGGTGCTGATCGGGACCGGGCTGCGGAGCTTCCAGGTCGAGCCGAGCGGCCGGCCGGGACGGCAGCGTCCAGGTCGGCATCGTGCAGGGCAACGTGCCCGGCCGGGGGATCGAGGCACTGGGCCGGGCCCGGTCGGTGACCAACAACCACCTGGCCCAGACCATCGACCTGATGACCCGGGCCCGCCTGGGTCTGGTCCCCGAGCCCGACTTCATCCTGTGGCCGGAGAACTCCACCGACATCGACCCCGGCGCCGACGTGGTCACCGAGCTGACCGTCCAGGCCGCCGCCGAGATCGCCGGCAAGCCGATCCTGGTCGGGGCGGTCACCGACGGACCCGGGATCGACGAGCGGCAGACCACCGCCATGTGGTGGGACCCCAGCGCGGTGTGCTCGCGACCTACCACAAGCGCAACCTGGTGCCCTTCGGTGAATGGATCCCCTTCCGCCGCCAGCTGCTGCCGATCGTGCCCATCCTCAAGCAGGTGGGCGCGCAGTCGGTGCCCGGCACCGAGCCGGGCGTGCTCGACGTGACGGTCGGCCGGACGGTCGGTCAAGGTGGGCGACATGATCTGCTTCGAGCTGGCGTACGACTCGACCGTCTACCAGACCCTCACCGGCGGTGCTCAGGTGCTGACGGTGCAGAGCAACAACGCGACGTACGGCGGCACCGGGCAGATCGAGCAGCAGTTCGCCATCACCCGGGCCCGGGCGATGGAGTCTCGTCGCGAGATCGCCGTCGCCACCACCAACAGCGTCTCGGGCTTCATCGACCGCAACGGCCACGTCGTACGCCGCACCCAGGAGTTCACGGCCGCGGATCTGGTGGCCGAGCTGCCGCTCCGCAGCGCGTTGACCCCGGCCGTCGTGCTGGCTCCGTGGCTGGGACGGGGCCTGGCCCTGGCCGGGCTGCTCAGCGTCGCCTACGCGGTGTTCCGGCGGTCGAGCTCGCGACGCCGTGGCCCGGGAAGTGAGATATTGGCAGAGCCCGCTGACCTGGCGGGACCGGCCGATCGATCTGCCCCACCAGTGAAAGAGGTTGTCCGTTGACGGATTCGACGCGGCACGAGGACCTGGGCAAGGTCTTGGTGATCATCCCGACCTACAACGAGTCCGAGAACGTCGAACGCATCGTCGGACGACTCCGAGCCGCGGTGCCCGAGGCCCACGTGCTGGTCGCCGACGACAACTCCCCGGACGGTACAGGGCGGATCGCTGACGTGCTCGCCGCCGCCGACGACCACGTGCACGTCATGCACCGCCTGGGCAAGGAAGGACTCGGCGCGGCCTACCTCGCGGGCTTCGAGTGGGGCCTGGACCACGGGTTCGGCGTGCTGGTCGAACACGACGCCGATGGTTCGCACCAACCCGAGCAGCTGCACCGCCTGCTCGAGGCGCTGCAGCACGCCGACATGGTGAAGGGTTCGCGCTGGGTGCCCGGAGGCAGCGTGGTGAACTGGCCGAAGTCGCGGGAGTTCTTGTCCCGCGGAGGCAGCATGTGGACGCGGCTGATGCTCGGGGTGCCGCTCCGCGACGCGACCGGGGGCTTCAACGCCTTCCGCGCGGCCACGCTGCGCGGGATCGGCCTGGACAACATCGCCTCGGCCGGTTACTGCTTCCAGGTCGACCTGACCTGGCGCGCCCTGAAGGCCGGCTTCACCGTGATCGAGGTGCCGATCACGTTTGTCGAGCGCGAGTACGGTGACTCCAAGATGAGCCAGAAGATCGTGGTCGAAGCACTGATCCGTACGACGTTGTGGGGTGTTGCTCACCGGACCAACCAGCTCCGGGCGTTGGTGGGACGAAGGAAAGCGGTGAACTCGTGAAGCTGAGGCGCGGCTGGCCCTTGATGATCTTCGTCATCTTGCTGGTGGCGATCCCGACCTTCGAGGTGTGGCTGCTGGTCCAGGTCGGCAACACGATCGGGCTGCTGCCCACCTTGGTCATCTTGTTCGCTGAAGCCGTGATCGGCGCCTGGCTGATGCGTCGCGAGGGTGGGCGGGCCTGGCAGGCCTTGATGGCTGCCTTCACCACGGGAAAGGTGCCCACCGGCGAGCTCGCCGACGCCGCGCTGATCCTGGTCGGCGGCGTGCTTGCTGATGCTCCCGGGCTTCGCCACCGACATCATCGGCTTTCTGTTCTTGCTGCCGATCACGCGCCCCCTGGCCCGGCGCATGGTCGCCTTCTTCGTGGCCCGGCGGGTCAGACGCATGAACGGGTTGATGACTGCCGGGGGCGCCACGGTCATCCGCGGCGAGACGGTCGAGTCGAGCGGACCGGCGGAAGGCCCCGTCGTCATCGTCGGCGAGATCAGCGACGGACCCACAGAAGTAGCCCAGGACGCCAAAAGGGGCCGCCCGGCGCGTGAGCACCGAGACGACCCCGAGGAGCGTGGAGCGGAAACCGATTCAGGCGGTTTTCTTCGACCTGGTGGTCGGCCGGGAGAACGCGGTGGAGCCCAGCTCGCCGGAACGAAGCAGGGTCAGCCGCTCAGCCAACAGGTCTTCCAGCTCGGCGATGGAACGACGCTCGCGAAGCATGTCCCAGTGCGTACGCACCGGCTTCTCCTCCTTGGCCTCGGGCCGTTCGCCGTCGGAGCGGAGGGACTCGGCGCCACAGCGCGGGCACTCCCACAGTGACGGGATCTCGGCCTCGGCCGAGAACACCAGAGAGAAGTGGTGCTGCCGAGGGCAGTCGTAACCGACCTCTTGACGTGCGGCGAACTCGACGCCGGCCTCGTCCTCGAAACTCTTGGCCCCGAGCCCGGTGCCCTTCAGTGATCGATCAGCCATGAGAACCAACCTTCCCTCTATGTGACGTACAGACGTTTTCCAGTCCCCGAGTGGTTCAACTCCCGAGTGTGCGGTTATGTTCCGGCTCCCGGCCCGGCCACCGGCACCCCGATGGTCTGAGGGCGTAAGGGCGGTGAGGTCACCTTGGACAACGCCAGGGCACCGACGAGCAGCACCAAGACAATGCCCACGATACCGACGCGGTCGGAGAACAACCCTGAGAACAGGGCGAGAAGTGCGGGCGCGATGAAGGACGCCGCCCGGCCGGTTGTGGCGTACAACCCGAACATCTCGCCCTCGCGGCCCAGCGGCGCCACCCGAGCCAGGAACGAGCGCGAGCTGGACTGAGCCGGCCCGACCCACAAGGTGAGCAGCAGACCGAAGACCCAGAACATCGTCGGGCCGTGGGCGAAGAGCAGGATCGACGAACAGACGATGAGGCCGATCAACGAGATCATGATGACCCGCTTGGGGCCGATCCGGTCCTCGAACCGACCCATGACCAGCGCGCCGACCGCACCCAGGACGTTGGCGGCGATGCCGAAGATGAGCACGTCGGACTGGGTCAACCCGTAGACCTTGACGGCGAGCACGGCGCCGAAGGTGAACACGGTGGTCAGACCGTCGCGGTACAGCGCGGAGGCGATCAAGAACCAGACCGAGTTGCGGTCGGTGCGGTAGAGGTTCTTCACGTCGTGGATGAGCAACCGGTACGACTCGAAGAACGACACCCGGCGTCGAGCGGGGCCGGCCGGGGTCTCGGGCACGGCGATCAGGACCGGAATGGCGAACACCGCCATCCAGACGCCGGACAGGACCGCCACCGCCCGGATGTCCAGGCCGCCCTCGTTGGTGACCCCGAACAGCCCGACCTCGGGCTTGATGAAGCCGAAGAAGCAGATCAGGAGAAGCACGATGCCGCCGAAATAGCCCATGGACCAGCCGAAGCCTGACACCCGACCGAGCGTGGCCGGGGTCGACACCTGCTGCAGCATCGCGTTGTAGGAGATACCGGCGAACTCCTGGAAGATCGCTCCGGCGGCCAGCAGGGCCAGCGCGATCCACAGGTAGCTGGGCTCGTTCTTGACCACGAACATCGCCAGCATGACTGCGACGACCAGCGCGCTCCAGATCGCCAGGTTGCGCCGGCGATGGCCGCCGGCGTCGGCTCGCTGACCGGTGACCGGAGCGGTCACGGCGATGAGGATCCCGGCCAGGGCGGTCGAGATGCCCAGCCAGGTGTTGGCGGTGAGACCGCCGGGCCGGGCGTCGCCGACCACGACCTCGACCACGTACGGGGTGAACACGAACGAGGTGATGACCGCGTTGTACGACGAGGCGCCCCAGTCCCACAGGCCCCACGACAGCACCCGCCGCCGGCTGATGGTCGGCGCGGCGGCCGGGACCTCCGGCGCCGACGAGACCGTCATGGCCGGCTCGAGGTGGGAAGGACTCCGTTGGCTGCCAGCTGAGGGCGGACGGGTCGGCTGGGGGTGGCGCGATGGAAATGGGTCATGGTTCCTCGGGGTTCAGGTCCACAGGCCGCGTTGGGTGAGCACGGTCTTGAGGGTGTCGATCCGGTCGGTGAAGATCCCGTCGACGCCCAGGTCGAGGAGTCTCTCCATCTGTTCGGAGTCATCGATCGTCCAGATGTGCACCTGCTTGCCCGCACGGTGGACGGCGTGCACCAGCGCCGGAGTCAGGACCGGCAGGTGTCGCCCGAGGATGCGCGTGTCCAGCGGGATCTGCAGCACCGGGGCCGGCGTGTTCACGACGCGGGTCAACCAGGGCAGGAACGCGTTGAGGGCGACGCCCACGGCGCTGGCCGACGAGGCGATCGGACGGCCCAGCCGGCGGCGGAGACGGTGCAGCCGACCCACCCCGAAGGAGCCGACGCAGACGCGGTCGGCCGCCTCGTACTCCCCGATCGTGTTGGCCAGCAGGTCGACCGACGTCTCCGACTTGGCGTCGATGTTGAAGCGGCAGTCGGGGAAGGCGGCGAACAGCTCGGCCAGGGTGGGGATCGGGTCGATGCCGTGGATCCGGGCCTCGCTGATCTCGGCGTACGAGAGCTCGCTGATGGCGCCCCGACGGTCGGTCACCCGATCCAACACGTTGTCGTGGAACGCCAGCAGGACCCCGTCCGCCGTGGCGTGCACGTCGGTCTCGAGGTAGCGGTATCCGAGGGTGACTGCTTCGGTGAACGCGTGCAGGCTGTTCTCGCGATGCTGGTTGGGGGTGTAGGTCGCTCCACCGCGGTGCGCGAAGGCGAGGAACGGAGCGTCGAAGTAGGCGTACTCGTCGGCCCTCATGGGCTCATTATCGTGGTCCGGACCGTCGCGCCGGGCTCGGCACGCAGGAAATGTCCGGCGGTCAGACGCCGGGCAGGTGGTCGAGCAGCCGGTGGACCGGGTCGGGCATCCAGCCGGGAACGCCCAGCACCAAGACGTAGGTATAGCCGAGCAGCCCGCAGCAGGCGAAGAACGCCAGCCAGAACAAGGCCTGCCGGGGCCGGCTCCAGGACCGGAACCGGACGAGCTGGGCTTTGAACACCAGCATCAGCTGGTGGGCCCACTCGAACTCACTGGCCCAGATCGCCAGACCGAGCAGCACCAGGGGGATGCCGCCCGGGCCCGGCAGTGGACCGCTGACGAATCCGAGCGCGATGAAGAAGAGTCCAGCGATGGCTACGGCCACCCGGTAGACCCGGAGCTGGTGGGGGTTCTGGCGGATCTTGCGCCGCCAGCGCCAGCGGTCCTCCTGCGTCTCGATCAGCACGTGGTGATGGTGATGATCACTGCGGAGGGTGGTGGTGGAGGCGTCGCCGTCCAGCTTGTCGCTGTCCTCGACGCCGGCTGACATGGGCACCACTCTAAGGTGGCGCGTCAAACCCGGTGCGAGACTGGGGCCCGTGACCACCATCTTGTCGATCCAGTCCTCGGTGGCCTATGGACACGTCGGCAACAGCGCTGCGACGTTCCCCCTGATGCGGATGGGGGTCGAGGTCTGGCCGGTGCTGACCGTCCATTTCTCCAACAACACCGGGTACGGCTCGTGGCGGGGGCCGGTGCTGGCGGCGGCCGATGTCGCCGACGTCGTACGGGGGATCGACGAGCGTGGGGTGCTGGCGCGATGTGACGCCGTGCTGTCGGGCTATCAGGGTGCAGCCGACATCGGGTCGGTCGTGCTCGAGGCGGTGGAGCTGGTCAAGACCCGCAACCCGGACGCCATCTACTGCTGTGACCCGGTGATGGGCGACGTGGACCGCGGCTTCTTCGTCACCTCCGGCATCCCCGAGCTGATCCGGGACCGGGTGGTGCCTATCGCGCAGATCATCACCCCCAACCAATTCGAGCTGGACTACCTGACCGGCCTCGACCACGCGGACACTGCCCGAGGTGCTGGCGGCGGCCGACGCCGTACGCCGCCGCGGTCCCGAGATCGTGCTGGTCACCAGCGTGGTGCACGACCAGGCGGCACCGGGCACCATCGACATGATCGCCGTCTCCGGGGCCGGCGCCTGGTCGGTGACCACGCCGCTGCTGCCGCGCACCTTCAACGGGGCCGGCGACCTGACCGCAGCGACCTTCCTGGCCCAGTGGCTGAAGACCCGCGACCTCGCGTACGCCGTGGCCTCCACCGCCGCCCGGGTCTACGGCATCCTCAAAGCCACCGTCGACTCCGGCGACCGCGAGCTCCACCTCGTCGCCGCCCAGGACGAGCTCGTCACCCCCACCCACACCTTCGACGCCATCAGGCTCCGCTGACGGTCGCTCACCGTCGAGCTGGTCAGAAGTTGTCGTCGTACGCGGACGCGTAGAGGCGACAAGTTCTGACCGCTCGATGCGACGGCAGGCTCAATCAGTCGCGGAAGACCTCGATGTTGGCGCCGAGGGCGTTGAGGCGGTTGGCGAGGTCCTCGTAGCCGCGGTTGATCACGTAGACGTCGCGGAGCATCGACTCGCCGCGGGCGGCGAGCATGCCGAGCAGGATGCAGACGGCGGGCCGGAGAGCGGGCGGGCAGACCACTTGGGTGCCACGCCAGCGGGTCGGGCCCTCGACGATCACCCGGTGCGGGTCGAGCAGCTGCACGCGAGCCCCGAGCCGGTTGAGCTCGGTCAGATAGATCGCCCGGTTCTCGTACACCCAGTCGTGGATGACGGTCTTGCCCTCGGCCGTGGCCGCGATGACGGCGAAGAACGGCAGGTTGTCGATGTTCAGGCCGGGGAAGGGCATCGGGTGGATCTTGTCGATGGGGGAGCGCAGCTGGGAGGGCTGGACGCTCAGGTCGACGAGGCGGGTGTGTCCGTTGGCTGCGACGTACTCGTCGCTCAGGGTGAAGTTGAGCCCCATCTCCTCCAAGATGGCCAGCTCGATCTCCAAGAACTCGATCGGCACCCGCTGGATGGTCATCTCCGACTGGGTGACGATCGCGGCGGTCAACAGGCTCATCGCCTCGATCGGGTCCTCCGACGGCGCGAACTCGACATCGGTGTTGATGTGGTCGACCCCGTGCACCCGCAGGGTGGTCGTCCCGATCCCGTCGATCTCGACGCCGAGGTGGGTCAAGAACACGCAGAGGTCTTGAACCATGTAGTTCGGGCTCGCGTTGCGCAGCACGGTCACGCCGGGCGTCATGGCGGCCGCAAGCAGGGCGTTCTCGGTCACGGTGTCGCCGCGCTCGGTGAGCGTGATCGGCCGGGTCGGCTCGATCGACTCGTCGACCGTGCAGTGGTAGAAACCGTCGGTCGGCACGACGTCGAGGCCGAAGCGGCGGAGCACCTGCAGATGGGGCTCGATGGTGCGGGCGCCGAGGTCGCAGCCGCCGGCGTACGGGAGGTTGAATTCGGTGTAGGAGTGCAGCAGCGGCCCGAGGAACATGATCACCGAGCGGGTACGCCGGGCGGCCTCGAGGTCCATCGCGTCCAGGTTCAGCTCGTCGGGTCGGATCAGCTCGAGGTCGGCGCCGTCGTTCAGCCAGCTGGCCGTCACCCCGATGCTGGTCAGCACCTCGAGGATGCGGTTGACCTCCTCGATCCGGGCGATGCCACGGATCACGGTGCGGCCGCGGTTGAGCAGGCTGGCGCAGAGCAGCGCAACGGCCGCGTTCTTCGACGAGCGCACCTCGATGGTGCCGTTGAGCTTGGCCCCGCCACGCACCCGCAGGTGCTGGGGGGTGCCAGCGCCGACCGAGATGAGTGGCGAGTCCAGTGCCTCGGCGATCCGGGTCACCATCTCCAGGCTGAGGTTCTGGTTGCCGGCTTCGATGCGGTGCACGGCACTCTGACTCGTGCCCAACACGTCAGCCAGCTGGGTCTGGGTGAGGCCGCGGTGCTTCCGCGCGTCACGGATGAGGCCCCCGATACGGTCCAGGTAGGTATCAGTCACGTAACTCACGATAACTCATATGTGAGATTTTCTCGGAATTGGCCCACCGGATGGGACCGGGAGCCCGGTGGCCGTCGCGATCCGCCGACCCCTAAAGTTGGCCCCATGACCGCACACTTTGACGTCGTCGTGCTGGGTGCTGGACCGGGTGGCTACGTGGCCGCGGTCCGCTCGGCGCAACTGGGACTGTCCACCGCCATCATCGAGCTCAAGTACTGGGGCGGCGTCTGCAACAACGTCGGCTGCATCCCGACGAAGTCGCTGCTGCGCAACGCCGAGATCGCCCACCTGTTCACCCACGAGGCCAAGACCTTCGGCATCAGCGGCGACGTGTCGTTCGACTTCGGGGTGGCCTACAAGCGCAGCCGCGACGTGGCCGAGCGGATGGCCAAGGGCGTGCACTACCTGATGAAGAAGAACAAGGTCACTGAGATCGACGGCTGGGCGACGTTCACCGATGACCACACGCTGTCGGTCGAGCTCAACAAGGGCGGCACCGACACGGTCACCTTCGACAACTGCATCATCGCGACCGGAGCGACCACCCGCCTGCTGCCCGGCACCTCGGTCACCGACCGGGTGGTGACCTACGAGGAGCAGATCCTGACCGACAACCTCCCCGGCTCCATCATCATCGCCGGCTCGGGCGCGATCGGGACCGAGTTCGCGTACGTGCTGGCCAACTACGGCGTCGACGTCACCATCGTGGAGTTCCTCGACCGGATGGTGCCGCTGGAGGATCCGGAGATCTCGGCCGAGCTGGCCAAGCAGTACAAGAAGCTCGGGGTGAAGGTGCTGACCGGCACCAAGGTCGAGACCATCGACGACTCCGGCGACAAGGTCAAGGTCACGGTGTCCCCGGCCAAGGGGGGCGACTCGAAGGTGCTGGAGGCCGACAAGGTCATGCAGGCCATCGGGTTCGCGCCGCGGACTACCGGTTACGGGCTGGAGAAGACCGGCGTCCAGGTGTCCCAGCGTGGCGCGATCGAGATCGACGACTACATGCACACCAACGTCCCGCACATCTACGCCATCGGCGACGTCACGGGCAAGCTGCTGCTGGCCCACACCGCGGAGGCGCAGGCGGTGGTGGCCGCCGAGACCATCGCCGGGGCCGAGACCATGACGATCAACTACGACATGATCCCGCGGGCGACGTACTGTCAGCCCCAGATCGGGTCGTTCGGCTACACCGAGGCGCAGGCCAAGGAGAAGGGCTACGACGTCAAGACCGCGAAGTTCCCGTTCACGGCCAACGGCAAGGCCCACGGGCTGGGTGAGGCGATCGGATTCGTCAAGCTGGTCGCCGACGCCAAGTACGGCGAGATCCTCGGCGTGCACATGATCGGCCCGGACGTCACCGAGCTGCTGCCGGAGCTGACCCTGGCTCAGCAGTGGGACCTGACCGCGGAGGAGGTGGCGCGCAACGTGCACGCCCACCCCACGCTGTCCGAGGCCCTGAAGGAAGTGGCCCACGGCATCTCGGGCCACATGATCAACTTCTGACGGGCTCGCTGCGGTTCAAAGGCTCCGGTCGGCGATGATCTTGGCGTACGCCAGGCCGGAGTCCTTCACCGTGCGCTGCTGGGTCTGGTAGTCGACCCGGACGATGCCGAACCGCTTCTCATAACCCCAGGCCCACTCGAAGTTGTCCATCAGCGACCAGTAGAAGTAACCGCGCACCGGCACGTCCTGGTCGACGGCGTCGAGCACCGCCTTCAGGTGCGCCTGCACGAACGCCACCCGGTCTTGATCATGGACGCTGCCGTCGGCGGCCACCTCGTCGGCGAACGCCGCGCCGTTCTCGGTCACGTAGAGGTCGACGCCGGCCGGACCGGCGTACTCACGGTGCACCCGTACGAGGAGCTCGCGGAGCCCATCGGGCTGGATCTCCCAGCCCATGTCGGTCACCGGCAGTCCTTGTGAGTGGCTGTGCACGTTGTCGGCGGCCGGGAACGGCGAGCGGGTCGGTCGTGACGTCGGCGCGTCGGTCACCAGGGGCGCGGTCGGCGGCTGGTCGCTCAGCAAGTCACCGTGGTAATAGTTCACGCCGAGGAAGTCAATCGGGGTGGAAATAACCGCGAGGTCACCGTCGACGACCCGCTCAGTGAGCCCCAGACCAGCCACGTCGTCGAGCACGTCATCGGGGTAGCCGCCGCGGAAGAGCGGGTCGAGAAAGATCCGGTTCATCTGCCCGTCGATCCGCCGCGCGGCGTCGACGTCGCCGGGCCGTCCGGGGTCGACAGGTTTGGCAACGGTCAGGTTCAGCGTGATACCCAGGTCGAGCCGAGGGGCGGCGGCGCGCAGCTCCTGCACGGCCAGACCGTGACCGAGCAGCAGGTGGTGGGCGGCCGCCAACGCCGCTGCCGGATCCGTGTCACCCGGCGCATGAGCACCGGCGAGGTGGCTCACGAACGCGGCGCACCACGGCTCGTTCAGCGTGGTCCAGGCCGTGACCCGGTCGCCGAGCCGATCATGCACCGCCATGGCGTAGTCGCGGAACCGGTAGGCGGTGTCGCGGTTGCGCCAGCCGCCGGTCTCTTCGAGCGCCTGAGGCAGGTCCCAGTGATAGAGGGTCAACCACGGCTTGATACCGCGGCCGAGCAGCTCGTCGACGAGCCGGGAGTAGAAGTCCAGACCGGCTGTGTTCACCGGCCCGCCGTCCGGCTGGATCCGCGCCCATGACGTCGAGAAACGGTAGCTCTGCAGCCCGAGGTCGGCCATCAGCGCCACGTCGTCGCGGTAGCGGTGGTAGTGGTCACAGGCCACCGAGCCGTCGTCGCCGTTGATCACGGCGCCGGGCACCCGGCAGAACGCGTCCCAGATCGAGTCGGTCCGCCCGTCCTCGGTGTTCGCACCTTCGATCTGGAATGCGGCAGTCGCCGCTCCGAACAGGAAGTCGGCGGGAAAGGTACGGGCGTCGGCAGGCTGGGATGGCGTCACCGCAGCACCCTATCGAGACCGCAGTGGGCTAGCCCGACACGTAGCCCTGGAGCTGGTCGCGCTCGAACTCGAGCTGGGTGATCGTCGACTTGACCACGTCGCCGATGCTGATGATGCCGGTCAGACCACCCTTGTCGTCGACCACGGGCAGGTGGCGGATCCGTTGGTTGGTCATGGTCGACATCAGCGACTCGACCGACTCGTGAGGTTGGCAGGTGTGCACCACCGACGTCATGATCTGCATCACCGGCTCGCTCAAGAACGCCGGCCCGTCGACCAGCCGGCGCACGACGTCACGTTCGGTGACGATGCCGGTGATCTCGCGGCCGTCGGTGGAGATGACCACCGAACCGAGGTTGTACTCCTTCATCAGCGACAGAACCTCGGTCACCGGAGTTCGGGGCTGGACGGTGATCACGTGGGCACCTTTGGCGCGCAGCAGCTCATAGATACGCATCCGACACCTCCTATGGGCTGAGATTAGTCCTGCTGGCAGTCCCTGGGTAGGGTGCGAGGCTGACCAGGCCGGCCCATCGTCGGTGAGGACCGAGGCAGAGGTGGACGCACGTGCGGAACTGGACCCGAGCGACGACAGCACTCGCCGCCCTGGCCACCTGCGCCGCCTGCTCGGCGACGCCGTCGGCGACCCCACCCGAGCCCGAATCGAGCTCACCCAGCTCAGCCGCCGCCCCCACGTCGGCCAGCTCCAGCGGTTCAGCGGGCGCTAGCCCCGGCCCATCAGCGTCCCCGAGCACGGCGAGCCCCACCTCGACCCCGACCAGCCGGCCCGAGCCGGCTACCCTGCCGCGCGGCGGCCGCGAGGTCTTCCCGCGTTATCGCCTGGTCGGCTACTCCGGACTGACCGGGGCCAAGACGTTGGGCCGGCTGGGCACGGGTCCGCTCGACCAGCGAGTCCGCGAGATCGAGAAGCGAGCCAAGCCGTACGCCGCCGGCCGCCAGATCCTGCCGGTGATGGAGATCATCGCGACCGTGGTCCAGGGCAGCCCCGGGCGGGATGGGAAGTACCGCACCCGGATCGCGGACCAACAGGTCGAGCGCTACCTGCGGACGGCACGCAAGCACAAGGCGATGCTGCTGCTCAACATCCAGCCCGGACGCTCGGAGTTCCTGCCGGAGGTCAAGGCGTACGAGAAGTGGCTGAAGCAGCCCGACGTCGGGGTCGCCCTCGATCCGGAGTGGGCCATGGACAAGAACCAGGTGCCCGGCCGGGCGTACGGGCACACCACCGGCAAGGAGCTGGACGGCGTCTCCCGCTATCTGTCCACCGTGGTGCAGCGCAACAACCTGCCCGAGAAGGTGATGGTCTACCACCAGGTGGCCAAGAGCGTGGTCCGCAGCGAGTCGGGGCTGAAGGACCATGCCGGGGTAGCCGTGGTGAAGTCGGTCGACGGGCTCGGACATCCGGGACCGAAGATCAACACCTACCGGGTGGTCAACCGCTCCACCCCGCGATTCGTGCACCCCGGCTTCAAGCTCTTCTACACCGAGGACCGTCGCAACCAGGGCCGGCTGATGACCCCCAAGGAAGTGCTGGCCCTGAAGCCGCGACCTGACTACGTGCTCTACGAGTAGCACTCCCGTGGAGACCCGCCCACGGTAGGGTGATCCGAATTTCCCGACTCACAGACTGGAGCGATGTCTCGTGCCAGACGTGAATCCCGCACGGACGATCAAGGACATCCCCGGCTGGTTCGCCTGGACCGACCAGCAGCTGTTCCGGTACTTCCTCGGTCTGGCGGCACCGCAGGAGCCCGGACATCTGGTCGAGCTCGGCGTCTACCTCGGCAAGAGCGCGGCCCTGATCGGTGAGTATCAGCGCCCGGGGGAGCGCTTCGTGGTCTGTGACCTGTTCAACGGCGACTCGGACCTGGCCAACACCATCGAGAACAGCCGTTCCTATGCCCAACTGACGCGGGAGGCCTTCGAGGAGAACTACCGCGCGGTGCGCGGGGATCTGCCGGAGATCGTCCAGGGGCTCTCCTCGACCATCACCGATCATGTCGACGCCGGCACGGTGCGATTCCTGCACGTCGACGCATCCCACCTGTATCGGCACGTGGTCGGGGACATCGCCTCAGCGGTGACCTTGCTCTCGCCCAACGGCGTGGTGGTCTTCGATGACGTCCGAGCCAAGCACACCCCCGGGGTGGCGGCGGCCGTCTGGGCGGCAGTCGGCGATGGGCGGCTGCACCCGGTGTGCGTCACCCCGTGCAAGCTGTACGCCGTCGTCGGCGACCCCGGACCGGTTCGCGAAGGCCTGCAGGCCTGGCTGATGCTCTTCGGCCGCCTGATGTGGGAGTCACAAGACATCGGCGACCACCCGGTGCTGCGGATCTGGCCCTCTCCGCCGACTCCGAGGCCGGCCAAGCCCAGCAACGCCGAGCTGGAGGCGTTGCTGCGGCGGGTGGACCGGCGGTTGGCCGACGTGGAGAAGCAGGTCGCCCTCACCAACACCAGGCTGCAGCAGAACCTCGTGCGGCGCGTCGGGAGGTCGGTGCTCCGGCGACTTCGCGTGCGTCGTGACCAAGGCCGGTCCTGACGCACCGGACAGGCTCTCTGCCGGTCGAGGAGAGCGTTCTCGACGAAGGTGCGGCCGCTACCGTACGAGGTATGAGCGACTTCCATCTGACCGGCGATCCAGCGGCGGACGCGCTTCTTGGCCGCGACGACAACGCCTTGTTGATCGGCATGGTCCTCGACCAGCAGGTGCCGATGGAGAAGGCGTTCAGCGGCCCGGCCGTGATCGCCCAGCGCATGGGCGGCGCCTTCGACGTGACCGCGATCGCTGCCATGAGCGAGGACGACTTCGTCGCGCTGTGCTCGCAGCGGCCGGCCATCCACCGCTTCCCCGGGTCGATGGGCAAGCGGGTGCACCAGGTCTGCCGGGTGCTGGTCGAGCAGTACGACGGGCAGGCGGCGAACGTCTGGCGTAGCGCCGCAACCGGCGCCGAGGTCAAGGCGGCGCTCATGTCGCTGCCCGGCTTCGGAGCGGAGAAGGCCTCGATCTTCACCGCCGTGCTGGGCAAGCAACGCGGCATCGTCCCGCCGGGCTGGCGAGAGGCGGCCGCACCGTACGGAGACCAGGGCAGCTTCGCTTCCGTGGCCGACATCGTCGACGACGACTCGTTGCAGAAGGTGCGCGAGACCAAGAAGTCGGTCAAGGCGGCCCGGAAGTCAGCGGCGGCTAAGCCGTGAGACCGGCCGGCAGGTAGTCGCGAGCGGCCGACCGGCCCGACTTCACGGCGGCCCACGCCTGAGCCAACCGCTCGACCGCCTGGCTGAGCTGCTCGGGGTCGGGCGCTGTAGGGCAGCCGCAGGTGCCGTTCGCCGCCCCCGCCGACGAAGAACCGGGGGCCCGCGGTCACGACCAGGCCATACTGGTCGCTCACCGCGGCCAGCCGGGTGGACTGCTCGGCCGGGAGCCGCGCCCACAGGCTCAGACCTCCGTCGGGAACCGTCACCTCCCAGTCCGGAAGGGTGCGCCGCACGGCGGCGTGCAGATGGTCACGCTGGCTCCGCAGGCGCCGCCGCTGGTCGGCCAGCACCCCAGCGGGATCGGCCAACAGCTCGGCCACCACCAGCTGCTCGAACGCCGGCGAACCGAGGTCGCCGGCGGCCCGGGTTTCGATCAGGGATGGCACCAAGGAGTGAGGCGCCCGGATCCAGCCGATCCGCAGACCACCCCAGAACGCCTTGCTCGCCGACCCGATGGTGATGGCGTCGGCCAAGAAGGCGCCCAGGGGTCGGCGCCGCGGCTGGTTCTCGAGGGCCAGCTCGACCAGCGTCTCGTCGATCACCGCCGTCGTCCGGTTGCGTTGCAGCGCAGCCGCCACGGCTGCCCGGGCCGGCTCGGCCATGGTCGCCGCCGTCGGGTTGTGGAACTCCGGGATCAGGTAGGCCAGCCGAGGTGCCGTCTGCCGCAGCAGCAGGTCGAGATCGTCGGCCTGCCACTGCTCGGCGCCCAGCGGATAGCCGACCAGCCGGGCGCCACTGCGGCGTACGGCCTCGATCGCAGCGGGATAGGTCGGAGACTCCATCAGCACCCGGTCACCCGGTCCGATCAGGGTCCGCAGCACGATGTCCAGAGCCGACAGGGCGCCGCTGGTGACGATCAGCTGACCGGGCTCGGTGGGCAGCCCGCGGTCGGTGAACGTCTGCGCCAGCCGTTCCCGCAGCTCGGGCAGACCATCAGCCAGATAGCCGTTGCTGCTCAGCAGCCGCGGCAGCTGTTCACTGGCCCGGAGAAAGGCGCCGGCCAGCCCGGGTGGGGCCGGGGCGCTGGCGTGGGTGAGGCTGATCGAGTCGCCGGTGCTGGTCGACGGGCTGAGCTGGCGGGCCGAACGGGGGAGCGTGACGTAGTTGCCCGAACCCGGCTGAGCCTGCAGGTAGCCAAGCTCGCCCAATCGCGCGTACGCCGCGGCCACCGTGGTCCGGCTGATCGCCAGTGCCAGGGCCAGGGTGCGCTCGCTGGGCAGTCGGACGCCCTGGGTCAGCCGGCCGTCCACGATCTGCAGCCGCAAGCGGTCGGCCAGGTCTCGATAGGCCGGGCCGCTGAGCGGGGTCGTCCCGACGAGGTCGCGCACCTGGGTCGGGGACATCCATCGACTGGCCATGTCCACTACTATCCCGCACTGGACCTTGATTACCAGACCACTATGTCCCGATGACCGCCAAACCAGGCCACTTTCCGTGAAGTGGCACTGGTCGCAGCCGGCGCCGGCCAGCAGGATGAAGCCATGTTCGGAATGACCAAGCCGTCGTACGCCCTGCCCCGCCTCAACTCCCTCGAGCAGCTCCGAGCCGGTCGGCTCGGCCGGCGCCTGCCCCAGCTGTACGCGGGCCTGTTCCTCTACGGCTTCTCGATGGCCATGATGATCAAGGCCGACCTCGGGCTGGATCCGTGGGACGTGCTCCACCAGGGACTGAGCCGCTATCTGCCGGTCAGCTTCGGCACGGTGACGATCATTGTCGGCGCGGTGGTCCTGCTGCTCTGGATCCCGCTGCGGCAGTGGCCGGGTCTGGGCACCATCTCGAACGTGTTCGTGATCGGCTTGTCGGCCGACTTCGGACTGTGGCTGCTGCCGACCTCCGACGCACTCGCGGTGCGGATCGGGCTGATGGTCGCGGCGGTAGTCCTGAACGGACTGGCCGGGGCGGCCTACATCGGCAGCCACTTCGGCCCCGGACCCCGGGACGGTCTGATGACGGGGCTGGTCGCTCGCACCGGAGGCAGCCTTCGACTGATCCGCACCGGCATCGAGGTCAGCGTGCTGGTCGTCGGTTTCCTCCTCGGCGGCACGGTGGGCGTCGGCACGGTCCTCTACGCCGTCGCGATCGGCCCGTTGGTGCAGCTCTTCCTGCCGCTGGTCGCCGTCCGGCTGCCCGCCAATCGGCCCGCAACCGATGACCGGGAGCGGATCGTCGACATCCCCGCCTGACCCGTCCATGCCGTGCCAAGATGCTGGCATGGACCTCGCGGAGATCAGGCGGAGCCGGGGATATCACGCCCTGGTCGGGGTCGGACTGGTCAGCTATGGGCTCGTGCACCTCGTGCTGGCCTGGATCGCAGTCCAGGTGGCCGTGGGGAACAAGGGCGACGCGTCAAGCCAGGGTGCGCTCAGCCAGCTGACCAAGCAGCCGACGGGCACGGCACTGCTCTGGGTGATGGCGATCGGGTTGTTCACCCTCACGGTCTGGCAGGCGCTGGAGGCGACCATCGGCCGGGACGAACCGGGCCGCGACGCCAGCCTGAAGCGGCGGCTCGCCTCGGCCGGCCGAGCGGTCGTCTACGCCGTGGTCGGCGGACTCGCGATCAGTGTGGCCCTCGGGTCGGCTTCAGAGTCCGGCCAAGGTGAGGAGACGATCTCGGCCAAGCTGATGAGCGTCCCGTTCGGCCGCGTCCTGGTCGCGCTTGTCGGGGCCGCGGTCATCGCCGTCGGTGTCTCGCAGATCGTCAAGGGCGTCAAGCAGAACTTCACCGAAGATCTCGACCACGGCGTCGGTGACGCCACCCGCAAGCTCGGCACCGTGGGCTACTGCGCCAAGGGCGTGTCGCTGGGCATCATCGGGATCCTGTTCGGCTGGGCAGCGATCTCCTACGACCCTGAGAAGGCCGGCGGGATGGATGCCGCCCTGTCGACCATCCGCGATCAGCCGTTCGGCTCAGTGCTGCTGGTGATCATGGCCGCAGGCATCGCCTGCTTCGGCGTCTACTGCTTCGTCTGGGCCCGCAACGCCCGCTACTGAGCCCGAGCAGCGGAATGACGAGGAGGGCCTGAAGATCGTCGTGGGGCGCACGTCCCGCTAGGCTGGCCGTCCGGCGAACCTTGGGGACCCACCATGTCAACCATCACTTCCCGTGTGCACTCCACCTTGGCGCCCGCCGAGGTCCTGCGGGTGCTGACCGACTTCGGTCCCGAACGCGCCAAGGCCTGGCCAGGGGTCGATGATCAACATTTGAAGGTGCACGACTCGGGCCCCGACTGGGCGGACGTCACCGAAGGCAACAGCATCGGTTGGGAGCGGGAGCGCTACTCCTGGGACGCGGTCGCCGGCACGGTGACCGCCGTCACCAAGGAGTCCAACCTCTGGGCCGCCGGCAGTCAGTGGACCTACGCGCTGACCGCCGACGGCACCGGCACGACGGTCGACGTCACCCTGGTCCGCCATGGGAAAGGCCTGAAGGGCAAGCTGATCGGCGCCCTGCTGCCCGCCATCGGTCAGAAGATGATCAAGGGCGGCTTGTCGCAGGCTCTCAAGACCGACGGCTGAGCCGAGCCCGGCTCAGCGGCCACCCCGGCCCCGGGGCAGTTGATCTTGTGCGGCCCCGGCGGAGCGGACGAGCTCGGCCGGCGGCGGGTCGAACGGGGTCGCGTCCTTGCCGGCCAGGTACTTCTGCATCACGGGCTTCCAGATCTCCTGGCCGGCGTCGCCGCTGCCCGATCCCTCCAGCGCCAGGCCGGTCGACGGCACCCGGTAGCCCTTGATGCCGTTGGGCCGGTAGTAGCCGTCGCCGCCCCGGACGAACGGGGCCCGGGTGTTGTCGATGGAGATCATCGCCGAGCCGGCGATCGTCGGGGTGTACCCCACGAACCAGACGGCCTGGTTGCTGTCGATCGTGCCGGTCTTGCCGGCCTGGGGGCGACGGTCAGCGGTACGAGCACGGCCGCCGGTGCCCAGGGTCATCACCGAGGAAAGCATCGAGTTGACCGCGTCGGCGACGTCCTTGCTGATCACCCGAGTGCAGTCGGCATCCGGGGCCTCGAGCTCTTCACCCTTGGTGGTGGTGATCGTGTCGACGATGACCGGGTTGCAGTGGATACCGCCGGAGGCGAACGTCGCGTACGCCTCGGCCATCGACAGCGGGTTGACCTCGACCGTGCCGAGGGTGAAGGACGGCTTGTCGTCGTAGGAGCTGATCGGAGCGGACTCGGTGCTGCTCTCGACGCCGAGCTTCTCGGCCATCTCGGTGACCGGGCACATCCCGGTGGCCAGCTCCAGCTGGACGAAGTAGGTGTTGACCGAGCGCTGGGCGGCCCGGTTCATGTTCATCACGCCGTTGGTGCCGGTGGAGTTGCTGACCTTCCAGTCGCCGGCGATCTGCTGGGGTCCGTCGCAGCTCTCGAAGCGCGCGCCACCGAAGTTCATGGTGCGCTGCGCGTTGTAGCGCTGGCCGAGCGGGCGTGCCCTTCTCCAGTGCCGCCGCCGCGGTGAAGGCCTTGAAGGTCGAACCGGCCTGGAACCCTTGGGCGCCACCGAGGGCGGGGGAGACCGAGTAGTTCCAGTAGGTCTCACCCTTCTTCGCATCGCCGCCCATCACCGGCCGGCTCTGCGCCATGGCCACGATCAGACCGGTGCCCGGCTCGACCATGTTCATGGTCGAGATCAGGGGGTCCGTGGCACCGACGACCTTGCTGACCGCCTTCTGGGCGACGTCTTGGGTCTCGGGGTCGATGGCGGTGGTGATGGTCAGGCCACCGCGCTTGATGGTGTTCTCCCGATCGGCCACCGTCGCACCGAGGCTCGGCGTCTGGGCCAGGGTCTTGTAGACGTAGTCGCACATGAACGGGTACTCGGTGCCCAGGCACCCGTTGCGGGTCGGGCGTACGGCCTTGGCGTTGAAGCCCTGCTTCTTGGCCTTGTTCGCGGTGGCCACCGAGACGATCTGCAGCTCAGCCATCCGGTTCAGCACCACGTCGCGGCGGTCGAGGGCCGCTGATGCGTCGGCGACCGGGTTGACCACGTTGGGGTTCTGGACCAGCCCGGCAAGCATCGCGGCCTGGGGGAGAGTCAGCTTGGCCGCCGTGCTGGCGAAGTAGTACTGGGCGGCCGCTTCCACCCCGTACGCACCGTTGCCGAAGTAGGCGATGTTCAGGTAGCGCTCGAGGATCTGGTCCTTGCTCAGCTTGCGTTCGAGCGAGATGGCGTAGCGAAGCTCCTGGATCTTGCGGGAGTAGGTGCCCTCCTGGGCCTCCTTGATCCCCTTCTCGTCCCCGATCTGGTTGGCCTTCTCGATCTGGACCATCTTCACGTACTGCTGGGTGATGCTGGAGCCACCCTGGGTGACGCCGCCGGCCGCCTGGTTGCGCAGGAACGCCCGCAGCGTCCCGGTCGCATCGATCGGCCCGTGCTCGTAGAAGCGGTGGTCCTCGATGGCCACGATGGCCTGCCGCATGACCGGGGCGATCTTGTCGAGCCCGACGTAGACGCGGTTCTCGGCGTAGAAGTAGGCGAGCACGTCCCCGTTGCCGTCCAGCACCTTGGTCCGCTGCGACTGGGCGGGCGGGTCGAACTCGACCGGCAGGTTGTCGAGCTGGCCGACCGCGGCCTTGGAGCCGTACGTGGCGGCGCCGACCAGCGGCATCACCAGACCGGCGACCAGGAGTCCACAGACGGCGCTCACCACGGTGAACATGAGCAAGGAGGAAGCGACCGTGCCGGCGCGTCGGGAAGATTTTGGCATCCCTACGACTCTAGGTGAGCCACCTGTGTAACCAAGGATGCCTGGACCCCTGATCGGGTCCGACGGAGGGTTATCGGGCATGATCTCGATCACTCTTCAGGTACGAATGGTCGAATGGGCCGTCAACCTGGGGTTGACTCGCCGCGATCGTCAACCTAGGGTTGACTCATGACCGACCGCATCACGATGACCCATCCCGTCTCCCTCGACGACCTGATCAAAGCGATCGAGAAGGCCGGCCCCAATGCACTCGACCGGCTGACCGCGGCCATGGTGGCGGCCGACCGGCTGGGGGAGGTGGCCGACCACCTGATCGGCCATTTCGTCGACCAGGCCCGTCGGTCCGGGGCATCGTGGACCGACATCGGCAAGAGCATGGGCGTGACCAAGCAGGCCGCCCAGAAGCGGTTCGTGCGCAAGACCTCCGGTGGCAGCGACCTCGACCCGGCCGATGGTTTCAGCCGGTTCACCGACCGGGCCGGCAACGTTCTGATGGTCGCCCAGGAGGAAGCGCGGTCTGCCGGCAACGACCAGATCGGGCCGGCGCACCTGGTCCTCGGGCTGCTGCACGATCCCGAGAGTTTGGCGGCGACGGCTCTGGTGGCCGAAGGAGTGACCCTCGACACCGTACGGGCGGCGGTGGCCCTACCGCCGGCGGCGGCCGAGGTGCCCGACCTGATCCCCTACGACGCCGCGGCGCGAAAAGCCCTCGAGCTCACCTTCCGGGAGGCCGTCCGGCTGGGACACTCCTACATCGGCACCGAGCACATCCTGCTCGCCCTCCTCTCGCTCGAGGACGAGGCCGGCACCCTGACCGGGCTCGGCCTGACCAAGGCGGCCGTCGAGGCGCACCTGCCCTCGATCTGAGCCGGGCACCGAACCGCTGCGGCGTGCGTCGGACCGGCATGATCTGGTCGCGGCGTGAGGTTCTTCGGTTCGGCACGGTGGGTGCGGTGGCAGCGGTCACCGGTGTGGGTGGTGGGTGCCGACGACCGGCTGACCTGGTGCCGTTCGGGGATTTCGTCGTCCGCGAGACCGGTGGCATCGACGGTCGCCGCTTCGTCCTGGAGGTCGGCGCCCACGGGACCGCGCTCCTGATGTCCCGGGTGGTCGCCGCCGGACAGCTGGCGGGGGAGTCGATGAGCCGGCTCGAGGTCCTGCTGACCTCGCGCCAGTTCCGAACCGAGGCGGCGCACAAGGAACCCGACCCGACGCGTCACCGGTGTGCGGACCTGGTTTCGGTCACCGTTGCGATGGGTGCCCTGTCGGTGACCCGGACCGACCCGTGCGGCCAGCAGCGCGAGCGGCCGGCCCCCGCCACCGCGGAGATCCTCTCGATCCTCGCGGCGGCCCGGCAGGGCGACTTCACCGCACCGGTGCCCGCGTCGGTGCCGACGCTGCAGCCCGTACGGCTCGAGCGCTTCGGCGACGACGCGTACGTCATCGAGGTCGACGCCGCAGCGACCGGCCGGCTCACGGTGGACGGAGTCGTCCAGCGTCGCGAGGCCTTGGCCACCTCGGCTCGGGATGCGCTCCGGCTGCTGCTGCCGCGGCTGGTCGCGCTGCCGGCCGAGTCGTGCGCGAGCCCGGCCCCGTACGCGCTCACCGTGGGGCGGGTGGCGGTCTGCAGCTCGCTGCGGACGCTGGAGCTCGGCAGTGTCGTACGCCTGCTCGAGGACGCGTTCGACCGCTGACCTGCCCCGCGGGCGGCCCGCTGTGGCACGATTCCCAGATGACCAGCAGACCGGCCGAGGCACAGCGCCTGCGTGACCTGGCTCTGCTGCGCCGGGTCCGCGACCGGATCGACCGCGAGTACGCGCAGCCGCTCGATGTCGAGGCACTGGCCCGAGGGGTGCACCTGTCGGCCGGGCACCTCAGCCGCGAGTTCAAGCTGGCGTACGGGGAGCCGCCGTACGCCTATCTGATGACGCGGCGGATCGAGCGGGCCATGGCGCTGCTGCGGCGCGGTGACCTCAGCGTCACCGAGGTCTGCTTCGCCGTCGGCTGCTCGTCGCTGGGCACCTTCAGCACCCGGTTCACCGAGCTGGTCGGCGTGCCGCCCAGCGTCTACCGTCGCAAGGCGGCTCGGGCGGCGGCCGAGATGCCGTCGTGCGTGGCCAAGCAGGTGACCCGACCGGTCAGGAATCGAGAAGCGGCGGCCGCCGAGCCGCAGCTAGCGTGACGGTCATGGACATCACCATTCACTCGAGCTTCCTCCCGCACGACGACCCCGAAGCGTCGCTGGCCTTCTACCGCGACGCCCTGGGCTTCGAGGTCCGCCTCGACGTCGGCTACGGCGGGATGCGTTGGATCACCGTCGGCCCCGTCGGCCAGCCGACCACCTCGATCGTCCTGCACCCACCGGCCGTCGACCCGGGCATCACCGAGGACGAGCGTCGGACCATCGCCGAGATGATGGCCAAGGGCACCTACGCCACCATCGTCTTGGCCACGCCGGACCTCGACGCCACGTTCGCCAGCGTTCAGGCCACCGGCGCTGAGGTGGTGCAGGAGCCGATCGACCAGCCGTACGGGGTTCGCGACTGTGCGTTCCGCGATCCGGCGGGCAACCACGTCCGCATCAACGAGCTGCGCTGAACCGTATCCGCCGACATGACGCTGTCCCGACAGATGGAGACCCGATGAGCACGGCCGCCCAGAGCCCCACCCAGTCGGCGGCGCACGCCGCCGACCGACATGACCTGATCCGCGTGCTGGGTGCCCGGGAGAACAACCTCAAGAACGTCAACATCGAGATCCCGAAGCGGCGGCTGACCGTGTTCACCGGGGTCTCGGGGTCGGGCAAGAGCTCCCTGGTGTTCAGCACCATCGCCGCGGAGTCGCAGCGGATGATCAACGAGACCTACAGCGCGTTCGTGCAGGGCTTCATGCCCACCCTGGCCAGGCCCGACGTCGACGTCCTCGACGGTCTGACCACGGCGATCATCGTCGACCAGGAACGGATGGGGGCCAACCCTCGCTCCACGGTCGGCACGGCTACCGATGCCAACGCGATGCTGCGCATCCTGTTCAGCCGGCTGGGCCAGCCGCACATCGGCTCAGCGCAGGCGTTCTCGTTCAACGTCGCCTCCATCAGCGGGTCGGGAGCGGTGGCGTTCGAGCGCGGCGGGCAGACGGTCAAGGAGCGGCGCAGCTTCAACGTCACCGGCGGGATGTGTCCGCGGTGCGAAGGCCGGGGGTCGGTCTCCGACATCAACCTGGCCGCGCTCTATGACGAGAACCTGTCGCTCAATGACGGTGCGTTGACCATCCCGGGTTATTCGATGGAGGGGTGGTACGGACGGATCTTCCGCGGCTGCGGGTTCTTCGACCCCGACAAGCCGATCAAGAAGTACACCAAGCGCGAGCTCGATTCCCTGCTGTACAAGGAACCGACCAAGATCAAGATCGAGGGGATCAACCTGACCTACCAGGGCCTGATCCCGCAGATCCAGAAGTCCTTCCTGGCCAAGGATGTGGACGCCATGCAGCCGCACATCCGTGCGTTCGTTGAGAAAGCGGTGACCTTCGCCACCTGTCCCGACTGCGACGGCACCCGGCTCAACGCGGCGGCCCGGTCGTCCAAGATCAACAAGATCAACATCGCCGACGCCTGCGCGATGCAGATCAGCGACCTCGCGGCCTGGGTGCGGGAGCTGCACGAGCCGTCCGTGGCGCCGTTGCTGACCTCGCTGCGGCACACCCTCGACTCGTTCGTCGAGATCGGTCTCGGCTACCTCAGCCTCGAACGTCCGGCCGGCACCTTGTCGGGAGGGGAGGCCCAGCGCACCAAGATGATCCGGCACCTCGGGTCAGCCCTCACCGATGTCACGTACGTGTTCGACGAACCCACGATCGGGCTGCACCCTCACGACATCCAGCGGATGAACGAGCTGCTGCTGCAGCTGCGGGACAAAGGCAACACGGTGCTCGTGGTGGAGCACAAGCCCGAGGCGATCGCGATCGGCGACCACGTCGTCGACCTCGGTCCCGGCGCCGGCACGGCCGGTGGGGAAGTGGTCTTCGAAGGCACCGTCGACGGGCTGCGGGCCAGTGACACGCTGACCGGGCGGCACCTGGACGACCGGGCCAAGGTGAAGCCGTCGGTGCGTACGCCCTCGGGCGCGCTCGAGGTGCGCGGTGCCGACACCCACAACCTCAAGAAGGTCGACGTCGACATCCCGCTCGGCGTGCTGGTCGTCGTCACCGGGGTGGCCGGTTCGGGCAAGAGCTCGCTGATCCGCGGCTCGGTGTCCGGCCGCGACGGTGTGGTGTCGGTCGACCAGACGGCGATCCGGGGCTCGCGCCGGAGCAACCCGGCGACCTACACCGGCCTGCTCGACCCGATCCGTAAGGCCTTCGCCAAGGCCAACGGGGTGAAGCCCGCGCTGTTCAGTGCCAACTCCGAGGGCGCCTGCCCGGCCTGCAACGGGGCCGGCGTCATCTTCAGCGACCTGGCCATGATGGCCGGTGTCGCGACCACCTGCGAGGTCTGTGAGGGCAAGCGGTTCCAGGCCGAGGTGCTCGAGTACACGTTCGGCGGCAAGGACATCAGCCAGGTGCTCGCGATGCCGGTGACCGAGGCCAAGGAGTTCTTCAGCTCCGGCGAGGCGAGCACACCGGCGGCGTACAAGATCCTCGACCGGCTCGCCGACGTCGGGCTGGGCTACGTCAGCCTGGGCCAGCCGCTGACCACCTTGTCCGGCGGCGAGCGGCAGCGGCTCAAGCTGGCCACCAACATGTCGGAGAAGGGTCGCGTCTATGTGCTGGACGAGCCGACCTCCGGGCTGCACCTGGCCGATGTGGAGAACCTGCTCGGACTGCTCGACCGGCTCGTCGACTCCGGCAAGTCGGTCATCGTCATCGAGCACCACCAGGCGGTGATGGCGCACGCCGACTGGATCATCGACCTCGGGCCGGGTGCGGGTCACGACGGGGGCCGGATCGTCTTCGAGGGCACGCCGGCCGACCTCGTCGACGGCCGCTCGACCCTGACGGGGGAGCACCTCGCGGCGTACGTGGGTGACCTGGCTGAGGCCGTGTCGAGCTAGCTCAGGTGTCGTACTCGTCAGGCACCCGCATCGCCGGACCACCGACGTGCAGGCCGAGGGGGACTGCCCGTCCGGTCGGCTCCTCCCAGGCCTCCTGGCGGCCCAGGACGGTCAGGTCGAGGTGCTGGTAGCCGTTGTGGAACTCCTCGATCCCGCGGCCGAAGGTCGAGTAGGTGTGGAAGACCTCCGCGCCGACCCGGAGGAAGGCGCTGATCCCGGGCAGCTCTTCGCCGCGCATGAACTCCGTCCAGGGCCCGCCGGTCCACGGCGTGCCGGCCTCAGCGAGCTCGTCCTCGGTGCGGAAGTGCAGCAGCACGGGTTCCACCCGGTCGTCCAGGGTGGCGTGGAAGTCGTAGTTGAAGTCGGTGCCGTACGAGGAGTACCAGGGGAACACCCAACCCATCCGCTCGCGGAAGGCGGCGATCTTGGCGTACGGGGCTCGGGACACGGCCACCAAGGTGGTGTTGCGTACGTGCAGCTGCCGCAACCGGCCGATCCCGTCGGCGGCCGACGAGCAGCTCGCGCACGCCTGGTCCCAGGCCGGGTCGAACATGAAGTGGTGCAGGACCAGCTGCTGGCGGCCCTCGAAGAGGTCGAGCAGACTGACAGGCCCGTCCGGACCATCGAAGGTGTACGCCTTGTCGACCCGGACCATCGGCAGTCGCCGGCGGTCGGCGTTGACCCGGTCGCGGGCACGCGTCAGCTCTTTCTCCTTGACCAGCAACTCCTTGCGCGCGGCCAGCCATTCCTCGCGCGACACCACGTCAGGCAGGTTTCCGATCGTCGCGGTCACAGATGCTCCTTCGCCGGGTCTCAACCGTCGGACTCTACCCAGCAAATGCACGCTTTACCCAGGAAATCACCGGGCAGATCTGCGCAACCACAAGGTATACCTGGGAAGCTGACCCGAGTGGTGGCGCTTGTCCGATAAGCGACATTATGTCAAGTAGTGCTCTGCAGGGCGGCATGCAGGCGTGCGGATTGGCGGGTGAGGTGGTCGCGCTCAGCCCGGTTGGTGGCGGCGCGGGCGGCGTCGGCGTAGAGCTGGGCCGCCGCGGCGAGCTCGCCGGCCTGTTCCCGGAGGTGGGCCTCGACCGCGGCGTAGCGTGCGGTTGAGCGGTCGACCTCGGCCAGCGCGCGCAGGCCGGCCTGCGGCCCGTCGGCTTCGCCCACGGCGACGGCCCGGTTCACCCGCACGACGGGGCTGTCGGTCAGCCGAGCGAGCTCGTCGTACCACTCCACGATCTGGACCCAGTCCGTCTCGGCCACGGTCACGGCGTCCGCGTGCAGGGCGGCGATCGCGGCCTGCGCCTGGTACTCCCCCAGCCGGTCGCGGGCCAGCGCGGACTGCAGGATCGCCACGCCCTCGGTGATCAAGTCGGACGTCCCAGCGCGACCGGTCCTGGTCGGCCAGCGGGACGAGCGCCCCGTCCGCCGTCGTCCGCGCCGCCCGGCGGGCCCGGTGCAGCAGCATCAGCGCGAGCAGGCCGGACGCCTCCGGGTCGTCGGTCGCCGCCGTCACCTGCCGGGTCAGCCGGATCGCCTCGTCGGCCAGATCGATCTCCCCGCTGTAGCCCTCGTTGAACACCAGGTAGAGCACGCGCAGAACGGTCGCGAGATTGCCGGGTGCGTCGAGGCGTACGGCGGAGACCGTGCGCTTGGCCCGGCTGATCCGCTGACCCATCGTCGTCTCGGGCACCAGGTAGGCCTCAGCGATCTGCCGCGTCGTCAGGCCGCCGACCGCCCGCAGCGTCAACGCCACCGCGGACGCCGGGCTGAGCGACGGGTGGGCGCAGAGGAAGTAGAGCTGCAAAGTGTCGTCGGTGCTCTCGGCCGGACCGCGCGTCGGCTCGGACTCGACCCGGGTCTCGCGCGCCTGCCGGGAGGCCGCTGCCCGGGTCGCGTCCACGTACTTGCGCCAGGCGACGGTGATCAGCCAGCCCTTCGGGTCGACCGGAGCATCGGTGGGCCACACCGCCAGCGCCCGGAGCAGCGCCTCCTGCACGGCGTCCTCGGCCGTCGCGAAGTCCGCTCCGCGCCGGACGAGGACACCGGTCACCGCGGGGATCAGCTCCCGCAGCAGTGCGTCGTTCACTCCACGACGGGCGAGGTGTCGGTCAGGAACGGGCGTAGCTCGAGCCACTCGTAGATCGGCTTGCCGCCCGGGCCCGGCGCAGCGGAGTACTGGCCGGTCACCTCGACCGCCCGCTCGTAGCTGTCCACGTCGATGATCAGCCACCCGGCGATCAGGTCTTTGGTTTCCGCGAACGGGCCGTCGGTCACCGGCGGGCGGCCCTCGCCTCCGTACCGGACGAAGGTCCCCTCCGCAGACAGCGCCTGGTCGTTCACGTACTCCCCGGTCTCCTTCAACCGATCGGCGAAGTCGTGCATCCACTGGATGTGTGCGTCGACCTCCGCCGGCGTCCACCGGTCCATCGGCTCGATGTCGACGACGGGGGCGGGGTTGCCGCGGTAGTGCTTGAGCAGCAGGTACTTGGCCATCAGAGTCCTCCTTCGGTGCGCCGCGACCATTGTGGCCACGTTCACTTCCAGGACGGGGCCGGGTGCTGGTTCTCGACATCCCGGCGCCCGAGGTTTCGCCGCAGGCCAGGATGGTGCCATGGCGATGGAACCTGACAACGAGATCACCGCCGGGTTGTCGGCGGCCGAATTCCACCGGCGGCCGGGGGTCGCCGGCTGGCGGGTCACCCCCTGGGGACCGCAGGCGGTTTTCGCCGCTCCGTCGTTGGCCGCCGCGTCGGGGTTGGTGCCCGTCATCGTGACGGCCGCTGAGTCGTCGGGCCTCGCACCGGACGTCGATCTGCGGCCCGAGGCCGTTGTCGTCCGCGTACCGTTCCGGGGCGCCGACCGGATCCCGGCCGGCGCTGCCGGCTTCGCGGCCGCGGTCTCGGCTGCGGCCGATGAGCTGGGGCTGTCGGCCGATCCCTCGCGCATCCAGACCGTGGACATCGCGGTCGCCCAGCACTCCGGTACGGACACGCGGCCGTTCTGGGCCGCTGCCCTGGGCTACCAGCTGTCCGGCGAGGTGGACGCGATCGACCCGCTCCGTCGCGGGCCGCAGCTGTCCTTCCAACCGATCCGTGCCGACCGGGCGGGGCGCGGCCGCACTCATGTCGATGTGTCCGTTCCCGCCGACCGCGTACGCCAGCGCGTCGCTGCCGCCGTCGCCGCCGGCGGCACGGTGGTCGACGACGCCTATGCGCCGTCGTGGTGGACGCTCGCCTCACCGGACCAGCACGGGGTCGACATCGCCGGCTGGACCGACGCCTTCGAGTAAACGTCGCCTTCAGATCAAAGATCCGGTGCCGGGGCAGCGCTGCGGTCCCCGGCTGCCGGACGGCCCTGGGCCAGGTAGGCCAACCGGCGCAACGTCTCGTTGTTCCGCCAGCGCATCAGCGCCCGCCGTACGGGTTGGGGAACCAGCAGGGCCGGCCCGGCGCTGGCGTCCTCCTCGATCGACACCCGGCAACCACCCGGTCGACGCTCCACCTCGATCTGCACCCGCGCCTTGCCGGCCGGCCAACCCCGCGCCTCCAGGGTCATGGCGAGTGGCGGCTCGTAGTCCAGCACCTCGGTGTCGTCGTTCAGCAACAACGGCCACGCCCCGGCCGAGTGGTGCAGCCGCGACCCCGGCTCGGGCCAGTTGTCGTCGACGCCGCGGATCCGCGACGCGCCGACCACCCAGACCGGATAGGTCCAGCCGTCACGCAACACGTCGAAGACCTGCTCGGCTGAGCAGGTGAAATCACGGTAGGCAGGCATCAGCTCTCCTCGCTCGGGTCACCACACACGGTCTGGAACAATCCGGCGGACCGGCACGCGCTCATCGCAGCCGCCCGAGACGGGCGGCGGCGAGAACCGCCCGGGCCGCGTTCGATCCGCAGGCCCCGTGCACGCCACCACCCGGGTGCGCCGAGGCGGAAGCCAGGAACAGACCGCGGATCGGCGTCTCGGCCCGTCCCAGCCCGGCGATCGGCCGGAAGATGAGCTGCTGGTGCAGACCGGAGGTGCCGCCGCCGAAGGCGCCCTTGATCAGGTTCTCGTTGCGGGCTTCCATCTCGTAGCGGACCGAGCACGCGGCGGGCGAGGATCCGGGACGCGAAATCCGGGGCGAGCTTCTCGATCCGCGCCTGCATCCGATCGGCCATCCGCTCGACCTCGCTGCTGTCCCACGAGCCGGTCAGGCCATCGGCGCCGAGGTCGCGCCTCACCCGCTGCGGCACGTGGGTGTAGGCCCACAGCGACTCGGTGCCGGCCGGCGAGCGGGTTGGGTCGGTGCTGGTCATCTGCCCGACGAGCAGGAACGGACGGGCCGGCACGGCGTCGTTGGCGACGGCGTCCTGGGAGTCACTGAGACCGTGGATCGAGTCGATGATGTGCACCGTGCCCGGGGTGACCGCAGGGGGGCTGGCCCAGGGCACGGGCGAGGACAGCGCCCAGTCGACCTTGATCGTGCCCGGGTCGAGCTCGTAGCGGCTCATCGCTGCGTCGGACCCGGTCCGGCAGGTCCGCCCAGTCGACCAACCCGCCGTACAGCGCGGTCGCCGACACGTCGGCGACGACGACCCGCGCCGGCACCCGCTCCCCGGCGTCGGTGACGACGGCCTGGGCACGCCGCCCGCTCGACCTCGACCTTGGCGACCCGGGTGTTCAGCCGGATCTCGCCTCCCCCGGCTCGGAACCGGTCGGCCATGGCCTGGCTCAGGCGGCCCGCTCCGCCCTCGGGCACCGGGAAACCCGTGCGGTCTGACCGGTCATGGCCAGCAGCAGGCCGAGCAGTCCAGATCCGGGCGCGTGCATCGGGATGTCGGCGTGCATCGCATTTCCGGCGATCAACAGCTGAGGGGCCGATCCGCGGAACCGGGTGCCGACCATGGTCGCTGCGGGCTCGAGCAGCGTGCGGACGAAGTCCAGACCCCCGACCCGCGGCAGCCGGGACAACACCTTGAGACCGCCCCGTACGGGTGGGAAGGGACTCAGCAGGCTCTGGACCAGCGCCGGACCCATGATCGTCCAGGCGTCGTAGAGCTCACGCCAAGCGGCACCGTCGCCGGGCTGCTGGCGTTCGAGGTCGGCGACGGTGTCCTCGGCCTCCCGGTGCAGCAGGGCCCACTCGCCGCCCGGGAGCGGATTTCCCAGCACGGCCGGCGCGTGCCGCCAGCGCAAGCCGAACTGCTCGAGGCCGAGGCCCTTGATCACCGTCGAGGCGGCGGCCAACGGATAGAAGCTGCTGAACGTGTCGTGCACGAATCCCGGCTGCACGTCGTCGTCGCTCTGCACTCCCCCGCCGACCCGGTCCTGGCTCTCCAGGACGACCACGTCCCAGCCGGCATCGAGCAGCAGGTTGGCCGCGACCAGCCCGTTCGGTCCGGAGCCGACGACAACCGCGTCGCGGGTGCTCATCGGCTCCGCCTCCGACCTTGGAACGCCCGGGCCCGCAGGTTCGCCGCCAGGGCGAGGGCAACATTCCCCTGTTCGCCGTGCAGCCGGTTCTGCCGCTCACCGGAGCTGAGCACGTTCCCGGTGTCAGCCTCGCGGCGGTCGGTCTGGTCCAGCGCGGCGATCTCGAACAGCGGGGTGACCAGCGCGTCGAACACCGCCGGCAGCACAGCGAACCCGGCTCGGACGAACCCGTTCGTCCAGCCGACGTTGACCCGTGCCCGAGGGTGCTCGAGCACCCGGATCACCGCCCGGGCCACCTGTTCGGGCGGCGCGATCGGTGGCGGCGGGCGGCCCGTCCGGCCCAGGTAGTTCGCTCCCTGCAGGTAGACCGGTGTGTCGACCCCGCCCGGGGAGACACAGGTGATGTGGACGCCGGATCGGTCCCGGTTCTCGATCGTCAGGTTGCGGGCGAGCGCCCGCACCGCCCATTTGCTCACCGTGTACGACGACATGTAGGGCGGAACCATCTCCCCGATCAATGATCCGAGCAGGATCAGGTGCCCGTGGTTCTCGTCCCGGAACAGCGGCAGGAAGGTGCGGGCCACATTCGCCGATCCGAGCAGGTTCGTGGCCACCACCTGCTCGAACACCTCGGCCGGCACGTTCTCGAACCGCCCGTAGGCCACCACGCCGGCGGAGTTGATCACCGCATCGATCCGGGGATGCCGCTGACGGACGTTGCTGGCGACCTCGGCCAGGGCCCCGCCGTCGGAGACATCCGCCGACTCGACGGCGACCGAGGCGGCACCGGCCTGCCGGCAGGCCTCCGCCGCGGCGGAGAGCGCCTGTCGACCGCGCGCCACCAGGACCAGGTCATCCCCCCGGGCCGCACAGGCCAGGGCCGTGGCCAGTCCGATCCCACTCGAGGCACCCGTGATCACCACCACGCGTCCAGCCATAGCGGTGACCATACCGGACCGCTCGCGTGGCCAAGCAGGTCGTCGAATCTCAGCCCCGGCACGGGGTCTGCCTAGAATCGGCGCCATGGGTCTCGCCGGATCGATCAGCGCCGAGGTGTCCGAACGGATCCGCCTGACGCTCGGTTCATGAGCCGGCCATCGGCTGGTGCGCCACGACGGCCCGGCGGTCTCTCCGCACGCGAGAGTCTGGTGATGGGCCTGCCCAGCCTGGCCATGGGCGTGGTGCCGCTGCTGGCCACCCGCCGCTCCGCTCGGGCCATCGGCCTTGACCCGAACCCGAGGACCGTGCAGGTGCTTCGACTGCTGGCCTGGCGTGAGCTGCTGGTCGCGGTGATCTTCCTCGTACGCCGGTCCCCGAGCCAGTTGTGGGGCTTCGTCGGGCAGGACGCCATGGATCTGCCACTGTGTGGCTGGATGCTGGCGACGGGCCGAGGTCGCGACCGTCACCGGTTCCGGCGAGCCTGCGCCATCTATGTCGGCCTGGCCGTCGTGGACGTCTATTCCGCTGTCACCCGGAACCGCGGCCGGCTGGACATCCGGCGCGGCGGAGACGTCGGCCGCTGATCGGCGTATGGTGTGATCAGGTCGCCGTTGCGTCCGGACGTGCCGCTGGCCGAGGTCTCGGCGTTGAGAAGCCAGCGCTTGAGGCCGTCCACCACCGCCAGTCGGTCCCTTGATGCTTCCCTTCTGGGCACAGAAGATGCGGGAGCTCTGACGAGCGCCTCGACCGGCTCAGCCCGTGTGATGTCGCAAATGCGCCGTGAGCTCAGCCCGCGTTTCTGAGTTCGGAATTGCCGGGTGTGGGGTCTGGCCGTGGAGGGGTGCGAGAGCGTAAATTGCGAACTGCTAGGTCAAGCAGCTGGCCGCTAAGTCTTCGTGACCTCTCGCCCGTACGAGATGGTCACTTCAGATGATCGGGCTCTTCCCATGGTCCAGACTGCTTCCCCCACCCTTCTGCACGCGGCGGATCCGGTCGGTGTCTTGTCGGCGCAGCTGGCCGATGGCATCGATGAAGCCGTTGCCTCCCCGCCTGACGCGCAGTCCCGCTCGATGGCGATCTCCAGCCTCGTACGCGAGATCTTCGAAGCCATCGAATGGCTGCACGGTGCCGACGGCGACGCTGCCGAGTTGGACAGCCTCGCCGAGGTCGTCGCGGCCGCCCACCGTCACCAGATTCGAATGAGTGGGCTCCATCAGACCGAAGGGCAGCTCGGGTGACGGCGCCGGTCCGGGACTGGCGGCATCAGGCCGCGTGCATCTCGGTCGACCCAGAGCTGTTCTTCCCGATCGGAGCCCTCGGTCCTGCGGTCAGGCAGAGCGACGACGCTCGGAGCATCTGCGCCCGCTGCACGGTCCGCAACGAGTGCCTGGGTTGGGCGATGGAACAGGGCATGGATCACGGAGTCTGGGGCGGTCTGACGGAGGAGGAGCGCCGGAGTCTGCGCCGAGGGCAAGCACGGAGCTCACGCCGCTGACCTTCGGCGGTGAACCGGCTACGGCTGACCGACTAGCGACCACCAGGTGCGTTCGAACGAGCCGTCGGCATCGGTGAACCCTTCGAGCGAGGCAGCCACGACGGCCCCCGTCCGCAGCATCAGCAGCAGCTCGGCGGTGGGCCGGGGTGCTGGGTGCCCGAGCTCCTCGAGCGCGGCCTGCATGATGTCGCGGACCCAGGACCGGTGCTGGTCGACCACGACCCGGGCCGGGTGAGAGGGATCGCAGAACTCGGCGGCGGTGTTGATGAACTCACAGCCGCGGAACCCGTCGACCGCGGGCTCGGTGGTGACGCCGGCCCGCACCCACTGCAGCACGGCGTGCGGCCAGTCGGCGCCGGCGGCATCGCGGATCCGGGCCAGCTCCGTACGAGCGGCTTCGGCCTGGGTGGACAAGAAGGCGACGACGAGGTCGTCCTTGGTCGGGAAGTGCCGGAAGAAGGTCATCCGAGCGACTCCGGCTTCGGCGATCACCCGGTCGACCCCCACCGCCCGGATACCCACTGAGTAGAAGAGCCGATGAGCGGTGGACATGATGCGCGCCCGAGCTGCCGACGGTTTGGGTAGCGGTCGAGGCGCACCGGGACGGCCGGTCGAGATCGTCTTTGTCATGTCCGCCTTTCCCTCTTGCCATCCCCCGGGGAGTGAGTGATACTCAGAGCGTAATAGATAGACGGATCTGTCTACCTCCGGTCACCGCTTGCAGCGCCTCACCTCGCGCTCAGGAACTGATCCGGGCACGACACCTTCGGACCGGCGTCGCGTCGTCGGGAGCGCCGCCCCGGGGATCCGGCGAGTGCGCCCTCGAGGCCGTGGTTGCTCACCTCAGCCAGGGACAGGACCCTCGATGGATCTTCATCTCAGCGGCAAGATCGCCGTCGTCACCGGCGCCAGCCAAGGGATCGGGCTGGCGATCACCCAGCGCTCTGGTGTCCGAGGGTGCGCACGTGGTTGCCGGTTCGCGCTCGGTCGGGTCCGACCTGCCCGCGCTGATCGCGGCCGGCGAGGTCTCCTTCGTCCCGGTCGACCTGTCCACCTCGGCCGGGCCGCTCGCCCTGGTCAGTCGGGCCGCCGAGCTCGGCGGGGTCGACATCCTGGTCAACAACGCCGGTGCACTCACCCCGCGCCCCGCCGGGTTCCTCGGCGTCAGCGACGACGACTGGGACCACTCCCTCGTCCTCACGCTGATGGCCGCGGTCCGTACGACCCGGGCTGCAGTCCCTGAGATGGTTCGACGCGGCGGCGGCAGCATCGTCATGGTCAGCTCGGTCAACGCCTATCTGCCCGACCCGCTGGTGATCGACTACTCCGCGGCCAAAGCGGCGCTGACCAACTTCGCGAAGTCGTTGTCGAAGGAGCTCGGACCGGCCGGCATCCGGGTCAACACGGTCAGTCCGGGCCCGGTCGAGACGGCCTTGTGGCTGGGCGACCACGGGGTTGCGCAGACTGTCGCCCTATCCGGCGGGTCCAGCGCCGCCGCCGTCGCGGCCCAGGCGGCCGCCGGCGCGGTCACCGGCCGATTCACCCGACCGTCCGAGGTCGCCGACCTGGTGGTGATGCTGGCCAGTGATCGGACCGGCAACGTCACGGGAGCCGACTTCGCGATCGACGGCGGGCTGGTCCAGACGCTCTAGCTCCACTGCCTCCCACCCACACCACCACCGTCGAAGGAACGCCCATGACCGATCCCACCTCCACCCGCACCCACCCGGTGCTGTTCATCCATGGTCTGTGGATCCACAGCAGCGCCTGGCGAGCTTGGCAGGACCTGTTCGAGGCCGAGGGGTACGCCACCTCAGCCCCCGGTTGGCCCGGTGACGGTGACACCGTTGCAGCCACCCGGGCTGATCCCGACCCGCTGAACGGAGTCGGCATCCTTGACATCTGCGAGCACTACGCCGCCATGATCGAGGCCATGCCGGTCCGGCCCGTCGTCATCGGCCACTCCTTCGGCGGCTTGATCGCCCAGGAGCTGCTGGCCAACCAGTACGCCGCTGCTGCCGTGGCGATCGACCCGGCACCGATCAAAGGCGTCAAGGTGCTGCCGTTCAGCCAGCTGCGGTCCGGTCTGCCGGTCCTCGGCAACCCGGCCAACAAGAACCGGACGGTCTCGCTGACCGCCAAGCAGTTCCGCTACAGCTTCGGGAACGCCCTGACCGAGCAGGAGTCGGACGCGCTGCACGAGCAGTGGACGATCCCCGGCCCCGGCCGACCGTTGTTCGAGGACGCCACCGCCAACTTCAGCCGCCACTCCCCCGCCGCCGTCGACTCGCACCACGCCGTACGGGGTCCGTTGCTGCTCGTCTCCGGCACCGAGGACCACACCGTGCCGCAGTCGGTCACCGAGGCTGTCGTCCAGCTGTACGCCGACAACCCGTCGACGACCGACTACCAGGTGGTCCAGGGCCGCGGTCACTCGTTGACCATCGACTCCGGGTGGCGCGACGTCGCCGCGCTTGCCCTGGACTGGATCGCTCGGCAGGAATCACTGATCCCGCCGGAGCCGGCCGCCCAGCACTGAACCCAGGACTCGCGCCAGTCACGCCCTCATCCGACCCGCACGACCACATCCGAGGACCCCGCATGCGCACTACTTCTCGTACGCCTCATCCCGGCCGCCGCCGCGTCCGCAACACCCTGGCCGCCCTCGGGCTGGCCATCGGTCTCGTCCTGGTGCCGATGGCCAGCGACGCCGCCTCCAACCAGCGGTCCGGGCCGAAGCCCACCGTCGTCCTGGTCCACGGCGCGTTCGCCGACGCCTCGGGCTGGGCTGAGGTGACCAAGCGGCTGCAGCGGCGCGGTTACACCGTCATCGCGCCGGCCAACCCCCTGCGTGGGGTCGACGCCGACTCGGCCTACACCGCGAGCGTCCTGGCCACCATCAGCGGTCCGATCGTGCTCGCCGGCCACTCGTACGGCGGCGAGGTCATCACCAACGCGGCCACCGGGAACCCCAACGTGAAGGCGCTGGTCTACGTGGCGGCGTTCGCGCCCGTGGAGGGCGAGTCGGCCGGCGAGCTGGCCGGCCGGTTCCCCGGAAGTCAGCTGACCCCCGAGAACCTGGTGTTCCGGCCGTACGCCGGGGTCGGGGGCCCCGCCGGAGTGGACGCCTACATCAACCCGGCCAGCTTCCACCGCGTGTTCTGCGCCGACCTACCGGCGAGCACCGCCGCTGTCCTGGCCGCTTCCCAGCGCCCAGCCGCCCTGACCACCCTGGAGGAGAAGTCGGGGCCGCCGGCCTGGCTGACCATCCCTTCCTGGTATCTCGTGGCTCGCCAGGACCTGGCCATCCCGGCCGCAGCCGAACGGTTCATGGCCCAGCGGATGAACGCCCACACCCGGGAGATCAACAGCTCTCACGTGGCCATGACCTCCCACCCTCGGGCCGTGACCGACCTGATCCTCGAGGCAGCCCGGCGCACCCGCTAGGAAGTCGACCGGACCCACTCGGGGCTCGTGACCTGACGGGTCCGGTCCGGCCACCACCGGCGTCGGTCGGCCACGAGCAGACCGACCGCGACCGCCGTCCAGACCGTCGCGTAGAGAAGCGTCGTCCGCTCGGCGGCCGGGCCGGACGTCCAGTACAGCTCCGTCTGCAGGCTGCCCTCGACCGCGTGCGCGACCAGGGTGAGCAAGACGCTGCCGCCGGTCCGGTTGAACAGCCAGGCGTACCAGAACGTCACCGCGAAGCTGCCCAGGGAGTCGGCCACGACGTCGGTCGGGCCGGCGCCGAAGGCCGGCAGCAGCCACAGCGGGAGATGCCAGCCGGACCACGACAAGACCGAGGATGGCGGTGGCCGCGAACGGTGAGCGACCCACCTGCAGGCCGGGTTGGGCAAAGCCCCGCCAGCCCGGCTCTTCGGCCAGCGGTCCGTCCAGGGGGTTGACCAGCCGGAGCGCGAAGATCACCAGCACACCGGACAACGGGGTGAGCTGGTCGAGGCTGGGCAGCCCGGCTCCAAGGGCCAGGTTGGCCCCTACGGTCAGCGCGTGCACGGTCAACGGCAGCGCCACGGCCACCACGTACCAGATCCAACCGACCCGCCAGCGGATCAACCGGCGACCGAGCTCGCGCAGACCGGGCCGCCCCTGGGTAAGCGCGATCACCACGACCGCCGCGAGCAGCGGGCCCGGGGCGAAGAAGCTGCCGAACGGGACCAGCGACCAGGTCAGCAGATAGGTGAGGACGAAGAACGCGACCAGGGGGTGACGCCGCAGCGCGCTCATGCCGCGGTCCGCCAGGTCGACCCGCGCCGGAGCAGGACGGCGGCGAAGGCAGCGACGACGAGCACGGTGGCGACCCCGCTCTCCCCCGCCGTGTAGGCCAGGGTCACCGGAGCGACGACCACGACGAGTCCAGCGCCGTCGATCAAGGTGTTGATCGTGGCGTGGGCCAGGGCGACCGGCCAGACACTACCCGAGCGGTCGCGGAGCCAGGCGTAGACGACGCCGGCCCCGGTCAGGGCGGCCACGACCACCGGGGCGACGATCCACCGGCTGCCGACACTGTCGTACGTGGTGGTCAGCAGGATCAGCGGCAGATGGAACAGTCCGTGCACGAAACCGACGACCAGCGCCGCCCATCGCTTGGAGACCAGGGCCTGGACCCGGGGAAGCAGGTAGCCGCGCCAGCCGATCTCCTCTCCGAGGACCAGCACGGTCATGCTGGCGACCTGGATGACCAGGCTGAGCCCCGCGTCCAGCCAGAAGGCGGTCGAGGCGGGCAGCGGGATGACCGCGGCGGACCCGAGGGCGACCGCGGCGGCGTACGGCAGCACGAAGATCGCCACCGCCGAGACGAGGAAGGCCACCGGCCAGCTCCGCAGGCCGAGCCGGTGCACGGCCAGGCTGGCCAGCAGCGCGCGCCGACCACCCCGGGCCGTGCCGAAGACCGTGATCAGCAGCACCACGAAGACCGGGGTCTGCATGGCCAGCAGCGGAGTGGTCACCCCGGGCGCATGCGGCAGGGCCAGCGCGGTGGCGATGACGATGGCGAAGACGAGCCCGAGGAAGACGACCGACTGGCGCAGGGCCGCCGATCGGACACTTCTCGTACGAGCAGGCACGGGGGCCGGGCCGGCAGCCGCCGGTGGCAGGACGATCGAAGAATTGGTCATGCCCTCACCCTGGTGGCCGCAGGTGGTCGACCACATCGGGCGACCGGTCGGTCCCGGGCCTCCTCAAGACCGAGCGAGAGCGGTCCTTCGGTCATCCTCCAGACCGATCCGGACACCCAGCGGACGCCCTAGGTTGGGGGCCATGACCAGACCGGTGCGTCCGCACCTCGCCGAGTGGCGACCGGGACCGTGGGAGGTTCTGCTCGCCGTCGGTGCCGTGGGTGTGACCGCCACCCTGCTGGCCGACGGCAACACCGCAGCCGGCTTCCGACCACCCGACCTGCTCACCTGGGTGCTGACCCTGGTCGGCGCCGCGGCCGTGGTGTGGGCCCGCCGCCAACCGCTGATCGCCCTGATCATCACCGGCGTGAGCTTCGTGGTGCTGACCTGGCGTGGCAACGAGAGCGAGCTCGCGCCGTTCCTGGTCACCGGTCTGCTGTTCATGTGTCGGCAGCCTCCGCAGCCGCCGACCGGCCGTGCTCGCCCTGGTCGGCTGCGACCCTCGGGCTGCTGCTCAGCGCCGCGTCCCGGCCACCCGACCTGGGACTGACCGGCACCATCCAGTCGATCGTGATCTTCACCGTGGCCTGGGTGATCGGACGCCTGGCCCGAAGCCGGCGCGAAGCCCTGCTCGCGCTGGTCGACGCCGCTGAGCAACAGGCCGACACCGAGCGCGAGCTCGCCGCCTCCGAGCGCGAACGGGCCGCACTGGCTCAGATCGAGGAGCGGCTGCGGATCGCCCGCGAGCTGCACGACGTGCTCGCCCACTCCATCAGCGTCATCTCGGTGCAGGCGACCGTCGGTGAGCACCTGGCGGCCACCGACCCGCCCGCTGCCCGGACCGCGCTGCAGACGATCGGCGACGTCAGCCGGTCATCCATGGCCGAGCTGCGCCAGATGCTGACCCTGCTGCGGGACGACCGCCGCGACGGAGGTCTCGACCTACGAGCCGGCGCACGGCCTGGCCGACCTCGAACCGCTGGTCGACACCTACCGCTCGGCTGGTCTGCCCGTCCGGACCGGGACCCGCGGCGCCCCGCGGGCGCTGGGGGCATCGGCCGACCTCTGCGCCTACCGCATCATCCAGGAAGCCCTGACCAACACGCTCAAGCACGCCGGGCCCACCGAGGCCACGGTCGACCTCGACTACCAGGCTGACACTCTGCGCGTGGTCGTCGCGGACCGCGGCCGCCCGCAGACCGCCTCCCGCACGGGCCACGGCCTGGTCGGGATGCGCGAGCGAGCCCTGCTGCTCGGCGGCCAGCTCGAAGCCGGCCCCGCCCCGGCCGGCGGGTTCCGGGTGCAAGCGACGATCCCGTACGAGGTGGTGACGTGACCGGTCCGGTGCCCATCCGGGTCGCGGTGGCCGAGGACCAGGCGCTGGTCCGCAGCGGCTTCGTCGCCCTGCTCGGCTCCGACCCGGCGATCACGGTGGTCGGCGAGGCCGAGGACGGGGTGGCCGCCGTCGAGCTGGCCCGCCGCGCCCGACCCGACGTGATGCTGATGGACATCCGGATGCCCCGGCTGGACGGGGTCTCCGCGACCGCTCAGCTGACCGCCGACCCGATCACCGCGGCGACCCGGGTGCTGATCTTGACCACCTTCGACGCCGACCAGTACGTGCACGACGCCCTGCGGGCCGGGGCCAGCGGGTTCTTGCTCAAGGACGTGCTCGCCGCCGACCTGCTCGCCGCGATCAAGATCATCGCGGCCGGCGACGCGCTGCTGTCGCCCCGGATCACCCGGCGGCTGATCGAGCACTACGCCCGGCAGTCGGCACCCAACCACGACGACCGGGACCGGGTGGCCGGTCTGACCCCACGGGAGACCGAGCTGCTCACGGCGGTGGCGCGAGGGCGGACCAACGCCGAGATCTCAGCGGAGCTCTACATCAGCTTGTCGACGACCAAGACCCACGTCAGCCACCTGCTCGACAAGCTCGGCGCCCGTGACCGGGTCCAGCTGACCATCACCGCGTACGAGGCCGGCCTGATGCGACGCTGAGCCCGCCGGCCGGTCGGGTCACGGATGGCTAGATGATGCCGAGCTCGGTCCGGACGACCGGCCGGGTGAACCGCGGCAGGGCGAAGGCGGACACGTCCACGGCCGTCGGTCGACCGAGGTAGAGGTCGGCCACCACCTCGCCGACCGCCGGCCCCTGCAGGAAGCCGTGACCGGAGAAGCCGGCGGCGTACAGGAAGCGGAAGCCGGCGTCACTCTCGCCGATGATGGCGTTGCAGTCGGGCGTCATCTCGTAGAGACCGGCCCAGCCGCCGACGATGGGCAGCTCGGCCACCTCCGGGGCGAACCTGCGCAAGGCCGCGCGCAACGGAGCGTGCCAGCCGACAGCTGACGTCGCGCCCGAAGCCGGGCCCTTCCTGCGGATCGGCCCAGCCCAGCAGCAGTCCCCCGTCCTCAGAGCCGTGGAAGTACGCGGTGGTGGAGTAGTCGATGGTGAAGGGCACCCGTGGGGGCCGGGGGGTGAGCGGTGGCGTGAAGGCGATCTGACGGCGCAGCGGCCGGATCGGCAGGTCGACGCCGACCATGGACCCGACCCGGCCAGACCACGCCCCCGCGGCGCAGACGACGGTCGGCGTCACGAAGCTGCCGGCAGCGGTGTGCACCAACGCCTGACCGTCGGCCGTGGGCTCGATCTGCGGTGACCGCGGAGTAGGTCCGCAGCTCCGCCCCCAGCCGGCCGGCCCCCTCGGCGTAGCCGCGGACGACGTCAGCGGGCCGGGCGAAACCGTCGCCCGGTGACCAGACGGCTGCGACCAGCTCGGACGCAGCCAGGTAGGGGCAGTGCCGGACGGCTTCGCCGGCTCGACCAGCCGGCTGGGCACCCCCATCGCGTTCTGCACGGCGACGCTGCGCTCGAAGCCGGCGATGTCGTCCGGGTCACGGATGGCGAACAGATAGCCGACCTCCTGCAGCCCGATGTCGACCCCCAGCTCGCGGTCGAACGAGCGAAAGGCCTGCAGGCTCCGCGCGCCCAGCGCGATGTTGGCCGGGTCGGAGAACACGGCCCGTACGCCACCGAGCGGCTTGGCCGACGAGCCGCTGCCCAGCTCGGCGGACTCCAGGACCGTCACCCCGGCGACCCCGGCCCGGGCCAGGTGATAGGCCGTGCTGACGCCCATGATGCCGCCGCCGATGATCACCACGGCTCGGCGCTGTGGCCGGCCCCGGCCAGTGCCCATGGATCTCCTCGAGTCGGTGTCGATCAACTCTGACCCCGTCGAAACAGTCAGCACAAGCCAGAGAATCATCAGCCAATCCATTAGCATCAGTAGATGGACGAGCTGGGCAGTTCCGCGCTTCGAGCCCTGTTCCAGCTGGCTCGACTCGGCACCATGGCCGCGGTCGCCCAGGAGCTCGGCTACACCCCCGGGGCGGTGTCGCAGCAGATCGCCCGCCTGGAGACGACCGTCGGAGCTCCGCTGGTGATCAAGGTGGGCCGCGGCGTCCGGCTGACCGACGCGGGCCAGGTCCTGGCCCAGCATGCCGAGTCGGTCCTGCGGGCCGAGGAGGCCGCGCTGTCCGCCGCCCGCGCCACCCGCACCAACGTCACCGGACGGATCGCGATCGGGGTCTTCGGCACCACGGCGGCCTCCATCCTGGCCCCGATGGTGGTCACCCGGCTGGCCCGTGCCCACCCCGGGATCGAGGTCCGGACGTTCGAGGTCGAGGTCGACGACTTCGCCATCGCCGTCCGCCGCGGCCAGGTCGACATCGCGTTCGGGCTCGACTACTCGACCGCCCCGGTGCCGCGCGACCCCCGGATCGAGTTCATCCAGCTGAACTCCGAGCGGTTCTCCCTGGCGGCCAACCGGGACCTGGCCGTCGAGTCGGTCGTCGACCTGGCCCGGGCGGCCGACTGGCCATGGATCCTCACCCCGGCCACCACCTACTTCGGCCAAGCAATCCGCAACGCCTGTCGTACGGCCGGCTTCGAGCCCCGGGTCGTGCACGAGATCACCGACACCTCAGCCTCGCTGTCGCTGGCCGCCGCCGGTCACGGCGTCACCCCGGTCACCCCGCTGATGGTCCGGCTGGCCCATCCCCACCGCAGCCACGTGCTGGGGCTGACCGAGAACATCCAACGCCACATCGTCCTCGTTCGTCACCACGCCGACCGGGACCGGCCGACCGTACGCGCAGCCACCGCCGCGGTGCAGCAGGCCGTCGACAGCCTGAACCGACCGGATGAGAAGGGCTGACGGCTCTTCCCGCGCACCCATCAGCAGTGCTTAAGTGTTAACGACACAATGTCTCGGTGGTGCTTTCCGATGGGGATGGCCACACTGAGGCCACGGGGGCGGGCCAGTGCGCGACCTCGTACATCGATCAGCCACGACGTCTGACGCTCCTGCCCTGCGGGCGGCGTCGGGCGGCACTTCCCCCAGACGTCAGGCAGCCCCTGACCTATCCGAAGAGGTTCAGCAATGGGAGCACCACCGATCGAGCTCAAAAAGGGCTTGAAGCAGCGTCACCTGACCATGATCGCGATGGGTGGGGTGATCGGCGCCGGCCTGTTCGTCGGATCAGGCACGGTGATCAGCACCGCCGGTCCGTCGGCCTTCCTCTCCTACGCCCTGGCCGGCGTGCTGATCATCATGGTGATGCGGATGCTGGGTGAGATGGCCACCGCCAACCCGTCCACCGGGTCGTTCGCCGACTACGCCCGGCAGGCCCTGGGCGGCTGGGCCGGCTTCTCGGTGGGCTGGCTCTATTGGTACTTCTGGGTGATCGTGATCGGCTTCGAGGCCGTCGCCGGAGCCAAGGTGTTGCAGTACTGGATCGACGCCCCGCTGTGGGTGATGTCGCTGATCTTGATGGCGCTGATGACCGCCACGAACCTGTTCTCGGTGTCCTCGTTCGGTGAGTTCGAGTTCTGGTTCGCCGGCATCAAGGTGGCCGCGATCATCGTCTTCATTGATCTTGGGCACCTTCTTCGTGCTCGGCATCTGGCCCAACAAGTCCTTGGACTTCAGCAACCTGACCAACCAGGGCGGGTTCTTCCCCGAGGGCGGCGGGGCCATCGTCTCGGCGATCGTGGTCGTGATCTTCTCCATGGTCGGGGCCGAGGTGGCGACCATCGCCGCGGCCGAGTCGCCCGACCCGGGGCGCTCGATCGCCAAGGCGACCAACTCGGTGATCATGCGGATCGCGGTGTTCTTCGTCGGGTCGATCTTCTTGCTCGCCGTGATCTTGCCCTGGAACTCCGCCGAGCTCGCAGCATCGCCGTACGTGGCCGCGTTCAGCGAGATGGGCATCCCGTACGCCGACCACATCATGAACGCCGTCGTGCTGACTGCGGTGCTGTCCTGCCTCAATTCCGGCCTCTACACCTCGTCGCGGATGCTGTTCGTGCTCGCCGCCCGCCGCGAGGCGCCGGTCGGGCTGATGACGGTCAACAAGCCGCGGGGTGCCGATGGCGGCGATCCTCGCCTCCAGCGTGGTCGGCTTCCTCTGCGTGATCGCCGCCGCGGTGTCGCCGGACACGGGTCTTCTCGTTCCTGCTGAACTCCTCCGGCGCCATCATCTTGTTCGTCTACCTGCTGATCGCCATCTCCCAGATCATGCTGCGCCGACGCACCTCCGCGGAGAAGCTCACGGTGAAGATGTGGGCGTTCCCGGTGCTGTCGATCATCGTGGTGGTGGCGATCCTCGGGGTCCTGGTCCAGATGGGCGTCCAGGCGGACGTCCGGATCCAGCTGATCCTCAGCCTCGGCGCCTGGGCGCTGGTCGTGATCTTGTACTTCGCGACCCAGCGCCTGCGCGGCCGGGCCCCGGTCGAGGCGGTCGACCGACCGGCTGCCGGCGGTCCTGCGCAACGGGTGTTGGTGATGGCGAACGAGACCGTGACCGGCACCGAGCTGCTCGACGAGCTGCGCTCCATCGACCGAGCCGGCGCCGCCGAGTACTTGGTCATGCGTGCCGGCCAACCCGATCGACACCGGGCAGGCGAGCACAAGGGCGCGGTCTTCATCTGGCAGGCCACGACCGAGGCCGCCAAGGCCCGGTTGGACACGCACGCTCGGAGATCCTGCGCTCGGAGAACCTCCGCGCCGACGGAGCGATCGGCAACTACCGGCCGCTGCGCGCGTTGGCCGATGCGGTGGCGGACTTCAAGCCGGACCGGCTGGTGATCTGCACCCTGCCCGAGGACCGGTCCGCCTGGCTGCGCTACGACGTCGTCGAACGGGCCCGGGAGACCTACGACATCCCGGTCACCCATGTCGTCGTCAGTCCGTTCGCGGTCGGCGTCTGAGCCGATGACCATCGTCATCGGGCTGGCCCCCAACGAGCGTGGCGCCGCGGCCGTGCACCTCGGGTCGATGCTGGCCCGTTCCCTGTCGGACGACCTGGTGGTGGCCACCGTGGTGCCGACGCCGTGGCCACCCAACCCGTACCGGCTCGGACGCGGAGTACCTCGAGCTGCAGGAGAAGGCAGCCGAGGAGGCGCTGGCCACCGCCCGCGGACAGATCGGCGCCGACCTGTCCGTCGAGCTGGTCACCCACCACGCCGGCTCGGTCTCCTCCGGGCTGATCGAGGTCGCCCGCGAGTGCGACGCGACGCTGGTGGCCCTCGGCTCGTCCTCCACCGGTGGTCTGGGCGTGGTGTCACTCGGCGGGGTCGCCGATCGCGTTGCTGCACAGCTCGGACATCCCGGTCACCTTGGCGCCCACGGGGTTCGACACCGGCACGGTCGATGCGCGCGTCGACCGGGTGACGGTGGCCTTCGGCCGGGCGGACAAGGACAGCGACCTGCTGCTCACCGCCGCAGCCCGGGCCAGCGACATCGGCGCCTCGCTACGGGTCGCCTGCTTCGCCGTCCGGCCGTTGACCGCGGCCGCCGGGCAGCATCGAACCCGACGCCGAGGAGCTCGTGGTGCGGGAATGGGCCGACCACATCGAGCGCGACATCCGCAAGACGCTCGGCGCGCACGAGACCGGGTCCGTGGCCACCGCCATTGACTTCGTGGTGGGTCAGGGCGGGTCGTGGGCCGAGGCTCTGGCCGATGTCAGCTGGGGTGACCACGAGGTGGTGGTGGTCGGCGCGAGCAGCTCGGTGATCAGCCGCTTCTTCCTCGGTTCGCACGCCTCCAAGATCGTCCGGAGCTCCCCGGTGCCGGTGCTGTTGATGCCGCGGACGCTGTCCTAGCTTCTTCTGAGGCCCCGCGGGTGGCGACGCCCTAGGTCTGGTCCGGCACGTTCTGCTCGATGTCGGCCAGCCAGACCGCCGCGTTTCCGTCCGAGGGCGCCCGCCAGTCGCCGCGGGGGCTGAGCGAGCCGCCGTGCGACACCTTGGGTCCGTTGGGCATCGCGGACCGCTTGAACTGGGCGAAGCCGAAGAAGCGGCGTACGAAGACGATCAGCCACTGCCGGATCGCCGGCAGGTCGTAGGCCCGCCGCCGCTCGGCCGGGAAACCGACCGGCCAGGTTCCGTGCTCGACGTCGCCCCAGGCGTGCCGGGCCAGGAACGCGATCTTGGCCGGCCGGAAACCGAAGCGCAGCACGTAGAACAGGTTGAAGTCCTGCAGCTCGTACGGGCCGATCGCCTTCTCGGTGCTCTGCGGCACCTCGCCCGCTTTGACCGGGATGAGCTCGGGTGAGATCTCGGTGCCGAGGATCGAGAGCAGGATGTCGTCGACCTGGTCGGAGAAGTCGTCCAGCCCGCTCACCCAGCGGATCAGGTGCTGGATCAGGGTCTTCGGCACGCCCGCGTTGACGTTGTAGTGCGACATCTGGTCGCCCACGCCGTACGTGCTCCAGCCCAGCGCGAGCTCGGACAGATCGCCCGTGCCGAGCACGATGCCGTGGTGGTGGTTGGCCAGCCGGAACAGGTAGTCGGTGCGCAGACCGGCCTGGACGTTCTCGAAGGTGACGTCGTAGACCTCCTCGCCCCGGGCGAACGGGTGGTCGAGGCCCTCCAGCATCTGCCGGGCGGTCGGCCGGATGTCCAGCTCGGACGCCGTGATCCCGAGTGCCTCCATCAGCTTCCAGGCGTTGCCCTTGGTCACGTCGCCGGTGGCGAACCCGGGCATGGTGTAGCCCAGGATGTTCGTCCGGGGCAGACCGAGCAGGTCCATGGCCCGGGCTGCGACGATCAGCGCATGGGTCGAGTCGAGCCCGCCGGAGACCCCGATCACCACCTTCTCGGTGGAGATGGCCCGCAACCGTTGCGCCAGACCGTCGACCTGGATGTTGTAGGCCTCGTAGCAGTCCTGGGCCAGTCGCTCCGGGTCGGACGGGACGAACGGGAACCGCTCGACCGCTCGGCGCAGGCCGAGATCGCGATCGGGCGGATCCACCACGAACTCCACGGTGCGGTAGCGCCGGTCGGGTGTGGCCACCCGCCGGTTGTCCTCGAACGTCCCCTGCCGGGCGCGCTCCTGGCGGAGCAGGTCGAGGTCGATGTCGGCCACGGTCAGCTGGGGGTCCTCCTCGAACCGCGCACCCTGACCGAGCAGGTTGCCGTTCTCGAAGATGGTGGTCTGCCCGTCCCAGGACAGGTCGGTGGTGGACTCCCCCTGGCCGGCGGCCGCGTAGAGGTAGGCGGCCAGGCAACGCATGGACTGCGTCCGGCACAACACGCTCCGGGTGTCGGCCCGACCGACGGTGATGGGGCTGCCGGAGAGGTTGGCCAGCACCGTGGCCCCGGCCAGGGCGAGCCCGCTGGAGGGCGGCACCGGGACGAACATGTCCTCGCAGATCTCGACGCCGATGGTCAGACCGGGCACATCGGTGGCGTCGAACAACAAGTCGGTGCCGAACGGTGCGCGCTGACCGGCCACCGTCAGCTCGAGGTCGACGATCCCCCGCCCGGAGGCGAACTGGCGCCGCTCGTAGAACTCGCGGTAGTTGGGCAGGTGGATCTTGGGCACGACCCCCAGTACCCGGCCCCGGTGGATGACCACGGCCGTGTTGAACAACCGGGCTCGGTGTCGTAGTGGAGCGCCGACGATGATCACGGGCAGCAGATCCACGCTGGCCTCGACGATCACGGCCAGCCCGTCGTGCACCGCGTCGAGGACGACGTCTTGCCCGAGCAGGTCGTCCACGGCGTAGCCGGTCAGGGCGAGCTCGGGGAACACGGTGACCGCCACGCCGTCGTCGGACAGCCGTCGGCTGACGTCGACCACGCTCTGGGCATTGCGGACCGGATCGGCGATGAAGACGTCGGCGGTGCAGGCGGCAACTCGTGCGAACCCGTGTGCGTACAGCGAGGCGAACTCCATGGGGCGATTGTCTCGGAGCCCCGGGCGCGGCGGACACGACCCCCACGGAGCGGGCCGCGCCCGGCCGACAGGGCATGATTCGGGCATGGACGTGATGGACCACCACGATGGAGATCCCGCCGGCGGGGCCGTCCGGGTCGAGCAGCAGATCGCTGACACGTTCCTCGGCTCGAACCGGACCGCTGCGGTGGCGGAGTCGCTGACCGGAGGCAACATCAGCGCCGGTCTGAGCGCGATCGAAGGGGCCAGCGACTGGTTCCTCGGTGGCGTGGTGGCGTATGCCGAGCACGTGAAGTTCGACCTGTTGGAGGTCGACCGCGGTCCGGTCATCACCGCGAAGGCGGCCGAGCAGATGGTCACCGGGGTGTGTCGGCTGCTCGGTGCGGACCTGGCGGTGGCGACCACGGGGGCCGGCGGCCCGGGGCCTCAGGAGGACCAGCCGCAGGGCACCGTCTTCATCGCCGTCGGCACGGCGACGTCGGCGAGGGCGCGGAGGTACCGCTTCGACGGCGACCCGTCCGAGGTCGTGCAGCAGGCCACCCGGCAGGCGCTGCTGGACCTCGCGGCCGCGGCCCGGGCCGGTCAGGCCGAGGCCGGGTGAACCTCGACAAGGTCGGGCCGCGCGGTTCGGCCGCCTCCGCTCTGGTTTTGCGACACCAGTGCTGTCGCCACGCCGGGGAATGCGGCGCTTCGGTGCACTGGTGTCGCAAAACCGGCGGCAATCCGGGTCACGGCCGGCTCCGGCGCCTACCGTGAGGACATGACCCCGGGCAGGCGCTGGCGGCGCCGCATCGTGACGACCACATGTGTGCTGATGATCGGCGTCGGGGGCTGCTCCGAGAAGCCGGCCGACCCGGCCCCATCGGTCTCGGAACCGGCTACCTCAGCGCCCACACCCCCGGCTACCTCAGCGTCCACGGCCCCGGCAACTCCGGGCCCGACGGCGGCGACCACCGCAGGCCCGTCGGTCAGCCCGGCCGCGAGTCCGTCGTCCACCCCGACGACCGCGCTCCCGGCCAAGGTGACCCAGCAGCGGCCCGGCTGGGCCCTGGACCGCATCGACCAGCGGTCCCGCACCCTGGACCAGCGCTTCACGACCACCGGTCAGGGCCGCGGTGTCACCGTCTATGTGGTCGACGGTCGTTTCCCGGTCAGCAACGCCGAGTTCGGCGGACGGGCCTCGGTGGGTCTGGCCAGCGGTCGGCCCTGCAGCTTGGAGGACGGCATCGACCACGGGTTGTTCGTGGCCGGGCTGGTCGCCGGGAGCCGGACCGGCGTGGCCAAGCAGGCGAAGATCGTCTCGGTCGGGTCGAGCGGTGGCTGCGAAGGGGGCAGCGGGGAAACCGAGGCGCAGCTGACGGCCCGGATCGTCAAGGCCCTCGCTTGGGTGGAAAAGAACGCGCGTAAGCCCGCGGTGGTCAATCTTTCCCTCAACACCGATCGGCCGGCACCCACGATCGCGGCCGGCGTCAAGCGTCTGATCGCGGCCGGACTCACCGTGGTGGCTTCGGCCGGCAACGCCGGGGAAGACGCCTGCAAGTATCCGCCGGCCGGGCTGCCATCGGTGATCACCGTTGCCGCCTCGACCAAGGCGGACCGGGATGCCGGCCTCAACCACGGCCGCTGCGTCGACCTGTTCGCCCCCGCCGAAGGTGTCCGGTCGGTGGCAGACCCGAGCCTGAGCCCGAACCGGCTGGTCACCAGCGACGGCGCAGCCACGTCCTGGGCCGCGCCTTTGGTCAGCGGGGCCGCTGCCTTGTACCTGTCGGTGCATCCCCAGGCCTCACCCGCAACTGTCCGCGCCTGGATCATCGACAACGCCACCAAGAAGGCCCTCCGCGGAAACCTGCACGGCTCACCCAACCGGCTGCTCTACACCGGCGGACCGCTCTAGCCGTCGACCCCGAGGCGGCGCAGCGCTACGGTGGCGTGGATGACGACGTTCGCGCTGGTCGGCGGCGGTTTCCGGGCGCAGATGTATCTCGACGTCGCGGCGGCGCTCGGCACCGTCCGCTGCGCCGGCGTGGTGCTGCGGACCCCGAAGACGCTGCCGGTGCCGACCTTCCCCACCCTGGCGGACTGCCTGGCCGCTGGGCCGGTGGACTTCGTGCTGACCGCCACTCCGCGCCCGGTGACCCCGAGCGTCATCACCGAGGCCGTTGATCGCGGGCTTCCGGTGCTGGCCGAGACACCGCCCGCCCCCGACCTGGACAGCCTTCGCACGCTCTGGGCCGCGGTCGGGAACTCCGGGCTGGTCCAGGTCGCCGAGCAGTACCTCCTGATGCCCTCCCACGCCGCCCGCGCCGCCCTGATCGCCAGCGGCGCGATCGGCACCCCGACCCAGGTGCAGGTCTCCTCGACCCAGGAGTACCACGCCGTCTCCCTCATCCGGGGTTTCCTCGGCGTCGGCCGGGAGCCGGTGACCGTGAGCGCCACCCGCTTCACCGCCCCGTTGGTCAGCCCGCTGGACCGAGGCGGCTGGACCGACGACGAGGTGGCGCATCCGACCACCACGACGATCGCCACCCTCGACCTCGGCCACAGCCGGTCGGCGGTCTACGACTTCACCGACAACCAGACCCGCAACCAGCTGCGCTTCCGGCGCCTGCTGGTCCGGGGCACGGCCGGCGAGCTGCAGGACGACGAGGTGGTCCGGATGACCGGGCCACGATCGCTGGTTCGCAGTCCGCTGGTCCGACGCCAGACCGGGCACGACCTGGACCTGGTCGGCTACGAGACCGAGCACATCTCGGTCGGCGCCCACGTGATCTACCGCAACCCGTACCCGGGGATGCGGTGGATGGACGAGGAGATCGCCATGGCCACCGTGCTCGAACGCATGGCCGACTGGGTGCACGGCGAAGGCCCGGAGCCGTACGCGTTGGCCGACGGAGCCCACGACCAGCAGGTGGCGCTGGCCATCAGGGACTCCGCCGACCGTCAGCAGCCGGTGACCACCACGGTCGAAGGGTGGACCGGACCCGAGCCCGCCTGAGCGCCGTTCAGCCTGCTTCGGTCAAGCCCGACGCGACCACCGCCAGGCGGCGTGAACCTCCGAGCGGGTCCGGCCTGGACTGATCCACCCTGTCGAGGCACGATCAAGGTATGTCGCGCTCGCCGTTCAAGCCTGTCCTCGTCGCTGTTGTCATCGCCGGCCACCTCTGGTCCACCACCAAGGTCTGGCACGACATCGACCGGCGAAGCCCCTCGGAACTCCGCGGCAGCAAGACGCTGTGGCGGATCCTCACCGCTCTCAACTCGGGCAACCACCTCCTCTACCTGCTGGTCGGGCGCCGCCGTACTGACCGCAGGTCCCGCTGAGAATCCAGCGCCAACCCGGGCCCGCGTCCAATCTCACGCGTGACCGACCGAGCGACTCGCGCCTGGCGCTAGATTTTCAGCGACTCAGATCTCGACGGTGTAGGACGTGATGGTTGTGACGAGCCCGTCGGTGAACTCATAGAGGTCGCAGGACGACACCACGCTCACCCCGCCGTCCGCACTCGCGTAGCGGCCGATCACGTCGACGGCGACCGCGTCGGCGCCGACGATGGTCAGGAACCTGGTGAACTCGGTGGTGACGTCGGCGAGCCCGGCCACGGTCTGCTCACAGGCTGCTTCGACCTGGTCTCGGCCCTGGAGAGGCTCGGCGCCGACGAGGTTCCAGCGGACGTCGGGAGCCAGGTGCTCGTACGCCTCGTGGAACCGGTGGCCGGAGAATGCTTCGGCGATCTGCTGTGGCGTCGACATGGCGTTCCTCTGCTCTTCCGCTCGGGTCCGAGCGGTGGTCGAAACTATGCCAGTTTTGGACACCGTCAGACCTTCAGGTGGCGGGCTCCGAAGCCGGGGACCCATCGGCGTACGCAGCACCCAGGCTCGGCCAGTAGTCGTCGAAGTCGGGCATCGGCTCGGCCTTCATGGCACACACGAGGCGGTCCAGGTAGTACTCCCACCCCGGGCCGATCTCCTGCGCGTTGGCCGCGTCGTCGAGATGGTGCACGAAGCGCAGCCGGGTGTGGCTTGCGTCGATCGGGGTCAACGTCGCTTCGAGCAGCCAGCTGCCGGCCTGGTCAAGGGTGCTCACCATCAGATGGGTCGGCGGCTCGCAGGCCTGGATCCGAGCCTGCGAGGTGGCGTCGCCCTCCTCCGCGACCAGAGTCAGCTCGAGCGTCGACCCGACGCGTGGCTCACCGGTCCAGGTGCAGAACCAGTGGGCGAGCCGGTCGGACTCGGTGATGCTGGCCCAGGCGTCGTCGATCGACCCGGGGAGCACCCGTTCGAGGACGAGGTCGCGGCCCTCGGCGGTCCGCACCACCCGACCGGTCGGAATGGGAGTCATGCCGTCTCCTTCTGCCTAGGGGATGTTGCCGGCTCGGGTGCTGCGGCTTGTCGTTCGCGGCGGGTCCGGCGCACTTCGGTCTCGAGGGCGTCGAGGCGACCCGACCAGACCTCGAAGCCGGACGCGGGGGTGGCGGGCAGGGTGTTCAGCCAGCTCGTCATCGGAGCGAGCCCGTCCGGATCGAGGCGATAGACCCGCCGCCGCCCGATGAGTTCGTCGCGGACCAGTCCTGCTTCGCGGAGCACACGGAGATGTCGACTGACGGCCGGGCGCGAGATGGGAAACAGCGCAGCCACCTCGCCGGCGCTCAGCTCACTGCGGGCCAGGGCGGACAAGACCTCCCGACGGGCCGGGTCGGCGACCGCCGCGAAGACATCCATGCTCGAAAGCGTAACAGGCCAGTTACGCTTTGACGAGCGAACTGGGGGTGGCGATAGACACCCGGTCGGACTCGGACGATCATCGTGGTGATCCGTACTGGGCAGGAGACCACCATGCGTCCGATTCGCATCACGACCAACCTCCGGGTGGCCGACCTCGACACCGCGAAGGCGTTCTACACCGACTACCTCGGACTGAGCACCGAGGAGTTCAACCTGGGGTGGGTGGCCCGCTACACCTCGCCCGACACCGGGGCTCACGTTCAGCTGGTCACACGGGATGCAACCGCACCCGAGGACGCCGTCGCCTCAGTGCACACCGACGACGTGGACGCCGCGTACGAGGAAGCTCGGGCGTCGGGCTACGAGATCGTGCATCCTCTGACCACCGAAGCCTGGGGAGTCCGCCGCTTCCTGGTCCGGGCGCCGGACGGCAGCGTGATCAACATCGTCCAGCACCGCGAGTAGGCCGGCGCAGAAACGGCGAGCACACCCGGGCTCGGGCCTGCTCGCCGTTTCCGCACCCCGAGCCTGTCGAGGGGCGTCTCGTCGCGAATGGTGCTGCCGTCAGGGTGGTGATCGCTGGCAACGGCGACCGGTCCGGTCGGCCGCGGGCCGAGGCCGGCGGTCCCGGTGATCGGACGACGGTCGGTCCGGGGCTCGCCCGGGCTCGGGGGCCGGGGTCGGCCGGGGTCGCGGGGCCGGGGGTTCAGCCCCCCAGTTGGCGGCAACGATCTCCTCGAACTGCTGATCGAACCAAACGGCGTCCCACTCCGGCTCCGGATCCGACGCCGCCGGAATCGTCGGCGACGGACAGGTCAGAGTGGACATCGGCCTCACCTCCTCCTGGTCTTGCTCGCCGGTGGGTCAGGCGTTGATGACGGCGTGCTCGCGGTCGCTGACCGAGCGCCGGTCATCAGCCGAGCTCACCGCGATCTTGCGCGGCTTCGCCTTCTCCGCCACCGGCACCTCCAACCGCAACACCCCACCGGCATACTCAGCCGAGATCCGCTCGGTGTCCAAGTTGTCCCCCAAGATCAGCTGCCGGCTGAACACCCCCCGCGGACGCTCCGCCGCCACCAGCTCCTCCACACCCTCCCGAGCCGGCCGATCCGCCCGCACGGTCAACACATTCCGCTCCACATCAAGATCGATCGAGTCGACATCGATCCCCGGCAGATCGAACTCGACCACGAACCGCTCCCCCTCCCGCCACGCATCCATACTCATCACCGCCGGACGGGCCGCGGTGCCGAACACCTGCGAGGTCAGCCGATCCAGGTCACGGAAAGGGTCAGTGCGCATCAACATCGAATACCACCTCCGTATGTCGTGTTGGACTGTCGAAGCGCTCCGATCAATCTGTATTGATCGGTACATGTTTTATATACCACTGAGATGGGCTAGGGTGCAACCGTGGCGATAGAAAAAAGTGGAACCGGATCGTCGGGCGACGATCTAGGGGTCTACGGGATCTCGGTGACCGCCGATCTGGTCGGTACGGGCATCCAGAACCTCCGCGTGTACGAGCGCCGCGGACTGCTCGAACCGAGCCGATCGGCCGGCGGGACTCGGCTTTACAGCGTGAACGACATCGAACGGCTCAACCGGATCACCGAACTACTCGCCGCCGGGCTCAACCTGGCCGGGATCGCCATGGTCTTGGACCTTCAGGACGACAACGCCCGACTTCGCCACGAAGCAGACCAGGCGGGGAACGCCACCGACGACAAGAGCTCGTAACGAGATCTGCCGGTGCCCGATCAGTGGTTCAGCAGTTGCCGGTATTCATCGTCCAGGTCGGCGCAGGCCCGGCGTACGAGCTCGTCGCGCCGGATCTGACGGCCGCGGTGGGTTAGCCGGCTGCCGATCGGGTGCGTGCTGATCGTCACCCAGCCGAACACGACCGCCGAGACCAGCAGCGCGATCGCCATCGCCCACAGTCCGATGAGTCCCATGTCTCGCTGCTTCCCTCACGGCACTGGCCGTGCATCTCGTCCGTCTGTAACACGATGGTAATACGAACTCGAAGGTTTCCGGCGGGTCCAGCTCGAGCGCGGCAGGAGGTGGATCCATCCATACCGACCGCGCAGTCAGCTTCTGAGACTGACCCGGAGCCTGCGGTCGGGTGATGGTCAGTGGCATGATCACTGCCGAAGGAGTTGGTCGTGTCCGAATTTCTCCGCCGGTTCCGCAAGCAGACGATCGCTGAGCGGTTGGCCCCGTTCAACCTGCGCCCCGACACCCTCGCCGCCGCCCGGGTCATGGTCTCCGACCGGAGGACCGACGCCCAGATCGGTGCGCTCGAGTCGTCGCTGACCGAGACCGAGACGGTGCTGCGGATGATGGACGGGCGGCACGACCGTGAACGGGGGCTGCTGGTGTTGACCGATGAGCGCGTGTTCTTCCGAGCCCGCCGCAGCCCGGGTCCGGTGGCGTTCAGCGTGCGGCTGGTCGAGGTGGACACCATCGAAGGGTCCACGGTCAGAGTCGTCGGCACCGTGACGATCACCTCGGCCGACGGCACCGAGGTGGTCAACGACATCCTGGGCATCCAGGGTGAGCTGCTCGCCGCCGACGCTCAAGCCGCGATGCGTGGCGAGAGCCGGACCCGGCCGGACCCGTTGACCGCCCTGGCCGAGCTGCGGCAGCTCCGGGACCGCGGCGAGATCAGCGCCGAGGAGTTCGAGTCCCGCAAATCTGACCTGTGGGGCGACATCTAGGTCGAGGTGATCGGGCCACGGCCCTGAAGAACTTTCGCTGGTCCGACCTACGGGGCGCTTCAGCGGCGGGTCGGGTCAACCACAGTAAGAAAATCAGGGACTCCGGAGCTAGACGCACCGAGGAGGTGGCGGATGGATGCCGATGTCATCGTCGTCGGCGGCGGGCTGGCCGGGCTAGTCGCGGCCAGGGAGCTCGTGGCGGCGGGCCGCCGGGTCATCATCGTCGAGCAGGAGAACGAGGCCAACCTCGGCGGCCAGGCATTCTGGTCCTTCGGTGGCATCTTCATGGTCGACACCCCCCAGCAGCGGCGCCTCGGCGTCCGGGACTCCTTCGAGCTGGCCTGGCAAGACTGGCAGGGAAGTGCCGGCTGGGACCGGCTGAGCGGGGACCACCCGGAGGACGAGTGGGCTGCTCGGTGGGGCCGGGCGTACGTGGAGTTCGCCGCCGGCGAGAAGCGGCCATGGCTTGAGGCTCAGGGGGTCAGGTTCACTCCGCTGGTCGGCTGGGCCGAGCGCGGCGACGGCACTGCCGGCGGCCACGGCAACTCGGTCCCCCGCTTCCACGTCCCTTGGGGCACCGGCACCGGGATCTCCGAGCCGTTCGCCGACCAGGTCCGTGAGGCGGCGCGCTCGGGCCGGGTGCAGCTCCGGCACCGGCACCGGGTCGACGGGCTGGTCTTCGACGGCCGCAGCGTCGTCGGCGTCCGCGGAGCCGTCCTCGCCCCGGACACCGCGGGGCGAGGGGTCACCTCCAACCGGGATCCGGTCGGTCAGTTCGAGCTGACCGCCCAGGCAGTGGTGCTCGCCACGGGCGGTATCGGCGCGAACCACTCCCAGATCCGACGGAACTGGCCGGCCCGGCTCGGCACCCCACCGGCGACCATGATCACCGGCGTGCCCGCTCACGTGGACGGCCGGATGCTCGAGATCGCCGAGGGCTCCGGGGTCCGGGTGGTGAACAAGGACCGGATGTGGCACTACACCGAAGGCGTTCAGAACTGGGACCCGATCTGGCCTGGGCACGGCATCCGCATCCTGCCGGGCCCCTCGTCGATGTGGTTCGACGCGCTCGGCCGACGGCTGCGGCCGCCCGGGCTGCCGGGCTACGACACGCTCGGCACCCTCCGGCTGCTCCGCGCCACGCCCGACATCGCTGCGTACGACCACTCCTGGTTCATCCTCACCCAGACGATGATCGAGAAGGAGTTCGCCCTGTCCGGCTCGGAGCAGAACCCAGACCTGACCAACCATGACCTCCGGTTGATGATCCGGAGCCGGCTGGGCCGAGGGGCTCCCCCACCGGTCGAGGCGTTCAAGCAGCACGGCGCCGACTTCGTGGTGGCCGAAAATCTGACTGACCTGGTGGCCGGCATGAACCGGCTGACTGCGCAGCCGCTCCTCGATCTTGCCGCGATCCAGCAGCAGATCGTGCAGCGCGACGCCGAGATCACCAACCCGTACAGCAAGGACATCCAGGTCAACGGCATCCGCACCAGCCGTCGCTTCCTCGGCGACCGGCTGACCCGGACCGCCAAGCCGCACAAGATCCTCGACCCCGCCCACGGCCCCCTGATCGGCGTCAAGCTGCACATCATCACCCGCAAGACCCTCGGCGGCATCCAGACCGACCTGGACGGCCGCGCCCTGGACGCTGGCGGCACCCCGATCGAGGGCCTGTACGCCGCTGGCGAGGTGGCCGGGTTCGGTGGTGGCGGCGCCCACGGCTACAACGCTCTCGAGGGGACCTTCCTCGGCGGCTGCATCTTCACCGGCCGCACCGTCGGGCGATCGCTCGCCGGTCGGCTATGACCTACCTCGAGCCCGTCGCCGGCGCGCCGACCCCGACGCAGACCGCGGTGATCGTCCCCGTCGCGGCGGCCGAGCCGGCGGTCGGCGATCTTCGACTGCGGTTCGACATCGCCGCCAGCTGGGGAGTGCCGGCCCACGTGACCGTGCTCTACCCCTTTCTGGAACCGGACGCGGTGACCCCCGCGGTCCTCAACACCTTGGCGGCGGCTGTGGCCCCCGTGCCGGCGTTCGACTGCCGGTTCGCCCGATCACGCTGGTTCGGCGACGAGGTGCTCTGGCTCGACCCCGATCCGAGCGAGCCGTTCCGCCGGCTCACCGCCGCCGTCTGGGCCGCCTTCCCCGACCATCCACCCTACGGAGGATTGCACGCGGACGTCGTGCCGCACCTCACCGTTGCCGAGACGAGCGCCGCCGACCTCCCCACCGTGCAGGGGGTCGAGGATCAGCTCAGGTCGCGGCTCCCGGTCGTCGCCCGGATCGACCACCTGCTGCTCATCGCCGGCGCGGAGGCGACCGACTCCTGGCGGGTCCTGGCCACGATCCCCCTGCACCCGCGCGACGGCGTCACCGGGGGCTGAGCTGGGAATGGAACGCCCCGGGCCCACTCAGGGGGGCGGAACGCGGGGTGCGCTCAGGGGGCAGCTGTGGGGTTCGAGCAATCGGCGGCCGCGCTGTCCCCCACCGGGGCCGGCCTGAGAGGATGGGCGCCGTGGCCGAGCGAGTGTGGTTTGCCAGCACCAACGGACCCCGGCTTGCCGGTCTGATCGATCATCCGGAGGGCAAGACCCGGGGCTGGGGCGTGTTCTCGCACGGCTTCACCCTGGGCAAGGACAGTCCCGCGGCCAGCCGGATCTGCAAGCAGCTGGCCAGCGAAGGCGTCGGCATGCTGCGGTTCGACAATCTCGGGCTCGGCGACTCCGAGGGTGACTGGGGCGACGGGTCGTTCTCCCACAAGGTCGCCGACACCGCCCAGGCGGTCCGGTTCATGAACGAGTCCGGTCGCCTCGTACGGCTGCTGGTCGGGCACTCGTTCGGCGGCGCAGCGGTGATCGCCGCAGCACACGAGCTCGACTCGATCCGTGCCGTCTGCAGCATCGGCGCCCCGTACGAGCCGGCTCACGTCGAGCACAACTACGACGCCCTGGTCGAACGGATCCTCTCCGACGGTGAGGCGCCGTTCCTGGCCGGCGGCAAGGCCTTGACCCTGCGGCGGCACTTCATCGAGGACGTACGCGCGGTCGACCTGCACGAGCACATCCGTACGTTGCAGCGCGCGTTGCTGGTCATGCACTCCCCGACCGACAACACGGTCGGGATCGTCAACGCCAGCAAGATCTTCCAGGCGGCCCGGCATCCGCGCAGCTTCGTCTCCCTGGAGGGCGCTGACCATCTGCTCACCGGACGCAACCAGGCCAAGCGGGCCGCCCGGATCGTCGCCGGCTGGGCCGATCCCTACCTGACCACAGGCTGACCGGACCCAGGTCTAACGAGCGCGAAAACTTTTTTCGTCGCGCTGTCGATTCTCGGGTCCTTCCGTTCGACTGCTGGGTGAAGGTCCACACGGGGCCTGTCACACACCGAAGGAGCACACGATGAAGTACATGGTGATCATGCGGGTCAGCGACGAGGCGATGGCCGGATCCGAGAACGTCGACTTCGACCAGGTTCTCGAGGTGATGGGCCGCTACAACGACGAGCTCATCTCGGCCGGGGTGCTGGTGGCCGCGGAGGGTCTCGACGACGCCAAGCAGGGTGTGGTCATCGACTTCTCCTCGGACCCGCCGGTCGTCACCGACGGCCCGTACGGCGAGACGAAGGAGCTGTTCGCCGGCTTCTGGATCCTCGACGTCGCCACCATGGACGAGGCCGTCCAGTGGGCCAAGCGGGCACCGATGTCCGGTCCGGGGATGAAGTCGGAGATCCGCCGGGTCGCGAGCATCGACGAGTTCCCGCAGGACAACGAGTGGGTCCAGAAGGAACGGGCCTGGCGGGAGTCGACCGGCCAGCTGTGAGCGCACCGCACAGCGGCCGCGAGGCCGTCGAGGCGGTGTGGCGGATGGAGTCGGCCCGGATCGTCGCCACCCTCACCCGCTACACCGGCGACTTCGCGCTGGCCGAAGATCTGGCCCAGGAGGCCCTGGCCGAGGCGCTGGTCAGCTGGCCCCGGGAGGGCGTCCCCCAGAACCCGACCGGCTGGCTGCTCACGGTCGGACGGCGGCGAGCGATCGACGGCTTCCGCCGCCGGTCCGCCCGGGATGAGCGTTACGCCGCCCTGGCCCACCTCGGCCAGGGCGGCGCCACCTCGTACGGGTCGGGGTCGGCCGGGGAGGACGACCTGCTCTTCGATCCGGACCGGGTCGAGGACGACCTGCTGGCCCTGATGTTCATCTCCTGCCACCCGGTGCTGTCCGCCGAGGCCCGGATCGCCCTCACCCTGCGGGTCGTCGCGGGTCTGACCAGTGAGGAGATCGCCAGCGCCTTCCTGGTGCCGACCGCCACCGTGCAGGCCCGGATCACCCGGGCGAAGAAGTCGCTCGCGGCCGCCCAGGTCCCGTTCGTGCTGCCGCCGCCCGAGGAGTGCCGTCGACGCCTGGGGTCGGTGTTGAACGTGCTCTACCTGATCTTCACCGAGGGGTCTACGGCCAGCTCCGGTCCCGACTGGATCCGTCCCGACCTGGCCCGCGAGGCAGTCCGACTGACCAGAATGCTGGTCCGGCTGGTCCCCGACGAGTCCGAGGCGTACGGGTTGCTCGCGCTGCTCGAGCTCACCAGCTCCCGCTTCCCGGCCCGGGTCGGCGCGGACGGTCGGCCGGTGCTGCTGGAGCAGCAGGACCGGCGGCGCTGGGACCGGTCGGCCATCCGACGGGGACGGGCGGCCCTGACCCGGGCCGGCCGCAGTGGCCGCGGGCTCGGAGCGTACGGGCTGCAGGCCGCCATCGCCGAGGCGCACGCGGTCGCCCCGACCGTGCCGGACACCGACTGGGAACGGATCGTGGCCATCTACGAGGCGCTCTGCCGGCTGAGCCCGTCGCCCATCGTCGAGCTCAACCGTGCGGTCGCGGTGGCGATGGCGCGCGGCCCGGCTGAGGCGCTGGGCATCGTGGACGGCCTGGTCAGTGCCGGCGGCCTCTCCGGCTCGCACCTGCTGCCCAGTGTCCGCGGCGAGCTGCTGGCCCGGCTGGGCCGCACCGACGAGGCCCGGCACGAGCTCGCAGCAGCGATCCAGCTGTGCCGCAACGCGAGCGAACGTTCCATCCTGCAGGACAAGCTCGACCGGCTCGGCTGACGTCACCGAGCGTGAGTCCGTGGTCAACTTGAGGCGGCTCGACCGCACCCGTCGGACCCGCCGCCGGGACCGGGGTCTCGGACCCCGATGTCCATCTAGGTCTCACCGAGGACGCTGCATGATCACCTTCCCCGACTGGCTCATCAACGCCGTCCTGCGGCTGCGCGGGAGCAAGCGGGTCTACCGGAGCGAAGCCAACCTGCTGGCGAAGGTCGAGCGGCTTCGAATCCGACCCAAGCGGTCCGCCCCACCCCGCCTCATCGATCTACTCGTCACGGTCGCAGTCAGCGAACGCCGGGGCTGGCCGTGCTACGAGCTGCGGAGCCGCACCGCCGACCCCCAGGGTGGCCCCGTCGTCTACTTCCATGGCGGGGCGTACACGTTCGAGATCGACCCCTTCCAGTGGCTCGCCGTCGCCCGGCTGGCCGTGCTGGCCTCCGTGCCGATCATCGTCCCGGTCTATCCGCTCGCCCCGGCCGGCACCGCTGCAGCCACGATCGCCACCGCGGTCGAGATCGTCGGCGACGTGATCGCTGACCGCAATCCGCAACCTGTCGCGCTGCTGGGTGACTCGGCCGGCGGCGGCATGGCCTTGGCCGTCGCCCAGCAGCTCGGACGGTCCGATGGCCCGCACCCGGGGCTCGGACAGCTGATCCTCATCGCTCCCTGGCTCGACCTCACGCTGACCGAGGTCAGCACCGGCCGAAACGCGCGTCGCGACCGGATGCTCGACCGACCGGGCGCGTACGCGGCCGGTCGGCTCTACCGCGGTGAGCTCGGCGAGACCGACCCCCGGGTCAGCCCGCTCAACGGCGACCTGTCGCAGCTCCCGCCCCTCACCGTGCTCACCGGCACGTACGACCTGATCCACCCCGATGCTGTCCGCCTGCGTGACCGCGCCACCGAAGCGGGTGTCCCCGTCGACTACTCCGAGCTCATCGGTGGTCAGCACTGCTATCCCATCCTGCCCAGCGCCCACGGACTCGCCGCGCTGCGGCACATCGCCAGCCGGCTCGCCTGAACGCCGACCCTCGCGTGGCGGTGGCGCGCTCTCGGCCGTACGGGTGGCCGCCTCAGACCAGCAACCACCCGACCAGCATCGCCACCGCGAAGGCGACCGCGGCGACGGCCCAGACCAGGCCGACGGGCCAGCCGGTCGCGGGACGAGGGTCCGGGACGACCTGGGCGGCGAGCAGGTCCCGGGCGAAGGCCCGGGCGTCGTGGGGTCGTCGGTCGGGGTCGGGGTCGAGGGCAGCGGCGAGCACCGCCAGCACCCGCGGGCTGACTCCCTCGACCTCGAGCGCCGGCGGCCGCCGCGACGGCCGACGGTCTCGACCCCGGCCGCCGCTGAGGGGCGGAGATGTCGGCGGCCGACTGCCGGTCAGCATCTCCCAGCCGACCACAGCCAGCGAGTAGACGTCAGCCCGTCCATCGAACCCACTGACCCCATCGGCCTGCTCGGGCGCCATGTACGCCGGCGTGCCGGTGGTGACCGTGAAGCCCGAGGCGTCCGCCAGCCGCTTGGCGCTGCCAAGGTCGGCGACGAGCACCCGTACGGGCTGGCTGGTCTGGTCCACAAGCAGGTTGCTGGGCTTGATGTCGCGATGGACGACCCCGGCACCGTGCAGCACGTGCACGGCCTCGGCGGCTTCCACGGTGAGCCGCACCGCCTCGGCCGGGTCCAGCCGACCGACCAGGTCGGCCAGGGTGCCGCCGCGCACGTAGTCCATCACGAAGTACGGCCGGTTGTCGGCGATCCCGACGTCGTGCACCCGGACGACCCGCCGGCTCTCGATCCGGCGCAGCAGCCGCGCCTCGCTCAGGAACCGCTCACGCACGTCGGCGTGCAGCGCCCAGTTGTCGGCCAGCACCTTGACCGCGACCGGCGCCTCCAGCTCGGGGTCGAAGCCCTGCCAGACCGTGGCGAACGCACCCGACCCGATGCTGCGGTCGAGGCGGTAGCGGCCGATCTGTCTCATGGGTGCCTATTGTGGCCTGATGGAGCCGGACACCACGCTGGACGACCTGGTGCGTTCGGCCCAGGGCGGGGACCCGGTCGCCCTCGACGAGGTGCTGCTGCGGATCCGTCCGCTGGTGCTGCGCCGCTGCGCCAAGTTCTTGCCGCACCACCTCGACGCTGAGGACGCGGCCCAGGAGGCGTTGCTGACCATCAGCCGCAAGATCGACTCCTACGCCGGACGCGGCTCGTTCGTGGGCTGGGTCACGGTGATCACCTCCAACACCGCTCGGGCCACCTACCGCTCCCTCCGCGACCGGTCCGACCGTCTCAGCCTGGCCGGGGACGTCCTCGACTCGCCCGACCCGCGCACCACCAGCGTGATCGCCGGCACGCGCCTGGACCTGCTGGAAGCCCTCGACGAGCTCGAACGCCACCACCCGGCCCTGATCGAGTCATTCGTCCTCCGCGACCTCGGAGAGCTGAGCTACGCCGAGATCGCCGAGATGACCGAGACGCGGCTGGGGACGGTGAAGGACCGGATCCACCAGGCCCGCAAATTCGTGCAGCCCCGGTTGCGCCTGCACGGCGAGGAGACCCGCTGAGGACGCGGGCGGCCCTGCTCGTGGTCGGCGCGGCGGCGGCGTTGGGCACCCTGACGGGGGTGGTCGTGCTGCCCGACCGTGCCACCACCCCGGGCCCGGATCCCGTTCCGGTCAGCACGCCCTACGCCACCACGACCGCCGCCCCGAGTCCGACCGCCACGCCGAGCCGGACCGCTGTCGCCAGCCCATCAGAGGCCAGGCCGCTGACCAGTGAGGACCTGCTCGGCACCGCGGACTTCCGCTCGGTCGGCCTGGAGGTGACCCCGCAGAGCGCTGACGTGCGGATGGAGCCCGTGACGTGCACCGAGCACGAGTCGCTGGACGAGATCGCGGCCAGCGGTCCGCCGGTGCAGGGCCGCTGGGAAGCCGGCACCGTCGTCGCCTCGGAGCAGGCGGTCGCCGCCCGCGACGTCGAGGAGGCCGCCGAGGTCGCCAAGACCGTGCGGATCACGCTCGAGGGCTGCCAGGACGAGGCTCCGGGGCACTGGGTCTACGGGCCAACCCACACCGAGAAGCTGGGCGCGACCGTCGAAGCCAGCTGGCTCGGAACGGTCGACGGCGAGCTGAACACGACCGGGCGGGCACCCAAGGGCGAGAAGATCTCGGCCGGGGTGGCCGTGGTCCGCAACGGCGTCCGGGTCGCGGTCTTCGACATCAGCTGGTGTGCGAGCACCGGCGACAGCCCGGCCTGCCTGGTCGCCGGGCCGGAGGCGTACGGGCAGCTCGCCGAGCTGAGCCGCACCGCGGCCCGCCGGCTCGGCTGACGGGCCCGCGAAAAGTCGCACCCAACCGAACGACCGTTCCGGCCCTCTCTGTTGGTGACACATCCACCGGCCCTGTCCGGCCCACCACCAGGAGGACTCCCATGACCACGACGACCTCGAAGCAGCCGCGCAGCACGAATCGCCCCGTCCGGGCGGTGGCCCTGACGCTGGCCGTCGCCGCCACCGCGCTGGCCGGACTGACGCTCGGCCGCGGTCCCGACCTCGCCCAGGCCGATCCCGGTGACACCTTCGTGGCCATCGGCTCCAGCCAGCTCGTGCAGAGCGAGGACCTGGCGGCCATCCAGGTCACGTTGGACACCGGCACCGTCACCCTCAACCGCGATGACCCTTTCTCCTCCTGCATCGGCGAGGGGGCCCGGTGGACCGAGGTGTTGCGCGGCTCCCCCAAGCCCGTACGGATGGCCTGGACGAGCCGGCGGCACGACGACCAGGCCCTCTACGAGACGATCGCGCAGGCCAAGACCGCCGCGCAGGCGAAACGGTTCGCGGCGACTCTGGTGAGCGAAGGCATCCGCGACTGCCAGCGCAAGCCGTACAAGTGGGACTTCCACTACGGGCCGACCACCACCTCCCGGGTGGGCTCCGGGTCCGCGACCTGGGCCTTGTCCTATCGCGGCAAGCAGGCCCGGCCCGACGGCGGGGTGGTCGTGATCCGCAAGGGCACCAACGTCGGCATCATCCACGTCTCGGGCACCTGGGGTCCGGTCGACCAGACCATGGAGTCGGTGGCCAAGGTGGCGGTCAGCCGGCTGCGGTGAGCCTCGTCCGGGCCGGCCAGGACCCGACGACCGCCTCGGGTCCCCCGGCCCGCCGACCACCACCGCGCAGGAGGACGACCATCCGACTCCCGAGGGGTTGCGGTCGAAGGACCGCGTGAGACAGTTTGATCACGGCGGACGGCGTCGACCAAGCACCGGCGGGGCGGCCGGGAAGGACGGGTATGAATCTCGAGAAGGTCATCTTCGGCTTCTTCGTGCTGCTCGCGGCCACGCTCAACCTGGGCTTCTTCATCGGCGACATCGACAACCCATCTGTCCACAACATCTACGAGCTGTTCGCCGCGCTCGCCGTCAGCTTGATCGCCACCGTGCTGAAGTTCGGCGACCGGACGCAGATCGGCGCCGTCCACCTCGCGACCAGCCTGGTCGCCGACCTGCAGCTCGTCGTGGCCAGCGTCGTCTGGGTGTGGGCCGAGGAGATCTCGGCGCGAGGCATCGATGGCGAATCGATGGCCAGCGTGGTCTCGCTGTCCGGTGGCGCACTGCTGGCCAACCTGGTCTCGGTCGTGCTGCTCGTGATCGAGACCGTCACGTTCCACCGCGGATGAGGCCAGGGCCCCGGTGAGCAACCCGCTGCTGGTCTTCTGGGTCCAGCTGTTCGGCCGCCGCGAGTCACTGAGCCGGGTCCCGTCGCAGGCTCACATCGAGTCATCGACCCAGGCCTCGTCGACCATCTTCTTGGTCATGCGGCGGATGCGGGCTCCGCTGATCACGCTGATCGTCATCTTCTCCATCAGCGTCGTCGGTCTCACGCTCATCCCCGGCGTCGACCCGGAGGGCAACCCGGCCCGGATCAGCCTGTTCGAGTCGTTCTACTTCATGAGCTACACCGCGACCACGATCGGGTTCGGCGAGCTGCCCTGGCCGTTCACCCCGGGCCAGCGGCTGTGGGTCACCTTCGCGATCTACCTGTCGGTGGTCGGCTGGGCGTACGCCATCGGCTCGTTGCTGACCCTGCTGCAGGACCGGTCGTTCCGGCAGGCTCTGGCGTTGCGCCGATTCACCGGCAAGGTGACTCGGCTGCGGGAGCCGTTCTTGCTGGTGGTCGGCTATGGCCGCGCCGGTGAGCTGCTGGCCAAGGCGTTCGACGCGCTGGGACAGCAGATCGTGGTCATCGACGAGTCGGCCGACCGGATCGACGCGCTCGACCTGGGCTCCTACCACGCCGACATCCCCGGTCTGGTGGCCGATGCCGCCAATCCGCACCACCTCAGTGCCGCCGGACTCGACCACCCCTTCTGCTCCGGGGTGCTCGCCCTCACCAACGACGACGAGACCAACCTGGCCGTGACCATGGCCGCGGCCCTGCTGCGTCCGGACCTGCCGGTGGTGTCCCGGACCATCTCGAGCCAGATCGCCGAGCGGATGCAGGCGTTCGGGACGCCGACCGTGATCAACCCGTTCGACCGGTTCGGAGACCATCTGCGCCTGGCCCTCAACGCACCGGCGTCCTACCAGCTGCTGACCTGGCTCGAGGCCGGTCCCGGCGCTGAGCTGCCCGACCGGGGCAGCCCGCCCACCGAAGGCCGGTGGGTGATGTGCGGCTACGGCCGCTTCGGCCGGGAGGTCACCGCCGACCTGCGGGCCGCCGGCCTGGAGGTCACCATCATCGAGACGGTCGACCGGGCCGAGGCCGAGCCCGGGGTGATCGTCGGGGACGCCTCTCAGCCCGAGGTGCTGGCCAAGGCCGACCTGGACAGCGCCGTCGGACTGGTCGCGGGCACCGAGAACGACACGACCAACCTGTCCATGCTGGCCACCGCCCGCCGGCTCAATCCACGGCTGTTCCTCGGCGCCCGGCAGAACCGGCCGACCAGTGCAGCCATGTTCGAAGCGATGCAGGTGGACGCGCTCCTGGTCCCCACCGAGGTGGTCGCGCACGAGGTGTACGCCCAGATCAGCACCCCGATGCTGTGGCGTTTCATCCAGGAGATGCCGGCGAAGGGCGACGACTGGGCGGCTGAGCTGATCCAGCGAGCTGCGCCACAACTGCGGTCACGAGCTGCCGGCGCTGTGGAAGATCAAGCTGGACTCGGCGCAGGCACCGGCGCTCGGCGGCTGGCTGGGCGCCGACAAGGTGGTCCTCGGCGACCTGCTGCGCAGCCCCGAGGACCGCACCCGACGGTTGCAGGTCGTGCCACTGCTGCTGCTTCGCGGCCGGGACGCCGTGCTGACCCCGGGCCGCGGAGACTGTGCTGGCCCGCGACGACCAGCTGCTGTTCGCCGGCCAGGGCTCCGAGCGGCGCGAGCTCGAGGGCACCCTGGTCGTCGACGCGACCGCGGCGTACGTGCTGTTCGACCAGCACATCCCGTCCAGCTGGCTGTGGCGCCGGTTGTCCCGGAAGACTGCGGAGCCGAGCCGGCCCGACGACCGCGAGAGCTTGACCACCGGTCATGAGTGACGTGATTCCGGACGGCGGCTGAGGTGCCCCGACGCCGTCGAACCGCCGGCCTGGCCGCAGCCGTCGTCGTGGTCGTTCTGGTCGTGGCGATCGCCCTGCTGGACCGGACCGACGACACCACGCCGGCCGCACCGAGCCCGACCACGACGTGGAACCAGCAGCACCGGGTCGACCTGCCGGCCGGCTGGTCGGTGACCCAACGCAACGTCAGTCCCACCGACGAGTCAACCTCGCTGAGCGGGCCGGACGACAAGGGCTGCCTGGTCGCGACCTTCCCGGCCAAGCCGGCGCCGAGCTGGTGGCCCCAATCGCCGACTCAGGTCACGGTGCAGGGGCACCAGGGATCGTACGGTTCGCTCGACCCCGACTACGGCCCGTACCCGCGGGCCGTGCTGTGGCCGGACGACAGCCAACGCTGGGTGCACGTCAGCTGCGACCTCGATCGCGCCGGCATCGTGGAGATGGCCGAGCAGGTCCGGCTCGAGCCCAACCCCATGGCGGTCCCGTTCCGGTTGGCGGCCCTGCCGGACTCGCTCACGCTGACCGCACTGATCGAGTCCGAGCGCGACGGCGAGCATGCGAGCGCTGTGCTCTTCGAGATGGCAAGCGAGTCGCGGCCGCTGGTCATGCAGATCTCGAACCTCACCGCCTCGACCGCGTACGTGAGCGAAGGTCCCGCCGAGCGCGGCACGATCTCGGGCCGGCCGGTCGAGATCCGCACCGGCACCCAGACCATCTGCTTCCCGACCCGTTCCCAGCCGGTCTGCATCTCCGGGCCGGGGGACGAGCCGGCCACCGACTGGGCCCCGGCGGCCCGAGCGGTCGCCGAGCGGACCGCCGAGCTGCTGACCCCGGTCGAGGACCCCGGGGACGACACCAGCTGGATCGATGCGGATGTCGCGCTCCCCCGCTGACCGCCGGGCGATCGAGCTGTCGGAGTCCCTGCGATGACGGCCGGTGCGCCTGGACCGCTGATCGCCACGAAGCTCTACGTGCCGAAGCTGCGCTCGGGCTCGGTGCGTCGGCCCCGGCTGCTCGAACGCCTGCAGCGCAGCGCGGCGGCGCGCCTGGTTCTCGTGTCCGCCCCGGCCGGGTTCGGCAAGACCACGCTGCTGGCCGAGTGGCTGGACGCCGGCTCCGTGTCCGGCCGCAGCGTCGCCTGGCTCGCCCTCGACCGTACGGACAACCAGCCGGCGGCGTTCTGGACCTACGTCACTGCTGCACTGCAGGGCGTTGTGTCCGCGGTCGACCAACCGGCTCTGGAGATCCCCGCCGCCGGGCCGGGCGAGGCGACGCTGACCACGCTGCTGAACCAGCTGACCGAGGCGCCGGGCGAGACGTGGCTGGTCCTCGACGACTACCACCTGATCGACGACCCCGCTATCGGTCGGGGGATGGCCTTCCTCCTCGAGCATCTCCCACCTCAAGTGCACGTCGCCCTGAGCACCCGGGCCGACCCCGACCTGCCCCTGGCGCGGTGGCGGGTCCGCGGCGAGCTGGTCGAGGTCCGGGCCGCCGACCTCCGGTTCACCGTCGACGAGGCCGCCGGCTACCTGAACGGAGCGGCGGGGCTCGGTCTCAGCGCCGTCGACGTCGAGGTGTTGGAGGAGCGCACCGAAGGATGGATCGCCGCGCTCCAGCTCGCCGCGTTGTCGATCCAGGGCCGGACCGACGTCAGCGAGCTGATCGCCAGGTTCGCCGGGACTGACCGGTATCTCCTCGACTACCTCGTCGAGGAGGTGCTGGCCCAGCAACCCGAGGCGGTCCGCGACTTCCTGCTGGAGACGTCCGTGCTCGAACGGCTCACCGGGCCGCTGTGCGACGCGGTCACCGGGCGCGACGTCGGCGCCGCGATGCTGGTCCGGCTCGAGCGGGCCAACCTCTTCCTAGTTGCGCTCGATGACCACCGGGAGTGGTACCGCTATCACCATCTCTTCGCCGACGTGCTGCGTGCCCGGCTGCTCGCGGAACAGCCCGACCGAGTGCCGGTCCTGCACCAGCGAGCCAGCGGCTGGTTCGAACGCCACGATCTCGCCGAGGAGGCGGTCCGGCATGCCCTGGCGGCGAAAGACGTCGACCGGGCCGTCCACCTGATCGAGCTGGCCGTGTCAATGATCCGCCGGCACCGTCGGGAAGCGATGATGTACGGCTGGCTGAGGGCGCTGCCCGACGACGCCATCCGGCGCAGTCCGGTGCTGAGCGTCTTCTACGGCTCGATGCTGCTGGCCGCCGGCGATGCCGATGCGGTGGAGCCGCGACTCACGGATGCGGAACGGGCACTGGCTGCGGTGCCCGAGGGGGCGGCGCTGCCCTGGGCGGACACCGACGATCTCCACATGCTGCCGGCCACCATTGCCATCTACCGCGCCTCGCTCGCCCAGGCTCGCGGCGACGCGACCGGCACCGCCGCGTACGCCCGACGCGCCCTCGAGCTGGCCGGTCCCGATGATCACTTCGCCCGAGGTGGGGCGGCTGGGTTCCTCGGCCTCGCGGCCTGGGCGATGGGGGACGTGACGAACGCGCTGGCCACGTTCACCCAGGCTGTGGCCAGCCTGCGCGCAGCCGGCAGTCTCGTCGACGAGCTGAGTGGCACGAACATCTTGGCTGACCTGTGGCTCGCGGCCGGTCGACCGAGCACGGCCCGCCGGTTGATAGGAGACGCCCTGCAGACGGCCGCGGAGCACGGCGAGCTCGCGGCGCGGGCGAGCGCCGAGCTGCACGTGGGGCTGAGCGAGCTGGACGTGGAGATCGGAGACCTCTCGAGCGCCAGCGAGCATCTCCAGGCCGCCGTCGGCCCCGGCGAACGGGCCGGGATGAACGAGGGTCGCTACCGCTGGTTCGTGGCCAGCGGACTCCTCGCCCGAGCCGAAGGTGACCTGACGGCGAGCCTCCGGCACCTGGAGCAGGCCCAGATGTTCTACCGGCCCGGGTTCTACCCAGACGTGCGGCCGATCGGAGCGATGAAGGCCCGGCTCTGGATCGCTCAGGGCAAGCTGTCGGCGGCTGTCGACTGGGCCCATCAACGGGGCGTGACCGCCGCCGATGAGCCGCGCTACCTGAGGGAGTTCGACCACCTCACCCTCGTACGGTTGTTGATCGCCCAGGACCGGGCCCACCCGACGGACGCCAATGACGCGACCGGACAGGCCCTGCACCTGCTGGGCCGGTTGGCCTCGGCCGCGGAGGCCGCCGGAAGGGCCGGAAGCCTGCTCGAGATCCGACTGCTGCAGGCCCTGGCCCACGACGCGGTCGGAGATCGGCCCGGCGCAATGGAGCTCCTGGCTGCCGGCTGGGCGCTGGCCCCCGAACCGGACGCGTACGGTCGGCTCTTCTTGGACGAGGACGCCCCGATGATCACGCTGCTCCGCGACGCGCAGCACCAGGGAGTCGGCCAGCACCATCCCGGGCGCCTGCTCGCGCTGAGCGGTGCTCGCGACGTCGACCCCCCAGACGTGAACCCCGCGTTGCCGGATCCATTGAGTGCGCGCGAGCTGCAGGTGCTGCGGCTGCTCGACAGCGAGCTGAGCGGACCCGAGATTGCCCGCACCCTGTTCGTCTCCCACAACACCCTCCGCACCCACACCAAGCACATCTTCGCCAAGCTCGACGTCACCAGCCGCCGTGCGGCGGTCCGCCGCGCCCGCGAGCGCGGCCTGCTCTGAGCGCCCTGAGAACCGCGGGTTGACCTGAAGGACCAAACGCGGACTGAGCTGAAGGACCAAACGCGGGCTGAGCTCGTCGAAGCACTCGTCAGAGCTCCCGCGTACGCTCCGGAAGACTGGCTGGCCTCAGGGGGCGGACCCGACGGCGGTCAGGGAGATCAGGGTGACGCCGAGGTCGCGGATCTTGGCGAGCAGGCCGTGCAGTTCGGCCTGGTCGGCGACCACGCCGGTCAGGGTCGTCGTCCCGTCCGGCTCATGGGTCACGGTGAAGCCGAAGGTTGCCGACCACAGCGGATCGAGGTGTCCGGCGATCCGGAGCCGGTACCCCGACGATCCGAGTGAGGGCGTCATCGACCTTCCACCGCCAAGGCTCGCCGAACGCTGCGACCGGCCGATCGCCGGGTCCGACCGCGGCGGATGACGAATTCGGCGACGACCAGGTTGACGACCCAGCCGGCCCCCAGGCTCAGGTCGTGAACCAGCTCGCTGGTGCCGAAGAGCGCGCTGCCGAACCCCTGGGTGAAGACCTGGGTACCGGCGCCGAGCGCCAAGGCGTACGCGCGGATCATCCACGCCCGGTGCCGGACTACGTTCCCGCGCCGGACCGACTTGACGCCGAAGATCAGGCTGGCGATCAGGCCCGAGGCGAAGGCGAGCCGAAACGCGTACGCCAGCTCTCCGGTGCCGGGCGGGCGGGGGTAGAACTGCGTCATCCACAGCGCCGACAACGCCACCGCCAGGCCCAGCCCGACCAGGACCCGGCCGGCCGCCCGGTGCCAGCCCGGTCGGCGGCGGCGGAGCTTGGCGGAGAACTGGAAGGCCCCGAGGCCGGCGTAGCCGATCGCACTGATGATGTGCACCACGACCGGCACTGGGGAGGCGGTGAACCGGGCATCTTCAGGCATGAGCTGTGGTCCCCCCGACAAACCGATCAGGCGGAGCGTGCCGAAGACGGCGGGGAGCAGGATCAGCGCCATCAGCGCGAACGGCACCCACCCGGTCGGCCGGCCCGCTCGGACCGGTCGATCGGCCCGAGTCGGTGCCTGGGTGGTCATCTGGCGTCGGCCGCGTCGAGCGCGACACTCACCGGGCTGGAGACGGGGCGGGTGCTCTGGGTGCGCTGCTCGCGCCACAGGGAATAGCCCAGGCCGACCAGGGCGACGCCGACCGGCAGGGCGAACAACCTTTGGGTGAGCTCGGGCAGGGATGCGGTGGCGACGGTCGCGACCGCGCCCACGGACAGGAGCAGGGCGGCCCACCGGGCGAGGACCCCGGCGCGGAAGAGGGCGATGCCGAAGAGGGTGCCGCCGACGATGTAGGCGAAGCCACCCTGGATCAGGTTGTGCAGCCGACCGATGTCGTTAACTGGCGTGCCGCTGAAAACCACTGTGAAGACGTCGTTCACGTAGCCCGGCTGGCTGGCCGCGAAGGTGGGGAGGACGAACAATCCGACGACTTGCAGGCTCATGATGGCGAGGTAGCCGACGGCGAGCAGCAGGTAGCCGATCAGACCGAGCACTCCGGTCTGCTTGACCTGGCGCAGGTAGATGCCGGTGATGCCGATGAGCGACAAGACGGTCATGGCAATTTTGATGCTCTCGCGGACCGCGTACTCGGTGGTCAGGGCGAAGGAGGCGTTCAGGTGCGGGTGGCTGACCTGTACGGCGATGTAGAGCAAGCCTCCGGCGACGGCAGCGAGGCCAGCGGCTCGGGTGAGGGTGGTGGTGGTGACGGGCATGTCGACTCCCTGGTTCCAGGTCCCGCGACGGGCGCCGCGGGATGATTCGAACCTAAGGACCGATGGGGTGAGCGAGCATCACCCAACGATGTGGCTGACCGGGTGATCTGTCCCCACAGGGCGGGAGCTCTGACGAGCGCTTCGACGAGCTCAGCACGCGTACATCTCGCGGGCTAGGCGTGCACTGCGACGAGGAGGGGGGCGACGACCCGGCGGCGGGCGACGGCGAGGATGCTCGCGACGGTGGCGATGATCAGCCAGCCGGCGACCAGAGCTGCGGCGTTGCCGGCACCGGCTGCGTCGCTCACGACGGCTCGCAAGCCTTCCAGGGCCGGCGTCGTGGGCAGGAACGGTGAGATGGTGTCGAAGGCCTCGGGCAGGGCGGAGGTGATCGACCCGGCCGCGGCGATCACGATCACCACCACGGACACGAAGCGCCCGGCGCCACCGAACCAGGCGACCAGTGCGTGGTTGATCATCGCGAAGGTCACCGCGGTAAGCACCGACAGTCCGAGAAGGGCCGCCACGTGGGACGCGTCGAGGTGCAGCAGCCGACCGAGCACCCCGGTCAGCAGACCGGCCTGCACGATCCCGATCAAGGCGGCCGGCAGCACGCCCTCGAGGGCCAGCCGCCAGGACGGCTTCATCGACGCGAGCACCCGCGCCGGCAGTGCCCGGATGATCAAGAACGTGGCCAGCGCGCCCAGCCACAGGGCCATCACCGTGAGCAGTGTGGTGCTCGCCTGGTTGGGGAAGATCTCGGTGGCCGTCGGCGCTTCGACGGGCGTGGTCACGACCGAGGACAGCTTGTCCCTCAGGTCCTTGTCATAGCTCGGGATCTGGTCCTTGCCCTCGTCCAGCCCCGTGGCGAACTTCTCGGTCCCATCAGCGAGCGTGGCGCCGCCATCGGACAGCTTGCTGACGCCGGAGTAGAGCTGCTGGGCGCCGTCGGCCGACTGGGCGGTTCCGCTGGCCAGCTGGGTCGCCCCGTCAGCGAGCTGGCCGGACCCGGTCGCGAGCTGCTGGCCTCCGGTGGCCAGCTCGTCCGCGCCGTCAGCCAGCTCGTCCAAGCCCTTGGCCAGCTTGCCTACGCCGTCGGTGTAGCTGCCGAGTCCGCCGGCGAACGTCTGCAGCCCGCTAGCGAACGCGGTAACACCGGTCTTGCCGTCGGGCCCGAAACGCAGGCCGTCAACGATGGCGTCGAGGCCCCCCGCGGCCTGGGCCAGACCGGACGCCCCGGTGGCGAGGTCGGTCGAGCCCTGGGCGGCCGCACCGGTGCCGGCCTTGACCCCGGCGTAGAAGATCGCGCACTGGTCGGCGGGAATCTGCTCCGGGCAGGCCAGTGGAGTCTGGGCGAGCTGCTCGTCGGTGGAGGCGGCGAAGCCCGACATGGCCGACTGATATTGCTCCAGCCCGCCGGCGAACTGGGCGACGTTGGCTGCGTTCGTCTTGGTACCCAGGCCCTGAGTCTGCTTGCTGCCGTTCTGCAGGGTCTTCAGGCCGCCGGAGATGCCGGACGCCCCGTTCGCCAGCGTGTCGGCGCCCGACGACAGCTTGCTGCCCGCGGTCGCCAGCTGCTTGGCGCCCGATGCGGACTGGCCCGCCCCGTCGGCGAGCTGGCCGACGCCGTCGGCGTAGGTCTGCACGCCCGTGCTGTACTCACCGAGGCCCGTGGCCAGCTGCTGCGCGCCCGAATCGAGCTGCCCCAAGCCGTTGGCGAAGGCGCCGGTGCCGTCGGCGGTCTTGGCGATGCCGGTCTGAGAGCTGACTGGTTCCGTCGGACAGCTTGCCCGCGGCGCTGGCCAGCGTCTTGAACTGCTCGCCGGTCTTGTTGAACCCGATGTAGATGTTGTCGAGGTAGTTCTCGGTCAGCGTCGCGTTCAAGACCTTGGTGGCCTGCGCGGTGATCGCCTGACCCACGACTGGGTCGGCGAGACCGCTGATCTGCGAGGTCTTGACGTCGATCGTCGCGTGGCGGACCTCGTCGGACTCGTCCTTGGAGAACGAGGTCGCGTTGGCCGAGAAGTCCTTGGGGATGGTCACCACAGCGGCGTACGCCCCGTCGGCCAAGCCCTTCTCGGCATCGTCGGCATCAGTGATCAGCCAGCTGAAGTTGGGGTTGTCCTTGGCCGCGACCAGACCGCCCGAGAGCTGACGGCCGAGCGGCACCGTCTGACCGTTCAGCTCGACCGGGTCGTCCGCGTTGACGATGGCCGCCTGGACGCGTCCCAACCGGTCGCTGGAGTTCCAGCCCGCCCACAAGAAGCCGCCGGCGACGACCAGCGGGACCAGCAGCAGCCCGATGATCGTCCAGACACCGGCACGCCGGGAGGTGGTCGCTCGTTCCAAGGCAAACATGTGCAGAACTTCCTTCGCGTACGAGGATTCAGAGCTGGTCGGCGTCGACGAGGGCGTCGACCTGACCAGGAGAGACGGTGGAGAAGGGTTCGCGAACCAGGTCCTCGACGCTGCTCGAGTCGCGCGCGGCCAGCACGATGGCCTGGTCGTGGGACTGCAGGGCGAGGTCGTCGAGCACACTGGCGACGGCGGCCCGGTCGTCGTGAGCGGTGAGCGCGTCGACGTGGTCCAAGAAGATGATCTTGGGGCGGGCCTTGGTCAGGACGGCCAGGTCGCGGCGCAGCGAGGTGCTGGCGGCACAGTCGAGGTAGCCGGTCTGGGCGCGGACGCCGCCGAGCCTGCTCCGGCAGCACCAGCCCGGCGACCTTGAGCTTGGCCGCCGCGCCCTCGACCACGGCGAGCCGCATCCGGCCGGACAGGGTGAGCAACAAGGCGGTCTTGCCGGAGTCCGGAGGACCCTCGACCACGAGCACCTCACGCGGGCTGACTCGTACGGCGACGTCCGGCTCCGAGCCGATCCGCAGCCCTTCGGCATAGATCAGGTGTTGATCATCCGGGGTCGGCCAGTCGGCCAGCGCGACCTGGTGCATCAGGCCCTCGCCCTCGACGTCGAACGACGGCAGCCGCCGGTCGAGCCAGCTCGGCAGCCACCAGGCCTTGTCGCCGAGCAGCGCGAGCACCGCCGGCACCAGGGTCATCCGGACCAGGAACGCGTCCACGAAGACGCCGACGGCCAGCCCCAGCCCGATGGCCTTGATCGGGCCCTCGCCCTCGGGCACGAACGCGGCGAAGACGCCGAACATGATCACTGCGGCCGCGACCACCACCTGGGAGGACTTGGCGAAGCCACCCTCGATCGCGGCGTACGCCCGCTGCCGACCGGTTCCCGTGTCGCGCGCGCCCGTGGGTTCTTGTGCGCGTGGCGGGGGTTCAAGGGGGTCGCCCCCCTGGCTCGTGTGATGGTGCACGTATTCCTCGCGCATGCGAGAGACGAGGAACACCTCGTAGTCCATGGCCAGCCCGAACAGGATGCCCATCAACAAGATCGGCAGGAAGCTGATCACCGGCGCCGGCTCCGCGACGTTGAGGGCGTCGCCGAACCAGTTGTACTCGAAGACCATCGCGGTCGCGCCGAACGCCGCCCCCACGCTGAGCAGGTAGCCGATGGTCGCCTTCAGGGGCACCGCGACCGACCGGAACACCATGGCCAGCAAGATCAGCGACAGCCCGACGACCAAGATGCCGAAGGGCACCAACGCCCGGCCGAGCCGGTCGGAGATGTCGATCGCCACAGCGGTGAAGCCGGTGACCGCGATGGGGATGTCGTACTTCTCCTGGATCTGGGGCTCGAGCGCACGGATCGCTCGTACGAGGTCCTTGGTCTCCGGCGCGTCGGGTGCGGTCTCGGGGATCACCTGGATGATGCCGGTGCTGGCGTCCTCGTTCGGCGTCGCGAGCGGCACGCTGGCCACCCCGGGCACCTTCTTGATCTCGTCGGCGATGTCGTCCATCACCCCCAGCGGGTCGTCGGAGCCGACGATGGTGGCCGAGACGATCAGCGGGCCGTTGTAGCCGGGACCGAAGTGGTCGACGATCAGGTCGTACGTGACCCGGGCGTGGCTGCCCGGGTCGGCGTGGCCGGCGCTCGGCAAGGCGATCTGCAGGTCCTTGGCCGGGTAGGCCATCGCGCCGAGCCCGGCGATCACGATCACCACGGTGAGGATCGGCACCTTGGTGACGATCCGCACCCAGCGGCGGGCGATGCCGACGCGGGCCGGCCGCTGAGCCCGGCGTTGGGCGCGGCTGCCCTTGGCCGCACGCACCTTGGGCCGGAGCTTGGCGCCGGCGAAGCCGAGCATGGCCGGCAGCAGGGTGAGAGCGATCAGCACGGCGATCGCGACCCCGATGGCTGCGGCGACGCCCATCGTGCTGAGGAACGGGATGCCGGCCACGGACAGCCCGGCCAGGGCGATCATCACGGTCATGCCGGCGAAGACGACGGCCGAGCCGGCCGTGGCCACCGCCCGGGCCACCGACTCCTCGACCTCCATCCCGTGCAGCAGCTGGTCGCGGTGCCGGGAGACGATGAACAGGGCGTAGTCGATGCCGACCGCCAGGCCCAACATCACCGCCAGCAACGGGGTCGTGGAGGAGATCGTGAGGACGGCGGTCGCGCCGACGATGATCGTCAACGTCAGGGCCACCCCGAGGATGGCGGTGAGCAGCGGCATGCCGGCGGCGCGCAGCGATCCGAGGGTGAAGAACAAGACGACCATGGCGATCACCACGCCGAGACCTTCGACGATGCTGAAGCCTGGCACGCTGTTGTTGTAGGCGTCTCCGCCGATCGAGGTCTGTGAGCCGGGGATGGCCGCCTGCAGGCCGGTGGTCACCTGGTTCATGGCGTCGGTGGTGGCCGCTGGGATCGACTGGGCCGGGTCGAGCAGCCGGATCGAGATGATCGCCGCGCTGTCGTCGTCGGCGATCACGCCTTTGGCGTACTTGTCGAAGGGCGACGTGGCGCCGTCGACCCGGTCGATCGTGTCGAGCTGCCTGGTCGCGTCGGTGATCGCCTGGCGAACCTCCGCATCACGGACGCTGGTGCCGGCCGGCGGGATGACGATCAGCTGCGCCGTGGTGCCGCTCACCTGGGGGAAGGTGCGGTTCAACGAGTCGAGGGCGGTCTGCGACTCGGTGCCGGGGAGCTCGAACTTGTCCTCGAACTTGGCCCCGGCCAGCCCGGCGAGGCCGCCCAGCACGATGAGGGCCGCGAGCCACGCGATCAGGACGGCTATTCGACGCCGAAACGCCGCGCGACCGAGCCCGTACAGAAATGACGACACTTCGACAGCCCCTCGATGCTCAGATACAGTGGCGTATCCGATACAGAACTGTATTGGCTTACCGCCTGGATTCAAACTGAGTGACCGTCGCCGCGAGCGTGAGCCCCACTACAGCGCGTACGGGAGGAGCACACGAGATGACTGACGTGATCGGGACCGACACCACCCCGGTGACCGCGCGCCGCGCCGCCACCCGGGAGCGGCTGATGGCTGCCGCGATCTCGGTGTTCGCGGCTCGGGGCATCATCGGCGCCAGCGTCGAAGAGATCTGCGAAGCCGCCGGGTTCACCCGCGGCGCGTTCTACTCCAACTTCGCCGACAAGGACGCGTTGTTCCTGGCCCTGGTCCAGCAAAGCATCGCCAAGCAGTACGCCGCGGCCGAGCTGGCGATCAATGCCATGAAGGCCAACCGGGGCAAGGTCGACGCCCATGAGCTCGTGTCGTTGGCGGTCACCGGCTACGAGGCGCTCGGCCGTCCGGGCCGCGAGACCGTCCTGGTCGAGCAGGAGCTTCTGCTCTACGCCGCCCGGCACCCCGCGTTGAGCGGGCCGTACCTGGCCTACGTCGACGAGTGCCTGCGTCAGTTCGCGGTGCTGCTCGAGGACGCGATGCGCTACACCCGGCTGGAGTTCACCTGTGACTTCGGAGAGGCCATCGAGCTGCTTCGAGCCGCTCACACCCACATGCACCTGCAGTCACTGTTCACCCAGACGATGGACACCCAGATCCTGCACGGTCTGCTGGCGGCCATCACCCGGCCGCTCCCCGACTCCGCCGGCGCCTGAGCCGCGCTCCGGGTCACGGCTCGGCAACGAACCCGACCGTTCGGCCGAGGCGAGCTCGAATCCCGGGTTAGCGTCGGGCCTCGCCCGCTCACCCAACCTCCAGGAGCACCCGTTGACCACCCCTCGGCCGGCCCGGATCCTCGTCGCTGCCACCGTGGCCTCACTCGCGATCGTCGGTCTCGCCGCCACGCCCGCCGAAGCCGCCAGCAAGCTGCAGATCACCCGGGTCTACGTGAACTCGCCCGGCGCCGATCGCGGCGGCAACACCAGCCTCAATGCTGAGTACGTACGGCTCAAGAACACCGGCAGCTCGGCCCTCTCGCTGAAGGGCTATACCCTGCGTGACGAGTCCAACCACGTCTACCGGTTCGGATCGTTCACCCTGAAGGGCGGCAAGACCGTCACCGTGCGCACCGGCACGGGGACCGACACCGGCAGCACCCGCTACATGAACAGCGGCTGGTACGTGTGGAACAACAGCGGCGGCGACTCGGCCACCGTGAAGACGGCGGGCGGCACCAAGGTCGACTCGTGCTCATGGAAGACGGTGTCGTCCTACAAGGACTGCTGACCCTTCGCCGCACCGGCGCAGCCGACGCAGAACCGAGCCTCCGGCCGCGCGACCAGCCGCTCGGTCGGAATCGGGTTGCCGCACCGTTCACACCGTCCGTACGTGCCGGCCGCCAGCCGTTGGCGCGCCGCGACCAGCTCGGCCAGGGTGCGTTCGGTCCGCTCCAGCAGCGCCACGTCCCGAGCCTGGTCCAGGGACACCGTCGACCCCTCGGGATCGTGCTCGTCGTCGGCGAAGGTCAGACTGCGGGCCACCCGCATCTCCTCGATGGCTCCGACCAGGGCGGACTGCTGGGCCCGCGCTTGAGCCACCCGCTGGTCCAGCAGGTCGGCGAAGGTCGGGTCGGGGTCCGGCACCTGCACATTGTGCCGCCGGCTGACCGTCTGGGGTTCTAGGGTGTCGCCCATGCCCTCTGCCTCCCGGGTCTCCCACCTCGTCCGCCTGGTCCTGGTCGCCGTCGTGTTCGGCGCTGTCACCACGACCGGTGTCATGCCGGCCGCCCACGCCGCCAGCGAGGGTCGGCTGGTGCTGGTGCTCGACTCGTCGGGCTCGATGAAGGAGAAGGTCGGGGGTGACACCAAGATCAGCATCGCCAAGAAGGCGCTGGGCACGGTGATCGACAAGCTGCCCGGCGACGCCGCCGTCGGCCTGCGCGTCTACGGCGCCACGGTGTTCGACCGGTCCGAGAAGGGCGCTTGCTCCGACTCCCAGCTGGTGGTGCCGATCGGCACCGGCAACCGGGCCGCCCTCAAGGACGAGATCAAGAAGTACCGGCCGTACGGGGAAACGCCCATCTCGTACTCGCTCAAGCAGGCGGCCGAGGACCTCGGCGACGAGCGGGAAGCGGACGGTGGTCCTGGTCTCCGACGGCGAGGAGACCTGCAAGGTCGACCCCTGCGTCACCGCAGCCAGCCTGGCCAAGCAGGGCATCGACCTCAAGTTCGACGTGATCGGCCTCCGGGTGTCGGGGAAGGCGCGCAGCCAGCTGCAGTGCATCGCCGACAAGGGCCACGGCACCTACTACGACGCCGACAACGCCGAGCAGATCGAGGACTCCCTCGACAAGCTGGCGACCCGCGCGTTCCGTCCGTTCAAGCTGACCGGTACGCCGATCGAGGGCAGCACCAAACGGGCCGGCGCACCTGAAGCCGCACCCGGTCAGTACACCGACCAGTTCCCGGGCGACGACGCCAAGCTGTACTACCGCATGCCCCGCACCGCCCCCGGCAGCACGCTGCACGTCGGCATGACGGCCGAGGCGGCGGGCTTCGTCCCGACCACCTACCTTCGTCTGATGAGCGGCACCTCCGAGTGCGACTCCGGGCTCGGCCAGGTGGTCAACGTCGGCGGCACCAAGAACGTCATCTCGGCGCAGGCGATGTCATGGAGTCGGACCGAGGACTCGACCTGCAACACCGCACCGGAGCTGACCCTGGTCCTCAACGACAGCGGCGACCTGGCCGGCCGGCCGTTCGAGCTGCTGATCCGTCGAGGAGCCGCCGATCGTCAGCGCCCGCCACCTGCAACCGACCCGAACGGATACCATCAGCTGGCAGAAGATGACGCCGGCGCAAGAGCGGCGTCAAGCCGCCGGTGCCCGGCACCAGCATCTCCGACTCACCCGTCCTGGCTCCCGGGACCTACACGACCTCGATCCTCACCGGCGAGAAGCAGGTGTACGCGGTCGACCTCGACCTGGGGCCAGCGGGTGCAGGTCCAAGCCGTGATCGCGCCGCGCAAGGGCGCCCTCGCCCGGGCTCTGTCGGTGAGTGACTCGATGGACGTGCAGCTGCTCGGCCCGATGCGCGGTGAGTATCGAAGCCTGCCGCGCGTCGGGGATGCCGGACAAGACCGATCACCATGGCCGACGACGATGAGCCCTACCGGGTGGCGGCCACCACCCCGACCATCCGCTATCTCAACCGCACCACCTACTCGTCGCAGCAGTACGCCTCGATCCCCGGCCCGCAGTACATCGTGATCAGCAAGAGCCGGGTCAAGAACCAGGCGCAGTTCCTGATCCCGCTCACGCTGGTCGTCCAGGTCTACGGCACGGCCGGCGACGGCGCACCGGAGTACACAACTCCCGAGACCCCGTCGCCCACTCCGAGCCCGAGCCCGACCCCGGCATCGTCGACCACCCCACTCACCGAAACCTCGGACGGGCTGTCAACCGGCGCAGTCATCGGCATCGCGGCTGGGGCCGTGGTGGTCGGTGCCGGGGCGAGCGCGGGTGTCGGTCTGGCCCTGCGCCGGCGTCGGTCTTCCTGAGCCGTCGCGCCCCGACCGCCCCGGGTTATCCTTTCTGCGTCTACGTGCGCCCCGACTGGGGATGGACACGGACACGGGGGTAGGCGCCGGCGTCCGGGCGAATGAGGTGCACGTGTGAAGAGAAGGTTCCGCTGCGGGTTGCCCGGGCTGATCTGCATGGCGCTGCTGGGTTTCGTCCTCGTCCCCGCCGTCGAGACGTCACCGGCCGCCGCCGCCGGCCGACCGGTGCTGTTCGACCAGGACTTCGGCCACGCTGCCCTCGGCGCCAGTGCGATCCGGATCCCGCCGCTGTCACCCGAACGTCCCGAACGCCCGAACACCGCCTGCCTGACCACGGGCGGCACGCGCGCAGGCGCCGCTCTACCTGCCCATCTGTCCGCAGGACGCGACATCCGACCCACTCGGCTCCCTCCGGCTCACCGCCGCCGCCCCCGATCAGACCGGTGCGGCCTTCTCCAAGGTTCCCGTGCCGACCACTCCGGGCCTGGAGTTCAGCTTCACCAGCGTACCAGTACGGGGGCAGCGCCACAGCCGGTGACGGCTTCAGCTTCTTCCTCACCGCTGCCGATCCCGAGACGCCCCTTCCCGAGCGCGAGACGTACGAGTCCAGCGAGCACGCGGGGCCGTCCACCGGCGGCCTGGGCTATGCCTCGCCGATCGACGAGCGTGCCTCGGGAACGGCGTACCTGGGGGTCGGTTTCGACACCGAAGGCTCCTTCAGCAGCACGACGTTCCAGAGCCCGGGCTGCACGAACCCCCGGTTCCTGTCCGACACCTGGCCGGTGCCTGGGCAGGTCGTGGTTCGCGGTCCGGCCAATCGAGCCGACGCCTTCTGCGGCCTGAGCAGCACCGCCCGCGACCGGTTCGCTCCCCCGCCACTGCCGCTGCGCGCTCGTACGCGGTCCGAGGCGGCCATGCCCGTACGTCTGGTCATCAACCCGACCGGCTCGCCGCTGCGGACCCAGACCGGCGCTCGGGTCGCCGCCCACAGCTACCGCGTCTCCTTCACCCCCCTCGACGGGCAACCCCGGCACCTCACCGGCCGACTTCCGGTCATGCACCCGAGCGAGACGGTGCCGGCGAGCTGGCTACGACCCGACGGCGTGCCCAAGCAGCTGAGCTTCGGCTGGCTGGGCTCGACCGGAGCAGGCGCGGACGTCCACGAGATCGACGACGTCCGGGTCGTCGGCCTGGCCGCGACGGCGCAGTTCACCGTGACCCAGCAGATCCTGGCCGCCGAGCTCATCGACTGGACGAGCACCTTCACCCATCGCGTTCAGGTCGGGTTGCGCCCCGGCCCCCGTCCGTCGACCGAGATCACGGTCAGGATCGACCTCAACCACGACATCTATCCGCTGCACGGGTCGGGCGCAGGCTGGACCTGCGTCCGTACCTCGTTCGAAGGCAGCGACATGGTGTGCCGGCACGGGCCACCCCCCGAGCGCCCGTCATTCGGGTCGCGACCCGGGCTGGCCCTGCCGGAGATCACCATCACCGGCAAGGCGGGCAGCTGGTGGCAGAGCCGTCGGGAGTATCTCGACCCCCCGTACGTGAGCGTCGCCGCGGACGAGGCCGCTGCCACATACACGCTCGAGTCGGGATTCGCCGACAGCTCGGTGGCGGCGACGGACCTGCAGGTGGTCACGCCCCAGCCCACTGAAGGCCGCTCGCTGGAGATCGCCGGAGGCAACCTGGCGCTGGCCACGGCGGTGCGGCTGGTCACCCCTGCCGGCAGCGCCTTCCTCGACCCCTGTGCCGCCGAGCCGTCCGGGTCCAGCTGTTTCACCGTGGGCCGGGACGGGCATCTGCGCATCGCGACCATGCCGGCGCTGGTCGGCGGACCCTCACAGCTCCGGGTGGTGACCGCCGGCGCGGTCGCCGCGGTCGACATCAGCTACGACGCCCGTCCCGCCGGCCCCTCGGTCTCGGCGCACACGCGGGAAGGGGCGATCGTCCTCTACTGGAATCCTCCCCCGTCCTTTCCCCCGGTCACGTCCTATGCCGTGACGACGGTCAAGAACGGCCGGCCGGCCGGGGTCCGCACTTTCCCGGCTGACGCCACGAGCACCTGGATGAGGGACCTGGACCGGAGCTCGACGTACGCGTTCACCGTGGCCGCGGTCAACCGCATCGGAGCGGGACCGGCCAGTGAGCAGACCGGTGCCCTCCAGCCGCCGGCCCGGCTGGCGGCTCCGCAGATCACTGATGCCATTGAGCACGGCGCAGCCCCGCGATTGCGGTGGAGCCTGCCGCCGGGCGCCGAGAGGGAAACGAGCTCGTTCATCGTGACACCGCACCGAGACGGAGTCGCCCTACCCTCCATCAAGTACTACACCGTGGTGCGCGACCGTCGGATCGTCGGCCTTCCGCCGGGCGACTACACCTTCACCGTGCGGGCCGTGCTGGGAAGTGGCCAGGAAGGATCGGAGTCCGCCCCCTCGCACTCGGTGCGCGTGGGCACCGGGCCGGCCGTGGCCTGGTTCGACCAGGGGACGGGCGTTGACTGGCCGACCTGGAACGGGGAGGTCGGGGTCGCTTACGCGCTGCGGCCCGACGTTGCTGCGGGCAGCGGGACCCTGCGGTGGACGGCCGACGACGCGCTTCCCCCTGGTCTGAGCCTCGACCCGGCCACCGGGGACGTCTCGGGTACGCCGACCCGGGCCGGCAGCTACGAGAGCCGGGTCACCGTGGTCGACGAGCAGGGACGGACCGACACCGACACGCTCCGGGTCAGCATGGCCGATCGGTTGCGGGTGGTCCTCGAGCCCCAGCGGGAGCGCGCGGTCGTCGGCTCGAACCACCAGTGGCAGCTGAAGGCCACCGGAGGTTATCCGCCTTATCAGTTCTCGATCGCTCCCGCCTCGGACTCTCCGGAAGCCCCGTCGGACTACCTGCAGATCCCCGACGGACTGGGCCTCAACTGGAGCACCGGGGAGATCGGTGGCGCTCCGGCATCGCCTTGCCCATGTCCGGTGCCGGTGATCGTCGAGGACAGGCTGTGGGCCCGCGAGCGCGTGCCCGTCGATCTGCAGATCCGTGAGCGGCTCGACCTGGACCTGATTGCCTCCACACGCTCGGCCGCTCCGGGCGAGCAGCTGACCCTCTCCTCCACACCCCTGCCGTCGGCCGGCCGGGTCAGGTTCACCCGGCGTACGGTCTCGGGTCCAGACGCCGGAGCCAGCGTGGACCTCGGCACCGTCCGGGTGGACCAGGGCGAGCGCGCGGTGCTCGCGACCAGGGTGCCCGCGTACGGGGAGACCGAGTTCAGCGCCGAGGCGGCTGGGAACGACGACTACGGGCCGGCCACCGCACGCCTCTCGGTCGTCGGGAGGGCCGAGCCGAACGACCTGGTCATCAGCGAGTTCCGGCTGTCCGGGCCCGCCGGACCGCGGGACCAGTACGTCGAGATCTACAACCCGGGGCCACCGGTTCCGCTCGCCGGATTCATCTTGGCGGCCGATTCGGGTCGTCGAACGGTGCTGCCCGCGACCGCTCCGACCCTGGGGACCGGGCGAAGCTATCTGATCGCAGCCGCGCAGTACTCGCTCGGGCCCGTCGCCTCGCCGGACCTCGTCGTGGCGAGCCTGGGCACCGGCGGGCTGCAGCTCCACGCCCCCGACCCTCGGCTGACCTCCGTCGACGCGGTCGGCCCGCCATCGGGCTTCCATCGCGGCCGACCGCTGCCGGAGCTGGCTGGGTCCCCCCGCGCCCAGCACACCTGGTGGCGGCGTACCAGCAAGGGTCAGCCGCGGATCGGCAACGACAACCGGACCGACTTCGCCCTGCTGTCGACCACGGCTGGCACCGTGGGCGGAGTGCCGGCCGAGCTGGGGTCACCGTCCCCGACCAGCCTGACCAGCGGTCGCACCACCACCGGGGCCCTGCGGATCACCCGGTTGGATCCGAAGGCGGGCCAGGACGCGTTCCCCAACCGGTCGCACGTCGCCGGGGTGAACGGGAAACCGGGCACCGTGACCGTCCGCCGGATGCTGACCAACTCCTCGAGCTCGACCCTGCGGTCGTTGCGGATCCGGATCACCGGTCTGAGTGGCGGTTCGGCTGACGGCCCGGTCTACGTCCGGCGTCCGACGGTGCCGGTCGAGACGGTGTCGACCTCCGGCGGGCCGGTCGAGGTCCACAACCTCGGACCGGGCACGCCAGCCGGGCCGGTCGGGGGCGGCCTCAACGCCACGCTGGAGGTCCCCCTGCCGGCCGGCGGACTGGCTGCGGGTCGGTCCGTGCCCATGGCCATCACCTTCGCCGTCGACGAGCCGGATGCGCTGCGCTACAGCTATCAGCTCGAGGTGGACTGACCCCGACGAATCGTGCGGTCATCGCGGGGACGATCTGGTTCTGCGTCACCAGTGGCCTCCGCAGCCGCGCGGGACGGCGTGTCGCCCCCGTGAGTGATGCAAAACCAGGTCCCGACCGAGATCACCCGGGCACCGTGGAGATCTTCTCGCCCGTTCGGGCACACTTCTTCCTCGATCGGTGACGGCTGGTCCGAGCCGGCTCTACCGTGGGATCGCCGACCACTGTCGGTCCGAGCCGAACCCGCGGGGAGATCTTCGTGAGCGCACCGAGTCCGCCGTTTCGACCTGCTCGCCGACTCGACGTCTCAGCCCTCACCGAGCCGGTTCCTGAGCCCGCGCTGACCGCGTTCGTCGCCGACTCGAAGGCGACCGGCCAGCCGTGGCGGCAGATGACCACCGGGCTGCCGCGACCCGGGGCCAGCCAGCTGATCGAGAAGCTGATGCCGGTGGTCATCCCCCTGATCGGTCTGGGGTTCCTCCTCGCGGCCGGCGGCACCTCCCTGATCCGGGCGGTCTGGAGCTTCACCTTCGAAGCCCCGTTCCCGCTCAACCTTGTCGTGGTCGGCTTCTTCGGTCTCGTCCTCGCCGGCATCGCTGGTGGCGCCTGGCAGCTGGTGAAGGTCGTGCGCTCCTTCCGCATCCCGCGCTGGTGGTGGGAGGCGGCGTACCGGCTGACCCGTTTCGCGGCGGCCAACCAGCTCCGCTACGGCCACGATGAGACCGTCCCCCACCCTGGCGTGATCTTCGCCGCCGGGACGGACCGGGTGGCCGAGCGTCGGCTCAACACGACCGCCGGCCGCGGGGTGGAGATCGGCAACTACCGCTACACCATCCGCGGCGACAACGACGAGAGCGCCCAGGTCCACGGCTGGGGGTATGTCGCCATCACCTTGGACCGTCGGCTGCCCCACCTGTTGCTCGACGCCAAGGCCAACGACAGCAGCGTCTTCGGGATCAAGACCTCGAACCTGCCGGTGGATCTGGCGCGGGACCAGCGGCTGTCGCTCGGCGGTGAGTTCGACGACAAGTTCACCCTCTACGCCCCGAGCGACTACGGACGCGACGCCTTCTTGATCTTCGCCCCGGACCTGATGGCTCTGTTCATCGACCGGATGGGCACCTTCGACGTCGAGATCATCGACGACACGATGTTTCTCTACGGCAGCCGGTTCGACCTGCTCGACCCACGGACGTACGCGTGGCTGCAGGAGCTCGTCGACACGGTCGTGGCCCGCACGCTGCGTCGCACCGAACGCTATCGCGACGACTTCGCCCTGCTCGACACCGATCCGGTCCACCGGCCGCCGACCCAGGAGGACCACGGTGCGGTCTTCGCCTTCAGCGGCGACGGGCCACCCAGGCCGGCCGACAACGCCGTGGCCGAGAAGGGACGCCGGCTCCGTCGACGCCGGTGGACGCTGTGGTCGGTGGTCGGGGCTCTGGTGATCGCCTACTGGGCGTACAGCGAGTTCCTGGCGCCGCTCCTCGGACTACCGACCCTGGACCGATAGCCTCGTCCGCTCGCTCCGCGGCACCAGGGACAGCAGGTGCCGGCCGGGCTCGCGACGCGGATGCAGGTCGACGGTGACGGTGAGGTGCGACTGGCGGGCCATGGCCAGGCTCGCGACCAGCGCCACCAGGGCCAACATCGCCCCGCACAGACCCATCGACACCCGAGCCCCGACCTGGTCGATCAGCCAGCCGACCGCCGGCCCACCCACGGCCTGCCCACCGAGCAGGACCAGGATGTAGAGGCTCATCACCCGGCCGCGCAGCCCTGGGGCCGCGGTCATCTGCACCAGTGCGTTCGCCCCGGTCAAGAACAGCAGCGTGATCAGACCTACGCCCACCAGCAGCGGGCCGAACAGCCAGACCGTGGGCGCCGTCGAGGCCAGGACGAACAACGAGGCGAGCACGCCCAAGCAGCCGGCGAGAAAGCGCAGCCGGAGCTTGTCCCGGCGCCGAGCCGAGATCAGTGCACCGGCCAGTGCCCCCGCTGCGCTCAACGAGTTGAACAGGGAGTAGCCACCGACACCGGTGTGGAAGACCTGGTCGGCGAAGGCGGTCAAGATCACCGGCATGTTCAGACCCAGCAGTCCCAGCGCCGCGACCAACACGATCGCCCAACCGATCTCCGACGTACGCCGGATATAGCGCAGCGCAGGGCCCATCCGGCCCGCCCCGGCGGCCGGCCGGCGCACCACGGGTGACGGTCGGAGCCGGCTGAGGGTGATTACCACCGCGGCACAGGCCGCCGAGTTGATCAAGAAGGACCAGCCCTGCCCGACGGCGTGGATGAGCAGTCCGGACAGCGCCGGGCCCAGCAGCGCGCCGAACTGGAACACCGACGCGTTCAGGCTGACCGCGTTGGCGATGTGCGTCGGTCCGACCAGCTCGGAGACGAAGACCTGGCGGGTCGGATTGTCCACCACGGTGACGAAGCCGAGCAGTGCCGCGATCACGAAGACGTGCCACACCTGCACCTGATGGGTCAAGGTGAGCAGGCCGAGGATGAGCGCCAGCGTGGCCGCGGAGCTCTGGGTGATCAGCAGGATCCGACGCTTGGGGAAACGGTCAGCGACCATCCCGCCGACCAGGCCGAAGATCAACACCGGTGCGAACTGCAGCGCTACCGCGACGCCGACGGCCGCGACGCTGCCGGTCAGCTGGAGGACCAGCCAGTCCTGGGCGATCCGCTGCATCCACAGTCCGGTGGTGGCGACGAGCTGTCCGCTCAGGAACAGCCGGTAGTCGCGGACCTGCAGCGCAGCGAACGAGGACGGCCAACGGGAGGTGCGAGCTGGAGATCGGGAAGGGGACGGAGACGTGAGCTGGTCGGCGGTGGCCGCGGACATGCGCTGAACACCCATTTCGGGTCGGATCGGTGTGGACGTCCTTCACCTTAGGTTCGGACGCGCTATTGCCGGGGAAGATCAAAGTTATATATCTTATTGTGTAACGCAATGAGTGGTGGAAGGAAGCGCAGCGGTGGCCGAGACGGAGTTCGACCCGGTGCTGCTGCGGACGTTCCTCAGCGTGGCGGAGGGACTGAGCTTCACCCGGGCCGCCGGCCAGCTCGGTCTCAGCCAGCCGACGGTCAGCCAGCACGTACGTCGGCTGGAAGAGGCGGCCGGTCGTCAGCTGCTCGCCCGGGACACCCGTACGGTCGCCCTCACCGACAACGGCGAGGCCATGGCGGGGTTCGCGCGGACGATCCTGGCCGCCAACGACGAGGCGGTGTCGTACTTCCGGGGCTCAGCCATGTCCGGACGCCTGCGGTTCGGGGCCGCCGACGAGCTGGCCCTGTCCGAGCTACCGAGCATCTTGCGCGACTTCCGGCAGCTCTACCCCCGGATCAACCTGGAGCTCACCGTCACCCAGAGCGGCATCCTGCGCCGGCGGCTGCTGGCCAACCACCTCGACCTGGTCTTCATCAACCAGGAGGCGGGCTCGGACCAGGGACGGCTGGTGCGCCGGGACCGGCTCGTCTGGGTCGGGCTGGAGAACACCAAGATCGATGCCGGCGGTCTTGTGCCGTTGATCACCTATCACTCCCCCAGCCTCAGCCGGTCGGCCGCCATCAACGCCTTGGAAGAGGGCGGCCGGACCTGGCGGATCACCTGCAACACCCGGGAGATCAACGCCGTGCTCGCCGCCACCCGCGCCGGGATCGGCATCTGCGTGCTGGCCCGCAGCCGGGTGCCACCGGACCTGCGCAACCTCACCGACCGCCTCGACCTGCCCCGGCTGCCCGACGTGGAGATGGCCCTCGTCGCCAACCCCCGGTCGGCTCGGGAGCCGGTCGAGGCGCTGAGCAAAGCCATTCTCAACCTGCCGCTCGCTCCGTTGCGACCCTGACCGGAACAGTGTTTGAGACTCTGGCCGGCGTGCATCGTCGCCGCCTTCGGTGGTTCGTCGCACGTCACCAGCCAGCTGGGCCAGGGCACCATCTTCCGGATCATGCTGCCGGCCCAACCGCAGCCCTGACGTCCTGACCGCTCGAGATGTCGGGCGACGACGAGCGACACCGGGTGCACGCACCTGGATACCCGGACTCCTTACCGAGGTGGAAGTCTGCGGTGGAGCCCGACGAGCTGAATGGAGCATGATGACGAATCCGCTGGTGGTCTTGCTGGGCCGAGCCTTGGACCAGACCGGTGTGCTGATCGAGCAGACGTCAGCCGAGCAGTGGTCCGCCGCCTCGCCGTGTGCGGGCTGGACGGTGACCGACGTCGTACGCCACCTCACCCTCGGCAACCACCTGTTCGCCACCGCCACCGGGGCCGAAGATTCACCGGGCGACGGCGAGGACGCGGGTTCGGCGGCCGCCTTCCGCCGCTCCGCGGACAGGCTGCTGGCGGCTTTCGCCGCGCCCGGGGTGTTGGAGCGGCCCGTGACTGTCCCGTTCGGGACGGTTCCCGGCGCCATGGCCGTCCAGCTGCGCCTGGTCGAAGCCCTGGTCCACGGCTGGGACATCGCCCGTGGAACCGCCCAGCCCACCGCCTTCGACGAGGAGACGGTGAACGCGTCACTGCAGTTCTCGCAGTCCGCCCTGTCGAAGGTGCCGCCCGAGCGCAGCCCGTTCGGCCCGCCCCAGCCGGTCGCGGCCACCGCAGCCCCGATCGAGCGGCTCGCCGCTCTCCTCGGCCGTACGGTCTGAGCTCCGCGGCCAGCTCGGATCCACCTCGGACGCCTCGCATTCCGGTGAGATGGAGGAGTCGCTCGACCAGAGCCCCGACCGCTCGCCGATCCAGGCGTGGATACGATCGCGTCATGGCGATCAGCAAGGGCGACACCGTCCACTGGAACACCTCGCAGGGCGAGACCGACGGCAAAGCGGTGGAGAAGAAGACCAAGGAGTTCACCTTCTCGGGCCAGAAGTTCAAGCCGACCGACGATGACCCCTACTGGATCGTCGAGTCGAGCAAGACCGGCGCGAAGGCCGCCCACAAGGAGTCCGCGCTGAAGAAGGGCTGACCTGGCGTACGGCCGGGTCACCGGTTGGTGAAGACGGCCACGGTCCAAGCCAGATGGCCAGACCGGACCAGCTCGGACTCGACCAGCTCCAGCCGTGAGCTCGCCTGGGCGAGCAGCCGACGCGAGGACCACGCCCGGGCGTAGATCGAGATGATGATCACTCCCCCGGCCGCCAGCTGAGTCGCGTAGTGCTCGATGGTGGCCAACGGATCGGGTAGGTAGTAGACCACCTCGTTCAGGACCACAGCATCCGGTGCTCGCCGGGGTCGGAAGGTCGTGGCGTCGGCCACCTGGAACGCGGTCCGCACGTCGACCTTGGCCGTGGCCCTGCGGATGGCCGCCTCGAAGCTGTCGATGCCCAGATAGCTCCCGTAGCGCAGGCCCTCCTGCAGGATCCCTTGTGAACAACCGATGTCGAGCACGAACCCGGTGGCGGCATGGCGCTCGACCGCAGACCGGACTGCCGCGTAGCGAGCCAACTCCGCCTCTGACCTCAGCCGGTTCCAGCTGTTGAGGCGATTCTCCTGCTCGTTGTCGCGCAGCATCCACCAGCGGACCAGTCGCAACGGAATGGGAGCGGCCGACATCACCGCGACGGCCAGCCGGCTCTCGACCAACCGACCCACCAGAGTCACCCGGGTCTCCTTCCCATGGTTGTGCCGCCGTCGGCAACGGCCCGAGGGCCCACGACGTTCAGAGCACCCCCTGGTCGGCGATCACCCAGCGCTCGGTGGGCGAGTCGCGAACCAGGTAGTAGTTCCAGCCGTTGTGCCCCGGGGTGTAGCTCAGCTCCGAGTCGTCGAAGCCCGTGTAGGTCAGCTCGACCCCGACCAGCTGCGCCTCCGCGTGACTCCCACCCACGCCACCGCAGCACCGTTCGCTGTCGGTCATCGGCCGGTCCATGGTGATCGTGATGTCGCTGTAGTGGCCAACGGCTCGCCACCGGCTCAGCGGACCTCGGGCCGGGAACAGCTGCCGCATCGCCGACCGGTCACGCTGGTTGAACGCCTCCATGTAGGCCAGCACGATCGCGGCCGGTGCGGCGGTGGCGTCGGGGACCGGCACCCGGCCGGTTCGCAGATTGACCCGGAAGCCCGTCAGGTAGGCGCCGGCGACCAGGACCGCCAAGATCACGAGGATGATCGGCGCGGCCAGCAGCCGACCCCGGCCCGTCCAGCTCACTCGAAACGACTCGGGTCGCCGGCGCCGCGGCGCAGGACCACCGCCTCACCTTCGGAGAAGTCCACCACCGTGGTCGGCTCCTCACCACAGTCACCCGAGTCGATCACCGCATCGAGCAGGTGGTCCAGCCGCTCCTTGATCTCCCACCCCTGAGTCATCGGCGCCTCGTCACCCGGCATCAGCAGTGTGCTCGACACCAGGGGCTCGCTGAGCGCCACCAGCAACGCCTGCGCCACGGTGTGCTCGGGGATCCGTACGCCGACGGTCCGCTTCTTCGGGTGCAGCATCCGCCGCGGCACCTCGCGGGTGGCGGGCAGGATGAAGGTGTACTGGCCGGGGGTCGAGGACTTGACCGCGCGGAAGACGGCGTTGTCCAGGTGCACGAACTGGCCGAGCTGAGCGAAGTCGTGACAGACGAGGGTGAAATGGTGCCGGTCGTCCAGTCGACGGATGCTGCGGATCCGATCCAGGCCGTCCTTGTTGCCCAGCCGGCAGCCCAGGGCGAAGCACGAGTCGGTCGGGTAGGCGATCAAGCCGTCGTCCCGCAGCAGGTCGACGACGCCATTGATGCTCCGGGGCTGAGGGTTGTCCGGGTGCACGTCGTAGTAACGAGCCATACTGCGGAGCCTAGTGCCCCGAGCACCGAGACTGCAGACCTCAAGCTCGCGTTAAGTTGGACTATTCTTGTGAGGTGCTGCACAAGACCGATCAGCTGACCATCGGCGAGCTGGCCGAAAGGTCGGGCGTCGCCCCGTCGGCGTTGCGCTACTACGAGTCCGAGGGGCTGATCGCCTCCACCCGGACCACCGGGAACCAGCGGCGCTACCAGCGCTCGACCCTCCGGCGCGTCTCGTTCATCCGGTCGGCCCAGCGGGTCGGGCTGAGCCTGGAGGAGATCACCGAAGCACTTCACACGCTGCCCGGTGGCCGCACACCGACCAAGGCCGACTGGACCAGGCTCTCGCACCAGTGGCGGGGCCGGATCAACGAGCAGATCGACCGGCTGGAACGGCTCCGCGACCGGTTGGACAGCTGCATCGGCTGCGGCTGCCTGAGTCTTCAACGGTGCAGCCTGTCCAACCCGGAAGACGTGTTGCGCAGCCGGGGACCCGGCGCCGTCTACCTCCAGCCGTCCGGCGCGGCCGACCCGGCGGAAGATGAGACCGCGAGCCGTTTCGGATAAGTTACGGGGATGGTCAACAAGGTCGCATTGCTCACTGCCGGCGGTTTCGCCCCATGCCTGTCGTCCGCGATCGGAGGCTTGATCGAGCGCTACTCCGAGGTCGCGCCCGAGGTCGAGATCATCGCCTACCGGTACGGCTACCAGGGGCTGCTGCAAGGCGACTCGATCACCGTCACGCCCGCGATCCGGGAGAAGGCGGCACTGCTGCACCAGTTCGGCGGGTCACCGATCGGCAACTCGCGGGTGAAGCTGACCAACGCGGCGGACCTGGTCAAGCGCGGTCTGGTCGCCGAGGGTGTCGACCCGCTCCAGGCGGCAGCCGACCGGCTGACCGCCGACGGAGTCGACGTCCTGCACACCATCGGTGGCGACGACACCAACACCACCGCCGCCGACCTGGCGGCCTTCCTGGCCAAGAACGACTATGCGCTGACCGTGGTCGGCCTGCCCAAGACGATCGACAACGACGTCATCCCGATCAAGCAGTCCCTGGGCGCCTGGACCGCTGCCGAACAGGGCGCACGCTTCGCCGAGAACATCATCGGCGAGCACAACTCGGGCTCACGGATGCTCATCGTGCACGAGGTCATGGGTCGCCACTGCGGATGGCTGACCGCGGCCACGGCGCAGGCGTACCGCGACTGGCTCGACACCCGCGAGTGGCTGCCCGAGGTCGGCCTCAGCCGCGAGGCGTGGGAGGTCCATGGCGTCTACGTTCCCGAGGGTGTCTTCGACCTGGAGTCGGAGGCCGAACGCCTCAAAGAGGTGATGGACCGGGTCGGCTCGGTCAACCTGTTCCTGTCCGAGGGCGCCGGGCTCGACACCATCGTCGCCGAGCTGGAGAAGTCCGGCGAAGAGGTCGCCCGGGATCCGTTCGGGCACGTCAAGATCGACAAGGTGAACCCGGGCGCCTGGTTCGCCAGCAAGTTCGCGGAGAAGCTGGACGCCCAGAAGGTGATGGTCCAGAAGTCCGGCTACTTCTCGCGGTCGGCCGCGGCCAACCAGCGTGACCTGGAGCTGATCAAGTCGATGACCGACTTCGCCGTCGACTCCGCGCTCCGCGGCGAGCCCGGGGTGATCGGTCAAGACGAGGAGCAGGGCGACGTGCTCCGGGCGATCGAGTTCGACCGGATCAAGGGCGGCAAGCCGTTCGACATCACCGAGCCGTGGTTTGCCGACCTGCTCGACGGCATCGGACAGCCGCAGCCGGCAGCCTCCGCTGCCCACTGATCCCGGCTGCCGCTCGGCAGCCCGGGTCAGCGACGACCGCGTACGCGACGGGACAGGGCCCAGGCGAGGGCGGCACCGAGGCCCACACCGGTCGCGGCGCCGGTGACATAGCCGGCCCCCAGGCCGACCTGGACCGATCGGGCTGCGACCTTCTCCGGCACCATCGGTGACCGTGCCGGCTCGTGCTCAGTCTCTGGAGTCAGGGCGAAGCGCACCTGCTCCTCAGGCACCGGGATGGCCTCGTGGCGGGCCGTGGCGATCCACGCCGCGACGAACAAGATCAGCTGCGCGAAGATGTTGAAGAACAGCATCAGCGCGATGACCGGCCCGAAGATCGCTGCGGCGGCGTTGCCGGTGAACTTGCTGAACAAGAACCCGGTCAGATATTGCAGGACCCCCAGACCGACCGCTCCCATCAACGCACCCCGGCGGACGACTGGCCAGGGCTCGCGATGCTCGGGCAGCACGGTGTAGAGGTACATGAACAGCAACCAGCCGGCTCCGATCGAGAAGACGATCGGGGTGAACTGGAACACCGGCCGAAGCCAGCCGATGCCGGTCAGCCCGAGTGCCTCGAGCACGGTGCCGGTCAGTGCGGTCGACACCGACGCCAACCCGAAGGTCACCGCGATCAACACGATCAGACCGAGCAGCGTGACCAGGTTCACCACCGTCTTCTTGATGATGTTGCCCTGCGCCTCCTGCAGGTCGAAGTCAGGCCGCCACTGCGCCCGTACGGCGTTCTTCAGGTTGCCCATCCAGCCAGCGCCGGAATAGACCGCCGAAACCAGACCGACGATCCCGACGCCCTTCCAGTTGCTGAAGGTCTGGGTCACCAGGTCGAGGATCTTCTGCTGGGTGGCCGCATCGGTGCCGCCCAGTGCCTTCGAGACGGCGGCGGCGACCCGGGGCAGCAGCTCGGGTGACACCACGGTCAAGACGAAGCCGGCGATGGCGAAGGCGAACAACAGGATCGGCACCAGGGCCAGCACCGAGAAGTAGGTGATCGCCGCGCCGAACTGGGATCCGAGCCGGTTGATGAATCGTTCGACGGCACGCAGCAGGTGCGCGAACCAGGGCTTCTCCTTGAGTCGCGTCCAGAAATCAGCCATCTCGAGGCTCCTCGTGGAAGATCAGGTCGGTCCCACCGACGCTATAGGACGGTGGTGCTCGAGCGCGTACGCCTCACCCGTGCACCAGCCAGAGGGCGGTCACCGCAGCGACCAGCACGAGCGGGACGACGACGAGCCCTCTCAGCGCGAATCGTCCCCACGACACGCCGACTCCGGCGGATCGACAGCGGGCCGCCCAGAGCAGCGTGGCCAGGCTGGCCCACGGGGTGATCAGCGGTCCAGCGTTCACACCGATCAGCAGGGCGGCCAGCCGGAGCGACGATCCGTCCGCAGCCGGCTCCAGAGCCAGATAGGTCGGCAGGTTGTCGATGACGTTCGCGCCGGCGGACCCCAGCCCGGTCATCCGGACCAGGGCCGGCCAGGACTCTCCCTGACCGGCCGCTACGGCGAGGGCGGCCCCCAGGCCATGATCATGAGCGAGCTGGACGAGGACGAACAAGAGCGCGACGCCGATCACCAGAGGCCAGGGAACCAGCTGCCAGCTCAGCAGCTGACGTCGACCGACGGCGCAGGCCAGCAGCAGGACGACCGCCGCCCCGGCCGAGGCGGCGAACACGTTCACGCCGAGCAGGAAAGCCGGTCCGAGCGCAGCACAGACGATCATGGCCACGATCAGCAGCCCACGGTGCGGAGCTGGTTCGACCGGTGCTCGCCGATAGCGCCCACGCAGCGACGCGCGGAAGATCACCGCGAGCACAGCGACGGTCACCACCACACTGGCCACGGCGGCCGGCCACATCAAGACGGCGAAGGACCGCACGTCCGCCCCCGGCAGCGCACCGTGGGCCAGCAGGTTCGTCAGGTTGGAGACGGGAAGGAACAAGGAGGCGGTGTTGGCCAGCCAGACGGCGGTGTAGGCGAAGACGGCCCGGTCGAGGTCGAGCTGGCGAGCGAGAGCCAACACCACCGGAGTCAGCAGCACGGCCGTGGTGTCCAAGGACAGCACCGCAGTCGCCAGCACGGCCACCAGCACCACGAGCAGCCAGAGGGCGAGGACCGAACCACGGGCCAGGCGGGACGCGCCCCGGGCCACCGCGGCGAACACGCCGAGACCGTCGGCCAGCTCGGCCACGATGGTGATGCAAACCAGGAACCCGAGGATCGGACCGACACGGGCGGCCAGCTCTCCCAGATCCACCCGGACACCCTAGACGGCCCGAACGAGCGGACCGACCGCTGGCCGAGGGCGGCGAGACCTTGACACCTCTCGAGCAGGCGCCTTGGCTGGAGACATGCCTCGACTGCTGAACGACGACGAAGTGACCCGCCAGCTCGACGACCTCCCGGACTGGAGCAAGGTGAGTGGTGCGGCGGAGATCACCGCCACGTACGAGCTCGCCGACTTCGCCGCGGCGCTCGCCTTCGTGAACCAGGTCGGCGCCGAGGCCGAGGAGATGGGCCACCATCCCGACATCGACATCCGTTGGAACACGGTGACGCTCACGGTGGCGACGCACTCCGAGGGTGGCCTCACCCAGCTGGACATCGAGCTGGCCCACCGGATCGCGCAGCTCGACCGGGGGTGACCCGCCGCGTCCGAGACGCCACCTCGGCCGACGCCGAGGCCTGCGCAGCCATCTATGCGCCGTACGTGCTGCACACCGCTGTCTCGTTCGAGACCGAGCCGCCGTCAGCCGCGGCCATGGCCGAGCGGATCGCCACCGCCTTGCGTACGCACGCCTGGCTGGTGCTCGAGGAGGATGGGGTGGTGACCGGCTTCGCGTACGGCGCCCCGTTCGCCAGCCGGGACGCGTATCGCTGGTCGTGCACGGTCAGCGTCTACCTCGGCGCCGGCCGACAGCGTACGGGCGGCGGCCGGGCCCTCTACGCTGCCCTGTTCGACCGCCTGGCCGGCCGGGGCTTCCGCACCGTGCTCGCCGGCATGGCCCTGCCCAACGACGCCAGCGCGGGCCTGCACGCTGCCCTCGGCTTCGAGCCCGTCGGCACCTACCGCAAGATCGGCTGGAAGCATGGCCGGTGGCACGACGTGACCTGGGTCCAACGCCCCATCGGCCCCACCACCGACCCACCCCCCGAACCGACCTGACTGAGGCCCGCCGAGCCGACTGCGCCCCCTGAGCTTGTCGGAGGGTCAGGAGGCGAACGCCTCCGGTGGCGGGCAGGTGCACACCAGGTTGCGGTCACCGAAGCCACCGTCGATCCGCCCGACCGGCGGCCAGTACTTGTCCGCGCCGTCGGCGTAGATCGGTCCGGCGTGCAGACCGACCGGGAACGCGGCATCGCGGCGGGAGTACGGGTGGTCCCACGTCTCGGCGGTGACGTGACCCTGGGTGTGCGGTGCGTTGACCAACGGGTTGTCCGCCGCCGGCCACTCCCCCGACTCGACCTTGGCGATCTCGGACCGGATCTTGATCATGGCTTGGACGAACCGGTCGAGCTCAGCCAGGTCCTCCGACTCCGTCGGCTCCACCATCAACGTCCCGGCCACCGGAAAGCTCATGGTCGGGGCGTGGAAGCCGTAGTCGACCAGGCGCTTGGCCACGTCGTCCACGCTGACGCCGCTGGACTTGGTGATCGGACGGAGATCGAGGATGCACTCGTGGGCGACCCGACCGTTGCGGCCGGCATAGAGCACCGGGTAGTAGTCGTCGAGCTGATCGGCGACATAGTTGGCGGCCAGCAGGGCATGCTCGGTGGCCGACGTCAGGCCATCGGCCCCCATCATCGCGATGTAGGCGTAGCTGATCGGCAGGATGCCGGCCGAGCCGTACGGGGCTCCCGAGATCGGCCCGATGCCGACGGTGTCGGAGTCCAGGAACGGGTGGCTGGGCAGGAACGGCACCAGGTGCTGGCCGACCCCGACCGGACCCACGCCCGGGCCACCGCCACCGTGCGGGATGCAGAACGTCTTGTGGAGGTTGAGGTGGCTGACGTCGGCGCCGAACTTGCCGGGCTGGGCCAGCCCGAGCAGGGCGTTCAGGTTGGCTCCGTCGACGTAGACCTGACCGCCGGCCTCGTGCACCAGCGCGCAGAGCTCGGTGATGCTCTCCTCGAACACCCCGTGGGTGGAGGGATAGGTGACCATGATCGCCGCCAGCTGGTCGTGGTGCTGGTCGATCTTGGCGCGCAGGTCCTCGAGGTCGACCGAGCCATCCGGAGTGGCCTTGACGACCACCACCTTCATCCCGGCCATCACCGCAGAGGCGGCGTTGGTGCCGTGGGCCGAGGAGGGGATCAGACAGATCCGGCGCTCGGCGTCGTCGCGGGAGTCGTGGTAGGCCCGGATGGCCAGCAGCCCGGACAGCTCACCCTGACTGCCGGCGTTGGGCTGGATGGACACCCGTGCGTAGCCGGTCACCTCGGCGAGCCAGCCCTCCAAGGTGGCGATCAACGTCGCGTACCCCTGGGCATCCTCGGTCGGGGCGAACGGGTGCAGGTTGGCGAAACCGTCGTAGGAGATCGGCTCCATCTCGGTGGTGGCGTTGAGCTTCATGGTGCACGACCCGAGCGGGATCATGCCCCGGTCCAGGGCGAAGTCGCGGGCCGAGAGCGCGCGCAGGTAGCGCAGCATCGCGGTCTCGCTGTGGTGGGTGTTGAACACCGGGTGGGTCAGGAACTCACTGGTCCGCTCGGAGTCCGCAAGGTCGCCGTACGGCTGCTCGGTGAGGGCCACCCCGAACGCCTCCCGTACGGCGCTGAGGTCGGCCTCGGTGGCGTCCTCACCGACGGCGATGCCGACGTGGTCGGGGTCGACCAGCCGCAGGTGCAGTCCGCGGTCCCGGGCGGCGGCCACGACCTCGGCGGCCCGACCCGGCACCTTGACCAGGATCGTGTCGAAGAAGGACTCGTGCACGACCTCGATGCCGGCCGCGTGCAGGTCTCCAGCCAGCCCCATCGCCCGGTCGTGGACCGTGGTGGCGATGGAGGTGACGCCGTAGGGGCCGTGGTAGACCGCGTACATGCTGGCGGCCACGGCGAGCAGGACCTGGGCGGTGCAGATGTTGGAGGTCGCCTTCTCCCGGCGGATGTGCTGCTCGCGGGTCTGCAGGGCCAGCCGGAAGGCCGCGGTCCCGTCGACGTCCTTGGACACCCCGACCAGTCGGCCGGGCAACGAGCGTTCCAGCCCGGCGCGGACGGAGATGAATCCGGCGTGCGGTCCGCCGTAGAACAGCGGCACCCCGAACCGCTGGCTCGAACCCACCGCGACGTCGGCCCCCCACTCACCCGGTGGCGTGGTCAAGGCGCAGGCCAGCAGGTCGCAGGCCGCGATGACCATCGCACCGCGTTCGTGGGCCAGCTCGGCGATGGCTGTGAGCTCTTCGGTTGAGGCGAGGCGGCCACTGGCCCCGGGAGTCTGGATGACGACGGCGAAGGCGTCCACCTCAGGCAAAGCCTCAAGGAGTGGACGGTCGGCCACGACGACATCGATGCCGAGGGCGACGGCCCGGGTCAGCACGACTCCGACGGTCTGCGGCAGCGTGTCCTGCGTCAATCAGCAGCACCCGGCCCGCCTTCACGCTGCGGCGGGCCAGGGTCATCGCCTCGGCGACAGCGGTCGACTCGTCCAGCAGGCTGGCCCCAGAGGTGGGCAGGCCGGTCAGGTCCGAGACCATGGTCTGGAAGTTGAGCAGCGCCTCGAGCCGACCCTGGCTGATCTCGGGCTGGTAGGGCGTGTACGCGGTGTACCAGGCCGGGTCCTCGAGCACATTGCGTCGGATCACCGACGGGGTGACTGTGCCGTGATAGCCGAGCCCGATCATCGGCGTCAGCGGGTTGTTCTGGGCGGCGAGCCGGCGGAGCGTGTCCAGAGCCTCCGACTCGGTGAGCGCCGGCGGCAGGTCCAACGGGGTGGTCATCCGGATCGCGCTCGGCATGGCCTGGTCGACCAGCTCCTCGAGGTCGGACAGCCCGAGCGCTGCGAGCATCTTGTCCCGCTCGTCCGACTGAGGCCCGATGTGCCGGGAGGAGAAGGCGAGCGGGTTGACGGTGTTGACGATGGTGCCGGCCATGGGTTGCTTCTCTTTCGCGCGACCTGGGTGACGACGTCCTGCTCTCGCAGCACGCTCTCCCCCTCTGTCACCGGCGGTTCCAGAGTTGCCATGGCGCGTGCGGTCTGGATGCCTGAGAGGTTCCGGGGATGTTGCCCCTTCGGCGCCATCGACTCGTCTCTGAGCCGATGAGCTCTCCCGCACTGCCGTGACGGCAGGCCCTAGGTTACCCCTCCGTACGACGTCCACTCACTACGCGGGCTGAGCCTGTCGAAGCGCCGAGTGCGCGGGCTGGGCTCAGGGGGCGAAACGGCGGTGGGTGTCAGCTGACGGCGCGGGTACGGCGGCGCTTGGAGAGCTCGTCGTCGCTGGCGGCGTGGGGTTCGATGACCTCGGCGCGCTCGGCGGGGAGGTCGGAGAGGGTGCCCTCGATGGAGCGCCAGACGCCCCCGAGGGCGATGCCGAACACGCCTTGGCCGCCACGGAGGAGGTCGATCACCTCGTCGTCGGAGGTGCACTCGAAGACCGAGACGCCGTCGCTCATCAGCGTGACCTGGGTGAGGTCCTCGACCCCGCGGGCCCTCAGGTGCTCGATCGCCGCCCGGATCTGCTGCAGCGAGATCCCGGCATCGATCAGCCGCTTGATGACTTTGAGGATCAAGATGTCGCGGAAGCTGTAGAGCCGTTGGGACCCCGAGCCGGAAGCGCCGCGGACCTCAGGGACGACCAGACCCGTACGGGCCCAGTAGTCGAGCTGGCGGTAGGTGATGCCGGCCGCGCTGCAGGCCACCGGGCCACGGAATCCGAGATCACTGGGCAGCGGGGAGAAGTCACCGTCGAAGAGCAGCCCCTGCGCGTCGGGGCGGACCTCGGTCGCCGACGCTGAAGGTGTCTCGGCGGGTAGTTCGGTGCTGCTCACGTGTGACCTCCGGATAAGAACCTGAACAACTGCGGTGGGAAGAGAGAACTCACCCGAGTTCCCTCCGCGTAATTCCAAGCTCGGCATTACCCGTCGAACGCTACGACTCGCACGCTGTTGTGGTCAACGACACGCCGACACCGGGGAGGATGAATTCCTGACTCTCGAGCACCGACTGAGGGTCGGAAGATACCGCCTGAACACAGTGATCTAACCCTCGACTAGAAGTCGAGAACAGGCCCTGACTAGGACTTCGGCTCCTCGCCAGTCACGAAATCGTCAGGATTGACCTGGTCGAGAAACTCCCGGAACTTCTCGACCTCGTCCTCCTCCGCCTCAGGGATCTCAATGCCCGCCTCGTCCAGGACGTCCTCGGCACAGTAGATGTCGGATCCGACCCGCAGGGCCAGGGCGATAGCGTCCGAAGGGCGGGCGCTGACCTCGATCCCGTCGACGAGCAGCACGGCGTAGAACGTGCCGCCCTCCAGCTCGGTGATGTGCACCTCGGTCAACCGGTGCCCGAGGGTGGCCAAGGTGTCGACCATCAGGTCGTGGGTCAACGGCCGAGGAGGGACAAGCCCTTCTTGGGCATTGGCGATCGCGGAAGCCTCGTTGGCTCCGATCCAGATCGGCAGATACCTGCTGCCGCCGACCTCGCGGAGCAGCACCATGGGTGCGTTCGACGGCATCTCGACCCGGACACCCACGACATCGAGTTCACGCATGCGACAACCCTACTTCGCCGGCATCGCCCCACAAGCCCGCCCCGGGAGGCAGCTTCGGCCAGCCGAGCGGCGGGGTTCCTAGACCCGATCCATCGCGGTCCGGACCAGGGCAGCGTGAAAGCTGATCACCAGCTGGGTGACCTCGCCGGACACGTCCCGGTTGCCGCCGGCCCGGCGTACGTGGGGGGCGATCGCCTGCTCGACCAGGCCCACCTCACGGTCGGCCGACATCTTGAAGGCCCGCAGGTGCCGGCCATCGATGCCGTACTCGGCCATCCGACGAGCCGCGATGGCCAGGGTCAAGGCGTCGCGACCGTAGTGGGTGCTCCCCCGGTTGGGCAGCACGATCTGGGTCCGCTCCAGCTCGGCCAGCGCGGTCTCGGTGAGCCCGCTGGCTTCGAGCAGGTCCTGCCGGCTCAGCCGCAGTGGAGGTTTGTTCGCCGGTGGCCCGGGCGGTCGGGAGCCGTTCTCCTCCGACGCGCCCGACGGCTGCTCGGTGTCGGACCGGAGACCCGGGATCGCCGGTGGCGTCTGGCCGCGGTCCATCATCTCCAGGTGCTCCCGGATGACCTTCAACGGCAGGTAGTGCTCCCGCTGGACGGCGAGGACGTAGCGCAGGCGATCCAGATCGGCCTCGGCATAGCGGCGGTACCCCGATGGCGCCCGCTCCGGCGCGATCAGGCCCTCCGCCTCCAGGAACCTGATCTTCGAGATGGAGATGTCGGGGAACTCGCTCTTCAGGGTCGCCAGCACCTGCCCGATGCTGCGAGTGGTGCCTCGGGACCGTTCTGCGGGGGTCGGCATCGCGGCGCGGACCGTCAGTCCACGTCCTGGGCGCTCGCGAAGTACACCAACCGGAACTTGCCGATCTGCACCTCGTCCCCGTGCCGCAGCAGGCACTCGTCGACGAGGTCACGGTTGACGTAGGTGCCGTTGAGGCTGCCGAGGTCCTTGACCAGCGTCCCCTGGGGCGTCCGGGTGAAGGTCGCATGCTTGCGCGAGACCGAGATGTCGTCCAAGAAGATGTCTGAGCTCTGGTGCCGGCCGGCCGTCACGACTTCGGTGTTCAGCAGGAACCGGCTGCCGGCGTTCGACCCGCGCTGCACGATCAGCAGGGCCGAGCCCTGGGGCAGGGCGCTGACCGCGGCCTCCTCCTCTGCGCTCAGGGCGTCCCCATCACGGTCTTCCACCATCGCCGGGATGGTCTTGGTCGTGTCGCCGGTCGGCACTCGCTCGGTGGACTCGCCCCGGGGCGGGGCACCGGCGGTCAGCGGCGCGCCGCACTGGCCACAGAAGTTGCTCCCGTCGGGGTTGTCGTGGCCACAGTTGGTGCAGAACGGCATTGATCTCGGCTTTCGGTTGAGCGTGGGACAGGCTAGAGGTGTGATGGAGAGTTTAGGCCCGACGGCCAGTCATCCCGCAAGTGCCCAGTCATCCCGAAAGTGCCCGGTCATCCCGCAAGTGCACAGGACAGCTCAGCCGCGGCGGCTCGGGCGCTCAGGCCCCCAGCTGTTCAGCGTACGCGTCGGCGTCGAGCAGATCCTCCAGGTCAGCGCCCTCGTCGAGGTCGAGCTCGAAGAGCCAGCCATCGCCGTACGGGTCGGTGTTGATGGTCTCCGGGCTCGCCTCCAAGGTGGCGTTGACGGCGGAGATGACCCCGGCGACCGGGCAGAAGATGTCGGAGACGCTCTTGGTCGACTCCAGCTCGCCGCAGGCGTCGCCGGCCGAGACCGACTCCCCCACGGTGGGCAGGGAGGCGAAGACGATGTCGCCGAGCTGGTCGGCGGCGTATTCGGTGATGCCGACGCGTACGGTCGACTCGTTGCCGCCGCGAACCCACTCGTGCTCGGGGGAATACTTCAGGTCTTCGGGAAAGTCCGACATGGGTGCGCTCCTGGGAAGAGTTCTAGCTGGATGGGGACGCGCTCAGCGTGGAGTGGGCGGCGGTGATGCGGGCTGAGCGTACTGATTCTGGTTCGCCGCGTGCAAGGACTCGATCACGATCCGTTGCTCCTGCTCGATCTGGACCTGACCGCCGATCTTCGGACCGGTGATCTCCGAGACGATCCCGCCGCGGAACCGGGCCGCCTCCTCGAGGCTGTGCGGATCGCCGATGACCTCGAAGGTGATGGGGCGGCTGACCGGCTTGCCGTCGATCACCAGACCCTTGGCGTCGCTGCCGAACCAGGTCGACCCGACCACGCGCACGGTGTTGTTCACCTCGATCACCTCCGCCCCGGCATCCCGCATCTCCTCCACCGCGTCCAGCAAGACGTTGGCGTCCACGCGACCGGTGGGGTCGGCGATCCGCATCCGGATCCCGGTCCCCTCGGCCGGCACCGTGCCGGCCAGGATGGCCAGCTCGGTGGCTCGCTTCTCCGCCTCTTCGCGGGCCACCCGCTGCGTGTCGGCGCCCGACTTGAGACTCGTCCGCGTCTGCTCCAGCTCGGCGATCTCACTCTCCAGCCGGCGCGATTCCGAACCGAGCCCGTCGAGCAGCTGGATCAGGTCCTCGCGCCGAGCGGTGGTGTAGGTGTCGTCGGCGGTGTTGATCCGGATCTGCATCACCCCGCCCAACCCCACCACGAACAAGATGACGGCGGCGATGATCTGGCCGCGCCCGGGGTGCAGGAACGAGCGCCAGAACCCGGCGGGCGCGGTCGGCGGAACGGTCGTCGCACCCGCCGCCTCAACGACCGCCGCACTTGGGTTCTCCACGGTCTCGGCCAACCGCCGCTGGCTGCGGCGCAGTGAGCCGACCCGGCGCGAGACCCCGGCCCGGGTCCGCTTGGTTTTGCGCGTCTCCTCAGGCATGGAACAAGGCCCGTCGGATAGCGGCGACGTTGGTGAAGATGCGGATGCCGAGCACCACGACGACGCCGGTGGACAGCTGGGAGCCGACCCCGATCTGGTCACCGACATAGACGATGGCCGCAGCGATCAACACGTTGGAGACGAACGACACGACGAAGACGCGGTCGGTGAAGTTGCCCTCCAGGTAGGCGCGGAACGCACCGAAGAGGGCGTCCATGGCGGCGACGATGGCGATCGGGAGGTAGGGCTGCAGGACGAGGGGGATGGTCGGTTCGAGCACCAGCCCGAGCACGATCCCGGCGATGAGGCCGATCAGCGGGATCACTGGCCGGCCCTCTTCGCATACCGCAGCACCATGCCGGGGTCTGCAGCCAAGTCGAGTTTCTTCACGTCGCTGATCTCAAACCTCATCCGCCGGTTCTGAGCGAGCTCGTTCCACCACGCTCCTGCGCTCGACTCTACAAAGTGGGACTGGAGAGTACGAGGGTCACCGATGGCCTCGACCCGGTAGGGCCGCGTCAGTGACCGGTAGTCGACGGTGACCGCGTCGCCGGCGCTGCGGATGGCGGTCAGGTTGGACAGTCGGTGCCCGTTGATCGAGACCGCCTCGGCGCCGGCTGACCAGAGGCCGTTGGCCAGCACCTGCAGGTCGATGTCCAGCACCCGGTCCCGGGCGTCGGCGTTGGCCGACGGGGAGTCGTCGGCCACGATCAGCAGGCCGGGGCCGGTCACCGCCACGTTCCCCACGATGGGGTCCAAGGTGTTGATCCGGTTCTCCAGCTCTCGCGAAGCACCGTCGTCGCCGAGGGCGGCGGCCCGCAGCCGGGCAATCTCAGCCGAGAGGGCGGTCACCCGCCCGCGAAGCTCGTCCTGCTCGGTCTCGGCCGCTCGTACGCGGCTGATCAGCTCGCTGCGCTCGGACTGCAGGGTGGGCGCGGCGCGGGTGGTCTGCAGCGCGGCCACCGCGAACATCGCCCCGATGACGATCGCGGTCACGGCCAGGCTCCACCGGAACCGAGGCGGATGATCACCCCGGGCGGCGACCACGGCGTAGTCGGGATCGACCGGCTGACGCATGATCTGGTTGAGCAGGTCCATGCTGGCGTCGACCGCCCGGCCCCGGGACTGCGGTCCGGGACGTGCGGGCGGTGGGTTCCACGAGGTCACCGCGACCGGCCACCGGTCAGCTTGGGCCGTACGTGGTGCGGCACCGGGGGCAGGCTCCGCACCAGCCGTACGGTTTGAGCCAGGTAGAGGAAGCCGGCCCACCAGTAGAGTCCCGCGCCCCAGAGGGCGAAGGCCCAGCCGACCACCTTGGCGATCAGCGCGAGCTGGCCTTCCCCGGCGCCGAGCAGGACCAACGGGAAGGCGTAGAGCAGGCTGAAGGTCGCCGCCTTGCCGAGGAAGTGCACCGGCAGCGAGGAGTAGCCGCGGGTCTTCAGAGCCGGGATCAGCAGCGTGATCATCAGCTCGCGGGCGATCAGGATGGCGACCAGCCACCACGGGATCACCGCGCGCAGGGCGAGGCTCAGCAGCACAGCCAAGATGTAGAGCCGGTCGGCGATGGGGTCCAGCATCTGCCCCAGCCGCGAGGTCTGGTGCCACTTGCGGGCCAGGTAGCCATCCAGCCAGTCCGTGAAGCCGCCGAGGGCGAGCACGAGCACGGCCAGCCCGTCCGCGTGCGGACCCAGGATCAACCACACCATCAAGGGGATGCCGGCCAGCCGCAGCATGCTCAAGACGTTCGGCAGGGTCCAGACCCGGTCAGTGTCGTAGAGCCGGGTCGGGGAGGTCGGCTCGACAGTCACGGGCTCACCCTAGTTGGGCGGGGATCGGCCATCTCGAACGTTCTCGGCCCTGGGGCGTGTCCCGCGAGCCGGAACACCCGCACCGTACGCCGTTCGCGCAGCGCTCGGGCGGTGTTGACGGCGTCGTTGTGCAGCCGGCGGCCCAGGCTCACCCGGTCCTGCTCGGCACCGGCTCCCTCTGGCGCAACCAGGTCGAGCAGATGGCTGAGATCGCTTTCGGCCCGCTCCCGGTCGAGCGGCGTCTGATCGGGCTCGAGGGCCGACGCAGCCGCGTCGGACAGCAGCAACGCCGACGCCGGATCCAGCGTCGGCGACCCGGCCAGCTCGGCCACCCGCTGGGCCCGCCGCACCAGGGCCGCGTCGAGGGCGGCCCAGGCCCGCTCGACCCGGTGGTGAGCCCGGTCCACGCGGGTGGCGAGCCAGCTCAGTCGCCAGCCCACGGCCAGCATCACGATGAGCACCAACCCGACCAGCTCGATGGGGTTCACGAGACGGCCACCCCCGCGTCGCGCGGCGTCGACATGGCCAACGTCGCGCCGTAGACCTCTCGGATCGCCGTGCCGACGACCGACCAGTCGAAGCCGAGGGCCGCCCGCCGGGCCGCGTCCGCTCGCCGCTCGTCGCGGACAGCCAGCGCCCGCAGCGCGGCGCGAGCCAGGTCGACCGGGTCGCCGGTGGCGAACAGCTCACCCAGCGCCGGCCGGTGCTCGTCGGCGCGCGGTCCGAGCAGGTCGACGAAGGGCGCCAGGTCCGAGGCCACCACCGCCGCGCCGCCGGCCATGGCTTCCAACAGCACGATGCCAAAGCTTTCCCGCTCCCGGTGCGGCGCCACGAAGACATCCGCGCCGGCCAGCAGCGCAGCCTTGTCGCCATCGGTGACGGTGCCGAGGCTGCGGCACCAGGGCGGCAGGGGGCGGCTGCCCTGGCCGGCCACCACCAGCTCCAGATCGGGATGGCGCTGCCGGATCATCGGCGCCGCGGCCAGCAGCACGTCGAGTCCCTTCCGGGGCTCGTCGAGCCGGCCGAGGAACACCAGCCGGGGGTGGTCGCCACCCCGCCACCGGGTGGTGGGCACACTCGGCTCGGCGAAGTCGGCGACGGTGAACCCGTTCGGGATGACCACGGCATCCCGACCAAGGTGCTGCACCACGACATTGCGGGCCGACTCCGACACGGCGATGCCGGCGTCGATCTTCTCGATGGCTGCGCGCAACGAACGACCGGCCAGCTGCATCGACCGCGAGCGCGGAGTCGCGGTGTGAAAGGTGGCCACGACGGGCGCCTCGGCCGCCCACAACGCCAGCAGCGAGATGCTCGGAGTGATCGGCTCGTGGATGTGCAGCAGGTCGAAATCCTGCGATCCGAGCCAGCGGCGGACCCGGGCGGCACTGAGCGGTCCGAAATTCACCCGGGCCACGGATCCGTTGTAGCGAACGGGAATCGCCGCCCCGGCGGTGGTGAAATGATCATGGTCGACCGCTCCGAGCGCGCGCGCGGGCTCGCCCGGGGCCAGCACGTACGGTCGGTGCCCGTGGCGCTGCAGGTGGCGGGCCAGCCCGAGCACGTGGTTCTGCACGCCGCCCGGGGTGTCGAAGGAGTAGGGGCAGACCAGCCCGATCCGCAGCGTCACCCTCCGACCCCCGAACGTGTCGAAAGGCCCACGCTCGCCGAGGGAGGGGGGAAGAAGGGCTGCATCATGTGCCAGTCGGCCGGTTGCTCGGCGATGGTGGCGGCGAAGAAGTCGGCGACGTCCTGGGTCATGGCGACCAGGCCGGCTCGTCCCGGACGGGTGGTGACCGGCTCGGAGAAGATGATCTTCATCCCGCTGTCGGTGAACTGGCAGACCGCGGCCAGCAGGGTGGCGCCCGTACGCCGCGCCACCATCGCCGGTCCGGCCGGCATAGTGACCGGCTGACCCCGCCAGGTCACCCCGACCCCGGTGCCCTCCAGGTCCCGGTCGGCCAGCAGGCAGATCAGCCGGCCCCGGCGGACTGCGGCGACCAGGTCGCCGATCACGCCGGGGTCGCGGTGGGACAGCACCTCCATGCCCAGCCGCTCGCGGAACCGGACGAAGGCGGCGTACTCGGCATCCCCGAGCCGCTCGGCGACCGTGGTGACCGGCATCCCCGTCCGGCAGGCCCACGCCCCGGCCAGATCCCAGTTGCCGCTGTGGGGCAGGGCGACCACCGCGCCGGGTCCGGCGTACGCGGTGCGCAGGTTGGCCTCGTCGACCGTGCTGACCCGTTTGGCCACGGACGCCGCCGACCAGCCGGGCAGGGCCAGCACCTCGTAGAAGTTGCGCAGGTAGGAGGCCAGGGCGGCCTGCACCAGGTCGTCCCCGACCGGCCGCCCGGTGGCCAGGGACAGGTTGCGGCGCAGCGTACGGACGTGGCCGCTGTCGCGTCGCCGAGCCCAGCCGGCACCGGCGGTGATGATCATGGTGACCAGCCGCTGCGGGATCCGCGCCGCGACGCGCCAGCCGACGGCGTACAGGTGGCGGAGCAGCCAGTCGCGGATCCGGTCAGACGAGCGGGACATCGCTGGCCTTGGCCTGCCGGCGAACCTGCTCGATCCGCTGGAAGACCGTGATCATGCTGGCCAGCGCCAGCGCCGCGACGGCCACCTCGAGCACGTACGGCACGCCGAGACCGCCGAGCAACGCGCCGGCCAAGATGATCACCAACCGGTCCGCCCGCGCCGCCAGCCCACCGGAGCAGCTGAACCCCAGGCTCTCGGCCCGGGCCTTGACGTAGGACGTCCACTGGCCGAACACCAACCCGGCCAGGGCCACGGCCGCCCACAGCACCGAGTCCTGCTGGTAGGCGAAATAGAGCAGGATGCCGCCGAACACGGCCGCGTCACCGAGCCGGTCGGACGTGGAGTCCAAGAAGGCGCCCCAGGCACTGGCGGTGCCGGTGATCTTGGCCATCAACCCGTCGATCATGTCGGAGATGACGAACACCGTGACCACCACGACGCCTTGCCACAACCAGCCTTGGGGGAAGCAGACCAACGCGCCGAGCACCACGCCGGCCGTGCCGGCGACGGTGACGATGTCGGGCGAGACGCCGAGCTTGATCAACCAGCGGGCGATGGGTCCGAGCACCGCCACGGACAGGCCACGAAAGCGCTCCAGCATCAGGCGGCGTCCGCCGGCGCGGCCCAGGCCTGCCGGATGATCTCCCAGGTCTGGTCGAGCAGCTGCGGCAGGGCCTTGGTCTGACCGATCACCGGAAGGAAGTTGGCGTCGCCGGACCAGCGGGGCACCACGTGCTGGTGCAGGTGGGCGGCGATCCCGGCGCCGGCCACGGCCCCCTGGTTGAGGCCGAGGTTGAAGCCGTGCGGTGCACTGGCCCGGCGCAACGCGAGCATCGCGCGCTGACTGAGCGCCGCCACCTCGGCAGTCTCGGCCGTGGTCAGCTCGGGATAGTCCGCGACGTGACGGTAGGGGCAGACCAGCAGGTGCCCGGGTGAGTAGGGGTAGAGGTTGAGCACCACATAGGCCAGCTCGCCACGGTGGACGATGAGCCCGTCCCGGTCGGCCATCGCCGGGATGGAGCAGAAGGGACAGTCATCGGACGCGGCACTCGGGGGCTTGTTCTCCCCCTTGATGTAGACCATCCGATGCGGCGTCCACAGCCGCTCGAAGGCGTCGGGCACACCCGCGTACGCCTCGGCGTCGCGCTGCTCCTCCACCGTCACTCCCTTCTCCGACCACTTCGCTGAGCTGAGCCCTCACCCGCGCTCAGCTCAGACAAGTCTCCGTCAGACCTGCACCCGTCGGGCGATGGCGTCGGTGATCTGGACAATGGCCGCGTCGATCGGAATGCCGTTCTCCTGACGACCGTCGCGATAGCGGAAGGACACGGCGTCCGCGGCAGCATCTTCTCCGCCGGCGATCAGCATGAACGGCACCTTGTCCTTCTGGGCGTTGCGGATCTTCTTCTGCATCCGGTCGTCAGAGGTGTCGACCTCGACCCGTACGCCGGCGGCACGGAGCCGGTCGGCCACGCCCTCCAGGTAGTCGTCGTACTCCCCCGCCACCGGGATCCCGACCACCTGCACCGGCGCCAACCAGGGCGGGAACGCGCCGGCGTAGTGCTCGACCAGCACGCCGATGAAGCGCTCGAGCGAGCCGAACTTCGCTGAGTGGATCATCACGGGCTGCTGTCGGGAGCCGTCGGCCGCCTGGTACTCCAGCCCGAAACCGGTGGGCTGGTTGAAGTCGTACTGGATCGTCGAGAGCTGCCAGGTCCGCCCGATGGCGTCGCGGGCCTGGACCGAGATCTTCGGCCCGTAGAACGCCGCGCCACCCGGGTCCGGGATCAGCTCGAGGCCGGACTCGACCCCGACCTGCTCCAGCACGGCCGTCGCCGTCGCCCACTGCTCGTCGGAGCCGATGAACTTGTCCGGCTTCGAGTCATCCCGGGTGGACAGCTCGAGGTAGTAGTCGTCCAGGCCGAAGTCCCGCAGCAGCCCGAGGACGAAGTTCAGCAGGTGCTTGACCTCACCCGGTGCCTGCTCGGCGGTGACGTAGGAGTGCGAGTCGTCCTGCGTCATACCCCGTACGCGGGTGAGACCGTGCACCACGCCGGACTTCTCGTAGCGATAGACCGACCCGAATTCGAACAGCCGCAGCGGCAGCTCCCGGTAGGACCGTCCGCGGGAGCGGAAGATCAGGTTGTGCATCGGGCAGTTCATCGCCTTGAGGTAGTAGTCCGACCCCTCGAACTCCATCGGCGGGAACATCGTGTCCTTGTAGTACGGCAGGTGGCCCGAGGTGTGGAACAGCCCTTCCTTGCTGACGTGCGGCGTACCGACGTAGGAGAAGCCCTCCTCGATGTGCCGCCGCCGGACGTAGTCCTCCATCTCCCGCTTGATCACGCCACCCTTGGGGTGGAACACCGCCAGACCGGAGCCGAGCTCGTCGGGGAACGAGAACAGGTCGAGCTCGACCCCCAGCTTGCGGTGGTCGCGCTTGGCTGCCTCCTCCAGCCGCGTCTGGTAGTCCTTCAACGCCTCGCGGCTCGGCCACGCCGTGCCGTAGAGCCGTTGCAGCTGGTTGTTCTTCTGATCTCCCCGCCAGTAGGCGGCGGAGTTGCGGGTCAGCGCGTACGCCGGGATGTAGCCGGTGTGCGGGACGTGCGGACCGCGGCAGAGGTCCTTCCAGGCGACCGAGTCGTCGCGCCGCAGGTTGTCGTAGATCGTCAGCTCGCCGGCGCCGACCTCGGCGCTAGCGCCGTCGTCGTCGGTGGCCGAGCCCTTGTCGGCGATCAGCTCGAGCTTGTACGGCTCGTCGGCCAGTTCACGCCGGGCCTCGTCGTCGGAGACCACCCGCCGGCGGAAACGCTGCCGCTCCTTGATGATCCGAGTCATCGCCTTCTCCAGCTCACGCAGGTCCTCGGGCGTGAACGGCTCAGCCAGATCGAAGTCGTAGTAGAAGCCGTCGGTGATCGGCGGACCGATGCCCAGCTTGGCCTCGGGGTGACGGGCCTGCACCGCCTGCGCAGCCACGTGGGCGGCGGAGTGGCGGATGATGTTCAGCCCGTCCGGGCTGCCGACCAGCACCGGCTCGACCTCGTCGCCGTCGGTCAGCTCACGGCTGAGATCGCGCAGCTCGCCGTTCACCCGCGCGGCCACGATGCTCCGGTCACCGGAGAAGAGGTCCAGGCTGGTGGTAGTGGCCTCGATCACCTGCTGCTCACGGATTGCGTCGCGAACGATGGTGATCGACATGCTGGACACGGTCCATTCCTTCCGAGGAGGTCTGCGGCGCACCCCAGCCGGGGGCCTCGGGTAAGACTAGTGCGCCCGGCCGCGACCGCTCGACTGGAATTGCTAGTCGATGGCGATCGTCATCGGCACCAGACCGAGCCCGGCCCCGGATTGCAGCACCGGCGGGACCAGCACGACCGAACCGGCCCCGGGGGCCACCCCGAGATAGGCCAGACCGGCGTCGGCGACCGAGCCGACGTCCTCGTTGGGCACTGTGACCAGGACGACCGGCCAGATCAGGTCGCCGTCGTCGACCTCGGTGGTCAGCTGTACCGAGCTCAGCCGGCTACCGAACCGGTCCCCTCGCTCGACAACCCCGCTGACGCCCGCGGAGTTCTGGGTCCAGCCGCCGACCTGGCTGCCGTTCTGCGGTCGGCCGTCCTCGCCGATCCGGGTCATCGCCAGCATCCCTCCGTCCCGGGTCGACCCGATGTCTTCTCCCGGTGACGCGGCGACCAGTCGGCGTTGGCCGTTGTCCTGACCGAAGTCGCCCTGGACCACCGCCGACCCGTACGCGTCCCCGGCCTCGACCGAGCCGACGATCCCGGGGGTGTCCTGGGTGACGGTCAGTGAACGGCCGGCGATCGGACTGACCCCCTCTTCGGGGGTCAGCTCGAAGCTGAACGAGGCGTACGAGATCATCCCGGCGTCCTGGGTGGCGCCGAGGTCCTCGCCGGGGACACCGATCACGACCACCCCGATGGGCTGGGTGGTGAACGTGCCGAAGATCTCGACCGCGGCTCCGTAGCGGTCACCGCTCTCGGCGGCACCACCGGCTCCGGGCGAGTCCTGGCTGACCATGGACAGGTGCCCACTCTGCGGGATGAAACCGACCGCACCGGCGTCGACCTTCGAGCCGATGTCCTCGTGCGGGATGCCGATGATCACCATCGGACCGTTCTGGCCCGACATCAGGTCGAGCACCTCGCCGAACCGGTCCCCCGTCTCCGGTGTGCCCGCCTCCTGGCCGCCCTGCTCGATGACTGACATCTCTGGCGGCAGGTCGGAGACGGTGTAGTTCAGCCAGACCACCCGTCCCGCGTCCTTCGCTGACCCGAGGTCGCGGCCGGGCGCGCCGATAGCGATCGTGCCCAGAGTCTGCGAGGCGATGGCCGCCCCGAACTCGGCACCGGCCTGAGCTCCGCCGGGCGTGCCCAGGTCAGCCTCGTTGAAGGTCGTCGTCACGCTGTTCAGGCCGTCGGGGCTGCCTCTCAGCAGATAGACCTCACCGGCTCCGGCCTGGCCGGCCACGGTGGTCCCGGGCGCCCCGACCAGCAGGTCGGCGCAGTCATCGGCGTCCTGCGCGTCGTCCAGCCAGACCACGACCGAGGCGCCGAACCTGGCCCCGGCCTCGGAGCTCAGGCCCGGGAAGTCGTCGGCGGTGAGCAGGGTCGCCGCCGGCCGGTTCGGACGGGTTCGACTCACCTGCCTCGGCCACGTTGGAGTAGACGGCGATAGCGCCGGCGTCGCGTTTGCCGGGCAGGTCGTACGACGGCATCCCGACCACGGCGTCCGGCCCGCCTCCGTCGACGTCGGTCAGCACCTCCTCCCAGCAGGAGGTGGCCGCGGCCGCAGTGGGGATCGGACCCAGCAGGCCGGCCATCAGCAAGCCGCCGGCAGCGAGCAGTCGGAGCACCGGTCCGGGCCGTGAGCGTCCGAGGCGGTGGACGAAGCGTCGACGCTCCATAGCGGCTCCCGGGACAGGCCCACTGAGGTGAGGCCTTCAGATTACGGCAGCGCTGCCCCGTTCAGCCATCCGCCGCGGCAACTTCCGTCGACCTGGTGATGCGCAGATGTCGACCCCGCGGCGGTCGCGCGGCATACTGCCGCCATGGCGACGAACGGGGCCCGCGGAGTCGGTGTGGCCGGCTCCGCCCTGGTCCTCGCGAGCCTGGTCGGTGGGGCGGTGTCGGTGGCGGCCGGCGTGAACGAGTGGGCCTCGGCGTGGACGGCCGAAGCCACCCTCGCTGCGCCGTGGCCGGTGCTGCTGGCCCAGACAGCCGCCACCGTCGCCGCAGTCCAGCCGCGCCGCCGGCTGGCGGTCGTCGGATCGGCCGTGTTGGGCGCGTCAGCCGCCTTGGCCGGCATCTCGGGATTCTTCGACGGCCAGCTCGGCCGGTCAGACCTTCCGGCTGGCCTCGTCGCCGCCCAGGCGGGTTATGTGGCGGTCGCCTGGGCGGCTGTCGCGGTGTCGGCGTACAGGCTGTGGTCGCTACGACGACCGCCGACCACCGCGACGTGACGAAGCCTCACGATCAGGTGTACTCGCTCTCCGCATCGTGCGGGACTTGGACGATCAGCACGTCGCAGGCGGCTCGTTGCACGACCGCAGCCGGCACGGAGCCGAGCTCTTGTCCCTCAGCCGCCCCCAGCCCACGGTTGCCCACCACGATGAGGCTCTTGCGGTCGGAGCCGGCTGCGTCGAGCAGTGCTTCCGCCGGCCCGCCGGCCACCATCCGCGTCGAGATATTGCGAACGCGGTCGGAGGTCAGGTGCTTGACGGCTTCCTGAACGGCCCGCAGCGCCGCTTCCCTGCCGTAGATCTCCTTGCGCATGCCGACCTTGCCGGTGGCGACCGGCTGGCCGGCGTTGTAGGCGGAGACGACCAGCACCTGGGCGTCTGCCTCGGCCGCCACGGCATGGGCCCGGTCGACGGCGTACATCGAGGCGGGGGTGCCGTCGGAACCCACGATGACCCGCCGGTAGACGCTGATGTCGTGCTGCCCGAGCGGCATGACGTCGGACTCCTCGGTGGATTTGGGCGGGTTGACCCAGAGCATGGCCAGGGCGGCGATACCGAGCAGCACCCCGGCCAGCAGGATGGCGTTGGTGGCCTTTCCGTCCAGCAGGTTCTTGTAGATCCAGCCGAACGTGACCGTCTCGACCAGCATCGGGACCACGATCATCATGTTGAGGATCCCCATGTAGACGCCGGTGCGTTCGCGCGGCACCATGCTCGCCACCATCAGGTAGGGCACACCGACCATGCTGGCCCAGCAGATGCCGAGGCCGATCATCGGAACCAGGGTCAGCCATTGGTTGTTGGTCTGGGAAAGCGCCGCCAAGGAGACGGCCGCCAAGGCCAGGCAGACCGAGTGCACGCGCTTCCCGCCGAACCTCTGACAGAAACCGATGAGGAACAAAGCGGTGATCATGGTGAAGAAGTTGTACGACGCGTTGGCCAGACCGGACCACGCGACCGCCTCGTCCCAGCCCGGCTGCTCGGGTGCGGTGTTGAAGACCGACTCACCGATGCTGACGGCCACGAACTGCCAGTAGATGAACATCGCGTACCACTGGAAGACGAAGACGAGCCCGATCTTGTGCATGCTCACGGGCATCTCGCGCACTGCGGAGGCGATGTCACCGACGGCGTGCTTCAGACCCTTGGGTGCGGCACGCAGTGCAGCGAGCTCCTCCTCAGTCGGCGGAATCTCCTTCGTACGCAGCATTGCCGTGAGGACGGTGGCCAAGATGCAGACCGCTCCGATCCCGAAGCAGACATACACCCAGTAGGGCACACCGTTGCCGGCCGTGCCGTCCAGGACCTTCTGGAAGATGAACAGCGACAGGTTGGCCAGCACCGCGCCGGCACCGGTGAACAGGCTCTGGGTCAGAAAACCTCGGGCGAGCTGAGATCTGGGCAGCTTGTCGGAGATCAGCGCCCGGTAAGGCTCCATCGAGGTGTTGTTCCCGGCGTCGAGCAGCCACAGGCACAAGACGCCCAACCACAAAGCGGTGACGAACGGGAATGCGATCAAGATGATCACGCAGAGCAGGGCTCCGCCGAGCACGAAGGGGCGCCTGCGGCCCCACCGCGGACTCCAGTGCCGGTCACTCATCGCCCCGATCAGCGGCTGGATGAGCAAGCCGGTCACCGGCCCGGCCAGGTTGAGGATCGGCAGCTCCTCCGGGGACGCGCCGATGAAGGTGAACAGCGGATTCACTGCTGTCTGGGTGAGGCCGAAACTGAACTGAACGCCGAAGAATCCGAGGTTCATCATCAGGATCGAGCGCGACGAGAGGAGCGGCCGCCGGGCATCCGATGCGGAATCGGAAGCCTCCAGTCGCTCGGTCGCATCGGTAACCGTCATACCAATCACTCCTTTGGCGAGTTCGGCGCTGGAAGGTGACCTAGATCACGTTCGTCTAGCACCTTAGGACAGCCCGATCGCAACCCACAAGGGGCCTCCGACCGGTGCGCGTGGCCGAGGTGCACGTGAGGTGGCGCGCACCCCTGGCCCGGTCGAAGCGAGGTCTGACCCGGGCTCGGACAAGATCAACATTCGAGGGCTTTCGGCCCTTATGCAGTCGACCGACCCAGGTCTAGATTGCTGCCATGACCGAGATCAAGCTCATCGTCGTCGGCGTGGACGGATCGGACAGCAGTCGAGCTGCTTTGAGCTGGGCCCACGACGAGGCTACGCATCATGGCGCTTCCCTGACCGTGGTGTCGGCGTGGCACGCTCCGTCCCTGCCGATGTCACCGCCCTACGGCTCGATGCCGCCCGAGGGCTATGACAAACAACCCCGCGAAGATGCTCTCGCCCAGCTCGAGCGGCTCGTTGCCCAGCTCGAACCGCGTACACCCGAGGTTGAGGTGCAGGTGTCGGTCGAGGAGGGTAGCCCCGCCAAGGTGTTGATCGAGCGGTCGAAGAAGGCTGACCTGATGGTCGTCGGGTCTCGTGGCCGAGAAGGCTTCGCCGGCATGCTGCTGGGCTCGGTCAGCCAGCACCTGGTGGCACATGCTCACTGTCCTGTGACGGTCATTCGCTGATCAGGAGCGAGCCGCTCGACTCAAGGGGTGGGCGATACTGGGTTCGAACCAGTGACCTCTTCGGTGTGAACGAAGCGCGCTACCACTGCGCCAATCGCCCCAGCCTGTGATGCTGCCCGGCTGGGCGTCGACAACCATATCCCATCCCGGGCTGACTGCCGAACATGATCGTTTTCATCGAGCCTGCCGGCGCGGCGCCTACGGCTCGAGGTTGGCTTCGGAGCGGTCGGTGAAGAGCCGGGCGATCCGCGCTGTAGCCGGAGCATCCGCAGCGAAGGCCGTCTCGTCCCACTGGGTCACCCCCTGCACGTCGCGCAACGACGAGGTGATGAACACCTCGTCGGCAGCCAAGGCCTCGCTCGGGACCACGTCGCGTTCGGTGATGTCGGTCCACTCGAGCAGCACCTCACGGGTGATGCCGGCCAGCGCGCCGGCCGACAGTGGCGGCGTCACGACCTCGTCCCCGAAGACGAAGAAGATGTTGCTGCCGGTGCCTTCGCAGACATTTCCGGTGGTGTTCAGGAAGATCGACTCACTGGCTCCCCGGTCGGTGGCGTACGCCAGGGCGCGGACGTTCTCGGCGTACGAGGTCGACTTGACCCCGGTCAGCGCACCGAACTCGTTGCGCCGCCACGGGACCGTCACGATCGTGGTGGTCGAGGGCACCGGCGCGGTGGCCTCGGCGGCCACGACCAGGGTGACCGGCCCGTACGCGGCCTGCGAGCCCAGCGGTCCGAGTCCACCGGTGTAGGTGATGCGGATCTTGCCGTCGGTGAACGTGCGGCCCTCCAGCACGGCGGCGATGCCTTCTCGGATGAGCTGGTGGTCGGGCGCCGGCAGACCCATCGCGGCGGCGGACCGGTCCATCCGGTTGAGGTGCCGCTGGATGGCGAAAACCCCGTCAGAGGTCACCTTCAGCGCCTCGAACACCCCGTCGCCGACGACCAGGCCGTGGTCGCGCACGGAGACGGTCGGTTCGTTCGAGTCGTCGTAGAGTCGCCCGTTGGCCCAGATCGTCGGAAGCAGGATGGGTCCGGCCGAGGGCGTGTCGAGGAGCGTCATACGGCCAGGGTAGTCCGCCAGATGTTGATCTTGACCGCCCGTGGCGACGCGCCGAGCCGCAACTGGTTTGGACTCCACCGGTGGACTCGGCTATCGTTTCTCTTCGCGCCTCCGGCCCGGCAACGGGCTGAAGAACGCAATGCGGACGTGGCTCAGTTGGTAGAGCATCACCTTGCCAAGGTGAGGGTCGCGGGTTCGAATCCCGTCGTCCGCTCGGAGCGGGGTCTCCACCCCTGGAGGTCATCCCGCCAGGGTGGGTTGGCCGAGAGGCGAGGCAACGGACTGCAAATCCGTGTACACGGGTTCAAATCCCGTACCCACCTCCCAGTGGGCCCGGCTCAGCACGACACAACTCAATCGCGGGCGATTGGCGCAGCGGTAGCGCGCTTCCCTGACACGGAAGAGGTCACTGGTTCGATCCCAGTATCGCCCACAAGTAAGGCCCCTAGTGGGAGCCATATTCCTGGTTCCGTAACCCACTTCCTTCGTCAGCCAAGAGCCGACTGCTTACCTAACTGCTTACCTAACTCCCCGGCTGCTGGTGCGGGAACAGCGCATCCATCGCGCTTGCACCCCGGGTCAGCACCGGCCGCAGCTCCTTCCGGTAGACGGTCTCGGTGACCCGCGTGCTGGCGTGACCGACCAAGTGCGAGATGTCTTCGATGCTCATTCCGGTGCTGGACAGCAAGGACACGAAGCTATGCCGAAGCTCACGCGGGGTCCACGCCTCGGCCTCCAAGACCGGCGGCAGCAGCGACCCGCCGGAAAGAACGTCGGACGTTCGCGGCATCCAGGGCAGTGCCGACCGAGGTGCAGAACACCAGACCGGTTCCATGCCACCGCTCCCCCGCCGCTAGCTGGGCCTGCAGTTGGTTGGTCCGGTGAGCCCGGAGTGCTTCGACCGCCCGGGCCGGTAGCTCGAGGATGGGGGCCGGCGGATCCACTTTGTCGCCTACTTGCTCAACGAGCCGTCTGCGACCGGTGGCACTAGTTGGACGTAGGTCTTGATCTCCTGGAAGTCAGCGAGGCCGCGTGGGCCACGCAGCCGGCCGATACCGCTTTGCTTGAAGCCGCCCTCTTCGAAGCCGGCGTTAATCGCCAACCAAGTGTTGGTCCACACGGTTCCCGCCCTGACCTGACGACTGACCCGTCGTGCCCTATCGACGTCCTGGGTGAACACCGCCGCGGCTAGGCCGAATTCAGTGGCGTTGGCTCGCGAGATGGCGTCGGCCTCGTCGTCAAAAATCTCGAATGTCGCGACCGGCCCAAAGACTTCCTGCTGAATGATCGGGGCTTGGAGATCGTCGACCTCGATCAGGCTAGGCCGGTAAAAGGCGCCAGCTGCCTGAGCACCCTCAGTTACCGGCCCGCCGCGGACGATCGCTTGAGCGTAGCTGGTCGACTCCTCGACGATTCGGTCGACGCGGGCAACGGCAGCTGAGTCGATGAGGGGGCCCATCTGGGTGTTCTGCTCTTCGCCCGGGCCGATCACGACGCCTAGCAGCCGTTCCCGGAGCTGCTCGCGCACTCTATCGGCGATGCCGCGCTGAACGAGAATGCGAGAACCCGCCATGCAGAATTGGCCGGCGAAGGTGGTGATCCCGGCGGCGAGCAATGGAAGGGTGCGGCTGAGCGCGGCATCGTCGAACACGATCATCGGCGTTTTGCCGCCGAGCTCAAGATTCACGCGTTTGAGCGTCTGAGCGGCGGTGGCCGCAATCTGTCGGCCGACCGCGGTGCTGCCCGTGTAGCTGACCATGTCAACATCGGCGGACCGGACCAGAAACCGGGCGCCGGCGTCACCCGACTCGGTGAACATGTTGACAACGCCGGCCGGGTAGGGACATCGTCGCTGACACGATGTCGGCCATGAGGGCATTGGTCAGCGCTGTCTGCGCGGGGAGTTTCGCCGTGACCGTGTTTCCGGCTGCGAGTGCGGGGCCTAGAGACCTGATGAACAGCGCCACAGGTGCGTTCCACGGAACAATGATCGCGACGACCCCGACCGGCTCGGGCAGGCTTGAAAAATACTGCCCTGGCGCGACTTCCGCCGCCGTGCCCACCTCAGTCAGCGCTTGAGCGGCACTGTGACGCAACAAATCGGCCACCCCAACCTCACCGCTGGCCTCGGCGAGGGTCTTGCCGTTCTCCCGGGTCAACGACAAGGCCAGCGTCGGAGCCTCCGCCTCGAACCGCTCAGCCAACTCCAGCAGCACCCGTGAACGCAGCCGGCGATCACTCCCCCAAGCGGTACCCGTGAAGGCCAACCGGGCCGCAGCGACCGCCGCGACTGCCTCCACTTCACCACCGTCGGCGAACCGGCCGAGCAAATCCCCCGTGGCCGGGTTGTACGAGTCCCCGACCGACTCAGATCCCAGCCACGTGCCGCCGATCCAATGTCGCGTCGGGTCAGCCATTCTGATTCCTCTGGCTCAAATGAAGCGCACAAGGCGGTTGCAGCTAACCGGTGGACTCCATCTCGGGTATCACCGCAGCATACGGGCCCCAGTGCGCGAACTCGAGCCGCACGGGTTCGCGTACGCAGCGGTAGTCCGTTGTCCGGTTCGGCGGTCTGACTCTAATCCGCTTCGGCCAACACTGCGAGGACTTGGTCAAGGCCCTCCCTCCAGAAGATTAAGCCGGCGGCTTCCTCGGCGAGCGTTGGTGCAGCCAGCCGATCGCTTGCAACTGCTCAGGCGAGTCCCCACCACAGGTCCTAACGACATCACCAGCGATGGTTCGGCTCTCCCTGACAACTCAGCGACCTCCCGATCCGTCGCCGACCGCCGCCGCCCCCCGAGCAAGAATCTGCACCATCGAGCTGAGCGTGCCGCATGCCATGGCTCTGCCGCATGCCGATCGTCCAGAAGATGCCGGTCGCGGCGACAAGAAGGGGCCCACGAAACGAGCAGTTGCGCGCTGCTGTAGGACAGTTGGAGCATGAAGCAGCTGTACGTGCAGGATGCCTTGGTTCGGATGGACCCAATGGACGACGCGGACGCGGTGGGAGCCGCCGTGACCGTCGCCCTCTGCGGTGACTGGCAACACGAGCCGCCATGCCCGCTGGCGCCACACCACACCCGCACCCACCGTGAGGAGCGCACGGTGCAGGTGCGCATACTCTTCGCAACGGAGCCGCCGCTTCAGGCTAAGGTCCGCCGGCGCATCGACCGAGCGCTGTCTGAAGGCACCGCGACGACGCCAGCCGGGGACACGGTCAGCTGGCAGCTATTGACAAGTGAGGTTGGCGTTGTGCGGGAGAACGAGCGCGAGCACGGCCAACGCCTCATGCAGAGCTGATAATGCCCTATCCCCGCAGCGCGACCCTCGTGCGGAGCACGTCAATTGCCGACCGTGGTGCGGGACGCGCCCATAGCCGGCCCCCGTGCGGAGCACGTCAATGGCCCACCGTGGTGCGCGACGCACCCAAAGCCGACCGACCTACGGAGCACGACCAATGCCTTGCCTGCGCCTCACCCCTGGATTGGCCAGGCGCACCTCCCCTGGCCACCACAGGTTCAACATCGTGTTCGGTGACCTGCTCCGGTTCGCCGCCTGAGTGACATAGTTGTCGGCGGCGGCGGCTACCGTCGGATCCATGGCTACCCTGCTGCCCGAGCTGCTCGTGACTGACCCGGCCGGGCTGCGGGCGTGGCTCGAAGAGCACCATGCGACGTCGCCCGGCGTGAGGCTGGTGCTGACCAAAAAGGGCGGGTCGGATACCTCGATTACGTGGGCGAGCGCAGTCGAGGAGCTGCTCTGCTTCGGCTGGATCGACGGCCAGGCCGGCAAGCGCAGCGAGGACAGCTACACCGTGCGCATCACTCCGCGCCGGCCCAAAGGCAGCTGGTCCCAGCGAAACGTCGCGCTCGTGGCGACGCTGGAGGAGCAGGGCCGGATGACCGACGCCGGGCGCGCGGCGGTCGAGGCCGCACGGGCCGACGGGCGGTGGCGCGCGGCGTACGCCGGCCCGGCGACCCGCCAGGCGCCCGACGACCTAGCCGCAGCGATTGCGGCGGAGCCGGACGCGCGGGCGATGTTCGACGTGCTTACCAGCGCCAACCGGTTCGCGCTGATCCATCGCGTCGAGAGCATGAAGCGAGCTGAGAGCCGGGCCCGCAAGATCACCGAGATGGTGGAGATGCTGGCGCGCGGCGAGACGCTGTACCCGCAGAAGGCGGGTCATCCAGCGCGGGAAGGCCTGGTCGCCGACGAGGGGCAGCAGGGTCTCCCATGACCTCCTGGGCGTACCACGGGCGCCGATCAGGACGTACGCCGCGAAGCAGATTCTCGACGCCTCGGCTTCGAGGGCCCTGGAGGGTGCGGATCGCTCCACGCATGAAAGCCAACTGGCCGGGGTCGGCAGTGCAGTCCAATGACGCTGTGTCAGGCGTGACGGTGTACAGGTCCGCCGTGCGTGACAGCCAACCTCGTATCCACCTCCGGACAGCGACCAATTGAGGGACCATCGTGCGGGACGCACGCAGTATCGCTAGCTCGCTCACCTCGAGGAACGAGCAGCAACCACGCCCATGACGTGATCCGAGCCTTCCCCGCGGAGCCTAGGCCCGGGGAGCAGGTGCGTGCTCAGCCTGCTCACCTTTTCCAGACCGACATTGTCGGGGGCGCGCGACTCAGTCCTCGAGCTGTGGGCGGTGGCCCGAGTCGGCCTGGACGGCGTCGTTGATGTCGGCGCCGCCCTCTTCGACGAGCTCCGCGAAGAGCCGGCCGCTGACGACGAGCCCGTCCCGCACCGTGAACTGGGTGATCGCGCGCATCTCGAACGGCTCACCCCCCTCGGTCGTGCCCCACCAGTGCCACTCGCTCCACACCACGTCACCGTCCTGCACCGACGCCGGGACCTCGACGCGCATGTCCGGGACCCCCGTGAGCAACGCCCCCCAATTCGCCTTCATTTGCGCCCGGCCGCCGAAGCCGCGGGCCGGGTGGAACGGCTGCTCGCTCTGGTAGTCCTTGTGCATCAACGCCGCCATACCCTCGAGGTCGTGGGCGTTGGTCCGCTCGACCATCTGCTGGATGACCTCAAAACCAGATGCTGCCATGTCCCGCTCCTTATTTTCTTGGCCCCTTGACGAAGCGTCCCACGGCGATGCGGGCCTGACCCACCCCCATCGGAAGAAATCCGAACAGGCGCGCAAGACCGCCAACCACTACGAGGAGAAGAACGAACCGGACACCTGCGGTCGGACCCGGGCCGCCACGCGACCCCTGCCCGGCATCGGCTGACCACGATGCCCAAGGCCCGACGAAGGCTCGATCCGTCGGCGGCCCCGACTGCGAGGGAACCGTTTGGGACTGGTTGCCTCGGGAACTAGCGTCTGGCATTCCCGACATTCAGCCCCATCTAGGAGGGTCCTCGCCTCTGACCTGTCAGCTTCCGCTCACCACGGCGAGGTGCAGTAGCCGACCGTGGTGCGGGACGCACCCGGAGCCGACCGTGGTGCGGGACGCACCCGGAGCCGACCGTTGTGCGGGACGCATTCGGAGCCGACCCTCGTCCGGAGCACACGGAGACCCGAGTCCCGTAGATGACGTATATCCCGGCAACTAGCCCCGGCTTTTTCCAGTCGACAAGCCCACTGACCCGCGTACCGTGCGTGGCCCACTGGTCGTAGGTCCGGAGTCGGGCTAGATCAGGATGCCCCCCCGTGGGATGACAAGCCCGTGAACCTCAAAGACTTCGGTTGCTTGCTCGATCGGGGGTACAGGTTTGTCGGCCGCCAGCTGCCGCATCAGCGGAAACACGATGTCGGCGTTGGCGCGGTCATAGTGCTCCTTGGACTCCCACACTTCCAGCACCTCGAAGCCGTCGGGAGTTGCTCGCCCGACGTGCACCAGGCAACCGTCCACCGAGGCGCCGCTCTGCCGCTTCATCTCGGCATGCATACCGTCGTACATCTCGACGGGTGCCGGCACGGTGATGATGACTCCGTACATTTCACTACCTCTTTCGTTGTTCGGCCTCAGCCAATGAGCCAGCTTGACCGGTGTCGGGCTCGGCCTGGCGGTCGCTGCGCATGTATCCACCGCACATTGCGCCGACGAGGAGGACCACGCCTCCCCATCGTCCGAGCCAGACACCGAGATCGTGGCGACCGCGTGACCGAGCCACCCACGAACCTAGGAAGACGAGCGTCCCGAAGGCGTTCGCCGTCGCGTGGACGACCCCCACACGTCGGGTGCCTCGGTTCGCCCCCGCCCATTCGGCCCAACCGGTCAGTGCGGTCGGGACGGCCGTCACAACCCCCAGACCGACGAGACGGGTGGCTGCTCGCCGCATGCCGTCATCAGGAAACAGATCGAGGAACTGGGCCATCCACCACGCACCAAGGGGCATGTCCGTGAAAATGATGTGGAGCGGGATCCCAGTGGCGTCCCCATGAAGCACCCGAGCGAGCCGCTCGTTGGCCACGATCCGGCTGGCGAGCGGCTCGACGCCCCGGATAACAGGGTCCAGACCTTTGGCCCGCTCGAGTCGACCGAGCAGCCGAATGAAGGCACTCGGCGGTCGCACCTGTGGAGACTCCTCAGCGGCCACCTCGATCCACGGTGGAGCGTCTGGGCACATGGTGCAACCCTCCGATTCCCGCGGGTATCGAACGCCGGAAGCATCACTGTGCTAGCAATCCCCCGCTCAACCAAGGTACTGCGATCGCAGTGGATTGTCACTACTTATATTGTGGCCGCATGTCTGCAATCAAGAGCCGCGTAGTTGATGCTGCAGTCGACCTCGTCGGCACCAAGGGTCTCCGGGCACTCACCCACGCCCGCGTGGACGAGCGGGCCGGCTTACCCAAAGGCTCGACGTCCAACTACTTTCGCAGCCACCAGGCCCTCCTGGCAGGCGTGGTTGACGGCATCGTCGAGCGCGAACTCCCCTCCGTGGGCGTCGCGTTCTCTCCGAGCACGCCGGACGAGCTGATCGGCGCGCTCTGCGCCCTATTCGAGCACCTGACCACGGTGAACCGAACAGTGACCACCGCGCGTTTGGTGCTCTTCATGGAGGCCAGCCACAATGCAGTCCTCCGCGAGGCGCTGGCCCGGGGTCGGGCAGCGATGGAAGCTCTGGGTGTCGTCGCCCTGGCCCGCCTCGGCGCCCGTCAACCACACACCGCTGGGATCGCCATCGCCGCCTGCTTCGAGGGACTCCTGCTCCACCGGATCGCCCGGCATGACCCAACTGATCCGCGACCCACCTTCGAACTGGTCGTTCGAGCGGCTCTCGCTGACTAGGAATCGACCGACTCCCGGTGGATCACGACTGCCGCAGGCGGTCGCCCACGATCAGCGGCGGAGACCAGTGTCTCGAGGGTGATGGCGGATCGGCACAACCCAGCGGAAGTTGCGGCCGAGTGGCGTCTTGCACCAGCAGCTCGGGACGCATCCGCAGGAACGCCTGCGTTCGATGAGGGCGTTGATTCCGATCGCGGTCAGGACGACACTCGCGATGACGACCGGCACCTTGGCGCCACGGAGCCCCGACGTCATCGCTTGGTCATCCCGGCCGCGGCCCGAGCCACCAACGCATCCAAGACGGCGACGTGTGCGACCGGCACCTCCAGATCGACCTGCAGCGCTTCGGCCGTCGATGCGAAGTGGAAGCTGAAGAACGAGCAGCAAGCCACCTCCCGTGCCGTCAGGTCCCGCACCGTCTCCTCCGCGTCAGGATTCAACCACCACCTCAGCACGGTCGGGGCGACCCGATCGGTCCCTAGCAAACTCGTAGCGAAGAGATCGTCGAACTCGCGAACCCGCAACGGCTGCTCCACCGTCGGCAACGTGCAGGCCTCAGGAACCCAGACGTCCTCGAGATCGGTCATGAGATGACGGTAAACCCGTACCGCGCTATACGAGGCAGGTCTCGGATCAACAATCGTCCCTGCCGTCAACCAGCTGCCGCACGCTCCTGAGCGGTGGCCGGTCATGATGGATCAGCAGCCACAAGGCCGGCGATGAGGTGCTCGACGCGGCGACGGATCTCGTCCCGGATGGGTCGGACGGCGTCCACGCCTTGGCCGGCGGGGTCGTCGAGCACCCAGTCCTCGTAGCGCTTGCCCGGGTACCACGGACAGGTGTCGCCGCAACCCATGGTGATCACCACGTCTGACGCGCGTACGGCTTGGTCGGTCAAGACCTTCGGCTGTTCGGCGGCGATGTCGATGCCCACCTCCGCCATGGCCTGCACGGCGGCGGGATTGACCTGGTCCGCCGGCTGGGAGCCGGCGGACCGGACTTCGACCGCGCCCTGGGCGAGGTGGCTCAGGAAGGCGGCAGCCATCTGCGACCGGCCGGCGTTGTGGACGCAGACGAACAACACACTTGGTTTAGACATGCGATGAGCCCTTCGTTGAGGTCGGATCGTCGGTGGTGCGAGGTGGAACGACGACCCGGTCGGCTGCGTCCGCCGCATCGGGAAACAGCAGCAGCGTGATCACCAACCCGAGTCCGGCGCCGAGGACCTGGGCGCCGATGAAGGCGGGAGCCGAAGCCGGAGCGATGCCGGCGAAGGTGTCGGAGAACATCCGCCCAATGGTGACGGCGGGATTGGCGAAGGCGGTCGAGCTGGTGAACCAGTAGGCCGCGCCGATATAGCCGGCCACCGACGCCGCAGACCAGGCCGCGCGGCCGGTCCGGGCCAGCGCGAAGATGATCACGACCAGCCCAGCGGTCGCCACGAGCTCACTGACTGCATGGCCGAAGCTCGACACGTTCCTTGATCGACAGCTGCGCCGCCGGCAGGTCGAACATCACGTTCGCGAGCAGCGCGCCCGCCACCGCTCCGACGACCTGGACGACTGCGTACGCGACGACGTCCCCACCCGACAGCCCACGCCCGGAGCGACGCCCGAGCAGCCAGTCAGCCACCGACACGAGCGGGTTGAAGTGTGCTCCGGACACGGGTCCCATCACCAAGATCAACACCCCCAGCCCGAAGGCGGTCGCGGTGCTGTTCTCCAGCAGTTGCAGTCCACGATCGTTCGGTGACAGCTGCGCGGCGGCGATGCCCGAGCCCACGACGACAGCCACCAACAGCGCCGTGCCGAGTCCTTCGGCGGCGAGCCGGCGCAGCAGCGGTGGCACGGGTTTGACCTCCGACATATCTCAACCATACTTGTCTCAATGAGTTTGGAGGCAATTTGTCCGGGACCAGTGATCGCGTGACTGTCTTTTCGGCCCTGGGCGAGCCGGTGCGACTCGCCCTGGTCGATCGGTTGCTGGTTGGCGACCTCTCCCCCGGCGACCTGATGGCCGAGCTGGGTATCTCGAGCAACCTGCTCGCCCACCATCTCCGGGTGCTCGAGCAGGCCGGGGTGATTCGCCGGCGGCGCTCCGAAGGCGACCGGCGGCGCAACTACGTCCAGCTGCGGCTCGATGACGCGTTCGTCCGGGGGGTGATCGAGGTCGAAGCGCCGGTCAGTCTGCCGGCGCGCGAACGGGTGCTCTTCGTCTGCACCGCCAACTCCGCCCGATCGCAGCTAGCCGCCGCCTCGTGGAACCGGGTGAGCGCGGTCCCGGCCACCTCGGCTGGCACCCGTCCCGCTCGGCGCGTCCATCCTCGCGCAGTGAAAGTGGGCCGCCGTCACGGTCTGGCCCTGGCGAAGGCGTCACCGGTCGCACTCGACGAGGTGCTGCGTGGGGACGAGCTGATCGTTGCCGTCTGCGACAACGCCCACGAGGAGCTCGAGCCGGATCTGCCCCGCCTGCACTGGTCGGTGCCCGACCCCGCGCGTACGAACACCGATGCCGCGTTCGAGCGCGCCTACGTCGAACTCAACCAACGCGTTCGACACCTCGCTCAAGCCATGGACCGGCTGGCCTTCTGAGCTCTTGACGCGGCGGCGGCTCGCCGGCATCCGCAGCCCCAGAGAGCGGTCCGCAGCAGCCCCCCGATGGCTCAGTGTCGGGGTCCTCGAACAATCCGGCCCCACCACACACCCCGGTGTCGGGCAGGCTGAGCTCGACCCGAGCCGCGGCCTCGTGATCGCCGCACAGCTCGGCGACGACGCTGCGCACCTGCTCATAGCCGGTCATGGCCAGGAAGGTCGGGGCCCGCCCGTACGACTTCATCCCCACGACATACAGTCCCGATTCCGGGTGGGCCAGCTCAGCCGCCCCGTGCGGGCTGACGCTGCCGCAGGAATGCCGATTCGGATCGATGTCGCCGGCCAGTGCTCGCGGTGCCTGCAGCACGGGATCCAGGTCGAGCCGCATCTCGGACAGGAACGACAGGTCCGGCCGGAACCCGGTCAGCACCACCACCCGATCGGCCGGGTCGAGCCGTCGACCATCGTCGGCGATCAGGACGACGCCGTCCGGTGTTTGCTCGATCGATTCGGTCCGAAATCCGGTCACTACCTGGACCAGACCATTCTCGACCGCCAGCCGCGCTCGCAGTCCCAGGGCGCCGCGCTGGGGCAGCTCGTCCGCTGCGCCGCCGCCGAACGTGTCTCCGATCCGGCCACGCCTCAGCACCCAGCTCACCCGGGTGTCGGTGGAGGTCCGCACTGCGGCCGCCAGGTCGATGACCGCGGTCAACGCCGAGTGCCCACTACCGACCACCACGATGTGGCGGCCCGTCGACTCCCGCACCTGCCCGGGGGTGGGCGGCAGATAGGTCAGCACTCCGGCGGCGGCCGCGGCACGCTCGCCCAAGGCGGGCAAGCCGTCCGCTCCGGCCGGGTTCGGCTGCCGCCAGGTGCCCGACGCGTCGATCACTGCCCGCGCTTCCAGCCGGGATTCACCTCCATCCCGGTCGATGAGGTGCACGGTGAATGGCTGATCCTCCCGACCGGCCGACACCAGTCGATCTCGACCCCGCCGCGAGATTCCAGCCACCCGTACGCCGTAACGCACCAGGTCTCCCAGCACCGACGCCAGAGGCGCCAGGTAGCGCTGCACCCACTCCCCGCCGGTCGGGTAGCCCTCGGTCGGCCTGACCCAGCCTGTCGGCTCGAGCAACCGGGCGGCGGCTTGATCGATGAGCTCCGGCCAGGCGGAGAACAACCGGACGTGCGCCCATTCCGCCACCGCGGCACCCGCAGCACCGCCGGCTTCGAGAACGAGCGGGACATCCCCGCGCTCGACCAGGTGCGCGGCAGCCGCCAGTCCCTGCGGGCCCGCCCCAATCACCACGACCGGCAGATCGATCATCGCCTCATCCTTTACATATTGAGAAACATCAATGCGACAACCTTAGCGACACATTGACGGAAGTCAATACGACCGTGCCATAGTGGGTCTGTGCCTATCCCGCTGCCGCCCCTCGCCGCCTGCTGCTCACCCGTGACGAGCGGCGTTCTCGACGATGCGACGGCCGAGCGGCTGGCCCGGGTGTTCAAGGCGCTCGGCGACCCGACCCGAGTCAAGCTGCTTTCCCTCATCGCCGCAGCCGACGGCGGCGAGGCATGCGCTTGTGACCTGATCGAGCCGGTGCACCTGTCCCAACCCACCGTGTCCCACCACCTGCGCCAACTCGTCGATGCCGGCCTGGTCACGCGTGAGCAGCGCGGCAAATGGGCCTACTACCGGGTGATCGACTCGACCCTCGCCTCGGTGTCCGCTGCCCTGCTTCCTGCCTAGGGCCTCGCGCGGCCCAAGCGGTGCTGCGCCCCACCGTTGCGGCTAGATCAGCCGCAGGTGGCCACGGCCGGCGCGAGCGAGGGCGTACGAGCGGCACTTGACGGTCGGCGTGGGGGGACCAACAGTGGTCCCATGACCCCCGGCGAGACCGACAGCGACACCGACACGTCCGAGCGCCAGGCCAACGCCGAGGCCACCTACGAGCGGCTGTTCGGTCCGCGCGACCGCAACGCGCCCGACGACGACCCCGAGCTGATGGAGATCCTGCGTCGATTCATCTTCGGAGACGTCTTCGACACTGGCGTGCTCGACGATCACACCCGGGAGCTGATCACTGTCACGGTGTTGGCTTGCCAGCAGACGTTGCCCCAGCTGAAGTCGCACACGGCCGCGGCGCTGCACGTCGGCGTCGCGCCGATCAAGATCCGCGAGGCCATCTATCAGCTGGCGCCCTTCATCGGCTTTCCCCGCACGCTCAACGCGGTCGCCACGATCAACGAGGTGTTCCGAGCCCAAGGCGTTGCGCTACCCCTTCCGACGCAGGGCACGGTGTCGGACGCCGACCGGTATGCGAGGGGTCTCGAGGAACAGGCGCCGCTCTACGGGAATGAGATCAAGGACAACCTGGCCGACCTGCCCGAGCCATTCGGCGAAGCACTGCCGCGGTTCTTGACCGAGTTCTGCTTCGGGGACTTCTACACCCGGGGTGGGCTGACCCTGGCCGAGCGTGAGCTCTTGGTGCTGTGCGCCCTGGCCACGATCGGCGACACGTCCGCCCAGCTCGGCCCGCACGGAAGCGCCTGCCTCCAGGTGGGTAACTCCAAGACCGCCGTGGTCGCCGCGCTGGTGCACTGCTTTCCCTACATCGGGTTCCCCCGCGCCGTCGCCGCCGTACGCGCAGTCAAGGAGTTGTGACCGTGGTTTGAGCCCCGGGCCAGCCCTTCGGGCTCGGCCGCATCGGTCAGTGCTGCCGGTCGACCGGACTCTGGGCTAGTCCTCGCGCCTGTGCGAACATGCCGTTATGGCTGAACCCGTCCCCGCCGGCAGCGACGTCACCTCCGGCACCTACAAGTGCGTCGACTGCGGCTACGTCCTCACCACCGGCTCCACCAAACACCTGCCACCCTGCCCCCAGTGTTCCGCCGGTCACTGGGAATCCGTGAGCGGCGGTGACTCGGTCAAAGATCCCTATCCCGACCGTCCCGATCGACGCAGCTGACCCGCGCTGACTCCGGTCACCACCCCGGCCCGCGCCGTTGGCCCGCTCGCACCTGACCAGCTCTGACGGCGCTCGTCGTACGCTGTCCTCCAACTCGACCGGGCTCGACGGATGGAGGTGGCGGTGCTTCTCATGCGGGTGGTCCTGCCCCCTCGGCCCGGCGCTCTGGGTGCGCTCGCGACCGCGCTCGGCTCGATCGGCGCCGACATCAACCTGGTCGAGATCGTTGAGAAACACCATGGTTTCGAGGTCGACGAGCTCATCCTCGACCTCCCCAGCACGCAGCCGGTCGAGGCGATCGTGTCGGTGTGCGACCGGCTGGACGGGGTCCAGGTGCAGTGGATCCGCAACTATCCCCGAGGGGGCGGCATCGAGTTCGACATCGAGCTCTCCCGGCGGTTGGCGTCGGACAGCAGCCGAGCCGGTGAGATCCTGGTCTCCGCCGCTCCCCTGGTCTTCCGGGCGGGGTGGAGCGTCCTCATCGACACGACGGACCACCCCCGGATCATCTTCAGCACCCCAGCCGCCCCGCCGCTGAGCGAAGCCGACCTCGTACGGTTCTCGCCGTTCGAGAGCACCCACCGGGTGCGACTTCCCGACGGCTGGCTGGTGGGTTGGCCGGCGCAGCACGCCATGGTGGCGCGGTTGTCAGAGGCGCAGGCCGTGGTGGTGGGACGTGAGGGCGAGCCGGCCTTCTTCGGCTCCGAGCTGGTCCGACTCAGCCACCTCGTCGGAGCGACGCACGAGAACGACCCGGAGGCTGCAGCTTCGGCGGTCAAGGGCGGCAACGGGCACCGACATCCGATCGCACCACCGCTCTACACCCGAGCCGAGCCCCTCTAGGGCTAACCCGTTCAGCCGACGAAGATGCAGAACGGGTGCCCGTCGAGGTCCGCGAAGACGTACAGCGGTTCCTCGGCATCGTCGCTGCGGTCGAACAACAGCGTGGCGCCGAGATCCAGGGCTCGCCCCTTCTGGGTCTCCAGCTCGTCCTTCGACGCGACCACCGTGTCGAGGTGGAACATCTGCGGCACCGTGGGGTCCGGCCAGGTGGATGGTCTGACCCCCTCGGTCTGCTGGAACGCGAGCTGCGGACCGCCATGGGGGTTGCGCAGCACCAACCAGTCCAGGTCGTCAGGTTCTCCGTGGGGCGGTGGCACGTCGGACTCGCGGTAGTGGAGTCCGAAGAGCTCGCGATAGAACTCGGCCAGCTTGCGGGCGTCCCGCGAGTCGAGCACGACCTGGACGATGCGCGGAAAAGAATCAGCCATCTCCGCATCGTTGCAGATGCGACGTCGGCGGCGTACGGCTGGGATGTCGTGCCGACCAGGTGCGGGCGCAGCGCCGATCCGAGCTCCCCGCGGCCGCCACTCTGCACAGGAATTACCCGCTTCACCCAGCAAATGCCGGCCCGAAACTGCGCAACCACAAGGTTAACCTCGAAAGCTCGCAGGGCGCGGTGGAACGACGCGCACGCCGGTGTCCTGAGCCCCTTGGTCAGGCGGCCAGCTCGCGCTCGCCGGGCTCGCCACTGGTCACGTGCACGGCCACCGGGTCATAGCCGGACTGCCGGAGCACGGTCATGGCGGTGAGGATCGAGGTCCACACGTCCGTTCCGGGGACGGTGAGCTCGATCTCGGCCCGGCCGGCCGCGTTGGTGCTCACCTGCGGCAGCAGATCGAAGAGCCGGTGGCCGGGGTTTCCGGAGATGTCGAGCAGGAAGTCCCCGTCGGCCACCCGTTGGTCGAACTCCACACGCACCGAGAAGGCGCGGCCCAGCGGCATCGCCGGGCTCAACGGCATCGAGTCGGGGGCGGGCGGGGTCATGATCCGGTCATCCTGGAACGGTCCGATCATGCTGACGCCCCCGCCGCGCGCGTCGGGTTGGACGCCGCACTGACGATGGCCTTGAGCGAGTTGCGGTCCGTACGACCGATGGTCAGTGCGCTCTCGGTCTCCTCGAGCGCAAACCGGTGGGTGATCACCTCGTCGACGTTGACCGCCCCACTGCTGATCAGCCGCAGAGCCAGCGGATAGGTGTTGGCGTAGCGGAAGACGCCGGTGATCGACAGCTCGCGCCCTTGGACGAGCGGCACGTTCAGCGGCACGGAGTCGGCGCCCATGCCGACCAGGGCGACCCGGCCGGCCGGGGCCAGGGCGCGCATGCCACTGGTCAGGGCGGCGGGTGCACCGGAGCACTCCAGCAGGACGTCGAACTCCTCGGTCAGCGGCAGCGTCGGCCCGGGCCGTCCGCAGCCCGAGCTCGCGGGCCCGGCCGAGCCGGAAGTCACTCACGTCGGTGATCACCGGGGTGTCCGCGCCCAGGGCTCGGGCGACCTGGCCGGCCAGCAGGCCGATCGGGCCGGCGCCGGTGACCAGGACCCGGTCGCCACCGCTGATGCCGCGCTTCGCGGGCGGCCCAGATCCCCACCGAGACCGGCTCGGCCATGGCGGCCTGCTCAGCGGTCAGGCCGGCTCGGCGCGGTGTGGGCGAAGGCCGCATCGAAGGCGACGAACTGGCTGATGGAGCCGTCCACCGGTGGGGTGGCGAAGAAGACGACCGACGGGCACAGGTTGTAGCGGCCTCGAAGGCACTGGGTGCAGTGGCGGCAGGGCACCCCCGGCTCCAGCGCGACCAGCTCGCCGATCCGGCCCGGGGTCGACGCCGTCGCCGACGCGCGACGACCGTGCCCGGCCGACTCGTGGCCGATGACCATCGGATCGCGTACGACGTAGTCGCCGATCCGGCCGTGCTCGAAGTAGTGCACATCCGATCCGCAGATGCCCGACCGCGGCGATCTCGACCAGCACCTCGCCGGGCCCCGGACGTGGGCACCGGCCGATCCTCGATCCGTACGTCGTGGGGTCCGTACAGCACAGCGCTTGCGTTCAACATTCGGGTCTCCTTCGACCGTCGGGGAGGGGGCCTCAACACCACCCGCCACGCAGCCTAGGTAGCGCAGGCGATTGCTTCTAGCGAGCGAGAAATCCGATACTGATACTTTCTTGCTTGATATCGTTCGACAGTCGGCCATTGCGGACGTTGGGAGACCAGTATGGCGAAGGCGTCGGAAGTCGATGGGGTCACCAACCGGGCTCGTCGACTCCTCGGGCAGCCCGGCGGCCCGGGAGCTGGTGCCGACGACCCCAGGCGCTTCGGCCCGCTGGCACATGCACGACTACCCCGGCCCGTACTGTCGTTGGAACTACCACCCCGAGTACGAGATCCACCTCATCCAGCACGGCACCGGCCGCTCGATCGTCGGCGACCACATCGGTCGGTTCCGCCCCGGACACCTGGTGCTCGTCGGCTCCAACCTGCCGCACCACTGGATCAGCGACCTCGACCCGGGTGAGCACATCAGCCAGCGCGACGTCGTCTTCCAGTTCCACCCGCAGTGGTTTCAGTCCTGTCAGCAGGTCATGCCGGAGCTCGGAGCCGCTGAGCCGCTGCTGTACGGTCGGCCCGCGGCATCGAGTTCAGCGGCAACGCCGCGGCCACCGCCGCCGACCGAGCTCATCGCCATCGGCAGACACCGGTGGTCTGCGGCGCCTGCAGCACATCCTCGCCCTGCTCGCAGTGCTCGACGACGCACCGCCGACGAGACCCAGCTGCTGGCCAGCCCCTGGACTCCGCCGGCCAACGGCACCGGCAGCGCCGACCTGGTGGACGACACCCTCGGCTACATCTTCACCCACATCGAGGGCGAGATCCGGATGGCCGACGTGGCCGCCCGCGCCGGCATGTCGGAGTCGGGGTTCTCCCGCTACTTCCGCCGGGCGAGCGGACAGAGCTTCACCGACACCGTCCGCAAGCTGCGGTTGGCCCACGCCTGCCAGCTGCTCGAGCACTCCGATGCCCCGATCGCCACCATCTGCCGCCGCGTCGGGTACCAGAACCTGTCGAACTTCAACCGACAGTTCCTGCGCGAGCACCAGATGACCCCACGGGAGTACCGCCGGACCCACCAGCAGCGACAGCCGGCCGCCGTGACCTGAACGCCAATTCTGCTGCGGATCTGCAAAATCGCTTCTACGCTTCGGCTGTGAGCACGCCGTGGACAAAGGTCGACTGGTCGGCTGCACATCCGAGCCCCGAGCAGCTCCGGCAGTCGCAGGAGCTGATCAGGTTCGCCGCCGTCCCGGTCGAGGCCCCGGCGGTGCTCGCCGTGGTCGACGTCCTTCGACCACTCCTGATCAACGGAGGAGCCCACGCTGCCGCGTTCAACGTCACCGAGTCCGACGACACGGCGGCCTGGTTCCTCAGCCGCAACCGGTTCGACGAGTACGGCTTCGTCGACTGCCTGCTGACGTCGCGGGCGCTGGCCGAGGCGCTGCCCGAGGTGGTGGCCGGCGGCGTGAACCGCACGGCGGGATTCACCGGCCACACGCCGTTGACCCTGGACGGCGAGATCGCGGCGGCGCTCACCTGGGGCGGCGCGTACGAGGAGTTCCCGGGCACGGCGGCGCAGGCCAAGGCGCTGGGAAGAGCCTTCAGCGACGAGCTCATCGGCGACCGCTACGACGACGTACGGGTGGCCTGCAGCTACCAACGCTGGTCGCCGTGGTTCCGCGGCCTGGCCTGGGACGCCACCTGGTTGATCACCGACCTGCGGCATCGTCGGATCACCATGCTGTGCCTCACCGACGTCGACTGAGCACTGACGTAGGAGACCCGGCGGGCCCGTGTCGCCCGCAGTGACGGGCGATGCCGGCACCGAGGGGGTGACCCGCTCCCGTGGTCGACTGAGGGCCGTATCCGACCCCTAAGGAGCAACGATGAACCAGTCCTCGACCCCCGACCTCGGCGTGATCTCCCGGCGAGGCGCCCTCACCCTCGGACTCGGGCTGGGCGCCACCGCCCTCACCGGTGTGCTGCCGGCCGCCGCCGCCCCGACCGTCCTCAGCTATGAGTACAAGCGGCAGAACACCCAGTCCTGGTGCTCGGCGGCCAGCTCCCGCATCGCCCTCTCGGCCGTGATCGGGCGTGGAGCGCTGCCGACCCAGGCGAGGTTGGCCGGCCAGCTCGGACTGGTCAACGGGGCCGGCCTGCAGGACCCGACCCGGATCGCGTCGGTGCTGAACAGCTATCTGGAGATCATCGGCGGACACCGCTACGTGTTCCGGCTGGCGCCGGCCGGCGAGCTGAAGGCCCGTCTGCGGATGCGAGTGGTGGAGAGCGTCAACCGCGGTTATCCCGTGGTGATCAACATGAACTCGGTGAACGGCGAGTCTTACTCGTCCGGGCACTACATCGCGATCGTCGGCTACCGGGCGAACGGCTACAAGATCGCCGACCCGGACGAGCCGACCCGCAACGGCGTCTGGTACACCGAGGACCAGATCGTCGCCTGGAACCGCTACAACCGGTTCACCGCCTTCAGCTGATCCAGCGCCCGACCCGACCTCCGACCAGCCCTCGAGAAGGAACACCCATGGACACCGCACGAATCCGCCACCTGGCCGTCGCCAGCAGCGTCCTCGGCGCCGCCGCGGCACTCGTCGTGCCGCTCACCGCCAGTGCCGTCACCTGGACGACGACCGACACCGACAACACCTCTCGCGCCGTCCCCTCCGGGCGGGCCTACACCACAGCGGCCACCCTCAAATGGCAGAAAGAGGCCGGTAGCCAGCCTCATGAGGACTATCGCGTCGCCTGGACCGCCCGACTGAATGTCGCCGGTCCTCGCGGGTCCTGTGCCCGGCTGAGGATCTTCACCTACTACACCGACCAGGACGAGACTCCGCGCAAGTCCTACCTGTCCAAGCGCTTCCCGGCGGCGAACACGACGGAGTTCGGCTACTACCAGGTGTGCAGCGCGTCGGGTCGAGGCTCGGCGGTGAAGAGCGGTTCGGACATCTTGACCAACCGCCTGCTGGGCGCCAGCGGGCGCAAGTTCACCCGGGCCGACATCCGCGTCTGCTACGCACCGTCAGCCCGGGTTCCCAACACGTCCTGCTACGCGTTCACCGTCCGCAACGGCGACTGAGGTCCCGCCGGGGCAGCCCACGAGGCTGCCCCGTCCACCCCGCGGTCAGCGGTGCGACTTCTCGTACGCCAGCCGCTTCTCGACCAGGGCGGCCAGGCGGTTCATCTGCTGGACGTGCGCCGAGTCGCCGTCGCTCTGGCGGACCGCGGGACCAACCCCATCGGTGATGATGACCACTGCGTAGCCGTCGACGAGACCCATCTGCCGGGTGACGGTGTCGGGTCGGAGCCAGCCACCCTTGTACGCCGAGGCGCCGATGGTGCCCAACCCCCAGGCGTGCGCCCGGATCGGTCGCATTGATGCGAGAAGGTACGTACTCGCGGCTCGGGACACGACCTTCCCGTTGCCGAGGGCAGCCATGAAACGCACCTGCTCACGGGCGGTCCACGACATCTGGCCCTGAAAGCTGTCCGGGGCGACGGTGGTCTTGTCCCCGATGTCTCGCAGCACCGCGGTCATGGCCGGCCCGGGCCGGCCTCTGATCTGACGACGGATCGCCACCACCGCGTCGGCGTCGGACTCGGTCAGCGCGGCGGTGATCAGCCGACGGTTCTGCCCACTGACCCGGTCCGGATTGCCGCCGGCCGCGGTCTCGAGGTAGGCGGCGACGACCAGCACCTTCGAGGTCGACCAGGCCGGCGTACGGGACACCCGCCCTTCGACGGTGATCTCACCTGGGTCATCGAGGCGGGCGAACGCCAAGACGTTGCGGCGATCGCCCACCAGGCCGGGCGGAGCCGGCGCCGGCTTCGACGTGGACCGGGTCGCCGTCGGCGACGCCACTCGAGTCGTGGGGCCGGACGACACCCGCGCTGTGGTCGGGCTGCTCGGGTTCGAGGCGGAGGCCGACGGGGGCACGGCCGGCGAGGAGGCCGTCGGCTCGATCGTCCTGACCGGAGACGGGTTGTCGTCACCCCCGGCCCCGCAGCCGCTTCCGACGATCAGCAGGGCCAGGCTGGCCAGGCAGCCGAAGCGGTGCCAGGCTCGCGCCCGGACTGTCGGCTGCCGGTTGACCATCTGAGGAGACTACGGGAGCCGATCAGGCACGGGCGCCCGGTCGTCGAAGCCCTTGACGATCAGCCACACCCCGATGAACACCTCCCAGAGCCCACCCGGTCCCGCGTTGAGCGAGAAGAGCTCGAAGCCCACGATCTCCAGCACCGACCCGATGAGCAGCACCACATAGCCGACGAGGCCCCAGATGGCGAGCGGGCGCGGGATCAGCCGCGTACGCAGGAACGCCGAGCACAAGATCAGCCCCGCGACCCCGACCGCGGCCATACCGAACTCGTACGCGTACAGGTGCGCCTCGGTCAGCGCCGCCCCTAGAGCTGCGAGCGCGCTGTTGTCGGTGGCGCCGACGGCCAGGTACTCCCGGGCCAACGGGATCTGGATCAAGATCAGCAGCGCCATCACAGCGATGAACGCGGCGTCCATGATCCGCGCCGCGAGGTACCCGACGGCACTGCGCTCGCTCCCCCGCTTGAGGATCGGAAACATCAAGACGCCGTGGGCAGCATCGCCGACCACCGTGGCCAGCCAGAACACGACACAGACGGCCAGGAGCATGCTCTGGGCGGCCACTGCCGGCAGCGGGTCGGGGCCGTTCAGGATCGACTGGATGACCAGGTTGCCGCTGATGCCCACCACCATCCCGGCGAGATACAGGATCCCGATGATCCGGGACGTGGTGCGCAGCGACCGGCGGTGCTGGTCGGCCGGGCCCGACCGTCGGTCCGGCAGCCCGGCGGAACCCGGTCGAGTCACCGCCCCCGGCTCGACCGTCGAGGAGAGCTGGGATACGCCTGATGCCGTCATGGCTGACCACTTCCATTGGGAGCCGGCATTGCTGAACGCGCTGCCGTACTAAGTACGTACAGTACCGTACTAAGTACGTTCAGGCTATAGTCGGCTCCACGATGCCCAGACCAACAACAACGATCAGTCAGGACACGCGCATCCGGCTCACCCGGGACAGGGTTCTGACCGGCGCTCTGGCGGTGGCGGATGCGGGCGGGTCCGGCTCACTCACCATCCGCTCGCTGGCCGAGCACCTCGGCGTCAAGCCCATGGCGCTCTATCACCATGTCGCCAACAAGGGCGAGATTTTGGACGGCATCCTCGACGCCGTGTTCGCCGAGATCGACCTCCCGTCGGTCGACGGCGACTGGCGGGTCGAGATGGCGCGACAGGCCCGGTCGGCCCGGCGCGTCCTCCGCCGGCACCCGTGGGCGATCGCCCTGCTGCAGGCCGGCACTGCCCCCGGGGCGGCAACCCTGCGCCATCACGACGCGGTCATCGGGGTGTTCCGGCAGGCCGGTTTCTCGGTGACGATGACGGCCCATGCGTACGCCCTGCTGGACAGCTACATCTACGGCTTCGCGCTCTCCGAGACGTCCCTGCCGATCAACGGGCCCGAGACGGTGGCCGAGGTCGCCCAGGCCATGCAGGCGCAGCATCCGCTGGACGACTATCCGCACCTGGCTGAGTTCTCGACCGAGCACATCATGCGACCCGACTACGACTTCGGCCGCGAGTTCGACTTCGGGCTCGAGCTGATCCTCGACGGGCTGGCCCGGTTCGCCACGACCCCCGCCCCGGCCTGAGGCCGACAACGCCGAATCTCAGGGCCGGTTCGCGGTCGTCTGCGTTTCAGGACAGCCGGCTCAGCAGGTCTTCGAGCCGGTTGTAGCTGATGTTCATGCCGTGCTCCATGCCGGAGTTGACGTGCCCGTCGCGCCATTCCTGCGAGGGATAGGTCAGGTGGCTGCGCAGGGTCGTGACCCCGGCGGACTCGGTGAGGGTGATGGTGACCGTGTACGAGGCGCCGGGCATGTTGTCGAACGACTCGGTGCTGACGAAGCGGTCCGGAGGGTCGATCTCGAGGTATTCGCCCGAGAAGGAGATGTCGTCCTCACCGGGAGGACCGGCGAGCACGTAGTGCCAGCGGCCCCCGACCCGGAAGTCGATCTCGCACACCTTCATCCCGTCCTCGGACATGCCGTACCACTGGCGTACGTGCTCGGGTGTGGTGATCGCCTCGAGCACCAGGTCACGGGGGGCGTTGAACTCCCGGGTGATCAACAGCTCGTTGTCGGAGGGGTAGCTGACGGTGGCCTTGCGGGCGACAGACTCGGTTGCGTTCATGATGACGGTCCTTTCGGGATGCGGTCCTGCTGGATGCGGTTGAGGTAGTCGTCGAGGTTCTCGAGGTTGGCCTCCCAGTGGCGGCGGTACTCGTTGAGCCAGGACGTGGCGTTCTTGAGCGGGGTGGCCGTGATGCGACAGTTCCGGCGCTGCCCGTCGCGGCTCTTGGTGATGAGGCCGGCCCGCTCGAGCACGCTGAGGTGCTTGGAGATTGCCGGCATCGTCATGGCGAACGGCTCGGCCAGCTCTCCGACCGTCGCGTCCCCCGACGCCAGCCGCTCCAAGATGGCGCGACGGGTGGGGTCCGCCAAAGCGGCGAAGGTGGTGCTGAGCGGGTCGGTCATGTTTTACCAATCAGTTAATTAACTAATATGGAAACTATGACGCGACAACGCTCCCCTGTCAACCCTTGTGTCGGCCCGATTCAGCGCAGCTTGAGGACCACGGCGACGCCGGCGTGGTCAGCCGGCCAGAGCCCCGTCCGGCGGTCCCGATCGGAAGGTCGGGCACCCGTCAGGACGCCACGTTGCGACTGCACGCTCGTCTGCTGAGAGCCGCGGGCGAAGACGTGGTCGATCCTTCGATCGAAGGACGCAGTCGAGTCATCGTCGACCGTCTCGCTGAGCACGCCGGTCAGGATCGTCGGCGCCGGGCGGCGCTGACTGAGCCACTGGTCGGTGAAGCCGGCCGCGACGATGCGCTGATAGGCCGAGCTGTAGGGCACGTGGTCCCCCGGCCTCGTTCCCGTACGCAGCGGGTCGGAGTTGCAGTCGCAGAGGACCACTGTCGCATCGGCGCCGGCGGCCGGCCCAGCGACGAGCTCCCCGGCCTGAGCGAACGACAGGTCGGAGGACTGGGACTCCAGATGGGTGGCGATGATCCGGACACGCTCGCGACGGACCGCCACGTCGACGAAGGTGTAGCCGCGGACGATGGCCAACGGCAGGCCCGCCACGCTGATGTTGATCCGCGCCGAGTACTGAGCACCACCCTTGTCGAGGATGCGAAGGTCGGCGCGGTGCCGGACCAGGATCACGTCTCGGACGGTCAGGCGCACGTCCCGGGCGTCGGCGATCGTGCCGTCAAGGGGACTGCCGGTGAACGCCGGAGCTTCGACATCGGTCTCGTTCTGCACACTGGCCAGGTCGTAGCGGATCCCTTGCCGGCGCAGGGCTTTGAGCAGGATGGTCAGGAAGTCGTAGTCGACTTCGGTGGCGTTCAGCACCCCGACCTGGCCGAGCTCGAGCGGACCGTGACGCCACAGAGCAACCTCCTGCAGCCCGATCACGTCCGGTCGGACGCGGGAGATCTCGCGAGCCAGCAGCCGGCTCCGGGTCGGGAAGTCCGTCTGGTCGACGATCCGGCGCAGCTCATGGTTGGCGTTGGCGAACGCCACCAAGGCCTCGGGCCCCGTCTTGCCGGACGCGGCGATGATCGGCCGGATGATGTCGCCGCCCACGTAGATGTTGCGAGTCATCACCGTCAGCGACGACGGACGCCCGCTCCGGCCGTCGGAGGCCTCCGCTGCGGTCACCCCGCTGGTGGCCAGCAGGACGGCGGTGACCAGCACCGCGGCCAGTCGCCACAGCATCGATCGCGAGAACGTGCACCGGGACTCGACCATGGATCCTCCGTCGCTGGGTGCGCCTCAGACTAGGGGCCCCGTCCCGACCCTGTCGAGAGCCCGCCCCCGCACGTCGCCCCCGCACGTCGCCCCCTGAGCCCACGTAGCCGGCGGCGGCGGTCAGACGGTGAGCTCGCCCATCTCGGACCAGGTCGTGCCGGGGACGGTGAAGTTGATGATCTCGGGGGTCTTGGTCAACAGGGGGTGCATGGCGTCCAGGCCGGCACGGAAGTGGTCGGAGTTCACGTGGGCGCCGGCGGCGTCGTCTTGGAAGGCCTCGACCAGCACGAACTGGTTCGGCGTCTCGACGCTTTTCGACCACTCGAACCACAGGTTGCCCGGTTCCTGCCGGGTGGCCTCGGTGAAGGGCCTGACGCGACCCAGCCAGGAATCAGCGTGCTCGGGCTTCACGGTGAACTTCACGACGATGAAAATCATGGTGTCGATTCTGCCGCTCCCGGGGCGGGGGACCTCAGCAGCCTAGGCTGGCCGGGTGAGTGCACCCGGCAAACCTGAGGCTGTCGCCGCACCCACTGACGCCAGGGCCCGGCTGCGCCGAATGGCCAAGCCGAGCTGGAGCGTCATCGCCCAGACCATCGGCAGCTGCGTGCGCTACCGCGTCACCGGGCTCGCGGCCGAGGCCGCGTTCTTCACCATCTTGTCGCTGCCCCCGCTGATCTTCGGTCTGGCCGGAGCGATCGGATTCGTCGCCGGCCAGCTCAACGTGCGTACGATCGCCAGCTTCCGCGACCAGATCCTCGCCCTGGCCTCCCGGGCCCTGACCTCCGACGCGGTCGACAACGTCATCCAGCCGACACTCGACGACGTGCTCTCCGGCGGCCGCTTCTCGGTCATCTCGATCGGCTTCGTGATCGCCTTGTGGTCGGGCTCGCGGGCCCTGAACGTCTTCGTCGACACGATCACGATCATGTACGGGATGGCCGGCCGTCGCGGCATCGTCAAGACCCGCGCCCTGTCCTTCGGCCTCTATCTGATCTTCCTGCTGGTCGGGGTGGTCCTGCTGCCCCTCGTGCTGGCCGGCCCTGGCTTCGTCGACCGCATCCTGCCCGAGCGGCTCGACATCGTCGGAAATCTCTACTGGCCTGTGGTGCTGCTCGGATCGGTGTTCTTCCTGGCCACGCTCTACCACTTCTCGGTCCCGGTCCGTACGCGGCTGCGAGCCGACCTGCCCGGCGCCGCCCTGACCTTGCTGATGTGGATCGGCGGCAGCGCTCTGCTGCGGGTCGTGCTGAACGCCTCCGCCGGGTCGACGTCGATCTACGGCCCGCTGGCCGCTCCGATCGCCGTGCTGATCTGGCTCTACATCATCTCGATGGCGGTGCTCATCGGCGCGGCCTTCAATGAGGCGATCGACGAGGTCTTCCCTCGCCTCTCGGGGATCGACCACTCGAAGACCGAGCCGGCGCCAGAGGAGAATCCCAAGCCCGGCCGCGTACGACCTCGGCTGCGCCCACGTCGGAACTCACGCTCAGCGTCTCAATAGATGGACGTCCTTCTCATTACCTGAGATTTGAACTTGATTGACACACGGGTCTGGCACAGGCTGGTCCCGTGCGTACCGCTCATGGCTTCCTCATTGCGTGGCTCCGGCCTGCGCGGGAGGCCCATCGCCAGACCTCGGGCCTGACGGCTCGTCGTTTCGTCGATCTGAGTCGGACGAAGTCGATGATGTGTCATCACCGCGCCCGCTGACCCCGGCTAGCCACTCGTACGCCCTGGCGCATCCAGGAAACCGCGTGCGTCGCGCTGCCCACCGAGACCGCATCGACTGAAAAGGTTTGGCCATGACGACCACTCAGACCCCCGCTGAGGGCACGAGCTCTGCGGCAGCCACCCCTGCCGCGCGGCCGGCCCGCGCTGCAGCTCGTCCGCGTCGCAAGAAGGGCGAAGGTCAGTGGGCGCTCGGCTATCGCGAGCCGCTGAACCCCAACGAGCAGTCCAAGAAGGACGACAACCCGCTCAACGTGCGGGCCCGGATCGAGAACATCTACTCCAAGCGCGGCTTCGCCTCGATCGACCCGGGTGACCTGCGAGGCCGTTTCCGGTGGTACGGCCTCTACACCCAGCGCAAGCCCGGGATCGACGGCGGCAAGACCGCCACCCTCGAGCCGCACGAGCTCGACGACGAGTACTTCATGCTGCGGATCCGCATCGACGGCGGTGCGCTGACCACCGAGCAGCTGCGGGTCATCGGCCAGATCTCCTTCGACTTCGGCCGCGACACCGCCGACATCACCGACCGGCAGAACGTCCAGCTGCACTGGATCCGGGTCGAGGACGTGCCCGAGATCTGGCGTCGGCTGGAGGCCGTCGGACTGCACACCACGGAGGCGTGCGGCGACTGCCCGCGGGTCATCCTGGGCTCCCCGGTGGCCGGCATCGCCGCCGACGAGATCATCGACCCCACCTCGGCCATCGCCGACATCGCCGAGCGCTACATCGGCGACCCCCAGTACTCGAACCTGCCGCGCAAGTTCAAGACCGCGATCACCGGCCACCCGCTGCACGACGTGGTGCCCGAGATCAACGACGTCGCCTTCGTCGGGGTCGAGCACCCCGAGCACGGCCCGGGATTCGACCTGTGGGTCGGCGGCGGCCTGTCGACCAACCCGATGCTCGCCGTACGGCTCGGCGCCTGGGTCCCCGGCGACGAGGTGGCCGACGTCTGGGCCGGCGTGGTCGGGGTGTTCCGCGACTACGGCTACCGCCGGCTGCGCACCCGCGCCCGGATCAAGTTCCTGGTCGCCGACTGGGGACCGGAGAAGTTCCGCGAGGTGCTGGAGACCAAGTACCTCGAACGCACGCTGATCGACGGGCCCGCCCCGGAGACGCCCACCAGGCCCGGTGACCACGTCGGTGTCAACGCGCAGAAGGACGGCAAGCTTCTTCGTCGGGTCTGGCCGCCATCGCCGGCCGGACGACCGGCACCGCGCTGCTCGAGCTCGCCGACATCGCCGAGGCCCACGGGTCGCAACGGATCCGCACCACCCCGATGCAGAAGCTGCTCGTGCTCGACGTCGCCGAGGACCAGGTCGGCGTCGCTGAGTCGCGGCCTGCGAGAAGATCGGCTGGTCGCGCCCGGCCGGACGCCTGGCGGCGCTCGGTGATGGCCTGCACCGGCATCGAGTTCTGCAAGCTGGCCATCGTGGAGACCAAGGCCCAGGCCGTACGCGTGGTCGACGAGCTCGAGACCCGCCTCGGCGCCCTCGACTCCCCCATCACCGTGCACCTCAACGGCTGCCCCAACTCCTGCGCCCGGATCCAGGTCGCCGACATCGGCCTCAAGGGCCAGCTGGTCCCGGGCCCCGACGGCGACCAGGTCGAGGGCTTCCAGGTGCACCTCGGCGGCGGCCTCGGACTCGACGCCGGCTTCGGTCGCAAGCTGCGCGGCCACAAGGTGACCGCCGACGAGCTGCCCGACTACATCGAGCGGGTCGCCAAGGCCTTCGTGGCCGATCGCAGCGAGGGCGAGCGCTTCGCCCAGTGGGTCGCCCGGGCCGACGAAGCGGTGCTGGTAGTGAGCTGAGGGCCGGCGACCAGCTCGAGCGCACGCCAGCCGGCAGGCGGTCATGTACTGCCCGTACTGCGCCGAGGAGACGCTGTTCCCGCTGGAGGACGGCGGCTGGGAATGCCGGAGCTGCCTGCGGGCGTTCTCCGTGACGTTCCTCGGTCTCATCTCGGCAGGCCGACGTGGCCCGCAGGAGGCGACATGAGCACCGTGGTCGATCTGTCCGACCTCGCCGTCGAGGCCAACCGCGAGCTCGAGGGCGCCAGCGCGCTGGAGATCATGCCTGGGCCCACCGGAGTTCGGCTCCGGCCTGGTCGTCACCTCCTCGATGGCCGACATGGTGATGATCCACCTGGCCGAGCAGGTCGCCCCCGGGATCGACGTGATCTTCCTGGACACCGGCTACCACTTCGTCGAGACCATCGGCACCCGCGACGCGGCCAAGCTGGTGCACAACGTCAACCTGATCAGCGTCACGCCCGAGCAGACCGTCGCCGAGCAGGACGCGACCTGGGGCAAGGACCTGTTCGCCCGCAACCCCGACCAGTGCTGCGCGCTGCGCAAGGTCGCCCCGCTGGGCAAGGCGCTGGAGCCGTACGCCGCCTGGGCCACCGGCCTGCGCCGCGCCGACTCCGCCGCCCGGGCCAACACGCCGGTCGTCTCCTGGGACGCGCGGCGCAAGCTGGTCAAGATCGCCCCGATCGCCGACCTGGACCGATGACGAGGTGGAGGCGCTACATCGAGCAGAACGGGCTGATGATCAACCCGCTGCTCGAGGACGGCTACCCCTCGATCGGCTGCGAGCCCTGCACCTTGAAGGCCGACGGCGACGACCCCCGGTCCGGCCGCTGGGCCGGGCTGGCCAAGACCGAATGCGGGATCCACCTATGAGCGTCGACCCATGCACACCGCCACCGTGCCGGCGCCACCGGTCCGCGGTCGACGCAGCCGGGCGCCACCGTGTGGTTCACCGGCCTGCCGTCGGCCGGCAAGTCGACCATCGCGCACGCCCTGGCCGACCGGCTCCGGGCCGACGGCCACCGGGTGCAGGTGCTCGACGGCGACGAGGTGCGGCCCCACCTGTCGGCCGGCCTCGGCTTCAGCCGCGAGGACCGCGATCATCAACGTCAGCGCGGGTCGGCTGGGTCGCCCGGCTGCTGGCCTCGCACGGCGTGATCGTGCTGGTCCCGGTGATCGCCCCGTACGCCGAGGCCCGGGACGCGGTCCGCGACGACCACGCTGCAGGCCGGCGTCCCGTACGCCGAGGTCTATCGTCTCGACCTCGCTCGCGGTGGCCGAGCAGCGCGACGTCAAGGGCCTCTACGCCAAGGCCCGCCGCGGCGAGCTGACGCGGCATGACCGGGGTCGACGACCCGTACGAGCCCCCGGCCCGCGCCGAGCTGGTGCTCGACACCGCCGGGTCGACCTGGGCACCTCGGTCGAGATGTCCAGGGCGTTGCTGTCAGCGATCGCGGAAAGCGAGCAGTCATGAACACCTCCACCCAGCTGCGCCCGCTGAGCGAGCTGCAGGCCCTGGAGTCGGAGTCGATCCACATCTTCCGGGAGGTGGCGGCGACCTTCGCCTCGCCGGTGATGCTGTTCTCCGGCGGCAAGGACTCGGTGGTGATGCTGCACCTGGCCGCCAAGGCGTTCTGGCCGGCCCCGATCCCCTTCGGGCTGCTGCACGTCGACACCGGGCACAACTTCCCCGAGGTGCTGACCTACCGCGACGAGGCCGTGGAGTTCTACGGCGCCAAGCTGAAGGTCGCCTCGGTGCAGGACTACATCGACGACGGCCGGCTGCGCGAGCGCCCCGACGGCACCCGCAACCCGCTGCAGACCGTGCCGCTGCTGGACGCGATCCAGGGCGGCAAGCACGACGCCGTGTTCGGCGGCGGGCGCCGCGACGAGGAGCGGGCCCGGGCCAAGGAGCGCGTGTTCAGCATGCGCGACGAGTTCGGCCAGTGGGAGCCGCGCAACCAGCGGCCCGAGCTGTGGTCGCTCTACAACGGTCGGCACCTGCCCGGCGAGCACGTCCGGGTCTTCCCGCTGTCCAACTGGACCGAGCTCGACGTCTGGGACTACATCGAGGCCGAGAAGATCGCAGCTGCCCTCGATCTACTACGCCCACGAGCGCGACGTCGCCCTGCGGGACGGCATGTGGATCGCCATCACCGACGTCACCCCCGTGCTGGACACCGACACCGTCGAGCACCGCTCGGTGCGCTACCGCACGGTCGGCGACATGTCCTGCACGGCCGCGGTGCTGTCCAACGCCAGCACCGTGCACGACGTGATCACCGAGGTCGGGCTGAGCCACGCTCACCGAGCGCGGCGCGACCCGTGCCGACGACCGGCTGGGCGAGGCCGCCATGGAAGACCGCAAGCGGGAAGGCTACTTCTGATGAGCCCCACAGCACTGGCCGAGCAGAGCAAGCGAGCCCAGGGCGGGCGTACGCTGCTCCGTCTGGCCACGGCCGGCTCGGTCGACGACGGCAAGTCGACCCTGGTCGGGTCGGCTGCTCTTCGACACCAACTCGGTCCTCACCGACACCCTCGACGCGATCGAGAAGGTCAGCTAGCGCAAGGGCCTGGACCGCGCCGACCTCGCTCTGCTGACCGACGGGCTGCGGGCCGAGCGCGAGCAGGGCATCACCATCGATGTCGCCTACCGCTATTTCGCCACCCCAGCACGCAAGTTCATCCTGGCCGACTGCCCCGGGCACGTGCAGTACACCCGCAACACGGTCACCGGCTCCTCGACCGCCGACGTGATCGTGCTGCTGGTCGACGCCCGCAAGGGCGTGATCGAGCAGACCCGCCGGCACCTGGCCGTCGCGTCGCTGCTCCGGGTGCCGCACGTGATCCTGGTCGTCAACAAGATCGACCTGGTCGACTTCTCCGAGGACGTCTTCACCCAGATCGCGACCGACTTCGCCCTGCTGTCGCGCAGCCTCGGCGTCCGCGACACGCACTGCATCCCGGTGTCGGCCACCGAGGGCGACAACGTCGTGACCCGTTCGCACCGTACGCCGTGGTACGACGGTCCGACCGTGCTCGGCTACCTGGAGAACGTCGACGACACCCCCCTCGCCGTGGGTGAGGAGTTCCGCTTCCCGGTCCAGCACGTGGTCCGCCCGCAGTCGGCCGTGCTGGCGCCGTGGGCCGCCAGCACCCCGGCGGTGGACGGTGACTACCGCGGCTACGCCGGCAAGGTCGAGTCCGGCCGGGTCCGGGTCGGCGAGGAGATCGTCGTCCTGCCCCGCAGCTCGCACGCGGTGGTCGAAGCGATCGACACCCCCGACGGTCCGCTCGAGATCGCGGTGGCCGGTCAGTCGGTGGTGCTGCGGCTCGACTCCGACATCGACGTCTCCCGTGGCGACATCCTCGCCGCCACCGACGCCCCGCCCGCCCCCGTCCGTGAGGTCACGGCGACGGTCTGCTGGCTGGCCGAGCGCGACATCTGCGGTCGGTGCCCGGGTGCTCGTCCAGCACGGCACCTCGCTGACCAAGGCCATCGTCAAGGGCATCGAGGGGGCGCTCGACCTGGACTTCGAGGTGGGCACCGTGCCGTGCTGGCGGCCGACCAACTCCTTGAGCCTCAACGACATCGGTCGCGTACGTCTGGCCCTCGCCTCCCCGCTGCCGATCGACCCCTACCGCGAGCACCGGGCGACCGGCGCCTTCATCATCGTCGACGAGGCCGACGGGTGGACGCTGGGCGCTGGCATGGCCGGCTCCACCCCGCTGACGACTGTCGCGGTCAACCCCGCAGCGGCGGACTCAGCAACCAGAAAGGGCCAGTGATGGCTGCCCCCTCTCTCATCCTCCTCGGCTACGGCAGTCACGACCCCCGAGTCGCCCAGGTCAGCCACGAGATCCGCACCGGACTGCTGGAGATCCGGCCCGAGCTCGACATCCACGTCGCCTTCCTCGAGCAGCCCGACAACGAACGCACCCGCCACCCCTGCCCACCCAGCGGGATGCAGGTCATCGCCAAGCTGGTCAAGGGCGGGGTCAGCGAGGTCGTCGTCGTCCCGCTGCTGCTGTCCGACGCCTTCCACTCCGACGTCGAGGTGCCGGCCCTGGTCGCCCAGGCCAACGCGACCTACCCCGACCTGCGGATCACCGCGTCGCGGCCGATCGGCCCGGAGGCCCAGCTGCTGTCGGTCATCGACCGCCGGCTGCGAGACGCCCTACGGGCCCGCCGGGTCTCCGAGCTCGACGGTCTGGTGTTCGCCGCCGCCGGCAGCTCCGATATCCGCAGCAATGCGATCGTCGCGCGGCGGGCCAGGCAGTGGGCCACTCACCACCGGCTGCCCTGCGTCACCGCCTTCGCGACGGGGTCGGGTCCGACCGCAGCCGAAGCCGTCCGGACGCTGCGGTCGCAGGGTCGCCGGCACATCGCCGTCGGCAGCTGGTTCTTGTCCCCGGGCCTGCTCTACATGCGGCAGAGCCAGCTCGCCTTCGAGGCCGGCGCGGTCGCCGTCTCCGACCCGATGGGCGGCGAGCCCGAGATCGCCGAGGTCGCGCTGACCCGCTACGTGGTCTCGGCCATGGACCTGGTCGACCTCGACGCGATCTCCGCGATCGACGAGGACGAGCCCGCCCCACACCGCCACCTGTCGGTGGTCAGCGCCTAGGGCCCTGCCCCACCCGCCCGACTCCCCGCCCCGCCCGCCCGACTTCCCGGCCCCCCCGGCCCGCGAGACTTCCCCGGCCCCCTGCCAGCTTTCGAGGTATACCTTGTGGTTGCGCAATTTCGGGGGTCAGTTTCCTGGGTGAAGCGTGAGTTTGCTGGGTGAGGTGCGGCCGTTGATCGCCGCTCCGGGCCCGGCTCGCGATGAGCCGGGCCGCAGCTGAGCGGCCTCAGTCGGCTTCGGGGTCCGACGACTCGTCGAGGATGTCGTCGAACGCCTCGCGTACGGCCTGGCGGGTGGCCAGCCGTACGGATGCGGCCTGCTGCAGATCAGCGTTGTCGGCATCCGCCAGTCGCTGGCGCTCGGTCCGCTCCGCCTCCAGGGCCTTGTCGCGGGCGTAGCGGATGCGGTCGAAGATGTCGGTGCTGTCGCTTGAAGACATTGCTGTCCTTCCATCGAGATGGCCATGGTCGGACCGCGGACGTAGTGCCGCGGTCCCTACCAATGTTCTCCATTGCCCCCGGCCCGGATTCACCGAGGAGGGGTCAGCGTTGGCGTTGACGCTCAGGTGCCGGCGATCCGAACCTTCTCGTGCTCGACGTCGAAGTCGGCGACCGGCCACTGCAGATCGAGGGCTCGCAGATGCTCGACCAGCAGCTGCGCGACCGCCCAGTTGCGATACCACTTGCGGTCCGAGGGGACGACGAACCAGGGCGCGTGCTGGGTGCTGGTCCGTTCGAGCACCGCTCGGTAGGCCGCCTCGTACGCCGGCCACTTCGCTCGCTCGTCGACGTCGCCCGGGTTGTACTTCCAGTGCTTGGTCGGGTCGTCGAGCCGGGCCAGCAGCCGCTCCTTCTGCTCGGCCGGGGAGATGTGCAAGAAGCACTTGATCAGGATCGTCCCGGTCTGGGCCAGGTTGTCCTCCCAGGCGTTGATCTCGTCGTAGCGCGCACCCCACACCGACTCCTCGACCAGGTTGTTGACCCGGACGACCAGCACGTCCTCGTAGTGCGAGCGATCGAAGATGCCGATCATCCCGGGTGCCGGCAGCTCGCGCTCGATCCGCCACAGGTAAGGGTGTTCGCGTTCCTCATCGGTCGGGGCCTTGAAGGACTTGATCTTGACGCCCTGCGGGTCGACCATGCCGATCGCGTGCCGGATCACGCCGCCCTTGCCCGAGGTGTCCATCCCCTGCAGCACGACCAGGATTCGTTTGACCTGCGCGCCACCGACCCGGCCGGCCGCGAACAGCCGCTCCTGCAGCTCCCCGAGCTCCGGGGCGAGCGCCTCGGTCAGGCCGGGCGCATCGTCCTTCGCGCCCGGGAAACCCGTCGTCGCCGACGAGTCGAGCGCGGCCATGTCGACCTCACCCGCCGGCAGTCTCAGCAGCTCGGTGAGCGGTCGGCTCGCCGTCGCCAGCTCCGTCGCGCCGCTGTTCGTCTTCGCCGCTTTGCTCGCCTTGGTCATGGGCCGATTCTGCACCATCGACTCGGCCGACGACGGTCAGACGACCCAGATTCCGTTCTTCATCAAGGTCCGTCCGGCGAGCTCGTCGACCTCGCGCCAAGCCTGGATCCGCACCGGCCGCATTACGAGATACACGTACGCCCCCGGCGACTCGCGGGGATCCCAGTCGGCCTGGTCGGCGTAACGTGCAGCCAGCGACGCCGGCCTCGGCCAAGGGCACGCTCGACTCGAGCACCGTGTCGATCATGATCACGTCGCGGGTGCCACCGAGCCCCACCCGGGCCGCTCCCTGCTCAACGATGTTGCGGGCCGTACGTGCCGTCAGCTCGGTGGCCAGCACGATCCGGTCGTCGATCCAGGCCAGCGACAACGGCACCAGGTGGGCACCTGTGGTGGCCGAGGCGGTCGCTACCCAGGCGTCCACGGCCGGCGTACGGAGCTGGGCCAGTGTGTCGGCCTTGCGTTCGGCCCCGGTCCGTGGACCCGGGGCGGCGGTCGGTGTCATCGGTTGATCCTCACACTGGACTGACGGTTCGCAGCCGACCCATGTGACACGATGGCGCGATGCGGCTGATCTTCGAGCGTAACGGTGGCGACGCGCGACGGCTCGAGCAAGCCGACCTGATCCAGCTCTACCGCCACCCCGCCCCCGAGGCGGGCGCCTGGCTGCGGACCAATTTCGTCACCACCCTCGACGGCTCGATCCAGGGGGCGGACGGCCGCTCGGGCAGCATCAACACCGCGAGCGACCAGGAGATCTTCGCCCTGCACCGGGCGCTCGCCGACGCCGTCGTCGTGGCCGGCGGCACGGCCCGCAACGAGGGGTACCGCGCTGTTGATCTTGCTCCCTGGCAGCAGGAGCTGCGCCTCGCCGAGGGCCTGGCCCCCGAACCCACCCTGGTGATCATCAGCCGCTCGGCCCAGATCGACCCGGTCGTCGCGCAGCCGGTGGACGGGGCCAGTGGGCTCGTCATGATCATCACGACCGCTGGCAAGCCGGCCCGGGACCTGGCCCCACTGCGGGATGCGGGCATCGAGGTGGTGGAGTACGCAGGACCGGAGATCGACCTGGCCAAGGTGGTCGACGATCTGGCCGGTCGGGGTCTGCCCCGGCTGCTGTGCGAAGGCGGACCTCACCTGCACCGCGACCTGTTGGCAGCCGGGCTGGTCGACGAGCTGTCCCTGACCCTGGCGCCCGTCGTGGTGGCGGGCGACGGACTGCGGACGACCACCGGCGCCGCGCTGGACCCGCCGCTCGATCTCGAGCTGCAGTTCGCGCTGCTCGGCGACGACGGGGCGCTGTTCACCAGCTACCGCCGGGCCGACCAGTGATCGGCGCGTTCTAGGCGAAGTCCGGGTTGTCCGCCCGCGCCCGACTCGGCTGCACCCGGGAAGGTTCGCCCGGCATCTTCGGATGGTCCGGCGGATAGGGCATCTCGGCCCCGCCGTACTTCCCGGTGCCCAGCTCACGAACGTCACGCTCGTACATCTCCAAGGCCTGGTCCAGGCTGCGCGACGTGGTGTCGTAGAAGGGCTTCCAGACGTCACCGACGTCGCCGTAGCGGGTCAGCATCGAGGTGATCGTGAAGTCCTCCGGGGCGGCGTCGCTCAGCTCCTCCCAGGTCAACGGGGCGGACACCCGGGCCTGCGGCGTGGGTCGGATGGAGTAGGCCGAGGCGATCGTACGGTCTCGGCACATCTGGTTGAAGTCGACGAAGATCCGCTCCCCGCGCTCCTCCTTCCACCAGTTGATGGTCGCGTGCTCCGGCATCCGGCGGCCGAGCTCACGACCCAGGGCGATCACCGCGTGCCGGGCTTCGACGAACCCGTACGCCGGCTCGATCGGCACGAAGACGTGCACCCCCCGGCCGCCGCTGGTCTTGGGGAACCCGACGAGACCGGCGTCCTCCAGGACACCGCGCAGCTCGTGCGCGACCCGGGCGGCATCGGCGAAGTCCGTACCGGGCTGGGGATCCAGGTCGATCCGCAGCTGGTCGACCAGGTCGGGAGCCGCCTTGGTCACCGGCCAGGGGTGGTAGCGCAGCGTGCCCAGGTTGGCCATCCACACGATGGTGGCCAGCTCGGTCGCACAGACCTCCCTGGCCGTACGGCCGGACGGGAAGGTGATCTCGACGGTCTCGACCCACTCGGGCATGCCCTTGGCCGGCGCGCGCTTCTGGTAGAACGCCTCGTGATGGGAGTCCGTACGGGTGCTCAAGGTGACGTCGGGGCGGTATCCACCCGGCCAGCGCTCCATGGTGACCGGCCGGTCGCGGAGTGCTGCGAAGATGCCGTCACCGACGGCCACCACGTAGTTGACCATGTCCAGCTTGGTCAGCCCGACGTCGGGGAAGTAGGGCTTGTCCGGGCTGGTCACCCGGACGGTTCGGTCGCCGACCTCGAGCTCCACCGCTGGCACGGGCATGGCGTCAGCATAGGTGACTAGCCTGGAACAGGGTCGCGCTCATCGTGGTTGAGTGAACGACACATCACGGAAGGAACTTCATGACCAATCTCGACAACAACCCGGCCGGCACCGTAGGCAAGGTGGTCAAGTCCGAGGACGAGTGGCGCGCGCAGCTCAGCCCGAAGGAGTACAAGGTGCTGCGCGAGGCGGGCACCGAGCGGGCCTTCACCGGTGAGTACACCGACACCAAGACCGAGGGCGTGTACCGCTGCCGCGCCTGCAACGCCGAGCTGTTCCGCAGCCAGACCAAGTTCGACTCGCACTGCGGCTGGCCCTCGTTCTATGCCCCGCTGGCCGAGGACCGGGTCCGCTACATCGAGGACCGCTCGATGTTCATGAAGCGGGTCGAGGTCCGCTGCGCAGCCTGCGACTCGCACCTGGGCCACGTCTTCGACGACGGCTACGGCACCCCCACCGGTCAGCGCTACTGCATCAACTCGGTCTCGCTGAGCCTCGAGCCGACCGCGTAGGACCCCACTCAGGCCCTCACTTCATCCACGCAATTGCACGCTTTACCCAGGAATTGTCGGGGGCGGAATGCGTAATTCCCAGGTATACCTGGGAAACCGGCACCCCGGGGTGGAGTCGGGGCAGGACGGCACCCGGCTCACCAGAGGGCGATGATGTCGTCCAGGTCGAGCCGGCGGCCGGTGTAGAACGGCACCTCTTCGCGGGTGTGGCGACGGGCCGCGGCGGAGCGGAGGGCCCGCATCAGGTCCACGATCCGGTGCAGCTCGTCGGCCTCGAAGGCCAGCATCCACTCGTAGTCGCCGAGGGCGAAGGACGAGACCGTGTTGGCCCGGACATCGGGGTAGGGCCGGGCCATCATGCCGTGCTCGGTGAGCATGGCCCGGCGCTCCTCCTCCGGCAGCAGGTACCACTCGTACGAGCGGACGAAGGGGTAGACGCAGAGGTAGCCCTTCGGGTCCTCGTCCTGCATGAACGCCGGCACATGGCCCTTGTTGAACTCCGCCGGACGGTGCAGGGCGAGCTGGGACCACACCGGTTCCAGGTGCGTGCCGAGGTCGGAGCGGCGCAGTGCATGGTAGGCGTCCTGCAGGGTGTCGGAGGTGGGGGCGTGCCACCAGACCATCAGGTCGGCGTCGGCCCGCAGGCCGGCCACGTCGTACCAGCCCCGGACCTCGAAGTCATCGTCCCGGGTGGCCCGCTCCAACGACCGCAAGGTGGCGTCCGCCGTCTCGTGCGGCGGCTCGTCGAGCATCGAGGTCCGCTTGAACACCGACCACATCGTGTAGCGGATCGTGTCGTTGATCTCGCGCGCCTTCATGTCCTGCTCTCCTCCACTGGTTCTGGAACCTCCATCCCACCACGTCCGACCTCGAGATCGTTCATGATCTTGGTCACCGCGCGCCGGGCCGACCCGAGGCAGGCGGCGATGCCCACCCCATCCAGCGCGGCCCCGGCGACGGCCAGCCCGCGGACGGCTGCGACCTGATCCCGCAGGGTCGCCACGAGGTCGCGGTGGCCGACCCGGTACTGCGGCAACGCACCACCCCAGCGGGTCACCGCCGACGCCAGCAGGACCGTGTCCGACCAGCCCGGCAGTCCGGACGCCTCCGCCCAGGTGCGCGCAAGCAGCTGTGCATCCGGCAGCTGCAGCAGCGCCTCCTCCCCCAACCGGCCGACGCTGGCCCGTACGACGGCGGCACCGGCTCCCCAGGTGCGCGCGGCCCGATCCGCCACCCAGTCCCACTTCAGCGAGGAATGGGTCAGGGCCTTGATCGTCGGGAGCTCGCCCGGCGGGACCAGGACCCCCGAGGCGGCCGTCTCGAGATTCCGGACGACCAGGGTGACCACGGCGACCGAGGCGTACGGGATCTCGGCCCAGGTCGTCCCGACCGCCACCAGCCCCGACACCAGCCGCCCGGTCGGCCGCGCCGGAGTGGTCAGCAGCACGGCCGTCGTCGTGGTCGTCTCCCGCGCTGCGCCGCGCTGGATCTCGACCTCGAAGCGGCCGTCCGGGAGCCGCACGATGGCGCGCACCGTCTGCTCCAGGCACAGCTCGACCCCCCGCTCGTGCAGGTCGGCGAGCAGCCGGTCGATGATCATGGAGACGCCGCCGCCGAGCCCCGCGAACACCGGTGAGCCGTCACCGGGTCGCGCCGTGGCCCGGGCCACGTCCAGCAGGGACCCGCCACCCCGGGCCCGGGTGAACAGGTCGTGGGCCACCGCATCGAACGACAGCTCGCGGGCCCGACCGGCGTAGACACCACCCAGCAGCGGCTCGAGCAACCGGTCGGTGACCTCGGGTCCGAAGCGCTCGTCGACGACCGCGCCGATGGCCACATCCTCGACCAGCGGTGCATCCAGCGAGGCCGACCGCAGAGCCTGCTGGTAGCCGGACTCACTCAGCAGGGGTCGAAGTTGATCAAGGTCGGTCGGCACGCCGAGCACCGACGGCGGCAGGGCGCGCAACCTTCCCCCGACCAGCAGCGCGGGTTTGGCCCCGGTCGGGTGCACCCGATCCGGCCCGAGACCAAGATCATCGATCAAGCTCACGGCTTCCGGCCGTCGGGCCAGCACCGACTCCGCACCGACGTCCAGCCGAACGCCGTCGACCAGGGCTGAGGCGACCTTGCCGCCCCAGCGGTCGCTGCTCTCGAGGACGGTCACCGCGAGGCCGGCGTCGGCCAGGTCACGGGCCGCCGCCAGGCCGGTGATGCCGCCACCGACGACGACGACGTCGCTCATCAGCCGGTGGCCGCGAGCTGCCGCGCCGCCCGTTCCTGGGCTTCGGACCGCAGGGCCGCTCCCTCGTCGTGGACCAGGTCGACGATCTTGGCCAACGTGGACGGGTCGGCGTCCGGCGGCACGCCATGGCCCAGGTTGAACACGTGACCCGGGGCGAGGGCGCCGGAGCGGATCACCTCGCGTACGCGGTCGGCCAGCACCGACCAGGGCGCGCCCAGCAGTGCCGGGTCCAGGTTGCCCTGCACGGCGTACGCGGGTCCGATCCGGCGGCTGGCCTCGGCCAGCGGCAGCCGCCAGTCGACCCCCACCACCTCCGCTCCGGCCGCGCCCATGGCCGGCAGCAGCTCGGAGGTACCGACGCCGAAGTGGATGCGCGGCACCCCGGAGTCGGCCAAGGCGCCGAGCACCTGGGCCGAGTAGGGCCGGGCGTAGCGGTCGTAGTCGACCGCGCTCAGGCTGCCGGCCCACGAGTCGAACAGCTGCACCGCTGAGGCACCGGCCTGCACCTGGACGCTCAAGAAGGCGGCCGAGATCTGCGCCAGCCGGGTGCACAGGTCGTGCCACAGCTGCGGGTTGCCGATCATCATCGACTTCGTCTTGGCGTAGTCCTTGCTGGGACCGCCCTCGACGAGATAGCTGGCCAGGGTGAACGGTGCCCCGGCGAACCCGATCAGCGGCGTGGCGCCGAGCTCGGCCACCAACAGCCCGACCGCCTCGGTGACGTAGCTGACGTCGGAGGGGTCCAGCGGACGCAACGAGCCCAGGTCGGCGGACGTCCGCACCGGGCTGGCGATCACCGGGCCCCGCCCGGGCACGATGTCCAGGTCGACCCCGATCGCCTTCAGCGGCACCATGATGTCGGAGTAGAAGATGGCGGCGTCGACCCCGTAGCGGCGTACGGGTTGAGCGGTGATCTCGGCGACCAGGTCGGGTCGCATGCAGCTGTCGAGCATCGCCAGACCCTCGCGGACGGCGCGGTACTCGGGCAGCGACCGACCGGCCTGACGCATGAACCAGACCGGTAGCCGCTCACCGACCCGGCGACGGCAGGCGGAGACGAACGGCGAATCGGCAGGCAGCACTGCTGAATCTTTTCACGCACCCCGTAATCGGCGCGTCGAAGTTGGCGCATGGGGTGCGACGAATACGCTCAGCGAGTGGCAGCGAAGTCCGATTCCGTTGCGGCCCCGGACGCGTTCCGGCGAGCCGTCAACGACTTGCTGTCGGCTTCATGGCGACCCGAGCTGCTGGTCGAGGAGATCCCGGCTCCGCAACGCATCGCCCCGTTCTCGGCTGCCATCACCGCCGATGTCGTGGTCGCCGGCGAGGAGGTGGGCAGTGGCCGGTTGGTGCTGCTGCACGATCCGGCCGGCAATGCCGCCTGGGAGGGCACCTTTCGCTGCGTCACCTTCGCCCGCGCCGATGTCGATCCCGAGATGGTCACCGACCCACTGCTGGCCTCGGTCGGCTGGTCCTGGCTGATCGACGCGCTGACCAACCACGGCGCCGACTACAGCGCTCCGAGCGGCACGGTCACCTCGGTGGCCAGCGAGTCCTTCGGCGGGATGGCTGAGGAGGCCGCCCGCGCCGAGGTCGAGGTCCGCGCCTCGTGGACGGCCGATCTGGTCGACGGGGTCGGCCTCACTGCACACCTGGCTGCCTGGGCTGAATTACTCTGTACGACAGCGGGACTACCTCCGCTGCCTGCCGGCGTGGTTCTGATGCCCCCCCGGCGAAACCCGCCGAGCCGAAACACACGGAGACGTTGACCGAAACCACCACCACCCTGCCCGACGTCGAGCAGGAAGTGCCGCTGCTGACCGAGCCGGCTGAGGGTGTGCCCGCACTCGTGGACACCCCCGAGGCCCTGCAGCACGCGGTCACCGCACTGGCCGGTGGCACCGGTCCGGTGGCGGTGGATGCCGAGCGGGCCCACGGCTTCCGCTACAGCCAGCGCGCCTACCTGATCCAGCTCCGCCGCGCGGGGTCCGGATCTCACCTGATCGACCCGATCGCCTTCGGCCAGCCGGCCGACTTCTCCGCCCTGGGCGCCGCACTGGCCGATGCCGAGTGGATCATCCATGCCGCGAGCCAGGACCTGCCCTGCCTGTTCGAGATCGGTCTGGTCCCGCAGACGTTGTTCGACACCGAGCTGGCCGGTCGGCTGCTGGGCTATCCCCGGGTCGCACTGGGGACGATGATCGAGGAGCTCTTCGGCGTCCGGCTGCTGAAGGAGCACTCCGCGTCGGACTGGTCGACCCGTCCGCTGCCTCCGGAGTGGCTGAACTACGCCACCCTCGACGTCGAGCTGCTGATCGAGCTGCGCAACAAGCTGGCCGACGAGCTGGTCGAGACGGGCAAGTGGGACTGGGCCCAGCAGGAGTTCGCGGCCCTGGTCGCCGGGGCGAGCGTCAGCCCGACGCCGCGGACCGACCCCTGGCGCCGCACCTCGGGCATCCACCGCGTACGCACCCGTCGCGGCCTCGGCTACGTCGCCGCCTTGTGGTACGCCCGGGACGCCATCGCCCAGCGGCTGGACCGGGCGCCGGGCAAGATCCTGCCCGACCTCGCGATCAGCGAGCTGGCCGGTCACAAGACCCCGGACCGGCAGGCCCTGCGCCAGGTCGCGGCCTTCGCGCGGCGTCAGGCCCGGCGCTTCGAGGCCAACTGGATCGACGCGATGAACGAGGTGGATCTGCTCACCGAGTCGCAGCTGCCGCCCATGCACATCCCCAACGACGGTCCGCCGCAGGCTCGGCTGTGGGCGGCCAAGGACCCGGCCGCGGCCGCCCGGTTGGTCCGGGTACGCGATGGCCTGACCGCCAAGGCGGCCGAGCTCGACCTGCCGATGGAGAACCTGCTGACCCCGGACTTCGTACGCCGGTTGGCCTGGCGTCCCCCGGCCCCGGTCACGGTCGAGACCGTCGACGCCGCCCTGGCCGGCTACGGTGCCCGACCCTGGCAGCGCGAGCTCACCGTCGAGCTGCTCACCGCCGCTCTTCGTCCGCCGGAACCTGACTCACCGTAAGGCGCGCAGGCATTGTTACTCGTGAGTAATATGCGGGTATGCCTCGTGAACTTCGCGACGTCGTCTTCGTCGACGGTGTCCGTACGCCCTTCGGGAAGGCCGGGTCGCTCTATGGCGAGACCCGGGCCGATGACCTGATCGTCAACTGCATCCGGGAGCTGGTCCGGCGGCACCCCGAGCTGCCGCCGGAGCGGATCGACGAAGTCGCGATCGCCGCCACCACTCAGACGGGCGACCAGGGCCTGACCATCGGACGGACCGCCGCGCTGCTCGCCGGTCTGCCCAAGTCGGTGCCCGGGTTCGCCATCGACCGGATGTGCGCCGGGGCCATGACCGCGGTGACCACGGTGGCCTCGGGCATCGCCTTCGGTGCCTATGACGTGGCCGTGGCCGGGGGCGTCGAGCACATGGGCCGGCACCCGATGGGTGAGGGCATCGACCCCAACCCGCGGATCGTGGCCGAGAAGCTGGTCGACCAGTCAGCCTTGGTGATGGGGTCGACCGCCGAGAACCTGCACGACCGCTTCCCGGCCATCACCCGCGAGCGTGCCGACGCCTTCGCCGTGCTGAGCCAGCAGCGGGTCCAGCAGGCCTACGCCGACGGCGTCATCCAAGAAGCCCTGGTCACCGTGGCTACCCGCGACCACGAGCACGGCTGGGGCCTGGCGACGGCCGACGAGCCGCCACGCCCGGGCACCACTGCCGACGGGCTGGCTCAGCTGCGTACGCCGTTCCGTCCCCACGGCCGGGTCACCGCCGGCAACGCCGCCGGCCTGAACGACGGCGCGACGGCCTGCCTGATGGCCGCCGAGGACGTGGCCACCGAGCTCGGACTCCCGGTCGCCATGCGGCTGGTCAGCTACGCGTTCGCCGGCGTCGACCCGGAGGTGATGGGGGTCGGACCGGTGCCGGCGACCGAGAAGGCGCTGGCCAGGGCCGGGCTGTCCATCGACGAGATCGGCGCGTTCGAGATCAACGAGGCCTTCGCCGTCCAGGTTCTGGCTTTCCTCGACCACTTCGGGATCGACTCCGATGACCCCCGGGTCAATCCCTACGGCGGCGCGATCGCCCTGGGGCATCCGCTGGCGAGCTCCGGCGTACGCCTGATGATCCACCTGGCCCGCGCCTTCCGCGAGCATCCGGAGGTGCGCTACGGGGTCACCACCATGTGCATCGGGCTGGGCATGGGCGGCACGGTCGTCTGGGAGAACCCCCACTTCGGCACCGGAGCGGGGCAGCGGTGAACGCGAGCGACCTGGAGAAGCTGATCACCCGGGCCTCGTCGGTCTCCGACCACGAGGTCGTCACCCGGGCGCTGAGCCGCGATGTCGTGCTCCCCCACACGGGCACCACCGCCGTGCTCATCACCTTGGACAACGGACAGGACCACACCCGGCCCAACACGCTCGGCGCCCGGGGCCTGGGGGCTCTGAACGAGGCCATCGACGCCGCCCTCGCGCGGACCGACGTCTCGGCCATCGCGATCACCGGCAAACCGTTCATTCTCGCCGCCGGCGCTGACCTCAGCGGCCTGCCCAAGATCACTGAGCGCGATCAGGCCCTGGCCATCGCCCGGATCGGTCACGCGGTCTTCGACAAGCTGCACACCGCCAGCCTGCCGACCTTCGCCTTTCTCAACGGCCTGGCCCTCGGCGGCGGGCTGGAGATCACGTTGCACTGCGACTTCCGCACCGTCTCGACCGCCGCCGCAGGGATCGCGCTGCCGGAGTGCTTTCTCGGCATGTTCCCGGCCTGGGGCGGCGCCTACTTGCTGCCCAACCTGATCGGCGCCGACCGCGCGGTCAGCGTCATCATCGAGAACGCGTTGAACCAGAACCGGATGCTGACCGGTCCGCAGGTGTTCGAGCTGGGGATCGCGGACGCGATCTTCGACGGTGCTGACTTCCTCGAGCGGTCGCTGGACTGGGCGGGTCAGGTCGTCTCCGGCCTCACCAGCGTGCCGCGGGCCGAGGTCGACCGCGGCGCCGCCTGGGACGCCGCCATCGCCCGCGGCCGGGCGATCGCCGACCAGAAGCTCTCCGGGGCGGCGCCGGGGCCGTACAAGGCGCTGGAGCTGATGGCTGCGGCGAAGACGGCATCTCGCACCGACGCGTACGCAGCCGAGGACGAGGGCCTGGCCGACTTGATCATGGGGCCGGAGCTGCGCGCCGGGCTGTACGCCTTCGAGCTGGTGCAGAAGCGCGCCCGCAAACCCGCCGGCGCGCCGGAGTCCTGGCTGGCCCGGCCGGTGACCAAGATCGGAATCGTCGGCGCGGGTCTGATGGCCAGCCAGCTGGCTCTGCTGTTCGTCCGCCGGCTGCAGGTGCCGGTGATCATCTCCGATATTGATCAAGGTCGCGTCGACAAGGGTCTGGGCTCCGTCGGCGCGGGGATCGCCAAGCTGCAAGGAAAAGGGCGGCTCTCCCCCGACCAGGTCAACCGGTTCAACGCGCTGATCTCCGGCACCACCGAGACGGCCGACTTCGCCGACTGCGACTTCGTCATCGAGGCGGTCTTCGAAGAGATGTCGATCAAGAAGCAGGTGTTCGCCGACCTCGAAAAGCACGTCAGCCCGACCTGCGTGATCGCCACCAACACCTCGTCGCTGTCGGTCACCGAGATGGCGGCCGACCTCGACCACCCGGAGCGAGTGGTCGGATTCCACTTCTTCAACCCCGTGGCCGTGATGCCGCTGCTGGAGGTCGTTCGCGGGTCAGCGTCGGACGACGAGACGGTCGCCACCGCTCTGGCCACGGCCAAGACGTTGAAGAAGAACGCGGTGCTGGTCAAGGATGCCCCGGCGTTCGTGGTCAACCGGCTGCTGCTGCGGCTGATGGGTGAGGTGACGGCCGCGGTCGACGAGGGCACGCCCGTGCCGGTCGCCGACCAGGCAATGCAGCCGCTGGGGTTGCCGATGTCGACGTTCGTGCTGCTGCAGCTCGTCGGTCCGGCCATCGCCCTGCACGTGGCCGAGACGCTGCACGACCAGCTGGGTGAGCGGTTCGGCGTCTCACCTAACCTGCGCTCCCTGGTGGAGAACGGTAAGCCGGGTCTTTACGACTGGACGGCCGATGGCAAGCCGTACGTCTCCGAGGAGACCCAGGCGCTGCTGCGGGTCGGCGACCGGCCGAGCACGGCGGACCAGGTGCGGGAACGGGTTCTGAACGCCCTGGCCGAGGAGATCGGGCTGATGCTGGCCGAGGGCGTCGTGGCCGCACCGATGGACATCGACCTGTGCCTGATCCTGGGCGCCGGGTTCCCCTTCCACCTGGGCGGCATCACGCCCTACCTCGACCGTGAGGGAGTGTCCCAGCGGGTGCTCGGGCGACGGTTCCTGCCGCCGGGGGTCGCCTCGGTCGCCACCGCCTGAGCACTCCAGGGGTCAACCGGCGAGCGCGGCCTCGATGTCGTCGCTGATCTTGTCCGGAGCCGTGGTCGGGGCGTAGCGCTTGACCACGGTTCCGTCGCGGCCGATCAGGAACTTCGTGAAGTTCCACTTGATCGCGTCGCCGAGGAGGCCCCCCTTCTCCTCCCGCAGCCAGCGGTAGAGCGGGTGGGCTTCGTCGCCATTCACCTCGATCTTGGCGAACAGGGGGAAGGTGACACCGAAGTTCAGCTCACAGAAGTCGGCGATCGACGCCTCGTCGCCCGGCTCCTGGTGACCGAACTGGTCGCACGGGAAGCCCAGGACGATCAGCCCCTGCGGGGCATAGGTCCGGTACAGCTGTTCCAGTCCTTCGTACTGAGGGGTGAAACCGCACTGCGAGGCGGTGTTCACCACCAGCACGACCTGGCCGGCGAAGCGGGAGAGGGGCAGCTCGGCGCCAGTGATGGCGCGGGCACTGAAGTCAGAGAGGATCGGCACCACGACAGCCTAGTGTCGGGTGCCGCACGGCTCCGCCGACCGCTCAGGACCGGGGTAGACCGAACTGGGTCCGGACGCCGGTCGAGAACAGCACCGAGTCGGGGGGCCGCTCGGACAGTCCCGAGAGCCCCGCGGCGGCAAGCAACCCGTCGTCCAGCTCGAGCAGCTCGGCGGTCACCAACGGCCAAGCGCCGTGGGTGTTCGGCAGATAGATCGTCCGGCCCAGGTGGCGGGTGTGCAGGCCCCAGCGGGCCGTCAGGAAGTCCGCGAGCGGGTCGCCACGGACCGGCGAGTCGCCGACCCGTACGACGATCCGGGTGCTCGCCCCCACCGGTCCGGGCCACCGGCGGCGGCTGGAGTAGGTGAGCTGGTTCCCGTTCCGCGCGATCCGCATCCGGGCCCAGGTGTAGTTGAGCCCGAGCGCCCAGCGGGCGCCGAGCACGAAGGCCAGCCGTTCTGACTCGAGTGAACGGAAGACCACGCCTCGGTGACCGGCCTCATCGACCGAGTAGAGCCGGACGTTGGTCTCGGCGAACGAGCCCACCCACGGCAGACCCGGCCCACGGCCGAAGGCCGCGTCGGTCAGCCGGAAGGGGATCAGGCCGACCCAGGTGGAGCCGTCGAACAGGTCGGGACGGGTTCCGGGTGGTAGCAGCGGCGCGACCAGCGAGGGCGGGACCCGCCAGTGCAGGAAGGTGAGGTCACGCCAGCGCTGATCGAGCACGGCCCGTCCGACCAGGGGCAGGCCGTCGGCGTGGACCTCGTCCGGCCTGGCCCAGGGCGGGCCGACGTCCGGCGGTGGGGTGCTCACCGGTGCAGCCTAGGCCGACCACCGGCGGGCCGGGGCTCAGCGTGGGCCGGTCGCGCTCTCGTCGAGCGGTGACTCCTCGCGGACGATCGCCTCGACGGCGTACCGGGCGATGGCCTGGGGGGTGAGGTTGAGCTGCTCCAGCAGCTCGGCACGACTGCCGTGCTCGAGGAACTGCTGAGCGATGCCGAACTCACGGATCGGCGTACGGACCTCGGCGAACCGCATCTCCTGAGCCAGCCGCGCACCGCAGCCGCCCACCACACCGTTGTCCTCGATCGTGATGACGAGCTCGTGGTCGGCGGCCATCCGGAGCAGGGCCGGGTTGACCGGCAGCACCCAGACCGGATCGACCACGGTCACCCCGATGCCCTGGTCCGACAACCGTCCACCGACGGCCATGCCGGTGCCGGCCAGCTGTCCGAGCGCCACGACCAGCACCCGGGGCTGCTCGGTCCGCATCAGCACGTCGACCCCGTCGACCACGTCGACCGCATCGATGTCGTCGGGCACCGGCTCCTTGGAATAGCGGATCACGCTGGGCGCATCGCCGATCTGCAGCGATCGAGCCAACGCCTCGCGCAGCCGGGTGGCATCGCGGGGCGCGGTCAGGTGCAGCCCCGGCACCAGCTGGGTGATCGACATGTCCCACATGCCGTGGTGACTGGGGCCGTCCGGACCCGTCACACCCGCTCGATCCAGCACGAAGGTGACCCCGCACTTGTGCAGGGCCACGTCGAGCAGCAGCTGGTCGAAGGCCCGGTTCAAGAAGGTCGAGTAGAGCGCCACGACGGGGTGCAGCCCACCCATGGCCAACCCCGCAGCAGAGGTGACGGCGTGCTGCTCGGCGATCCCGACGTCGAACGTCCGGTCGGGGAAGCGATCGGCGAAGCGGTGCAGACCGGTCGGATAGGTCATGGCCGCCGTGATGGCGACCACCTTCTCGTCCAGCGTGCCGAGCCGGAGCAGTTCCGTGGAGAACACGTCGGTCCAGGTCAGGCTGGTGCTGCGGCTCAGCGACTCGCCGGTGACGGCGTTGATCTTGCCGACCGCGTGGAAGCGGTCCTCCTCGTTGTCCTCAGCCGCCTTGAAGCCGTTGCCCTTGCGGGTCAGGCAGTGCACGAGCACCGGCCCGCCGTACTGCTTGGCCTGCTGGAGGGCACGCTCCACCGCGAGCACGTCGTGACCATCGATCGGACCGACGTACTTCAGGCCGAGGTCGGAGAACATGCCCTGCGGCGCCAGCACGTCCTTCAAGCCGCTCTTGATGCCGTGCAGGATGTCGTACGCCGCGTTGCCGACCAGCGGCGCCCGGCTCACGCTGCGTTTGACCACGTCGAGGATCTGCTCGTAGCGCGGGTTGGTGCGCAGCCCGGACAGGTGCTTGGCCAAACCACCCACCGTCGGGGTGTAGGAGCGGCCGTTGTCGTTGACCAGGATGACCAGCGGCAGGTCGTCGGAGCCAGCGATGTTGTTCAGCGCCTCCCACGCCATCCCACCGGTCAGCGAGCCGTCGCCCACGAAGGCGAGCACGGTGCCCGGCTGACCCTGCTGACGGATGGCCTTGGCCAGGCCGTCGGCGTACGACAAGGCGGTCGAGGCGTGCGAGTTCTCGACCCAGTCGTGCTCGGACTCGGCCGGGCTGGGGTAGCCGGCCAACCCGTCGCGCTGGCGAAGGGTCGGGAACTGGTCCTGGCGTCCCGTCAGCATCTTGTGCACATAGCTCTGGTGGCCGGTGTCGAAGATGATCGGGTCTTGTGGTGACTCGAAGCTGCGGTGCACCGCGATGGTCAGCTCGACGACACCGAGATTGGGACCGAGGTGCCCACCGGTCTGGCTGACCTTCTCGATCAGGAAGGCCCGGATCTGGGGACTGAGCTCCTCCAGCTGTTCCGGAGACAGCGCCCGCAGGTCGGCTGGACTGTGGATCGAGCTCAGCAGGCCGTAGGGGGCGGGCGACATGGTGCGAGTTTACGTGCGCCACGCCCCGGCAACCGGCAAGTGTTGCCTAACTCACCGGATGCTGCACAACACATTCACCGACCCGCCCCAACTCAGAGCCCACCCGTCACAGCTTCGGCACGAAGGCCCGCCCCCGCAGCGCCTCGGTGACCAGGCCGACCGCACGCTGGGTGCGGACGAGCTGGGCACTCTGTTCGAGCCAGGCCTGAGCCGCCGCCTCGACCACCTCCGGCCCGGCCACCCGCCGCAGGTTGCTGCGCACGTCGGCCAGACCACCCTGCGCGGCGTCGCACTGACCCTTGACGAAGTGGGTGGCGAACTGGGCCAGCACCAGCGGGTGGTTGCGCAGCACCCGGTAGCGGCGGAAGTCCGCGGGACAGCAGTCGAGCAGAAAGGCGATGGCCGACACCTCCCATTCCGGTGTGCCCGGCGGCCGGACCGAGGCCGGCCACCCGGGCGGCGCGTACGAGGTGTTCATGCCAACGAAGTATCGCACACCTGTTCTATTGAACCGCAGACCACCCCAGCCCGCCCCGTGGCCACTGCCACCGCGTCGAGCAGGTCGACGGACGACCCGCGCTCGGCGGACCAGACGACGAAGCCGTCGGGTCGGACCAGGACGCAACCGTGTCCACCCAGTCCGTACGCGGCCTCGAAGGATCCGTCCGGGTCGAGCAGGTCGCGCCCGACCTGGCGAAGCACCAGGGGGATGCCGGCGCGGCCGACCGTGTTCGCCGGCCCACGCCAGCTCGCGGCGTCCGGTCCGAGCACCAGCGTCAGGTGGCCCTCGAACAGGTCGATGGTCGAGCGGCGTTCGCCGTTCACCCGCACCCAGGCGTGGGGAGCGCGCTGGCCGGACCACCGGCCCTCGGTGAGGACCACCGCCGAGCGGTAGGTGACGCCGAAGTCGTGGGCGAGTGCGGAGGTCCCGTCCTGCCCGATCCTGGTCTGCAAGGACGCGCGCGCATTGGCCAGACCAACCGGCCCCCTCTCGCTCTGGTAGGAGTCGAGGAGCTCGTCACCGGCCCAGCCCCGAAGCACCCAGACCAGTTTCCAGGCCAGGTTGTGAGCGTCCGCGATCCCGGTGTTCATCCCGGTGGCTCCGCGGGGCGTGGTGCGGTGCGCCGCATCGCCGACCAGGAACACCCGGCCGCAGTGCTGCCGGGCGGCCACCGAGGCGCCGAAGTCCCAGGGGAACATGCCGATGATCTGCGGTTGCAGGCCCTCCAGGCCGACGGCCGCGGTGATCCGGGCCGCCATCCGCTCGGTCGGCCAGTCAGCCAGCGTCTCACCCTCAGCGGGGCTCCACTCGATGTCGTAGATCCAGCGGTCCGGCTCGCCGGTCGGCACGAATATCCCCGCCACCGGCGGGGCGACGACCATGCTCAAGGCGTACGGGACCGGCGGCACCACCGCCGACAGGTCGCCACGGAACAGGACCCCGAGATGGTCGCCCTCACTGCCGAGCTCCTCCAGCTCCACCCCCAACAGACCGCGGACCGCGCTACGCGCCCCGTCGGCGCCGACCAGGTGGCGACAGGTCAAGGTCTGCTCCCGACCACCCCGGCATACGGTCACCCTGACGACGGAGTCGTCCTGTTCGAGGGCGACGAGCTCGGTCGACAACCAGGCGTGCCCGCCGCGTTCCAAGAGATGTTCCAGCAGGATCGCCTCGAGCCGGTCCTGCGGGCACACTGCGATCTGGGACGGACTGACCTCAGCAAGGTCGGCGGCCGTGGGCAACCCCATCGACACCGCCGTGCCGGGCGCCGCCAGCACCGGGGAGATGCTCATCGCGAGCTGGGTGGGCTGCGACTGGGCGAGGATGGTCGACTCGAGGCCCCAGCTGCGAAGGATCTCCATCGTCCGAGGACGCAGGCCGGTCGCCTTCGGAAAGGTCGACAGGCCAGGATGCTTCTCGATCACCAGCACCCGGATCCCGGCGCGGGCCAGGGCCGCAGCGGTGGTTAGTCCGGACGGACCGGCCCCCACGACAATCACCTCCCATGCCGTCGGCGAGGTTGGTTCGTTCTGGTCGAGGTAGGCCGGGTTCGGGATAGTCATGGAGACTCCTTGGTCGAGGTTGGAGCACCACTGTGCGTCGAGCGACCCGGGCCACGGATCGGTGACGACTACCGGAGTTAACCCGCGGTACCACTCCCCCAGCTCGGCCCGGTTGGTCAGTCCGGCCTTGAGCAACAGGCTGGCGACGTGGGTCTCGACGGTCCGAGGTGAGAGGAACAGCTGCTCAGCGATGGCGGCGTTGCCACGCCCCGACGCAAGGGGGACCAGGACGTCCAGCTCGCGGCTGGTGACGCCTACAGCCCGAAGCTCGGCCGGGACGACCGAATCGCCACGGCCACGACGGGTCGGCGCACCCGCCCGACGCAGCAGGTCTCGGCACAGTCGCACCCACTGCTGGTCCCCGTCTCGCTCGAACGCCGCGAGGTCCCCGCGCAGAGGCCCGACCGGGCTCCCCCAGCCATCAGCGATGGCGGACTGGAACGTGGTGACCCGAAGCATCCGGTGCCACCAGGGCAGCGGCGCCAGCAGCCGGTCCCCTTCCTGCAGGTGCTGCTCGGCGAGGTCGGCCTGGCCCCCACGACCGGCGACGATGGCGTCGGCGTAAGCCAACGCGCCGCGGTTGGCCCGACGCAGCCCGGCGGGCTGGGACCGAAGCACCTCGCGTACGGCGTCCTCACGTCCGTGCACCGTGGCCGAGAGCACCACCCAGGTCCCGAAGTGGGCGATGGGCGCGCTCGATCCGTGGCTGGTCAGTGGGGCCATCCCCGCGGTCATCAGCCGTTCCGCGCTGACCAGGTCGTTGCCGGCCAGGGCACCGAGCCCCCGTACGGCCAGCACCTGGGCCCGGTGTGTCCGGGCCGAGGTCACTGTCGTCGCCCAGCTCAGCCAACCGCTGGTCCATCGCCCGCACATCACCGGCCAGGGCGTGCTTGGTAGCCAGCAGCACACCGCCCACGAAGGTGTAGACGGGAGCGCGCAAAGCACGACCGAAGTCGATCAGCCGCTGTGCCACAGGCTCGAGCGCAGTCGGGCCCCGGGTGATCAACTCGTGCTCGGAGAGGACCAGCTCGACTTGGGCGGCTTTGCCGATCAGTCCGGCCTCCGCCGCTGCCCGGCCGGCCTCGAGCAGGCTCGGGGAGGCCTCGTCCGCCAACAGCTCGAGGGTCCCGAGCCCGATCAGGGCCTCGACCCGCCACGCCTTCAGCCCGTGCTCGCTGCTGACCTGCGCGGCTTCGCCGAACGCGATCCGGGCGTTGGTGGGCGAGTCCAGCCGGGCCACCCGAGCCCGTACGCACAAGGCCGCGCACAGCGTCTCGGCCGGGCCGTCGGCTCGGGCCCGTGCCACCGCCTGGTCGGCCAGCCGCGCGGCCTCGCCGATCGCGGCGGCGCCGTGAGCCGACTCGGCAAGCAGCACCAACGAGCGTCCGTCGGCTGGTCGGCCGGCCCGGGCGACATAGCTGGCGGCTACCGACCACCGGCCGGCGGCCACCGCCGCCGCGGCGAGCCTCAGGCAGAGCTCTGCGTGCTGGTCCCCCCGCGACGCGTCCAGCACGTGAGCGCCGGCCAGGAGGGCGCCGTCAGCCTGGCCGGACAGGATCAGCAGCTCCACCCGGACCACCGTCGTTGCCACCGACTCGCCGGCCACCAGCTCGGCTCGGTCGAGCAGCTCAGCAGCGGTCCGGACAGCTCCGTCGTGGATGGCCTCGCGAGCCCACCCGAGCAGCAGCTGCCCGGCGGTGGCTGACTCACCGGCGGTCACCAGCAGGTCGACCGCGGCCCGTCGCTGTGACACCACGGGGTGGGCGAGGAGCGCCTGGGCGGCGGCCCGGCTCAGCCGACGACGCTCCGGAGGCAACATCGTCGTCCACAGCGACTGCCGGACCAGACCGTGACGCCACCGCAGTCCGACCTCGTCCCAGGTCAGCAGGTGCAGCTCGACCGCTCGCTGCAGCCCTGCCGCCGTCGTCGATTCGTCGAGCTCAGCCAGCTGTGAGACCAGGTCCCAGTCCGGCTCGAGCCCCAGCGTGGCGGCCGCGGTCAACAGCCGACGCTCGGTCGCGGTCAGCGCGGCCATCCGCCCCTCGACCAACTCGGCGAAACCGGCCGGCAGCCCCAGCTCAGCGCCGGACGCCGTTGCTGCGACGCTGGCGGCCAGCTCGACCAGCACGTAGGGCAGACCCTCCGATCGTTCGACGACGGCATCACGGAGGCCGTCGGCGAGAGGCTGAATCGTCTGGACCAGCTCGGCCGCCTCAGACCGAGGCAGCCGGCCGAGCCGACGACGGGTTGCGTACGGGGTGCTGGCCAGCTGGTCCAGCTCGAGCGTCCGGGGCCAGTCCCGGTGGCTGCCGAGGACCAGGACCGGGAGCTGGTCGATGATGCCGGCCAGCCGGTCCAGCAACGCCAGGCTGTCGGCGTCCGCCTCGTGCAGGTCCTCCAGCACCAGGAGGCACAAGGGAGCCGCCGACTCGAGCAGACGGGCCAGGCCCTCGGCGAGCAACAACGGTTGATCGACCCCGATCTCGGGCACCGCCCCCGTGCTCCATCCCGGGATCACCCGGCCCATTAGAGCGCCGAACGGACCCAGGTCGGCTGAGTCGGTGACCCGACCGGCGCGTACGGCTGGTATCAACGCCTCGCTGAAGACCCGGTAGGGCCCACTCATCCCAGCCGCCCGCCCGCGCAGCACCAGCGCGCCGAGATCACCGGCTCCGACGGCCGCCTCGGCAAGCAGGGCCGATTTGCCGATGCCCGGCTCGCCACTGACCAGCAGGGTGTGGCCACGTCCACCGCGGGCTCGGTCGAGGAGATCGCGGATCGCCGCGCGCTCGGCGACTCGACCGACCATGACCTCCCGAGCCGGATTGGTCGGCGGAACGGTGTGGACCGATGTCCGAGTCGGCGACGTCGGCTGAGCCATCCGAGTCAGATCGGGGGCAGCCGACTTTGGGGCCGGTCGAGAAGAGCCGTCCCTGACCGGCGCGGCGAAGCGGTAGCCCCGACCGTGCACGGTGACGATCACCCGCTGGGCCCGACCGTGGTCGCCGACGGCCCGGCGGACCTGTTTGATCCGACTGGTGACCGCCGTCTCGCTGATGAACCGGCCACCCCAGATCTGGTCCATCAGCTCTTCCTTGCTCACCACCCGGTCTCGGTGAGCCACCAGATACGACAAGACGTCGAACGCCTGGGGCTCCAGAGGCACCCGGATACCGGTCCGGCGCAGCTCGAAGAGGGTGAGGTCGAGCTCCAGGTCGCCGAACGACAGGCTCATGGTTGTGAGCATCGCACAGGTGTATCGGTGCCGTCATGGCTCGATGCCGTCGATAGGGTCGCGGGGTGAGCGACATCGTCTGCCAGCTGGTTCGCGGCGAGCTGGACGGGGCTGTGGTGGCCCGCGATGACCAGGTGATCGCTTTTCTCGACCACCGGCCGGTGTTCAAGGGCCACGTGCTCGTGTCGCCCATCCGGCACGTGGACAACCTGTTGGACCTGCCCGCCGACTTGATGGCCCCCCTGATGACCGCCGCGCAGCAGATCGCCGCGGCGGTGGTCGCGGGCCTGGGCGCTCAGGGCACCTTCGTGGCCATCAACAACGTGGTCAGCCAATCGGTCCCCCACCTGCACGTGCACGTCGTGCCGCGGACCAAGGGTGACGGGCTGCGGGGGTTCTTCTGGCCCCGGACGACCTACGAACCGGGTGAGATGCAGGCGTACGCGAAGCTGATCAGTGAGGCGCTGCCACCCGCCGGTTGAGCTCGGCTGGCTGACCGCGACCTGGTTCGGACGGCTCGGGCAGACTGTCCTGGTGCCAGAGCTGCCAGAGGTCGAAAGTGCCCGCGCCGCCATCGACAAGGCCGGGCTGGGCCGCCTGATCGTCGACGTCGATGACCACGACACCTACGAGTGCCGGCCGCACCAACCTGGAGAGATCCGAGCGGCACTGGTCGGGCGTACGCTCACTGCCGTCTTCCGCCGCGGCAAGTCGATGTGGTGCGAGACGTCGGCAACGGAAGCGTCGACGGAGCCGGGGCCCGACCCTCGGTCTGCACCTGGGCATGAGCGGCCACGTGCTGATCACCGACCCCGACGGTGCCCTGACCGAGGGCGGGGACTGGATGGGCGGACGCTATGCCCGCCGGGCGGCCACCCGCGCCGACATGACGATCTGGGACCGGTTCACGATCACCTTCGCCGACGGTGGCACCCTGCGGCTGTTCGATCCGCGCCGGCTGGGTCGGGTCCGGCTCGACCCCGACATCGAAGCTCTCGGCCCCGATGCCCAGACGGTCAAGCCGTCGGTGTTCGCCGAGCGGATCGCTCGCAGCTCCGCGCCGGTCAAGGCCCGGCTGCTCGACCAGTCGGTGATCGCCGGCGTGGGCAACCTGCTCGCCGACGAGACCCTCTGGCAGGCCAAGCTCTCCCCCCGCCGGCCGGCCGACGAGCTGTCAGCGACCGAGCTGAGGCGCCTGCACACCGCGCTGCGCAGGTCGGTCACGTCCGCCATCGCCAAGGGCGGCTCGCACACCGGCCGGGTGATCGAGTTCCGCCAGGCCGGCCGGCACTGCCCGCGCTGCGGCACCGAGATGACCCGGGCCACGGTCGGCGGCCGGACCACCTGGTGGTGCCCGAAGGAGCAGGTCTGAAGGCGGTTCCTTCAAGACAACCCTTCGACAGGCTCAGGGGACGGGGACGCTACTTCTTCAGCAGGCTCCGGAGCACGTACTGCATGATGCCCCCGTTGCGGTAGTAGTCGGCCTCACCTGGGGTGTCGATGCGGACGACGGCGTCGAAGGAGATGTCTCCGGCCGTGACCTTCACGGTGCTCGGCGTACGGCCGTCGTTGAGCTCGGTGACCCCGCTGATGTCGAAGGTCTCCTCGCCCGTCAGGCCCAGCGACTCCGTTGACTCACCCTCGGGGAACTGCAGCGGGAGGACGCCCATGCCGATCAGGTTGGACCGGTGGATCCGCTCGTAGGACTGGGCGATGACCGCCTTCACCCCGAGCAGTGCGGTTCCTTTGGCCGCCCAGTCCCGCGACGAACCCGAGCCATACTCCTTGCCGCACAGGATCACCAGTGGCGTGCCCGCCTGCAGGTAGTGCTCCGACGCCTCGTAGATGGTCGACACCGGGCCGTCATCGAGAGTGAAGTCCCGGGTGAAGCCACCCTCGGTGCCCGGGGCCAGCTGGTTGCGCAACCGGATGTTGGCGAAGGTGCCCCGGATCATCACCTCGTGGTTTCCGCGTCGGGAACCGTAGGAGTTGAAGTCCCCGCGGGCCACACCATGCTCGGTCAGGTACTTGCCGGCCGGAGCATCGGCCTTGATCGCGCCGGCCGGTGAGATGTGGTCGGTGGTGATCGAGTCGCCGAGCTTCAGCAGCACCCGGGCGCCGGAGATGTCGGTCACCGGCTGCGGGTCGGCCGGCATGTCGTCGAAGTACGGTGGCTTGCGGACGTAGGTCGAGTCCGGGTCCCACTCGAAGACCTGGCCCTCGGGCGTCGGCAGCGATTGCCACTGCTGGTCGCCGGCGAAGACGTCGGAGTAGGAGTCGGTGAACATCTCGGCACCGATCGAGGAGGCCACGATCTCGTCGATCTCTGCCTCGGTCGGCCAGATGTCCTTCAGGTAGACGTCGTTGCCCTGCTCGTCGGTGCCCAACGAGTCACTCATCAGGTCGATGTCCATGGTGCCGGCGATCGCGTACGCCACGACCAACGGCGGCGAGGCCAGGTAGTTCATCTTGATGTCGGGGTTGATCCGGCCCTCGAAGTTGCGGTTGCCGGACAGCACCGACACCACGGCCAGGTCGCTCTCGTTCACCGCGGCGCTCACCTCGGGGATCAGCGGGCCGGAGTTGCCGATGCAGGTCGTGCACCCGTAGCCGACGAGGTTGAAGCCCATCTTGTCGAGATAGGGAGTCAGACCCGACCGGTCGTAGTAGTCGCTGACCACCTTGGACCCCGGGGCCAAGGTCGTCTTGACCCAGGGCTTGCGGGTGAGGCCGCGCTCCACCGCCTTCTTGGCCACCAGCGCCGCCCCGATCATGACGCTCGGGTTCGAGGTGTTGGTGCACGAGGTGATCGCGGCGATGGTGACCGCGCCGTGGTCGATCTCGAACTCCTGGCCGTCCAGGACGACTTTGGTCTTCTTGAACGGCCGGCCGATGTCCTCGGACACGTCCTCACCGGCATGCGATGGATCCTCGTTCTCCTCCGGACCGGAGTGGCTCGGGGAGTCGGAGGCCGGGAACGTCTCGGCCACCGACTCGTCATAGCCGTTCAGATCCGGCGCCGCGTCGACCGGCGACTCGGGAGTCTCGAAGTCGACGTAGTCCTTCAGCGCCTCGCGGAAACCCTGCTTGGCATGAGCCAGCACGACCCGGTCCTGCGGACGCTTGGGGCCGGCGATGCTCGGCACCACGGTGCCGAGGTCCAGCTCGAGGTATTCGGAGTACTTGGCTTCACGGGTGTCGTCGTGCCACAGACCCTGCTCCTTGGCGTAGGTCTCGACCAGCGCGATCTGGGCGTCACTGCGCCCGGTCAGCTTGAGGTAGTCGGTGGTCTTGGAGTCGATCGGGAAGACCGCGATGGTGGAGCCGTACTCCGGGCTCATGTTGCCGATGGTGGCCCGGTTGGCCAGCGGCACCTCGGACACGCCCGGCCCGTAGAACTCCACGAACTTGCCGACCACCTTGTGCTGGCGGAGCATCTCGGTGATGGTCAGCACCAGGTCGGTGGCCGTGGTCCCCTCGGTCAACGCACCCGACAGCTTGAAGCCGACGACCCGCGGAATGAGCATGGACACCGGCTGACCGAGCATGGCCGCCTCGGCCTCGATGCCGCCAACGCCCCAGCCGACGACCCCGAGACCGTTGACCATCGTGGTGTGCGAGTCGGTGCCCACACAGGTGTCGGGATAGGCGTACGTCTCGCCGTCGATGTCGCGCGGGAAGATCACCCGGGCCAGGTGCTCGATGTTGACCTGGTGCACGATGCCGGTGCCGGGCGGCACGACCTTGAAGTCGTCGAACGCGGTCTGGCCCCAGCGCAGGAACTGGTAGCGCTCGCGGTTGCGACCGTACTCGATCTCCACGTTGCGGGCGAAGGAGTCGGCGGTGCCGAAGACGTCGGCGATCACCGAGTGGTCGATGACCATCTCGGCGGGAGCCAGCGGGTTGATCTTGGTGGCATCGCCACCGAGGTCGGCCATCGCCTCACGCATGGTGGCCAGGTCGACCACGCACGGCACGCCGGTGAAGTCCTGCATGATCACCCGGGCCGGGGTGAACTGGATCTCAGACGACGGCGTTGCACTGGGATCCCAGTTCGCCAGCCCGCGGATGTCGTCGGCGGTGATGTTCGCGCCGTCCTCGGTCCGCAGCAGGTTCTCGAGCAGGATCTTCAGGCTGTACGGCAGCGCATCCGAGCCCTCGACGGCGTCCAGCCGGAAAATCTCGTACGAGTCGTCGCCGACCGACAGGGTGGTTTTGGCACCGAAGCTGTTGACACTCATGAGCACTCCGTTGGGGTCGCTGGTCGAAAGTATCTTGACATCAAGATATCACGCGAATGATGATCCTGACTCTCCGCCCAAGCCTCCCCCATGGCCCTGATCCCCACTAGGCAAGGGTTGCCTCACCAAGCGCTGTCCCCGTCCCGGGCCCGCGTCTGCGTTCGGTCGAGACGCACCGAGGCGACGCCCATCACTCCCACCGCGATCGCCATCAAGGCGCCGAACGGGGGGAACCCCTGGCCGTACGCGAGCACCGCACCGGCCATCAGCAGCACCGCCACCCAGCGGGGATAGACCCGTGCCCGGAAGGTCGCGGCGGCGAAGATGAGCCAGCCGACGCTGAAGGTGGTGAACGACAGTCCGCCACCCAGCAGGAGCGCGCCGCTGGCCGGCGTGGCGGCGAGGTCAGGTGCGGCCTGCACCAGCCAGGGGAACGCGAACGCCTCGAACCACCAGTCGCCGGTCACGAGTGCCGTGCCGATGAAAGCGGCGACGAAGCCTAGGGACCCGAGCACGCCTGCGGCGGCGGACTGGCGGACGTGCAGGCTCACCAGGCCGAGCATCAAGAAGACGAACCCCCCGAGCTTGAGCAGCGTGAAGACCCGAAACGGAAGGCGCGTCACAGTCGCGGCGATCGTGGTCGGATCGTTGGGGACGAACGGTCCCACGAGTTGGGAGGCCAAGATCAGCGCGGCGCCGACGACGCTGAGCTGGCCTCCCCGCCGGAGGAGCTGCGCGCTGGTCATCGCACGGCTCGGATGATCCGTGGCTTCGTCATGCTGCACCTGTCTAGGCGGGGATGTCGAGGAAGGCGCGGGTCGCGTTGGCGATCTCGGGCGAGTGGTGGTGGTGCAGGTAGTGTCCGTCGTCCACGACGACGAGCTTCGAGTGCACCAGCCCCTCGAGCTGTTCCTGGTGCGCGGGATACCACTCGGCCGAGAGGTTGATGGTGTCCTGCGCGACGAAGGCCAGCACGGGGAGCTCGGCGGGGAAGGCGAGCCCCTTGACGGCTTCGACGTTCTGGGCCATCCGGATGCTCTCCTCGATTACGGCCGGGGTGGAGTTGTTCCGTATCACCAGCGTCCGCATCTGTCGGCGAGCCGACTCGGAATAGGTGTCCCGCGGTGCCTGCACGATGACGTCGGGGGCAAACCTCGACACCCAGCGCATCACACCGCTGACGGACCAGAGCCGGTTCCAGCGGCTCTCGCCGCCCTCGGCTGTGGAGTCGATCGGGACGCTGCCGTCGATCGTCACGACGGCACGCACCTCGCCGGGGAACCGGTTGACGTAGTCGAGGGCGTAGAGCGCGCCGACGGAGTGCGCCACCAGGGTGTAGGGCTGGTGCACCTGCAGGGCCGTCAGCGTCTGGTGCAGCTCCGTCGCGATGTTCTCGACTGTCCGGGCCGCGTCGGTCTGTCGGTCGCTGTATCCGTATCCGAAGGGCTCCACCACGACGACGGTCGCGTGGTCGTCGAGGTCGTCCACCAGTGGGGCGAACTCCAGGACGGGCGATGCCGCCCCGTACCCCGTCATGATGACGAAGGTCTCTTCGCCGGCGCCAGTCACCGCGGTGTTGAGCCTTCCACCCCCGGGGAGGGTGACCAGCTGGCCGTACGGTCGCGCCAGGCTGTCGCGGACCACGAGGACGGCGTTCGCCCCGGCGGACACGGCGAGCAGGGCGGCGAGCAGGGCGATGACGCGCACAGCGAAGCGGGCGACCCGGCGCCCGGTCCGCCGGACCAGGCTGGGCCGGGCAACCCGGGATTTCGCGGCGAGGTCGATGGGACCGGTGGGCGGGGCGACATCCACCGGGGGTCGGGAGAGCTGGGGTGTGGTCATGTCCTCACCTTGCTGCAGTGAACGTCGCCGCACATCTGGCTGCAGAGGTGCCAGTGCAGGTCGCAAGACCCGGGCCCGGCCAGGCCACGCACGTCTGGGACAGAGCCGGTCGGGCTCAGGTCCGCCCCGGGACGGCGAGACCCGACTCGTAGGCGTACATGACCAGCTGAGCCCGGTCGCGGAAGTCGAGCTTGGTGAGCAGGTGGCTGACGTGGGTCTTGACCGTGCCGTAGCCGAGGTGCAGCTGGGTGGCGATCTCGGCGTTGGACAGGCCCTGCGACACCGCACGCAAGACCGCCCGCTCGCGGTCGGTGAGACCGTCGTCGTGCCCGGGGTCGCGCCCGGCGGGCAGCGCCGCGAACCGCTCGATCAGCCGCCGGGTCACCCGCGGGTGCAGCAGTGCCTCGCCGGCAGCGACGACCTCGATCGCGTCGAGCAGCTGGTCGGGTCGGGTCTCCTTGAGCAGGAAGCCGCTCGCCCCGGAGCGGAGCGCTTCCAGCACCAGGTCCTCGTCGTCGAACGTCGTCAGCACCAGCACCCGCGTCTGGGCGCAGGCCGGATCGGCCAGGATCGTACGGGTCGCCGCGAGCCCGTCCAGGTGAGGCATCCGGACATCCATCAACACGACGTCCGGCGCCGTGCGCCGGCACACCGTCACCGCTGCGAGCCCGTCGCGCGCCTCGCCCACGACCTCGACACCTTCTGCAGATCGGAGAAGCAGCACGAAGCCCGCGCGCACCAGGTCCTGGTCATCGACCACCACGACCCGGATCACTGACGGGCGCCGGTGGTCAGGGTGGCGTGGACACGGAAGCCGTTCCCCACGGCGCCGTACGCAAGCGCTCCGCCGGCCAGTCGGACACGTTCGTCCAGCCCGATCAGCCCGTGCCCGACGGGCCCATGCCCGGCCGAGCGGGACGTCGCGGCGGCCCGCTCAGGGCCGGGATCGCGCACGTCGACGTCGAGCTGGTGCTGGGTGAAGGTCACCGTGACCGTGGCTGTGCTGGCGGAGGAGTGCTTCAGCACGTTGGTCAGCGACTCCTGCACGATTCGGTAAGCCGCCAGCGAGACGGCGGCGTCGAGCGTCCGAGCGGTCCCCGAGCGGGCCAGGTCGACGTCGAGCCCCGCGGCGCGGACGTCGTCGACCAGGGCGGGCAGCTCGTCGAGTCCTTGCGTCGGCGGCCGCACGCTGCTGTCATCCTCCTCGCGCAGCATGCCCAGAATGGACCGGGTCTGCTCGAGCGCCTTCCGGCTGGTTTCGGCGATGACCTCGAGCGCCTCTCCGGCGCTGATCGGATCCGTACCGATCACGTGCGCCCCGACGCCGGCCTGCACCGCGATCAGCGACATGCTGTGCGCGACCACGTCATGCAGCTCCCGCGCGATCCGCAGGCGCTCCTCGGTGATCGCCGCCCGCACCTGGTCCCGCTGCCACTCACGACGAGTTCGTACCACCTCCGCCAACGCCCAGGCCGCCACGAGGAGGGCGACGGACTGCCACAGGTCCTTGGTCCGCAGATCGGGCACCCCCGCCAGCTTGAGCCCAACGAAGCAGGCGATCCCGACCCCGAGCCCGATGGCCGCATCGCGGCGTGAAGCGGCAGTTGTCAGCGAGTACAGGCTGAACAGCATGATCAACGAGAGCGCGGCGATGTAGTGGAACGACCCGCTGACGACCAGCGCGCCGGCCACGAAGAGGCCGTAAGCCACCCGGGGCCGCCGCCGCCGCCAAGCCAGCGACCCGGCCGCAACCACCGTGGCAGTCGCCGCAAGAGCATTCGGCCCTTGAAGTCGCGGATCCACCTCCCCGACGTCCGCGGTGAGGAAAACCGTCAGCGCGAACGCCGCTGCGACCACACCGATGGCGGGGTCCAGAAACGGGTCCAGGCGTCGCGCAAAAGTGCCCCAGACGCGGCGCCCGTAAACGGGCGTAGCAGGCTCATCGATCATCAGCTCTGAGGCTACGCGTACCGAACGGCTGTGGCGTCTGTCCTGGGACTCATCAGCGTGGTCTTCAGATAGAGCGACCCCGCCAGCACGGACGGGCAACTGGCCGGGACAGCAGGAGACCCGAGAACAGGGCCGTCCCGACCGGCTGCTGGTGAGATCAGCCTCGGTCAGTCGGTCCCGTCAGCCTTGACGACGAGTTGGAGAGCGGGTGGAGATCGGTCGGAGTCAGCTGGCGGCTTTGTCCTTGATCATGGTTCCGTCGGGCTTGATCACGTACCACACCGAGCCGACCCCTTGCCCCTTCACATCGCCGGCCGCGGTGTCCTTAGCGAACAGGTAGACCGGCATCCCGTTGACGGTGACCTGGACGCTGGAGTCGTCCTCACGGGTGATGGTCCCCAGCTTGGCCGTGATGCCCTCCCCGGTTGGGGTGGCCGCGCTGGCGGTGATCGCCGGCCATGCGGTCAGGCAGTCGCCGGAGCAGACACTCTTGCCGGAGTCGGCGGTGTCCTTGGTGAAGTAGTAGGCCGTACGCCCCTGGGCGTCGACGATGATCTCGCCGAGTGCGGTGTCGGCGGTCTTGAGGTCGGCTCCGCCGGCGGGGGCGGAGGATGCCGGACTGGCCGGCGCGCTGCTGGCCGGCGCGCTGCTGGCCGGCGCACTGCTGGCCGAGGGGGCGTCGGAGGTGGGTGACGAGCAACCGGCGAGCGCTACCAGGGCGAAAGCGGTTGCGGTGATCCTGACGATCGAGCGAGTGGGCATGGTGTGTTCCTTTCCAGCCGTACAGACGAAACAGCACGGTCCGGCGTTCACCGTTCTCGGGCGGATGTTCTCGCTCCACCAGGTTGGGCATGATCATCATCGACCGGCTCCACGATGGCGACGCACTCGACGTGGTGGGTCATCGGGAACAGGTCGAAGGCGCGAAGGCTGACCACCTCGTAGCCGGCCGTGCGGAGCGTCCCGAGGTCACGGGCCAGAGCCGCCGGATCGCAGGCCACATAGCCGATCGCTCGCGGACGGCGAGCCGCTATCGCTTGCACCACGGCCTTTCCCGCACCCGTACGCGGCGGGTCCAGCACCACCAGGTCCGCCCGCTCCGGCATCGTGCGCAACCCCCGGTCGACCCGGTCGACGCTCAGCCGTACGCGGTCGGCGACGTCGGCCAGGTTGCGGCGAGCCGACTCGATCGCCGGGCGGCTCGACTCCACGCCCCAGACCCGGCAGCCGGCGTCGGCCAACGCACCGGCGAACAGGCCGACCCCGCAGTAGAGGTCGAAGGCCCGTTCTCCCGGCTTCGGGCGCAGACCGACCAAGACAGCTTGGACGAGCGTGTCCGCTGCCTCGGGATGCACCTGCCAGAACCCGTCCGCGGCCACCGACCAGTCGCGACCGGCCGCCTGTTCGCTCAGCTGCTTCGGCCCGGACTCCAGCCGACCGTCGACCAGCAGCGCCGACTCCTGGGCGGAGCCGGCGGCCACCAGCTCAGCCCCCGACGGCCAGTCATGGTCGACCACGGCCGGCGTCCGCTCGCTGGCGATGGCGCAGCCCTGGGGCGGCAGCGCGATCAGCTCGTGCGACCGGTGGGCGCGCAGCGCAGCCCGACCATGATCATTCACGTGGTAACGCATCCGAGTCCGCCAACCCAGGCCGTCGTCGGGGGGCAGAGCCTCGACCTCTCCGGACCACGAGACGCCGGCCAGCCGCTCCAGCTGTTCGGCGACCACCATCGACTTCAGCCGGCGCTGGGCCCCGAGCGCGACGTGCTGGAAGTCGCAGCCCCCGCACAACCCCGGACCAGCGATAGGACATCGGCTCGGCACCCGGTCGGGGCTGGCCTTCAGCACCTCGACCGCGTCGCCCCGCCAGAAACGATCATGGGAGGTGTCGGTGAGCTCGATCATCACGGTCTCGCCGGGCAGGGCGTGCCGGACGAAGATCACCCGCCCGTCGTGGCGAGCCACGCAGTGTCCCCCGTGCGCCACCGGCCCGACCTCGACCGGCCCGACCGGGAGGGCCGACCATGAACCGGTCGACCAGGACCCGCTCACTCGAGGCGCAGACCGGTGAGCACCGCGTTCACGACCTTGTCCTCGTCGCACTTCTTACCGGTCATGAAAACCTGGATCTTGAAGGCGTTCACGTTGTTGACCGGGATCGTGACGGAGTCGAGCTTGTTGAACTTGACCCGGCGGGAGTCGATGAAGGCACCGTTGCCGACGAGCCGGACCAGCACCTCCGCGTCGGAGGTCTCGGAGTCGTTGGCCTGCCCGAATCGCATCGAGATCTTGCTGAAGCTGTTGGCCAGCCGGAGCTCGAAGGTCTGCGCGCTCGCCTCGTCCTCGGCGCACCGGCGGATCGGCCCACTGATCCCGGTGAGACCGCGGTCGCTGGCCACGTCGAACTGTCCTCCGCGCCACTCCACCGGTGCGGAGAAGAAGTCGGCCAGGGTCAGATCCCGACCGGCTGCCGCGCGGTCCAGCACGGGCGGAGGCCCGGTCTGGGTCGGGCTGGGCGCGGTGCTGGGAGCCGGGCTGGCTGCGGGCGTCTCGCTCGGCGTCACCGACGGGGTGCCGACCGGGGACGGGGCGGGCGCGCTGCTGCTCGGCGTGGCGCTGTCAGTGCTGGACGGGGTGGTCGAGGGTGACGGCGAGGCGGTGTCGGAGGTGCTGGGCGATTCGGTCGAAGCGCTGGGCGTTGCCCCGACCCGGTCACTCGGCACGTTGCCGGTGCAGGCACCGGCGGTCAGGACCAGGAGAACGGCCGCAGCCACGGACGCGCACGAGCGACGACGACGAGACCGAGGGAGGCGGACGCTCATAGCCGGATGCTACCCACCCCGGGTGGCTCGGGGTGCGGCGATGACCGGATCAGTCCCGCAGCGAGCGCCGCCGGGCGTTCTCGTAGGCGGTCTCGCGAGCGATCCGCTGGGCCGCCTTGTTGGACGACTGCAGCAGGTAGGGCACCGAGGTGACCATCACCCCGGGGGTGAACAGCAACCGGCCCTTGAGCCGGAGCGCGCTCTGGTTGTGCAGGATCTGCTCCCACCAGTGGCCGACCACGTACTCCGGGATGTAGACCGTGACCACATCGCGCGGGCTCTCGCTGCGGATGTTCTTGACGTAGTCGACGATCGGGTTGGTCACCTCCCGGTAGGGCGAGGCGACGACCTTCAACGGAACCGGGATGCCGGCCTCTTCCCAGACCTCGACCAAGCGCTGGGTCTCGTCCGGGTCGACGTCGACGGTGAGTGCCTCCAGGGTGCTCGGCCGAGCCGCCTTGGCGAACGCGAGTGCGCGTACGGTCGGCTTGTGCAGCTTCGAGACCAGCACGATCGCCCGTACGCGGCTGGGTAGGGTCCGGTCCTCGCCGGCCACCAGGGCCGTCTCCTCCGACACCGCCTCGTAGTGGCGACGGATCAGCTTCATCAGCACGAAGATGATCCCCATGGCGATGATCGCGATGTAGGCGCCCTGGACGAACTTGGAGAGCAGCACGATCACCAGCACGGTCCCGGTCATGGTCAGCCCGACCGCGTTGATCACCCGGGAACGAGCCATCTGACGCCGGACGGCGGCACTCTTCTCGGTCTTCAGGTGGCGCGTCCAGTGCCGCAGCATGCCCAGCTGGCTGACCGTGAAGGAGACGAACACACCGACCACGTAGAGCTGGATCAGCGAAGTCACGTCGGCCTTGAACGCGATGATCAGCGCGATCGCCAGCACGGCCAGCACGACGATGCCGTTGCTGTAGGCCAACCGGTCGCCCCGGGTGTGCAGCTGGCGTGGCAGGTAGCCGTCCTTGGCCAGGATCGAGCCGAGCACGGGGAAGCCGTTGAAGGCAGTGTTCGCCGCCAGAAACAAGATGATCATGGTCGCGAAGACCACGAAGTAGAAGCCGGGCCGGAAGCTGTCGTAGAACACCGCACGAGCCAGCTGGCCGATCGCGGTCTCCTCGGGGACTTCGATCCGTTGGCCGTTGAGGGTGTAGTGCGACCGGCCGGCGTCGATCAGCTTGAGGTTGGTCAGGTTGGCCAAGGTGATGACGCCGATCAGCATCGTGACCGAGATCGTGCCCAGCAGCAGCAAGGTGGTCGCGGCGTTCTTGCTCTTCGGCTTCTTGAAGGCCGGTACGCCGTTGGAGATCGCCTCCACCCCGGTCAGCGCAGCGCAGCCGGAGGAGAACGTCCGGGCCAGCAACGCGATCATGAAGAAGCCGGTGAACGCGGCGTACTTCGGGTCGGGCTCGATGCCGTACTGGGCACTGTGGGCCTGGATCGGCTCGCCGACCACGAGGATCCGGAACAGCCCGTACAAGACCATCGCCAAGATGCCGAACATGAAGCAGTAGGTCGGGATGGCGAAGAACGTGCCCGACTCGCGCACGCCGCGCAGGTTCAGGGCCATCAAGATCAGCGCTGCGCCGGCGGCCACCCAGGCCTCGTGACCGTCGATGATCGGGAACAGCGACTTGGCGTTCGAGACCCCCGAGGAGATGGAGACCGCCACGGTGAGCACGTAGTCGACCAGCAAGGCGCTGGCCACCGTCAGTCCGGCGTTCGGGCCGAGGTTGACCGTGGCCACCTCGTAGTCGCCGCCGCCGGAGGGATAGGCGTGCACGTTCTGCCGGTACGACGCGACCACCACCAGCATCACGACTGCCACCAGGATGGCGATCTTCCAGGAGAACGCATAGCCGGCCAACCCAGCCAGGGAGAGCGTCAGCAGGATCTCATCGGGTGCGTAGGCCACCGACGACAGCGCGTCGGAGGCGAAGACCGGCAAGGCGATGCGTTTGGGCAGCAGCGTCTCGCCGAGCTGCGCGCTGCGTAGCTTGCGTCCGAGCAGCAGGCGCTTGCTGACGTCCGACAGGTTGACCACGTGGCAAGACTCTAGTCCCCTTCCCCGCCGTTCCCCGGCGTCGGAGGGCCGCATGGGGCGACGGCTCGCCGCAGGCACCCCTGGTCACTAGACTCCCCCTGTGCACATCGTGATCATGGGCTGCGGTCGAGTGGGCTCCAGCCTGGCGCGGAGCCTTGAGAAGCGCGACCACACGGTGGCGGTCATCGACATGGACGTCGACTCGTTCCGCCGGTTGGGGCCCGGCTTCTCCGGCCGCACCATCAAGGGCGTGGGCTTCGACCGCGAGGTGCTGGTCGAGGCGGGCATCGAGGACGCCGACGGCTTCGCCGCAGTCTCCAGCGGTGACAACTCCAACATCCTGGCCGCCCGCGTGGTCCGCGAGACGTTCAGTGTCGACAACGTGGTCGCCCGGATCTACGACTCCGGTCGTGCCGAGGTCTACGAGCGGCTCGGTATCCCGACCGTGGCCACCGTGCGCTGGACCGCTGATCAGGTGCTCCGCCGGCTGCTGCCGGCCGGCTCCGAGCCGCACTGGCGAGACCCCTCCGGTTCGGTGCGGCTGATGGAGGTCCACGTCGACCGGTCCTGGGTGGGGCGAACGGTCGAGCAGATCGAGGAGGCCACCGGGGCCCGGGTGCCGTTCATGTTCCGGCTCGGTGGTGGGATGGTGCCGAAGCGATCCACGGTGTTCCAGGACGGCGACCTCGTGTACGCCGCCGTGGAGGACGCGAAACTGGCTCGGGTCGAAGACGTGCTGGCCTCGCCCCCGAAGGGAGACTGACCATGCGGGTGGCCATTGGTGGTGCCGGGAACGTCGGCCGTTCGATCGCTGCGGAGCTGATCGAGAACGGGCACGAGGTGCTGCTGATCGACCGCGACCCTCGCGCCATCAAGTCCGACACCCTGCCCGAGGCCGACTGGCTGCTGGCTGATGCCTGTGAGCTGTCCTCGCTCGAGGAAGCCGGCATCGACACCTGTGACGTCGCGATCGCCGCCACGGGTGACGACAAGGCGAACCTGGTCATGTCGCTGCTGTGCAAGACCGAGTTCGGCGTGCCGCGCACGGTCGGGCGGGTCAACCACCCCAAGAACGAGTGGCTGTTCAACGACGTCTGGGGAGTCGACGTCGCGGTCTCGACGCCCCGGCTGATGTCGGCCCTGGTCGAGGAGGCGGTGACCGTCGGCGACCTGGTCCGGCTGCTGACCTTCCACGAGGGCCAGACCAACCTGGTCGAGATGACCCTGCCGGCCAACAGCCCGTGTGTCGGCGTGCGCATCGGTGACCTGACCTGGCCCGGTGACGTGGTCATCGTCGCCATCATCCGGGACGGTCACGCCCAGCCCCCCGACCGTGACGGCACCCTCGAGGCCGGCGACGAGCTGCTCTTCGTCACCGCGCAGGACTACGAGAAGGAGCTGGCCGACCTGCTGTCTCCGCGGATCGGCTCGATCGCCGTCGCCAAGACCGCTACCCCCCGCGTGCAGAGTCTTTGAGGTTCTGCTCGCGCTTTTGATCGCGCTGGGGTCGTTCGGGTTCGAGCGGCGGGCGCAAACGGAGAAGCGTGTTTGCCCCCGCTGCTTCAATCCGAAAGACGCGCGATCCCGACGCTCGCAGAACCCAGTCAGGTGCGGTCGCGGTGCTGGCTGAAGGCGGAGTCTTCGATGGGGGTCTTGCCTTTGGACAGGAGCAGGCCGATCACGGCTAGGGCGGCGAGCAGCAGGGGCCAGCCGAGGGCGACCTTGGCGACGCCGAGCCAGACGACCTGGCCAGCGAGGAACAGCGGCAGCTGGATGACGAAGCGCAGCACGTACGGGACGGCCAGCACCGCAGTGAGCTTGGTGCTCATCCGGACCAGACCCTTGTCCTTGATCCAGCCGGTCGGGTCGTTGATGGCGGCACCGATGACGAAGCCGACCAGGGGCCGGCGGATCACGATGGTCAGGATCGACAGCAGGGCCAGCCCACCGTTGTAGAGGATGCCCGGCAGGAAGATGTCCTCAGCCCGACCGGTTCGGGTCGCGACCAGGGCGGCGATCGCGGTCGGGATCACCGCCTGAGCCACGTACTTCACCGATTGGCGCTGCGCGAGACGGATGACGGCCAGGATCAACGCCGAGCCGACGGCCGCGCCGAGGGCCGGGTACAGCTGGCGGCCGATCACCCAGGCAATGGTGAAGGCGACGAACGGGATGGCCCCTTCGAGCATGCCGCGGATCCCGCCGAGGGTCTGCGACAGCTGGTAGCGGACGAACTCCTCGACGTAGCGGAACCGGGGTGGCTCCGCAGCAGTCGAGGCCGGTCGGATCTGGTGCTCGGTGGGTTTGTCGATCATGAAGCGCTGCGCGTCTGCAGCAGCTCATAGCGCGGGTTGTACACCAGACGGCGTCCTTCGTGACAGCTGATCCGACCCCAGACCTTGATGGTCCGGCCCGGATCGATCCCCGGGATCTGCCGGCGACCGAGCCACACCAGGGTGACCGCTCCCGACCCATCGCGCAGCTCGACCTCGAGCGCCGGGTGCCCGCCCCGCGGGTGGATGGTCACGGTGGACACCGTGCCGGTCAGGCTGACCTGCTGGCGGTCCTCGCACGTACGGATCGGGACGGCGCCCTCTTCACGCACGTTGCGTTGCAGCTCCTCCGACTCCAGCTCGGCGTTGGAGGACGCGAGTCGACGTAGGGCTCGCGACAACATGTTTTCTTTGGTCATCACGCATCACTTCCCAACGCCAGTGTTCCACTCATCTATTCCCCACCCAACCTCAGGCCTCGTCGTTGGCGACGAGGTTGGTCGGCATGGTGAGAGGTAGCAGATCACCGGGGGCCATGGCCTCATCGCCACGGCGTACGACGACCTGACGGAAGGCCGAGGCCACCGCCAGCACGGCGTCGGACTCGTCGCTCTCCTCGATCGCCGCCTGGCCGTAGACGATCCCCCGCAACAGCCACCGTGGCCCCTCGGCCACCCACATCTTCGACGGCTGGTAGCCCTCCTCGCCGTCGGGTGTGGTCACCGGGAACAGCCGGAACAGCTCGACGCCGAACGGACCCGCGTTCAGCGCCGCCGATCCCCCGGCCTCGGTGGCGCTCTCGGAGATCTCCTCGCGCAGCTCGGCCCAGAAATTGCCACTGCGCGGGGCCGCGTAGGCACCGAGCTCCAGGGCAGAGGTGACCGTCTGCGGTCCCCCGTTGCTGCCCGGCTCGGGGTCGACCGTGCTCTCGATGATCAACATCGCCGAGACGATCTGCTGGGTGTCCTCGGCCACCTGGAGCCGCAGCTCCGAGCCCGGCACACCGGTCAAGATCATGCTCCCCAGGTCGATCCGGGGTCCGTCGTCGGCGTTCTCGACGTCGTCGACCTCGGCGACGTCCCACGGACCCTGCCCCCGCCAGTCAGCGGCGTCCAAGGCGTCCAGGTCCAGCTCGCCGGTCGACTCCTCGCCCGTCTCGTCGTCGGTCCCGGTCTCTTCCACGTCGATGGCGGCCGACTCCTCGGCCGCCGGCTCGTCGCGGCGCTTCTTGTCCCGTCGGAAGATCATGCGATCTCACCCGGCACAGTCATCGTGGTTGCTCCTCATTCGGCATGGCGTGGCACATCACTCGGTCGGCGGCGCGGGCTCCCCCGCTCCGCTCGTCCGAGCCCGGCCCAGTATTCCTCCGGTCGAGCCGTATCCGCCAATCCCGCGCGCCGATGCGGGCAGCTCGGTGACCGGAACGAAGCGAGCCGATGCGACCGGCTGCACGACCAGCTGGGCGATCCGGTCGCCTCGGGAGAACGCGATCGGCTCGTCACGGTCGGTGTTCAGCAGGCAGACCTTGATCTCCCCGCGGTAGCCGGCGTCGACCGTGCCCGGGGTGTTGACGATGGTGACCCCGTGCCGGGCCGCCAGGCCCGAGCGGGGATGGACGAAGCCGGCGTATCCCTCCGGCAAGGCGATGGCCACACCCGTCCCGACCAGCCGCCGCTCACCCGGGGCCAGCTCGAAGTCCTCGGTGCAGCACAGGTCGGCCCCCGCATCCCCGGGATGCGCGTACGACGGGGGCGGCAGCTCCGGGTCGAGCTGCAGCAACAACACCTGGGGCACGCTCATCTGGTCAGCCTAAGCCCGAGCCGAGACCCACCGATCAGGCGCGGCCGGCCTGCAGAGCGGCGGCCAGCTGGGCCGGACGCCGGCTGGACACCAACCAGTAGGGCACCGAGTCGGCGTCGTCGTCCAGCACGATCTCCACCGCGGTCGCCACATAGGGCCGGAGCACGAGGTGAGCCCGGGCGTCAGCTTCGACGCCGCCCCGACGCCGGGTCTGCTCCGCATCCAGACTGGCGACGGCGCCGACGTAGCGACGCTCGATGACGCTGCGCCCGATCTGCACCACCTGCTGGTCGACCCGGATGGTGATGGCCGCGCCGGCGAACAAGCCGGTGGCAATGGCCAAGGCTGCGGCGGCCACGCCGATGCCCCAGACAGGACCGAGATAGAGACCGATGGCGAAGAGCAGGGTCAGAGCCAGCAGACCCGCCAGCGCCCACCAGGCCGGTGGCACCGTGAGCCGTTCGCGGTAGAGCATGACCCGTAACCTACGTGGTGACCGGGCAGTGAGGGCGATCGCGCGGCGACCAGCTCGTCGGCTTGGACCGGATCACCGCCCCGCGCCCCAGAAGGAACGCGAGGCGATGTTCTGTCCGGACTGACTGCCCCCAACCAGACCGGCACATTCCGGCGGAACATCGGTGTCGATGAGCCCGCAATCGAGAACGCGCGCACAGCGATCTGTGCAAGACCGATTGCATCACGGGCGGGGGTTTCGGCGCCAGCCATGGTCGCCAAACCAGCAGGGCTTTGCCGAATCGTGACCTTATGGGCAGCGGAAACGGCACAGGCGCCGCCCCGCTGATCTCAGCGTGGCGGCGCCTGGGAAGCACCTCGATCGTCGACGGCGCCGGGCTCAGCCCGCGCAGTCGAAACAATAGGCATCACCATTGGACTTCTCCTCGGCGATCTGGCTGCGATGCCGGACCAGGAAACAGCCGGCGCAGGTGAACTCGTCGGACTGACGAGGCAGCACCCGAACGGTCAGCTCCTCATGTGAGAGGTCGGCGCCGGGCAGCTCGAAAGCTTCGGCGGCCTCGGCCTCGTCTTCGTCGACCTTCCCCGAGTTCTTGTCGTTGCGGCGAGTTTTCAGCTCTTCAATACTGTCTTCGTTCAGTTCTTCTTCAGATTTGCGTGGGGCGTCGTAATCGGTCGCCATCGTTCCCTTCCCGGGCAGCTGGGCCCAGATCCTCGTGTTGTCGTGCGCATGCATATCACACAGGTCGTGCGGTTGCTTGATTTGGGGCCTTGCGACCCCTATAACGTGTACGCGCCGCCAAAATTCCGCGTACGGTCGCCGGATTCTCGCACGGATGACACGACTCGACGGATCAGGCCGGCTGGGCCTGGCACAGGGTCGGTCGCCCCGGCTCTCGGAGGTTGGTGCAGCAGTCCGGCTGGCATTCGTACCAGCCGGTGACCCCACCCTCGATGACCGGACGGTCCGGCTCCTCGCCGCGGGCCGCCGCGGCCCGTTCGATGATCAGGTCGACCAGCCCGGACACGAAGTCGGGATGCTCACCCGCCGTCGCCGCTCGGGCGCAGGGCAGGCCGAGCTCGGCCGCTGTTGCCGACGCTTCGGTGTCCAGGTCGAAGATCACTTCCATGTGGTCGGAGATGAATCCGATCGGCACCAGCACGACCGACGGCACCCCGGCAGCGTGCAGCTCGGTCAGATGGTCGTTCACGTCCGGCTCCAGCCACGGCTGGCTCGGCGGTCCCGAGCGCGAGCAGTAGACGAGGTCATGAGCGAACTCCTCGCCCCGCTGAGCGGCGGTCTGCCGGGTGACCTCGGCCGCGACCGTACGGTGCCAGTCGACGTAGGCACCCTCGGGCACCCGGGGATGCGGTCCGGCGGTCTCGGCCATGGCCAGCGGGATCGAGTGGGTGACGAAGACCAACCGCGCACCCCGGCCGGCGTCGGGCAAGGTGTCCAGCGCCCGTACGGTCGCCTCGACCGAGGCGGCCACGAAGCCCGGGTGGTCGGCGTAGTGGCGGATCTGGTCGATCCTGAGGTCGGTGCCCTGGGACGCGTCGAAGTAGTTCTCCCGGTACTGCCGGCACGAGGAATAGGACGGATAAGCACTGGTCTTGACGGCCAGCACCCGCTGGTGGCCGGCCGCCTGGATGGCCTGCATCTCCTCACCCAGGTAGGGCGCCCAGTTGCGGTTGCCCCAGTAGAGCGGGATCTCGAGACCGCGTCGGTCGAGCTCGACCCGTAGAGCGGCGAGCAACACCCGGCACTGGTCGTTGATCGGGCTCTTGCCGCCGAACAAGAAATAGTGCTGGCCCACCTCGGCCAGCCGTTCCCGCGGGATGCCCCGGCCGCGCGTCACATTCTCCAGGAAGGGCACCACGTCGTCGGGCTGTTCCGGGCCGCCGAAGGAGACCAGCAGCACCGCGTCGTAGGGTGCAAGGTCGACTGCTTGATCATTCACACAGCGATACTGACCCATAGGGAGAAATCTGTGGCTGCGGGGTTTGGCGCCTACCGCTCGGTGCTGGTCGATCCGCGGGCCCGGGCGTTCAGCGCGGCCGGCTTCGTGGCCCGGCTGCCGATCTCGATGACCGGCATCGGCATCGTGCTGCTGGTCTCGTTGACCAGCGGCTCCTTCGGACGGGCCGGACTGGTGACCGCGGTCGCGACCCTCACCGGCGCCGTCGCGGCGCCGGCCTGGGGTCGGGTGATCGACCGGATCGGGCAGGCCCGGGTGCTGCTGGTCGCGGCCGTGCTGGCCACCGCCGGCACCGTGCTGCTGATCATCAGCGTGCTGGCTGACTGGCCGCTGCTGGCCACCTTGGCGGCGGCGGTGCTGGTCGGCCTCGGCTTCACCTCGGCCGGCGCCTGCGTCCGCGCCCGCTGGACCTACCGGTTGGCCGGGTCCCCGCTGCTCAACACCGCGTTCGCCGTCGAGGCCGTGCTGGACGAGGTCGTCTTCATCGTCGGACCGGTGCTGGTGACGTTCCTGGCGACAGCGATCCATCCGGCCCTCGGGATCGGGGTGGCGGGCACCCTCGGTCTGGTCGGCGCGGTCCTGCTGGCCGTTCAGCGCGGCACCGAGCCCCCGGTGCACTTCGAGACCCGGCGGGCGGCGCGGGGGCGCATCTCGCTCGCCGTCTTGATCCCCGTGGTGATCGCCTGCTGCGCCCTCGGCGCCGTCTTCGGAGGCATGGAGGTCGTCGTGGTGGCGTTCGCTCGGGAGGCCGACGTGCTGTCGTACGCGGGGGTGCTGCTGATGGCGTGGGCGTGCGGCTCGCTGGTCGCCGGCGTGCTGACCGGGTCGCGGCAGTGGCAGGCCTCACCGGCCCAGCGCTTCAGGGTCGGCGCAGCGGTGCTCGGCTGCTCACTGATCCCGCTCCCCTTCATCAGCCAGCCGATCTTCGTGGCGGCCATCTTGATCATCAGCGGCATGGCCATCGCGCCGACCCTGATCGCCTCGGTCGCCGTCACCCAGGCCTCGGTCCCGCAGAGCCGGCTGACCGAGGCGCTGGCCTGGACGACCACCGGACTCGCGGCCGGTGTCGCCGCCGGGGCAGCCGTGCTCGGCCAGCTGATCGACGCGTACGGTGCCCGGGCCGGCTTCTGGGGCGTGGTCGGCGCCGGCGCCCTGTTGATCATCTCGGCGCTCTGGGTCCGGGTGCAGCCGCCGGTGGTCGGCGCTCCGGTCAGCCCAGCGCAGCCAGATACTCCTGCAGCTGTTCCGCCGCCGACCGAGGGTGAAAACCCGTGGTGGTGATCTTGTCCAGCGTGAGCACGCTGTGCCGCGGGCGCGGAGCCATCGCCTTGCCGGCACCGTAGTCGGCGGTGGTCACGCCGGTCACCGCAGCGGCGGGACGTCCGCGGGCCACGAAGACCGCCCGGGCGATGTCGGCCCAGCTCATCGGGTCGCCACCGTTGCTCAGGTTGTAGGTGCCGTAGGGAGCGCCCAAGTCCAGCAGGTGCCGGATGGCCCGGGTCAGCTCGGTGGTGAAGGTCAGCCGACCGAACTGGTCGTCGACCACGCCCGGCTCGATTCCCCGGTCGGCCAGGCCGGCCATCGTCTTGACGAAGTTGTTGCCGTCGCCGATCACCCAGCTGGTGCGCAGGATGTAGTGCGCCGGGAGGGTGGAGACGATCGCATCGCCGGCGGCCTTGGTCTGGCCGTAGACCCCGAGCGGCGTCAGCGGCTCGTCCTCATCGTGCTCGGTAAGCGTGCCGTCGAAGACGTAGTCCGAGGACACCTGCACCAGGGTGAAGCGGTGCTCACGGGCCGCCCGGACCAGAGCCTGGACGCCGGTGACGTTGCTGGCCCAGGCCGCCCGGCGACCATCGTCGGTCTCGGCCGCATCGACCTTGGTGTAGGCGGCGGCGTTGATGACGACACCGTACGGACCGAAGTCGAAGCCGCTCACCGACGCCGGGTCGGCGAGGTCGAGGTCGTCGCGGCCGACCGCGGCCGCCTCGGGCAGCGCCGCCGTCAACGCACGCCCGAGCTGGCCACCGGCGCCGATGATCAAGACCTTCGGAGCACCCATCGGCGTCACGTCACCCAGCCGCGGATGGGCCTTGTCGGCGTCGGAGAGCTCGGCCTCGGTCAAGGGGATCGGCCACGGGATGTCCACCGTCTCGTCGGCCAGGTTGAGGAACGTGTAGGACTCCTTGGCCGACAAGCTCCAGTGGTCGTTGACCAGATAGGAGTACGCCGTCTCGTCCTCCAGGGTCTGGAACGCGTTGCCGACCCCCCGAGGCACGAAGACGGCCGTGTCGACCCCCATCTCCAAGGTGACGGTGGTGCCGAAGCCCGTGCCGGGCCGCAGGTCGACCCAGGCTCCGAAGATCCGCCCGCGGGCCAGGGAGACGAACTTGTCCCACGGCTCGGCGTGGATGCCCCGGGTGGCGCCGGCGGTCGTGTTGAACGACACGTTGTTCTGCACCGGACCGAAGTCCGGCACACCCAGGTCGGTCATCTTGATCCGCTGCCAGTTCTCCTTGAACCAGCCGCGGTTGTCGGCGCGGACGTCGAGGTCGATGACCAGCAGGCCGTCGATCGCGGTCTCGGTGACCTTCAGAGCCGGCACCGGGTCACTGCCCCTGGCTGGCGTACTTGGCTTCGGTCTCGGCCTTCTGCGGTCGCCACCAGCCGGGGTTCGCCTGGTACCACTCGATCGTCGCGGCCAAGCCGGCCTCGAAGTCGGAGTAGCTCGGCGTCCAGCCCAGCTCGGTGCGCAGCTTGGTCGAGTCGATTGCGTAGCGCAGGTCGTGGCCGGCCCGGTCGGTCACGTGGTCGTAGGCGTCGCGGGGCTGGCCGAGCAGCTCCAGGATCGTCTCGACCACGTCCTTGTTGTTCTTCTCGCCGTCGGCGCCGATGAGGTAGGTCTCCCCGATCCGGCCGCGGTCGATGATCGCCAACACGGCCGAGCTGTGGTCGTCCGCGTGGATCCAGTCGCGGACGTTCTGGCCGGCGCCGTAGAGCTTGGGTCGGCCCCCGTCGATCACGTTGGTGATCTGGCGGGGGATGAACTTCTCGACGTGCTGGAACGGGCCATAGTTGTTGGAGCAGTTGCTGATGGTGGCCTGCACCCCGAACGAGCGCACCCAGGCGCGTACGAGCAGGTCCGAGCCCGCCTTGGTGGAGGAGTACGGGCTCGACGGGTTGTACGGGGTGTTCTCGGTGAACCGCTCCGGGTCGTCCAGCTCCAGATCGCCGTACACCTCGTCGGTGGAGATGTGGTGGTAACGCACGCCGTGCCGGCGGACCGCCTCGAGCAGGGTGTACGTCCCGATCAGGTTGGTGGTGATGAACGGGGAGGGGTCGCGCAGCGAGTTGTCGTTGTGCGACTCGGCCGCGAAGTGCACGACCACGTCGTGCTCGCCAGCCAACCGGTCGACCACGGCGGCATCACAGATGTCGCCCTGCACAAAGGAAAAACGGTCTTCCGGAAGTCCTTCGACGGATTGCCGGTTGCCGGCGTAGGTCAGCTTGTCGAGCACGGTGACGCTCGCACCGGTGTGGGCGAGGACGTGGCGTACGAAGTTCGAACCGATGAACCCCGCACCGCCGGTCACCAGGAATTTTGTCATGGGGGCCATCCTAATGAGGGCCGGCGGGGGCCTCAGACGCTTGAGTCCGGCCCCGCGGTGATCTTGCTCACCCGCCTTCGGTTTCTCGCCGGAGGTTCGGCGATGCCACACTATGCGGCATGCGTGGCATCATCCTGGCTGGCGGTTCGGGCACTCGACTGCACCCGGTGACCCTTGGCATCAGCAAGCAGCTGGTGCCGGTCTACGACAAGCCGATGATCTACTACCCGCTGTCGACGCTGATCTTCGCCGGGATCGACGAGGTGCTCGTGATCACCACCCCGCACGACGCGCCGGGCTTCGAGCGGCTGCTCGGCGACGGGTCCCAGTTCGGCATCTCGATCAGCTATGCCCAGCAGGCCTCACCGGACGGGCTGGCGCAGGCCTTCGTGATCGGCGCGGACTTCATCGGCGACGAGAAGGTCGCGCTGGTGCTCGGAGACAACATCTTCTATGGCTCTGGACTGGGCAACCAGCTGCAGGCGTTCGCCGACGTGGACGGCGGGGCCGTCTTCGCCTACTGGGTGGCCGAGCCCAGCGCGTACGGGGTGGTCGAGTTCGACGGGCAGGGCCGGGCCGTGTCGCTGGAGGAGAAGCCCGCCGTGCCGAAGTCGAACTATGCCGTGCCGGGCCTCTACTTCTACGACAACGACGTGGTCGAGATCGCCCGCAACCTCAGGCCCTCGCCTCGCGGCGAGTACGAGATCACTGACGTCAACCGGCATTACCTCGAGGCCGGCCGGCTGCAGGTCGGCGTCCTGCCGCGCGGCACCGCCTGGCTGGACACCGGCACGTTCGACTCGTTGAATGACGCCAACAACTTCGTCCGTACGCTCGAGGCCCGGCAGGGCCTGAAGGTCGGTGCCCCCGAGGAAGCCGCCTGGCGGCAGGGGTTCTTGACCGACGACGAGCTGCAGAGCCGGGCCACGGCCCTGGCCAAGTCCGGCTACGGCACTTATCTGCTCGACCTGCTCCGCCACAAGCGCACCAGCTGATCTCGCGCGTCCGACGATCGATCGTCTGGTGACCCGGTCCGCGCCGCGCCGAGCCGCCGGTCACGACGGCCATCGGCTGGGGGCGGTGCTGGCCGGCCTGGTCACGGCCGTGGTCGGCTTCTCGTCGTCCTTCGCGGTGGTGCTGACCGGCCTCGGCGCGCAAGGCGCCGACGCGCGCCAGGCGGCGTCCGGGCTGTTGATCTTGTGCCTGGGGATGGCTGTCGGCATGGTCATCCTGATCCTGCGCTATCGGATGCCGATCACCCTGGCCTGGTCGACGCCCGGCGCGGCCCTGCTGGCCAGCACCCAGATGGAGGCGCGGAGCTGGTCGGCCACCGTCGGCGCGTTCGTCGTCGTGGCCGGGCTGACCGCCCTCACCGGACTGTGGCCATGGCTGTCGCGGCTGATGGCCGCCATCCCCACCACGATCGCCAACGCGATGCTCGCCGGGGTCCTCATCCCGATCTGCGTCACCGCGTTCACCACCCTGGCCCGCACCCCGCGCTACGTGGTGCCGATCATGGTCGTCTGGCTGTTGGGCTATGCCTTCGCTCGCCGCTGGGCGGTGCCACTGGCCTTGCTCGCAGCGTTGGTGGTGGTGGCGCTCACCTTGGACGGGCAACCGGCCGCCGCTGATCTGCTCCCCCAGCTCGCCTTCACCGCGCCCACCTTCGACTGGCGCTACCTCGTCGGGCTGGCCCTGCCACTGTTCTTGGTCAACATCGCCTCGCAGTACGCACCGGGCGTCGCGGTGATGAAGACCTTCGGCTACCGGGTCCCGTGGCGGTCGACCATGATCGTCACCGCCACCGTGTCTGCGGTCGGGGCGCCCTTCGGCGGCCACGCGGTCAACCTCGCCGCCATCTCAGCCGCGCTGGCGGCATCCGCCGACGCCCACCCGAACCCGCGGCGCCGGTGGATCGCTGCCCTGTCGGCCGCCGGGTGCTACGTGGTCCTCGGTCTCGCCTCGACCGCCGCGGTCTACGTCCTCACCCACGCCCCGACCGGCCTGATCATCACCGTGGCTGCACTGGCGCTGCTCGGCACCTTGGGCAACGCGATGCAACAGTCGCTGGTCGAGGACCAGGACCGGGAGGCGGCGGTGATCACGATCATCGCGACGGCGTCCGGGATCAGCCTGTTCGGGATCGGATCGGCTTTCTGGGGCCTGGTCATCGGGCTGACCGTACGCGCCCTGCTTCGCTGGGCGCGTCGGTCCGCTCGAACCCCCTGACGGGTCTACCGCAGCGACGCGAGGCTGACGCCGGGCACCGTGACCCGCTTGTCGCCCAGGTCGAGCACGGTCTTGCCCTTCACCGTACGAGCGTGGGTGGCCACCCACGCCTTCGAGGCGACCAGGCCACTTCTCACTGTCTCGCCCTGCAGGAGGACGTCATCGCCGGGACCGCCGTCCAGCACGTCGCTGCCGGCACCGCCGATGAGGACGTCGTCGTCCTCGCCGCCGAGGATGGTGTCGTCGCCCGGGCTGCCGATCAGGACGTCATCGCCGATGCCGCCGTCGAGGGTCAACGCCAGCGGTGCGATCAACGAGGTGGCGTCGACGACGTCGTCTCCCCGACCGGTGGCCACCGTGAGGCGGTCGGTCTGGCCACTGTCGGCGCGCAGCACCCTGACCCGGGGGATCAGCCCCGTGACCTGCTGCCGGAGCGCGGTGCCGCTCACCCGGACGATGTCGTCGCCGGCGGTGCCGTCGATCCGGACGTTGTCGGCCGACTGGTCCGGTCCCTGGGGTCCGGCCAGATCGACCACGACGTCGGTCACGTCAGTGCCGGAGAGGTCACCCGCGAGCACGTTGTCGGCTCCGGCCAGGGCGGCGAAGGCCACGGTCTCCAGGTCATTCAGGTCCATCACCACATTGGCGACATCGCGGAAGAACCGTGCCCGGCCTCCGTTGGCGGTGAGCTCGACGCGTTCGTTGGCGCCGCTGCCGTTGAACTGCATCCGGTCAGAGCCGGCCTGGCCCTCGACCACGTCGTTGCCGTCGCCCGGATCCCACTGGAAGATGTCGGCTCCGGCACCGAGGAACGCGACGTCGTCGCCGCGCTGCCCGTCGACGAAGTCATTGCCGTCGCCACCCAAGATGACGTCCGCCCCGTCGCTGCCGCGGATCTCGTCTCGTCCGGCGCCGCCATCGACCGTGAGCTTGACCAGCGCAGCCAGGCCCCCCGCGGCGTCGAACCGGTCGTTGCCGCCGTTGGCGTGAACGATCAGATTCTCGCTCGTGCCGATGTCGATCGAGAACGGCGCTGGGGTTGTCCGATCGAACCGGACCCGGGTCCCGTTGGCCGTGGTGATGAAGCTCTCGGCCCCGTTGCCTCCGTTGACCTCGACGCTGTCGACGCCGGCACCACCCTCGTTGAGGTCGGTGTCGTCGCCCGGGCCCCAGACCAGCCGGTCGTTGCCCGCCTCGCCGAACGCTTGGTCATCGGCGTCCCCGCCGGTCAGGGTGTCGTTGTCGGCGCCACCGAACAGCAGGTCGGACCCGCCCCGGCCGTTCAGCGTGTCATTGCCCTCCTGGCCGAACAGCTGGTCGGCACCGGATCCGCCGGTCAGCGTGTCGGCCGCCGACCCACCGAACAGCCGGGCGGCCGGTAGCGCACCGTTGACTTCGGACAGGGCCACGGTGTCGTTTCCACCCAGCCCGAACACCTGGATCGTGGTGGTGTTCGCGACCGTCGGTGTCCCGCCCGAGACCGCCACTGCTCCACCGTTGACCAAGATCACCCCGGCTGCGTTCCGGCTGACCGTGATCGAGTTGGCGGCGTTGTCCCCGAACACCGACAGCAGGCCCGCGCTGAAGGTGAAGGTGGCCGTGGTTGCGGCCGAGGCCGGCGGTGCGGCGAGTGCGAGCCCTCCCGCCGTGAGGGCAACACCGCTGAGCCCCACCGTGATCGTGCGGCGCCAGTCCCGACCGCTTCGTCGTCCATCCATCGTCTGCTCCGTCTCATGCTCGGCCGCCCGCCACATCGGCCGACAGCTCCCAGGACGGAGTTTCACGGCCGACGGGGTGCCGGAGCATCCGTAGTGACTACCGAGGTGCGGAGGGCAGGACTACGGAGCCGGCCGGGCGACGCTGGCTATTCTCAGACCGAACCAGCACAGGAAGGTCCAACCGTGGCCCAGCCGCTCGTCAGCATCGACGACTACATCGCCGGGTTCTCCAAGGACGTGCAGCTGATCTTGGGCACGATCAGGGAGACCATCCACGAGTCCGTGCCCGGGGCCGGCGAGACCATCGCCTACCAGATGCCGACGATCACCTTCGATGGCCGGAGCCTGGTCCACTTCGCCGCCTGGAAGAAGCACATCGGGCTCTATCCGCTGCCCGAGGTCGATGACGATCTCGAACGCGAGCTGCTGCCGTACGCGACCGGCAAGGGCACGGCGAACTTCCCGCTGGACCGACCGATCCCGTACGCGTTGATCGGCCGGATCGTGACCCGGCTGCTCGAACAGCGCGGGCAGTGATCCCTTCGACAAGCTCAGGGCACGGTCAGCGGTGCCGGCCGGCTTGACCGGCCTGGCCGAAGACCTGCATCCGTTCAGCGACCATCTGCTGCATCGCCACCCGACCGCGGCGCTCGTACAGCGCGGGATCGACGTTGATGCCGTCCTCGTCGAGATAGCTGCGGACAGCGGCAGCGAAGGCCATGTGCGAGTCCATGCCCTGGTTGATCTTGCGGATCCCGAGCTTGGTCGAGCGCGCCTTCTCGGACTCGGGCACGCCCCAGGACTCGGGCAGCGTGCCACCGTGGGAGTTGATCACCGCGCGCAGGTCGGCCGGCAACGACGAGGAGCCGTGCATGACCAGGTGCGTGTCGGGGATCCGTTCCGCGATCTCGGTGATCAAGTCCATGTGCAGGACGGTGCCGTCGGGCGGGCTGGTGAATTTGTAGGCTCCGTGCGAGGTGCCGATGGCCACGGCGAGGGCGTCCACCCCGGTGCGCTCCACGAACTGCGCGGCCTCGTCCGGGTCGGCGAGCACGATCTCTTTGTGCACACCGCCGTCCTCGGACCCGCCGATCGTGCCGAGCTCCCCCTCCACGGAGACCCCGCGCTCCGCCGCGAAGGCCGTCACCTTGGCCGTGACCGCGACGTTCTCCTCGAAGGTCGCATGCGTGACCCGGTCGTCGGCCAGGCTGCCGTCGATCATCACGCTGGTGAAACCGGCGTCGATGGCCCGGACGCAGTCGTCGTAGCTCGGCCCGTGGTCGAGGTGCAGCACCACCGGCACGTCCGGATAGCGGGCGATCGCGGTCTGCATCGCGGCCCAGAACAGCTCGTCCGATCCGTGCGCCGACGCACCGACGATGGTCTGGACGATCACCGGTGAGTCGGTCTCGCGGGCGGCTTCGAGCACCGCCTCGACCTGGACCAGATCGGTGACGTTGAACGCTCCGACGCCGTACGCGCCGTCCTTCGCCGCATCGAGCGCCGCCCGCAGGGTGATGAGTGCCATGCATCCTCTTTCGTGTCGTCGTCGCCAGCGGATCAACGCGGCCAGCGATTCTGACCATCGTTGTCTGACAACGATAGACAGACTAGAGTCCGCGCTGTTACTTTGCAACGGCGGCCACCCGACCAGGTGTCGCCAATCTGGAGGAGGACGCCGGTGACGGAGGCCCAGCCGACCCTGCTCGGCCTCGACGTCGGCACCTCGGCCATCAAGGCGGCAGTCCTCGACCGCGAGGGTAGGAGCCTGGCCGTCCGCTCCGTTCCCACCCCGTTCATCCGGTCTGAGCAGGGCTGGACCCAGATGAGCGTGCCTGCGCTGTTCGAGGCGGTGCACGAGCTGGTATCCCTGCTGACGCCGGAGCTCCGCGCCATCCGCGGCATCGGCATCGCCAGCCTCGGCGAGTCCGGGGGGTGGGTGCAGGGCGACACGGTGGCCGAGGTCCCCGTCCTGGTCTGGCACGACCCGCGGGGCCAAGAGACCAGCGACCGGCTGGTCGAGACGTTCGGCCAGCCTGATCTGCTCCGGCGGACCGGACGCCGCTCGCGCTCCGACCTGGGCGTGTCCAAGATGGGGTGGCTGGCCGATCAGGGCGTCCGGCCGGACGGTGTGTGGACCGGGGTGGCCGGACTGTTGGTCTGGCACCTGACCGGAGCCCTCGCCCAGGAGCCATCCCTGGCCGCGACCAGTGGGGCGTTCGACCCGTATCGCTGCCGCTACGACCAAGAGATCCTTGCGGTTGCAGGGCTCGACGTGCGCTGGGCGCCCCTGGTCACGGCCGGCACCCCGCTCGGCACCATCACGGCCGCACGGGCCGCTGAGACCGGGCTGCCGGCGGGGATCCCGGTGACCATCGCCGGACACGACCACCCGGTCGGGGTCCTGGGTGCCGGTGGTCGGCCCGGGATGGTCGTCGACTCCATGGGCACCGGTGAGCCGCTGGTCGCGGCCTGGACCGGCGGTGCGCCGGCCACTCATCCCGAGCTGACCGGGGTGCCCGGTGACCTGACCATCACGCGCTGGCCCGGTGACGACGCGCTGATGATCTTGTGGGAGCACATTCGTCCGGGTCTCGCGCTCCGGCACCTGGCTGCTGCGCTCGACGTGGTCCGAGACGACATCGAACGGGCCGCGCTCGACCAGCCGCGGGGCCGGCCGACCCCTCCTCGGCTGCTGGCCGAGCTCGAGGTCGGTCGCGTACGGCTGGCTGATCTGAGCTCTCCCGTCGGCGGCCGGGTCGACCCGGCCCGGATCTGGGCGGACGTGCTGGATGGGTACGCCGCCGCGGCCGCGGCCGGCGAGGCGGGGCTGCGCCAGCTCACCGGGTCGACCGGACCCAGCCTGCTGATCGGCGGCGGGGTGCAGTCGCGTCGGTGGGTCCAGGCCAAGCAGGACCTGCAGACCCACGGTCTGGTGGTCGCTCAGGACAAGGACTCGGTCGCCCGTGGTGCCGCCCTGATGGGGGGTGCGGCCACCGGCTGGTGGCCGGCCGAGCGGCTGCCCCGGCAGACCGTCGAGCTCGGGAGCGCCGTCACGTGAGCGGTGACGGGTCGAACCGACCCGGATCAGCGGGACTCCGCCGACCGTCTCGGATCGTCGACATCGCTGAGCACGCCGGGGTGTCGACCAAGACCGTGTCGCGGGTGCTGAACGGCGAGGCGTACGTGGCCGACGGGATGCGCGAGCGGGTGCTGGCTTCGGTCCAGACCCTGGGTTACGTCGGTGACGCGGCGGCGGTCGGCCTGCGCACCCGGCGCTCGGGCTTCGTCGGCCTGATCATCCCGGACGTGCGCAACGGCTTCTTCGCCTTGTTGACCCGCGCCATCGAGGAGCGGCTCACCGCAGCCAGCCCCGCTCTGCTGCTCGGAGACTCTGACGAGGACGTGGACCAGGAGGAACGCTATCTCCGGCTGTTCCGGCAGCAGCGAGTCGATGGGTTGATCGTGCTGCCGACCGGGGCGCCCAGCCTGCCCGATGCGGTGTCGGAGATCCCCACCGTGATCGTCGACCGGACGGTGCCCTCGATCCGGCACCTGGCCGACCACGTGATGCCCGCGAGCCGGAAGGCGGCCGAGGTGTTGGTCCGGCACCTGATCGAGCAGCACCGCTTGACCCAGGTCGCCATCGTCGCCGGGGACCGGTCGATCTCGAACATCCGCGATCGGCAGAGCGGCTACACCCGGGTGATGCGGTCCGCCGGACTGTCCACCCACATCAGCAACGGCCACACCACCCCGGACGACGCGGCCGCCGGGGCGTACGCGCTGTTCCGGACGCTGACTCCGCCGTTCGGGGTGTTCACCACCAACAACCGGATGTTCTGGGGAGCGCTGGCCGCCATCGAGAAGCTCGGGCTGTCGATTCCCCGGGACGTGCTGGTGACCACCATCGACTCGATCGGTGAGGCCACCGTGACCGGTCTGCGGCCGACCCAGGCCGTGGTGCCGGTCGCCACGGTGGCGGCCCGAGCCATGCAGCTGCTCGTCGAGCGCACCGCCGACCCGACCTCGGCGCCGCGTTCGGTCACGGTCGACCTCGATGTCGAGTACGGCACCACCTGCGGCTGCGTGCCGTTGACCACGTCGCCGCTGATGGTCGGTTCGATGCCGACTGAACCGCCCACACCCGGCTGAGCAGCTAGGACCGGCTGAGCAGCTAGGACCGGCTGAGCAGGGACCGCAGGAAGAAGATCAAGTTGGCCGGACGCTCGGCCAACCGGCGCATGAAGTAGCCGTACCACTGGTCGCCGTAGGGCACGTAGACCCGGACGTGACCGCCCTCGGTCACGAGTCGACGCTGCTCCTCGTCACGGATGCCGTAGAGCATCTGGTACTCGAACTCGGCCGGCCCGCGATCGGTCTCGGCGGCATAGTCCGCCGCCGCGGCGATGATCTTGGGATCGTGCGAAGCCACCATCGGGTAGCCCTGTCCCTCCATCAGCACCCGCAGGCAGCGCAGGTAGGAGTCGTCGACCTCGGCCGACTTCTGGAACGCGACCGAGGCCGGCTCCTTGTAGGCACCCTTGCAGAGCCGGATCCGGGACCCGGGCCCGGCGAGGTCTCGGCAGTCCTGCTCGGTGCGGTGCAGGTAGGCCTGCAGCACGGTGCCCAGCCAGGGGAACTCCGTACGCAGCTCCCGCACGATCGACAGCGTCGAGTCGGTGGTGGTGTGGTCCTCGGCGTCGACCGTGACCCAGACGCCGGCGGCCTCGGCCGCGGTGCAGATGGTCCGGGCGTTGGTCAACGCGAGGTCCCGGCCGATGCCGGGCAACGACTGGCCGAGAGCCGACAGCTTGATCGACACCTCGAGCGGCCGAGCTCCCTCGCCCGCCGCACTGAGACCGGCGTACGCCTGCAACAGCGAGAGATACGCCTGCAGGGTCACCTCGGCCTGGCCGGCATCGGTGATGTCCTCGCCGAGGTAGTCGACCGAGACGAAGCGTCCCGAAGCGAGCAGGGCGGCGGCCGCACTGACCACGGCGGGCTCGGCCTCGCCCGGCACGAAACGCTGGACGACCTTGCGGGTCAACGGCAACCGGGTCACCATCCGTTGCAGCCACGGCGATCGGCCGGCGGCCAGCAGGGCGGGTCGCAGCGGGTTGGTCAAAGCGAGTGCGGCCATCAGTTGTCCTGCGCTTCCGGGGCTTGGTGCGGGTAGGCGTGGTGGGTGGCCGGCACGAAGGTTTCCTTGATGGTCCTCGCCGAGGCCCAGCGGAGCAGGTTCTGAGCCGAACCCGCCTTGTCGTTGGTGCCCGAGGCGCGGGCCCCACCGAAGGGCTGCTGGCCGACCACAGCACCGGTGGGCTTGTCGTTGATGTAGAAGTTGCCGGCCGCGAACCGCAGCTCGGTGCTGGCCTGCTGCACCGCGGCCCGGTCGGTGGCGATGACCGCACCGGTGAGCGCATAGCCGGAGCCCTGGTCGATCCGTCGGAGCGTGTCGACGTAGGCGTTGGGCGTCGAGTCGTCGTAGACGTGGACCGACAGGATGGGTCCGAAGTACTCGGTGGTGAAGGCTTCGTCGGCCGGGTCGTCGCCCAGCAGGACGGTCGGCGCGATGAAGAAGCCTTCGGAGTCGTCATAGCTGCCGCCGGCGGCCACGGTGATGCTGCTGGTCGCCTTGGCCCGGTCGATGGCCGCGGCGTTGCGGTCGAACGAGCGCTGGTCGATGACGGCGCCGCCATAGTTGGCGAAGTCGGTGACATCACCGTAGGCCAGCGAATTGACCTTGGAGGTGAAGTCGTCGCCCATCCGAGCCCAGACCGACTTGGGCACGAACGCCCGGGAGGCGGCCGAGCATTTCTGGCCCTGGTAGTCGAAAGCGCCCCGGATCAGCGCCGTGGTCAGCACGTCGGGATCGGCCGAGCTGTGGGCGACCACGAAGTCCTTGCCGCCGGTCTCTCCGACCAGCCGCGGATAGCCGTGGTAGTTCGCGATGTTGGCGCCGACCTCTTGCCACAGGCGCTGGAAGGTCGCGGTCGAACCGGTGAAGTGGATGCCGGCCAGCCGGGGATCGGCCAGCGCGACCTCGGAGACCATGGGGCCGTCGCCGAGCACCAGGTTGATCACGCCGGCGGGCAGGCCGGCGGCCTCGAGCAGCTGCAGGGTGAGGTAGGCGGCCACGGCCTGGGTGGGCGACGGCTTCCAGATGACGGTGTTGCCCATCAGTGCCGGCGCGGTCGGCAGGTTGCCGGCGATGGCGGAGAAGTTGAAGGGCGTGATGGCGTAGACGAAGCCTTCGAGCGGGCGGTACTCGACCTTGTTCCACACTCCCGGCGAGGACACCGGCTGGTCGGACAGGATCTGCCGGGCGAAGTGCACGTTGAAGCGCCAGAAGTCGATCAGCTCGCACGGGCTGTCGATCTCGGCCTGGTAGGCGGTCTTGGACTGGCCGAGCATGGTGGCTGCGGCGATGGTCTCGCGCCAAGGCCCGGCAAGCAGGTCAGCGGCGCGCAGGAAGACGGCGGCCCGCTCGTCGAAGGGCAGGTCCCGCCAGGCGGGCGCAGCCGTGGCCGCGGCCTCGATGGCATCGCTGACGTCGGCGCGGGTGGCGTTGGTGAAGGAGCCGATCACCGACGCGTGCCGGTGCGGCTGGACGACGTTCTCGGCAGCGCCCGACGCCGTACGGTGCACGCCGCCGATGACCTGGCGGATCTCGGTCGGGTTCGCGACCAGCGCGTCCAACTTGGCTCTCAGCCGAGCTCGTTCGGGACTCGACGGGGCGTAGTCGTGCACCGGCTCGTTGGTCGGTGCGGGAACAACAGTGACGGCATCCACGAGAAACCTCCAAAGGCGACAGCACCCGAGCGGGGTTATCGGGCTGTGACCAGTTAACTACATCCGGCCTCGACGACCTTTGGCGAGATCGCTAAAGTCAGACCGTCGTTGTTGTCCAGTCGAACAAACCCCAGGGAGCCGTCTCACCATGACCGTCGAACCGCCGCGGCGCCTGGTGACCTTGACCGCCCTGGTCCGGGCACTCGACGACGCCGTCGTCGCGGTGCCGGTCCTGCCGACCCCACCGCCCGAGGTCGGATCGGTGACCCTGATCGACGCCGACGACCTGCTCATCTCGGAGCGCCACCCGGTGCGTACGGCCGATGTCTGCGTGTTGGCCGGTGTGCCCGAACCGACCGTCCGACGCTGGCTCGAGGGGCTGGTCAGCCTCACGGACCGGCCGCGTCCGTCTGTGGTGCTGACCAAGGTCGCCGGCTCGCCGTTGCTCGAGCAGGCGGCACGGCTGGGCGGTGTCGCCCTGGTCACCGTCCACCCCCAGGCCCGGTCGGAAACGGTCTTGGCCCGCATCCGTGGACTGCTCGACCACTCGTACGCGCAGCACAAGGCCAGCCCCGGACTCGGACCGGCGACCGATGACGGCACCGACCTGTTCGGGCTGGCTCGGACGGTCGCGGCCCTGACCAACGGCATGGTGAGCATCGAGGACGACCGTTCGGTGGTGCTCGCCTACTCGGCATCCGATGACACGGCCGACGAGGTGCGCCGGATGTCCATCCTGGGCCGTGAGGGTCCAGCCGACTATCTGCGCCGGCTCCGCGAGTGGGGGGTCTTCGACCGGCTCCGCCGCACCGACGAGGTGGTGGAGGTGCCGGCTGACGTCGGACTCGGACTGCGTCGTCGGCTCGTCGTCAGCATCCGGGCACTCGACGACCCGGCAGCTGCCGACGCGACCGGAATCAGACCAGTGCTGGGCACGATCTGGGTCCAGGAGGGCCACCAGCCTCTGTCCCGCGATGCCCAGGCGGCGCTGCGGGGAGCCTCGGCGGTCGCGGCGCGGCTCATCACCCGGTCGCTGAACGCTCCGAGCAATGAGGCGATGCAGATCCAGCGCCTGCTGGGGGCTCGTGGGGGTGGCGTCGACGTGCCGTCGCTGGCCGCGGCGCTGTCCATCTCGATGTCCGGCCCCGCTGTGGTGATCGGCTTCACCGCTCTGGACGGCGAACGGTCGAGCTCACTGGCCGAGCTGTCATCGGCCCTGCGGTTGCACGCCAGTGCCTATGCCCGCGAGTCGCTGGTCACGGTGATCGGCACCCGGGTCTACGTGCTGCTGCCGCGGACCACGTCGCCGAGCGGCGTCACCGCCTGGACCGGCCGGACCATCGAGCGGCTGCGGGCGCACAGCGGCGTCGACCTGCGGGCGGCCGTCGCCGCCCCGGTGGCCAACCTGGCCGATGTGGGCGCAGCCCGGGTGGAGGTCGACCGGGTGCTCGACGCGACGGGACCCGATCGTCGGGTGACGACCTTGGCGGACTCGCGTACGCCGGTGCTGCTCGGTGAGATCACCGACCTGATCGCCGGCCGCGACGACCTGCGCGATCCTCGGGTGGCCGCGCTGGTGGACTACGACCAGCGGCACGGGTCGTCGATGCGGGCCAGTGTCGAGGAATACCTGCGCTATTCCGGCGACGTGCGGACGGCCGCGGAGGCCCTGCGGATCCACCCGAACACACTGCGCTACCGGATCGGACGGGCCGAAGCGCTCCTCGACCTCGATCTGGCCGACCCGGCCGCCCGGTTGCTGGTGGAGCTGCAGCTGATGGTCCTGCGGCGCTTGGACACTACGTCGTCCGCACCCAGTCCTGGAACTTCTGCACCGCCTCGTCCGGTCCGGAGATCTCGACCAGGGCCGCGCCCCGCCGACCGCTGAGGTAGAGCGCCAGGTCGACCGGATCGGCGCTGATCGTGACCGGCGTCGGACCCTTCTTGACCTGCTGGCTCTCGGCGCCGGGCCGGGCGAGCCGGACGCCGACCGGCGAGCGGCTGAAGCTCTGCCGGGCAAACAACCCGAGGCGCTTCCACACTGCCTGGCGCTCGGCCTCGGGCAGCACGCGTGGCTCAGCCGGCTCTCCGCCGGCGCGTCGGATGTCCTCGTGGTGGATGACGTACTCGACCAGGTTGAGGCTCTCCCCCGCCCAGCTCATCGGCGACCAGCGCGGCGGGCCCTCGGCGAACTGGTCGACCAGGGCCTGATAGCCATCGGCCGATCGGGCGGTGTCGGTCAGCGTGCTCAGGCGCTTCTCCTGCCCGGGCGGCTCCCGCGAGACCAGGTCGGCCACCCCAGCCAGCGGGCGCCGCTCCCGCACGATGAGGTGCGCCAGCAGCCGGCGTACGTTCCAACCGACACACAGCGTCTCGCCGTCCGGGTCGGCAGCTCGCAGCGTGGCGACGAGTGCGGTGCGCTCCTTCTGGACCCAGGGCATCCGTCAGCGACGGCCGAGCCGGCGTTCGCCGCCGACGCCGCGCTCGTAGGGCAGACCGTAGTGCGCATAGATGCCCGGCTCGGCATCGGAGGTGAGCTGACCGTCGGTGTCGATCGACGGCGCGTTCTTGGCCAGCTTCTTGTCGGTCAGCACCCGGATGTGCTTGGGCGAGACGCGGGCGCCGGCCAGCGGGACGAAGATCAGCTTCCCGCCGCCGGGCAGGCCCACCTTGACCGAGGCGAATGCGGCGGCATCCGTCGAGGTGTCGTAGTAGACGGACTCGAGGTTGCCGATCTTGGATCCCTCCTTGTCCACCACGCTCTGGCCGACCCAGTCGCGAATATCGTCCACGTCAAACATGTTCAGTCCCTTCGTCGGCCGACGACCTCCGTCGGCCCCGATGGAGTCTAGGGGCCGGGATTTGCCACCAGCGCGAAGATGGGGACGTGCCGGCGCTGGAGAAGACCTGCGAGTCCTGTGGGCGCGTGATCACGTGGCGCAAGAAGTGGGCGCGCGACTGGGACCAGCTCCGTTACTGCAGTGATGCCTGCCGGCGGCGTCGGCGTACGGACGTGGATGTCCAGCTCGAGGTCGCCATCCGCGCGGCGGTGGCGTCGGGCCGTCCGGCGACCGACGTCGACCTGGCTCGTTCGCTGCCCGGTGCCGAGCTCGAACCCGTACGCCGAGCCGCTCGCCGCCTGGTCGCCTCGGGTGAAGTCGAGCTCGTCCAGCACGGCCGCGTCGTGGACCCCTCCACCGCCCGCGGCCCCTTCACGATCCGCCGCTCCTCCCCCTGAGCTCGGCCTGCAAATCGAACAGTTCTCGACGACGACACCCATCTGCTCGTCCGGTCGTAGGCCACCGGAGCGTGGGTCAGCTGAGACGCTCCGTGAGGTGGACGACCACGTCATCGCCGTCGGTCTTGCCGATCGCCTTCCGAACGGCCGCTGCGACCGGCAGCTTGTGGGTGCCGTCACCCAACGCCATGAACGCTCCGGTGAACGGATGCCCGTCGACGGTCCCGGCGACCTTGACGAGGCCACGAGTCCCGAAGATGTCAGCCGACCCCGGCAGTTGGACACACGTCCAGGTGTCACCCGCACAGACCTTTCCCAGCCGAGCGGTGAACGTGAGGTTCAGCGGTCCCACAGCAGCCATGTCGTCTCCCTCGAAGTGTCGTACCCATACAGACTGACTTCGGTGGGCAAAGTCATCGACTCAGAGGTGCTACTCCCAGACGCGGGAGCTCTGACGAGCGCTTCGACGAGCTCAGCCGCGTGGTGCTGTGCGCTCAGCCCGCGTAGGAGGCGGCCAGGAGGCTGAAGCCCTCGGCGAGGGTGATCCGGGGGGACCAGTCGAGGGCGGCTCGGGTGAGTCGCTGGTCGAACCAGTGGGCGGTGGAGAGCTGCTCCGCGACGAATCGGGTCAGGGGTGGGTCCTGCTCGTCGGCGGAGCGGCGCAACGACCAGAGCGCCTCGGCCACCGCACCGGCCGCCTTGGCCAAAGCGACGGGGACCTGGCGCTGCGGAGCCGGCACCCCGGCCGCGCGGCAGATGCCACCGAGCAGCTCGGCGATCGGCACCGGTTCGCCGTTGGTCACAACCAGCGCCTGCCCGTGCGCCGTCGGGGCCCGGTCCACGGCGGCGACCAGGGCCTCGACCGCATTGGTCAGATAGGTGCTGTCGACCAGAACCGCGCCGGTTCCGATCAGTGGCAACCGGCCGCTCCGCGCCCGCGCGACGATCCGGCCGACCAGCTGTGTGTCGCCCGGCCCCCAGACCAGGTGCGGTCGAACGGCCAAGACAGCCAGGTCAGGGCTGTCGGCGGCCAGGGCGATCTGCTCGGCCAGGGCCTTGCTCCGGGCGTACGGTCCCCGTGCCCGTGCCGGGTCGGCGGGTCCGGCCGGTGCGCCGACCAGGGAGGACCCGCCGTGTGCGACCGACGGTGACGAGACCTGGACCAACCGCTGGACCCCGGCGGCCCGGCAGGCGTCCACGACCGACTGGGTGCCGACCACGTTGGCTCGCTCGTAGTCGCGCCACGGTCCGGTCACGTTGACCTTGGCGGCCAGGTGCAGGACGGCCTCGTGCCCGCTGACGGCCTCGCGTACGGCCGGAGCATCGGCCACGTCGGCCAGGATCTCCGGCAACCCAAGCCCGGCCGGCCGGCGCTGCAGGACGGTCACGGTGTCGCCGCGCTCGGCCAGGGCGAGCGCGGTCCGGCCGCCCAGCAGCCCGCTGGCCCCGGTGACCAGGACCTTCACAACCGGCCCGCCCGCCGTCCGGACAAGAGGCGTCCGGCCCAGACGCCGACGGCCGCTCGGTCGACCTTGGAGGCGTGCCGGATGTCGACGGGCAGCCGGTCGGTGACCAGCACCGCCGCCACCGGCACGCCGGCGGCCTCCCGTACGGCTGCGCTCAGGTCCGCGTCCGCCAGCTGCCCCCGGCGCTGACCGGCCCCGGCCGGAACCACGACCAGCACCACCTGCTGAGTGCCCGCCGGCCCGACTCCCGCCACTGCGGCAGCGTCGATCTCGGGCAGAGCTTCGACCCGCTGCTCGACGCCGACCGGAGTGACCGGTCCGTCAGCGGTGGTGACGACGTGCACCAGTCGTCCCTCGACCCACAACCGACCCTGGTCGTCCAGGTGGCCGACGTCGCCGCTGCGGTGCCAACCCGGGTTGCGCGAGCTCTGCCGCTCGGTGGCCCAGAGACGGTCGTAGCGGGACTTCACGTGGGCGGCGGAGATGCAGATCTCCCCGGTCACGTACGGCTCCTCGGTCAGTGCCCCGTCGGCCCGGCCGGCCACATCCAACGGACTGACTCGGACCTCGACACGGTCCAACGGTTTGCCGACACAGACCCCGTTGCCCGGACCAGCCGCCTCGATCTGGGCCAGGTCGATGTCGGCGACGGGCAGCGCCTCGGTCATCCCGTACGGGGTGTGCAGCTCGGCCGCCGGCAGCAGGGTCTGCACCTGTCGGAGCAGCGGCAGCGGCACCGGAGCGCCAGCCGACATCAGCCGGCGAACGCCGCCCAGAGCCCGGCGATGGGCCGGATTGAGATCGCTACTGGTGGCGACGACGTTCTTGAGGGCGGCCGGAGAGGCGAAGATCACCGTGGCCTCGATGGCGGAGACGGCGTCGGCCAGCGCGGTCGCGGTCAACGTCCCCGGTGAGGTGACGGTCATGTCGGGCACCGCGGCCCCCATCCCCAGCGCCGGGCCGTAGAGGGCGAACGGAGCGAAGGCGGCGACGAGCCGGTCGTCCCCGGTCAGGCCCATCGCCTCACCGACCCGGTCGATCTGGGCCCGCAGCTGACTGTGGCGATACACCACCCCCTTGGCCGGACCGGTCGCACCGGAGGTGAACAGCACCGCGGCGTCGGCGTCACCGTCCGGCCGCGGGGGCGCGGTGTCGCCGGCCTCGGCCGTCAGCTCGGACAGGCTCATCGACCAACCGAGTGCGCGGCGCAGCGGCGCGGGCGCAGGCTGGGACGGAATCCGCTGACCGGGCACGCCGAACGCGCCCACCGCCACCAGGGCCTTGGGGATGCCGATGACGTGGTCAGGCGCAGCACTACGCAGCGCGTGGGCCAGCCCCCGCAGACCGAGGCCGGCGTCAGCCACCACAATGACCGCGCCCAGCCGCCAGACGGCATAGACGGCGACGGTCAGGTCGACACCGGGCGGGATGAGCATGGCGACCCGGTGTCCAGCATGGACGCCACTGGCACTCAGACCGGCCGCGGCTCGAACGATCCGGTGCTCGAGCTCGGCGAAAGACGTGGTCCGGGTCCGGCCACCGGCCAGCTCGACCACCGCCGGGGCCGGGTCGCGCGCCCGCTCGGAGAGGGCGGCCCAGGGCAACCGGAGGTTCACCTCGGCGTGCGCGCCGGGAGACCCCGGTCGCCGGGCCGGATCGGCCCCGTGGGGACCGTGCGCCTCGACCTGGTCGACGATCCAGCGCCAGGCGTGCTCGGCCGCCTCGGGGACGTCCTCGGTGACCAGGTGGGAGGCCCGCGGATACCGCTGCACGTCGGCTCGGGGCAACCGGCGCATCAGGTCGTCGAGCTGGCGCTCGGTGAAGACGGGGTCGCGAGGACCCCAGAGGAGCAGAGCGGGCAGATCGGCCAGGGCCGGCATCCCCGCGACCACGCGGTCCAGCACCGCGCGCGTCGGATGGTCGGCCTCGACCGGGATGTCGGCCACGAAGTCCCCGATGGCTTGCCGCCGGCCGGCGTGGGCGTACGGCAGCTCGAGGCCGCGTCGTACGGCCTTGGGCAGGGCCGGCCGGGACAACGCGCTGGCTCCGCGGACGAAGACGGGCGTACGGACGCAGACGGTCTCCCGCAGAGCAGCGGTGCGCGCGATCCGGATCAGGCCCGGGGCCGCCGAACCGGCCGGCAGATCGATACCGGTGTTGGTCAGCACGATGCCACGCAGCTGGTCACGGTGGGCCTGAGCCCAGCCCAACGAGATCGGACCGCCCCAGTCGTGGGCGGCGATGACCACCGGCCCGGTGATCTCCAGGGCCGCGGTCACGGCGCCGAGGTCGCTGATCCGCTGGGCCAGCCGGCGGGGTCCGGCGAGCCGCTCGGACAGACCCATCCCGAGGTGGTCGACGGCGACGACCCGCCAGCCCGCCGGCGCGGCGCCGAGGAACCGGCGCCACAGGAACGACCAGGTCGGGTTGCCGTGCACGCACAGCAGGGTGCCGATGGTGGGCTCGACCTGGTTGTCGAGCAGGTGCCAGGTCCGCGCCACACCGTCGGCATCGGGGGCGGTGACGAACCGGGACCAGGCCGGATCGAGGTCGGGCAGTCCGGCCAGATCGACTGGCTCGGGTGCAGGGTCGGCGCCCGCGATCACCAGGTGATCTCGGCGAACGAGGTGTTCAGCCCCGAGCCGATGCCGAGCAGCAGCACCTGCATCCCGGGCTGCAGCAGGTCGACGTGCTGAGCCAGGGTGAACGGCACGGCGGCCGGCCCGATGTTGCCGTAGGTCGGGACGGTCATCGGGAAGCGGTCGACGTCGGCACCGAGCGCGTCGGCCATGGCCTTGAGGTGCTTGACCGAGGTCTGGTGCGCGAAGAAGTAGTCAGCACCCTCCCAGTCGAACCCGTCGGTGACCGCGTCCCGCCACGTCTCCAGGGCCAGCCCGATGCCGGCCTGGAACAGCTTGCGGGAGTCGGTCCGCATCCGGTCGAGATCTCCCACGCACAGGTCGTGGTGCTCAGTGCCGGCTCGGCTGACCCCGCCGACGACCTGGTGTCCTTCCGGATGCCGGTCGGCCCGACCGAGGACCATCGCCGCCGAGCCCGAGCCCAGGGTCAAGGTGGCGAACTGCTCGAGGACGTCGGCAGCCGTCGTGTCGGGCTGAGCCAACCGGTCCAGGGTCCGTTCGTGCAGCGCCCGAGGACCTTCGGCGTCGACCAGCAGGGCGTAGTCGATCTGGCCCGAGTCGATCATGGTGCCGGCCAGCTGGATGCCGTTGACGAAACCGAGGCAGGCGTTGGCCAGGTCGAAGTTCAGACAGCCGGACGGCAGACCGAGCTGGTGGTGCACGGCGACGGCCGAGGAAGGCTCCAGGTAGGCGCGAGACACCGAGGTGTTGATCATCACCCCGACCTGCGAGGGATTGATGCCGGCCTCGGCCAGGGCCTTGGCGCCGGCCATCGCGGCCGCATCGGCGAAGCTGATGTCCTCGGGCCACCACCGGCGCTCACGGATCCCGGCCAGCTCCTCCAGCATCCCGGGACGCATCCCGGTGCGCTCGAATGTCTCGGTCAGCCGCTCGTCGAACGACGCCGAGGTGGCCACGATGGGGGCCTCCACGGCGCAGACCGAGAGGACCGCCGTATTGTCCAGGCGATAGGTCGCGTTGCCAGTCATTCTCAACCCTTACCCACGACGAGCCGCGGCAGACGAACGGAGCGTGCGGGGGTCCGCGCCCCGCCAGCCTTACAGCGAGCCACTATGTCACAGCGTTCAAGGCGGTTCACACTTCGTTCAGCTTCGTTGGGCCGGCGCCGCACAGCCCTTGCGGCCCGGTGTGAGTCACCGTCGGCCCCGCCGGGCCTGAAGGTAGTCGGCCACCACGTATTCGCCCAGCCGAGCGATGTCCGGGGTGAACACCCGGCCGCCGGCCCGCCGAGCGATGGCGTCGACGAACCGAGCCAGACCGGCATCCTCACCCAGCATGAAGGTGTTGATCGTCGCGCCGTAGCGGCTGAGCTCGTCCACCTGGGCCACGGTGGCCCGCGACGTCTCACTCGTCGTCGGCCACCGGAAGTAGGCCTGGCCGTCACCGGTGAGGTGGGCAGTCGGCTCGCCGTCGGTGACGACCAGCACCACCGGTTCCGCGTCGGGGTGCCGGCGCAGGTGCCGAGCAGCCAGGATCAGCGCGTGCTGCAGGTTGGTGCCCTGGATCCACTCGGGCTCGGCCTCGGCCAGCTGCACCGGGGAGAGCCGCCGGGCGTACCGGTTGAACCCGATCACCTGCAGGGCGTCCTGCCGGAAGCGGGTTTCGATCAGGTGGTTCAGGGCCAGCGCGGTCTGCTTCATCGGACCCCAGCGGCCGTCCTGGACCATCGAGAACGACAGGTCGACGCACAGCGCCACGGCCGCGCTGGTCCGGCGCTCGGTCTCGATCACCTCGAAGTCCTCCACGTCCAGCCCGACGCCCCGCGAGCTCGGCCCGTCCTGCGCCGGTCGAAGGCTCGACGGGGCGCTCAGACCCCGTCGGCGCAGCGCGTTCGCGACCGTGCGGGGGGCGTCGATCGGCAGCTCGTCGCCGAACACCCACGGCCGGGTCAGACCGGTCGGCTCGTCAGCGGCTCCGGTCCGGTGGTCTTCATGGTCACCGTGCCCGGCAGCGGCAATTTGGGAGAACACCCGCTTGAGCGCAGTCTGGCCCAAGCGCCGTACGGCCCGCGGAGTCAGCCGCAAGCCGTCGTCGCCCCGGGTCAGATAGCCCTGCTCCTCCAGCTCGCGCTCGAGGTCGCGCAGGGCTTGGAAATCGCGTACGGCCTCGTGGCCCAGCCGCTTCTCCAACGTGTCCACGTCGACGTCGTCCAAGGTCGCCCCGGGATGGTTCTGCGACAGCTGCGCCTCCAGAGCCTCGAGGTCGGCGATCTCCGCCACCGCCTCCACGGCGTCGCTGTAGCCCAGCGACTCTCCGCCGGGCCGCATCCCGGCCGGGGACTCCCGGTCCAGACCGGGCCGCAGGGCTCGCAGGTTGTCGCCGAGCTGAGCCATCTCGGAGGCCAGGTCGGCATCGGCCAGGGCTTGGCTCATCAGCTGGCCCAGCTGCTCACGCTGCTCGGGTGACAACGACGACAGCATCCGCTGCGCCGCAGCCTGCCGACGTGCAAGGGCGTCGATCAGCTCCTCGACCGTCTCGGGCTGCTCGGGAAAGAACTCACCGTGCTTGCTCATGAAGTCGGAGAACGCGTCGGTGGTGTCCTCTTGTCGGGCGTGCGCCGCCAGCAGCGAGTTCAGATCGGCCAGCATGTCCTTGACCCGAGCCATCGCCTCGGGATCGGGCGACGCCAGGGCCTGCTTCATCCCGGCGAACTGGGCGTCGAGCACCTCCCGGCGCAGCATGTCCTGGATGGCCTGGAACGTCGCCCGGGCCTCATCGGACTTCCAGTCGTAGCCATCGAGGGCTCGTACGGCCCCGGCCACGTCGTCGGGCAGGGTGGCCAGGTCCATCTCGGCAAGCCTGGCGTCGTCGCCCTCGCGGCCGGCCAGCTCCTCGCGCTCAGCGGTGAGCGCCTGGTCCAGTGCCGCCCGGACCTGGTCCAAGGTGCCGCCGAGGTCACCGCGCCGCCGGGCCTGGGCGCGCAGCTTGCGGATCTTGTCGGCGAGCCGGTCCAGGCCACCTCGGCCGTCCAGGCCTCGACGCATCAGCTCACGCATGGAGTCGCGGACGTTGCCCGCCGACATCACGTCCTGGCCGATCTGGTCGATCGCCGCGCGCACGTCGTACGGTGGGGCCAGCGGGTCCGGGCCGCCGCGCCAGGGCCCGTAGCGGTAGCGGTGGTGACCCGAGAAGTCAGCGGCCATGATCAGGCCGCGCCGTAGACCGTACGACCATCCACGTTCTCCTTCTCGATCCGGCGGATCAGGTGCAGGCCCTCCAGCGTGAACTCGGCCGCGGCGGCGACCTGACCACGACCGGCGAAGTCGCCGTAGCCCAACCGGTCCAAGACCTTGGACAGCCCGGGCACGCTGCCGAGCTGACCGAGCAGCTCGGCCGCCGGCACCAACTCGCCGGTCTCCACCACGGCACCCTCGGCGAAGACGGCGGTGAAGCCGGTCAGGTCCAGGCCGGACAGCCGGTCGCGGAACGTCGCCGCGATGGCCAGCCTGAGGAGGTGGTCGAGCACGGCGCGTTCACGACCCTCCTCCCCCATCTCGAACTCGATCTTGCCGAGCAGGGTCGGTAGCACGACAGCGAGGTCGCAGACCCGGGCCACCGCCTCGGCATCCCCGGTCCGCGCGGACCGGCGCAGCGCCGACCCGGCCACCGCTTCGGCGGCGGCGATCGCGAACCGCGCGGAGACCCCGGAGCGCTGGTCGACCGAGGACGACTCCCGCAGGTTGCGGACGAACCGGGCGATCACCTCGAGCAGGTGGTCCCCGACCTCGGCGACCAGGTCGGCCTCCTGGTGCAGCAGGGTCACCTCGTCGCTCAGCTCGGTCAGGTAGTGGGTCCGGATCTCGGCGCCGAACCGGTCCTTCAGGGGCGTGATGATCCGGCCCCGGTTGGTGTAGTCCTCAGGATTGGCCGTGGCGACGAGGAACACGTCCAAGGGCAGGCGGAGCGAATAGCCCCGGACCTGGATGTCGCGCTCCTCCAGCACGTTGAACAGCGCGACCTGGATCCGTTCGGCCAGGTCGGGCAGCTCGTTCAGCCCGAAGACGCCGCGGTTGGCCCGCGGCACCAGGCCGTAGTGGATGGTCTCCGGGTCGCCGAGGGTGCGGCCCTGGGCCACCTTCACGGGGTCGACATCGCCGATCAGGTCACCGACCGACGTGTCCGGGGTGGCGAGCTTCTCGGTGTAGCGGTCGTCGCGGTGCCGCCAGCTGATGGGGAGGTCGTCCCCGAGCTCGGTTGCCAGGGCCCGACAGCGGACGCAGGCCGGGGCGTAGGGGTCGTCGTGGATCTCGCAGCCGGCCACCTCCGGGCTCCACTCGTCGAGCAGGCTGACCAGGGTGCGCATCAGCCGGGTCTTGCCCTGGCCTCGCTCACCGAGAAGGACGAGGTCGTGCCCGGCGAGCAGTGCGCTCTCCAGCTCGGGCAGCACCGTGTCGTCGAAGCCGACCATGCCGGGAAAGGCGTCCTCGCCGCTGCGCAGCCGGCTCAGCAGGTTGGCGCGCAGCTCGTCTTTGGTTCCGCGGGGTTCATATCCAGAGGTCCGGAGCTGGCCAAGGGTGGCGGGCTCAGGATGGGGAGCCTGGTTCATAGCCAGACACTACGTCTGTGCGGCAACCCCGCGGAAGCGTCCGGGCCACGAGCGCCTCCCACCCCAGGACCGCTCGGGAGGGTAGGTTGGCAGCAACGCACAACCCGCACGCACCGCCACCGAAGCAGGAGCCGCCGCAATCGATGCGCACCGCACGACTGGTGGGACTGAGCCACGACGGCAGGTCCTTGATCGTGGCCACCGACAGCGGTGAAGAGCTGGCGATCTCGGCCGACGACCGGTTGCGAGCGGCGTTGCGTGGCGACCGGCCGCGGCTAGCACAACTGGAGTTCGAGATGGAAACCGCCCTCAGCCCCCGCGACATCCAAACGCGCATCCGGAGCGGCGCGACGCTGGAGGAAGTGGCCCGGGTGGCCGGCATCCCGATGGACCGGGTCGAGCGCTTCGCCGCACCTGTCCTCGCCGAGCGTGACCACATCGCCACCATGGCCATGTCGTCGTCGGTGCGCCGCAGGGGTGAGACCTCTGGCCACCGCAACCTGCGGATCACCGTCACCGAACGCCTGGTCGGCCGGGGTGTGGACATCGACACCATCGACTGGGACTCCTACCGGCTCGAGGATGGCCGCTGGACCGTCACCGCGGACTACCGCTCCGGGGAGTCGACGCGGCACGCCGCCTTCCTCTTCGACCTTCAGGGTCGGTTCTCGATCGCCGACAACGACGAGGCCCGCTGGCTGCTCGGTGAGCACTCGCCGGCCAAGGGGCCGCAGCCCGGCCGCCGGCGTCCAGAGCATGGGGCCGGCGGTCTCGGCGACGACACCGAGCCGACCCTCGACCTGAGCGACGAGCTGGCGCTGGTACGCGCCACCCAGGAGACGCCACCGCCGGAGACTGCGGAGCTCGATGAGGCCAGCGAGCCGACCATCGCCGTGGTCCGACCGCTGCAGGTGGTGGCCGACCTGGAGCCCGAACCGGAAGCGGCCGATGAGCCCCAGCTGCAAGCCGAGACGCTTCCGGAGGTGGAGCCGGACCGCGAGCCTGACGGCGAGCCGGAGGAAGAATCCGCTCTGGAGACGCTCTACGGCATGCTCGGCGGCGACGGCTACGCCGAGGACTCGATCCGGGTCTACGCCGGACTGAGTGATGCGAGTGCCGTGCCCGAGACCGAGGGTGGCGGCTGGGAGCCGGCCATCGTGGTCAACTACCCGGTCGAACCCAGCCTGCTCGACGAGCTCGACATCGATGGGGACCCGGACGCGCCGCACGAGCTGCCGGGCACCGACGAGCCCGGCCCGCCGGACCGGTTGGTGAACTTCTCCGACCGGATCGAGGAGGCGGAGGAGTTCATCGTCGAGTCGCACGAGGCTCATGCCGCCCCGCCGGTCTCACCGCCTGAGCCCGAGCCGGAAGCCGACACGTCGGAGGATATGCCGCCCGCCGCCGCCCCGAAATCAGCCAAGCGCAAGCGCGCTTCGGTGCCGAGCTGGGACGAGATCATGTTCGGCGGTCCCCGCCCCTCCAGCTGAGCCTGCCGAAGCCCTCGTCAGGGCTCCCGCGTTCCTGCCCGGGCAGTGAGGGCGCGACCTCTTCGAGGCCGGGGGCCCAGCCTCACTCGCCGGTGGCCACCGGTCGCGTGGGGTCCATGATCCAGTCGCTCCACGATCCCGGATAGATCGCCGCACCGGACAACCCGGCCGACTCCAAGGCGAGCAGGGAGTGGGCGGCGGTGATCCCGGAACCGCAGTAGAGCACCGGCCGGTCGAGTCCGGCGTAGCGGTCCGCGATCTGGGCGGCCGGCTGGAACCGTCCTTCAGCGTCCACGTTGTCCATCGACGGCCGGTTCACCGCACCCGGGATGTGACCGGCGACGGGATCGATCGGCTCGACCGCGCCGGTATAGCGTTCGGCGGCGCGCACGTCGACCAGTCCGGTCCGCCGACCTTCGCGCAGGTCCTGGACGATGGCATCCGCGGCGCACTGAGCCCGGTGTCCCGGACGTCCGGTGAAGGTGCCCGGAGAGACACGGCGACCGGGGCCGGACTCTGTCGGTTGACCAGCCGCGGTCCACGCGGCCAACCCACCGTCGAGCACCCGTACGCGGTCGTGGCCGGCGTCGGTCAACAGCCACCACAGCCGGGATGCCGCCAAGGCGTTCGCGGCGTCGTAGACGACCACCTCCGTCTGAGCACTGATGCCGATCCGACGCATGGCCGCACCGAAAGCGGCCGGGGTCGGTAGGGGGTGCCGACCGCCGGCCCCAGGAGGCCCGGACAGCTCGCGCTCCAGGTCGACCCACTGGGCGCCCGGCAGGTGGGTTTGCTCGTACTCCGGCCGACCGGGCGGGCCGTTGAGGGTCCAGCGGACATCGGCCAGCACCGGCGGAGTCCGCTCTCCGGCCAGCCAGCGGGCGAGCTCCTCGACTTCGATCAACGGACTGACGGTGCTCATCGATCGGGCCCCTCGTCTCCCAGCCGCCCGAACGGCAGCGGGTCCGACAACGTGGCGTGGGCGACCGCGCGGGTCAGCCGGCGCCGGTGGTGCCGGCGGCACAGCACCTCGTACGCCACCACCGCGGTTTGCTCGCCGGGGGACGCGGTGTCCCCCACGACGACCTGGTCGCCCTCGACGACCATCACACCGTCGACCGTGCGGGCGTTATGGGTGGCCCGTTCGCCGCACCAGCACAGCGCCCGGACCTGCAGCACCTCGATCTTGTCGCAGAGCTCGACCAGACGCTGCGAGCCCGGGAACAGCCGGGTCTGGAAGTCGGTCATGATGCCGACCGCGAACACGTCCATCTGCAGCTCGTCGACGATCCGGGCGAGCTGGTCGATCTGACCGGGTTGGTAGAACTGTGTCTCGTCGCAGACCAGGTAGTCGATCCGCTCCCCCGTGGTGAGCTGGCCGACCACGTAGTGCCAGAAGTCGAAGTCGGGCCGGACCTCGATAGCCGGCCGGGTCAGCCCGAGCCGCGACGAGATGGTCGCCTCACCGGCCCGGTCGTGACTGGTGAACAAGCGGCCCCGGCGGCCCCCGGCGGTGTGGGTGTAGTCGAGCTGCAGCGCGAGCGTCGACTTGCCGCAGTCCATCGGACCGGTGAAATAGCAGAGCTCGGGCACCCGAGAATCCTGCCACCGATCGTCGGCCGTTCCGGCCCGTGACGCGGAGTGGTCGGACCGCGGAGTGAATATTCCGGCGGCCCCCGGATCGGGCGGACCTACGCTACTCGAGACCTGTTGCCCACCAACGAGACCACGCGTCCTGAGGAGTCCGGTGATCACGACCGAGCAGCCCACCCGCCCGACCGCCCCGCTGTCGCGGCGCTTCGCCACGGTCAAGTCCTCGATCGTGCGGGACCTGCTGGCCCTCACCGAACGTCCCGGCGTCATCTCCTTCGCCGGCGGCCTGCCCGCACCGGAGCTGTTCGACCTCGACGGTGCCCAGCAGTCCTTCGCCGCCGTGCTCGGCGGCGCGGGACGCTCGGCCCTGCAGTACTCAGCCACCGAAGGCAACCGGGAGCTGCGCGCTCGGATCGCCGAGCGCTACACCGTACGAGGTTTGCCGACCCGCCCCGAGGACATCTTGATCACCACCGGATCCCAACAGGGCTTGAGCTTGCTGGCCACTACGCTGGTCGACCCGGGCGACGTGATCTTGGTCGAGAGCCCGAGCTATCTTGCCGCGCTGCAGTGTTTCGCGCTGGCCGGCGCCCAGCTGGTGGCGGTGCCGACCGACGATGACGGTGTTGATCTTGATGCGCTGTCCGCGCTGGCCGCCGAGCACCACCCCAAGGCTTTCTACACCGTGCCGACCTTCCAGAACCCGACCGGACGCACCCTCGACGAGTCGAATCGTCGTGGACTGGTGGCGGTGGCCGAGGCCCACGGTTTCCGGGTGATCGAGGACGACCCGTACGCCGAGCTGCGCTACTCCGGTGCGCCGGTGCCCTCGATGGCTGCGATGACCGACCAGGACCAGGTGGTGTGCACCGGCAGCTTCTCCAAGATCTTGGCCCCGGGGCTGCGGCTCGGCTGGATCCGGACCACCGCCGCGACCAAGGCGGCGCTGGTCGTGGCCAAGCAGGCCGCGGATCTGCATACGTCCACCCTCGACCAGGCTGCGGCCGCCCACTACCTGGCCAGTGGCCGGCTGGAGGCCGCGGTGGCGCGGTCGCGGGCGGCGTACGGGCTGCGCCGTGATGCCATGTTGGCCGGACTGGCTGCTGCGCTGCCGCCGGGCAGCCACTGGAACTCCCCCGACGGCGGGATGTTCGTCTGGGCCACCGTGCCCGCCGAGCTCGACACCGCGGCGTTACTGCCGGGGGCGATCGACCACGACGTGGCCTTTGTGCCCGGGGCGCCGTTCTACCCGTCCGCCGCCCCGATGAACACGATGCGGCTCTCGTTCACGACCTACCCGCCGGAGATGATCACCGAGGGCCTGCACCGACTGGGCGCGGCGTTCGCCGCCCACGCGTGATGATCATCGACCGGGCCGTGGCGGGTCGACGACGAGTCAGGCCCGGTTGATCTTGGCGTACGTCCCCGGGTATCTCTTCCCCCGGCAGAGGTTTGAGCCGCCGGGCGGGACGTTTGCAGCGTCCACGCCCGGCGGCTTTTCGATCAAGACGTGGCCGGCAGCCAGACCGTCGCGCGGATCATGTTGTGGTCCGACGGGATGCGGCCGACGAAGTTGCCGTTGGCGTCCAGGTTGGCCACGGTCTCCCACTCGCTGACCCGCAGCGAGGTGGTCATCAGGTAGTCGATGTAGGTCCCGTTGATCCAGGTCGGATGCCCGTTGGCCTTGCGGAGGAACCCGTTGAAGCTGTTCAGCCAGGTGTTGATGCGCTTCTCGGCGGTGGCGCCCGGTGCGGTCTTGGTGGTGCCGGCCGAGCCGCCCAGCGGATCGACGAAGCCGGACTTCACGTAGACGTCGTACGGGGTGTTGGAGGGGGTGTCGAAGCGCCCGGAGTTCCAGTCGCCGACGGCGATCATCGGCAGCTTGCCGGGGTTGTTGGCCTTGATCGTCGCGACGGCGGTCTCGGCCTGGTCCTGACGGAGGGCGGCGTTGCTGGCATCGGGGATGAGGTGCGAATCGGCGATCAGGAACTGACGGCCGGTGCTCAGCTGGCGCAGGATCGCCCAGGTGACGTAGTGCGCCTCGGACGGATCGGTCTCGGGCAGCAGCTTGGAGCCTTCCTTGACCAGCTCGAGCCGGTCGCTGTTGTAGAGCAGCCGGGTTCCCTGGGAAGCGCCCTGGTACTGGTAGACGCAGTTGGTCGGGGTGGTGTCCTTGACGCAGTTGTAGCGCTTGGTGTTGGTCAGCTTCCACGGCGATCCGAGCCGGGTGGCCAGGTCCTCGAACTGCGTGTACGCCAGCGAGGTGCCGTTGCTGTCCTTGAGCCGACCCTGGCTGGCCTCTTGGACTCCGAGGACGTCCAGGTCCTGGCTCTTGATGGTGGAGACGATCGCGTCGCGACGCTCGAACCAGGTGCCCTCCTCGGTGCCGCTGACGAAGCAGCTGGCGCAACGCACGTTGTAGCTGCCGACGCGCAGGGCCGAGGCGCCGGTGGAGGTGGAGGTAGAGGGCGAGGCGCTGGGCGTGGCGGTGGCGGACGGCGTCACGCTCGGGGTGGCGGTGGCGGACGGGGATGCGCTCGGGGTGGCGGTGGCGGACGGGGACGCGCTCGGTGTCGGGGTGGCGGTGGGCGCGGCGGGCTTCGGGGCGGGGGTGGTGTTCGCCGAGGAGGAAGCGGCCTTCGTGGTCTTGGCCTTGGCGGACTTCGAGTAGGAGCTGACCGACTTGCCACTCTTGGTGATGACCCGGACCTGCAGGTAGTAGGTCGTGTTCGCCTTCAGACCGGTGAGCTTGGTCGACACCGTGGTCATCTCGCGGTACTTCGGCTTGCTGAACGTGGATGAGGTGGAGTACTTCACGCGGTACTTCGCTGCGCCGCTCACCTTCGACCAGGCCAGGCTGAGGGACGTGGCGGTCTGCGTGGTCGACCGCAGGCTGGCCGGGGGCTTCGTGGCGGCTTCTGCGGCCGACGGCATGACCAGCAGGCCGAAGGTGATGGCCAGCAGCAGGGCCGCGGCGATGCCGGCCAGCAACCGTACTGCGGGCATGGCGAAGTAGGAGCGTGAGCGCATGGGGGTCCGTTCAAGGCGGTGAGAGGAACGAAACCGCACCAGTCGAGACGAGACCGGGCGGGAGAGACGATGATCTTTTTTTCCCCCGCTAGCGCCCCCGATGCATGAGGAGCGAGCTCCTGTGCAGTGGCTAGGAAAGTATCTTAACTAAACTTTTCGATGGCTTTCAAATCCATCAGCACCGGCCAGGCGCTGCTCAGGCGTGGGATGCCCGGGGATGTGACCAAGGTCACGACACCGTTGTCAGTCAGAGCGCGATGGGAGGGCAGGACAGCTCTGTTCAGGGGCTGAAGGTGACTCCCGACACAGCGAATCCGGGGCTCGTCCGGTGACCGGGATCAGTCGCAGAACAGCGGGACGAGCATTTCTGCGGGAGTGAGTGACCCATGCATCCCGACCAGGGTGAGCTCGCGCGGGAACTGCCGGGTCATCACCGCCCAATCTGTGCGCAGGGCCACCAGCACGTGACCGTAGCGCTCGCGGAGGTCGTCGTCGACCGGCCCGAACCATCCTTCGTCGATGGCCGCATCCCGGGTCCGCACCCAGGCGCGGTCCCCCAGGTGGTCGCTCCACCGGGCGGCGACGGCGCCGGGCTGGTCATGGTCGACGTAGAGCTGACGGAACCGGCCCTCGCCGGCCAGGGCCGACACGCCGGCCATCAGGTCCGGGTGGTCTTCGGCGACCACCTGATGGTCCTGGGCGATGTCCACCATGCCGTGGTCCCCGGTGATCACCAGCCGGACGTCGTCGGGCAGGGCGTCCCGCAGCCGCTCGCACATGGCGTCGATGCGGATCAGGTGGTCCAGCCAGGTCGGCGACTCGCAGCCCTGCACATGGCCGCAGTGGTCGAGCTCGCGCTCGTAGGCGTAGACCACGCTCCGGTCGCCGCGCTGAGCCGCCTCGACGATCAGCTCGATCCGGATGTCTTCGGCCTTCTCGTGCTCGAAGGGTACGAAGTCGGCGCCGCGCAGTCCGGCCTCAGTCAGGCCGGTGCCGGCGAATCGCTCCAGGGCCACCGAGCTGACCGCGACGCCGGCCGCCGTGGCCCGCTCGAAAAAGGTCGCCTTGGGCTGGAAGGCCCGGGCGACCAGGTCGGACTCCCAGGTCAAGGCGTTCAGGATCTCGCCGGTCGACGGCACCCGCGAGGTGTAGCCCACCATCCCGTGCTGGCCGGGGGCCAGTCCGGTGCCTAGGCTGGTCAGGCTGGTGACGGTCGTGCTGGGTACCCCTGCGGTGATGGGTTTGGCGTCACCGAGCAGGTAGGACAGATAGGGAGTCTCGCGCACCGAGCGGCGTACGAGGTTCCAGCCGAGGCCGTCGATCAGGAGCACGACATAGCGCTGCGAGGCCGGCAGCCCGAGGGGGTCGTCGTGGCTGCCGGGCACGCCGAGATGGGCACCGATGCTCGGCATCACCTCGACCAGGGTCGACGTCCCGTAGGCCGGGACCACCATCTGCGGCAGGGTCGCCGCCTCCGCCGCCGCGGCTACGCTCATACGGCTGCTGCGCGCTGCAGCGAGCTCGAGAAGCGGACCAGCCGGGCCACCCGATCAGGCCCGTCAGCGGCAGCACTCATCCGTACGGTCAGGTCGTCGCCGACCAGCGCCCCGGTGTAGCCGTGATCGGCTTCGCACTGCGGGTCGGCGCAGGTGGCGGGTTCGAGGTCGACGCGGCGTACGGCGCCCCAGCCGACGGACAGCCAGGTCTCGTTGACGTCGGTCGAGCCGGTCCGGTAGGTCTCCGGCGAGTTCACCACCCGGGTCAGCACGACGGTGTTGATCCGGCTCAGGGAGACCGACTCGGTCGAGGATGCGGCGTAGATGCCGGTGGCCGGGGGCTCGGCCGGCTGGTCGTCGGTGTGGCCGACGATGAGCCGGCTCGGGGTCAGCGCCAGCACCGTCACGTGCCGGTGGATCTCGTCGTGGTTGAACGTCGGCTCGTGGTGAACCACGAAGTCGAGCAGCTCCTCGTCGGCCACCGCGATCATGATCGCGTCCTCGACCAGCTCCGGAAAGTATCCGCATGCGTCGATCTCAGTGCGCAGGTCTTTTCGCGTCGCGCCCAACCTCATGCGGTTCATCCTGCCATGGGCCCCGACCTCGCCGCTCATTGTCGGCCCGACTGGGAGCGTCGCGCTCCAGGAGGCGCAACTCGGCGGGGTCTGAGAGCACGCAGGCGGCTTGACCTCTGCGAGCGTCGGGTAGGTCGCGGCCGATGGTGTCTGGACGAACGAGGAACCCGACACGCTTTTCCGTCGGGTGACGAGAGAGGAAGACAGCATCGTCAGGCCCGATCGGGCGCGAACAAGAGAGTTACAGCGTGCGGGCCAGGGGGTCCCGGCGGTCGTCGGTGGGGGCGATGACGATCCGGGCGCCGAGGATGGCGATGGAGTTGATCGAGGCCACGCACGGGCTCAGAGTGACGGCGGCGAGCTGCGGGATCTCGTCGGCCATCAAGGAGACGCGGTGCAGCAGGTCCTCGATGCCCGGGACGAAGACCCCCGGGTTCCCGTGCCGGCCGAACAGGGTCGGCGCGGCCCGCAGGTCACGCACCATGGCGGCCGCGTCCACGTTGGTCAGCGGCGGCACCCGATAGACGGTGTCACCGAGCAGCTCACTGGGGATTCCCTCCAACCCGAGCGAGATGATCGGCCCGAAGGCCGCGTCCTCACGGCTGGTGATGATCAGCGCGACGCCAGGCGGGGCCATCGCCTGAACGACTGGCCCGGCCACCGAGAGCGCGTCGTCGGCCACCAGCCCGATGTCGGTCACCAGCTGGGTCAGGTCCTTCCAGGCCTCGCTCATCTCCTCAGGACTGTTGAGGTTGCGATGGACACTGGCGAGGTCGGGCCGACCGCGTACGGACTGGCCGGTCGCCTTGAGCACCACGTCCCAGCCGAGCCGGGCGGCCACCTCGTTGGCTTCCTCGATGCTCCGCACCGGAAACCGCGGCACCCGGGTCATGCCGTACGCCCGCAGCAGCTCCGACGACTCGGTCTCGTTGAGCTCACGACCCTGCGGCTCGGCCGACAGCACCCGGTTGACCACCCGCTTGGCGGCGTCGGTGTCGACCTCCATCAGCGGCACCGCCCCCGGATCCCGGTCCCGCCAGTGGGCATGAGCCGTGAGCGCGGACAAGGCCTGGATGGCGTCGGCGGGCGCGTCGAAACGCGGCAGCTTGCCGTACGTGTCCACCTCAGCCAGGTCGACCGCCGGGTCGTGGAAGTCCAGGAACACTCCGACCAGGGGCTTGGTCGAGGTGGCCGCGACGTGCTCCAAGGCATCGATGACGCACTCGGTGCCTTCCTCGTAGACGTTGACCGCGGCACAGACCACGGAGTCGCACGTCGGATCGGCGAGGGCCTCGACGGCCGCCCGGGCGAACTCCTCCGGATCGGCGGTGGAGCTCAGCAGGTCGGGCGGGATGTCGGACAGCAGGCCGACCGCCATCGCTGTGTGCACCATCTGCTGGGCCAACGTGGCCGAGTTGGTGACGAAGCGGACCCGCGTGCCCGGCGGCAGCGGCTGCCGTGCGGCGATCTTGGCGATGTCGACCATCGCTCCGCGCCGGTGCACGACCATCACCCCGGCCTGCCGGAACAACGCGTCCACCGCCTCGTCGGGCGCGTGGCCTAGTCCACCGCGTACGCCGGAGTGCACCGCCCGGTTGGTCCGCCCGGGGGCGAAGACGACCACCGGCTTGCGCCGGGTCAGCCGCCTCGCGATCCGCGAGAACTTGCGCGGGTTGCCGATCGAGTCGAGCGACAGCAGACAGACCCGGGTGGCCTCATCGTCCTCCCAGTACTGCATGACGTCATTGGCCGTCACGTCGGCGTAGTCGCCGGTGCTGATGAAGGAGGACAGGCCGAGTCCCTGGCGTACCGAGTGGTTCAGCAGGGCCACCCCGGTGGCGGCCGACTGGCAGAACAGACCGACCCCGCCGGGCCTGGGCATCGGGCCGGGGGTGGCGTTGAGCTCGACCGTCGTCTGGGTGTTGATCACGCCCAGGGCGTCCGGCCCCAGGGCCCGGACTCCGTAGGCCCGGGCCAGGTTGACCACCGTGCGGTTGTCGTTCGGCCCGAAGTCGATGCCGGTCAGCACGACGATCCCGTGGGCGCCCTTGTGCGCGGCATCGATGACCACCGCACCGAGCTCACGGGTCGGCACCGAGACGATGGCCAGGTCGAGCCGGCCGGGCACCGCCGCGATGGAGTCGGCGGTGGGCACCCCGACCACCGGCACCTCGTCCGAGCTGACCCCGATGGCTTCGCCGCGGAACCCGCCCCGGAGCATCGAGTTGACCAGGCCCTGCACCCGTCGACCCTTGCCGTAGATCACCACCCGGTCAGGGCTGAGCAGCCGCCGGACCGAGGCGCTTTCCGCCCGGTGCTCGCGTCGTTCCATCACCCCGACCGAGGTGTCGGTGGGCAGGATCGGGAACTCGACCGCCAGCACGCCGTCCTCGATGCCCTTCTTGACCCGGTAGCCGGCGTCGAAGAACACCTGGGCCATCCGTCGGTTCTCCGGCAGCACCTCGGCGATGAAGCCGGTGATGCCCCGTTCGCGGGCCGCCTGGGCCAGGTGCTCGAGCAGCAGCTGGGCGATCCCCCGCCCCTGGTGGGCGTCCTCGATCAGGAACGCCACCTCGGCCTGGTCCTCCTCGGCCCGGTCGTAGCGTCCGACCGCGATCAGGTCGTCACCCAAGGTCAAGATGAAGGCCATCCGGTCGACGTAGTCCACATGGGTGAACCGTTTGACGTCACGGTCGCTCAGCCGAGGGTAGGGCGCGAAGAAGCGCATGTACTTCGACTCCGGTGAGACCCTCGCGTAGAACTCGATCAGCTTCTGTGCGTCGCTCGGACGGATCGGGCGCAACCGCGCAGTGCCCCCGTCGGTGAGCAGCACATCGGCCTCCCACTCACGGGGATAACCCGGAGGGTTCTCGACCTGGCTCACTGACACGGGCCCCAGCCTACGCAAGGCAGGTTTCCGACAGGTGTACGGACATTGTGGCCTCGCCCACGTCGGTGCCGTTGCGCCGGTCTAGGGTCGACGCATGGCCGACTTCGTCGCTGCAATCGACCAGGGCACCACGAGCACCCGCTGCATGATCTTCGACCACGCCGGCCGCGAGGTGGCTCGAAGCCAGCTCGAGCACGAGCAGATCATGCCGCGGTCGGGATGGGTGGAGCACGACGCGGCGGAGATCTGGGCCAACACCCAGCAGGTCGTACGCCAGGTGCTCGCCGACAACCGCCTCGGCGTGGCCGACCTGGCGGCGCTCGGCATCACGAACCAGCGCGAGACGGCGGTGGTGTGGAACGCCAAGACCGGCGAACCGTACGGCAACGCGATCGTGTGGCAGGACACCCGGACCGACAAGATCGCCGCCGCCCTCGACCGACGCAAGGCCGGTCGGGTCATCCGGAGAAAGGCCGGCATCCCGCCCGCCACCTATTTCTCGGCCGGCAAGGTCCAGTGGATGCTGGAGAACGTCGCCGGGTTGCGCGAGGCGGCCGAAGCAGGCGAGGCACTGTTCGGCACCACCGACTCCTGGCTGACCTGGAACCTGACCGGCGGGGTCGACGGCGGCCGGCACCTGACCGACGTGACCAACGCCAGCCGCACCATGGTGATGAACCTGAAGAAGCTGCAGTGGGACGACGAGCTGCTCGGCTTCTTCGACATCCCCCGCTCGATGCTGCCCGACATCTGCTCGTCCTCCGACCCCGACGCGTATGGACACACGAGGGCCGACGGTCCGTTCGGTGGTGAGCTGGCCATCACCGGCGTGCTCGGCGACCAGCACGCCGCCATGGTCGGGCAGGTCTGCCTGGACAAGGGCGAAGCGAAGAACACCTACGGCACGGGCAACTTCTTGCTGATGAACACCGGCGAAGAGCTCGTCCGCTCCGAGCACGGCCTGCTCAGCACCGTCTGCTACCGCTTCGGCACGAGCAAGCCGGTGTACGCCCTGGAGGGCTCCATCGCGGTCACCGGATCGGCGATCCAGTGGTTGCGCGACCAGCTGCAGCTCATCGACAGCGCCGAGCAGTCTGAGGAGCTGGCCGGCCAGGTGGAGGATGCGGCCGGGGCCTACTTCGTGCCCGCCTTCTCCGGCCTGTTCGCTCCCTACTGGCGCTCCGACGCCCGCGGGGTTCTGGTCGGGCTGTCCCGGTTCCACACCCGGTCACACATCGTCCGCGCGGCCCTGGAGGCGATCTGCTACCAGAGCAGGGACGTGGTCGAGGCGATGGAGTCCGACTCGGGAGTCCACCTGGACGTGTTGAAGGTGGACGGCGGGGTGACCGCCAACGCCTTGTGCATGCAGATCCAGGCCGACGTGCTCGGCGTGGAGGTCAGCAAGCCGGTGGTCGCCGAGACCACGGCGCTGGGGGCGGCGTACGCTGCGGGTCTTGCGGTGGGCTTCTGGGCCTCGACCGACGAGCTGCGCGAGAACTGGCAGGAGGACCGGCGCTGGTCCCCCCAGATCACCGATGAGGAACGGCAGGTGGGCTACGCCGGCTGGAAGAAGGCGGTCGAGCGGACGCTCGACTGGGTGGATGTGGAGGAAGGCTGCCATGACCTCGTCGATGGAGACTCGCGCCAGCGAGCCGGTCACCGCTGATCCGGACCGCAACCTGGCCCTCGAGCTCGTACGGGCCACCGAGGCCGCCGCGATCAACTGCTCGCGCTATCTCGGCTTCGGCGACAAGAACCAGGTCGACGCGGCCGCCGTCGACGCGATGCGTCCGGTGCTCGGGTCGGTACGGATGAACGGCATCGTGGTGATCGGCGAGGGCGAGAAGGACGAAGCCCCGATGCTCTATAACGGCGAGCGGGTCGGCGACGGCTCCGGACCGGAGTGGGACATCGCGGTCGACCCGGTGGACGGCACGACCCTGACCGCCAAGAGCCTGCCGGACGCGGTCAGTGTGATCGGTGTGTCGCCCCGCGGGACCATGTTCAACCCCGGGCCCGCCGTGTACATGCAGAAGCTGGTCGTCCCCGGCGCGGTGGCTGGGGTGGTCGATCTGGATGCCCCGATCGGCGACACGTTGGCCAAGATCGCCAAGGCCACCGACCGTGACGTCTCCGATCTCACGGTCTGTGTGCTCGACCGGCCACGGCACGAGGACCTGGTCAAGAAGATCCGGCTGGCCGGCGCACGGATCCGGTTCCTGCTCGACGGCGACGTGGCCGGCGCCATCATGGCGGTCACGCCGTCGACCGGCGTGGATCTCCTGGTCGGTGTGGGTGGCACGCCGGAGGGCGTGCTCGCCGCGTGTGCGCTGCGCTGCCTGGGCGGGGAGATGTTCGGCCGGCTGATCGCCCGCGACGAGGACGAGCGGACGGCCGCCCTGGACGCGGGATACGACCTGGAGCAGGTCTTGACCACCCAGGACCTGGTGTCGGGGGACAACGTCTTCTTCGCCGCCACCGGGGTCACCGACGGCGCCCTGCTGCGCGGCGTGCGGTTCGAAGGCAAGCGGATCATCACCCACTCGCTGTCCATGCGGTCCCGTTCGGGCACCGTACGGTTCATCGAGGGACGTCACGACCCCGAGCGCTCCTTCCTGGTCAACCACTGAGAGCCGGGCACCGCGATGATCTCGAGCACTTCTCCCCTGTCCCCTGACACCCGAGCGGCCGCTCTGCGCCGGCTGGCCGCCGAGGAGCTGGACGTGTTGGTGATCGGCGGCGGGGTGACCGGCACCGGTTGCGCGCTCGATGCGGTCACCCGCGGCTTGCGGGTGGGCCTGGTGGAGGCCCGCGACCTGGCGGCGGGCACGTCGAGCCGGTCCAGCAAGCTGTTCCACGGGGGGTTGCGCTATCTCGAGCAGCTGAACTTCTCGCTGGTCTTCGAGGCGCTCAAGGAGCGCTCCCTGGCTCTGACCAAGCTGTCCCCGCACCTGGCCAAGCCCGTCCCCTTCCTCTACCCGCTGCAGAAGCCGGTGTTCGACCGCGGGTACGCCGGGCTGGGCATCGGCGTCTACGACGTGATGGGCGCCGGCCGGGGTGTGCCGCACCACCTGCGTCACCTCGGTCGTCGCAAGACCCTGGAGTCGTTCCCCTCGGCCAACCGGGACGCGCTGACCGGCTCGATCAAGTTCTACGAGGGCCAGGTCGACGACGCCCGGCACACGATGATGCTCGGCCGGACCGCGGCTCACTACGGCGCCGCGGTGGCGACCAGCACGCGCGTGATCGGCTTCCTCCGTGAGGTCGACCAGGTCACCGGGGTGCGGGTTCGCGACCTGGAGACCGGCCACGAGTTCGACATCCGAGCCCGGCAGATCATCAACGCCGCTGGGGTCTGGATCGACGAGCTGCAGGACATGCTGGGGGGCCGCGGGCAGTTCAAGGTCAGGGCATCGAAGGGGGTCCACCTGCTGGTGCCGCGGAACCGCATCAACTCCATGACCGGGCTGATCACCCGGACCGAGAAGAGCCTGCTGTTCATCATCCCGTGGGGCAGCCACTGGATCATCGGCACCACCGACACCGACTGGCAGCTCGACCGGGCCCATCCGGCGGCCAGCCAGGCCGACATCGACTACATCCTCGGCCACGCCAACGTGCTGCTCGCCGACAAGCTCACCCGCGACGACGTGGTCGGCGTCTACGCCGGGCTCCGGCCGCTGCTCTCGGGCGAGTCCGACTCGACCTCCAAGCTCTCCCGCGAGCATGCCGTCGCGTCCCCCGTACGCGGCCTGATCATGATCGCCGGCGGCAAGTACACGACCTACCGGATCATGGCCAAGGATGCGGTGGATGCCGCCGTGCGTGAGCTCGGCGGTACGGTGCCGCGGTCCTGCACCGAGGACGTGCCGCTGATCGGCGCTGACGGCTACCACGCCATGTGGAACGCCCGACCGTTGCTGGCCGAGCAGTCGGGGCTGCGGGTGTCCCAGGTCGAGCGGCTGCTCAACCGCTACGGATCGTTGCTGGCCGAGGTGCTCGAGCTGATCAAGGACCAGCCCGACCTGGCCCGGCCGCTGGCGAGCGCCTCGGAGTACCTGAAGGTGGAAGCGGTCTACGCCGCGTCGCACGAGGGCGCGCTGCACCTGGATGACATCTTGGCTCGGCGTACGCGGATCTCCATCGAGACCTGGGATCGCGGGGTGGCGGCGGCCGCAGAGGTCGCCGAGCTGGTCGCCCCGGTGCTGGGCTGGGGGCCGGCGGACATCGCCCGCGAGGTCGAGCACTATCACGCCCGGGTCGCGGCCGAGCGCGAGTCGCAGCACCAGCCCGACGACCTGTCCGCCGATGCCGCCCGGCTCGGCGCTCCTGACGTGCGGATGAACCGCAACTGAGCGCCAGTCGATGGGTAGTAACGTCGGCCCCATGTCAGCCAGCGACGTCCTGCCCTGCTCGTTGAACCACCACGTCCGTGCTGCCCGTGACTTCCTGCTGCAGCACCGGGAGAACTACGACCTCGCGTACACCGGGTTCAGCTGGCCACGGCTGCCGCTCTACAACTTCGCCACGGAGTGGTTCGACGGGCTGGCCGAGCAGAACCCCGACGGTGTGGCGTTGTGGGTCATCGATGGTGACCAGGAACAGAAGCTGACCTTTCCCGAGCTGGCCGACCGGTCGGTCGCGGCGGCGCATTTCCTGCACAGCTTGGGATTGCGGCGCGGTGACCGGTTGCTGCTGGTGCTGGGCAACTGCGTTCCGCTGTGGGAGATCATGCTCGGGGCCGTACGGCTGGGGGCCGTGGTCATCCCGGCCACGCCGCAGCTGTCCGCGGCCGATCTCGTGGATCGGGTCCAGCGCGGTGACGCCAAGCTGCTGGTCGCCGCCCACGCCGACGCGGCCAAGTTCGACGGACTGTCGCTGCCGCTGGGCAAGGTCGCGGTCGGCGGACCCGACGAGGCCGCAGACGGATGGATCCCGTACGCACGGGTCGAGGAGTTCGCCGGGTCGGACCGGTTCCTGCCCGGGGCCAGCAAGGCGGGCGACTCGATGTTGCTCTACTTCACCTCGGGCACCACGGCGATGCCCAAGCTGGTCGAGCACACCCAGGTCTCCTATCCCGTCGGGCACTTGTCCACCATGTACTGGATGGGTCTGCAGCCGGGCGACATCCACCTGAACATCTCCTCCCCCGGCTGGGCCAAGCACGCGTGGAGCAACCTGTTCGCCCCGTGGCTGGCCGGGGCGACGGTGCTGGTCTACAACTACGCCCGCTTCGAGCCGGCCGACCTGCTGGAGGTGTTGGTGCGTGCTCAGGTGACCACCTTCTGCGCTCCACCGACGGTGTGGCGGATGCTGGTGCAGACCGATCTGGCTGCGGTTCAGACCTCCATCCGCGAGTGTCTGTCGGCCGGTGAGCCGCTCAACCCCGAGGTGATCGAACGCGTCCGAGACGCCTGGGGCATCACCGTGCGGGACGGCTACGGGCAGACCGAGACCAGCGCCCAGGTCGGCAACCCGCCGGGCCAGTTGATCAAGCTCGGGTCGATGGGTCGACCGCTGCCGGGTTACAAGATCATCTTGATCGACCCCGTCTCGCGGCGAGCCGGACGAGACCGAGGGCGAGCTCTGTCTTGATCTTGCCGAGCGGCCACTGCCGTTGATGACCGGCTACAAGGAGACCGCGGACCGGTTCGATGCCGAGCTCAACGGCGAGGCGTTCGCCGGAAACGTCTACCACACAGGAGATGTCGTCAGCCGCGACGAAGATGGATATTTGACCTATGTAGGTCGGGCGGACGACGTGTTCAAGGCCAGCGACTACCGGATCAGCCCGTTCGAGCTGGAGTCCGTGCTGATCGAGCATCCGGCCGTGGCGGAGGCCGCCGTGGTGCCGGCACCGGATCCCATCCGGCTGGCCGTGCCCAAGGCGTACGTGGCACTGGCCGGCGGCCACCCACCCGACGCCGACACCGCGAAGTCGATCTTGGCCTACGCCCGCGAGCACCTGGCCTCGTACAAGCGCGTCCGCCGGCTCGAGTTCGCCGAGCTCCCCAAGACGATCAGCGGCAAGATCCGCCGGGTCGAGCTGCGCACCGCCGAAGCCGAGCGGACCGAGCGCGCCGACGGTGAGTTCCGCGACTCCGACTTCGACCTCGGCGCCAGCTGACCCCGCGAACGTACGCGGACGGAGCTCCATCGATTTCGCGGGCTGAGCTTGTCGAAGCGCTCGCCAGAGCTCCCGCCTCAGACGCCAAGCTTTGACGAGGCCCTTCGACAAGCTCAGGGGGCAGAAGCGCGGTCAGAGGTGGATGCGACGGCCGGCGGGTTCGGGTGGGTCGACCAGCAGCTCGTCGATGGCGGCGCGGACGGCGGGTGGGAAGGGGGTGGCGCGGCCGGCGGTGACGTCGACGTGCAGACCAAGGACCTCCTCGGTCGCGCGGAGCCGATCGTCGACCCAGAGCTCGTGCCACAGGTGCAGCTTCTTCGGCCCTGCCCCGACCACTGACGAACGGACCTCGAGCGCAGCGCCAGCCGACACCTGGTCGAGGTAGCGGATGTGGGCCTCCACGGTGAACAACGATGCCGACCGGGCGCTGCGATAGTCCTCGCCGAGACCGACGGCGTCCATCACCGCATCGGTTGCATGACCGAAGACCAGCACGTAGTAGGCCTCACTCAGATGCCCGTTGTAGTCGATCCACGCCGGCTGGACCGGCTCGCGCCACACGACCGGGGCGGCCATCAGATCCGCCCCAGGGCCCGCTGGATGGCGATGATGCCCGCGTCCCGCTCGGCGATCAGGTCGTTGATCGAGCGCCCGGCGGCCTCCGCCTCCACCCCGCTGACCACGGCGTCGCGCAGCTCGGGCGTGAGCTCGGCGGCGACCAGCCGGGTCCACGGCGATAGCAGCGACGGACCGAAGTGGTCGAGCATGTGGGCCATGCCGCCCTGACCACCGGCCAGGTGGAAGGTGAGCATGGGTCCCTGGATCGGCCAGCGCAGTCCCGGCCCGTCGGTGATCGACAGGTCGATCTGCTCGACGGTGGCCTCACCGGCGTTGATCATGTGCAGAGCCTCACGCCACAAGGCTTCCTGCAGCCGGTTGGCGATGAACCCCGGCACCTCGCGATCCATGGTGACCACCGTCTTCCCGGACGCGTCGAAGAACTCCGAGGTCCAGGCCACCACCTCTGCCGCGGTCTGCCGGCCGCCGACGACCTCGACCAGCGGGATCAGGTAGGGCGGGTTGAACGGGTGTCCGACGACCATCCGCTCGGGGTGCGTGCAGGCGACCTGCATCTCGCTCATCCCGTAGCCCGAGGTCGAAGAGGACACCACGACGTGCGGTGGGGTCACCGCGTCGATCTCGGCCAGCAGCGCGATCTTGAGGGCCAGGTCCTCCGGGGCGCTCTCCTGGATGAAGTCCGCCCCGGCACAGGCCCGCGCCAGATCGGGCTCGAAGGTCAGGTTCTTTCGGCTCGCACCGGCCGCCAACCCCAGCTCGGTCAGCGCCGGCCAGGCGTTGTCGACCACCTGACGCAGTCGCGCCTCGGCGTCAGCGCCCGGGTCCCACGCGGTCACCTGATAGCCCTTGGCCAGGAAGTACGCCGCCCAACCGCCGCCGATCACGCCGGACCCGACGCAGGTGATCGAGCGTACGGCGGCGGGCGCCACCCGAGCGGGTGCAGCATGCGGACCAGCGTCGGTCGCCACGTCGACCACGACGGTCAGCCCCGCGGCTTGAGGTTGAGGATCTCACGGGCGTCGTCGGGCGTCGCGACCTTGGAGCCCATGGCCTCGATCAGCGTGACCGCCTTCTCGACGAGCTGGCCATTGGTCGCCTTGACCCCCCGGCTGAGGTAGAGGTTGTCCTCGAGCCCGACCCGTACGTGGCCACCGAGCAGCACCGACTGGGCGGCCCAGGGCATCTGCATCCGACCGAGCGCGAACGAGGCCCACTGGGCGCCGTCGGGCAGCTGGTTGACCATCGCCGTCAGCAGGGCCGGGTCAGCCGGGGCGCCGTACGGGATGTCCATGCACAGCTGGAACATGGCCGGCGCGTCGATCAGACCTTCCTCGACCAGCTGCCGGGCGAACCACAGGTGGCCGGTGTCGAAGATCTCCATCTCGCACCGCACCCCGAGGTCCTGGATCTTCTTCGCCCCGGCCCGCAGCATGTCCGGGGTGCTGACGTAGACCAGGCTGCCCTCGCCGAAGTTGAGGCTGCCGCAGTCCAGCGTGCAGATGTCGGGTAGCAGCTCCTCGACGTGCTTGAGCCGCTCGACGCCGCTGACCAGGTCGGTCCCGTCCAGGAACGTCGTCGGGTTGTCCGGGTCCAGCACCAGGTCGCCACCCATTCCGGCCGTCGTGTTGATCACCACGTCGACGTCACTCGCCCGGATCCGCTCGACCGCCTCGCGGTAGAAGGCCACCTCGCGCGAGCCCTGGCCGGTCTCGGGATCACGGACGTGGACGTGGACGATCGCGGCGCCGGCGCGGGCGGCCTCGATGCCGGCAGCAGCGATCTGTTCGGGGGTGACGGGCACGTGCTCACTGCGCCCCACGGTGTCCCCCGCCCCGGTCAGGGCACAGGTGATGATCACGTTGCGGTTGACGCCGGTCCTCATGGGGTGGTGACTCCGTTCGTACTCTCGATTGGCGGGAACTGCCGGGCGGCCGCCCGGGCGATGGCGGGCAGCGCGAGATAGCTGAGGTCGCGGCACTGCCGGTCGGTCGGCTCGTCGTAGGGCCACTCGGAGGTCTTGACCACGACGACCCGGGTGCTGCGGTCGACGTAGATGAACTGACCGCGGCTGCCGTCAGCGGTGACCCGGCGGCCGTCGTCGTCCAGCGGCCACCAGTGCAACCCGAAGCCGGCGTGGGTGGTGATCGAGCTCGGCAACCGGCCCGGCCGCAGGAACGGGGCCGGCGGCACCGAGCTCGCCTCCAGCCAGCCCGGTGACAGCAGGGACCGTCCGGAGAAGGTGTAGCCGGCCTGGAGCATGCCGATCCGGGCCCAGTCCCGGGTGGCCGCGGCCAGCGAGCCGCCGGCCATCGCCACCCCGCCCCGCCCGAGTGGTCCGTCCAGGCCGACGACAGCATCAGCGGTGCAGCCGAGGTCGCGCCAGAGTCCGGTCAGGGCGGCGACGTAGTCCAGGCCGGTCGCCCGCTCCCGCACCCAGTCGAGGACCTGCGAGTCAGCCGTGCAGTAGGAGTACTGCGTGCCAGGGGTGAATCGCGCCGGCAGGCCGACCAGCAGGTCGCGTGAGTCGCCGCGGCTCTGGGTGAATGACTCGCGGAGCCGGCTGGCGTACGAGGTCGGGTCGCGATGGTCCTCCACCCAGTCCAACCCGGTCGTCATGGCCGCCACCTGGCCGACGGTCACCCCGGCGTAGCCGCTGCCCCCCAGCTCGGGTACGTGCTGGGTCACCAGGTCAGCGAGGGTCAGCCGGCCATCGTCCACGGCCCGGCCGACCAGGCAGGCCAGCACCGACTTGGTCATCGACGCCCCCAGGAAGAGATCGCCGGGGCCGAGAGCCTCGGCGTACCACTCGTGCACGACGACTCCGTCGACAACGACCAGCAACGAGGTGGTGTGGGTCGCCGCGTTGAACTGCGCCAGGTCGAACATCCGGCCCGCCCCGGCGATCCGCACGGCCAGCCCAGCCCTCAGCTCCGGCAGCGGCTGAGGGTTCGCCGCCGTGACCACCACGTGGTGGCGGCCCAGACCAGAGCCGGACTGATGCGGGTTGACGAACCCGAGGGCGCCCAGACCGCCCGAGGCGACCCCGGCCGACGAACCAGGTGCCATCAGTTGATCGTCGGCGAGTTCGCCAGCAACCGCTTGGTGTAGTCATCCTGCGGATTGTCCATCACCTGCACCACGGGGCCCGACTCCACGACCCGGCCACCGTTGAGGATCTGGATGCGGTCGGCGATCGATCGGACCAGGGCCAGGTTGTGGGTCACGAACAGCATGCTGATCCCCCGGGACACCCGCAGCGTCTCGAGCAGGGCCACGATCGAGCCCTGTACCGACACGTCCAGGGCCGAGGTGACCTCGTCGCAGACCAGCACGTCCGGCTCAGCGGCGAGGGCCCGGGCGATGGCGACGCGTTGCCGCTCACCGCCGGACAGCCGGTTGGCCTGGTAGCGCAGCACGGCCGGCCCCAACGCCACCTGCTCGAGCAGCTCGACCACCCGGTCGGTCGCCGCTCGGCCCTTGGCGATGCCGAACAGCTCCATCGGACGTTTGACGATCTGCTCGATGGTCAGCCGGGGGTTCAACGAGAGGTAGGGGTTCTGGAAGATGTACTGGATCCGTTTGCGGTCCTCGATGCTGCGCTTGCGCGAGCCGTGGCCCAGTGGGCTGCCCTCGAAGTCGACGGTGCCGGTCCACTGCTTGTGCAGCCCGCCGACGCAGCGCGAGATCGTGGTCTTGCCGCTGCCGGACTCACCGACCAGAGCAACGACCTCGGCCTTGGCCAGGTCGAAGGTGACCCCGTGCACCACCCGCTTGCGACCGTAGAAGACCTCGAGGTTGTCGATCGACAAGATGATGTCCCGCGGCTTGTCCGGATCGGTGTCGGGCACGTTGCCGCGGTTGATGTCCCAGGTGCCGATCTCGCCGGCCCGGATGCACCGCACGAAGTGGCCCTGCGCGCTTCCGCCGGGCCCTCGGTCCGGCAGCTCGACCTCCCGCAGCGCGGGAACGCCGGCAGCGCAGGCCGGGATGGCGTACTCGCAGCGGTCGTGGAACCGGCACCCCTCCGGTCGGCGCCCCGGCGCCGGCGTCCGGCCCGGAATCCCGCTCAACGCCCGCGCCTGACTGAGGTGCGGGATGGCGTCGAGCAGCGCTCGCGTGTACGGGTGGGTCGGGTTGGCGAAGATCGCGTCCCGATCCCCCAGCTCGGCGATCTGGCCGGCGTACATCACCGCCACCCGGTCGGCGATGTTGGCGATCACCGCCAGGTCGTGGGTCACGTAGAGCGCGGCCACGCCGTGGGCACGGCAGAGCTTGCCCATCGTGTCCAGCACCATTCCCTGAGTGGTCACGTCCAGACCGGTGGTCGGCTCGTCCAGCACCAGCACCTTCGGTTTGGGCAGAAAGGCCATGGCCAGCGCTACCCGCTGGACCTGGCCACCCGAGAGCTGGTGGGCGTAGCGGCGCAGGAACTCGTCGTCGTTGGGCAAGCCGACCTCGGCGAGCCCGGCCCGAGCACCCTCCAGCCGGGACTGCTGGGTGCCGATCCCGCGCAGCTCCATCAGCTCGACGATCTGCCGGCCGATCCGGATGCTCGGATTGAGGGCGGAAGCCGGGTCCTGAGGGACGTACGCGATCTCCTCACCCCGGATCTGGCGGACCTGCTGCCAAGGCAGCGCGAGCACGTCGCGACCGCCGAACAGGATCCGGCCCCGGCCGATGTGGGCGCCGGCGCGTGCGTAGCCGAGCAGGGAGGTGCCGACCGTGGTCTTGCCGGAGCCGGACTCACCGACCAGACCCACGATCTCCCCAGGGGCGAGCACCAGGTCGATGTCGTCGACCACGTCGATGTCACGGCCGGTGAGCTCGACCCGCAGATCCTCGACGGTGATCCCGCCGACCGGCTTGCTGTCCGGTGTGGCCGGATCGTGGGTGGTGGCGGTCATCAGTGGTCCCCTCGATCGGCGAGCTGGGCGATGCCGTCGGCCATCAGGTTGGTGCCGACGGTGAACAAGCCGATCACGATCACCGGGGCCAGCACGGCCCCGCTCTGGCTGATCATGGCCAACCGGTTCTCGCTGATCATCTGACCCCAGTTGGCGGCGTTGGGATCGGTGGAGAAACCGAGGAAACCCAGACCGGCGACCAATCCGATGGAGTACGTGAGCCGCAGACCGGCCTCGGCGAGCAGCGGGGCGTTCATGTTCGGCAGTACCTCGGCCAAGATCACCCGGGAGCGCCGCTCCCCCAGCGCTTCGGCCGCGACCACGAAGTCGCGCGAGACGATGCCCAGGGCGACGCCGCGCGCGACCCGAGCCACCCGGGGCGCGTGCGAGACCCCGACCAGCACGACGAGCATCCACGCCCGCGGCTGGTTGACCGCGGTCAAGATCACCAGGGCCAGCAGGATCTGCGGGAAGGCGAGGGTGACGTCGTTGAGGCGCATGATCACTTCGTCCAGCCAACCCCCGGAATAGGCCGCGACCAGCCCGACGATGATGCCGATCACCATGCCCAGCAGCGTGCCCAGCACGGAGATCACCAAGATCAGCCGACCGCCGTAGAGCACCCGGCTCCAGACGTCCTGACCGAGGTAGTCGGTGCCGAACAGGCCGACCGTGGTGCTGAACGGTGGACCGACGACCTCGTTCTGACCGTGCGGGGCGAGCAGTGGTCCCAGGATGGCCATCAGCACGATCACGATCGTGATCGTCGCACCGACCATCAGCCGGCGTTGCCGGGTCACTCGACGCAGCGTGGCGCTGCGTCGTTGGGCGTCTGTGGGGGTGGCTGCTTGCGCGCTCATGAGCTGATCGCCGTTCTCGCACGAGGGGTGAGGATGATGGACATCAGGTCGGCGACCAGGTTCACCCCGACGTAGACGGCGGCGATGATCATGCTCAGGGCCTGAACCATCGGGACGTCGTGGTTGCGGACGGAGTCGACCAGCAGGGCCCCGATGCCGGGATAGGCGAAAAGGTACTCGACCAGAACCACACCGCCGGCCAACCAGGCCAGCTGCAGGGCGATGACCTGGATGCCGGGCACCACGGCGTTCAGCAGCGCGTGCTTGCGCATCACCACGGACTCCGGGATGCCCTTCAGCCGGGCCAGCTCCACGTAGTCGCTGTCCAGCACCTCGAGCAGGGTGGAGCGGACGATCCGCGAGACGTACGGTGCCACCGACAGCACCAGCGTCGCCACGGGCAGGATCATCGTGGCCGGGTTGTCCCACGGGTGTCCGCCCCGTCGACTGATCGTCACCGCCGGCAGGACATGGAACACCGTGGTCGAGAACAGGGCGACCAGCAAGATGCCGATGACGAAGTCGGGCAGCCCGGCGAGGGTGAGCACGATGGTCTGGATGATCGAGTCACCGCGTCGGCGGCGAAAGTTGGCCGAGATCATCGCGATGCCGAAGGCCACCGGGATCATCACCGCAGCAGAGATCAACACCAGGACCAGGCTGTTGATCACCGGGCCGCTGATCAGGTCGGAGACCGGTCGTGAGGCGGCGATCGAGCGTCCGGGGTCACCGGTCAGCAGACCCCCGAGCCAGCGGAAATACCGTACGAGCAGGGGATCGTCGAGCTGCAGCTGCTCCCGCAGCCGGGCCACCCGGGCCGGCTGGGCGGCGTAGTCCTTGCCCAGGATGGCCCGGATCGGATCACCCAGCGCCGCGGTGGCGAAGTAGACCAGGATCGAGACGAGCCAGAGCGTGAGCACGGCCAGGCCGAGCCGCCGCGCGAGCCAGATGGCCCACGCGGCGGCTCCGTGGCGACCCTTGGGTGGGGCGACCGTGGCTAGCGGTTCGGGAAGGGTCGCGACCGCGGTCATGGACTAGACCGAGACCTTGTTGAACTTGTACGAGCCGAGCGGCAGATAGCGGCTCGGGGTGAGACCCTGCACGTCGCCGGTGTAGCCGTCCACCTGGCGACGGAAGCCCCAGACGATGTAGCCGCCCTCGTCGTACTCGATCTTCTGCGCGTCCTGCAGCAGGGTGTTGCGTTTGGTCTCGTCGATCTCTTTCGACGCGTCGTCGATCAGCTTGGCGAAGGTCGGGTTGTCGAAGTGGGTCTCGTTGTACGACCCGCCCTTCAGCGAGCCGACGGCCGCCTGCGGGATGTACTGGCGGGTGTTCCAGAAGTCCTGCGCGAACGGGTAGGAGAGGTAGTCATCTCCGTAGAACGGGTTCTTCTTGGTCACCTTGACCTCGACGCCGGCGAGCTTGGCCTGCTGCACGAACAAGGCGGCGGCCGCCGGTGCCACCGAGCCGATGTCGTCCCCGGTGAACAGCTCGACCTGGAGGTCGGACTGGCCGGCCGACTTGAGCAGCGACTTGGCCTGCTCGATGTCCTGCACCCGCTGCGGGAAGACCTTGCCGGCGTACGAGGGGTCGAACGGGGCGTAGAGGTCGTTGCCGAGCTCGCCGTAGCCGCTCAAGGCCTGATCGATCATCTGCTGCCGGTCGACGATCAGCCGCATGGCCTGCCGGACCCGCTTGTCGTTGAACGGCGCGGTGTCGACCCGCATGGTGAACGGCACCCAGGCGCCGGTGTTGGACTCCAGGGCGTTGCCACCTTGGGACTTGACCGAGTCGATCAGGTTGGTCGGCAGGTTGTCGATGGTCTGGATCTGGTTGGCCAGCAGCGCGTTGACCTTGGCCGAGTCGTCCGGGAAGTCCTGGATGATCAACTGGTCGACGAACGCCTTGTCGCCCCAGTAGTCGGCGTACTTGGTGAACGTGCTGCTCTGGCCGGGGGTGAACGACTCGTACGCGAACGCACCGGTGCCGACCGGCTTGTTGACGTCGAAGTCGGCCGGGATGATGCCCAGCGTGTATTCGGCGAGCAGGAAGTCGATGATCGCGTACGGCTGGTTCAAGACCAGGGTCACGCTGTCGCCGTCGACCTTGCTCTTGGCGAAGTCGACGATCTTGGACAGCTGACCGCCGGCCGGCTTGGGCGCCTTGGGATCGGCGACCCGCCGGATCGAGAACAGCACGTCCTCGCCGGTGACCGGCTTGCCGTTGTGGAAGGTCACGCCCTGGCGCAGCTTGATGTTCCACGACTTCGCGTCAGCGGAAGGCTCGACCGACTCGGCGAGCGCCGGCGCCAGCTTGTAGTCGTTGTCCCAGAACAGCAGCGGCTCATAGAGGTTGCTGACCCGGGCGATGTCGGGGTTGGTGACCGGGATATGCGGATCGATGGTGTCCTTGCTGCTGCCGCCCGTGGCGCCATGGGTCAGCACCCCGCCGGTGTTCTGCCCGCCGTTGGACGACTCGGTGCTGGGATCGTCACTGCCGCCGCCGCAGCCGGCGAGACCACCGACCCCGGCGACGCCGGCGGCGGCGACCCCCATGAACTGGAGGACCCGGCGACGGGACAGGTTCTGACTGCCGAAGTTGAACTGCTGGTTCGTCATACGAACACCTCTCGTTAGAATGCGAACATAGAAGGGGTTTGATCACACGGTCAAGCACATCGGGTGAAACTGGGGTCGCTATGCCGCCATCTGTTACACCGCCGCAAGAATTGCGCCGATCGGGGGCGTCGCGGGTGCAGTCGGTGGATCGAGCCGCCCGACTGCTGCGGGCGGTCGCGGGAGCGACCGGGCGTGAGGCCACCGCCGCCGGTCTGGCCGACACGTGCGGGCTCAACCGGGCCACCGCCTGGCGGATCCTCAGCACACTGGAGACCCACGGCATGGTCGACCACGACCGGGAGACCGGGCAGTGGGCGATCGGGGTCGGCATCGCCGAGATCGCCAGGTCGGTCGGCATCGACGGGCTGCTGGCGGCGGCTCACACCGTGCTGGTCCGACTCTCGGCGGTGACCGGGGAGACCGCTGACCTGGCCGTGATGCGGGGCGGTGCCCTGACCTACATCGATGAGGTGCGTCCACCGGCCATCGTGTCGGCCGAGTGGCTGGGTCGTACGGTGCCCCTGCACGCCACGTCCACCGGCAAGGCACTGCTCGCCGCCCTCGACCCCCAGGAGCTGGACCGGCTGCTGCCCGGTGAGCTGGCCCCGCACACGGCGACCACGATCGTCGACCGGGACGCGCTCACCGCCGAGCTCGCGCTGACCCGGACCCGAGGCTTCGCCACCTGCCGTGGCGAGCTGGAGTCTCACCTGCACGGCGTCTCGGCGGCCATCCGTCGACCCGGCCCGGCGACCCCTGGCTGTGGTCAGCATCTGGGGGCCGGACGTACGGGTGACCCCCGACCGGCTGCCGGCCCTGGGGGCGTTGGCCATGGACGCGGCGGCGGAGATCTCCCGGCTGCCGCGGGGAGCGAGCATCGCCTGACGCCGCAACGTCACTATTCCGGGTCCGTCGGTCGGACCCAGATGGGCGAGGACCAGGCCATCTCCCCGTCCACCAGGTAGGCCCGTACGTAGTAGAAGGCCGGACCGGTGAAGTCGTCGGTGTAGGTGAGGTCGATCGCTCGGGTGCCCATCCCGGTCAAGCCGCCGACCCCGGTCTGCAGCCTGAACCGGCCGTGCTCACCGGGGATCTCCTGCACCGGTCGGGCCAGCAGCTCAGCCAAGGTGACCGTGCCCGTACGCCCGGCCAGCCGGACCACGACGCTCGCCGTGGGCGGACCGATGACGGTGAGCTCGATGTCGCCCCGCTGGGCGCCGTAGAGCTCGCCGAAGCTCTTGGTCGTGTTGGCCCAGGCCAGCCGGTGCAGGCCGACCTCGATGATCGCAGGACTCCAGAACGGGGTGGGGACGATCTCGCCACCCTCGATCTCCAGCACCCCGTCCCAGACCGTGGTGTGGTGGCTCTGACCCCATTCCAACCGCAGCGGCACCCGCACCCAGCCGGGAGGCAGCGCCATCTCCGGGGACAGCGTGTGGACCAGCTCCCCGTTGCGGACGACCTCGACCCTGGCGACCTCGGTGTAGCCCTCGACGTGGATGGTTAGCTCTCGTGGTGCGTCGGTGGCGACCTCTTCGCCCATGAAGGCGTCGCCCAGGCGGACGTCGACGATCACATCGCGGGTGGTGGCCGCGAACGTACGCCGGCTGTGCAGCGCGTCGAAGATCGACGCCCGGTCCAGACCCGTCGCGAACGCGCCGACATAGCTGGCCCCATGGCCGTGGTCGGAGGAGGCGATCAGACCGAACTTGTGGCCTCGGAGCAACCCGTCGAGAACGAAGGTGCCCTCCATGGTCGCGTCGGAGTACTGGCGGAAGGCCCCCAGCGCCTCGTAGTTGCCTCGGCAGGCCTGGAAGATCTCCACCAGCCGGCTGTACTGCGGGTGGTGGTAGTTCCAGTCGTTGTGCACCATGGCCGAGCCCGGATGGTGCGGGATGGTGATGGCCGGGTAGTCCGGGTGCTGCTCGAGCCCGTCCCACAGCCCCGCCGGGTCGGTCGACCCCTCAGCGAACGCGGAGAAGATCGGCGCCCCCCGCTCGACGTCGCCGTAGATCACGTTCTGGTGGCCCGAGTCGGCCGAGGTCCACTCGAATCCGTAGAGGGGGACGAAGCGACCGTCGATCTTGAACAGGTCGGCGATCTTTTGGATGCTCCACCACTGGTAGTCGCTGGAGTTCTCGGAGTGGTCGGTCACCGCCCAGAAGTCGTACTCGCAGACGTCCCAGGCGTAGCGGTAGAAGTCCTCCAGTGAGGGCTCGTCGCCAGCCGTGCACCGACTGACCAGCGAATGCCGGTGCAGGTCGCCCCAGTAGAGCGTGTACTCCCGTCCCTCGACCCCTGAGCCTGTCGAACCGTCCCCTGACCTCGACGAACCGTCCCCTGAGCTTGTCGAAGGGCCAGAAGCAGCCGGTACATGCGTCAGGTAGCGCGCCTTCTCGGCCGGGGTGTACCAGCGGCGAGCCTCCCGGCGTTCGTCGGAGTGGACCAGCACCTGCTCGCAGCGGTCCGGCGGCGGCACGGCGCCGGCGGTGGCGATCTCGGCAGTCACCACAGTGCCCACCCCGTGCACCCCGTGCCAGATGATCGAGCCTTGGTGCTCCATCAGGTAGGGGCACTCGCGGCCGCCGAAACCCTCGGTCCAGTCCAGCGCGACCTGCAGCCGGGCGTCGGTCTGGGCCACGATCACGGCGCCACCGGCCGTTGCGGCGATGGAGGCCTCCTCCAGCGTCCCGTCGGTGCCGCTGAACGTGGTCGGGGGCCGCCAGCCGTGCACCCCGAGGACCTGCGTGGCGACCTCCCAGTAGTAGGTCATCAGGGGCAGCTTGCGGTGGACGCGGTAGGTCACCGCCAGCCCGCCGTCGGCGGTGGCCACCAGCTTGGGCAGGCCCGAGGGCACCACGTCCAGCCGGGGGGCCAGCTCACCGGGGGCGACGTAGACGCCGTCGTCGGACACCGAGACCACCCGGATCGATGCGGAGACCTCGGGCAGCAGTTCTGGCGGCACGCTCTCCCCCGCTGCCCGCATCCCCTCGACGACCTGCGGATCGGCCCCCACCTCGGCCGTCGGCCGGAGTTTGGTCGGCCCGCTACCACCGTGGCCGGCCACGGTGATCAAGTCGAAGGCACACCACAGCTGCTGGTCCTTGGTCACGGCCAGACTGGCGTGCAGGGCGTAGTCGCGGCCGGAGGTGATCGCTCGCGGCTCGGCGAGGGTGCCATCGGCATGGCGGCGACGCACGACGACGCGGTAGGAGCCGTCCTGGTACTCCGACCAGGCGAAGGCGGCCGAGCCGTCCGCGTACGCCGCCACCGCCGGGTCCCAGACGTTCCCCATCACGCCGGCGCTGACCAGCTGGGTCGCTCCCCAGACCCCGTCGGCGAAGGTGCGGGAGAAGATCCCGAACCGCTCCCCGGCGCCGCTCTCCGAATCGTCGCGGCCCTGCCAGCACAGTTCGACGCGACCATCGGCGTACGCGGCGGCCTCCTGGTTGAACGACGGGTGCGCCGAGGTGCTGACCATCTCGGGAACGCTCCAGCCGCCGGCCTGTCGGAGGGTGGCCCAGACGGCGACCTGGCCGCCGCTCGCGCGACCGTAGAACACCCAGGGCGCCCCGGTGGCGGTGATCAGCACGGTCGGCCGGAAGACGTCGCCCACCGCTCCGGAGACGACCAGTGGCTCAGGGGTGGCCGCTCCGGGAGGCTGGTAGGTCGCCTGGACCACATCGCCCTGGCCGGCTCGCCACTCGATCCACGCGGTCAGCCGGGCCCCATCTGACCCGACGGCCACGCTGGGTCGGGCGGCGAACTGCGACCCGGGCACCACGCTCACCCCGCGGCGGTCATGACCCTCGAGCACGGGTGCCGAGTCGAGCACCAGATGGGCGCCGGCGATGACCGAGGCGATCTGGCCCTGACCCTCGTCGACCCACATGTAGCGCAGCGGATCGGGGTCCAGGAACTCCTCGGTGCCCAGCACATCGAGGCCGGCGTTGATCGCATCGGACATCCGGCGGTTGAAGTCCAGCACCAGATCCAGGTCCGCGCGCTGCGCCGGGGTGTAGTCACCGGAGTGATGGTCCAGCCCGCCACACATGTGGGCGTGCGAGTGCCCGTGGGAATGGGCGGGGCCCGGTCCGTGCGAGTGACCGTGACCGTGGTCGTGCGGCAAGCTCCATACCCCCAGGCTGATGTCGGCTGCTGACGCTCCGGTGCGCTGCGAACTTGTATATCTCGTGTCAGCCAACCATTCGGGCGGCGCGCAGAAAACGAAACAGTACGATCCGTGCCGGTTACCTGCTAATGGGTCCCCTAGTCGCTGCCAGTAGCGGCGTAGAGCTCGGTCGCCACGGCCAAGAAGTGCTCCTGCAGGCTGGCCTGGCGGACTGTAGCCAGCACACACGGTGATCTCGGCCCCACGTGGGTTGCGTAGTGTGGGCGCCCTGGCCCCCGGCGACAGATGAGGCTGAATGAACCGCGAATCCCAACAGCTGCGCGACCTGGTCGGGGCCTATCTGGTCGATCAGTGCACCGTGATCATCGAGGCCGAAGCCTCGCTCCGGGCCGGAGAGAACGTCGTGCACGTCACCCGGGTCGGCGTACGGCGGCTGCGCAGCACCCTGAGGGTCTTCGCCGAGCTGTTCGACATCCCGTTGGCCGGGCAGCTGGAGGACGAGCTGGTGTGGTGGGCGTCGGTGCTCGGCGAGGTGCGCGACCTGGACGTCCTCGGCGCCCGGCTGACCGAGGCGGTCGCCGAGCTGCCCCCCGAGCTGGTCCTCGGACCGGTGCAGTCGCACCTGCAGACCGAGGTCGGCGTACGCCGCAAGGTCGCCTCCGATCTGGTCATCCAAGCGCTCGACACCGACCGCTACCGCGAGCTGGTGGCGACCGTCCAGCGCTGGCGCAGCGACATCCCCTTCACGGACTCGGCTGACCAGGGCTCGACCAAGATCAGCTTCTATCTGAGGCGGGCCGGAAGAAAGGTCCGCAAGCGGCTAGCCGACGCGGTCGCAGCGGACCAGGCCGGTGACGCCGGGGCGGCCGCCCTGCTGCACCGGGCGCGCAAGGCCGGCAAGCGGCACCGCTATGCCGTCGAGCTGGCCGCCCCGGTGCTGGGCAGCAAGGCGGAGAAGACCATCGCCACCCTCAAGGACCTGCAGGACGTGCTCGGCGGCCACCAGGACAGCATCGTCACCGCCGACTTCCTGCGCGTCGTCGGCGCCCAGGTCGGGGTCGCCGCCGGCCACAACGGCTTCACCTACGGCCTGCTGTACGCCCGCGAGCTCGAGGCCCGCCACACCCTCACCCACCGGCTCAAACCCTTCCTCCGCTGACCTCCGCCCCCCTGAGCTCAGCCCGCGCATCGCCACGTGGCTCAGCCCGCGTAGAGCGCGCTTGTTGGAAGCTCGGGCCGCGGACAGGCGTGCCGCGGGGACCAAATCGTGACCGCAGCAGGCAGAATCGGCACTGGCCCACGGCAAGGAGACCTCACTTACGATGGCACGCACCCCGTCTGCACCACCCGAAGACGACTTCACCGAGCGCATCGTCGACATCGACGTGTCCTCGGAGATGCAGACGAGCTTCCTGGAGTACGCCTACTCAGTCATCTACTCCCGCGCCCTGCCCGATGCCCGTGACGGCCTGAAGCCGGTGCAGCGGCGGATTCTCTACACGATGGACCAGATGGGGATCCGGCCCGACCGCTCGCACGTGAAGTGCGCGCGAGTCGTCGGTCAGGTGATGGGTCAGTACCACCCGCACGGGGACACCGCGATCTATGACGCCCTGGTCCGCACCGCCCAGCCGTGGACCATGCGGCTGCCGATGGTGGATGGGCACGGAAACTTCGGCTCACTCGACTCCGGTCCGGCGGCGATGCGGTACACCGAGTGCCGGATGGCTCCGGCCGCGCTGTCGATGACCGATGGGCTCGACCAGGACACGGTCGACTTCAAGCCCAACTACGACGGCAAGGACGTGGAGCCGACCGTCCTGCCGGCCGCCTTCCCCAACCTGTTGGTCAACGGCGCCTCGGGCATCGCGGTCGGGATGGCCACCAACTGCCCACCGCACAACCTGGTCGAGGTGATTCAGGCCCTGCGGCACCTGATCAAGCATCCGGACGCAACCGTCGATGAGCTGATGCGGTTCATCCCTGGTCCGGATCTGCCGACCGGCGGCAAGATCATCGGCCTGGACGGCATCCGCGACGCCTACCACACCGGCAAGGGCTCGTTCCGGATCCGGGCCACTGCGCGGATCGAGCAGGTGCACCCCCGGCGCAAGGGCATCGTGATCACCGAGCTGCCCTACATGGTCGGACCCGAGCGGGTGATCGAGCAGATCAAGACCCTGGTCACAGCCCGCAAGCTGCAGGGAATCGCCGACGTGAAAGACCTCACCGACCTCAGCACCAACGGCACCCGGCTGGTGATCGAGGTGAAGAACGGCTTCAATCCGGACGCCTTGCTCGAACAGCTCTACAAGATGACCAAGATCGAGGACAGCTTCGCGATCAACGCCGTTGCGCTGGTCGAGGGGCAGCCTCGTACGCTCACCCTGCGCGAGCTGCTGACCGTCTACCTGGATCACCGCTACGAGGTGACCCGACGTCGTACGGAGTTCGCCCGGACCAAGGCCAGCGACCGCCTGCACCTGGTTGAGGGCCTGCTGGTCGCCATCGTCGACATCGACGACGTGATCGCGATCATCCGCTCCTCCGACGACACCGCCCAGGCTCGAGCCCGGTTGATGGACGCCTTCGACCTGAGCGAGGTCCAGACCAACTACATCTTGGAGATGCCGCTGCGTCGGCTGACCAAGTACAGCACCATCGAGCTGGAGACGGAGCGGGACAAGCTGGCCGCGACCATCGCCGAGCTGAGCGAGATCCTGGAGAACCCCGAGCAGCTGCGGGCGCTGGTCGGCACGGAGCTGGCCGGGATCGCCCGCAGCCACGGGACACCGCGACGGACCATCCTGCTCGCTGCCGGCGGGGTGGCCGCCACGGCGGCGACAGTGCCTCTCGAGGTGGCTGACGACCCGTGCTGGGTGCTGCTGTCCTCCGCCGGTCTGCTCGCTCGCACCGACCATGCCGAGCCGTTGCCGACCAGCGGATCGCGGGTCAACCACGACGTCATCGTCTCCAAGATCATCTCGACTGCTCGTGGCGACTTCGGCCTGCTGACCAGTGCCGGGCGGTTGGTCAAGATCAACGCCCTCGACCTGCCGACCGTGCCCAGCACCGCCAACGCACCGAACCTCCAGGGCGGCACGCACGTCAGCGAGCTGGCCACCCTCGACCCGGGCGAGACCGTGCTTGCGCTGACCAGCCTCGCCGAGTCCTCGCCCGGTCTGGCGCTGGGCACTGCCAACGGCGTGGTGAAGCGGGTGAACCCGGAGGTGCTGGGCAAGGACAGCTGGGACGTCATCCGGCTCGATCCCGGCGACCGCGTGGTCGGTGCGGTCGAGCTCAGCGACGCCGAGGCGGAGCTGACCTTCATCACCAGCGACGCGCAGCTGCTGCACTTCGCGGCCGGGTCCGTACGCCCCCAGGGTCGCTCCGGTGGCGGCATGGCCGGGGTCAAGCTCAGCCCGGGCGCCCGCGTCGTGTTCTTCGGTGCGGTGGCCGCTGACGGGGCCGTCGTGGTCACCGTGTCCGGCACCTCGACCGCGCTGCCCGGCACCGACCCGGGCAGTGTCAAAGTCACACCGTTGAGCGAGTACCCGGCCAAGGGACGAGCCACCGGCGGCGTACGGTGCCACCGGTTCCTCAAAGGTGAGGACACGGTGCTGCTCGGCTGGGCCGGCCCCGAGCCCGCCCACGCCGCGGCCAGCAGCGGTGCGCCGGTCGACCTGCCCCCGGCCGAGGGCCGACGAGACGGTTCCGGAACGCCGGCCGGGCAGCCGATCGTGGCTGTCTCGTCCCCTCTGTCCTGACCGACCGCGTAACAAACTCGGCCTAGGCTGATCCCCGTGACTGACGAGTTCGAGGATCTGCTCGCCAACAACCGGGCGTTTGCCGAGCATTTCGACCAGACCGGCTTCGATGGCATCGCCCACGCCGGCGTGCTGATGGTGACCTGCATGGATTCGCGGATCACGCCGCTGGAGATGGTGGGCCTGCACTTCGGCGACGCCAAGATCCTCCGAACGCCGGGCGGTCGGGTGACCCAGTCCGCCCTGGCCGGCTGCGTGGCCGGGGTCCACCTGCTCAGGGTCGACCGCATCATGATCATCCCCCACAGCCGGTGTGCGATGGCCGCCGCCGACGACGACGTCATCATCGACAAGATCCGTGAGGCCAGCGGAGCCGACGCCTCGTGGGTGCGTTTCGGCGCCTCCTCCGACCAGCGACGGACGCTGACCCGCGACGTGGACAAGATCCGCAACCACCCCCTGATCGGCGATCGGGCCAAGGTCGGCGGCTTCTACTACGACGTCGACACCGGCCTGCTGGAGCGCTGGGTCTGAGCGTGGCCGAGCACACCTACCGGCCAGCCGACGGCCATGGGCTGCCGCACGACCCGTTCAACGCCATCGTGGCTCCTCGGCCGATCGGCTGGATCAGCAGCCTGTCGGCGACCGGCGTCCGGAACCTGGCCCCGTACAGCTTCTTCAACGCCTTCAACTACCGCCCGCCGATCGTCGGATTCGCCTCCAACGGCTTCAAGCACAGCGTCTCCAACCTGAGCGAGACCGGCGAGTTCACCTGGAACCTGGTCACCCGGGCGCAGGCCGAGGCGATGAACGCCACCTCAGCCACGGTGGGCCCCGACGTCGACGAGTTCGAGCTGGCCGGGCTGCAGGGGGTCGCCTCGGTCGAGGTGACGCCCGAACGGGTCGCCGGCGCGCCGGTGAGCTTCGAGTGCCGGGTCACCCAGAGCATCCAGCTGCGGACATGCAGCGGCGATCCGATCGACACCTGGCTGACCCTGGGCGAGGTCGTCCGGGTGCACATCGACACCGCGCTGCTGGTCGACGGGGTCTACCAGACGGCCGCGGCCCACCCGGTCGTCCGCGGCGGCGGTCCGAGCGCCTACTACGAGATCACCGCCGACCGCCGATTCGACCTGACCCGACCGGCCTGAACCCAGCCGGGCTCAGACGTCGATCGCCGCGGCGTCCAGGGTGTAGGCGCCGTCGATGATGAAGCTTTTTCGTGGTCCGACGTCGTTGCCCATCAGCATCTCGAAGGTGGTCTCGGCGATCAGGCCGTCATCGACGGTCATCCGGCGCAACGTGCGGTGCCGCGGGCTCATGGTCGTCTCGGACAGCTGGTCGGCGTCCATCTCACCCAGCCCCTTGTAGCGCTGGGGCTCCTTGAAGTTGAGCCCCTTCTTGGTCAGCTCGGCGGCTTTGCGCTGGTATTCAGCGTCGGAGTAGGTGTAGATGAACTTATCCATCCCCCGGCGCGGGTTGGTCAGCTCGAAGCGGTGCAGCGGCGGCACGGCGGTGAAGACCCGGCCGGCGTCGACCAACGGGCGCATGTAGCGGAAGAACAGCGTGGCCAGCAGGCAGCGGATGTGGGCGCCGTCGGAGTCAGCGTCGGCCATGAAGATGATCTTGCCGTAGCGGGCGGCGTCCAGGTCGAAGGAGCGGCCCGAGCCGGCCCCGACGACCTGGATGATCGAGGCGCACTCGCTGTTCTTGAGCATGTCGCCGACCGAGGCCTTCTGCACGTTGAGGATCTTGCCGCGGATCGGCAGCAGGGCCTGCAGGTCGGCGTTGCGCGCCGACTTGGCCGTGCCCAGGGCGGAGTCGCCCTCCACGATGAACAGCTCCGTACGGTCCACGTCGTTGCTGCGGCAGTCCTTGAGCTTGGGGGGCAGCGACGACGACTCCAGGGCGTTCTTGCGCCGGGTCGCCTCGCGGTGCTGACGAGCCGCGACCCGGGCCCGGGAGGCGCCGACGACCTTCTCCAGCACCGCTTTGGCCTGGGTCTTGAGCGGCTGGCGGGACGAGGTCAAGAACGCGGTCAGCTCCTGCTCGACGGCACCGGTGACCAGCCGGGCGACCGCCGGGGTGCCCAGCACCTCCTTGGTCTGACCCTCGAACTGCGGTTCGGCCAGCCGTACGGTCACGACGGCGGTCAGCCCCTCGAGGATGTCGTCCTTGACCACCTCCTCGCCGGCCTTGAGCAGCCGGGTGCTGCCGAGCGCCTTGCTGAACGACTTGGTCAGCGCCCGCTCGAAGCCGACGACGTGGGTGCCGCCCTTCGGCGTCGCGATGATGTTGACGTAAGACTGCGTACGCGTCTCGTAGCCCTCGCCCCAGCGGACCGCCACGTCGATGTCCAGGTCACGTTCCACCTCGGCCGGCTCCATGTGGCCGGCATCGTCGAGCATCGGGACGGTCTCGGTGAAGCTGCTCTGGCCGCGCAACCGGATGACATCGGTCAACGACCGGTCCGGCGCCAAGTACTCGCAGAACTCCGAGATACCGCCATCGTGCTTGAACGTCTCTTCGGTGACCTCCTTGGTACGCGCATCGGTGATGTGCAGCGCGAGCCCCGGCACCAAGAAGCTGGTCTGGCGGGCCCGGTCCTGCAGGTCCTTCATCGACAGCTGAGCACCGGCCAGGAAGATCTGCCGGTCCGGCCAGTAGGTCACCCGGGTGCCGGTCCTGCCCCTCGGGGCCCGGCCGACCTTGGCCAGCGTGGCTCCGGGGGTGAACTTCGCGGTCGGGCCAGGACCGTCGAAGGTGCCGGGCACGCCTCGGCGGAACGACATCGCCCAGGTGGCCGAGTTGCGGTCCACCTCGACGTCCAGCCGGCTGGACAACGCATTGACCACCGACGAGCCCACCCCGTGCAGGCCACCGGTCGCGTTGTACGAGCCGGCTCCGAACTTGCCGCCCGCGTGCAGCTTGGTGAACACCACCTCGACGCCGGACAGTCCGGTCCGGGGTTCGAGGTCAACGGGGATGCCGCGGCCGTGGTCGGCGACCGAAATCCCCCCGTCGGAGCGCAGTGTGATGGAGATCTCAGTGCCAAAACCGCCCAGCGCCTCGTCCACGGCGTTGTCGATGATCTCCCACAGGCAGTGCATCAGACCCCGCGTGTCGGTCGACCCGATGTACATCGCCGGCCGCTTGCGGACCGCTTCCAGACCCTCCAGGACCAGCAGGTGACGCGCTTCGTAGTCGCGGTTTTCCGTTGCTGGCTTGGGGGTTGGCACGGCTCGAGACTATCGCGGCCCCCGTCTTGGGCCCTGGACGTAGAGTGGCCAATCCGTACGGTGTCGCGCTTCGAACCTCAGGTGCGAAGGCCGGCCGGACAGTGTCAGCGGATTCGTTACACGACAGTCACGGGTCTGAGACTCCGAAAGGGAACAATCAGAGCCTGGTTGGATGTTGACTAGGTACCGGGGGAAGGGCTAGCCAGCCAGGCAGTATCAACTCCCTCATGCAAGACTCACCACATATGAAGATCATCTGATCATCAGGAAGCGAGGCCGACCGTGAGCACACCAGTCATCGAGACCGCCGCGTTAAGTGCAGCCGATCGTTGCGATCGGTGCGGCGCGCAGGCGTACGTCCGCGTCACCCTGGCCAGCGGGTTCGACCTGCTCTTCTGCGCTCATCACGGCAAAGAGCACGCCGACAAGCTGAAGCAGGTCGCCCTCAAGATCCACGACGAGACCGAGCGAATCAAGTAGCCCGGCGGCCCCACGAAGAGCCTCCCCGGCCCCTCGCATCCTCGGATGCGGGGGGCCGGGTTCGTGTCCGGGGCCTTCCGGCTGGGATGCCACCGTCGGCGGTGAATTAGTTTAGGATGTTTCCATGTCACGCTTCCGGAGCCTGGCTCGGGGAGCTCAGATCATGGCGGCAGTCGCCGCCCTCGTCGGCGTCGCCTTGTGGTCGGTGCCCGGCCCCACGGCGCGCGCGGCGGTGACACCGGTGGGCTGGTTGCACACCTCGGGGTCGCGCATCCTCACCTCGAGCAACTCACCCCACACGATCCGTGCGGTGAACTGGTTCGGTCTGGAGACCTCGAACTGCGCCCCGCACGGTCTGTGGCAGATCAGCCTGGACTCCGGCCTCGCCCAGATCGCCTCCTTCGGCTTCAACACCGTCCGGCTGCCGTACTCGAACGAGTGCCTGGCCGCCAAGGCTCCCAACTCGATCGACTACAGCAAGAACCCCGACCTGGTCGGCAAAACCCCGCTACAGGTGATGGACGCCGTGGTGGCCAAGGCCCGGACGTACGGGCTGAGCGTGATCTTGGACCGGCACCGTCCGGACTCCGCCGCGCAATCCGAGCTCTGGTACACCAAGGCCTATCCCGAGAAGCGTTGGATCGACGACTGGAAGATGCTGGCCCAGCGCTACCGCAGCAACTCCACCGTCATCGGGTTCGACCTGCACAACGAACCACGCGGACCGGCCTGCTGGGGCTGCGGTACGGCATCACGGGACTGGGCGGCTGCCGCCACCCGGGCCGGCAACGCGGTGCTCGCCGTGAACCCGAAGCTCCTCATCATCGTCGAGGGCGTGGAGAAGCAGGCCAAGGCGGGCAACACCTGGTGGGGTGGCGGCCTCGCCGACGTGGCCAAGAAGCCGATCAAGCTCAAGGTGGCCAACCGGCTGGTCTACTCGGCCCACGACTACCCGGCGTCGCTGTTCAACCAGAAGTGGTTCAAGGCCAAGACCTATCCGACGAACCTGCCCGACGTCTGGACGGCCAACTGGGGCTTCATCCAACGCAAGAACATCGCTCCGGTGCTGCTCGGCGAGTTCGGCACCAAGCTGGAGACGGCGTCGGACCGCAAGTGGCTGGCCGCGCTGGTCCAGTACCTCAAGACCAACAAGATCAGCTACGGCTACTGGTCCTTCAACCCCAACAGCGGCGACACCGGCGGGCTGGTCGCCGACGACTGGGTGACACCGCAGAAGGCCAAGCTGGCGGCCATCCGCCCCATTCTCGGACCGTCGGTGATCGTGCCGGTGCCAACCCCGAAGCCTGTGCCGACCCCGAAGCCGACGCCAACCCCGACACCCACCCCGACTTCGGCACCCACCCCCACTCCGGAACCGACGGAGCCCACCTCGACCCCGACGGCGTCGAGCCAGGCCCGCGTCGGTACTCGGTCGGCGTCCGGGTCCCTTTCTGCGGCCTGGCAGCTGAACTCCTCGTGGGAGGACGGCTACGTGGCCGAGCTGCGGGTCACCTCGACCCAGGCCCGATCGGGATGGACGCTGCGCTGGCGCGACCCGGCTGCGACCTCGGTGGCCAACGCCTGGGGGATGAGCTGTTCAGTCAGCGACGGCTGGATCACCTGTGCGGCCACTGACTGGACCGTCGAGCTGGCCGCCGGCCAGACCGTCACCGTCGGGCTCCAGGTCAACTCCCCCGGGCCGCCCCCGCAGAAACCCGCCCTCACGCTTTCCTGACCCGGGGCCGGTGCGTCCGCGAGCGCCTCGGCGAGCGAAGGTGATCGTGTGGCGGTCTTTCACGAGTTACCAGCCGAGGGCGCATGAACGACGCCTCGAAGCGATCGGACTGCATCGTGGTCGGCGGCGGTCCGGGTGGGATGATCCTGGCCTACCTGCTCGCCCGGGCCGGGGTGGCGGTGACCCTGATGGAGGCTCACCGCGACTTCGACCGGGACTTCCGCGGCGACTCGCTGCACCCGTACACGCTGGAGTTGTTGGATCGGTTGGGCCTGGCCGACGATCTGCTGCGCCGACCTCACTTCAAGGCGGAACGGTTCCGGATGCACACACCGGCCGGAACCATCGTGACTGCCGACTACTCACAGCTGCGGTCCCGCTTCCCGTACGTCGCGTTGATGCCGCAGGCCCGGTTCCTGGACTTCATGTCCGAGGCGGCCGCGGCCCTGCCCAGCTTCACCCTGCGGACCGGAGCCCGGGTCAAGGAGCTGATCCACGACGACGGTCGAGCCGACGGAGCGGTCAGCGGTGTCCGGTGGCGGGGCGCCGAGGGTGACCAGGAACGGCGGGCTCGGCTGGTGGTCGCCGCCGACGGCCGGTTCTCCAGACTGCGGAACCTTGCGGGCGTGCCCATCACCACCCTCGATGCGGGCAGCGACCTGCTCTGGTTCCGGCTCCCCCGCCACCTTTCCGACCCGCCAGAGGCCGACGTCGACCTCTATTTCGGGCGCCACCACTACGTCGGCCTGCTCGGTGGCACCGACGACTGGCAGATCGGTTACTCGTTGCCCAAGGGCGGCTTCTCCGCAGCTCGCGAGGCGGGCGTGGCCCCGATCCAGGCGTTCCTCCGCCGCCACGTGAGCTGGCTCGGCGACCGGGTCGACCTGCTCAGCGACTTCGGCCAAACCACCTTGCTCTCGGTCGAGCTCAAGCGGGTCGACCGTTGGCACCGACCCGGGCTGCTGCTCATCGGCGATGCGGCCCACGTGATCTCCCCGGTCGGGGGCAACGGGATCCTGATGGCCATCCAGGACGCGGTCGCGTCGGCCAACGTGCTGATTCCCGCCTTCGCCGCGCCGGGACCCATCCAGGACCACACGTTGGCCGAGATCCAGGCGGCCCGCGAGCCGGCGATCGTTTCCGTGCAGGCGAGTCAGGCCACCACCGAGCGACGCGCCAAGCAAGCTCGCGAGGCCGGCCGACCGCTGATCCCCGGGCGGTTCCTGAAGGTCGTCACGGCCGTCCCGGGCGTACGCGCTCGCATCGCCCGGGCCAACGCGTACGGTCCCAACCCGCCGGTTCTCGACTTCACCGGCTGGGCCTGAGTGCCCGGATCAGTCCAGGTAGTCCCGCAGGACCTGCGACCGCGACGGGTGCCGCAGCTTGCTCATCGTCTTGGACTCGATCTGACGGATCCGCTCGCGGGTGACCCCGTAGACCTTGCCGATCTCGTCCAGGGTCTTGGGCTGCCCGTCGGTCAGACCGAACCGCATCGACACGACACCGGCCTCGCGCTCACTGAGCGTGTCGAGCACATCGTGCAGCTGCTCCTGCAGGAGGGTGAAGCTCACCGCATCCGCCGGAACCACGGCTTCGGAGTCCTCGATGAGGTCGCCGAACTCGGAGTCGCCATCCTCGCCCAGCGGCGTGTGCAGCGAGATGGGCTCCCGGCCGTACTTCTGGACCTCGACCACCTTCTCCGGGGTCATGTCCAGCTCGCGGGCCAGCTCCTCGGGCGTGGGCTCGCGGCCCAGATCCTGCAGCATCTGCCGCTGGACGCGGGCGAGCTTGTTGATCACCTCGACCATGTGGACCGGGATGCGGATGGTCCGCGCCTGGTCGGCCATGGCCCGGGTGATGGCCTGGCGGATCCACCAGGTCGCGTACGTGGAGAACTTGTAGCCCTTGGTGTAGTCGAACTTCTCGACCGCACGGATCAGACCGAGGTTGCCCTCCTGGATGAGGTCCAAGAAGAGCATGCCGCGACCGGTGTAGCGCTTGGCCAGCGAGACGACCAAGCGCAGGTTGGCCTCGAGCAGGTGGTTCTTGGCGCGTCGGCCGTCCTCGGCGATCCAGCCGAAATCATCGACCTGGGCCGCCTTGACCTTGACCGCGGGGTCGTTGATCTTCTCGTCGGCGAACAGACCGGCCTCGATGCGCTTCGCGAGCTCGACCTCCTGTTCGGCGTTCAGCAGGGCGACCTTGCCGATCTGCTTCAGGTAGTCCTTGACCGGGTCCGCGGTGGCTCCGGCAGCCATCACCTGCTGCTCGGGCTCGTCGGCGTCGTCGGCCTCGGACAGGGTGAAGCCCTGGTCCTCGACCAGCTCCTTCTCCAGCACGACCTCTTTGGCCGGCTCGAAGTTGGACTCGTCCACGTCGTCCAGGGTCCGCTTCTTGCCGACCGTGACCACAACCTCCTCGGTCTCCAGATCGACGACCACGTCGGCGGAGATCGCAGGAACCTCGGCTTCGAGGTCGACCTCGAGGTCTTCCAGGACGACGTCCTCGAGGACCTCCTCGGGGCTGTCGACGTCCGGATCGGCTCCGGCTACTGCCTTCTTCGCCGGCGCCTTCTTGGCCGGAGGTGTGTCGACCGCCTTCAGCGGGGCCTTCTTGGCCGGCGCTTTCTTGGCGGGCGCCGCCTTCTTGACGGGTGTGTTCACCTGTCGAGCGCGGCCGGCGGTAGCGGCCACGACAGGGGCAGAAGTCTCAACATTGGAGGGGGGTGTCACAAAGAGCCTCTCGGACTTACGAGATCGAACCAGGGCAGGCAGCGCCCATCGGATGTCAATAGGTGCTCCACCCCGTATTCTGGCACGAACATCCAAATTCCCCCTGGTTCCCTCAACGCATTCTCAACGCGTCTTCAGGGCAACGCCAGTTTAGGTCGCGATCCGTGCATCCGGATCGACCGCTGACCCAGAAGCGGACGCGGCGCTCAGCTGCCCCGCATCACCAAGACCGAGCACGAGATGGCCCAGCCGGGCCGGTTCGTTCAGGCTTCGGCTTTGACCGCGAGCACCGGGCAGGACGCGTCGAGCAGGACCCGTTGGGCATTGCTCCCCAGCAGCAGCTTGCCGACCGGTGACCGGCGACGCAGACCGATGATGATGAACTCTGCGCCAGTCGAGTCGGCGGTAGTGATCAGCTCCTCGGCCGGGTCCAGGGGGTCGGCCGCCTCTTTGACCTGGTGCAGCACGCCGGTGTCGGCCAGCTCGGCCCGGAGCTCGGCGAGCTCGGCCTCGGGGGAGGTGTGGATCACGATCAGCTCGGCACCGCGCAGCTCGGCCTCGGCCAGGGCCCGCTTGAGCGCCGCCCGCCCTTCGGGCTTGCTCGAGTAGCCGACGACGATCGGGGCCGGGCCGACAGCGTTGGTAGACTCCGACATCAGTTCCCCTCCCAGGTGTGGACCGGCTCGTTGCTGTGCATCAGGTCGACGTAGCGCCCGAGCATGCCGCGCAGGGCGGTGTGCCGGTCGTCGCCGGCCGCCTCGCGCCGGGCGACTTCCGCAGTCTGCCAGGTCGCCCCGTTGGCCCCGCGCAAGCACCGGCGCTCGATGATCTGCAGCAGGCGGTCGATCTCGGACTGCTCCACCCCCCACAGGCCCAGTCCCTCGGCGGCCAGCGGCAACAGCTTGCGTACGACGAGCTCGGTCACCTGCACCTGGCCGATCCGCGGCCAGTAGACCTCGGCGTTGATGCCGTGCCGGATGCCGGCGATGAAGTTCTCGTTGGCGGCCTGGAAGGACATCTGGGTCCAGATCGGCCGGTCGTCGTCGGCCAGCGCCCGGACCAGGCCGGCGAAGAACGCGGCGTTGGCCATCGTGTCGACCACGGTCGGTCCGGCCGGCAGCACCCGGTTCTCGACCCGAAGGTGCGGCGAGCCGTCGCTGATGTCGTAGACCGGGCGGTTCCAGCGGTAGACCGTTCCGTTGTGCAGGCGGAGCTCGTCCAGCTGGGGCACCCCGCCGCCGTCGAGCACGGCGACCGGGTCCTCCTCGGAGTTGATCGGCAGCAGGGCCGGGAAGTAGCGCGAGTTCTCCTCGAACAGGTCGAAGATCGAGGTGATCCACCGCTCGCCGAACCACACCCGAGGTCGTACGCCTTGCACCTTGAGCTCTTCGGCCCGGGTGTCGGTGCTCTGCTCGAACAACGGGATCCGGGACTCCGCGACCAGCTCGCGGCCGAACAGGTAGGGCGAGTTGGCGCCGAGGGCGACCTGGACCCCGGCGATGGCCTGCGCCGCGTTCCAGTAGCCGGAGAAGTCGTCAGGGCTCACCTGCAGGTGCACCTGGGTCGAGGTGCACGCCGCCTCGGGCATGATCGTGTCGGAGATCATCTGCAGCCGCTCGACCCCGTCGATGACGATCTCGAGGTCCTCACCGCGGGCGGCGAAGATCTGCTGGTCGAGCAACGAGTAGCGCGGGTTCTCGCTGACGCTGTCCAGCGTCACGTGTTCGGGCATCAGGGTCGGCAGGATCCCGATCATCACCAGCCGGGTGCCGACGGCCTCGGCCCGGGGGTCGGCATCGTTGAGGGCCTGGCGTACGGCCTTCTCGAACCGGGCGAAGCCGTCGTCGGCGAGGCGCCGCGGGTCGACGTTGATCTCGATGTTGAACCGGCCCAGCTCGGTCTGGAACGACGGGTCGGCGATGGCGGCCAGCACCTCGGCGTTGCGCAGCGCCGGCTCACCATCGACGTCGATCAGGTTGAGCTCGATCTCCAGCCCGGCCAGCGGTCGCTCGAAGTCGAACCGGGACTCGGTCAGCATCCGGGCCAGCACGTCCAGGTTGCGCCGGACCTTCTCCCGATAGTTCTTCCGGTCCTCACGCGTGAACTGTGTCGCGTCCACCTCAGCACCCATGGCCCCTATCCTGGCCCATCGGCGTCCTGGTGAACATACGCGGCACCCGCACCGACCGACCCTCGGCAGCTGTCGGGACCGGGCGGTAGGTTCAGCGCTCGTGAGCACGGACGACGCACAGAGCTACTACCTCCGCCTCGGGCCCAGCCGCTATCGACCGACCCGGCACGCCGAGGGCGCCTGGCAGCCGGGCGAGCAGCACATGGCGCCGGTCTCCGGCCTGCTGGTCCACGCCATCGAGGACTTCGTCGCCCGCCACCGCGACCCCGCACTGCAGCTGGCCCGCCTCACGTTCGAGATCTTGGGCATGATCGCCGCGCAGGACCTCGACATCGTGGTCGAGGTGGTCCGACCGGGGCGCTCCATCGAACTGCTCGAGGCGACCATGGTGATCGCCGGCCGACCGGTGGTTCGGGCCCGGGCTTGGCGACTGGCGGGGCAGGACAGCCGCGAGGTGGCCGGAGGTGCACCGGCGGCGCTGCCTGGCCCGGAGTCCCTGGCGCCGTGGTCCGGCGCCGACCTGTGGGGTGGCGGCTACATCGCCTCGGTCGAGATCCGCCCCCTGCCGGGGGGTCAGCCGGGTCACGCGCAAGCCTGGCTGCACACCGAGATCGACCTCGTCGCGGGCGAGCCGGCCAGCGAGCTGGCCCGCTTCATCGGGCTCGTCGACACGGCCAACGGCATCGCCACCCGGACGCCGCCCGGGGAATGGATGTTCCCCAATCTGGACCTGTCCATCCACCTCTACCGACAGCCGAGCGGCCGCTGGGTCGGTCTCGAGACCGAGGTCGTCTTCGGCGCCGACGGAGTCGGCCTCACCACGAGCACGTTGCATGACGAGCGGGGACCGGTCGGGCGGGCGGAGCAGATCTTGACCATCCGCCGGCTCGGTGTCGGCGCGAGCTAGGCTCAAGCATCGTGTCCAGCTCCACACCGACAACCAACCTCACCGCTCCCACCGCCCCGCGCCGACCGCAGCCTCGCAGCCATCACGGCGAGGTCTTCGAGGATCCGTACGAATGGCTCCGGGACAAGGACAACCCGGAGGTCATCGCCTACCTCGAGGCCGAGAACGCGTTCACCGAGGCGCAGACCAGCCAGCTCGCGGACCTGAGTGACGCCGTGTTCAACGAGATCAAGGCGCGGACCAAGGAGACCGATCTGAGCGTGCCGAGCTTCGCCACCCACCCGGGCGGCTCGGCCTACTGGTACTACGCGCGGACGGTGGCCGGCTCGGAGTACCCCATCTACTGTCGGGTGGCCGCCACCGACCGCCGGACGCCGCCGGACACCGAGCAGGAGATCGTCGGCGAGGAGGTGCTGCTGGACGGCAACCTGGAGGCCGAGGGCCACGACTTCTTCTCGATCGGCGCGTTCAGCGTCTCCCTCGACGGCCGGCTGCTGGCCTACTCCACCGACGTCGTGGGCAACGAGCGCTTCACGCTGCTGGTCAAGGACCTGACCACCGGCGAGCTGCTGCCCGACCAGGTCCCCGACACCGCGTACGGGGTGGCCTGGGCCCAGAACAGCCACCTCTTCTACACCCGCGCCGACGAGGCCTGGCGCCCGTACGTGGTGCTGCGGCACCGGCTGGGCACCGACCCGTCCACCGACCAGGAGGTGTTCCGCGAGCCGGACGAACGATTCTGGGTCGGGGTCGACGCCAGCCGCGACGACGCGTGGGTGCTGATCGGGGTCGGCAGCAAGCTGACGTCGGAGTACCACCTGTTGAGCACCACAGATCCTGAAGGAGCTCCGCGGGTGGTCGCCCCGCGGCGGCAAGGCGTCGAGTACGACGTCGAGCCGGCCGGCGACCGGCTGCTGATCGTGCACAACGACGGCGCCGAGGACTTCGAGCTCGCCGAGGCACCGCTGGACGCGACCAGTCACACCGACTGGACCCCGGTGGTTCCGCACCAGCCGGGTGTCCGCATCCTCGCGGTCAACGCGTACGCCTCGCACGCGGTCGTCTCGCTGCGCCGCGACGGTCTGACCGGACTGCATGTGTTGCCGCGGACGGCGCACGGTGGCTTCGGACCAGGCTCGGACATCGCCTTCGACGAGCCGCTCTACGTGGTCGACTCCCCCGGCGACTCCGAGTTCGACACCCCCAGCATCCGGCTGACCTACACCTCGATGGTCACACCCGAGTCGGTCTACGACTACGACCTAACCACGGGTGAGCGTCGCCTGCTGAAACGCACCCCGGTGCTCGACGACCCGGTCTTCGGCCCGTACGACCCGAACGCCTATGTCCAAGAGCGGGGCTGGGCCACCGCAGCCGACGGCACCGCGGTGCCCCTGTCGATCGTCCGACGCGCCGACGTCCCGCTCGACGGCACGGCACCGGCCGTGCTCTACGGCTACGGCTCGTACGAGGCATCCATGGACCCCGCCTTCTCGTTGTCGCGGCTGTCGTTCCTCGACCGCGGCATCGTCTACGCCATCGCCCACGTCCGCGGCGGCGGCGAGATGGGCCGCAGCTGGTACGAGCAGGGCAAGACGCTGACCAAGAAGAACACCTTCACCGACTTCGTTGCGGCCGCCGACTTCCTGGTCGAGCACCGCTACACCTCGACCGACCGGCTGGCCGCTCGGGGCGGTAGCGCCGGAGGGCTGCTGATGGGGGCGATCGCCAACCTGGCCCCGGAGAAGTTCCGGGCCGTGCACGCCGCGGTCCCCTTCGTCGACGCGCTGACCTCGATCCTCGACCCCGACCTGCCGCTGACCGTGATCGAGTGGGAGGAGTGGGGCGACCCCCTGCACGACCCCGACGTCTACGCGTACATGGCCTCCTACAGCCCGTACGAGAACGTCACCGCCAAGGCCTACCCGGCGATCCTGGCCACCACCAGCCTGAACGACACCCGGGTGCTCTACGTCGAACCGGCGAAGTGGGTGGCCGCACTACGCCACACCGCGACCAACGGCTCGGACCGGCCCATCCTGCTCAAGACGGAGATGGCAGCCGGGCACGGCGGGGTGAGCGGACGGTACAAGGGCTGGCGCGAGATGGCCTTCGAGTACGCCTGGATCATCGACCAGATCGGAGCCGGCAGCGCCGCTGCCGCCCCTGCGGTCTGACCTGGCTGGGCACCCGCCCCGCGGCCAACGGTGGGCCCGGACCCCCGGATCCCCCGGGCCGCCCCGGTTCCGCATCCGAAGGCCATGCCCGCTCCGAAGTAGTGATTGAAGTACGGGTTACCCCCGAGTAGGTCTCAGGGATTCTTCAGGGCTTGCGCGGAATCCTTCTCGGTACCTGACACGTTCTTCTATCTGAAGGCAACGAAAGGGGCCACAGTGGCAATTTCAGCTCGTTCACGAGTTTCCGAAGGCATCGATGGAAAAGATGCCGTCGGTCTATATCTTGAAGGTATCGCCCGCACTCCCCTGCTCACGGCGGAAGAGGAGGTCGAGCTCGCCAAAGCGATCGAGCTCGGGCTCTACGCCGAACACATCTTGTCTGGCGATGTCACAGCCGCTGACCGCGGCAAGCGGGCCAAGCGTCCGTCCCGTGCCGAGCTGGAGTTCCTGATCGACGAGGGCCAAAAGGCCATGCAGCGGTTCGTCACCGCCAACCTCCGGTTGGTCGTCTCGGTCGCCCGCAAGTACGGCCGTTCACAGATGCCGCTGCTCGACCTGGTGCAGGAGGGGAACACCGGCCTGATCCGTGCGGTCGAGAAGTTCGACTACACCAAGGGCTTCAAGTTCTCCACCTACGGCACCTGGTGGGTTCGTCAGTCCATCAGCCGCGGCATCGCCCAGCAGGGGCGGATCGTTCGGCTGCCCGTGCATGTGGCCGAGCAGGTCAACCAGGTCGGCGCGGTGCGTCGGACCCTGGAGCGCCGGCTGGGACGCGAGCCCGAGATCGCCGAGATCGCCGACGAGATGGATCTCGAGCCCGAGCGGGTGCTCGACCTGATCCGCTATGGCCGGGACCACGTCAGTCTGGACGCCCCGGTCGAAGAGGGTGGCGACACCGCGCTGGGCGACCTGATCGCTCGCGAGCCGATGCCCGGTCCGGACGAGGTCTTCCTCGACGCCGAGGAGCACGCCCGCCTCGAGCACATGCTCTCTTCCCTGGACGAGCGCTCCGCTGATGTGGTGCGCCGCCGCTACGGCCTCATCGACGGCCGTCAGGCCAAGCTCGCCGACATCGGCGCCCTGTGGGGCATCACGGCCGAGCGCGTACGCCAGATCGAGCGGCACGCAATCGCGAAGCTGCGTGGAAAGTCGGTGCTTGCGGCGTAGCCCCCCTACGCCCCAGCATCTCCCGCAGCTCTCCGAGAGAGGCGATTCGGATTCCCCGTCCGGATCGCCTCTCGTTCTATTTTTGGGTTATCTGCTCGCGCGATCGCGCTGGTCCCGAGTCGTTCGTCGTCGTGGGTGAACGGAAAAGCGTGTTCACCCGCTCCTTCTCACTCGTCGGGGCGCGATCAACCGACGCTCGCAGATGTGGGCCGGGCGTCGGTAGAAGGGCTAGGTGGTCTTGTTGCGGTGTTTCAGGGGGCGGATGAGGCCTTCTTGGGCGACGTTGGAGACCAGGGTGCCGTTTTGGAACAGGCGGGCGGTGGAGAGGCCGAGGGCGCCGGAGGCTGACGGGGAGATCTGGTCGTAGAGGAGCCACTGGTCGGCCTGGAACGGGCGGTGGAACCACATCGCGTGGTCGATCGAGGCGGCCTGCACGTTGATCCCCAGGAGCACGCCGTGCGGAACCAGGCTGGCCGAGAGCAGGGTGAGGTCGCTGGCGTACGCGAGGGCGGCTTGGTGCAGTCGACGGTCGTCGGGCAGCGCGCCCTCGACCTTGACCCAGACGCGGGCGCGGGCCGGGTGGCGCGGGTCCTCCAAGGCGCCACCGGGGCGCGAGTCACCGACGTAGCGCACGTCGAGGACGCCCCACTCGTTCTCCCAGACCGAGGCCGGTCGGCCGGAGAACCTGGCCATCACCTCGCTCAGCCGAGGGCAGTCGTCGGGGCCCGGGACGTCCTCTGGCACCGGGTCGACGTGGTCGAATCCCTCTTCGGGCTCGTGGAACGAGCTGGACAGGTAGAAGATCACCCGGCCCGCCTGCCGGGCCACCACCCGGCGTGAGGAGAAGGAGCCGCCGTCGCGTACGGCCTCCACGTCGTAGACGATCGGGATGTCGGTGCGGCCGGCGACCAGGAAGTAGCCGTGCAGGGAATGCAGCACCCGGGTCTCGGCGACCGTACGCGATGCCGCGGTCAGCGCCTGGGCCAGCACCTGCCCGCCGAAGACGCGCTGCAGCTGGGTGGTCGGCTGCCGGGCCCGGAAGAGGCCGACCTCGATCTCCTCGAGGTCGAGCAGGTCGATCAGTTCCGACACGGACTGGGGCACGGCCGAAGCCTAGCGACCCCTGTGGCAGCAGCGGGCGACGGCGCGGCGATGATGGTGACCGACGAGGGGGTCGCCGAGGATCTCGACGATGACGAAAGCAGGCAGCTCAGATGGCGTTGAAGGGTTTTGTCGGGCGGCGGCGCCCACCACGGGACGATCTGCCACCAGGTCAGTACGACACCGGTGCGGACTGGCCGGTGCTGACCGCTGAAGTGACCCCGGTCATCGACACGGCTCGCTGGACGATGACCGTCGACGGGCTGGTGGGCACCCCGACGACCTGGAGCTGGGACGAGCTGCACGCCCTGCCCCAGTCGGAGTACGCCGGCCCGATCCATTGCGTCACCACCTGGTCCAAGTTCGACACCCGCTTCGGCGGCACCAGCATCGACGTGCTGCTGGACGCCGCGGGCCCGCTACCGGAGGCGACCCACGTGCTGGCCACCTCGACCACCGGATACACCACCAACCTGCCGCTCGACCACGTCACCGGCGGCCAGGCCTGGGTGGTCTCGAGCTTCCAGGGCAAGCCGCTCCCCCGAGATCACGGAGGACCGATCCGGCTGCTGGTGCCGCACCTGTACTTCTGGAAGTCGGCCAAGTGGATCACCAGACTGACCCTGCTCGACCACGACGAGCGTGGCTTCTGGGAGCAGAACGGCTACCACGATCTCGGCGACCCCTGGCGCGAGCAGCGCTACTGGGGTGACTGAGCGTGCTCGCCCCGGTCGGAGCGTGGTGCTTCGCCGTCGTCCGCGAGATCAGCCACCCGAACCCGATGGCCGTCCGGCTCCGGCTGGAGGTGCCGGACCGAGCGGACCACCTGCCCGGTCAGCACTACATCGTCCGGCTGACCGCCGACGACGGCTACGCCGCGTCGCGCTCCTACTCGCTGGCCTCCGCCCCGCACGAGGAGCTGGTCGAGCTCTACGTCGAGCGGCTGGACGACGGTGAGGTCTCGCCCTACCTGGCCGATGCGGTCGAGGTCGGAGACGAGCTGGAGGTCCGCGGCCCGATTGGCGGTTGGTTCGTCTGGGCCGGCGGTTCGCCCGCGGTCGGCGTGGCCGGTGGCACCGGGGTGGTGCCCCTGGTCTCGATGCTGCGTCATGCGGTCCACACCGGGCGTACGGACCGGCTGCGGTTGGCCGTCTCCTCGCGCACCCTGGCCGAGCTGCCCTACGCGGACGAGCTGCAGGCCGCGGGCGCGGTGATCGCGCTGTCGCGGGAGGACTCGGCGGCCGGGCGTACGGCCGGCCGGCTGGCGGCGACCGAGCTGCAACCGCTGGTCACTGACGAGGCGACCTACTACGTGTGCGGTTCGGCCGGGTTCGCCGAAGCGGCCAGCGAGCTGCTGATGGCGAACGGGGTGGCACCCGGGGCCGTACGGGTGGAGCGGTTCGGCCCGAGCGGCTAGCGGGTCAGTCGTCCTTCTCGCGATCAGCCAGGAACTTCTCGAACTCTGCGGCGATCTCCTCGGCCGAGGGCACCCGGTCCTGCTGCGACTGCAGCGAGTCGTACTGCTGCTCCAAGGTGGCGACCAGCTCCTGCACCTCGGACGAGCCCTGCATCTCCTCGGCGATGTCCGCGAGATTGGTGGCCGAGGCCTTCTCCAGCTGCTCCAACGGCACAGCCAGCCCGGTGGCCTGGTTGAGCGAGCGGGTCAGCGTCAGCGTCGCCTCGGGAAAGCTGGCCTGGGCCAGGTAGTGCGGCACGTGAGCCGCGAAGCCCATCGCCTTGCGTTCCAGCTGGCCGAGCCGGAACTCCAGCAGCCCGGTGAAGCTCGCCGGCACCTCGACCCGGTCGATCCAGCTTCGGTAGCCCTTCACCAGCTCGGTGTCGGTCGCATGCGCAGTCAGCGTGATGGGACGGGTGTGCGGGACCGCCATCGGGATGCCGTGCACGCTGACGGTCAGGCGTACGCCGAACTGCTCGATCAGCCCGACCAGCGCCGAGGCCAACCGCTCCCACTGGACATCCGGTTCGGGACCGCTGAGCAGCAGGAACACCTCGCCCTGCTCGTCGACCACACGGTAGATGCGCAGGCTGAGATCGGCGTACGAGGTCCACCGGTTGGTGTCGAAGATCATCGCCGGACGGCGGCTGCGGTAGTCGTGCAGCTGGTCGTGGTCGAACTCGGCGAGCACCTCGTGGTCGAGGTGCTCGAGCAGATGGGCGGAGAGCAGTCGACCGGCCTGGCCGGCGTCGACGAAACCGTCGAGCTGGTGGATCAGGACCGGATGGTGCTCCTTGAGCTTGGCCACGACGGACTCATCCAACGTGTACAGCTGTCGTGGGTCCAACATGACAATCAATCTACCCGGGCCGTCTGCTGGGCAGCCGCGCATTCCGCCGTGCCGTGACACGATGTCGGCCAGCCCCCCGGGTGCCCTGACGCCGCCAGACCCACGAACGGATCGCCCACGTGACCTCCGCTGCCGCCCTCCATCCTCAGCTCGGACGGTTCGGCCACTCGCTGCGGCGGATGACCGGCCGTGACCCGAACGAGCCGCACCGCAGCGCCACGCCGCTCGAGCTGCTCTTCGACCTGGCCTTCGTGGTCGCCTTCGGCCAGGCCGGGGACCAGCTGGCCCACCTGCTGGCTGAGGGCCACCTCGAGCCGGCGCTGATCGGCTTCGGCTTCGCGATGTTCGCCATCTGCTGGGCCTGGATCAACTTCACCTGGTTCGCCTCGGCCTACGACACCGACGACTGGTTCTTCCGGATCACGACCATGGTCCAGATGATCGGTGTCGTCGTGCTCGCTCTCGGGATGCCCGACGTCTTCCACTCCCTCGATGAGGGCCACGCCCTGGACAACACCGTGCTGGTCGCCGGCTACGTCATCATGCGGGTCGCGATGGTGGCCCAGTGGCTGCGGGCGGCGCGGCAGGACCCCGGCCGCCGGCAGGTCGCCCTGACCTACGCCGGGTTCATCATCGTCGCCCAGGTCGGCTGGGTGGTGCTGGCCGTGCTGCACCTCGACCTCGGACCCACGTTCGCGGTCGCCGCGGTGCTCTACCTGATCGAGATGGGCGGACCGGTCGTGGCCGAGACCCGCGGGGCGCGTGGCTCGGGCGGCACGACTCCATGGCACGCCCACCACGTCGCCGAGCGCTACGGCCTGCTCACCATCATCGCGCTCGGCGAAGGCGTGTTCGGCACCATCGCGTCGGTGTCGGCGGTGGTCGACGGGCACGGCTGGAGCCTGGATGCGGTGATCATCGTCGTCGCCGGCATCGGGCTCACGTTCGGGCTGTGGTGGAGCTACTTCATCCTGCCCTCCGGCGCCATCTTGCACCGCTTCCGCGGCCGGGCCTGGATCTGGGGGTACGGCCACATGGTCGTGTTCGCTGGGATCGCCGCCACCGGGGCCGGGCTGCACGTGGTCGCCTACGTGGTCGAAGGCGAGTCAGAGCTGGGCCCGACCGGCACCGTGCTCGCGGTCGCCATCCCGGTGATGGTGTTCATCCTCGCCCTGTTCGTGCTCTACACCTACTTGGTGCGCCGCTTCGATCCGCTGCACCTCGGGCTGGTCGCCGGCACGGTCGGGCTGCTGACCCTGGCGGCCGTGCTGGCCCGGGCGGGCGTGCCATTGTCGGTGTGTCTGGTGCTGGTCACCCTGGCCCCGTTCGTCGTGGTCGTCGGCTACGAGACCGTCGGGCACCGCCACCAGGCCGACATCATGGCTCGGGTGCTCAGCTGAGCCGGGTGCGGGCCTGCGCGATCGCGTTCAGCACCCGCTTCTGCGACACGGGCACCTTGGTCCGCATCGGCTGGGCGAAGAGGCTGATTCGCAGCTCCTCGACCAGCCATCCGATGTCCTCCACGAAGTCGGGCAACCGGCCCGGCGGCGCGGCAGCGGCGAGCTCGGCGTACGCATCCTCGACCTGCAGGATTGCGTCGAGGCCCGTGCGGTCGCGAGCCGGGGCCGCGAGCAGGTTCGTCATCCGGGTCCGAGCCGCCTGCAGGTAGCGGGGCAGGTCGACCAGATGGGCGTACGCGGTGGCCGAGAGGAACCCGTCGAAGACCAGGTTGCCCAGCTGCTCGGTCAGGTCGGCCGCCGCCGGCGCACTGACGGCCGCGACCTTAGGCAGGTCGAGCACCGCGGCGCGGTGCGCGCTGAGGATCTCCGCGCTCAGTCGGGTGATCGACTGCATCAGCTCCGGGTTGTCCATCCGGACGGCGTCGACCAGGACCTGGAACGCGGGCTGGTCGCGCACCGACCCGCCGTTGTGCCGGTCGACCAGCTCGGCGACCGAAGCGAGCCGGGCGTCGGCGAGCAGCTCGGGGACCGACCCGTACGGGCTGTGTCCGAGCGCCAGCTTGTCGGCGTTACCCAGGTGCGAGACCACCCAGCGGGTCGGGTCCGGGGTGTTCAGCAGGACCAGCCGCCGTAGTCCGCGACGCTGACTCGACGCCTGGCGCGCAGGCGTGTCGAAGACCTGCACGCCGACCGTGCCGCCTTCGTCGACCAGCGCCGGATAGCCGACGACGCGATGGCCACCGCGACTCACCTCGACCTGCTCGGGCAGCGGACCGAAATCCCACCGGGTGCGACCGGAGCGGGTGTGCTCGGAGGCGGCGGCGCTCAAGGTCTGGCTGACCTGCCGGGCCAGCTCGCGTTTGAGCTCGTCGAGGTCGGGGCCGGTCGCCGAGGACCCGTCGCTGGTCGTCGCTGACCACCTCGAAGGTGATCCGCAGGTGGTCCGGCACACCGCTGAGATCCCAGTCGGTCGGGTCGACGATCTCCCCGGTCAGGTTGCGCAGCGCCCGGCCGAGGGCCGCCGGGAACGCCTCGGTCGGATCGCCCGGGTGCTGGGCCAGCCAGCCCAGCGCGCGGCCGGCGAACTCCGGGGCCGGCACGAACTGGCGTCGGACGGCTTTCGGCAGCGAGCGGATCAGCTCCGTGGCCAGCTCGGTCGCGCAGGCCCGGCACCTGCCAGCTGAACGGAGCCGGGTCGAGCTGGTTGAGCAGCGAGACCGGGACGCGGACCGTGACCCCGTCGCGGGGGTGACCGGGCTCGAACACGTAGTCGACCGCCAGCTCGTGTTCCGCGACCGTCCAGGTCTCGGGGAAGTCGTCACGGTCGCCGTCGACCTCGCCGGTGGTCAGGTCGGCGAGCGTCATGGTCCAGCAGGTCCGGCGTCGACGTGCCGGGCCTTCTTCCACCAGGCGTCGAAGTGCGCGACCGGTGGTGATGTCGGCCGGCAGCCGGGCGTCGTAGAAGGCGAAGATCGTCTCGTCGTCGACCATCAGGTCGCGCCGTCGCGTCCGCTCCTCCAGCGCCTCGACCTCGCTGCGCAGCGCCTGGTTGTCGCGGTAGAAGTGGTGCCGGGTCCGCCACTGACCCTCGACCAGGGCCGAACGGATGAAGATGGCCCGGGCCTCGGCCGGGTTGATCCGGCCGTACGCCACCGGCCGGCGGGCGATGATCGGGACGCCGTAGAGGCTGACCTGCTCGTACGCCATCACCGAACCGGCCCGGGCCGACCAGTGCGGCTCGGAATAGCTGCGCTTGAGCAGGTGCGCGCCGACCTCCTCGACCTGGGCGGCGGTGATCGGGGCGACCGTACGGGCCCACAGCCGGGTGGTCTCGACGATCTCGGCGGCCATCACCAGCGGCGGTGGGTCCGGGCCACGCTCGAGCCCGGGTTGATGGCGAACCGGGTGCCGCGGGCGCCGAGGTACTCCCGCTGTGGCTTGCGGCCCTCGGGTCCGACCGGCCGGCTGCTGTCTCCTCCCGCAGGTCGGCCAGCCCGACGTGGGACAGCAGACCGGCCAGCGCGGCGGTGTGGATCCGGTCCGCCGGGGCCGGCTGGTCGTTGCGGTGCAGGTCCAGCTCGCGGCAGATCTGCTTGAGCTGGGTGTGCAGGTCCTGCCACTCGCGGATCCGCAGGAAGTGCAGGAACTCGTCGCGGCACAGCCGCCGGAACGCGTTGCCGGACAGCGCGTGCTGCTGCTCGCGCAGGTAGTCCCACAGCCGCACCCAGGCCAGAGTCCGACCCGTCCCCTGTGCCGGTCGGCTTCCGTTCCCTGAGCCTGTCGAAGGGCCTGAGCCTGTCGAAGGGCCTGAGCCTTCGACGGGCCTGAGCTGTCGAAGGGACCGTTCGGCAGCGGCGCCCAGAACCGCCGGTGCAGGGCGTCGGCCTTCTCCCGGTGCTCGGCCGGCCGCTCCCGTGGGTCCTGGATGGACAGGCCGGCGACGATGACCAGCATCTCCCGCAGGCAGCCCTGCCGTTCCCCGGCCAGCAGCATCCGACCCATCCGCGGGTCGACCGGCAGCGCGGCCAGCTGGCGGCCGACCGGGGTCAGCCGGGGCCGGCTGCGCTCCCGCTCGTCGACCAGGGCGCCGAGCTCGTGCAGCAGCCGGACGCCGTCGGCGATCTGGGAGCCGTCGGGGGCCTCGACGAACGGGAACGAGCTGATGTCGCCGAGGTCGGCGGCGGTCATCTGCAGGATCACCGAGGCGAGGTTGGTGCGCAGGATCTCCGGCTCGGTGAACGCCGGGCGGCCGGCGAAGTCCTCCTCGCTGTAGAGCCGGATGCAGACGCCGGGCGCGACCCGGCCGCAGCGGCCGGCCCGCTGGTTGGCCGAGGCCTGGGAAATCGGTTCGATCGGCAGCCGCTGCACCTTGGTCCGGGCGGAGTAGCGCGAGATGCGGGCGGTGCCGGCGTCGACCACGTAGCGGATGCCGGGCACGGTCAGCGAGGTCTCGGCCACGTTGGTGGCCAGCACCACCCGGCGGCCCGGGTGGGCGGCGAACACCCGGTGCTGCTCGGCCGCCGACAGCCGGGCGTAGAGCGGCAGGATCTCGGTGCTCGCGCAGGTTGCGGGCGGTCAGCGCCTCGGCGGTGTCGCGGATCTCCCGCTCGCCGGACAGGAAGACCAGGATGTCGCCGCCGCCGAGCGCGCGACCAGCTCGTCGCGACCGCCGCGATCGATGCCTCCCGATGCTGGTCTCGGCTTCGCCGTCCTCGAGCAGCGGGCGGTAGCGCACCTCGACCGGATAGGTCCGGCCCGAGACCTCGATGATCGGCGCCCCGGTGCCGTCCGGCCCGGCGAAGTGGGCGGAGAACCGGTCGGTGTCGATGGTGGCCGAGGTGACGATGACCTTCAGGTCGGGCCGACGGCCGAGCAGCTGCTTGAGATAGCCGAGCAGGAAGTCGATGTTGAGGCTGCGCTCGTGGGCCTCGTCGATGATGATCGTGTCGTAGCGACGCAGGTCGCGGTCGTGGCCGATCTCGGCGAGCAGCACGCCGTCGGTCATGATCTTGAGCCGGGTGTCGCGCGACGGCCTTGCGGGTGAAGCGGACCTGGTAGCCGACCAGGTCGCCGAGCGAGACCTGCAGCTCCTCGGCGATCCGCTCGGCCACCGTGCGGGCGGCGATCCGACGGGGCTGGGTGTGCGCGATCGAGCGCCGGCCGAGCTGCAGGCAGATCTTGGGGATCTGGGTGGTCTTGCCCGACCCGGTCTCCCCCGCGATGATCACGACCTGGTGGTCGCGGATGGTCTCAGCGATCTCGTCGTGCCAGGCGTGATCGGCAGCGCCGGGTCGAAGGTGATCGTCCAGCGGCGCGCCCTCCACCACCTCCGGCGCGACCACCGGGCCATCGTTAGCCAGCGTCGGGAACCGGCTCAGTGCGGCGGATGCAGCGCCGAGTGCGGTGCGCCGAGATGGTGCAGCAGGTCGTGGGCGGCTCGGTCCTCCAGCGTCCAACAGCTCAGCCGGCCCTGCTTGTGCCGCTCGCACCAGACCGGACGCGGCGGAGCGAGTCCAGGGCTGGGTCACCGTGTTGGGGGCCAGCCCGGTGGCGGCGGCCAGCGCCTTCACCGAGGAGCCGGGGGCGGCGTGGATGGCGATCAGCAGCTGCAGCCGGGTCGCGTCGGAGAAGGCCGCCAACCGGTCGACCAGGTCGCGCGAGACCGGCGTCGGCGCGTCGTCGACGCGCCTCGCGGGCCACCTCGTCCGGCCGGACCATCACACCTCCTCGACTGCACGCATCACCGTGCCACCCCGGCGGCCAATAGGTGTCCAGCCAGACACCTGTTCGCCTACGCTGACCGGCGTACGCACTGTCGTCCGGAGACGTGAATCGAGGCTACGCCATGACCGACACCGCGACACCGCCTCGCGCCGCCTCGCTGCTGACCACCGCCGGCCGCGCGTCGCGGCCCGTTCCGGTTCCGGGTCGGCGCGGCGTTCGCCACCATCGCCGCGCTGCACATCATCGGTCTCGGCCTGCTGGCGTTCGGTGTGGCCTCGGGCGCGGTCGGCGCGGTCATCGTCGGCGTGGCCGCGTTCGCGTACTTCCGGGGACTGATCCACTCCTTCGACTTCGACCACATCTCGATGATCGACAACTCGACCCGCAAGTTCGTCACCGAAGGCCGCAACCCGGCCTCGGTCGGTCTCGCGTTCTCGATGGGCCACTCGACGGTGGTCGTCCTCACCGGAATTCTGGTCATCGCCGGCGCCAGCTTCGTCCGGGTCGCCCTCGACGAGAGCTCCGGCGCCGCCCGGGTGCTCGGCATCGTCGGGCTGTCGGTCTCCGGGCTCTACCTGCTCCTGGTGGCGATCGCCAACCTGGCGACCTTCCTCCAGGCGCTGCGGCTGCGTCGTGCGCTGGCCGCCGACCCGGCGCTGGTGGTGCCGGCCGAAGCCTTGAGCCCACGCGGACCGGCAGCCCGGATCATGACCGCTCCGCTACGCCGGGTGCGACACCCGCGCCACATCTATCTGATCGGCTTCTTGTTCTCCCTCGGCTTCGACACCAGCAGCCAGATCGGCCTGCTGATGGTGACCGCCGGCGCCGCGCTGGCCGGCGCCCCGGCGTTGTCCCTGCTCTGCCTGCCGTTCCTGTTCACCGCCGCGATGACCCTGGGCGACACGACCAACGGCTTGATGATGCTGCGGCTCTACCAGAACGCCACCGGAACCCGGCCCGCAAGATCAACTACAACCTGCTCATCACCGGCGTCAGCATCGTGTCCGCCCTGGTGGTCGGGGTGATCGCCGCCGCCACGCTGCTCACCCAGGAGGCCGGCGTGCGGGTGGCGGTGCTGACCGCTATCGCGTCGGTCGACACCGCGTACGCCGGCTACCTGCTGGCCGGATTCTTCGCCGTGATCGGGCCTGTCCGCCTTCTTGCTGTGGCGGCGGGTCGGGCTCAGTGGGACTCGTCGCGGTCGCTGAACGTCGTCCGGCCGTTGCAGCTTGGCGGCCAGCTCGTCGTCGATCCCGTCCGCGACGTCGGAGACGATCCGTACGGCCTGGTGCAGGTGGGCGGCGACGAACGGCCGGGCCAGCACCGAGTAGGTGACGAACACCCGGTCCCGGATCAGCTGGAACTTCACCCAGCGAGCCTCGACGTTCAGGTCGTTGAGCACCTCGGCGGCCCGGGACCGGCCGGACACGTCGTGCACGACGGCGGAGAAGATCACGACCTCCTGGCCGTCGGCCGCCGTCCGCAGGAACAGCATGGTGGACCCGACCCGGATGGCCACGTCGCCCTCCTCGTCGCGGATCGGCGGATGGCCGTACATGCTGGTCAGCTCGGCGTCGACCAGCTCGTCGAGGTGCTCGCGACCCCGGGGCAGGGTCCCGCCGACGGCTGGTCGGGCGACTCCGAGCGGCCGGTTCGATCGGCGTCGGCGACGGGCTGCAGCACCTCGGCCAGCTGGTCGGGGGCCAGGAAGATCGGGTGCTGGACGCCGTAGACGTCGCGCAGCGCGCAGACCGCCAGCTCGGCGAGCCGGTCGGAGTCCTCCTGGGGCAGCTCGACCCAGAAGTTGGCGGTCGGTCGCTGCTCCGGTCGTACTCCGGCGGCTGCCAGCCCAGCCCTTCCATCGCGGCCAGCTGGTCGGCGTCAGCTGGAAGTCCTCGCCCAGCGCGGCGTTGCTGGCGGCCTCGCAGCGCACCAGGTCGCGCGCCGGGCAGCTGAACCGGACGAAGGGACCGGGGTCGTCGCTGGCCGAACCGCCGCCGATCGTGAGGTCGCCGGAGTCATCGATCACGGAGATGATCTCGCTCAGCCGGGCCTGGAAGTCCGCCCACGCCTGCGCGATGCTCCGGTCGATGTCGAAGTCGTCGATCTCGGCCATCCACTCACCCCTTTCCGGGCCGAACCTAGCGCACTGACCCGGGGCTCAGTGCGGTGACGACCCGCGACGGGGACGGTCGGCCCAGCTCGCCGGCCAGCCAGACGCTGGTGGCGACCAGGGCGTCGAGGTCGACCCCGTGCTCGATACCCAGGCCGTCGAGCAGCCAGACCAGGTCCTCGGTGGCCAGGTTGCCGGTGGCCGACCGGGCGATACGGGCAGCCGCCCAGGCCGCCGGCTGAGGCGTCGAACTCGGTGATGCCCGCCTCCAGCCCGGCCAGCACGTTGGCCAGGGCCTGGCCGTAGGTGTCGTGGAAGTGCAGGGCGAGCTGGTCACGGCCGACGCCGGCGGCGACGACGGCGTCGAGCACCACCGGCACCTGGCCGGCGGTGGCGACCCCGATCGTGTCGCCCAGGCTGATGGTGTCGCAGCCGAAGGCCGACCAGCCGGGCCGCGACCCGGCCGACCTGTGCGGGCGCCACCGCGCCCTCCCACGGGATCGCCGAAGGCCATCGAGACGTAGCCCCGGAGCCGCAGTCCCCGGTCTCGAGCGCCGCAGTGGCCACCGGGCTCGGCCATCTCCAGCGCCCCGTCGAGCGTGGTGCCCAGGTTCTCCTGGGCGAAGCGCTCGGTGGCCGAGACGAAGACGGCGAGCTCGTCGGCCCCGGCGGCCAGGGCACGCTCCAGGCCGCGCTCGGTTGGGCACCAGCACCGGGTAGCGGACCCCTGGTCGGCGGATCAGCCGGGCCATCAGCTCGTCGGCGTCCGCCAGCTGCGGAACCCAGCGCGGCGAGACGAAGCTGGTGGCCTCGATGGCCGTCAGCCCGGCGTCGGCAAGGCGGTCGATCAGGCGCAGCTTGACGTCGGTACCGACGATCGCCGGACTCGGCCTGCAGGCCGTCGCGCGCCCCGACCTCGTAGATGCGGACGGCCCCGGGCAGATCTGGCCTGGCGTACGCGACCGGCGGGCTGACCATGAGCCGACCCTACGCCCGCGAGCTCAGGCGACCAGCGCCGTGATGACCAAGATGGCGGGCACGGAGAGCAGCGTCGAGACGAAGATGGTGTCGCGGGCCAGGATCACCCCGCGGTCGTAGCGGACGGCGTGGGTGAACACGTTCTGCGCGGTGGGCAGGGCGGCGATGACGGTCACCGCCAGCAGGTCGATGCCCTCAAGGCCCACCGCGAACCGACCGACCAGGTAGGCCACGGTCGGTTGCAGGACCAGCTTGAGCGCGACGATGCTGCCGATCTGGACCGGCGGCTCGCCGGCTCCGGGCCGGGGCCCGAGCCGCAGCGAGACCCCGTACGCGATGAGCATGGCCGGCACCGCCATGTTGCCGATCAGGGTGAGCGGGTCGCGGACCAGGTCCGGCAGCCGGATACCGAGCGCGGAGATCAGCAGACCGATGAGCGAGCCGAGCATCAGCGGGTTGCGGAAGGGGCGCAGCAGCCGCTGCCGCCAGCGACTCGCCCCCGAGGCGCTGGGGTCGACCGGCCGGGCCGTCGAGTCGAGCACGGCCAACCCGAGTGGCTGCAAGATGAGTAGCTGGGTGAGCAGCATCGGCGCCATCAGTGACGCGTCGCCGAGGGCGTACGCGGCGATCGGCAGCCCCAGGTTGCCCGCGTTCACGTACGCGGAGGCGAAGGTGCCGATCACCGTTTCGCTGGCCGTACGCCGCCAGACCAGCCGGGCAAGGAGCAGATAGGTGGTCGCCGAGACGGCCACACCGGCGATGGAGGCGACCAGGTTCGCCGAGAACAGCCGGTGCACGTCGGTGTCACCGAGCACGGTGATCATCAGGGCCGGGCTGGCGACGTAGAAGGCGATCCGGGCCAGCATCCGCTGGCTCGCTTCGTTCAGGATCCGCAGCTGCGCCAGGACGAAGCCGACCGCGATGACCGCGCCGATGGTGGCAAAGCCGGCGAGAACGCCCTGCACGAGCCTGCTTCCTGGTCGAGAAGTCGAGGAGGGTCAAGTCTCGCTCATCGCCGGGCTGCCGCGACGACCCTGCCCATTATCGTTGAGCCATGACCGCCCCCGTGACCACGCTGCCGCCCCACCTGGTGCGACGGCCGATCTCGCCCCTGACCTGGGTGACGATGATCGTGCTGGGGGTCGGCGGGCTGGCCATCGTGGTGCTGGTGATCTTGATCGGCGGGCCGGTCGGAGCGGTCGTCACCACGCTGCTGGCCGCGGTCTCCTTCCCGCTGCTGATCATGGTCTGCTTCTGGCTGGACCGCTACGAGCCGGAGCCCGGGCGCTACCGGCTGGCTGCGCTCGGCTGGGGCGCCGTGGTCGCGGTGGGCCTGAGCATGGTGGCGGAGCAGATCTTCTTCGCGGTGCCCGGCACCGACGAGTTCGTCAACACCGCGATCACTGCGCCGATCGTGGAGGAGACGGCGAAGGGCCTGTTCCTGGTCGCCGTGGTCATCTTCCGACGGGCCGAGATCAACGGGCTGCTGGACGGCATCATCTATGCGGCTCTGGTCGGCATCGGGTTCGCCTTCGTCGAGGACATCGTCTACTACCTCGGGGCGTTCAGCTCCGGCGGTGCCGACGACTTGACCCTGACCTTCTTCCTGCGCGGTGTGATGGGCCCGTTCGCCCATCCGCTGTTCACCTCAGCCACCGGGATCGGCATCGGGATCGCGGTCTCCGCGCGTCGGTCGTGGGCCCGTGTCGTCGCACCGATCGCTGGGTTCCTGCTCGCCATCACGCTGCACGGGCTGTGGAACGGCAGCACGTTCTGGGGTGGCCGCGGCTTCTTCACCGCCTATGCCGCGGTCATGCTGCCGGTGCTGGTCATCGTCTTGGCCGTGGCGATCTGGGCTCGGTCACGGGAGGGCAAGATGATCGCCACGGCGCTGACCGACACGGTGGCGCTGGGCTGGACCCGACCGGAGGAGATCCGCTGGATCGCCAGGATGTCGGACCGGGTGTCGTCTCGCGGCTACGCCAAGATCCACGGTGGCAAGCTGGCGGCCCAAGCGCTTCGGGCGTACCAGCAGACCATGACCGAGGTGGCCTTTTTGCATGCCCGAGCCGTCAACGGCACCGCGCCCGCCGACCTGAACCAGCGGATGACCATCCTGCTCCAGCAGGCCGCCGAGCTGCGGCCGTACGTGATCCTGCCACCGCCGATCGCTCCGCGGCCGCTGGCTCCGCCGCGTCGCTGACCTCGCGGTGGGTTGATGGCGGGCAAGCGCTGGTGGCGACGAGCCGGGCGACGGACCAACCTCGCTCTGCTCCTGCTTCTCGGCGGGGCCTTCCTCACCGGTTGGCTGGCCTTCGCCGCCGGCACTCCGGTCCCCGCCACCGCGGCTACCCTCAGCCACGGGCTGCTGGGCCTCGGGGTGGTCGCGCTGGTGCCCTGGAAGAACGTGGTCGTACGCCGAGCCCCGGCCATCACCTTGGCCAGCCTGGGGTTGCTGGTGGTCATCGTGGTCTGCCTGCTGGCCGGCTTCGTCGAGGTGTTCGTGGGGTTCGGACGCGTGGCCGGCCTGAGTCCGATCCAGGTGCACGTGGGGGCCGCTCTGGTCGCGGTGCCGTTGTTCGCTGTGCACCTGCTCAGGCATCGGCACCAGGGGCCGCGCCCGACCGACCTCTCCCGCCGCAACCTGCTGCGGACCGGTGCCTTCGCGGTGGGCATCGGCGGCGGCTACCTCGCGTTGGAAGGTCTGGGGTCGGCGGCTGGCCTGGCGTCGGCTACGCGCATCGACACCGGGTCGCACCGGCTGGTGCCCGCGGCCATCCCGGCGACCAGCTGGCTCTTCGACCGGATGCCTGCCCTCGATCGCGAACGGCACCGGGTCGACGTCGCCGGACGGTCGTTCGCGGTGGCCGAGCTGGCTGCCCTTGGCGGGCCGGTGCCGGCTCGGCTGGACTGCACCAGTGGCTGGTTCGCCGACGCGACCTGGACCGGCGTGGCGCTGGCCGACCTCATCCCGGCGGCGGATCTTGCCGCGGCCGCCAGCATCGAGGTGGTCAGCGTCACCGGCTACCGCCGTCGTTTTCCCGCGGAGCAGGCCGGCGCCCTGTTTCTGGCCACCGGGTTGGAGGGCCGACCGTTGGGTCCTGGCTCCGGGGCTCCGGTACGGCTGGTTGCCCCGAACCGGCGCGGCTTCTGGTGGGTGAAGTGGGTGGTCAGTGTCCGACTGAGCGAGCGTCCGGCGTACGTGCAGTTTCCCTTTCCGCCCCAGTGAGCGCCGCGACTGCTCGAACTTCTCGTGGTTTCCCACGATCCCGTGTCGAAAATCCACGAGAACTGGAGCCTGGTCAGCCGGCCGCCTTGACCCAGACGGCCGAGCGGCCGCGTCCGTCGGGATTCGCCAGGCCGTCGCGCCTGAGCTGGTCGAGGGCGAGCCGAATGGTCGGATCGCTGACCCCGGGCAGGGCGACGCGGACGTCGGCGATCCGGAAGATGGTCGGGGCGTGCTCGAGGACGTACTCGCGTACGCGGTCCTGCTTGGTCCCGGCTGACCGGTCCGAGGCGGCCCGCTCCTCGAACCGGCGGTAGCCACCAGCGAGGACGCCGACGAAGTAGCCCAACCAGGGCCACGGGTCGTTGCGCTGGTCGTGCCACCCGTGGGTCGACGCCAGCAGTGCTGCGTAGTAGCCGTCGGCAGACTCGGCGATGAGCTGTTCGAGTGAGACGTAGCGGCCGACCGTGTAGCCGTTGTCGTCGAGCAAGGCGTTGGTCAGAGCTCGGACGACCCGGCCATTGCCATCGGCGAAGGGATGGATGGTCAGCAGGTCCAGGGCGAACAGGCCGACCAGCAGCACCGGATGGTGCTCACCCGTGCCGAATCGCCTCGGTGTAGCGGTCGATGAGCTCCACGGTGAAGTAGTCCGTACGCGCGGCCGGGACCGGGACGAAGCGCACCTCGACCAGTCCGTCCGGGGAGCGGTCGACGACCAGGTTGTCGCTCTCCTTGAACCGCCCGCCCGGGGTCTTGGTCTGGGCGAAGAGCTGGCGGTGGAGGTGCAGGAGGAGACCCACGTTGAGCGGTCGCCACGACTCGGTGAAGAGATAGTCCAGGCTCGACCGGTAGCCGGCGAACTCCTGCTCGCTGCGGGTTCTCAGCACCGCCGCCTTGCCGTCGATGATCGCCGCAGCCCGAGCCTTGTTCTCGACGACGACCCCCTCGAGCGCCGACGACGCGGTGATGCTGGCGATCCGGGCCCGGTGGGCCAGCTCGGTGAGCAGGGCCGGCAGCTGGTTGCGGAACAGCTCCTCTCGTCCTCGGCCGATGTCGACCCGGGCGAGCTGGGTGACCACTGCGCCGGGAACCGAGCCGAGCGAGCGGTCGAGGTCGACGAACGACTGCACCGGATCCTCCTATCGCTGCCGTTAAATCTACTAATAGCGGCTTCTCTTAGGTAGATTAGCGGATTCGTTTGGGTTATTAGCGCTCCGGAACGCCTTCGGCCCAGCCCCCGAAGGGACTGGGCCGAAGACGTCAAGGTGCCGTCAGGCGGACGAGCCGCGAACCGGTCAGCTGCAACCGCTGGTGCTGCCGCAGCCCTCGCACACGTAGCAGGAGCCACTCGGTCGCATCTTGGTGCCGCAGGTCAGGCAGAGCGGTGCATCGACGCTGGTTCCGGTCAGCTGTTCGAAGAGCTCGGAGGTGGTCCGGGCCCCGCTCGGTGCTGGCTTGGCGCTGGCCACCGGGGTGTCGTCGCTGTCGGTGTCGACCTCGTCGCCCGCGTCGTTCTTGAGCGACTCGGCCTCGCTCAGCTCATCGACCTCAGCGGGCAGGTAGGAACCCGTCTCGACGTGCCGGGCCCGCTCGGTGGCGGTGTAGATGCCCAGCTCGGCCCGGTCGTCGAACGACAGGTAGTCCAGCGCCAGCCGGCGGAAGATGTAGTCCATGATCGACTGCGACATCCGGATGTCGGGGTCGTCGGTCAGGCCGGCCGGCTCGAACTTCAGGTTGGTGAACTTCTGCACGAAGGTCTCCAACGGCACGCCGTACTGCAGGCCGATCGACACCGCGATCGAGAAGGCGTCCATCACACCGGCCAGGGTGGAGCCCTGCTTGCCCAGCTTGAGGAAGACCTCTCCGAGGCCGTCGTCGGGGTAGGAGCCCGAGGTCATGTAGCCCTCGGCACCGCCGACCGAGAACGAGGTCGTACGACTCGGGCGCGACTTGGGCAGACGCTTGCGCGTCGGGCGGTAGATCACCTTCTCCACGATCTCAGTCTTGACCTCGGCTGCCGGCTTGTCATCGGCCTTCTTCTCCGACTTGCCGTCGCTCAACGGCTGACCGACCTTGCAGTTGTCACGGTAGACCGCGAGCGCCTTGAGACCGAGCTTCCAGCCCTGCAGGTAGACGTCGGCGATCTCCTCGACCGAAGCCGTCTCCGGCAGGTTGACCGTCTTGGAGATCGCGCCGGACAGGAACGGCTGGGCCGCCGCCATCATCCGCACGTGACCCATCGGCTTGATCGCCCGAGCGCCCATGGCGGTGTCGAACACCTCGTAGTGCTCCGGCTTCAGTCCGGGCGCATCGATGACGTGGCCGTTCTCGGCGATGAACTCGACGATCGCCTCGACCGTCTCGCCGGTGTAGCCGAGCTTGCGCAGGGCTCGCGGGATGGTCTGGTTGACGATCTGCATCGAGCCGCCGCCGACCAGCTTCTTGAACTTGACCAGCGAGAAGTCCGGCTCGATGCCGGTGGTGTCGCAGTCCATCATGAAGCCGATGGTGCCGGTCGGTGCGAGCACCGACGCCTGCGCGTTGCGGTAGCCGTTGACCTCGCCGAGCTTGATGACGCCGTCCCAAGCCTTGGTGGCTCGCTTCTGCACGTCGGAGTCGAGGGCGCCGACCGTCCGCAGCGAGTCGTTGGCCGCCTGGTGCTTGCGCATCACGCGTTTGTGGGCGTCGGCGTTGCGGGCATAGCCGGCGTAGGGACCGACGATGGCGGCCAGCTCGGCCGAACGGCGGTAGGAGGTGCCGGTCATCAGCGAGGTGACGGCCGCGGCGAAGGCTCGGCCACCGTCGGAGTCGTAACCGTGACCCGTGGCCATCAGCAGCGCGCCGAGGTTGGCGTAGCCGATGCCCAACTGGCGGTAGTTGCGGGTGGTCTCTCCGATCGCCTCGGTCGGGAAGTCGGCGAAGCAGATCGAGATGTCCATCGCGGTGATGATCAGCTCGACGGCCTGCTCGAACTTGTGAGCGTCGAAGGAGTCGTCGTCGCGCAGGAACTTCAGCAGGTTGAGGCTGGCCAGGTTGCACGAGCTGTTGTCCAGGCTCATGTACTCCGAGCAGGGGTTGGACGCGGTGATCCGTCCGGTCTCGGGGTTGGTGTGCCAGTCGTTGATCGTGTCGTCGTACTGGATGCCGGGATCGGCGCAACCCCAGGCCGCCTGGGCGATCTTGCCGAACAGCTCACGGGCGTCGACCGTCTCGATCACCGAGTTGTCGGTCCGCGCTCGCAGCCCGAACGTGGACCCGTTCTCCACCGCGCGCATGAACTCGTCGTTGACCCGGACCGAGTTGTTCGCGTTCTGGTACTGCACCGAGGTGATGTCCTTGCCACCCAGGTCCATGTCGAAACCGGCGTCGCGGAGGGCACGGATCTTGTGCTCCTCGTTGACCTTGGTCTCGATGAACTCCTCGATGTCGGGGTGGTCGATGTCGAGCACGACCATCTTGGCCGCACGACGAGTGGCGCCACCGGACTTGATGGTGCCGGCGCTGGCGTCCGCGCCGCGCATGAAGGAGACCGGCCCAGAGGCGGTGCCACCAGAGCTCAGCAGCTCCTTGGAGGAACGGATCCGCGACAGGTTCAGACCCGCGCCGGATCCGCCCTTGAAGATGAACCCCTCTTCCCGGTACCAGTTCAGGATCGAGTCCATCGAGTCGTCGACCGACAAGATGAAGCAGGCGCTGACCTGCTGCGGCGACTTGGTGCCGACGTTGAACCAGACCGGCGAGTTGAACGAGAAGTACTGGTGCAGCAGCATCCAGGTCAGCTCGTGCTCGAAGATCTCCGCCGACTCACCGTCGGCGAAGTAGCCGAAGTCCTCCCCGGCCTTGCGATAGGTCTTCACCACCCGGTCGATCAGCTGCTTGAGGCCCTGCTCGCGCGCCTGGGTGCCGAGAGCGCCCCGGAAGTACTTGGTGGTGACGATGGTGGAGGCGTTGACGCTCCAGAAGTCGGGGAACTCCACACCCTTCTGCTCGAAGACGGTGTCGCCGGTCTTCCAGTTGGTCTGGACGACATCGCGCCGCTCCCAGGTCACCTCGTCATAGGGATGGACTCCGCTGGTGAAGACGCGGTCGATGGTCAGGCCCGTGTTCTTGCGCGGGGCCCGCTTCGCGTCTGATCGCCCATTCGCCGAACGGGTGGTCTCGGTCATCTCTGCCTCTTTCTGCTGTACGGCGCCCCGTGGCCGGGGTCGTGCGTGTGGATGGATGTACATCCCCGAGTGGTTGTGAGGTGGATCCGGGCTGGGCCCGCGCAGCCTTCCCCTGCCGCGCGGGCCCTGCCCGGGGTCTGGTGGCCCTAGGGCGGCGACGGGCGTCGCCCGGGGCTCAGCTTGTGCGGGGTGAACGTGCTGACCTTGGAGTCAGCGATCCGGTCCGGGATCAATGGCTCGATCCCGGTGGGCTCCTGCTCGACCCGCAGCAGTGCGATCTCGGCCTCGAAGTCGTCCACCGAGCGGAACTGCCGGTAGACGCTGGCGAAGCGGAGGTAGGCGACCTGGTCGAGCTCGCGCAGCGGGCCCAGGATGGCCACGCCGACCTCGTCCGCCGGCACCTCGGGCTGACCCGAGGCGCGCAGCGAGTCCTCGACCAGCTGCCCGAGCCGAGCCAGCTGGTCCTCGGTCACGGGGCGACCCTTGCAGGCCTTGCGCACGCCGTTGATGACCTTGTCCCGGTTGAACGGCTCGACGACCCCGCTGCGCTTGACGATCACCAGCTGCATCTGCTCGATGGTGGTGAAGCGTCGCTCGCAGGCCGGGCACTGCCGGCGCCGACGGATGCTGCCGCCGTCCTCGGCCGCTCGCGAGTCGAGCACCTTGGAGTCGGTGTGACGGCAGTAGGGGCAGTGCATCTCCGGCTCCTCTCACGTGGCCTGGGGACAAATCTGGGGACAACCTCGGGATGATGCTGTGGATCATCCAGCACCTGCTGTGGGTAACCGACCACAACTTGTGGACGAATGACACCCTTGTAACTACTAGATATGGACACCGTACGTCTAGAGACCATTCTCCGCAAGGGGTCTGACAAAAACGCGAACGCGTGTCGTACGGGCAGCGTCAACGCCCCTGGGAACAGAGCACCAGGAGGGGGAAGAGGACTCAGATCAGGTTGCGAACCAGTACGTACGCGGCCGCCAGGGCCAGCCCGAGCACCAGCCAGACCAGCGCCGGAACCGCACGCAGCCGGTCCGACATCGAGCGTGGCAGCCGCACCGAGGGCCCGCCCAGAGCTTCGATCGTCCAGATCACACCGAGGACGGTGACCACGACTAGGCCGACCAGGGCGACCGGGTTGAACCAGAAAGCGGCTGAAAGGTCACCGTGCAGCAGCGCGCTGCCCATCCGCGTGCCCCCGCAGAGCGGGCAGTCCCAGCCGGTGATCAACCGGAACGGGCAGGGCACCCCGAGCCCCGTGGTCGCGTACACCGCACTCAACGCCAACCCAGTCAAGCCGACGCCACCCAGGTAGGTCAGCGCACGGCCGGGCCGGAAGGCCCGGGGTGCCGGGGCGGTCACAGTCACGCGACCATTGTGCCTCGCCGCGCGGCCGGCCAGGGCCAGGTCATCACGCCGAAACCCCGCCACGGGCCTGCTCATCGCCTAAACTCACAGGCCACAGCCACCTCGTCACCAAGGGATCTCATGAGCAATCAGTACGGCGGTCAGTGGAGCAACCCGACAGGGGGCGAGTCGTCCAGCGGGCAGCCGAAGCCGCCGTACGGTCAGCCATCGGCCAACCCGGCTCCGTACGGTCAGCCATCGGCCAACCCGGCTCCGTACGGTCAGCCATCGGCCAACCCGGCTCCGTACGGTCAGCCCTCGGCCAACCCGGCTCCATCGCAGCCGGGCTATGACGGCTCCTCGTGGGGACAGCCCGCCCAACCCGGCTACGGCCAGCCCGACCCGAGCCAGTCCCAGGGCTACAACCCCGGCCAGGCCTATGGCGCACCGAGCTACGGGCAGCCCGCCCCCGGTCAGTCGCCGTACAGCCAGCCGGCCTACGGCAACCAGCCGCAGCCGTACGCCGCGGCCCCCGTTCGCAGCGACTATGCGCACTGGGGCAAGCGGGTGGGTGCCTATCTGATCGATGCCATCCCGACCTTGCTCGGCACGATCGTGTTCTACATCGGCTACTTCCAGTGGATCGCCGCGGCTGCGACCTCGAGCAACAGTTCGTCGCCCAACCTGACGGCCGGGCTGGTGCCGATGATCATCGGCGGCGTCATCATGCTGGCCGGCCTCGGCTGGCAGATCTACAACCGCTGGATCACCGCGGGCCGGACCGGTCAGTCCCTGGGCAAGCGCGTCACCAAGATCATGTTGATCAGCGACGAGAGCAACGCCCCGATCGGAGCCCTGAACGCCTTCCTGCGCGACCTGGTCCACATCCTCGACGGGTTCGCCTACATCGGTTATCTCTGGCCGCTGTGGGACGAGAAGAAGCAGACCTTCTCGGACAAGATCATGAAGACGATCGTGATCAATGCCCCCGGCCAGGGCGCCGCTCAGCGCTGAGCCAGCTGGGACTGACCCTGCACCTGGTAGGTCGGGCTGGTCACCTGGAGCGCGGTCAGCCCAACCACCATCACTGCAGCGAACACCACGGACGCCAGCACGACGAGGATCGCCGCCACACCCCGGTCCGTCAGCCGCCAGACTGCCGGCGACGACGGGACCGACGGCGCGCTGACCGTACAAGCCCGGCCGCGAACGTCCCCTGTCCGACGCATCGAGGGCGCCGCCAGTGGCGAAGCCGGCCGCGACCGCGGGCCCACGCCGCGCCCGGTCCCCCGTCCGGGACGGACCCGGGACGGCGCCCCCCGCCGAGGTGCCGCGACTCGACCGAAGGTGGCGGCCGGGGCCAGGTCCTGCTCGAGCGTCAGCGCGGTCATGGTCATGCTCCTCGAAAAATCGTCGAACGGATGTTCGATAGAACGTATGTTTGATTTGTATCGCATCGCGGGGGTTTTGCCAAGAGCATTCGAAACTTCGTTCGACGGTGTCGTGGTCATGACTCGAGCACACCACCTGCCACTGACACTTTCCGCGGCCCACTGACCAGTGGGTTCGGCACCGGACCCAACGGAACGAAGTCACGCGACACGCATCGAACAGATGTTTGATTTTGTCTGACCGTTTCTCTAATGTCACCTTCATGGCAGACAGCGACGACACGATCCCTCCGGTCAAGCCTCAGCGCAGGCGGGGACGACCCAGTGCGGCGGAAGTCGCAGCACAGCTCGGCGAATCAGCCTCGGTGAGCTCATTGCCGGACGGTCCTGCCGATGCCCATGGCCTGACCCCCCGCCAGCGCCGCATCCTCGAGGTCATCAAGGACGCCGTGGAGACGCGGGGCTACCCGCCGAGCATCCGTGAGATGGGCGAGGCCGTCGGCCTGGCCAGCTCCTCGAGCGTGGCCCACCAGCTCCGTTCCCTCGAGCAGAAGGGGTTCTTGCGTCGCGACCCGAACCGGCCGCGCGCCCTCGAGGTGCTGCTGCCGGAGGCTCCGCCCGCCGCCACGCCACGATCTGCGCCCGCGCCGGCCTCGCCGCCGGTGATCCACGACGAGACCGGGGTCGGCGACGCCTACCCGGAGCCGGTGCACGTGCCGGTGCTCGGCCGGATCGCTGCCGGCGGTCCGATCCTGGCCGAGGAGCGGATCGAGGATGTCTTCGCGCTCCCCCGCCAGCTGGTCGGCGAAGGCACCATGTTCCTGCTCGAGGTTCGCGGTGACTCGATGATCGATGCCGCCATCTGCGACCGGGACTGGGTCGTGGTGCGCCAGCAACCCACAGCCAACAACGGCGACATCGTGGCTGCACTGCTCGACAACGAGGCCACCGTCAAGACGTTGAAGCGGACCAGCGACCAGGTCTGGCTGATGCCGCACAACCCGGCCTACGACCCGATCGACGGCAACCACGCATCGATCTTGGGCAAGGTCGTCGCGGTCCTGCGCAAGATCTAGCCGTACGACCTATACCGGACTGCCTACACCGGACTGCCTACAACAGGCTCGGCTCGGACGTCACCATCTGGGTGCTGAAGCGGGCAACGGCGCGCAGCTTGTTGGTGGCATCCAGGGCCGCGACCTTGTAGGCCTCGGACAGGGTCGGATAGTTGAGCACCGTGTCGACCAGATAGTCCACCGTGCCTCCGCAGCCCATGATGGCCTGGCCGATGTGCACCAGCTCAGTCGCGTTGGTGCCGAAGACGTGCACACCGAGGATGAAGCGGGTGTCGGCGTGCACGATGAGCTTGAGCATCCCGTACGAGTCCCCGATGATCTGTCCCCGGGCCAGCTCGCGATAGCGGGAGATCCCGACCTCGAAGGGCACCGACTCCTTGGTCAGCTCACCCTCGGTCTTGCCGCAGTAGGAGATCTCGGGAATGGTGTAGATCCCGATCGGCTGCAGCCCGTGGAGCTCGTTGGCCGGCTCGTCGAAGGCGTGGGCTGCGGCCAACCGGCCCTGGTCCATCGAGGTCGCCGCGAGCGCCGGGAAGCCGATGACGTCGCCCACCGCGTAGATGTGCGGCACCTCGGTCTGGTAGTGGTCGTTCACGACCAACCGCCCCCGCTTGTCGGCTTCCAGGCCGGCCAGCTCGAGGTTCAGCGCGCGGGTGTTCCCCTGACGACCGGCCGAGTGCATGACCACTTCGGCGGCGATCCGCTTGCCGGAGGCCAGCGTGGTGATGGTGCCCCGGCCGGAGGCCTCGACACTGGCCACCTCCTCGCCGAAGCGGAAGGACATGGTGTGGTCGCGGAGGTGGAACTTCAGCGACTCGACGATCTCCGGGTCGCAGAAGTCGAGCATCTGGTCCCGCTTCTCGACCAGCGTCACCCGGGTCCCGAGCGCCGCGAACATCGAGGCGTACTCCACCCCGATCACGCCCGCGCCGACCACGACCATCGAGTCGGGCACGGTGTCCATGGTCAGTACCTGGTCGGAGTCGAGCACCCGCACCCCGTCGAACTCGACGTGCGGGGGGCGGGCCGGGGTCGTGCCAGTGGCGATGACGACCTTGTCGGCGGTCAGCGTCCGATGGTTGGCCGAGTTCTCGATGTCGATGGAGAGGGTGTGTGGGTCCAAGAAGCTGGCGATGCCCGGCACCAGCTCGATGTGGTTGCGCAGCAGCTGGGAGCGGATCACCTCGGTCTCACGGCCGATGACGTGCTGCAGCCGGGCGAGCAGGTCAGAGATCGTGATCTCCTCCTTGACCCGATAGCTGGCCCCGTAGAGGTCACGCAGCTGCATGCCGGTCAGATAGAGCACTGCCTCGCGCAGGGTCTTCGACGGGATCGTGCCGGTGTTGACGCAGACCCCGCCGACCATTGTCTTCGTGTCGATGACACAGACCTTGCGCCCGAGCTTCGCGGCCATGATCGCGGCCTTCTGGCCACCGGGACCCGAGCCGATGACGGCGAGGTCGAAGTCATAGGTGTGCTCCATGACGACAGCGTGTCAGAGGTTTGTTACGTCCGCTACGCCGACCGGGCAACTGACCGGCTCGGGCTCGAGCCCGGCTGACGCACGGGCGTGACCACTACATTGACGCCATGACCAGTGAGCCGCCCGAACGGAGTCGGGACTTCGAACGGTTCATCACCTTCGTCGACGCCATCGTGGCCATCGCCATCACGTTGCTGGTGCTGCCGCTGGTCGATCTGACCGCCGAGCTCGGCGACGGGTCGGTGTGGGACCTGCTCGGGGCCCACACGGTGGAGATCGGCGGTTTTCTGCTGAGCTTCGTGGTCATCGCGACCGCCTGGCTTGCCCAGCACCGGATGATCCGGCACGTGATCGCCCACGACCCGTTGATCACCTGGCTGATGCTGCTCTGGACCCTGACCATCGTGATCCTGCCGTTCCCGACCGCCCTGGTCGCGGAGTCTGGTCACCAGGCCGCGACGAAGATCATCTATGTGGGCACGATGACCTTGACCTCGGCGGTGCTCACGCTCCTGGGCTGGGCCATCGGCCGCAACCGAGCCGTACGCGACACCGACGCCAAGCCTGAGCTCGCGCCCGCGATCAGCTCGACGCTTTCCTTTGCGTTGGCACTGGCCGTGATGCTCGCCGTTCCTCAGACCAGCTACTACCCGTTGCTGCTGCTGATGGTGTCCGGGCGGCTGATCTCCCTACGCCGCCGGCTGCGGGCTCGTGGCCGCCGTGCTCCCGCGACTTCATCGCTCGGCTGATCAAGTCACAGCTGACCGGAGAGCCGCCGCAACGCCTGGATGGCCACCTCCCGGTCGGTCGTCGGCCACATGCCCGGCATCGAGGCCTTGAGAAATCCGCCGTAGCGGGCAGTGACCAACCGAGGGTCCAGCACGGCCACCACGCCCTTGTCGGAGACCCGCCGGATCAGCCGACCCGAGCCCTGGGCAAGCAGCAGTGCGGCCTGGGTCGCGGCGACGGCCATGAAGCCGTTTCCGCCGGCCTCGGCCACCGCCCGCTGCCGGGCCATGGTCAACGGTTCGTCGGGCCGCGGGAACGGGATCCGGTCGATGATCACCAGCTGGCACGTCGCGCCCGGCACGTCCACGCCCTGCCACAGCGACAAGGTGCCGAACAGGCTGGAGTTCTCCTCAGCCGTGAACCGCTTGGTGAGCTCTGACAGCTGCGCGTCTCCTTGGCAGAGCACAGTCATCTTGGGCAGCTGCTTGCGAACGTAGACCGCGGCCGTCTCGGCCGCGCGGCGGGAGGAGAACAACCCGAGCGTACGACCCCCCGACGCCCACAACAGCTCGGCGATCTCGGCCAACGAAGCCTCCGAGACGCCGTCGCGACCGGGCGGCGGGAGCGACCGGGCGACGTACAAGATTCCCTGCCGGCCGTAGTCGAACGGCGAGCCGACATCGAGGCCTCGCCAGGGCACCGGTCGACCGTCGTCGTACCCCTCGGCGTCCTTGGCTCCCTTCGCGTCCAGGGCGTCCTTTGTCGAGTCGAGCTCCGCCGAGCCGGGGTCGTCGTCGCGCTCCGCTGCCCGGAGTCCGACGCTGCCGGCGATGCCGCTAAAGTCGCCACCCAGCTTCAACGTGGCCGAGGTCAGCACTGTGGTGCGCTCGGCGAAGACCTGCGAGCGCATCAACCCTGACACCGAGAGCGGCGAGACCCGCGCCTCGCGGCCGAAGCGCTCGCGCTCGCTGACCCAGACCACATCGTGATCGGACAGCTCGGCCAGGCGTTCGGCGATGTCGAACACCTCCTTGACCGCAGCGGCCGCCTGCCGGCGCTCCGGGTCCGGCTTCTCCTCTGAGCCGCTCAGCGCACTGACGGCGCGACGGGCGGCGTTGCGTACGGTGGCGCAGCCGGCGACGAAGGCCGAGTCCGGGCTCTCCACCCGCTCCAGGGGCGAGGCGTCCAGGGCGGCGCGAAGGGCATCGGCCGACTCGAGCAGCTCGAGGGCGATGTCGTCCTCGAGATAGGTCAGGGCCCGGCGGGCCACCCGTTCGATGGTCTGCGGGCTGAGCTCGTTCGAGGCTGCACCGGTGACCCGGGCGACCAGCTCGTGCGCCTCGTCGATCACCACCGCCGAGTGCTCCGGCAGCGCCGTGCCTCCGTGCATGGCGTTGATCGCCAGCAGCGCGTGGTTGGTCACCACCAGGTCGGCTGCCCGCGCCTTGTCGCGAGACTTCTCGACGAAGCAGGCGTCGCCGTACGGGCAGCGTTGCACGCCCAGGCACTCGCGTACGGGGATGGACACCTGCTGCCAGGCCCGTTCGGTGTGGGTCGGTGCGTCGTCCCGGTCGGCGAGGCCGGCCGACTCCGACTGCTCCTCGGCCCACTCCCGCAACGCCAGCACCTCGGCCCCGAGTGCCGACTCCGGCGTGGTCGACGCGGCGGTCTTGATGGTGTCGGCGAGGTCTGAGGCGGTGATCAGGGTCTGCTGGTCCTGCGCGCTCCCGTCGCGGACGCGGAGCATGCAGGCGTAGTTGGTGCGGCCCTTCAAGATGGCGTGCTTGGGTCGTCGGCCGGTGACGGCCTCGACCGCGGTCAGCGCCGCCGGGATGTCGTTGTGGGCGAGTTGGCTCTGCAGCGCCAAGGTGGCGGTGGCGATGACCAGCCGCTCCTGCGGATGCTTCGCCAACCAGACCAGCGTCGGGGCCAGGTAGCCGAGTGACTTCCCGGTGCCCGTGCCGGCTTGGACGAGCAGGTGCCGGCCCGATGCCAACGACGCGGAGATGGCGTCAGCCATCTCGATCTGGCCCGGGCGCTCGTGACCGTGAATGCCCTCGACCGCAGCGGCGAGGACCTCCCGATGGCCCTGGTCTGCCTTGGTGCCCGCACTCACGCCCAGCACCCTAACCCGCCGACGTCCAGGTCAGCGCCGAATGCCCACATCGTCGACGGTCGGCTCGTACGCCGCCAGCTCGCCGGCCAGCGAGGGATGCACGCGGGCGACGATCAAGGTGCCGGACTCGGTGTGCTCGGTGGAGACGAACTCCCCACCCTGGTGGATCCGGTTGATCAGGTCACCCCGGTCGTACGGCACCAGCGCTCGGACCTCGACCTCGGGCCGCGGCAGCTGCGACTCGATGGTGGCGCGCAGCTCGTCGATGCCCGCACCGGTCCGGGCCGACACGATCTCGGCCCGCGGATAGGTCGTCCTGAGCGTGGTCAGAGCCTCGGCCGAGGCGCGGTCGGCCTTGTTCAGCACGATCAGCTCAGCCACGTCACCGGCGCCGATGTCGGCGAGCACCGCGCGGACAGCGCTGATCTGACCGGAGGGGTCGGGGTCGGAGGCGTCGACCACGTGCACCAGGAGATCGGCCTGCGCCGACTCCTCCAGGGTCGAAGCGAAGGCCTCGATCAGGTCGTGCGGCAGGTGCCGGACGAAACCGACGGTGTCGGTCAGGGTGAAGATCCGACCGTCGGCCGCGGCCGTACGCCGGGTCGTCGGGTCCAAGGTGGCGAACAGCGCATCCTCGACCAGGACACCGGCTCCGGTCAGCCGGTTGAGCAGGCTGGACTTGCCGGCGTTGGTGTAGCCGACGATGGCGACCGAGGGAATCTGGTGCCGGTGCCGTTCCGCCCGCTTCGTCTCGCGGGTGCTGTCCATCTCACGCAGAGCCGCCCGCAGCTTGGCGATTCGGCTGGTGATCCGGCGACGGTCCGTCTCCAGCTTGGTCTCACCCGGCCCACGACCACCGATGCCGGCACCGCCGGCCGCCCGGCCGCCGGCCTGACGCGACAGGTTGCCACCCCAGCCGCGCAGCCTCTGCTTGAGGTACTGGAGCTGCGCGAGCTCGACCTGGGCCTTGCCCTCAGCGCTCTTGGCGTGCTGGGCGAAGATGTCGAGGATCAGCGCGGTCCGGTCGATGACCTTGACCTTGATCCGGTCCTCCAGGTTGCGCAGCTGGGCGGGGGCCAGCTCGCCGTCGCAGATCACCGTGTCGGCGCCGGTCGCCACGACCACCTCACGGAGCTCCTCGACCTTGCCGCTGCCGATGTAGGTCGCCGGGTCGGGTCGTTGACGCCGCTGGATCAGGGCCTCCAGCACCTGCGAGCCGGCGGTCTCGGAGAGCAGCTTCAGCTCGGCCATCGCGTTCTCGGCATCGACCTCGGTGCCGCTGGTCCAGACGCTCACCAGCACCACTCGTTCCAGCAGCAGCTGGCGGTACTCGACCTCGGAGATGTCCTGCAGCTCGGTGGACATCCCCGCCACCCGCCGGAGGGACAAGCGGTCAGCCAGGTCCATCTGGCCGGTGTCGGGGTCTTGCACCCAGTCGGGGGTGTCTTCAGTCTTGTCAGAAGTCATATCCCCTCCAGAGTCTCACGGCCGGCCAACCCGGTCCTACCCCTTTTCCCGCTGCCGTCGTGTCGCCGGCGCCGCGACGCGGTCAGTAGAGGGTGTAGCCGCCGTCGATGACCAGGACCTCACCGGTGATGAATGCGGAGGCATCGGAGGACAGGAAGACGACACTCGGCCCGAGCTCGGCCGGCATGCCGTAGCGCTTCATGGGCGCGTCCTCGATCCAGTGCTGGCGGAACTCAGGTCGGTCCACCGGAGCCATCTCGGTCTTGATGTAGCCGGGGGCGAGCGCGTTGACCCGGACCCCGTGCGGTGCCCATTCGGCGGCCAACGACCGGGTCAGCTGGTGCACTGCCGCCTTCGAGGCGTTGTAGCCCGGTTGGAACTGCGGCCGGTTGACGATCTGAGCCGAGATGGAACCGACGTTGACGATGACGCCCTCGCGCTGGGCGACCATCTGCCGACCGAAGGCCTGCGCACAGTTCCAGACCCCGTTGACGTTGACGTCCATCACGTAGCGCCACTCGCTCTCGGTGACCTCCAGCGCGGGCCGGTGGATGCACGCCCCCGCGTTGTTGACCAGCACGTCGACCTGACCGAGCTGTTCGACGATCGCCGTCACCGCGGCACGCACCTGGTCAGCGTCGGTCACGTCGGCGGCTACGGCGATGGCGGTGACCCCCAGTGCCTCGAGGTCGGCGACCACGTCGGCGGCGCCGTCCGGGTCGCGTACGAGCAGCACCACGTCGCTGCCGGCCTCGGCGAGTGCGGTGATCAGCGCGCGGCCGATTCCCCGGTTGGCGCCGGTGACCACCGACACCTTGCCGGACAGCGAGAATGCGTCGAGAACGGACATCTAATCCTCCTTGGATTCCATGACCTCAGCTGGCACTGAGACCTCCCCGTGAGCGACCAGCACGGCCGGCCCCGTCAGGTACGCCTGGTCGGCGGTGAGCTCCACGTGCACCGTGCCCCCGGGCACGTCGATCCGGTAGGTGACCGGCAGCGCATCGGGGCCGGGCCTCGAAGCGTGCGCCGCAGCCGCCGCAGCCACGGTGCCGGTGCCGCAGGACCGCGTCTCGCCCGAGCCACGTTCGTGCACCCGCATGGCGACGTGACCATCGCCCAGAACCTGGACGAACTCGAGGTTGACCCCGTCGGGGAACTGGCCGGCCGGCTCCCAGGTGGGGGCGACGTGCAGGTCGAGGCGCTCGAGGTCGTCGGTGAAGCTGACTGCGTGCGGGTTGCCGACGTCTGCACTGACCGCGCTGAACCGACCACCGTCCGCGGTCGAGACCCCGACCTGGGCCGGTCCGACCCGGACGGGTCCCATGGCCACCCGGATCTGCCCGTCGGGCAGCACCGTCGCCTGCTTCACACCGGCCCGAGTGGCCACCGCAACTCCGGGCCCGGACGCCAATCCGTTGTCCAGCAGATAGCGCACGAACACCCGGGCGCCGTTGCCGCACATCTCAGCGATCGAGCCGTCGGCGTTGCGGTAGTCCATGAACCAGAGCGAGCCGTCACCGGTCCAGCTCTCGATGTGCTTGGCCAGCACCACTCGGAGCAGTCCGTCGGCACCGACGCCGGCCCGCCGGTCGCAGATGTAGCGGACCGCCCGCGGTCCGATGTCGAGCATGCCTTCACGGTCGAGGACGACGACGAAGTCGTTCTCGGTGCCGTGTCCCTTCGTGAACGACCACCTGCGCATGCTGGTCAGTCTTTCATCACGGCCGGCTGGCCGGTTCCGTCCGGTCCGGCGATGGCGTACGCGGCGTCCACCAGGTCAGGATCGTCGAAGCGGAGCCAGCGGATGCGCTCGTCCTTGCGGAACCAGCTGTCCTGCCGGCGAGCGAACTTGCGGGTGCCGACCACGGTCTGTTCGAGCGCCTCGTCCTCGCTGATCTCACCGGCCAGATAGCTCAGCACCTGCCGGTAGCCGAGCGCTCGGGAGGCGGTGACCCCCTCCCGCAGCCCTCGGTCAGCCAACCTTCGCACCTCGTCGACGAACCCGGCCGCCCACATCGCCTCCACCCGCTGCCGGATCCGCTGGTCGAGCGTCGGCCGGTCGATGTCGAGGCCGATCTGGACCACGCCCGGCAACCGGTAGCGGCGCTGCGGCAGGGAGGCCTGATAGGGCAGGCCGGTCAGCGCCCGCACCTCCAGCGCGCGGACCACACGGCGGCCGTTGGCCGGTTCGATCTTGGCTGCGGCGGATGGGTCGTCGGCTGCGAGCCGTGCGTGCAGCTGCTCAGCGCCGACCCGTTCGAGCTCGGCCTCCAGCTCGGCGCGGACCTCGGGGTCGGTGCCCGGAAACTCGAAGTCGTCCACGATCGCTCGGACGTAGAGGGCGGAGCCGCCGACCACGACCGGCACGACGCCACGCTCCTGACAGTCGAGGATCGCCGAACGGGCCAGCGCCTGGAAGTCGGCCACCGTTGCGGTCTCGCTCGGCGACAAGATGTCGACCAGGTGATGGGGAACCCCGCCCCGTTCGACCTCGCTCGGCTTGGCCGTGCCGATGTCCATGCCCCGGTAGACCAGCATGGAGTCGGCGTTCACGACCTCGCCGACTCGCCCGGCGGCGTGGAAGCGGTGGGCCAGAGCGACCGCCAGCCCGGACTTTCCGGTGGCGGTGGCGCCGACGAGCAGGACGGTCATCCGTCCAGTCTGCCGACCCCCCGACCTCCGAGCACACGACCCTGGTCGACGCCGGCCCGCCGGAGGTGGGTTATATAGAGGGGTGGATCTTGCCGATCTGCCGAGCAGGACCTGGCCCCGGCTTCCGCCGTCGGCCATGACGCACCGCATCAGTCTGAGGGAGAACGATGGGCATCTTCGACAAAGCCAAGGACGCGCTCAGCGAGCACAGTGAGCACGTCGGCACCGGGATCGACAAGGCCGGCGACTTCGTCGACGGCCGGACCGAAGGAAAGTACGCCGAGCACGTCGACAAGGCGCAGGAGCTGGCCAAGGAGCGGCTGCGCGACCGCCCCGCCGGTGAGCCCGAACCGCCGGCCTGATCGGCACAGTTCCACCGACGCCGCCCCGACTCTGGTCAGGGCGGCGTCTTGGGTTTCGAAGCGGGGGTCACCGGGCTCCGGACGGCTCCTCGACGAACTCGGGGCCGGGCTGATCGGCCTCGGAATCTCCGCCGCCACGCTGCAGCCGCTGCTGGATCCGGGCGGCCAGCTCGGCCGCGGCCGCCGCGGTCTGCTGCTCGGCCCGGCGCCGCTGGACGGCCCGTTCCTGACCGTCCTCCAACTGCTGGTGCAGGAGCGTCACCTGATCGCGGCGGCGCCGGTCAGCCATCCGACGGTCGCGAACCATGTAGGCGGTGATGGCCCCGGCGACGACCGCAGCCAGCAGCAGAGCCAGCGCACCGCGCGGATGTCCACTCAGCACCGTGATCAGCGCGAGCACCGCAGCAGCTCCGGCGACCACCACCGGAGTGACCACCCGGCTCGTCGGTGAAGCATTCAGGTCAGCGAGGCGCTGCTCGAGCTCTGCGACCCGCAGCGGCTCCGCACCAGAGTCCGAGACGTCGATCTGGCCGGCTGGGGTGGACACCTCGACCAGCACGGCCGGGTTGACCGCCGCCGCCTCGGCCAACCGTTGGACGGCGGCGCTCAGCCCGGGGCGCACCCAATCCAGCAGCTCGCGCCGGGCGGGCTCGTCGACCCCGGCCTCCACAAGGGCGTCTTGCACCTCAGCCGTCACCGGTCGACCCGGCGCCTCGGCAGCGTCGACCGCCGGTGCCAAGGTGGGGTTCTCGATCCGAGCCCGAAGCGATCGCGAGCGGGCCAACAGCTCGGCCTCCTCCCCCATCCCCTGCCCGACCAGATCGATGACCACGGTGCGCAGCCCACTCCGCGGGTCGGTGGGAGCCGCGGCCGTCTCCGTCGTCGGAGTCGATCTGGGGGGTGGGGTCACGGCCGGCTCACGAGTGGCGCCCTGGGTCTGCTGGTCGGTCGGCCCAGGGATCTGACGGTCGAGCCAGGCCAGCGCCGACGGGGCGGCGTACCCGCCCTGCTCCCGCAGCCACTCCAGCCAGGTCGTCTCGGACTGGTCCAGAGCGGAGCGCCAGACCTCGGCGACGCTGGGCAGGATGGCGCCGTAGACCCCGGCCCGAACGGCCCGCCAGACGATCACCTGGCGTGGGTTGAGCGTTCCGTCGCAGGTCAGCAGCGCCGGCACGCGGGACGCGACCACGGCCCCCTGGCCCAGGGCGCCGGCCGCGGCCACGATGAACAGCTCGGCGTCCGGGCTGAGCTCGACCGCTCGCCGGTCAGCCGCCGGATCCGCCCGGCCGTCGACCAGGGCGATCACTGCGTCGACCGCGTACGACAGCCAGTAGTCCTGCCCACGGTCGTCGATCGGACCGGGTACGACGCCACGGCTGAGCAGGTCGATGGCATCCATCGCATCCCGGCGTACGGCAGCGGTATCGGGATAGCCGGCCAGCTGCTCGCGTACGTCACCGAGCTCGACGTAGGCGTCGAAGGCAGTCGAGAGGGCAGTCAGCCGGGTCTCGATCGAGCCTTGCAGCTGGGTCAGCTGACTGCTCAGTCGAGCACTCTGGCTGCGGGCGGAGGACGCGCTGGCCTGAAGTCCTTCGATCTCGCCGCGGAGCAGCCGGTCGCGACCCGACTCGGAGGACCAGAACCATTCCCAGTCAGTTGGCATGCCCGAAGTCTTCCATCGAGCCGGGCCACCGGGCCTACGCCGTTTGCTCAGCCGCCGGCGATGGTGGGGGCGGTCGGGTCGACCGACTCACCCTTCTGCTCACGCTGGATGTAGTCCTCGATGGCCTCGATGTTGTCCTTGGATCGGCGGACGACGGCCACCAGGTCACTCATCGTGGCTACTTCCTCCACCTGCTCCTTGATGAACCACTGCATGAACTGGTCGGAGGCGAAGTCGCTCTCCTCGCGAGCGATCTTGGTCAGCTCGTTGATCTGGGCACTGACCCGCTTCTCCTGCTCCAGGGCCAGCACGACCGGGGCGACCAGGTCGGCGAACTCGTTCTGGGGTGGTTCGACTCCCGGGATGCGGACCGGCGCATCGGAGTCGACCAGGTACTGCACCATCATCATCGCGTGGCCGCGCTCCTCGAGCGCTTGGGCGTAGAAGAACCCGGCCATCTGGGGCATGGTCAAGGCGTCGAAGTAGACGGCGCAGGCGACGTATTGCTGGTGGGCAGCGAACTCGTGCCCGATCTGGGTGTTGAGCTGCTCGACGAAACGCTCAGCGGGCATCAGCGGTTCTCCTGGGGTGCGAAGTGGTTGCGGTCGATCCTGGCACGGACGCGGCAGACACGCCCGTCGTACTCACCCAGGTTTGCCTGCCCTAACCAAGCCGTCTACGCTTTCCCCGTGCCACCCCGCCCGAAGAAGAAGTGCTGCAGCGACAAGCCACGCTGCAAGCGCTGCCCGATCCGGATGCTGTCCGAAGGCACCCTCGACCCCGCCGACGCGAAGGCCATCTTCGCCAAGGCCCGGAACAAGAAAGAGCTCAAGAAGGCCAAGCTCAGCAAGGCCGCCTGAGACTCATCCCGGGCGGACGGCGCCGGCGTACGGCATGTAGCTCATCTTGATGTATTCGACCTTCTTGCCCGGCCGCGGCGCATGGATGACCTTGCCGTCACCGGCGTAGATGGCGACGTGGCTGGGCGTCTGGCTGTAGAAGAAGACCAGGTCGCCGGGCCGCAGCTTGGACTTGGTGATCCGGGTCCCGCCGCCCTTGTACTGCTGCGCAGCCGTCCGCGGCAGCGTGACACCGGCTGAGCGCCAGGCGGCCTGGGTGAGACCGGAGCAGTCGTACGACTTCGGTCCGGTGGCGCCGAACTTGTAGGGCTTGCCCAGCTGCTTCTTGGCGAAGGCCAGCGCGGTGGCCCCCTTGCTGCTCGGGCTCGTCGCGACCGGAGTCGGGGCAACGACCACGGCCGACTTCTTGGTCGAGCTGGCCAGGTACTGGACCGAGACCCAGCGCAGCTTCTTGGCGTACGTGGTCTGGGCGTAGCCGCCGGACTGCTGGCCGGTCAGCCGGAGGTCGGAGCCCTCGGCCAGGGTGCCGACCACCGCGTTCTTGACTCCCGGCCCCGACCGCACGTTCAGGGTGAGAGTGACGACCTTGACGCCGGCCGCGCTGATCTTCGTCGGTGCGGCCGGCGCGTTCTTCCCGCTCAGGTTGAGGTACCTCGACGACACGTACGCCGTGCCCCCGTCGAAGTGGACCCGGGACCAGCCGGCGGCCGGCTTACCGATCGCGGAGATCCGCTGGCCCCGCACCAGCCCGCCGACGATCTTCTTCGTCGTGGACGGGCCGGACCGGATGTTCACGGTGGTGGTCGCTGTGGCATTGATCTCGCTCGCCGCCGCTGCCGGGGTCAGCGCCCCGACCGATAGCGCGCCGGTGGCGACCAGCAGAGCCGAGAAGCTGGCGGTTGTACGCACTGCCTTGTGCATCGAAACTCCCTGTCAAGCGGACACGCTGGTCACAGCAGTCACAGAAACCTCAGGACACGCAGGACTCTAAGCGCGCCACAACCGTTTCAGCAAGGAGACGGACAGAATCTGGGCGCGGCACAAGGCGACACGCCGTCCGACGCCCAGTTCGATATCGAGTTGGGGCCGGTCCGAGACCAGGCCCGGCTTAGGAGACGGCGCAGCCGACAGCGGCAGGAAGTGGCTCGGGCCGACCGACCGTCGGAAGCCCCAGGCTGACCGGGGCACCAGTGGTCGGTCCCCCGGTCCGCCGGGCCTGCCAGGCGTCACCGCCGGACGTACGCCGCAGCTGGGTGATGCCACCGTCGGCGTTCAGGTGGTGCGGGGCGGCGTAGGTGATGGTGGTCTCGGCCAGGTCACCAGGACGCGGCCGCAGGTCCGGGTCATCGGACACGGCGACGTGGACCAGGCGGTTGTCGCGGGCCCGACCTGACATCCGGGCCGTGGCCGCGTCCTTGCGGCCCTCGCCGTCGGCGAACATCACCTCGACGGTCTCGCCCACCAGGCGCTGGTTCTCCTGCCAGCTGATCTCGTTGACCAGGCTGACCAGCCGCTCATAACGCTCCTGCACGACCGCCTTGGGGATCTGGTCGGGCATGGTCGCGGCCGGCGTTCCCGGCCGGATCGAGTACTGGAAGGTGAACGCCGCCGAGAACCGGGAAGCCGCAGCGACGTCCAGGGTGGCTTGGAAGTCGGCCTCGGTCTCGCCCGGAAAGCCGACGATGATGTCGGTGGTGATGGCGGCGTCCGGCATGGCCGAGCGGACGTTGTCGATGATGCCGAGATAGCGCTCGCTGCGGTACGACCGGCGCATGGCTCTCAGAACCGCGTCGGAACCGGACTGCAACGGCATGTGCAGCTGGGGCATCACGTTCGGGGTCTCGGCCATGGCCGCGATCACGTCGTCGGTGAAGTCCTTGGGGTGTGGAGAGGTGAACCGGACCCGCTGCAGGCCGTCGATCTCGCCGCAGGCACGCAGCAGCTTGGCGAAGGCGCCCCGGTCGTGGAACTCGACCCCGTACGCGTTGACGTTCTGACCGAGCAGGGTGACCTCCTGCACGCCTTCGGCGACCAGCGCCTTGATCTCGGCCAAGATGTCACCGGGCCGGCGGTCGGTCTCCTTGCCGCGCAGCGCCGGGACGATGCAGAACGTGCAGGTGTTGTTGCAGCCCACGCTCACCGAGACCCACGCGGAGTAGGCGGAGTCGCGCCGGGTCGGCAACGTGGACGGGAAGCGCTCCAGCGCCTCCTTGATCTCGACCTGGGCCTCCTGCTCGATCCGGGCGCGCTCCAGCAGCACCGGCAGCGACCCGATGTTGTGGGTGCCGAAGACCACGTCGACCCAGGGCGCGCGCTTGACGATCTCCCCCTGGTCCTTCTGAGCCAGGCAGCCGCCGACGGCGATCTGCATCCCGGGAGTCACGTTCTTGGTCGACAGCAGGTGCCCGAGGCTGCCGTAGAGCTTGTTGTCGGCGTTCTCCCGCACAGCGCAGGTGTTGAAGACGACCACGTCCGGCGCCGCGGCGTCACCGGCCTTGGCGTAGCCGGCATCCTCCATCAGGCCGGCCAGCCGCTCCGAGTCGTGCACGTTCATCTGGCAGCCGTGGGTGCGGATCTCGTAGGTCCGGGGCGCGGCGGCGGTGGTGGTGAGGGTCGACATAGCAGACCAAGGGTAATGCGCGATGGGCTGCGTCGATAAAGTCCCAGCATGAGCACCTCCCCGACCGGCGCGCAGTACGAGATCGCCTCCGGACCGCACACGGCGGTCATCACCGAGGTCGGAGCCACCCTGCGGAGCTATGCCGTTCACGGGCGGGATGTGGTGCACGGCTTCGGCGTGGACGAGGTGGTCAAGGGCGGCCGCGGGCAGAACCTGCTGCCCTGGCCGAACCGGATCCGCGACGGCCGCTACCGCTTCGACGGGGTCGACCAGCAGCTGAGTCTGAGCGAACCCGGACGTCACAATGCCAGCCACGGATTGGCCCGGCACGTGCCGTGGGTGCTCCTCGACCACGGTGCCGATGCGGTGACCCAGCGCGTACGGGTGTATCCGCAACCGGGTTGGCCGGGCATCCTGGAGGCCGAGATCACCCACCGGGTCAGCGAGCAAGGCCTCGACGTACGCGTCTCGGCCGAGAATCTGGGTCAGGCTGACCTTCCCTTCGGCTACGCCGCTCATCCATACCTGAGTGTCGGCGAGGGCGTGGTCGACGAGGTGACGGTGACCATCCCGGCTGCGTCGTACGTCGAGGTCGACGACCGGCTGCTGCCGGTCGCGGTGTCCCCGGTCGACGGCACGCCCCAGGACCTGCGGACGCCGACCCGGCTCGGTGATCTCAATCTCGACACCGCCTACACCGACCTCGTACGCGGCGACGACGGCCGCTGGCGGATTCGACTGGAGCTCGGCGAACGCCATGCCGAGCTGTGGGCCGACGAGACGATGGGCTGGGCGCAGGTGTTCACGGGCGGCCCCTACCGGGACTGGTCGATCGCCGTGGAGCCCATGACCTGTGGAGCGGATGCCTTCAACGACGGCCCGACCCACGCCGCCTTGATCCGGTTGGCCCCTGGCGAAACATTCGTCGGACACTGGGGAATCATCGGAAGATAGCGCGGCTATCTGTATGCTGGTCGGCAATAAGTCGACGCGTAACCGAATCTCAACACAGATTTCCCACCGTTTGCCGACACGGTCGTCTAGATTCAGGCCATGACGGAATCGGACACTGTTTCAGACGACTCCTCACTCTCGGGGGAGAGCAACGCTGCACTGGCCGACCCCCTGGCGGGCGAGTCCGTGGCCCCGCAGTCCGTCGGTGAGCCGCTGGTGGTGCTCACCGGAGTCGACAAGTACTTCGGCCAGCTGCACGTGTTGCAGAACATCAACCTCTCCATCCGCAAGGGCGAGGTCGTCGTGGTCCTGGGCCCGTCAGGCTCGGGCAAGTCGACGCTGTGCCGGGCGATCAACCGGCTGGAGACCATCCAGTCCGGCTCCATCTCGATCGACGGCCAGCAGCTGCCGGAGGAGGGCAAGGCCCTGGCCCACCTGCGGGCTGACGTCGGCATGGTGTTCCAGTCGTTCAACCTGTTCGCCCACAAGACGATCTTGGAGAACGTGACCCTCGGACCGATCAAGGTTCGCAAGAAGTCGGCCGCCGAGGCCAAGAAGCGCGGCATGGAGCTGTTGACCCGCGTCGGGGTCCAGTCGCAGGCCGACAAGTACCCGGCCCAGCTGTCCGGTGGGCAGCAGCAGCGGGTCGCGATCGCCCGCGCCCTGGCCATGGATCCCAAGGTGATCTTGTTCGACGAGCCCACGTCGGCACTCGATCCGGAGATGGTCAACGAGGTGCTGGACGTGATGGTCACCCTGGCCCGTCAGGGCATGACCATGATCGTGGTCACCCACGAGATGGGCTTCGCTCGCAAGGCGGCCAACCGCGTGGTCTTCATGGCCGACGGGCAGATCGTCGAGGAGTCCGACCCCGAGTCCTTCTTCACCCAGGCCAAGAGCTCGCGCGCTCAGGACTTCCTGAGCAAGATCTTGACCCACTAGCTGGGTCACCCGTCCAGGCTTTCCGCGCCACCTCGCGTTTCGTCACTTCTGATCACGAACGTTCACGCTCATCCATTCGGGTGATCACCGATCACCCGACTTTCCGGAGGTAGTTTCAGATGAAGATCAACAAGACAGTTCTGGCGTTGGCCGCAAGCGGCGCCCTGGTCCTGGCCACGGCGGCTTGTGGAGGCGACAACGCGGTGGGCGGCGATCCCGGCGACGGCGGCCCGATCACCATCGGGATCAAGTTCGACCAGCCCGGTCTGGGCCTGCAGGAGGGCACCAACTACACCGGTTTCGACGTCGAGGTCGCCAAGTACGTGGCCAAGGACCTCGGCTACGAGGACGTGACCTTCAAGGAGGCACCGTCCTCCCAGCGGGAGACCCTGCTGCAGACCGACCAGGTCAAGATGATCTTCGCGACCTACTCGATCACCGACGACCGCAAGCAGAAGGTGTCCTTCGGCGGTCCGTACTTCGTCGCCGGCCAGGACCTCTTGGTCAAGTCGGACAACACCGACATCACCGGGCCCGAGACGCTGAACGGCAAGAAGCTGTGCTCGGTCACCGGCTCGACCTCGGCTGCCAAGGTGAAGGAGAAGTTCGCCGACACCGTTCAGCTGCAGAACTATGACACCTACTCCAAGTGCGTCGAGGCCCTCAACTCCGGCTCGATCGATGCGGTGACTACCGACAACGTGATCCTGGCCGGCTTCGCGGCCCAGTCCCAGTACCAGGGCAAGCTCAAGGTGGTCGGGAAGCCGTTCTCCACCGAGAACTACGGCGTCGGCATCAAAAAGGGTGACACGACCTTGTGCACGGCGATCAACGGCTCGATCGAGAAGATGATCTCCGACGGGTCCTGGACCAAGGCCCTCGATGCGACCGTTGGCGCCTCCGGCTTCAAGCCGGACACCGCCACCAACCCGCCGAAGCCCGCTGCCTGTTCCTGACCACTGACGTGCCTGGTGGCTCGCGTCGACCGCGGGCCACCAGCACCAGATTCCGAAGGAGGTATGTGTGGACGGCTTGAGTACGTTGCTGTCGGAGTACGACGTGCTAGGCGCGTTCTGGATGACCATCAAGCTGACGGTGCTGTCAGCGATCGGCTCCCTGGTGCTGGGCACCATCGTCGCCGTGCTGCGGGTCTCTCCGGTCGCCGTCCTGCGCACCTTCGGGACCGGTTACGTGAACACCATCCGCAACACCCCGCTGACCTTGATCGTCTTCTTCTGCGCCTTCGGCATCTCGAACAACCTGGGTCTGCACCTCGCGGCCGAGGGCTCACCGACCTTCATCGACGACAACAACTTCCGGTTCGGTCTGGTCGCGCTGTCGGTCTACCACGCCTCATTCGTCGCCGAGGCGCTGCGCAGTGGGATCAACACCGTCCCCCAGGGCCAGGCCGAAGCAGCCCGAGCGATCGGCCTGAGCTTCCTGCCCACCGTCACCAGCATCGTGCTGCCGCAGGCGTTCCGCGGAGCCATCGCGCCGCTCGGCAACACGTTGATCGCTCTCACCAAGAACACGACCGTGGTCGCCACGGTCGGGGTGGTCGAGGCAGCGGCCATCATGCGCTCGATGCTGGAGTTCAACATCTCCTTGCTGTACGCCATCTTCATCATCTTCGCCTTCGGCTTCGTGGTTCTGACGCTGCCGGTCGGCCTGCTGTTCACCTACCTCTCCAAGCGACTGGCGGTGCAGCGATGAGTGAAGCCAGCGTCTTGTTCGATGCTCCTGGACCCAAGGCCCGGGTGCGGCACATCGCCATCGCCGTTCTCGGTTCACTGATCGCGGCCGGACTCTTGCTGCTGATCATCCGCGGCCTGGCCAACCCGGACAACAACCAGCTCACGGCCGCCAAGTGGAAGCCGTTCATCACCGGCGAGGCGTGGACGGCCTACCTGCTTCCCGGCCTCTTCGCCACCTTGCGAGCGGCGGTCATCGCCGTGGCCCTCTCCGTGGTCATCGGCATCCTGCTCGGCATGGGCCGGCTCTCCGAGCTGGCCGTGCTCCGCTGGGCCTGCGGGGTCTTCGTCGAGTTCTTCCGCTCGGTGCCGGTGCTGATGATGATGCTGTTCGCCTACTACTTCGGCGTCTACGCCCTGCACATCTTCGGCTCGGGTGCGTCCCTGTTCGGAGTGGTGGCTGGGCTGACGTTCTACAACTCCTCGGTCATCGCCGAGCTGATCCGCTCGGGGGTCGGTTCGCTGCCCAAGGGCCAGCGCGAGGCGGGGCTGGCCATCGGCATGACCCCGACCCAGAGCCTGGTCTCCATCTTGCTGCCGCAGGCCATCACGGCCATGCTGCCCTCGCTGGTCAGCCAGCTCGTGGTCATCTTGAAGGATTCGGCTCTCGGCTTCTGGATCAACTACGCCGAGCTGATCCGGGCCGGCCAGAACCTGTCGACGACCAAGGGCAACCTGATCCCGACCCTGATCGTGCTGGCCGCCATCTTCATCGTGATCAACTACGCCCTGACCCGCGTCGCCCGGACCTTGGAGCAACGACTGCGGCAGCGGCGCAACACCGGCAAGAAGCCGCCGGTCGACCCCATGATGGATCCGGCCATGGTCCCCGGTGCCGCAACGACGGCTCCGGCGGTCGAGCGCTAGGTTCGCGCCGGCCCGGATCCGACGGTCGCCAGCGCGGCCAGCAGCCGCTCGACGTCCTCGGCGTCGCTGTACGGGGCGAGCCCGACGCGTACGGCACCACCGTCACCCAGCCCGAGGTGGCGCGAGGTCTCCAGCGCATAGAAGCTCCCGGCCGGCGCGTTGATGTTCGCCTCGGCCAGGTGCTCGGCGACGTCCGGGGCAGCACAGCCGGGAAGGTCGAACAGCACGGTGGACGTACGGTGGCGGGCCTGGCTGTAGACCGTCGCGCCAAGATCGGACAGTCCCGCGTCCAGCCGACGACGCAACGGTTGCTGGTGCTCCTCGACGGCGGCGAGACCAGCGGCCAGCCCGGCCCGCCGGCTGTCCTGGCCACCGGCCAGCTGAGCCAGGTAGTCGATCGCCGCGGTGGTTCCAGCCAGCACCTCGTACGGCAGGGTGCCGAGCTCGAAGCGTTCGGGGACCTGGTCGGTCGCCGGCAGCAGCTTGTCGGGTCGCATCGAGTCCAGCAGGCCCGGCGCGGCTACCAGCACGCCGTGGTGCGGGCCGAGGAACTTGTAGGGCGAGCAGACGAAGAAATCGCAACCCAGCTCAGCCAGGTCGACGCACGCGTGGGCTGCATAGTGCACGCCGTCGACGAACAGCAGGCCGCCGACCCGATGGACCGACCGGGCGATGGCCGCGATGTCCGGCATGGTGCCGAGCAGGTTGCTGGCCGCGGTGACGGCGACCAGCCGCGTACGGTCGCTCAGCTGCCGCTCGAGGTCAGCCGAGGCCAGCTCGGCGGTTCCCGGATCGAACTCAGCCCACTTCACGGTGGCACCGGCCCGCTCGGCCGCGATGACCCACGGTCGCACGTTGGCGTCGTGGTCGAGCCGCGTGACCACGACCTCGTCCCCGACCTGCCAGGTCGAGGCCAACGTGCGGGCGACGTCGAACGTCAGCTGGGTCGCGCTGCGCCCGAACACGACGCCGCGGGGGTCACCGTTGACCAGGTCGCCGATCGCTGTCCGTGCCTTGCGGACGATCGCCTCGGCATTGCGCTGGGCCAGGTTGCCGCTGCCTCGGTTGGCCAGCGGCGAAGCCAGGGCTGAGGAGATCGCGTCGATGACCGATCGCGGGGTCTGGGTGCCACCGGGCGAGTCGAAATGAGCCAGTCCGGCGCTCAGGGCGGGGAAGTCGGCGCGGACGCGCTCGATGTCGAAGGCCACCAGCGGACGTTATCAGCACGCACGTGGCCGTCGGGGTCGGCGAAACCGCTCTAGCGTGCCGTCTCTGTGGCTCGGGACTCCCGCACCACCGTCACCTTGATCTGCCCCGGATAGGTCAGCTCTTCTTCGATCTGCTTGGCGATCTCGCGGGCCAGGACCTGGGCCTCGATGTCATCGACCACATCTGGTGCCACCATCACGCGCAGCTCACGGCCAGCCTGCATGGCGAAGACCTTGTCGACGCCGTCTCGCGAACCGGCGATCTCCTCGAGTCGCTCCAACCGCTGGACGTACGCCTCGATGCTCTCCCGGCGCGCTCCCGGTCGGCTCCCACTGATCGCGTCGGCGGCCTGGGTCAACACTGCCTCGACTGTGCGCACCTCGACCTCGTTATGGTGGGCCTCGATGGCGTGCACGACATCTGGGTTCTCGCCGTACTTCCGGGCCAGATCGGCTCCGATGATCGCGTGAGATCCCTCGACCTCATGGGTCAGGGCCTTACCGATGTCGTGCAGGAACGCCGACCGCTTGCACTGGGCGACGTCCAACCCCAGCTCGGCGGCCATCAGACCGGCGATGTGCGCGCACTCGACCAGGTGCTTCAAGACGTTCTGCCCGTACGAGGTCCGGTAGCGCAAGGTGCCGAGGATGGGCACCAGTGCTGGATGCAGGTCGGAGATGCCGACCTCGGCCATCGCATCCTCCGCCGCCCGCAGGCACTGCTGCTCGATCTGCGCCTTGCTGCGTTCGTGGACCTCCTCGATCCGGGCCGGATGGATCCGACCGTCCTTGACCAGCTCCATCAAGGTCATCCGAGCGGTCTCGCGGCGAACCGGGTCGAAGCAGGACAGCAGCACCGACTCCGGTGTGTCGTCGATCATCACGTTCACTCCGGTGACCTGCTCGAAGGCCCGGATGTTGCGGCCCTCGCGGCCGATGATGCGGCCCTTCATGTCGTCGCCCGGCAGGTGCACGGCCGACACCACAGACTCCGAGGTCTGTTCCGAGGCGACCCGCTGGATCGCGCCGACCACGATCATCTGCGCCCGGGCATCGGCCTCACGTACGGCTTCACGCTCGATGTCACGCGCAACCAGGACAGCCTGCCGCTTGGCGTCGTGCTCGACCGCTGCAACCAGCTCGGCCTTGGCGTCCTCAGCGGTGAGGCCGGCGACCCGCTCGAGCGCCTGTTGATGCTGAGCCTCGACGTCGAGTAGAGCCTTACGTTGCAGTTTTACGTCTGCCTTCAGCTCATCCAGATGATGAGCCTTCTCGTCCAGGGCCCGGGTGTCCGCATCGAGCCGCTCCTCGCGGTCGGTGAGCCGCTGCTCGCGACGCTCGAGATCGGATCGTTGCTCGCGAAGCTCGGCTCGACGGGCCCGAGTTTCCTCGTCGACCTCGAGGCGGAGGGCCTGAGCCGAGGCCATCAGCTCGTCTGCCTGAGCCTGGGCCTCGCGCACCTGGTCGGCCGCTCGTTCCGCCGCTCGTTGCTCAACCAGCAGGTCGAGGGCTGGCTCAGCTGCGCTCGGCGTGGACTCTTCGCCTGCTCGGCTTCGCTCGTCCGGGAAGCCGGCATCAACGGAGGCCGGGAAGGTGCTGCTGGGGATCCGGGGATGGGGATCGGCCCGCCCCCGCCGAATGACCACCGTGGCCGCCGCGGCGACCATGGCGATCAAGACAACCAAGCCGACGAGAACCAGCGCCTCGAACGTCCCCATATCGCCCTCCAGTCCACACGTCATTGCGTGTACTCAGAGGATCCGCAGCGCGCCCGCCCCGACAATCACTTGGTGATCGCCGACACCACAAAGAAACCCACAGTGCAAGAGAAAGATCAGTCAAATGGTGATCAGTCCGCGATAACGCGGTGGAAATTCATATCAGACAAGCGTTGCTGGATACCTCGTTCACTGCAGGGTATGTCCGACGCCCTTCTCGGTCAAGCGCATCACTGAGTCCTGAAGGAATACCAGGCAGCCTCGGATGGGTCAGCCAGAACTTTCGTCGAGAACCTCAGAGATGACCCGGGTCGTGAGGCCGCCGTTGAAACCGCGACGGGCCAGCGCACCGGCGAGCCGGCGGTACCGCACCTCGCGTGACAAGCCAGTCATGGTCCGCAGCCTGCGCAGGGCCAGGGCCGTCGCCGCTTCGTACTCTTCCTCGGCCCCAACCGTGGACAGAGCCACCTCGATCTCGTCGCGATCGACACCCTTGTGCTGCAACTCGTGCCGCAGAGCCCGCTTGGACAGCTGTCGGCGCTGCTGCCTGGAGTCGACCCAGTCACGAGCCAACGCGGCGTCGTCGACCAGACCGACCTCCTCCATTCGATCCAGCACGCCCCGAGCCACCGCATCCGGGATGTCCCTGGCTTCTAGAGCCTTCCCCAGCTCGTGTCTGGTCCGGGCCTGGACGGATAGTTTGCGCAGTACGACACCGCGGGCGACGGTCTCCGGGTCCTCCTCGGAAAGCGAAGTCTGGGTCGGGGCCGCGCGGTCGCGACCTGCTCGACGCCGGGTGTTCGACGGTCGCGAGGTCCCTGCTCGCTGCGACGGACGCCCATCGGCCGACGATGCACCGTCAGACCGGTTGACGTTCGGCTCGTCGCTGGCTCGCGGCCCAGCAGCCCGCAGACTCGAGGCCGGCTCGGTGGCGGGCGGCTCGACGCCGTGATGCCGGAGCCACTGAGCGGCCTTGGCCAGAGCGTCGGAGTCAGCTGATTCCGACGCCCCGTCCTCCATCGGCTCGGCGTTGTGCACTGGCGAGGCCTAGAACTCGACCTCGCCGGTCACCGGGTCGACGCCGGCCGGGGTGTCGACCTGAGGACCGATACCCATCCGCTCCTTGATTTTCTTCTCCAACTCGTTGGCCAGGTCGGGGTTGTTGCGCAGATAGTTGCGGGCATTCTCGCGACCCTGGCCCAATTGATCGGCGTCGTAGGTGAACCAGGCACCGGCCTTGCGCACGATTCCTTGGTCGACGCCCAAATCAATGAGGCTGCCTTCACGACTGATTCCGTGACCATAAAGAATGTCGAACTCAGCCTGCTTGAATGGAGGCGCGACTTTGTTCTTGACCACCTTGACCCGAGTCCGGTTACCGACCATCTCCTGGCCGTCTTTGAGTGTCTCGATGCGGCGTACGTCGAGTCGGATCGAGGAATAGAACTTCAGCGCGCGTCCGCCAGTGGTGGTCTCGGGAGAACCGAACATCACGCCGATCTTCTCCCGCAGCTGGTTGATGAAGATGGCCGTGGTGCCGGCATTGCTCAGCGCGCCGGTCATCTTGCGCAGCGCCTGGCTCATCAACCGCGCCTGCAGACCGACGTGGCTGTCACCCATCTCACCCTCGATCTCGGCCCGGGGGGTCAAGGCGGCGACCGAGTCGATCACCAGCAGGGCGAGCGCGCCGGAGCGAACCAGCATGTCGGCGATCTCCAGTGCCTGCTCACCGTTGTCTGGCTGGCTGACCAGCAGTGAGTCGGTGTCGACCCCGAGCCGGGCCGCGTACTCCGGGTCGAGCGCGTGCTCGGCATCGATGAACGCGCAGATCCCGCCGGCCGCCTGGGCGTTGGCGATGGCGTGCAGGGCGACGGTCGTCTTACCGCTGGACTCGGGTCCATAGATCTCCACGACCCGCCCGCGTGGCAGGCCGCCGATGCCCAGCGCGACGTCAAGGGCGATCGAGCCGGTTGGAATGACCTCGATCGGCGCCCGGACCTCGTCGCCGAGCCGCATCACCGAACCCTTGCCGTACTGCTTGTCGATCTGAGCGAGAGCTGTCTCCAGTGCCTTCTCGCGGTCTGCTGTGGCCATGGTGGTCCTTCCTAGCTGCGTGATGATCGGTCGTGATGTCCGATCCGCGGTTTGTTCGAGTGAGTGGTCTGTCGTGAATCTAAGGACGAGCACTGACAATCGTTCGCCCCGCTGAAAATCTGTGGACAAGTCGAAAGGGGCAACCAACCGACTGGTGGATAACTTACCGAACAGGTGTTCGAACTGCATCCGACACGCCGAGACCGGCTCAGCCTGGTTGCGCTTCGCGAGCGTAAGCCGCGGGCGAAGTGCCGATGGTCGCGGTGAAGGCTCGCGTCAGGTGGGCTTGGTCGGCGAAGCCCAGCTCGACCGCCAGACCGGCCCAGTCCACCGGCCCGCCGGCACCTGCCCGTGCTGCGGCATCCTGCAACCGGCAGCGCTGGATCACCCACTTCGGTGCGGCCCCGACGTAGTCGGAGAACAGCCGCTGCAGCCGTCGCACACTCCAGCCCGCGAGCGCCGCCACCTGCCCCACCCGGGTGATCTCCACGCTGGCGGCCACCTGCCGGACCAAGGCCGCCAGCTCCGTCGCGATCGGGTCGTGCGGCGGGCGAGCCGCGTCGAGGAAGTCGGCCAACAGTCCGACCCGCCGCTCGATGTCGTCGCTTGCTGCGACCAGCCGTTCCAGCTCGCGGGTGTCCCGTCCCAGGACCACCGCTATCGGCCGGTGCCGGTCGGTGAGCTGGCTGACCGGGAAGTCGACGAAGGGGCGGAAGCAGCCCGGTCGGAACCGGGCACCGACGGCATAGCCGCGACCGACCAGGCGCCGCTGGTAGCGACGGCGGACCAGACCCGTCACATCGGACTCGGTGTTGGTCACCGACAGGTTCACCGAGGGAAACGGAAGCACCTCAGCGGTGTAGGAGGTGCCGACCGGCAGATCCCAGGTGATCGTCCAGAAGTTCTCCACGCTCTGGGCCAGCGATGAGCGGGGTGGATGGGCGTGGTAGTCGAAGTGGCGAGACGACGCCTCCGGTCGCAGGATGCCCGGCTCCGCCACCACCTCGTCCACGGACGCGAGCCTAACCAGACCGCGATGACCCGTGTCGCATTCGTTCAAGACCAGCCTCGGATTCTCGGACGACGATGGGTTCATGAGTGCTCACGATGTGTTCCCCGAAGCCTGCGCGACGATCACCCCCGTGGTGCGAAAGGCCAGCGACGCCGACCTCGACCTCTCGACACCGTGCTCCGACTACGACCTGCGCGCTCTGGTCGACCACTTCGCGGGGACCACCGGCGCCCTGGCCCGGGCCGGCGCCCAACAGCCATTGGACGCAGCGGACCCGTGGGGCTCCACGACCCGGGTGGCCGACGGGGACTGGGCCGCCACTCTCACCGCCAACCTGCAGGCCATGGCCGACGGATGGTCGCAACCTCAGGCGTGGCAGGGTTCGGTCGACACCGGTGGTGGCGAGATGCCGGCGCGCAGTGTCGGCGACATGGCGCTGATCGAGGTCATGGTGCACGGCTGGGATCTGGCCCGGGCGACCGGCCAGGAGCTAGAGGTGTCGCCGGACCTCGGAGCGGAGGTGCGTCGGCTGGTCGAGGAGACGGCCGACCTCGGCCGGCAGATGGAGGCCTACGGCCCGGCGGTGGAGGTGTCGCCAGATGCGTCGGACTTCGAGCGCGCGCTGGCCGCCGCGGGCCGTGACCCGGGCTGGTCGGCCTGAGACGCTGCCGATCACCGCTCGCGCGGTGGGAGCTCCAAGGCCTCCCACACGGCCCGCCACACGGTCTTGGTGGGCACCCCATCCCGGAGCGCCTCGACGACGGTCCGGTTGTTCAGCGCTCCGAGGTTGAACTCCGCCGCCCAGACCCGGTGGTACCCGGCGCCCAGGTGGTCGGCGAGACGGTGCCACAGCTCCGTCTCCTTCATGGTCCCGGGGCTCGGCGAGACCGGTCGTGATGGGGCACAGGCATAGTGCTGGACTCTAATACGCGGCACCGAAACCGGCGGGCAGCCAGGGTCGGAGCGGGCGACCGAGAATTGTCAGACCGGCCAGGCAAGATGGACCCGTGCCGATCGACGCGCCACCAGCGGACCTGCTGGACCTGTTCTCCCCGGCCACGGCGACGTGGTTCCGGGAGGTCTTCGCGCACCCCACAGCCGCTCAGACCGGAGCGTGGCAAGCCGTCGCGGCAGGCGAGAACGCCCTGGTCATCGCACCGACCGGTTCAGGCAAGACGCTGGCCGCCTTCTTGTGGGCTATCGACGACCTGACCCGGTCCGCACCGCCGGAGCCGAAACAGCGGTGCCGGGTGCTCTACGTGTCGCCGTTGAAGGCGCTGGCCGTCGACGTCGAGCGCAACCTCCGGGCTCCGCTGACCGGCATCACCCAGACGGCGCTGCGGCTCGGGCAGACGCCACCGAACGTGACCGTTGGTGTACGGTCCGGCGACACCTCACCGACCGAGCGGCGGGCCATCGCCAGCCGCCCCCCGGACATCTTGATCACCACCCCTGAGTCGTTGTTCTTGATGCTCACGTCCAACGCCCGCGACGTGCTGCGCTCGGTGCGCACGGTGATCGTGGACGAGGTCCACGCGCTGGCCGGCACCAAGCGAGGAGCGCACCTCGCCGTCTCGCTCGAACGGCTCGAGGCGCTGACCACCGAGTCCGCGCCCGACCCGGCGGCGGCTCGGCCGATCCAGCGGATCGGGCTGTCGGCGACCGTCCGGCCTGCGGAGAGGGTCGCGGCCTATCTCGGTGGTCCCTACCCCGTCCGGGTGGTCGCACCGGCGGCCGAGAAGAAGTGGGATCTGCGGATCGTCGTTCCCGTGGAGGACATGAGCGACCTCGGCGCCTCGGCCGCGGCCGTGCCGGCCACCCTGGAGGACGAACGGGCTCCCACCCGGCCACCCTCGATCTGGCCCCACGTGGAGAACCAGATCCTCGACCTGATCGAGCAACATCGCTCGACCATCGTGTTCGCGAACTCCCGCCGGCTGGCCGAGCGTCTGACCGCCCACCTGAACGAGCTGCACGCCGAACGTCAGGGTGAGCCGAGCGAAGAATTCCCGCCACCGGCGGAGGTGATGGCCCAGTCGGGTGCCTCCACCGGCCGCGACGGCTCCGGCAGCCCGGTCATCGCTCGCGCCCACCACGGCTCGGTCAGCAAGGAGCAGCGCGCTCAGATCGAGTCCGACCTCAAGTCGGGGGAACTGCCGTGCGTGGTCGCCACCTCGTCCTTGGAGCTCGGGATCGACATGGGTGCGGTCGACGTGGTGGTCCAGGTGGAGTCTCCCCCCTCGGTGGCCAGCGGTCTGCAGCGCGTGGGCCGCGCCGGTCACCAGGTCGGCGCCACCTCTCGCGGCGTCTTCTTCCCGAACCACCGGGGGGACCTGATCGAGTCGGCCGTGGTGGTCGAGCGGATGCGGCACGGGGCGATCGAGGCGGTCGCTGAGCTGCGCAACCCTCTAGATGTCCTCGCCCAGCAGATCGTGGCCATCGTCGCTGTTGAAGAGACCAAGGTCGACGAGCTGTACGCGCTGGTGCGGCGTGCCGGCACGTTCCGCGACCTGCCCTACAGCGCGTACGAAGCGGTGCTGGACATGCTCAGCGGCCGTTACCCCAGCGAGGATTTCGCTGAGCTGCGACCGCGTCTGGTCTGGCAGCGCGACACCGGTCTGCTCACCGCGCGGCCGGGTGCCCAGCGACTGGCCGTCACCTCCGGTGGCACCATTCCCGACCGCGGTCTCTTCGGAGTCTTCCTGGTGGGCGAGGGCAACGCGTCCGGTCGTCACTCACCGGGCCGCCGGGTGGGCGAGCTCGACGAGGAGATGGTCTACGAGACGCGGGTCGGTGACGTCTTCACCTTGGGCACGACCAGCTGGCGGGTGGAGCAGATCACCCACGATCAGGTGCTGGTCTCCCCCGCCCCCGGTGCTCCCGGACGGCTCCCGTTCTGGAAGGGCGACGCCCCGGGCCGACCCCTGGAGCTCGGTCGCGCCTTCGGAGCCTTCGTCCGCGAGGTCGGTGCCCTGGCGCCGGCGCAGGCGACGGCTCGGCTGCAGGAGACCGGACTGGACGACTTCGCCGCCCGCAACTTGGTCGCCTATCTGACCGAACAGTCGACAGCGACCGGGGTGCTGCCCTCGGACCAGACCGTCGTGTTCGAGCGGTTCCGTGACGAGCTCGGCGACTGGCGGGTGTGCGTCCACTCGGCCCTCGGCATCGGCGTCTTGACCCCGTGGGCGCTCGCGATCGAGCACGCCGCCCGGGAGCGCTACGGGCTGGATGTGCAGGCCACCGCCACCAACGACGGGATGGTGCTGCGCATTCCCGACACCGAGTCCGAACCGCCCAGCGCCGAGCTGATCATCTGCGATCCGGACAGCATCGAGTCGGTTGTGACCGATGAGGTCGGCGGTTCCGCGCTGTTCGCCGCGCGGTTTCGCGAGTGTGCCGCCCGCGCCCTGCTGCTGCCCCGCCGCGACCCGAAGTCCCGGTCGCCGCTGTGGCAGCAACGGATGCGGTCAGCGCAGCTGCTCACGGTCGCGGCGCAGTACCCGGAGTTTCCCATCGTCCTGGAGACCATGCGCGAATGCCTCACCGATGTGTTCGACCTGGACGGTCTGCTCGAGGTTCAGCGCCAGATCGCCGCTCGCTCGATCCGGCTCGTCGAGGTCGAGACCAAGGAACCGTCGCCGTTCGCCAAGTCCCTGCTGTTCGGCTACGTCGGTGCCTTCGTCTATGAGGGCGACGTGCCTCTGGCCGAGAAGAAGGCAGCCGCGCTTTCGCTCGACGCGACGCTGTTGGCCGAGCTGCTGGGCAAGGACGGGCTCAAGCAGCTGCTCGACGGTGCCGTCATCGCCGACACCGAGGCCGGCCTGCAGGGGCTGACCGCTGAGCGGCAAGCCGGCACGGTGGAGCAGCTGTTCGACCTGATCCGCACCGCCGGACCGTTCACGACGGCCGAGCTGGCGGCGCGCTGTGCGCCCGAGCTCGACCTCGCCGCAGCGCTGGACAAGCTGATCATCGACCGGCGGGCGGTCCGGGTGCGGATCGCCGGCCACGAGATGGTGGCGGTCGCCGAGGATGTGCCCCGGTTGCGCGACGGGCTCGGCATCCCGGTGCCGCCAGGAGTCGCCGCCAGCTTCACCGAGGTCGCTGCGCACCCCATCGACGATCTCGTGCTGCGCTGGGCTCGCACCCATGGCCCGTTCGTCGCGCCGACCGTGGCGCAGCGCTACGGACTCGGCCGCTCGGTCATCGAGTCCGCTTGCGACACCTTGGTGGCCAACGGCACCCTGGTGGCCGGTTCCTTCGTCGACCTCGATGGAGAGGCAGCCGCCGAACGACGGCAGTACTGCCATGGGCAGGTCCTAGCGCTGATCAAACGCCGCACCTTGGCCCTGCTCCGCAAGGAGGTCGAGCCGGTCGAGCAGACCGCCTACGCGCGCTTCCTGCTCGACTGGCAAGGGGTCGGCTCGAACAACCGCGGCAGCGATGCGGTGCTCTCGGTCATCGAGCAGCTGTCGGGGTACGCACTGCCGGCCAGCGCCTTGGAGTCCCTGGTGCTGCCGGCTCGAGTGGCGAACTACACACCGGCCATGTTGGACGAGCTGACCACGACTGGCGAGGTGATCTGGGTCGGTGACGGCGCGATCGGCGAATCGGACGGCTGGGTGCGCTGGTATGTGGCTGATGCTGAACCACACCCGGCCCAGACCGAGCCCGCCCACTACCGCGGTCAGGAGATCCTGGCCGCGCTGTCCAACGGCGGCGCTCACTTCTTCGACTCCCTGTTGCCCATCGGCACCGGTCTCAACGACCGCCTCGACTACGTGGCCGCGCTGTGGGACCTCGTCTGGGCCGGCCTGGTCACCAGTGACACGTTCAACCCAGCACGTGCGCTGGCCAGCGGCGGGGCCCACAAACGAGCGAGCCGACCGACCGCCCGTACGCACCGCAGCCGCTTGGCCGGCGGTGGGCTCGGTCGGCCCGGCCGCGCCTCCCGCGTGGCTTCTCCGACCACGGCCGGGCGTTGGTCGTTGGTCCAGCGCGGCGAGCCGTCCCGCGCCGAGCGGCTGGCCGCCGACGTCTTCGCCCAGCTCGACCGCTACGGAGTGGTCACCCGGGGCAGCGTCATGACCGAGAACGCCGAAGGAGGGTTCGGGGCCGCCTATCGTGCGCTCAGCTCCATGGAGGAGTCCGGGCAGTGCCGTCGCGGCTACTTCATCGAAGGGCTGGGGGCGGCCCAGTTCGCCCTGACCGGCGCCGTCGACCGGTTGCGGTCGCAGCAGCGCGAGCCGGAGACACCGCAGGCCCTGGTCCTGGCGGCGAGCGACCCGGCCAACCCGTACGGTGCGGCCCTTCCCTGGCCGGATCGAGAAGGCCATCGGCCCGGGCGCAAGGCGGGCGCGCTGGTCGTGCTGGTCGACGGTGCGCTGGTGTTCTACGTCGAGCGCGGCGGCAAGACCCTGTTGACCTTCAACGAGCAGCCGCAGATGCTCAAACCGGCGGCCACGGCACTGGCCGGCTCGGTGCAGCGCGGGCTGCTCGGCAAGCTCACCGTCGAACGAGCCGATGGCAGCCACGTCTTCGGGTCGGCCCAGGTCAGCGAGGCGCTGCAGGATGCCGGCTTCCGGATGACCCCGCAGGGACTTCGGATCCGACCTTCGGCCGTCTAACGACCGGCCGCCCGCTGCTCGGCGGTCAGCTCCTCCATCACCCGTCGGAAGGTGGCGTAACGCCGCGCACCGACCTGATCGGCCCACTCCCGCTCCAGGCGCTGGATCCGTTCGTTCACCGAGCGCAGGGTCGCGTCGCCGCGGGCCGTACGACGCACCACCCGCACCCGCCGGTCCGCGGGATCGGTCTTGACCTCGACGTGCCCGGAGTCGGCCAGAGCCGTCACGAACTGGCCGCAACCCTGCTTGGTCATCCCCAGTCGTTCAGCGAGCTCGGTGATGCTTGTCCCGTCCTCGGGAAGGACCGACATCAGCCGAAAGTGTGACTGCCGCAGACCACCCCAGTCCTCACCCCGGAAGCCGTCGCGGATGAGGTTGAACGTCTTCCCGAGCAGGATCGCGACATGCGCCGAGTCATCCGTCTTGACCGAAACCATAAAGTCACTTTACCATCAGGAGATATTAGTAACGTTCGCTTTACTATCGGGGCAGGCGGCCATGGTGGCATCAGCAGTGGAGTCGATCGGCATGACGGCCCTGGGCATCACGAGCCCGAGTCAGCTGCACGAGATCGTGACCAGGGCGCTGGACCGAGGACCGGTCGAGGTCGCCAACCTGACCATCGACGAGGTGCCGTACGACATCCCGGCGCTCACCACCCGGGGCCGCTACCGCGTCCACGGAACGGCCACCCAACCGGACGGCGGTGCGCCGGTGTCGATGTTCGTCAAGGTCGTCCAGTCCTGGGCTCGCTCGCCCTTCTTCCAGTTCGTCCCGATCGAGGTCCGCGAGCTGGCCCTGGCCCAGCTGCCCTGGGAGATCGAGCCGCTGATCTATCGTTCGGACCTCGCCCAGGCCCTACCTGAGGGCCTGAGGATGCCGAAGGTGTACGGCGTCATCGACCTCGATGCCGAGTCGGCGGCGATCTGGATGGAGCACGTGGCCATCGATCTCAGCGTCTGGGACTATCCCCGCTACGACCGGGCGGCGTACCTGCTCGCCCGCTTCGCCGCCGAGCCTGCCGTCGCCGCCGCCGTCGAGCCCCTCCGATCCGTGGTAGCGGCTCAGCAAGTCCGCGATTATGTCTACGGGAGGGTGACCCATGACGTGGTGCCCGGCCTGCGCAGTGCATCTCTGTGGCAGCACCCCCTGGTCGACCGGCACTTCGCCGGGCTGCGCCCCGGGCTCCTACGGTTGGTGGACCAGCTGCCCCGGCTGCTGGATGAGCTCGACACCATGCCGACCGGCATCTGCCACGGCGACGCATGCACCCGGAACCTGTTGCGGATCCAGGGCTCGGACGACCTCGTCCTGATCGACTTCGGCTTCGTCCGGTACGCGCCCCTCGGCATCGACCTCGGGCAGCTCGTGCTCGGCGAGATCCAGCTCGGTGAGCGTGGCGTCGACGATCTCGAGCTGTTGTGGGCCCGCTGCGTGGAGCACTACGCGCGAGGCGTACGCGAAGCCGGCAGCTCCGCAAGCCAGGCCCAGATCGCGCGTGCCAGTGCGCTTTGCATGGCCATCTTCTCGGGCGTCTCGGCTATCCCGACGGAGCTGCTCGACCAGCCGCCGAGCCCGCGTCACGAGACCATCTTCGCGGCCCGGGCGGAGGTGGCTCGATTCCTGCTGAAGCTGGTCGACTGTTCTTGAGCCCGGGGGGCTCGGTCAGGCGGCGGCCTGGGTCATCGCGCGCACAGTGGGCAACGCCGTGACTCCTTCGTACATCGCCATCTTCTCGCTGACCACGTTCAGCACGACGGACAGCGGCAGGTCCAGGGCTGCGCAGATCGACGCGAGCAGCTCACTGGACGCCTCCTTCTGGCCACGCTCCACTTCGGAGAGATAGCCGAGGCTGACGCGGGCGGCCTTGGAGACCTCACGCAAGGTCCGGCCTTGACCGACTCGCTCCTCGCGCAGCGACTCCCCGATGAGCTCGCGCACCAGCACCGGCTTCACGGGAACTTCCTGTCGCATACGCAAACTGTACCTACCCTGACTGACAACACCGGAGCGGACCACGCTCAAGTCTCTCTCGTGTTCCCAACGCGGCCCTCCGGCTGATCATTCCGCGGACGAGCGTCGTCCAGGCAAGTCGCCAACAGAGCCAGCGCCCGGTCGGCGCTCAGTCTCCGGATCGCGGCCCGATCCCCGTCGAGACGGAGCTCGACGACCCGCGAGGTCAGCGGCCCGAAGACCCCGACGAACACCTGCCCCACCGGATGGCCGTTCTGGTCGGTGGGCCCAGCGACGCCGGTCACCGCCAGCCCCCAGTCAGCGCCACAACGCGCGGCCACGCCGGCCGCCATCTCGTTCGCCGTCCGCGCCGCGACCGGTCCCAGCTCGGCCAACGTCGCCGGATCCACTCCGGCCAGCGTGGCCTTGAGCCGGGTGGCGTAGCTGATCACCCCGCCGAGGTAGCAGTCTGAAGCCCCCGGCACGGCGGTGATCAGCTCACCGATCAGCCCACCGGTCAGCGACTCGGCCGTGGCCAAGGTCTCGTGCCGGGCCCGCAACCGCCCGAGCACGTCGGCGGGGCTGACCGCCGTCGTCGGCGTCGGCGTGTTCACCGGCCGACAGTCGCCCGTCGGCGGAGCCGGACCGCATCGCGGATGTAGTCCAGCCCGGTGGCCACGGTGATCAGCAGTGCCGCAGCCATCACGACCATGGCGATCACGTGCGCCCAACCGGGCAGCGGAAGCAGGTAGAGGATCACCGCGATGGCCTGTACGACCGTTTTGATCTTGCCGCCGCGACCAGCCGCCATCACGCCATAGCGAAGGACGACGAACCGCATCACGGTGATCCCCCACTCGCGGACCAAGATGGTGATCGTCACCCACCACCACAGCTCGCCGATGATCGACAAGCCGATGAAGGCCATACCGGTCAGAGCCTTGTCGGCGATGGGGTCGGCCAGCTTGCCGAACTTGGTGATGATGTTGTGCTTACGAGCCAGGTAGCCGTCGAGGGTGTCGGTCAAGATGGCCACGCTGAACAACACCGCGGTGCCGAAGCGCCACCAGCCCTCATCCGGGTGCGTGAGCAACGCCCAGGCGAAGACGGGGACCAGCACGATCCGGAACGTGGTCAAAGCGTTCGGGACGTTCCACGGACTCGTCTCGGGTTCGGCCATCGGACCGATCGGGTGCTTCTCCGACGGGGCGACCGCATCCGGGTCGACGTTGCCGGTCATCCGATCGCCTCAGCGACCAGATCAGCTCCCTCACTCCGGCGTACGACTGCCGTCACCAGCTCGCCCACCGAAGGCTGTGCCTGCATGATCAACTCCACCGAACCGTCCACCTCCGGACCCTGGTGAGCCGCCCGGCCCATGATCAGCTCGTCGGTCTCCTCGACCAGCACCCGTACAGTCTCGCCGATCCGCGACTCGGCTCGCTGGCCGACCAGCTCGTCGGCGAGGTCGGCGATGTGGTTGCGTCGCTGCTCGATCTCGTCGACATCCAGCTGCTGGCCGAGTCCGGCCGCCTCCGTGCCGTCCTCGTCGGAGTAGCCGAAGACACCGATCGCGTCCAGGTCGGCGGCCGTCAAGAAGTCGGCCAGCACCTCGACGTCGGCTTCGGTCTCCCCGGGAAACCCGCAGATGACGTTGCTCCGGATCCCCGCCGTGGGTGCGAGCTGCCGGATCGAGTCGATCAGGCCCAGGAACGCATCCGGGTCACCGAACCGACGCATCCGTCGCAGCACCTGCGGCGCCGCGTGCTGGAACGAGAGATCGAAGTAGGGCACGACCTTCTCAGTGCCGGCCATGACCTCGACCAGGCTGGGCCGCATCTCGGCCGGCTGCAGGTAGGAGACCCGGATCCAGTCCAGGTCCTCGATCCCGGCCAGGTCGATGAGGAGCTTCTCCAGCGACCGGATGTCGCCGAGGTCCTTGCCGTAGGACGAGGAGTTCTCGCTGACCAGGAACGCCTCGCGTACGCCGTGGCCGGCCAGCCAACGCGCCTCCTCGACGATCTCCGCCGGGGGGCGGGAGACGTAGGCACCCCGGAACGCCGGAATGGCGCAGAACGCGCATCGCCGGTCGCAGCCCGAGGCGATCTTCAGCGGCGCCGAGGGTCCGCCGTCGAGCCGGCGGCGGTAACTGCGCGGTCCGCTGGCCGGAGCGACCCCCTCGGGCAGCGCGGCGGTGTCGTGACCGGGGACGGCCGTACGCGAGGCCGCGGCCCGGCGGGCCGCCGGAGCCAGCGGCAGCAGGGTGCGGCGGTCGCGAGGGACGTGGCTCTGGTGGTGACCGCCGGCCAGGATGTGCTGCAGGCGCTCGCTGACGTCGGCGTAGTCGTCGAAGCCCAGCACGGCGTCGGCCTCGGGCAGCGACTCGGCCAGCTCGTTTCCGTAGCGCTCTGCCAGACATCCGACCGCCACCACCGCCTGCGCCCGTCCACTCGACTTCAGGTCAGCCGCAGCGAGCAGCGTGTCGACCGAGTCCTTCTTGGCCGCCTCGACGAAGCCGCAGGTGTTGACCATGACCGCGTCGGCGTCCTCGGGATCGGAGACCAGTCGGAACCCGCCGTCCTCCAGCCGCGCCGCGAGCTCCTCGGAGTCCACCTCGTTGCGAGCGCAACCGAGGGTGACCAGATGAACGGCCAACGGCTCGGACGGTCGCGGTGGGGCGGGGAGGAGCACGGGCGTGGCGGAGTTAGGCATAGCCGTCCCAGTATGGCTCAGACGCCGTCGTCCCTCCGAACTCCGTGGTCGGGCCGGCCGGCCGCGCCGGGTTGGTCGACCAGGAACTCGGTCAGGGGTGCGTTGGGCGAGGTCACCATGTCGAAGGTCTCACCTTGGTGCTGGTCCACCGCCACCCGGATGCTTCGGGTGACCACTGAGTCGGCCAGCCGCTTGCGCAGCGTGATCGGGTCCCGGTAGAGGTCCTTGGTCAGCGCGATGCACATCAGCACCATCACCGCGACGAACGGCAGGGCCGAGACGATGGTGATCCGCTGCAGACCGGACAGGGCCTCGGTCGGGTCGTCCCCGCCGGCCACCAGCATGACCGCGGCGACCGAACCCATCAGCACGCCCCAGAACACGATCAGCGGCTTCTTGGGCTCTTCGACCCCGTGCGAGCTGATCGAGCCCATGATGATCGAGGCCGAGTCGGCACCGGTGATGAAGAAGATCCCGACCAGCACCATGATCAAGATGACGCAGACGGCGGTGAACCCCGCCGGCATGTCGAGTGCGTCGATCAGGTTGTAGAGCGCGCCGTCGAAGGACACGCTCGGCGCACCGTCGACCGTGGTCACCAGCGGCGTGGTGCCGCCGGCGGCGGTGGCCTGCTCCTGGATGCCGATCGCGGCACCACCGAAGATCGCGAACCACAGCAGGGACACCATGCTCGGCACCAGCAGCACGCCGGTGACGAACTGGCGGATGGTGCGTCCGCGGCTGATCCGGGCGATGAACATGCCGACGAACGGCGTCCAGGAGATCCACCAGGCCCAGTAGAAGATCGTCCACGACGACAGCCACGCCGTCAGGTCGGGGCCGCCGATGGCCTCCGTGCGAGACGCCATCTCAGGCAGGTCGCGGATGTAGTCACCCAGCGCGGACGGGATGATGTTGAGCATGAACACCGTCGGCCCGACGACGAAGACGATCAGCGCGAGCACCACCGCCAAGATCATGTTGATGTTCGACAGCCACTGGATGCCCCGCTCGATGCCGGAGACCGCCGAGGCCACGAAGGCGACGGTCAAGATCGCGATGATCAAGACGTAGACGATCTTGCTCGGAGCCGCGATCACCCCGTTGGCCTGGAGCCCGCCGCCGATCTGGATCGCGCCCAGACCGAGCGAGGCGGCCGAGCCGAAGAGGGTCGCGAAGATCGCCAAGATGTTGATCACCTTGCCGCCGATCCCGTTGACCGCCTTCCGACCGAACAACGGGGTGAAGATGTCGCTGAGCAGCTGACGCCGGCCCATCCGGTAGGTCCCGTAGGCCATGGCCAGGCCGACGACGGCATACATCGCCCAGGGGTGCAGCGTCCAGTGGAACAGCGAGGTGGCCAGGGCGGTCTGCACCGCCGCCGGGGTCTGCCCCTCGACGGTCCCTGGTGGCGGCGACACGTAGTGGTAGAGCGGCTCGGCCACTCCGTAGAACATCAGGCCGATGCCCATCCCGGCGGCGAACATCATGGCGATCCACGAGGTCGTACGGAACGCGGGCTTCTCCCCGTCCTTGCCGAGCGGGATGTTGCCGAACTTGCCGACCGCCAGCCAGAGCACGAACACGACGAAGAACGACGCGGTCAAGACGAAACCCCACCCGGTCGTGGTCATCACCCAGGTCAGCGCCGACGTTGACGCGGTGGCCAGGCTGTCCGTGCCGACGAATCCCCACACCACGAAGGCCAGGGCCAGCACGGCGACGACCGAGAAGACGATCCAGTCGATCCCCTTGCCCTCGGCCTCGGCCTTGAAGTTGTCGGGCAGGTGGGCGCGGATACGGGTGAGCAACCCGCGGTCGACCAGGGACTCATCGGTGTCGGCGTCGGAGGGGGTTTCACCCTCGATCACGGGATCATCAGGCCGAGTGAGGATGGGGGGAGGCTTCTTGAGTTCGGTCATGTTCTCTCCGCGGGTGCCGCCACAGGGCGGATTGGGTCGTTCAGAGGCCAGACGAAACCGCTTTTGTTTCGAATGGATCAACATGGTTTGCGATGAGCAACAGAGTTGCGCTGCACCCCGGGTGGTGTCAAGACCTGACGCTCATGTCGCCGATGCTGGCACGCAACGGTTACCTCACCGCAGCGTCTCCGACGTCGTGCGGCCTGCGTTGCGTTATGCGAGGTGCGTCTCGCATGATGCATACTGCTGTGCAATCGCGGTCGTCGCCCTGGAGGTCCTCGTGCAGTCCATTCTTGTCGTCGGCTCAGGGCTGGCGGCACTCTCAGCGGCCCGCGCTGCCCGGAGGCTCGGCTTCACCGGTGAGCTGACGGTCGTCGGGCACGAACCGCACCGTCCCTACGACCGGCCCCCGCTGTCCAAGGACTATCTGTCCGGTGCGCTCCCCCGGACCTCTCTGGCTCTGGAGACGGCGGACGAAGACCTGGACATCGACTGGGTCCTGGGTCGTGAGGCCGTTGCGCTCGACCCCGGCAGCCGTACGGTCCGGCTCGACGACGGACGACGGCTCAGCGCTGACGGCGTCGTGCTGGCCACCGGCTCGGCCGCCATGCTGCCTCCCGACCTGGCCGGTCCGGATGGCGTCCAGCCGACCAACCTGACCACCCTGCGAACGGTCGAGGATGCCGACCGACTGCGCACCCAGCTGCAACCGGGCCGCCGGCTGGTCATCGTCGGGGCCGGCCTGATCGGCACCGAGGTGGCCGCCACGGCGCGAGCCCTGGGTTGCCATGTCACGGTGCTGGCCCGGGAAACCATTCCGCTCGACCGCCTCTACGGCGACGACATGGCCGTCCACGTCTCGGCGGTGCACGCCCGCCACCACGTCGAGGTCATGTGCGAGGCCTTCATCGCCTCGGTTCGCGTGCTCGACGGCGTCGTCGAGTCCTTGACCCTGACCGACGGCCGGGTTCTGGCCTGCGACGTAGTGCTGGTGGCCATCGGCGCCCGGCCGGGCACCGACTGGCTCGGCGACTCGGGCCTCGAGCTCGGCGACGGCGTGGTCTGCGACTCCCACGGCCGCACGTCCAGCCCGGGCATCGTCGCGGTCGGTGACTGCGCCGCCTGGTTCGACCCGCACCTGGATCGACCACACCGTACGCAGCACTGGACCGATGCGCTGGAGCGCCCGGTGCTGGCGGTGGCCGCCCTGATCGGCGTCGACCCGCCACGACAGAAGCCCTACCTTCCCTACTTCTGGTCCGACCAGTACGACCTGCGCATCCAGATGGCCGGCTACGCCTCGCTGGCCGACTCCGTACGGGTCGAGCAGGGCGACCCGACCACTGGTCCATTCCTGGCGCTGTACTACCGCGGCGACCAGCCGGTCGCTGTGCTCGGGGTCTCCCAGCCCCGCGAGTTCACCCGCTGGCGCAAGTCGATCGCCACCGCCATGGCCACGATGACGGTCGAGACCCGGCCGTCGCACAACGCCGCACCGGCCGCCGCTGCGCCGAGCCCGTACGACTCCTGAGCGGCGGGCTCACGGGGTGGCGTGACCGAGACGGAGGCTGATCTCCGCCCCGGCAGCGAGCAGCACCACACCGATCTCTGGCGAGTCACCCGGCTCGAAGCGCAGCGCCGGGCCCGAGACGCTGACTGAACCGACGACTTCGTCGCGGTAGTCGCGGACGGCGACGGCGACCGCGTTGAGCCCGACCTCCAGCTCACCGTGCGTGGTGGCCAACCCGGTGGCCACCACCTGCTCGAGCTCCGCCTCGAGCTTCTCCCGGTCGACGACGGTGGCGGCCGTGTGCCGAGGCAATGGCCCTGGGCCCAGCAGCAGGTCACGCTCGTCCTTGCCGAGGTAGGCGACCAGGATCTTGCCGCTCGCCGTGGCGTGCAGCGGAGTCAGGTTGCCGATCCAGTCGTGGGTGGCCAACGGCGACGGGCCCATGGCCTGGTCGATGTTGACCGCGTACTTGGACCGGCGTACGGCGAGGTTGACCGTCTCGGCCAGCTCGTCAGCCAGCCGCTCGAGGGTCGGGCGGGCCTGTTGCACGATGCTCATCCGCCGCGACATCGAGCTGGCCAACCGCAAGACACCCACCCCGACCTGGTACTTGCCCCGGCTGACGCTCTGCTGCACCATGCCGCGACCCTCCAGCGCACTGAGCAGCCGGAAGGCGGTGGACTTGTGGATGTCCATCTCGTCGGCGAGCTCGCTGACCCCAGCCCCACCCCGCCGGGCCAAGATGTCGAGGATCTGCAGAGCCCGGTCGACGGACTGGATACCGCCGTTGCGTTCGCGCCCGCCTTCGTCACCCGAGCGGCTGCTCACACCGTCAACCGGGTCGGTCTCCATGGCGATCATCATCGCAGAGTGACAGCGGGCGGCGTCGATTGACTGAGGGACGGATCGCCGCCTACGCTGACTCCTGATATATGACTGATCGATCAGGCTCGGCAGGACGCAGGGAGTGACCGGATGACCGAACTCGCCCCGGGGGCCACGGTGCCTCCGACGCCCGGAGCAGACCTGCCCGATCATCCCGACTTCCTCTGGCGCAACCCCGACCCGAAGCCCAGCTATGACGTGATCATCGTCGGCGGCGGTGGGCACGGGCTGGCTACCGCGCACTACCTGGCCAAGAACCACGGCATCACCAACGTCGCGGTGCTGGAGAAGGGGTGGCTGGCCGGCGGCAACATGGCTCGCAACACCACCATCATCCGGTCCAACTACCTCTGGGACGAGAGCGCGGGGATCTATGAGCACTCCCTCAAGCTCTGGGAGGGACTCGAGGACGAGCTCGGCTACCCGATCCTGTTCAGCCAGCGCGGCGTGCTCAACCTCGCCCACACCCTGCAGGACGTCCGCGACTCTCTGCGGCGGGTCGGCGCCAACCAGCTCAACGGGGTCGACGCCGAATGGGTCGATGCAGCCGGGGTGAAGGAGCTGTGCCCGATCGTCAACACCTCGGAGGACATCCGCTACCCCGTGCTGGGCGCGACCTACCAGCCGCGGGCCGGGATCGCCAAGCACGACTACGTGGCCTGGGGCTTCGCCCGCAGCGCCGACGCCGCCGGGGTCGACCTGCTGCAGAACATCCAGGTCACCGGATTCCTGACCGACGGCGACACGGTCACCGGGGTGCGGACCACCCGAGGCGACATCCGCGCGGGCGCCGTGGCCCTTGCTGCGGCGGGCAGCACCTCGCTGCTCACCGACGAGCTCGGCATCCGGGTGCCGATCCAGAGCCACCCGCTGCAGGCTCTCGTCTCGGAGCTGCTCGAACCCGTGCACCCGACCGTCGTGATGAGCAATGCGGTCCACGTCTACGTGTCTCAGGCCCACAAGGGCGAGCTGGTGATGGGTGCCGGGGTCGACGCGTACAACGGCTACGGCCAGCGCGGCTCGTTCCACATCATCGAACGTCAGATGGCGGCCGCGGTCGAGCTCTTCCCGGTCTTCGCCCGGGCCCACGTGCTGCGGACCTGGGCCGGCATCGTCGACACCACGCCGGACGCCTCCCCGATCGTCGGTCTCACGCCGTACGACAACCTGTTCCTCAACTGTGGTTGGGGAACCGGCGGGTTCAAGGCGACACCCGGCGTCGGCTGGGTGCTGGCCCACACGATCGCCACCGGCAAGCCGCACGAGCTCAACGCCCCCTTCAGCCTGGACCGGTTCCTCACCGGTCGGCTCGTCGACGAGCACGGCGCCGCCGCCGTGGCCCACTGAGAACCTCGGGAGAGACCATGCAGTTCATCTCGTGCCCGTGGTGTGGTGACCGCGAAGAGGTCGAGTTCCACTACGGCGGCCAGGCCCACGTGGCCTACCCGGCCGATCCCGCGGCACTGGACGACCAGCAGTGGGCCGAATACCTGTTCTTCCGCGACAACCCGCGTGGGGTGTTCCTGGAGCGGTGGTGTCACAGCGCCGGCTGCCGGCGCTGGTTCAACGCCGTACGAGACACCTCCACCCACCGCTTCCTCGCGGTCTACCGCCCCGACCAGAAGGCTCCGGTGACCCGATGACCTCACGACGCATCGACACCGGCGGCCGGATCGACCGGGGCACGGTGGTGCCGTTCCGCTACGACGGCGCCGACCTCGCCGGACACCCCGGCGACACCTTGGCCTCCGCCCTGCTGGCGTCGGGCATCCGTCAGATGACGACCAGCATCAAGTTCGGTCGGCCGCGCGGCATCCTCGCAGCCGGCACCGAAGACCCGAGCGCGCTCGTCCAGCTCGAGACGCCGTTCCCGGAACCGATGCTGCTGGCCACCACCGTCGAGCTGTTCCCCGGTCTGCAGGCTCGGGGGATTCCCGGGCAGGGCCGACTGGCCACCGAGCCCGACCCGGCGCGCTATGACTCGGTGCACCGTCACGTCGATGTCGCGGTGGTCGGCGCCGGTCCCGCCGGCCTGGTGGCGGCCCTGACCGCGGCCCGCGCCGGGCTGCGGGTCGCCCTGGTCGACGAGCGTCGGGAAGCGGGTGGTTCGCTGCTGGGAACGACAGAGACCATCGACGGCGGGCCGGCCCTGGACTGGGTGGCCGGCGTCGTTCGCGAGCTGGGCAGCCATCCCGACGTGACCCACCTGCAGCGCACCAGCGCTTTCGGGCACTACGACGACGGACTGCTGCTGGCGATGGAGCGGCGCACTGACCACCTCGGGTTCGACGCTCCCGCCTCTCGATCCCGGCAGCGGGTCTGGCGGCTCCGCGCCAAGCAGCTGATCATCGCCAGCGGCGCCCACGAGCGCACCATCGCCTTCGCGGACAACGACCGGCCCGGCGTCATGCTGGCTGGCGCGGCCCGAGAGTTCCTGCACCGGTACGGCGTGCTGGTCGGTCACCGGATGGCCGTGTTCACCACCACGGACTCCGGTCACCGCGCTGCGGCCGAGCTGGCGTCGGCCGGTGCCGAGGTGGTGGCCATCGTCGACCCGCGGGTCGACGGGGTCAGCATCGAAGCAGTCCTCGGCGCGTCCGAGGTGTCCGGCGTGCGGCTCACCGACGGGCGCCAGCTCGACGTGGACACCGTGTTGGTCAGCGGCGGCTGGAACCCGGCCGTGCACCTGTTCAGCCAGGCCGGTGGTCGGCTGCGCTTCGACCCCGCGCTGGGCGCGTTCGTCCCCGCCGGCACTCTCGAGGCCGCACAGGTCATCGGGTCGGCCGGCGGCCGGCTCGAGCTGGCCGACGTCCTCGCCGACGCCCGGCGGGGCGGGGCCGAGGTCGTGCAACGGATGGGCCGCCGGCTCGGCGTGCCGGTCACGCCGCAGGTGGAGGCCACCAGCAGCCGGCCCGCGCTCGTGGTCTGGAGCGTACGGCCCGACGCGGTCGACCCGAAGACGCTCACCAGCCATTTCGTGGACCTGCAGCGGGATGCGACGGTCGCCGACATCGCCCGGGCCGTCGGCGCCGGCATGAGCTCGGTCGAGCACGTCAAGCGCTACACCACCATCGGCACCGCCCACGACCAGGGCAAGACCTCCGGTGTGCTGGCCTCGGGGATCGTGGCTGAGCTGACCGGCATCGATGTCGCCGACCTCGGCACCACGACGTTCCGGCCGCCGTACCTGCCGGTCGGCTTCGCGGCGCTGGCCGGTCGCGATCGCGGCGACCTGTTCGACCCCGTACGCCTGACTGCGGTGCACGACTGGCACGTCGCCCACGGTGCCGTCTTCGAGGACGTGGGCCAGTGGAAGCGACCTCGCTACTACCCCCAGGGCGACGAGGACCTGGACGCGGCGGTGCTGCGCGAGACGGCCGCCGTACGCTCGCGCGTCGGCATCCTCGACGGATCCACGTTGGGAAACATCGACGTCCGCGGTGCCGATGCCGGCCAGTTCCTCGACATGATGTACACGAACCTGATGAGCACGCTCAAGCCCGGCATGGTGCGCTACGGCGTGATGTGCGGAGCCGACGGCATGGTCATCGACGACGGCACGGTGATGCGGCTCGGCGATGATCATTTCCTGGTCTACACGACCACAGGTGGCGCGGCCAAGATCTTGGACTGGATGGAGGAGTGGCACCAGACCGAGTGGCCGCACCTCAACGTCCATTTCACCTCGCTGACCGACCACTGGGCCACCTTCCCGGTGGTCGGCCCGAGATCGCGCGACCTGATCGCCGACGTCTTCCCTGACGTCGACCCCAGCAACGAGGCCTTCCCCTTCATGGCGGTCCGGGAGACCACGCTCGGTGAGGTGCCCGTGCGGCTCGGTCGGGTGAGCTTCTCCGGCGAGCTGGCCTACGAGGTCAACGTGATGAGCTGGCACGCGCTCGCCGTCTGGGAGAAGTTGATCAAGGCCGGTGAACCGTACGGGCTCACCCCGTACGGCACCGAGACCATGCACGTGCTGCGGGCTGAGAAGGGCTACCCGATCATCGGTCAGGACACCGACGGCACCGTGACGCCGTACGACCTGGCGATGGCGTGGGTCGTGTCGAAGAAGAAGATCGACTTCGTCGGCAAGCGGTCGCTGACCCGACCCATCACCACCGCCCCAGGGCGACGGCAGCTGGTGGGGCTGCTGCCCAAGGACACGACGACCGTGCTGAACGAAGGCGCGCAGCTGGTGGCCGTCGACGACATCACGGTGCCGCCCATCCCGATGCTCGGCTTCGTCACCTCCAGCTACCACAGCGCCGCGCTCGGTCGGCCCTTCGCCCTCGCTCTGCTCAACGACGGGTTCCAGCGGATCGGCTCCGAGCTCAACGCCGTGGTGAACAAGCAGCTGGTGCCGGTCGAGGTCACGTCCCACGTCCTGTTCGACCCCGAAGGAGCCCGTCGTGACGGTTGACCTCGAGCGCCGGAGCCCGTTGGCCGGATTCGCCGACCGGCTGGCGGACAGCCCACTGGATCTGGTCGAGGAGCCCTTCGCCCAGCACCTGGTGCTGCGCATCGACCCCCATTCCGCCGCCGCCGGCGTCGTCGAGCAGCTGCTCGGCCTCCCGTTGCCGGTGGCCAACTCGGCCAGCAACCCGGCCGGTCCGAGGACCGTGATCTGGCTCGGGCCCGACGAGTGGCTCATCACGATCCCTGAGCCTGTCGAAGGGCTCGAAGCCCGGCTCTCGGCCATCGTCGACCCGGCGGGCGGCGCGGTCACCGACGTCTCAGGCCAACGGACCACGCTAAGGCTCCGCGGGGAGCACGCCCGGTCGGTGCTGGCCAAGGGCTGTGCGATCGACCTCCACCCGCGGACGGTCGAGGTCAACCTGGCCCAGCAGACCATGCTGGCGCACGCCGCCGTGGTCCTGGTGGTGCTCGACGCCGGCGCGGTCGACGCGGGCCTGAGTGCCGAGCTCGACTGCCGGCTGCTGGTGCGCTCGACCTTCGCGGCCTACCTCGCCGAATGGCTGCTGGACGCAGGTCTGGAGTACGCCTGAGCCGAGCGCCGAAGTTTTGGCGCGTCAGCCACAGCCGGAGTGGCTGAAGCGCCAAAACTTTGGTCAGAGCAGCGTGGCCGCGTCCGTGTACGGCAGGCCGTGGGCCTCGGCCACCGGCTGGCTGACCAGGTGGCCGTCCAGGGTGGTCAACCCGGCGGCGAGCGCGGGCGACGTCCGAGCCGCTTCGATGACACCGGCGCGAGCGACCTGGAGCAGATAGGGCAACGTGGCCGAGGTCAGGGCGAGGGTCGAGGTCCGGGCCACCGCGCCCGGGATGTTGGCCACGCAGTAGTGGACGACACCCTCCTCGACGTACGTCGGGTTGGAGTGCGTGGTCGCGTGGCTCGTCTCGAAGCAGCCACCCTGGTCGATGGCGATGTCGACCGCGACACTGCCCGGCCGCATCGAGGCGATCATCTCCCGGCTGACCAGCTTCGGTGCTTTGGTGCCCGGCACCAGCACGGCGCCGATCAGCACGTCGGAGTCAGCGATGTAGGCCGCTAGCCGGGCCCGGTTGGGCACCACCAGATCCAGCCGGCCCTCGAAGACGTCGGAGAGGTAGGCCAGCCGGGCCGGGTTGGTGTCGAAGACCCGGACGATGGCCCGCATCCCGACGGCGATCTTGGCGGCCTCGGTTCCCGAGACGCCGCCGCCGATGATGGTCACCTTGGCCGCCGGGGTGCCGGGTACGCCACCCAGCAGGACGCCGGAGCCGCCGGCCGGACTCTCCAGGTGGTGAGCTGCGGCCTGGACCGCCATCCGTCCGGCGACCTCGCTCATCGGCGTGAGCAGCGGGAGCTTGCGGTCGGCGGTCTGCACCGTCTCGTAGGCGATGGAGTTGATCTTCTTGGCCAGCAGGAAGTCGGTCAGCACCTTGTCGGCGGCCAGGTGGAGGTAGGTGAACAGCTGCTGGCCTTCCCGGAACCGGTGGTACTCCGGCTCGACCGGCTCCTTGACCTTGACGATCAGGTCGGCACCGGCGAACACCTCGTCTGCGGTCGCCACCACCGTGGCCCCCGCCTCGACGAACTCCTGGTCACTGAACCGTGAGCCCTCGCCGGCACCGGCCTGGACCAGCACCTGGTGGCCGGCGTGGACCAGCTCAGCCGCCCCGTCCGGCTGCAGGGCCACCCGGTTCTCGTTGTCCTTGATCTCGCTCGGAACTCCAACGACCAGCGTCATGAACACTCCTTCGCTTGCCTCGTCAACAACCTCGTGATCATCGAGATGCTTCGTCGTCATGCTCGCACCCCGGCCGCGAGCCTCGCGGTCGAGGTGGTGACGCCGCCCCGTCGGTCAGACCTGGATGAGTGCTGCCCGCACGGCTGACTCGAAGCGTTCGACGTGGCTGCGGGCCAGCTCACCGGCCTGCTGGGCGTCGCCGTCGATGATGGCGTGCACCAGATCCCGGTGCTCGTGCAGGTGGCCGGCCACCCCTTCCAGCCGGTCCATCACCAAACACCAGATCCGGGTGGCCAGGTTGTTGTAGCGGACCAGCGCGTCCTGCAGATAGGGGTTGGCGGCAGCCTGGTAGATCGTCCGGTGGATGGCCGAGTCGGCTCGCAACACCTCGATCACGCTCGCGTCAGAAGCGAGGTCGTCGGCCCGGGTCAAGACGTCGTGCAGGGCCTGCCGAGCCGCCGGGGTCGCGACCCGGGCAGCCCGGGAAGCGGCCAACGGCTCCAGCTCGGCCCGGATCTCGGAGATGTAGGAGAGGTCGGTGATCTCCACCCGGGTGGCGAAGGTGCCGCGCCGGGGATAGGTGACCACCAGCCGGTCCAGTTCCAGGCGTTTGAGCGCCTCGCGGACTGGCGTGCGGCCCACTCCGAGGCTCCGAGCCAGACCGTCGTCGTTCAGCGGCTCACCGGGCGCGATGTCGAGGGTGACCAAGCGATCGCGGAGGGCTTCGTACGAGCGGTCGGCCAACGACAACACCGACCCCGGTGCGTCGACTGTCGTGACGTCGGTCATGGACCCGCCCTTCGCTGTGCTTGACCGGAGCCAACTGTAATCCCTAATCTTATATATCAGTAGTACATCTAATGGTTGCGGTGCTCCTGCGACCCGGGAGGCTCCATGTCCATCCTCGCCACCGCGCCGGTCGACACCGCCGCCGTCAACCCCGCTGACCGGCCCGACGTCTTGACTCTGTCGTGCCCGCAACGCCCGGGCATCGTCAGCGCGGTCACGACCTTCCTGGTCGAACGCGGCCTGGACATCGTCGAGCACCAGCAGTTCGACGACCGGGTCAAGCAAACCCTGTTCCTGCGTACGGCGGTCAGCGGGCGGGGCGACACTCCGATCGAGACCCTCCGGCAGGAGTTCGCGCCGATCGCCGCGGCGTACGACATGCAGTTCGGTCTCCACGACGCCACCCCGCAGCGGCTGTTGATCATGGTCTCCAAGCTGGGCCACTGCCTGAACGACCTGATCTTCCGCTGGAACGCCGGCAGCCTCGGCGCCCAGATCGTCGCCGTGGTGTCCAACCACGACGATCTCCGCCCGATGGCCGAAGCGGCTGGACTCCCCTACGTCCGGGTGCCGGTCACCAAGGACAACAAGCCTGAGGCCGAAGCGCGGCTCGAGGAGCTGGTCGAGGAGCACGGCGCCGACGTCGTGGTGCTGGCCCGCTACATGCAGGTGCTCAGCGATGGTCTGGTCACCCGGCTCACCGGTCGGGCGATCAACATCCACCACTCCTTCTTGCCTGGCTTCAAGGGCGCTCGCCCCTACCATCAGGCGTACGACCGCGGCGTCAAGATGGTCGGAGCGACCGCGCACTACGTGACGCCCGAGCTCGACGAGGGCCCGATCATCGAGCAGGAGGTGATCCGGGTCGACCACAGCTATGACCCGGATGCCTTGGCCACCGTCGGCCGCGATGCCGAGGCCCTGGCCCTGTCCCGCGCCGTCCGATGGCACTGCCAGCGCCGGGTGCTGCTCAACGGCGGCAGCACCGTCGTCTTCCGCTGATCACTCGGCAAGATCAGGCCCTTCGACAAGCTCAGGGACCGTCTCTCACGTACTGGAATGGAGCACCTCATGGCCACCTCCCCCGCCGTCGTCATCATCGGAGCCGGGATCGTCGGCGTGAACCTGGCCGACGAGCTCGTCGCCCGCGGTTGGACCAACCTCACCGTCGTCGAGCAGGGTCCGCTGCGCACCCCCGGGGGCTCGACCAGCCATGCGCCGGGCCTGGTCTTCCAGACCAACGGCTCGCGGTCGATGAGCCGGTTCGCGGCCTACACGGTGGAGAAGCTGCTCGGTCTCGACTGCTTCAACCAGGTCGGCGGCCTCGAGGTGGCCACCACCGAGGCCCGGCTGGCCGACCTCCGGCGCAAGCACGGCTGGGCCCAGTCCTGGGGCATCGAGTCCAGGTTGGTCGACCCGGCCGAATGTGCCGTGCTGCACCCGCTGCTCGACCCGCAAGCGGTGCTCGGCGGCTTCCACACCCCCACCGACGGTTTGGCTCTGGCCGCCAAGGCCGTGCAGGTGCTGATCGAGCGCACCCAGGCGGCCGGTGTGGTCTACCGCGACCGCACCGAGGTGACCGGCATCGAGCAGTCAGCCGGGCGGGTCACCGGCGTGGTCTGTGGTGAGTCGACCATCCCCGCCGACATCGTCGTCTCGTGCGCCGGGTTCTGGGGACCGAAGATCGGTGCCATGGTCGGGATGGCCGTGCCGCTGCTTCCGCTGGCCCACCAGTATGTGAAGACCGCTGCCGTGCCGGCCATGGCCGGTCGCCACGACCCGCCGAACGGCGCTCGGCTGCCGATCCTGCGCCATCAGGACCAGGACCTCTACTACCGCGAGCACGGCGATCGGATCGGCATCGGCTCCTACGCGCACCGACCGATGCCCGTCTCCGTGGACGAGCTCCGCCGCTACGCCCCCGACGAGATGTCCGACACCGCGATGCCGTCTCGGCTGGACTTCACGCCTGAGGACTTCACCGACCAGTGGGCCGCCTCTCAGCGGCTGCTGCCGGCGCTGCGCGACACCACTGTCGACGACGGGTTCAACGGCATCTTCTCCTTCACCCCCGACGGCGGGCCGGTGGTCGGCCAGAGCCCCGATGTCGAGGGGTTCTGGATCGCCGAGGCGGTCTGGGTCACCCACTCGGCCGGTATCGCCCGGGCTGTGGCCCAGGTGCTGGTCGACGGCCAGTCCGAGATCTGCCTGGCTGGGTCCGAGGTCTCACGCTTCGAGGCGGTGCAGACGACGGAGTCGTTCGTCCGCGAGACCAGCCAGCAGAACTTCGTCGAGGTGTACGACATCCTGCATCCCCTGCAGCCGCGGCTCTCCCCCCGTGACCTGCGGGTCAGCCCGTTCCACGCCCGCCAGGTCGAGCTGGGTGCGGCGTTCCTGGAGGCGGGTGGGTGGGAGCGACCCCATTGGTACGAGACCAACGCCGCCCTGCTGCCCGACCTGCCACCCGAGTGGCAGCCCCCGGCGCGCGACGGGTGGTCGGCCATGTTCTCCTCCCCGGTCGCAGCGGTCGAGGCCTGGAAGACGCGTACGGCCGTCGCCATGTTCGACATGACTCCACTCAAACGGCTCGAGATCACCGGACCGGGTGCCGTGGGGCTGCTCGACCGATTGACCACCGGCACCGTCGGCCGTAAGCCCGGTGCCGTGACCTACTGCCTGATGCTCGACGAGGCCGGCGGCATCCGCAGCGACATCACCGTGGCCCGGCTGGCCGACGACCGGTTCCAGGTCGGAGCCAACTCGGGCATCGACACCGTCTACCTGCAGCGCGAAGCCCGACGCGACACCGTCGACGACCCCACCAGCTGGGTCCAGGTCCGCGACATCACCGGGGCCACCTGCTGCATCGGCCTGTGGGGCCCCCTGGCCCGGGAAGTCGTCGGCGCGGTGAGCAGCGACGACTTCACCAACGACGGTGGGCTCCGCTACTTCCGAGCGGCCGAGGTCACCATCGGCGGCGTGCCGGTCACCGCGCTCCGCGTCTCCTACGTCGGCGAGCTCGGTTGGGAGCTCTACACCAGTGCCGAGTGCGGCCAGCAGCTGTGGGACGCGTTGTGGCGGGCCGGCCAGGCGTACGGGATCGTCCCCGCCGGTCGTGAGGCGTTCGGCGCTCTGCGGCTGGAGAAGGGCTATCGCTCCTGGGGCACCGACATGACCACCGAGCACCTGCCCGAGGCCGCCGGTCTGGGCTTCGCGGTCAAGCTGGACAAGCCGGACTTCGTCGGCAAGGTGGCGCTGGAGAAGGCCGACGCCCCGGCCGAGCGGCTGCGCTGCCTGACCATCGACGACCGGACCTCCATCGTGCTCGGCAAGGAGCCGGTGCTGGTCGACGGTCGACCCGTCGGCTACGTCACCAGCGCCGCGTACGGGTTCTCCGTCGGCACCCCGATCGCGTACGCCTGGCTGCCGGCCGAGCTGGAGACCGGCGCCGGCGTCGAGATCGAGTACTTCGGCCGCCGCATCCCGGCGTCGATCAGCGAAGAGCCACTGGTCGACCCCGGGATGACCCGGCTGCGCGGCTGACCCGCCGGGGCGAGCCTCAGCTCCGCGCCTGCTGGACCACGGTGAAGCCGCCCGGTTCGACCCAGGCGCGGTCCGATCCGCGCAGGGTCTGCCGGCCGACCAGCCGACCCTGGCGGTCGTAGCGGCGGGCCTCGCCGGGAGTGGCGACGGCCACCGCTGTGCGCGTGACGGCGATCGAGCTGAGCAGCTGCGTCCGACTAGCACCGGTGCCGAAGGTGGCGCTCGAGACCAGTGGCCGGACCAGGACGGCATCCAGGTTCACCGGACCGCGGATGGCCCGCACGGTGACGGTGTCCGCCTTCACGGTCGGTCTGAGCCGCTGAGGCAGCAGCGCACCCAGCGCGGCCGAGATCCCCTGAGCGCCGACCCGGTGTCGCAGCGTCCCCAGGGCGATGTCGTTGGCCGTCCACCGGCTGGTTGCCGTGCTCCGCGGCAGTCGCCACGAGACCGGCTCGAGCACCCGCCGCTGGTCGGAACCGCCGAGCGCGATCCGCGCCGACTCCCCGTCGCTCAGCTCCAGATAGGCGCCGCCGCCATAGAGCGACTCCCCCGTCCAAGCCGACGCCGGCGTGACGACCTCGCCGGTGGTCGAGGTCGCGGTTTCCGCTTCGACCGTGGTCAGACCTGCCCGCGTCGGTGCGTTTCGCCAGGTGGTGGCCTGGGTCCGGACCGCCGGGTGAGCGTCCAGGGCGAGCATGGTCAACAGGCCGTGGATCGTGCTCTCGGCGCCGCTGTTGCGGTTGATCGTGCCGTCGGCCTGCAGCCCGTCGAAGGTGATGCCGGTGGCCGGGTCGTACATGGGCTGGCCGACCCGGTTGGCCCCGAAGAACCAGCTGGCGTTCATCGCCGCCAACGTCCGCAATCCCGGCAGGTTCGCTGCATCGGCGGTGGTCAGCAGGTTCTGCACCCGGGAGTCGACCCCGTAGGCGATCTGGTTCCGCTCGGTCGGGGTTGGGTACCAGGCGTTGTCCGGTCCGCCGGCGGTGATCAAGGTGGTGTCGAAGCTGACCGCCTCGACGACGGCCGGCCGCAACAGTCGCGGTCGGTCGAGCACCGTGGCACCCCGGGCCAGGGCCGCCGCAGGCTGGGACGCCCAGGCGTGCCACATGGACCGCGACTCGGCCCAGGGCAGGATGGCGCCGTAGGGCCAACCCGCTCGGTCGGTGGCCATCGCGGCCACTCCGTCGAGCAGCTGGCTCAAGGCCCTTCGCACGGCCCGGTCACCTGGGACGGCCTCGACGTAGGCCGACAGGCCCAACGTCGCCTCAGCCGTCGCATCCGCGCCGTTGACGATCAGCCAGGCCGGCACCCGACGGCCGTCGCTGGTCACGTAGCGGCCGTAGCGGCTCAAGGTCTGACGCTGCACCGCCGCCACCGACACCTGCAGCCGCTGCTGCAGGAAGGCCGCGAACTGCGGATCGTCGTGCTCGAAGGCGGCGTAGCCCTCACCCAGCGCCCACAACGTACGAGCCTGCCAGTAGCTGGCACCCGAGTCGGACGGGTCAGGCAGCTCGACGGGCTCGGGGCTCGGGTTGAGCGTGCCGTCGCTCTGGATCCACAGCACCACGTTGCCGGCGTTGGGTCCGGTGGCCGTTTGCAGATAGGTGACTGAGCGGAGCAGCTCGTACGCCTGCCGCTTGCTGGCGTCGTCGCCGAACTGGCGCCAGTGCCGCAGGTAGACCACAGCAGCTCGAGCGACGTCGTCGGCGTTGAACGCCCCCTGGCCCCAGTGTCCGGTGGCGGGGTCCAGTGGTCCGCCGCCCACCCGGGCGAAGGTGCCGCCCGGTCGGGAGTCGGCGTAGGTCCACGGCATCACGAGTGCTGGCTCCTCGGCCAAGCGGTAGGTGGTGTGTTCGGCAGTCTCCGGCGGGCGGAGCTGGTCCATCAGGTAGTCCAGGTGAGCGGTGTTGGTCACCGTGCCCGTACGCGCCTGAGCCGGGGTCCCCGCCATCAGCCCGCTCAGCAGAGCCACGGTGGCGGCGAAGGCGATGATCAACCGGCGGATCGAGCTGGAGTGCGTCATGGATGTCCTTGCTGCGTTGGAAGGGACGAGCTCACGAGGTGCGGTCGAGCCGGGCGACGCCGATCTTGGAGTCGGCCATCCCGTAGAAGACGTAGTGCACGTCATCGATCAGCTCGATAGCGGTGGGAAAGATCACGTTGGGCACGGTGCCGGACCGTTCGTGCTCGGTTTCGGCCTCGAGCAGCGGGGAGGGTCGTGCGCGCGGTCACCAGCCACGGTCGCTCGGCATCCAAGATCATCCCACCAGCCGCGTAGTTGACGTGCTGCTGCTGGGCGAAGGCGCGAACCAGCACGCCGGTGACGCCGTGGTGGATCAGCAGCCAGCCTTCGGGCACCCGGAGCGGCGCCGGCCCGCCGCCGATCTTGACCTCCTCGAAGGCGAACTCCGGACCGGCCAGGAACCGGTGCTGCGACCAGAGGGTCAAGGCGCCGAGGTCGGCCTGTGCGGCGGCCAGGGGCAGGAACGAGATCCAGATGCTGTCGCGCGGGTCGGGGACCCCGGGCGGCGGCCGGCGCCCCTGCCCGAGCCTGGTCTCGTCGAGGTCCCACATCGGCCGGTGCAGGGCGGCCAGGCTGAGGGTGCCGTCAGGCGCGGTCACCGGTTCCGGAAAGAACACCGTGTCCTTGTTGTGGAACAGGTTCAGATCGACGTCCAAGTCGTCATCGAAAGCGAACAGGATCGGTCCGTGCCGGGTCCAGGAGCGCAGGTCGACCGACGTCGCGATGGCCGACCGGGGCCCGAGCGGCCCGTAGGCGACGTAGGTCATCACGTGCCGCTCGAGGGCCGGGATCCAGGTGATCCGTGGGTCCTCGACCCCGGCGTTGCCTTCTCCCTGCTCCCAGCAGCGGTCCGGTTCCAGCGCGAGTCCGTCGCGGGTCACCGAAACCGGGACCCCGTCCACGATGTCGATCTTGGCCAGTCCGATCCGGGACACGTTCCCGGCCGCCACCAGGCGAGGCAGCAGGTAGAGCTCGCCGTCGGGATCACGCCCTGTGCCCGGGTTGAGCACCCCCTCGACCTCGAGCGGGTCGTCGGGATCGGGCGTCATCACGACCCCCACCCGGGACAGCCGGTAGGGAAAGTCTCCCCCGGTCACCCCTTGACCCCGGAACCGAGATCGGTGGAGGTGAAGTAGCGCTGGAAGACGATGAACAAGATCACCACGGGCGCCGCCAGCACGACCGCGCCGGCCATGGCCGCCCCGAAGGGGTTGGAGGCGGTGGCCGCGACGTTGGTGATGTAGTTGGCCAGCGAGACCGCCAACGGCTGCATGTCGGCCTGCTTGGTGATCAGGAACGGCCACAAGAACTCGTTCCAGGGACCGATGAAGGTCAACAAGATGACTGTCACCAGCGCCGGCCGGACCAGCGGCAGGGCCACTCGGGTCAACAACCCGAGCTCACCGGCGCCATCGATCCGGGCGGCTTCGAACAGCTCCTTGGGCACCTGCAGGAAGTACTGCCGGAAGACGATCACCGCCGTGGAGTTGATGGCGAACGGCAAGATCATTCCCAGGTAGTTGTCGGCCAGCCCGTAGTTGCGGGCGATCAGCACGTAGAGCGGGATGATCAGCAGCTGGAACGGCACCACCTGGACCAGCAGGGCGAGCGCGAACGTCGCCCCCCGCCCCCGCCACTGCAGCACGGCCAGCGCATAGCCGACCAGCACGGCGAACACCACCGTGCAGATGACCACTCCGCCGGTGAAGATGCCAGAGTTGATCAACCCGGTAGCCAGGCTGATCCGACTGTCGATGTCACGGTAGTTCTGCCCGGTCAGGTTGCCGGGGTTCGGGAAGGCACCGCCGACGCTCTGGTCAGGCGCGAGCTGGAGTGATCCGACCACCATGTAGTAGAAGGGGAACAGGAAGACCAGGGCTCCGACGCCCAGCACGATCCCGCGCAGCACGCGTCCTCCGGTGCTCATCAGTCCCTCCCGCCGGCGAACCGGTTCTGCAAGAAGGCCAGGATCAAGGTGCCGATCACCAAGACGATCCCGATCGCTGCCGCGTAGCCGGGTTTGCCCTGCTCGATGCCCTGCCGGTACATGATCAGCACCGGTGAGCTCGAGGCACCGTTCGGACCGCCGCCGCCGGTGAGCAGGTAGGGCTCGGTGAACAGGTTGGCGCCGGTCACCGTTGAGACGAGCAGCACCAGCACCGTCGCCGGTCGGACGCCGGGCACGGTCACGTTCCAGAAGCTCTGCAGCGTGCCGGCCCCGTCAGTGGCGGCCGACTCGTAGAGCTCGTCGGGCACGTTCTGCAGGGCTGCGAGGTAGAGCAGGATGAAGAAGCCCGAGCTGCTTCCAGGTCACGAAGAAGGCGATCGAGGGCATGGCCCAGCGTGAGTTGATCAACCAGGTCGGATCGGGAGCCAGTGGGCCGAGCAGCTGGTTGACCAGTCCGGTCCCGCTGAACAAGAAGATCCAGACCGCGACGACCGCCACGCTGGCCGTCACGTAGGGGACGTAGAAGGCGACCCGCAGGAAGGTCCGGGCGCGGACCACCTTGTTCAGCAGGGAGGCGAGCACCAACGACGAGAGCACGGTCAGCGGCACGTTGATGATCAAGAAGATGCCGACGTTGACGAAGGAGCGTCGCACGGCCGGGTCGGAGAACAGCTGGACGAAGTTGTCGAACCCGACGAACGGTCGCTCCACCTGGGCACCCGGGGCCGTGAAGAAGTAGTCGTGGAAGGACATGTAGACGGCAAAGCCCAGGGGGTAGGCGAACACCACCGCGACGAACACCAGGTACGGCGCGCTGAACAGCAACCCGAGGGGGTGCTTGCCCAGCAGGCCCCCTCCCGCTGAGCGGGAGGGGCGCCGAACGGCCGGCGCTCGGCCGACCTCCGGTTGGACGAGAGTCGTCATGACTACTTCTCGCCGGCCAGCTGGGTGACCTTGTCGGCTGCACCCTGCAGTGCGGGGGCCACGTCACCTTCGCCGGCGATCACCGACTTGGTGTAGGCGTCACGCAGGGTCTGCAGCATCTCGACCGTGTGCGGGCCACCGGGCACCTCGACCGTCCGAGCCGCCTGGCTGCCGAACTGCTTGTACGCCGGGTTCTTGCTGAAGAAGTCGGCGTAGACGCCTTGGACGTCGTTGCGCAGGGGCATCTGCCCGGTCTCGGTCAGCAGCTTCTCGTCCTGTTCCTTGCTGGAGGCGAACTTCAGCACCTCCCACGCGGTGCCCTGGTTCTGGCAGGCCGTGAACATGCCGACGTTCTTGGCATCGCTGAACGACCAGGTCTGATCGGCGGCCGTCCCGTTCTTGGTCGGCACGGTCACCGACCCCCAGTTCACCTTGCCCTTGTAGACCGCGATAGCCCACGGGCCGACGATGGCCAGTGCGGACTTCTTGTCCGCGAACGCATCACCCTGGACGGTTTCCTTGCCGGCCAGACCCTCGGCGTACAGGGTCTTCCAGAAGGTGGCGACGTCGACACCGGCCTGGTCGGCGAAGGTCGCTTTGCCGTCGGTGACCAACCCCTTGCCGCCGGTCTCGGCGGCGTAGAGCGGCAGGAAGTCGAACTGGCTCTGGAAGAACTCGCTGGTCGGCGCCGGATAGATCGCGTACGGCGCGGCCCCGGAGTCCTTGATCGTCTTGGCCGTGGCCAAGAAGTCGGCGTACGTGGACAGCTTGGGCTTGTTCGGGTCCAGGCCGGCCTTCTTGAACAGGTCCTTGTTGTAGAAGATCATCACGGGGTTCGACTTCCACGGCAGCTGGTAGAAGCCGCCGTCGCTCGCCTTGTACTGGTTGGCGACCTCACCGCTGCGCTCGGCGATGTAGCTGGCACCGTCGGGGAACTTCGCCAGGTCGACCAGACCCCCTTGGCGCTGGAACTGGCCGACGGCCGACGGTGCGGTGTTGAAGACCAGGCACGGTGCCGTGCCGGCGGTGATGGCCGCGCCGATGACCTCCTCGCTGCTCTTGCCCGCCGGGATCTCCTGCCCGGTGATCTGCTGGTCGGCGTGGGCCGCGTTCCACTCCGACACCATCGCCTTGCCCCAGGCGACCTCTTGCTCGTTGTTGGAGTACCAGATGGTGATGGGTCCCTTGGCGGCCATGGCGTCGGTGCTCGAGCCGCCCCCGCCGCCACCCCCGCCGCAGGCGGCGAGGGTGAGGGTCAGGGCGGCGGTGGCGGTCAGGGTGAGCGCTTTGAGTGTGCGTCGATGCACGGTGTTCTCCTGGATGAAGTGGGAAGGGATGGATGGGTGATGGGTGTGATGGGTCAGGGGGGAGGTGGGGCAGTGGACTTCCGGACCACGAGCTGGGCTGAGGGGAGCTCGAGGTCGTCCGCCTGGCCGTTGGCGATCAGGTGCAGCAGGACCCGGGCTGCCTCCCGACCCCAGCTGACCGGGTCGGCCACCACGGTGGTCAGGGCCGGAAAGATGTGCCGTCCGAGGTCGACGCCGTCGAACCCGCTCACCGAGAGGTCGGCCGGCACGTCCAGCCCCCGTTGGTGGGCGACCCCGATGCCGGCGATCGCCATCAGGTCACTGGCGTAGATGATGGCGGTCGGCGGCAACCGGGCGTCGAGCAGCCGACCGGTCGCCGAGATCCCCTCGGCGGCGGAGAAGTTGGTATCGATGATCTGGTCGGGCGTCAGCCCGGCGGCCCCCACCGCCGTGATGAACGCTTCCCGACGGCGTACGCCGTGGACCATCGAGGTGTCGCCGGCGACGTAGGCGATCCGTCGGTGACCGAGGTCGACCAGGTGGGCCACCGAGGCCGCGACACCCTGGGTGTCATCGAGGTTCACCGCCGGGAGGCCGGGGCCCGCCGCGGGATGATGGCCGATGGTGACTGCGGGCAGGCCGATCTCGGCCAGCAGGTCGAGCCGCGGGTCGGACTGCCGGAGATCGGTGAGGAAGACGCCGTCGACCCGGGCATCACCCATCAGTGTCCGGTAAGTCCGCAGCTCGACCTCGGCATCGGGCACCAGGCTGAGCACCAGGACTTGTCCCGCCTCGTTCAGCACCGTCTCCACCCCGGCCATGAAGGCCGGGAAGAACGGGTCGGTGGACAGGACCTCCGGTGCTCGGCGGACGACCAGGCCGAGAGCGGACGACCGCCGCGTCGAGAGGGACCGGGCGTTCGGCCGCGGCCGCCACCCCATCTCCTGCGCAGCAGCCATGATCCGCTCACGCGTCTGTGGCGCGACACCTGGGCGGCCGTTGAAGACGAACGAGACCAGCCCTTTGCTGACCCCAGCGCGCTGGGCGACATCGGCGATCGTCGGACGTCGATCGACCACGGCACCCCCATCGACGTCTAAACCGGTTTAGGCAGACGCTATACCGGTTGAGACGCCAGGGCAAGACCCCAAGGAAGCTGCGTCAAGCCGCCCGACCCAGCTCCTCGATCAGTCGGGCCTCGATGGTCGCCTCGTCTCCCACGACCCCGGCCCCTTGCAGCAGGGCCATCGCGGTGCCCGGCCTGGTCGCCAGGAGTCCGAGCAGCAGATGCTCGTTGCCTATGTAGCCGTGCTGGTGGGCGAGTGCCGCCCGGAGTGAGTTCTCCAAGGCCGATTTCGCCTCGGCGTTGAACGGAATGTGCCCCGACCCGCCCCGCCGTCCGAACAAGCCTCGCCGTTGCCGCCGGTCCCGGTCCAGGGCACCCGGTCCGAAGGTCCGCTCCGCCTCGCGGCGGACCTGGAAGAGGTCGATCCCCAGGGTCTTCAGGGCCTCGGCATCGAGCGCATCCGGCACCTTGACCTGCTCAACCAGCACTGCCCGATCCAGCCCCAGACCAACCAGCACCCGGCTGCACGGGTGCTCGCGGTCGTCGAGCACTCCGAGCAGGACATGACCGGCCCCGATCTCGAGGTGACCGAACTCCCGGGCGTGCTGCTGGGCATCGACGACGGCGGCGCGGGCCGCCGTGGTGAACCGTTCGAACATCAAAGCCTCATCTCGTAGGGGGCGTGTGCCCGGCGTGCTTCTTGTGCACCGCCTGCTTGGAAACCCCGAGTGCGGTGGCCACCTCCGACCAGGACCAGCCCTGCCGGCGGGCGTTCTCCACCTGCAGGTCCTCCAGCTGCTCGACCAGGCGGCGCAGAGCCACCACCGCCCGCAGGCCGACGGCGGGATCCTGGCTGGTGCTACCACTCATGGCGTCCGCTGGCGTCGGCATATCGTCATCTTAGGTTGACGACCGTTCAACGTCAACCTAAGTTGCCATCGACACGAACGGGTGTCACCGGGTGAAGGTGGGACGATCAGGTGGCAATGACTCTGACCGACCTCATCCCCGCCGATCCCGACGCCGACTCCCTCTTCGAGACCTTCACCGGCTGGACCGATGCCCGTGGACTGAGTCTCTACCCGGCTCAGACCGAGGCCATGATCGAGATCGTCTCGGGGTCGAACGTCATCCTCGCCACCCCCACCGGATCGGGCAAGAGCCTGGTGGCCACCGGTGCCCAGTTCGCCACGCTGGCCCGGCACCTGCGGTCCGGCCGGCCGGCGCGCACCTTCTACACCGCTCCGATCAAGGCCCTGGTGTCGGAAAAGTTCTTCGCCGCCGCCGAGATCTTCGGCACCGAGCAGGTCGGCATGATGACCGGTGACGCCAGCGTCAACGCATCCGCGCCGATCATCTGCTGCACCGCCGAGATCTTGGCCAACCTGGCTCTGCGCGAGGGCGCCGACAGCGACGTGGCGTGCGTGGTGATGGACGAGTTCCACTTCTATGCCGACCCGGATCGCGGCTGGGCCTGGCAGGTGCCGCTGCTCGAGCTGCCGCGAGCCCAGTTCGTGCTGATGTCGGCCACCCTGGGCGACGTCACCCACTTCGCCGACGACCTGGTCCGTCGGACCGGTCGCCCGGCTGCCGTGGTGAGCTCGGTCGAACGCCCCGTGCCGCTGCACTACTCCTACGTCACCAGCACGCTGCACGACACCATCGACGAGCTGTTGACCACCCATCAGGCGCCGATCTACGTCGTCCACTTCAGCCGGGCCGCGGCCATCGAGCAGGCCCAGGCCCTGAACAGCCTGCGAGTCTGCACCCGCGAGGAGAAGGACCAGATCGCGGCCCTGATCGGCAACTTCCGCTTCAGTGCGGGCTTCGGCCGTACGCTGTCGCGGCTGGTCCGCAACGGGATCGGCGTGCACCACGCCGGGATGCTGCCGAAGTACCGTCGGCTGGTCGAGCTGCTCGCCCAGGCCGGGCTGCTCAAGATCATCTGCGGCACGGACACGCTCGGGGTCGGGATCAACGTGCCCATCCGCACGGTGCTGCTCACCTCGCTCAGCAAGTACGACGGGGTCCGGCCCCGGCTGCTCACCGCCCGCGAGTTCCACCAGATCGGCGGACGGGCCGGGCGAGCCGGCTTCGACACCGCGGGGACCGTCATCGTGCAGGCGCCCGATCACGTGGTGGCCAACGAGAAGGCGCTGGCCAAAGTCGGTGATGATCCGAAGAAGCGCCGCAAGGTCGTCCGCAAGAAGCCACCCGAAGGCACGGTCGGCTACGGCGAACCGACCTACGAGCGGCTGATCAGTGCCGAACCGGAACCGCTGGAGTCCTCCTTCCACGTCAGCCACTCGATGCTGTTGAACGTGATCAACCGGCCCGGCGACTGCTACGCCGCCATGCGGCACCTGTTGACCGAGAACGACGAGCCACGAACGCGGCAACGCAACCACATCCACCGGGCGGTCTCGATCTATCGGGGACTGCTCAGCTCGGAGGTCGTCGAGCAGCTGCCGGTCCCGGATGCGCTCGGCCGTACCGCGCGGGTGACCGTCGATCTGCAGCCAGAGTTCGCCCTCAACCAGCCGCTCTCCCCCTTCGCCCTGGCCAGCCTCGACCTGCTGGACAAGGAGTCGGAGACCTACGCGCTCGATGTGCTCTCGGTGATCGAGTCGACGCTGGAGGATCCCCGGCCGGTGCTGAGTGCGCAGCGGTCGAAGGTGCGCGGCGAGGCGGTCGGCCAGATGAAAGCGGACGGGATCGAGTACGACGAGCGGATGGAGCTGCTCGAGGACATCACCTATCCCCAGCCGCTCGCCGAGCTGCTGGCCGCCGGGTACGCCATCTTCGCCCGCAGCCACCCCTGGGTGCTCGACCATGCGGTCGCTCCCAAGTCGGTGGCGCGGGACCTGTTCGAGCGGTCGATGACGTTCACCGAGTACGTGAGCTTCTATTCACTCGCCCGGGCTGAGGGAATCGTGCTGCGCTATCTGGCCGACGCGTTCAAGGCGCTGCGCCAGACCGTGCCCGAGGACGCGCGGACCGACGAGGTCGATGACCTGATCGCCTGGCTCGGCGAGCTTGTCCGCCAGGTCGACTCGAGCCTGCTGGAGGAGTGGGAGAAGCTGCGCAACCCCGACGCCACCGACACCGCGCAGGTGGCATCGGCACTGGACGACCAGACCCCGCCGGTGACGGCCAACCTCCGCGCCTTCCGGGTGCTGGTCCGCAACGCGCTGTTCCGCCGGGTCGAGCTCGCCGCACGCCGGCAGTGGTGGGAGCTGGGCGAGCTCGACTCCGACAGTGGCTGGACGGCCGATGACTGGCAGGAGGCGCTGGCGCCCTACTTCGCCGACCACGCCGCGATCCAGACCGGTGCCGGGGCTCGCGGGCCCGGGCTGTTGATCATCGACGAGCACCCGGACCAGGCGGCGCGACGCTGGACCGTGCGCCAGATCATCGACGACCCCGCCGGTGATCATGACTGGGGTATCACCGCAGAAGTCGATCTTGCTCGCAGCGACGCCGAGGGCACGGCTGTGCTCACCCTCACCGAGGTGGGTCAGCTCGGCAGCTGGTGAGCGTGGATCGGAGCTGGCTCAGCCGAGCCGCAGGTTCTCCAGCACCACATCGAGCTCGTCGGGTTTGACCAGCACCTCGCGGGGCTTCGAACCCTCCGACGGGCCGACCACTCCACGGGTCTCCAGGATGTCCATCAGCCGGCCGGCCTTGGCGAAGCCGACCCGCAGCTTGCGCTGCAGCATCGACGTCGAACCCAGCTGCAGGTTGACCACCAGCTCGGCGGCCTGGATCACCAGGTCGAGGTCGTCGCCGATGTCTTCGGCGACCTTGTTGGACGCCTCCGGCGCGGCGGCCACGTCGTCGCGGTAGTCGGGCTTGAGCTGCTCGGTGACGTGGGCGACGACCGTACGGACCTCGGCCTCGGTCACCCAGGCACCCTGGATGCGGATCGGCTTGCTGGAGCCCATGGGCAGGAACAGCCCGTCACCCTGGCCGACCAGCTTCTCGGCGCCCGGCTGGTCCAAGATCACCCGGGAGTCGGTCATCGACGAGGTGGAGAACGCCAACCGGGACGGCACGTTGGCCTTGATCAGGCCGGTGACCACGTCGGTGCTCGGCCGCTGCGTGGCCAGCACCAGGTGGATGCCGGCGGCCCGGGCCAGCTGGGTGATGCGGACGATGGAGTCCTCGACGTCGCGGGGGGCGACCATCATCAAGTCGGCGAGCTCGTCGACGATCACCAGCAGATAGGGGTAGGGCGCGAGCACCCGCTCCGAGCCGGGCGGCAGCACGACTGACCCGGCGCGGACGGCCTTGTTGAAGTCGTCGATGTGCCGGAACCCGAACGCCGCCAGATCGTCGTAACGCATGTCCATCTCGCGGACGACCCACTGCAGCGCCTCGGCCGCCTTCTTGGCGTTGGTGATGATCGGGGTGACCAGGTGAGGGACCCCCTCGTACGCCGTCAGCTCGACCCGCTTCGGGTCGACCATCAGCATCCGGACCTCGTCGGGCGTGGCCCGCATCAAGATCGAGGTGATCATGGAGTTGACGAAGCTCGACTTGCCCGACCCGGTCGCCCCGGCCACCAGCAGGTGCGGGGTCTTGGCCAGGTTGGCGACGACGAAGCCGCCCTCGACGTCCTTGCCCAGACCGACGGTCATCGGGTGATGATCGTTTCGGGCCTTGGCCGAGCGCAGCACGTCTCCGAGGGAGACGACTTCCTTGTCGGTGTTGGGAATCTCGATGCCGATCGCCGACTTGCCGGGGATCGGTGACAGGATCCGGACGTCCGCGCTGGCCACGGCGTACGCGATGTTCTTGCTCAGTGCGGTGACCTTCTCGACCTTGACGGCCGGGCCGAGCTCGACCTCGTAGCGGGTCACGGTCGGACCGCGGCTGTAGCCAGTCACCGCGGCGTCGATCTCGAACTGGCTGAGCACCTCGGTCAGTCGGTGCACCACGGCGTCGGAGGCTTCCGTACGCGCCTTGTGCACACTGCCCTGCTTGAGCGTCTCCGAGTCGGGCAGCAGGTACTGCACGTCACCGGAGAGCTGCAGCTGCTCGACCCGTTGCGGAATCGGGGTGTGGACCGGGGGCTCGAGCTCGGTCCCCTCGCCGTGCACGACGACACCCGGCGGCAGACCGGCGGTGACCGGCCGCTTGGTCTCCTCGGTCGACTCTTCACTGAGCCGCGAGCCGTTGGGGCCAGTGGTGTCGAGGTCGGCGTCGATGTCGTAGACCGCATCCTCGACGGGCTCGGTCGGCGGCAGGGACTTGCGGCTCCGCTTGACCTTGGGCTTCTCGCCGACCACGGGGGTGTCGTACGCCTCGTCCACCCCGAACTCGAGCCGGTCGGGCAGCACCTCGCCCTCGATCACGACGGGCGAACGACGCAGCTGTTGCCGGGCATCCTGCACCCGGCCGGCCACCTCGTGCAGCGGGATGCCGACGACGACCAGCAGGCCGAACAGAGTCAGCAAGATCAACAGCGGCACCGCGACGTAGACCGACAGCAGATCAGTCAGCAGGCTCGACGAGATGTAGCCGATCACACCGCCGGCGTCGCGCAGGCGTTCCGGGTCATTGGTCCGGGGCAGGCCGCGGGCGATGTTGATCAAACCCAGCAGGCCGAGCATGATCGCGGTCCAGCCGACCGCCTGACGACCACCGGGCCCGTTGCGGGCCGGGTGCCGGAGCGTCCGCCAGGCCATCAGGATCAACAGGATCGGCGCGACGTAGGACAAGGTGCCGATCACACTGGCGACGCCGACATGGATCGCGTTGCCGAACGATCCGGGCAGCCCCCACCAGAACTCGGCGGCGACGATGATCGCGCAGCCGATCAGGAAGAGTCCAATGCCGTCACGCCGCAGCGCCGGGTCCACGTCCTGCGCGCCGTTGCCGACCCGTCGAGCCGCTCCGCCCACGCCATGGGCCATCGCCCGCCACACAGTGCCGACCCCGTGGCCGAACGCGGCCAGCGCCGAACGCCGTTGCCGGACCGGCTGGCGCCGAGACGGCCCGGACCGGGTCGGCTGCTTCTTGGCCGGCGGGCGGCCACCGCCCTTGGCCCGCGGTTCTGGGCGCGCCGAGATGGCACGGGGTGCTGAGCTCTTCTTGCTTCCGGACGACCGCGAACTCGCACCGGCGCGTGAGGCGCCGGAGTTGCTACGAGACCGCGGTGGGGAAGACGCGCGGGTCGCCATGGGCTGAGGCTACGCGATCCCCGTACGTCTGACCCAGGTCCCACGCCGTCGGCCGCCCGCCTTCCGACCCTCTTGCGGAAAGAAGCGGAAGCTCTGACGTGCGCTTCGACTCAGCCCGCGCCGTGGTGCAGTCTCAGCCCACGTGGGGTCGGAGGCGCCAGAGGTGGTCGGTCGGGCCGATCCCGGCACCGAGGGCGAAGCCGTGGCGGATGGCGCCGGTGATGTACTCCTTCGCGGCGGTCATCGCCTGGGGCACGGAGTCCCCCAGCGCGAGCCGGCTGGCCAGGGCTGAGGCGAGCGTGCAGCCGGTGCCGTGGGTGTGGCGGTTGTCGTCGCGGGCGGCCGGGAACCGGAGTGTGACCTCGCCGTCGCTCAGGTGGTCGACCGGGTCTCCGGTGCCGTGGCCACCCTTGACCAGCACCCAGAGCGAGCCGAAAGCCAGCAGCCGCTCGATCAGCTCGGCCGGCGCGGTGCTGACCTCGCGATCCGCGAGCAGCGCAGCCTCATCCAGGTTGGGCGTCACCACCGTTGCGTGCGGGAACAGCTGCGTCCGCAGCGCATCCACGGCGTCCGGGGCGATCAGCCGATCACCGTGCTTGCTGACGCACACCGGGTCCACGACCACCGGCACCGCGCCGTCGAGCTCGGCCACCAGGTCGGCCACGCAGGTCACCATCTCCCGGCTTCCCAGCATGCCGATCTTGATCGCGTCCACGCCGATGTCGTCCACCACGCTGCGGAACTGCTGGCGTACGGCCTCGGTCGGCAGCGGCCAGATGCCCTGCACCCCGACCGAGTTCTGGGCGGTGACGGTGGTGATGACGCTCATCGCATGGACCCCGTGCGCGAGCATGGTCTTCAGGTCGGCCTGGATCCCCGCTCCCCCGCCGGAGTCGGAGCCGGCGATGGTGAGCACCCGGGCCGTGGGCAGTGCGGTCATCGGCGATGCCGGAAGTGGTCGTAGCCGGCCGGCGCTTCCCAGACGGCACCGTCGACCAGGACGCGGCCGGCCTCGCTGGGCGCGACCACGGCGCCGATCACGAGCCAGCCCTCCGGTACCTCGGCCGCGGTGGGAAACGTGGCCCCCAGGGCATGATCCTCGCCACCGGTCAGGATCCAGGTGTAGGGGTCGACGCCGGTCGCGACGGCGACCACCCGGAGCGGCTCGGCGACATCGAGGGTCTGCTGCCGCAGGTCCATCGAGACATCCGAGGCTTCAGCGACGTGGGCCAAGTCGGCCAGCAGCCCGTCGGAGATGTCGATCATGGCGGTGGCCCCGGCCAGAGCGGCGGCCGCACCGGCGCCATAGCTGACGTCAGGAACCCGTTGGGCCTGGACGGCCGCCCGGGGCGAGCGGAAGCCACGGCTCAACACAGCCAGTCCGGCCGCGGCCCAGCCCAGCCGGCCGTGCACGGCGACCACGTCGCCGACCCGGGCGCCGGAGCGACGGACCGGAGCACGACCCTGCAACCCGCCGAACACCGTCACGGAGATGGTGATGTCCCGGGCTTTGGTCACGTCGCCACCGAGCAGGCTCACCCCGGCGCTGCGGCACTCCTCGACCACACCGGCGCTGAAGTCCAACGCCCAGCCGGCCGGCAGGTCGGCGGGGGCCGAGAACCCCACGACGATGCCCTGGGCCGTCGCCCCCATCGCCTCGAGATCGGCGACGTTCACCGCCACCGCCTTGCGGCCGACGTCACGCGCCTCGGACCAGTCCCGACGGAAGTGCACGTTCTCGACGAGGACATCGACCGAGGTGACGACCGGACCGTCGACGGCCAGCACCGCAGCATCATCACCCGGCCCCAGCAGCACATCCGGCCCGAGCTGGAGACCGTCGGTGATGGCGGAGATCAGGGAGAACTCGCCCAGCTCAGCGAGCGTCGCGTTCCGGTCGATCATCGCCGGTCCTCGACCGGGACCGGGATCCGATCCTGCTCCGGGTCTGCCCTGAAACTCGGCGAGGCTGTAGCGTGACGCACACCGGCGAGCGTACGCGGTCTCCAGCCCCGATCGACGCGACGTCTTGACGGCACCTGTCTTCATTTCCCCGAGGAGGATCGACCCTATGGTCGTGCAGGCTTACATCTTGGTCCAGACCAACGTCGGCAAAGCTGCCGAGGTGGCCACGGCCATCGGCGCCATCTCCGGCGTCACCCTCGCCGAGGACGTCACCGGTCCCTACGACGTGATCGTCCGGGCCGAGGCCTCCAGCGTCGACGAGCTCGGCCAGCTGGTGGTGGCTCGCGTGCAGACCGTGCCGGGCATCACCCGTACGGTCACCTGCCCCGTCGTCCACATCTGACATCTCCCGCCGTACGCCGGGCACCCTCAGCCTGCTGACCGGCTGCTTGCTGCTCACCGGGTGCGCCGGGACGGTCGCGGTCACCGACGCGAACCCGTCTCCGGAAGTCCGCGCGGTCTGCACCGCCCTGCTGGCCGACCTGCCGGCGACGGTGCTGGACGGGAAGCGGCGCACAGTCGAGCCGGGCGCGCTCAGCGCCGCTTGGGGCAAGCCGGCGATCACCCTGCGCTGCGGCGTGGACAAACCGCCCACGCTGGAGCCGTCCAGCCAATGCGTCGAGGTGAACGGCGTCGGCTGGTTCGCTGAGCAGGCCCCGGGTGGCTACCTGTTCACCACCATCGGGCGGACGGCTTTCGTCGAGCTGGCGGTGCCGAGCGACTACGCCCCGGAGGCCAATGCCCTGGTGGATGTGGCGGCCGCCGTCACCGCCCACGACCCGCAGCAGACTCCTTGCGTCTAGTGCGCCCTGGTTTTCTTGCGCTGGATGATCCGCCGCGCCGCTCGACCGGCGTGGCGCGAGAACCAGCGCAAGGAAACCAGGGGGGTCAGCGCAGACCGACCGGGCGCTGCAGGGCGAGCGCGATCAGGCGTTCGATCAGCTCCGGATAGGGCACCCCGCTGGCCGCCCACATGCGGGGGAACATCGAGTGCGGCGTGAAGCCCGGCATGGTGTTGATCTCGTTGACCACTACCCGTTGGTCGGCGGTCACGAAGACGTCGACCCGGGCCAGCCCCTCACAGCCCACGGCCTCGAAGGTCTGCACGGCCAACCGCTTGACCTGCTCGGCCAGCGCCGGTTCGACCTCGGCCGGCACGTCGAGCGCGACCTGCTCCTCGGGGAGGTACTTGGCTTCGAAGTCGTAGAATCCGGACGCGGTCTGCACCCTGATCTCAGCGATCTCGCTGGCCAGCGGCCGCCCCCCGTCGAGGGAAGCCAAGACGCCGCACTCCAGCTCGCGGGCGCCGACAAATCCCTGCTCGACGATGACCTTCGGGTCGTACGCGTGAGCCGCCAAGACCGCGGCCTCGAGGTCGGCCGGATCGTCCACCTTGCTGATGCCCAGGCTCGACCCACCACGGGCCGGCTTGACGAAGACCGGGAAGTGCAGCGCCGACACCGCCTCCAGGCTGGCTACCTTGTCCTGCGCCCAGTCGGCCGGAGTGATGACCACGAACGGACCGACCGGGAGACCCGACGCCGCGAGCACCAGCTTCATGAACTGCTTGTCCATCCCGACCGCACTGGCCAGCACGCCGGCGCCGACGTAGCGCGTGCCCATCATCTCGAACAGCCCCTGGATCGTCCCGTCCTCACCGAACGGACCGTGCAGCAGGGCGATCGCGACGTCCACCGGCACCAGACCGGTCAAGGTCGAGTCGTTCCGTGACGCCAGCTCGCTGCCCGCAGGCACCCGGACCAGCACCGCGTCGGTGGCATCTTCGCTCAGCTCGGGCAGCCGACCCTCGTGCACCTGCAGTCCCGCGATGGCCTCGGCGTCCATGCTCACCCAACGGCCCGACGGGGTGATGCCGATCCCGACCACGTCGAACCGTCCCGGGTCCAGGGCGCTCAGCACCCCAGCAGCGGTCAGGCAGGACACCCCGTGCTCGCTGCTCGTGCCGCCGAACACCACGGCAACCCGGGTGCGGCGGATCTCGCCGGGCGGGCGGTCACTCATCGGACGAACACCTCGAGTCGTGTGGTGGGCCTGGTCGTTTCCCGACCCTACCGGGGGTGCACCGGCATTCCTGGGCGACGCGCAAGACTTGGCCCCATGACCAGCGCCTCGGACATCCCACCCCCCGGCAGCCCCGCTACCCCGGCCTCGAGCCGGTCAGGCCCGGCCGGTCCGAGCCGGGCCACCCTCGCGGTCACGGTCGGCCGGCCCGACAAGGTCGTCGACGCACCGCTGAACCCGCCGGTGGTCTTCGCCTCCACCTACGTCGGCGCGCTGGATCCGGCTGAGGGCCATCTCGGTTACGGGCGCTACGGCAACCCGACCTGGCTGGCCCTGGAGGAGGCCATCGGTGCGCTGGAAGGTGGACGCGCCGTCACCTTCGCCTCCGGGATGGCTGCCGCGGATGCCGTGCTGGCCCAGGTCCCGCCGGGCGGGACGCTGGTGTTGCCCGACAACTGCTACAGCGGGGTCTCCGCGCTGGCCGACCAGCAAGGGGCCCGGCACGGCTGGACGGTCCGCCGGATCAGCGTCGCCGACACCGAGCAGGTGGTGCGTGCCGCAGCCGGCGCCGACCTGGTCTGGATCGAGACCCCGACCAACCCCAACATCGAGGTCGCCGACCTCCCGGCACTGGGTGCCGCCCTCGCCGACAAGACGACCCTGGTCGTGGACAACACCTTCGCCACGCCGATCCTGCAGCGGCCGCTCGAGTCGGGCGCGCAGATCGTGATGCACTCCGCGACCAAGTTCATCGCCGGCCACTCCGACGCCCTGATCGGAGCCCTGGTCGTCGGCCGCGACGACGCCGAGCGGTACGCGGCGCTGGAAGCTGCCCGCCGGCTGCGGGGCGCCACCCCCGGCACGATGGAGGCTTACCTGGCCCTCCGGGGCCTTCGTACGCTGCCGCTGCGCCTGGAACGGGCCCAGGCCAACGCCGGCCTGCTCGCCGCGCGGCTGGCCGAGCACCCGAAGATCGGCCGGGTCCGCTACCCCGGGCTGGCCGATGACCCCGGGCACGCGGTGGCCGCGCGGACCATGGACGGGTTCGGCTCCATCATCTCGATCGAGCTCGATGACGCGAAGACGGCGGACCGGTTCGTCGACGCGGCGGACATCTGGGTCTTCGCCACCAGCCTCGGCGGGGTGGAGTCGACCTTCGAACGCCGCCGCCGCTGGGCCGCCGAGCTGCCCTCGGTGGCCGAAGGTCTGGTCCGGCTGTCGGTGGGGATCGAAGACGTCGAGGACCTGTGGGCCGATCTGGCTCAAGCCCTCGACCAGGCCTGAGCGTCCAGGTCAGGGCTCCAGGTCGTCGCTCTCGATAGGCGGCTCGACGATGATGCCGACCTTCGCCACAGCCGCCTTCCGGTGCCCGGATTTCCCCGAGATGGTGACCTTGCGGTACGACACGTTGTTGGTGGTGGAGGTCTCGACCAGCTTGCGGTCGGGGTTGGCCAGCACCTCGATGTAGTAGACGCCGTTCTTCAGCCCCTTCAGGTCGAACGACTGGCCGGGGAGGGACTGGTCGTAGGTGTCACCCGAGCCTGCGTCGAGCACCTCGCGCACGCCGACTGACTGGCGTGACCCACACGACGTGTGCAGATCGGTGTTCTCCGGCAACCAGTTGGCGGCTGGCACGGTGTAGTCGACCTGATCGGTGTTGGCCAGGCAGAAGGCCTCCTTCTGACTGCGCTTCACCAGCTTCTTCTTGTTGTCCAGCAACCGGTACGAGGCGAAGTCGGTGAAGTGCCAGTGCTCGTGCCCGTCGCGTGCATCCCACTCCATGGTGCCGACGCGGGCGTAGCCGACCTGCCCACCGGTGGCGTTGAAGAAGTACTGGTAGGCGTCCATCAGATTCTCGTTGTTCGGACGGCGGAATCCATCGACCACCATCGGGGACGGCCCAGCGTTCCACACCGTGGCCGAGAAGTTCAGGTAGCGACCCTTCTCGACCTCGATCCCCCAGGCCGGAACCGACCGCAGGTCCGGCAGCGGCCCACTGGGCTTGACCGCCTTCGAGCTCTTGAGGTCGGTCGGCGGTCCCACCTGGGATCTGGTGCGAAGATCGTCAAGCCGGTGGGGTCGGACCGGACCCTGGTCCCGGCCCTTGACCACCGTCACCTTGATCGTCGTCGAGGCATCGACCGTCGGGATCGCGAACAGCTCGCGATAGCGCTGGTTGATCGTCACGGTCGCGGTGTAGGTGCCCGGTTTGATCTTGACTTCGTTCTCGTCGCTGATCGGGTTGCCGTAGCCCGCCTGGATGCCGTAGACCGCTCCGAGAGCGTAGGGGTTGGCATCGCAGTCCTCCGGATAGGGCGAGGTCGCCGGCGCGTCCGGGCGTCGGCGTACGGATTCCCAGTAGTTCGGGCAGAAGTCGCGCGTCGAGCTCACCACCACCTTCTTGGCCGCGTTGACGACCTTCAGCGTCGTGAAGGCGGAAAGACCGGCGAAATCCTCACGTACGGTTCCGGTCGGGAGCAGCTGGTCGGCGCCGTTCCGGATCCGGAAGGCTGTCAGCTTCTGGCTGTAGCTGGTTCGAAACGCCCGGATCTCGAACGGTTGTGCACCGGCGATCGCGTAGACCCCGAGATCCAGATCGGCCACACCGTCGTAGGTTTCGACGGTGACGGTGGACCGAGCGGCCTCGAGCTTGAGCGGCGGCTGGCTGCCCGCGGCTGCGGCTGGTTGGGCTGGTCCGCTGAACATCGTGGCGATGATCGCCGCCACGACCGTGCCGAGCGCTGCACGCCCGGTGATGCTCTTCATCTGATGTCTCCCGAGTCCGGGTCGCGACGCCGCGGCACTTCCATTAGTACGCCGAAAGCGGGCCCAGGACCGGCATATTTGTGTGCCTGCTCGTCGGGCCTCAGTAGCGCTCGGGTTTGGCCGATCTCGACATCAAGGCAGTGATCATCTCGCCCGAGGTCAGCTCGCCGGCGATCACGGCGGCAACGTTCTCGACGATCGGCATCTCGACCGAGTGCCGGGCGGCCAGCTCCTGGATCGAGGCGCAGGACTTCACCCCTTCGGCCACCTGCCGGGTGGAGGCGGCGATCTCCGCGACCGTACGGCCCTTCCCCAGCTCCTCACCGAAGGTGCGGTTGCGCGACAGGGGCGACGAGCAGGTGGCCACCAGGTCACCCAGGCCGGCCAGCCCCGAGAAGGTGTAGGGGTTGGCGCCCAGCGCCAGCCCCAACCGGGTGATCTCGGCCAGCCCCCTGGTGATCACCGACGCGGTCGCATTCGAGCCCAGTCCCAGGCCGACCGCCATGCCCACGGCCAGAGCGATCACGTTCTTGGTGGCTCCACCCAGCTCGCAGCCGATCACGTCGGTGTTGGTGTAGGCCCGGAACCGTGCGGTGTGGCAGACCCGTTGCAACGACGCGGCCGTCGGCTCGGACACGCTGGCCACCACGCTGGCCGACGGCTGCCGTTCGGCGATCTCCCGGGCCAGGTTGGGGCCGGTGACGACGGCGATGCGTTCGGGCTCGATCCCGCCGGCCTCGGCGATCACCTCGCTCATCCGCAGGCAGGAGCCGAGCTCGATGCCCTTGGCCAGGGAGACCACCACGGCCTGAGGGGGGATCCGCCACTGGCTGAGGTTGGTCCGCAGCGACTGCGACGGCACGGCCAGCACCACGAAGTCCGCCCCCGCCATCGTCTCCTCCGGATCACTCAGGGCGACCAAGGACGGTGGTAGGTCCACGGTGGGAAAGTAGTCGAGGTTGCGGTGCTCGGAGTTGATCTTGTCCGCGAGCTCGGGTCGACGGGCCCACAGTCGTACGTCGTTGGCGGCGTCGGACACGACCAGGGCGAACGCGGTCCCCCACGACCCCGAACCCATCACGGCGACCCGCGGCGGCCGTCGGGTCTCGGTCATACCAGTCCTCCGGGGCGGGCGGTTCGCGGATCGAAGCGCTGCGACGGTGGCGTCTCACCGCGAAGATCAGCAACCAGGACGGTGATGGCGGTCATGATCCGCTCGGTCGCCTCGGCCAACGTGGCGGGGGTGACCGGCTGCTGACGAAGATCATCCAGGTCGACGGGGTCGCCCACACTGAGTTGGAACGTCTTGCGTGGCAACAGCTTGGGCAGGTGCACCCGCTTGCCGTACATGATGTCCTGGGCACCCCACTGCCCGACAGGAATCACCGGTGCCCCGGTCTCGAAGCTCAACCGCGCCGCTCCCGTCTTGCCGCGCATCGGCCACAGGTCGGGATCGAGGGTGATCGTCCCCTCCGGGTAGATGGTCACGGCCCGGCCCTGATCGATCGCCTGTCGAGCTGCGGCCAGTGCGTCACGGGACTGGCGGCTGTCCCGCACCACGGGGATCTGACCGGCCCGCAGGATCACCCGGCCGACGACCGGGACCTTGAAGACCGACGCCTTGCCGAGAAATCGCGGCCAGCGGCCGGAGAAGGCGAGGAACTGACCGAGCGAGAGCACGTCCACGTTGGAGATGTGGTTGGCGACGAAGATCACGCCACCGCTCTGAGGCACCTTGTCCTGGCCGCGCCAGTCCCGTTTGGTGAGCGGACGCACCACGGCGTGCAGCAGGCTGATCACACCGGAGATCGTCTCGCTGCCCGGCTCGTGGTTGGCGTCACGCAAGCGGCCGAGCCGGGTCGGTCGCTGCTCGACCGACGAAGATCCCCCGTCGTCCGGCTTGGCGGCCATGGCACCTCATCTCCAGTGATCACAGGTCGGGCGGACTCACCCTACGCCGACCCGTTGGTCCGTGACGCCAGCGAACCGCCGACGGTGTGCCAGCATTGACCATCATGGATCGAGCCGGGGTGGGCAGCGCCACCGCCGCGGTGGTGGCGCTGAAGGCCACCGAGCATGCCAAGTCGAGACTCGCGTCCTTCCCGGACCCGCTGCGACGCCGGCTGGCCTGGACGATGGCGGTCGACACCCTGCTCGCCCTCTCCGACGCCGTTGATCATCTGGTGGTCGTCAGTGACCAACCAGCGTTGGACTCCCGACTGCGCCGGATCGGTCTGAGCGTCGAGGTGCGGGCCGAGGCGGGCCGGCCCGGGATGAACGCGGCGCTGAACCAGGGGGCCGACGTGCTGCGCGCGCGAGGGTTTCGTACGGTGCTGGCCTGCGTCGGTGATCTTCCTGCGCTCAGGGCCACGTCCGTACGCCGGATCCTGGACCAGGCGGAACCGCATTCCCGTTCGTTCGTGGCCGATGCCTCCGGTGTCGGCACCACGATGCTGATCACTCGGCTCGCTCGGCTGGATCCGCACTTTCAAGGTCGGTCAGCCGCCGCCCACCACACCAGCGGGGCCATCCCGCTGGCCCCGCAGGCCGGCTCGGACTCCTGGGCCGATGCACGTCGCGACGTGGACACCGAGATCGACCTGGCCGACGCCATCCACCTCGGAATCGGGCCGACGACCTCTGCGCTGATCGACCAGACCACCTCGCGGATCGGCCACTACCAGGTCATCACGTCAACCGAGTGGACCACTGACGACGCGACCCCGGTGGCCGTGACCGCCTCGGGCCACCGGGTGGCTCTCCCGCGAAGCGCCCTGAGTGACGGGCTCCGCCACGTACGCCTCGGCCAACGCCTCCACGCCGTGATCGCCGACCGTCGCGTGCTCTCCGCCTGGCTCTAACTCGGCTGCAAGCGGTGCGGACAGACGACGAGTCCGGCCGTCGGGTTCGACGGCCGGACTCGATGTTGTTGGGTCAGCGCTTGGCTGCGGCCTTGCGGGTCGTCGTCTTGGCCGGCGTCTTGGTCGCCGGGGTCTTGCGGGCGGTCGTGGTCTTGGTGGCGGCGGCCTTCTTGGTCGGCGCCGCCTTGGTGGTGGACGCCTTGGCCGCTGGGGCTTTTGCGGCTGTCTTCTTCACAGCCGGCGCCTTCTTGGCTGCGGTCGTCGCCTTGACCGCCGCCGCTCTGGCCGGGGCCTTGGTCGCCACCGACTTCGTCGCCGCCGCCTTGGTGGCGGGGGCCTTGGTCGCCGGGGCCTTGGTTGCCGCCACCTTGGTCGCGGGCGCCTTCGTCGCCGTTGTGGTCTTCGCCGCTGCCGCCTTCTTGGTGGCCTTGGGCACCTTCTTGGCCCCCGACACGAAGGCCTTCAGGTCGGTGCCGGCGCGAAACCGAGGGACCGCGGTGGCCTTGGCCCGCTTCCGCTCACCGGTTCGCGGGTTGCGCACCATCCGAGCCGAGCGGTGAACCTTCTCGAACACACCGAATCCGGTGATCGAGACCTTCTCCCCAGCGGCGGTCTTGTAGGTGATGGTCTGCACCACAGCGTTGAGGGCCTTCGCTGCTTCGGTCTTGCTGCCCTCGTAGTGGACGGATAGCGCCTCGATCAATTCAGCCTTGTTCACGGCTTCCCTTCTGACCTGCAGTTTCCAAGTGGGGCTGGGAACTTGGGCAGCGTGGGTTACGACTGCACAGCCAACGCTAGGGAAGAAGGCCAGGTCAGACAATCACCTGGGCCGACATTTTGGTGTGTCGCAAGGAAAAAGGCGGGTCGGCTGCCGAATTGGTCGCCGGGGCCCGCGATCACTGAACCGATTCGACCTTCGCGGGCAGCGTCTTCGGCTTGAAGGAAGGTCGGGAACGCTCGTACGCGTCGACCGCATCGACCTGACGCAGGGTGAGTCCGATGTCGTCCAGACCCTCCAACAAGCGCCAGCGGGTGTAGCTGTCGATCTCGAAGTCGGTCTGGAAACCGTCGGCGGTGATCTGCTGATCGACCAGGTCGACCGAGATCGGGGCACTCGGATGGGCCTCGATGAAGTCCCAGAGCTCTTCGATGATCTTCTGGTCGACACCGGCGACGAGCAGACCGGCCTTGCCGGAGTTGCCGCGGAAGATGTCACCGAAGCGTGAGCCGATGACCACGCGGAACCCGTAGTTCTGGAGGGCCCAGACGGCGTGCTCGCGCGACGAACCGGTGCCGAAGTCCGGGCCTGGGACCAAGATCGTGGCGCCGGCGTACTGGGGCTGGTTCAGCACGAAGTTCGGGTCATTGCGCCATGCGGCGAACAACCCGTCCTCGAAACCAGTCTTGGTCACGCGCTTGAGATAGACCGCCGGGATGATCTGGTCGGTGTCGACATTGCTGCGCCGCAACGGAAGTGCGGTCCCGGTGTGGGTGCTGAACTTGTCCATGATCGGTGTCTCCTTTGCCGGTCTACGGTCTAGAGGTCGGCCGGGGCGCTGAGCTTGCCGGTCACTGCGGTGGCTGCGGCGACGAGCGGTGAGACCAGGTGCGTACGCCCGCCCTTGCCCTGCCGCCCCTCGAAGTTGCGGTTCGAGGTCGAGGCGGCTCGCTCGCCCGGGGCGAGCTGGTCGGGGTTCATGCCCAGGCACATCGAGCATCCAGCTGCCCGCCACTCGGCACCGGCCTCCTTGAACACGATGTCCAGACCCTCCGACTCCGCCTGCAGCCGGACGCGCGCCGATCCGGGAACCACCAGCATGCGGACGGTCTCGGCGACGTGGTGGCCCTTGATGACGTCGGCCGCGGCCCGCAGGTCCTCGATCCGGCCGTTCGTGCACGAGCCCAGGAAGACGGTGTCGACGCTGATGTCGCGCATCTTCTGCCCTGGGGTCAAGGCCATGTACTCGAGGGCCTTCGTGGCCGCGGTCCGGTCGGCTTCCTCGGCGAAGGTCTCGGGATCTGGCACCTGTGCACCGAGCGGGACGCCCTGTCCGGGGTTCGTCCCCCAGGTCACGAACGGCGTGAGCTGACTGGCATCAAGATCAACTTCGACGTCGAACACAGCGTCCGGGTCGCTCTGCAGTGTCTTCCAATACTCGACCGCCGCATCCCAGTCGGCCCCCTCGGGCGCGTGCGGGCGTCCCTTCAGGTAGGCGAACGTCGTGTCGTCCGGCGCCATCATGCCCGCCTTGGCACCCCACTCGATGCTCATGTTGCAGATCGTCATCCGGCCCTCCATCGAGAGTGCCCGGATCGCAGACCCGCGGTACTCCACGATGTAGCCCTGGCCGCCGCCGGTGCCCACCTTCGCGATCAGCGCGAGCACGATGTCCTTGGAGGTGACGCCGAACGGCAGCTCGCCCTCGACGTTGACCGCCATCGTCTTCGGCTTGGCCTGGGGCAGGGTCTGGGTGGCCAGCACGTGCTCGACCTCGGAGGTGCCGATGCCGAAGGCGATCGACCCGAAAGCCCCGTGGGTTGAGGTGTGCGAGTCGCCACAGACCACGGTCATGCCCGGCTGCGACAGGCCCAGCTGCGGGCCGATGATGTGCACGATGCCTTGATCAAGATCACCGAGGCTGTGGATCCGGACGCCGAACTCCTTGGCGTTGTTGCGCAGGGTGTCGACCTGGGTCCGCGACACCGGGTCGGCGATCGGCTGGTCGATGTTCAGCGTCGGGGTGTTGTGGTCCTCGGTGGCCAGAGTGAGGTCGGGGCGGCGTACCGGACGTCCGGCCTGTCGCAGTCCGTCGAAGGCCTGCGGGCTGGTGACCTCGTGCACGAGATGGAGGTCGATGTAGAGGAGATCGGGCTCACCCTCAGCGGAACGGACGACGTGGTCCTGCCACACCTTCTCACTCAGTGTTCTACCCATGACGACTGCGCTCTCCCTCACTCGATCGACTGTCTGCGCTGGAAATCTGGTGCCTGTTCGCGCCACTCGCAGCACTGGCAATCTAAACTTGCATTCCAGCATCCGAGACGGCAGTATCAAGGCATGGACAACTCTAGCGGTGTCGGCGTCCTCGACAAAGCCGCCCTCGTGCTGGGGGCTCTGGAGACCGGACCGACCACTCTGGCCGGACTCGTGGCGGCCACCGGACTCGCCCGGCCGACCGCGCACCGGTTGGCGGTTGCCCTCGAGCACCATCGGCTGGTCAGCCGTGATCTGCAGGGTCGTTTCATCCTCGGACCGCGACTGGGCGAGCTCGCCTCCGCGGCGGGTGAGGACCGGCTGCTGGCCACGGCCGGCCCGGTGCTGGCCCGGTTGCGCGACATCACCGGCGAGTCGGCTCAGATGTTCCGCCGGCAGGGCGACTACCGGGTCTGCGTCGCCACCGCGGAGCGGATGTCGGGGCTGCGCGACAGCGTGCCGGTGGGAACCCAGCTGACCATGACCGCCGGCTCGGCTGCTCAGGTGCTGTTGGCGTGGGAGGAGCCGGACCGGATGCAACGAGGGCTTCGCGGCAGCCGCTACAGCGCCGTCGCCCTCGCTGCCGTACGCCGCCGCGGCTGGGCCCACTCGGTGGGCGAGCGCGAGGCCGGGGTTGCGTCGGTGTCCGCGCCCGTACGCTCCCCGTCCGGCAAGGTGATCGCCGCCGTCAGCGTCTCCGGGCCGATCGAGCGGCTGTCGCGTCAACCGGGCCGGCTGCACGCTCCTGCGGTGATCGCAGCGGCCGAGCGGCTGAGCGAGGTCCTGCGCCGCAGCGGCGGGGAATGAGCCGGTAGCGTAAAGCCGTGGAAGCGCCTGCGATGCACCGAGCCGCCCGAGTTGATCTTGCCTTACTGCGCTGGCGGGCTCGCCGGGCCCGGGAAGCCGGCTACCAGGCGACGGTGATCCCCTACACCGGCTATGGCTCCACGTCGTGGATCCGTGTGCTCGGACGCGTGCTGCTGGCCAAGGAGAACCGTCGACCCGCCGCCGAACCCACCGGGGCCCGGGGCTGGCGGAGCTTCACCAGCGTGCCGGTGGAGAACGCGTCGGTGCAGGTGCTGGTCGACGGAGACGTGCACACGGTCTCGGCTGATCACACCGGCATCATCGACGTGGTGGTCGAGGTCGACCTGCGGCCGGGCTGGCACGAGATCGGCATGAGCGCCGAGGGTTCGGACGCGGCGACCGCAAAGGTGTTCATCGTCGATCCGGAGATGCGGTTCGGTGTCGTGTCCGACATCGACGACACCGTGATGGTCACCGCGCTCCCCCGGCCGTTGCTTGCCGCCTGGCACACCTTCGTGGTCAACGAGCACGCCCGGGCGACCACTCCCGGGATGCCGGTCCTCTACGAGCGACTGACCTCGAGGCACCCCGGCGCGCCGGTCATCTATCTGTCCACCGGGGCGTGGAACGTGGCTCCGACCCTGACCCGCTTCTTGTCGCGCAACCTGTACCCCGCCGGCGCCTTGTTGCTCACCGAGTGGGGCCCGACCGCCGACCGATGGTTCCGCAGCGGTCAGCAGCACAAGCGCAACAACCTCGAACGGCTGGCCCAGGAGTTCCCTCAGGTCAAGTGGTTGTTGATCGGCGACGACGGCCAGCACGATCCCTCGATCTACAGCGACTTCCTCAGCAGTCACCCCGACCAGGTCGCCGCCGTCTGCATCCGTCAGCTGACTCCAGGTGAGGCCGTCCTGGCTGGCAGCAGCCCCCGCGAACAGACCCTGGCCCAGAACTCCCACATCGACTGGCTGACCGCGCCCGACGGCGCCGGCCTGGCCGACGAGCTCGACCGGATCGGTCTGCTCCACGAAGAACCGCACCAACCCGAGGTCGAGGCTTGACCGCCCTTACGCGGGCTGAGCTCAGGGGCGGAAAGAACGCGGGCTGAGCCTGTCGAAGCGCTCGCCAAAGCTCCCGCAACAGAAGCCAACCTCTGACGAGGCCCTTCGACAAGCTCAGGGGGCGGAGGAGATGGGCCTCCTCGAGCGGGCCGATGTGCACCGTGACCTGTCCAGCAGCCTCGGCCCGGACGATTCACCCCAGTGGTGGCGCGGGCAGGGCGGGCCGGGTCAGGGCGAGAAGCCCGAAGATCGAAACTCCCGCGCCGGCCAGCATCAGCGCGGCCATCGGGATGGCGGTGTGCTCACCACCCAGGCCGGCGATCGGGGCGATGGTGCCCGCGGCGACCCACTGGGCGAAGCCGAGGACGGCGGATCCGGTGCCGGGGTGTTCGGGCACGGTGGCGGAAGCCAGGGCGCCGGCATTCGGCCCGATCAGCCCCTGCGCCGTCATCATGACGAAGAAGCTGATCAGAGTCACCACGAGCGGGGTGTCGAACCAGACCGCACCGACCAGCATTGCGACGCCTGCGAGCAGGGCGGCGAGCTGACCGACCAGGATGAGCGTACGGGTGGCTACTCGGCCGGCCAGCCGGGCGGCGACTAGAGCGGCCAGCGTCATGCCGGCAGCGTTGGCGGCGAAGTCAACCGAGTAGGCGATGGGTGAGAGCCCATTCATGGACTGGAGCACGAACGCCGAGGTGGCGACATAGGCGAACAGGGCGCCCATCGCTGATCCAGCGACCAGGAGGTAACCGACATAGGCTCGCCGGCCCAGCACCTGCCGGCCGGCGGAGGCGAACGCTCGCAGGCCGCCGCGGTGACGACGTCCGGCGGGCAGCGACTCGGGGACGGCGATCAGGACGGCGACCGTCATGGCGAGTCCGAGGGCGGCGACGACCCAGAACGAGACCCGCCAGTGTGACAGCTGGAGGATGACCGCTCCGAGCAGTGGTCCGACGATAGGGGCGATCCCGCCGACCCCGGCGATGACGTTCAACACCCGGATCAGCTGGGCACCGGAGGCCAGGTCGACGATCACGGCTCGGCCGATGACCATGGCCCAGCCACCAGCGAAGCCTTGCACCAACCGGGCGGCCATCAACACCGCGATGGTGGGAGTCAGTGCGCAGACCACCGACGCGACGCTCATGACCACGATGGCGGCGATCAGTGGTCGGCGTCGGCCGCGCTGGTCCGAGACCGGCCCGCCGATCAGCTGGCCGAGCGCCATCCCGACGAAGAACGTCGTCAAGGTGAGCTGGACCTGGGTGGCTGTGGCCATCAGCTCGCCCGCCACCTGGGGGAAGGCAGGGACGTACATGTCGGTGGCCAACGGGGCGATGGCCGTCAAGAACACCACGGTGGCGACCAGAGCCGAGGTGAGCAGCGCCTTGTTCTGGCCGCCGTCACTCGTACGTCCTGCCGGGAGATCGCCCAGGTATTCGCAGTCCGGCGCATAGCCAAGGTGCGGCATCTCGGTGGTCCTCGGCTCGATCATGGACGCAGCAGCACCTTGATAGCCCGACGTTCGTCCATCGCCCGGTATCCGGCGGCGGCGTCGTCCAGTGGTAGCTCGAGGTCGAAGACCCGGCCGGGCTGGATCGTGCGGCGCCAGATGCGATCCATCAGGTCCGGCAGGAAGCGACGGACCGGGGCGGGACCACCGTGCAGATGGACGTGGGAGAAGAACAGCTCCATCCCCGGGATGGCGACCTCGTGGGCCACCCCCACATAACCGACATGGCCACCGGCCCGGGTCGAGTGAAGGGCTTGCATCATCGACTGCTGGGTGCCGACCGCCTCGATCACCGAGTGGGCACCAAGGCCGTCGGTGAGATCCCTGATCGCCGCTATCCCGTCGTCGCCGCGTTCGCTGACGATGTCGGTGGCGCCGAACTGCAGGGCCAGCTGTTGGCGCGGTTCGTGGCGACTCATCGCGATGATCCGTTCGGCGCCGAGCTCCCGAGCAGCCAGCACCCCGAGCAGCCCCACGGCACCGTCACCGACCACGGCGACCGTCTTGCCGGGCCCCACCTCGGCTGCGACAGCGGCGAACCAACCAGTGCCGAGCACGTCCGAAGCAGCCAGAAAGTGCGGCACCAGATCGTCGTCCGGCAGCTCTGGGGTGGCGACCAGGGTGCCGTCGGCCAACGGGACCCGCATCCGCTGGGCCTGCGAGGCGCCAGTGGCGCCGAAGGCTTCGCGAAACGGGCAGGACGGCTGGTAGCCGGATCGGCAGATCTGACAGGTGTTGTCGGAGGCGAAGAAGGATCCGACGACGAACTGGCCGGGTTTGATGGTCGCGACGGCTGAGCCGACCTCCTCCACGATGCCGACGTACTCGTGACCCATCGGGCGGGGCCCGTCCAGAGCCTCCACACCCCAGTAGGGCCACAGGTCCGACCCGCAGATGCAGGCCGCCGACAGTCGGATGACCGCGTCGGTCGGCTTGAGGATGGTCGGCTCTGGCCGGTCCTCGACCCGGACGTCGCCGGGCGCGTACATGACAACACCACGCATCGGTGGAATCTCCTCATCGGATAGCTGATCGGGGCGGAACCGGATTTCCTGGTCCGTCGGACCCAAGTCAACGGGCCCGGCCGCCGGTGAGGAAGTCCTTGGCGATGGGTGTACTGACAGTGCCTCGCAGTCTCCGGCGCTGTCGGCCTACGGTTGAACGATGGACAACCGAGTCGAGGTGCGAGACTTCCTCACCTCTCGCCGCGCCAAGCTCAATCCGTCGCAGGTCGGGCTTCCGGCGACGGGTCAACGCCGCGTCCCGGGCCTGCGGCGCAGCGAGGTGGCAACCCTGGCCGGGATGAGCGTCGAGTACTACGCGAGGCTTGAACGCGGCGTCCTGGCTGGCGTGTCAGCGGGGGTCCTCGACTCGTTGGCTCGCGCGCTGCAGCTGGATGACGCCGAGCGGGCGCATCTGCTGCGTCTGGCCCAAGAGGCCGACGGCTCCACCAGGTTGCTGCGTCGACCTCGACCGAAGGAGTGGGCGCCGCGGGCCAGTCTGCAGTGGACGCTGGACGCCATCACCAGCGCGCCGGCCATCCTGGGCAACGATCGTTCGGACTTCCTGGCCGCGAATCACCTGGGCCGAGCCATGTACGCCGACCTGTTGCTGGAGCCCAGCGCGCCGCCCAACTTCGCCCGGCACATCTTTCTCGACTCCTCAGCGCGACGCTTCTATCCGGACTGGGGTCATGCCGCCGACCTCAGTGTGGCCAACCTGCGCACCGCCGCGGGCAAGGATCCCCATGACAAAGGCCTGCACGAGCTGGTCGGCGAGCTGTCCACCCGCAGTGCCGAGTTCAGGTACCGCTGGCAGGCCCACGACGTCCGCACCCACGGCACGGGCGTCAAACGCTTCCACCACCATGTCGTCGGCGACCTCGAGCTCTGCTACGAGAGCCTTGACCTGCGGGCCGAACCCGGCCTGACGATGACCATCTACGCCGCCGAGCCCGGCTCGGCGACCGAGCAGGCCATCGTGTTGCTCGCCTCCTGGGCGGCGACCGAAACGCAGCGATTCACCATCGGCAAGTCCGACACCACGATCAGCTGAGCCTGCTGGTCACCGCGGGTCGCGGAACTGTCGTGTCCCCGCCTCATTCCAACCCGAGTGCAGCCAGGACTCGACCAGTGGCGTTCCCGTCCTCGAGGTGGCAGTACCGGTCCCGGAAAGACTGGTAGCGCGGTCCGAACTCTTCGGCGACCCTGGGCAGGTCGAGCAAGGTCTCCGCGAGCCGCGCGGCGTCCAGCACGATCGGGCCTGGCGCTTCCGCCTGCAGGTCGAAGGTGAAGCCGCGGAGTCGGTCGCGATAGTGCTCCAGGTCGTACGCGAACAACAGGATCGGCTTACCCGTCACGGCGAAGTCGAACATGACCGACGAGTAGTCGGTGACGAGCACGTCGGCCGCCAGGTAGAGCTCGGACACGTCGGGGAAGTTCGACACATCGGTCAGGTTGGCCCCGGGGGCGAGCGGGCTCCGGTGCCCGAGGAAGTAGTGCCGTCGTACGAGCAGGTGGAACGACTCCCCCAGCCGTTCGGCGAGGGTGGCGGTGTCGAGCGGGGGTGGGACGTCGATCTCCATCACGTCGTCGTCGCGGTAGGTCGGTGCGTAGAGCACCGCGATCGTGGCCTCGTCGATGCCGAGCTCGGCGCGCAGCTTCCCCCGGCGCTCGTCCCGGTCGGCCGCATTGAGGGCGTCGTTGCGAGGGTAACCGGACTCGATGACGTCGCCGTCGTAGTCGAAAGCAGCGCGGAGCAGCTCACCGCCGGCCCGGCTCGGAGCAACCAGGTGACTCCAGCGAGCGATGTCGGCATCGAGCTCGGCCATCACACCATCGGCCGGTCGAGCGACCGCGGAGCGGTGGATGCGTTTCAACGGGGTGCCGTGCCAGGTCTGCAGGTACACAGCCCCCGGTCGCGGTGTCCAGCGGTCGAGTGTGATGTGGCAGTTGGCGATCACCAGGTCCGCGGCGTTCAGGGCCGCGGAGGCAGCGGGCGTGCCGATGGGCACGGTCGGAACGTCGGGAGGAAAAGCCGAGGCATAGCGATGATCGAGCAGCCAGGTGTGCGTGTGGTCGGAGCCGCGATCCTGAAGCGCTTCGTAGATCATCCGAGGGTTGTCTGCGTAGCGGCCGTTGAAGCTGTTGTAGACGATCTTCATGCTCACCTCTGCGCTCGGGGGCCGCCGTTTCTTCAGGGATCTGTCGGCCTGATGACTACCCACACAGGTGACTCGTCAAACCTGCGCGGCCCGTCACGGCTACCCAGGATTCGTCCCAACCTACTAGGCACGGGTGCAGCACACCCAAATCCCGACCTGTACGCGATCGCCCCCTGTGCTTGTCGAAGGGCCTCGTCAGAGATTGGCACCAAACGCGGAAGCTCTGACGAGCGCTTCGGCGCCCCTGTGCTCGGCGCTCAGACCGGCGGGACTGGTGCGGTCTGCGGCCCGGCTGACGGGGCTGGCCAGGATTCAGTGCGGGTCGGAGCTGACTGCGACATGGCGACCGTCAGCAGGACAATGATGGTGGCGATCGTCACCGCAATCAGTAGTGCCGCCCACTCCCGATGGAGGCGGCCGTGTGGCCGCCGTTGCAGGTGTCGGCGATCGGCACGGTGATGGAACGCCAGGATGGTCATGGTTCAGCGACCACGGTCGATCTGGACTCATCAACCTCATGCTTGATGTCGCAGTACCACCGACGACTGGCCGACATGTCGGAGACCGGGATCCTGATTGACAAGAACTGCAACTTCGGCAGATGCGCAGTCATCTTTTTGCGGCCTCTTTCGCTACTGTTGTGCTGTAGTCATACTAAATCACTACAGTAATACTGGCGTCAATAGATGAGGATCAGAATTTGTCTGCGAGCACCGACGAGTCGAGCCGGCGGACCTATCAGTCGCCGCGCCGCCAGGCCGCTGCCCAGGAGACCCGAGCCCGCATCCGATCGGCCGCCGAAACGCTCTTCCTGAACGATGGCTACTCAGCCACCTCGATGCGGACCATCGCCAGAGCGGCCGGGGTGGCCGAGAAGACGGTGTACCTCCAGTTCGCCACCAAATCGATGCTGCTGAAGGAAGTGGTCGAGACCGCCATCGTCGGTGATGCCGAGGCCATCCCCGCTGCTGAGCGCGACTGGTTTCAAGACGTTCTCCGCCAGCCCGACCTCGCCCAGAAGCTGCGCCAGCTCGCCGCCGCGACCGTAGCGCTCCACGAGCGCAGCGGGGCCGTCTTCGCGATGGCCCGATCAGCCGCGGCCACCGACCCGGACGCCGCCGCCTTGTGGGCCTTCGGCAAACGCGGCCACCTCGCCGACATGACCATCCTCGCCGGCAACTTCGCCGCCAGGGCTCAGCTGCCCGACGGGGCTGATGAGGCTTGGGCGACGACCACCCTCTACGTCCTCATCGGCCTGGAAGCCTGGCACCTCGTACGCGTCGAGCTCGGCCAGAGCGAGTCGTCCTACCACGACTGGCTTCTGATGAACCTGGGCCAAGCCTTCAACGCCCAGCTCGGCCGGTGAACCCGGAAGCCGTCCCACACTGATGTTCCTCGTGGGCGATCCGCTCGATCGGCGTCCGCGTGGTCTCGCGCAGCCTGACGACCGGGATCGTCAACGAGCTGTCTGCTTCAGCCATGGTGCGCCCGACTGAGCCGTACGAGGCTGAAGGCATGACCAACACCACCCTGTACGCCCCCGTCGCAAGCCCGGCCGACGACGGTTCGACGACCACCCCTCCCCCGCCGACCGAACGCTGGCGGGGCCGGGAAAGTGCCGCGGTCGTCGTGGTGTGGGCTGCCGCGGTCTGGCTGGTGGAGCTCCCGATACTCGGATACGTCGCCATCGCTGCGGTGCTGGTGGTGATCATGCAGGTGATCCGCCGGCGCCCGATCCGGGCTCTGGTCCGCAGCAACCGGCAGCTTGGTCGCCTCACCGGCCGGCTCAGGCTCGGGCGAGCGGCTTTGGTCTTCCTCGCTGCCCTGAACCTGCTGGTCCGGACCCTGACGAGCTCGACTCCTTGGGCCGACAGCGGAGCGATCCTGGTGGCCGGAGTCATCGTGGCGGTGGCCGCGTACGTTGCGACCCGCCGATCCTTCCTCACCGTGATCTTGGTGATCACCCTGCTCAGCGCCGCCAGTTGGGCACTGTCGCCACGGCTGGCTTCGGAGCAGACCGGCGATCAAGCCCTCCTGGTCGACATCGCCCCCGCCGGCGGCTACCACCGGTTGGCGGTCGACCTGATCGACCTCAATGCGGCCGATCCGGTCCGGCACGCTGAGGTCGGGGCTGCTGACACCGCCCGCTTCGAGGTGGGCTCGCTGACCAAGGCCATGACCGGGCTGGTCATCGCCGACGAGGTCGACCGGGGCGAGCTCAAGCTCAGCGACCACTTGTCCGCCTACCTACCCGTGGACGGCACGATCTTGGCCGACATCACCATCGACGAGCTGGTCACCCACACCGCGGGGCTGCCCCGCGACAGCACAACGACCCAGCTCTCGGCGCTGTGGCGGGCACCGCTGGGTTTGCGGCTTCTCGGCGCGAGTGACGCCGAGCTGCTGCGCGAGGCGCGAGACGTCACCCTCACCGGCCGCGGCACCTTCCGCTACTCCAACATCGGGGCCGCCCTAGCCGGTCGGGCCGCGGCGACCGCCGCCGGCCTGAGCTACCCGGAGCTGATGCGCACGCGGTTGTTCGAACCGCTTCGGATGTCCGACACCGCGGTTCAGAGCACCCGGATCGTTGCTCCTGGGCACACCGCCACAGGGCGACCGGTGCAACCGTGGACCATGCAGGGCTACGCCCCCGCCGGCGCCGTGGTCAGCACCAGTCGCGACCTGAGCCTGCTGGCGGTTGCTCTGCTCACCGACCGTGCTCCCGGGATGTCCGCCCTGACCCCACGCCACCTCCGTGACGCGCCCGACCTACAGATCGGGACGTTCTGGATGATCAACACCTGGCCCGACGGACACATCGTCACCTGGCACGACGGGCAGACCGGTGGTTACAGCAGCCTGCTCTACCTGGATCGACAGGCCCGGCGTGCCTCCATCGTCTTGTCCGATGTCGCCCTCAGCGGCAACGACCTCGGTAATAGCCTGTTGACCCGATGAGTGAGCACGTGCGGGACAGGTCCGGTGGCCTGGCCAGCATCCCACCAGCCCTCCCTGATGTGGTGGTCGGATTTGGTCCGACGATCGCGGTCACCAGACCCAACTTGATCATGGCCGTCTGCGGCCTGGCACTCTTCGGTTACCTGTATGCCGACCGGGGTTATTGGCTCTTCGGACTCGGGGGCGTGTCCGTCGTCCTGCCGCTGGCGTTGGCCGTGCGCCGGGCGTGGGCCGCTCGCCGTGGCCAGGTCGAGCACACATGGTTTCGCCATCCCTTCGACCGGCGGAACCGGGCCTACCTCTGGCAGGGGCTGAACATCTGGGTGTGCTGTGTGCTGCTCGGTGGGGTCGTCGCCGCTGGCGGCACGCACTTCGCGCGCATCGGCTTCTCGTTGACCGCTGGTCAGTTCGGAGTCGTGGTGGCAGCGTTCAGTGCCGGCCTCGTCCTGCTGGCGGGCTTGGCGTTCGTTCCGCGCCGCCGCGTCCAGGTCGCCACCAACCTGGTGATGGCCTTGCTCTCGGGCTTCCTCGCGGTCCAGCTCGTGCAGATCTCGGTGCCCCGCTCTGATCCGATCGTCCTCGACCTGCCCCTGGCTGGGGAATGGTCGGTGCTGAACGGCGGCCAGAACTTCCTGCTCAACGGCCACTCCCCGAACGAGAGCAACGCCGTCGATCTCCTGGCCTTCGGCGACAACGGGCGTACGCACAGCGGAGGAGCCGGAGCTCCACTGACCAGCTACGCCGGCTTCGGGTCGCCCGTCTTCGCGCCGGCCGATGGGCGCATCGTCGAGGTGAATGGCGACTTCCCGGACACGCCGCCCGGCATCAACGGAGACCGCGCCAACAGCATCGTGCAGGACATCGGCGGCGGCCGCTACGTCGTGATGGCCCACCTCAAGCGAGGAAGCATCACGGTGCAGGCCGGTGACCTCGTACGCCGCGGCCAGCCACTTGCCGCGGTCGGGAACAGCGGCCACACCAACGAGCCGCACCTGCATCTGCAGGTGCAGGACAACCCGACCGGCGATGATGCCGTCCGCACCTTTCCCATGGTGTTTCGTGATGTCAGCATCACCAGGAACGGCCCATGGCCTCGCGCGGACAGCCGCGAACTTCGCACCGGTGACCTCGTACGGCGGCTTAGCCAATGAGGCACAGGGCGCCGGAGTACGCGGGCGATGCCCTTCGAATCGGGCGTGTACGCGGGCTGAGCTCCGGGGGCGAAACCTGCGGGCCCGAATCAGGTATGAACACCCCAAAGGGTGTACTCCGGGAACGACGTGGCGACCTAGGATCACAGGTCGTAAGCCTGCATCTGGATAGCGGCCGGCCAAGCCAGCCGGCCCTCCGGGGCTCTGGTCGCACCACGTCCGCCATGGGGGGCGGGGGCGGGCAACGGCGGGCAGCCGGGCCATCCGTCAGCTGCTCGCCGCTGTCCCACCCGGTCGGCGTACCGGATTCGGGTCAGCCGCCGGTTCCGGGGGATCGGGGCAAGCCGCGTTGCGCCATGTCGAAGGGTGCGAGAACCTCCAGAAAGAACTCCGACGCCTCGGTCGCGATCCGGCGTACGTCCTGGCTCGGGGTGTCGAGGAGCACCTCGAGCAGGATCTTGTGATGGATCTGGGCCAGGTCCAGGATGCTCACGTCGTCGGCCAGGGCCGAGCGGCTGATGCGGTAGCCGACGTGCAGGGCCGCCTCGTCGCGTTGTGGCAGGTACCGCAAGAAGGCAGCTCGGTAGTCACGCTCGAACTTGTCCAGCGATGTCATCGCAACGGCCGGTCTCCCCTGAGACCAGCCGACAACCCACCGCCGGAGCAACGAAGGTAGTCGAGTCCTTCTTCCAGGTCTAAGGCCGTGTGCACCGATCCGGTGTCCATCCCCAGCTCGACCATGGCGAAAGCCACGTCAGGTTGGATGCCGACGATCACCGTGGCCGCTCCACGAAGTCGCGACATCTCGCCGATGTTGCGCAGGGTGTGCGAGCCGAAGGAGTCGATCACGTCGAGCGCGGCGACATCGATGATCACCCCTCGGGAGCGGTGCTGCCCGATCCGGTCGATCAGATCCGTCTGAAACCGAAGCATCTGTGAGTCGTCCAGCGCGGTGTGGACGGACGCTATCAGGTACGGACCTTGCTGCAGGATTGACACCAGCGCCGGCCCACTGTCCATTACCTCACCGGCTCGGCTTGCCGACCCACCGCGAACCCGAGCAGGCGCTCAGCCTCCTCCAGGCCCCCTTGCAGGTCTCCGATGGTGTTCATCTTGCTGAGATCCACCCCGATGGTGACCAACGTCTGGGCGATCTTGGGAGACAACCCGGTGATGATCACGCTCGCTCCCATCAACCGGGACGCATCGACGGCGCGGACCAGATGGTTCGCCACCGCCTCGTCGACGTCCGGCGCGCCGGTGATGTCGATCACCACAACCTTGGCCCGATGGGTACGGATCCCGGTGAGGAGCTGCTCGGTCAGCTGGCGGGCCCGGTCGGTGTCCAGAACGCCGATGATGGGCAGGATGAGCAGGCGCTCGCGGACCGGGAGGACAGGGGTGGACAGCTCACGGATGGAGTCTTGCTGCTGGCGTATCACCCGCTCGCGCTCGTCGACGAAGCTGACGGCCACAGTGTTCGCGATCCGGTTCGCTGCAGGTTCGTACGCGTCGAGGACTCGATTGAGCAGCGGGAAGTCCTGCTGGTACTTCTCGAACAGCGAACGGGCCAGAACGTCACGCAGCAGCAGGACGATCCCCACGACCTCGTGCGTCTCCACGCCCCGGGGAATGATCCGTTCCGACAGATCCCGGGCATAGTGCTGCAGGGCCTCGACGTTGCCCGTCTCGAGCACCTCGACGTAGTTGTCGTAGACCGATTTCGTCTCCGCCGCCATCTCCTGCGACGTCATGGCTCTGAGCAGGTTCGCATGCTGGATGCGTCTGGCCCACTCGTCGCGCAGCTTCGTCCGGTGCTCCCGCAGATGCGCCACGAGCTGAGGCAACAGTTGTTCCTCATCCTCGTGATCGAGCACGGTCACGTTGGCGACGCCATAGTCGACCTCCGGCACCTCGCGTGTCATGTCATCCCTTCCGTAGCCACTTTGTCATGGTCACTGTCGTGCCGCGACCGACTTCAGACACGACGGTGAACTCATCCATCAACCTTCGAGCCCCTGGCAGGCCCATCCCCAGTCCATGACAGGTGCTGAAGCCGTCGGCCAACGCGAGATCGACGTCTGCGATCCCGGGGCCGGTGTCGCGAGCTACCACTCTGAGCCCCACCTGCGGCTCCTGCAGCAGTTCGAGGCGAATCTCCCCGTCACCGGCAAACCGTACGATGTTGCGAGCGATCTCCGAGACGGCGGTGGCGATCAAGGTCAGGTCGGTTCGGCTGAAGCTGATCCGGGTGGCCAGCTCCCGGGCCCCTTTTCGAGCCTGGACGATGTCGGAGTCCCCTTTGATGTGAATACGAGCCTGGTTCGGATTGTGTTGCCCGCGTTGCATCAACGGCTCACTCACCGTGGCACAGAACTCACACTCCAGGAGGTGCCGCCCAGCGTCGACCTCCCGCTGACGTCGATGATCGCTGATCGACAGCGCGAATAGGACGGGCCGACACTGCGGCGTTGGCGGCTCGGCGTCGTGCATCGACAGCAGGTACTCCACCCGCAGCCGGGCGCGCGTCCGGTTCAGCTGGGCGGCAACCGCCCCCGCCGTGAGACCGAGCTCGAGACCGAGTGAGCGCGTGTCTCGCCCGGACACCTCGTGGGCCACCAGAGTCCGGCGATCCCGTTCGGAGAGTCGCGCCAGAGCAGAGGCGACCGCGTCGTTCTCCTCCCTCCGGAGCAGGCCTTCGTCAGGCTGGGGCGGCGGCGCCAGGTCCAGCACGCGGTGCTCATTGCGCCGATGCCGGTCCTGCTCCTTGAACAACGAAGCGCAGACATTCCTGGCCGTCACGATGGCGTACGGCTCCAGCATCCCCGGGTCGACCCGGTGCGCGGCGCCGAGCACCCGGACCAGCGTTTCCTGGACCAGGTCCTCCCCGAGCGACCGGTCGGCCACCCGGGCTGAGACGACCCGCCGGACGATCGCGATGAGCTCTCCGACGTCAGGCTGGTCACCCTCCCCCGGCGGGTCGACGAACGGCTCGATCGCGCTCACACCTGTGACCTTACGACCGACTGGGACGAGCTGTGCGGGCAGAGAGTCCCGTACGGGTCTGCCCCGGCCAACCGGACCGGCTCCGGGACCTTCGCTGCGCTCGAGGTCGCATGGAGTCCGTCGGCGATGTCTCGGACACCTACGCCGATCCGGTGGTGAAGCTCCAGCTCGTGGTGGTCAGTGGATTGCCGGCCAGGTCTTTCACGCCGTTGGTCATGGTGACGGTGTACTGCGTGTTCGCGGCGAGGGTGCTGGTGGGGTCGAGCGTCGCTGTCTTCGTGGACGCGGTGTAGCTGGCGAGGGAGGCGATGCTGCTGTTGGTCGAGGTCTGCTTGATCGTGAAGGTGCTGCTGGCCGCGGCCGTGGTGGGTATGCCGGTGACCGCTTCGGTGAACGTAGCGGTGACGTTGGCCGTTCGAGCCACGCCGGTGGCTCCGGGAGACGGTGTTCGAGTCCCGATGGTCGGCGCTGGGCCGGTGGTGATCTTCCACGTCTTCGCGGCGATGGGGTTCCCGGCCCCGTCCTTGACTGCTGGGAGCAGGTTCAGGGTGTACGTCTTGTCAGGTATCAGCGGAGCGTTCGCGGTCAAGGTGGCGACCCGGGTGCCTGGGTCGTAGAGCACCCGCGAGTCCACCAGGGTGGTTCCGAGGTTCAGGGTGAAGTTCGAGGTGGGACTCGCGGCCGTGGGCAGTCCGGTGACGGGTTCACTGAAGGTGGCGTCGAACCGGGTCGGGCTGGTGCTGCTTCCGACCGAGACCCCGGTCGCGCCGGAGGCCGGGGAGAGCGTCGTCACCGTGGGCGCGGGACCGGTCGTGAAGTTCCAGCTGACCGCAACGAGACTTCCGCCGGATTCGCTCTTGATCGCTGCCGACAGATAGATCGTGTAGGTCTTGTCCGAGCTGAGCAGCGCGTTCGGGGACAGGGTCGCGACGCGGGTAGCGGGGTCGTACGCAACGACGGCCGGTACGGCCGTGCCCGCCTGCTTGAGGGTGAAGGTCGACCCACTCACTCCGGTGACGTTCTCGCTGAACGTGACCTTGACTGCTGTCGGCGCCGCGGAGGATCCCACGGGAACGCCGGTGGCGCCGGGCCCGGGGCTCTTGGCGGTCAACGTCGGGACGCTCTGGTTGGTCAGGGCGCTCGGCGAGGTGACCGTGTTGCCGAGCGGATCCACCGCCGAGACCGTGTACTGGTGGGTGCCTGCCGGCGCGTTCGTGGCCGTGAAGCTGAGGGTGGGCCGGTTCCAGAAGACCGACGGGGAGGTCACCGTGCCCAACGCGACACCGTCTCGAAAGATCGTGTAGGTCAGGTTGGTGTTGTCCCGGTCGAAGTTGGCCGGCCAGCTGACCTTCACCGTGCCCGGCGAGGTCTCGGTGGCGGTGGGCTGGAATCCGGTGCCGGTGGCCAGCGGGCCCTGCTTGTTGGGCGCGATGTTCTTCGTCGCGAAGCGGGCCAGGCCCTGCTGCGGCGCCGAGTTCACGCTGGTGAACTCACCGCCGTAGAGGACGTAGTCCCCCGTGCCCGTCACCGTCCACGGGCCTTGGTTCTGACCGGTGTAGGTGCCGGTGTTCAGATCAGGGAACCACGTCTGCAACGTCGGGGCCGGCTGCCCGGCAAAGCTGGCATAGCTGCCCGTGCTGTTGGGTTGGACCGTCCCCGTCGCGCCTTGCTCCAGGCGAGCCCACGGTAGAACGACCGGGTGGTCGTCTCCGGGAAGCCACCGACGTTTCCACAGAAGTGGGAGTGGCCGGCCGTGTAGATGGCGGTGCTGGAGGGATAGATCCCGTACGTGTCGCCGTGGCAGTCCTCCAGCCATTTGATCTTCGTGTCCGACCAGTTGGCTGAGAACGCTCCTTCGAGGTTGCCGCCGGTGCCGTACACGTAACCGGTGCCGTAGACGTTCGTGGCGTCAGCGGCCAACGAGATGATCGAGGCGCCGGTGCCGGCGTTCCGCACGGTCTGGTTGGCGTCGAAGGCCAGGCTGGTTCCGGTCGACGGGTTGACCGCGGCCAGGCCGTAGCCCGGGCTGCTTGATCCGTTGACGGTCGTGAAGGAGCCGCCGAGAACGAGCTTGGTCCCGTCCGGGGACATCACCATGGCCTGCACCTCGCCGTCGACCACTGCCGGCGTGAAGCCGGAGATCAAGGAGCCGGTCAGGGTCACCGCCCCCACCCGGTTGCGGGGCACCCCGTTCAGGGTCGTGAAGTATCCGCCGAGATAGACCTTGTCCGACGACGTCACGATCGAGCCCACCCGCGCGTTGGCGGCGGCCGTGAAGTCACCGAGCACCGCGCCGGTGACCGGGTTCAGAGCCGCCACGCGGCTCTTGGTGATGCCGTTGACCGTCGTGAAGTCGCCCCCGACATAGATCCGCGAACCGTCCGGTGACTTCGCCAGCGACCGGGCCTGCCCGTTCAGATTGGCCACGAAGCCGGTCTTCAACGTGCCCGTGACCAGGTCGTACGCGAGCAGGTTGGCGCGTCCCACCTCGTTGACCCCGGGTGCAGATCCCGCGGGCCGGGCCGAGGTGAAGCTGCCCGCCGCGTACACCGTGGTGCCGACCACGAGCTGCTGCCAGACCACCCCATTGACCTGCACCGTGGGCAACGAGTCCCCGGCTACGGTGACCGGCGTCTTGGGGTCGGTGGACGACGTCGGTGCGGTGTCGGCCGAAGCCGTCGCCGAGCCGAGCACCGCCAGCACGACGACGAGGCCTGCTAGGACAACCTGACCGGACCGTTGGAACGTGTTGTGCATGTCTCCCCCACGATGACGCCGGGGAACATGGCACGTCGGTCCCCGAGCGGATTAAGCCCTTGTCACCTGAGCCGCAACCTGACGATGCGACCGTGACGACCCGACTCGAACGTCAGGCCAGATCCAGAGCACGTCTCGACGTGCTCTGGAGTTGCGCTGAGACTATGGGTCAAATCTTGGAGGTTACTCAGCAGAGGCAGCCGACGTCGCCCGGCCTTCGCCCTCGAAGCGGCTGGCCCAAGGCTGTGACGGCGGGAGCAGACACGTCAGGGCCCCCGCCGTCACAGGTAGAACGTGGTCGCGAGAGCTGGGGATGTGTTTGGGGAGTGCCCCCGCGACCACGAGTGAGGGGTGTCCGGAGAAGACGAGACGGGCGCCTCGTCCCCACGCCCACCAGTAGCTGAAGCCTTGAGGCTGAGCACCGTGGCTGGGCCGGAGTCGGGCCGCTGGCCATCGGCGTTGCCGCCCGAGCTGGGTTGCACCAAGACACCGGCCTTCCATCGCAAGGGCTGCCAGCCCGCTCTCGACCCGATCGCACGCAGCACGTGGGGGCTTCAGTGATGAAGACGCCGGTCCCCCACCCACATGACGCGGATACGACAGATGGATGGTTGGACGGCACCACTCCACGGGACTTGGAACGACCCAAACCCGGGCTGAGCTCAGGGCCAGAACGCGGGCGGAACTGCGGGGTAAACGCGGGCTGACCTTAGCCGGCCGCTAGGACATAGCCGAAGAAGTCCGCTTCTTCGGGATCGCCGGCAATTCCCGCCGTGGCTTGGCTGAGCAGCTGGCTGTCGGTCGTCGACAGGCCGTTAGCTGAGCCGTACAGGACGTGGACACCTCCAGCGGCCGACACACCCGCGAAATCTTCTTCCTCGGCGCAGATGGCTAGATCGGCGTAGGCACTGCGACCGAAGTTGGCTGCGGCTACGGCCTGACCGAACTGGTCCTCAGACTCGGCACTGTCGGGAACGCCTGCGGTGTTCTGTCCGACCACCTGGGCGTTGACGGTCGTGATGCCGCTGGTGCTGCCGTAGAGCACATGCACCACGCCGGCGTCGCCAACTGCACCGACGTCTTCCAACGGCACGCTGATGACCAGGTCGGCTTGAGCTGTCCGGCCCACGTTCGCTGCTGCCAGCTCAGCACCGAACAGGTCCGCATCCTCGGCGACACCGGCCACCCCGGACGTGCTCTCCGTGAACATCTGGTCTCCGGCCGTGCTCAGGCCGTTTGCGCTGCCGTACAACACGTGGACCGCTCCGGCGTAGCTCACCGACCCCACCGTCTCGTGATCAGCGGCCACGGCCAGGTCGCCATGAACACTTCGACCGAAGTCAGCCGCCGCCAGCGTGGAACCGAACCGGTCCGACGCCTCCGCGACGCCGGCTAACCCGTTCGAATTCTGGGTGACCATCTGGCTGCCAACCGTTGTCAGTCCGTTGGCCGTTCCGTACAACACGTGCACGGCGCCCGCGTCCTCGGCGTCTCCGACATCCTCGAGCGGCACGCCGACGACAAGCTCGGCCTGAGCCGTACGACCAAGATCAACAGCAGCCAGCTCGATGCCGAAGCGATCGTCCTCTTCTGCGCCTCCCGGAATCCCGGCGGTGTCTTGAGTCAGGAACTGGCTGTTGGTGGCGGTCAGACCCGCCGCGCTGCCGTAGAGGATGTGGACGGCGCCGCCGGCGTCGAGCGACCCCAGATCCTCTTGGGGAACGCCGATCGCCAGATCTGCTGCGGGTGTACCACCGAAGTCAGCGATGGCCAGTGCGGAGCCGAACTGGTCTCCGAACTCCGAGCCGCCGTCGACGCCCGGGGTGTCCTGCGTCAGGTACTGGCTGCCCGCCGAAGTCAGGCCACTGGCGCTGCCGTACAGGACATGAACAGCTCCGGCACTCTCTCGTCCGTCGGCTACCGTCTCCGAAGGCACTCCGACGACGAGGTCGGTGAACCCGTCATCGTTGAGATCACCCATCGCCAACGACTCGCCGAATCGGTCCTCCGCTTCTGCAGCGTCCGCGATGCCGGAACTGTCTTGAGTGAACGATTGATTGTTCGTCGCCGTCAGGCCCGTCGAGGACCCGTACAGGATCTGGACCGCTCCGGCATCCTCGAGCGAACCCACGTCCTCGTACGGAACACCGACGGCCAGGTCGGCCAACCCGTTGCCGTCGAAGTCGACGATGTGGTAACCGCCGCGTGCCACCTGATCACCGACCGTGACCGCACGATCCGCTGCGGCGGCTACTGGCACGCAGGCGGGGAACAACCCCAGCATGAGCACGACACCGAGGGCACGGCGGAATCCATCAACCATTTCACGGCCTCCGTGCACAACGTACGGCCTGGGCCGGACGGTTAACAAGGTCACGTTGCGGTCAGGAGCCAGGTGCTGACAAGAACAGTTCGGCGAGGGTCGAGTGCCACCACTGCTCGACCTCATCCGGACTCCAGCCGTGCTCACCGGTTGCGACGTCGTAGCTCTCCAAGGACACGGTCATGGCGTAGACGGCCAGTGCATGGTTCACGTCCAGCTCGGGTCGCCACGCGGCTTCGGGCCAGGAGGAGAAGATGCGGCGACGCTGCGCCTCACCCCGCGACCGACCCTCGCGGTAGGCCGCGCCGAGCTCGGGCTGATGGCGCCGCGCTTCGGCCAGGATGCGGAGAACATCGCCCCCGACCTCGAAAAGCCGACGGTCGAAACCGACGAAGGCACGCAGCTGCGCCGACGCGTCGCCCTGATGCTTCGAGAGCTCGTCGATGGCGCGGCCGACGTCCGCCCGGACCTCAGCGGCGTCGATCAGAGAGCTCGCCAGCCCCGCCTTGCTTCCGTAGACCGCGTACACCGTCGCTTCGGACACTCCGGCAAGTTCAGCGACAGAACGGACGCTGGTGCCGGACCACCCTTTGTCCAAGAAACGGGCTCGGGCCGCGTCGGCGACCAACGCCCGAGTGCGTTCGGCCTGTTGCTGCCGCACCGGCGACCGATAGGGACGGGCTGTGTTCACGAGACCACTGTACAGGTTGGGTGAGTAGGTCTATATTCACTGAGTGACACTTGAGTCAATCACTCGATGAAGGAGACACCCGCATGACCACCACCCAGATCCAGACCAGCCCGGCCGCGATCGCCCAGGACGTCCTGGACCGACTCCAGGCAGCCTGGAACTCCGGGGACGGAGCTGCGTACGGCGCCGTCTATGGGACCGACGCCTCCTTCGTCACCGTCCGGGGCGAGCACCTGGTCGGTCGGCAAGCCATCGGCGAGGGTCACGCCGGCATCTTCGCCTCCATTTACGCGGGCAGCGTCAACCGAATGAAGCTGCTGAGCGCAGATCAGGTCTCACCGGGTGTCGTTCGGGCGATTTCCGCCGCTACGCTCACCTGTCCCAGTGGGCCACTGGCCGGCGTGCATCAGGCCATGTCGACCAACATCATCGTCTCCGACCCGACAGGCGATCAGCCGTTCGTCATCGCGGCCCAGAACACGTTGGTCAGCTCGAAGGGTTAGTCGAGATCAGGTGACTGGCCGCCTAGGCGGCCGGCTCCTGGCATGGGGCCTCGACCGCCACAACCCGACCGTCTCGCTTCGGATCGCTACCACTGGGCGCGGAGGAGAAGGCCCGGCGACTGAGGACAACCAAAAGTAGGCCGAGCACCAGTGGTACAGCACCGACCCAGGCGAGGGTGCGGACGTCGGTGGCGTCGAGCACGACACTGCCCAACAGGGCGCCGCCGCCGATGCCGAGGTTGGCCGTCATGTTGATCCACGCACCGGAGAGCTCGGGAGAGATGGCGTTGGTCCGGACCGCGGCCGTCTGGAACACCGAGGTGACGGGACCGAACGCCGTGTTCCAGACCACCCCGGCGATCACCACGAGCGCGAGATGGGGAATCGCCGCACCGACGGCGAGGACCCCCAGGACGACGGCACTCAAGGTGACCACCCCGGTTCGGCGCAGGTTGTGATCGAGCGAGGGCGCGGCCCGCCAGATTCCGACAAGTCCGAAGAGCCCGAAAAGGAAGAGCAGCGGCGCGATCCACGTCGGGCGCGCCGCGGACGCCAGCAGCAGCACGGTCACGTAGGTGTAAAGGGTGAACTGGCCGAGGTAGGTGAGCGCGTTGGCGACGATCACGGCGGCCGCGTCTCGTCGACGGCCCCGGGTCGCCGCCGCCACCCCGTCGCGAGGAGCCGTCGTCGCGGGCAGCAGGACCGCCAGCAGCACCATCGTGGCCAGCATGAGGAGTGCGAGCGCCGCGAAGGCGGTCCGCCAACCCGCCGCGCCAGCAAGCGCAGTGGCCAAGGGTGAGCCGAGGATCAGTCCGGCGGACACTCCTGCGGACACGAAGGCCAAGGCCCGCCCCATCTTCTCGGGAGGGACCAGGCGAGACGCGTAGCCGATGCTGGTCGAGAAGAAGAGGGCATGAGTGACTCCGCCAAGTCCTCGCGCCGCGGCCAACCATCCGAACGAGGGCGCGAGCGCGCACAAGAGGTTGCTGAGCGCATAGCTGAACACACTGGCCAGCAGCAGCACCTTGCCCGAGACGCGACGGGTGAGCAGCGCGAGGGGCACCGAGAACAGCATCACCATCGCCGCATAGAGGCTGACGAGCAGGCCCGCGGTCGACTCATTGACCGAGAATTCACGGCTGATCAGCGGCAACAACCCTACGGGCAAGATCTCCGTGGTGATTGCGGCGAAGACAGCCAGCGTCAGCACCAACAGTCCAGCACGCGCGCTACGTTCGCGTCCCACAAACTCCTCCTGCTGCCAGCCGGTCGGCACACTTTACTCGTCCAAAGAGTATATTGGGACCGAGTCGATCGTCCAACCAAGGAGGCCGTCATGACGCGTTCGGCCCGAGCGCGGTGGACCACGGCCTCAGAGCTGCTCCGGCTGCTGCACCGGGAGCCGGGGATCACGCGACGGCAGGCCGGCGAGCGCCTCGCGCTGGGCAGCGGTGCTCTCACCGAGACCGTCGAACGTCTGCGCCAGGCCGATCTGCTCGCTGAATCCAGGGCTCCGGGGTCAGGGCGCGGGCGACCGACGACGATCCTCGAGCCACACGACCAGGGCCCTTTGGTGCTGGTGGCCGACCTGCGCGCGCGGCACTGGGCTGTGAGCCTGGCCGATCTGGCCGGACGCAGCGAGCTCGTGTCCTCCGGCGCCCTGGACCAAGATCAGCCAACGGCCGCGGTGAGCCAGCTCGCACGAGCGGTCGGGTCGGCCGCCGACGGCGCCTCGGGCCGCGTCCGGGTCGTGGTCGCTGCGGTCGCCGGCACCGTCTCGGGCACACGTCTGGTCCAATTCACCGCACGGGGCTGGACCGGCATCGAGCTCGCCGCGCTCACCGAGCACGTCCCCGAGCCTTCGCACGTCGCCCTTCTCGTGGGTAACGACGCCACCCTCGCCGGCATCGCCGAAGCGAGCACCGGTGCTGCACGCGGTGCCGCGGTCGCGTTGCATCTGCTCATCACCGACGGCCTGGGCGGGGCCCTGCTCGTCGACGGTCGACCGGTCCCCAGCGCCAACGGCCGCGGAGGCGAGTTCGGTCACCTGCCCTTTGGCGATCCGACGCTCAGCTGCCCGTGCGGGGCCCGGGGCTGCTGGGGTCCCTCGGTGGACGGAGCAGCGCTGGCCCGCCTTACCGGTCACACCTCGTCGATCGACTTCGAGGCGTACGCCCAGCGCACCCTCCGCTCCCTCATCCACGCAGCGGAGGATGGCTCAGAAGCCCGCGTTCCGGCTCGGATTCTCGCCCGCAGACTCGGGGCCGGCATTGCCGGCCTCGTCAACGCCCTGGACCCTGACGTCATCACGCTCGGCGGACTGGCTCCCTTGATCAAGACAGCCGATCCAGACGCGTTCGACGACGCGTACGCCAGCGGTCTGATGCTCGCCACTCGCCATGTCCCACCGCCCGTGCGAGACGGCGCCTACGGCGACGACGGACCGCTCCAAGGGGCCGCGATCCTCGGGATCGACCACATCACCGCCCCCACAGCACTCGCCGCCTGGGCGCGGTAGAAGAAGGCCCCGACCTGACTTCCGCCCTAGCCCGTTGCCGGAAGGGGTTAGGCCCAGATCAATTGGGAATGTCGTTTTCGTCGATGATCGTGGCCGCATCATCAAGCTCGAAGCGCTCAGGTGCACGAAGTTGGCGGAATCCTGAGGGGTTGGCTGCTTCCCCTGCGGCTGCGACACTGCATAGATGAGCCTTGTCGCCGAATCAGTCAAGTTGGACGGTTCGGCCTTCCGAGGACATCTGGTAAGACCAGAGGATCAAGGTTACGACGTCGGTCGACAAGTCTGGAACGGCTCGTTCGACAAGCGTCCGGCGCTGATCGCGCAATGTGCAGGCGTCGCCGATGTGATGACCGCGGTGAAGTACGGGCGGGATAGTGGCTTGCCCGTCGCCGTCCGGAGTGGTGGGCATTCGTTCCCCGGTCTGTCCGTGGCGGACGACGCCCTCGTCATCGATCTTTCCTTGATGAAGGGTGTTCGCGTCGACCCCCTGGCCCGCGTGGCGCGCGTCCAGTCCGGGGTGCTGCTCGGCGAGCTCGACCGGGAGACCCAGGCCTTCGGGCTCGCTGTGCCGTCCGGCATCGTCACGCATACCGGCGTGGCCGGGCTCACCCTTGGGGGTGGCATCGGTTGGATCATGCGTAAGCACGGGCTATCAATCGATCAGCTCATTTCCGTCGACCTGGTGACAGCCACTGGCGAGTTCGTCCGGGCGAGTGCGGAGGAGAACCCGGACCTCTTCTGGGGCGTACGCGGGGGTGGGGGCAACTTCGGGATCGTCACCGAGTTCGAGTTTCGCTGCGTGCCGCTGGGGACTCAGGTGCTCGCAGGCCCGATCTTCTGGCCGATCGAGAAGTCCAGGGACGTCCTCCGGTTCTATCGCGACTGGGTCGCCGATGCGCCGGATGAGCTGATGACGATCATCATCCATCGCAAGGCGCCCCCGCTGGCCTTCGTGCCAACCGAGTTGCATGGCAAGCCGGTCATCATGGTGGTCTGCTGCTGGGTGGGTGACCTGGAGGAGGGAGAGAAGTTTCTCCGACCCCTGCGCCGGTTCAGCTCACCGATCGCGGACGTCTGCCAGCCGAGACCGTATCTCGCCCACCAGGCAATGTTCGACCCGAGCTTCCCACCGGGCCGCTGGTACTACTTCAAGAGCTGCGACGTGTCCGAGCTGACCGACGAGATCATCGACATCACGGTGGAGCACTCGTCGCGAATCTCCTCACCGCTGACGTCGTTCCCGATTTGGCAGATGGGCGGCGCGGTCAGCCGGGTGGGCGACGACGAGTCCGCCTTCAATGGTCGTACCGCCGGCTTCACCTACAACATCGGCGCGTGCACGCAGGGCCGCGACGGCTTTGAGGAGGAGCGTGAATGGGTGCGCAGTTTCTGGTCGGCCCTGGAGCCGTGGCACGAGGGCGTCTATGTGAACTTCTTGGGCGATGAAGGCCCCGAGCGGGTGCGTCAGGCCTACGGGCCGCACAAGTACGACCGGCTCAAAGACCTGAAGCGAAAGTACGACCCAGACAACTTCTTCCGGATCAACCAGAACATCTCGCCGACTTGAGGGAGGTGTGACGTCGCCAGTTGCGACACGTGGTGGAGCTACCGCGAAGCCGGACCGAGCTCGCAGCGTCCGGCCAACAGGGCGGCCTAGCGCGTGAGTACTGGCTTGGCTCGTCGTGGCGATGGTTAGCGCCCGGCCGACTTCACCTGGTCAGGCGACTCAGCCGCCGGAGCATCAACGACAGTGCCAGTAGGTCATGCCTTCTTCCGGCGACCGCAGTCCCTCTTGCATTGTTCTCGCGCGGCAACGGGACGGTGCGAAGCCCGCGGCCCTGCGCTCAGGACGTCTTGTGCCAGCCTGCGCCGTTGTCGAGACCGTTGACCGGCCAGGTCATGAGGATTTTTGGCTGGGTGGTCGTTGTTGCGGTGGCTTTCCGGTACTGCTCGGAGGTGTAGAAGGCGTCGGCGGCTTCCCGGCTCTGCCAGACCTCGACGATCCGGTATCCGCCCTCAATCGGTCCGCCCGCGTGGAACAGGGCCCCGGGCGGGGACCCGTTCTCGTTCACCTGGGTGACCACCTTCTCGTACTCTTCCTGGGTTAGGTCTGCGATCTCGGCGAGCATTGCGAGTGCCATGGTCGGCCTGCACTTTCTCTGGTTTGGGCTCCGGCGCGGTTCGCCGTGACGTCTTCGACCAGCATTGCGGCGGGTGTTGCGGCCGTACAGGAACCATGACCGGCACACTTACAGGCAATTCCCACACATGGACCCAACCTTGCGACGTTGCTACCGTGAGCCATAGCAGCGTTGCGCCCTGGAAGAGGTGCGGGCAGAGGAATGGCGACATCGACAACGGGCGGTCAAAACCTGCTGTTCGCGGACCTACTCCGCCGTTATCGCATGACGGCGGGGGTGACGCAGGAGGAGCTCGCCGACCAATCTGGACTCAGCGTCCGGGGCCTGCGCTACCTCGAACAGGGCCTGCACCTGCCCTATCAGGACACCGTCCGCCGATTGGTCGCCGGACTCAAACTCCTACCAGAGGACGCCGCCGCCCTGGCCGCAGCGGCACGCAGTGGTAAGGGCCAGGGGAACACCGCCGGAGCGGACAGCACCGTGCTTCCGGTACCACTCACTCCTCTAGTGGGTCAGGAGGAGTTGGTCCGCAAAGCAGTGGACCTGCTGTCGCAGGAGGACGTGCGGCTAGTGACCCTCACGGGTCCGGGTGGGGTCGGCAAGACCCGGGTAGGCCTGCAGGTGGCGGCCGAGTGGGCTCGGGAATCGACCGGCGACGTGATTTGGGTACCGCTGGAATCCCTGACCGACCACGAGCTTGTGTTGCCGGCGGTGGCGCAGGCACTGGGCCTGAAGGGGGCGGGCCCGGCGCCCCTCGCCGAGACCGTCGCGGCACGCGTTCGGGCTCGGCCGGTGCTGTTGCTGCTAGACAACTTCGAACAGGTGGCTGCCGCCGCCGACCGCGTAGCCAACCTCGTCGCCTCATCGCCCGGGCTGAATGTCCTGGTCACCAGCCGCTCGGCGCTTAACCTGCGCGCCGAGCACGAGTTACCGGTCGCACCTTTGCCGGTGCCGGACCCGACACCCCCGGTGTCGGTTTTCGCATTGGCGGCCAACCCTGCCGTGGAGCTGTTCCTACGCCGTGCCCAAGCTGTGCAGCCCGGCTTCGCACTGACCCTGGCTGACGCCGACGCGGTGGCCACGATCTGTCAACAGCTGGACGGATTGCCCCTTGCTCTCGAGCTCGCAGCGGCCCGGGTCCGCGTCCTGCCCCCGCGGGCCATGCTGGGCCATCTCGGGAATCGGCTCGGCCTCCTGACCGGTGGGCCGTCCGACGCAGCAACTCGCCAGCAGACGATCCGAGCGGCGATCGGCTGGAGTTATGACCTGTTGCAGCCCGGGGAACAACTGCTGTTTCGACAGCTTGCCGTTCTGGAAGGAGGCGGCAGCCTGTCCGCGGTCGAGGCGCTAGGCGTGCGGCCGCCGGAAACAGCGCTGGAGATTGTGGGTCGTTTGGAGCAGCTGGAGCGCAGCAGTCTCGTCGAGGTGACGGAGACCAAAGAAGGCGAGCCGCGGTTCCGGATGCTCGAGACCATTCGCGAGTACGCCCTTGAGCGGCTCGCCGCGAGTGGGGAGGAGGACCAGTGGCGACAGCGGCACACCGCGTACTTTCAGTCTTTTGCCGCGGAAGCTGCCGGAGCGTTCTACAGTCCAGCTGCGGGGGCCTGGATGAGCCGGCTGCAACTCGACCAGGACAACCTGCGGTTGGTGATGCGCAGGCACATCGAACGCGGTGACGTTGATGCCGGCCTCCGCCTCGGGGCGGCTCTGTGGTGGTTCTGGTACGTCCACGGTGACGCGAGCGAAGGCCGCGCTCTGCTGGCAGATCTTCTCGCAGCGCCCGGCGGCGAGGAGGACGGCGTACGAGCCGAGGCGCTCCTGGGAGCGGCCCAGCTTGCTCAGACCCAGGCCGACTACGTCGTGGCTGAGCAGCTGCTCCAGCACAGTGTCGCGCTCTTCCGTCGGGTGGGTGACCCACGCGGCACCAGCGCCGCGCTCCTGGCCGCCGGATTCGTGGCGCGTCTCCAAGAGAACTACGACAGCGCAGTCTCCCTGCTCGAGGAGGCGCGGGGCCTCGGGCAGGGCATCGGTCACGTCTTTGTCACCGCCGCCAGCCTGCATCACCTTGGGATGATCGCGGCTGACCACCGTCGGGACTACCGCGCAGCGCACCAGCACCTCAACGAGAGCCTCGAGCTCTATGGAGTTCTTGCCCTCCCCCGCTTCGTCGCCCTGCTGCACCTCAGCCTCGGCGACCTCGCGGTCGCGGAAGGCCAACTCGACCTTGCCGGCGACCTCCTCCACCACAGCCTGGCAACCATGATCGCAGCGGGCGAGGAGCTCGGCCTCCACGGCGCCCTCGACAGCCTTGCCCACCTGGCTGCCCTCAAGCACAACTTCGAACGAGCCGTTTGCCTAGCCGGCGCCGCCCAACACCTCCGTGACCTTCACGGCACCCGCTCCTGGCCCACGACTGAACGAAACCGGACTGGCTGGCTGGCTGACGCTCGCATCGACCTCGGCGACAGCGCCTATGAGACCACGTGGGCCGAAGGGCTAGCCATGACTCGTGAGGAATGCCTGACCCAGGCACTCGACTGGGACAGCCGGCGACGCCCCGCGCCCCTACTTCTCTTCGACCCGACGCGATGACAACTTTGTAGCAAAGCTGACCAGTCCGGTGGGTCTGTAACAGGAACGGCGTTTCTAACCGACGCGCAGAAAGGGATCCGCGAGAGGGTCACCTGACCAAAACACTGTAGGTATGGCCGTTGGCACTCTGGGGCTTGCCGTGCCTAGAGCACCTAGTCGCAGACGCTTGTCTTGCCGGGTGGGGCGGGTGAATGATGAGAAGAACTCTCCGTCACCGCGGTGATCTCATCTTGTAGCCGCGACCGGGCTTCTCGAGGGGAAGCGACATGCGCACATCACCCGCCGCCACGATCTTCGCCACCCTGGCTTTGATCCTTGTGACCGCCACGTCCGCGCTTGCCGCACCTATCACTCCCGGCGGGGACGCCGAAGTGACAGTCGGTAGCGACGACCGGTACTTCTCCCACAACAAACAGAATGAGCCAGGGCTGGCGGTGAATCCCGTCGATACCGGCGTGCTGGCCGCTGGTGCGAATGACAACATCGATCTTGAACGCTGCTATGCGGGAGAGGACGAAACCTGCCCGTTCACGCCAGGGGTGGGAGTGTCTGGCGTGCAGTTCTCTCTGGATGGTGGGCGGTCCTGGGTTCAGCCCAGCTACACAGGGTGGTCGGCTCGCAACGCCAGCTGCCGCACTGACACCGACGAGGAGTGCCAGCCTTCCGTCGGTTCGATCGGAACCTTGCCCTGGTACTACGAAAACGGGCTAGTTTCCAACGGCGACCCCGAACTGGCGTTCGGCCCGGTGCCGCGAAACGGAACCTTCTCCTGGGCCAACGGCCAGCGGCTCTACTACGCCAATATCGCCACCCCCTTTGCTGGCTCGTCAACCCTTCGAGGGGAGGCCGCGATCGCCGTTTCCCGTACTGACAATGTCGTCGATGCGGCAGCCGGTGTGAAATCGGCGTGGCGGGAACCAGTGATTGTCACCAAGCAGAACACCGCGCTGTTCAGCGACAAAGAGCAGATCTGGGCCGACAATGCCTCCTCGAGCCCTCATTTCGGCAATGCTTACGTCTGCAACGTCGGCTTTCGTGGCTCGGGCAGCGGGGCGCCTGAACCGGTGCTGTTTGCCCGTTCCACTGACGGAGGCAACACCTGGTCGACCCGCCAGCTCAGTGCTGCCACCAACAACGCGCAGAGCGGCGGCCGGCAAGGCTGCGCCATTCGGACTGACAGCACCGGTGTCGTCTACGTCATCTGGTCCGGGTTCGACAAGCAGGCAGGCACGGGCGTGTTCTACCAGACGCGCTCGTTCAACGGCGGCGCTACCTTCGAACGGCCGCGAGCAATCGTGAGCACGGCAGGCATCGGGCAGCTTGACCCCGCCCAAGGTCGCTTCACCATCGACGGCATCGCCGGGGCCCGTACCGACATCTTCCCGAGCATCGACATCGCCAACGGCGCACCCACCGGCGCCGACGCCACCAACCGAATCGTCATCGCCTGGTCCGACAACCGAACCGGGGTCAACCAGGAAAGGGCCTACGTCATCTCCTCAACCAACGGCGGCGGCTCCTACAGCGCGGCGAAAGCGGCTTCCGCGGGGGGTGACCGGGCCAATCAGCCGGCGATCGCCATCTCGCCCGATGGTCGACATGTCTGGCTGACCTACAACGCCTACCTCGATCCGTGGCGTAGCGACACCACCTCACCGCGGCGAATGCTCGGCGTAGTCCGGCACGCCCCCAGCACCGCCACCGGGCTAGGCGCCTTCGCCACCCAGCACCGAGCCGCCATCGGCGACGCGCGAGGTTCGAGCGCCAACGGCCTCACCGCTGAGTTCCTCGGTGACTACAACTACGCCGTCGCCACCCGGACCTACGGATCAGCGGTCTGGAACGACGCCCGCAACGCCGCCGTCTGCCCGCGTATCAACGCCTATCGGCAAGCCTTCGTCACCGATGTCGTGGGCGGCGCGGTCGAACCCATCGTGGCCGACGAGAAGGAAGAGGCTGAGGAGGCGGCCGAACTACCCGGTGCGCCGTCCGATGCGCTCCGACCCGGCCCGAACAGCGACTGCCCACAAGGATCAACGCTTGCCTTCGGTAACACCGACATCTACGGGGGCAGCTACACCAACCCCTGAGGGCCCGAGTTGGCCGGGGTTTAGAAACTGACCCCGGCCCCGGCGGCCACCCAGTATCTGCCAAAGGTGATTGCGAAGGTCCCAAGGCCTACGCGTGGGGCCAAGCGGTCTCATCAGCCAACCGGTCCGTCCCACCCGGGTTGACGCCCGCGAACTCGGCGCTGTCCTTCGAGACCGTCGGTTAGCGATCAGTCAACGAACTCCACGAGCGATTCGGTTCACTCAGGCGGAGGGGTCAGGTGGTAGCGCGAAATGATGTCGGGAAGCCAATCCGGCTGTCCGAACTGAAGACCGTACCGACCCGCGATCTCGGCGATCTGCGGCACTTGTGGTTCGCTGACGCTCAATAACAACTCAGACAGCTCACGAAAGAAGTTCTCGAAACCCGCTGGGCTGATCACCTCGATCATCCGAGCCGGGACGTCACCAGCGTTCCACATGGCGTGCAGCTCGTTGCGCGGTTTGGTGATGTAGCCGCCTGCCCCGAGGACTGCCTCCCGGTCACCGGATCTGAAGCCGATCTCACCCTCCGTGACGATGGAGTACTCGTCTTCACGGGTGTGTAGGTGCGGTCGTACGAGGGCTCCGACCGGAAACGGATGCTCGACGATGGAGACGGCACCGCCGGTATCGTTCCCCCACAACTTGAAGTCCACTCCAATGGAGCCCAGGGTGCCGGAACTCCCCTGCCCGGGGTGCACGATCGTTAGCGGTGGAGGATCCATTCTCGTCATGTCGACCCACCCCACTTTGTTGACGTCCACGGGGACTCCTGATTACAACATCGTCCTCCCCGCCGTTCAGTGTCAATAGGACGCGAGGCTGCGGGTGTTTTGGTCAGATAATCTTCTGGTCCGAATGATGTGCTTGGAGCTTCAGGGAGACACGAAAACCTTCGTAGCGAGCACATACCAGAGGTACAGGGCTATGCATGAACAGACCACTCCCACTGCCACCAGGACGAGGGGAACTGCTGCTTCGTCTTCGGCATGCAGCATTCGCCAGCCACCCACGGATGCGCTCAGGCCCCAGCCCGTCAGCACACATGCGCCGGCAGCGTAATTGCTCAGATCTACGTCCCAGTAGCTGACCTCTCCGCAGTAGCGGTGGGTACTCGCGGATGTGCATTCCATGATCCGCGTCATGGACTTGGCGACAGATGCAAAGACTCCAACGACGGCCGCACCCACAGCGGAGCCAGCGAAGGCGACAGTCCAATTGAGATTCGTCTGTTCCTCAGCCACCTCAGACCCCCCTACCGTCTCCTTCTCGCGACGCTACGCGCTTCGGGCCTGTAAGGTGACGAGTCCACACATCTTCGCGAAGACCGGGAGGAGGCTATGAGTGACTTCCGCGAGTTTGGCGACCTACGCCGCCCGAACCGGCTGTCGCGAGCGGCAACTGTGCCTCCAGCCAGGACACCCCGGGCATCCCCGGCGGGCGCCGAGACTGGCGACTCTCTCGGCGCCCCCGTTACGCTGTTCGACCTCATGGCGACGGCCACCTCAACCTCACTGTTGACGCACTCCATGAGAACCGCAGCCGGATCACGCATCTTCGGCTTAGCCAAACTCGGCTACGGCCACGTGCCCGTGCGAGCTTCGGCGCACCGCTCGGCCACAACCAATGAGAGTTCTACGCGGCTGCTAACCCCCCGAAGGTCACGCGGACACCCTCCGCCAGCTCGACGGCCACCCAGGTCTCCTCCCGCTCGCCGAGCCGAACCGTGCGCCCGGAGGCAGCACCAAGGTGGCCGGGTGGTCCAGCCCGGGGGGGGCGACAGGCACTGCATCACAGCCGCCCCCTGTTCTCCCTCGTCGTTCTCGTCTCCCTCGTCGTACTCGTCTCCCTCGTCGTTCTCGTCTTCCTCGATGTCTGAGGTTTCGGGTCGTCAAACGAGTTGGAATCGGGCGGTCGGTAGCACCGTTGTCGGCGCGCCCGGACTCACTGGTGGAGCCACCGAGGAAGTCCTTCGGGTCGGCCAGTCGTTCCGGGAGCACCGCCACGACTTCGCCCGGATCTGGTGAGATTGCGGTCCCGGGGAACAACAAGCCCACCCTCGCTCTCCAAGTACTGGGAGGACGCAGAACGCGGCCGGTGATGCCAGGGGGAACTCGTGACCGAGATGTTTGACTTGGACCAGGACGGCAAGTTCGATCAGCAGCGTTTCGACAGCAACGGCGACGGTTACAACGAGACGTTGGGCTTCGACGCCGACGAGAACGGCTATTTCGAGGTCCAGGAGATCGACACCGACGGCAGCGGCGACGTCGAAATGCGCCTGTTCGACGCTCACCAGGACGGCCACTACGAACAGGTCAACGTCGACCAGGACCAGGACGGCTACTTGGAGACGCTGACGTTCGACACCAACAACGACGGTGTTTTGGACACCGTCTTCATCGACGCCAACTACAACGGCATGGACGACCGGGAAGAGGCGTCCGCCGACATGCTGATCGGCCCGGTGACGAACCGGGATCCGCTCTCGCAACTGATCCTGGATCTGGTGGAGGAGACCGGTCAGCCCGTCTTCGGTACCCCAGACAGCGACAGCGACGGCTGGGACGACAACGAGGACCGCCGGCCGCACGACCCGTCCCGCCGGTGACCGAGCCGTCGATCCTCGAGCATCTCGCGGCCCACCTGCCCGGCGACGCGGCTCCTGGGCTGACCGCCGCCGGCTACCGGCTGCCCGATCAGCAGCCAGTCCCCGACGGCGCACTCCGATGGCCCCCGGAAGCGCTGGAGGGCGTCCTGTCTCGGCGCACGAGGCGCGGGCCCGTCGCGAAGGAGGGTGGTCTGCTCGATGCGGTGCGTGCCACCCGGCGGCGTTTCGGCCGGCACCAGCGCGCTCAGCTGTATGCGCTGGCCCTGCGCGATGACGTTCTCGACGGCGTTGCCGACGTCATCCGGACACTGGCCGTCGACGGCAACCCCCAGGACCTTGCGACGGCCCGCTGGCTGGCCTTCGAGGGCCGCCACCTGGGACCGGTCCAGCTGGGCATCGCCCTGCTCTCCCTCGGCCATGATGAGTCGGACCGGCAACGGCTGCTGGTGCTCGCACGGCACGACGAGCTCTCGTGCTTCGTCCTCGATGCCTTGAGCGCCGTCAGCGGGGACCCGGAGGGCTCAGCGTACGCCGTGGCCCAGGTGGCCTACGGTTGGGGACGAGTCGAGGCGGTGGAGCGTCTGAATCTGGCGGACCAGGAGGTCCGGCGCTGGTTGGTGTGCGGCGGCTACGTCAACTCCGAGATGGACGACTACACCGCGATCTACGCTGCCTCTGCCGATCTGCTGGGACAGCTCGAACGCATGGAACCGCCTGATCCTGAACTCGTCGACGGAGCCGTCGGGGTGCTGTTGACGCTGGTGTTGGGACGGATTCAAGGAAGCCCTGGCAGAGACATCGGTGACTACCCCGACGGGCCCGCTGTTCTCGAGCTGCTTCTCGATGTGCTGGACGAGTCGGACCTCCGTCGTTTCCAGCTAGCCCGTGCTGCCCGGACCTTGCTGGAACTCCCTCCCGGGGACACCATCCCGCTCGCCCCGGAGCGCCGACAGTCACTCCTTGTCTCCGCCGAGCGCATCCTCGCGGACCCGGAGTGGCCGCGTCGCACGGCCCGCGCTCTCTCCGACTGGGACAACCCGTCCTTCGGCAGCGCGCTCGAGGTCGGCCGTTCCCTCGGCCTCGACATCTTCCCGGCCGTGCTCGCTGCACTCGAGTGCGATCCTGCTAGCCATTGGTGGTGGGACGCGGTGACTTCGGCGGGATCTCAGCGCTTCTCCTCCGTCGTCCAGCTGGCCGAACGGCACCTCATCCGCGAAGACCACAACGAGCACGGTGCCCTGCTTGACGACGCGGCGGCGTGGGTCCTCTGGAAGCTCCCTGCCGAGCGACCCGGCCTCGGCTGGCCGCTCGTCAAGGCCGCTCTCAAATCCGGTCAGATGGACCGCTGGAAGGCGTACTCTGTGCTCGATCGTTGGGGTCCTGCGCAGTGGCCGGCCGAGGCGGAGGCGCTACTGCAGGCACGGCTGGCGAGCAGTCCCGACGAAAGCGAGCGCAACCGCCTCCTCGAGTTGCTCGACGGCACCGGCTCGAAAGACTCTCGTTGATGAGCGCCCCGGACACCGGCCCCGCAACGCTGACATCTTTGGTGAGCCGGCATTGAAGGGGCTGCGGCACAGCTTCGTGACCATCCTGGTCGCCGCCGGCTGCATCGTCCGAGAGGTATCCGAATGGGCCGGGACCACGGCGTGGCATTCCCGATGACGCGGTCCGGCGGGCTGTTCGACGATAACACCGACGCTGCGGTGGATCGGCTCTACGACTTACTCGGCCGTTGAGCTGGTGCCAGTACGCCTTTGACGGGTGGAGGGGATAACCAGCGACGCCTCTGGACCGGCGTTTCACCTGGTCCGCGGCACTTTCAAACTTGTGGCCCCGACGGGATTCGAACCCGCGCTACCGCCTTGAGAGGGCATTTCAGCGAGTCTTGTGCTGTCTTGCGGCGCCTATCAGCGTCTGTCGAAACCTACGCTCACAAGGCTCGATAGCGTTATCCTCGCTTATCGGCATCTACGAGCGTGTGTCATCCTTACTCGTTCTCCTGCGCCCCTGGTGCGCCCTCGGCCAAGATGAGATACGAGTGCTGCTCAGGTCAATAAGTCACCGACTCTTGCGAACTGGCACAGCTGCCCGACGCTGCGTGCTCACGGTCACGCTGCGTTGCGTTGGCCGCCTGGATCCGCCGCACCCGTAGCGGTGCGATATCGCCAGAGCCGACAGCTGACAAGATCCAATCTTGGCGTCTCGACACCCTCCGAGGGCGGAGATCCTCGACACGAGCAGTACTGAGCGCCGACACCGCAGAACGGTCGGCTACTGGCGTGCTCCGCATGAGGGTCGGTCACTGCCGGGCGGATTGCGTCCCGCACGAGGGCGGCTGCTTGGGTGCGTTTCGCGCAACGGGTCGCTCTACGGCTTCGACGATGTTTGCTTTCGAACCTTGCTTCGTTGCCAGCGGTACACCGCGTCTTGGTCGACGGGGGATGTGGCAGGCGGCACATCGGCGGTTGACTGTCAGCCGACGCGGATGCCTTCAGCGGCGAGGAACTCGCGCGCACGTCCCAGCTGGCGGTCGGTGGCGAAGGTTGGCCACTGGTCGGCGAGATCTTCGTGGTGGACGAGGTCCCTGAACCGACGGAAGGCAGCCGCGCCGTGGATCGCCCGCTCCAGCCGCTCACGAAGACCGGCCTCCCGCTGCCGCCGGGCGAAGTCAGCCATGTCCTGCCATCCGCCCCGCGGGCCGATGCAGTCGAACCGGAGCCACCGGCCGGGGTCCGTCTCCAGCTCGAGGGCGGCATCCTCCCCAACGATCCCCGGATCAGTCGCGTAGTCGCCGTGAACATCTCCGGTGTGTAGGTCGACATAGCCGCCGCTCGACAAGCTCACGTCGCCCTCCATCTCCGTACTCAGCATGTCGAGATCGATCGGCACCGCCGTCCCCGTCAACGGCTCCCGACGCAGACAAGCGAGCAAATCCTCCGCCAGCACCTGGTCGCCGGGGCCGCCGCGCCAGGTGAGCCGATTGATCACCGACAACGCCACCGGTTCAGCCTGATCCCGTCGCTGTTGCAGCGCCATCGGCAGGCCCGCTCCCACCTGTTGCAGCACGTCGTCAATGTCGCATCCCGTCACCACGGCGAGGAATCGCGCCGCATCGTTGGCCGCAATCGATTGACGCAGCGCAACCAGATCCAGCGTCGGCAGCTGCTCCCGTGCGGGCCAGGCGTGCAGCAGCATCGGGTGCGGCTGGCTCGGTCTCCGCGGTCGCCGACTCTCTCCGTCGTCGGACGCCCACCGGCGCCGGTACTGATCCGGGATGGTTCCCCAGCCCCAATACGGCAACGGGGTGTCCGGACGAACGCCGAGCACCTCGACGGGGTCGATCTTCCCCTCAGCGACTACGCACCGGTGCGTCCACTCATCACCGAGGTCGAACGTGAACTGGAACTCTGCTCCGGGCTCCACCACTTTGGCCGCTTTGGCTATCTCGATGTCCAGCGGCGCGCTGATCGGGCCGCCGGCCGATCCGGCCATCTCGACTGCCGTGGACGTGTCAGTGATCACCTGGCCGTCGGCGAGAGTGAACATCGACTGGTGCGACCGGTCCCACCGCCCGAACGCACCGTTGATCGCATCTGCGAGGTCCATGAATGTGTGTGAAGGCCCGACCGCCAAGATGCGACCGGGCCCAGGCCAAAGCTCCTCGCCGCGACCGCCAAGAAGCTCCACCGTCACCGACAACCACGTTCGTGCCATCCTCCGAGGATGGCGCCATCGAACCTCACCGGCGTCCCGGTAGACACCGGTATCTCACGCGGCGGTCGGGCTATGGGTCAGGAGAATGGCTCAGCTCGAGCACGGTCATCAGCGTCTTTCAGTCGCAGTCCGATTCTCGGCCCAGGTGGCTTCGGGCCGCAGGACGCGCAGATCCTATTCGGCCTAATCGCCCAGCCTCGCTCGGGTTGGCAGGTAGCCTCTGAGCAGCCTCGGTCGTCAGGTGGGGGTGCAGGTCGATGGACGGGACTGGTCAAGATGCGAGTCGTTGTCACAGGCGGTACGGGGCGCGCCGGGCAGTGGGTGGTCCGCGAGCTTGCGGAGGCCAACCACGAGGTGGTGGACTTCGACCTGGCTGACCGGCCGGACCTGGAACTGCCAGGAGAGTTTTGCCGGGTCGATCTGACCGACACGGGCAAGGTCTACGACGCACTGTTCCAATACCGTCCGGACGCGGTCTGTCACCTCGCGGCCATCCCGTCGCCGACCGGCCAGGCGCAGATCGAGGTCTTCAACAACAACGTGCTGAGCGCCTACAACCTGATGCAAGCGGCGGGCGACCTCGGAGTCTCACGGTTCATCTACGCCTCCAGCGAGATGGCGACCGGTCTACTGACCGAGGGCACGGTCCCGACCCGGATCCCGTTCGACGAGACCGAACGGCACCCGTCGCCCAACGCGTACGCCCTCAGCAAGTACATCAGCGAGGTGATCGCTGACTCGCTCGCTGTCCGTTATCCGCAGACGGCGTGGGTCGGGTTGCGCATCAACAACGTCATCCCGCCGGACGACTACGCCCGGTTTACGGCCGAGTGGGACGACCCTGGCCTCAGCAAGTCGAACTTCTGGAGCTACATCGACGCGCGTGATGTCGGCACGGCGTACCGCGCCGCCCTGGAAGGGACGAGCAGCGGTCACGAGGTTTGCCTCATCGCCGCAGCCGACACCCGTGCCAAGCGTGGGCTGCGGGACCTGATGGCAGAGTTCTACAACGGGTACGACTACTTCGCCGATAACTACGAGGACCCCAGCTCAGCCTTTGACTGCGCCAAGATGAAGGCCCTGTTCGGCTGGACCCCGACCTACAGCTGGCGCTAACGCAGTAGGGGCCCGTATGCCGGTCGGTCACTGACGTGCTCCGAATTAGGGTCGGCTACTGGGTGCGTCCCGCGACGGACGGCGGATTCTGGATGCGTTCCGGCCGGACCGACGCTGTCATACGGTTACGTCTCAGTACGTGACCACGTGCTCAGCCAAGGCTGGTGGCTCTCCAGAGCCCTTGACTTTGAAAGTACTGGGTGGCCTCAGGGGCTTCGGCGAACTCGAGGAGGTTGCCCACCTTGGTTCTAAGAACGACACCGTACCTGTGCGGGCTCGGCGAAAAGATTCGCGTCGAAGGTTGACTTGATTTAGGCGGTGATCGTTGAACGCTGCGTGGAGCCCGTTCTCAAGCTGGACGGCGTCGTCGGAGAATTAGATGGCATGCACGTCGAAGGGGCGGACGGAGGCGTCGCCGAGCTCGCGGACCCGGCCGAGGGGATCGAGGCGTCGGGTCATGCCGATCTTGACGAGGTTGGGACCGAAGGCTCCGATGTTGCTGATGACGTAGACGTAGCCGGCGCGAATGTTTGCGGCACGGAAATCATTAGCGTCGATGGCAGTGTCGATCTGGGCGATGCGGGCCTCGAGATCGGCGGCCCCTTCGGTTGTGCCCTGCTGCTGAAGGGTGGCGAGTGCGTTAGCGTAGTGGGTGCGCTCTTTGTTGTGACCCTCTCGCTCAGCCGTATGCTCCTGCTCGGCCTTTCGTTCCCCGCGGAGCCGTTCCCGTTCCCGCGGAGCCGTTCCCGTTCCTCTCGGGCAGCTTCGCGTTCCTCTTGGATCTTGAAGAGGTAGTCGGAGGTGAGTTGAAGCACCTCGAGCCTCAAGGTGTGTCGGCTCCTGATGCACGCGGGAAAGCGCGGGCGGGCCGAATGCTGGGGTACTACGACCAAGGTCCTATGTGACGATCAGCTCGGGGACACATACGTTGGGAGCGGCGCCATCGACCGTCATCCTCGGACGGATCTGTGGTCTCAGGTCGGCAGCTGTCGGCCCATCGGGGACTTGAAGGTGGCGACAGTGATCAGACCTGGCATGAGGCTCGCGGCACGCAGGGCGTGCGTCACGGCATTCGTGACGATCCTCGCCCTCGTTGGTCTGGTCGGTACAGCCGCCGCCGTGGCGCCCCCCGCCCCGGTCCTGCAAGGGCCCGCAAATGGTGCCAGCGTCAGCATCCCGTTCGCCATCTCGTGGGCGCCGGTGAGCGGTGCCGGCGGCTACAACTGGGAGGTCAGCCGCACGTCCGGCTTCGGCTCGGTGATCGAGCGCAACCCCGTTCTCCTGGCAGGTGCCGCCACAACCGACGACATGGTGAGCGGGCTCCCAGCCGGAACCTACTTCTGGCGGGTGCAGGCGGTGAGCCGCGACGTCGAACTGGGCGCCTGGTCCACGCCCCGCAGCGTCATCGTCACCGGTGCCGGTCCTGGTGTGCCGGCCGCCCCCGCCCTCGACCTACCCCACGACGCCACCCAGTTTCACCCCCTGGAGACCATCACATTCTCGTGGAGTTCGGTCCCAGGGGCGGTCAGCTACATCCTTCAGGAGTCGGCCGACCCCGACTTCCCCGTCGGCGACCGTGCCCGGCAGGTGAATCTCCTGGGCACCACCGAGCGAGTCTCACTGAACTCGGCGAACCAGGGCAGCCTCCAGGCGCGGGTGCTCGCTGTCAACGCCGACGGTCTGGTCGGCCCGCCATCCAACCCGGTCAGCCTCAGCGTTAGCGACACCAACCCACTGCCGGCGGCGCCTGCACTGGTGGCCCCGGCCAACGGCACGGCGACCCAGGTCCCCCTGACGCTGTCATGGGGGCATGTTCCGAACCACCAGGACGACGGCTACCAGCTTCAGGTCTCCAGCAGCTCGGCGTTCACGACCATCGAGCAGAGTTTCCGGACCGCGAGCAACTCCCAGATCGTGCCCACCCTGACTCCTGGGAACAAGTTCTGGAGGGTGCGCTCGCAGCACGGCTACTCCGGCGCCACCGAGGCCTACACCGCCTGGTCTGCGACCGGCACGTTCAGCGTCACGGCCCGTCCACCGGCGGTCGGCGCGGTGACTTTCCCCACGCAGAAGTTCAGTGGGGGCGAAGCTAGAGGCAGCATTGACCTGACCGGCCCGGCCCCGACCGGCGGCGCCACCGTCGCCTTGAGCACCAGCCATCCGGCGCTGCTCCCGGAGCTCCCGGCATCCCGCCAGGTCGCAGTCGGCAGCTCGTCGGTGAACGTGCTGGTGGCTCCCACCGGATTTCCCAACTCGTTGCGTAGTATGCGAGTCGGCTTCGTTACCACGCCGACGCCAGTCACCGTGACCGCGACCTACAACGGGACGTCCGCGTCAACGACGATCCTCCTGCTGCCTCCAACCCTCAACGACACGCCTCTCCAGCTGTTCCCCGTGCAGGCGACCGGCGGTGCCGAGCTGCTGGGGATCGTCGACCTCGAGGGGGGCTGCTTCGCCGGGTTCTGTGACGGACTCGCGCCTCCCGGGGGGTTCCAGCTGAACCTTTCGAGCTCATCGCCGGCGGCAGTCGTGCCGCCGACGTTCACCATCCCGGCAGGGGCGGGCGGCGACTCGTTCCCGATCCGTACCAACCCCGTGGCGACGCGCACGATCGTCACCATCACCGCCCGATCCGGGGCCGCCACAGCGAGCTGGATCTTGATCCTGACCCCTTCACCCGAGCCGGACAGTCTGAAAGTCGTCCCAGCCACCACCAGCGGTGGTTCGCAAGGCCAGGTTCTGATCCCGCTGTCCGAGCTTGCGGGCCACGACCAGCTGATACGGGTGACCAGCAGCAACCCGTCCGTCGCCTCGGTGCCTGAGTTCGCGACCGTCAACGCCTCGACCGAGCTCGGCCGGTTCGACATCACTACCAGCCCGGTGAATGTGTCGACGCCCGTGGCGATCTCGGTAACCGGCCGCGGAGTGACTCGCACCGTCACGCTCACAGTATCCCCGAATTTGCCCGCTCTGACCGGGCTCAGCGTCAACCCGACCACCGTGACCAGTGGAACGTCTTCGACGGGTACGGTCACGCTCGGCAGCGCCGCGCCGGCTGGCGGTGTGGCCGTCAGTCTCGGTAGCAATCTGCCAGGTTCGGCAAGCGTGCCGGCGACGGTGACGGTCCCGGCCGGTGCAACCACAGCCACGTTCCAGATCACGACGTTTCCCGTTGACAACACCACCGCCCAGCTGTCGGCGACCTTGGGAAGCACGACGCAGTTCGCCGCTTTGAACATCACCCGCTCGGCGTCCGGCACGCTGAGCGCGTTGTCGTTCAGCCCGACAACCGTTGTCGGCGGAAGCTCCAGCACCGGTACGGTGCGCCTGAGTGCGGCAGCGCCCGCCGGCGGCACGGTGGTCACGTTGACCGACGACTCTGCGGCCGCCGGCGTACCGTCCACCGTCACGGTGACTGCCGGCACGACGAGCCGAACGTTCTCGGTGACGACGACCGCGGTGACGGCGGCGAATCCGGTAACGGTCTCGGCGGGGTCAGGCGGTGTGACCCGGAGCGCGACCTTGACCGTGAACCCACCGACTCCGGCCGCACCCACCCTGCTGGCACCCGCCAACGGCGCTACCGGCGTGGCGCAGCCGGTGACCCTGAACTGGAACGACGTGCCCGGTGCGACGGGCTATGAGGTCAGGGTCGACGACTCGTCGGCCGTCTCGGCACCGTACGTCGCCAACCCGACCGTGGCAGCGTCCGAGGTTCAGCTCACGGGCCTGCCGATCCGCCAGCTGTGGTGGCGGGTGCGCGCCCGGAACTCCGCCGGCGTCTTCGGACAGTTCTCCTCGACGCGCAGCTTCACGCCGCAGGCGACGACCAGTACGCCGCCCAGTCCGCCACCTTCCGGCACGCTCGCCGCGCCGTCGCTCCTAGCGCCCGCCGTCGACGCACGCTTCTCCCAGGGTCAGACCATCGCCTTCGACTGGTCGGATGTGATTGGGGCCGCCGGCTACACCATCGCCATCGACGACCAAGAGACCTTCTCGTCACCGACAGTGCTCCAGACGGCGGCCGCGTCGACGTTCTCGACCAACGCGCTGCCGGTCGGGCGTGCCTGGTTCCGTGTCCGCGCCGTGGAGGCGTCCGGCACGCCGGGGGCTTGGTCGGGGACGGCCCGCTTCGAAGTCAGGTAGCCGGACCCTGATATGCGCGCACGTAAGCCCACGAATCCGCCGAAAATCAGAGGTAGCGCCGCGACGGGGAAGCGGGCTCGCCCGTTCCAGCCCAGTGCAACCTGCGGAACGCCACCTCTTCAAGAAAGCACCAGGCCAACTCGAGCTGCACCCCCTGCATTTCCGCCGCCGTGATGCCTGGGGCTTGAACAGCTGGAACCTGTCCCACCGATGTCCGGCGAACGTTTGCGGCGCTACCGCCCCTTCAAGGCGGTAGCGCGACGTAGCCGCGATGATAAAGCGCCTTGTCAGGGACATGTTGGCGAGGTGCTCTCGGCGATTCAAGCACCTCCAGGGAGCACCGGGGCACAAGATTACTTGCGTCCTTGAGGCGCCCTCGAGGACGCAGACTGAGCCCACTCCGACTTCACCGACGTGCGTTTTCCCTAGTGGGAAGCACTTTTACTGTAGCCCCGACGGGATTCGAACCCGCGCTACCGCCTTGAGAGGGCGGCGTGCTAGGCCGCTACACAACGGGGCCCTAGCTGGTCGATCACTGCTGATCGGCCAAGGAAGCCTACCAATTTGCTTGCCATCCAGCGAATCGGAACTCCAGCTTCGCTGGGGTACTAGGACTCGAACCTAGACTAACTGAACCAGAATCAGCCGGGCTGCCAATTACCCCATACCCCATCGCCCACGTCTGTGAGCAGATGTCGGCCCCCGAACGGGGCACGAGGAAGAACATTACTGTACTTCTGCGCCTGCCCCCAAACCGGTATCGGGAACGTACTTCACCAGGGCGCAGTTGCGCTTGACCTGCTCGGACCGTACGACGTCGCCGGTCCGCCGGTCGATGACGTCGCGCCAGATCTCGTTGCTCCGGAACCACGACCCGTCGTGGGTGAAGAACCGCTCGTCCTTGGCGTACACCGAGAAGCTGTGGGGCAAGGGCCTATCGGCCCGGAGCTCGCCCTCGAGGTACTTCGCCCCCACCCGGACCCGCAGCTGCAGGGTCGCCTCGGTGTCGTTGCGGAACCGGAAGTCCACGTAGTTGTAGTAGATGGTGCACCCGACACCCCAGGGCAGCACCCGGCCATTGTCGGGAAACGGGTCGAAGGAGTGCTCGGACCGGTCGGTCACCTCCATCGGGCTGTGCAGGACCATCCAGTGCAGCAGGTTGGCCAGCTGGCAGATGCCGCCACCGACCCCTGCGGCCGCCTCGCCGTTGTCCAGCAGCATGCCCTCGACGTAGCCCTTGCGCTTGCTCGTCCGCCCGACCAGCCGGCAGAACGAGAACTCCTCCCCCGGCCTGATCAACACCCCGTCCAGCTCGGCCGCGGCCAGCTTGAGGTTGGTGACTTTGTTGTGCTGCATCCACATCTCGGTGTCGCCGAGCTGCCGCAGCAGGATCGACTTGTGCTGGTAGGCCCGAACCGGCAGGTCCTCGGTCGAGCGAGTCTGCGCCCACTGGGTCCGAGCCACCGCCCACTGCAGCCGACGACGGACCCGGTGCGCCTCCACAGCCAGCGGGTAGAGCCCCGGGAACCGTTCAGTCAGCCTGCGGCGCCGCGAGCGCAGAGCCGGCGGCAGGTCCGCATCACTCCGGATGGAGGTGTCCAGCTGCGCCATGTGATCCCCCGATCATCGATGCCTCAGCCACATCTCAGGACCGGCCCGAGCCGGTGTCAAGCACCGCGACCCGGTGTCGCGTCTGCAGGACCCGCAAGGGGTCAGCGCAGCACGGCCAGGTCGACCCGCGACCGGAGCTTGAGCAGGCGAAACACCAAGTAGGCCAAGGCGGCGAAGACCGCGAAACCGCCGACGTCGAAGCCAGCATCCAGCCAGCCGATGCTCTTGACCGCCTTCAGCTCCGCGATCGAGGTGGTCAGGCCGGCGAACAGGTAGGCGAAGACGTTGTTGATGATGTGCGCGGCGATGCCGGCCTCCAACCCACCCGTACGCAGCACCAGCACCGCGGCCAGCAGCCCGAAGGCCAGCCGGTCGATGAACAGCGGCAGGTTCTGGGTGCCGTGCAGGAGTGCGAAGACCACCGAGGAGACCACGACCCCGAACCAGGGCTGGGCGACCAACGACCCCAGTGCCTGCAGCAGGTAGCCGCGGAAGAAGATCTCCTCGGCCGCCGCCTGCAGCGGCGAGGTGAGGATGATCACCACGAGGAAGCCCCAGAAGCCCTTCTGCAGCCCGAACTGGGGCACCTCGGTGGCCAGGGTGGACAACAGCAGCACCCCGTTCAGAGCGATCAGGGCCACACCGAGGCAGAGCAACAGATAACGCCATCGGATCCGAGGCTGGACCGAGGCGAGCCAGCGCGGCTTCACCTGGTGGATGACGGCAATCATGGCCCAGGCGATCGGGATCAGCGACACGATGCCCAGGTTCGCGGCCAGCATCCCCGACGGTCTCTGGAAGGCGAACGCCTCGGTGAAGTAGTCGGCGTAGGGATAGTCGGCCGCCGTCGTCGTCCAGGCCACCGTCACCACCAACCGGCTGATCAGCGTGGTCATCAGCAGGAACAACGACAGTCCGAAGAAGACGCCGAGCAGGGAGCGCCACCACACGTACGACTCGCCTCGGAGGATCTGCGGATAGGCGGCGCCGTCGGGCGGCAGCACGCCTTGGTCGACCGGAGCCGGCGGAGCTGTCGGTCTGCTGGGTCTGCGAGCGGGAACCCGCCGCGGGGTCGGCGCTGCGGCCTGGCCGGAGCGTACGGCGGGGTTGCCCGAGCGGGCAGCCGGTTTCCTGGCGCGCGAGGAGGGCGGGCGGGCCGGGGTCGAGCCCGGCTTGTCCGGTTTTGCCACCCCGCTCAGACCTCCAGCGTGGCTCGGGCACCGGCCAGCCGGGCCAGTGCGGACTCCCGACCCAACAGCTCCAGCGACTCGAACAGCGGCGGGGAGATGCGACGCCCGGTGATCGCGGCCCGGACGGGCCCGAAGGCCAGCCGGGGCTTGAGCCCGAGTCCCTCGACCAGGGCGCCGCGGAGGGCACCCTCGATCGTGGCGTGGTCGAACGGCTCAGCCGCCTCCAGCGCCTCGTACGCCGCGGTCAAGGCGGGCAGCGAGTCTGCGGTCAGCCCGGTGGCCGGGTCGATGATGATCTTGTCATCGGCCAGGAACAAGAACCCGAGCAGCTCGACCGCCTCGGAGAGGGTGTTGATCCGCTCCTGGACCAGCGGCGTCGCCGCGTCGAGCAGTGCGCGTTCGTCGGGCAGCGGCGGGTCGCTGACCAGTCCCGCGGCGACCAGGAAGGGAACAAGCTCCTCGGCGAGCTGGTCGACCGGCAACGCTCGGATGTGCGAGGCGTTGATCGCCTCACACTTCTTGGCGTCGAAGCGGGCCGGGTTGGCGTTCACCCGGCGGATGTCGAAGGCGGCCACCATCTCCTCGACGCTGAAGATGTCGCGGTCCTCGGCGATGGCCCAGCCGAGCAGAGCGAGGTAGTTGAGCAGCGCCTCGGGCAGGTAGCCCTTCTCGCGGTACTCGGCCAGGCCCGATCCCTTGTCCCGCTTGGACAGCCGGCGGTTGCCCTCGCCGAGCACGGTGGGCAGGTGCCCGAACATCGGCGTACGGCCGCCCCCGACGCCGATCTTCTTGAGGGCCTCGTAGACCACGATCTGGCGGGGGGTCGAGGGCAGCAGGTCCTCCCCACGCAACACGTGGGTGATCTCCATCAGCGAGTCGTCGAGCGGGTTGACCAGGGTGTAGAGGGGCTCGCCGTTGCTCCGGACGATGACGTAGTCGGGCACGTGCTCCGCCGCGAACCGGACCGGTCCGCGGACCAGGTCGTCGAACTCGATCACCGCATCCGGGACGCGCATCCGCACCACCGACGGGCTGCCGATCGCCTCCAGCTCTGCGGTCCGCTCCTCCGACAGGTCGCGGCAGAAGCCGTCGTAGCCCGACGGCGCGCCGGCTGGCCGAGCCGCCTCCCGGGCCTCGATCTCCTCCCGGGTGCAGTAGCAGCGATAGGCCAGCCCGGCCTGCAGCAGCTTGACCACGACCTCGCGGTAGAGGTCACCGCGCTCGGTCTGGATGTAGGGACCGAACGGGCCCCCGACGCCCGGACCCTCGTCCCAGGTCAGACCGAGCCAGGTCAGGGAGTCGTAGAGCACCTGGTAGGACTCCTCCAGGTTGCGCCCGGCGTCGGTGTCCTCCACCCGCAGCACGAAGGTGCCGCCGTAATGGCGCGTGAACACCCAGTTGAACAAGGCGCTGCGGACGTTGCCGACGTGCAGGTTGCCGGTCGGCGACGGAGGGAACCGGACCCGGACCTGCTCGGGCAACAGGTCACCGAGCACGTCGCGGTCGTCGCGGACCTTGGTCACGGCCTCAGTCACTGGTCGTCCTTCTTGTCTGCGTCGTCGCTGTCGTCGTCTGAGGTGGTCGGGGTGGCCACGGTGTTGGTCAAGGTGCCGATTCCCTCGATCTCGATGCTGACCTCCTGGCCGGGCTGCATCAGACCGACGCCCTCCGGGGTCCCGGTCAAGATCACGTCGCCGGGCAACAGGGTGGTGAAGGAGGAGACGTAGGAGACCAGCTCGGCGACCGAGCGGATCATGTCGGCCGTGGTGCCGTTCTGCCGCTCCTCGCCGTCGAGGGTGGTGCGGACCTTGAGCGAGCCGACCTCCTCGAGGCTCTGGTGCGTGGTGATCCACGGACCGAGCGGGCAGAAGGTGTCGTAACCCTTGGCCCGGGCCCACTGGCCGTCGCTCTTCTGCAGGTCGCGGGCGGTCACGTCGTTGGCGATGGTGTAGCCGAAGATCACCTCGGCCACCCGGCTGACCGGCACCTCCTTGCAGATCCGGCCGATGACCACCGCCAGCTCTCCTTCGTAGCTCAGGCTGTTGGTCGTGCTCGGATAGATGATGGAGTCGCCCGGACCGATCACCGAGGTGTTGGGCTTGAAGAACAGCAACGGGTTGGCCGGCACCTCGTTGCCCAGCTCGGCCGCGTGGGCGGCGTAGTTGCGGCCGATGCCGACGATCTTGCTGCGCGGGATGACCGGGGCGAGCAGCCGTACGCCCTCGAGCTCCTTGCGTTCTCCGGTCAGCTGCACCTGCCCGACCAGGGGGTCTCCGGTGAGGACCGAGACGGTCTGAGGATGGCGACCACCGTCTTCGGTGAGCTCGACGATGCCGTACTGGGGCTCTCCGCCATCGGCGAAACGGGCAATGCGCATTGGCTCAGCCTATCGGGAGCGATCCGGCATACTCGTCGACTATGAGTGCGCTGGGGTTCAACGCGGTGGAGCTGATCCGGACCAAGCGGGACGGCGGTGAACTGAGCGACGACGAGGTCGACTGGGTGATCAGTGCCTACACCGCAGGCGACATCGCCGAGGAGCAGATGTCGGCTCTGGCCATGGCCATCGTGTTCCGCGGACTCAGCCGCCGCGAGCTCAGCCGCTGGACCAACGCGATGATCAACTCGGGTGAGCGGCTCGACTTCTCCTCGTTGTCGCGGCCGACCGCCGACAAGCACTCCACCGGTGGCGTCGGTGACAAGATCACGCTGCCGTTGGCCCCGCTGGTGGCGGCCTGCGGCGTCGCCGTCCCGCAGCTGTCGGGCCGCGGTCTCGGTCACACCGGCGGCACCTTGGACAAGCTCGAAGCCATCCCCGGCTGGCGGGCGGCGCTGAGCAACGAGGAGATGCTCGCCCAGCTCGAAGACGTCGGCGCGGTGATCTGCGCCGCCGGCTCCGGACTGGCGCCGGCCGACAAGAAGCTGTACGCGCTGCGCGACGTGACCGGCACTGTCGAGTCGATCCCGCTGATCGCGTCCTCGATCATGAGCAAGAAGATCGCCGAAGGCACCGGCGCGCTGGTGCTCGACGTGAAGGTCGGATCCGGAGCGTTCATGAAGACCGAGGAGTCGGCGCGCGAGCTGGCCCGGACCATGGTCGCCCTGGGGGGCGACGCCGGCGTACGGACGGTCGCTCTGCTCACGGACATGTCCACCCCGCTCGGCCTGACCGCCGGGAATGCGCTGGAAGTCCGGGAGTCGGTCGAGGTGCTGGCCGGTGGCGGCCCGGCTGACGTGGTCGAGCTGACCGTCGCGCTGGCCCGGGAAATGCTCACCGCGGCCGGCCGCGACGACCAGGATCCTGCCGACGTGCTGGCCTCGGGCCGGGCCATGGACGCCTGGCGGGCCATGATCAGTGCGCAGGGAGGGGACCCGGACGCCGCTCTGCCGCGAGCGCAGCAGACCGAGGTGATCACGGCTGACCGAGACGGCGTGGTGGCCGCACTGGACGCCATGGCCGTCGGTGTGGCGGCCTGGCGGCTCGGCGCCGGGCGGGCACGGAAGGAGGACGCCGTGCAGGCCGGAGCCGGGGTCGAGCTGCACGCCAAGCCGGGCGACCCGGTCAAGGCCGGTGACGTGCTGGCCACCTTGCACACCGATACGCCCGAGCGGTTCGGGTCCGCGCTGGAGGCGCTGCGGGAGGCGTACGCGATCGGCGTGGCCGGCCCGTCGACTCCCCTGATCATCGATCGGATCAGCTAGCCACATCCGCCAGAGCCGTCTCCTGTTCCGACCGGGTCGAACCGTTCGCAGAAATGTGCGCGCTGACCGGCCCCGCACCTCGTTAGGGTCGCCCGCATGGCGGGCGTGACTGGGGGAAGCGAACGCGTCGTCGCGGCGACCGATCCGGTGTTCGCCGGCTACCGGTCGGCGCGGCCCAGCCTTCGGACCGCCAGCCTGGCCGTACGGATCGCCCTCGTGGTCCTGATCACCGAACTGATCGTCGCGCTGGTGGCCACGGCCATCACCGGGTGGGCCCTGACCTTCGATCCGACGGGGTGGACCGTGCCCGTCGGCCAGCTCGACGTCTCGGCCGCGGTGGGCACCATGGTCTCGACCGCCAGCGCCGTGGTCCTCGGCTGCGCGGTGGTCTCCGCCCTCGCCCTGGTGGTCGCGGGTGGCTGCGTGATCGTCTGGCAGACCCGGTCCTGGCACAACCTGCGGACGCTGGTCGAGCGACCCGGACGCTCGGCGCTGGCCGCGGCCGCGGTCTGGTTCGTGCCGCTGTGGTCCCTGTTCGGTCCCAAGCGGAACCTCGACGAGCTGTGGCGCAGCGGCGACCCGGGCCCGGGCACCATCGAGTGGCCGGCGCACCATTCGCTGTGGTGGCTGCTCTGGCTCGGCGCCAACGCCGTCGGCGTCACGGTCGTCATCCGGACGGCCGGCGACACCACGATCGGCTCACTGCTGGTGCAGCAGCTGAGCACGGTGCTCGTCTGCGCCGGGCTGATCGGGGCCGGCGCCCTGCTGCTGCCGATCATGCAGCGGACGACGGCTCGCCAGGACGCCCGCTACGCCGAGACGCCGGCGGGCTGAGCCGACCGCTGTCCCGTCGTCTCGTGCGCCGTGTCGGCGTGGATCAGGCCGTAGAGATAGGCGTCGCTGAGGGCCTCCCAGGACGCCTCGACGATGTTCTGGCCAACTCCGACCGTGGTCCAGGCCCGCAGCCCGTTGGTGGTCTGGATGAGCACCCGTACGGTGGCGTCGGTGCCGTGACCCTGGTCGAGGATGCGTACGCGGTAGTCGATCAGCTCGAACTTGTCGACGATCGGATAGGCCGGCAGCAGAGCGTTGCGTACGGCGTGGTCCAAGGCGTTGACCGGTCCGTTGCCCTCCCCCACGACCCGTTGGCTCTGACCCTTGGCCGTCAGCCGCACGGTGCACTCGGTGTCGGTGGGGCTGCCGCCGAAGGCGTCGGTGTGACCGGTCGACTGGGTGAAGACGCGCCAGGACTGCACTGAGAAGAACTCAGGCAGCTGGTCGAGCTCACGACGAAGCAGCAGCTCAAAGCTCGCGTCTGCCGCCTCGTAGGTGTAGCCCGCTGCTTCCGCGTCTTTCACCCGGTCGGTGATCCGGGCCGCGAGGTCGCGGTCGGAGAGGTCGAATCCCAGCTCTTCACCCTTGATCTGGATGTTGGCCCGACCCGCCATGTCGGACACGAGCATGCGCATGTCGTTGCCGACGAGGGCGGGATCAATGTGCTGGTAGAGGTTGGGATCCACTTTGATCGCGCTGGCATGCAGGCCCGCCTTGTGAGCGAACGACGACAAACCAACATAAGGCTGACGAGCGCTGGATGGCGCGTTCGTCACCTCTGCGATCTCGTGCGCGAGGCGCGTGGCCTCCCGCAGCGAACCGGCCGGAAGCAGCGGCCAGCCGTACTTGAGCTCAAGGTTGGCGACGACCGAGATGAGCTCGGCGTTGCCGGTCCGCTCGCCGTAGCCGTTCACGGTGCCCTGGACGTGCATGGCACCCGCGTCGACCGCGGCAAGGGTGTTGGCGACCGCGCACCCGGTGTCGTTGTGGGCGTGGATGCCCAGCTGGGCACCGGTCTCCGCGGTGGCGGTGACGATCTCGCCGACCCACGGGGGCAGCATCCCGCCGTTGGTGTCACAGAGCACGACCACCTCGGCGCCGGCGGCGGCCGCGGTCCGCACGACCTCGATCGCGTACGCCGGATTCTCGCGATAGCCGTCGAAGAAGTGCTCGCAGTCCACGAACACCCGCTGACCTTCGCTGCGCAGGTGGCTCACGGTGTCGGTGATCATCGCCAGGTTCTCGTTCAGCGTCGTCCGCAACGCATGCGTGACGTGGCGGTCATGGCTCTTGGCCACGATGCAGGCGACCGGGGCCCGGGAGTCCCGCAGTGCAGCGGTCAGCGGGTCGTCCGCGGCCAGCATCCCGACCCGGCGGGTGAAGCCGAAAGCCACGAGCTCGGCGTTGGTCAGCGCCAGGGCGCCGTCAGCCATCGCCGCGAAGAAGGCGGTGTCCCCGGGGTTGGCCCCGGGCCAGCCACCCTCGATGAACCCCACCCCGAGCTCGTCCAGCAGCGCAGCGATCGCGAGCTTGTCGCTGACCGACAGGTTCAGGCCCTCCTGCTGAGAACCGTCTCGCAACGTGGTGTCGAAGACGTGGAACTCGGCCGGCTTTGGTCTCAGCGACGAGAACATTCGGTTTCCTCCCGGAGTCGGTGGTCGATCGTGGCATGAAAAAACCTCCCGGCTGAAGACAGGAGGTTGAGCGCGCTGAACAGGCTTCAGCGCGCTAAGAAATAATCACCGCCAGATACGTCATGTGCTCAGTGTTACCCAGATCGGCCGGATTGGCCAGCACCGACCCCCTCATCATCGCGACGGGCCGTCCGGCGTCGCCCTCGGTCGGCCGATCTTGACAACGACATTGCCCGGCCCTATCTTTACCGAAACCGAATCGGATTCGGTAAACCCGCGACGCAGAAGCGAGCCCCCCATGACGTCAGCCACCGCTGAAGCTCCTCCCGTACCGTCCTCGGATCACCTCAAGACCAACGCCCTCGGCGCCACCAACATCGCCTTCCTGGTCGTCGCCGCAGCCGCCCCGTTGACCGTGATGGCCGGCGTCGCTCCGCTGGCCATCGCGATCGGCGGCATCGGCGCCCCGGTGGGCTATCTCGCGGCGGGTGTCGTGCTGACCATCTTCGCCGTCGGCTTCATGGCCATGACCAAGCACACCGGTGGCGCCGGGGCCTTCTACTCCTACATCACCCTCGGGCTCGGCCGGCGCCTCGGCATGGCATCGGGAGTGCTGGCCGTGGTGTCCTACAACGCCTTGCAGATCGGTGTCTACGGACTCCTCGGGCAGCAGATGCATGACGCGGTGGTCACCCTGGCCGGAGTCGACCTGCCGTGGTGGTTGTTCGTCGTGGTGGCCATCGCGCTGGTCTGGTTCGTGGGCCGTCGGGGCATCGACGTGGGTGCCCGGGTGCTCGGCGTGCTGTTGATCTTGGAGACCGCCATCCTCGCCCTGCTGGTCGTCTCGGTGTTGATCAAGGGCGGCGCCGAGGGTCTCAGCGCGTCGACCTTCACGCCGACCGCGGTCTTCTCGCCCGGCATGTTCGGCGTGCTGGCCTTCTGCTTCGCGGCCTTCATGGGCTTCGAGTCGACCGCCCTGTACCGCCCGGAGGCCCGCCGGCCCGAGCGGACCATCCCGCGTGCGACGTACGGTGCGGTGATCTTCATGGCGCTGTTCTACTGCCTGGTGGTCTGGTCGGTCATCCAGGCGTTCGGTGACCAGGGGGTGATCGACGCGGCTGCAGCCAACACCGAGACGCTGTTCTTCGTCGCCATCGAACGCTTCGTCGGCGGCTGGGCCAGCAACGTGATGTACCTGCTGATCATGACCAGCGTGCTGGCCTCCCAGATCGCCTTCCACAACGCGATCAACCGCTACACCTTCACCCTGGCCCGCGACGGTCTGCTGCCGGCCCGGCTGGCCCACAGCCACCCACGGTTCGGTTCACCCTCGTCGGCGGGCACCGTGCAGAGCCTCCTCGCGGTGGTGATCATCGTGATCTTCGCCGCCATTGGCGCTGATCCGTACGCGGACCTGCTGCTCAAGATGAACACCCCGGGGGTGGTCGGCATTCTCTTGCTGCAGGCCATCACGTCCGCCGCCGTCGTCGCCTACTTCGTACGCCGCCGGACCACGGTCGCCGCCCGGCTGGCCACCGCGTGTGCCATCCTCGGCACCGTGCTGCTCGCCGTGGCCGTCACCGTCCTGGTCGCCCACATCGACCTGCTGACCGCGGCCGGACCCACGACCAACAGCATCTTGGTCGGGATCGTGCCGCTCACGCTGCTCGTCGGCGTGGTCGCGGCCAGTGTGCTCAAGATCAACAAACCCGAGGTGTACGCCAGGATCGGCGGCAACCATCCCGAGGACGGCCACGTTCCGGCGACCGTCGCCCTTCCCATCCCGGACCGGGCAGCTCAGTGATGACCGGCACCGCCGATCTGATCGTCCAGGCCGACCAGGTCCACACCCTGGATCCGACGCGGCCGACCGCCCGGGCCGTGGCGATGCGCGACGGGACCATCATCGGCGTCGGAGACCGTCGGGGGGCCGAAACCTGGCGGGGACCCCAGACCACCGTCATCGAGCTCGGTGCGGCGACTGTCACCCCCGGCCTGGTCGACGGCCACATCCATCCGGTGATGGGCCTCAGCCTGACCCGCGGCGTCGACCTCAGCCACGTCCGCAGCATCCCCGAGCTGGTGCACGCCCTGCGTACGACGCCGCGGTCCGGCCCCGGAGCCTGGCAGCTGGGCTGGGGTCTCGACCCCAACGCCTTCGGATCCGACCCGGTCACCAACGCACCCCTGGTCGAGGCCCTCGGCAACGACACGCCGGCGCTGATCGTGATGTTCGACGCGCACTCCGGCCTCGCCAGTCCGGCGGCGCTGCGACAAGCCGGCGTCGACGGTCCTCGGACGTTCGAGGGCATCGCCTCCGAGGTGGTCTGCGACGACCACGGTCATCCCACCGGCCACCTGCTCGAGCTGCCCGCGTACGCCTTGGTCAATGACCGCATCCCGACCACCTCCGTGGCCGACCGCCGCCACCAGCTGCTCGAGCTGCTGCAGGGCATGGCCTCGACCGGCATCACGGCCGGCAACGCCATGGACTTCGACGGAGACGCCGACGTGCTGGTCGGCGGTCTGGCCGCAGAGGTGGACCTGCCGATCCGGCTGCGGTTCGCGCCGATGTGCATGCCCGGGTCTACCGTCGACGCGCAGCTGCACATCATCGAGCAGCAGCGGCTCGGGGGGCGACGCTGGCAGGTCGACGGGGTGAAGTTCATGATCGACGGGACGATCGACGGCGGCACGGCCTGGCTGGAGCAACCCGACGCCCTGGGCGAGTCGACCGCCCCGTTCTGGCCCGAGCCGGAGGCCTATCGCGAGGCCGCCCGTCGGCTCGCTGCGGCGGGCGTCCCGACAGTCACCCACGCCATCGGCGACGCCGGGGTGCGGTATGTGCTGGACACGCTGCTCGCGCTCCCGGCCGAGCCGACCAAGGTGCCCCACCGGATCGAGCACATCGAGACGGTGCCCACCGATCTGGTTCACCGGTTCGCTGCGCAGAACGTGACCGCCAGCATGCAACCCACCCACTGCACGCTCTACAGCAAAGCCGACCACAGCGACAACTGGTCGTACCGCCTCGGCACCGAACGAGCCGACCGCGCCTGGCGGACCCGCGACCTGCGCATGGCTGGTGCCCGCCTGGCGCTGGGCTCGGACTGGCCGGTAGCCCCCTACGATGCCCGCTCGGTCATCGCCGACGCCCAGCTCCGGCGTCCGAACGGCGACCAGCAGGCGCCGCCGAACCAACCCGCGCAAGCTCTGAGTGCACTGATGGCGCTGGAGGGATACACCACCCACGCGGCGGCAGCGTCCGGTCGGCAACACCAGACGGGGATGATCAAGGTCGGGTACCGGGCGGACCTCTCCTCGTTCGGTCTGGACCCACTGGTCACGCCGCCCGACGAGTTCGCCGAGTCACCGGTCCCCCTCACCGTCGTCGCCGGCACGATTGCCCACCGCGCCGACGCCTGAACCCCACTTTCCCGCCTCACAACGAAAAGAGGTCTCGGTGGCCCGACCCCGCCAGGCGATCCTGTCCAAGCGGTTGATCTTCAGCAGCGCCTTGGAGCTCATCGACAAGACGGGCCGGTTCACGGTGCCCGAGCTCGCTCAACGGCTGGGGGTCAGCGTCTCCTCGCTCTATCACCACGTCGCGGGTCGAGCCGCCGTGGTCGAGGGCATCCGAGGACTGCTGGCTGAGCAGATCGACGGCGCGGACGCGGCCCGACCGTGGCCCGAACGCGTACGCCGCTGGGCCGAGTCCTACCGAGCCGCCTTCGCCGGCCACCCCGCGGCCATCCCGTTGCTGGTCGGTCAGACGATCACCGACTCGACCACGCTGGCCGCCTACGACACCATCGCCGAGGTGCTGACCGGGGCTGGGCTGACCGGCGAGCAGGTCGTGACCGCGGTGATCATGCTCGACACGCTCTGCCTGGGCGCGGCCCTGGACACCGCAGCGCCGACCACCGTGTGGTCGGCCGACGGCCGGGACTCCGCGCTCGGGCGAGCACTGGCGGCCGTACCGGTCGGGGCGGAACCGTCGCGGACCGCGTTCGAGCGTCAGCTGACCTTGATCATCGACTCACTCGCCGAGCAGACGGCCGTCCGGTCCGGGTAGTCGCTCAGAGCACCCGGCGGAGCCAGCCGTGGGTGTCCTCGGCCCGCCCGTACTGGATGTCCAACAGGTTCTTGCGCAGGGCTGTGGTGGTCTCCCCCGACTCGCCGGAACCGACGACGTAGGAGCCGTGGTCGTTGTGCAACGACCCGATCGGGGTGATCACCGCCGCCGTCCCGCAGGCGAACAGCTCACTGACCTGGCCGGAGGCGACGCCGTCGAGCAGCTCCTGGATGCCGATCCGCCGCTCGACCGGGGTCAGACCGAACTCGGTGGCCATGGTGAGGATCGAGTCCCGGGTGACGCCTTCGAGGATCGACCCGTTGAGCTCCGGGGTGAGCAGCTCGTTGTCGCGGGTGACGACGTAGACGTTCATGCCCCCGAGCTCTTCGAGCCAGGCGTGCTCGGCCGCATCCGCGAACATCACCTGGTCGCATCCGTGCTCGGCCGCCTCCTGCTGGGCGATCAGGCTGGCCGCGTAGTTGCCTCCGCACTTGGCCGCGCCTGTGCCCCCGGGCGCCGCGCGGGTGTAGGTCGTGGAGATCCAGATCTTGACCGGACGCACCCCGGACGCGAAGTACGCACCGGCCGGGCTGGCGATGCAGCAGTACGTGACCCGCTTGGCCGCTCGGACGCCCAGGAACGCCTCGGAGGCGAACATGAAGGGTCTTAGGTAGAGGCTCTGCTCGCCCGAGCTCGGCACCCAGGCGGCGTCGGCGGCGACCAGGGCGTCGAGGCTGGCCAAGAAGTCGGGCGCGGCCAGCACCGGCAGGGCCAGCCGGTGCGCCGAACGCTCCAGGCGGGCAGCGTTCTTGTCCGGCCGGAACATCCAGACACTGCCGTCGGCGTGCTGGTAGGCCTTGAGCCCCTCGAAGATCTCTTGCGCGTAGTGCAGCACCGCGGTAGCCGGATCCAGGGAGAACGGGCCGTACGGCACGATCGCCGAATCGTGCCAGCCGTCGGTGGCGGTCCAGGTCGCCACCGCCATGTGATCGGTGAAGTTCACCCCGAAGCCAGGGTCGGCCAAGATGGCGTGCCGCTCCCCTTCCGTACGCGGGTGCGGATTGGGGCGGAGCTCGAACTGAAGACTCACGGGGTCGCTTTCACTAGGGCTACCGACAAAAACTAGCGCACGGCGGCTTGAGATCGGGGGCCAGTCGGCCGCCGCGTTTGGTTACGATGCGCCGGTGACCGATGCAGCCGACAAGTCCACCTCGCGCCCCTCGAGCCCCCTCAACCTCGCCGTGATCGGCGGCGACGGCATCGGACCGGAGGTGGTGGCCGAGGGGTTGAAGGTGCTCGATGCCGTGGCCGGTCCCGGCACCTTCGCGATCACCCCGTACGACCTGGGCGCGACCCGCTGGCAGCGCACCGGTGAGGTGCTGCCGGAGTCGGTGATGGCCGAGCTCGCTCAGGCCGACGTCATCCTGCTCGGTGCCGTCGGCGCCGCTCCCGGCGCCAAGGACGTGCCGAGCGGACTGCTGGAGCGGGGTCTGCTGCTCAAGCTGCGCTTCGCCTTCGACCACTACGTCAACCTGCGACCCAGCCGTCTCTTCCCCGGGGTGCCGACGCCCCTGGCCGAGTCGGTCACGGCGGGCAAGGAGGTCGACTTCGTCGTCGTCCGCGAAGGCACTGAGGGCCTCTACTGCGGCAACGGCGGCGTGGTGCGGGCGGGCACGCCGCACGAGATCGCCACCGAGGTCAGCGTGAACACGGCGTACGGGGTGGAGCGGGTCGTTCGCGACGCGTTCGAGCGGGCGGCCAGGCGTCGCAACAAGATCACCCTGGTGCACAAGCACAACGTGCTGGTCAATGCGGGCGGGCTGTGGAACCGGGTGTTCAACGATGTCGCCGCCGACTATCCGCAGGTCGCCACCGACTACCTGCACGTCGACGCCGCCACGATCTTCCTGGCCACCGATCCTGCGCGCTTCGACGTGATCGTCACCGACAACCTGTTCGGCGACATCCTGACCGACCTGGCTGCCGCGGTCACCGGCGGCATCGGCCTGGCGGCCAGCGGCAACGTCAACCCGGACAAGACGTTCCCGTCGATGTTCGAGCCGGTCCACGGCTCGGCCCCCGACATCGCGGGCCAGGGCATCGCCGACCCGACGGCCACGATCTTGTCGGTCAGCCTGCTGCTGGACCACCTGGGCCTGAACGAGGAAGCGGCTCGGATCGAGAAGGCGGTCATCGCCGACATCGCCGGCCGCTCGACCGGGGCGTCTCGCTCCACCACGCAGATCGGTGACGCCATCGCGGCTGCGGTCTGACCGCAGCACGTCAGTGCTGGTGGGCGCTCTTGGGAGACTGGGTCTGGTGGGCGATGACGTCGGGAAGGACCGAGTGCTCCTTGCGGGCGCGACGACGGGGCTTGGCCCCGGGGGTCTGCTGCGAACGGTCCTCGGCGACGGCCCAGGCGTCTGGATACATCTCGTACATGGTCGTTCCCACTCAATGCTCGACTGCAGTTGCTGGAAATACTAGGACACACGACTATTTCTGGACCTACCACGTTCTCCGAGATTCCACATCGTGGACCGACCAGGTCGACGAGCGATCTTTGACACACTTCTGACGTGAGCGCACCCCCCGAACTGCCCGACCTCGTCGTACGGGCGCTCCGGATGTCGCTGCTTCGGGGCTATGTGCAGGCATCCCGGACCGAGACTGGACGGTTGCTGGCCACCTTGGCCGCGACCCGGACCGGCACCATCGCCGAGTGCGGCACCGGCTGCGGGGTCGGGGCAGCCTGGCTGCGCAGTGGCGCCCCCAAGGCCACCCGGGTGATCACCGCCGAGCTGGACTCCGGTCTCGCTCACGGTGTGATGGGGATGTTCGCCGACGACGACATCGACGTGATGCACGCCGACTGGGCCAGCCTGGCTGAGCACGCACCGTTCTCGTTGATCTTCCTGGACGCCACCAGTGCCCGCGGCTGGCCGCGGGAGGAGATCGTCGAGCTGATCGACGAGGGCGGCATGATCGTCCTGGACGACTTCACGCCCTGTCCGACCTGGCCACCGCTCGACCGCGGCCGGGTCGACAGCCTCCGTCTGGACTGGCTCTCCGACGAGCGGTTCACCAGCGTCGACGTGATGGTCGCCGAGGACACATCGGTGCTGATCGCGGTCAAGAAGTAGCGCGGCCCCGACCCTCATCGTGACCGAATCGATGCCCGCTGCCGGGCTGTCCCAACCGGGCGTCGGGCATCCTGTGCGTGTGAAGAAGCAGCGGGGGCGCAAAGCACTGAAGGTTCTCGGGGGCATGGTGGCGATGGCCGTCTTCGTCGGCGTCGCGTTGCTGATCGTGACCCGCTACGCCGGCGGTTGGGGCGTGCCCTACTTCAGCTTCACCACTGATCGCGGGTCGCACTGCGTCAACAACTTCACCGGATACGTCTGCACCCCGACCACCCTGGCCGACGTGGAGTACTTCGGCGACATCGACCTGCCCGACGACACCACGGTGCGTTCGGGGACCTATCGCTCCACCCATGACTATCAGCTGGAGTCACTGCTGGACGTGCCGGCGGGCTCCTCAGCCGCCGCCCTCAAGGCGCTCAACGAGGCCTTTGGCAAGTGCCTGCCCGGCCATCCCTCACCGATCAGCACCCAGGGCCTGACCAAGACATGCGTGATGGCCAACGACGACACCACGGTCGTCGACTCCGGTGGCGAACCGGCCAGCCGCCTGTACGCCATCGGCACCGGCCTGCGCAAGGACGGCACCCGCGTTATCGGCCTCTCGATCAAGTCCCGTTAGACCTTCATCAAGCCACGCGGCAACGACGCGCGACCCATCGTCCGCCTCAGGGCGCGACCCTCGCCTCAGGCACGGCAGGAGCAAGCATGAAGGGTTGCTGCTCCCAGCAACCCTTCGTGCGTACCCAGGCCCAGACCCCTCGACAAGGGGTCAGCGAGCAGCAGTGCCCTCGACGTAGTCGTCGTCGTGGCTCTTGACCCACGCCATCAGGCCGCGCAGCTGGTGACCGGTCTCCTCGATCGGGTGCGACTCGCCCTTTTCGCGAAGCGCCTTGAACTCCGGGCCGCCGGCGTCCTGGTCGTCGATGAACCGCTGGGCGAAGGCGCCGTTCTGGATGTCGTCCAGGACACCCTTCATGTTCGCCTTGACCTGCGCGTCGATGACCCGCGGACCGGAGACGTAGTCGCCGTACTCGGCGGTGTCGGAGACGCTCCAACGCTGCTTGGCGATGCCACCCTCGTACATCAGGTCGACGATCAGCTTCAGCTCGTGCAGGCACTCGAAGTAGGCGACCTCGGGCTGGTAACCCGCCTCGGTCAGGGTCTCGAAGCCGGCCTGGATCAGCGCGGACGCGCCGCCGCAGAGGACCGCCTGCTCGCCGAAGAGGTCGGTCTCGGTCTCCTCGGTGAAGGTGGTCTTGATGCCGCCGGCCCGCAGGCCACCGATGCCCTTCGCGTACGAGAGGGCCAGGTCCCAGGCCTTGCCGCTGGCGTCCTGCTCGACGGCGACCAGGACGGGAACACCGCGACCTTCGGCGTACTCGCGACGGACCAGGTGACCCGGGCCCTTCGGCGCGACCAGGGCGACATCGACGCCCTCGGGCGGGCTGATGTAGCCGTAGCGGATGTTGAACCCGTGGGCGAAGAAGAGCGCGTCACCGGGGACGAGGTTGGGCTCGATCGCCTCAGCGTAGAGCTTGCGCTGCGAGGGATCGGGGGTCAAGACCATGATCAGGTCCGCCTCCTCGCAAGCCTCGTACGGCGTCAGCACCCGCAGGCCCTGGGCCTCGGCCTTGGCCCGGCTCTTGCTGCCCTCGGGCAACCCGACGCGCACGTCGACCCCGGAGTCACGCAGCGACAGCGCGTGGGCGTGGCCCTGGCTGCCGAAGCCGAGGATCGCGACGTTGCGGCCCTGGATCAGGGACAGGTCGGCGTCGGAGTCGTAGAACATCTCTGCTGGCACTGGTAGTACTTCCTTCGTGATTCGGTGGTGCGGGTCAACTTAGCGGAACTGGCCCTTCGACAGGCTCAGGGGACGTGGGGCGGATGGGCTCAGGGGACGTGGCGCGGATGGCTCGGTTGTGGGGTCAGGAGACGACGCGTACGGGCTTGTGCCGGTCGGCGCGCAGGGCTCGGTCGGTCATCGAGCGGTTGCCGCGGCCCATGGCCACCAGACCCGACTGGACCAGCTCGCGGATCCCGTACGGCTCGAGCAGGGCGAGCAGCGCGTCCAGCTTGGCCGGACTTCCGGTGGCCTCGACGGTGATCACCTCACCGGTCAGGTCGACCGCCTTGGCACCGAACAGCCCGATGATCTCGATCAGCTGACCGCGGGTCTCGGCCGAGGCGTTGACCTTGACCAAGATCAGCTCGCGGCGCACCGAGTTGGGATCGAGCTCGACGATCTTGAGCACCTCGATCAGCTTGTTGAGCTGCTTGGTGACCTGCTCCAGCACAAGATCATCGACATCGACGACCAGGGTGATCCGCGACATGTCCGGCGACTCGGTCGGACCTACGGCGAGGGACTCGATGTTGTAGCCCCGGCGCGAGATCAGGCTGGACACCCGAGCCAGCACACCGGGCTTGTTCTCCACCAGCACCGACAAGGTGTGCGTGCTCATGATCGTCCTCCGAAGTTCGCTGCGCTCACAGGGTTTCTCCATCCCACTTGGGCGCCATGTCGCGGGCCACCTTGATGTCGTCGTTGCTGGCGCCGGCCGCGACCATCGGCCAGATCATGGCGTCCTTGTGCACCACGAACTCCACGACCACAGGGACGTCGTTGATCGACAGGGCCTTGTCGATCACCGAGTCGACGTCGTCGGCTTCCTCGGCCCGCAACCCGACGCAGCCCATCGCCTCGGCGAGCTTTTGGAAGTCGGGGATGCGGTTGGTCTTCAGGTCGGTGTTGGAGTAGCGGCTCTGGTAGAACAGCGTCTGCCACTGCCGCACCATGCCCAGGCTCTGGTTGTTGATCACCGCGATCTTCACCGGGATCCCTTCCAGCGCACAGGTGACGAGCTCCTGGTTGGTCATCTGGAAGCAGCCGTCACCGTCGATCCCCCACACGGTGGCGTCGGGCCGACCGACCTTGGCCCCCATGGCGGCCGGCACGCAGTAGCCCATGGTGCCGAGCCCACCCGAGTTGAGCCAACGACCCGGCAGCTCCCAGGGCAGGAACGCCGCGGACCACATCTGGTGCTGACCGACGCCGGCGACGTAGTAGGCGTCGGGACCGGTGATCTGGCCGATCCGCTGGATGACCTGCTGCGGTGACAGGCTGCCGTCGTCGGGCATGTCGTAGCCGCGGGGATAGCGCTTCTTGAGGTCGAGCAGGTAGTGCACCCAGTCGGCGACCTCCAACGGACGGTCGTTGGCCTTCAGCAGCGTGATCAGCTCGCTGATGACCTCTTTGGCGTCACCCACGATCGGCACGTCGGCGTGCCGGTTCTTGGAGATCTCCGCCGGGTCGATGTCGGCGTGGATGACCTTGGCCAGCGGGGCGAAGCTGGACAGCTGACCGGTCACCCGGTCGTCGAAGCGGGTGCCCAGCGCGATCAGCAGGTCGCTGCGCTGCAGAGCGCCGACCGCGGCGACGGTGCCGTGCATGCCGGGCATGCCCATGTTCTGCGGATGGCTGTCGGGGAAGGTGCCCAGTGCCATCAGGGTCGTGACCACCGGAATGCCGGTCATCTCCGCCAGCACCTTCAGCTCCTTGGCTGCGCCGGCTTTCTGCACGCCACCGCCCACATACAGCACCGGCCGCCGCGACTCGATGATCAGCTTGGCCGCTTCGCGCACCTGCTTGCTGTGCGGTTTGGTCACCGGCCGGTAGCCCGGCAGGTCGAGGTGGTCCGGCCAGGTGAAGCTCGACTTGGCCTGCAGCGCGTCCTTGGTGATGTCAACCAGCACCGGTCCTGGCCGGCCGGTGCCGGCGATGTGGAACGCGGAGGCGATGGCGCCGGCGATGTCCTCGGCCTTGGTGACCAAGAAGCTGTGCTTGGTGATCGGCATGGTGATGCCGCGGATGTCCGCCTCTTGGAATGCGTCGGTGCCGATGGCCGGACCGGCGACCTGACCGGTGATGGCCACCATCGGGACTGAGTCCATGTGCGCATCGGCGATCGGGGTGACCAGGTTGGTCGCCCCCGGGCCGGAGGTGGCCATGCAGACGCCGACCTTGCCGGTCACCATCGCGTAGCCCTCGGCCGCGTGGCCGGCGCCCTGCTCGTGCCGGACGAGGATGTGACGGACCTTCTCGGAGTCGTAGAGCGGGTCGTACGCCGGGAGGATGGCTCCGCCCGGGATGCCGAAGACGACGTCAGCTCCCACGTTCTCGAGCGACTTGACCAGAGACTGCGCTCCGGTCAGCTGATCGGCTCCCGTGCTGCTGTCTGACATCTCGAGATCTCCTTGTGCGGGTCGAGCCCTTCCGGGCTCGTTGTGGATGTTACGCCTGTGCTACGGAACTGCATTTCGCCAACAAAAAACCCCCGCCGCCAGATGGCAGACGAGGGAGCGTGTCGGAGGTGAGAGAGGACTCAGCCGACACGCTGACTTACGACGAGGATTGCTGCGTTGAGCACCCGCCAACCATCGCTCAAGCGTTTCAGCGCGTCAATGAACCGCGCCGGACGTCTCGGCATCCGGAAGGACGCTCGGGTGCCCTAGCAATCGGTGTCCGGATCGATCCGGTGCCAACGTCGGCGTGAGCGCCGGCAGCTAGGCACCGAAGACCTCCATCAGCCGGCGGAGACCGACCACGCGGTCGGACAGCTCCATCAACACCTGGAGGCGTTCCGGTGAGGCTCCGGGGTCCCGCTGGGCCACCTCCGTGGCCAGCTCGAAGGCTTCGTCGCGACGTCCGAGCTGGGCCAGGCCGAGCGTGCGGGCGAACTGAACCTGAGCCAGCTCGGCCGGTGCGAGCTGGCCGTGCTCCAGCAGCACCGAAGTCACCCGCTCCGCGAGCTCAGGGCGATCGTCCACTGCAGCCAGCAGCGAGGTTAGGTCGGCCGGGTCTTCCAGCACCGCGAAGACCTGCCGGTCGAGATCGTGGGCGGCGAGGACGAGGATCGACGCCACCCGCTGCAACGACGGGTCGGCGTCTTCCAGATCGACCGCTGCTGACTCCACGAGCTCGGCGTCGACCAGCAGATCGCGGTGCTCGTCGATCAGCCGGGGCCAGGCCGCCGGGTCAGACCCCTGCAGCTGCTGCAGCAGTGCTTGGAACAGGAACGGTAGATAGGCCTCGTCCACGCCGAACTCAGCCACCTCCTGGACCAGATCGAGGTACGCAGGTGCCGCCGGGTTGGCCAGGGCGAACTCCTCCAGCAGAGTGACGACGCCGGGCTGGGACAGTTCCTCGAGGTGGGCCCGGTGGAACTCGTACGTATCCGGGATCGAGGTCACGGTCATCCAAGCGGTGACCAAGGTGACCAGCTCCGCGGTCAGAGTCAGCCACACGGGCACGGGTTCGTCCGGGCCGGCGCCGCGAGCGGCGTGCCAACGCGCGTCGAAGGCCGCCGGGTCGGCCGCCCGCCGACGCCGACACCACTCCCGCCAGCTCACCAGGTACACGGGCGGTCCCTCTTGGGCCCAACCTTCCGCCGCGATCAGCTCCTCGTCGGTCACCGACTTCCCCGCGACCTGGAGGCGGATCATCAGGAACTGGATCCGGGTCCCGTCATCGAGCAGATCCGCATAGGTCTCCGCCCACACCGTGTCCGGCTCGTCGGCCGCCTGGGCCCATGCGGTGGTCGCCAGGGCCAGGGAGGTGAGATGAGCCGCGGTCGGTTTCAGCTCGGGGGCGAGCCGGATCGCCTCGCGTGCGGCCGTCACCACGACCGCCCGATCTCCAGCCGCCAGGGCTACCTGGGCGAGCAAGATCAGCGTCGAGGTGAGCAGGCCTGGCTTGTTCTGGCTGTCGTCGAGCGCGCGACAGGCATCGACCGCCGCCTGGGCGTCGACTCGAGCGATCTCGAGGTGACCGGCGGCCAGCTCGGCGCGCGCCTTGCTGGCCATCGCGACAGCACGCAGGACCCGTACTGCCGGGTCGTCCCGGTCGTCCTCGGCACCCGGCAGCGGTTCGGTCAGCCGCACAGCCTCGGCAGCGAGGTCGACAAGGTCGGGGTGACCGGTTCCGGCTGCGGCCTCCACCAACCTGGCCAGGGCCGAGGCCGTCCGCAGGACATCGGCCCGGTCGTCCCCCAGTGCCTGATGGATGTCGTGGGCAGCCTCGGTCACGGCGGCCCGGGTAGCGACGAGATCGCCCGCCCGTCCGACCAGCTCGGCGTAGAGCAGCTGGGACTCGACCAGGCTTGACCGGTAGACCGGTTGAGCGGCGCAGAGCTCGCGATACCGGTCCACCGCCTCGCGAGCGAGCGTCGTGGCGATGGGTGCGTCCAGCAGCCGGAAGACCAGCGTCGCCGCGTTCACCGCGGCGGCCAGGGCTGCCAGTAGGTCCCCGGTCCGCAGGTCAGGCGATACGGCGTCGACGTGGCTGCGCGCATTGACCAACGCAGTCTGGGTCCACCGCGCCGCCTCCTGGATCTGGCCCAACCCGTTGTAGACGATCCCCAGATGCGCCTGGGCGATGTACCACGCCGGCCGAGCGACCCGGTTGATCTCGGCCAGGGTCTCGAACAGCTCAACCGCCCGCTCAGCGAAGGGCAGCGCCAGCTCGGCCCGTCCGTTCACGGTGAGGAACTGGCCGATGCTGTCCGACGTCCGCGCCTGGCCGTCGAGCACGATCGCGTTCGACTCGCCGATCCCTTCGGCAGTCAGCTCGTCGTAGAGGTCCATAGCCTCCTCAGCACAGCTGATCGCCATCTCGACCTCCCCGAGGTCAGCATGGATCAGGGCCGTGTTGGCGAGCGTCAGCGCGACGATCGGTTTGATCACCGGATCGTCCCGGTCACCGGCCGACAGCTCGACCGCCCGCTCGGCCGGATCGAGAGCCGCCCTCACCTGGCCGTAGTCGCGCAGGCTGACCGCAAGATTGTTGAGACCGAGGAGCAGATTGGCTTTGAGCGCCGGCAGCGTTGGCGCGTGAGCCTCGTAGAGCTCCACCGCCTCGCGCACCGCCATGACCGCTTCGTCCGGCAGGCGTAGGTCCCGGCAGACCATGCCCAGATTGCTCAGCGCCACGGCGAGCTGGGGTTCGCCTTCCGCGCTCTCCGCCGCCAGCGTGCGGTTCAGGGCTACCGCGTCGCGGGCCGGCTGCAACGCCTCTGCCGGGCGACCGGCGTCGCGGCAGACCAGGCCCAGGTTGCTGAGCGAGGTCGCGTACGTCGAGCGGAAATCCGGCGATGTCTCGGCGAACTCCTGGTAGAGCAGGGTGGCCTCGCGGATCGTTCGGAGCGCCTCATCCGGATGACCGGCGTCCCGGTGGGCCATCCCGAGCTCGGTCAAGACGGCAGCCAGATCGACGCGGTACGCCTGGCTCGAGCGCACGATCTCCCGATAGATCGCGACCGATTCCTCCGCCGCCGTGATCGCACTGACCGGCTGCTGCGCCCCGCGACGGACGATCGCCACCACGTGCAGGCTGCTCGCGAGGGTTGGGCTCGCCGGGCCTGAGCCGGCCTGGTCCCGGGCGGCGGCCAGGGCCAGGTCGGCGGTCTGCAAAGCGGCGTCGGACGGCCCGATCCGGCCGTAGAGCAGGGCCAGCCGGGTCAGGATGGCCGTCTTGGTCGGCAGCAGGTCCTCGTCGTCCAGCTGCTCGATCAGGTCGGCGGCCCGCTGACTGCTGGCGATCGCGGCAGCCTCTTCGCCGGCGTCGACGAGGCTTTCGCTCTCCGCGTCCAGGGCCAGCGCCAGATCGAGGGTGAAGGTGCCCGGTGCACGCACCTCCAGCTCCTCCAACAGATCGATGCCTGGTGGGCCGGCTTGGGCACAGTGCTGCCACGCGTGCTGCCACAGGTAGGTGTGCGACAGCAGGTCGCGTCCCTCGGCGACCATGACCGACAACATCTCGGCCAGGGCGCTCGCCACGCTCAGCGGTGTGTCCGCCTCGGGCGGCTGGGTCTGCGCCTGCCGGGTGAGCAGGTGGTCGACCAGCTGTTGGTGGGCCAGGCGGTAGACCGCCTGGGTGCCGTTGCCGTCCTCCACCACGAAGCGCCCCGCCACCCTCAGGGCCCAGGCGACGTCGGTTCGGGCATATGCCGTACCGCTGATCGACAAAGCGGTGGCCACCTTGGCCCAGACGTCGTCGGGCATCCCCGAGCCCGCCGCCCAGGCCAGAGCGGTCAGCAGCTCAGCGGCGGCTTGGTCGGCCGACCCGCCGGCTCGGGTCAGGGGACCGAGCTCGGCGATGGTTGCGTCGAAAGATTCCTCGACACTGTCGGCCAGCCGGTCCCGCCAGTCCGCCGCACTGAGATCGACCGGGAAGTCCCGCAGCTGATCGGTCAGCAACCGGGCGAACAGGAACCGGCCGGCCTCGTCCTCGCCGGCCGTCTCGTTGATGTAGTCGGCCACCGGACCTGGGTCGATCACCGGGTCGAGGCCCGCGAGCCGGCTCGCCACGTAGTCGTGGATGTCGGCCTCCTCGTCGACCAGGTCGAGGAGATCAAGAACGCGTTCGGCATCCGACACCAAGGTGGCCACCAGGGCCGAGGACCGTGCGTCGTTCGTTGCCTGGACCTCGGGCAGCCCGACCGCGACCGGATTCGAGCTGGGACGCATCAGATCGCGGGTGCCGACGATGACCAACGCGACGGTCGCCAGTGGTCGAAGCACCTCCTGCGCGATCGTCCACGGGTCGAGGCCGGCCTCGTCCACGCCGGCCTCGTCGAGCCCGTCGACCACCACGACGGGGCGGCGACCGGTCCGGCCGATGGCGTCGAGCAGCTCCCCGATGCCCCGCTGACCGGCTCGGTCCGCCGGCAGGAGATCAACGCTGAGGGCGAGATCCAGGTCTCGGAGCAGCTGACCGGCGGACAGCCCTCGAGCCACCAGCCCGGCCTGGATGGACCGTACGCCCGGGTCCGCGGCACCCTCGGGTGTCCGGACCGTGTCCCGATGGGTCGGGTCCGAGCGGCAGACGAGCCAGCCGAGCACGGCCGACTTCCCGCAACCGGGCGGGCCGGTCAGCACGTGCAGGCCCGGCTGATCCCCGTGGATGAGGGCGACGAGCTGAGCCAGCGGAGCCGTACGTCCGGTGAAGAAGCCGCCGTCACCGATCTCACCGCCCAGGGCTGCATCGAGGAGCTGAGCCGCGACTCCGGACGCACCCGGGTCGACGAACAGCGGGTTGGGGATGAAACGCTCGAGCTCGCCGTAGCGCAGCGCATCCGGGCGTTGTGATGCCGAGGCGGGCCAGTCGGCCGACAACGCCTGGATCAGGTCCTCGGCGTGGATCAGCTTCTCGTGGCGGCTCCAGGTGTCGCGCACCGTCTTCGAGGTGGGGCCGGAGGACAGCAGCTCGAGGAACCGAGGACCGAACAGGTTGTCCCGTGCCTGCTCCCAGTCCATCGCCGACGCGATCACGCCGAACCAGGAGCGACCCGGCTGGAACTGGCGACGCTCCTTGATGATCGCCACCGCCGCAGCCATGGCCTCCTCGATCCCGGCACCGGCGAAGCAGGCATCGATCACCATCAAGATCTGAGTGGCGTGGGTCCGCGCGGCGAAATCGGCCAGCTTGTCCGCCGTGATCAGGGTCGTGCCGGCCGGGTTGCTGTCCTGGGCCGCCAGGCAGAAGCCCATGCGCTCCTGCAGGTAGCCGTGGCCGGCCCAGTAGACGATCAGCCCGATCGGCGGTGGCGCGGTCTGGTCGGCCGGGGGCATGGCCGCCTGCAGCGCGGCCCAGATCGCGATCTCGGAACCGGCCGGGACCAGCACAGCATCAGCCCTCTCCCCGAACACCGCCGCGACGGCCGCCGCCTGAGGCTCGGCTTCGGGCAGCCGCGGAAGGTTTTCGTAGTCTCCGACTCCCACCGCGACAACCCTCAGGGCGGCCGGCTCCTGAGTACTCATCCGCTCGCCGGTCCCCAGACCGCCATCGGCGCGTTCACCACCGGCACCAGCCCGCCCGGGGTCGCCGGCTCGAGCCGCACGGTGTAGAGCCCCTCAGGCTGACCGGCGAACACCGCGTGGAAACCATCGTCGGCCGGCGCGAGCGGCAGCCGAGCCACCACCACCGAGTCGTCGCGCAGCAACAACACCTTCGCCGCCCGGGGTGGGCCTTCGCTGAGCACGGCGCGGACCTCGATGTCGGCACCGACCGCGCAGACCTCCGGAACCCGCAGGTCGAGATGGGTCATACCGGTGAGCTCGGGTCCGCGGTGCACCACCGTGGTGGACGTGAGGATGGCCTCGAGGGTGTCGATCACGTGCTGGTTGCTCTGCACACCGCCGTGCTTGTCGGTCGCGTAGTGGATGATCGCGTCCTCCGGGCTGAGCCACTGTGGGGTGGCCGCCAGCCGTGGCACCGTGCCATCGCCCTGCTCGTCGTTCCCCCCGATCAGGTGGTCGAGCACGACCTCTCGGCCATCGATGGTGCCGGTCGTCGCCGTCTGCTGCTTGGACCCGACCAGTGGATAGAAGTGGTAGCGGTCGGAGCGCCCGGCCGCGTCCAGTTCGCGGTGCAGCGTCATCGCGTCCGCGACCCGCGCTGCATCGAGGACCGGCAGAGCCAGCTCGGCCACGGTCTTGAGCTCTTTTCCGTCCTGCAGGCAGGCGTACGCCGGCAGCAAGTGGTGCAGACCGGGAAGGCTGCGCCCGAAGTCGGTCAGGTTGATCAGCGTCAGCGGACCCCAGCCGATGTGGATCCCGTTGACCAGTCGATCGACAGCCATCATGGACCCCCGGTGGGGTGTGGCCAGCGTGATCAACCGGCGCGTCTCGGTAGCCAGCTGCTCCTGGTCTATCGCCCAGCGAGCCACCAACCCGCCCATCGAGTGGGCGATGAAGACGACCTTGGCGTCGGCGTACGGGCCGCCCTGAGCTCGCCAACGGTCGATCACGTCCCCCAGCTCGTTGGCGAGCCGACGACCGTTGTAGCGGATGGACAGGCGCCAGTCGTACGCGAACGGTACGAAATTTCCCGGTGGGCCGTCCGGACTGACCCGGATGAGGTCGAAGGTGTCGACCAACCAGGACTCGAGCTTGCCGTAGCCGACGTTCGCCGTCCACAGGCCGGGAACCACGTGGATGTCGGGGAACAGACCGGTGGGGACCACGCCGCCCCCCTCGTCCTTCGGACCCGGCGCCCCATCGCCGATCCCGGCGGGCAGGGTCAGGTTCTTGATGGAGTGTCCGAACGTTCGGACCGCTTCGATCGCCGCGCCGGGGCTGGCGCCCCAGACCGGTCTGCCGTGCTGGGTGAGGGTCGAGCCCATGATCCCGGGCAACAGCACGACGATGTCGGTGAACGGGTGCGTCATCGAGCCTCCAGGTTCATTAGCGGACCATCCTCATTCTGTCCAGGTTCACCGCCGTCGACCAGCACATAGGTGTTCGACACCTGCTGCCCACCCCGCGAGATGGTGCTCTCCCCGCCCGTCGACACGTATCTTGTACCCGTGGCCGGGGGACCTCCGAAGATCGTCGGGATGAGCGAGTGGAAACCACTCTCTCGCGGTGGCTTCGCGACGGTCTGGCAGGCCCGCCAGGAGTCGCTGGATCGGTTCGTCGCGGTGAAGGTCGACGGTCGTCCGCTGATCGACGAGACCGAGCAGCGACGGTTCCTGCGCGAGGCCAAGGCCGCCGGGCAGCTGTCCGGCCACCCCGGCATCGTGACCGTCCACGACGCCGGCATCTTGGCCGACGACCGGCCGTATCTGGTGATGGAGCTGTGTCCGGCGGGTTCGCTGACCAGCTGGCTGTCACCGGAGAACCGGCAGAGCCCCGAGCGGATCCGCGAGGTCGGTGTGCGGATCGCCGATGCTCTGGCCGCGGCCCACGCCCGCGGGATGCTGCACCGCGACGTCAAACCGGCCAACATCATGATCGACGGTTACGGCAATCCGGGTCTGGCCGACTTCGGCATGGCGGCGCTGTCCGAGCCGGGCTCGGACCAGCCGGCCCTGGAAGGGATCACCCCGGCGTACGCGCCGGTGGAGGCCCTGCACCGGCAGCCGGCGACCGAGTTCAGCGATGTCTACCAGCTGGCGGCCACCCTGTACGCCCTGCTGGGGGGCCGGTCGCCGCACTTTGCCGGCTCGGGCACCTCCTCGCTGCCCGAGCTGATCGAACGCCACAAAGAACCGGTCCCGCCCATTCCCGGGGTGGACCCGGACCTGATGGCCGTGGTGCTGTCCGGGTTGTCGGAGAACCCGGCCGAGCGCCCGACCGCCGCGCAGTTCCGCGACCGTCTGGCCGACATCGGCCCGAAACCGGTGGACCGGCCGCGACCCCGCGTCCGCCGCCTCGTCCTGGTCCTCCTGGTCGCCGCGGTGCTCACCGCACTCGTGGTCGTGCTGGGCGGCACCGGCGTGTATCTCTACGAGATCGACCGCAGCGTCACCGAGAACATCAGCCGCGGCATCGACCTGCCGGTCGACGACGGCCCGACCCCGCGGCCGGTCAAGGATCCCACGGCCGACCAGACCCTGGACTACCTGCTGATCGGCGCCGACGACGGCGACCCCGATCTGGACCAGGACGGCCGCAGCGACTCGATCATGATCGTTCACCTGAATCAGGACCGGGACCAGGCCTACGTGGTGTCGGTCCCCCGCGACACCTGGGTGGACATCCCGGGGCACGGTGAGGACAAGGTGAACACCGCGTACAGCCTGGGGGGCCCGGCACTCGTGGTCAGCACCGTCGAGTCGTTGACCGGCGCCCGGATCGACCACGTGGCGATGATGGACTTCGCCGGCTTCGTCGGCCTGACCGACGACCTGGGCGGGGTGACGGTCAACAACCGGATCGAGTTCACCTCCCATGGTCACCACTTCCCCACCGGCCGGATCTCCATCGCCGGGGATGAAGCCCTGTGGTTCGTTCGCGAGCACCGGGCCCTGCCCAGCGAGCGGGACCGGGCTGAGAATCAGCGCAACGTGCTCAAGGCGATCCTGGCCAAGGGCATGTCCAGCGAAGTGATCACCGATCCGAAGCGCTTCACGAACTTCGTCGGCAATGCCGCCAAGCACATCCGGGTGGACAACGCGCTGAGTGACCGCGAGCTCCGATCGACGGCCCTGTCTCTTCGGCTCAAACCGGAGAACATCCAGCTGCTGACGGTTCCGCTGGGCAAGCCGGGCAAGGTCGACGGTCGCACCGCCGAACGGGTCGACCCGGCCCAGATGCGAGAGCTGAGCGAGGCACTGCGGAAGGACACCATGTCCGACTACGTGAAGAAGTACCCGCGCGGCTGACCCCGCTCACGCTCGGCAACCGCTGGTGGGGCCTGGTCCACCGAGCGACGGTGCACCTCACAACAGATCGGCCAGCAGGGTCGCTGCCCGGCGGGCGCCGTCGGTCTCCACAGGCAGACAGTGAGCCGGGCTGTCGAGCGCGGCCCCGAGCAGCTCGACCAGAGCGTCAGGGTCGGATGCCTGCTGATAGGTCACGCAGGTGCCGGCTCGGTAGCGCTCCAGCCGTCGGCGGACGTGGAAGTTCTGCTCGAAGTGGTGCTGCAACGGCACGTAGAGGAAGGGCCGGTTGGCCGCCGCCAGCTCCATGCAGGTGGTCAGCCCGCCCTGCACGACGGCGACGTCGCAGGCGCTGAGGTGCTCGTAGAGGTTCGCCAGGTAACCCACCACCTGGGCTCCCCGGGGACAAGGCAACCGACCCGGGTCGATCCGTGGTCCGGTCACGACGAGGAACTCCAGCTCCGGGTGCTGCCGACGAGCGAGCGGCACGGCGTCCAGCACGCGCCTCAGCAGCGGCTCCCCCACCCCCGAGCCGCCGACCGCAACGACGCAGACGCGCGTGCCGGGCCGGTAGCCGAGCGACGTACGCAGCCGCTGCCGATCGCACTCAGCGATCGGGTCGAACCCCGTGATGTAGCCGGTGAAGTCGAAGTTGCGCTCCGTCCAGTCCCGGATCTCAGGCAGGCCGGGGCCGAAGGTGCCCGGCACGATGTCCTCGGGTCCGCCGACGAACAGTGAACGGTCCCGCAGCCGACGGAGCCGCTCCCGCTGCTCCAGCATCTCCGCGTTGTAGTCCGCCGTGAGCGCGACCTCGCGTTCGCCGCCGTCCGGCATCGGCAACCAACCGACGAAGTCGGTGAACCAGGCGTAGGCGAACCGCTTGAGCTCGGGGTTCTCGTGCAGGAAGTGGTCGACGTCCCAGGCCTCGTCACCCACCACCAGGTCGTACGGCTCCTCGGCCACCACATCGGCGAACACCCCGAAGTTGTGCACCAGCAAGGCGTCCATCCGACGGATCGCCCCGAACGCGTGCAGGTCGTGCTCGCCAGCCTCGTCCTCGAAGTGTCCGGACTCGTTCGCAAGCTCCGCCGAGGCCGGGTGCACCTGCAAGCCTCGGTCTTCCAGCACCCGGGTCACCGGGTGCTGGGCCAACCAGTCGATCCGGATCCCCGGGTGCAGATCGTGCAGTGCCGAGGCGATGGCCACGTCGCGGCGGGCGTGCCCGAGACCGATCGGTGAGGAGATGTAGAGCACCCGCTTGGGGCGCACGGCCGGCGCTGTCCAGCGCCGAGGCGTACGGGGTGGGTGCAGCCCTTCGGCGAAACGGCGGATCTCGGCGTTGACCAGCACCGGCTGACGGGCGAAGACGCCGTGGCCGGCGCCCTCGAGCCGGAGCAGCGACCCACCGGTGAGCTCGGCCAGCCGCTCGGCCACGGCGATCGGGTCCAGCCGGTCCTCGGTCCCGTGCAGCACCAGGACCGGGCAGGAGACGTCGGCGCAGACCGGCTCGATCAGGGTGCAGACGCCACCGCCGAACCCCGACCGCGCGTCCTTGGTCACCTCGGCCAGCTCGGCTCCCGCCTCCAACGCCCAGCCGACGCAGTCCTCGATCTGCTTCGTGGAGTGTGGCTCGGAGAACAGCTGACCGAAGAAGAACTCGAGGAAGTCGGGATAGCCGCCGTGGCGCCAGTAGTGCCGGTTGTACTTGGCCCACCGTTCGGTGGTGTCGCGATGCAGGTCCCAGCTCCACATCTCCCGCTCGGCGTGCTCGAGCCCGAAACCGCACGAGGGCGAGAGGGCCACGATGCCCTCAACCCGCTCGGGCTGCGCGGCCGCCAGCTGCAGGCACCACGTCACACCGCAGGAGAACCCGACCACGACGGCCCGGTCCACGCCCGCCGCATCCAGCACCGCGACCGCGTCGGCGGCGAACTGGTCGTCGGCGTAGGCCGCGGCACCGTCGGGCCGGTCGGACCGGCCGCTACCCCGGCCGTCGAAGGTGACCACCCGGAAGTGCCGGGCCAGGTACGGCACCTGGGCCTTCCACATCCGGGAGTCGATGATCGACCAGGTGGGCATCAGCAGGATGGTCTGCTCACCCTTTCCGTAGCTCGACCACGCGAGCCGAACGCCGTCCCGCTCGGTGTGGCCGCTGGCCTCCGGCGGCCGTACCCGGTCGCCGGACCTCGAAGCGAGGAGGGCCTGCGTCACTTGCGTACCTCGAAGACGTTGTTGAAGGGGGTGCTGGCCGCCGTACGGAACGAGCGGAAGCCGGCGGCCACCACGACATCACGGATGCGGGCCGGGCCGGCCTGCGTGCCCAGCGCGAGGCCGACGTCCTGGGAGAGCGAGGCCGGTGTGCAGAGCAAGGTGGAGAAGCCGTAGTAGACCCGGCCGACCAGGTTGAGGTTGTCCTCCACCCGGTCACCGGCCGCGGGTTCCACGATCATCCAGACGCCGTCGTCGTCGAGTGCGGAGAACACCTGACGGGCCGCACCGACCGGGTCGCCCATGTCGTGCAGCGCGTCGAAGGTGGTCACCAGGTCGTAGCCCTGGCCCGAGAAGGCCGTGGCCGAGGCGGTCTCGAACGTGGTCCGGTCGGGTACGCCCGCGTCGACTGCGCGCAACCGCGCGGCGCGGATCGAGCCGTCGTGATAGTCCGAGCCGACGAAGGTCGACTTCGGAAATGCCTGAGCCATCAGGATCGTCGAGGCCCCGAAGCCACAGCCGACGTCGGCCACCCGCCCGCCGGCCAGCAGCTTGTCCACCACACCGTCGAGGGCCGGCAGCCAGCCGTCGACCAGGTTGGCCAGGTAGCCGGGGCGGAAGAAGCGCTCGCAACCCTCGTGCACGTCCGAGCCGTGTTCGTGCCAGCCCATTCCATCGCCGCTGCGGGCCAGCTCGATGATCCGGGCGGCGTCGACCACGGTGCCGTGGGCCAGCTGGAACAGCCCGGGCACAAACGCCGGGCTCGTCTCGTCGGTCAGGGCCACGGCGTGCTCGAGGGGCAAGACGTAGGTGCCGCTCTCCGGGTGATAGCTGACGTAGCCGCCGGCGGCCTGGGCGTTGAGCCATTCCCGTGCGTACTTCTCCCCGGTCTGGGTCCGTTCGGCCAGCTCAGCCGGGGTCGACGGACCATGCTCAGCCAGCGCCCGGTAGTAGCCCAGCCGGTCGCCCATCACGACCAGAGCGCCGTTCAGCACCGATCCCACTTCCTCCACGGCGCGGAAGACGAACGCCATCAACTTGTCCCCGTCGACGGTGTCTGCGCCTGCGGCTTCGGTCGGAACCTGCTCCTCGATGGTCATGATCTGCTGCCTGCCTCTCCAGCCCGGCACCTCCGGGCTCGACAACAGACTCACCGCTCGGGGCACCGCACCGCATCAGGTGCACCCCCTGGTCGTACGCCCTCGGCCGGCCCAGGTGCCCCTCGGCCAAGCGTCCTCCCGAACGGCCGAAGACGCTACCGTGAGCAGATGCTCGTCGGTCGCGACGCGGAGCAGCAGCAGATCGCCGCCCTGCTCGCCGGAGCGCGCGTCGGGCAGAGCGGCGTGCTGGTGGTGACCGGCGAGGCCGGCATCGGCAAGACCGCCCTGGTGGATCACGCCCGCGGGCTCACCGGCGCGATGGCCGTTCTCACGGTTGTGGGCACCGAGGCGGAGCAGGACCTCCCGTTCGCCGGGCTCGCTCAGCTGCTGCGGGTCTCCGCAGGCGAGCTGGACCGGCTCCCGGCACCTCAGGCGCAGGCCCTCGCCGTCGCCCTGGCGCTCCAGCCGGGCACCGGTGTCGACCGGTTCGCCGTCGGCGCGGCTCTGCTGACCTTGCTGACCCAGCGCAGCGAGGACCGCCCGGTGTGCATCCTGATCGACGACGCCCAGCTGGTCGACCGGCCCTCGCAGGAGGCGATGGTGTTCGTGGCCCGGCGGTTGCTGGCCGACGCGATTGCCGTTCTGGTGACCGCGCGCACCGAGGAGCCGTGCCTCTTCCTGGTCAAGGACCTTCCGCAGCTTCGGCTCGGCGGGCTGGCTGCGGGTGCCACCCGCGAGCTGGCCCGCGAAGGGCTGGGTGAGGCCGCGGGCGTCGAGCTGGTGGACCGGGTCGTGACCTTGTCCGGCGGCAACCCACTCGCCGTCCACGAGCTGGTGCAGGAGCGCGAGCGGCTGCGAGCCCTTCCGCCCGGCGCGCCGGGACCGGTGCCGCGGGTGCTGGTCGAGCTGTACGCCGAACGGGCCGCGCGACTGTCCCGGGCCTCGCAGGCGGTCCTTCAGGTTGCCGCCGCCGTCGGCGACGACCTGGGCGTCGTGAGCCGGACCTGCACCGTGCTCGGGGTCACGGCGACGGCCATCACCGAGGCCGAAGCCGCGGGACTGGTCAGCGTGCGGGGAGACCGCGTCCAGTTCTCCCACCCCCTGGTCAGGTCGGCCCTGTACGCCACGGCGTCGCCGGCTGAGCGCCGCCGGGTGCACGCCGCGATCGCCTCGGTCCTGAACGACGACGACAGCGACCGGCGTGCCTGGCACCGCAGCGAGGCGACCGTGGGCGCCGACCCCGCGGCCGCCGCTGAGATGGAGGCGGTCGCGGACCGGGCGGCCGGCCGCGGCGCGTACTCCATCGCCGCCACGGCCGCCGAGCGCGCCGCCGGGCTGTCCGCGCAGGAGGACGAACGGGCCGCGCGGCTGCTCGCCGCCGGGACCTGGTCCTGGTACGCCGGCGAAGCCGAACGCGCGACCGCCCTTCTGCTCCGGGCGAACCTGATCGAACGCTCCCCGGCGCTCAGCTCGCGCGGAACTCGCTTGCGGGGCGTCATCGCCGCCCGCAACGGCGGCGTCGACGAGGCGCGTGACCTCCTCCTGCGAGCAGGCGATGAGTCGCCGGACCCGTCGGAGGCCATTGCCTGCTATGCCGAGACGATCGACGCCTGCTTCTATCTGGCCGATGCCGCGACAGCCGTGCTCGCGGCCGAGCGGGCGGAGGCGCTGCTGTCGGCGGCCACACCCGCGGCGGAGGTGCTGGGGCTGCTGGCGGTCGGGATGGCGAAGGTGCTGGCGGGCGGCGACGGAATCGAGCAGATCACCGAAGCGGTCCGTCGTGCCGAGGCACCGGCCGTGGTCGCAGCGGTCCGGCAGCACGACGGCGTGGACCACTCCTTTCCCGTCGACCTGACCTGGCTGGTGCTCGGCCCGATGTTCCTCCGAGACTCCAGCAGTGGGCGCGCCCTGGTCCAGGCGGCCGTCGACGACCAGCGCGGAAGGTCCGCCATCGGGGCGTTGCCGCACCTGCTGTTCCACATCGCCCGCGACAAGGCGACCACTGACGACTGGCCGGGTGCTGAAGCCGACTACAGCGAGGCGGTGGGACTCGCGCGCGAGTTCGGACAAAGCACCGAGCTCGCGATGTCGCTGGCTGGGCTCGGCTGGCTGGAGGCGCGCCAGGGCCGGGCTGAGGTGGCGACGGCGCACGTCACCGAAGCACTCAGGCTGGCGGAGCAGTACTCCGTACGGATCGCCGGCATCTGGGCCGGCTGGGCGTCGGCCGACCTCGCGCTCGGCGGCGGGGACGTCGATGCGGCGGTGCAGGGCTACCGCGGGGTCGACGAGCTGCTCGTCCGGTTGGGGGTGCTGGACGTCGACCTCTCCCCCGCGCCGGAACAGGTCGAGGCCCTGCTACGCCTCGGGCGGACGGCCGAGGCCGCTGCGCTGTCCACGGCCTACGCGGGCCGAGCCGCTGCGAAGGGCCGGCCCTGGGCGCAGGCCCGGGCAGCCCGTACGCAGGGACTGCTGGCCTCGGACCGCGATCTCGACGCGACCTTCGGGCGAGCCCTGCAGTTGCACGCCGCCACGTTGGACGCCTACGAGCAGGCGCGCACCGAGCTCGCCTACGGTGCTCGGCTGCGACGCGCCCGGCGCCGGATCGACGCACGCCCGCTGCTGCGAGCGGCGCTTGCGACCTTCAGCAGGCTCGGGGCCCGAGCCTGGGCGGAGACGGCAGCGGACGAGGTGGAGGCGACGGGATGTGACCGCGGCTCGGCCCGGGGAAGCGCCGGCCAACCAGCTCACGCCGCGCGAGCTCCAGATCGCCACGCTGCTCGCCGCCGGCCGGACCACCCGTCAGGTGGCGAGCGCGCTGTTCCTCAGTCCGAAGACGGTCGAGTACCACCTGCGCCACGTGTACACGAAGTTCGACATCGACTCCCGGTCGCAGCTCGCGGCCCGGATGCGTCGTTGACGGACGACTCGAGCAGAGGCGTACGGGTCAGCGACGATGCCCGGTCACCCGGCGCACCGCCTGCCGGACCGCCACGCTGACCCGGCGGCGGGTCGTTCGCTGCCGGTCGGTGACCGCCGGCAACACGCCGGCCGGCGGGAGCGCCACCTCGAACACCTTCGGACCACCCAGTGAACGAGCCAGCGTACGGACCGAGAGCAGCTCGACCCGCAGGCCTCGGGTGACCAGGCGTTGCCACCAGGCCGCCCGGACGCCGGCGCCGATCCGGACCAACGGCCCGTCCGGCCCGGCCACGACCAGCGTCAGGCCGAGCCGTTCCAGCTGGTTGGCCAGCGGCCGTACGAGGGGCCGGGTGGAGCTGCCGCCGAGGGAGGGCATCGGGTCGAAGTCGACGGTGATGACCTGTCCATCGGCCTGCACCCGCCCCACGCAACGGGTCGAGCCGGCTGAGCGGCCGGGCACGTCGACCTGGAAGTTCAGATCAGCGGTGACCAGCACGTTCGCGCCTGACCCTCGTCAGTTTTCTTTGTCGCTGGTGGTGATCTGCAGGGTGCCGTCGAGCTTCCACGTGGCCCGCGGAGCATCGGAACCGGTGTCGCGGGGCACCTCGACGGTCATGTCGATGAGTCGGTAGTTGATGGCGGCACCGCGACCGGTCAGGTAGGCCCACATCTCCTTACCCAGCTGGGTCCACGACTGGGGCTCGTGGCCTTCAGGTGCGTTGGTGACAACTTGCTCGCTCATGTGCTTCCTTCGCTCGTCGAATCTCGTCGGCTGGTTGCCGACGCGTCTCTAGGCTTCGGGCTTGTCCTCCTCCGCAGATGCAGCGGCCGGTCGTCAGTCGCAAATCATGATCAACGTCGACCTCAGACGAGCGGGTCTGGTGACGGGACCCCGTTGCGTCCCCTGCAGCGGCGAGAGTACGGTCCAAGCACAGTACGTCTGCCGCTCCCCCGCGACAGTGCCCAGACATCACCGCAGATGAGGGGTTCGTCGAATGGCTCATGTCGTATCCGATGAAGGCACGGCTCGCGTGGCTCCTCCACCGCCGTCGGACAAGCCCCGCCTCGTCTATCCCGGGATGGGCCTGCTGTTCATCGTCGTCGTCGCCTGCTTCACCGCCTGGGGTATCGCCGCCGACCTGACCACGCCGATGGTCGCGGGTTTCAAGCGGATCTTCGAGATGAGCACGTTCCAGGCGAGCCTGGTGCAGCTGGCCTACTTCGGCGCCTACTTCCTGCTCGCCCTGCCCGCGGCCTTCATCAACGAGCGGTTCGGCTACAAGGCCGGCCTGCTCACCGGCTTGGGACTGGCCGCCGCCGGGGCCTTCCTGTTCTATCCGGCTAGCCGGCTCTTGACCTACGAGGCGTTCCTGGTGGCCCTGTTCGCCCTGGCCGCCGGCTGCTCGATCCTCGAGACCTCGGCCAACCCGTACGTCATCTCGCTCGGCCCCGAGGAAACCGCGACCCGGCGGCTCAACTTCGCCCAGGCGTTCAACCCGCTGGGCACCAACATCGGCGTGCTGGTCGCCGCGACGTTGATCTTGCCCAAGCTCGAGTCGCCCGTCGACCTGGCCTCCGCGACGCCAGCCCAGGTACAAGTCATCAGAGCCGGTCAGCTCGGCGCGGTGATGGGGCCCTACCTCGGGTTGGGCCTGCTGCTGGTAGCCATCTGGATCGTCATCGCCACTCAGAAAGCGCCCAAGATCATCGAGGAGTTCCCTGAGTCCGACGACTCGGGGAAGGGCGCTCTGGTCCGGCAGCTGTGGGGGAACAAGCGCTATCGCTTCGGTGTGGCAGCGCAGTTCTTCAACGTGGCGGCTCAGGTCTGCACCTGGACCTACATCATCCAGTACGTCCAACAGGCCATCGACGGAAGTCTTTCCCTCGGTGGATATCTGCTGCAGGTCAGCTTGATCATCTTCCTCATCTCACGGTTCGTGATGACCTGGGTGATCGGCAAGATCCGCGCCACCAAGGTGCTCGCGGCCCTCGCCGCACTGGCGGTGCTGCTGTGCCTGTTCGCCATGGCCTCGCCCAACCTGGCCGGCGTCATCGCCCTGGTCGGCGTGTCGGCCTGCCTGTCGCTGATGTTCCCGACCATCTATGGCGTCGCCCTCAAAGGTTTGGGGCCGGCGACCAAGTTCGGTGCGGCCGGGCTGGTGATGGCCATCGTCGGTGGCGCGATCATGCCGCTGGTCCAGGGTGCGCTGCTCGACGCCACCAGTCCCGCCATCTCCTACATCGTCCCTGCCCTGTGCTTCGTCGTGGTCGCCGCGTTCGCCGTCTATGACTTGAGGGCCAAGGACCCGTCGCCCGAGCTGACCGAGACGGCGGTGGTCTCGTGAAGCTCCGGGTCCGGTCCGCTGCTCTGGGGATCGCCGTCACCTTGGTCGCCCTCGCCGGCGGCTGCACGTCAGGTGGCTCCAGCACTGAAGCCACTCCCAACCTCGAGGTCGTCTCCTGGTGGACCTCCGGCTCCGAACAGGAGGCGTTGAACGTCCTCTTCGACCGTTACAAGTCGGCCCATTCGGGTGTTTCGGTGGCCAACGCGACGGTGGCCGGTGGCGGCGGCAGCAATGCGCAGGTCGTGCTGGCCCAGCGACTGCTCGCCGGCAACCCACCCGACGTCTGGCAGACGTTTCCGGGCGGGGCGCTCTCGGCGTTCGAGGGTCAAGATCAAGTCGCCGACGTCAGCGCCGTCTATCAGGCCAGCGGTCTGGCCGCCGTGCTCCCGAAGACGATCTTGGACGGACTGACGGTCGGCGGGAAGCAGTACGGCGTCCCGACCAGTGCTCACCGCGGCAACATGCTTTTCTTCAATAACGCACTGCTGGCCAAGGCGGGGGTGTCGGCGCCGACCGATGACTACACCTCGGCCGCGTTCCTTGATGATCTTGGCAAGCTCAAGCAGGCCGGCGTGACTCCGCTGTGTCTGGGGGCCAAGGACCCGTTCACCACTGCCGCGCTGTTCGAGAACACCTTGCTCGGCGTGGTCGGCGAGAAAGGCTGGGAACAGATCGCCGCTGATCGCTTCAACTGGAAGGGCGATCAGGCCCACGAGGCACTCACCCGGTTCGGTGCCATCTTGGACTACGCCGATCCGGAGGCCGCTGCGCTCTCCTGGGATGAGGCGACGCGCAAGCTGGCCAGCGGCGGCTGCGCCTTCGAGACCCTGAACGACTCGGCCTTCGGCGAGTTGATCAAGGCGGGGGCGATCGACGGCCAGGACTTCGGCCATGCGCCGTACCCCGGGACCGACGCCACCTACGTGGCCGTGGTCGACACCTTCGTCCAGGCCCGCAAGGCGACCAACGCCAAGAACGCCGCGGACTTCCTCGGGGTCATCAGCGCACCCGAGACCCAGGTCGCCTTCAGCCAGGCCAAGGGCTCGGTTCCGGTCCGCTCCGACGCCGACCTCTCCTCGCTCAGCCCCTACCAACAGTCCTCGGCGCAGTCCTTGCGGACGGGCACCGTCGTCTGGTCGATCGTGCACGGAGAGGCGACCAGCCCCCGCTTCCAGCAAGGCTTCTACGACGCGGTGGAAACCTACGTACGGAGCCGGGACGCGGCTGCCTTCAGCAAGACCTTGACCGACGCCCTCGGTCAGCAGCCGCCCTCGAAATAGGTTGTCCCCAGCATCAACAGAAACGCGGACTGATCGGTGCTTGGGACGCGGGCCGAGCTTGTCGAAGCGCAGGGCGCGAACCCTGACGAGGTGTGAATCGATGCCATCCACTTCTCAATCCGCACGGCTGTCGCCGGCTCAATCAGACCGTGCCGCGGGTGTGCTGCTGGCCATGGCTGCCGGCGACGCCCTCGGTGCCGGGTACGAGTTCGGACCGCCGTTGGCGCCAGACGTCCCGGTCTCGATGAGAGGCGGCGGGCCCTTCGCGTGGTCGCCGGGCGAATGGACCGATGACACCTCGATGGCCATCGCGATCGCCGAGGTCAGCGCGGAGGGTCAAGATCTGCTGTCGCCCGCAGCCCAGGACCGGATCGCTGCACGGTGGGCGACCTGGGCCGCTGACGCGAAAGATGTCGGCATTCAAACCCGAAACGTTCTGGACACCGCTACCTGGACGGCCCACGCACGCGGTGAGCAGGAGCCGACCGCAGCCGACGTTCGACGGGCTGCATCGAGCCTGCATGAAAGAACGGGGAAGACAGCCGGCAACGGCTCCCTGATGCGCACAGCCCCGGTGGCGCTGGCCTACCTCGACGATCCAGCCGGACTGGTTGAAGCCGCGACGTCGCTCAGCGGCCTCACCCACGCCGATCCGGAGGCGGGCGAGGCGTGCGCGCTGTGGTGTCTGGCGATCCGGCACGCGGTCCTGCAGGGCAGCTTCGACGGTGTTCATGAGGAGCTGCATCGCCTGCCCACGGGTCGTGCAGCGATCTGGCGCGACCGGTTGCGGGAAGCCGAGGCGCACGACCCCGCTTACTTCGACCGCAATGGCTGGGTGGTTCAGGCACTCCAAGGCGCCTGGTCCGCAATCTTCCAGACGTTGACCGTAGAGGAGGCGCCTTCAGGATCGTTCCCGGCCAGCCATCTCCGTCATGGCCTCGAGGCCGCGGTCCGCGGCGGGCGCGACACCGACACCGTGGCCGCGATCGCTGGTGCACTTCTCGGTGCCCGATGGGGAGCCTCGGCCGTGCCCGCCTCCTGGCGTCGTCGGTTGCACGGCTGGCCGGGGTCCCGGGCCCGCGACCTGGTCCGCCTCGGGACGCTGACGGCAGGCCGTGGCCGGTCCGATCGTCAGGGTTGGCCACGTGGCTCCAGCGTGAACTACAGCGGCTGGCCCAACCGCCGCGCTCTCGTTCGACACCCACACGACGACCGAGTGTGGCTATCCGGTGTAGGCCTGCTCGCCGAGCTGCCGGAGGGGGTCGACGCGGTGGTCTCGTTGTGCCGGCTCGGCGTTGACGACATTCCGGGCGCAGCTGTTCAAGCGCAGGACCATGTCGAAGTGTGGCTCATCGACAGCGACCGTTCGGACTTCAACCCCAACCTCGACTACGTCCTCCATGAGGCGGCCGAGGCGATCAGCGAGCTGCGCTCGGAGGGCAGGACCGTTCTCCTCCACTGCGTCCAGGCCCAGAGTCGTACGCCCACGGTCGCCGCGCTGTACGGGTCACGATTGACCGGACGGTCGCCGCGCAGCTGCTTGGCCGACATCCAAAGGGTTCTACCCACCGCTCAGCCCAACGCCGGCATGCTCGCTGCGCTCGACCGGCTGACCTGACCAGTGCCCTCGGGTTACGGCGGGGCGATCTGGTTTTGCCTCACCAGCGGCTCCCTGGCCGCGCGCGACGGCGTGTCGCCCCCGTGGGTGACGCAAAACCAGAGCTGGTGCCCTACGACAGCTCGCCAGCCGAGATGTTGAGGATGTTGCCGTCTGCGTCGGTGAACCACACCGCCTTCATCTCACCCATCGCGGCGACTCCGTCGGTCCATTCCGCACCCTCCATCTCGAAGGTGATGAACTCGACGCCTTTGCTGCGCAGCCAGTCCACCTCGTCGTCGAAGTCTGTGGTCGGCACGTCGAAGGTCACGGCGGTGGCCTGATTGCTCCCGGCGAAGGACGACTCGTAGACGAACAGGTTGCCACCGCCACACGCGTAGGTGACGCCGCCCGGTCCGTCCTGCTGGACGCTGAGGCCGAGGGTGTCTTGATAGAAGCCGCGCGCCTTGGTCAGGTCAGCAACGGGGAGCGTCGCGACCGGTGTGAAACTCGACAACATCGGAACTCCTTTGTTCACTTGTTTCCCTTTGACGTTACGCCGATTCTTGCCGTCCGGCGCCTGACCGAGCAGATTCGACTGAGCCTCTGAGCGGGGCTTCTTGGTCCAGAACGGTCAGCGCCTGGTCGACCTGCCCGGGCAGGGCGCAGTGGACGTCAGGTGCGTAGGCGCCGGCCCCGACCCGCCTCGCCTCGGCAGCTGCCTCTTCGACTGGTGGCAGGAATTTCACCTGGCCGTTGAACTGCACCGGAACCCCGAGGCCGGCCCGAGCGATCTCCGCGTTGACCAGCGCCTCGCGAAGCCACACGCCGGCCAGCGTCCGGCCGTAGCGGTCGAGCTTCTCCCCGTCGTACTCCAGGTCGACGGCCGTTCCTGGCGGCAGCAGATCCTCCAGGAAGGCACTGGCTTCAGGTCCCAGGCACTGCACATCCTCGTTCGGGTCCTTGGTCTCGGGGGTATCGACATTCAGCAGCCTCACGGTGGTCTTGACTCCGTCGAGCCGCACCACCAAGGTGTCTCCGTCGACGACCCGCACGACCTGGACCGCCTCGCGGCCGTCGTCCACCACCTCGGCTCCAGGAGCAGGGTCCCGGGTCGGTCCACACGCCGCGACAGCTCCCGCGACGAACAGCAGACCGAGGGCCCGAAGAACCGACTTCATGAACGTTGATCTCCTCGACGTCAGCACCCCCGAGCGTTTCCGACAGAACCCTGAACAATACGGACTCCGCTTCGCCGTGTGGCATTTGCCGAAGATCTCCACCCAACCGTGACCCCGAAGGCACCGGGACCCGGAGCTGCCGAGTGGCCGACCGGCTAGTCTCCCTGTGCGTTCGCAAACTCGGGTAGCGACATGTCAGAGATGCCGAAACTGGACACGTGGCCATCGAATACGGTGATGGCCGTCCGCGTCACGAACCGGGAGTCGAATGACCGTATCAATTGCTTTCGACGTCTTCGACGTCTTGAGCTATCCCATGGCGCACAACCGAGTCGAGCTCATCTCCAGAATCGACCTGCACAACACCGGTCCTGACCTCGACGAGGCGCAGGTGGTCATCGAGGTATCCGACGACGAAGGCGTTGTCTCGCACGACTTCGTCCAGCCGGTGGTGCTCCCTGCCGGAGAGCCCGTGATCCTTCGCGACGCACCCATCCGGGTCAACCCGGCGGCCTTCCTTCAGGTCCGCGACCCGCGACCGGGCCTGGTCACGGTGTCGGTCCGGGTCGGCCGCGACGTGGTGGGCAGCAGCTCGCAGCAAGTGGTCCTGCTCGCCGGCAACCAATGGTTGTCCCGCCCACCAGGACTGGCGTACGAGCTCTTGGCCTCGTTCGTGATGCCAAACGATCCAGCGATCGGAGATCTGCTGACGGAGGCGGCGGCCATCCTCGCCGTAGACACCGGCAGCTCGGCAATGAACGGATACCAGTCCAGCGACCCCGCCCGCGTCGACGCCTTGGTCAAGGCCATCTGGGACGCCACCCAGCGCCGCGGAATTCGCTATGCCGAGCCGCCGTCCAGCTGGTGGGAGGCCGGGCAGAAGGTACGCAGCCCCGGAGAGGTCTTCGCCAGCGGTGTCGGCACCTGCCTCGACACGACAGTGGTGCTCGCCGCCGCCTTGGAGCAGGCTGGACTGCGGCCGCTCCTGTGGGTGCTCGAAGGGCATGCCTTCCTCGGCTATTGGCGGGTCGAGACCAGCCTCGACGGGACGAAGACCACCGACGCCACCGAAGTGATGAACGCCGTCGACCTCGGCCAGCTGCGTCTGGTCGAGACGACCGCGGTGGCCAGGAGCGACTCCCCCACCCCGTTCGCCGTCACGCACAGCCTCGCCCTTCGACATCTTCGAGCCGGGCTGAGCGTAGTCAGGGCCGTGGTCGACGTGTGGTCCTGCCGCCGCGTTCCGATCTTTCCGCTGCCTGTACGCCGGACCACCGACTCCGGCGTTCAGATTATTGAGTACCGCCCGGCCGAGCACTCGCCGCGTGAGCTGGTCTTCCAAAGATCAGCGATCGGTCCGAGAAGCGCGCCGACGACGTCAGTGCCCGCGCGCGTGCAGCAGTGGAAGAACAGCTTGCTGGACCTGAGCCTGCGGAACCGGCTGATCAATTACACCGACCGGGCCGGCGTTCGCTCCGGGTGCCGGAGGGTCGGCTGGGCGAGATCGAAGACCTCCTCCACGCCGGCCGGCCGGTGGGGCTCCGCCCGCCGATGACATCGAGGAGCACCGACGCCGCCCGCGGAGTGCGCTAGGGCTGCGAACTCCCCGAAGAACGAGCTCGTCGACCTGCTGACCGACAACCAGCACCGTCTTCACCGACGTGTTCTCCGGCGGCTACCTGACGCGGATGCGCGACCTGGCCTACAAGGCCCGCACCATCCGGAGGAGACCGGCGCCAACAACCTCTACCTCGCATGGGCTCGCTGATCTGGACGCTCGACGGCCGCCAGCTCCGCTCACCGCTGATCCTGGTGCCGGTGAAGCTCGACGACGACCGCTCGCGGGGGCAGCTCTACCGCCTCGAGCTCGACGAGACCGGCGCAAGCACACCCAACTACTGCCTGCTCGAGAAGCTGCGCCAGGTGACGGCCTCGACGATCCCCGCCCTGGCCGAATCCGGCCGAGGACGTGTCCGGGCATCGACCTGGACGGCAGCCTTGCACGCGCACCGCGGGTGGCGCTGGCTGAGCAAGGGCCTCCGTCCCGGGTCGAAGCCGACCGCCGACCTGTCGATCCTGCAGTTCGCCAAGTTCCGGCTGTGGAAGGACCTCGACGAGCACTGGGCAGCGACTCGACCGACAACGCGCTCGTCCGCCACCTCATCGACTCGCCCACCGAGCCTTCACCGACCCGACGCCGGCGCCGACGACGGCGGTCGACCTCGACGCTCTCGATGCGACGTGCCCGATACCCGGCCGACGCCTCCCAGCTCGAAGCGGTCGCCGAGGCGATGGCCGGCCGCACCTTCGTGCTCGAAGGGCCCCCCGGGCACCGGCAAGTCGCAGACCATCACGAACCTGCTCACCCGGGCGGTCGCCGAGGGCAAGCGGGTGCTGTTCGTCGCCGAGAAGCGAGCGGCTCTCGACGTCGTGTCATCGCGACTCGACGCGGTCGGCATGGGGCCGTTCTGCCCTGGATCTCCACGACAAGGGCGCCAAGCCGACCGTCGTACGAGCCCAGATCAAGCAGGCACTGGACCACGCGGTCGACATTGACGCGCAAGGGCTCGCGGCCCGGGCGGAGGACCTGCGCTCCAGTCGCCGGACGCTGGCCCGCTACGCCCAGCGGCTGCACGAGAGCCAACCCCGCCGGGCTCTCCTACTACTCGGCGCGGACCGCAGCTGCTCACCCTCGGCACCGGCGGGGCCGGTGCTCCCGGTTCCCGCTGCGACTACTGGCGAGAGCGGACCGTCGCTGCAGCGGATGCGTCGCGGACTCTGCGACCAGCTGCCCGATACTGCCGACCTGGCCCAGCCCGGCCCCGACCACCCGTGGGGGTTCATCGACCTGGGCGAGCGCCGGCGAGCCGCCGGTCGCCGCCGTCCTCGCCGCCGCCGCCGACGTGGACGCCGCACTGCCTCAGCTGCCGATGAGGGCCCGCTGTACGACGTACTGCGGACGGCCGCGGAGCTCCGAGGAGCTCTCCGCTCTCGCCGCCCTATTCGGACGTCACGGTCTCGCTCGAAGACCTCGACTCTGACGCGCTCCGACGGCTGGGCCGAGCTCGAGCGAGGCGCTGACGCGGCGAAATCGCGGCCTTCGTAGCCGCCGCCCACCCTGGTCTCGACGTCGCCACCCGGCGGCACTGGACCTGCCGCTCGCCGATATCCACGCGCAGGCGCAGGCGGCCGAGGCGAGGCGGCTTCTTCGGGCGTGGCAAACGACGCAAGGCCGTGCTCGCCCGGCTTCAGCCGGCCCTTCGTGCGGGGGCCAAAGTGTCACACCGCGAGCGTGTCCGAGCTGACGACGGCGCTGATGCAGCTCCAAGGCGCGGTGCGCGGGCTTGCGGGCCGCGCCGGCGGCGTCGCCGGGCGTCTCGGTGCCGCGACAGCTGGAACCCCTTCGGCGATGAAGGGCGCCAGCTGTTGCAGCCGGCAGGTGGACGTGGCTCAAGTGGGCCGGCGCGCGCGGTGGACGCGCCGGCGGCAGACCGCGACCGTTTATGCGCGCGCTGCGGGACTGGCTCGGCCGCCGGCTGCCGGCGGCGACGCCGCACAGCGGCCGCCGCCGTACGAAGACTTGATGCGGCCTTCCGGCGGGTGGCCGACGTGGCCGGCTGTCAGACGACGCGTCCCTGGCCCGGTGGACGTCGGGCTCGAGGTCTGGTCAGCCAGATGGTCGCGACGACTGGGCGTCAGCGACCCCGACGGCGCCCCAGTCCCTGCGCCGATGGTGCGCGTTCACCCACGAGGCTCAGCCTCTACGCACGGCTGGGCTGAGTCGAAGCCGCAGACGTGCTCACCGTCGGCAGCGTGCACGCCGATGACGCCGTCCGCGCGTTCGAGCGAGGCTGGCTCGTGCGCGTCGCTGCACGGAGCGTCGGTCGGCCACCGGCCTGGAGGGCTTCGACGCGCGAGAGCCACAACCACGTCGTGGACCGCTTCACCGTGCGGTCTCGCGACGTTCGCGACGAGAATGACGACCGCCATCCCGCGAAGGTCATCGCTGCCCGTCCGTTCAAGGCATCGACCGGGCGCGGCCAGGTCGGCGAGCTGCAGCGCGAGCTGGCCAAGCAGCGGCGCGGACTCGGCGTACGCGCTCTGATGCGAGAAGTACGGCGAGCTGGTCACGCAGGTGATGCCCTGCGTCCTGGTCTCGCCCGACTCCGTCGCTCGGTTCTTCCCGGTAGGGAGCCAGACCTTTGACCTGGTCGTCTTCGACGAGGCCTCACAGATCCGGGTCGCCGACGCGATCGGCGCCATGGGTCGGGCGAAGTCGGTCGTCGTCGTCGGTGACAGCAAGCAGATGCCGCCCACGACGTTCGCCGAGCAGCGCCCGGGGCCGAGGACGACGACGCCACCGGAGACCAGCAAGACGGTCGAGGACGAGGAGAGCATCCTGACCGAGGCGGTCCTGGCGCGCGTCCCGCAGCGATGGCTGACCTGGCACTACCGCAGCCAGGACGAGTCGCTGATCGCCTTCAGCAATGCTCACTACTACGAGAGCAAGCTGTCATCCTTCCCTGCGCCCTCCCATTCCACGGCTGATCGGCGCGCCAGCGGTGTCGGGGTCAGCCTCGTCAGGGTCAACGGCACCTTCCGCCGCACCGGCAGTCGGCAAGCTGTTGCGCACCAACCCGGAAGAGGCAGCGCGATCTTCGCGGAGATCCAGCCACCGGTTCGAGCAGTCACCGGACCGGTCCCGTCCTTCGGCGTGGTCACCTTCAACCAGCAACAGCGCTCCTATATAGAGGGTCTGATTCGCGACAGCCAGGACGAGCGCCTGATCGAGGCCCTGGACGGAAAGCAACGGCGAGGGACTCTTCATCAAGAACCTCGAGAACGTCCAAGGCGACGAGCGCGATGTCATCCTCTTCTCTACGGCGTTCTCGGTGAACGACAAGGGCGTGCTGCCCTTGAACTTCGGCCCGCTCACCCGGGCCGGCGGCGAGCGACGACTGAACGTCGCGATCACCCGAGCCCGGCAGACAAGTCATCGTTTTCAGCTCCTTCGATCCCGCCCAGATCCGGGTCGAGGAAACCCAGTCGAAAGGGATCAGGCACCTCCGGGCCTATCTGGAGCTGGCCGCGTATGGAGCGGCCGCGCTGGACGGGTCGACGAGGCATAAGGCTCCGTCCGACCGTCACCGCGACGAGATCGCCGACCGACTCCGCGCTCGTGGTCTGGCCGTGCAGACGGCGGTCGGGCTCTCCGACTTCCGAGTAGACCTGACCCTGGCTGAGTCCTCCGCCCCCGACCGGCCGCTGGTGGCTGTGCTGCTCGACGGACCCGAGCTGGGCCGAGCCGCCGCACCGTTGGCGACAGGGATGGTCTGCCCGCTCCAGGTGCTGGCCGGTCTCATGCAGTGGCCCGCTGTCGAACGAATTTGGATGCCCAGCTGGGTCACCGAGTCCGACGCGATCGTGGAGCATCTCGTTCGGGTGGTGGGCGACGCCAGGGCGGTCACCAGTGCGCCTCGGCCGCTACTCGTGCTTCGGGCCCGGCCCGAGGTCGTGTCTCGCCACCCGCCGGTCGGGCCCTTCCCGATCCGGTGACGATGCGGACCACCCCGGTGGCGCTGGGCGTGGTGGCGCCCCAGGCCCGTCGGCTCGACGGCGAACTGGCCTTCGACCCGTACGTGGCGCGGATGAGCGGTCCGCGAAGCGTCCTGGATGACCTGCCGAACCGTACGGCCGTGCAGCGGGTCAGCGCGGTGGTGGAAGAGGTGGTCGCCCAAGAAGGGCCGGTACACATCGAGCGAGTTGCTCGGCTCGTCGCGGCCTCTTTCGATCTGTCGCGGCTGTCCAGCGGACGGATGGACTCGATCGTCAGGGTCATCCCTTCAGCGCTGCGCCGGGACAAGGACGAACCGTTCGCCTGGCCGAGCAACATCGATCTGTTGAGCTGGACCACGTTCCGGTCAACAGCCCCATCCCAGGACGGTCGCCTTCTCGAGCACGTCGCTCTGCGTGAGATCGGGAACGCCATGGTTGCCCTGTGCCGTGAGGCGGCGGGAATGGAGGAGCAGGAGCTCTCGGCGGAAGCTCTGTTGATCTTTGGCTTCAAACGACGCACCGCAGCTTTCGCCGCTCGCCTCGACTCAGCCCGGCACGTCGCCCTTGCGCGGGGCCTTCTGCAGCGAAGCTCAACTGGTCGGATCGAGGCCGAGCTGAGCCGCCGGGCTCGCTCAGACCACCGCCGCCCGTACGGACAAGACGTCCGGCAGGTGCGCGGCGATCTGGGTCCAGGAGTCCCCGTCGTCAAGGCTGGCGAAGACCGTGCCGTCGCGGGCGCCGAGGTAGAGCCCGGCCTGCTCGGCGCGGTCGGTGGTCATCGCGTCCCGCATCACCGCCGACCAGAAGCCGTCGGGCAGCCCGCGGCTCGAAGCCGTCCAGGTCTCCCCCGCGTCGGTGGACCGCCAGACCCGCGCCTGACCCTTCGGCGGGATGCGCTCCCCGTCGGCGACCAGCGGAAAGACGTAGACCGTCTCCGGCTGGTGTGGGTGCACGACGATCGGGAAGCCGAAGTCGGCGGGCAGGCCGTCGGCGATCGACACCCACCGGTCGCCGCCATCGTCGGAGCGGTAGACCCCATGGTGGTTCTGGGCGAACAACCGCTGCGGTGCATCCGGGTGGGCGGCCACCTTGTGCACGCACTGACCGAACTCCGGCCAGGGGTCGGGGAAGAAGTACGCCTTGATGCCCTGGTTGGCCGGCGCCCAGCTGCCACCTCCGTCGTACGTGCGGTAGACCCCACCGGTGGACATGGCCACGGTGACCTGCTGCGCATCGTCAGGATGAGGGACGATCGTGTGGATCGCCTGGCCCCCGAAGCCGGCGCCCCACTGCGTACGGTGCGGGTGGTCCCACAGCGAGCGGACCAGGGTGAAGGACTCGCCCCGGTCATCGGAGCGGAAGAGCGCCGAAGGCTGGGTGCCGGCCCAGATGACGCCCGGCTGGTCCGCACCCCCCGGCTGGATCTGCCAGACCCGCTCGACGCTGTCACCCAGGTCCGCCGGGAACCGCACGGCCGCGCCGGCGGTCTCGGTCCAGGTGTGACCGAGGTCGTCGGAGTAGTAGACCCCGGGGCCCCAGTGCTCGCTGGTCCCGGAGACGAACATCCGGGCACTCTCACCCCGGGTGTCGATCCCCAGCCCGTAGATGCCCTGCATCAAGAACTCCGGCTCCGACCACTCCCACCGTTGCCGGTCGGCGTCGGACCGGCCGATCCACAGACCCTTCCGGGTCCCCACCAGCAGTACGGCTTCGCTCATCTGCGCTCCCAGGACGGGTGGTCGGTGACCTCTCAGGCATACGGCCTGGGTGTCGGCTCCGTCAAGGCCCGACCACCCGAAACCCGTCGGTCAGGGGCGCCTCGAACACCAGGTTGAACCAACGACGCCCGGGCGTGGCGCAAGGCCCTCACCGGGTCGGCCGGGTCGTGCAGGACTGACAGTCGACTGCGGTTTGCTGGACCCATGACGTCGACAGCACCGCACCCCGGTCAGGTCCGCAGCCCCGAGCTTCGGGGGCTGGGCACAACCGTGGCGATCTTCGCCCACCCCGACGACGAGGCCTACCTGGCCGGCGGGTTGTTGGCCGCCCTGCGCGACCTCGACCAGCGGGTGGTCTGCGTGACGGCAACCCGAGGCGATGCCGGGAACGGTTTGCACGACGACGGCGCCGAGGAGGCGCGGTCGGCGCTGGCGGCCACCCGCACCGTCGAGCTGGCTGCGGCCCTGGACGTCCTGGGGGTGATCGAGCACCACTGGTTGGACTACCCCGACTCCGCATGCTCGGCCGTAGACCTCGAGGAAGCGGTCGACCGGCTGCACCGCATCATCGCCGACGTGCAGCCCACCACCGTGCTCGGATTCGGCCCTGACGGCTTCACCGGTCATCCCGACCATCGGGCGGTGTCTCGTTGGGCGGAGCTGGCGGTGGCCCGGTGTGACCCAGTGCCCCAGCTGCTGCAGGCCGTCACCACCCAGGTCGACCTGGACGCCGGCCGCGCGATCAATGATGCCTTCGACGTATTCGTCTGGGGCTATCCGGCGATCGTCGCCGAGGGCGACCTGGCCCTGCGGCTCGTCCTGGACGGCAGCGGACTCGCCCGCAAAGTCGCCGCCCTCGTGGCCCAACCCAGCCAAACCGCTGGGCTGATCGACGCCATCGGGCTGGACCGCTTCGCCGCGTGGGTCAGAGCCGAGTCATTTCGTCGAGCGTGACGACCGCCCTACTGATCGGGCACACTGCTTATTGGTGATCGTGGGTAATCCGAATTCGGCATAGACCCTGACCACCACAACCCTATTCCCGTACGGCGGTGGGTGGAGAAAAGCCACCTCGACTACGGCGAGAGGTTGAGGGCCGATTGACGGTTCTAGGTGGACGACTGCGTCGGGCATTCCGGCCAGAATTCTTGTTATCCGAGGTTCTCCATTCGGGAGCAGCCCATCGTGAAAGGGAAGATCATGAACAAGATTCTGGTACGCCGAGCGTCCGCGCTGGCACTGGCCACCGCGAGCAGCATCGCCCTCGTGTCCACCCCGGCTTCGGCCGCCGATCACATCGTCGACACCGACCAGGTCAGCATCAACGGTGGAGGTTCTGACTTCGGCAGCGGCTTGAACCTGCTCAACGCTCCCATGGGGTCCGGCACCGTGACCTTCGACCGACAAGAGACCACCATCGTGGCCAGAGTCCGCGGAACTGTGTACGTGGACCAACCGGCCGAGAGCTTCACGGCGCACGGATGTGCGCGCATCCGAGTCCGGCTGTATTCGATCGGCAACCTTCTGCAGACCCAACATTCGAAGAAGGTCTGTCGTGACGGCCTCCAGCTTTCGCTGCAGCCGCCGTCGAGGGCGGTCTCCGTCTCGGTGCGCCACCCCAGTGCCTATCGGGTGAAGATCACGACGCAGTTCGCGGCCGACGGCGTCCACTTCGTCAACACTGCATCGCAGTCCCGGCTCCTGGGAGTGGTCAACGGAGTCGACTGATGGCCGGCGACGCGCTCGTGACTGCTCAGGTCACGAGCGCGAGGTCTTCATTGACGCAGGGAAAATACGCTGTCGGCGTAGCCAACTCACTAGCGGAGACTTGGCGATCAGGACTAGCCTGATCATTCCAAAGGCCACGTGGTTCGTCCGGAAATTCTCCTCAAAAGATGGCCGACCTCTCGTACGCAATCGTCCGCCGTCGATCAATTCTGCGCGTGAGTGTCGACGATAATCCGCCTGGAGAGCCGAATGCCCGATTCCCCCTGTCCGGTGACGATCTACAGCTCGACCGGCCCTGTTCCCGGCGGTGAGGGATGGCTCGTTGATTTCCCCTCTCCTGTTATAGAGCCTGCCACGCCAGGGGGCACCTTCGCCCTCTTCTCACCCTGGCCAGAAGCCCTGCTGCCCGGTATTCAATTCAGTATCAACATCCCGGAGGGAATTTCGGCTCGTGGCAGGAAGGTCGCGTCCCGGTGGGTCAAGCCGGAGCAGATCGAGGTCTATCACGGCGCCCCGGACACCCAAAACGTGGCGCTCGTCAGTTTCGCTCGTCAACCCACTCCAGCAACGACTTTCGTGTGGTTCGACAATCCCAGAGTCATCTCGGGCAGACTCAAGAAGAAGGACGACTTGGTGGGTGTGTTGACGGACGGGAAAAGCAACACCCCCGACGTGAAGGAGACGAACCCGTTCTCAGCGGCCCTCGCGCCGGCGCTCGCGGGCACGGTCACCAGGGCACCCGGTTCGACGTCAGCTGCGGTCCCGCCGAAGAGCCGTCTTGGAGCGCCGCCGATCACGGCCCACCACCTGGCGACCGCGTTCGGCAATGGCGGCTCTCTTTTCTGCCGCCTGATCCGGGCCGACTGAACCAGTGGCACCAGCTGTTCCGGCCAAGGACTTCGGGGTCGCCATCGTGGCGGCCGCGCTGGACATCGTCCTCTTCACCCGAGTCATGGAGGCGGACAATCTCCAGGGCCGGACGGTCTTCGATGCCCCGATCAGCGCCGTCGTCGTCCTGGGCCTGATCGCCGTGCCGGCTCTGGCCCTTCGCCACCGGGCACCGACGGCCGTGTGTCTCACCCTGGCGACGTACGCGGCTCTGCTGACGGTGACGGTCGGATCGAGGCCACTCGTGACTCTCCTGGTCGCCCTCTACACCGTGGCCGCCAGCCAACCACGATCAGCGGCTCTGCTCTGCCTGTTCGCCACCCTCGGTGCTCACGGCGTCAGCGTCCGCTACGAAGTGTCCTCATCGGTGGACTCCTGGAAGTCGGTGGCCGGCATCGCGACCCTGTACGCCGTGCTCGACGGGGCGGTCTGGGCCGCTGGGCGGTGGGCGGCCGACGCCCGGGCGCGCGCCCGACAGCTGGTCGAGACCCGAGCCGCCATGGCGGCCGAGGCGGTCAATGTGGAGCGGCTCAGAATCGCCCGAGAACTGCATGACATCGTCGCGCACGCCGTGACCGTGATGATCCTGCAGACCGACGGCGCGCGACGCTGCCTTCGAACCGAGCCAGCTCTGGCCGACGAAACGTTGACGTCGGTGCTCTCGGTGGGTCGCGAAGCGATGGTCGAGATGCGTCGGTTGTTGGAGGTGTTGAGAACCGTGTCCGTCGACGATGCGGAGAGGCTCGATTCGGCAGACCGCCTCGCAACCCTGCCAGCGCTGACCGACCGGGTGCAAGCGGCGGGCATTGCTGTCCGGGTGGAAACCAGCGGTGACGTGGGACGCCTCGACCCGAGCGTCGATCTTGCCGCCTTCAGAGTGGTCCAGGAGGCCCTCACGAACACGACCCGTCACGCTGGTCCGGGCACCCGCGCTGACGTTCAGTTGAACTGGGCTGACCGCGTCCTCGAGATCGTGATCACTGACGACGGCGCCGGTGTGCCGGAACCCGGCGCCCGCGAGTTGTCCAGCGGCTACGGATTCCTCGGCCTGGGCGAGCGAGTGAAACTCGTTGGCGGCCAGATCCACCACGGCCGCGTGCCGACCGGTGGATACCAGGTGTGCGCAACTCTGCCCGCTGGCCTGCCGTGAGCATCCGCGTCATCCTGGCTGACGACGAGCCGCTCGTCCGGCACGGAATCAGCTTGATCCTGCGGGATGAAGGAGTCGAGATCGTCGGGGTGGCCGACGACGGGCGCCAAGCCGTCGAGCTCGTCCGGGAGCTGCGGCCTGACGTGGTGTTGATGGACGTACGGATGCCCGTCATGGATGGTGTCGAGGCCACCCGTCGCATCGTCGAGCAGTCAGCGCCGACCGGGGTTGGTCCGGCCGTGCTCATCCTGACGACCTATCACGCGGATGACGCCGTGCACGGTGCACTTCGGGCCGGGGCCTCGGGTTTCATCCTGAAGGACGCTGCTCCGGAGGAGCTGGTCCATGCGGTGCGGACCTTGGCTGACGGCGAAGCCTGGCTCGACCCCGCGGTAGCGAAGCGGCTGCTGGCCGAGTTCAAAGGACGACCGGAGTCGACCATGCCGAGCCCGCCGCAGTTCGAGACGCTGACGCCCCGTGAACGCGAGGTGCTCGTCCTGCTCGCGCACGGCCTGACCAACCCGGCTATCGCCGAGCACCTCTACGTCGCCGAGGCGACGGTGAAGACCCATGTCAATCGCTTGTTCATCAAGCTCAACCTGCACGATCGAGCGCAGGCGGTCACCGCCGCCTATCGCAGCGGGTTGGTCGCTCCGGATGACCCCCTCCCATCGCGCTAGATCGGTTTGCCGATGCCGGAGGGTTCGCGGCCCCGACAGCGCCGGATCCCTTCGGTGTCGACGTAGCCTGACCAGATGATCCGCCTGGCTGCGATCATCGCCGCGCTGATTCTCGGCTTGGTCGGCTGCTCGGCCGGCCCGCCGGCCCCTGCCCCGACGGTCACGACCGCACCGCCCACCGGGCCGGCACCGGCCGAGTCGTCATCACCGAGCCCAGCTGAGCCCGCCCCATCGGCGAGTCCTCGACCGTCGAGCCGACCGGCCCCGGCGCGATTCGAAGCCGGACGGGTGCTGGACGACATCGACCATCTGGCCAGCGACATCGGTCCGAGAGAAGCAACCTCGAAGAACTTCGCCGAAGCGGCGGACTGGGTCGAGCGGCGGTTGGAGGCACTGGGTTATCGGGTGCGCCGGACCAAGGTCTCCGTGCCGGCGGGCAACTCCTGGGGCACCCCGGTCCGCCGGGGAACATCGGTCAACGTCATCGCCGAGCCACCGGGCTTCGACCGGGAGGCCAAGCACGTCGTGGTCGGGGCGCACCTGGACACCATTCCGGTCGCACCGGGGGCCGAGGACAACGCCTCAGGGGTGGCGGTCCTCCTCGAGCTCGCCCGGCTGGCCGCCAGGGACAGGCCCGACCTGCCCGTGCAGTTCATCGCCTTCGGCGCTGAAGAGCCGCGCGGTCCCGGCGACGCCCTGCACCACTTCGGCTCCTCACAGCTCATCGAGGACCTGTCTCGGGCCGAGCGTCGAGCCGTCTCGGCCATGGTGGCGCTGGACCGGGTCGGCGTACGGGCGTCCTACGTCCCGATTGCCCGTGGCAACGCCAGCGGCACCGAGGTGCGCAATGCGCTCCGGGCCGCCGGCCGCAAGGCCGACATCTCCACCCGGGCCGGTCAGAACACGACCAGCGACCACTGGTCCTACGCCAAGGCTGGCATCCCCGCCGCTCGGGTCGGCAGCATCCCGTACGCCGGCTACCACTCCCGTGGGGACACCGTGAAGGTTGTCGATCGCCGTCAGCTCGACCGGGTCGGCCGGTTGATGTGGGCCTGGCTCGAGGGCCGGTGATTGGACACGGTTACCCAGACGTAGCCGACCAACCCATCGGGAAGGATGGGTTGGTCGGGTGTGGACTGACTCAGTTGTTGACCGACCGCACCGGGCTGTTCTGGAACGAGGTCCAGGCCGTCACGCCGTTGATGGTGGCGACCCGGAAGCTCGTGCGGTGATAGACCTCCTCGTTGCTGTTCTCGGTGCTCGTCACGACGTCGTTGGTCGAGACGACGATGGTGGCCTGAGCCGCGAACGTACGCAGGTAGGTGGTCTGGCCATAGCTGTCGTCGCCGGCGATGCCGGCCGGTGCGTCCGCCTCGAGCCGCTGGTCGCGGATCTGCACGATGCGGTCCTTCGCGCAGGTCACGCGGGTGGAGAAGCGAACGTTCGGCTGGCCACCGACCTGGCCGATGACGACCGGCGTGAGAGGGGTGACCGTGCAACCCGCCAGGGTGGCGGCTTGAGCGGGGGTGGAGACCATGGTGAGCGGCAACGCGATGGCGGCGGCAGCAACGCCGCCGATGACGAGCTTGCGAACCTTGGCCAGCTGGGGTGTGGACATTTCGTGCTCCTTGCGTTTGGGAACTCCGGCATTTCCGGATCTCTGCTACCTGGGAGCGGTCATCTGGCCGGCTGGTACGCCATCAGCCAATACTCGTGTGAACCTCGTTTTTTCCTGCCTGGCTGCATGATCGGGTGCTCCGGCGGCGCAAGGAGTTGATCTTGGTCGATAGTCGATCATGGAACGCGACGGCCCGCCGGCTGCCCCCGCGCCTGATGATCTTGAGGTCGTTGATCAGTTGCGGAAGGACCCGCGGCTGCTGGACCAGACGTCGTCGAGGATCTTCTCGGCCCGCTCGCCAGTGACCCGACGCGGGGTGAAGCGGCCGTCGATCACGTACGGGACCGGCTCGACGGCCTTGACCTTGCCGTCCCAGAGCACGATCTCGGCGAAGATGCCTTCGCGGGTCTTGACCTGGAAGTCCATGTCGAAGATGAAGTTGCCGAGGGAGTAGACGACCACCGTGTCGTCGATCATCTCCCAGCCCTGCACCCAGTGCGGATGACCGCCGATGACCAGGTCGGCGCCCGCCTCGGCGAAGGCCCGAGCCGCGGTGCGCTGGCTGGCCTCGACCCGATGGGTGTACTGGGTGCCCCAGTGCGGGAGCACCACGACCACGTCGACCCGCTTCTTGAGCTCGGTGATGTCGCTGCTGATCCGCCGCAGGGCTTGACGTGTTCAGCGGACCGGTGCGGGGCGGCATGTTGAGCCGGTTGGTCCCCGGCCGCGAGCCGGTGGCGGCCGGGGTCTCGCCGATCGACTCCGTGCCGAGGAAGCCGATCGTGACCCCGTCGCGTTCCACGATCACCCCACGCCGGGCCTCGTCGAGATCGCGGCCGGCACCCACGTACGGCAGGTCCGCGTTCCGCAGCCGGCTGAACGTCTGCCGCATCGCCGTCGTGCCGTAGTCACCGACGTGGTTGTTGGCCAGCGAGACGAGGTCGAACCCGGCCCGGTCCAGGCCTCGCAGCACCCGCGGGTGGGCACCGAACGAGTCACCGCCCTGGGTCGGTGAGCCGTCGGTCGACAGCGACGACTCGAGGTTGCCGACGGTGATGTCGGCGCCGGCCAGCCGTCTGGCCAACGGTGCGAACGGACGGTCGGGATCGCCGGCGATGGCTCGACCGACGCGGCGGGCCAACATGATGTCGCCCACCGTGGTCAGCGTGGTCACCCGGCCGACCCGCTTCGACGACTCGACCTCGATCGGATAGCGCTCGGGATCGCGCAGCGGGTGCCGACCTCCGACGGTCAGCACCCGCACCCGGGCATCGACCGCATCGGCAGGCACCAGGGCCAGCACCGAGTCGTCGTCACGGACCTGGGCCAGAGCCTTGGCCGGCGTGCTGTCAGCTGCCCGGACGACCCGTAGCCGACCTGGGCCCTGGGCGATGTCGGACCAACGATCGGCACCCTTGGCGACCAGCTTCCGCGCCGCGGCGACGGGAACGTCGGACACCTTCCTCGTCGCGTGCACGACCAGGGCCAGCGGCATCGCGTACGACGTCGGTGTCGGCTGGGTAGCTGTGGGACTCGCCGCCGCCGACGTCGGCGCGGCCGTGGGTGTGGGAGTCGCGGCCGGGGTCGGAGCGGGGGTCGGGTCGCCGGTGCAGGCAGCCAGCCCGAGCGCAGCGGTCAGAACCGCGACGCGGGTACGATCACGGACCGTCCGCAGCATGGCTCAAGGTTAGGCCGACCCCGCTGCCGGCCGCACGGCCGAAGGAGACCGCGGCTCGCACACCCGGTGGCGCCATGGCCGCGAGCTCGAGATCGGGCGCGGCGCCGAGTGCGTCGTTCACCGTGGAGAAGGCCAGCCGGAGCGCGATGAACAGCGTGACGGCGAAGATCTGCTGATCGTCATAACCGGCGGAGCGCAGCTCGTCGAGGTCAGCTGCGGTGGTGCCGTTGGGATCCTCGGTCATCCGCCGGGCCCAGCCGGCCAGCGCCCGGTCGGGCGGGCTCAGGTCGGTGTCGTCACCGGCGACCGCCTGAGCGGCCGCCCGCTCCCCCGCCACACCGGCCAGCTTGGTGCCGAAGGCCAAGGAGCAGTAGGCGTCGCCCAAGGTCGACGCGCAGGCCGTGACCACCAGCGCCCGCTGCGCGACGGTGAGACCGGCGACATCCGTGGCCCGCTTCAGCACGTACGAGAGCACCGACAGCGACTCCGGCGAGTGCGCCCAGACCCGGGTCAGGTTGGCCACATAGCCCTGCAGGTCGAGGTCCGTGGCGTACATCCGCTCGACCTGCTCGTCGAGCGGGGCCTCAGCGATGAACATCACGGGCCACCACGTCGACGCTGACCGCAGTGCCATGGGTGACCACGTCGAAGACGGCGGAGCGAGCCTGCGACTGGCTGACCAGCCGAGCGACCTCTTCGGCCGCCGCCTCACCGTCGACGTCGAAGGTGACGCGGATGTCGGAGAAGCCGTTGCGCACCGCCGGGTCGAGGCCCAGGATGCCGCGCAGGTCGATGTCGCCCTCGACGCGGCAGCTGACCGCGTGCAGCTCGACCCCGCGGGCGGCGGCGATGTTGGCCAGACCGGCCATCAGGCAGGCAGCCAGAGCGTTCAGCAACAGCTCGGCCGGTGTGGGGCCTTGGTCGCGGCCGACCAACACGGCCGGGTGGTCGGCGTCGATGACGGTCTCGCCGGCTCCAGGCACGGCGTGCTGGTGCTCCTCGCCGGCGCCGAAGAACCCCGGAAAGCGGCCGCGGCTGTGGGTGCCGGACACCCACTCGCTGACGGTTCGGAACTGGAACGTCGCGGCCGCCGGTTGCTGGCGTACCGCGTCGATGGTCTGGAACAGGGTGGCGGTGTCGACGCCGTTGAGGTGCTGTTCCTGGGTGGTGGTGGACATCTGAGTCCCCTTTCGAGTAGCTGGACGGGTAGGTGGTGGACGGAGGTCTTGATCAACAGGCGACCGGTTCGGGAGTGTCGAGGCGGGCCGGCCGGGCCGCGAGGATCTCGGCCTCGGTGTCGAGGGCGCGGCTGAGCTCGGCCTGCAGCGCGACGAACCGGTCGGGCCGGGGGAACGCCCCGAGCGCCCGGGTGATCCGGAACGTGGGGGCCAAGTGCGTGTCCCGCTCCCGCTGATAAGTCGCCAGCGCCGCCCCTTGCGCGGACGGGGTGCGCAGGGCCAGGTCAACCGCTCCGGCCAGCAGGTCGGCATCGCGGAAGGCGTCGGTCATGCCGTGGCCGGTGATCGGGTCCCGGTGATAGCCCGCGTCCCCGACCAGCGCCCAGCCCGGGCCAGCAGCTCGGCGTACGTGGTTCGGCAGCCCCACCGCCCCGCGCAGCGGCGCCTCGACCGATCCGGCGCGGACGCGGTCGGCGAGACCCGGCACCGTGGCCTGCAGGGTCTCCAGCCAGGCACTCAGCCGGCTGGCTCCGGCGGTCAGGATCGGGTGGGCCAGGTCGGCGGGCCGGATCAGCCAGACGCACGCCTGTCCGAAGTGGGTCGGGAAGACGCCGGCGAACGCCCCGTCACCGAGGTGGAACTCGTAGCCGTTCCAGTCCACGCCTGCCACGTAGGTGTAGAGGCAGGTTCCCGACGGGGCGTGCCGCTCCTGGACGACGGCCCCGAGGTGGTCGGCCATCCGCGACCGGACGCCGTCGGCGCCGACGACCATCCGGGCGTCGACGCGGCCGACCAGACCGTCCGGGTCGGCGACTGTCACACCGGTGACCCTCGCGTCGGCGTCGCGTACGACGCCGCGCACCAGCGTCTGGTCTCGCAGCGTCACCCCGGCCCGGACCGCGGCCTCGACCAGGATCTGGTCCAGGATGTGCCGCCGCGGCGCGAGCAGGTGATCGATGCCGACCTTCGCCTTCACCTCGAGCTGCAGCGGTGCGTCGGCTGTGTCGTAGCGGTGGAAGGCGACCGTACGGATCGGCGGTGCTCCGCTGGCCAGCACTTCGTCGAGCAGTCCCCAGCGAGCCAGCTGGACCAGGCCACCGCGGCTCAGCGAGTGGGTCGAGGTGGTGTCGCCGGGGAGCCGGGCCTTGTCGAGGAGAACCACGTCGTGGCCGGCCCGGGCCAACAGCATCGCCGTCGCCGCCCCGGCGCAGCGGGCGCCGACCACGACCACGTCGTGCCGGCTGGTGGGCAGCTGGCCCTTCGACGCGGACTGGGCTCGGGATGCGTGCATCGGTCCTCCCTCGGTCTGGCTGATGCGCTGATCCGAAGGTAGGGGCGTAGGTGGGGACCGAGGGAGGGGAGCCGCCACCTATGTTTGGCGGTCCGCTACCCAGATTTCCGCGATGCCGACGAGCTCAGGGGGACGCCGGCCCGAGATCCATCGTCCAGCACACCGCCGTCCCCTCGATCGCGACGACTCCGTCGCCGCGGACCACGCGGGTGGCGAGGGTGGTGATCGGCTTGTCCTCGCGTACGCCGACGACCTCGACCTCACCGGTGATGGTGTCCCCCGGGCGGGTCGGGGCCAGAAACCGCCAGTGAGTCTCCAAGAACACCGTGCCCGGGCCGGGCAGCTCCTCGGCGACCACGGCGTTCAGGATGGCGCTGGTCACCCCGCCTTGCACGACGATGCCGCCGAGACGGGTCCGGGCAGCGGCCTCGGCGTCGTAGTGCACGGGGTTCCGGTCCCCGCTCAGCTCGGTGAAGCGCACGATGTCGGCCGACTCGATCGTCCGGCTCATCGAGGCGCGTTGGCCCACCGTGGGGGCGCCGTGAGGCCAGGCGGACATCGGATCTCCTTCGGGTCAGGTGCTCAGGACAGGCCCAGCTCGCTCGCCTGGACGACGATGGCTCGGCGGTTGGCCATGCCCAGCTTCATCAGGACGGCGGAGACGTGGTGGTCGGCGGTCTTGGCCGAGATGAAGAGCCGGCCGGCGATCTCGGCGTTGGTCAGCCCGCGGGCGACCAGCTTGGCCACGTCCAGCTGCCGGTTCGTCAGCCCAGCGGGATTGGCCCGGGTGGTCGAGCGTGGGCGGGCGGGCAGCTGGGTGACCCCTTCTTGACGCAGCGCGCGGCGGATCCGGTCGGCCGCGGCGGTGGCGCCCAGGAGGTCGAGTCGCTCGAGTCCTTGGACCCGGCGGTCGAGATCGACCGCGTCGGCGTTGGCCAGCGCCTCCTCGAACACCGCACCGGCCTGCCGCCACCAGTCGGCCGCCTGCTGGTGCTGGCCGGCCAGGGTGAGCCGGTACGGTTCGGCCACCCAGCCGTCGTCGGGCTCGATCTCAACGCCGAGTCGCCACAGCCAGACCGCGAGCTCACCGCGCGCCCAGGTGGTCGCCGCAGAACCCTTGGCCAGGGCCAGCTGGATCGGGGCGGTCCGGGTCACCCGCTCGTCCGGCGTCCCGGTCAGCCACATCCGCTCGGCCAGTGCCGCCAACACCGGCAACCGCCGCAGCGGTTCGTCGAGCCTCTCGGCCAGCTCCCAGGCGTCATCCAGATGACGGTTGGGCGTGCCGGTCTGGCGCAGCGGAACCAGACCGAGCACGACGTGCGGCCAGACCTGGGCCAGCGGCATCCCCTCCCGGCCGACCGCATCGGTGGCGTCCTCCAACGCGGCGCTCCACCGACCCTCGACGAAACGCAGCCGGGAGCGCACGCCGGTCTGCCAGTGGTTGCAGATGGGGATGTCTCGCTCGACGGTGAACGCCAGCGAGTGCTCGAGCACCTCCTCGGCGGCCCGCAACCGGCGTTGCTCGACATCGAGATAGCTCAGGTTCGAGTAACCGGTCGACGCCATCTCGTCGAGGTTGCGGCTCCGCGCCTCGTTGATCACGTCCAGGCAGCGCTGCCGTGCGCCCTCAGCGCCCAGGGCCAGGTCGGTCACGGCCTGGACCATCAAGCTGCGCAGACCCAGAGCCTCATTGCCCACCTCGTGGGCGACCCGGGCAGCGTCAGCACTGCACTGTCCCGCCAGCCGGTAGTCGCTTTGATGGAAGGCCAAGTAGCCGCGGGTGGCCCGAGCCGCCCCGTACGCGAGCCCGGCTTCGCCGCCCGCCAGCCCGGCGGCGCGATCGGCATGGTCCTCGGCCTGCCGGCGGTGGGCGTTGTAGTACTCGAAGACGGCGCAGGCCTCATGGGCGGCCGACAACCCGGCCGCGTTCTCGATCTCGCGCCACAGGGGGAACGTGCTGGTGATGCTGGCGATGGCGTGGTCCAGCCGGCTGATCATGAACTGCTCGTACGCGAGCTGCATCAAAAGCCCCGCCCGCTCGCCCGGGCGAGCACCGTCCAGGTTGGCCAGCGCGATGTGCAGGAACGCCACCGCCTCAGTGTGGGAGCCGGTCCTGGCCGCTTCGACCGCCGCCTCCTGGGCGTACAGGGCGGAGCGTCGGGCGTCGGCGGCGGCCACTGCATGGTGGGTGAGCACGGCGAGGTCGCGCGGTTCGAGGTGTTCGAGGGCGTCGAGCAGCCGAGCGTGCAGCCGGGCCGCCCCGCCCGCCGGGATGGTGCTCTCCACCGCGAGCCGGGCCAGCTCGTGGCGAAACACCAGACCCCGCCGGTCGCGTTGCAGCAGCCCGGTCTCGTGCAGCCGCCACAGTGTCGGCAGGTCCACGCCGAGGGCCGGAAGCACCCGGTCGTCCAACCGGTCCGGAGCTGCGGCGGCGAGCTGCAGGACCTCGAAGTCGGCTGGGGCGATGCTCGACGCCCGGGCAAGCACGGTGTCTCGCACCGTCGGTGGCAGCGGCCGGTCCGGATCCTTGGCGATCTCGGCCACGAAGAACGGGTTGCCGCCGGTCACCGCATGCACCGCCGCCGGCTGCAGCGGACCGGCCCCGAGCAGCTGAGCCACGCCATCGAGGCTCAGCGGCCGGAGCCGGAGGGTGGTGAGGTGCTCGACGGCCGCGAAGTCGCCGAGCAGCGGCCGGGCCGAGTGCTGCGCCGTGATCTCGTCATCGCGATAGGTGACGACGATGGCGCACGCCATGGTTTCCAGCCGGCGGACGAGGAACCGGAGCACCTCCGCCGAAGCGGCGTCGAGCCAGTGGATGTCCTCGACGACCAGCACGGTCGGCTCAGCGCGCAGGGCAGCGTAGGTCGCTTCACACACGGCCGCGAGCGAGGCGTCGGGTCCGAGGGTGCCGAGATCGGTCAGCAGGTCGCGGAACGGCCCGAGCGGTCGCGGCGTCACCAGCGGGTCGCAGGCTCCGCGCAGCTTGCGCAGGCCGGTGGCCGTGCCGCACGCCGCCTCGACCAGCGCGGACTTGCCGGCGCCTGGCTCGCCGCAGATCGCGAGCCCCGCCCCGGTGCCGCTCCGCGCCCGCCGGAGGGCCTTCGACAAGACGTCCAACTCATGGCTGCGCTCGATGAGCTCCACGTCACGACTGTAGGACTCCTCCGCCGGGCCGCGGAAGACCGACGGCCCGGCGGAGGTTGGCGGCAACCCGTGAGTGTTCGGCGCCCGGGTCTCGGTGCGCCGAACGGTCATCCGACCAGCGCGCGGTCAGCGGTGTGCGGACCGAACTCGTTGGCGACCACTGAGACGAGATCGGCCGGGAAGCCGCCCCGCCGCGCGTGTTCGAGGATGGTCTCGGCGTCCTCGGTCTCGTGCAGGCAGTAGATCTTGTCACCCGCGACGTAGCTGGTGACCCAGGTGTAGGGAACGCCCAGCGAGTCGACCGCGGCATTCGAGGTCTTGGCGATGTCGCTGAGTTGCTCCGCGGTCAGGTTGCTGGCCCCGTCGATCTCTCGTTCGATCAGAAAGCGCTGCATGTGGTGCTCCTTCGGTGGTGTCCTCGGCCCGTTGCCGTGGACATGTACCGAGTCTGGCGGCGCGGCCCGGCAGCGACATCGGGAGCGGTTCCCCACTTTTCGCCGTCCGGCTCACCCCAGGAGCCGGGCGTGGATGTCCCCGGGGAACCGGACGGTGAACCGGGTTTCCCCAACCCAGCTCTGCAGTTCGGCGGCGCGGGCGACGACCGCGCGGCGGCGCCCGGCGCCGACCTGCTCGAAGTAGTGGGTGTGCAGCCGACCGTCCGGGGTCTGGGCCCAGGCGCCGACGACCCGTCCGTCCACCCAGATGGTCGGGCCGCCGTTGCCGGAGCTGTCGAACGCCTCCGCAGCTGCGGCCGGCAGATACCAGCCGCGTTGCTTCCAGCCCATCGTCGTCGGGTCGAGGCTGGGCAGCAGCGCGACCCAGGGTTCGACCGAGGCCGGTGCTCCAGCGTCGTCCGCGGCGAGCCAGCCCGGCCCGTCGGCCAGGTCGACCGGGACAGCCCCGACGTCGGACAATGCGCGTCTGGTCATGGCCACGGTCCACCCCATCCACCACCGCAGGTCGGTGGTCGTCGCCGGACCGAACCCAGCCAACCAGCGTCGGGCCAGGTCGGCCGCCGCGGCTCGTTCGTCCACTCCGGCGAGCCCGCCCGGCAGCCAGTCCGTCGTCGCGACGTAGCGATAGGCCCCGTTGACCCAGGTTCCGGTGGGTCGAACCCGCAGGATCTCACCGGAGAAGCCGAGCAGGATCAGCAGCCGGCTGTGCGCGGACACCTTGGCCTCCCAGGGTGTGCCCGCCGCCATGATCAGCGGCTGCCGCAGGGCTGGGACCTTCTCCCCCAGCTGCCGGGCCGTCTGCGGTCCGTGCTCGTGGAGGAACGCCACGGTCTGCTCGGCGGCCTCGTCCAGCCAGCGTCCGGGGTCGGTGACGCCGCTTTCAGCCAGCAGCTTGGCCACCCTCCGTCGTTCAGGAGCGACCAGCTTGAGGGTGGCGGCGGCATGCATCGCTCGCGCGACCTCCGGCGTGGCCAGCCACAACGTACGCCGCATCGCGTGGTGCCGGATCAGGCTGCGGTCGGTGTAGACGGCCCGCTCGACGGCCTGCAGGGACGGCTGGACCATCCGGGCCATCGCCGACAGGTAGACCGTGACCGGGTCGGTCGAGTGCAGCGCGACCAGGTCGTCGGCGATCACGGTGATGTCGTCGACCCGCCGTTCGGGCAGCAGCCGGTGCTGCCAGGCCAGCCGGGCCCGCCGCTCCTCGTCGTCGATCACCGGGCGGGGGCTCAGCTGCAGACGGCACCCACGTTGGCTGACTGGACGAGCTTGGCGTACTTGGCCAACACGCCACGGCGTACGGGGCGGGGGGTCGGCGTCCAGCTGGCCCGGCGGCGCTCCAGCTCAGCCTCGTCGACCTCCAGGTCGAGGATGCCGTTGGCCACGTCCAAGGTGATCGGGTCCCCGTCGTGGACCAGGGCGATCGGACCCCCATCGGTCGCCTCCGGAGCGATGTGGCCCACGCAGAGACCGGTGGTGCCGCCGGAGAAGCGGCCGTCGGTGATCAGCATGACGTCCTTGCCCAGCCCGGCGCCCTTGATCGCACCGGTGATGGCCAGCATCTCGCGCATGCCCGGCCCGCCCTTGGGACCTTCGTAGCGGATGACCACGACGTCGCCCGCGGTCACCGTGCCGTCCTCCAACGCGTTCATCGCGGCCCGCTCCCCGTCGAAGACCCGGGCGGTGCCCTTCCACACGTCGGTGTCGAACCCGGCGCTCTTGACGACCGCACCTTCAGGAGCCAGGGTTCCGTGCAGGATGGTGATCCCGCCCGTCGGATGGATCGGGTTGCCCAACGCCCGCACGATCACCCCGTCCACGTCGGGCGGGGCGATGTCGGCCAGGTTCTCGGCCATGGTCTTGCCGGTCACGGTCAAGCAGTCGCCGTGCATCAGCCCAGCATCGAGCAGCGCCTTCATGACCACCGGAACACCCCCGACCCGGTCCACATCGTTCATCACGTAGCGGCCGAAGGGCTTCAGGTCGCCGAGGTGCGGCACCTTCTTCCCGACCCTGACGAAGTCGTCCAGGGTCAGGTCGACCTCGGCCTCGTGCGCGATGGCCAGCAGGTGCAGCACCGCGTTGGTCGAGCCGCCGAAGGCCATCACCACGGCGATGGCGTTCTCGAACGCCTCCTTGGTCATGATCTGGCGCGCGGTGATGCCGCGGCGCAGCAGCTCGACCACGGCCTCGCCGCTCTGCCGGGCGTAGATGTCGCGGCGCCGGGCCACGGCGGGCGGCGCCGCCGAGCCGGGCAGCGACATGCCGAGCGCCTCGGCGGCACTGGCCATGGTGTTGGCGGTGTACATGCCACCACAAGCGCCCTCGCCCGGACAGATGGCCTTCTCGATCTCGGTGACCTGTTCCCGGGTGATCAGGCCCTTGACGCAGGCGCCGACGGCCTCGAACGCGTCGATGATGGTCACGTCCTTGTCACCGACCCGGCCGGGCATGATCGAGCCGGCGTAGAGGAAGACCGAGGCGAGGTCCAGCCGGGCCGCGGCCATCAGCATGCCGGGCAGGGATTTGTCGCAGCCGGCCAGCAGCACCGAACCGTCGAGCCGCTCGGCCGACATGACCGTCTCCACCGAGTCGGCGATGACCTCCCGGCTGACCAGCGAGAAGTGCATCCCCTCGTGGCCCATGGAGATGCCGTCGGAGACCGAGATGGTGCCGAACTCGAGCGGATAGCCACCAGCGGCGTGCACACCGTCCTTGACCGCCTTGGCCAGCCGGTCGAGGCTCAGGTTGCAGGGAGTGATCTCGTTCCAGCTCGACGCGACGCCCACCTGCGGCTTGGCCCAGTCGTCATCCCCCATGCCCACGGCTCGCAGCATCCCTCGCGACGCCGTCGCCTCGAGGCCGTCGGTGACGACCCGCGAACGCGGCTTGATGTCGATCCCTTCGGTCGTCTCGTGCGCGCCGGTCTCGTCGGTGGTGAGGGTCATGCGCGCCAATCTACTTCGTAGCGACCTCAGGCGGCATGGTCGACCGGACGGTGGGCCACGCCGACCGATCGGGCCGCGCGGGCGGCGACGACCAGCTGCCAGCCGAGCCCCGCCACCAGCACCACCCCGAGGATCGGGCCGAGGTTGGCGACCAGCTGCTGGCCGAAGTCGAAGTTCCGCTCTCGCCCACCGCCGTAGGGCAGCACCGCCAGCGGCAGGCACACGCAAACCCACAGCACCCAGAAGCCGGCCAGTATCCGAGCCCAGCGCGGGATCCGACCGCCGAGCAGCACGGCGACGGCCATCGGCAGGATCCAGACGTAGTGATGGGTCCACGACAGCGGCGAGGCGAGGTTGGTGCACAACCCGACCAGCGCGACGGCGAACACCTTCTCGCCTCGACGCCACCAGTGCGAGGCGACCACGGTGCCCAGCAGGGCAACCAGACCGGCGACCCCGAGGCCGATCAAGGTCGTCGTCCGCGAGGAGTCCGCGAGCCGGAAGAACACTCCGAGCAGCGACTGGTTGCCGGCGTAGAGCGGTGAGGCCGTACGGGTGTCGCCGCCGGACAACCCGCCGAAGAAGACCAGGGTCTCCCGGAACAGCAACACGGCGCCGAGGGCGGTGAACACCGCGAAGCTGATCATGCCGGTGATCGCCAACCGCCGGCGCCCGAGCATGAACGCAAAGACCACGAACAGCGCGGGGGTCAGCTTGATCGCCGCGGCCAGTCCGATCAGGGCGCCCTGCGGGATCCGCCGCCGCTCCCCCGGCGCGTCGGGCAGCAGGTCGGCTACGACCAGGGCCATCAGCAAGGTGTTGACCTGCCCGTAGCCCAAGGTCGTCCGGATCGGCTCGACGGCGAGCACCACCACGACGCCGATCAGCCCGAGCTTCCAGCCGCGCGGGACGCCGCACCGCTTCAGCACCGACTGCTGGGCCAGCACCAAGGCGGCGGTCCAGATCAGCTGCCACATCACGTACGGGCCGACGGCGAGCGGGACCATCAGGATCGCGGCGATGGGCGGATAGATGAAGTAGAGGTTCCAGAACGGGGTGGTGGTGGCGAAGATGTCCTTGCCGACCAGCATGTCCTTGACCGCGTAGACGTAGACCTGCAGGTCGATGGTCGACGGGTGCCAGGGCCAGAACTTCCCGTAGGCGATCACGAACGGCAAGATCAACAGTGCGACCAGGAACGGGGGCACCAGCTCAGCGGCGAGCCGCCGGCCCTTCCGGGGCGCGGTGCCGGCTGGGGTGGAGAGCATGGCCGTGCTCATCCGTCGGCCTGGAGCTGGGAGAACACCGACTCGAGCTCGTCCTCGGACCCGCCGGCCGGGTTGACCAGCCGGTCGAGCCCGGGCGCATCGGCATAGCGAGGCACCACGTGCACGTGCAGGTGGAAGACGGTCTGCCCGGCGACCTCGCCCGCCGAGGACAACACGTTGATCCCGTCCGCGGCCAGCCGTTGCTTCAGCATCCGGGCCACGTGGTCCACCACGGGGGCGATCTCGACCAGGCCGGGCGGACCGCTGATCAGGTCGGGCACGTGCCGCTTGGGGACCACCAGGGTGTGCCCACGATGCCAGGCACTCATGTCCAAGAAGGCCAAGGCTTGATCATCTTCGTAGACCTTCCGAGCCGGGATCTCGCCGGAGATGATCTTGCAGAAGATGCAGCTGGGGTCCAGGTCGCTCATCGGATGATGTTCTCCACGTCTTCTCCAGCAGCGAATCGCTTCAGCTGGGCCGCGATCAGCCGGTCGGCTCGCGGGAAGAAGGCCGAGCTGGCGCCACCGACGTGGGGCGCGATCAGCACCCCGGGTGTACGCCACAACGGATGGTCCTCGGGCAGTGGCTCGGGGTCGGTCACGTCCAGGGCAGCCCGGATCCGGCCGGACGCGGTGGCGGCAGTCAGGGCCTCGGTGTCGACCAGTTTGCCCCGGGCCACGTTGACCAGCAGCGCGCCGTCCGGCAGCAGGGCCAGCTGGTCGGCGCCGATCATGCCTTCGGTCTGGGGCGTGTGCGGGGCGATCACGAACACCACGTCGGCGTCGGGGAGCAAGGCGTCGAGCTGCTCGATCGGGTGGACCACGACCTCGCCGTCGCGGGCTCGTCGGGCCAACCGGGTGATCGACGCCACCTCGAAGCCGGCCAGCCGCTCCTCGATGGCCTCACCGATGTTGCCGTAGCCGATGATCAACACCCGCTTGTCGGCGATCGAGTTGCCGAACTGCGTCGCCCAGGTGCCGTTGGGCATGTTGCGGGCGTAGACGTCGAGGTGCCGGCCGCTGGCCAGCGCCAAGGCGACGGCCAGCTCGGCGGTGCTTGCATCGTGCACGCCGGCGGCGTTGCACAAGGTGACGCCGTCCGGCACGTGCGGGACGTAGTTCTCGACCCCGGCGGTCAGGGTCTGGATGATCTTGAGGCTGGTCATCTCGGCCACCCGGTCCAGCATCTCCGCGCCCCGCAGGTACGGCACCACCATGAACTCGACCTCGGCGATCGAGTCCGGCCAGTCGTCACCGGTGAAGCAGTCGACCTCGACCCCTTCCGGGATCGTGCCCAGCCGCTGCTGCGCCTCGGCCAGGGTCGCGTAGGGCAGCCAGGCCACGGTGGAACGTGACGACGGTTCGGTCATGGTCACCTTTCGGGGGTGGAGACGAGGGAGCCGACGGACCGGCGTACGGGGTAGCCCGCCGCCTCGATGGCGGCCTTGACGTCGGCGATCCGCAGCGTGCCGAAGTGGAAGACGGTGGCCGCGAGCACCGCGTCGGCCCCGGCTGCGACGGCGGGAGGGAAGTCCTCGACCCGGCCGGCGCCGCCGGAGGCGATCAGCGGCACGTCGACGACAGCGCGGACGGCAGCGATCATCTCGAGGTCGAAGCCTCCCGTGGTTCCGTCGGCGTCCATCGAGTTGAGCAGGATCTCCCCCACCCCGAGCTCGACGCCGCGACGCGCCCACTCGACGGCGTCCAGCCCGGCCGCGGTGCGGCCGCCGTGTGTGGTCACCTCGAAACCGGACGGTTGGTCCGCAGCGCGGCGCGCGTCGACCGACAGCACCAGCACCTGGTTGCCGAACCGCCGGGTGATCTCGGCGATGACCTCGGGCCGGCGGATCGCGCCGGTGTTGATCGCGACCTTGTCGGCGCCCGCCCGCAGCAGCACGTCGACATCGGCCACCGAACCGACCCCGCCGCCGACGGTCAGGGGGATGAACACCGTCTCGGCGGTTCGACGGACCATCTCCAGCGTGGTCTCGCGACCCTCGACCGAGGCCGAGATGTCCAAGAAGGTGAGCTCGTCGGCCCCCTCGGCGTCATAGACCGCGCCGAGCTCGACCGGGTCGCCGGCGTCGCGGAGGTCGACGAAGTTGACGCCCTTCACGACGCGTCCGCCGTGGACGTCAAGACACGGGATCACGCGTACGGCGACAGCCACGACGAACAGCCTAGTGCTCCGGGCCGGTTGCCGATCGATCGTTAGGCTGCCCTTGTGTCTGTGATCGACGAGACCTTTCTCGCCCTGCCGCTGCGTCCCTTGGCCGACGCAGCCCTGTCCCGCGCCCGCGAGCTGGGCTGTCGGCACGCCGACGTCCGGATCGAGCGGATCCGGCAGGCTCATCGCAGCTTTCGCGACCACGGGCTCGAGTCGACGACCGACGACCAGGTGCTCGGGCTCTCGGTCCGGGTCGTGCACGACGGCGTCTGGGGCTTCGCGGCCGGGATCACCCTGACCACCGATGAGGCCGCCCGGCTGGCCGAGCGTGCGGTGGCCACGGCACGGGTGTCCCGGCCGCTGACCCCGGACACGGTCGAGCTGGCCGACGAGCCGGTCTACGACGACGCGGTCTGGGCGTCGTCGTACGCGATCAACCCCTACGACGTGCCCGAGGCCGACGTGCAGGCTCGGATGCTGGCGCTGAACGAGGTGCTGCTGTCCGCCCCCGCCGTCAGCCACGCCAACGCGACGCTCACCTACGTGCTCGAGCACAAGTTCTACGCCAACCTGGCCGGCTCGACCATCACCCAGCAGCGGATCCGGCTCGGAGCCCAGATCACCGCGGCCAGCGTCGGCGACCAGGGCTACCACTCGATGCGCAGCCTGGCGCCGCCGGTCGGTCGCGGCTGGGAGTACCTGGTCGGGGACGGCGGCTGGGACTTCGACGCCGAGGTGGCCGAGCTGCCCGACCTGCTGGCCGAGCAGGTCGCTGCCCCGTCGGTCGAGGCCGGCCACTACGACCTGGTCATCCATCCGAGCAACCTGTTCCTGACCATCCACGAGTCCGTCGGGCACGCCACCGAGCTCGACCGGGCGCTGGGCTACGAGGCGGCCTACGCGGGCACGTCGTTCGCGACCTTCGACCAGCTCGGTCAGCTGCACTACGGCAGCGAGGCGATGAACGTGAGCGGCGACCGGACCGTCCAGCACGGACTGTCCACCGTCGGCTACGACGACGAAGGGGTGGGCGCCCAGCAGTTCGACATCATCACGCGCGGCACCCTGGCCGGTTTCCAGCTCAACCGGCAGATGGCGGCCGAGAAGGCTCAGGGTCGGTCCAACGGCTGCGCGTACGCCGATTCTCCGGGCCACATCCCGATGCAGCGAATGCCCAACGTGTCACTGTTGCCGGACCCGGACGGGCCGAGCACTGCGGAGCTGATCGCCGGGGTCGACCGCGGGATCTACATCGTCGGGGACAAGTCCTGGTCGATCGACATGCAGCGCTACAACTTCCAGTTCACCGGGCAGCGGTTCTTCAAGATCGAGAACGGGCGGCTGGCCGGGCAGCTCAAGGACGTCGCCTACCAGGCCACCACGACCGACTTCTGGCGTTCGCTCGAGGCGGTCGGCGGACCCCAGACCTATGTCCTGGGCGGGGTGCTGAACTGCGGCAAGGGGCAGCCCGGGCAGGTGGCCCCGGTCTCGCACGGCAGCCCGACCGGGCTGTTCCGCGGCGTCAACATCCTGAACACCCGAACCGAAGGCGGAGCAGAATGAGCGCGGACCTGGTCGAGCGCGCGCTGGCTGCGGCCACGCTGCCGGTCGTGGTGACCGTCGTCGAGCGGACCGAGGCCAACCTGCGTTGGGCCAATAACGCCCTGACCACCAACGGCGAGATGCAGAGTCGGACGCTGACCGTGGCCGCCACGGCCGAGGTCACCGGCGGCACCGCGGTCGGCACGGTCAGCCGCGAGATCTCCGGGCCGGATGAGGTTGCGAACATCGTGACGGCCGCTGAGCTGGTCGCCCGCAGCGGCCCACCCGCCGAGGACGCCGCTCCAGCCCTGCCGGCAGGCGAGCCCGATGCCGACTGGGCCGAGCCGCCGGCAACCACCGACATCGACACCCTGGCCGCGGTGGCGGCCGGCCTCGGCCGGGCGTTCGCCCAGGCCCGGGCCGCCGGGCTTGCGCTGTTCGGGTTCGCCGAGCACACCGTGACCACGACCTATCTCGGCAGCAGCGGCGGGATCCGGCGGCGTGGCGTGCAGCCGACCGGGCGCTTCGAGTTCAACGCCAAGACCGAGGACCTCGCGTCCTCGGCCTGGATCGGGACCGCCACCCGGGACTTCGCCGACGTCGAGGTGGAGCCGCTCTACGCCGAGCTGGTGACCCGCCTCGGGTGGGCCGCCACCAAGATCGAGCTGCCGCCCGGTCGCTACGAGACGATCATGCCGCCCGGGGCGCTCGCCGACTTGTTGATCTACCTGTTCTGGACGGCCAACGCCCGCGACGCCGAGGAAGGCCGCAACGTCTTCTCGGCGGGCGAGGGACGGACCCGGATCGGGGAGACGCTGTCGACCTTGCCGATCACCCTGCGGTCCGACCCCGGCTATCCCGGGTTGGAGACGGCGCCGTTCGTCGACTTCGCCTTCTCCAACGACGGGACATCGTGGGTCTTCGACCTCGGGCTGCCGCTCGAACCGGTCAGCTGGATCAGCGACGGGGTGCTGACCAACCTGATCCGCAACCGGGCCCAAGCCTCCCGTACGGGCCTGCCGGTGACCGCGCCGGCCGACAACTTGATCATGGACGCCGGCGGCACCGCCTCGTTGGCGGAGATGATCGCCGGCACCCGGCGCGGCCTGCTGCTGACCTGCCTGTGGTACATCCGCGAGGTCGATCCCGAACGCCTGCTGCTGACCGGACTCACCCGGGACGGGGTCTACCTGGTCGAGGACGGGCAGGTCGTCGGCGCGGTCAACAACTTCCGGTTCAACGAGTCTCCGGTGGACCTGCTGGCGCGGATCACCGAGATCGGTGCCGCCGAACCGACGCTGTGCCGGGAGTGGAACGACTACTTCAACCGTACGGTGATGCCCCCGGTCCGCTTCGCGGACTTCAACATGTCGACCGTCAGCCAGGCCAGCTGATGGGCTCGGTCCGCCGCGACCACGGGCGGGCTCTGGCGCTGACCGGACTGCTGCTCACCAGTGGGGTGACCCACCTCGTCCGCCCGCAGGTCTTCGACCCTTTGATCCCCGGCGTCCTGCCGGGCACCGCCAGGACCTGGACGTACGGCTCCGGGGTGGCGGAGCTGTTCGTGGCCACCGTCGTCGCACTGCCCGCCACCCGTCGGCTCGGAGGCACCGCCGCAGCCGCGTTGTTCGTCGCCGTGTTTCCCGGCAACGTGACCATGGCCGTCGATGCCTTCCGCCACCGCCAGTCCGTACGCCGTCGGGTCGCCAGCCTGATCCGCCTCCCCCTCCAGGCCCCCCTGATCCTCTGGGCCTGGCGGGTCCGCGACGCGGCGAAGTCGTAGCGAGAAGAGGGATTCGTGATGGCTGGTGTTGCCCCCTTGCGCGGTGACCCACCTCGGTTGATCAGCACCCAGCGATGTCGGGACCGTTGCGGCAGGTGTCATGCGCGGCTCCGCCGCGAATCCGGTTGTCTCCCGACCCGCCGTCGATGTAGTCGCGGTCAGCATTCCCGTACAGGTAGTCGTCACCGTTCTCGCCGAACAGGCGGTCAGCACCGGGGCCGCCGTAGATGACGTCGGAACCCCGCCAGCCGGAGAGCAGGTCTCGACCGGAGCCGCCATAAAGGACGTCATCGCCCAGTTGACCGTAGAGCTTATCGTTGCCCGAACCTCCCACAGCTCATCACCGCGATTACCGCCCTGCAACCGGTCGTCGCCGGTGCCGCCGAACAGGACAGACTTCAGCAAGACATTGCTGGTGACGTGGTCGTTGCCGCCGGCGACGGCCACATGGATGGATGTGGCGTTCGGGGCTTCGCACCACACCGAGGGTGGCGTCGTCCACGTGCGGGTGGCTGCATCCACGGCCGGCAACGATCGCGGCGCGGTCGTCGATCAGATAGGTGGTGCCGGACCTGTTGACGGTGATTCTGTTCTCGGTGTTTCCGGTGGAGGTGAACCGGACCAGTTGGCCCGACACCTCGGCCCGACCGGTGGCTGCCGCTTCGGCGGGGGTGGCCAGGAGGATGCTCGGTGCCGCCATCAACGCACTCACGGTGAGCACCCGGAGTGTCCTCGTCGTCCAGCGCTTCCCGCGAAGTCCTCGGGCTGAGTTCGACCTCATGATGTTGCCTGCCTCTCAATGGCGAACCGGGGTTGGCTCGTCCTCCGAGCATTGCCTCGACCATTCCCGGGACGTATGAGGCGGAACGCCCCTGGCGGCGGGGAAGGCCGGCGGGAGGGAGGACGCCGTCCGCGCAGATGTGAGCCGTTCAGGGGATGGTGCCGGCAAACGGCCCCCGAATTGGCTAGATCAGGGCTGTTCGCGGGATGGTGACGGCAAACGGCCCGAAGGTCACCTTCGGGCTCGGCCCGAGCTTTCCGCCCCCCGAGCTCCGGGGGGCGGAAGGTCAGATGAGAGGGCTCTCATCCGACTCTCCTCGGGCTCTCACCGGAGCGGGGTCGAATGGTGCCATGGTCATGAACACGAAGAAATGGATCGTCATCGGCGGCACCGCCACCGCTTTCGCCATCGCCCCCCTCGCCGCCGCGGCCGGCCCGTCCGCCTTCAGCGATCCGATGTCGGGTGGCGGGGTGGTGGTGGCCGCGGCGACCGCCGGACCCACCGACCCGTCGGCGTCGACGACCACCCCGGCCGAGGGCACGACCACGGTCAGCCCGGTCAGCCCTCAGACGCCGAACAGCACGGCGAGTGCCGTCAGCCCGACCACCCCGCCGACCAGCAGCTCCCCGCCCAGCCCGGTCACCCCGCAGTCGCCGGTGACGGCGCAGTCACCTGTCTCCCCCAAGTCCCCAGTCTCGGCGAAGTCACCGGTCTCGCCGCAGACTCCTTAGCGGGTCAGCCGGTAGCCGGCGCCTCGGACGGTCTCGATCCGGGGCCCGGCGATCTTGTTCCGCAGATAGCGGACGTAGACGTCGACCACGTTGGAGCCCGGGTCGAAGTCGTAGCCCCAGACCCGGGACAGCAGCTGTTCGCGACTGAGCACCTGACCCGGGTGCTGCAGGAACGCCTCGAGCAGGGAGAACTCGCGCGCCGACAGCTCCACCTGACGGTCGCCGACCGACGGCGACCCGGGTGCGCAGATCGAGGGACAGGTCCCCGTGACTGAGCGTCGAGACCACCGCGGAACCCTGGTCCCGCAGCCGGATGCGCACCCGAGCCAGCAGCTCCTCGAACCGGAACGGCTTGGACATGTAGTCGTCGGCGCCCCCGTCCAGAGCCGGCCACGGTGTCGGTGACCGAGTCACGTGCGGTCAAGATGATCACCGGCAGGGCCGATCCCTGGCCACGGATCGCTTCCAGCACCTGGAAACCGTCCATCTCGGGCAGCCCGATGTCCAAGATCAACAGGTCGAACTGGCCGGACAGCGCGTACTCGAAAGCCTCGCGTCCGTCCACCGCCACGGTGGTGGCGTGGCCGGCAGCGCGCAGACCCTTGTTGACGAACGCGGCGATCCGCGGCTCGTCCTCGGCGATCAAGATGGCGGCCATCAGCTCTTCCTCGGTGTCGGCTGGTTCGGGGATGATCATGGTGAAGGTCGAGCCCCGGCCGGCCTCGCTGACCAGCTGGACCGTTCCGTGGTGCGCCTCGGCGATGGCGGAGACGATGGCCAGCCCGAGACCGGCGCCGGTGTCGCCGCTGCCGGCCGGGCGCCCGGCCCGGGCGAACCGCTCGAAGATCCGGCGTTGGTCCGGCTCGGCGATGCCGACGCCCTCGTCCCGCACCCAGATCCGGAGCGCCCCGTCAGCCACGGCGGCCCCGAGGGCGATCACGGCAGCCCGGCTCGGTGAAGCGGACGGCGTTCGCCACCAGCTGGACGAGAGCTTGGGTGATCCGCTGCGGGTCGAGCTGGACGGTCTCGCTCGGCGCCGCCTCGATCAGCCACGTGCGGTCTGCGATCGGCTCGACCTTGTCCAGCACGGTGAACAGCAGATCGTCGACCGCGAACGGGCTCCAGGCGTACGAAGTCGGGTCGGCGGGCTTTGGCCAGCACCATCAGCTCGTCGACCAGCCGCTGCATCCGGTCCAGCTCGTCGATGGCCAGGTCGCGGGTCTTGACCACGTCGTCCGGGTCGTCGGGGTCGACCAGCTCCAGGTGCCCACGGACGATGGTGATCGGGGTCCGCAGCTCGTGTCCGGCGTCGTCGAGCATCTGCCGCTGGGCGTCGAACGACAGCGACAACCGGTCGAGCATGGCGTTCATCGTCCGGCCCAGGTCAGCGACCTCGTCGTTGCTCGACAGCTGGGCGGCCGGGATCCGGTCGCTCAGGTCGGTGTCGGTGATCCGCTTGCGCCGTACGCCGCAGCGACCGCAGCGGTGACAGCAGCCGGCCCGCCACCTGGTAGCCGACCAGGCCCACCACCGCGAGTGCCAGCAGGCAGACCACGGCGTAGGTGAGGTGCGTGCGGACGACCGGGGCCAGGGCGGAGGACACGTCGACCACCGCCACGTAGTGACCGAGATCGTCGGAGCCCCGGACCTGGATGGGGATCGAGATGTAGGCCAGTGGGTCGTGCCGAGCCGTCCGGACCTGGTGCACCACCACCGCCTGGTCGGGCCGGATCGCCGCGGCGGCCGCGATCAGCTCGGTGTCGTCGGCCAAGGTCTTCTGGAACGGGTCCTCGGATTTCGGCACCCAGGCCACCTGGCCGTTGACCAGTCCGATGATGCCCTCGTCCGGGTCGGGCACCGAGCTCTTGATGGCGACGTAGAGCAGGTCCCGGGGGCCGCGGATCTCCCGCCCGGCGTTGCCCTCCTCGGCGATCGCCGCGACCGTCTTGATCTCTTCGTTCTCCTGGCTGAGCGACTTGCGGATTCCGTCGTAGGTCGCCTGCCGGGCCAGCACGTAGGACACCGCACCGGCGCCGACCATGCCGAGCGCCGTGGTGATCAGGACCGCGGTGAGGATGCGGACTCGCACCGACAGCGACCTCGATGGGCGGGGCTCGACGGTCATCTTTTCAGCATGCCCTATCCCGGCAAGGAACTACCGCGATCTCGCGGCCAGCCGGATGAGGGTCCTCTCATGATCAACTCACGATCGTCTCACCGGAGCCCGGTGTAGTGGTCTCACCAACACCTCTCACTCAGGAGCACATCATGATCATCACCGCAGCTCGCACCCGCCGCACCCTCGCGGCCAGCGCCGCCGCCGTCTTGGGCGGGGCCGCGCTGTGGCTGTCGGCCACGGGTCCGGCCCAGGCCGCCGCCCCGACCTGCCACGGCTTCACCGCCACCATCGTCGGCACGTCGGGATCGGACGAGATCAACGGCACGTCCGGCCGCGACGTCATCGTCGGCCTCGGTGGTCACGACGAGATCGACGGCAACGGCGGCAACGACGTGATCTGCGCCGGCAGCGGCAACGACGAGGTCGAGGGTGGGGCCGGCAACGACTTCATCGACGCCGGGTCCGGCCACGACGAGGTCGACGGCGACTCCGGCAACGACGACATCCGCGGCGGTAGCGGCAAGGACGAGCTTGAAGGCGGCTCGGGCCAGGACATGCTCGCGGGCGGCACCGGCAACGACAAGATCGACGGCGACTCGGGCAACGACCGGCTCTGGGGCAACTCGGGCAACGACTTCCTCGAAGGCGGCAGCGGCAGTGATCAGCTGACCGGTGGTGCCGACGCCGACCAGACCTACCAGGGCAGCGCCTCGGAGCGGGCCGAGGACCGCTGGGAAGACCGCTACGGTCGCGACTGACCCGAACTCGGCCGGGCTCAACCAAGCCCGACTGTGAGCTCCGTGCGAACCGGTCGGGCCTAGGATCCGAGTTATCGCACCCCGCGAGCACTCGAAGATGAGGCGAGCCATGCATCGTACGGAATCCCCGACCGTCCGCCGCCGGATCGCCCCGTTCGCCGCAGCGACGATTCTCACTCTCGCCGCCCTCGCCTGTGCCACCCCGGCACCGGCGGCGGCAGCGACCTCGTGCCGGACCCTGACCGACAACTTCCCGGTCGTGGTCGGCGACATCGACGCCGACGGGATCGGCGACTCGGCGGTGGGCCTGCCGGCCAGCAACGCGGTCGACATCCAGCTCGGTGACGGCGGTCGGCAGCGGCTGACCCCGGACAAGCTCGATCTGGCGACCGGGTTGTCGGCGAGCTTCGGCGACGCCGTCACCCTGGTCGACCTGGACGAGGACCATTGTTCTGATCTCGTGGTCGGGTCCTCGGCCGAGAGTGCGATCTATCTCGCCCGGGGTTCGACGCTGGGCATCGGGTCCGCCGGGGCCCTCCGGGTGCCGACCCCCGGTGCGACCGGTGACCGGTTCGGCGCGGCACTGGCCGTCTCCCGCGGCGAGACCGGAGCCGACCTGTGGGTCGGCGCACCGTACGCGACGATCAGTGGCCGGTCCGAAGCGGGCGTGGTCTACCACTACCGGGTCGATCTGGAGGGCAAGCCCACCCTGGCCGGCTCGATCAGCTATGCCGACCTCCCGGGCGCGGTCGAGGCGGGCGACCGCTTCGGGCAGGTGCTCAGCGCGGGCATCGACGGCGTTCACGTCGGCGTGCCGCGGCGTACGGTGTCGGGGAAGTCCCAGGCCGGCGAAGTGGCCTACGTGCACCAGTCGGCCGGCGGCGCGACGACCACGCAGATCATCAGCCAGAACACCCCGGGCGTACCGGGCACCGCAGAAGCCGGTGACCACTTCGGCGCTGCGGTCGACACCAACCTGGTCGGGGTGCCCGGCGAGGACATCGGCTCGGTGTCCGACGCCGGGACCGTTGACCTGATCACCTCGTCGGCGACCGGCCAGGTGACGGCGCAGGCCTTCCAGCAAGGCGCTCGCGGGCTGCCGGGCAAGGTCGAGGCCGGTGACCAGTTCGGAGCGGCGGTCGCCCACCAGGCCGGTGCTCCGTGCCAGTTCGGCAGCGCGCTGGTCTTCGGTTCGCCCGGCGAGGACCTCGGCAGCGTCCGAGACGCCGGCTCGGTGGTGGTGTTCTCCCCGGACAACGGCGAGGCGGCGAGCTGCCCGGCCCGTTCGCTCACCCAGGGCGCCGGCCTGCCCGGCGCCCGGCAGGCCGGAGCCCGGGTCGGGGCTGCCTTGTCGACCATCGCCGGCGAGATCGACGAGGACGAGGACACCCGGGCCACGCTGAACATCGGCGCCCCGGGGGTCGACGGCGGCCGCGGTGCGGTCTTCCACTACGCGCTGCGGTCGGCGGTGACCACCGACGTCGCCATCGGGTCGCGGCTGGCTCGGGACCACTTCGGCACGGTGCTCGGCGTCGACGCGGGCGGGATCGGCTGAGTCGTCAGGCCGGGTCGTCCGGCGAGTAGGTGACCACGCCCCGCCGCATCGAGCGGACCAGGGCCCGGGCGGTCTCGCGCAGCTCGCCCGGCCCGGCCGCGTCGGCCGACCTGGCCGGCGAAGTCGGTGACCTGGCGGACCCAGCGGACGAAGTCGCCCGCCGTCAGGTCGGTGCCCTCCAGCACGCTGGCCAGCGAGCGTCCGGCGGCCCAGCCGAAGGCCACCTCGCTGAAGCCGATGTCCGGCTCGGGCCCGCGGTCGAGCCGGGCGTCGCGCTCGATCAGGGACACCTCGCGCCAGATCCGCCGGACCTGGGTCATCGCGTCGCTGGTGCGGGCGTCCGGCATCCGGGGGCGGCGCGGTCCGTCGTCGTTGCGCCGGGCCTCGTAGACCAACGAGGACAAGCACCGCCGCGAGCTGCGGGTGGCTGAGTCCGTCGAACACCCCGGCCCGGATGCACTCGGCGGCGACCAGGTCGAGCTCGGCGTAGATCCGGGCCAGCATCCGGCCGTGGTCGCTGACCTCGGAGCTGTCGTCTCCGGTCAGGTAGCCGAGCGACTCCAGCACCAGGCAGATCTTGTCGAAGTGGGTGGCGATGGTGTTGCTCCGGGTGTTCATCCGGGCCTGCAGCCGCTCGTTCTCGCGTTCCAGCTGCAGCGCCCGCTCGGCCCAGCGGGCGTGCGTCTCGCGGTCGGGGCAGGTGTGGCCGGGATGGCGGCGCAGCTGGTCGCGGAGCTCGGCGATCGCCTCGGCGACCTCGTCGTCGAGCGCACCCGGTACGCCGGCGGGGGGCCGTGAGGTCGACCTCGGCCAGCCGGGAGCGGAACGCCGCGGCGAGGTTGCGCCGAGAGGCCGGCTCCTTGGGGTTGAAGTGCTTGCTGATCTTCATCCGGCCGACGGGCGCCGCCGGGGTGGGGAAGTCGCTGACCGCGAGCCGGCGGACCTGCCGGTCCTCGGTCATGCACCAGCGGTCGAGGTGCCTCGGTGGTCGGTCCGGGTGTCCGGGTCGATGACCACCACCCAGCCCTGGCTCTTGCCCGTCGGCACCCGGACGATGTCACCGGGCTTGAGCGCGAGCAGCGACTGCAGCGCCTCGGCCCGGCGGTCCGTACGCCGCTCGCGGGCCGCCTCGGCCTCCAGCTCGGTGATCTCGGCCCGGAGCCGCGCGTACGCCTCGAAGTCGCCGCGGTCGCAGGCCGCCGCCCGCCAGTAGTCGGCGATCGCCTCGGTGTTCTTGGCCAGCGGTCCGGGCCACCCCGACCACCGAGCGGTCGGACTGGAACTGGGCGAACGACTGCTCGAGCAGCGTCCGCGCCCGCTCGCCGGCCGACGCTGCCGACCAGGTTGACCGCCATGTTGTAGGTCGGCGCGAAGGAGGAGCGGCAGCGGATAGGTACGCCGCGACGCGAGACCGGCCACGGCCCGCGGGTCGAGCCCGGGCTGCCACAGCACGACGGCGTGGCCCTCGATGTCGATGCCGCGGCGACCGGCCCGGCCGGTCAGCTGGGTGTACTCCCCCGGCGTGATGTCGGCATGGGTCTCGCCGTTGTACTTGACCAGCTTCTCCAGCACCACGCTGCGGGCCGGCATGTTGATGCCCAGGGCCAGCGTCTCGGTGGCGAAGACGACCTTGATCAGGCCGCTGGACGAACGCCTCCTCGACGCACTCCTTGAAGGCCGGCAGCATGCCGGCGTGGTGGGCGGCGACGCCGCGGACCAGCGCCTCGGCGAAGCGGTCGTAGTCCAGTGCCCGCAGGTCAGCCTCGCTCAGGCCGGCGACGTGCCGGGCCACGATGGCGGCGATCTCCTGCTGCTCGCCGGACTTGGTCAGCCGGACACCCGAGGCGAGCAGCTGGCGTACGGCGGCGTCGCAGCCGACCCGGGAGAAGATGAAGACGATCGCCGGCAGCAGCGCGGCGTCGTCCAGCAGCTCGACCATCTGCGGGCCGGCTCGGGGCTGGCCGAGCGGCGGCTCGGGCCGTCGGAGCGTGAGCCGTGCGCCGCCCCGCCGTAGCGCCGCTGCCGTAGCTGACGGTCCGCTTGCCCTTGCCGCTGCGGCCCCGGGGCCGACGGGAGTCGTCGCGGACGAAGCGGGACTCCTCGCGGGCGACCCGGACCAGCGCCGGGTTGACCTCGCGTCTTGGCCTGGCTGCGGCGCCTCGCTGGGCGGTCGGCGCGACGTCGGCGAACAGGTCGTAGAGGGTTGCGCCCGACCATCACGTGCTGGAACAGCGGCACCGGCCGGCGCTCGGAGACGACCACCGCCATCTCGCCGCGGACCTCGGCCAGCCACTCGCCGAACTCCTCGGCGTTGCTCACCGTCGCGGACAGGGCGACCACCTGGATCGACTCGGCGAGCCCGATGATCACCTCTTCCCAGACCGCGCCGCGGAACCGGTCGGCGAGGTAGTGCACCTCGTCCATCACCACGAAGCCGAGGTTGCGCAGGGTCGCCGACCCGGCGTAGATCATGTTGCGCAGCACCTCGGTGGTCATCACCACCACCGGCGCCTCGGAGTTGATGCTCGAGTCGCCGGTCAGCAGGCCGACGTTGGCCGGCGCCGTGCCGGCGGACCAGGTCGGCGTACTTCTGGTTGGACAGCGCCTTGATCGGGGTGGTGTAGAAGCACTTGCGGCCCTGCTGCAGGGCCAGGAAGACCGCGAACTCGCCGACGATCGTCTTGCCCGCCCCGGTCGGGGCGGCGACCAGCACCCCGGCGCCCGCCTCGACGTGCGCGCAGGCCTCGCGCTGGTAGTCGTCGAAGGCGAAGCCGTAGCCGTCGGCGAACGCGGCGAGCATCGGGCGAGCTCTGGCTGCTGCGAAACCGCGCGTACGCCTCCGCCGGGCTCGGCTCCACCGGTTCCGCAATCGCGCTCAGCCACCCCGCCACGTTACCTGCCGACCGCGCTCCGCCCGCACCGCTACGCGCCTTTTCGGCCCCTGAGCTCAGCCCGCGGCTCAGGTCGTGGGCGGGAACGAAGACCGGCAGGGCGCGGGGGACGGCGGTGACGCGTGAGCGGGGCGGCGCCGATCATCTCGCCGTCGCCGAAGCCGACCAGGCCGGTGCCCTCGACCAGGATCTCGCGGGCCCGCAGCTGCTCGACGCAGGCGTCGCGGGCGAACCGGCCGGAGTACATCTGGGGCAGCAGCTGCAGCAGCTTGAGCCGGCTGACCGGGTGGATGATGGTCACGTCGAGCAGGCCGTCGGTCGGGTCGGCGTCGGGGCAGATCCGCATCCCCCGCCGTACGAGCGGCGTGTTGCCGATGGCGACCAGCATCGCCTCGAGCTCGCGGACCTTGCCGTCGACGGTGAGCCGGTAGCGCAGCGGCGAGAAGACCCGCAGCTCGGCGAGGGTGGCCAGCACGTAGCGGGCATTGTCCCTTGGGCCACGGGATGGCGTTGGCCCGGCCGTTGACCAGGGCGTCGAAGCCGGTGGCCAGCACCGCGCCGACGAAGCGGTCGTTGACCCGGGCGAGGTCGAGGTCGAGCGTCTGGCCGCCGGCGATCGCCTGGGCGGCGGCCACCGGGTTGGCCGGGTCGAGCCCGATGCCGCGGCACAGGTCGTTGCCGGTGCCGGCCGGGATCAGCCCGAGGGTGGTGCGCCGGTCGCCGCTGAGGTGCGGCCGGGCGACCGTGTTGACCCCGAGGTGCATCATCCCGTCGCCACCCATCACGGCGAGGATGTCGACCCCGTCGCTTACGGCGTGCCGGGTCATCGACTGGGCCTCGGCGAAGTCGCGGCTGAGCAGGATCTGACGCTCGTAGCCGGCGTCGCGCAGGGTGCCGCCGACCTGCGGCAGCAGCTCCTGCGCCCGACCCTTGCCGGCGGACGGGTTGACGACCAGGGTGACGCTGCGGGTCACGAACGCGGCTGGTCGGAGTCGGTGGCTTCCAGCGCCCGCAGGGCCTGGTCCTGGTCCACGCTGCCGGCCACGATCAGGTCGTCACCGAGCGCGGCGGCGCGGCGGGCCTTGCGGCGGTCGAGGATGTGGGCGATGCACCTCGGCCGGCGAGGAACAGCACCGTCATCGGCAGCGGCCAGGGCGAGCATCGAGAAGGGGTCGGTCGACGGGGTGGCCACCGCGCCGAAGACGAAGGTCCCGAAGATCGACGTAGGTCCGGTACTTCGACAAGATGCTTCGCCTTGATCACCCCGAGGATGTTGAGCATCAGCACGATCAGCGGGATCAAGAAGGCGATGCCGAAGACGACCATCACCCGGAGCAGGAACGACAGGAACACGTTGATGTCCTGCAGGTTGGTGACGCCGTCCTGGGTGAAGCCGAGCAGCACCGCGATGCCCTTGGGCATCACGATGTAGCCGACCGCGACACCGGCCCGCGAACAAGCGGGGTGGCGGCGCTGATGAAGATCAGCGCCCACTTCTTCTCCTTGGCCAGCAGCCCGGGAACGATGAACGACCACAGCTGCCACAGCCAGATCGGGGCGGTGAGCACCGCTCCGCCCACGGCGCAGACCTTGAGGGCCAGGGTGAACGGCGAAGCGAGCCCGTTGTTGACCAGGGTGGTCACCGCTTCGGGCTTCTTGGCCTTGAGGTCGGCGATGCCAGCCTCGTAGGGGTACATCAAGATGGCCAGCAGCCAGTCGTAGAAGAAGGCGCAGACGATCATGCCGACGATGATGGCCAGCGATGCGACGACCAGCCGATAGCGCAGCTCGCGCAGGTGCTCGAACAACGTCATCGAGCCGTCGGCCGGCAGGGGCGGCGGCTTGAGCCACTTCAGGCTGAAGTGGATGGGCCGGCCCTTGATGGTCAAGGACACCGGGTGGGAACCAGGTCAGACGTCGCGACGCAGGTCAGCGTCGGTCGGCTCGACCCGGGGGTCGGTCGCCGGGTGCGGCGGTGGGCGTCGGATCCTGCGCGGTGGCACCGAGCTGGGGGTTCGTGGCCGGGCGGCTGCGGCTGGTCGGTGTTCTTCTCGCCGCCGAGGCCCTTGGTCTCCTCCTTGAACTCCTTGATCGCGCGACCGGTGCTCTTGCCCAGACCCGCGAGCCGGGAGCCACCGAACAGCAGCAGCACCACGGCCAAGATGATCAGCAGCTCGGGCAGACCGATCGGGAAAGCCAGCGGTTCATGATTCCTCTCTCCGGCGCCGATACGCTCAGCGCCGCTCTCATCCTAGTCGCCGAGTCAGTCGTCGAGGTCGGAGTCGACCGTGATCCGGCTGTATTTCGGGTCGTCGTAGCGCAGGTCGCTGCCGCCCCCGGAATCCGGCAGCTGGATCTGGGCGAGCAGGTCGCCCAGCTGGCCCGTACGCTCGCCGAGCACCGCGACCTCGCTCAGCACGTCGGCCGTCTTGTGGGCCAGCCAGACCCCGTAGCTGATCAGCATCACCAGACCAGCCAGCGCGATCCCGCCGAACACCAACACCCAGAGCACGTCGGCAGCCTAGCGCCAGCCGGGCAGCAGGACGGCGTACTGGTCCAGCGCCTCCTGGGCGGCCTCGGCGGCCGAGTCGCCGGCGCCGACCGGTGCGACCACCCGGGCGCCGCCGCGCAGCCGCAGCAGCAGCCCCCGCAGCCAGGCGGGGTCGGTGACCCGTACGGAGACGGTCATGCTGCCGTCGGCGTGCGTCGTCGCCTCCTCGGTCGGGTAGTACTCCGCGACCCAGGCGGCCCACGGCAGCAGCGACAAGGTGACCACCGGCGCGTCCTTGAGCGTCTCGAACCACCCGGCCGAGAGGTCCTTCAAGACCACGTCGTGGGCGTCGACGTCGGTGTCGGTCACCTCGACCGCCGCGATCCGGTCGAGCCGGAAGGTCCGCAGGGCCACGGCCGAGTAGCACCAGGCCTCCAGGTAGCCGTAGCCGTCGAGCACGAAGACCCGCAGCGGGTCGACCAGCCGCCGGGTCGTCTCGGCCCGCGACGCCACGTCGTAGGTCAGGTCCAGCCGCTTGCCCCGCTGCAGACCGTCGTTGACCCGGGCCTGGATCTCGTCCCGGGCCGCCGTGACGCTGACCGTCGCCTGGTCGGTCGCCGCCACGTTGCCGGCTGCTGCCTCGAGCTTCTCCAGCGCGCGGTCGACGGCGTCGCGCTTGCCCGGCCCGGCGATCTCGCGCAGCGTCCGCAGCGCCAGCACCAGGGCCAGCGCCTCGTCCGCCGCCAGCCGCAGCGGCCGGGTCAGGTAGTCGGCGTTGCTGAGGTGGATCACTCCCTCGCCGTCCACGGCGTCCATGTCGATGTCGATCAGGTCCCCCGGGGTGAGACCCGGCATCCCGCACATCCACAGCACGTTGAGGTCCTCGCGCAGCGTCTTGACGCGTGATGCCGAACGCCGAGGCCACGTCGGTCATGGCCGCGCCGTCGTGCTCGCGCAGATAGGGCACCAGGCTGAGCAGCCGGCGGACCTGGGCCTGGGAGGTCATGCCGGCCCCCCGACCAGATGTCCCTCGTCATGGCTGAGCGTCTCGGCGACGTCGGCCAGACCGCGGATCACCACCTCCCGCAGCTCGGCTGGCTCGAGCACCAGCACGTCCGCGGCGTGCTGGGCGATCTCCTCGGCCACCGAGTAGATCTCGCTGTAGCCGACCCGGTAGACCTCGAACCCACTCGGCAGCTCATGGTCGAACGCGGCCGGCTCGGCCCGCCGGCTGAGCGTCGGGGCCTTGCCCGTACGGATGGCCAGCAGCGCCGTCGCGGTCGGCTCCGGCGGGGCCAGCGAGCGGGCCAGCGAGCGCAGGTCGAGATCGTCGGGCACCTCGTACGCGCCGGGCCGGGAGCTGTTGCGCGGCTGGTCGGTGATCCGGGACAGCTTGAACATCCGGGTGGCGTCACGGTCGACGTCGCGCCCGATGACGTACCAGCGGCCCTTGGAGGACGTCATCCCCCACGGCTCCAAGGTTCGGACCCGTCCGCCGCGGTAGGTGAAGCTGACCCTGATCCGTTCGAGCACGGCGTTCCACAGCGGTTCGAAAGCCGGCTCGGTCGCCTGGACCGACGGCTCCAGCGCCGACAGCTGGGAGGCGTCGGGCTCGACCCCGGCGGCGCGGAGCTTGGCCATCGCGCTCCGGGTCGACTCGGCCATGCTCGCGTGCTGCCAGACCCGGGCCGCCACCCCGACCACCGCGGCCTCCTCGGCATCGAGGTCGATCGCCGGCAGCTCGAACTCGCTCGACAGGATCCGATAGCCCGGCTCGTCGTCGAAGAGGGGGTCATAGCTGCCGACCTCGATCGGGACCCCGAGGGCCCGCAGCTCGTCCTTGTCCCGCTCGAAGGTGCGCTCGAAGGCGGCGTCGCTCAGGTGGTGGTAGCCCTCGACCGCCTCCCGGATCCGGCTCTTGGGGAGGTAGCGGCCCGAGACCAGCAGACAGATGGTGAGGTTGAGGATCCTCTCGGTCTTGCGGGGTGCCATGCTTGCGATCTACTCCTCGCGCCTGGTGGCCAGGCGAAGCCTGCTTCGGTGCTCGTACGCGCCGTGCAGCACGCTATCAGCCTGGTCGGCGCGTCGACGGGTTGTCAGCGGTGAGCGGAAGGGTGTGTGGTGGCTGCTCCAACCAGGGTCGGCGCCGGCCGCTACGCCCCGAGCCCGACCGGCGACCTGCACCTGGGGAACCTCCGGACCGCGGTGCTGGCCTGGCTGTTCGCGCGGTCCAGCGGACGAGCCTTCCTGCTCCGGATCGAGGACCTCGACGCCACCCGGGTGCGCCCCGGCGTGGCCCAGCGGCAGCTGGCCGACCTGCTCGCCCTGGGGATCACCTTCGACGGCGAGCCGGTGGTCCAGTCCCGCGCGGCTGGCCGCGTACGAGGCGGCCATCACGCGGCTCGAAGACCGGACCTATGAGTGCTTCTGCACCCGGCGGGAGATAGCCGAGGCGACGCTCGCGCCGCACGGTGAGCAGCCCCGCTATCCCGGCACCTGTCGCGACCTGACCGCGGCCGAGCGAGCCGGACGGCGCCGACACCGACCGCCGGCCCTGCGGTTGCGGGCGGATGGGGTCGAGGGCGGGATCACCGACCTGCTGCACGGTCCGGTCCGGGGGGTGGTCGACGACTTCGTGCTCCGGCGCAACGACGGGATCCCTGCGTACAACCTCGCCGTGGTCGTCGACGATGCCGACGTCCGGGGTCGACCAGGTGGTCCGGGGCGAGGATCTGCTCGCGGCCGCGGTCAACCAGGCCCATCTCGCCCGGCTGCTCGGTCACGAACCGCCGACCTACGCCCACGTGCCGTTGGCGGTCAACTCCGCCGGCGCTCGACTGGCCAAGCGGGACGGCGCCGTGACCATGGCGCAGCTGGCGTCGCTCGGGGTCGGGGCGGCCGACATCCAGGCCCTGATCGCCACCTCGCTGGGTCAGCAGCCGCCGGTTGTCCTCGAGGAGCTTCTGGACAGCTTCGACCCGAGCCGTCTGCCTCGGGAGCCGTGGGTGGTGAACGCTGAAAATCCAGCGCTGAACGAGGTGCCCCCGCCCGGTCCGAGCGGCCAAGCCGGCTCCGGGGCCCGGCACGCGCTGGATTCTCAGCGGTAGGGTCGCACCGTGATCATCTGGGCAGACGGGCGCGTCACGGCGATCCGGGGCGAGTGGCCCGGTGCGGTCGAGCTGACCGTGGCCCGGCGGGGGTCCGAGGGCGACACCGAGGTCCGGGCGCTGGTCTACACGGCGCTGATGGCCCGGCCGGCGGTCGGCGATCGGGTGCTGCTCAATGTCGCGGCGCTCGACCGGGGGCTCGGCACCGGCGGCTACGCGCTGGTCATCGCCGTGCTCGGACCCGACGGCCAGGTGGCCGCGCAGCCGCCGCAGCCCGCCGGCCACCTGGTCAAGGCGCGCTATCTCCCGCTGCAGGCCATGGTCGCGGGAGCCGACGAGCAGGGGTCGCCGCACCACGAGCTGCTGGCTGACGCCGACTCACTCGACGGGGCGCCGGTGGTGGTGGCCGACCTGCACTCAGCCCTGGCACCGACCCTGCTGGCCGTCGCGCACGACCGGCCCGGCACCCGGGTGGTCTATGTGATGAGCGACCAGGGCGCCTTGCCCCTGGCCTTCTCCCGTTCGGTGGCCCAGCTCCGTGACGCCGGGCTGTTGGCCGCCACGGTCACCGTCGGCCAGTCCTTCGGCGGTGACCTCGAGGCGGTCACGGTGCACTCAGGCCTGCTGGCGGCGCGGCTGGCGCTGGAGGCGGACCTGATCGTCGTCACCCAGGGTCCAGGAAATCTTGGCACCGGTACCCGGTGGGGCTTCTCCGGTGTCGGAGCCGGCGAGGCGGTGAACGCGGTGGCGACCCTGGGCGGACGACCGGTCGGTTCGCTGCGGATCTCCGGAGCGGACCAGCGTGAACGGCACCGTGGTGTCTCGCACCACAGCCTGACCGCGTACGGGCGGGTGGCTTTGTGTCCGGCCGATCTGGCCGTGCCCGACTTCAGCCGGGCGGCCGAGCTGACCGGGATCGCGGATCTGGCTGCGGTGGTGGCGATGGACTCCGGCGTACGGGCCGCCGTGGACGCCCTGGACCGGCACCAGGCGGTGCTGGTCGGGCTGACCGGACTGGACGCGGCCTTGCTCGACTCCCCCGTCCGGCTGTCCACCATGGGCCGGGGCCTGGACGGCGACCCCGCCTACTTCCTCGCCGCCGCCGCGGCCGGTCGGCACGCGGCGGCCCTGATCAGCTGACCCGGGGTCAGCCGGCGGCGGACGCGAAGAGCAGGTCGACGACCATCACCAGGGTCTCGCCCTTCTCGATCTTCGGGCTCTCGTTGCCGTCGGGGTAGCCGTCGGCAGGCGGGATGACCAGCAGCACCCGGCTGCCGACGGTCTGACCGGTCAGGCCCTTCTGCATCCCGGGCAGCAGACCCGGACAGCGCGGCGTTGGCCGGCTTGGCGCTGTAGGACTCCTCGAGCAGCTTGCCGTCGCTCCAGGTGACCCAGCGGTAGTTGAACGTGACGGCGTCGGTGGCGGCGACCTTCGCGCCCGGTGCCCTTGATCAGCGGCTGGACGACGAGCTTGGTCGGCGGCTTGGACTTGGGCACGGCGATCTCCGGCTTGCCGTCCTTGTCCGAGACGGTGGGCAGGCCCCCTTGGCCGGATCGCGTCCTTGCCCTTCGGACCGGTCAGCGGGACGCCGACGATGTCGACCACGAAGATCAAGGTGTCGCCGACCTTGATGCCGGCCTGCTGCGTTGCCGCCGCTGGAGTCGTAGCCGTCCGAACCGGGCATCGCGATCAGCACGCGGCTGCCCTGGCGCTGGCCGACCAGGCCCTTGCTGAAGCCGGGCACGACCTGGTCGAGCGGGAAGGCGACCGGCGCGCCGCGGCTGTAGGAGTCGTCGAACTTCTTGCCCGTACGCCCGTCCACCCCGTAGTAGTCGACCTCGACCGTCGAACCGGCCTGGATGACGGCACCGTCGGAGGGCTTGAGCACCTTCGTACGGGTCTTGTCGATGCTCCAGGGCGACTTCACGCTCACCTTGGGCGACTTGCCGTAGTCACCGGAGACGGTGACCTTGTCGAAGTTGTTGCTCACCGCGGCCTTGGCCGGGGCGCTCGCGCTCGGACTGGCCGAACCGGTCGCCGAGGCCGAGGCGCTGGCTGACGGCTCGGCGGTCTCGCCCGTGCTCGGGTCGTCCTTGCCGCAGGCGCCGAGGAACACCAACGACGCGCTGAGCCCGAGACCGATGACGAGCTTGCCGACTGGCTTGACTGAAGAAGAACGCACCGGAGCACCCTACCTGCCCGTACGCGGCATCCTCGGCTTTCAAGACGGCACTTCACCCAAGAAGCTGACGCTCTACGTGGGATCTATCGCGCTCAGAGTGCCAAACCACAAGGTATACCTCGAAAGTTGGCAGCCCGGGGCACGAGGTCGTACGAGGTGGCGGGCGGCGTACGAGGGGTGGGTCAGGCCCGACGCATGGAGGCGATCAGCCGGTCGACCCGGTCGTCGGAGGAGACGAAGGGGTCCTTGCACAGGACCGTACGCTGCGCCTGGTCGTTGAGCTTGAGGTGCACCCAGTCGACGGTGTAGTCGTTGCGGCCTTCCTGGGCGGCCCGGATGAAGTCACCGCGGAGCTTGGCCCGGGTGGTCTGCGGCGGGATCGACTTGGCCCGGAAGATGGACGGTTCGGTGGTCACCCGGGCGGCCATCCCGCGGTTCTCCAGCAGCGAGAACAGGCCGCGGCTGCGGCGGATGTCGTGGTAGGCCAGGTCGAGCTGGGCGATCCGCGGGTCGGCGAAGCTCAGCCCGTGCTTGGCCGAGTAGCGGTCCAGCAGCTGCAGCTTGATGGCCCAGTCGATCTCGGTGTCGATCAGCTGCAGCTTGTCCTCGGCGACCGCGCGCAGCGTCCGCTCCCACAGGTCCAGCACCCGGTCGATCACCGGCGTCCCCAGTCCCTCGCGCCGGACGAACTCGGCGACCCGGCCGTAGTACTCGCTCTGCAGCTCCAGGGCCGAGATCTTGCGCCCGTTGGACAGGGCCACCTGGACCTGACCCGTACGGTCGCGGCTCATGTCCCGGATCGCCCGGATCGGGTTCTCCAGGGTGAAGTCACGCATCGGCACCCCGGCTTCGATCAGCCGCAGCACCAGCTCGGCCGTGCCGACCTTGAGCAGCGTGGTCGTCTCACTCATGTTGGAGTCACCGACGATGACGTGCAGCCGGCGATAGCGCTCGGGGTCGGCGTGCGGCTCGTCGCGGGTGTTGATGATCGGCCGGCTCCGGGTGGTGGCCGAGGACACCGACTCCCAGATGTGCTCGGCCCGCTGGCTGACACTGAACTCCGCACCACGCGCGGTGTGCAGCACCTTGCCGGCTCCGCAGATCAGCTGCCGGGAGACCAGGAAGGGCACGAGCACGTCGGTGATCTTGGAGAAGTCTCCGACCCGGGAGATCAGGTAGTTCTCGTGGCAGCCGTAGGAGTTGCCGTGGCTGTCGGTGTTGTTCTTGAACAGGTAGATGTCGCCGCTGATGCCCTCACTGGCCAGCCGCTGCTCGGCGTCGACGATCAGGTCCTCGAGGATCCGCTCCCCGGCCCGGTCGTGGTTGATCAGCTGGATCAGGTCGTCGCACTCGGCCGTCGCGTACTCCGGGTGGGATCCGACGTCGAGATAGATCCGGGACCCGTTGCGCAGGAACACGTTGCTGCTGCGCCCCCAGGTGACGACCCGGCGGAAGAGGTAGCGCGCGACCTCGTCCGGCGTCAGCCGGCGGGTGCCCCCCGAGGTGCAGGCGACCCCGTACTCGGTCTCCAGGCCATAGATCCGGCGGTCCATCGCACCTCCCTGCCTCGATCGGTTCAGTCGTTGACCAGGTCCAGCAGCCCACCGAGCTCGTCCCGGGTCAGGTCCCTGAACTCACCGAGCTTCAGGGTACCCAGCCGGACCGGTCCGATCCCGGTCCGCGACAGGCGACGCACCGGGTGGCCGACCGCCTCCATGGTACGGCGCACGATGTGGTTCCGACCCTCGTGCAACGTGATCTTGACCAGCGATTTGTCGCCGGCGGTGGACACCAGCTTGACCGAGCTCGGCTTCACCGGGCCGTCGTCGAGGGTCAGGCCCCCGCGCAGCCGTTTCACCGTGGCCGGGCTGACCACCCCGGCGACCTCGGCCAGGTAGGTCTTGGGCACCTCGTACGAGGGGTGCGCGAGCTTGTGGGCGAAGTCCCCGTCGTTGGTCAAGATCAACAGACCCTCGGTGTCGGTGTCGAGCCGGCCGACGTGGAACAACCGGGCCAGCTTGCCCGGCCGCTTGCCCTCGATCAGGTCCGAGAGCGTACGCCGCCCCTCCGGGTCGTCCATGGTCGAGACGACACCGCGAGGCTTGTTGATCACCAGGTAGAGGTGCCGCCGGGGCGGCGGGATCCGGGAGCCGTCCACCCGGACCACGTCATGCTCGGGGTCGACCCGCAGGCCCTGTTCGACCACGACCTTGCCGTTGACCTCGATCCGACCTTCGCTGATCATGATCTCGCAAGCGCGGCGCGACGCCACTCCGGCCGCGGCCAGCACCTTCTGCAGCCGCACGCCCTGGCTGTCCTCGGTGCCGCGGTCGGTCTCGTTGCTCATGTCTGCTCCTGGGAATGATCTTGGTCGTCGGCCGGCTGCTCGGATTCGGCGGGTCCCCCCGCGCTGGCCAGCTGGGACAGCTCCGCCTCCAGCTCCTCCACCTCGGGCAGGTGTGGCGCGAGCGGCGGCAGGTCGTCCAGCGTACGCAGTCCCATCCGTTCCAGGAAATAGCTCGTCGTGGCGAAGACCACCGCGCCCGACTCGTGGTCGTGCCCGGCCTCCTCGATCAGGCCCCGGGCCAGCAGCGTGCGCATCACCCCGTCGACGTTGACCCCGCGCACGGCCGACACCCGGGCTCGGGAGATGGGCTGGTTGTAGGCGACTACGGCCAACGTCTCCAGGGCGGCCTGGGAGAGCTTCGACTCACGCCCTTCGAGCACGTGCCGGCCGATCAGCTCGGCATGCTCGGCCCGGGTGTAGTAGCGCCAGCCGCCACCGATCTGGCGCAGCTCGAAACCGCGCCCGGTCTCGTCGTAGAAGGCGACCAGCTCGACCAGGCACTCCAGCACCACCGATTCGGGCACGTCGACCGCCTGGGCCAGCTCCAGCGCACTGATCGGCTCCTCGGCCAGCAGCAGCAGCGCCTCCACAGCACCGGCGACGTCCTGCGCCGACCGCTCGGGTGCCTCGGTCCCCTCGTCAGTCGGCTCGGTCCCCTCGTCAGTCGGTTCGGTCATGGCACCTCGTTCGGGCTGGGGGTCGGGAACTCGTCGAACTCGTCGGAGATGGTCAGGTCACCGCTGTCGTCTCCGGTCCACCGAACGGTCAGCTCCCCCAGCGGGGTCAGCTGCTCGAACGCGACCGCGCCTTCGCGGAACAGCTCCAGCAGGGCCAGGAACCGGGCGACCGTGGTGACCAGGTTGGGCGAGTCACCGGTGAGCGCCCGGAAGGTCAGCGTCCGCGTACGCCGCAGGCGGTCGACCACGACTCCCGCCTGCTCTCGGACACTGACCGTGGGCGCGTGCAGGTGGGCGAGCGAGAGCACATCGGCCTGCTTCGGCGTCATCGCCTTGGCCGCCAGGGCGGCAAAACGGTCCAGGCCGATGGTGATCTGCACCTCGGGCAGCAGGCGGGCGAACTGCGGCTCAAGGGCCACCTGCCGGGGGTGACGCCGGGCCTGGGTCTCGAAGGTGGCGGCCAGGTAGGCCGCGACCTGCTTGAACGCGCGGTACTGCAGCAGCCGGGCGAACAGCAGGTCCCGGGCCTCGAGCAGTGCGAGGTCCTCCGGGTCGTCGATCTCCCCCGAGGGCAGCAGCCGGGCCGCCTTGAGGTCGAGCAGGGTTGCGGCAACCACGATGAACTGGCTCGTCTGGTCGAGATCCCAGGCGCTGCCCGCCGCCTTGATGTGGCCGATGAACTCGTCGGTGACCTGGGACAACGCCACTTCGGTGATGTCCAGCTTGTGCCGCGAGATGAGCTGCAGGAGCAGGTCGAACGGGCCGGAGAAGTTGTCCAGGTGGACCTGGAACGCCTCGGCGCCGGTGGCCAGCTCGCCCTCGGTCGGCAGCACGGTCACGACGGGGACAGCCGGCGGATCAGCTCGCTGTCGGCGCCGTGGGCCTCCAGGTCGGCGATCGCCGCCGAGATGGCCTCGCGGACGATGCGGCCGCGGTCCACCGCGAGACCATGCCGGGCCCGCATGGTCAACCGGGCCTGCTCCAAGGCGACCAGCTCGTCGTTGCTGACGTAGACGGTGATCTTCTCGTCGTGGCGCACCCGTCCGGTGCCGCGGGCTCTGGGCCCTTCGACGAGCTCAGGGGACGAGGGAGGGGGCTCAGGGGGCGAGCGAGGGGGCTCAGGGGGCGAGGACCCTTCGACAAGCTCAGGGGACGAGGAAGGAGGCTCAGGGGGCGAAGGCGTGGGGTTGTCGGTGGGGCGGAAGAGCTCGGAGGCGCCCGGCAGGCTCACACGTCGAGGCAACGGGCCAGCACCTCCCGGGCCAGGTTGCGGTAGGCCTCGGCCCCGGGTGAGCTCGAGGCGTAGGTGGTGATCGGCTCACCGGCCACGGTCGTCTCGGGAAACTTCACCGTCCGCCGGATGACTGTATGGAAGACGGTCTCCCCGAACGCCTGGACCACCCGCTCGAGGACCTCACGGCTGTGCAGCGTCCGCGGGTCGTACATGGTGCCGAGGATGCCCAGGATCTCCAGCTGCGGGTTGAGCCGGTCCTGCACCTTGGTGATGGTGTCGGTCAACAGCGCGATGCCCCGCAGGGCGAAGAACTCGCACTCCAGCGGCATGATCACCCCGTCCGCCGCCGTCAAGGCGTTGATAGTCAGCAGTCCGAGCGAGGGTGCGCAGTCGATCAGGATCACGTCGTAGCGCGGCCGGATCTTTTCCAGCACGCGCAGCAGCGTCTGTTCGCGGGCAACTTCGGAGACCAGCTGCACCTCGGCGGCCGACAGGTCGATGTTGCTGGGCAGCAGGTCGAGGTTCTCGACCGCGGTCGAGTCGATGACTTCGTCGACCGTCGTGTCCCGGCTCAGCAGCAGGTTGTAGATGCTGTGCTCCAAGGTGTGCGGGTTCACGCCCAGGCCCACCGACAGCGAGCCCTGCGGGTCGAAGTCGACCAGCAGCACCTTTCGACCCAGCTCGGCCAGGGCCGCTCCCAGGTTGATCGTGGTCGTGGTCTTGCCGACCCCGCCCTTCTGGTTGCACATGGCGATGATCAGGGCCGGACCGTGCTCGGTCACCGCGGCCGGGGTGGGCAGCTGCGGCCAGGGTCGACCGGTCGGGCCGATGGTGACGTCCCCGGCGCCGGTGGTCGGACCGTGCGCGCCGGTCGGCATGTGCCCCGGACCCGTCGCCGGAGCGGACTCGGGTGCCTCGAAGAGCGCATCCGCCTGGGGGGACTCCTGCACTGCTGCCTCCTGCGCGACGCTGCCTTTGTCGACATGTAGGTAGGTCACCATCCACGTCCCGGCCGAGCCTAGTACGCGCGGGGGTGCGAGGTGAGATACACCTCGCGCAAATGGTCCACCGTCACCAGGGTGTAGATCTGCGTCGTGGTCACCGAGGCGTGGCCGAGCAGCTCCTGGACCACCCGGACGTCGGCTCCGCCATCCAGCAGGTGGGTGGCGAAGGAGTGCCGCAGCGTGTGCGGCGAGACGTCGGTGGTGATCCCGGCCCGCTGGGCGACCGCCTGCAGGATCGACCAGGCACTCTGCCGCGACAACCGGCCGCCCCGGGCGTTCAGGAACAAGGCCGGGGTGGCCGCGCCGCGGGCGGCGAGCACCGGCCGGGCTCGGACCAGATAGGCGTCCAGTGCGGCTCGCGCGTACGACCCGAGCGGCACGACCCGCTCCTTGCGCCCCTTGCCGAGCACCCGCAGCCCCGGCGCCAGCTCGCCTTCGGCCACGTCCAGCAGTCCGGCGACGTCGTCCACGTCCAGGCTCACGGCCTCGGTGATCCGGGTGCCGGTGCCGTAGAGCAGCTCGAGCAGGGCCGCGTCGCGCAGACCCAGCTCGGTGTCGGTGGCGGGGACGTCGAGCATCGCCTGCACCTGGTCCAGGCTGAGCGCCTTCGGCAGCCGTTGGGGCGGCTTGGGCGGACGGATGTCGGCGGCCGGGTCGTCGGCGGTGACGCCTTCACCCATCGCGAACCGGTGCAGGCTGCGTACGGCGACGACCGCCCGGGCGATGCTGGCGGAGGCCAGTGGGGCCTCCAGCCAGCCGCTCTCCCCGCGGACGCCCTCACGCAGCCGCATCATGAAGTCGTTGATCATGGTCGGACTGACCGCAGCGGGGTCGCTGACCCCGAGCGCGGCCAGGAATCCCTGGTAGCGGTGCAGATCACGGCGGTAGGCGCTGATCGTGTGCGCCGAGACCCCTCGCTCGACGCTCAGATGATCAAGGAACGTCTGGATCAGCGAGCCCATCATGATCATGGAGCTCGACCTCCTTCTGCTGTTCCTCAGCGCTCCGGCGCCATCGCCGAGCATAGTCGGGTCAACCCGCGAGGAACTCGGCGATCGTGGCGGCCACGGCCTCGACGTAGATCGACAGCTGATCCACCTCCAGCCACTCGTCGTCGGCGTGCAGACCGCCGCCGGCCGGGCCGCAGACCACCGCCGGAATGCCGGCCGCCTCCCACAGCGCTGACTCCATCCAGTAGGGCGCACCGATCCGGCCCGCGGTGATGCCGCGGCCGACCAGCTGGTCGGACAGCAGCGTGGTCAGCCGAGCCGCGGCGCCGCCGTCGGACTGCTGCCAGGCCTCGCGCGCGACGACCTCGACGCAGTCGGCCGAAACGGTGGGATCCTCAGCGACGAGTCGGGCCAGGATCTGCTCCAGCTCGGCCCGGACGGCGCTCGGCGACTCTCCGGGAACGGTTCGCCGCTCGACCAGCGCCGTGGCCCGACCCGCCAGGCTGAACGGCGCCTCGCCGCCGTGCACGACGGTGACCATCAGCGAGCCGGTCCCGGTCAGGGGGTTCACGAGGCCGTCGGCGAGGGACCGGTTCTGGCTCTCGATCGCCGCCAGGAACCGGCCGAGGTGAGTCACGGCGTTGACTCCCGCCCCGGGCTGCGAGGAATGGGCGACGCGGCCGCTGAAGGTCACCTCGAACAGCGAGAAGCCCCGGTGAGCGACAGCCAGGTCCAGCCAGGTCGGTTCGCCGACCAGGCAGACGTCGGGTGAGGCGCCCAGCTCGGCGAGCCGGGCCAGGACGGCCTCGGTGCCCAGACTGGCGTCCTCCTCGTCGGCGACCAGGGCGAGCCAGACATCTCCCGTCGAGCCGGCCAGCACGGCCTCGGCGGCGACCACGTGTGCCGCGACCCCGCCCTTCATGTCGCTGGCCCCACGCCCGGACAGCCGGCCGCGCTCGAGATCGAGCTGGGCCTGGAACGGGTCGGCCATGCCGCCCGCCCCGACGGTGTCCAGGTGACCGTTCAGGAGCAACGACGGACCACCGGCCGGACCGCGGTGCCGGGCGAGCAGGCTCGGCCGGTGATCATGGCCGGGCGGGGTGATGACCTCCACCTCGAAGGCGTGCTCGCGCAGCCGAGCGGCCAGCTTCGCCACGATGGCCGCCTCGCCGGCCGCACCGGGCACCAGACCGGGGTTCTGGCTGTCGATCCTGATCAGCTGCTGGGCCAGGTCCAGCGCCTTGGCGGCCAGGTCGGCAGTCATCGGCCGAGCGTATCCGCAGCCCCGGTGACCACCAGTAGGGTGCCCAGATGAGCGAGCCCACCCCGAACGCCTACCGGCCCGGCCGGACCCACACCTCCCGGACGTTCCCCGTGATCCCGCCGATCTACCAGACCACGACGTTCGAGCTGGACGACCGGGCGTACGCCGACATCCAGGGCTCCGGCGGCCTGCACGAGACCTGGTACTCCCGGTTCAACAACCCGACGGTGGACGCGGCCGCCGCCGAAGTGGCGCGGCTGCACCGCGCCGAGCAGTCCCTGGTCACCGCGAGCGGGATGGCGGCGATCGCGACCACCCTGGTCGCCCTGCTCCGCAGTGGAGACACCGTGGTGGCCTCGCGCCAGGTCTACGGCGACACTGATGATCTCCTCCGCCGGGACCTGCCCGCCCTGGGCATCGAGGTCATCCGGGTCGACGCCCACGACATGGTTGGTTGGGCCGCCGCCATCGAACGCCACCAGCCAGCGGTCGTCTACGGCGAGACGCTCTCCAACCCGCAGCTGCGGTTGATGGACCTGCCGGCGCTGGCAGAGCTGGCCCACGCGGCCGGAGCCCGGTTCGTCGTCGACAACACCTTCGCCACCCCGTTCTGCACCCGGCCGCTCAGCCTGGGCGCCGATGTGGTCGTCGAGTCGGCGACCAAGTTCCTGGCCGGCCACTCCGACGTCGTCGTCGGGGCCGTCACCACCGATGACCGAGAGCTGCACGAGGCGGTCCAGCGACGGTTGATCACGTTCGGTGGCTGCGCCGACCCGCACGCCGCCTTCCTGCTGTGGCGCGGCTTGCGGACCTTCCGGGTCCGGCTGGTCGAATCGTGCCGGACGGCCGCCGCGCTGGCCGACCAGCTGGCCAAGGAGTCCGCCGTACGCGAGGTCGTCTACCCCGGTCGGGACGACCATCCTGATGCCGCCGTGGTGGCTCGGGTGATGCCGGAGGCCGGCGGGGCCATGCTGACCCTGGTCCTGGAGGGCGGGGATGCCCGGGCTCTCGCGGTGCTGCGCCGGCTGGCGGTGGCGGTCGAGGCCACCAGCCTCGGCGGGGTGGAGACGCTGGCCAGCACGCCGTTCAACTCCTCGCACTTCAACATGACCAGCGAGGAGAGGCTCGCGGCCGGGATCCAGCCCGGGACCGTACGGCTCTCGGTCGGCCTCGAGGGTGAAGAGGCACTGCTGGCCGACTTCCGCCGGGTCTTCGACGAGACCAGCTGATCGTCAGCGCCGCGCCAGGAAGCGCTGCATGTCGCGCCAGCGGCCGTTGATCTTGGAATGGCTCGGGACCAGCTGGTCGCGCTGGTAACCGGCCGACTCGGCCACCTTGAGCGAGGCGATGTTCCACGGCTCGATGAACAGCTCGACCCGGTCCAGATGGTCCAGGGTCCAGGCGAAGTCGGTGACCGCCCGCAGTGCGGCCGTGCCGAACCCACACCCCCGAGCAGCTGGCGCAACGACGTAACCAGCGGTCGCCCGCCCGCCTTGGTGCAGCCACAGGCTGGCACCGCCCACGGCCCGGCCGGTCTCGAGGTCGGCGATGGCGAAGGAGTAGCCGGCGCCGGACCGCAGCCGTTGGTGCTGGCGCGCCAGATAGGCGCGACCCTCGGCCTCGGTGAACACGGCCGGCACGGTGCCGATCATCGGGATGTAAGGATCGGACGCCAGTTCGGCGACAAGTCCCAGGTCCGCGTCGACGAACGGCCGCAGCCCGACGGGGCCGGACGCGGGCAGCGGATCGGGCCAGGTCAGGCTCATCCGGCCCGCCGCCCGGCCGGAGCCGAGACGCCATCGTGCAGCCCGTCGACCAGGTCCCCCACGGCGCCGGCGGGCAGCTCGGGATACACCGGCAAATAGACGATCGAGCCCATCAGCCGGCCTGCTCGCTCGGGAACCCGGCCGTCGTGACCACCCACCGCCACGAGGTTGCTCGTGCCCTGGCTGGGATCGAGACCGCGTCGCCGCAGCTCGACGACCAGGGCGTCGGGATCGGGGGCCAGGACCGGAAAGAGCCAGTGCGTACGCTCCGTCAGACCGTCGCCCGGGTGGCGGACCGCGGCCGGGAGAGACGCGGCGACTCGTTCGCCGAGCGCCGCGCGCGCCGTCATCCGGCGGGGATCGAACCCCCGCAACCGGCGGCTCAGGACCGCGACCAGGGCCAGGGCGGGTCGGCGGCGCAGGTGGCTCAGCAGGTCATGATCGACATCGGTGCTCGCGAACGACCGGCTGGCGGAGTTGATCACGCCGTCCGGGTCGTGGCCCAGTCGCTCGCAGACCCGGAAGAAGGCAGCGTAGATCGCGGGTCGGCTCAGCAGCAGCAGACCGATGATCTTGGTCAACCGGGCTGCGTAGGACCTCCTGGTCTGCTGCGGCCAGGAGTGGTGCTGGCGCTGCAGTGCGCCCAGCAGCTCCGCGTCCGGCACGACCATGATCGCCCCGCCACCGGCAGAAGCGGTCTTGATCATGCCGAAGCTGTAGAGCGCCACCTGCCCAGCGGCCCGCAGGCTGCCCGGTCCAGTGAACGCCTGCGCGGAGTCCTCGATCAGCAGCAGATCATGATCATCGGCGAACGCCCTGATCGGGGAAAGGTCGATCCGGCCGCCGAACAGGTGCACCACCATGATCGCCCGCGTCCGCCCTCCGACCAGACCGGCCAGGTCGACCACGCTCGGGGCGAGCGTGTCCGGGTCGAGGTCGACCGGCACCGCCCGCAGCCCGTGCGCCTCGATGATCATGATCATGTCCGGGTGGGTGATCGCCGAGACCAAGATCTCGTCGCCGACCGGCCAGTCCAGGGTGGTCAGCAACAGGTCCCACGCCGATCGCACGGAAAGTGCGACCAACCCCTGACCGGTCAGACCGACGGCGTCCAGGACTGCGGCCTCAACCGGCCCGGCCGGCCGCACCGCGCAGGATCTCAGGCCGAAGGCGACATCAGCCAGGCTGATGTCGAGCCGGTGCCGCGGATGCATCAACCGGCGTCGCGCGCGGCGAGCTGAGCCTCTCGCGCCGGCCAGTCCGCACCGGCGGGCCGCAGGCTGGCGAAGCCGTCACGTTGCTGCGCGGTCCAGGCGGCCAGCACGCCGGCGACCAGGGTCGGGTTGTGTAGCCGGCCATCCAGCACGGCGTCGACCAGGTCGGCCAGTGGCGCCCAGACCGTGTCCATGTGCGCTTCCTCGCCGGCGCGCACGAAGCCCTCGGGGGCGTCGGCGTCGGCCAGGTCGCGAGCCAGGTAGACCCGCAGGCTCTCGCCGATGATCCCGGGGGTGGTGAACAGGTCGACCAGCACGTTCCACCGTCCGGCGCTGAGCCCGACCTCCTCGGCCAGCTCGCGCTGCACCGCGGGCAGGTACTCCTCGCCGTCGACGTCGAGCAGCCCGGCCGGCGGCTCGATCAGCCGGTGGCGTACGGCGTGCCGATACTGCCGGACCAGGGCCACCCGGCCCTGGTCGTCGAGCGCGATCACGCCGACGGCCCCGGGGTGCTTGAGGTACTCCCGCTTGATCAGCTCACCGTCGGGCGTGCGGACCTCGTCCTGCAGGAAGTTGGTGATGGTCCCCTCGCCGAGGATCTCGGTGGACACCACCGGCCAGGCCATCGGCACGTCGGCGATCTCGTCACCGGCGAGGATGATCATGACGGCCGACCGTCGACCGGCAGCCGGGTGGCGAGCTTGCGGTCCAGGGCCGCCTCGACCAGGCCGACGAAGAGCGGGTGCGGCCGGGTCGGCCGAGACTTGAGCTCCGGGTGCGCCTGGGTGGCCACGAAGTAGGGATGGACCTCGTTGGGCAGCTCGATGAACTCGACCAGCTTGGAGTCCGGCGAGGTGCCGCTGATCACCAGACCGGCCTCCTCCAGCCGTCCGCGGTAGGCGTTGTTGACCTCGTAGCGGTGCCGGTGCCGCTCATCGACATAGGTCTGGCCGTAGCGCTTGGCCACCACCGAGCCGGCGACCAGCTCAGCCGGGTAGGAGCCCAGCCGCATCGAGCCGCCGAGGTCGCCACCGCCTTCGACGATGGCCACCTGCTCGGCCATGGTGGCGATCACCGGGTGCGGGGAGTCGGGGTTGAACTCGCTGCTGTCCGCGCCCTCCAGACCGGCCAGGTGCCGGGCGACCTCGATCACCATGCACTGCAGCCCCAGGCACAGTCCAAGAATGGGGATCTGGTTCTCGCGGGCGAAGCGGATGGCGCCGACCTTGCCCTCCACCCCCCGGATGCCGAATCCGCCCGGCACGACCACGCCGTCCACGTCGGCCAGCAGCCGAGCCGCACCCTCGGGGGTCTCGCAGCCGTCGGAGGGCACCCAGCGGATGATCACCTTGGCGTGGTTGGCGAAGCCGCCGGCCCGCAGCGCCTCCGAGACCGACAGGTAGGCATCGGGCAGGTCGATGTACTTGCCGACCAGCGCGACGACCACGGTCTCCTTGGGGTGGTGCACCCGTTCGAGCAGGTCGTTCCAGCGGGTCCAGTCGACGTCGCGGAACCGCAGGTCGAGCCGGCGCACGACGTAGGCGTCCAGGCCCTCGGCGTGCAGGACCTTGGGGATGTCGTAGATGCTCGGCGCGTCGACGCAGGCCACCACGGCCTGCTCGTCGACGTCGCACATCAGCGAGATCTTGCGCTTCACCGACTCGGGGATGTCGCGGTCGGAGCGGCAGACCACGGCGTCGGGCTGGATGCCGACCTGGCGCAGGGCGGCCACCGAGTGCTGGGTCGGCTTGGTCTTCAGCTCACCGCTCGGTCCGATGTAGGGCACCAGCGAGACGTGCAGGAAGAAGACGTTCTCCCGGCCGACGTCGTGGCGCACCTGGCGGGCCGCCTCCAGGAAGGGCAGCGACTCGATGTCGCCGACCGTGCCCCCGATCTCGTGGATGACCACGTCGATGGCCCGACCGTGCTCGTCGACACCGAGGGCCAGCATGGACTCTTTGATCTCGTTGGTGATGTGCGGGATGACCTGAACCGTGTCACCGAGGTAGTCCCCGCGCCGCTCCTTGGCGATCACCGACGAATAGACCTTGCCGGTGGTGACGTTGGCCTCGGCGGAGAGGTCGACGTTGAGGAAGCGCTCGTAGTGACCGACATCGAGGTCGGTCTCGGCCCCGTCCTCGGTCACGAAGACCTCGCCGTGCTGGAACGGGTTCATGGTGCCGGGATCCACATTGAGGTAGGGATCCAGTTTCTGCATGGAGACCTGGAGTCCCCGGGCGACCAGCAGACTGCCCAGACTCGAGGCGGTCAGGCCCTTGCCGAGCGAAGAGGCGACGCCGCCGGTCACGAACAGATGTTTGGTTGTTTTATCGCGGTAGCCCACGGGCCTCCAGCCTACTTTGCGGACCAGGCATCGGTCGAATGCGCGCCCGGCATGTCTCGGCCGACTCGCGGTGCCGTCAGATCAGCGAGCGGTACGAGGCGATCAGCGCGTCGGCGACATCGTCCTCATCGGGCCAGGTGGCGGCTTGGGCCAGCCCGGCCAGCCGGAGACCCTCCCGCGCCTCCGGATCGTCGGCCAGGGTGAGCAGCGCGCGTACGGCGTCATCGACCACGGCGCTGGTCGGTCGGTCCAGGTCGACCAGGACCGCGGCGTCGCCGACCAGCTCCGGGATGCCGCCGACCCGGCTGCTGACCAACGGCACCCCGGACAGCAGGGCCTCTTGGGCGACCAGGGCCCGGGCCTCCCAGGTCGAGGTCAGCAACGCCACATCGGCAGCACCGAGCAGGGAGGCGATGTCATCCTGACGGCCGAGAAGGCTGACGTGCGACCCGTCCGCGACGACTCGGGCGGCGAGCTCCTCGTGCAGCGGCCCGTCCCCGACCACCGCGAACCGGAGGTCGGGGCGTTCGCGTACGGCAGCGGCGATGTCGAGCAGCAGGCCCAGGTTCTTCTGCGGAGCCAGCCGGGTCACCGTGAGCACCAGCGTGTCCCCCGGGTCGACCCCCAGGGCCCGACGTTGGACTCCCCGGGCTCGGGTCGGGACGGGCGAGCGCAGGGGCGGCCACCGGGGCCAGCTCGGCCCGCCGGGCGCCGAGCCCGCGGGCCACAGCGACCAGGTCACTGCTCGCGCCGAGGGTCAGATCGGCCCTCCGGGCCACGGCGCGCTGCAGCAGCCGGGCGGCGGCGGCACTCGGCGCCCCGGCCGAGAACGGCGTTGTGCCAGGTGACGACCAGCGGCGTCCGCGGCGCCCGGGTGACGGCCAGGCAGAGCCCACCGGCCTTGAAGCCGTGCGCGTGCACCACCTGGGCACCGGCAGCGCGCCGCAGGCTGGCCAGCGGCAACACCTCCAGCCCGAGGTCGCCGAAGCCTTGAGCCCGGTCGGTCGACTCGGGACAGAAGATCCGGACGCGGTGACCGCGGTCGGTCAACCGGGTGGCCACGCTCGCCACGTGCCGACCGATACCGCCCGTGCTCGCGGTGAGCACCAGGGCGATCCGCAACGGCTGGTCAAGATCGGCCATGGATCTCAGCTCCTTCCGACCGGTGCGGGTCGGCGACGCAGGCCCCAGAGCTGGGCCAGCAGAGCGGGGTGGGCCAGTCTCAGCACGCCGACGTACACCCCCGTGGCCAGCAGGGCCAAGACGATCGCGCCAGCCGCGGCGAGGACCAGGCCGGCATCGGCCAGGTAGTGGCCGAGCCAACCGCCGAGCGCACCCGCGACCAGTGCCGCGACCAGACCGGCGAGCATCGCGCGGGTCAGCGGGATCGACCCGGGCAGGGATCGCCGGACCAGGCCCCAGCCGACCACTCCGCCCACCACCATGCCGGCTGAGACGCTGCCGGCCAGGGCGGTCACCAGCCACTCGCCCGGCGCCAGCTGCCGGACGCCGAGCACTGCGAGGATGACCGTGGCCCAGCCGCTGACGGTGGCGATCCCGGACCAGCGGGCGCGGTGCTGGGCCAGCAGGGTGCGCGAGGCCAGGCCGAGCACGGCGAAGCCGACCACGGCCAGCGAGAACGCGGTGATCGGCCAGGACAGCGCCTGCGTACGCCCCGACTCCGGCCCGAGCACGAACACCCGGGCGACCGGTACCGCGGTCGCCGCGAGCAGGGCGGCGCCGAGCCAGGCCATCGCGACGACGACCGGGGCCTGCTCCCGGAGCACCTCCGTCACGGCTTGGTCGCCCGCCTCCGCGGCCGCCGACAGCCGGGGGAAGACGAGCTGCAGCAGTGGGGCGGCCAGCACGGCGTACGGCAGCAGGTAGATGGCGTTGGCCCAGGTGAACCGGGTCAGGGCGCCCGGCTCGCCCGAGTGGTTCGCGGCCCAGCTGATCAGCAGCACACTGACCTGCTGCAGGACGAGCCCGATCACCCCGGCCGCGGCGATCCGCAGGATGACCGAGCGGTCACCGTCGGCGAACCTCAGCCGTGGCCGCAGCCGGAGACCGAGTCGGCCGAGCGGCACCACCGTGGCCAGCGCCAGCGCCAGCACGCCGGCCGTGGTTCCCCAGCCGAGCACCGACAGCGCCGTCCGGGTCGTGACGGCCAGATCGGCACCCGGTGCCGCCACCGCGGCATAGCCCAGATAGGCACCGATCACCACCACGCTGGACACCAAGGGAGCCGTCGCTGCGGCCAGGAAGCGGTGGTGGGCCTGCAGCACCCCAGCGCTGACCACCGCCAGCCCGTAGAGCCAGACCTGGGGGACGAACATCACCAGCAGCGCGGCGATGGTCTCGGCACTGCCGGCGCAGCTCTGCTGGGCGAACGCGTCGGCGTAGAGCCGGGCGCCGATCAGCGCCGCCAGCCCGGCCGGGGTCAAGATCAGCAGCGTCCAGGTCATCAGGGCCGACACAGTCTGCGTGGTCTGGGCACGGCGGCCGGCTCCGACGTGCCGGGCCACGATGGGAATCACCACCCCAGCCAGCACTCCACCGGCGACGATCTCGAACAACACGTTGGGCAGGTTGTTGGCGGTGTTGTAGGCATCCCCCAGACACGTGGCACCCACGGTCTTGGAGAAGACGATGGAGCGACCGAAGCCGAGGATCCGCGAGGCCAGGGTTAGGGCGCCGACGCTGAGCGCGACCGACCCGAGCGCTCGGTTCACGCCGAACCGGTGACCGGGCGGCGACCGAGCTGGTCCAGCCGGCGCAGCACGGGCACACGCTCGATCACCGCGGTGAAGCTGACCCGTTCGCTGGCCAGGTTGAGGGCGGCGACCCCGGCGAGGGCGAGGACCCGAGCCGTACGCGGCCAGCTCGCCGCAGCGGCCGTGGCTACGGCGGCCCCGAGCCCGTTGGCACCGCAGTCACCCATCATCGAGGTGGCGCCGAGGTCGGTGGGCAGACAGCCGGCGGCCGCACCCACGGCCGGGGCCGAACCGACGCCGAGCAGTCCGGCGCCGCTCAGCAGGACGACCTTGGCGGCCCGGCCGGGGCGCAGGTCGAACAGGTTGGTCAGGTTGGCGGTGCCGGCGATCAGGGCCGAGTCGATGGCGAGGTCGACCAGCCGGGCGCCGGACGACCCGGACCGGGTCCCGGAGATGATCAGCGCGGCCGCCGCGGCGCTGGCGCCGACGCCGACGATCTTGATCATCCCGCTGGTCACGGTGCCCGTCCGGAGCGCGCGCAGGTGACCACGGAAGCCTTTGGCCTGGGTGGAGCCGTGCAGGTCGTCGTACGCGCCGACCGCACCCGAGCCCACCGCGGCCACCGCGACCGCCCAGCCACGACGGGCGGGTCCCCCCAGCAGCTGCTCGACGGCCACGCCACTGAGCAGGGCGACCACCGCGACCGGGCCCTCGGCCAGGGTCACCGGTCGACCGGCATGGTTGATCCGGAGCCAACGGTTCCCCTGTCCCGGCCCGGCCTCATCGATGGCCGCCGGCACCGCCGAGACCGCCCGGCGGTTGGCCACCGCGGCGACGCCGGCGGCTGCCGCGCCCGAAGCCGCCGTCCGCACCAGCACGGGCGCGAGGACCCCGGCCATGCTCAGCGCACCGGCAGCTGCGGGGCGACGGCGTCGGCTTTGGCCAGGGCCCCGTAGTGCTGGACCGGCTTGCCGAGCAGCTGCTCCTTACCGGCCAGGATCGTGGTGGTGACGCCGCTGCTGAGGTCGGCCACATCGACCGTGCTGATCTTGTCCGCGGCCAGCGCGCTGCTGCGGACGGCCAGCACGTCGGTGCCGGCGATCTCCTCGCTGTTCGGCCCGGCCAGGACGACCACGGCCCGGGCCGCCAAGGACATGTCCACGTCGACATGGGCCAGCGAGATCTCGGCCGCCGGAGGTGGGGTGGTCGCCGGGGCGCCGACGACGACGACCAGCTGCGCCTGGGCGACGCTGTCGCCACTGATGTTGGCCAGTCCGGCCCCGGTGAGGGCCTTGCCCGCGGCCAGGGCCACGTCGTCGCGGTCTTCGACCGCCTTGGCGGCGATGGAGCGCGCCAGGGCCGTGCCGAACATGGTTGCCGCCGACATGTTCTCGTTCAGCTCGAGACCGGGCTGGTCGGCCAGGGCCTTGATGACGTCGGCGGACTTGGCGGGGTCGAACACGTCGTCGCTGATCTTGACCTCGCGCACGACCTCCCCGCCGGCCGCGGTGACGGCGGTGGTCACGGCCTGGGCAACCGCGGTGGGGGCGGTCGGCATCTGCACGATCGCCACCCGCGACCCGGCCAGCACTCCCTCGGTGACGATCTGGCCGACCTGCTGGTCGTAGGTCTGGCGATACTGGTCGATGCTGTTGCGGCGGTCCAGCTCGGCGCGCAGATCCGTGACCTGCTTGCGGTCCTGGGCGGCCTGCTGCACGACGCCCTCGTTGACCGAGGGACCGAGCGAGACCCCCGCCGCGATCCCGACGGCCAGGGCCAAGAAGACCGCCATCAACGACACGATGTGGTAGCGGAAGTTGATCACGAGACCACCCCCAGGGGGATGGAGTCGCTGGACGCAGTGATCACGTGAAGAGTTCCTTAATCCAATAGAGCAGATCGCGGACCCGGGCCGCGATCAGGCTGCCCATGGCGTACCCGACGTCGGTGAACAGCAGAGCGGTGATCAAGGCCAGCAGCGCCGACAGCACGAGCAGCACCAGGTGCCAGCTCTTGATCTGGCTGCGGTAGATCCGCGAGACACCCTTGGCGTCGACGAGCTTGGGTCCGACCCGCAGCCTGGTCAAGAACGTGGAGGCCATGCCCTCACGCCCCTTGTCCAAGAACTCGACCAGCGATGCGTGAGTTCCCACCGCGACCAGCAGCCGGGCGCCCTTGGAGTCGGCCAGCAGCATCGCCGCATCCTCGCTGGTGCCCAGCGCGGGAAAGACCACCGCCGAGAGCCCCAGCGCCTCGATCCGCTCGATGCCCGGGGCACGACCGTCACGGTAGGCGTGGACCACGAGCTCGGCCCCCGACCGCAGGGTCGCATCGGAGCAGGAGTCCATGTCACCGATGATCATGTCCGGCTTGTAGCCGGCCTCGATCAAGGCGTCGGCCCCGCCGTCCACGCCCATCAGCAGCGGCTTGTACTCGGAGATGTAGGGCCGCAGCACGTCCAGGTCGCTGCGGTAGTCGTAGCCACGGACGACGATCAGCACGTGCCGGCCCTCGATCACGGTCCGCACCTCGGGCACGCCGACGCCCTCGAGCAGCAGCTCCTTCTCGGCCCGCAGGTAGGTCATCGTGTTGTCGGCGAACGCCTCGATCTGGTCCGACAGGCCGGCTCGGGCCGACTCCAACAGCTCCTCGAGCACCTCGGTGGTGATCAGGCTGCCCTCGGCGACGACGGCGCCGGTGGTGTCGAGCAGCTGGCCGCCGTCGACGGTGATCCGGTCGCCCTCGTGGATCTCGGTCAGCACCGACTCACCGACGTCGTCGATCAAGGTGATGCCCGCATCGAGCAGGATGCTGGGACCCAGGTTCGGATAACGGCCCGAGACCGACGGAACGGCGTTCACCACCGCGCTGACCCCGGACTTGACCAGCGCTTCGGCGCTGACCCGGTCCAGGTCGCTGTGGTGGATGACGGCGATCTCGCCCGGTTTGAGCCGCTTGGTGAGGTTCTTCGTCCGCCGGTCGAGCCGGGCCACTCCCCCGAGCTCCACCGGTGTGGCGCGACGGCGCAACGACGTAGGAAGTTTCATCTCGCAGTCATCCTCCCACGGGTGCGCCGGACCATTGCGGCACGAACGGCCCTGGGACACGATGAAGTCGTGGCTCTCACCCAGACGATTCCCGCCCTGCCCGTCCGCGACGTGGCGGCGGCCGCAGCGGCCTACGTCGACCGGTTCGGGTTCACGCCCGACTTCCAGGCGGCCGACTTCGCTGTCCTGCACCGCGACGCCGCGGTCGTGCACCTGTGGTGCGCCGACGACGCGGGCTGGGCCGACCGCAGCGATCTGGCCAGCCGCCCGATCAGCTCAGGAGCGGAGTCGTTCCTGGCCGGGACCGCCAGCTGCCGGATCCAGGTCGACGGCGAGCCGGCCCTGGAGTCACTGTTCGCCGAGTACGCCGCGGCCGGCATCCTGCACCACACCAGCGTGGGCGGCATCGCCGACACCGACTTCGGGGCCCGCGACTTCCACACCCTCGACGTGGACGGGAACCTGGTCAGCTTCTTCACCTGGGTCTAGGCCGCGTCGGGCCGGCGCGGTGGCGGTCAGCGGCCCGAGCGGGTGGCCGCGGCCAGCTCGACCAGCTCGCCGGCGTGGGCCAGGGCCGAGTCGGTCGTCTCCAGCCCGGCCATCATCCGGGCCAGCTCCACCGCCCGGTCCTCGTCGGCGACCTGGACCACTCCGCTGGTGGTCACCTGGCCGTCGTCGGACTTCACCACGACGTAGTGACGGTCGGCGAAGGCGGCGACCTGGGCCAGGTGGGTGACCACGACGACCTGGGCGTTGCGGGCCAGCATGGCCAGCCGCCGGCCGATCTCCACGGCCACCTTGCCGCCGACGCCGGCATCGACCTCGTCGAAGACCAGGGTGCCGGGCTCGCGGGCCGAGGCCAGCACGACCTCCAACGCCAGCCGTACGCGGGACAGCTCGCCACCCGACGCGACCTTGGCCAGGCTGCGGGGCTGGCTGCCCGGGTTGGCGCTGAACAGCAGGTCGACGTGGTCGGACCCGTACGGTCCCAGCTCGGTGGCGGTGAGGTCGAAGCTCAGCCGAGCGTGCGGCATGGCCAGGGCGGCCAGCTCGTCAGCACCCGGGTGCTGAAGGTCGGTCGCCGGCCTCGGCCCGCACCGCGGTCATCGTTGCCGCCAGCCGCTCGAGCTCGGACCGCAGGGCCGCCACCTGCTGCTCGAGGTCGGCGATCCGGTCGTCGCTGGACTCCAGCTCCGCCAGCCGGCGCGCCGAGCGTCTCGGCCCAGCTCAGCACCTCGTCGACGGTCGAGCCGTACTTGCGGGTCAGACCCGCCAGCGCCGGCGCGGCGCTCGGCGATCGCTCCAGGCGGTGCCGGGTCGGCCTCCAGCGAGTCGACGTAGCGGGCGGTGTCAGCGGCCAGGTCGGCCAGCAGGTAGCTGGCCTCGGCCATCCGGCGGGCCAGAGCTCGGCAAGCTCGGGATCCCGGTCGGCCGCCTGGTCCAGCGCCTTGCGCGCCGCGAGACACCTCGGTGAGCGCGCCACCCGGCTCATCGTCGCCGCCGGCCACCGCCAGTAGGGCGGTCTGGGCGGCCAGCCGCAGGTCGTCGGCCCCCTGCAGCCGGGTCGCCTCGGCGGCCAGGGTCAGCGTCCTCGCCGGCCTGCGGCGCGACCCGCTCGATCTCGGCCAGGCCGAAGGTCGAGCAGGTCGATCTCCCGGGCCCGGCTCTGCGCCTCGGCCCGCAGCCGGCTCCAGCTCGCCGCGGTCGCCGTCTTGTGCTCGGCGTAGCGCTGCTGGTAGCGGGCCAGCACGGCGCGCCAGCGTCGGGTCCGGCGAAGCGGTCGAGGAGCTCACGCTGCCGGTCGGAGGCGCCCAGCCGGACCTGCTCGGACTGGCCGTGGATGGCGATCAGGTCGCTCGGCGATGTCGGCGCAGACCGCCGCCGGCACCTGGGCGCCGCCGACGTAGGCGCGGGACCGGCCGGCCGAGGTGACGTGCCGGGCGACGAGCAGCTCGTCGTCGTCCAGCTCGCCGCCGGCGTCGGCGACCCGCTCCGCAGCGTCGGGGTCGGCGACCCGGAAGCGGCCCTCGACCCGGGCCCGGTCGGCCTGCGGACCGGACGGCCTTGGGGTCGGCCCGGCCACCGAGCAGCAGGCCGATGCCGGTGACGATCATGGTCTTGCCGGCCCCGGTCTCGCCGGTGACCACGGTCAGCCCGGGGTGCAGGGCGATGGTGGCCTCGTTGATCACCCCGAGGTCGGTGATCCGCAGCTCGTCGATCACGGCGTCCGCCAGGCCTGCCGCTGCGGCGGGATGCCGTCGGGGTCCTCGGCCTCGCCGCGCCAGCCCTCGATCCGCAGCCCGAACTTGTTGACCAGCCGGTCGGTGAAGGGGGCCGCGGACAGCCGGGCCAGCCGGAGCCGGTGGGCGCCCTGGGTCACCTTGATCTCCATCCCGGTCCGCAGCTCGGCCGCCCGCCGGCCGTCGCACCAGACCACGCCGTGGGTCTGCGAGCTGGCCACCACCTCGACCACCACCTGCGAGGTCGGGCCGAGCACCAGCGGCCGGGCGAACAGCGCGTGGGCGCTCAGGGGCACCACGAGCAGCGCGTCGACCCCGGGCCAGATCACCGGACCACCGGCGGAGAACGCGTACGCCGTGGAGCCGGTCGGGGTGGCCACGATCATGCCGTCGCAGGCCCAGCGCGACAGCGGTCGGCCGTCGACCTCGACCAGCACCTCGAGCATCCGCTCCCGGGCGGCCTTCTCGATCGACACCTCGTTGATCGCGTACGACGACCACGACGACATCCTCCGACGCGCAGTCGCGCAGGCTGACCTCGACGGTGAAGCGCTCCTCCACGGTGTAGGACCGGCTGACGACGTGCTCGACGATGCTGTCGATCTCCGACGACTCGGCCTCGGCCAGGAACCCGACGTGGCCGAGGTTGACGCCCAGCAGCGGGATGTCGTACGGCGAACACCCACTCGGCGCCGCGCAGGATGGTGCCGTCACCGCCCAGCACCACCATCAGCTCGATGCCGCCACCGGCGGTCACCGGCTCGCACAGCTCGGTGACGGCATGAGCCAGCCGGCTGTCGAGGCGTCGAGGTCTTCCGCGGGCAGCGCCGAGACGATGCCGGCCGCGCTCGAGTCCCTCGATCAGCCGGGTGGCGGCCTCGATCGCCGCGGGCCGACCCATGTGGGTCAGCACGCCGACCCGGCGCACCGGGCACCGTGGTGGTCTTTGGTGCTGCCGCCGCGGGGGTTGGCTCAGCTCACCTGCCACAGCATAGGCGGGACCGCCGACGGCGGCCGCTCGACCTCAGGCCGCGACGAGGGCGTCCAGGTCGAGCGGCCGACTCGGCTCCCGGCGAACGAGCCGGAGGAAGAACTCGCGGTTGCCGGCCGGCCCGGGCAGCCGGCTGGGGACCGCATCATGCGGCGTGCCAACCCGATGCCGGCGGCGGCGGCCACCACGGCTCGCACGGCCGCCGGTGCAGCGGCGGATCACGGACCACGCCACCCTTGCCCAGCCGCGACCGGCCGACCTCGAACTGCGGCTTGACCATCACCAGCATGGTGCCTGCCGGATCGGTCACGGCCGCCAGCGGAGCGATCAGCAGCGTCAAGGAGATGAACGAGACGTCGGCCACGGACAGGTCGACCGGCTGACGGGCGACGTGGTCGAGGGAGAGGTCGCGGAGGTTGGTCTGCTCGTGCACCCGGACCCGGGGGTCGGCGCGCAGCGACGGGGCCAGCTGGTCGGTGCCGACATCGACCGCGACCACCTCCCGGCAGCCCCGCTCGAGCAGGACCTGGGTGAAGCCGCCGGTCGAGGCCCCGGCATCGAGAGCTCGACCCCCGACGACCAGACCGAGGTCGTCCAGCGCGCCGACCAGCTTGTGAGCGGCTCGGGACACGTAGTGGTCGGGCACTGCAGCGATCTGCGCCGACGAGCTCGACCAGCTCGGCAGCCTTCTCGACCGACCGTCCGTCGACCAGCACCACCCCGGAGCTGATCAGCTCTTGAGCCTGCGCCCGTGAACGCGCCAGACCGCGGTCGACCAGTTCCTTGTCCAGGCGTTGACGGTCCACGGTGCTGCTCGACCGGGTCGGCCTAGCGGGAGCCGGGCCCATCGGGATGCAGAGCCTGGTGCAGCGACTCGTGCGCGCGGGCCAGCCGGTCGTGATGTTCCGGGAGCGGTGCGCTGGACAGCTCGGCCAGTCCGATCAGCGCGTCGTCGACCGCTTCCTCGCCGGTGCCCGGCGGTCCGACCACACCCTGGGGGTCGAGGCTGTCCGGCTCGGGCGTGGCGCTCACGCCCCGGTCTCCGCCGCCGCTGCGTCGTCCGTGGTGGTCGCGGAAGCTCTCGTCGCCGCGCTCTTCTTGGCGGCCGACTTCTTGGGCGGGATCTTGTCGGCCGGGGTCTTGTCCGCCGGGGCCTTCTTCGCCGGGGCCTTCTTCGCTGGCGTCTTCTTGGCGGCCGCCTTCTTGGCCGGGGGTGCCGCCGCCTCGGCCGGCTCGGCGCCAGACGCCGCTGTCGCGTTCTCGTTCACCCGCAGGGTGAGGGCGTTGATCTGTGCCTGCAGGGCGGCGAGGTCCTCGTGGCGTACGAAGCCGAGTCGACTGGCCGCCTTGTCGACCTCGGCCGTGACCAGGTTCTCCAGCAGCTCCCGGTTGGCCCGGCTGGCCGAGATGATCTCCTCCGCCAGCTTGGTGATCCGCTCGCCGGCGTCAGCCGCGACATCGTCCAGACCGGCCTGAGCCAGCAGCGCCCGGGCCGCCCCCCGAGCTTTGCTTCGGGTCGCCTTCGACAGCCCGCTCACCAGCTGTACGTAGTTGGGCAGTGGCTCGACCACCGTGGCCTCCTGGTCAGACGTCGGGTGCAGGGACACGCCGCGCCGGCCGCGGTCATCCGCGTACGAGCACGTGGCCCTGCTGTTTCGCACCCACACGCTACTCCAGAGCCTCGGAGCCGGCCGCGCCCCTACAGGGCTGCCGTAGCCGCGGTGCGCTTCTTCTTGTCGATGTCGACGAGCACGCCCAGCCGCTCCACCGTGCTGCCCATGGCGAGGGCCAGACCGCCGGCGACGTCGGTGCTGATCCGTCGTACGACCTGCGCCACGTCGGAGCGGTCGTCGACGGTCACCCGTACGCTCAGCTGCGGTGCCTGCACGGCCCCGCTCACCGTCACCGTCGCGGCGACCACCCCGGGCAGCTGCTCGACCTGGTGCTGGACGGCCTGGTTCAAGGCGGCCGGGGTCACGATCGTGCTGCCCCGCCGGGAATCCTGGTGCAGCCGGAAGTCGCTGGGGCGGTGACGTCGGGGCAGCTGGGCCGACAACCACCACAGCGCCAGGCCGACGACGCTCACGCCGACGACGAGAGCGAGGACCAGACCGGACGTGGGAACCAGGTCACTGGTCCCGGCCGGCACGATCGGGTCGGTTGCCGACGGCTGCACGCGGCTGCTGCCGGCCCGCTGCAGCAGGTCACCGAGCACGCCGGTGTTGATCGAGATGACCAGCAACCCGGCCACGACCAGGACGATCCCGAGCACCATCAGGATCATCCGGTTGCCGCGGCTCACGAGCGGGCCCCGCGGCGGACCGCGGTGACGCGGACCTTGGGCAGTGGGGTGGTGCCGACGTCGGTGAAGCGGTGGGCCAGTGCCTCTCGCGCCGCTGACCGCAGACCGGACGTGTCGGTCAATGACGTACGGATCGTGGCGTGCAGCCGCCGGCCGGTCGCAGACACCGTCACGTGGTCCACCCCGTCGAGATCGGACAGGTGGGCCGCCGCCAGCCGAGCGAGCCCGCCGCGGGACAGGTAGGCCGCACCGGCCCGCACCTGGGGGCTCGTGGTCCCGGCCAGCTCGATGCTGCGGAACCGACCGGGCACCACCGCGGCCAAACCCAGCGAAAGACCGAGGACCAACAACGTCGCGGCCAGGCCCCAACCCAGCGGCGAGAGCCAGGACGAGCGTTCCAGCAGGGTCCAGCCGCGCTGCGCGAAGCCGGGCCACGATCCGGTGAGCAGCCGCTGGCCGGCGGCCCACCCGACCAGTACTCCGACGACCAGCAGGGCGACGGCGGTGACGATCGCCGGCGTACGGCGTCGAGGCCGGCGGTGCAGCTCGCGAGACGTCCGGCTCATGCGAGCTTCCTGGGTTGTTCGGCCGCTGCGCCGAGCCAGCCGATCCGGATGTCGAGGCGCCGTACGGTGATCCCGCTGAGCTGCTCGACCCGCCGCACCAGATGTGAGCGCAGCTCGTCGGTCGCTGCCCGCAGCGGCGCGGGATAGGTCATGCCGACCTCGACACTCAGCCAGGCCTCCGAGCCGTCGAGCTGCACGTTCACCGTCGGACGCGGACCCCTCGCCAGGCCGGGACTGGCGGCGAAGGCCCCCCGGTGCTCGCCCACCCCGGTGATCTCGAAGGCCGCCTGGGCCGCGATCTTCTCGACCACCTGCTTGGCGACCACCAGCCGACCCCGTTCGCCGGCCCGCACCGGAGACCCCCGGTGAAGTCCCTGCACCGTCGCCGAGCTCATCGGCCGCCGGACCGCCCGAGCAGCGCAGCGAGGTCGAGCTTCCCGTCGAGCACCCGTCCGACGACCAGACCGATGATGCCGAACAGCAGTACGACCAAGAAGGCGACGAACCCGCCGAAGGCGGCCACGATGCCGAGCACCAGCCCGACGAGCAGGCAGAACCGGGTGGCGGTCATCAGACCCGAGCCGACCGCCGGTGGCACGAGCGGATCCGGCAGCTGCTGACCGTGGTCGAAGCTCATTGGACCCGCCCGACCGGGATCTCGGCCGCTCGTCCGTCACCGGGCAGGTGGACGTCGGTGACGTTGATGTTGACCTCGGTGACCTCGAGACCCGTGCCGTGCTCGACCGCTTCGATCACCTTGGCCCGGATGGCCTGGCTGACCTCGACGATGGAGAAGCCGTACTCCACGATCACCGTGATGTCGACCGCCGTCTGCCGCTCCCCCTTCTCGATCGTGATGCCGTCCAGCAGGCTCGCCTCCGACCCTGGGCGTCGGTCGGTCAATCCGCCGAACGGTCGGCGGGCCACATCGCCCATGGCGTGGACGCCGTCCACCTCGCGGCAGGCGAGGCCGGCGATCTTCAGCACCACCTGGTCGGCGATGGTGGTGTCACCGTGGTCGGTCTGCAGCGGTCCGGGCTGCCCGGTCCGCATCTCAGCCGGGACCTCGGGCCGGACCAGCGCCGTGTTGTCGGTCGATGCCTCCGCCTGCGTTGTCATGCCCTGTCCTCTCCGGGTGGTCTGACCACACTCGTCTGTGACGACTGACTGACCCAATCCTCACGCAGAACGCCAAGCTCTGGGGCCCCGGGTGAGAACGAAGGTCCGCGGAGGCAACCGGCGGGTCGAAGCGGTCGCTCAGGCCAGCCGGTCCAGCGCGGCCAGAGCACTCTCGACCTCGACCGGTCGTCCCTCGTCGGCGGCCCGCCAGGCCAACGGCGCGGCCGCCCACAAAGCATCGACCCGGCTCGGCGCTCGACCTTCGAGCACCAGCCGCCCGTCGATCTCGTGGGCCCACGCCTCGCCACAGCGGAAACCGCCGTTCTCCTCGATCACCATCCGCGCCGGCTCGAGCAGGGCCCGCAGGTCATAGCCGAGATGGGTCGGACGCGACCGGGGGTCGGCGGCCAAGAGATCGCGTGGTCCGTGCGAGCCCGAGAGCACGAACAGGCTGTCCAACCCGGCCGCCACCGCCCCGGCGATATCGGTGTCCAACCGGTCGCCCACGAAGATCGCCCGGTTCGCCCCCAACCGGGCCACGGTGTCGTCCAGCAGGGGTCGGTAGGGCTTGCCGGCCACCTCAGGGTCGACCGGCACCGCCATCCGGACGGCAGCCACGGCGGCACCGTTGCCCGGGACCAGACCGCGGTCGGTCGGCCGGGTCGGGTCGGTGTTCGTGGCCACCCAGTGGGCGCCGCGGTGGATGGCCACCGCCGCCTCGTTCAGTTCGTCCCAGGTCAGGTCGAAGCCGTAGCCCTGGATGACCGCGACCGGCTGGTCGTCGGCTGAGTGCACCCCGACCAGACCGGCTTCGGCGATGGCCGCGCTGACGCCCTCGCCGCCGACCACCAGCACCCGGGCACCCGCGGCCGAACCGGTCGCGCACGAGGTGGGCCGCAGCCTGGGCCGAGGTGACGACGTCGGCGGGGTCGGCCTCGATCCCCAGCTCGACCAGGTGGTCGGCGACGACCCCGGGCGGACGGGCGGCGTTGTTGGTGACGAAGCCGACCTGGGTGCCCCGCTGCCGGAGCCCGGCGATGCCCTCCGGTGCGCCGTCGACGGCGATCGGACCCAGGTAGACCACCCCGTCGAGGTCGAACAGGGCGGCGTCGTAGGCATCCACCAGGGCGCGCCCCGGCGGTCACGCGTCGTCCTCGCGGAGCCGTGCCGGGCGGAGTCGTGCGGCTCGGGCGTCGTCGGCACACTCATCGTCGGTCCGCTCGGTCCGCCGTCCGGGCGCGCCCCGATCGCGGCTCCTGATCGGGGCGTCGCCTCGGTCCGTTCTCTCGGCGGTCCCGCTCGTCGTCGTCCTCGTCGAAGTCGATCAGCATGCCGTCGAGCTCGTCGACCCGCTGCTGGGCGTCGGTCTCCTGCTCGGGGTCGAGCTTGGCCGCGGCCGCGAACCAGCGCCGGGCCTCGGCGTCCTTGCCCGCGCCGAGCAGCGAGTCGGCCAACGCGTAGCGCAGTCGGGCCACCGGCAGCCGGCGCGAGGGTCGCTCACCGGCACCTGGTCGATCGCTCGCTCGAGGATCCGTCGGGCCTCGGGATCTTGCCCGAGGTCGTGGCGGGCACCGGCCTCGACGATGACCATCTCGATCCGCAGAGCCGGGTCGAGCTCCAGCCGGTCGGACTCCCGGGCCAGCTTGAGCGCATTCTGGGGCCGACCGAGCGCTCGCTCGCAGTCAGCCATCACCGGCAGGTAGTCGTGGGTGCCGGTCATCCGCCGCAGCGCGCGGAACTCGCTCAGCGCCACGTCGTAGTGGCCGGCCGCGTACGCGGTCTCCGCCGCCGCCTCGCGCACGATGGGCAACCGGGCGGCCCGCCGGCGGGCTGCCTCGGCGTGCGCGTAGGCCAGCTCCGGATCGTCGTCGATCAGCTGGCCGGCGACGACCAGGTGGGCGGCCACGATCTCGGCCAGGTCCTTGGGCAGCCCTCGGAGCTCGGCCCGTACGGCTCGGTGCAGCTCGCGGGTGTCAACGCCTTCAGGAATCGGTGGCTCGTTCGGTTTGCGGGCCAGTCCGGGTCGGGGCGCCTCGTACGGCCGGTCCCGCGCCGCCCGGTCGCGCGGGTCACGCTCGCGGGAGTCACGGTCTCGGCCGCTGCCGTCGCGGGCCCCCCGATCTCGCCCGCCCCGGTCACCGCCGCCCCGATCGGCGCCACCCCGGTCGCCGGTCGGCCGGTCCCCGCGTCGACCGGCGGGTCCGCCGGTCCGCTGTCCTCGAGCAGCGTCGCCCGGTGGGCGTCCTGCTCCGCCGCGTCGACCTCGATCTGGACGATCTTGTTCTGCCACTGCTCAATCCTGTCGATATTCCACCTGGCAAGCAAAGGCGCCCGGCCCTCAGGCGATGACGACCTCCGGACCGGCGGCGGCCAGGCTGCGGACCGCCTCGGTGTTGGCCGTCGCGTCGGTGATGATCAGGTCGACCTCGTTCACCGCGGCGAACGAGCAGAACGAGTTGCGACCGAGCTTCCCGGAGATGACCGGCACCACCCGCCGGCGGGCGGAGAGCATCATGGCGCGCTTGGTCGCCGCCTCCTCCGGGTTGGTCGTGGTCAGGCCGTGGGTCGTGGTCAGCCCGTTGACCCCGATGATCGCCACGTCAGCGGTGAGCGTGCTCAACCGGCGGCTGGTCCAGGCATCCACGGCGGCGGAGGTCAGACCGCGGATCATCCCGGGCAGAGTGAAGATCCTCAGGTTGTCGTAGTCGGCCAGGAACTGAGCCGCCGGCAGGTTGTTGGTGACCACCACGAGCTGCCGGTCGCGGGGCATCGCCTGGGCGCAGACGAAGGTCAGCGATCCGGAGTCCAGCACCACCACCCCGTCCTCGGGCAGCTCCTCGACCACCCGACGGGCGATGATGACCTTGTCCTCGAACTGTTCGGCGTGCCGAGCCGCGAGTGCCTGCTCGAACGGGGTGGAGTCCATCAGCTCGGCACCGCCACGGATCCGCCGCAGCACGCCGCGCCGCTCGAGCACGTCGAGGTCGCGGCGCACGGTCTCGGTGGTGACCTTCAGCTTCTCGCTGATCTGGGCCGCGCTGGCCCGTCGACCGTCGAGCCTCATCAACAAGTCGGTGATGGCCCGCTGCCGCTCGGGCGGGTACATGGTCATCTCTGCCTTTCGACGATGGCCATTCTCACACGGATGCCCGTTTGCCGAGCCCGAACGTGACACCAACTGAACGGGCACCAGGACTGACGACGGTTTCCAGCCTCGTCGCACGCGGTTGGTGACGGGTGCGCTAGTCTGCCGGAAAGGACACAGATTCGGATATGTTTTACAGCGAATCGGCTAATCCACAGCAGAGAGGCTGACCCATGGTCGAGGCCACCCACGCTCGTTCGGCTCACCGGCCGGCCCGGCACCCGGCCCGGCGGTCTGATGCGCGCGATCGTGTTCGACTCCCCCGGCTCGTTCTCGCTGTCCGAGGTCCCCGACCCCGACCCGGGGCCGGACGAGATCGTCGTCCGGGTCGAGGCGGTGGGCATCTGCGGCACCGACGTGCACGTCCTGGACGGTGAGTTCGAGCCCACCGTCTTCCCGATCATCCCCGGGCACGAGACCTCGGGCGTGGTGCACTCACTCGGTGACCGGGTCGACGGTTCTGCCATCGGCGACCGGGTGTCGGTCGACCCGTCGCTCTACTGCGGCGAGTGCGCCTATTGCGGCGTCGGCCGCGACAACCTCTGCGAGAACTGGGACGGCGCCGGCGTGGCCCGGACCAACGGTTCGACCGCCGAGCTCGCCGTGTCCCCGGCCGCGCAACGTGTACCACCTCGACGACTCGGTGGATCTGGCCCTGGCGGCCCTGATCGAGCCGCTGTCGTGCGCCATCCACGGCTTCGACCTGCTGCCCCGTCGGATGGGCGAGCACTATCTGATCTACGGTGCCGGCACGATGGGTCTGATGATGGCGCAGCTGGCCCCGCGGGCGGGTGCGGCCTCGGTCACGTGTGGTCGACCCAACCCGAGTCCGGCTGGACGCCGCCCAAGACGTCGGCATCGACCTGGTGCACGAGTCGGCCGACCAGGGTCGTCGAGCCGGGTGGCTGGGACGTGGTGATCGACTGCACCGGGGTCGACGGCAGCGATCGAGGACGGTCTCTCCCGCGTCCGCCGCGGCGGCACCTTTCAGCAGTTCGGGGTGGCTCCCGGCCGACGCTCGGGCGCACGATCTCACCCTTCCGGATCTACAACGACGAGATCACCGTCGTCGGGTCGATGGCCGTCCTGCACTCCTACGCGCGGGCGGTGGAGATGTTCAGCCGCCGGGGCGCTGCGTGCCGAACCCATGGTCAGCCACGCGTTCACCCTCGAGGACTACGGCGCCGCGATCGAGATGTTCCGGGCCGGCACCGGCCGCAAGCTGCAGATCCGGCCGCAGGCGAACTCGTCGGTCGAGCTGTTGGGCCCGATGGACCCCTCCACTGAGTCGCCGAGACTTCCGTGACGGTGCAGCAAGCTCAGGCGTCCGCCCGCTACCAGGCGATCTGCGAGTGGCTGGCCACCGAGGGCCGCGTCGACGTGGTCGACATCGCGAACCGGCTGGGGGTCGCCCAGGAGACCATCCGCCGTGACCTGCGGAGTCATGGAGACCGCCGGCAAGCTGCAGCGGGTGCACGGCGGGGCCGTACGCGTGGACGCCGGCCCGCTGGCCGTCCGGACGCCGAGCGCGCCGTCCGCCGACCAGGACGACTCAGGATCTGTCCAGCCGGGTCTGGGAGCAGCTTCCCCGGCAGGGCACGATCCTGCTCGGCACCGGTGGGCTGACCCTGGCGCTGGCCCACACCATCGTCGGCCGCGCCGCCCGAGGCGCCCGGGCTGACCATCGTCACCAACTCACTGGACGCGGCGATCGTGCTCTCCCGGGCCAGCCGGCTCGAGGTCTACAACATCGGCGGCACCGTCTCGCCGGTGACCCGCGGCCAGGAAGGCGACTGGGCCGTGCACGAGATGCAACGCCTGCACGTCGACGTCAGCGTCGTCTGCCCGGCCGGCGTCAGCGTCGAACGTGGCCTGACCCAGGCCACCCCGGCCGCCGCCGCGGTGTCCCAGGTCGAGGTCGCGTCCGGCCAACGGGTGATCGCGCTGGCCAACTCCGCCGACCCTGGGCACCTCGGCCTTCGTCCAGTTCGCCGGGACTCGACCAGGTCGACCTGCTCGCCATCTCCGGCTCGCCCAGCCCGGCCGCGCTGCGCGCCGTTCCCCGAACGCGGCGTCGCCGTCGACGTCGGCTGACATGATGACCCCGACCCAGAGCTGACCGCCCTTTTCCCGAGCGAGAGAGATCCCGATGACCCTCGTCGCCGGAGTCGACTCCTCGACCCAGTCGGTCAAGGTCGTGGTCTGCGACGCTCGAGACCGGCGCTGTGGTCCGTACGTCGCGGGCCGCCCACCCGACGGCACCGAGGTGTCGGCCGACGGCTGGCTGGCCGCCTACCGGGAGGCGACCGCCGATCCCGGCGCTGCTGGACGGGGTGGCGGCGCTGGCCGTCGGCGGCCAGCAGCACGGCATGGTCACCCTGGACGAGTCCGGCGAGCTGGTCCGCGACGCCCTGCTGTGGAACGACAACCGCTCGGCCCCGGACGCCGCTCGACCTGATCGGCGAGCTGGGCGGCGCCCAGGCCTGGGCGGACGCGGTCGGATCGGTGCCGGTGGCATCGATGACCGTGTCCAAGATCCGCTGGCTGGCCCGGGCCGAGCCGGAGAACGCCGCGCGGACGGCCAGCGTGGTGCTCCCCCACGACTGGCTGACCTGGCAGATCGGCGGCCGCAGCTTCGAGCCGGTGACCGACCGCGGCGACGCCTCGGGCACCTGCTACTTCGACGCCACCACCAACACCTACCGCGACGATCTGGTCACGCCTGGCGCTCGGTCACGAGCTCGACCCTGCCCCGGGTGGCCGGCCCGAACGAGATCGTCGGCCACACCCCCGAGGGCATCGCCCTCGCCCCGGGCACCGGAGACAACATGGCCGCCGGGCTCGGGCTCGGGCTGGCCGACGGCGCCGCCGTGGTCTCGCTGGGCACCAGCGGCACCGCCTTCACCCGCAGCAGCCAGCAGACCCACGAACCGACCGGCACGGTGGCCGGCTTCGCCGACGCGACCGGAGCGTTCCTGCCGCTGGTCTGCACCCTGAACGGCGCCCGCAACCTGGTGGCCACCGCGCAGCTGCTCGGCGTCAGCCTCGACGAGCTCAGCCGACTGGCGCTGTCGGCCGAACCGGGCAGCGGCGGGCTCACCTTCCTGCCCTACCTGGAGGGCGAGCGGACGCCGCCGCTGCCCGACGCCCGCGGCGAGCTCGTCGGCATGACCCTGAAGAACCTGACTCCGGCCAACCTGGCCCGGGCCGCCATCGAGGGCGTGCTGTGGAGCCTGGCCTACGGGGTGCAGGTGCTGCGCGAGCAGACCGGCGAGATCACCTCGATCACCTTGACCGGCGGCGCCTCTCAGTCCGACGCCGTGCGCCAGATCGCCACCGCCGTGTTCGGGCTGCCCATCGTGGTCACCGACACCTTCGAGAGCGTGGCGGTCGGCGCGGCTCGGCAGGCGGCCTGGGCGCTCACCGGCGAGCTGCCCGACTGGCCGCGTCCCGGTGCTCAGCCAGCACGAGCCGACGGCCGCCGACGTCGAGGCCGCCGCCGCGATCAGCGAGCGATACCGCAACGTGCTGGGCGACCACTACGCGAAGTAGCCGGACCCGCGAGCCCGTACGCACAGGTCAGGACCAGCGGGTTTCGCTGACGGCAGAACTGCTTGCCCCGATCTCCGCTGCCGACCCAGAGTGGGGTCATGCCGAGTGACCGCCGAGCATCGACGTCGACGGGCTCGCGCTGCGCCTTCGGGTCTGGCCCGGGCCGGACGTCGCGTCCCCGCCGGCTCCTGCTGGTGCCGGGTACGGCGGCCACGGTCGACGACTGGGATGTCGTGGCCGCTCAACTGAGCCAGCAGCGAACCGTCGTCGCCGTCGACCTACGAGGCCACGGCAGCAGCGAGTGGCCGGGCACCTACAGCATGGCGTTGTTCGCGGACGACCTGAAGCGCGTCCTCGAGCGGCTCGGTGCCGGACCGGTGCGATCTCTGTCGGTCATTCGACTCGGCGGGTCTGGTCGCCTGCCGCGTCGCCGCGTGCCATTCCCGACCTGGTTCGGACCCTCGTCCTCGAAGACGTCGGGGTCCTCGCATCCGCGCCCAGCCGCGATGCCCGAACGGCCAGCCGGCCGGCTCGCCGTACGACTGGGCGATGGTCGAGCAGATCCGGCCGGAGATCGATCGACCGGACGACACGTGGCCGAGCGTCATCGCCGGGATCGACGGCACCGACGCTCATCATCGGTGGAGGACCCGACCAGCTTCGTACCCCAGGAGCACCTGCTCAGAACTCCGTTCACCGACTTTTCGACGCCCAGCTGGTCACCATCGACGCCGGCCACCTCATTCATACGCACCGGCCGGACGACTTCATCGGCCTCGTTCGCGCTTTCCTCAAGGCCTGCGAAGCGGACGCGACAAGTCCAGAACGCACAAACACCTCAGGGGCGGCCATCGAATGACTGACCCTGAGGTGTTTGTATGTCCGGCGACGTCCTAGTCTCCCACACGGTCCCCCGTGCAGTACCATCGGCGCTGAGAGGCTTAACTTCCGGGTTCGGAATGGAGCCGGGTGTTTCCCTCTCGCCATGATCACCGAAACTCTATGGAGATGTGCGGATCGCGCGGCGATCTCGACTCATGCGAGTCGAATCGCAGCGTTCCCGACCGTATCTCGGGAACTGCACAGTGGACGCGTAGCATCTTTGTAGAAACAAGCCCTCGGCCTATTAGTATCGGTCAGCTCCGTGCATTACTGCACTTCCACATCCGACCTATCACCCAGTGATCTGCTGGGGGCCTTACCAGGTTACCCTGTGGGAGCCATCATCTTGGAGCGTGCTTCCCGCTTAGATGCTTTCAGCGGTTATCACTTCCGAACGTAGCCAACCAGCCGTGCCCTTGGCAGGACAACTGGCACACCAGAGGTTCGTCCGTCCCGGTCCTCTCGTACTAAGGACAGCTCTCCTCAAGACTCCTACGCGCGCAGCGGATAGGGACCGAACTGTCTCACGACGTTCTAAACCCAGCTCGCGTGCCGCTTTAATGGGCGAACAGCCCAACCCTTGGGACCGACTCCAGCCCCAGGATGCGACGAGCCGACATCGAGGTGCCAAACCATGCCGTCGCTATGGACGCTCGGGCAAGATCAGCCTGTTATCCCCGGGGTACCTTTTATCCGTTGAGTGACGGCGCTTCCACGTGCCACCGTCAGATCACTAGTCCCGACTTTCGTCCCTGCTCGAGATGTCTCTCTCACAGTCAAGCTCCCTTGTGCACTTACACTCGAAACCTGATTGCCAACCAGGCTGAGGGAACCTTTGGGCGCCTCCGTTACCTTTTGGGAGGCGACCGCCCCAGTCAAACTACCCATCAGGCACTGTCCCTGATCCAGATAATGGACCTAGGTTAGATATCCAGAACAGCCAGAGTGGTATTTCAACGTTGACTCCACAACCACTGGCGTGGCCGCTTCAAAGTCTCCCACCTATCCTACACAAGCTGTACCGAACACCAATACCAAACTATAGTAAAGGTCCCGGGGTCTTTCCGTCCTGCTGCGCGTAACGAGCATCTTTACTCGTAGTGCAATTTCGCCGAGTCCGTGGTCGAGACAGCGCCCAAGTCGTTACGCCATTCGTGCAGGTCGGAACTTACCCGACAAGGAATTTCGCTACCTTAGGATGGTTATAGTTACCACCGCCGTTTACTGGCGCTTAAGTTCAGTGCTTCGCCTTGCGCTAACACTTCCCCTTAACGTTCCAGCACCGGGCAGGCGTCAGTCCGTATACATCGTCTTGCGACTTAGCACGGACCTGTGTTTTTAGTAAACAGTCGCTTGGGCCTGGTCTCTGCGGCCTCCCACGCCTTCGGGAGTAAATCCATCAGACATGCGTCGGCCCCCCTTCTCCCGAAGTTACGGGGGCATTTTGCCGAGTTCCTTAACCACGGTTATCTCGATCACCTTGGTATTCTCTACCTGACCACCTGTGTCGGTTTAGGGTACGGGCGGCTCTAGAACTCGCTCACGAAGGTTTTCTAGGCAGCATAGGATCACCCACTCGTTCGCCCGTAGGTCGAACCAGCCGTCATGTCTCAGGCACATGAGGTGCGGATTTGCCTACACCTCGCCCTACGCATTTAGCCCGGGACTACCATCGCCCGGGATGGGCTACCTTCCTGCGTCACTCCGCAGCTTGCCTAATACAAGTTTGGGTCGCAGACTCATCTCGTCTCGACCCGAAGGCTCCGTGCGACTTGCGTGCTTAGCATTACTCGCCTCGGCAGGATCGTTCTAGCGCCGGTACGGGAATATCAACCCGTTGTCCATCGACTACGCCTGTCGGCCTCGCCTTAGGTCCCGACTTACCCAGGGCAGATTAGCTTGACCCTGGAACCCTTGGTCTTTCGGTGGAGGAGTTTCTCACTCCTCATTCGCTACTCATGCCTGCATTCTCACTCGTGTGCTCTCCACGGCTAGGTCACCCTGCCGCTTCATCGCGCACACGACGCTCCCCTACCCATCCACACACCTGGATCGCAAGCGACCGGGTACACACGTGAATGACACAGCTTCGGCGGATTGCTTGAGCCCCGCTAAATTGTCGGCGCAGAATCACTTGACCAGTGAGCTATTACGCACTCTTTCAAGGGTGGCTGCTTCCAAGCCAACCTCCTGGTTGTCTCCGCAACTCCACATCCTTTTCCACTTAGCAATCGCTTAGGGGCCTTAGCTGGTGTTCTGGGCTGTTTCCCTCTCGACTACGAACCTTATCGCCCGCAGTCTCACTGCCGCGCTCTCACTTACCGGCATTCGGAGTTTGGCTAATTTCGGTAAGCTTGTGGGCCCCCTAGACTATCCAGTGCTCTACCTCCGGCAAGAAACACGCGACGCTGCACCTATATGCATTTCGGGGAGAACCAGCTATCACGGAGTTTGATTGGCCTTTCACCCCTATCCACAGCTCATCCCCCAGGTTTTCAACCCTGGTGGGTTCGGGCCTCCACGACGTCTTACCGTCGCTTCACCCTGGCCATGGATAGATCACTCCGCTTCGGGTCTAGAGCACGCGACTGAATCGCCCTATTCGGACTTGCTTTCGCTACGGCTTCCCCACACGGGTTAACCTCGCCACGTACCACTAACTCGCAGGCTCATTCTTCAAAAGGCACGCCGTCACATCGCCCGAAGTGCTTCGCTCCGACGGATTGTAGGCAATCGGTTTCAGGTACTATTTCACTCCCCTCCCGGGGTACTTTTCACCTTTCCCTCACGGTACTTGTCCGCTATCGGTCACCAAGGAGTATTTAGGCTTAGCGGGTGGTCCCGCCAGATTCACACGGAATTTCAGGGGTTCCGTGTTACTTGGGGTGACGCTCAACAGTGATCAGACTTACGTCTACAGGGGTGTTACCTTCTGTGCCGCACCTTCCCAGAGTGCTTCGACTTCACTTGATCATTTCTTACTGTTTGACCGATCGACAGCTCGGTCCGAACGGCCCCACAACACCGCACATGCAACGCCTGTCAGCTATCACGCATGTGTGGTTTGGCCTCTTCCGCGTTCGCTCGCCACTACTTACGGAATCACGGTTGTTTTCTTTTCCTGTGGGTACTGAGATGTTTCACTTCCCCACGTTCCCTCCTACTGCCCTATGTGTTCAGGCAGAGGTCGCCGGACATTACTCCGGTTTCTTTCGAGGTTTCCCTATTCGGAGATCCCCGGATCGAAGCTCGTTTACCAGCTCCCCGGGGCTTATCGCAGGTTACAACGTCCTTCATCGGCTCTTGGTGCCTAGGCATCCACCGATTGCCCTTAGTAGCTTGTTGTTACTACAAAGATGCTCGCGTCCACTGTGAAGTTCTCAACATACGGGCGGTATCGCAGAGCCGACACGTGATGACGTGCCGGCATCCGGTCCGCTGGAAGAGTCCGGTCGCCAAAGCGACCGAACCCTCAGGACCCAACAGCGTGCTCAGGCCGCCTCTCGCCGATCTCAGAGGTTCCACTCCCGATCAAGCGGGTTGTACTGACTGAGATCGAGCATCCGACGGCTTAATGGTCAATGTTCCACATTCCGGTGCCTGCTCGGCCACAAACGAATGCTGCAGAACCGAGCGCATGGACGAGACCCGAACCTCGCCATAATGGCTCCTTAGAAAGGAGGTGATCCAGCCGCACCTTCCGGTACGGCTACCTTGTTACGACTTAGTCCTAATCGCCAGTCCCACCTTCGACGGCTCCCTCCACAAGGGTTGGGCCACCGGCTTCGGGTGTTACCGACTTTCATGACTTGACGGGCGGTGTGTACAAGGCCCGGGAACGTATTCACCGCAGCGTTGCTGATCTGCGATTACTAGCGACTCCGACTTCATGGGGTCGAGTTGCAGACCCCAATCCGAACTGAGACTGGCTTTTTGGGATTCGCTCAACCTTGCGGTATTGCAGCCCTTTGTACCAGCCATTGTAGCATGCGTGAAGCCCTGGACTTAAGGGGCATGATGACTTGACGTCATCCCCACCTTCCTCCGAGTTGACCCCGGCAGTCTCCTATGAGTCCCCGGCATTATCCGCTGGCAACATAGGACGAGGGTTGCGCTCGTTGCGGGACTTAACCCAACATCTCACGACACGAGCTGACGACAGCCATGCACCACCTGTATACCGACCTTGCGGGGGCTACATCTCTGCAGCTTTCCGGCATATGTCAAACCCAGGTAAGGTTCTTCGCGTTGCATCGAATTAATCCGCATGCTCCGCCGCTTGTGCGGGCCCCCGTCAATTCCTTTGAGTTTTAGCCTTGCGGCCGTACTCCCCAGGCGGGGCACTTAATGCGTTAGCTTCGGCACGGAGAACGTGGAATGTCCCCCACACCTAGTGCCCACCGTTTACGGCGTGGACTACCAGGGTATCTAAGCCTGTTTGCTCCCCACGCTTTCGCTTCTCAGCGTCAGGAAATGCCCAGAGAACCGCCTTCGCCACCGGTGTTCCTCCTGATATCTGCGCATTCCACCGCTCCACCAGGAATTCCGTTCTCCCCTGCATCCCTCTAGTTCGCCCGTATCGGAAGCAGGCTCAGGGTTAAGCCCTGAGTTTTCACTTCCGACGCGACGAACCGCCTACAAGCCCTTTACGCCCAATAATTCCGGACAACGCTCGGACCCTACGTATCACCGCGGCTGCTGGCACGTAGTTGGCCGGTCCTTCTTCTGTACCTACCGTCACTTTCGCTTCGTCGGAACTGAAAGCGGTTTACAACCCGAAGGCCGTCATCCCGCACGCGGCGTTGCTGCATCAGGCTTTCGCCCATTGTGCAATATTCCCCACTGCTGCCTCCCGTAGGAGTCTGGGCCGTATCTCAGTCCCAGTGTGGCCGGTCGCCCTCTCAGGCCGGCTACCCGTCGAAGCCTTGGTGAGCCGTTACCTCACCAACAAGCTGATAGGCCGCGAGCCCATCCTTGACCGCCGGAGCTTTCCACCTCAACGATGTCGGCAGAGGTCATATCCGGTATTAGCAGCTGTTTCCAACTGTTATTCCAGAGTCAAGGGCAGGTTGCTCACGTGTTACTCACCCGTTCGCCACTCGTGTACCCCCGAAGGGGCCTTACCGTTCGACTTGCATGTGTTAAGCACGCCGCCAGCGTTCGTCCTGAGCCAGGATCAAACTCTCCGTTGAAAAATATCGGTATCGACTGACAAGGCACCGGTTAACCGTCAATCAACGAGTTCGATCGCTGACACAGATCCATTGCTGGGTCAATCAATCAATCATCAAAGGAATCCGAACTCAGCCTGATCAGACCTCACCGAGACGAAGTCTCGGATCCGTCAGTCAGCCTGAGCACGGGGTTTTTGTGCATTATTTGGCATTGACTTTTAGCACGCTGTTGAGTTCTCAAGTTTCGGGCGCACACCGCGACCGGGTTTTCAATTCCGGCTTGGGGCAACTCGACTTACATTATTGGATTCACCGGCGCCGAGTCAAATCGGACTTTCTGGATCCTCCCCCGCCGGCATTTCGAAGCCTTCCGAATCGGTGGGCTCGCAGTGAGCGCACACCTATCCGGACAACTCGTTGACCGGTTGGGTTCCTCCGGGTCGGCCGCTGCTGACGTGTTGCACCTGCCGCGTCCTGCACCCCGTTGAGGCTTGATGAACATTACGCGCGTGTGACAGCGGCGGTCAAATCCGGCGGCGGTGTGCAGTGATCACACGCGCGACACGCCGGTGTCCACGCTGGCGTCTCAGCAGCGCGTGATGGTAACGGCGCCGACCGTGCGCTTGCCCGCGCCGGACGACGACGAAGCGGCCGTGCAGCAGGTCGGTCTCGGTCAGCGCGCCTCCGGATCGGTGACCTTGCGCGTTGTTCAGGTAGGCGCCGCCCTCGGCGATCGCCCGGCGGGCCGGCCACCTTGCTGGCCACCACCCCGCTGCGCCTCCAGCACGTCGACCACCGACGGCAGCCCGTCGGTCGCCGGCGAGCTCGGCTCCGCCGACCTCGGCCGACCACGCCGGCCAGGGTCGCCTCGTCCAGCGTCGGCCAGCTCTGCGCGTCCGAACAGGGCGCGGCGCCGCCGCCACCGCCGCGTCCCGCTCGGCCGCGGAGTGGACCAGCGCGGTCGACGTCGTCGGCCAGGGCCTGCTGCGCCGCCCGTACGGTGCGGCTGCTCGACGGGTCTGCCGCGCCAGCTCCTCGATCTCGTCCGCGGCCGCGCGGGCTGAACACCTTGAGGTACTCGATCACCTTCGCGTCCTCGGCGTTCAGGAAGAACTGGTGGAACGCGTACGGGCGAGGTCATCTGCGGGTCCAGCCAGACCGTGCCGCCCTCGGTCTTGCCGAACTTGCGTCCCGTCGGCCTTGGTCAGCAGCGGCGTGGCCAGGGCGTGCACCCGGGCGCCCTCGGCGCGCCGGACCAGCTCGACGCCGGCGGTGATGTTGCCCCACTGGTCGCTGCCGCCGAACTGCAGCGTGCAGCCGTACGCGCGGTAGCAGCTCGAGGTAGTCCATCGACTGCAGCAGCACGTAGGAGAACTCGGTGTAGGAGATGCCCGTCCTCCAGCCGGTTGCGCACCACGTCGCGGGCCAGCATCCGGTTGACCGGGAAGTGCTTGCCGATGTCGCGGAGGAAGTCCAGCACCGACATCGGACCGGTCCAGTCGAGGTTGTTGACCAGCCGGGCGGCGTTGTCGCCCGTCGAAGTCGACGAACCGCGCCACCTGGCCGCGGATCCGCTCGACCCAGCCGGCCACCGTCTCCTTGGAGTTCAGCGTCCGCTCGCCGGAGTCCTTGGGATCGCCGATCATGCCGGTCGACCCGCCGACCAGGATCAGCGGCCGGTGACCGGCCCGCTGCAGGTGCCGGGCCACGATCAGCTGCACCAGGTTGCCGAAGTGCAGGCTGGGCGCCGTCGGGTCGAAGCCGACGTAGAACGTGACCGGCCCGGCGTCGAGGTGCTCCGCGCAGCGCCTCCTCGTCGGTGGAGTTGGCCAGCAGGCCCCGCCATTTCAGTTCGTCCAGGACATCGGTCACGGCGCCAACCCTCAGTGCGTCGGCCCACGGGCCCGCGTCCGCTGCCGGGCCGTCGACTCGGAGCCATCGACCGCTGTGCACCGACGCCGGCTCAGCCGCCGGCGGCTCACCTCGGCGTCGAGCACCCGGCGAGCGTCAGACCGTCCGAGCTCGAGTCGGCGACCTCCGCCGAGCTGGTCGCGGACGCGGACCTGGCGCCGTGCCGCCGCGGCCGTCGCGGCTGGCGATCGAGCCCGCGCACCGTGAGCACGTCGACGCACGCCAGGGGTCAGCCGGGGATCGATCCCGGCCAGTTGCTCGGCGGTCAGGTCGGTCAGCTCGATCCCGTCGGCCTCGCAGCAGCGTACGCAGGCACCGGCGATGTGGTGCGCCTCGGCGAACGGCACCCGCTGGCGGACCAGCCAGTCGGCGACGTCGGTGGCCAGGGAGAAGCCCCGCGGCGGCCAGCGCCTCCAGCCGCTCGGGATGGAAGGTCAGGGTGGCGACCATGCCGGCCACCGCCGGCAGCAAGATCAGCAGCTGGTCGACCGAGTCGAAGACCGGCTCCTTGTCCTCCTGCAGGTCGCGGTTGTAGGCCAGCGGCAGACCCTTCAGCGTGGCCAGCAGGCCGGTCAGGTTGCCGATCAGCCGGCCGGCCTTGCCCCGGGCCAGCTCGGCCACATCGGGGTTCTTCTTCTGCGGCATGATGCTCGACCCGGTCGACCAGGCATCGGCCAACGTGGCGAAGCCGAACTCGTGGGTGACCCAGAAGATCACGTCCTCGCTGAGCCGGGACAGGTCGACGCCGATCTGGGCCAGCACGTAGGCCGCCTCGGCGACCAGATCCCGCGCCGCCGTGCCGTCGATCGAGTTGGCCACGCTGCCGTCGAAACCGAGATCAGCGGCGACCGCCTCCGGGTCGAGGCCCGAGCGAGGTGCCGGCCAGGGCGGCCGACCCGTACGGGCTGACCGCCAGCCGCCGGTCGAGATCGCGCGAGCCGCGTCGCAGGTCGCGGAGCAGCGGCCAGGCGTGGGCCAGCAGGTGGTGGGACAGCAGGATCGGCTGCGCGTGCTGCAGGTGGGTACGGCCCGGCATCGCCACCCCCAGGTGGCCGTCCGGCCTGCTCGTGCAGCGCGTCGACCACCTCGACGCACCTCGGTCGCCGACCAGCGCGCAGCGTGTCCCGCAGGTACATCCGGATCAAGGTCGCGATCTGGTCGTTGCGGGAGCGACCGGCCCGCAGCCGGCCGCCCAGCTCGGCGACCGGCGATCTCGATCAGCCGCCGCTCCAGGGCCCCGTGCACGTCCTCGTCGGTCGCGGCCGGGCCGAACGCGCCGGAGACGACCTCGGACTCCAGCTGATCCAAGGCCGGCGATCATCCCGGCCAGCTCGTCGCCGGTCAGCAGCCCGGCCCGGTGCAGCGCCCGGGCGTGCGCACCGGACCCGGCGAGGTCGTAGCGAGCCAGCCGCCAGTCGAAGTGGGTGGACTTGCTCAGCGCGAACATCGCCTCGGCCGGGCCGCCGGCGAACCGGCCGCCCCACAGCCGACCCGGTCGTGCGCCGCCCTCGGTCCTGGTCAGCTCATCGGGGCAGACTGCGCATCCCGCGCGCGCGGCGATCTTGCTCGACATGCCGTAGAGCTCGATGAAGCCCCGAGCCTGCGACTGGTCGAACGTGTCGCCCTCGTCGTAGGTGGCCAGGTTGAAGTCGTAGAGGCTGATGTCGCTGCGCCGGCCGGTGACCGTGGCCTTGCCGGCATGCAGGAGCATCCGGATCTCACCGGTGACTGCCTGCTGCGCCTCGTCGATGAACGTGTCCAGCGCCCGCTTGAGCGGGGAGAACCACTGGCCGTCGTAGACCAGCTCGCCCCAGCGCTGGTCCACCCCACGCTTGTAGCGGGCCAGCTCGCGCTCGATCGTGACGTTCTCCAGCTCCATGTGCGCCGCGATCAGGGCGATCGCGCCGGGGGCCTCGTACACCTCGCGGCTCTTGATCCCGACCAGCCGGTCCTCGACCATGTCCAGCCGACCGACGCCCTGGGCGCCCGCCCGCTGGTTGAGGATCTGGATGGCCTGCAGCACCGACACCTTCTCGCCGTCGATGGCCACCGGCACTCCGGCCTCGAAGATGATCGCTCACCTCGTCGGGGTCGCGCGGCGTCGCCGGGTCGGAGGTGTAGGCGTAGACGTCCTCGATCGGGCCGTTCCAGATGTCCTCCAAGAAGCCGGTCTCGACCGCGCGGCCCCAGACGTTCTGGTCGATCGAGTAGGGAGACTTCTTGCTCTGGTCGATCGGCAGGCCCTTCTCCTCGGCGTACGCGATCGCCTTCTCCCGGGTCCAGGCGTAGTCGCGCACCGGGGCGATGACCTTCAGCTCGGGCGCCAGGTTGGCGATGCCGACCTCGAAGCGCACCTGGTCGTTGCCCTTGCCGGTGCAGCCGTGGGAGACCGTCGCTGGCGCCGTGGAACTTGGCGGCCTCGGCCAGGTGGCGCACGATCAACGGTCGCGACAGCGCGCTGACCAAGGGGTAGCGGTCCATGTAGAGCGCGTTGGCCCGCAGCGCCGGCAGGCAGAAGTCCTCGGCGAACTCGTCCTTGGCGTCGACCACCACGGCCTCGACCGCGCCGCAGGCGAGCGCCCGCTGGCGGATCGCCTCCATGTCCTCGCCGCCCTGGCCGACGTCGACCGCCACGGCGACGACCTCTTGCCCGGTCTCGTCGGCGAGCCAGCCGATGCAGACACTGGTGTCCAGTCCGCCGGAGTAGGCCAGCACAATCCGATCGCTCACGTTGTTTCGTCCTTTTCTTCGCTGTAGAAGGTGTTCTCAGGTTTGGGCAGGGCTGCGGCCCGGTGACCGCGGCTCATGGCCAGGAAGGCCTGCGCGATCTCGCTGCCGCCTTCGGGGCTGCGGCCGATCAACAAGATCGTGTCATCACCGGCGATGGTGCCCAAGATCGACTCCCAACCGACGCGGTCGATAGCCGAGGCGAAGTACTGCGCCGCGCCGGGCGGGGTCCGCAGCACGACCAGGTTGGCCGAGGCCTCGGCTGAGACCAGGACCTCGGTGCAGAGCCGGGCCAGCCGGCCCTCGAAGGTGGCGAACTCGCCCACGTGCGGCGTCCGGTCCCCTCCTTCGCCGGGCACGGCGTAGACCAGGTGGCCGGCGGCACTGCGGACCCGGACGGCCCCGACCTCGACCAGGTCGCGCGACAGGGTGCCCTGGGTGACCTGCAGCCCCTCGGCGGTCAGCCGCTCGGCGAGCTCGGTCTGCGAACGCACCTCGTACGTCTCGAGCAGCGCGATGATCTTGGCGTGCCGGGCGGTCTTGGTCGGCGGGCCACCCTTCGACGGGCCCAGGCCCTTCGACACGCTCAGGGAACTGGTGGAGCTCAGGGAACGGTCGGTCATCGTCATGCCCGCCCCTTCGACAAGCTCACGGAACTGGTGCTGGAGCTCAGGGAATGGTTCAGTAAGAAGGCCAGCACGGCCTTCTGCACGTGCCGCCGGTTCTCGGCCTCGTCCCAGACCACGGACTGCGGACCATCGAGAACCTCGGCGGCGATCTCCTTGCCCCGGTAGGCCGGCAGGCAGTGCAGCACGATCGCGTCGGACGCGGCTCGGGCGAGCACCGCGCTGGTCAAGGAGTAGGGCATGAAGATGGAGAGGCGGTCGAGTCCGTCGTTCTCCTGACCCATCGAGATCCAGGTGTCCGTGGCCACGACGTCTGCGCCCTCGGCGGCCTCAGCGGCGGAATCGAGGATGGTCACGCTGCCCTGGGTCGCGGCGGCCAGAGCGCGCGCCCGCTCGACGATCGCCTCGGCCGGTTGGAAACCCGCCGGCGCACCGATCCGAACGTGCAGACCGGCCAGCGCTCCACCGAGCAGGTACGAGTGAGCCATGTTGTTGGCACCGTCGCCGACATAGCTCAAGGTCAGCCCGGCCAGCGTCTGCTTGTGCTCCCGGATGGTCTGCAGGTCGGCGAGGATCTGGCAGGGGTGGTACTCGTCGGTGAGTGCGTTGATCACCGGCACACCGGCGAAATCCGCCATCTCCTGCAGATCACGCTGGGCGAATGTCCGCCACACGATCGCCGAGGCCTGCCGTCCGAGCACCCGGGCGGTGTCGGACACCGACTCCCGGATGCCGATGCCGGCCAGCCGCGCGTCCAAGATCATCGGAAAGCCGCCGAGCTCGGCGATGCCGGCCGCGAACGAGCTCTGGGTCCGCAACGTGGGCTTGTCGAAGAGCACCGCGACACTTCGGGGACCGGCCAGTGGCGTGATCTTGAACGGGTCGGCCTTGAGCTCGTCGGCCAGGTCGAGGACCGCCGTCTGCTCCTGCGGGGTCAGGTCGTCGTCGGCCAGGAAGTGACGAAGGCTCATGCCGGCACCGCCGAACCGGCCCGGTCGAGCAGCTGCGGCAGCGCGGCCACGAACGAGTCGAGCTGAGCGGCGGTGATGATCAGCGGCGGGGCCAGCCGCAGCACGTCGGGCCGCGGCGCGTTGATGATGAAACCCGTGTCGAGCGCGGCATCAGCGACCGCGGCGGCCACCGGAGAGGTCAAGGTGATGCCGATCAGCAGGCCACGACCCCGTACGCCGGAGACCGCCGGGTGGTCCAGCGCGAGCACGGCTTGGGCCAGGTGGTCACCCATGGCATTCGCGTTGGCCAGCAGGCCGTCCCGCTCGATCACCGCGATCACCGCCAGCCCGGCGATCGCTGCCACCGGGTTGCCGCCGAAGGTGCTGCCGTGGCTGCCGGGGCCGAGCAGGCTCGCGGCTCGACCGGTGGCCAGGCAGGCCCCGATCGGGAAGCCGTTGCCGAGCCCCTTGGCGATGGTGACGATGTCGGCGCGGACACCCTGGTCGACGTGGACCAGCCAGGAGCCGGCCCGGCCCATGCCGGTCTGCACCTCGTCGACCCACAGCAGGGTCCCGTGCCGGTCGCAGATCTCCCGGGCCGCGGCCAGGTAGCCGGGCGGCGGCACCACGACGCCGTTCTCCCCCTGGATCGGCTCGAGCACGACCGCGGCCACCGTGTCGTCGACGATCGCCGCCAGAGCGTCGACATCCCCGTACGGGACGAAGGTCACCTCGCCGGGCAACGGCTCGAAGGGCGCACGGTACTTCGGGTTGTGGGTGATCGCGAGGGCACCGAGCGAACGCCCGTGGAAGGCACCCTCGGTGGAGATGATCTTGGTCCGTCCGGTCATCCGGGTGATCTTGAACGCGGCCTCGTTGGCCTCGGTGCCCGAGTTGGTGAAGAACACCCGGGCGTCGTCGGTGCCGGTCATCGCCGTCAGCCGTTGGGCCAGCGCCACCTGGGCCGGGGTGGCGAAGAAGTTGGAGACATGCCCCAGGGTGGCGATCTGGCCGGTGACGGCCGACAGCACCGTGGGATGAGCATGGCCGAGGGCGTTGACCGCCAGCCCGGACAGCAGATCGAGGTGCCGGCGACCCTCGGCATCCCAGACGTGACAGCCTTCGCCCCGGACGAAGACGCGTTTCGGCGGGCCGAAGGTGTTCATCACCGTCTGTGCGTACGCCGCCTGGACCGCCGCCGAGCCCTGGCCCGGCAGCGCGGAGAGCTCGCTGGTGATCGAAGCCGACTCGGGGATCACCGGCGAGTCGGTGACCGGGCTCGGATCGGTGCTCATGCCGGGCCCTCGAGACTGAGCGTGGTCGAGAAGTCACCGTTGGTGAGCTCGTGCGGCGGGATGCCCTCGTCACGGGAGAACACCCGGCTGCCCAGCCGGACCAGACCGTCCTGGGTGACCATGGTGCCGATACCGGCATTGGTGAAGATCTCCAGCAGCAGGGCGTGCGGAACCCGGCCGTCGGTGACGGTGGCCCGGGTCAGCCCACCCTCGACCGCCCGCAGGCAGGCTTCCATCTTGGGCACCATGCCGGACTCCAAGGTGGGCAGCAGGTCCCGGAGCTCTGAGGCCGAGAGCTCGCGGATGATGTCAGAGCTGGCCGGCCAATCCCGGTAGAGCCCTTCCACATCGGTCAAGACGACCAGCCGCTCGGCCTCGAGAGCCACGGCGAGGGCGGCCGCGGCGGTGTCGGCGTTGACGTTGTGCACCACCCCGTTGACGTCGGGAGCGATGCTGGCGACCACGGGCACGCTGCCGGAGTCGATCAAGCCACGGACAGCCTCGGTCCGCACCGAGGCGACGTCACCGACCAGGCCGAGGTCCACCTCCTCGCCGTCGATCACGGTGCCACGCCGAACGGCGGTGAACAGGCCCCCGTCCTCGCCGGAAAGCCCGACGGCCAAGGTGCTGTGGCTGTTGATCAAGCCGACCAGGTCACGACCGACCTGACCGACGAGGACCATCCGGACGATCTCCATGGCCTCGGGGCTGGTCACCCGGAGTCCACCGCGGAACTCCGAGACAATGCCGAGCCGCTTGAGCATCGAGGAGATCTGCGGTCCACCTCCATGGACCACCACCGGGTGCACGCCGCAGCGCTTCATGAACACGATGTCCTGCGCGAAGGCGCGCTTGAGATCGTCGTCGATCATGGCGTTGCCGCCGTACTTGATCACGACTGTCTTGCCTGCGTACGTCTCCAACCAGGGCAGCGCCTCGGTCAGGATGGATGCCTTCTCCACCAGGGACATCGGGTGTTCGGCCGTCGCCGTCGACTGGTCGCTCATGTCGAGTACTCCGCGTTCTCCCGGATGTAGTCATAGGTCAGGTCGTTGGTCCAGATGGTCGCCGAGTACGGCCCGTTGCGCAGGTTGACCTCGACGGAGACGTCCCGGCCGCTGAGGTCGACCAGCTCACGGGGGTCACCGATCCCCCCGTCGCGGCAGACCTCGACACCGTTGAACGACACATCGATCCGATCCGGCTCGAAGTCAGCCCCGGTCGTGCCCAGAGCAGCCAGAACCCTGCCCCAGTTGGGATCTTGGCCGAAGACGGCGCACTTGAACAGGTTGCTGCGGGCGATGGCCCGGCCGACCTCGACGGCGTCGGCCTCGCTGGCCGCGTGCTGCACCTCGATCGCGATGTCGTGCGCCGCACCCTCGGCGTCGCGCAACAGCTGCAGGGCAAGATCATGACAGGCCTCGCTGAGCGCCGCCTGGAAGTCGACCGCGGTCGGGGTGACGCCGGAAGCGCCACTGCTCATCAAGATCACCGTGTCGTTGGTGGACATGCAGCCGTCGCTGTCCACCCGGTCGAAGCTGGTGCGGCAGGCTTCGGCCAGCTGCGCGGGCAGCCGGTCGACATCCACCACTGCGTCGGTGGTGAGCACTACGAGCATCGTCGCCAGACCGGGCGCCAGCATGCCGGCCCCCTTGGCCATGCCGCCCACGGACCAGCCCTCGTCGGCGTAGCTCACCTGCTTGGGCACCGAGTCGGTGGTCATGATCGCCTCGGCCGCGGCTTGGCCGCCGTTCTCGCTGAGCAGGTTCACCACGTCGGCCACGCCGGTGGTGATCTTGTCCATCGGCAGCCGAAGGCCGATCAGTCCGGTGGAGCACACGGCCACATCGACCGCGCCGACCTCGGTGCCCTGAGCGGTCAGGGCGGTCGCCACGAGCTCCGCGGTCCGGTGCGTGTCGGCGAACCCGGGTGGTCCGGTGCAGGCGTTGGCCCCGCCCGAGTTCAGCACGACCGCACGGAGCCGGCCGTCGGCCAGCACCTGCTGGGACCAGACCACCGGTGCGGCTTTGACCCGGTTGCCGGTGAAGACCGCGGCCGCGAAGTGATCGGGACCTTGGTTGACCACCAGAGCGAGGTCGCTCTTGCCGGACTCCTTGAGTCCGGCGGTGGTGCCGGCGGCGACGAAACCGGCCGCTCGGGTGACGCTCATGGGGCCACCCCCACCGTGGACAGACCGGTGGTCTCCCCGATCCCGACCGCCAGGTTCATGCACTGCACGGCGCCGCCGGCGGTGCCCTTGGTGAGGTTGTCCAAAGCAGCGACGGCAAGCAGCCGGCCGGCGTGGGCGTCGACGGCCACCTGCACGTGCACGGCGTTGGAACCGAGCACCGACTGGGTCTGCGGCCACTGGCCGGGGGGCAGCAGGTGCACGAAAGGCTCGTGGGCGTACGCCTCGGCGTACGCGGCGTAGGCGTCGGCCTGGCTGAGGGTCGGGTCGCTCAGCGGCGCGGTGCAGGTGGCCAGGATGCCTCGCGACATCGGCACCAGCACCGGGGTGAACGACACCGACGGCGCGGACGCGCCGCAGACCCTGAAGTTCTGCAGCAGCTCGGGCGTGTGCCGGTGCACCCCGCCCACCCCGTACGCGCTGGCCGAGCCGATCAGCTCCGAGCCGAGCAGGTGGGGCTTGAGGGAGCGCCCAGCCCCCGACGGGCCGCTGGCGGCGACGATCACGACGTCGTGCGCGTCGGTCAGACCGTGCACGATGGCGGGCAGCAGGGCCAAGGTCGCGCTGGTCGGGTAGCACCCCGGCACCGCGACGTTGCGGGCGCCGGCCAGCTTGTCGCGCTGCCCGGGCAGCTCCGGTAGCCCGTACGGCCAGGTGCCGGCGTGGGTGCTGCCGTAGAACGTCTGCCAGGCGGCGGGGTCGGCGAGCCGGAAGTCGGCCCCGCAGTCGATCACCACGGTGTCGGGTGACAGCTGAGCGGCCACTTCGGCCGAGGCGCCATGAGGCAGCGCCAAGAAGACGACGTCATGGCCGGCCAGGGTCGCGGCGTCCGTGCTGTCGACGACCCGGTCCGCGAGCGGGACGAGGTGCGGCTGGTGCTGACCCAGGCGCGACCCGGCATTGGATCCTGCGGTCAGCGCGCCGATCTGCACCTGCGGATGGCCGAGCAGGAGCCTGAGCAGCTCCCCGCCGGCGTATCCCGTGGCTCCCGCCACCGCAACTGTGAACACCCGCATGAGTATGCCATACAGCGAATGTTCATGCACACCGGACATGGCCAGGGGTGGAGTCGACCGCGTACGGCCGGCTCCACCCCTGTCCGATCAGAGCGTGCCGGTGCTGATCTGCGGCAGCGCCCGGGTGCGGCTCTTGCCCGCCTTCTTCAGCTTGGCGTCGAGCTGGTGCTGCGACACCTTCTTGCTGCTCGCCGTCAGACCCCGGGCCAGCGGGGCCGAACCGGTCCGGGCATCGACGTCGTAGCCGAACCAGAAGGTCCCGCGGGTGTCGACGTCGAACGTGAAGGCCACGTCCACCGAGGCCCCGGGAGCGAGGCCGCCCGCGGGCAGCGGCACCGTAAAGGTGCTGTTCAGACCGCCTCCGGCCGCCGCGGTGATCGGAGCATCAACCGACAGGTTGCGGACCGTGACGGTTCCCCGGCCGGCGACGGACACCTGGCTGGTGGCCGAAGTCGGGTTGACCGCCCGGATGAGCGCCTTCTTGGCCGGCGCGTTGCCCCGGTAGGGCAAGCCGTTGGCCTCGCTCAGCGCGGTGATCCGGGCCTTGGCCTCGGTGATGGTGGTCGTCCCGGTGTTGGTGATCGTCCGGCGGATCTCCAGCTTGCCGGGCGCTCCGACGACGTACTCCCGGTTGGGAGCCGCCTCGACTCCCCGGCTCGAGTCGAGCAGGTAGGACAGCGCCTGGGTGTTGTGCTGCCACGGATCGGCCAGGCCGGTGGGCGAGCTGGAGCCCCGCATCGACTGGACTCCCCCGACCCGCTCTCCGTTGCTGGAGACCAGGGCGAAGTCAGCGCCGTTGTTGCCGGTGTTGTTCGGCCGGCCGCCCGTCTCGATCCGGACGAAGGCGTACTGCTGGGTCGGCGTGCCCGCCAAGGTCGGCAGCGCCGACCCGAGGTGGAAGCCCGCCAGCGGCCCGGCCGCGTCGGTGACGGTGGCCGCGGTGTCCGGCGCCACCAGACGTAGACCACCGGTGCCCAGCGTCGCCGTGGTGAGATCCGGCGTGGCGAAGGCGTCGAGCGAGAAGTCCTCGCCGGCGACCAGGTACGTCCGGTAGGTGCCCAGCGTCGGAGCATCGGACGGCAGCACCGTCTCAGTCCCCGAGCTGCTCTCCAGAACCAGCCCGGCCAGCGGCATCGGCGCACCGGTGTTGTAGATCTCAGCGAACTGGTCCGCAGCACCATCCGGTCCGGAGGTCCGGAACTCGGTGATGATGGCCTGCCCGACATAGGCCTTGACCTCGACCACCGTGGAGGAGGAGGTCACCGGCTGGTTGCTGCCGTCGCCGCCGTAGGTGGCCACGACGGTGTTCTTCCCGAATGCGGTCAGCGTCGTGGTCAGACCGGCCTTGCCGTCGGCCACCGTCCTGGTGCCGAGCTCGGAGGTCACGCCGGCCGCGTTGGTGACCGAGAAGGTGACCGTGCCGGTCGCCGACGTCGGGTCCAGCGTGGTGGACAAGGCGACCGAGGTGCCGTACTCCACCGACGGCTCGGATGCCGTCAGCACCAGACCGGGCGCCGCCCGGACGACCAGGGTGGCCGCCTTGGTGTCGCTTTGACCGAGAGAGTCCTCGACTTTGACGGAGAAGGAGTAGCTGCCACCGATCGTCGGGGTCCCGGAGATGATCCCGGTCGCCGTGTTGAGGGTCAGCCCCGCCGGCAGGGTGCCGGCGCTGATCGAGTAGCTGAACGGCCCAGTGCCGCCGGTCCGGGTCAGCTGCTCCTCGTACGCCGTGCCGACATCAGCCCGCGGCAGAGCAGCACCGAAGGTGAGGTTGGGTTGGGCGATGATGACGACGGTGAACGACTTGCTCGAGCTCGCGTCCTCCGCGTCGGTCACCTTCACCGAGAAGGTGTAGCTGCCGGCAGCCGTCGGGGTGCCGGAGAGCGTTCCGTTGGCCGACAGGGTCAGTCCACTCGGCAGCGTGCCGGTGTCGAGGCTGTACGTCTTGGTCCCGGTGCCACCACTGGAGGTGAAGGGGTGGCTGTAGGCCACGCCGACCTCTCCGGCACCCGGCGTCGAGGTGATCGTCGGGGCACCGTTGACCGTGACCGCCGCCGACGGGGCCGAGCCCGGGCCGGTGCCGACCGCGTTCTTGGCCGCCACCGTGAAGGTGTACGAGCCGCCGGGAATGAGCCCGGTCAAGGTCTGGCTCGTCGCCGTCGAGTTGAACGTCACCGGCGTCAGGGCGACCCCACCCAGATAGGGGGTGACGACATAGCCGGTGATGGCCGTGTTGCCGGTGTCGCTCGGTGCCGTCCAGGTGACCCGGGCGCTCGACGTGCCCGCCGTGACGGCGGTGACCGTCGGGGCGGCCGGGATGTTGCGGACGACCAGGGTCGCGTCCCTGGTGTCACTCTGCCCGAAGGCGTCGACGATCTTCACGGTGAACGCGTAGTCCCCGCGGGTGGTCGCCGTGCCGGACAGCACGCCGGTCGCTGCGTTCAGCGACAGGCCGGGCGGCAAGGTGCCCGCGGTCACCGAGTAGGTGAACGGGCCGGTGCCGCCGGTGCGGCTGAGCGGCTGGTTGTAGGTCGCGCCGACATCGGTCCCCGGCAGCGCCGAGGTGAAGGTCAGCTTCGGCTGCGCCGCGATGTTCACGGTGAAGCTCGTCGACGAGCTGGCCCCGTACGAGTCGGTGACCTTCACCTTGAAGGTGAAGGACCCGGCGGTGGTCGGCGTACCCGAGAGGGCACCGGTGCTGGACAAGGTGAGCCCGTCAGGCAACGAGCCCGTGTCCAGGTCGTAGCTGTAGGCACTGGTGCCGCCGCTGACGGTGAACTGGTGAGCGAAGCTCGCGCCCACCTCACCGGCGGGTGGCGTGCTGGTGATCGTCGGTGCCCCGTTGATGGTCACTGCGGCCGACTTGGCCGACAGCGGCCCGGTGCCGGCAGCGTTCTTGGCGGCCACGGCGAACGTGTACGAGCCACCGGGGGTCAAGCCGGTGACGATCTGGTTGGTCGCCGCGCTGTCGAAGGTCTGTGGTGTCTGGGCCACCCCGTTCAGGTAGGGCGTCACCACGTAGCCGGTCACCGTGGCGTACCCGTTGTCGGTCGGGGTGGTCCAGGTCACCCGGGCGGCCGAGGTGCCCGCCGTGACCGCACCGATGGTTGGTGCCCCCGGTGTCGTGTAGGGGATGACCGGAGCGGTGGACAGGCTGGCCACACCGGAGCCGATCGAGTTCAGCGCTGCCACGGTGAAGGTGTAGGAGGCACCGGCGGTGGCGTTGGCGACCGTGTACGAATTGACCCCGGAGCCCAGGGAGATCGCCGGCTGGATGACGCCGTTCTTGTAGGGGACCACGAGGTAGCCGGTCAACGCAGCACCGCCGGAGGCCGGGGTCTCCCAGCTGACCGTGGCGCTGAGCGGGCCCGCCGTCGCGGTGACGATCGGCGTACCAGGAACGGTCGTGTAGGTGTAGGTGACGCTCGAGGAGGCACCCAGCGTGACGACCTTGACCTGCACCGCGCCGGTGGCGTGGCTCGGCATCGCGGAGATCCCGAGGCTGCCGTTCGCCGTCACGGTGAAGCAGTCGGCGGCCGCGACGTTGTTCGAGCACCGGGTCAGGGTGGTTCCGGTGCCGGCGGCCAGCTCGGCGAGGGTGCCGATCTGGATGGCCGTCGCCGCCGAGGTGTTGGTCCCGGTGACGGTCGTCGCCGTCCCGGTCGGCCCGCTGTTCGGAGTGAGCACCAGGTTGCTCGGTGCGCTCGTCGCCGTGCCCGCGGTGGCGACCGAGGAGTAGGCCGGGTTGGCGTCGTTGGACGAGGCCGTCACGATGCTGTTGCTCTGGATGACGGCCGGGGTGATGCCGGCGGTGGTCACGGTCCCGGTGATGGTGAGCTGGGGAAGGTCGGTGTTGGCCCGGAACGGGCCGTTGCTGTTGGTGCAGGTGATCTTCTGGCCGACCGGCGCGTCACAGACCCAACCGGTGCCGTAGCCACCCTCGGGGGTGACGCCGGCCGGCAACGTGTCGGTGACCGAGATCGCTGCCGTCTCGTCCACCCCGGCGTCCACGCCGGCGGTCACCTGGTAGGTCACCGGGTCGCCGGCAGCCAGCGTCGGCTGGGTGTACGCGGTCTGCTGGACCTTCAGCTCGGGAACCGTCGAGTTCAACGTCGAGATCTTTGTCTCGTCGATCTCGTGGTAGTCGACCGATCCGCCGGTCGAGGCGACGAAGCCGAACGCCAGCTGCTTGGGATAACCCTCGGAGTCGATCCACGATGCCGGGTACACGGCGCTGGTTACGGTCGGCAGGGCGCCGGTCAGAATGCGCTGGGTGCCACCGACTGGGGTGAAGGCGACTGCGTAGCTCTTGGCGGCAACCGTGAGGCTGGTCGCCGTGGTGACGCTGGCCGTGCTCCGGTTGATCACCACCTGGACCGGCACCTTGGATGCGGCCCGGCTGGTCGCCCGGAGCGCGACCGCGGGCGAGGTCGCCGTGGTCGCCGTGCTGTTGATGGCGCAGTAGCCGACCAGCGCGTTGCCCGGTCCGCGGACCACCACCTGCCCCGGGATGAGCTGGGTCGAGGAGGTGTACGCCGGGTTCGTGCAGCCCGAGCCCTGGTAGGAACGACCAGAGAAGTTGCCGAAGACGTCGAAGCCGACGCCGAGGTAGCCGTAGGCCAAGCCCTTGACCGTGGAGTAGGCGGAGTAGCCGAGGGAGCCGCCGGTGGCACCGATGTTGGCTGGGGCCAGCGGGCTCGTCGGGTCGACGGCGGCGAGCGAGAAGGCGATGCCGTCGGCGGGGGTCGTGGTGGTGCCGTACTGGTAGGTGTTGAAGCTGACGTCCAGCCCCGACGCCGTCGGCACGCTGGTGGCGGCGAACAGACCGCCCACCTTGCTGGTGGTGTTGTCGGTCAACCGGAGCTTCCCGGATCCCACGGCGTCCGTCGCCGCGGTGCAGCTCTTGGGCACCACGGTCGTGTTCCCGGCCGCGGTCAGGCAGGCCACGTTGGTGCTGGGCGTGGTCGGCAGCACCACTGCTCCGTCACCGTTGGCCGTGGCGTTGTGGAAGGGCTGGTTGAACAGCACGGTGGAGGCGGCGTACGCGGCGGTCGGCATCAACAGACCGATTCCCGCGGCTAGCACACTGCCCGCAAGCAGGCCGACAACAACGCGACGGCGTGGGGATATAGCCATGAGCTACTCTCTCGGGGAGGGGTGAGGACGGACCCTGACACTTCCCCCGAGGGAACCACGCAACCATCATTGGCTGAGCGCTGGCTGAGACTGCGGGAAACGTAGCACAGCGGAACAAGGTCAGACAATCCACGAAATCTTCGCGTGAAACGCAGTTTCAGCGATCCGGTTCACGGACCACCGGCCGTTGAGCCGAAGTCCTCGACGATCGGGGTGTGGGAGCATGGCCGCGTGAACGCGGGTCGGCTGCAGTCCGCCTACGGCATGACGGTGTCGGGTCTGCCACTCCTGCCCGAGCTCGTGCCCGGTCCGGCCGCCGGCCCGGTCGCGGTTCAGATCTCGATCGTCTCCGACGCCGTACGGACGCCGGAACCGTCGCCGCTCGACGCCGAGCGCGGGGTGCGCAGGCTGGCTGACGGCCGGCTGCTGGCGCTCGACCGACTCGCCGGCACGGCAGTCTTCTACGGCCCGTCCCTGTCCCCCGACCTGCTGGCCCACCCCTATCTCGGGCCGGTGGCCACGGCGTACGGTCGCTGGGCCGGCCGGGAGGCGTTCCACGCCGGCGCTTTCGTCACGGCCGGGCGGGCCTGGGCCGTGCTCGGTCCCCGGACCGCCGGGAAGAGCACGCTGATGGCCGCGCTGAGCGCGTACGGGATGCCGGTGCTGAGTGACGACATCACCATCACCGACGGTGCCGTGGCCTATCGCGGCCCCCGCTGCATCGACCTGCGCGAGGTGCCCCCCGGTCTCGACCTCGAACCCCGGCTGGCCCGCCGGGACACCCGGCACCGGGTCTACCTCCCGGCCGGCCCGGACGAGGTGCCGCTGGGCGGCTGGATCTTCCTGGCCTGGGGTGACGACCTCGCCGCGCAGCCGCGGGACGCGCCGGCGCTGCTGCGGGACCTGGCCGCCCGCCGGGCCTGGCGCCACCTCGCATCCGACCCGACGTTGCTGCTGTCGCTGGCCACCCTGCCGTCGTGGACCCTGACCCGGCCGCGCCGGTGGGCAGGGCTCGGGGCAACCATCGAGCTGCTCGAGCAGACCCTCGCCGCGGCCGCCGCCACCCACCCGGAGCCGCTGCAGCGGGGAGCCCAGGCATGACCGACGGGGCCATTCGGACCGGGATCGCGGCCGCTGCGCGCTGTCTCGCTCTCGACCAGCACGCGGTGGTCGTGACCCGGGCCCTGGCCGGCGCCGGCGTCGACTCGATGGTGCTGAAGGGCCCGGGTCTGGCTCGGCGCCTCTACGCCGCGGACCCGAGCCGGCGGCGCTACTCCGATGTCGACATCCTGGTCCCGGTGGCCGATTTCGACCGGGCTCAGCAGGCGCTGGCTGCCCTGGGTCACACCGACGTCGCGGCCCGCTTCCCCGACGACGAGTGGCTCTGGTACGAGCGGTCGTGGCTGCGAGAGCACCCGGTGCCGCTGACCGTGGACCTGCACCGCGGATTCGCCGGCATCGCCGATCCGGAGGCGCTCTGGCGGTTGCTGTCCGCGACCGCCGAACCTCTCCAGCTGAGCGGCGGCACTGTCCGGGTACCCGACGCGGTGGGCTGTGCCCTGCTCGTCGCCCTGCACGCCGCGGCTCCTGGTCGCGGCCGCAAAGCGGCCACCGACCTGACGGTCGCGCTCGAGCAGCTGCCGGACCCGGTGTGGCGGTCGGCGGCCCGGTGGGCCGTGGCGACCGGGTCCACGGCGGTCTTCATCGCCGGTCTGCGACGCGACCCGGCCGGAGTCGACCTGGTCGCCCGGCTCGGCCTCGACTCTCGGCGGTCCTTGGTCGGTCGTCTGACCCAGAAGCTCGACCTGGTGCTGATGGGTCAGTCGCTCGAAGCGGTGCGGAGCGTGCCGGGGGCCGGCGCCAAGCTGCGCTACGTGGCGCGCCGTCTGGTGCCCACGCCGGGATTCCTGCGGCGGGCCAGCCCGCTGGCCCAGCGGGGTCCGGCCGGCCTGGCGCTCGCGTACGTGCTTCGGCCAGGACGGCTGCTGCTGCCCGCCGCCCGGGCGGCGGTCTCGCCATCAGGCTCCCCGGGCCGGGCTCCCCGCCGACGGCTGCTTCAGCGTGGCCGCTGGTCACAGCTCCGCGCTGCCTGGTGGGCGTGGCGCGCGCTGAACAGCGTCCGCCGGGACCTGGCTGATCGGCCCCTCGACCAGGTCCAGCCACCGCCGGCTCCGCGCGGCGGTCCTCAGTCGCGTCGGGCGGTTCGGGCGGTGCTGCGGCGCCGAGGGGCGAGCTGCCTGGAGCAGTCGCTGGTCACCCAGCGGTGGCTGGCCCGCCAGCACGTCGAGGTCGACCTGGTCGTCGGGGTCACCGCACCCGGAGCCGGGTTCCGCGCGCACGCGTGGCTGGCCACCGACCACGACGCGGAGCACAGCCACGCCACGATGACCGAGATCCTGCGCCGCCCGACGCCGGCGGCCTGGCTGGCCTGAGGGTCAGGTCTGCTGCAGCAGGTCGGCGGCGTCGAGTGCCAGCAGGAACTCGTCGACGTCGCGGCGGGCCCGGGCGGGATCGCGGACGCCGAGGTGCACGAGCTCGTCGGCGAGCCGGGCCCGCGTCGCCCCGTCGACCAGCAGCTTCCACAGCGCCGCCCCGGTCGGGTTGAGCCCGAAGTAGACCGAGCCGTGCAGATCGAGGACGACGATCTCCTGGCCGGTCTGGCGCCAGGCCACCTGGTCGTTGCCCACCCGGTAGAGGGCGGTCGGGGCCGGGTCAGTGATCATGATCGACGCTCATCGGTCAACCGCCTTGGGGGGGAGTTCGGGAACGGATCGTACGCCGGCGAGGAGGACCTGCTGAACCAGCCCGGCGGTGCCGGGCGGCACCGGCCACTGGCTCCACCGGCGACGCAGCGCCGCCAGATCGACCAGGCTGGGGTCGACGCCGCTGCCGTCCCAGCTGCGGACCAGCTCTCGGGTGGGACCGCGGAAGAAGACCTCGAGGAAACGAGCCTTGGGTCGCGGCTGGTAGGCGACGGCCGGGATGGCGTCGCCGACGATGGCCGCCACCAGCTGCGACCGTCGAGGTGCGTCTCGTGGTCCGCCGAAGCGGGCCAGGCTGGCGACGAAGCCGGGATCGACCAGCGGGGCCAGCACCGTCACGTCGCCGTCGTCACCCAGCCGCCGCAGGCCGCCCAGGCCGAGCTGCAGGCTCCGTCGGCTCGCGTGGAACTGCACCCGCCGGTCCAGTCGTCGCGGCTCAGCGGCCAGCTCGGCCAGGTGGGCGGACCACAGCTGGTGCGCGACCGCGGGGCGGAGCCAGGGCAGCACCTCGCCGCCACGGTGCTGCAGCCGGGCCCGCCAGCCGGCCGGGATGCGGTTCTTGAGCCGTCGTACGGGGGTGAGGTTGGTCGGGCGCCGCCAGCCGGACAAGATCTGGTCGCCTCCGGCACCGGTGAGCAACGAGCCGCCGCGGGCCCGTTCGACCAGCGGCAGGTGCAGGTGCAGGTTGGCCGGATACAGCACCCCGTGTGCGTGCAGCAGGCGTCGCGCCACCGGCCCCACCAGATCGAGGTCGTCCTCGGCGGCCAGCAGCAGCCACTCGGACAGCCCGAGGGCGTCGATCACCGCATGCTGAGCCGCGGACTCCTCGGCCTGGGGTGCATCCGCCACCCGCCAGGTGCACGGCACCGGGTCCGCCAGCCCGTGCCGGCGAGCCACCCGGGTGGCCACCGCCAGCACCGTCGAGGAGTCGGTCCCGCCGGAAAAGCTGACCAGGCAGGGCGGCCGGAGCAGCGCCGGCAGCACCGCACGCTCGAGCGCGGTCAGCGGAGAGCGAGGCGGCGGTCCGATCGGTTCCTCAGCGATGCGCTCGGCACCGACCACCAGTCCGGCCGCAACCTCCAGCGAGGTGGGGGCGTTGTGGGTCAGACAGACCCCTCGTCGCCGGCGCCGCCGAAACCGTCGTCGGGCCCGACCGTGCCGCCCTGGGTCAGCTCGGAAAGCGATCCCAGCCGCTCGATGCGGGGCGGGACGTAGTCGGCGACCTGCGCCTCGTGGTCAATCGCGATCTGCTCGTCTCGAGCCATGGCTTCCTCAGACTTTACGAATGTGCCCACAGCCCCCGACCGGTACGCGAAGGGTAACCGGTGGGCGGCGCCATCATCAAGCCGGACACATGATCGTGACATCGACCGATCGGCGTTGTGACAAGGGTCACGGCGGTGACCCGGACTGCGTCGAGCGCGAGGCAAAGCGGCGAGATGTCGGCTGGCTAACTGGTGGGCGCCCGCCTATCATCGACTCGACAAGCCGCCTGTAGATGGTCCTCAGGTCGCCTGTCGGCCAGGTTCGGGGCTGGCTGCCTGCAGTTCGACGTACGCCGCGGGGGCGGCTCTTTGCCGAGAGGCCCCGATGCATCCCTTCCGCCGCGCTCCTCGCCCCGCTGCGTCGCCGTGCCCCTCCCTGGACTCTGGGTGGGGTGAGTCCCAGCCGTGACCGCCGTCGACCTGCGGGCGCCGGTCATCCGGACGAGCAAGAAGGACTCGGCGTCGTACCGGCCCGAGGTTGAAGGCGTGCGGGCCGTCGCCAGTCTGCTGGTCGCGGTGTTCCACATCTGGCTCGGCCGGGTGTCCGGCGGGGTCGATGTCTTCTTCGTCATCGCCGGCTTCTTGACCACCACCACCTTGCTCGGGCACGTCCGCCGCTACGGCCGGATCCGGCCGGTTTCGTTCATGGCCCGGCTGGCGTCGCGGCTGTTTCCGGCGGCGGCCGTGGTCATCGCCGCGGTCAGCCTGCTGAGCCTGGTGCTGCTGCTGCCCTACCAGTGGTCGCAGACCTTCACCGAGGCCGTGGCCTCGGCGACCTATGTCGAGAACTGGCAGCTCTATCGAGCCGGTGTCGACTACCTGACCCAGGATCAGTTCCACTCACCGCTGCAGAACTTCTGGGCGATGTCGGTGCAGGGGCAGTTCTACCTGATCTGGGCCGTCCTCTTCGGCGGCCTGGCGGTGGTCGGCCGGTTGGCCGCCAGTCGCCGCTTCACCGCCCACCTGATCGGATCCCTGGCGGCCTTGTCGATCCTGTCTTTCGGGTACGCCCTGTACGCGGTCGGCCAGGATCAGTCGAGCGCCTACTACAACACCGCTGCTCGCGCCTGGGAGTTCGGCTTGGGCGGCCTGGCGGCCGTCATCCTCCCCCACCTGGTGATCCGCCGGTCGATTCGGCTCGTCGCCGGGTGGGTGGGCCTGCTCGGGATCGTGTCCTGCGGCTTCGTGCTCCAGGTCTCGACCGAGTTTCCCGGCGTCGCGGCCTTGTGGCCGACGTTGTCCGTCGTGCTGATCCTGGTCGCCGGCACGGGTGGCCGGTCGGCTCAGGGGGCCGAGACTCTGCTGGCCAGCCGCGGGCTGGTATGGCTGGGTGGGCTCAGCTATGGGCTCTATCTCTGGCACTGGCCGATCCTGGTGTTCTACCGGGAGTACACCCAGGCGGCACCGGGCCTCGCCGCCGGGGTCGCCATCATCGCCGCTGCGATCGTGCTGGCCTGGTTGTCCAAGACCTTCGTCGAAGATCCGCTGCATCGCCGGGTGCCGGCCGGCGGCCCGACCCGCTGGCAGCTCGTCAAGCCGTTCGTGCTGCTGGTCGCCGCCGCTCTGGTCGCCGGCGTCGCGCTGGGCGGGGTGACCGTGGCCGCAGCTCGCGACACCGCGGCCGCCCACCGCCGTGCGGTGGCCGGCGAGAACTGCTTCGGCGCCGCGGCCCTCGCCAGCTGGTCGGCCTGCTCCGCCACGGCGGCGTGGTCGGCTGCGGTTCCGCGGGTCGACTCGGCCAACGACGGCTATCCGGTCGACGGCGACCAGTGCATGACCAACACCACCGGCACCGAGCTGAAGGAGTGCGTGTTCGGGGTCCGCGGCGCGACGACCCGGGTGGTCTTGATCGGCAACTCCCATGCCGTGTCGCTGTTCAAGGCCTACGAACAGGTCGCGATCAACCGTGGTTGGGAGCTGCACGTGTTCTACAAGACCGGGTGCGTCTGGAACGCGGCGTCTCGGCGAGATGATTCCGAGCTCGCCCGATCGAGCTGCCACACGTGGGTCGACAAGCTGCAGGCCAGACTCGCCGAGCAGCCCGCGTACACCTACGCCCTGACCGGATACTCAGCCAAGAAGTCGGTGTACGTCGACGAGTCCGGTCGACCCGACGAGCAAGCCGGTATCGACGGGTTCCGCGAGGCGTGGGCGCCGCTGGCCAGCCGGGGCACCCGCATCCTGGCCCTGCGGGACAATCCGGTCATTCCCGACATCCGGCGGCTCAGCTGCCAGCAGCGGCCCGGCACGGTCCAGACCTGCGCGGTGAGCGCGGCGGAGGGGCTGGCCGCCCGGGACCTGATCGTCGAAGCGGCGACCGACTGGCCGGGCGCGGCGGTGATCGACCTGCAGAAGTACTACTGCCTCGATGGGCTCTGTCCCTTGGTGGTCGGTGGGGTCAAGGTGTACCGGGACCTCGGCCATCTCACGGCGACCTACTCGCTGACGCTGGCTCCCTACCTGGACGCCGAGATCGCCCGAGCTGGGTGAGTCGGGGGTGACTTCGGCTGCGGCTCAGCGGGGGTTCCGAGGCCCGCTTCTGCTGGGGATGGTCATCGCGGCGGCCCTGCTGGTCGGTGTCGGCTCGGCTGTCGTGCTGTCCGGGAAGGACGTGCGCGGCAAGCAGGCGGACCGGACCACGGTGGCCATCTGGGGGTCGTCTTCGGCAGCTCGGATGGCCGAGCAGGGTGACTTGAGCCGCGTCCTCGGCAAGCCGGTCTACAACGGCGCGGTCGGCGGCGAGATCGCCGTCGAGACGGCGGCGCGGATGGGAGCAGCTCCGGCCCTGCTGTCGGTCCGGGGGGACTCGATCCCCGCCTCGGGTCAGGTGGTGGTGACCACGACGTCGTTCGGCTACCGGCCCTACCTTCGGATCTCCGGCACCTTGGCCGGGGTGGCCGGGGTGTTTCGCAGCGACGGCTCAGGCGGCTACATCTTCATCCGGTCGACCCCAGGGGCGCCGGTGCCCGCCGCGGGGCCGTTGCCCTTCGCCTCCGATGCGGCCAAGGAGGTGGACGGCTCGATCACCCTGCTGTGGATGGGCAAGAACGACCTGAAGCAGTCCGACTGGGTGAGCGCCGACACCAACACCCGCGCCGCCTGGCGCTACGCCTCGACTCACTCCGGACGGGTCCTGGTCATCGGACACTTCACCGACGCGTGGATGACCCCCGGTGGTCGAGCCCGGGCCGCATTCGATCAGCTGCAAGCCTCGTACCAGGCCGAGTACGGCGACCGCTTCGTGGACGTCCAGCGCTACCTGGGCTCGGACCAGGTGTGGACCGATCTGGGTGTCACCCCGACGGCTGCCGACCGGACGGCTCAGGCCCGAGGCGTGCTGCCCCCCTCGCTGGACGACGGATCACACGGGCACCTGATCACCCCGGCGTACGTTGCCATCGCCGAGCACCTGATCAAGCCCGACCTGGAGCGCTTGACCTGGATCTGAGGGCATCGCCCGACGACCGTTACCGGCCCAGCTGCGCTCGGGCCCGGAATTAGGCCGATGCTGAGCAGAACCTAGCCCGCACCTGGGGTCGGCAGGAGGTTCCTGCCGCAGCCTGTCCTGGTCGGGCACGGGGGGTGCTCGGCGCTGCATCTCGGGGGAGATCATCATCAGCGCTAGCGCTGCATCACGTCCAGCTACGTCCACCACGATCACCAGACCGCCGGCGCGGGGCAGGCTGCGGCGACGCGCCGTCGTCCTCTGCCTGGCGCTGGCCGCCCTGGGGACGAGCCCGTCGAGCCTGCCGGCCGACGCCGTTGCCCAGACCGCTGGGTCGGGTATCCACGAGAACGGGTCGAAGGCGTTGGTGCTGAGGGGCGCGTGGTCCATCCAGAAGTCGAACAACGCCATCGGCGGCAGCTTCTCCAACCTGAACAAGACTGGTGAAGCGCGGATCACGTTCAAGTCCACCGGGGTGGCGTGGGTCTCGCGCCGCAGCCCGTACGGCGGGATCGCAATCGTCTACGTGGACGGGATCAGGAAGCGGAAGATCGACCTGTACGCCTCGACGACGCAGTACCAGAAGGAGGTGTACCGGATCACCGGCCTCCGGCCGGGCACCCACACCCTGCGCATCGTCCGGACCGGGCAACGAAGCTCGGCGTCGAAGGGGCGCAACATCATGGTCGATGCCGTGAACGTGCTGGACACCGTTCGTCCGGCGGCACCGACCCGGACTCCGAGGTTCGCCGGCCCGCACGGGTGCGCAGCTCACCTGGTCGGCCAGTCCAGAACGCGACGTGACGTCCTACCGCGTCTACCGCATCGGCGCCGGACAGCGGACGCTGATCGGCAGCACCGCCTCGCCAACCACCCGCTTCCTCGACATCGGCCTTGCCCCGGCCACCACGGTCAGCTATGCCGTGGAGGCGCTGGACAGCAGCGGCAACGTGTCGCGGTCCTCCCCGGCCGCGGTCGTCACGACCCCGGCCGCGACGGCCGCTTCGAACCGCCGGTACGACACGTGCCCGGCGGCAACGACCACCGTGTCGAACCGGGCCGGCCTGCTGGCCGCGTTGTCGAGCGCGACGGCCGGCACCGTGATCAGGTTGGCCCCTGGTCGCTATGCCGGACCGATCGCGGTCAAGGTGCGCGGCTCCGCCGACGCCCCGGTCTGGATCTGTGGTCCGCGGGACGCCGTCATCGACACCGGCGATGTGCGCCGAAGCGGCGGCATCCGGGTCGACTCGTCCTCCCACCTGGTGATCGCCGGCCTGACCGTACGCCAGTCCCAGAAGGGCATCTCGGTCATTGCCAGCGATCACGTGGTCATCGCCGACACCCGGGTCGAGGACATCGGCGAAGAGGCCATCCACCTGAGAGGGGGGACCGTGGACAGCGAGGTGGTCGGCAACTCCATCACGAACACCGGGCTGATGACGGCGATGTACGGCGAAGGGATCTACGTCGGCACGGCCAAGCCGAACTGGTGTGCCTACAACCAGTGCCAACCCGATGCCAGCGACCGCAACCGGATCACGGGGAACGACATCAGCCGGACCACCGCCGAGCCGATCGAGGCCAAGGAGGGTGCCGTCGGTGGCGTCATCACCGCCAACACCATCGACGGGACGGGGATGACCTCCCATTCCGACTCGCTGATCGCCATCCAGACCAACGGGTGGACGATCGCGGGGAACACGGGCCGGAACTCACCGCTGGACGGCGTCCAGATCTGGGCCGCCTTCCCCGGCTACGGTCGCGACAATGTGGCCTTCGGCAACCACTTCGCCGGCTCGATGCCGGGCTACGGCGTCCGGCTGCCGTTCCTCGAGCTGGACAACTACGTCGGTTGCGACACCACCGTCCCGCGCAGCTCGATCGGGATCACCAACAAGCGCTGCCAGCCCTGACTCAGGAGATGTCCGCCCTGGAGGGCTGGCCGACCAGGGCCTGGATCCGGTCGACGGCTGCGGCGACGCTGCGGAAGGCCGACCGGTACGACCCGAGATCTCGCCCGTACGGATCGGGGATGTCGTCTCGATCGCTCTGCGGCTGGTAGCCGCGTTGCCGGGCCGCCAGGCCCACCGCGACCCGCAGGCGTTCGGCGGGGCTCGGTTGGTGCAGCAGCTCGGGATCGACCGCTTCGAGCAGCCGGGTGAACTCGGTCAGGGTGAAGGAGCGCTGGACCGCGGCCGGCCAGAACTCCACCGCCCGGGCCCGGTGCTCCCGGGCGGCAGTCAGCACGAGATCAGCTTCCTGCAGGAAGGTGCGGTGCAGGTTGCGGGCCGCGAACCCGGACGCGTCGATGCCCCGGTCGGCCAGCTGGTCGGCCATCGGGGCCTCGATGGGCGCGCCGACGACCGCCCGCGTTCCCGCCGACCGCACCACGACCGTCGGACCGAGCGCGGCCGCCAACAGACGTTCGGCCGCTGGCGATCGGCAGACGTTGCCCGTGCAGACGCACAGGATCGAGAACGGCGTCACCTCGCCAGGCGCCGGCTGAGCGCCCACTCAGCGCTTGCCGACCAGCCGCGAGCTGTCGTCCTTACGACGACGGACCGCCGCGGCGCTGGAGGACGACGTCTTGTCCTCGTCGGGCCCGTAGCCGTAGCCGTACCCGTAGCCGTACGAGTCGAAGCTGCGCTTGGCCACCTTGTTGAGCACGATGCCGGAGATCTTGACCCCGGCCGTCACCAGCGAGTCCATGGCGGCCCGGAGCTGAGCCCGGTGCAACCGGTCGGTTCCGACGACCACCAACGTGCCGCCGACCATCCGGCCCAAGATGGCGGCGTCGGTCACCGGCAGCAGGGGCGGGCTGTCGATCAGCACCATGTCGAACTCGGCGCTCAGCTCACGCAGCAGCGTCGCCATGGCCTTGGACCCGAGCAGCTCGCTCGGGTTGGGCGGGATCTGGCCGGCCGGCAGCACCATCAGGCTGGACTCACGCCAGGGCTGCAGCACGTCGGCCAGCTTCGCCTCACCGATCAAGATGGTGGTCAGACCCACCGACCCCTCCATGCCGAGGTAGGTGGCGATGGCGGGGCGCCGGAGGTCGGCGTCGACCAGGGCGACCTTGAGGCCGGCGTCGGCGAGTGAGACCGCCAGGTTCAAGACCGTGGTCGACTTCCCCTCACCGGGCACTGACGAGCTCACCACGATCGAGCGCGAGTGCTCGGCCGCCTCGACGAACTGGAGGTTCGTCCGCAGTCGACGGACCGCCTCGGACCGGGCACCGAGCCGCTCGTCGTGCATCACGACGGGATGATCTGACGCTTCGCTGTCGAACGGGACGACACCCAGGATCGAGCTGTCGGTCACGTTCTGCACGTCGAGCTCGGTGCGGACCTTGGTGTCCATGACCCGCCGGAGAATGGTCACGCCGATCCCGAGCAGCAGCCCGAGCGCCAACCCGACGGCGAGGTTGCGCAAAACCTGGGGTGAGGATGGCGACAGCGGGACCTGCGCCGGGGCCAGGATGGTCGCGCGAACCGACTGCGTGCCGTCCTGCCGCTCCGGGGACAGGTCGCTGGCGACGGCAGCAAGTCGCTGACCGATCGCGTTGGCGATCCGGGCGGCTTGCTCTCCGTTCGGATCCTGGGCCGAGACCTCCAAGATCACCGTGTCGGTCGGTGCGGTGGCGACCACCCGGTCCGACAGCGCGCTGGCCGTGGTGGTCAGGCCGAGGTCGGCGATGACCCGGTCCAGCACCAGGGGTGACGTCGCGACCTGGGCGTAGGAGATCAGCTGCTTCTCCGCGAAGTTCGAACCCTGGGCCAGGTCACTGCCCGAGTCAGCACCTTGCACCCCGAAGAACAACCGCGTGGTCGCGGTGTACTGCGGAGTGAGGCTGAAGGTGACCGCTGCCGTGGCGGCCACGGTGGCCAGGGCTATCGCGAGGATGCTCAGCCAACGACGGCGGAGAAGAGTGAGGTAGTCACGAATGTCCACGACTGTGAACCTTTCGAACAGCCCCCGACAGCCGATGTGAGTGGCTAGTCTCTCACAGCTTGTCGGGGAGCACCGAGCAGAACCCGGTCGGTGGGGGTGGCTCACGCCGGCCACCGGCGGCTTGCTCGCGGGCCCGCCACGGCCCACCGCCCGGCGAGGCGTGACGCAGATCTCAGACATCGCATCAGCGCCGCAATTGCGGTTACGATATCCGCACTGTCGTTCCTGGGTGGTCGAACCGGCTCCAGGGGTCGAGAGCGGCGCAGGTTCGATGCATGCGTCAGACGATCTCGGGGTCGCAGGTACGAGTTGATCCGTCGCGGGGGCGGCACGTTGTGAAAGGCCCCCCGAATGACCGCCTCCCCCCGGAACCGGGCGATCTGGTCCCGCGCTGCCAGCTGTGGTGCAGCTGCCGTGACGGCGCTGGCGCTTGCGCTGTTCCCGCTGCCGCCGACAGCCGGAGCGGCTGACGCAGTCGGGGCCGGCCGTTACGAGAACAACTCGCCGGCCGTGAGCTTGAAGGGCCCCTGGACCACCAGCACCTCGAGCCAGGACAGCGGCGGTTCGTTCGCCACGCTAGCCGCTGATGGCTACGCCGAGCTGACCTTCAACACCAGCGCGGTCAAGTGGATCGCGAGGACCAACAGTGCCTCCGGCATCGCCGAGGTCTACATCGACGGGGTCAAGAAGGCCACCGTCGACCTGTACTCGGCCACCACCAAGGTCCAGCAGGTCGTGTTCGAGACCTCAGGTCTGCCCGAGGTCGACCACGTCGTGCGGATCGTCCGCACTGGCAACAAGAACGCCGCCTCTTCGGGTCGCAACATCATCGTCGACGCGATCGACGTTCCTGACATCTATCCCCCGTCCGCACCCCCGGCCGTCACCGCTGTCCCCGAAGCCACCGGTGCTCGCGTGTCGTGGACCGCCAGCCCGGAAGCCGACGTGGTCGGCTACCGCCTCTACCGCCAGCTCGGCACCACCGGGGCGCGGACGGCGGTCGGTCCCGACCCGGTGACCGCGACCGGCTACCTCGACGAAGGACTGCAGCCGGGAACGACCTACCGCTACCAGGCGGCAGCACTCGACTCGGGCGGCAACGAGTCCGACCCGAGCACCTGGGTGTCGGTCACCACGACCATCGCCGCGGTCGAGGAGGGCACCTACGAGAACGACTCCTCCGCGGTCACCTTGTTCGGATCCTGGACCCAGAGCAGCTCGACCGGCGCGAACACCGACAGCGGCGGTTCGTACGCGACCCTGAGCACCACCGGCTACGCCGAGATCTCGTTCAAGACCAGCGGCATCCAGTGGTTGGCCCGGACCAACTCCGCCTCCGGGCTGGCCGACATCTACCTCGACGGCGTCAAGAAGACCACCGTCGACCTGTACTCGGCGACGACGAAGTACAAGCAGGTCGCGTACGAGATCGCCGGCCTGTCCGAGACCAACCACACCCTGCGGGTGGTCCGGACCGGCACCAAGAACGACGCCTCCTCCGGCCGCAACATCATCGTCGACGCGTTCGTCGCCCCGGACGTGCACGCACCGGCCGCGCCGACCGGGGTCAAGGTCGCCATGGACGGCACCGCCGGGGCGATCTCCTGGGCGGCCAACGCCGAGGCGGACGTGGCCAGCTACCGGGTCTACCGCGGGGAGGGGTCCGCCGACCCGACCACCAAGATCGCGACCACCGACGCCGACATCCGGACGTTCTCCGACCCCGGCCTGAACCCCGGTGCGACGTACCGGTACGCGCTGGTAGCCGTGGACACCTCCGGCAACGCATCCGACCAGTCGGCCGTGGCCACCCTCAAGGTCCCGATCACTGCCCAGGGTCAGGGCACCTACGAGAACGACTCCCCGCGGGTCACCTTGAGCGGAGCCTGGTCGACCGGCACCTCAGCCCAAGACAGCGGCGGCTCCTTCGCCACCCTGGGCACCCCCGGCTATGCCGAGTTCTCCTTCAAGACCAGCGGCATCCGCTGGATCGCGCGCACCAACGCGGTCTCCGGCATCGCCGACGTCTACATCGACGGCGTCAAGAAGGCCAGCGTCGACCTCTACTCGGCGACCACCGCCTTCCAGCAGGTCGTGTGGGAGGTCACCGACCTGTCCGAGGCCGACCACACCATCCGGGTCGTACGGACGGGGAACCGGAGCGCGAGCTCGGGTGGGGCGAACATCATCCTCGATGCTTTCGTCGCCGTCGACAGCCATCCGCCCGCTGCACCGACCGGCGTGAGCGTCGCGATGGACGGCACCTCGGGTGCCCTCAGCTGGACGGCCAACTCTGAGCCCGACGTCGTGAGCTATCGGGTGTACCGGGGCGAGGGCAGCGCCGAGCCGAGCACCAAGATCGCCACCACCGGCGCCGACACCGTGACCTTCTCCGATCCCGGCCTCAACCCGGGCACCAGCTACCGCTACGCCGTCATCGCGGTCGACTCCTCGGGGAACGCGTCGGACCGGTCCACTGTGGCTCAGCTGACGGTTGCGATCAACGCCCAGGGCCCGGGGGTCTACGAGAACGACTCAGCGGTGGTCACGTTGAACGGTCCCTGGACCACGACGGCGTCCAACCAGGACAGCGGTGGATCCTTCTCGACGTTGGGGACCGCCGGCTACGCCGAGATGTCGTTCAAGACCAGCGGGATCCGGTGGATTGCTCGCACCAACTCCGTCTCGGGCAACGCCGATGTCTACATCGACGGCGTCAAGAAGACCACCGTCGACCTGTACTCGGCGTCGACCGCCTACCAGCAGAACGTCTACGAGATCACCGGGTTGACCGAGACGGCCCACACCATCCGCGTCGTACGCACCGGTACCAGGAACCCGGCCTCGGGCGGGGCCAACATCATCGTGGACGCCTTCGTCGCGCCCGATCTCTATCCGCCGGCCGCCCCGAGCGGCCTGAGGGCCGTGCCTGAGGCGACCGGGGCTCGAGCGACCTGGACCGCCAGCGCCGAGGCCGACGTGATCGGGTACCGCCTCTACCGCCAGCTCGGCACCACAGGCACCCCGACCCGGGTGGGCGACGATCCGATCCCGGCCACCAGCTACCTCGACACCGGCCTGCAGCCCGGGACCCGCTACCGCTACCAGGTCGCCGCTCTGGATGCCGGTGGCAACGAGTCCGCCCGCAGCAGCTGGGTCAGCGTGACGACCACGATCAACGCTGTCGGCGACGGCACGTACGAGAACGACTCCCCCCGGGTCACCCTGGCCGGCCCGTGGTCGCAGACCAGCTCGAGCCAGGACAGTGGAGGTTCGTTCGCCACCTTGGGCACCACGGGCTACGCCGAGATCTCGTTCAAGACGAGCGGGCTGAAGTGGTTGGCGCGGACCAACGCGTACGCCGGCATCGCCGACGTGTACCTCGACGGAGCCAAGGTGACCAGCGTCGACCTGTACTCACCGGTCACGGCGTACCAGCAGGTCGTGTACGAGGTCACCGGCCTCCCTGAAGTCGATCACACGCTCCGGGTGGTCCGGACCGACAACCGCAACACCGACTCGGCCGGCACGAACGTCATCCTCGACGCCTTCATCGCCCCGGACATCCACGCACCCTCAGCACCCGGTGACCTCGCCGCCGTACCCGAGGGGACCGGGGCCAAGCTGACCTGGAGTGCCAGCCCGGAGTCGGACGTCGACAGCTACCGGGTGTTCCGGCGGATCGGCAGCACCGGGGTCAACACCCTGGTCGCCAGCACCGATGCCGCGACCCGGACCCTGGTCGATCCCGGCCTCAAGCCCGGCACCCAGTACCAGTACCAGGTCGCCGCACTGGACACCTCGGACAACACCTCCCCGCTCTCCGACGTGGCGTCGTTGAGCACCCCGATCGACGCGCAGGGGGCGGGAACCTATGAGAACAGCTCGTCCGCGGTCACCCTGAACGGCAACTGGTCGACGACGGCGTCCAGCCAAGACAGCGGAGGTTCCTTCTCCACGCTCAGCACCGCCGGCTACGCCGAACTCTCCTTCAACACCAGCGGGGTCAAGTGGATCGCCCGCACCAACCAGTACGCCGGCATCGCTGACGTCTACATCGACGGGGTGAAGAAGGCCAGCGTCGACCTCTACTCCGCGACCACCAAGTACCAGCAGGTCGTCTACGAGATCAGCGGGCTGGCGGAGGTCAACCACACCATCCGGATCGTCCGGACCGGCGCCAAGAACCCCAGCTCGGGCGGTGGAAACGTCTTGCTGGACGCCTTCAACGTGCCCGACATCTACCCGCCGGGGCCGCCGACCGGAGTCAGTGCGAGCCCGGAGGCCACGGGCGCCCGGATCGGTTGGGCCGCCAGCCCCGATGCCGACGTCGTCGGCTACCGCATCTATCGCCAGCTCGGCCCGACCGGCGTCTTGAACCGGGTCACCCCGGATCCGGTGACGGGCTCCAACTACTTCGACGACGGTCTGCAGCCGGGGACGGGCTACAACTACTACGTCACCGCCTTCGACGCCGGCGGCAACGAGTCGACCTTCTCCAGCCCGGCCCCGGTGACCACGAACATCTCGGTGGTCGGCAACGGCTTGTACGAGAACGACTCCCCCCGCGTCACCCTGAACGGGAACTGGGTCAAGTCGAACTCGACCGGCGCCAACACCGACAGCGGGGGCTCCTACGCCACCTTGAACGCCACGGGCTACGCGGAGCTGTCCTTCAACACCAGCGGCGTCAAATGGATCTCGCGGACCAACGCCTTCGCCGGCAAGGCCGACGTCTACCTCGACGGGGTCAAGAAGGCGACGGTCGACCTCTACTCGGCGACCACCAAATACCAGCAGGTGGTGTACGAGATCAGCGGTCTGCCGGAGGTCAGCCACACCATCCGGATCGTCCGGACGGGAACCAGGAGCGCGACCTCGGGCGGCTCGAACATCTTCGTGGACGCGTTCAGCGCGCCGGACATCTACGCCCCGTCCGCACCTACCGCCGTCACCGCGACCGGCGCCGGCACCGGAGCCGTCGTCAGCTGGACGGCCAGCCCCGAGCCCGACACGGCCGGCTACCAGATCCTCCGGGCCGATCCGGGCGCCAGCTTCTTCACCCTGATCGGGACCACGGACGCCGAGCACACCAGCTTCGCCGACGTCGGTCTGGCCGACGCCACGACCTACCGCTTCCGCGTCGTGGCCCGAGACGGCAGCGACAACCTGTCCGCGCCTTCGGCCAGCGTCTCGTTCACCACCCCACCGACCCCTCCGACGAGTCCGCGACGTTACGCGAGCTGCCCGACGGCCACCGACACCGTGTCGACCCGGTCCGAGCTGGTGATCGCCATCCAGAACGCCCGACCCGGCACCGTCATCAAGCTGAACCCGGGCAAGTACGCGGGCCGCTACGACTTCGTCGGACGCAACGGCACCCAGACCGCACCGATCTGGATGTGCGGGCCCCGTACGGCGGTCCTGGACGGCGGTGGCACGGGGACGAACAACGGAATCCGGGTGGATTCGTCCTCGAACATCGTGGTGGCCGGCATGACGGTCCGCAACAGCGCCAAGGGCATCACGGTCATCGGCAGCAGCGCCATCACGGTCGCCGACACCCGGGTCGAGGACATCGGCGAGGAGGCCATCCACCTCCGGTCGAACACCACCGACAGCACGGTGATCGGCAACTCGATCGACAACACCGGCCTGATGACCCAGATGTACGGCGAAGGGGTCTACATCGGCACGGCCAAGGACAACTGGTGCACCTACAACAACTGCGAGGTCGACCGCAGCGATCGCAACACCGTCATCCTCAACACCATCTCGAACACGACGGCCGAACCGATCGAGGCCAAAGAGGGCGCGACGAACGGTTTGATCACCCGCAACAGCATCAACGGCACCGGCATGACCGATCACGCGGACTCGTTGATCGCCGTGCAGAGCAACGGCTGGGTGGTCTCCAAGAACTCCGGCACCAACTCGCCCCTGGACGGGCTCCAGGTCTGGGAGCACTCCGCCGGCTGGGGGATGAACAACATCGCGTACGCCAACCACTTCGACCAGAACGTGCCCGGCTACGCCGTGCGGTTCCCCTACAACGAGCTCGGCAACGTCGTCGGGTGTGACAACACCATCGGCAACCCCAGCTGGGGTGTCTCGAACAAACCCTGCCAGTACTGAGCCCGAAAGGACCCTTCCCCCATGACTGACACTCTCCCCCGCCCCCTGCACTGCGACCTCGACCAGATCCCGCCGAACGCCAACGTGCTGTGGGTGACCTCGACCGGAGGCCACCTGGCCGAGCTGGCGTTGATCGGTGACCGCATCCAGGCGTCGCCGACCTCGCTGTGGGTGACCTTCGAGACCGACCAGAGCGTCGGGTTCCTGGTCGGCAAGCGCCACCAGTTCGTCGACTACGTGGCCCCCCGCGATCTCAAGGCCGCCCTCCGGGCAGCGCGCCGGATCCGGCCGGTGCTGCGGTCCGAGCGTTTCGACGCCTGCATCAGCACCGGTGCCGCTGTGGCGGCGACCATCCTCCCGCTGGCGGCACTGGCCGGTATCCCCACCTACTACGTCGAGAGCCTGGCCCGGCCGACCGGCCCGTCCTTCACCGGCAAGCTGTTGGCCCGTGCGCCCCGGGTCAACACCTTGACCCAGTACCACGAGTGGGCCAGCCCAGCCTGGCGCTATGCCGGCAGCACCTTGGACCAGTGGCGGGTCCAGGACGCCCCCGCCGCGACGGGGCCGCTGAAGATCCTGGTCACATTGGGCACCATCGCGCCCTACCGCTTCGACCGCGCGGTCGATGCGGTGCTGAAGATCCTGCGGCCCGGTGACCAGGTGACCTGGCAGCTCGGTTCGACCACCCGGTCGGAGACCCTGCCGGGCCGGGTCGTGACCCAGGTCTCGCCCGAGGAGATGACCGCCTTGTCCCGGGCCGCCGACGTCGTGGTCGCCCACAGTGGCGTGGGTTCGATCCTGCAGCAGTTCGAGGTCGGCCACAGCCCCGTCCTGGCGGTCCGCAGCAGCGCGTACGACGAGCACGTCGACGACCACCAGCTGGGCTTCGCCACGACCACCTCCGAACGAGGCCTGACCACCATCCTCGACCTGGACCATCCGTCACGGCGGTCATTGGAGATCGCGGCGGCCCGAGTCGTGTCCTCAGCCGGCGTCGTCGACCCGCTGCCGGTCCGGTGACCGCGACCAGTGCGGTGAGTGAGCTGGTCGCGCGTCGCGGTGAGCCGCCGCAACGGGTCGACCGGTTGATCGTGCACCAGTTCGACCCGGCCCAACCGTCTCCCGGTGGGATCGACACGTGCCTGCGTGGCATCTGCCGCTACCTGCCGGCCGGGCTGGACGTGGCGGTCGTCGGCGTCGACACCGGCGGCGGCGGCCCGGACCGGGTGCTCGGCCGCTGGGAGGAGTACCGGGACGGGAGCGGGCGCCGGTTCTGGTTCCTGCCCGTGGTGCGGCTCAACCCAGCGGACCAGGCCCGCCGGCTGCCGCACTCACTGCGTCTGATGGCGGCGTTCGCTCGCTACCGGCACCGGCTGCCCCGGGCCGACGTGGTCCAGGTCCACCGGATGGACTCGGCTGTGGCGCTGCGGCTGCTGCTCGACCGGCCTCAGGCCTACTTCATCCACACCCAGGAGAACGGGCTGACCGGCAAGACCTCGGACTCGTTCTGGCGCTTCGCCGGGACGATCCACCAGCGTCTCGAACGCTCAGTGGTCCGCAGGGCCGAGACCGTGGTCGTGTTCAACGAGGACTACGCCGACCTGGTGCAGCAGTGGAACCCGCGGGCCGTGTTCTCCCCGACCTGGTTCGACCCCGCCCTGGTCACGACCGACAGCGTCCATGACCCGTTCCGCATCCTGTGGGTCGGGCGCCTCGAGGTGCCGAAGGACCCGGGCCTGGCCGTCCGTGCCTTCGCCGAGCTGGTCAACATCGACCCGCACTCCCCCTGGCGGCTGGACCTGCTGGGGTCCGGAACCCTGCTGGAGACCGTACGTGACCTGGTGGCCGCGCTGCCGGTCGACACCGCGCGCCGGATCTCGGTCCGGGGCCGGGTCGAACCGGGAGCCGTCGCCGCCGAGATGGCCGGCGCCGGGATGTTCTTGATGACCTCCCACCCCGGCTACGAGGGCTACGCCCGGGTGCTGGTGGAGTCCATGGCCAATGGTCTGCCCGCCGTCGTCACGCAGGGGTCCGACACCGGTGGCCTGGTGGTGGACGGGCGTACGGGGTTCGTCTGCAGCCGGTCCCCCCGCGAGCTGGCTGAGCGCCTCCGCGTCGCCGGCGGCCTGGATCGCGGCGTCGTCCGTAGCGCCGTGTCGGCCCTCAATGCTCCCACCCTGGTCGAGCGCATCCTCGCGCTCGACGACCGTCTGGTTGAAAGCGAGATCTCATGAGAGTCCTGGTCACCGGCGCCGCCGGCTTCATCGGCAGCACCTTGGTCAAGGCGCTGTTGCGCAACGGGCACGAGGTCGTCGGCATCGACTCGATGTCTGACTACTACGAGCTCGCGATCAAGCGCCGCAACGTGGCGAGCATCCCGACCCGGCACTTCGCCTTCGTCCCGGCCGACCTGAATGAGGTCGACCTGGACCAGCTCCTGCTGGGCGTCGACTGGGTCTTCCACCAGGCCGGGCAGCCGGGGGTCCGCAAGTCCTGGGGCGAGGACTTCTCGATCTACGTCCGGCACAACATCCAGGCGACTCAGCGGCTGCTGGAGGCGGCTCGTCGAGCCCCCCGGTTGAAGCGGCTGGTCTATGCCTCGTCGTCGTCGGTGTACGGCAACGCCGAGACCTATCCGACCGCGGAGACCGCTCGGCCGCACCCGGTCAGCCCGTACGGGGTGACCAAGCTCGCGGCTGAGCACCTGTGCTCGCTCTACGCGTCGAACTTCGGCGTCCCGACCACCGCCCTGCGCTACTTCACCGTCTACGGCCCCGGCCAACGCACGGACATGGCGTTCACCCGCTTCGCCCGCGCCGCCGTGCTGAACGAGGTCATCCACATCTACGGGACCGGCGAGCAGATCCGGGACTTCACCTTCGTCGACGACATCGTCGCTGCGAACATCGCTGCCGCCAGCACCGAGACCGAACCCGGGTCGGTGTTCAACGTGGCCGGCGGATCGAACGTGTCGGTGAACCAGACCCTGGCGGTGATCGAGGACCTGAACGGTCGCTCGCTGAAGATCAACTACCAGGACAGCGTCGCCGGCGACGTGTTCCGGACGGGCGGTGACACGACCAAGATCGAGGCTGCCCTCGGCTGGCGGCCGACGGTCGGGATCGAAGAGGGGCTCGAGCGTCAGCTGTCCTGGGCCCGTCAGACCTTCGGCTGGGACTCGTGACCGTCCAGCAGAGTGCGCGCGCCCCGGGTGAGCCGTCCGCCCCGGCCCGCGAGCACGACGAGATCCGCAACCGGGCTGACTACCGGGCCTTTCTCGCCGCCGACCTGCAGGCGCACGACGTCTCCCGGTGGCGGTTCTACCTCCGGCCCCGCTACCCCGAGCTGCACTACCAACGGGTGCTGCGCAAGGCGGAGTACCTGAGGACCCGACGCTCTCTCGTCGGCCGGCTGGGGTACGTCTGGGTTCGCGTCAGGCTCGCCCGCCTCGCCGTGCACACCGGCGTCTCCATCCCTCCGGGCACGTTCGGCCGCGGACTGTCCATCGCGCACGTCGGAAGCATCGTGGTCAACGACCGAGCCCGGGTCGGGCGCTGGTGCCGGATCCACTCGGGGACCAACCTCGGAGTTCACGCCGGCGGAGTGCCCCGGCTGGGCGACCGGGTCTACATCGCCCCGGGAGCCGTGGTCTTCGGTGGCATCGAGGTCGGCGACGACGTCGTCATCGGGGCGAACTGCGTGCTCAGCTCCGACGTCCCCAGCGGGGTCACCGTGGCGGGGGCGCCGGCCCGGGTGATCGCCGAGCGCGGTTCGGCCGCATCGCTTCCCGAGTGGTTCCCAGGCAAGGAGAAGGTGTGACGACCGCGTACGAGAATCCGTCGGAGGACCCGCTCACCATCGGCATCCTGATTCCCCGGCTCGGTGGCGGCGGGGCTGAGTTCGTCGCCCTCCAGTGGGCGGCCCATCTCCGGGACCAGGGTCACCAGGTGGTGGTGATCACCACCCATGGCGGGTCCGAGACCCACGAGCAGCTGACCGTCACCGCTCTTCGGGCCGGCTCCTTCCTCGCCCGGGTGTCCGAGCTCCGGCGCCATGTCGCCGCCGGTGGCTACGACGTGCTGCTGTCCCTGATGCCTCACTGGAACGTGCTGGCGCTGCTCGCCACGACGGGGCTGGCTCCGCGCCCGGCCGTCGTGATCAGTGGGCGGAACATCGAGACGACGCTGCGCACCACCCAGTCCACGATGTACAAGCTCGAGCTGATGATGTCCCGCGTGCTCTACCCGCGAGCGGACGGCTACGTGGCCATCTCCCACCCGGTCGCGGCCGAGGCCGCCAGCCGCTACCGGCTGCCGATCGAGCGCATCTGGGTGGTGCCCAACCCCGCGACCGGCAAGACGCAGGATCTCGTCCCCCGACGCGCATCCGAGCTGCGCACCGTGACCTTGACGGTGCCCGCCCGTCTGGTCCGGCAGAAGCGTCCCGAGCTGGCTGTCGAGACGGCGGCCATCCTGCGCGACCGCTACGGGGTGCCGACCTCGGTCGAGTATTTCGGGCACGGTCCCGAGGAGCGAGCCGTCAGCGAGCTGGCCGAGCGCCATGGGGTGCAGGTCGACTTCCGGGGTTGGGTCACCGCGTGGTTCAGCGAGGTGGCCGCCGACGCGGTCGTGCTGCTGCCCTCGACCGCCGAGGGCTTCGGCAACGTGCTGGTCGAAGCAGCGGCCGCGGGAGTTCCCAGTGTCACCTCCTCACGCGCTCTGGGTACGGCTGACGCCGTGGTACCCGGCATCACCGGCATCTTGGCCATGGGCTCGGAACCTTCGGACTACGCCGCCGCCGTCATCGAGGCCATGCCGCTGGCCCCGGTGCAGGCCGCAGCGTGGCTGCGGGGGTTCTCCCCGGAGGTGAGCGGCGCCCGCCTGCTGGTCGCGTTGCGCTCCGCCGTGGCCCGGCGTCATCCCGGCCGCCGCGGCGTCGAACGCGCTGTCCTGGCGGAGGCCCGTCATTAGCGCGCCGCGGCCGCAGCCCGCCCAGGGGCAGCTCGGTGCCGTCGCCTTCCCGTTCATCGTGGTTGGCCTGGCCCTCGGCTTCGGGACCGCCGCGGCCCTGTCGACCCCCGGTGCCGTGGCGGCAGCCTGCGCCGTACCGGTGCTGATCTTGTTCCTGCTGCCGGTCTGGTCCCTGCCCAGCGTGGCGTTGGTGGCCTTCGCGTTGCTACCCGTCGGCTACCTCAGCGTCGTTCCCCGCGACCTCGGTCGGTTCCTGTCCCCCGCTCTTGTCGTGATGGCGATCTTCCTGCTGCGCAGCGCCATCGCCGGGGGCGGGTTTCAGACCAAGATGCGATGGCCGGCGTTGGTCCTGCTCCTGGGACTGGTCGCGTTGGCCCTCATCGGCATCAACCCGCCCCGGAGTCTGTTGTGGGTGGCGATCTTCGCGGTCGGTGCGCTGATCCCGACCCTGACCGGCAACCGGACCGATCAGCGGATGACCGAGGCCTTGACCCGGACCTGGCTGGTCACCGGAGGCGTCCTCGGGGCGATCGCCGTGCTCGAGTCCCTGGCCAGGTTCAACCCGTTGTCCCGCTTCTACTACATCGACCAGCACTGGTCGGTCTACCGCGTCCAGACCACGCTGGGCCACCCGCTGCTCAACGGCACCTTCTTCTCCCTGACCTCGTGCTTCGCCTTGATGCTGGCCCTGCGGCACCCGCTGCGCCGCCGGTCGGGCCTGTTGATCTTCGCGATCAGCGGCTTGGCCGCAGTGCTCAGCGGATCGCGCAGCGCAGCCTTCGCCTTGTCCATCGCTTTGGGCGTGGGGTTGGTGCTGTCGTTGTTCTCGCGGCGGATCTCGAGGTCGGCCAAGGTGGCCGGAACGGTACTCGTGGCGTTGGTCGTCGTCGTGGTGCCCAACTCGCCGATCTTCGTCCAGCGGGCCGGCTCGTCGGAGGGAAGTGCCTCGACGACGTACCGGGATGCCGTGGTCCAGCTGGCCTTTCGACTGATCGAGCAACGACCCCTGTTCGGCAGCGGACCGGGCACGTCGGTCCAGCGGGCGGCCGAAGCCGGGGCGACGCTGCCGTTGGAGAGTGCCATTCTCGGCACCGTGGTCAGTGTGGGGATCGTCGGGGCCGCCGGGCTGGCCCTGTGGCTGCTCTGGATCGTCCGACAGTGCCTCAAGCATGAACGCCCGGAGGTCCTGACCGGGCTGGTCGCCTTCCTGGTCACCGGTAGCGCGTTCCCGCTCTGGGAGTCCAATCCGGCGACCTGGGTGCTGGTGGGGCTGCTCGCGCTGCTGGCCGCCCAGACCGCCCGACGACAGCCGATCACCGAGCCACGCCCCAGTCGACGACGGAGCAGCCAGGATCGGAGCAGTCAGCCACGGAGCAGTCAGCACAAGAGCAGCGGTCGACCGCTGCTGGCGGCCCGGGGACCGCGATGATCAAGACCCGTCGGGACCACGCTGACTTCTGGGCCGCTGACCTGCAGGCCAACGGCCTCGAACGCTGGTCGTTCGCCCAGCAGTTCAGACGGCCCGAGGTCTACTACGTCAAGCTGCTGCGGCGCGTCGAGTACCTGCTCGCCCAGCCGGGGCCGACAGCGCGGGTCCGACGTGCGCTGGCTCGGTTCCGGCTGTTGCGCCAGTCGGTCCGGACGGGCTTGACCATCCCCCCGAACGTGTTCGGTCCGGGCCTGTCCGTCGCCCACTACGGCAGCATCGTGGTCAACACCCGGGCCCGGGTCGGTTCGTACTGCCGGATCCATTCGGCCACCAACATCGGCACTGGCGCCGACGGTGGCGTTCCGACCATCGGGGACTACGTCTTCATCGGTCCAGGTGCGGTGGTGTACGGGAACGTGCGGGTGGGCGACCGGGTGGTCATCGGGGCCAACGCCGTCGTCGGACGGGATGTGCCGGACGGCGTCACGGTCGCCGGCGCGCCGGCGCGCATCATCGCCCGGGTCGATTCGTCGGCGATGATGCCGGCGGGCATCACCGTGCCGGCGAGCCAGGATTCGATCGGGTGAGGATCCCGCGGGACGCCGCCACCTCGGTCGTCGCGTGCTTCGTGCTGCTGCCCGGGTTCGTCTTCCCGTTCGTCGCCGCCTGGACCTTGGGCCCCACGCTCAGCGACCGGTTGCTACTGGCCGTATCGGTCTCCATCACGTTGATCGGCGTGCTCGGCAGCGCAGTCGAGTCGAACACGGTGAGCGAGGTGGGGCGGGCCATCGCCGGCGGTGCGACGCCAGCGCTCGCCGGCCTGCGTCCGTACGAGCGGCGGGTGCTGCGGTTCGCCGGTCTGGTCACCGCGGTGGTGGGCACCGGTTTGATCCTCCTCTACAGCACCGGGGTCGAAGACCGACGCTCGTTCATCGGTCTGGCCGCGTTGGTGCTGACCGTCCCGATCGTCGGCGCCATGGCCAGCATCCGGTCCGGAGAGCTGATCGCCCACGGCCGAGTGCTTCCGGCCATCGGGCTGCAGTCGAGCCGGATGCTCGTGCCGCTCCTGGTGATGACCTGCTGGCAAGACGCGCCGCTCGCGGTCATCGGTGCCGGCTACGTCGTCGGTGAGGCCACCCGCTGGCTCTGCTTGTCCGCGGTGGCCCGGCGGATGCGCCGGCGACTCGTGACCGCACCGCTGGACCTGCCGAGTCGAGGTCTGCCGTGGCAGGCCGCGTCGGCCCTCACCGCTCAGGGCGGGCCGGTCACGGACCGGATGTTCCTGACCGCGGCACCGGCCGGCAGCCTGTCCGCCTACGAGATGGCCGACAAGCTGTTCTTCGCCGCCACCCAGTTCCTGAACCTGGGCTTCCTGGTCCGCCGGTTGTCCGGCTGGTCCCGGCTGCCGTTCGTCGAGCCGAGCGCCGGCCGGCAGCTGCTGCGCCGTGACCTCAAGGCCCTGGGGCTGGTCTCCGGTCTCGCCGCACTGGTCTTCCTGGCCGGTGCACTGACCGCCGGACAGCTGGACGTGCTGCCGGCCGCCTGGCACCAGGGCTTCGTCTGGGCGGCCATCCTGGCCGGCTCGCTGCCTATGATCGTCGTCGGTCTGTGCGGTGGGCGGCTGCTGATCATCGCCCGTCGGCAACACCTGCTGATCAGGCTGTCGGCCATCTCGGTGAGTGCCAACGCCCTGCTCGACTGGGTGTTCTTCGAGCTGATGGGCCCGGTCGGGATCCCGTTGGCGACCGTCAGCGTGCGGGTGGTGTCAGCGGTGCTCTACGTGGTCGTCGTACGCCGGGTGCTGCGTGGCTTCATCGGTTCGGAGCAGTCGGTGAGGAACGAGACGATGTCCTCGGTGTAGGCCTGATAGGGCCGCCGCCGGGCGCGGGTGAGCACGGCCTGCTCGCGACGGGCCACCTCCTGCGGCTCGGCGAGGGCGGCGTTCACCGCCGCCCGGAGCGCCGCGGGGTCACCGGGCGGGACGGTCTGCACGGCCAGCTCGTCGTAGCCCTCGATACCGGGGATGGCGGACACGATCGCGGCCGTGCCCCGCGCGGCGGCCGAGGCCAGTCGGACATGACCAGAGCTGCCACCCTGGTCTCTCAGGACGACCAGGAAGAGTGCGGCTTCGGCCAGCAGCTGATCGTGCTCGGACCGCGGCAGGTCGCTGAGCAGCCGGATGCCGGCCACCGCAGCGGACTCGGCGATGTCCGCCCGGTCCGACCCCGAGCACACGATCGTCAGGTCCCATCCTTGGTCGCGGGCCGCCTCGATGAGCGTGGGCCAGTCACAAGAGTTGCGCCCACTGGACACGACCCCCCGGCGCGCCGCGTTCGGCACCGGGTCCCAGCCGATCCGGTCATCGATGAAGTAGAAGGGGATGTGCCGGACGACATCGTCCCCGAAGCCGTAGCGCTGCCGGTACTCGTCGCGCTCCCAGGCCGTCATCACCTGCACGCCGCGACAGGCCCGACCCAGGAGAGCGCGGTACGCCGCCTCCATGATGGCGCCGGACAGTCCCCGCTTGCGCCCGGGCAGGAATTCCACCAGCACCAGGTTGCGGCAGCGGTTGACCCAGGACAGCAAGGAGTACACCGCCAACCCGATCGGGCGCATCGTGCCTTCGCTGGTGACCAACGCCTCCGCGTGCCGGCACCGCCGAAACAGCCGTACGGCGTGCCGCGCGGCGGGCAGCAGCGCGGCCGGGGCCGGCGGCACGCGTTCCGCGCCGACCAGGTCACCGTGCCAGACGTTGCTGACGACCCCACTTCGTACGAGGCCGCGGGGCCCGCGTTCGACCATTCAGTAGGCCCCGCTGGAGCGCAGCACGGCCTTCAGCGTCCGCCAGATGATGATCAGGTCCTGCAGGAACGACCAGTTCTCGACGTAGTAGAGATCGAGCCGCACCGACTCCTCCCACGACAGGTCGGACCGCCCACTGACCTGCCAGAGGCCGGTGATGCCCGGCTTGACCAGGAGGCGGCGGTGGACCATGTCGGTGTAGGTCACCACCTCCGAACGCAGCGGTGGCCGCGGCCCGACGATGCTCATGTCACCGCGGAGGACGTTGAACAGCTGGGGCAGCTCATCGATGCTGAACCGGCGCATCCACCGGCCCAGGCCAGTGACGCGCGGATCGTTCCGCAGCTTGAACAGTGGTCCGCTGCCCTCGTTCTGGTCGAGCAGGCCGAGCCGTTGGTCGTCGGCGTCCGCACTCATCGACCGGAACTTCATCATCGCGAAGGGTTCACCGTTGAGACCGATCCGCTCGGAGCGATAGAACACCGGTCCCGGGCTGGTCAGCTTGATGGCCGCGGCCAGCACGAGCATCACCGGAGCGAGCACGATCAGACCCAGGCCGGAACCCACGACGTCGACGGCCAGCTTGCGGAACTTGCTCGCCCCGCGGTACTGGGGCTTGTCGACGTGCAGCAGGGGCAACCCGGCGAGTGGCCGCACCTGCAACCGCGGGCCGGCCACGTCGACCACCCCCGGCGAGACGACCAGATCGATCTGCTTCTCCTCCAGCTGCCAGGCCAGCACGCGCATCCCCTCGGCGCCCAGCGACTCGGTGTTGCTGACCGCGACCACATCCGCGCCCGTCAACGTGATCGCTTCCAGGACCGAGTCCTGGTCACCCAGCACCGGCACCAGGTGACCGTCGATGTTGAGCGATCCGGTGCCGCCGGCCCACCCGGGCTCGCACACCCCCACCACGCGGTAGCCGGCGCTCGGGGAGCGCTCGAACGTCTTCGCCATGGCGATGGCCGCCCGGTGGGAACCGACGACGACGACGTTGGAGCAGCACTGGGAGTTCGCCCGTTGACGTCGCAGCCAGACCCGCCAGGCCCAGCGCCCCGTCAGCAGCAGCACCAGACCGGTGGGCAGCGCCAGCACGAGGTATCCGCGGGCCAGCTCGATCTTGAACAGGAAGCCGATGATCGCCACCGTGCCGAACAGGGCCAGCGAGGCGTGCGCGATCCGGCGGTACTCCTCGGCGCCATCTCCGACCATCCGGGTCTCCCGGGCGCGGAACATGCCCAGGGTGACCAGCCACGCGGCCGCCAGCAGGCTGGAGATGAGGGTGTAGCTCACCAGCGACGCATGGGCCAGCACCGCGTCAGCACCGACACCGAAGCGGATGCTCTGACCAGCGCAGACCGCGACGAGGATGGCCACCACATCGGTCAGGAGAAGCCGTTGGGAGTAGGACGACGACCAGTCCGGCGGTGAGGCGGGAGTAGGCAGAGCCCGCAGAGTACGGCGGTCGTCCGGCACGAACGACACCGAATGGCTCTGGGTCACGGGGTTCTACCTTCTCCCCCAAGAATGTCCACGTCAGTATGGATGTCGTTGCTGGTCGGACCCGACCCCGAAGGTCGGGACACGTTCTGCACACCGCGGAGACCATCGTGTTCACCGCAGAGCCGAATGTGCTTCACCTTAGACAAGCAGAGGTCGCTGAAGCAAGACGGGCTTGTTGTGTCATAGGTCATAGGTCGCGTCACCTGGGTCCGGCCCCGGTGACGCCCGGACTCCACGCTGGTCGGAACGTGACCTGGATGCATTAGGATCAGGTTGGTTTCTCTCGACGGTTCGTCGAGGTCGAGCGGTGCTCGACCTGCCGATGATCGGGGGCCTTGAGGACGCCGTCAGTGCACGTCGCGACCAGCGGTCGCAACGTTTCGTGGCGACATTCTCCTAGATAGGCGCAGATGATGCATTCACTGACCCCGGTCGGCCGGAGTGGTTCGTGACCGGCCGCAGTCGCTGGGTGCTGGTCGTCGCCGTCGTCGTGGCCTACGCCCTTGGCTTGGCCGCGATCGTGAGCTGGACGCGGAAAGACGCCGCAGTTGCCGTAGCCGGCGGCGTGCCGTCGACGGTCGTGCCCGTTCCCGAGGTGACCAGCAGCGGTCCGGCCCGGCTGACCCTGCCCGAGAACCCTCGGGTGCTGGTCGTCGGAGACTCCTACGCCGAGGGTTGGGGAGCCGATCCGGTCACCGAAGGATTCGCGTACAAGATCGGCGACCTGCTCGGCTGGCGGGTGACGGTGGACGGTGTCGGTTCGACCGGCTACGTGAACCAGGGCCAACGCGGGCAGGGCAACTACCGCGAGCGGCTGGTCCGGAAACACGGCACGTCCTTCGATCTGGTCGTCCTGCAAGGCGGCTCCAACGACGAGTCGCTGCCGATCGAGACGGTCCGCGTTGCCGTCGACCAGACCGTGACGGCAGTGCACGACACGTACCCGTCGGCAGCAGTCGTGATGATGGGCCCGGTCGCCCCGTACGGGAGCGCGAGGGCCAGCCGGGTCAAGATCAATGCGGTCCTGCTCCGTTATGCCCGCGACCACCAGCTGCCCTACCTCAACCCGATCTATGAGAAGTGGTTCGTCGCTCGCGACCGGACGACCTACGTCAACCTCGAGAAGGGTCACCCCAACAACCGGGGCTACCAGCGGGTGGCGCAGTCGTTCGCCGCCGACATCGAGAAGTTCTCCGCGCCCGCTGGTCAGTAGCGCGACCGCACGGCCGCCGGATCCGGCATCGTCCGACCCAGCCATGACCGAAAGAGTCCCGATGGATCTGCCCACCCCTGCCCGCCTGCTTCGAGCCGTCAGCTCGCGGCGGACCCGGTGCACCGCCGTGGTGACGGCGATCGTCGTGCTGGCGCTGGTCGTCGCCGGTTGCAGCTCGACTGGTCCTGGTCGGTCCGAGCCCACCACCAGCGTCGAGCCCAAGGTGTTGATCTTCGGCGACTCCTACACCGAGGGCTGGGGTGCGGCTTCACCCTCCGCCGGCTACGCCTACCTGGTCGGCGAGCCGCTGCACTGGGAGGTGACCGTCGACGGGGTCGGGTCGACCGGGTACGTGAATCCCGGGAAGAAGAACCAGGGCACCTACCTGACCCGGCTCGATCGCCTGGAACCGCAGCCGTACGACCTGATCGTCCTGCAGGGCAGCTCCAACGACGCGAAGATGCCGGCCGCCGAGGTGGCCCCGGCCATCGAGCAGACGGTGGCCGCCGTACGCGCGAAGTATCCGGGCGCCCGGCTGATGATGCTGGGACCGGCCGCGCTCTACGGTCGGCCGACCGCCGCCCTGGTCGAGGTCAGCGAGGTGCTGTCGGGCTATGCGCGCCGCAACCAGATCCCGTTCATCGACCCGGTCGCCGACGACTGGTTCCGGCCCGGCGACGCCGAGACCTACGCCAACCCCGAGAACGGGCACCCGAACGACCAGGGCTACGCCTACATCGCGGACCGGTTCATCCGGGCCGTCCGGGCGCAGACCGAGGTGACGGGCCGATGACGACGTGGTCAGAGCTTCGGTTCGACCTGATCCGCGCGATACGATCGACTCGCAGGATCGGGGGTGGTGAGGGCGACGTCGACCGCAGCGGATGATCGTACGCGGTAGCCAGTCGTTTCCTCACTGAAAGCCACTTCCGCCGATCGGGGCCGGCGCCGTAGCAGGACAGGACTTCCCCGATGGCGATCTTCTTCTCCACCGAGCCGACGACCCCGGAATCCCCACCGCCGCCCGCGCGGCGGCGGGTCCGTAGCTGGTTGCTCCGGGCGCTCGCGGTGGTGGTGGCCGTGACGGTGGTCGCCGCAGTGGCCACCGGAATCTACGTCGGCTCGGTCAGCAAGAGCTTCACCTCCAACGTGCAGCGCCAGAAGCTGCTGCCCAGCTATCCGCCGGACTCGACCGACGGGCCGGACTCCGAGGAGTCCGCCCGTCCGAGCAGTGGCAAGACCAAAGCCGTGAACTACGTGCTGATGGGCTCGGACAGCCGGACCGCCGCTGACGCCGGGGCCGGTCGCAGCGACACGCTGATGGTGCTGCACCTCGACGCCGACCGCGAGCACGCCTACCTGGTCTCGTTCCCGCGGGACATGTACGTCGCGATCCCGGGTTACGGCAAGAACAAGATCAACGCCGCCTTCGCCTTCGGCGGACCCCAGCTGACCGTCCGCACGCTGGAGAAGATGCTCGACACCCGGATGGACCACGTCGCGCTGATCGACTTCGACGGGTTCATCAACCTGACCGAGGACCTGGGTGGGGTGACGGTCTACAACGAGCACGCGTCGGAGTCCCGGGGCTACACCTTCCCGGAGGGCCGGATCACCGTCAAGGGCGACCAGGCGCTGGCGTTCGTCCGCGAGCGCTACGCGCTACCCAACGGCGACCTCGACCGGGCCGAGCGGCAACGCCTCGTCGTCAAGGCGATCCTGCAGAAGGGACTCAGCCGCGAGACAATCGCCGATCCGGCGAAGTTCACCCGCTTCGTGGCCGGCGTCAGCAAGCACCTCACGATCGACGATGAGCTGAGCGACTCCGAGATCCGGCGGACCGCCGTGTCGCTGCGGCTGAGCTCGAGCGACGTGACCCCGCTGCAGGCACCGATCTCGGGGTTCGCGACGGTCAATGGCCAGAGCATCGACGTGGTCGACACCAAGAAGCTGGCCAAGCTCGCCGACGCGCTGCACGACGACCAGATGAGCGACTACGTCGACCGCTACCCCAAGGGCTAGTCCGGCCCGCCCCGGCCGAGCTCAGGCCAGCCGCTGCACCGCACCGGTGGCTGCCGCGGCGGCTCGCACGGCGTTGTCGCGGGCCGCACCGGAGTCGGCGTCGGTCAACGTGCGATCCGGCGCCCGGAAGCGCAGGGCGTAGGCCAGCGACTTCTTGCCGTCTCCGATCTGCGGACCGCGGTAGATGTCGAACAGCGCGATCGACTCCAGCAGCTCGCCGGCCCCCTGCCTGAGGGCCAGCTGCACCGACTCGGCCGACACGGCCTCGTCGACGATCAACGCCACGTCCTCCTTCACCACCGGGTAGCCGGAGATCGCCGACACGTCACCTCGCTCGGGTGCGGCCGCGATCAGCACGTCCAGGTCGATCTCCAGGGCGCAGGCTCGCGCGGGCAGGCCGAGTGCGGTGCAGACCCGGGGATGCAGCTCGCCGGCATGGCCGATCACCACGTCGGTCGCGGCCAGCCGGATCTCCGCGCACCGGCCGGGGTGCCAGGGCGCCAGGTCCGCGGCCCGTCGGGACACGGCGAGCCCGACCGTACGCGCGGCCAGCTCGACCAGGGCCACCGCGTGCGACCAGTCGGCCCGCTGCCCGGCGCCGGTCCAACCCGGACCCTGCCACCAGCCGGTGAGCACGGCGGCCAGGTGACGGGGTTGGGCGCCCAGGGCGTCGTCCATCGCGGCCAGCACGGTGGTCTCCGGCCGCTGGTCGACCGACGGTCGCGGGGCACTGACCCGAGGGTCGGGCGCGAAGAAGACCGAGCCGGTCTCGAACAGGGCCAGGTCGTCGTTGCTGCGACTGGTGTTGCGCACCACGGCCGCGAACAGCCCGGGCAGGATCGACGTCCGCAGGTACGGCGTGGTCTCCGACAGCGGGTTGAGGATCCGGGTCAGCTGACGCCGTCGGTCCTGCGCCGGCACCGCCATCTTGTCGAGATCCTCGGCCGAGGCGAACGGCAGCGTCAGCACCTCGACCGCACCCGCCGCGGCCAGCGCGGCGTTGACCGCGCGGCGGGACCGCTGCGACCGGGTCAGACCACGACCGACGGGCGCCCGGGGTACCACCGCCTCGATGGTGTCGAAGCCGACCAGCCGACCGACCTCCTCGACGTAGTCGTAGGGGTCGCGCAGATCAGGGCGCCAGGTCGGCGGGGTGACGGCCAGCGACGTCCCGTCTTGGACCACCGAGGCGCCGATCCGGGTGATCAGCTCGACGACCGTGGCCGCGTCGAGATCGGCGCCGAGGATGGCACCCGGCAGCGCGGTGTTCAGGGTCTGCACCGGAGTCGCGGGAACGGATCCGACCACCGTCTCGGCGGCCGACAGCGTCCCCCCGGCCAGGTCGACCAGCAGCTGGGCGGCCCGGTGCGCGGCGGCGTAGCCCGCGGCCGGGTCGACGCCCCGCTCGAACCGCTTGGACGCCTCCGAGGAGAGCTTGTGACGACGGGACGTCTTGGCGATGGTCATCGCGTCGAAGTGAGCCGCCTCGATCACCACCGAGGTGGTGGCGGCGGACAGCTCGGTGGATGCCCCACCCATCACGCCGGCCAGACCGATCGGGCCGGAGTCGTCGGTGATCAGCAGGTCCGCCGGGTCGGCGATGCGTACGGCGTCGTCCAGCGTCCGCACCTGCTCACCCGGGCGGGCCTGGCGTACGACGATCGGTCCCCGCAGCCGTTCGGCATCGTAGGCGTGCAACGGCTGCCCGGTCTCGAGCATCACGTAGTTGGTGATGTCGACGGCCAGGGAGATCGGCCGCATACCGGCCAGCTGGATGCGGCGGGCCAGCCAGCGCGGGCTGGTCCGGGTCGGGTCGATGCCGGTCACCGAGATGGCGGAGAACACCGCACAGGCCGGCGACTCGACGACGACCGGCTGACCATCGCCCTTGGCCGGCGGCACCGGACGGTCGACCGGGTCGGTGAAGGCCACGTCGAGCGCTTGCGCCGACTCGCGGGCCAGACCACGGATCGACAGGCAGTAGCCGCGGTCGGGGGTGACGGCGATGTCGAGCACGTCGTCGCGCAGCGCGAGCACCGGCGCGGCCTCGGCGCCGGGCAGCTGGTCGGGGTCGGGCAGGACCAGGATGCCGTCGTGGTCGTCGCCGAGGCCCAGCTCCTTGGCGGAGCAGATCATCCCGTCGGAGACGTGGCCGTAGGTCTTGCGGGCTGCGATCGCGAAGTCGCCCGGCAGCACGGAGCCGGGCAGCGCGACCACGACGAGGTCGCCGACCGCGAAGTTGTGGGCGCCGCAGACGATGCCTCGCGAGCCCGACTCGGGCTCGTTGTGCACGCCGACGTCGACCCGGCAGTAGCGGATGGTCTTGCCGTTCTTCTGCGGCTCGGCGTCGAAGGACAGCACCCGGCCGATCACCACCGGACCGGTGACATCGGCACCGGCCTGCTCGACCGTCTCGACCTCGAGCCCGGCGCGGACCAGCGCCTCACCGAGCTCGCGCCCCGACAGTCCTTCGGTCAGCGCGGCCCAGTCCCGCAGCCAGCCCAGGGGCGCTCTCATCGCGCGACCTCCCGTGTGTTGTCGTGGTCGCGGCGGGGGTTCAAGGGGGTCGTCCCCCTTCGCTGTGTCATCGCGCACCTCCGACCAGGGACCGGCTGTAGCGCACATCGCCCTCGACCATGTCGCGCATGTCCTCAGCGTTGTTGCGGAACATCAGGGTCCGCTCGACCCCCATGCCGAAGGCGAAGCCGGAGTAGACCTCGGGGTCGATCCCGCAGGCCGCCAGCACCCGCGGGTTGACGATGCCACAGCCGCCCCACTCGATCCAGCCCTCGCTCCGGCAGGTCTTGCAGGGATGCTCAGGGTCGCCGACGGAGTCCCCGTGACAGACGAAGCACTGCAGGTCCACCTCGGCCGACGGCTCGGTGAACGGGAAGTAGTTGGGCCGCATCCGGGTCCGGGTGTCCCCGAACATGGCGCGGGCGAAGTGGTCGAGAGTGCCTCGCAGGTGTCCCAGGGTGATGCCCTTGTCGACCACCAGACCCTCGATCTGGTGGAAGACCGGCACGTGCGTCGCGTCGTACTCGTCGGCCCGGTAGACCTTGCCGGGGCAGACCACGTAGATGGGCAGCTCGCGGGTCAGCATCGAGCGGGCCTGGACCGGTGAGGTGTGCGTACGCAGCACCAGACCGCCGTCCTCGGGCTCGACGAACAGCGTGTCCTGCATGGTCCGGGCCGGATGGTCGGGGATGAAGTTGAGCGCATCGAAGTTGAGCCACTCGGCCTCCAGCTCGGGGCCCTCGGCGACCTCCCAGCCCATCGCCACGAAGACGTCCTCCATCAGGTTCATCAAAGCGGTGATCGGGTGCTCCGCGCCGCTCGGGGCGAGCTGCACCGGCAAGGTCACGTCGACCCGCTCCTCGACCAGGATGCGGGCCAGCTCGGACTCGGCGATCTCAGCCTCGCGCGCCTGGAGCGCAGAGTTGATCGCTCCCCGGGCCCGGCCGATCCGCGCGCCGGCGTCCTTGCGGGCCTGGGGCGGCAGAGCGCCGATCTCGCGGTTGGCCAGCGCGACCGGTGACCGGTCCGCAGCGTGAGCCAGTCGGGCCTGCTTGAGCTCGGCCACCGTGGTGGCGCCCGCAAACGCCGCGAGCGCCTCGGCCACCATGGCTTCGACGTGCTCGGCGTTCAGTGGCGTGACCTGAACGGGGTCATAGCTCTTGTTCGGCCCGGACATGGGCTCCCCTCTGGGTGGAACGGCGGCGCACAATGCGCCCGGGACAGTGTAGGAAGGCCGACACCTCACCGGCGACCGGGTTTACCGCGTGGACGCGACGGCCGGGCTGGACCGCTGAGCATCTCAATCGGCGTGTTGAGCGGTGGCGGAGGCGTAGAGGAAGACAGCGGCGGCGGTGGAGAGGTTGAGGCTCTCCGCCCGGCCGAAGATCGGCACCGCGACCAACCGGTCGAGCAGGTCGGCGTGACCTTCGGGCAGACCCCAGGCCTCGTTGCCCATCACCCACAGGGTGGGCTCGGCCAGCTCCCCGGACCGACCGAGGTCGAGCACGGTGGTGTCTCCCCCACCATCGGCCCCGAACACCTGCAGCCCACCGTCGCGGGCCCGGGCGGCCGCTTCGGCCACGTCCACCCCTACGGCGATGGGCAGGTGGAAGATGCTGCCGGTGGAGGCGCGTACGGTCTTGGGGTTGTAGAGGTCGACCGAGTCCTGGCTGACCAGCACCGCGGCCGCCCCGAAGGCGTCGGCACAGCGGATGACCGTGCCGAGGTTGCCGGGGTCGCGGACCTGGTCACACAGCACGACCAGCTGCGGCTCACCGCTCAGCGCGGTCGCCAACGAGACGTCGACCGTACGGCAGACCGCCACCAGGCCCTGGGGCGTGACGGTGTCGGCCAGCTGGTCCAGCTCACGGCTGGAGACGGCGGACACCGCGACACCGGCGCGTACGGCGACGTTCAGCAGGTCCTGGTGCCGCTCGGTCGTGTCGACCGAGACCAGGAGCTCGAGCACCGTTCCGGGTCGCCCGAGCGCCTCGGCGATCGCCTGCCGGCCCTCGGCCAGGAACCGTCCGCTCTCGGTGCGGTCCTTGCGGCGCAGCAGGCGACGAGCCGACCGCAGCAGCCCCAGCGAAGCGGGGGCGGGAGCGATCGGCTCGTCGAAGGTGAGCTCCAGCCGGCTGACGTAGCCCGACGATGTGTCCTCGGACAGCTCAGGCGGCGCTGGTGTCGGCGGCCGGCACGTGGCTCTTGGCCAGCTCGACCAGCGCACCGAAGGCCGCCGAGTCGGTGACGGCGAGATCGGCGAGGATCTTGCGGTCGACCTCGACCCCGGCAGCCTTGAGGCCGGAGATGAACCGGTTGTAGGTCATTCCTTCGGCGCGGGCTGCGGCGTTGATCCGCTGGATCCACAGCTTGCGGAAGTCGCCCTTGCGGGCGCGGCGGTCACGGTAGGCGTAGACGAGGGAGTGGGTGACCTGCTCCTTGGCCTTGCGGTAGAGCCGTGAGCGCTGGCCGCGGTAGCCCGAGGCCTGCTCGAGAACTTCGCGGCGCTTCTTGTGCGCGTTGACGGAGCGCTTGACGCGTGCCATCGATGTACTCCTTGCTTAGATGTTTCGGCGGTTCAGAACGGGGAAGGGGGCTACTTGGCGTACTTGCCGAGCATCTTCTTGGCCTTGGCGGCGTCGCCCGCAGCCATGACCGAGTCGCCGGTGAGGCGGCGGGTGCGGGTGCTCGGCTTGTGCTCGTTGAGGTGCATCTTGCCGGCCTGCCGGTGCATCACCTTGCCCGAACCCGTGATCTTGAACCGCTTCTTGGCACCGGAGTGCGTCTTCATCTTCGGCATCGCGCCGCTCCATTTCCTGGCCCCCAGGTCAGGGGGCCGATCTCTAGCTTCCCGATCGGTACAGGTGCATCCGTCCGGGCCTTGCGTTCGTGGTGGACTAGCTCAGGTCGACGTCAGGATCGAGGTTGTCGGCCGGACCGCGACGCTTCTTCGACACCGGCTCAGCCGCGTGCTGCGCCCGAAGGTCGGCTAGCTGGCTGCGCTCGGCGTCCGCATCGGCCTGACGCTCCGCCATCCGGCGGTCGCGCTCAGCCGCGGCTTCGGCCCGGGCCTCGGTCTTCTTCTTGTGCGGACCCAGCACCATCAACATGTTCCGGCCATCCTGCTTGGGCGACGACTCGACGAAACCGAACTCGTCGACGTCGGCGGCCAGCTTCTTGAGCAGGTTGTAGCCGAGCTCGGGGCGTGACTGCTCACGTCCACGGAACATGATCGTGATCTTGACCTTGTCGCCGGCCTTGAGGAAGCGCACGACGTGACCCTTCTTGGTCTCGTAGTCGTGGCTGTCGATCTTGGGCCGGAGCTTCATCTCCTTGATCACGGTGTTGGTCTGGTTACGGCGGCTCTCCCGCGCCTTCTGCGCGTTCTCGTACTTGAACTTGCCGTAGTCCATGAGCTTGGCGACCGGCGGTCGCGCCATCGGGGCGACTTCCACCAGGTCCAGCTCCGCCTCGCGCGCCAGGCGCAGGGCATCCTCGATACGTACGATCCCGACCTGCTCCCCGGCGGGTCCGACAAGCCGGACCTCGGGGACGCGAATGCGATCGTTGATTCGCGGTTCGGTGCTGATATGTCCTCCAGTTGATTGTGGGCAAAGCGACCGGGTCGACGACGCGTCCCGGATCGGCAGCGGCCGGGCCCAACGCAAAAAGGGCCTTCGCGCACGCGAAGACCCTCAGGAACCACGAAACCCCGGCGCTCGCGCCGACTTCGTAGACCAACCCGACAACGATCGTGTGATGTCGTACGGGTGGGAGATCGGGTCTCCGCTTGCAGATCCGGTGAGCACACCGAATCGGTCGGAGCCAAGATTACCACCGTCGGACCGACGGCGACACTTCGTCGCTGCTCAGGCGGACGGCGGCGGGTCGTTCTCGGCCACGCTGACCGCCCAGCCGAACAGATCCGGGGCCGTCTCGACCAACCGGTGCCCGGCGGCCAGCTCGTCGAGGATCTCACCCTCCACGACCAGCGGGTGCGGACCGGCGAAGTCCACCAGGATCGCGGTGACCTGCTCGGACTGCGCGGTCTGGGCGGCTCGGTCGAGAGTCACCGGCACCGGTCGGGCACCGGAGCGCCAGGCCTGCAGCGCGTCGAGTCCGGTGAACGCCAGCATGGCCCGTCGGCCGTCGGCCGCCTGGAGCATGACCACCGACATCTCGGCCTCCTTGTCGCTGCTCAGCCCGCCCACCGTCTGACCGAGCCGGGTGGCGGTGGCGACCACGGGGACCAGCAGCCGGTCGACGCACAAGGCCGAGACGGCACGCAGATAGGTCGTCGGGGACGCGTCCTGGACGGCGGCGGCCAGGGCCCGCCGGGTCTCGGGTCGAGCCAGCCCGTCGTCACCGGGGAACGGGGACGGAGCCAGCTGTCGGTCGGAATCCACGTCGTCCATCATGGCCGACCCGTGAGCACGGACGGCTGCGCCGCCGGTCCGGCGGACAACTCGGGGGTGGCCGGGTGATCTCCCCTATCGGTAACCGGCCTTTGTCGTGGCAGGGTTGGAGGATGCCTGCTGTTGACACCGTCTTGCTGCCCTTGTGTGTTGGACTCACCCTGCTCGGCATCATCGCCACGGGGATCGCCTGGCGGCGAGGGAACAAGGGGCGGGTGGTCCAGGGCGTCGGGTTGGCCCTCGCCCCGGTCGCGCTCTACTTCAGCGGCTTGTTGCGGCTGCTGTGGAACGGCATCGTGGCCATCGGGACGTGGGCCGGGCGGATCATCCTCTCGCCGGCGGTCTGGTTCGGTCTGTCGCTGCTCGGCCTGTGCATCGTGTTGTGGGTCGTCGGTGGGCTGGTCGCGCGCCGGTTCCCGGCCAAGGCGAAGGCCAAGTCCGTCGCCGCGACCTCGACGTCAGGTCAGTCGGCGATCGCGGCCAAGTCCCCGGCGAAGGGCAAGCCGGCGGCCCGGGGCAAGCAGCAGGCTCCGGTCGACGACGACATGGCCGAGATCGAGGCGCTGCTCAAGTCTCGCGGGATCGAGTGACCTGACGGCGTCGCAGCTCGGCCACGGCCTGAGCGGCCAGGGCGCCGTCGTGGGCCTGGATGCCCATCAGCATCCGCTTGTCAGCGTCGAGGTCCACCGTGAACTCACCCGAGTCCGGCTTGATCAACACCATCGCCCAGGGGTCCCCGGCCCGCAGGATGATCTTGTGCACCCGGTCCCACGGCACGGTGTGGGTACGTAGGCCGTTGCGGAACCGCAGCCCGGTGTCATCGGCGCGGACGAAGCTGGCCGCCGCCGCCGCGATCAGTCCGATCAAGAAGGCCAGGAGGGCCAGCAGGGTCAGCCGCTGGGACAGGGTGAACAGGGTGCGGACCTCGGCCGGCAGCCCGAACCACCCGACCGCGGTGATGACGACCAGCCCGATCGTGGCGACGACGACGATCACCCGCAGCCGGTGCGGACGGAAGACCACGACCTCGGAATCAGCCACGGTCAGAAACGGCAGGCGGCGATGTCGGTGACCAGGATGGCCCGAGCGCCCAGGGCCCACAGGTCGTCCATGATCTGCTGAGCGTCGGTGCGTGGCACCAACGCGCGTACGGCCCGCCAACCCGGCTTGGCCAGCGGCGACACCGTGGGCGCCTCGAAGCCCGGGGTGATCGCGCAGGCGGCCTCGACCACGTCATCGCTCACGTCGTAGTCCATCATCACGTAGTTGCGAGCCACGAGCACGCCGTTGAGCCGGCGTTCGAGCTGGTCCAGGCCGTCCAGCGGTGCGGCCCCCGTACGCCGGATCAAGATCGCCTCGGACTGCAGGATCGGGTCGCCGAAGAGCTCCAGGCCGGCCTGCCGCAAGGTGGTGCCGGTCTCGACCACGTCGGCGATGACGTCCGCCACGCCGAGCCGGATGGCGGTCTCCACGGCTCCGTCGAGCTTGATCAGCCGGGTGGTGACGCCGTGGCCGCCGAGATAGGACTCGACCAGCCCCGGATAGGACGTGGCCAGCCGAAGACCCTGGAGCTGGTCGACGCTCAGCTTCCTATCGGCCTGAGCGGCGAACCGGAAGCGGCTGCGACCGAAGCCCAGCGGCATCACCTCCGTGGCCTGCGCGTGCGAGTCGAGCAGCATGTCGCGGCCGGTGATGCCGACGTCGAGTGTGCCCTCACCGACGTAGATGGCGATGTCGCGCGGTCGAAGGTAGAAGAACTCCACCCCGTTGGCCTCGTCGAGCAGCACCAGCTCCTTGGGATCAGTCCGCTGGGCGTAGCCGGCCTCCCGCAGCATCTGGGCAGCGGCATCGGACAGCGAGCCCTTGTTGGGCACGGCGATCTTGATGAGGGGGCGGGTCGAGCTCACGGCCGCCATCCTAGGCGGCGCCTCAGAGGTGGGCGTAGACGTCGTCGAGGCTGAGATCGACGGCGATCATCAGCACCTGCAGGTGGTAGAGCAGCTGGCTGATCTCCTCGGCGGTCTCGGCCTTGCTCTGGTACTCCGCGGCCATCCACACCTCCGCCGCCTCTTCGACGATCTTCTTGCCGATCTGGTGCACCCCCGCCTCGACCCGCGCCACGGTCGACGACCCCGGCTCCCGGGCCTCGACCTTCGCGGTCAGCTCAGCGAACAACGACTCGAAGGTCTTCGGCTCAGTCACGGAGACAGTATTGTCGGTCCTCGCTCCGCTCGGACACGGCTCGCGCTCGTAGCCGCCGTCTCCTCGTCGCGGGCGAACGAAACACCCATGTCGCCCGCTTCTCCTCAGATCGGGGGCGCGCGATCCGTGTGCACCGTGAGTGTGTCGCCCCCGACCTGGCGACCCCTACCCGACGGTCTCGACCACGGGGTCGGCGACTCCGGCGGGGTGGGCGACGGGGCGTTGGCCGCGCTCGATGCGCAGCCAGGAGACGAAGCCGATGACGCAGAAGGCGCCGTAGATGATGTACATGATCGCCGACGGGTAGTAGCCCGCGTTGAGCAGCAGCGGCACCCCGACGGCGTCGACGGCGATCCACACCAGCCAGAACTCGACCCAGCCCCGGGCCATCCCGTACGTCGCGAGGATCGAACCGGTCAGGATCCAGGCATCGGCCAGCGGGCCCCAGGAGTTCAGCGCCTTGAGCACGAAGTAGAAGATCGTGGTCAGCACGACCGCCCCGACCAGGAGCTGGATCCGGCCGTTGGCCCCAGCCCACCGGGGCTGCACGCCGACCCCGCTTTCCGTGCCCGACCGCTTGAACTGCTGCCAGCGGATGAAGCCGTAGACGCTGACGATCAGGAAGAAGACCTGGCGGCCGGCTTGGCCGTACAGGTCGAGGTTCTGGGGGGTGTGGAACACCCCACCCAGGAACACCGTGAACAACAGAATGTTGCCGACGATGCCGATCGGCCAGGCGGATACCTTCCGCCGCATGCCGAGCAGGGCGCTGGCCAAGCCGAACCCGTTGCCGATGATCTCCCGCCAGAGGATTCCGGTGGCACCGACGTTCAGCTTGGCTTCCAGCAACCGCGTGAGTAGTTCTGCGAAATTCATGTGGTCCTCCACTCATCCGGTCGCGCGGAAACCGGGGTGAGGAGGTGCGTTGCCGTACGCCGGCTCGTCGTCGAGCCAGCGCGCCGATGACGCACTCCCGTGTTCCTCCCATCCGGACTTTCACCGTCGGTCGTGGAGTTTCACCACATCAACCGCTCACTGGAGGTCAGCGGGTCGCGGACTGTCACCGCCGGCTCGGATTTTCACCGACCCCGGAACACGCGCGAGTCTTGACAACTCGTCACCACCATTCTGGCACGGTTCGCCGTCCGCGTGGCAACTCGAGGTTGCCGTCGAGACGGCGGTGCGCCACGATCGGCAGATGATGGATCACGTGGGCATTCAGGTCGACGATCTCGCCGCATCACGACAGTTCTACGAGGCTGTCTTCGCACCCTTGGGTTACCGGGTCCTGATGGACGTCGGCCCGGCGGTGGGCTACGGCGTCCAGCACCCGGTGTTCTGGATCGGGACGGCGACCGACCCGATCCCGAACCGGCAGACCCACCTGGCCTTCATCGCGCCGAGCCGCGAGGCCGTGACCGCCTTCCACCAGGCCGCCCTGGACCTGGGCTTGGAGAGTCTGCACGCCCCCCGGATCTGGCCGGAGTACCACCCCGGCTACTTCGGAGCCTTCGTCCGCGATCCGGATGGCAACAACGTCGAGGCGGTGCACCACACCTTCGGGTGACGCACCGGCTGCCGGCCGACTCAGGTCAGAGGCGGATGCCGAGCAGCGCGTCGACGGCCCGGGCGACCAGGCTCGGCGCCTCCGTGTCGTCGCTGTCGATGGCGTTCGAGGCCCCCGCCCAGGCGTCGACCGCGGCCAGCGCCGTCGGCGCGTCCAGGTCGTTGGCCAGCGCCGCCCGCATCTGGGTGAGCACCTCGTCGGCGTTCAGGGCCGCATCCAGGCGTACGGCCTCCCGCCAGCTCGCGAGCCGCTCCTCGGCCGAGACGAGCAGGTCATCGGTCCAGGTCCAGTCGGCCCGGTAGTGGTTGGCCAACAGAGCCAGCCGGATCGCCATCGGGTCGGTGCCGGCGTTGCGCAGCGCCGAGACGAAGACCAGGTTCCCCCGCGACTTCGACATCTTCTCTCCGTCGAGACCCACCATGCCGGAGTGCACGTACGCCTGGGCGAACGGCTCGTCGCTCGCCACCCGGGCCTCGGAGGCGCACATCTCGTGGTGGGGGAAGATCAGGTCGCTGCCACCGGCCTGGACGTCGAAGTTGGTGCCCAGCAGGTCCAGGGCGATGGCCGTGCACTCGATGTGCCAGCCGGGCCGACCCCGGCCGAGCGCCGACTCCCAGCCGGGCTCGCCGTCGCGGTGCAGACGCCAGACCAGACAGTCCAGCGGGTCCTTCTTGCCCGCCCGGTCAGGATCACCGCCGCGTTCGGCGAAGACTGCGGCCGCATCGTCGGCCGAGAGATGGGACAGCGAGCCGAACTCCTGGTCACTCGCCTGGGCGAAGTAGAGGTCGGCGAAGTCGGGGTCATCGACCGGATAGATCGCATCGCGGTCCTGGAGCTTCTCGATCAGAGCCGCGATCAGGGGGATCGACTCCACCGCGCCGATGTAGTGGCGGGGCGGGATCACGTTGAGGGCGGCCATGTCCTCGCGGAACAGCTGGGTCTGCGACTCGGCCAGCGCCGTCCACTCCACCCCGGTGGCCGTGGCGCGCTCCAGCAACGGGTCGTCGACGTCGGTGACGTTCTGGACGTAGTTGACCTCGAGGCCGGCGTCGCGCCAGATCCGGTTCAACAGGTCGAAGGCGACATAGGTGTTGGCGTGACCGATGTGGGTGGCGTCGTAGGGGGTGATGCCGCAGACGTACATCCGCGCCGTGCCCTCGGTCGGGCCGACGCGCGACGATCTCGCGGCGCGCGGTGTCGAAGGCCTGAATGCGGTGCTGCGCGTGGGTTTTCGGGAGCTGCGGTACCGGGGCGGAGTTCCAAGCCTGCATGGCCGCCACCTTATCCGCCCTCTGCCGGCCCGCTCGCTAGAACGGCGGCCACGGGATGGAGGGCCACTCACCGCGTGGGCGGGGCATCCGCCGACGGCGCAGCAGCAGGTCGGCCCGGCGTACGAGGGCGGCGATCTCCGGCTCGCTCAGCAGCGCGCCGAGCTGCTCGGGCGCCTCGTCGCGCACCTTCGTCACCGGCGCCAGGTCTTGATCATCGAGCTCGGCCCCGGCCCAGCCCCACAGCAGGGTCCGCAGCTTGTAGTCGGTGTGGAAGCTGACCCCATGATCAACTCCGAACACCCGGCCTTCGCTGGCCAGGATGTGACCACCCTTGCGGTCGGCGTTGTTGATCAAGACGTCGAAGACGGCCAGCCGACGAAGATCACCGTTGTCGGCGTGGATCACCGAGACCGGCCGATCATGAGCGTCGAGCCCGTCGACGCAGGAGAACCAGCCGGTCTTGGGCACCGCCTCCTTGGGGACCAGGTCGACCAGCTCCTCGACCGCCCGGTCGTCGGACTCCACCCAGACCTGGAGTGAGCCAGGACCGAGCGGGCCTTCCACGAACACTGTCGCCGGCACGCAGTCGAAGCCGCCGATGCGCGAGACCTCGTACGCCGCGACCTCCCGATAACCCAACGTGCGTTGAGGAAAGTCCCACAGGGGTCGCTCCCCCTCGACCGGCTTGTAGACGCACTGCAGGGCAGCGTCAGCCGAGGTCAGCTCGGCCAAGAAGGTGGCGTTCGATGCCTGCATCAGCCGGCCGGTGATCTCCAGCTCGCCGTCGATCGGCGGCGGCAGCAGAGCGGGATGGGTCACTCGAAAAGCGCACGACGATAGCCATTGGCCCGGGGGCAGATGTGACCCGCCGGGTCGATGGGCTGCAGGCAGAACGGGCACGACGGGCGTCCGGCGGCGACCAGGGCCTGGGCCCGGGCGACGAAGTCACGAGCGTACGAGGCCGTGATCTTGATCACGAACACCTCGTCGGCCTCGATCTCCTCGGGCTCCTCGACCGCGGCGACTTCGAGAGCCGGCTCGTCCTCGTCCTCGACCTCCACGTTGGAGAACAGCTCGATCACGATCCGATCGATGTTCGGGTCCCACGCGATGGTCATGGTGCCGACCCGGAACTCCTCGGTGATCGGCGCGTCCAGCGGGCCGGTGTCGGTGGAGCGAGCCGCAGCCGGGGGCACCGGGGTCTCACCGGCGCTGCGTCGCAGCACCTCGTCGAGGACCCGGTCCAGGTGCTCGGCCAAGACGGAGACCTGCTGCTTCTCGCAGGCCACGCTGGTGATGCGGTTGCCCTCACGGGCCTGCAGGAAGAAGGCTCGTTCCCCGGGCTGGCCGACGGTTCCCGCCACGAACCGATCGGGCGCGTCGTAGCGGTGCACGAGAATCGCCATGGGAACAGCCTAAGTCCCTGGCTCAACAACCTTCGCAGCCGACTCAGCCCGCGACATCAGCCGCACCCAGACCGCCGCCGATCGGCGCGTCCGCCGCCGGCTTGCTGCGTCGACCCGGCTTCTTGGCCGGCGGCTTGAACACCGTGCCCAGATCGGTGTTCGTCGAGTTGACCGTGATGACGTACGGGCGGGTGTCGGTGTAGCGCACGATGGAGATCGAGGCCGGGTCGACCAGGATCCGCTGGAAGCTGTCCAGATGCATGCCGAGGGCGTCGGCCAGGATGGCTTTGATCACGTCTCCGTGCGAGACGGCCGCCCAGACCGCGTCGGCTCCGTGCTCGGCCGTCAGCGTGGCGTCCCAGGTCCGGATCGCGCCGATCGCCCGGGACGACATCTCCGTCATGGACTCCCCGCCGGGGAACCGGACCGCCGAGGGCTGCTGCTGCACGGTGCTCCAGAGCTTCTCCTTGCTCAGCTCCCGCAGCGACTTCCCGGTCCACTCGCCGTAGCCACACTCGACCAGCCCCTGCTCGACGTGCACCGGCACGGCGTCGGAGCGGCCGTCGAGCAGCGCGTGCGTGGTCTGGCGGCAACGGCGCAACGGCGAGGTGACGACCGTACGCAGCGGCACCCCGGCCAGCCGTTCACCGACCGCGGCGGCCTGAACGGCACCGACCTCGTCGAGCTCGACCCCGGACGAACGACCGGCGAGGATCCCCGCCGTGTTGGCCGAGGTGCGGCCGTGGCGGATGAGCAGGACGGTCGTCATGGGGCGAGGCTAACCGACCGGTAGCGACCGCGGAGGTAGGCGAGCAGTCCCTCCTCCGCCTCCGGACCGATCTGCACGTGCTCGACGACCCCGCGTACGAGCAGCCCCCAGCCCGCGTGGTCGATCGGGGTCACCAGCCGCGCACCCAGCCAGCCGGGCGCGTCGGCCAAGCTGGGTCCCCACGCGGTGTCGACCCAGCGGCCGAGCTTGAACACCCCGCCCGGTGCCGGAGCGACGCCGGCGAAGGCGTCGGCCAGGTTGCGGTGCGGCCAGCCGAGCAGGTTGACCACGAACCGGGGCCCTTCGACGAGCTCAGGGGGCTCAGGCCCTTCGACAAGCTCGGGGGAACGGGACGGGGTCGAGGTGAGCTGCGCGGCCAGGTCGGAGTCCTCGTCGAGGATCCCGATGACCTGGGCCGGTGCGCCGTCGGCGACCAGGAACGACGACAGGGTCCAGCCGGTGCGAGTGCCACCCGCGGTCGAGGTCCAGATGCTGACCGGTGACGGCATCCGGCCGCGGAGTCGGCGCAGTGGGTCTCGGTCGGGGCCGGCAGCGGCGAACGGGTGCGCGCTGTGGATGGTCACCCGACCAGTTCTACACCGGCCGTCCCAGCGGACCCGGGACCTCGTGTGGCTCGGATCACGGCCGGTCGACGCCGCGAAATTCTTCGGGCCGCGGCCGCAACCCCTACGGTGGTGCGGTGTCGCCGTTGGTGGCAGCGACTGACTGAGGAGTGATCATGGGGTGGCTCGAGGCCCTGGTGCTGGGCATCGTGCAAGGACTGACCGAGTTCCTGCCGATCTCCTCCAGCGCGCACCAGTCGATCGTCGGCCAGTTCTTCGGTGGCCAGGACGTGGGTGCCGCCTTCACCGCGATCACCCAGCTGGGCACCGAGGCCGCGGTCATCATCTACTTCCGCAAGGACATCTGGCTGATTCTGCGCAACTGGTTCGGCTCGTTGACCGGCCGGGTGCCCCGTGACGACCCGCAGGCGCGGATGGGTTGGCTGGTGATCATCGGCTCGATCCCGATCGTTCTCCTCGGACTGCTCTTCCAAGACGCCATCGAACATGCCCTGCGCAACCTGTGGACCACCGCCGCCATGCTGGCCGGCTTCGGCATCATCATCGGCGTGGTCGACCACTTCGCCCGCAACGAGCGGCCGTTGGAGTCGCTGACCTGGAAGCACGGCATCATCTTCGGCCTGTGCCAGTCATTGGCCCTGGTGCCCGGCGTCTCCCGCTCCGGCGCCACCATCTCCGCCGGACTCGCGTTGGGCTACAAGCGTGAGGCCGCCGCCCGCTACTCGTTCCTGCTGGCCATCCCGGCCGTGGTCGGGTCGGGGCTGTTCAAGCTGGCCGACATCTCCGCCGACCCGGTCGCGCCGGCCTGGGGCCCGATCCTGCTGGCCACGGCAGTCGCCTTCGTGATCGGCTACGCCGTGATCGCCTGGCTGCTGCGCTACATCAGCACCCACAACTTCCTGCCGTTCGTGATCTACCGGATCGGCCTGGCTGTCGTGGTCGTCGCGCTGCTGCTGACCGGGGTGCTCGAACCGCTCCCCCAGGGCTGAGTCCCGGGGGTCGGCCCCGATTTTCTTTCACGGGTTGAGCCGACACGCGGTCCGGACCCTTCAGCCGGCGAACGAGCGCACGAAAATCAGGGGCTGACGCCGGCACCCGGGTCAGTCGCCGACCCCGGCGTCGCTCAGCGCCTCGGCGGCGACGGTCATCGCGGCGAGCTTCTCCTCCAACGAGGACCCGTAGGGCACCAGGGCGCAGGTGGTCACCCCGGACCCGGCCAGGGCCTGGAACCGGTCGGCGATCCGAGCCCGGTCGCCGAGCAGCGAGGTCTGGTCGATGAACTCGTACGGCACGGCCGCCATCGCATCGCGCTGCCGCCGTCCGAGGAAGAGGTCCTGCACCTCCGCGGCGGCGTCGGCGTAGCCCATCCGGACGGCCAGCGCGTTGTAGAAGTTCTTCTCCCGGCTGCCCATGCCGCCGAGGTAGAGAGCGGCGTAGGGGCGTACGGGGTCGGCGCAGGCTCGAGGGTCGGGCCCGACCACCAGGGGCATGGACGACACGACGTCGAAACCATCGAGCGACCGGCCCGACTTCTCCCGGCCGACCTGCAGGTGACCGAGCTGCTCGGCGGCGAACTCCGGGGTGTAGAAGATGGCCAGCCAGCCGTCAGTGAGCTCGCCGGCGAGCTCCAGGTTGCGGGGTCCCACCGCGGCCAGGTAGATGGGGATGTGCGCGCTGACCGGAGCGATGGTCAGCTTCAGGGCCTTCCCCGGCCCGTCCGGCAGTGGCAGCCGATAATGCTCCCCCGCGAAGGTCACCGTCTGGCGAGCCAGTGCGGTGTTGACGACGGTGAGGAACTCCCGGGTCCGGGCCAGCGGTTTGTCGAACCGGACACCGTGCCAGCCCTCCGACACCTGCGGCCCGGACACGCCGAGCCCGAGCCGGAACCGCCCACCACTGAGCAGATCGAGGCTGGCGGCGGTCATCGCCGTCATGGCCGGGGTGCGGGCCGGGATCTGCATCACCGCGGAGCCGAGATGGATGCTGCTGGTCTGGCCGGCCAGCCACGCGAGCACGGTCGGGCTGTCCGATCCGTACGCCTCGGCGGCCCAGACCACGTCGAAGCCGAGGTCCTCGGCGTGCCGGGTCAGCCGCAGCTGGCCCTGCGGATCGTCGGCCCCGACCATGTACCCCAAGTTGAGCCCAAGACGCATGAGCACACCGTAGTGGCTCGCCGGTGGGGGCCGGATCTCCCGTTAGGGTCTCCCCCATGGATATTCGGCAGGTCGGCACCAGCGGGCTGCGCGTCTCGCGCCTGGGGCTGGGCACCATGACCTGGGGCCGGGACACGACCGCCGAGAGCGCCCGGGTCCTGCTGGAGATGTTCTGCGGGGCCGGCGGCACCCTGATCGACACGGCCGCCGCGTACGGGGCCGGCGACTCCGAACGGCTGGTCGGGGCTCTGGTCAAGGAGCTGACCGACCGCGACGACATGGTGATCGCCACCAAGGCCGGGTTCGTCATCCGCAACGGCGAGCGCATCGTCGACACGTCCCGCCGCGGGTTGCTGCGCGACCTGGAGGGATCCCTGCGCCGGTTGGGCACCGACTACATCGACCTGTGGCAGATCCACGCCTGGGGCGACGCCCCGCTGGACGAGTCGCTGAGCGCGATCGACCACGCCGTCTCGACCGGACTGGTCCGCTACGCGGGCATCTCCAACTTCGTCGGCTGGCAGACCGCGCAGGCCGCGACCTGGCAGCGGGCCTACCCCGCCCGGACGCCGATCAGCAGCGCCCAGGTGGAGTACTCGCTGCTGGCCCGGCGAGCCGAGGTGGAGGTGCTGCCGGCCGTCCGGGCGTTCGGGATGGGCTTCTTCCCGTGGTCACCGCTGGGCCGTGGTGTGCTCACCGGTCAGTACCGGAGCGGCACTCCGCGGGGATCCCGGGCGGCCACCGACCACTTCGCCTGGTTCGTCGAGCCCTATCTCGAGCAGCGCTCCCGCGGCGTGGTGGAGGCGGTGGTCCGAGCGGCCGAGGGCCTCGACCTGAGCCCGCTTCAGGTCGCCCTGCTGTGGGTCCGGGATGCGCCCGGAGTCACCGCCCCGCTGCTGGGTGCGCGTACGGCCGGCCAGCTCAGCCCTGCGCTCGCGGTGGAGAGCCAGGTGCTGCCGGCCGAGATCGCCTCGGCCCTGGATGACGTCTCCGGCGGGCCCAACGCCGCTCGCTGAGCAGCCGGGATATCTAGGCGGGCAGCCGGACCGGTAGGCCGAGACGCTCGAACAGGTCAGGGCTGAGGAACGCGGTCACCGCCCGGATCCGGTCCCCCTCGAAGTCCAGCACGTCGATCACGTGCGCGCGATAGCTCCCGGCGGCGTCATCCCAGGAGTAACAGCCGATCGCCGGCTGGCCGTTGAGCCGGGTGGGCAGGTGCCGCCACCGGGTGACCATCGGACCCGACGCGAGGAACGTCCGCAGCGCCGGATAGCCCCGGAACCAGGCCGGGCTCGGTGGCATCGACCAGGTGGCGTCCTCGGTCAGCAGGGCGATCATGGCTTCGATGTCGCCGCCTTCCAGGGCCCGCATGTAGCGCGCCACGATCTCGCGAAGCCGCGCGTCCCCCAACGAGCGCAGGGTCGACTGCTGGCTGGGCTCGGGCACCCGGGTGGCCACCGTCGTACGGGCATGCTGCAGCGCGCTGTTGACCGCCGTCGTCGTGGTCTCCAGCACCTCCGCGGCCTCGCGGGCGCTGAATCCGAGGACGTCTCGCAGGATCAGCGCGGCCCGCTGCCGGGCCGGGAGGTGCTGCAGGGCGGCGACGAACGCCAGCTCGAGGCTCTCGCGCCGCTCGTAGCGTGCGGCTGGACCGTCGGTGATGCCGTCGCGGTGCGGATAGGGCTCGAGCCACCGGGTCTCCGTGCCCGGAGCCCCGTCCTCGCGAGAGCTGAGGTCGATGGGCAGCACCCGCCGGCCGCGGCTCTGGATCGCGTTCAGGCTGGAATTGGTGGCGATGCGGTAGAGCCAGCTGCGCAGGGACCCGCGGCCGGCGAAGGTCGACAGGCTGCGCCAGGCCCGCACCAGAACGTCCTGCAGGACGTCGTCCGCATCGAACACTGAGCCGAGCATCCGGTAGCAGTGCGCGTGCAGCTCAGGCAGGTGCGGACCGACCAGATCCTGGAACGCCTCGCCGTCACCGGCCAGCGCCGCGGCCAGCAGGGCGTCCTGGGCAGGGGAAGGCTCGAAACCCGAAGAAGTCACGGAAGTAGGACCGGGCGGCGGGGACGAACTCATCGCCGCCGGGCGGAGTATCTAGACCGTGGCCACCACGCGGATGATCTTGCGGCGGATCCACACATCCCGGGTGCCGTCGCGGTAGCGACGCAACCGGGTCAGCTCCCAGCCGCCGTACTCGGCCTGGTCGGTCAACAGCTGGCGGACCGCGTTGCGGGACAGGTGCCGCCCGAGGCGGACCCGCTCGATCTCGTACTCGACAGTTCGGCTGCTCATCGACTCGAAGTTTAGTTCACGCCTGCGCCAGGAAGCGGTCGAGGACGCGGGCGCCGAACTCCAGCGAGTCGGTCGGCACCCGCTCATCCACCCCGTGGAACATGCCGACGAAGTCGAGCTCGGGGGGCAGCCGGAGCGGGGCGAAGCCGAAGCACTGGATCCCCGTCTTGTCCCAGGCCTTGGCGTCGGTGCCGCCACTCATCAGGTACGGCACCGCCTTGGCGCCCGGGTCCTCGGCCAGCAGGCAGGACTGCATCGCCTCGACCAGCGCACCGGAGAACTCGGTCTCCACCGACGGCTGCCTGGTCACCACCTCGTAGCGGACCTTGTCGCCGATCAGGTCGGCGATGGTGGCGTAGAACTCGTCCTCGCCGCCGGGCACGAACCGGCCGTCGATGGCTGCGGTCGCCCGCCCGGGGATGACGTTGTGCTTGTAGCCGGCCGACAGCATGGTCGGGTTGGCCGTGTTCGACATCGTCGCGCCGACCATCCGGGAGATGCTGCCCAACCGGGCCAGGGTCTCCTCGGCCCGATCCGGGTCGAGCTCGATGCCGAACGCCTCGGAGACCGCCTCCAAGAAGGCCTGCTGGGCGTCGGTGATCTTGTGCGGCCACTCGTACGCTCCGACCCGGGCCACCGCAGCGGCCAGCTCGGTGATGGCGTTGTCGTCGTTGCGGAACGAGCCGTGCCCGGCCCGGCCGTCGGCGATCAGGTTGAGCCAGGCGAGACCCTTCTCGGCCGTCTGGATCAGGTAGAGGCGCAGGTCGTCCTGCACGGTCAGGGAGAAGCCGCCGACCTCCCCGATCCCCTGCTCGCAGCCCTCGACCACCTCGCGGTGGTGATCGACCAGCCAGTGCGCACCCAGCCCGCTGCCCGCTTCCTCGTCGGCGGTGAAGATCAGCCGGAGGGGACGCCGGGGAGCCACGCCGGCCCGGGCCCGGGCGCGCACCACGCTCAGCACCATGGCGTCGAAGTCCTTCATGTCGACCGCGCCACGACCCCAGACGCAGCCGTCGGCGACCTCGCCGGCGAACGGTGGGACCGACCAGTCGTCAGCGTTGGCCGGGACCACGTCGAGGTGGCCGTGCACCAGCAACGGGGGCAGCGACTCGTCCACCCCCTCCGGAGCCCAGTGCGCGACCAGCGAGGTGCGGTTGGGAGCGGACTCGAACAGCTCGCTGCTGATCCCGACCTCATCGAGCAGTGTGGCCACGTGCTCGGCGGCGGCACGTTCGCCGGGTCCGGGGTCGGGGCCGTAGTTGGAGGTGTCGATCCTGATCAGGTCCCGGCAGATGTCGACGACCTCGGCATCGGGGCGGTACTGGGCTCGCGTCTCGTGGGCCACCGGCTCCTGGTTCACCGGCTCATCCTTGCACCCGGGCAGGTTTGGACCGAAGCCGGCGACAGCGTCGAAGGCGGGAGAATGAGCGGGTGCGTCCCATGTCGCGGTCCTGGTTGGTCTGGGGAGTTGCCGTCCTCGCGTACGCGGTGGCCATCCTGCAGCGCACGTCGCTGGGCGTCGCGGTCGAGCCGGCCACGGAACGCTTCCGGATCGGCGCCTCGGTGCTGTCCACCTTCGCGGTCGTGCAGCTGCTCACCTACGCGGTCATGCAGGTGCCGGTCGGCGTGCTGGTCGACCGCTTCGGGTCCCGGGCCATGGTGGCGGTCGGTGGCGTGGTGATGGCCGGCGGGCAGGTCGCCCTGTCGCTGACCGAGGAGCCGGTCGGCGCGTTGCTGGCCCGGATCCTGGTCGGCGCCGGCGACGCGATGACCTTCGTCTCGGTGCTGCGACTGATTCCCGCCTGGTTCCCGCCGCGCCGGGTGCCCCTGATGACCCAGCTGACCGGTCAGCTGGGGCAGCTGGGCCAGGTCGTCAGCACCATTCCGCTGGTCGCCGCGCTGGCCGGGCCGGGCTGGACCGCGGCCTATCTCGGTGCGGCGGCGATCGGGGTGCTGGTGGCCATCCTGGTCGTGATCGTGGTCCGCAACAGCCGGCCGGAGGTCGACGACTCTCTGACGTCGGTCAGCTGGCGTCAGGCCGGCAGCGACGTACGCGACTCGTTCCTGGAGCCGGGCACCCGGCTCGGACTGTGGTCGCACTTCAGCACCCAGTTCTCCGGCATGGTCTTCGCCTTGTTGTGGGGCTACCCGTTCCTGACCATCGGGATGGGCTACAGCCCGGGGCTGGCGGGTGGGCTGCTGACCATGATGGTGCTGGCCGCGACGATCATCGGCCTGGTGCTGGGCCAGCTGACCGGTCAGTATCCGTTGCGCCGGTCGAACTTGATCTTCGGCGTGCTGCTGGTCACCGTGCTGGCCTGGTCGGCGGTGCTGCTGTGGCCAGGACCGGCTCCACTCCCGCTGGTGGTGATCTTGATCCTGATCCTGGCCAGCTACGGTCCAGCGTCGGCCATCGGCTTCGACTTCGCCCGCTCCTTCAACCCGGCGACCCGGTTGGGCACCGCCTCCGGCATCGTGAACATGGGCGGCTTCACCGCCTCGCTGGTCACCATCTTCGCCATCGGGCTGATCTTGGACCTGCGGGCTCCGCTGGGCAACTTCGACCTGGCCGACTTCAAGATCGCGTTCTGTTTTCAGTACCTGTTGTGGGCGTTCGGCCTGGTCAGCCTGATCCGCAGCCGACGGCTCACCCGGGCCAACCTGCGGGCCGAGGGAACCGTGATCGACCCGCTGCCTAGCGCGATCGCCCGGCACTGGCGCGACCGTGGACAGGACTGATGGGGCGGCCGGAACGGATTCGTCGCAGCCTGTCCGGGTTGCTATAGTTCACTGCTGGCCCGACAGGGTCACACCAGGTCCGGGTGGCGGAATAGGTAGACGCGCTAGCTTGAGGTGCTAGTTCCCTTTACGGGGAATGGGGGTTCAAGTCCCCCCTCGGACACACGATCGACAGGCATCTGGCCTCGTCAGCGCTCGGCCCAGAAGGTGCGTTTGAAACCGGGCGGGTTGTACTCCCAGTGCCACGGCTCGGCCTTGTACTGGAAGAACCCGTACGCGGCTCCGTTCACGTAGACCCACTTGTAGGCCGGCGAGCTCAAGATGCCCACGAGCTTGTCCATCCGGGTGCTGGTCTCGGTGAAGTCAGCGGTGGCGCTGGAGCCGACCCGCAGCGCCAGGTCGGCGGCCAGTCCCAGTGAGTGCGGTGAGAACCCGCCGAAGGCCCACCGGTTCGTGTTCTTCTTGGCCATCGCCTCCTCGGAGGCCCGGCTGCGGAAACCGGAGAGCACCCGGAGGTCGACTCCCTCACGCTGAGCCGCTTCGCGCATCCGGAGGAAGGCCGCCGCCGCGTGCTTGTTCAGCCGGCCGCCGCCCGGCAACGCGGTGTTGTTGACCTGCGACTGGATGTAGGCGTCGATCGACGGCTTGTCCGTGGCCGCTGCGAACTCCGTCTTCGTGATCATGGCTGTCGCCCCCGCGTTGACCCGCCGCTCCCCGCCGCCGGGCCGGTTGTCGGCCAGCGCACTGAACAGGCGTTTGGCGTCGTCTTGGTGTCGGCCGAGGAAGGCCTTCTCCGACTCGGAGTAGATCAGCGACCGGTCGGTCCGGAACCGGGCGACGTCAGCCGGCTTCATCTCAGCGACCGGGAACTGGGTGCCGGGATAGTCGGCCCACCCCCACTCGATCGCGCGGAACGGCTTGGCGGTGGCCTCGGGCAGCAGGTCGATGCTCGAGCGCAGCCGGTCGGCGACGAACGCCGCCCGGGCGGCCGCATCGTCGCCGGCGACAGGTGCTTGGGGGGCGGGGGCCGGTGCAGCCGGGCCCGGTGCGGCCGTGGCGGGTTTAGCCGTGGGCGGTGCGGCCGTCGCCGGTGCCGCTGTCGCCGGTGTCAGCAGTGGCCGGTGCGGTTGTGGCCGGTGCGGCCGCGGGGCCGGCCGGGGCCGTTGACGGGGCGCTCGGCGCTGCTGCCTTGAGGGCCGCAGCCACCGGGCCGTCGCGCAGTTGGATCCACTCGGCGGCCAACGCCGGGAAGCCCGGCTGGGAGGACACCAGCTTGGTCCCGAACAGGTCAGGGTGGGCGGCCCAGAACGCGAGGTTGGTGAGCGCGTTGGCGTCGCGGTGACCGAGCGTCGCGAGGAGGCGTACGGCAGGTCCGGTGAGTCCCAGGGCTGCGATGGCGGCGAGGGCCGCCGGCCCGGCCCCGGCCGAGCGAGCCGCGGCTGGGGGCAGCACCTTCGTCGCCTGATCGACCAGATCGACGCCGGCGCCCTTCGGTGGCGTCGACGAGGCGGCGGGCTTCGGCGCCGGGAGGGGTGTCGGCGTACCGGTGGGCGTGGTCGCCGCTCCTCCTGCGCGGGGGATCTTGGCGATGATGTTGGCGGCTTTGTGTCCTTCGTCGTGCGCCGCGTACGCGCCGCGGATCTCCGACTCCAGCACGGCCAGGAACGCCTCCCGGGTCAGCTGCTGCCCGCTGGTCCGGGCCAGGGTCTTTCTCGCCGCCGTCCAAGCGTTCGCCGGGCGGTTGTTCATGGTCTCCAGCAGCCAGGCCCGAGCGGTCGGGTCCTTCATCCACGAGTTCGAGCGACCGCGGTTGTCGGTGGCGATCCGGCGCTCCATCCGGCTGAGCTCTTTGAGCGTGAACGCCACCATGGCCGAAACCACAGCATCCTCGGATCCGGCGTCGAAGAACCGGTCGGTCCACGGCGGGGTCTTCAGCATGGCCGGATCCGGCGCGCCTTCGACGGCCGGACGCGTGCCGGCCTTGAGGCGGTAGGTGCCGCCCCCGAGGACGATGCCGTGCTTGGCGAAGGCCGCAGGCACGGCCTGGATGATGTCGTACAGCGTCCCCCAGTTCAGCGTCACCTGCTTGAAGCCGAGGCTGACGAACATGTTGTCCTTGGTGTAGACGGCGTTGTCCTTGCCGCCGGTTTCGACGTTGGCCACGCCCTGCAGGATGAACAGCTGTTCCCGGGTCAGGGTCGAGGGCGCACCCCCGACGTCGAGCACCCCACGCTGCATCATGTCCTGCAGCCGTTCGGTTAGGCGGGTCGTACCGTACTTGGCGACGCCGACCCGGACCTTCTTCGCCTTCTTGGGCTGCCGTTGGACGGGCGACAGCAACGTGACCGTCGCCGCGTTCCCGGCGGTGCGCTGCAGGCGCAGGACCGGGTTCTCCCGACCGGGCTCACGGCGAGCCAGCACCACTGTTGGCTGCCTGGTGGCCGGAGTCTTCCGCTCCGACTGACCCGAGGACTTCCCCGAGAAACGCACACCACGATCTTCCTCCGCATCCTCCACGGAAGCCAGATCACGAAGCGATGGATCGTAGCAGCGCCCGCATGGCCGTCTCCGAGCTCTGGGTGGCGGTCGGTCCGAGTGCCACCAGGCTGGCGATCAGGGCGGCGATCTCCTGGAACGTCAAGATCACCGGCTCCGGTGCGTCGCGTCGAGGCAGCCGGCTTCCACCGTGGGCCCCAGGCACCCCCTCGATCGGCACGCCCGACTCGCGGAGCCGGGCGAGGTCGCGCTCCACCGTCCGCAGTCCGACGCCGAGCTCACGCGCCAGGTCGCTGCTGGATCGCGGCGATGCGGTGGCGGCGAGCAGCTCGATCAGCCGGTGCTGCCGCTCGACCCGGCGCAGGGTGAGATGGTTGTCGCGGGACCGGGCGGCCACCCGTCCGGGAGCGGGAGCGTGCGGGGCGGACACGAGACGAAACTACCTCTATCCCCGCCACCGGCGTGGCGGTGTTCCTCCGTAGCGTCGTCGGTATGGAACCCAATCTCAACGGTCCGGACACCACCGCTGACAACACGGAGACGATCAACGACTTCTTCGCTCGTTACACCGGCTATCTGTCGGACGGGGACATCGAGGGCCTCGCCGACATCTATCACTACCCGGCTCTGGCTGTATCTGCGCTGGGCTGCCTGGCCATCACGGAGCCACAGCAGACCCGGGACTTCTTTCTCCAGGGTCAAGACTTCTACCGCTCCCGACAGATCCACGGCGTACGCGCGCGCGACATCGTCACCGACGTGGAGGTGCCCGGGGTCTGGGTCGGCCGCCTGGTGCTGGAGAACCTCGATGCCGACGGCTCGGCGGTGGGTCGGGAGCGCAACGCCTACCAGGTGGTCACCACTCCCGACGGCAGCCGGCACATCGCGGTGACCACGCCGCTGGACGCCGCCAACCCCGATCAGGGCGGCGACGGGCGCGCGTCCTAGTCCCGAGGTGGTTGGCGGCCCTGGGCACAATGGGGTCTCGTCCGACCGGCACCTGAAAGGGACTTTCCCGCGCATGAGCCAGCCACCCCCCGACGCCCGACCGCAGCCGTACGGTTGGCTGCCGCCCGGGCCGTCGGGAACGGGGCCGGCCGGGCTCGAACAGCCCGGGACCGGCTTACCGCTGGTGCATCCGGTCAGACCGGCCGTTCGCAGCCCGCTGCCGACGCAGCCGGTCGAGTACCACCAGATGCTGCGTACGCCGCGGGCCACCTGGTGGAAGGGTCTGCTGGTCATCGTCAGCTTCGTGGCCGCCTATCTGATCGTCAGCGGCATCCTGCAGATCGGCGCGGTGGCCATCGACGTCGCCCGCGGCCGGGTGGCTGCCGGTGACCTGCTGCAGGGCAAAGTGACCCTCACCCCGAGCCTGCTGATCGCCACCAACCTGTCCAACGTGGCCGCCATCCCGCTGTCCATCTGGTTGCAGCGCGCGTTCTACGGTCAGCGTGGCCCTTGGCTGCACTCGGTGGTGGGGCGCTTCCGGTGGCGGTTGCTCGCCCAGAGCGCGGTCGTCGTGCTGCCGTTGTGGGCGGTCTACGTCGTGATCGGCATCCTCGGGGCCGGTCCGTCCGGCGGCGGGCTGACCGGTGAGTCCATCGCGTTGCTGGTCATCGTGTGGCTCACGACTCCGCTGCAAGCGGCCGGCGAGGAGTACGGCGCTCGCGGTCTGATCACCCGGGCCGCCGGATCCTGGGCCAGTGACCCACGGCTGGCGCTGATCATCGGCACCGTGGTCTCCTCGGGCCTGTTCATGCTGGCCCACGGCGCCGGTGACCCGTGGTTGATCGTCTTCTACTTCCTGTTCGGGGTCGGCCTGTCCATCGTCACCTGGCGGACCGGTGGCCTGGAGGTCGCGATCTTGATCCACGCGGTCAACAACCTGATGGCCTTCACGATCGGGATCGTCTCGGGCCAGGACATGAGCCGGGCACTGGACCGCAGCGACGGTGTCGGCGGACCGGAGATCTTGGTGCCGATGGTGCTGCTCGCCCTCGTGGTGGCGGGCGTCTGGTGGTGGGCCCGGCGCCAGGGTGTTCAGCGCAGCTTCCAGCCCTCGGAGACCACAGCTTCCTGAGATGCTGAGCGGATGCAGCCGAACCGGGTGGGTCATTGTCGCCGTGTACGCCGCACTCGGTGGCAGCAACCCGACCACTGCGTTCCTCAGCGGAAGTCCCGTGACTTGTGACCATGTGGCAACACCCCGCCCGACTCGGGAAAGACCGAGCTGAGCGGCTCGAGCCGGTCGGCGACCAGGTTGGTCACCCCGTCGCTGTGCTCGATCATGCCGCGGATGACCATTCCGTTCGAGCGCTGACCGACGGTCTTGAACCGTCGCCACATCGGCTCGGCACAGACCACGTTGAGCATCCCGGTCTCGTCCTCCAGGTTGAGGAACGTGATCCCCCCGGCCGTGCCCGGCCGCTGCCGGTGGGTGACCATCCCGGCCACCCGGACCCGGCGCTCGTCGTGGGCCGGCCCCAGCGTCGCTGATCGGCGATGATCTCGTGCTCGTCCAGCAGCGGCCGCAGATGCCCGATCGGGTGGTCGTCCGGGGCTGATCTTGGTGGCCCACAGGTCGGCCAGGGTGAGCTCGACCGGGCTCATCCCCGGCAGCATCGGCGGCGCCGCGTCGATCGCCGAGCCGGGCAACGTGGTCGTCGAGTCGGTGTAGCCCGGCGTTCCACAGCGCCTGCCGGCGGGACAGCCCGAAGCAGTCGAACGCGCCGGCGGTGGCCAGCGCCTCGGTCTGCGTCACGTTCAGCCCGGTCCGGCGGACGACGTCGTTCATGATCGCGGAACGGGCCCGCTCCCGCTCGGCGACGATGCCGCCGCCAGGTCGCGGCCGATCCCCTGCACCTCGGTCAGCCCCAGCCGGACGGCGAAGCTGCCGTCGCGCCGGTGCTCCAGGGTCCGGTCGGGCGCATCGCGGTCGAACGGTCCGCACCTCGGGCTGGTGGCGCTCGCAGACAGCTCGGCGCAGTCCCGGTCGGCCCGGTCGAGTCGGGCGTCCGACGAGCGGCTCGAGGTCGGCGTCGACCCCGGAGCCGGACGATGTCGGGCCGCAGCACCGTCACCCCGTGCCGCCGGGCGTCGGCGACCAGCGACTGCGGTGAGTAGAACCCCATCGGCTGGGCCCGCAGCAGACCGGCCAGGAACGCCCCGGGATAGTGCAGCTTCAGCCAGGACGAGGCGTAGACCAGCAGGGCGAAGCTGATCGCGTGGCTCTCGGCGAAGCCGAAGTTGGCGAACGCCTCGATCCGGGCGTAGATGTCGTCGGCCAGCTCGCCGGCGATGCCGTGCGCTGCCATCCCGGCGTACAGCTTGGTCCCGCAGCCGTTCGATCTTCTCCACGCCCCGCTTGGAGCCCATCGCCCGGCGCAGCAGGTCGGCGTCGTCACCGGTGCAGCCGCCGACGGCCATCGCGATCTGCATCAGCTGCTCCTGGAACAGCGGCACGCCCTTGGTCCGTTCCAGCACCGGCTCGAGGGCCGGGTGCAGATAGGTGATCTCCTCCTTGCCGGTCGTCCGCCGGATGTAGGGATGCACCGCCCCGCCCTGGATCGGCCCGGGTCGGATCAGCGCGATCTCGACCACCAGGTCGTAGAACCGGCGCGGCTGCAGCCGGGGCAGGGTGCCGATCTGGGCCCGGCTCTCGACCTGGAAGACCCCGATCGAGTCGGCCCGGCAGAGCATGTCGTAGACGCCCTGCTCCTCCTTGGGCATGGTGTCGAGGGTCCACCGCTCCCCGATCCGGTCCGCCGACCAGGTCGAAGGTGTACTGGATCGCGGCCAGGATGCCCAGCCCGAGGAAGTCGAACTTGACCAGCCCCATCCAGGCGCAGCTGTCCTTGTCCCACTGCAGCACGGTGCGGTCGTCCATCCGGCCCCGCTCGATCGGGCACACCTCCCCCACCGGCCGCTCGGTCAGCACCATGCCGCCGGAGTGGATGCCCAGGTGCCGCGGGGCCTTCATCAGCTGGTCGGCCAGGTCGACCACCGGCTGCGGGATGTCGTGGTCCTCTCCGGCCGGGACCGACGCCCCAGGTGTCGATCTGCTTGGACCAGGCGTCCTGCTGACCGGTGGAGTAGCCGAGGGCCTTGGCCATGTCGCGGACCGCCGACTTGGGCCGATAGCTGATCACGTTGGCGACCTGGGCGGCGTTGTGCCGACCGTAGCGGCGGTAGACCTCCTGGATCACCTCCTCGCGCCGGTCGGAGTCGAAGTCGACGTCGATGTCGGGCTCCTCGTCGCGGCTCGCCGACAGGAACCGCTCGAACGGCAGCTGGAACTTGATCGGGTCGACCGCGGTGACCCCGAGGACGTAGCAGACCACCGAGTTGGCCGCCGATCCCCGGCCCTGGCAGAGGATGCCCCGGTCCCGGGCGAACTTCACCATGTCGTGCACGATCAGGAAGTAGCCCGGGAAGTCCTTCTCCTCGATCACCGCCAGCTCGCGCTGCAGCCGCTCCTCGGCCTCGGCCCGGTTGTCGCGGGTAGCGCTCGTCGGCCCCGCGGCGGCACAGCTCGCGCAGCCAGGTGATCGGGGTGTGGCCCTCGGGGACGTCCAGCTTGGGCAGCCGGGGCTTGGCCAGCCGCAGGTTGAACGCGCACTCGTCGGCCACGTCGACCGACCGGGCCACCGCCCCGGGGAAGCGAGCGAACAGCGTGGCCATCTCGTGCCCCGGACCGCAGGTGGGCCCCGGGCACCGGCAGCCAGCCGTCCATCTCGGCCAGGCTCCGCCGGGCCCGGCACCGCCGCCATCGCCGCGGCCAGCCGGTACTCGGCCGGTGTGGCGTAGTGCACGTTGTTGGTGGCCACCAGCGGCAGGCCGTGGTCGAGCGGCGAGCACGGCCAGCGCGTCGTTGTGCCCCGAGTCGGTCGGCAGGCCGTGGTCGATCAGCTCGACCACCACGTGGTCGTGACCGAACAGGGCGGTCAGCCGGTCGAGCTCCTGCGCCGCCGCCTCGCGCGCCGTCGCGGGTCAGTGCCGGCCGGACCAGGCCCTTGCGGCAGCCGGTCAGGATCAGCCAGTGGCCGCGCGCCGTGCGCGGCCAGCTCCTCGAGGTCGTAGAGCGGCCGGCCCTTCTCGTCACCGCGCAGCTGGGCCTCGGTGATCGCCGCCGCCAGCCGGTGGTAGCCCGTCACCCCGCGGGCCAGCACCAGCAGGTGGTCGCCCTCCGGGTCGGCGACCCCGTTCTGCGGCGCGGTCAGCCCCAGCGACAGCTCGGCGCCGTAGATCGTCCGCAGCTCGTAGGCCAGCGCGGCCTCGGCGAACCGCGACGCGGCGTAGAAGCCGTCGTGGTCGGTGATCGCCAGGCCGTCCAGCCGCAGCCGGACCGCCTCCTCGATCAGCGCCTCCGGGTCACTCGCCCCGTCGAGGAAGCTGAAGTTGCTGTGGCAGTGCAGCTCCGCGTACGGCACGTACGGGCTCGTCCGGGGTGCGCCGGCTTGGCCTCGGGCGCCACGTACGCCGGCCGCTTGTGCGAATAGCCCGGAGCGCTGTCGCCGTCCGGGTTGTCCTCGGTCGGCGGCGTGCCCATGGGCATGCTCGGCGCTCGGCCCGACAGCGTCCGCTCGAGCTCGGACCACGGCATCGCGGGGTTGTTCCAGCCCATGTGTTCTCCCACTCGCGCCCGCGTCGGCCTAAAGATGGTGTCTTCCTCGCTCGGTCGCGGACCAAAGCGCGTGTACCGCGAGCCGCACGCTCTCCGTTCGCGAGACACGCATCGGGCCGTCACTACCCGACGTTCGCGGCAAGTTTCGATCATTCATAGCGGGCCTCGACCCACCACTGGTCGTTCTCGACGATCACCAGCCAGGCGCTGCCGTCGACCGCGACCAGCTGGAACCGGGCCACCTGGCGGGCCGCACGCCTGGTCCCACCACAGCTCGTCGATCGGCCACGGACCGGCCCAGGCCTCGATGACCAACGGTCGGTGGCGGCCGAGGTCCGCAGCCGGCCGGGAGCACCGGAGATCAGGCCACGACTGGTGATCTGGACGACCTGCCCGTCATGGGTGAGCACGGCCGCCGGCATCGGCTCGGGGAAGACCCGGCTCGGGGCCGGCGGCGGGATGCTGCCGGGCCAGGGCAGCGAGGTCGACCGACGCGGACCGCTGCGCTCCCCCCACGGCGTGAGCAGCTGGCGCTGCCGAGGACTACGGCCGCCCTGCAGGGACGGAGCCAGCACCTGCTCCGGACCGAGCATTCCCTGCAGCCGGGCGACTCCTCGCTCGATGCGCTCATCGGGTGCGCTGCCCCACAGCCCCTCACCGTGGTCGGCCAGCGACTCGACCGACTCGGGGATGAGCCGTACGGTCTCGACCGGCTCTGGGGACGGATCACCCTGCAGCTGCCAATAGAGCCGGTCGACCAGGTCAGCGGCGGTGAACCAGCGCGAATGGGCCCAGACCCGCGATCCGGTCCAGCCGTTGTCCCCGAGCACCTCGATCCGCACCTCCGTGCAGACCAGGCCGTGACGGGCCAGCTCGGCGATGCACCGTTCGGCCGTCTGTCGCGAGCTGAACACGATCGGCTCGATGGTCTCCAGCGGCGGCTCGAAGTCGATGTGCTGGTCCACCTCCATCGGCGGCTGGCGGGGGGCGGCGGCCCGGGCGTCGGACCCCTGAGCCAGCCGGTGCAACCAACCGCCCTGGGTGCCGAAACGGGTCACCACGTCTCGCCTGGACAACGCCGCGAAGTCACCGAGCTTGCGGATCCCCAGCCGCCGCAGCAAGCTGACCAGCTCGAGATCTTCCAACACCCCGATCGACAATCCGGCCAGGAACTCTCGTGACTGTCCGACCGGCACCACGAAGCAGTCCTGCGCCGCCGCGTGCCGGGCGGCCTGCTCCGCGGCGAAGATGCCGTCGGCGATGCCGGAGCGACAGTCCCACACCCCCTCGTTCACCAGCTGCTGGGCAACCACCGCAGCCGCCTCGGCCTCCCCACCGTAGAACCGGCTGGGCACCCCGAGCGCGCACAGTCCGGGCCGGATCGGAGTGACCGTCGAGCTGACGTCCTCGATCGCCGACAGCACCGTCTCGAAGACCCGGACGTCGTTCTCGAGGCTGTGGTCCAAGACCACCAGCTCCGGACAGTGGGCCGAGGCATCGCGGCGACGCATCCCGCGCCGGACGCCCTCCGCCCGGGCGGCTGGTGAACAGGCGTACACCTCGCCGTGCTCGATCACCGCGATCGGCTCCGACATCGGCAGGCCGTGCTGGGCCACCGCGGCCACGATCGGCCAGTCGGGGCACCACATCACCATCACCCGGGGGACCTCTGGAGCGGAGGATCGCGAAACCTCCGAGGTCTGCGGCGTGACCAGGGTCGTCATCTCAGCCCGCCAGCACCTGGTCGACACTCACCACCGGTGACCCGGCTTCGGCGATCTCCTGGTCGTTCCCGGGCAGCCACAGGTTCACCGAACGACGCGGTGCCGTGCCGCGGACGACGTCGACCACCACGCGCCGCCCGCTCAGCTGCCCGTGCCCCTGTCCCAAACCGGTCCAGACCGAGCTGCGCACCGACAACCGCGCCTCGCAACGCGGCCAGCTCCCCCAGCACACCAACGTGGCGTCCTTCTGCCGCAGCCGGGACTTCAGCCGCTCGGCCTGGTGCTCAGTGACCGTGACCGGCGGCTTGACCAGGATGACCGTGGCCACGTCGACCAGACCGGCGGTGACCGAGAGCCAGTGCTCACCGGGATGGGGCACCACGATCGTTCGAGCGAGGTCCATGCCGAAGCCGGCCGCCGCCTCGAAACCCAGGTCGGACGCCCCGACCACGGCCACCCACTCACCGGCCTGCGACGGCCCGGCCAGCAGGGCCAGAGCCAGGCTGGCGCTGTCCACCCCGTACGCCGAGCCCGTCCGCAGACTCAGCACCGACGCCAGCCCCGGCAGCGAAGGAAGACTGCGCGACACAGCAGCTCCCTGCATGCGCTGCACGCGCCGCTGCAGGTCCTGGATCTGCGTATCGACCGGGGTCATTGACCTATATTCGAACACGCGTTCGACATCCGTCAACCCCGTCCGGCGCGTCGCCGGAATGGGCGCGTCGCCGACGAGATGACCCGTACGCCTTGTCTGGCGGCGGATAATCCGAGTGACAGTCCTCACATCATCCGGCACCCTGGTTTCGGCCATCGGAGCACAGAAGGGAGGTCGACACCCATGTTCACCGTCGCTTCAGGGTCAACTGTCACCGCGTCTGGCGTCATCGTGCTCAACACCGACAACACCGCCTTGCACACCGTGTCGGTCCACCATGCCATCAAGATGCTGGTCCGCGAGGTCGCCATCGTCGAGGAGGCGCGGGACGGGCACTCGATCGGTCCCTACCCGTGGCCGATCGTGCTCCGGTTGATCCGCTACGTGAAGACCACCTTCCTCTACGCGACCGCCCCGACCTGGTCCAAGCGGGGCGTGCTGCGCCGTGACCAGCACCGGTGCGCCTACTGCGGGCACAAGGCCGACACCGTCGACCACCTGATGCCTCAGTCGCGCGGTGGTCAGAACACCTGGCTCAACACGGTGGCCGCCTGCACCCGGTGCAACAACCTCAAGGCCAACCGGACGCCGGCCGAGGCGTCGCTGATCCTGGGCTGGAAGCCGTACGTGCCGACCTGGCGCGAAGCCATGCACCACCGCGGCTGACGGCGCCGCGGCGTACGGGCCGCTGTCGTCGGACTGGGTACGGTGTCGTCATGCCAGACGACCAGGTGGGCGACGAGACCTCCCCCACCACCCGGCCTCCCGAGGAGAGCCGGGACGCGGCCGAGGAACGTGAGCCGGAATGGTGGGAGGACCCCCGGCTGCCCTGGAAGGGCAAGCCCCAGCGGCGCGACATCATCTGCTGGGTCGCCTTCAGCCTGACCGGGGTCTACGCACTGGTCCTGCTGCCGCTGCGCCCGATCCTGCTCGGCGCCAACCCCTACCTGCTGGCCGCCCTGGGCGGGTCGCGGACGTCGGCGGTCACCATCGGCGCCCTGGCGGCCACCGGCGTCGGCTGGTGGCCGCTCGGGCTGCTGCTCGGCACGTTCGGCTCGGTCAAGTTCGACCCCCTCTACTGGTGGGCCGGCAAGCTGTGGGGCCGCGGGTTGATCGAGATCGTGTCCGGTCGGTCACCCCGGGCCGCTCGCAACGCCGACCGGGCCGAGCGGCTGGCCAAGAAGTACGGCGTCGCGGCCATCCTGCTCGGCTACGTCATCCCACTGCCCAGTGCCGTCATCTACGCGACCCTCGGTGCGACCGGGATGCGGCTGCGCACATTCTTGCTGATCGACGTCCTCGGCGCCGCGTCGACCCGGGCCCTTTACATCTACCTCGGCTACCGGATCGGGCAGCCGGCGGTCGACGTGGTCGAGGTGATCGCCAAGTACTCCTTGTGGCTGTCCCTGGCGCTGCTGGCCGGGGTGATCATCAGTGCCGTCCGGCAGTCGTGGCGGCGCCGGTCCGCGGCCCGCCAGCCGAGCTCGTGATCCGCGGTCACACCGCGGGCGGTGGCTCCGCCTCGGGCGGCAGGTCGGCGGCCACCCGGCGTCGGCGTACGGCGGGATAGACCATGGCCAAGAACACCACCGAGGCCGATGCACTGGCCGTCACGGCCACGAGCCCGAGCGGGACCGCGCTCTGCTCGCCGGCGATGCCGACCAGCGGTGAGGCGAAGGCGCCGGCCAGGTACTGACCCAGACCCAGCAGCGAGGATGCCGCCCCGGCCTGCTCGGGATAGTCGGACATGGCGATCGCCGTCGCCGTCGGGAAGACCAGACCAAGGGCGCTGACCATCACGAACAACGACACGACCAGGAATGGCAGGTCCAGGTGCAGCAGCACCGAGGTCGCCAGCCCGGTGGCCCCGACCAGGTTGATGACCAGGCCCAGGGCCAGGATCTTCGGGGCCGACCACCGTCGGGCCAACCGACCGCTGACCTGGCCCATGGCCACGATGCCGAGCGAGTTGATCCCGAAGGTGAACGAGAACGCCTGCGCCGACAGGCCGTAGATCCGCTGCAGCACGAAGGTCGACCCCGCGATGTAGGCGAACATCGACGCTGCCGCGAGCCCGGCCGAGAGCGCCGCCCCGACGAAGAGCCGGTCGCGGAGCAAGATCGCGAAGCCGTGCAGGGTGGCTGACAGACCACCCGTCGTACGCCGCTCGGCCGGCAGCGTCTCCCGCACCCCTAAGAGACCGGCCAGCAGCAGGACCAGCCCGAAGCCGGCCAGCACCGCGAAGATCCCCCGCCAGCTCATCACCTTGCTGAGCTGGCCGCCGAGCACTGGGGCGATCACCGGCGCCAAGCCGGAGATCAGGATCAGCCGGGAGAAGAAGATCACCAGCGTCCGGCCCTCATAGAGGTCACGGGCGACCGCCCGGGCGATGACCAGTCCGGCGGCACCGGCCAAACCCTGCACCAGACGGAGCAGCACGAGCACGGTGATGGAGGGCGCCACGGCACAGGCCAGCGAGGCCACCACGTAGGCGGCCAGCCCGATGATCAGCGGGCGGCGCCGTCCGAACCGGTCGGACAGCGGCCCGGCGACCAGCTGCCCGACCGCCAGCCCGATCAGGCAGGCGGTGATCGACAGCTGGGCGGCCGAGGTGGACGCCTGCAGGTCGTCGGCCAGCGAGGGCAGCGAGGGCAGGTACAGGTCGAGCGAGAGCGGGCCGAAGGTGGACAGCAGACCGAGCACGACGATGGTCTGCTTCGACGGCTTGAGGTCGGGCGGAGTCGGCACGGGTGACACTGTGACAGCCCGGACGACCGGTCCAGCAGGTGGGTGTCAGCCGGTCCGACGGCCGCCGTGACGGCTGCGGACCTCGTCGTAGGTGCTTTCCAACGACTCGAGGGCCTCGCTGTAGGACCGCTGCGCCACACCGGCGAACAGGCAGTCGATCAAGGCCAGCTGAGCGATCCGGCTGGCCATCGCGCCGGAGCGGAAGGTGGTCTCCCGGGCCGCTGTGGTCAACACGATGTCGGCCCCGGTGGCGATGGGCGACTTCGCGTAGTTGGTCACCACGATGGTGGTGGCGCCGCGTCGCTGGGCGACCCGCAGCGCGTCGATCGTGTCCAACGTCGTCCCGGTGTGGGAGATCCCGACCGCCACGTCGTCGGCCCGGAGCACCGCGGCCGAGGTGAGGGCGAGATGACCCTCCTCCCACATGAACGAGACCAGTCCGATCCGGTGCAGCTTCTGGTGCAGGTCGTGCCCGACCAGAGCGCTCGCGCCGATGCCGTAGATGTCGATCCGGCGGGCCTTGGCCACGGCCTCCACGGCATCGGACAGCTTCGACAGGTCGACCGTCGCCGCGGTGTCCTCCACGGCCCGGGCATCGGCGTGGGCGATCTTGGCGACGACATCGGCCAGCGAGTCGTCCGGGCCGATGACACCGTTCATCGCCGCACCGTTGTGGTTGACCGCCTCCTCGCCCTGAGCCGCTCGAGCCAAGGCGATGCGCAGGTCGGGATAGCCGGCCAACCCGATGGCGCGGCAGAAGCGCAGGACTGTGGTCTCGGACGTCTGGCACTGACGAGCCACGGCGGTGATCGAGCTCTCCGAGATCCCGGCCGGATCGGCCAGGACCGCGTTGGCAACCCGCAGCTCAGCGGGTCGCAGGTTGGGCAGAGCCCCCCGGACCCGGATCAGAACAGACAGAACCGGCTTGTGAACTTCGATCGCTGACGCCCCCCAAGGACTACTCATGGCAATCTGCTTCGTCGCTTACTTCGAGCGACTGTAACGCCGGGAGCCAGAGCCCGGGCGGGTTTTTGGTATCTGTTACCAAAGCGCGGCTGATCCTCAGGCCGGTGGCCACGGCCTCGGCTCAGCCCGGCGGCGTCTCCACCGGCAGATGATCGGCGAGGAACCGGACGGTGACGCCCCAGGCGGCAGCCGACGCCTCGGGATGGTGGAAGGCCGGCATGGGGTTGTCGAACGCGTGGTTGGCACCTTCGTAGGTCTCGAACCGAGCGCCGTTGGCTACGACCGCCTGGCGTACGGACTCGATGGTCTCGGCCGGGATGAAGGCGTCCGCCAGCCCGAAGTGGTGCAGGCTGGGGGCGGTCACCTGGTCGGCCAGGTGCAGCAGGGCGCCCAGGCTCGAGCCGTAGTAGCTGACCAGCACCTCGACCGGCTCGACCGCGGCGACGTTGAAGGCCAGACCGCCTCCGAAGCAGAACCCGAGCAGTCCCACGCCACCGGTCACCTCGACCATGCCCCGGACGTGGCTGACCGCCAGGGCGACGTCGGACACCGCGAGCTCCCAGTCGACCTGACCGGCCAGCCCCATGGCCTGACCGACGACGTCGTCGCGGCTCTCGTCGACCGTGGTCTGGCCCAGACGCCAGTAGACCTCGGGCGCACACACCACGTAGCCGAGCGCAGCCAGGTCGGCGGCCCGCTGCTGGATGTAGTGACTGACCCCGAAGATCTCCTGGACCAGCACCACGGCCGGACCGGTCCGGTCCGGGGGTAGCCACAGATGGGCGGGCATGGGTCCGTCGGTGGTCTCGATCTCGATCAGCGTCTTCGATGGCACACGGTCAACGTACTGGGGGCGACCTACCCGGCGGCGTTCTGCTCGTCAGAGTATCTTGATGTCAAGATACTTTGGAGAGGACGCCATGCCGGTCTGGGATCCGAACACCTACCTGCAGTTCGCCGACGAACGGGCGCGACCGTTCGTCGATCTGGTCAGCCGGGTCGAAGCCGTTCGCCCGCAGCAGGTGGTCGACCTGGGCTGCGGCCCCGGTCAGCTCACCGCCTCGCTGACGCATCGGTGGCCGTCGGCCTCGGTGCTGGGGCTGGACTCATCCCCGGAGATGATCGCCAAGGCGTCCGAGCTGGCGTCGGACCGGGTCTCGTTCCAGGTCCAGGACCTGCGCAGCTGGCGATCCGACCGGCCGGTCGATGTGGTGGTCAGCAACGCCACCCTGCAGTGGGTGCCCGAGCACCGGTCGCTGCTCCCCCGGCTCGTCGAGTCCCTCAGCCCGGGCGGCTGGCTGGCCTTCCAGGTCCCCGGCAACTTCGCCGAACCCAGCCACCGGCTGCTGCACGAGCTGGCGGCGGATCCGCGGTTCGCGGCTCACACCGAGGCGCTGCTCCGCCCGGCCTCGGCTGAACCGCAGGACTACCTGGCTGACCTGAGTGCTCTGGGTTGTGCGGTCGATGCCTGGGAGACGACCTATCTGCATGTGTTGAGCGGTCCGGACCCGGTCTTCCGGTGGATCTCGGGCACCGGCGCCCGACCGGTCCTGCAGGCACTGCCGGTCATGCTGCGGGCCGAGTTCGAACAGGAGTACAAGGCGCAGCTCGACCAGCACTATCCGCGCCGGTCGTACGGAACCGTCCTGCCCTTCCGGCGGATCTTCGTCGTCGCGCACCGGCTAGGGTCGCCCGGTGAGCACTGACTGGTTCGAGCCCGCCGTGCTGCACGGGCCGACCCTCGTCCTCACCCCGATCACGACCGCGGACGCGGCGGACCTGGTCGCCGCGCTCGGTCCAGCTGAAGATGCGGCGGCCGTGCTGCAGCACCTCCGCTACCGGCCGCCGACGGACACCGCCGCGGCCGAGCAGCTGGTCGAGTCCATGATCGCCGAGCCGGCCCGGATCGCCTATGCGCAACGGATCCGCCAGACCGGCGAGCTGGTCGGTACGACGTCGTTCTACGAGATCAGCCCTGAGGTCCGGGCGCTGGCGGTCGGGCACACCTGGGTGGCCCGTCGGCACTGGCGGACCCGGGTGAACACCGAGTCGAAGCTGATCATGCTGACCCGCGCCTTCGACGAGCTGGGCGCCGAGCGACTGGTCTGGCACACCGACATCCTCAACCTGCGGTCCCAGCGAGCGATCGAACGGCTCGGCGGCCACCGCGAGGGCGTGCTCCGCCACCACCGCATCCGGCTGGACGGCAGCTGGCGCGACACGGTGCAGTACTCGATGCTGGCCGCGGAGTGGCCCGACGTACGCGAGCGGCTCACCGCCCGTCTGACCCGAGAGGACTGATGACCATCACCGAGGACGCCGAGACCCTGATCGTCAACCGCCATGACCAGCTGTCCCGCTACGAGGGCCGGCTGGGCAGCGAGCTGGTCACCGTCGTCGACTACAGCCTGCGCGATGAGACCGTGGTCATCACCCACACCGGCACCGAGCCCAAGTTCCGCGGTCGGGGGTTTGCCGCTCAGGTGACCCGGGCTGCGCTGTCCGACATCCGGGCCGGCGGACGCACCGTACGTCCGCTATGCCCGTTCACGGTCGACTTCATGTCAGATCATCCGGAGTTCGATGATCTGAGGGCCTGACCGCCGGCGCCGCCGCCGCCAGGGCCAGCTCGGCCGGCATCCGGAGGCCGCTGCGACGCAGCTCCAGGTCGGCCAGCCGGTTGATGACCGTACGGTCGCCGGCGCGCCACGCCGCGACCGGATCGTCGCTGACCGCGGCCAGCACGTGCATCGGCTGGGTGGCCATCGCCCGCAGGGCGAACAGGTCCAGGTCGGGCTGAGCGTCGAGAAAGCGCTGGGCGGCCCGGGCCCGACGGTGGAAACGGATCCGACGCGGCAGCCAGAACGCGACCACGACGGTCACCGGGATCAAGAAGACCAGCCACCCCATGATCAAGGCGAGCCGCTCGATGCTGTCCACCTGGTGGTTGGCCGAGGCGATCACCTGCTCCAGGGTCGTCGAGGCCGCCTCGAACGGTCGGCGGAGCTGGTCGCCGACCCCGGGCACCTTGGCGGCTTGGACCCCGGCATCGGTGAAGTCCCCGGACAACCTTGCAGCCGTCCGCGCGGTTTCTCTGGCCGGGCCGGCGAGGACGGCGATGGTCTGCTGGACGAAGGCGCCGGCGATGCCCCAGACCACGCCCCAGCCCAGGACGAACAGATCCCCCAGCACCTGACCGACCAGCCGGCCGGGGCGCTGCGCGTAGATTGCCATGACGGCGACCCTACGCGTCAGGGCCAGGCTCGACCGGTCGGCTTTCGCCCTTCGACGGTCAACGGTGGCAGGATGAGTCGATGCGTCCGAGCTCCCTGCTGACCTCCCGTTCGACCCGGTGCCGCCGGGTCCTGGGGGTGTTCATTCTCAGCCTGGCCTGGCTGCTCGCCGCCTGCACCAGCTCGCCGGATCCCGATCCGGCCCCTTCCACCGACACCGCGGAACGGGCGATGGCCGATCTTGCCGCGGCCCTGGCCAAGAAGGACCTCTCGCCGCTCGAATTCGTGGGGGCGACCGGCGCCGAGGTCAACGACCTGTTCCAGCCCGTCGTACGCGGCATGGGTCCGATCAGCCCCAAGGTCACCGTCGGCGCGGTGAACGTGCAGGGCAGCACGGCCACGGCGGCCCTCAACTACACCTGGGCGTTCCCCGGGGTGCAACCGGCCTGGACCTACGACACCCAGGTGCAGCTGGCCAGCGAGGCCGGACGGTGGAAGAGCACCTGGCAGCCTGCGGTGCTGGCGCCGGAGCTGGACGGGTCCAACCGCTTGACCCAGCGCCGGCTGGCCCCGGACCGCGGCGAGCTGCTCGGTGAGGACGGCGACCCGATGGTGACCCTGCGGCCAGTCGTACGGATCGGCATCGACAAGTCACAGGTCAGTGGCGAGACGGCGACCAGCTCGGCGAACCGACTGGCCAAGCTGGTCGACGTCAATGCCGCGGCGTACGCCAAACGGGTGGCCGCAGCCGGGGCCGAGGACTTCGTCGAGGCGATCACCTACCGCGCCACCGCCAAGGACCGGCCGGCCAACAAGGCGGTGTTCGCCATCCCGGGCGCCCTGCCGATCGAGGGCGAGCAGATGCTCGCGCCCAACCGCGATTTCGCCCGCGCGCTGATCGGGACCGTCGGCAGCGCGACCAAGGAGATTGTCGACGCATCCGGCGGCACGGTGGTCGCCGGCGACCAGGTCGGCTTGTCCGGGCTGGAGAAGCGCTACGACAAACAGCTGCGCGGCACGCCGGGCGTCCAGGTGCAGCTCGTTCCGGCCGGCCCGAGCGCCAGCACCTCACCAAGCCCGTCGCCGACGCCGTCCACCTCGACGACGGTCAAGCCGGTGGCGCTGTTCGAGGTCAAGGCGACCGCGGGAGAGCCGCTGACCACCACGTTGAACATCGACCTGCAGAAGCTGGCCGAGTCGACCCTGGCCAAGACGAAACCGTCCAGCGCCATCGTGGCCATCCGACCCTCCACCGGGGCCATTCTCGCCGCGGCCAACGGCCCCGGGGCCAAGGACCAGGCAGTCGCGACGACCGGTCAGTTCCCACCGGGGTCCACGTTCAAGGTCGTATCCTCGCTGGCCCTGCTGCGGGCCGGGCTCAAGCCGACGTCGAGCGTGACCTGCCCCGCCACCGTCAAGGTCGACGGCAAGACGTTCAAGAACTACAGCGACTACCCGAGTGGCTCCCGAGGAACGATCAACCTGCGGACGGCCGTCGCCCAGTCCTGCAACACCGCCTTCATCGGCCAGCGCGGCAAGCTCAAAGGGTCGGACCTCAGCGACGCAGCCGCTTCGCTGGGCGCCGGCACCGACTATGACGTCGGCTTCCCGTCCTACTTCGGGTCGGTGCCCGAGGATCCCACAGCGACCGGCCGGGCGGCCGCGCTGATCGGGCAGGGCAAGGTGCAGGCTTCGCCGCTGACGATGGCGGCGGTCGCCGCCTCCGTGTCGGCGGGCAAGACCGTCATCCCCCACCTGATCGACGGTCAGCAAGCGAAGGCCAAAGGGGCGCCGCTGACCGGCGCCGAAGCCAGCCAGCTGCGCGAGATGATGCGTGCCGTCGTCACCCAGGGCAGTGGCCGGGTGCTGGCCGGCGCCGAGCCGCCTGCGGTGATCGCCAAGACGGGCACCGCCGAGTACGGCGGGGACACACCAGCCAAGACGCACACCTGGATGATCGCCGCCCAGGAGGACCTGGCCGTCGCAGTCTTCGTGCACGACGGACAGTCCGGCTCCAGGACGGCGGGGCCGCTGCTCGAGAACTTCCTTACCGGAGCCCAGTGATGGATGCCGGTCCCGGTCACAGCCACGCGGCGCCCGAGGGCGGCCACAGCCGAACCCTGGCCATCGTCTTCGCCATCACCCTGGTGAACTTCGTGGCCCAGGTGGTCGGGGCGGCGCTGTCCGGCAGCCTGGCGCTGATCGCCGACGCCGGGCACATGCTGACCGACGTGATGGGGCTGCTGCTCGCCCTGGTCGCTTCGGTCCTGGTCCGCCGTACGGCCAGCCAGCGGCGGACCTGGGGCTTCAAGCGGGCCGAGGTGCTGGCGGCGGCGGTGCAGGCGATCGTGCTGACCGCGGTGGCCGTCTACGTGATCATCGAGGGCGTACGGCGACTGGTCGACCCGCCCGAGGTGACCTCGAGCCTGATGATCATCTTCGGGGCGGTCGGTCTGGTCGGAAACTTGATCGCCATCGCGATGCTGACCCGGAGCCGCGATGCCAACCTCAACCTGCGGGCCGCCTTCTTGGAGGTGGTCAACGACGCGCTCGGGTCGGTCGCCGTGATCGTGGCGGCCATCGTGATCGCCACCACCGGCTGGCTGCGGGCCGACGCCGTGGTGTCGCTACTGGTCGGCGCCTTGATCCTGCCACGGGCGGTGCTGCTGCTGCGGGACGCCGGCGCGGTGCTGCTGGAGTCGACGCCCAAGGGTCTGGACCTGGCCGAGGTCCGGCGGCACCTGATGGAGACACCGCACGTCCGCGACGTGCACGACCTGCACGCCTCCCAGATCGCCACCGGGCTGCCCGTGCTCAGCGCGCACATCGTCGTCGACGAGGTGTGTTTCAACGATGGCCACCTGCCGCCACTGCTCGACCACCTGCAGCGCTGTGTGGCCGACCACTTCCCGATCAGCATCGAGCACTCGACCTTCCAGTTCGAGCCAGTCGACCATGGGGCTCACGAGCCTGCCCGGCACGCCTGAGCCGACCGGGAGCATCCAGCGGCTATGGATCGGCAACACTAGGCTGAGCCGGTGAGCACTCAAGCACCACGTCCGCGCGGCCCGATGGACTGGGCCGAGCCGTTGCCCGACAGCGAGGTCGAGCGCGCGCTGGTGGTCACCGCCCATCCCGATGACGCGGACTACGGTGCGGCCGGGACCATGGCCGGCTGGGCCGAAGCCGGCATCGAGGTGACCCTGCTGCTCTGCACCCGCGGGGAGCAGGGCGGCTTCGACGACACGCCCCGAGCCGAGATGCCGGCCATCCGCGAGCGTGAGCAACGGGCCGCCTCGGCCGAGCTGGGCGTGACCGACGTCCGGTTCTTGGACGGCTGGAGCGACGGCTGGCTGGAGCCGACGTGGGATCTGCAGCGAGCCATCGTGCACGTGATCCGCGACGTACGCCCGCAACGAGTTCTGGCGCAGTCGCCGAAACGGGTCTACCAGCGCCTGCAGGCCTCGCACCCGGACCACCTGGCGGCGGGTGAGGCGACCGTACGGGCGGTCTATCCCGCCGCCGAGAACCGCTTCGCCTGGCCGGAGCTGATCGACCAGGGTTTGTTGCCCTGGAAGGTGACCGAACTCTGGCTGTCCGCTCATGAGCAGTCGCCCCACGCGGTGGACATCACCGACCGCTTCGACCAGAAGCTGAAGGCCCTGCAGGCCCACGTCTCCCAGACGTCGCACCTCGGCGATGAGCTCGAGCAGCGGATGCGGGGCTGGAACGGCGCCAACGCCGCCTTGGCCGGGCTGCCCGAGGGACGGCTCGCTGAGCTGTTCGCGGTCTCCCGGATCAACTAGGACCTCGTCGAGCTCGTCGGTCAGGGTCATGGCGTAGCCAGCCAGCCACGCTCGCTACCCTCGACCAGCCCCGCGGTCTCCAGGCGGGTCAGTGCGGACAGGGTGGCCGGCACGCTCTGGCCGGCGGCGAGGGCGATGTCACCGACTGAGGCGCGGCGCCGAGCGGGTACGGCCTCGAACACGGCGAGCTGGGGTTCGGACAACGCGTCCGTACGCCGGCTCGGACCCTGCACCACCGACACCGTGTGCTCCCCGACCGCCGAGATCATCTCCATCACCTCGGCCGCACTGCTCACCAGGGTCGCCTGGCCGTTGCGGATCATCAGGTGCGGTGCCGTCGACGCGTTCGAGTAGACCGGGCCCGGCACCGCCATCAACGGCCGCTGGCACTCCAAGGCCCAGCCGGCGGTGTTGCGGGCCCCGGACCGCAGGGCCGCTTCGACCACCACCGTGCCCGACGACATCGCGGCGATCAGCCGGTTGCGGGCCAGGAACCGAACCCGGGTGGGATGGGCCCCCGGCGGCAGCTCGGACACGATCAGCTGACCGTGTCCCAGTGCCTCGAACAGCCTGCTGTTGCCCAACGGATAGACCACGTCCACGCCGTTGGCCACCACCCCCACCGTCCGCCCACCCGCCGCCAACGCCCCCTCCTGTGCCGCCACGTCGATCCCGTACGCACCCCCGGACACCACCGTCACCCCGAGATCGCTCAGGTCCGCGGCCAGGTCCGCGGCCACCCCCTTCCCGTACGCCGTGGCCGCCCGCGACCCGACGATCGCCACCGACACCTCCACCAGCTGCGCCAGATGACCCGGCCCCCGCAGCCACAGCCCGAACGGTCGCCCGCCCCGACGCTGGATCTCCGCCGTCTCGCTCAGATCGTCCAGCCGGTCGGGCCACTCCTCGTCACCGGGAACCACGAACCGAGCACCTGCCTCCGAGGCCAGCCGGTCCACCAGGTCAAGGCTCGTCCCGGCGGCTCGGCGGGCCGCCGGCTCACCGAGGCCACCCTCGACGATCTTGGCCCACGCCCCCTGCGGCCCCAACCGCTCGACCAGCTCGGTCACGGCCGGATCGCCGCCATCCATCGCGCACGACAGCGACATCCGGGCTGCCCGCTCTGACAGCTGCGCCATCAGCTCGCCGCCTTCGCGATGGTGCCTGGCTGCTCGCCCCGACGCATCGCCAGGGCCACCATCACCTCGTCCGGCCCCGGCCTCTCCCGACCGGCCAGGTCGGCCAGCGTCCACGCCACTCGCAACACCTTGTCCACTCCCCGCGCGCTCAACCGGCCCCGGTTGTAGGCGTCATCGACCGCACTCAGGCCTTCGGGCAAGGGCAGCTGCCGGCGCAGGTAGGGGCCCGGCACCTCACCGTTGGTCCGCCAGCCGCTCCCCCGCAGCCGCCGCAGCTGTCGCTCCCGCGCCTCACGCACCCGGACCGCGACCGTGGCCGAATCCTCCGTGCGTTCCAGCGCCGCCTTCAGATGGGCCTTCCGCATAGGCAGGAAGCCCTGGGAGATGTCGATCCGGTCCCGGATCGGTCCCGAGATCTTGTCGGCATAGCGGCGGATGGTGAGCGGCGGGCACTGGCAGGCCGAGCCGGGTGTCGTGGCCATCCCGCACGGGCACGGGTTGGCGGCCAGGATCAGCTGGAACTTCGCCGGATACCGTGCTTGTGCCTCGCTGCGGCCCAGGGTGATCGACCCGGACTCCAACGGCGTACGCAAGGCCTCCAACACCCTCATCGAGAACTCCGGGGCCTCATCGAGAAACAACACCCCCTTGTGGGCACAGGAGATCGCTCCCGGCTTGGCCAGCCGCGGACCTCCGCCGACGATGCTGGCCACCGACGCCGAGTGGTGCGGATCGCTGTACGGCGGGCGGATGATCAGGCCATCCGACAGGTTGAAGCCGGCAAGGGAGTGCACCGCCGACACCTCGAGGGCCTCGTGCAGGTCCAGGTCAGGCAGGAGGCTCGGCACCCGTTCGGCCAACATGGTCTTGCCGACCCCGGGTGGGCCGTGGAAGAACATGTGATGCCGGCCGGCCGCCGCGACCTCGACCGCCCACTTGGCTTCTACCTGTCCGACCACGTCGGCCAGGTCGAGCGGCCTCGGGTCGTCCTCGCCCATCCCGGCCTCGGTCAGCTCGACGGGCTCGGCCAGCGGCACCGGGTCACCCCGGAACTCGGCCACCAGCTGGGCCAGTGAGGCCACGCCGAGCACCTCCACCCCTGCCACCAGCTTCGCCTCCGGGGCCTGCCGCAACGGCACCACCACCCGGGTGAACCCGGCCTGGCTGGCGGCCAGCGTGGCCGGCAACACGCCGCGTACGGGTCGGATCCGACCATCCAGACCCAGCTCACCCAAGAAGACGGTGCGGTGCAGCTGGTCCATCGCGAAGATGCCCGCCGCGGCGAGCACCGCGGCCACGATGGCCAAGTCGTAGTGGCTGCCGGCCTTGGGCAAGGTGGCCGGACTCAGGTTGATCGTCAGCAGTGAGACCGGCCAGCTCTGGCCGGAGTTGGCCACCGCTGCCTTGCACCGGTCGCGAGCCTCGTAGAGCGACGTGTCGGGCAGCCCGACCAGCACCGTACGCGGCAGCCCCGCCCCGATGTGCGCCTCGACCTCGACCATCCGGCCGTCCAGCCCGACCAGGGCCACCGACCAGGCGCGCGCCACGGTCATCCGCTCACCGCCTTCACGTGGGTCAGCTCGGGGTCGCGGCCCGGCAGCATCACCACGGCGATGGCGTCGATGCGAACGGCCGAGGCCCCGACCTGGTGGACGGTCATCCACTCGGCGGCCAGCTGGCGGAGCTTGCGGATCTTGGCCCAGGTGATGGCCTCCAACGGGTGCCCGAACCCCAACCCGGTGCGGCACTTCACCTCGCAGAACACCAACGTGACCCGACCATCCCCGCGCTCGGCTGCGACGATGTCGATCTCACCGGTCGGGCAACGCCAGTTGCGGGCCAGAATCTCCATGCCTTGACGCTGCAGCTCGGCGACCGCGAGCTCCTCACCCCGTTCGCCGACCTGCTGCTTCGACCCTGGTCTCGACATCTGGCACCTCCTCGAAGAGAGGATGCTTACGCCGGGGGCGGATCGTGCGGGTCTGAGGAAATCTGTGGACAGCGCACCAGACGGCCGTGTGGACAGACGGTCATCATCCCTGGTGAGAGGGGGTTTGACGTCGTTGCAACGGGCTTGCGCGCTTGGGGCTCTTCGGCAAGCTCAGGGTGCGGTGGGGCGGATCAGCTCGAGCTTAGGGGACGTTCTTGGGGACCTCGAGGTCGCTGTGCGCGATCTCCTCGATGGAGACGTCTCGGAAGGTGAGCACCTTGGCGCTCTTCACGAAGCGGGCCGGTCGGTACATGTCCCAGACCCAGGCGTCGCCCATCGAGACCTCGTAGTAGACGTCGCCGCCTTCGGTGCGAACCTTGAGATCCACCGCGTTGCACAGGTAGAACCGTCGCTCGGTCTCCACCGCGTAGGTGAAGATGCCGACGACGTCCTTGTACTCGCGATAGAGCTGGAGCTCCAGCTCGCTTTCGTACTGCTCGAGATCTTCCGCACTCATGTCGCCTCGACTGTAGCCGTTCGCCGGACGTTGACGAAGCGCATCCGATGGGTGGCGGACGGCCCGTGGGCGTCCAGCTTCTCCTGGTGCAGCGGCGTGCAGTAGCCCTTGTGGATCTTGAACTCGTACGCCGGATAGGTCGCGTCCAGCTCGCACATGATCCGGTCCCGGGTGACCTTGGCGATGATCGATGCGGCGGCCACGCAGGCGGCGACCCGGTCGCCCTTCCAGACGGCCAGACCGGGGGCGCCCAACCCGTCGACCGGGAAGCCGTCGGTCAGCACGTAGGTCGGCTCGACGTCGAGGCGCAGCAGAGCCATCCGCAGCGCCATCACGTTGGCCACGTGCATCCCGAGCGCGTCACATTCCGCCGGCTCGATGGCCACCACCGACCAGGCCACGGCCTTGCTGGTGATCTCGGCGTAGAGCCGTTCCCGCTGGAGCGCGGTCAACAGCTTGGAGTCCTTCAGACCCACGATCTGACGGGACTTCGCATCCGACAAGATGACCGCCCCGGCGACTAGCGGACCCGCGCAGGCGCCTCGGCCGGCCTCGTCGGCGCCCGCCACCGGGTCGAACCCGACCCGCTTGAGCGCACGCTCGTAGCCGTAGATCCCGCTGTTGCGCTTGACCATCACGGTCGGCACGCCCCCGCTGAGCGTCATCAGCAGGTCACCCCTTCGGGTTTGATCACCGCTTCGCTCGGCGCGGGGTCGGTCGCCGCCGGCACCTGGGCGAAGGTGGCCGGGCGACGCAGTCGGGCCGCTCGGTCGAACGGCGCGACCACGGCGAACGCCGGCCCCACCACCAGGCTGATCGGGACGAAGGCGACCTGGCCCTTGCCCTGGGTCGTGGACAGGTCCGACAGGTGGCAGCGCGAGTCGGCGCTCAGATCACGGTGGTCACCCATCACGAAGATGCGGTCTTTGGGCACCACCACCTCGAAGCGGAGCTCCGACGGGTTGACCTGGGCGCCGCCGGGATCGGTGTAGAGGTAGCCCCGCTCGTCCAAGCGCCTGCCCGTTGACGCTCAGCCGCCCGTTGTTGTCGCAACAGACAACCTTGTCCCCGGGCAGTCCGATGACGCGCTTGATCAGGTGACCCTGGGTGCTCTGGGTCGGCACCCCGATGAACTCGAGCACCCGGTCGACCGGGGTGGGGTCCTCGACCGGCTCATCCGACAGCCAGCCGCCCGGATCCTCGAACACGACCACGTCGCCGCGGTCGAAGTCGGTGATCTTCTGCACCACGACCCGGTCGCCGATCAGCAGCGTGTTCTCCATCGACGCCGACGGGATGATGAACATCTGCCCGACGAAGGCCCGCAGCAACGACGAGACCACGATGGCCCCGACCAGGACGAACACCAGCTCCTTGACCAGCGACAGCGCCTGCTGACCGGTGGTCTTCGCGGGTGGCTGCTTCTTCGTCGTCACGTCCGCGACCTCCGAGGCGTCGGTCGACGGTGTCGTGGCCGCCGTCGTGGGTGGGTCCTGGTTCGTGGTCAACAGTTGGCCTCTGGTCCGGCGTGGATCTCGGGAATTCCGGGGGCCGGGATCTTCCCGGGGGGAACGGTCTCCAAGGTATCCGGGATGGGCAACCGGTGCGTACGGTCGAACGGCCAGGCCACCGCAATGGCTCGACCAACGACGAGATCTTCTGACACGAAGGCATTGTCACCCGTGCGGGCCCCCGCTTGCGTGTCATTGAGGTGGCACCGCGAGTCGCGGCTGTGCTCGCGGTTGTCACCCATCACGAAGATGCGGCCGTCCGGCACCACGACATCGAAGCGGATCGTCGATGGCGCGGCCTGGGTGCCGTCCGGCTCTTTGTAGAGGTAGGTGGACTCATCCAGCGGCTGGTCGTTCACGGTGATGCGTTGCTGCTGGTCGCAGCAGACGACGTGGTCACCGGGCATGCCGACAACCCGCTTGATCAGGTGCTCGGTGCTGGTGTCGGGCAGGACGCCGACGAACTGGAACGCCTTGCCGATCGGCCCACGCTCGGGTGTGGCGGCACCGGTGAGCCAGCCGCCCGGATCCTTGAAGACCACGACCTGGCCGCGCTTGACGCTGCTGAGCTTCTCGACGACGACCCGGTCGTCCTTGACCAGGGTGTTCTCCATCGACGGCGACGGGATCAGGAACATCTGACCGACGAAGCCGCGCAGCAACGAGGCGACGATGACCGCACCGATGACCACCGCCAGCAGCTCTTTCACGAACGCCACCGCGTGCTGGCCGAAGGTCAGCTGCTCCGGCTCGGGTTTGACCCGGGGGACCGGTCCGAGCGCACGACGCGGAGCCGGCTGTGTGCCCTCGCTCCGCATCTGGCTCGACCTGTCCTCAGTGGGCGTCGCGCTTTTCCTTGATCTTGGCGGCCTTGCCGCGCAGGCCACGCAGGTAGTAGAGCTTGGCCCGGCGGACGTCGCCGCGGCGCTCGACCTCGATCTTGTCGATGATCGGGCTGTGCACCGGGAACGTACGCTCGACGCCGACCCCGAAGCTGACCTTGCGGACCGTGAAGGCCTCGCGGACGCCGTCTCCGGCGCGGGAGATCACGACGCCGGCGAACACCTGGATCCGGGAGCGGTTGCCCTCGACGACCTTGACGTGGACCTTGACGGAGTCACCGGGTCGGAAGGCGGGGACGTCGGTGCGCAGCGACGCCTGGTCGAGCTCGAAGATGAGCTTGCTCATGATTCATTCCTCGTCAGTGCCACAGGTCACCACGGTTGGGTTGAACGATGGGCCCAGCACCGCGAACGATCCCCCTGTGGCAGGAGTCGCGGGTCGCCGGACAACAGCGGTCCAGTCTGCCACAGGACAGCGTCGCGTCGGTAATCAGCCGACCGGCTCGAGCGACACCCGTCGAGTCAGGCTGAGCTCGGCCAGGAAGGTCTCGTCGTGGCTGGCCACCAGCAGCGCGCCCCGGTACTGCTGCAGGGCAGCGACCAGCTGCGCAACGCTGTCCAGATCCAGGTTGTTGGTCGGCTCATCCAGGATCAGCAGCTGCGGCGCCGGTTGGCTGAGCAGCAGGGCGGCCAGACTCGCCCGGAAGCGTTCGCCGCCCGACAAGGTCCCGACCGGCCGGGCGATGGTGTCCGCGTCGAGCAGGAACCGGGCGAGCAGAGCCCGCAGGGTGTTGTCGTCGGCGTCGGGTGCCTGCCGGGCCACACCGGCCAGCACCGTCTCGTCGTCGTGCAGCAGCTGCAGTCGCTGAGGCAGCAACCGCACCGGGACCCGCAGGTCCACCGACCCGGTCCGGGGGGCGACGGTCCCGCAGAGCGTGTCGATCAAGGTGGTCTTGCCCGATCCGTTCGGGCCGGTCAGCGCCACGCGCTCCGGTCCACGCAGATGCAGGTCGACCGTCCGTCCGTTGCGCAGCACGACCTGGTCCATGATCACGACGTCGCGGCCGACCGGCACCGTGGTCGCGGACAGGTCGATCTTGATCAGGTCATCGTTGCGGATGCGCTCCTCGGCCTCGCGGAGCTGTTGCTGGGCTTGGTCGACATCGCCGGCGTGGGAGTCGCGGAGCTTGCCGGCTGAGACCTGAGCGGCTCGCTTCTTCATCCCGGCGACGATCTTGGGCACGTTGTCGGCCTGCGCCTTTCCGTAGCGTTGCCGGCGGTCCAGCTTGATCCTCATCTGCTCGAGCTCGCGCTGCTGGCGCTTCAGCTCGCCCCGGGCCACTCGCAGGCCACGGGCGGCCGCCTCCGCCTCGACCGCGAGGGCCTGCTCGAACTCAGTGAAGTTTCCGCCGAAGAACCGAAGATCGCCTTCACGCAGCTCGCCGACCGCGTCGGCCAGGTCCAGCAGCTCCCGGTCGTGGCTGACCATGATCACCGGACCTCGCCAGCGCTGGACCGCCGTCGAGAGGCGCTGCCGGGCCGACCGGTCCAGGTTGTTGGTGGGCTCGTCCAAGATCAACACGTCCGGGCCGGCCACGATCAGTCCGGCGAGGGCGAGCAAGATCACCTCACCGCCGGACAGGGTGCCGATCGGACGACCCAGATCGAGTGCGGCGAACCCGAAATCGCCGAGGGCCGCGGCGATCCGTTCCTCGAGCGTCCACTGGTCAGCGGTCAGGTCCAGGTCGGCCGCCGACCCGCGACCCTCGGAGACCCGTTCGAGCGCCGCCAGCAGGTGGTCCACGCCCAAGACGGAGCCGATCGTACGCCGCTCGTCCAGCGTCAGCTGCTGGGGCAGGTAGCCGACCCGGCCCGGTCCGCTGACCGACCCGGCGGTCGGGGCCAGCTCGCCGGCCAGGATGCGCAGCAGCGTCGACTTGCCGACGCCGTTGCGTCCGACCAGTCCGGTCAGCCCGTCCGGGAAGGTTGCCTGCAGGTCGTCGAAGACCACCTCGCCGGTCGGCCAGGTGAAGGACAGGTGATGACACACCAGAGAGGGCATGGGCGCTCCAGACGTCGAAGGGATGGTCGCGGACGTGCGTCGCGACCGGGGCTTCGGGTCAGAGCAGCACTGGAGAGCCTTTCGGTGGCCGGCAGGAGCACCAACGCTAGACGCGTCGTACGGCTCGATCAACTCATTTGTCGGTGGCGTCCCAGGCGGCCAGCAGCTCGGCCTCGAACGCCGGGCTGAGTCCGGCTCGCCGCTCCCGGAACAGCCCGAGCTCACGCTCGTACGCCAGCTCCTCGGTAAGCAGGACGTCCAGTGGGCCGGTGGTCAGGCCGGCGGCCCGCGCCGCGGCGTTGGACCGGTGGGCGAAGCCGCGGAGGTCCCAGGGCAGCCACAGGGGCAGCGACTCGGGGCCCATCCACTCCTCGACTCCGCGCTCGACCAGCCAGTCGTGGCCGACCTTGACCTGCTCGCCACGGTGGCCCGCGACCGCTTGGGCCAGGTCGATGACCTCGGCCAGCGGGAGCGGATCGCCGATGACGTTGAGCGTGCCGGTGGCCCTGGTGCTGGCCCGGTCGAGCACGAAGCGTGCGAGGTCCTGCACGGCGATCAGCTGGGTGCTGAGCCACGGCGTGTCCGGCACCAGCACCCGGTCGTCGCCGTGCCGGGCGAAGCGCGCCGGCCAGTAGGCCGAGCGCCCGTACGGGTCGCCGCGGCCCGAGATCAGTCCGGGCCGCAGCACGGTCAGCCGGTCACCGACCAGCTGCTGCGCGGCCAGCTCGGAGGCCACCTTGCTGGCGCCGTAGGTTGCCGGAGTGCCGGGACCGTCGTACGGGGCCAGCAGCTCGGCCGACTCGTCGGCCCCCGGCTCGTCGTTGCCGGCGTAGACCGAACAGCTCGAGACATAGGTCCAGTGGGCCGCCCGCCGCGACAGCGCCTGCAGGGCGCTGCGAGCGTGGGGGGCGCTGCGCGAGACGTCGACGACGGCGTCCCAGCTGCCGCCGAGATCCGCGTACGCCGCGGCTCCCGCATCGCGGTCTCCGCCGACCCAGGTGACGCCGTCGGGCGCTGACCCGGTCCGGCCTCGCGACAGGCAGACCACCGAGTTGCCGTCGGCCACAGCCAGGCGGGCGATCTCGGCGGACACGAAGACGCGTGCCGCCCAGGATCAACAGCCTCATGCGCCGCGCGGCTGGTCCCGCCAGCTGTGTTCGGGGGCATAGCCGAGCTCGGTGCGAGCGCGGTCGATGGCCAGCAGCGACTCGTGGTCGTCGACCTCGCGGGTCAGGGGGACATCGGGGAACTCGGCGGCCAGCAGCTCGGCGTTGGTGGCGTTCATGATCGTGTCGGCGGCCGCGATGAGATAGCTGCGGGCGCCGGTCAGCTCGGACTCCACAGCCAACCGGCAGGCCTGGGCGACGTCGCGGGCGTCCACGTAGCTCCACAGGTTGCCTCGCCGGATCGAGTAATCGTCCTGGTAGCCCGGCACGGCGGCGTAGTCCGCCTCGACGTGCACGTTCGACAGGCGCAGCGCAATGAAGCTGCCGCCGGTCCACTCGGCGAAGTGCTCAGCCATGGTCTCCCCCACCACCTTGGACAAGGCATAGGTGCTGGTCGGCAACGGGTAGTGGTCTTCGTCGATCGGGGCGTAGCGCGGCGGGGAGTCGAAGGGGAGGCCGATCGTCGTCTCGCTGGAGGCCCAGACCACCGAGGTGATCCCGAGCAGCTGGGCGGCGGCGAACACGCTGTAGTTCATCGCCGTGTTCTCCAGGAAGGTGGTGCTGTCGGGAAACAGCCCCGGGGCCGGGATGGCCGCCAGGTGGACGATGGCGTCGGCGCCGCGCAGGGCGTCCACGGTCTGCCCGTAGTCGGTCAGATCCGCCCGGAAGAGTCCGACGCCCATCTCCTCGGCGAACGCCCCGTAACCACCGGGCAGGCCGCTCGAGTCGATGGGACGTACGTCGTAGCCCCGCTCCAGGAAATGCCGGGTCACGGCCCGACCCGTCTTGCCTGCTGCTCCGGTGATCGCCACTGTCGTCATCTGGACAGGGTAGGTCGTGGACCGCTGCAACCTTTCCCGGCTTCCGCGCGTAGACCAGGCGAGAACAAACGCGAGGACGACACAATGAGCAGCACCGCCACGATGGGCCCGGCCTCGCCGGCTCGACCCCGGCCGACGACAGGAAGGTCCACGATGGACGCGAACGCGTTCGACGAGTTCTACCAGGCGTCCTTCGGTCGGCTGGTCGGGCAGATCTATGCGATGTGCGGCAACGTCACCGAGGCCCAGGACTGCGTCCAGGAAGCCTTCATCCGGGCCTGGGACCGCCGGGCCGGGCTCGATCTGGACCAGGCACCGGAAGCCTGGGTCCGTACCGTCGCGTACCGGTTGGCGGTCAGCCGGTGGCGCCGGGCCCGCAAGGCGTTCCTACCGCCGGACCGGTCGCGGGCACCGGCGCCACCACCCGAACCTGACGTGACCCGAGTCGCCCTGACCCGCGCCTTGCAGCAGCTGCCCGCCGACCAGCGGCGGGCCATCGTCCTGCACCACCTCTGCGACCTGCCGGTCGCCGACATCGCCGCCGAGCTCGGGGTGCCGGTGGGCACGGTGAAGGCGCGGTTGTCCCGCGGCCGCACCGCCCTGGCCGCCCTGCTCGCCGACGACACCAGCAAGGAGACCTCTCATGGCTGAGCACGACCCCCTCCTGGGTTTGGAGGATCTCGCCGCCTACGGCGAGCAGCAGGCGCACCCGATGCCGGCCAGCCGCGTACGCCAGCTCGGCACCCAGCGCCGGCACCGGCGCTACGCCTTGACGGTGGCCACGGCTGCGGTCCTGGTCGCCCTCGGCGGCGGCGCCATCGCCAGCCAGCTGGGCACCGGCACCACCCAGGTGCCCAACCCGGCGACCACCCCGACGATCACCGCGGTGCCGAGCCCAGCCCGGACGGTCAGCACGGCCAACCTGCTGAGCACCGACGACGTCCCCTTGATGATCAAGACCGATGAGGTCGTGATCACCGACCCCGGGGTCGGCCGCAGCGACGACACCAGCTCGGTCTGCGTGCCGGACGGGCTCGAGGCGCTGGGGGCCACGGCGATGGTCAGCCGCAACTTCCGGGTCGAGGTCAACGACCCGGACTTCACGCCGGATCCGAGTGACCCGCTCTATCAGCAGCCCTCGGTCTACACCCAGGCGCTGCAGTTCGCCGACGCGGACCAGGCCGAACAGGCCCGCCGGACCTACCAGCGTTGGGTCGAGGACTGCTACGACCAGCTGAGCACGAGCACCGACCTGGAGACCGTCGGAACCTCGTACAAGGTGGACTGGCGGTCGGTCCGCTCCGGCAACCGGGTGGTGGGCTCGTTCACCGAGGTGCCGACCTACCGCGACCGCGCCGACACGACCGAGAACGGCTACTTCGAGTCGGTGGGTCTGACCCGCGTCGAGGACCGGCTGATGATCACCATCGACCTGCTGTACGGCAACGAGAAGCACTACAGCCTCGAGCAGGGCGGCGACTCCGATTCTGGTCTACCCGAGGACCCCCAGTTCGGCCTCGTCCAGGCTGCAGCCCAGCGGCTCAGCCGCTGAATGTGTGATGCTCGGACCGTGAGAAACCGTGCCGTCCGGCTCCGGATGCTGATGATCATCGCCACCGTCGCGCTGGTCAGCGGCTGCACCCCGGAGCCGGCACCGGAGCCGAGTCCGTCGCCGGTCGTATCGACGCCGGCGCCGACCCCCAGCCGGTCGATCACCCAGGCCAACCTGATCACCGTCGGTGACCTCGGCGAGCTGGGCGGCGGCGGCGTCTACACCGTCTTCGACCGCAACGCCCGTCCGACGGACCGGGTCTCGATCTGCCAGCAGCCGCTGAGCGAGCTGGGGGCGGCCCAGACACTCAGCCGGACATTCAAGCTCCGCTACGACGACAGCCCCAAGCCGGCCTCGAAGGCCCCCCTGGCCGACGAGCCGTCGACCTACACGATCGCCCTGCAGTTCGTCAGCGCCCAAGCCGCCGAGCAGGCCCGGCAGACGTACAAGAGCTGGGTCGACACCTGCACGCTCCAGTCGGCTGACGGGCAACCGTATGCCGACGCCGAGCGCGGCTTCGGCTGGAAGCGGACGTCGGTGGTCTACGGGTCGGCCGAGATCGCCGAGATCACCTACCGCGAGCAGAGCTCGACCAGCGACAAGAACTACTGGGAGAGCATCGGGCTCACCGTCGTCGAGGACCGGATGATGATCACCGTGCACATCTTCTATGCCCAGGAGTCGTTGTACGGCACCAATCCCGAGCTCGACGAGGACGGCTACCCCCACCCGCAGCTCGGGCTGGTCCAAGCCGCGTCGGAACGGCTGAACCGCTAGGGACCGACGCCATGGCGCTGCGACTCGTCCAGGTGAACGTCAAGGCGCGCGATGACGCAGCGCTCCGCCGGCTCTGGGCGGAGTCACTCGGCTGAGGAGCTGGTTGCCCGCCGGCAGGGGCTGGGCGCCACACCCCGCGGACATCGGCCAGGGCGACGTGCCGTGGACGGTCCTGGCCGACCCGGAGGGAACAAGTTCTGCGTCCTCACCCCGGGCTGACCGGAGCCTCAGCTGCCTCGGACCAGTGAGCCCAGCAGGTCCCGGTTGAGCCGCGAGATGGTCTCGAACGGGATGCCCTTGGGGCAGACCGCCGTGCACTCGCCGATGTTGGTGCAGCCGCCGAACCCTTCCTCGTCGTGCTGAGCCACCATGTTCACGGCCCGCGACTTCCGCTCGGGCTGGCCCTGGGGCAGCAGTCCGAGGTGGGTGACCTTCGCGGCGGTGAACAACATCGCCGATCCGTTCGGACAGGCCGCCACGCAGGCGCCGCAGCCGATGCAGGTGGCCGCGTCGAAGGCATGGTCGGCGTCGTTCTTGGGGATCGGCGCAGCGTGCGCATCCGGAGCAGTCCCGGTCGGGGCCGAGATGTAGCCACCGGCCTGGATGATCCGGTCGAACGCCCCACGGTTGACGATCAGGTCCTTGATCACCGGGAACGGGTCGGCGCGCCACGGCTCGATGTCGATCTGGTCGCCGTCGGAGAACGAACGCATGTGCAGCTGGCAGGTGGTGGTCTGCTGCGGACCGTGAGCCACCCCGTCGATCACCACGCCGCACTGACCACAGATGCCCTCACGGCAGTCGCTGTCGAAGGCGATCGGATCCTCTCCGCGCATGGTCAGCCGTTCGTTCAGGACATCCATCATCTCCAGGAACGACATGTGCTCAGAGACGTCAGCCACCTCGTAGCTGACCATCTTGCCCTCAGCCTCGGCGTTCGGCTGCCGCCACACCCGTACGGTGATGTTCACTTGTAGCTCCGCTGCTTCATCTCGACGTAGGAATAGACCAGGGGTTCCTTGTGCAGAACGGGTTTGCCGTTCTCGCCGCCGAACTCCCAGGCCGACACGTAGGCGAACTCGTCGTCGTGCCGGAGGGCTTCGCCGTCCTCGGTCTGGGACTCGGCCCGGAAATGCCCACCACATGATTCGCGCCGGACGAGCGCATCGATGCACATCAGCTCGCCGAGTTCGAAGAAGTCGGCGACCCGGCCGGCCCGCTCCAGGGCCTGGTTGAGCTCCTCGTTGGTGCCCAGCACCTTCACGTCGGACCAGAACTCCTGCTTGAGCTCACGGATCCGGCCGATGGCCTTGCGCAGGCCCTCCTCGGTGCGCTCCATCCCGCAGTAGTCCCACATGATGTGGCCGAGCTCCTTGTGGAAGGAGTCGACGGTGCGGGTCCCGTTCACCGACAACAGCTTGTCGATCCGGCCCTTGACCGCACCCACGGCCTCGACGGCCGCCGGGTGGTTGGCATCGACCTTGGGGAAGGGACCAGCCGCCAGGTAGTCGTTGATCGTGTTGGGCAGCACGAAGTAACCGTCGGCCAGGCCCTGCATCAACGCACTCGCCCCGAGCCGGTTGGCTCCGTGGTCGGAGAAGTTCGCTTCGCCGGTCACGTAAAGACCGGTGATCGAGGACTGCAGGTCGTAGTCGACCCACAAGCCGCCCATCGTGTAGTGCACCGCCGGATAGATCCGCATCGGCGTCTCGTACGGGTTCTCGCCGGTGATCTGGGCGTACATGTCGAAGAGGTTGCCGTACTTGGCCTCGACCGCACTGCGGCCCAGCCGGCTGATCGCATCGGCGAAGTCGAGGTAGACCCCGAGCCCACCGGGACCCACACCGCGACCCTCGTCGCAGACGTTCTTGGCCGCGCGGGAGGCGATGTCGCGGGGCACCAGGTTGCCGAACGCCGGATAGATCCGCTCCAGGTAGTAGTCGCGCTCGTCCTCGGGGATGTCGGGGGCAGCGCGCTTGTCCTCGCCGCTCTTCGGCACCCAGATGCGGCCGTCGTTGCGCAGCGACTCGCTCATCAGGGTCAGCTTGGACTGGTAGTCCCCGCTGACCGGGATGCAGGTCGGGTGGATCTGGGTGTAGCACGGGTTGGCGAAGTAGGCGCCCTTGCGATGGGCCCGCCAGGTGGCCGTGACGTTGCAGCCCATCGCGTTGGTCGACAGGTAGAACACGTTGCCGTAGCCACCGGTCGCCAGCACGATGGCGTCGGCGAAGTGGGTCTCGATCTCGCCGGTCACCATGTCCCGGATGACCACGCCACGGGCCCGGCCGTCGGCGACGATCAGCTCGAGCATCTCGTGCCGGGTGTGCATCTCGACGGTCTTGGCCGCGATCTGCCGCTCCAACGCCTGGTAGGCCCCGATCAGCAGCTGCTGGCCGGTCTGGCCGCGGGCGTAGAACGTCCGCGAGACCTGCACGCCGCCGAACGAGCGGTTGTCGAGCAGACCGCCGTACTCCCGGGCGAACGGGACGCCCTGGGCCACGCACTGGTCGATGATCTGGGTGCTGACCTGGGCCAGCCGGTAGACGTTGGACTCCCGGGCCCGGAAGTCACCGCCCTTCACCGTGTCGTAGAACAGGCGGTAGACCGAGTCGCCGTCGTTGCGGTAGTTCTTGGCCGCGTTGATGCCGCCCTGGGCAGCGATCGAGTGGGCCCGGCGGGGCGAGTCCTGATAGCAGAAGCTGGTGACCTTGTAGCCGGCCTCACCGAGGGTGGCCGCGGCCGAGGCGCCGGCCAGACCGGTGCCCACGATGATCACCGACAGCTTGCGCCGGTTGGCCGGGTTGACCAGCTTGGCGTTGAACTTGCGCTCGTCCCAGCGCTTGTCGATCGGGACGTTGGGCGCCTTGGTGTCGGCGATGTCGTGGCCCTCTTCATAGACCGCGTCGGCGTCGAGGGAGTTGATCAACTCGTTGACCGTTTTCTTGGCCGACCGGAACGCATCCTGGATGCGCCCGTGGTGGTGCTCGGCCGACTTGTCGTCTTTGCTCATTTCACCAGTCCAAACAAGATGCCGTAGGGGGGAAGGAGGAAACCGATGGTGACGATGCCCGAGACCGCGTACGCCAGGCCGTTGAGCCGGCGACGGGCGATCTCCGAGGTGTTGGCCCCGAGGGTGGTCAGCGCACTCCACATGCCGTGCCGCAGGTGGAAGGCGACCGCGATCAAGGCGACGGTGTAGGACAGGACCACCCACCAGATCTGGAAGCCGTTGACCACCCGCTGGTAGGGGCTGTCGGAGGCGCCACCCGGGTGGATGTTGTTCCAGGTGAAGTGCATCAGGTGGTAGATCACGAAGAGCAAGATGATCACGCCGCCCCAGCGCAGGGTGAACGACGAGTAGGAGCGCTGCACGCCGCGCTTGCTCTTCTTGGTCTGGTACCGCTTGCCGCTCCCGCGGGCCTTGCTGGCCCGTGACCACAGCGCGAACGCCGAGTAGGCATGGCCGATGATCGCGGCCAGCAGGACGACGCGGATGATCCACAGCAGCCCTGAGTTGGGCAGGATCGGTTCGCCCAGCGTCCGCAGGTGGTGGGCGTATCCGTCGAAGGACTCCTGGCCGGCGAAGACCTTGAGGTTGCCGTACATATGGGCCAGGAGATACCCGACCATGATCAATCCGCTGACCGCCATCAACGCCTTCAACGCCACGGTCGAACGGGCAGCCCTCTGCGACGAGGTCAAGGAGATTGTTGCCACGCTGCCACCCTAGGACCCTTTTCGCGTGAACGGCCAATAAGGCCACCCTGGTCACTGGTGTTTTTCGCCACTGTCTTGTCCCGCTCGCGCTCGGCCCGGCGCTCAGGCGATCTGTCTTCCTCACTCGATCGCAAACGGAAAGGCGTGTTTGCTCCTCGTTCGTCCAGACAGACCGACGCGCCAGGCCTACCCGACGCTCGCAGGGTGACGGTCCCGCTCGCGCTCGGCCCGACGCTCAGGCACTCAGGCGCTCGGGTGCTCGGGTGCTCACTCTGACTTTGCGGCGCTGGTGGGGGTCTGGGGGTGGTGGGGCGGCGTGGCGGGGCGACTGGTGAGGCAAAACCAGGGGTGGTCGAGGGAGCCCGGGAGATAGCGTCGGGGGGATGAGCGCAGAGACGAGTGGTGAAGCAGTGCAGATCGAGCGGGTCGATCCGGATCTGGAGGGCGATGAGGTCGCCGTCTTGACCCAGTTCCTGGACTACCACCGGGCGACGATCCAGCTGAAGTGCGCTGGGCTCACCGACGACGAGCTCAAGCGGCGGAGCATCGGTCCGTCGACCCTGTCCCTGCTCGGGTTGGTGCGGCACCTGACCGAGGTCGAGCAGAACTGGTTCGCGAAGGTCCTGGACGGGCAGGACACCACCCCGTTCTACTGGAACGACGCCGATCCGGACGGCGACTTCGACAGCCTCGAGTCGGCTCCGGTCAGCCAGGTCTGGGCGACCTATCACGCCACGCTGGCCGAGTCCCGGCGGATCCAGGCCACGTTCAGCAGTGGCGCCGACCTCGCCCGCGGAGCGACCAAGGCGACCCGGAACCTCCGCTGGGTCCTGGCCCACCTCCTCGAGGAGTATGCCCGGCACAACGGGCACGCCGACCTGCTGCGCGAAGTGATCGACGGCGCCACCGGGGAGTAGCCGGTGAGAAGGTGGACCCCGTGCAGCTAGGACTTCTCGGTCCCCTCCAGGTGCAGGTCTCCGACGGCGACCTGATCATCGCGGGCGCCCGGCTGCGCGCCCTGCTCTGCCGACTGGCCGTCGAACCCGGGCGGCGGGTGTCCACGGCCGAGCTGCTGGACGCGGTGTGGCAGTCCGACCCGCCCAGCGATGCGGCCAACGCCCTGCAGTCCCTGGTCTCGCGCCTGCGCCGGACGCTCGGCGAGGGAGCCGTCCTCCACCAGGAGGTGGGCGGCTACCGGCTGGCCATCTCCCCGGCCGACCTCGACGTCACGGTCCTGACCGAGCGGCTGACCGAGGCTCGCCGGCGCCGGACCGCCGGCGACCTGGACGGCGCCTACGACGGGCTGACGTCCGCCTTGGAGCTGTGGCGGGGCGAACCGCTCAGCGACGCGGGCGAAGCCGACTACGCCGCCGGCTACCGCGCCCGGTGGTCCGCCCTGCACCGTACGGTGATCCGCGAACGCGTGGACCTCGCTCAGCTGCGTGGTGACGGCGCCTCGTTGGTGGCCGAGCTCGAGGCGCTGGTGAGCGCCGACCCGTTGGACGAGTCGCTGGTCGGCTCCCTGATGCGCGCCCTCACCGCGGCCGGCCGGACCGCGGAGGCGCTGCAGAGCTACGAGCGGACCCGCCGACTGCTGGCCGACCAGCTCGGCACCGACCCCGGCCGTGAGCTGCAGGACCTGCACTTAGCCCTGCTGCGCGGTCAGGTCGAGCCGGGGCCGCGGGGCGAGCCGGGCCGGACCCGAGGACGGAGCAACCTGCGTTCGTGGCTGACCAGCTTCGTCGGCCGTGGGGAGGACATCGAACGGGTGCTGGCCTCCGTACGCGCCAACCGGCTGACCACCGTCGTCGGCCCCGGTGGGGCGGGCAAGACCCGGATTGCGACCGAGGTGGCCGCTCGCTGGTTGCACGGCAACGACCACACAGCCTGGCTGGTCGAGCTGGCTCCGGTGACCGAGGACGCAAACATCCCGGCAGCCATCCTCGGTGCCCTGGGCCTGCGCGACGCCCGGGTGACCGAACGCACCGACCGCCCGACCCAGGACACGATGGAGCGCCTGGTCGACCTGCTCCGCGACGCCGACTGCCTGCTCGTCATCGACAACTGCGAGCACCTGATCGAGGCCGCGGCCACAGTGCTCGACCGGATCCTGGCCCAGGCGCCCCGCGTCCGGGTGCTGACCACGAGCCGGGAACCGTTGGCCATCCTGGGCGAGGCGCTGGTCGCCCTGTCGACGCTGCCGCTGCCACCGGTCGACGCCACAGTGGCCGAGGCGGCCGCCGCCCCGTCGGTCGAGCTGTGGCTGGACCGGGTCAGGTCCGCCCGCCCCGACTTCGTCCTCGACGCCACCACGCTTGGCCCCACCGTGGAGATCGTCCGGCGGCTGGACGGGCTGCCGCTGGCGATCGAGCTGGCCGCGGCCAAGCTCCGGGTGCTGCCGCTCACCGAGGTGTGCCGGCGGCTCTCGGACCGCTTCCGGCTGCTCACCGGCGGCAACCGGACCGCCCTCCCCCGGCACCGCACCCTGCGGGCCGTGGTGGCCTGGAGCTGGGACCTGATGTCGGCCGAGGAGCGGCTGCTCGCCGAACGACTCGCGGTCTTCCCGGCCGGCGCGGACGTGGTCACGGCAACGGCGATCTGCGCCGATGACCGGCTGCCCGCCGACGCGGTCGACCGGATCCTGATCGCGCTGGTCGAGAAGTCGCTGCTGCAGGCCCAAGACGACGCGGGCCGGCTCCGTTTCCGGATGCTGGAGACCATCCGTGAGTACGGCGTGGAGCGGCTCGCCGAACGGGGCGAGCTCAGCGCGGCCCGGATGGCCCACGCCACCTACTTCCGCGGACCTCGCCATCGAGCTGGAACCCGTCCTGCGCCAGGCCGGCCAGCTCACCGCGCTGAAGACGCTCAACCGGGAGCGGGAGAACGTGCTGGCCGCCCTGCGGTTCCTCGGCGACTCCGGCCATGGACCCGAGGCCCTGCACCTGTGCCTCGCACTGGTCTGGTACTGGTCCTTGCTCGACGCCAGCAGCGAGGCGGCCACCTGGCTGCGGTTCGTCCTCGACGTCAACCCCGACCCGGAGCTGCCCGACCTCATCTTCGCCCGAGCCGGTCTCGCCCTGACCGAGATCACCTCCCGCGAAGCCGACCCCGGTCTCGCGTCGAGGGACCTGGAGCAGGTGCGCGCGGAGGTCGGTCTGATCGCCGAACAGCTCCTCGTCGCCCCGCCGCCGCCGTTTCCGGGCATCGAGGCCCAGCAGCCGATGATCGCGCACTTCGCGGGTCGACGGGATCTGCAGGACCAGCTGGTCGAGCGTTCGAAGCAGTCGCCGGATCGGTGGCTTCGAGCCGCCGTCCAGGCCCTGATCGGCTTCGCGGCCGAGAACGACAGCGACGTGGCGCTGATGCGGGCGACGGCACGCACGGCGTACGAGGAGTTCGTTCAGATCGGCGATCGCTGGGGCATGTCGTCCTGCTTGCTCGTGCTCGGTCGGTTGGCGACCCTCGACGGTCGGATCGACCAGGCGATCGAGCACCACGACGAGGCGATGCGACAGCTGCGCGCGCTGGGTGGATCGGAGGAGGACGAGGTCTACGTGGCCATCCGGGTCGCGGACCTGTACGCCAGGAAGGGCGACTTCGCTGCCGCCCGCCGGCAGCTGACCCGGACCGATGACACCGCCGGCCGGGCGCCACGATCCGGCGACCGCGACCTCTTCGGGGACGCCGCGCTGGTCACCTTGGACTGGTTGGTCGACGACCGGGCGGGAGCCCTGACCCGGGCCCGACGGCTGCGGGCCAGGCTCGCTGACCGCGGGCCGTTGTCGTCGGTCTCCGGGCACGTGTCCGCGGTGGGGCTGGGCATCGCCGGCGCGATGGAGGCCGTCAGCGGTCACCTGGAGGCGGCGTACGCGGACCTGGAACAGGCCTACCCCGCGGCGGTCGGCACCGGTGACATGCCGATCCTGGCCACCGTCGGCCTCTCGGTCTGTGTGTACGCCGTCGCCCTGGGCCGGCTCGACGACGCCGCGATGATCTTGGGCGCCGCCGCCCAGGTCCGCGACGCCGACGACCCCACCGACCCCAGCGTGATCAAGCTGACCACGCAGCTCAGCGCGGAGCTGACCGACTTCGCGGCCAGCTACGGCGCCGGGCGGTCCCTCGACCGGGCCCAGGCGATCGCCCGACTGGACCCGGGGCTCCTTCGACAAGCTCAGGAGTCAGAGGGGCGGGCTCAGGAGTCGGAGGGGCGGGCTCAGGCGCGCTTGCGGTAGCCGTTCAGGGCCAGCGGCACGAAGATGATCAAGAGCGCGGCCATCCAGCCGAGGGTCCAGACCAAGTCGTGGCCGTACGCTCCGCCGTTCATCAGGGCCCGGACGGTGGACACCAGGTGCGAGATCGGGTTCACGTTCACGAAGACCTGCAGCCAGCCCGGCATCGTCTCGGTGGCGACGAAGGTGTTGCTGCCGAAGCTCAGGGGCAGCACCAGCAGGAAGCCGATCCCCTGCACGGCACCCGGGGTCCGGGCCACCATCCCGATGAACACCGAGATCCAGCAGAAGCACAGCGCGAAGGCGATGGCCAGACCCACGGCGGCGAGCGCTGAGGTCCAGCTGGTGTGGACCCGGAAGCCCATCACCATGCCGGCCCCGAAGGTGATCACGCACAAGATCACGTAGCGGGCCAGGTCGGCCAGCACGGCACCCACCAGCGGCGCGGAGCGAGCGATCGGCAGCGACCGGAAGCGGTCGAAGACGCCCTTCTCGATGTCGGTGTTGAGGTTGGTGCCCAAGGCGATACCGGCCATGGCGATGGACTGACCGAGGATGCCGGGCAGCAGGAACTGCAGGTAGGCGCCGCGATCACCGCCGGCGATGGCGCCGCCGAAGATGTAGGTGAACAGCGCGAGGAAGATCACCGGTTGCACGGTGACGTCGATCAGCGCCTCGGGCGTCCGCCAGGTCTTGATCAGGCTCCGCTTGGCCAGCACGAGCGCGTGCCGGGCATAGGTGGCGAGCCCGCTGCGGGAGTCGGTGGAAGCCGGCGCCGGCATGGCCGGTCGGCTCGGGGTGGACAGGGTCTGGGTGGCGCTCATGCTGCGGCCTCCTCGTCGTTCTCGGCCGGGCTGCCGGTCAGGGTCAGGAAGACCTCGTCCAGGCTCGGCAGGTGCAGGGACAGCTCGGTGACGGCGATGCCGGCGGCGGCGAGCCGGGACACGGTGACGGGCAGGGCTTCCTCGCCGGCCACGGCCACGGTGAGCTGGTACCGGCCGGTGGCCTCGGGCTCGACGCCGGCGATCTCGGCCAAGATCATCTTCACCTCGGGCAGCCGGCGCGGGATCGGTGGGACGGACCGCGATCCGGGAGCCGCCGATCACCCGCTTGAGCCCGTCCGGGGTGTCGTGGGCGATCACCCGTCCGTGGTCGATGACGGTGATCTCGTCGGCCAACGCGTCGGCCTCCTCGAGGTACTGCGTGGTCAGCAGCACGGTCGAGCCCTCGGTCACCAGGCTGCGGATGACGTCCCACATGTCCTCGCGCTTGGCCGGGTCGAGGCCGGTGGTCGGCTCGTCGAGGAAGATCACGGCGGGCCGTCCGACCAGGCTGGCCGCCAGGTCGAGCCGGCGACGCATGCCGCCGGAGTAGTTCTTGGCCATCCGGCCGGCCGCGTCGGCCAGGTCGAACCAGGCCAGCAGCTCCTTGGCCCGCGCCTTGGCCTCGCTGGTCGGCAGGTTGAGCAGCTGGCCGATCATGACCAGGTTCTGGGTGCCGGTCAGGTCCTCGTCGACCGAGGCGTACTGGCCGGTGAGTCCGATGGTGTTGCGGACCTTGTGCGGCTCGCGCAGCACGTCGAACCCGCCGACGCGGGCGGTGCCGGCGTCGGGGCGCAGCAGGGTGGCCAGCACGCGTACGGCGGTGGTCTTGCCCGCGCCGTTGGGGCCGAGGACACCGAGCACGGTGCCCTGCCTGGCGGCGAGGTCGACGCCGGCCAGGGCTTGGGTGGTGCCGAACCGTTTGGTCAGTCCGGTTGCTTCGATGACGTTCATGCTCCCAGGTTGGCGGGCACCGCTGGCACGGTGCGCACACGGCGCTGACACGGGCTGGCACCGGTAGCCTGCAGGTCCAAGAACCGGAGGGGTCCCGCGATGATCATCGAATACATCCGCTACGCCATCCAGCCTGAGTCGACCGCCGCGTTCCTGGCCGCGTACGCCGAGGCCGCGGTCGTGCTGCAGCGCGACCAGCACTGCCTGGCCTGGGAGATCACCCAGGGCGAGGAGGATCCGACCCACCTCATCGTCCGGATCGAGTGGGACTCGATGGAGGGCCATCTGGCCGGGTTCCGGAAGGATCCGGCGTTCGCCGACTTCTTCGCCGCCGTGCGCCCCTACGTGGCCGCCATCCAGGAGATGCACCACTACCACGTACGGGCTCAGTCACCGGTGCTGCCGGAGAAGGGCGTGCCCACCCTGTTCGCCTGGTGCGGCGGTGAGGCGGCGGTCGCCGGCTTGATCAACGCCTTCTACGACCGGGTCGAGCACGACGACCTGCTCAGCCCGCTGTTCCCCGGCGGCGTGGGCCGCGACCATCGTGAGCACGTGACGACGTGGTGGTCGGAGGTGCTCGGTGGGCCGGCCGGCTACACGGCGATCGGTGGCTACCCGCGGATGCTCGCCCACCACCGCGGCCTGAACATCCGGCCTGAGCAGCGGCTGCGCTTCGCCACGCTGATGAGCCTGGCGGCCGATGACGCGGGTCTGCCCGACGACCCGGAGTTCCGCGCGGCCTTCGTCGGCTACGTCGAGTGGGGCACCCGGCTCGCCCTCGGCAACTCCCAGGACGACGCCGAGGTGACCACGGACGCGCCGGTGCCGCACTGGGGCTGGGGTGTCGCGCCGCCCTACCTCGGCTGAGACCCGGCCCGAGGCTCTGGGCTCAGAGCGCCTTCTCCATGATCACGATGGCGACGCCGCTGGGGTCGGTGGCGCGGTTGATCTCCTCGAACCCCGCCGCCCGGTAGAACGCCTGGTTGAAGCTGCTGGCGGCACCGGTCCACAGCCGGCAGACCGTGGCCGAGGTGGGCGCCCAGGACTCGATCTCGCTCAGCAGCCGTCGGCCGAGCCCCAGACCCTGGCGGTCGGGCGCCACGACCAGCCGACCGACGTACCAGGCACCGTCGGGCTCGACCCGCCCACGGACCGAACCGACCAGCCGGCCGTCCAGCCGGGCCACCAGCACGAGATCGCCGGCCACGGCGTCCTCGACCTCGGTCAACGTCTCGGTCAGCGGCGGGATCTCGGTGCTGCGATTGAGCCGGGCCTCCGACACGTACGCCGCTCGCTGCAGGGTGAGCACCTCCCCGGCGTCGGCCGCGGTGGCCCGTTCGATGACCACGTGCTGCGAGCCGGACGGCAGCAGATCGGGGCGCCGGTCCCGGGTCTTGGCCAGAGCCTGCTCACGGCGCCACTCGGCGATCTTGCCGTGGTGACCGCTGAACAAGATCTCCGGCACGTCGTGACCCCGCCAGCTCGGCGGCTTGGTGAAGACCGGATACTCCAGCAGACCTTCGTGTCCGGCCGAATGCGACTCCTCGGTCAGCGACGCCGGGTTGCCGATGACCCCGGGCAGCAGCCGTACGACGGCCTCGATGACCACCAGCGCCGCGGCCTCGCCACCGTTCAGCACGTAGTCGCCGATGCTCAGCTCGTCGACCCGCATCTTCTGCCCGGCGTCCTCCACGACCCGGGCGTCGATGCCCTCATAGCGGCCGCAGGCGAAGATCAGGTGGTCCTCGGCGGCGAGCTCGTGCGCGATCGCCTGGGTGAAGGTGCGTCCGGACGGTGTCAGCACGATCAGCCGGGCCGACGGTCCGCCGATCTCGTCGAGCGCCTCACCCCACGGCTCGGGCTTCATGACCATCCCGGCGCCGCCGCCGTAGGGGGTGTCGTCGACCGTGCGGTGCCGGTCATGGGTCCAGTCGCGCAGGTCGCGAACGCCGAGCTCGACCAGCCCGGTCTCCACCGCCTTGCCGACCAGGGACAGGTGCAGCGGTTCGAGGTAGGTGGGAAAGATCGACAAGACGTCAATCCGCATCGGGGGTGTCCTCCTCAGACATCAACCCCGAGACATCAGCAATGGTCACGCTGCCGGCGACGAGATCGACCGTCGGGACCAGGGCCTCGACGAACGGCACCAGCCGCGGGCCGGCCGTGGTCTCGATCTCGAGGGTGTCCTGCAGCGGCAGGTGCAGCACCGCGATGACGGTGCCGATCTCGCTCCCGTCGGTGGCCAGGGCCCGCAACCCGACCAGCTGGCGGTCGTAGTACTCCTCCGCGTCGGCCGGCACCTCGCCCGGGTCCACGTCAGCCATCAGCCGGGTGCCCCTGGCTTGTTCGGCTGCCGTCCGGTCGGCCAGCTCGGCGAACTTCACCAGCAGCCGGCCGGAGTGGTCGCGGGCGGCGGCCACCGACATCGTCCGGCGGCTGTCCTCGATCCGAAGTGTCTGACCGGGCGCGAAGCGGCGTTCGGGCTCGTCGGTGCGGACATCGACCACGACCTCACCGCGGATGCCGTGGGCCCGGCCGATCACCCCGACCAGGACCTCGATCAGCTCAGACACAGTTCTCTCCAACCCTCAGCACAGCGCGAACGCCCCGGTGACCCGGAAGGGGTCCTCGGGGCGTTCGGTGATGCGAGCTCAGTGACGTCGGCCGTTGCCCGGTCGGGCGCTCGGACTCCGGCGGGCCTGCTTGTCGACGTCGACGAAGTCGACGCGGACCTGCTCGCGACCGGCCAGGGCGGCGATCACCGTACGCAGCGCGGTCGCGGTCCGACCGGAGCGGCCGATGACCTTGCCGATGTCCTCGGGGTTGACGCGCACTTCGAGCATCCGACCACGGCGCAGGTCCTTGTCCTTGACCGTGACGTCGTCAGGGTGGGTGACGATCCCCCGGACCAGATGCTCCAACGCGTCGGCGAGCACCTCAGGCGCCTTCGGTACCCGGAGCTGCGGCGTCGGCGACGCCGGCCTCGGCGGCGTTGGCTGCCTCGGTCGGGGTGCCCTCGACGGACGCGTCGGACTTGGCCGAACCGGAGCTCTTCTTGGAGATGGCGGCCGTCTTCGGCTCGTTGCCGGCCTCGGCCAGCGCCGCGTTGAAGGCGTCAAGCTTGTTGGCCTTGACCTTCTGCGGCTCGATGCCCGACGGCGAGGTGTCGCCGGAGAAGGTCTGCCAGTCACCGGTGCGCTTGAGCAGGGCGACGACCGCCTCGGTGGGCTGAGCGCCGACCGAGAGCCAGTACTGCGCCCGCTCGGAGTTGACCTCGATGACGGACGGGTCGTTCTTGGGGTGGTACTTACCGATCTCCTCGATGGCCCGGCCGTCGCGCTTGGTGCGCGAGTCCGCGACAACGATGCGGTAGTGCGGCGAACGGATCTTGCCGAGTCGCTTCAGACGAATCTTGACAGCCACGTGTGTGGATACTCCTGTGTGATCTATGGTCCGACGGCTCGCCGGCCACGCAATGGGTGAGATCAGACGACGCGGTGGGGAACACTCACGCGGCGGACCTCGGATGGACCTGGGCCGCGCGGGGTTAGAGGGCGCCACACGACACAGATGCGCATGGCATTCTGCCAGAGTCGGGGCCCCGGACGCGAACTCGGGCAGCCAGCGGGGCGCGCGTACGTGCCCCGATGCCGGACCGGCGCTCGATCTTCACCCAGCAATTGCACGCTTCACCCAGGAAACTTCCTGCGTAGAGCGGGCAACCACAAGGTATACCTGGGAAGCTCGCAGGGCGGGGGGCGGAGGGGAGGCGGCCGTCCGGGCGCTAGCTGGTGATGTCCTTGCGGAGGAAGTGCCAGACGGCGAAGCCGATCATCACGATGGCGTAGCCGAGGGACCACAGCGCCCCGGTGGCCATCTCGGAGTAGTCCACCGTCGGGGCGAGAGCATCGGCCCAGGCGTACGCGTAGTGGCCGGGCAGGCCGTTGCGGATGCTGCCCAGGTCGGTGATCGTGTCGAGGATCGTGCACAGGATCATCAGCAGCACCGCCCCGCCGACCGCAGCCAGCGGAGCGTCGGTCAACACCCCGAGCATGAAGGCGAAGGCGGCCACCACGGTCAGCGACACCAGCAGGTAGCCGACGATCACGACCAGCCGCCAGCCGAACTGGGCCAGGGGGATCTGGTCGCCGGTCGGTCCGACGTAGGGGCCCCAGCCGTACGCGATGCCCCCGACCAGAAGGGTCCAGGCGGGCAGGAAGACGAGTGCGACGATCGAGGACAACCCGGCCACGACCAGCTTCTGACGGATCAGCCGCTCCCGGCGCACAGGGGCGGCGAGCAGATAGCGCAGGCTCGACCACGTCGCCTCGGACGGCACCGTGTCCCCGGCGAACAGAGCCACGATCACGATCAGCAAGAACCCGGTGGAGGCGAACAGCGTGAAGACCACCAGGTTGGCGCCGCTGTCCTGGGCGAGGTCGACGAACCCCCGCCCCGTCCCGGAGTCGTCGGTGCCGATGGCGAAGGCACCGATCAAGATCAGCGGCAGCACGAGCAGCACCACGAAGATCCCGACCGTACGCCGGCGCCGCAGCTGCCGCCCGATCTCAGCCCGCAGCGGAAGCCCGCCCGAGCGGCGAGCGATGGGCCCTTCGACAGGCTCAGGGAACGGGGAGACCGGCTCGGGGGACGGGGGGATCAGGGTCCGGCGCCGCTCAGCCATGGTCGGCCTCGTCCGATCCAGGGGCTCCGACCAGGCTCAAGAAGACCTCCTCGAGCTGACGGCGGCCGTCGACCGACTCGACGGCGTAACCGGAGGACACCAGCTCGGCGACGATCTGCGGCCGGGGCAGGTCGCCGGACACCTTGATCTGCTGGCCATCCGGCTCCGCCACCAGACCGTGGGCCGCCAGGGAGTGGGAGGCGGCGACGGCGTCCGAGCCGGCGGCCAGCTCGATCAAGGTGACGTGGTCCGTGGCGGTCAGGTCGGCGACGGCCCCGGTCAAGACGACCTTGCCCTTGTTCATCACCACGACGTGGCTGCAGGTGTGCTCGACCTCGGTCAGCAGGTGGCTGGACACCACGACCGTGCGTCCAGCGGCGGCGTAGTCGGCGAGGACCGTACGCATGGCCTTGATCTGGGGTGGGTCGAGACCGTTGGTCGGCTCGTCGAGCAGCAGCAGGCGGGGCAACCCGAGCATGGCCTGGGCGATCCCCAGCCGCTGCCGCATGCCCTGGCTGTAGCCACGGACCCGGCGGTGGATGGAGTCGCCGAGCCCGGCGATCGCCAGGGCCTCATCCAGGTGCGCCTCCTCGAGCGGACGGCCGGTGGCCGCCCAGAACGCGGTCAGGTTGGCCATCCCGGTCAGGTGGGGCAGGAAGCCCGGACCCTCGATGAACGCGCCCACCGAGCCGAGCACGTCGGCACCGGCGTGGACCGGCTCGCCGTGCACGAACACTGATCCGGAGTCGGGCCGGATCAGCCCCACCAGCATCCGCATCGCCGTGGTCTTGCCTGCGCCGTTGGGGCCCAGCAACCCGACGACCTGCCCGGCCTCGGCTCGGAAGCTGATTCCGTCGACGGCCCGGAAGCCATCGCCGTAGGTCTTGACCAGGTCCTCCACGACCAGCGGCACCGACGCCAGCTCCAGGCGCGGATGAGCGCTGCGGCGACGGCGCCAGACCCAGATCATCGCGACGATGGCGGCCAGGGCCAGTAGCGAGACCACGATGGCCAGCGCCGGCGGCACGTCGAGCCGGTTGGCGTCGAGGGGCACGGCGGTCAGCACGGGCAGGGCCAGGGCCCGGTCCCCGGACAGCCCCACCTGGTAGACGGCCGCCTTGGTCGGCCCGGCGTACGCCTGGTCGGTGCTGGAGACGACGACCTGCAGCCGGTGGCCGACCGGGACCTGGTGTGCGACCGCGGGCAGCGCCACCTGGACCGGCACCGGCTTGCCCGCCGTCAACCCCCTCAGGTGGACCGGGGCCACGGCCAGCTGGGGCAGCACAGCGGTGCTGGGTCCGGTGCTCGTCCGCCCGCCCTGCTGCCGCTCGACGTCGGGCCCGAGGTCCCAGACCGAGGCGAACAGGGTCGCCGAGCTGGTCGAGGAGGTGACCTCGAGATCGATCCGGCCGCTGCCGATCAGGTCGGCCGGCTCCTCAAGCGGCGCCGTGGTGAAGGTGGCTGCCTGGCCGGGCAGCACACCGAGCGCATAGCCGGCCACGCTCGAGGCCGCTCCGAGCGCCCCGCCGGTGCCGGGCAGGTTGGTCAGCGCAGTCGGCGTCCCGCCCGGCGGAGAGATGACCGCCTGGCTCTCCCCGGCCAGCGCCAGCCGCTGCTGAGCCAGGTCGGACCCGCGGCCGGGGTAGGTCGGCGTGACCAGGGTCCGCGGATCCCGCTCACCGCCCTGACCGACCAGTGAGGTCTCCGGCACCACCACCGAGAAACGGGTGTCGGGAGCGGAGCCGTCGGACTTGAGGTAACGGCCGAACCACGACTCGAGCTCGGGCACCAGCGCGTCGGTGCTGATGTGGCCATCGTGGCCGCCCGCGACCCATGACATCTTGGCCGGTGTCGAGGCGGGCAGGCCCCGCAGGTTGGCGTCGGCCTGGTCCAGGGGGAACAAGGTGTCGTCCTCGCCGGCGATGATCAAGGTGGGTGCGGTGATCTTGTCCAGCAGCCGGGCCGGGCTGGACCGGTCCAGCAGCGCGATCAGGTCGGCATCGGGTTCGCTGGTCTCGGCCGCCTCCTGGTAGGCGGAGCACAGCTGGGGCAGGAAACGGCCGCACAGCGGGTTGTCGCCGGAGCCCTCGCTGCCGGCTCCGCTGCTGAACAGCAGGGACGCCCAGCGTTGCTTGAAGACCCCTCGCTGGTCGATCGGGGTGAAGCCGGCGAGCGAGGTGGGCGCCTCCTGCGTACGGTGCTGCGGGAACAGCGCCTGGGGCAGGCTGTTCCAGGTGAACGCGGGCGCGATGGCGTCCACGCGGGGGTCCAGCCCGGCGGCCAAAAACGAGACCGCTCCCCCGTACGAGGCGCCCGCGAAGCCGATCACCGGGTCCTCGCCGTCCTTGGCCACCTCCGGTCGCGTGGCCGCGAAGTCCACCAGCCGGACTGCGTCGGCACCTTCGAAGTCGGGGCTGTCCAGGTGGATCAAGCCACCGGATCGTCCGAAGCCGCGCGCGGTGTAGGTGATCACCGTGTAGCCGTCGCGGGCCAAGGCGCGGCCCGTCTCGGTCAGGTCGTCCTTGGTGCCGCCGAAACCGTGGGCCAGCACGATCGCCGGCCTGGCCTGCTGCGGCTCGACGGTCAGCATCGTCACGTCCAACGCCACCGACGCGCCATCGGCCTCCGGGGTCCCCTCGACCGTGAGAGCCGTCTCGGTCACCGCGTCGGCGGCTGCGGCCGGTGGAGCGAAGCCGAGGGCCAGGGCAGGCGTGAGGAGTGCGGCCAGCGCACAGCTGGCGAGGACCTTCGAGGTTCCCCGTCTCACCCGCTCCGACCGCATGGCCCTGATCTAACTTGGCCGCGCAACTCTTGTGCGGACAGCGGTTCCCGGGATAGGACGAGGAGGGGTTGTCGACGCCATGACACCCCAGACCTCGAGGGAGAGGCGGAATGATGCATCGCACGCGTTGGGGGAGGTCCGCGATCACCATCATCGCGTCGGCCTCGTTGCTGGTAGCGGCCGCCGTCGTGGCGGCGCCCGCCGCCGAAGCGGCACCACAGGCGGTTCTCGACCCGAAGCTGGCCCGATCGCCCGAGCTGAGCGAGACCAGCCGGCTGGCCGACCGCCGGTTCGTGGTGACCGGTGACCGCGCCTGGGCACTCGGGACAGCCGACGGACGCTATCCGGCCGCTGGGTTCCACACCCGCGGCGAGATGGGCGGGTTCTGGCTGCCCAACCTGAAGCTGCTGGACGGCATGTGGTTCGGCATCGGCAAGAACTGGATCGGACCGGCGACCAGGACGACGTCAGGCTGGGGCTACGTCCGAGCCGACCTGCCGACCACGTCGGGGATCGCAGCGAGCCGGACCGACATCGTGCCCGACGGAGTGTCCGGAGCCCTGGTCGGGTTGAGTCTTCGGTCGACGACGACCAGGACCATCACCGTGCGCGCCGACGCGCACTCCGAGCTGATGGGCTCCTATCCCTGGGGTGAGACCACGCCGAGCCAGAAGCTGGTGAACCTCCCCGACGCCGTCGAGCGACAAGGCGACGCTCTCGTGTTCCGCGACCAGGGCACCCCACCGGCGTCGAACGGCGAGAGCCACAACTGGGCCGCGGCCTTCGGCTCCAGCCTGACTCCGACCGGCAGCCGGCTGGGCAAGAACTTCCGGGGTCCACAGAGCACGAATGTCATCTGCCCCGCCTCCGGCCCCAACACGCCGATTCAGCCGAAGCTGTGCGACGACACCGCGTACGGCAAGGGTGCCGGTGGCCAGCTCACCTACCGCGTACGGCTGCGAGCCGGCCAGGTGCGGACGATCTGGTTCGGCGTCGGCGGATCCACCGCCGGTCCGGCGGAGGCCCGCGAGGAGCTGCGGCGGCGCTGGCCGACCCGGTCGGTGCCGTCCAGGACAAGCGGCGTGAGCGGCGACGGATCGCTGCCGCCAGCCAGGTGTCCCTGCCCGGCGACCCGCTGACCGAGGCCAGCGTGGCCTGGTCCAAGCAGATGCTGGCCGCCTCGGTCCAGCAGGCCGACGACGTGAAGCTGCGGGTGGTGAACGCCGGAAAGGTGTATCCCGCCGCCGACGGCGACCCTCAAGTCGATGCGCTGGTTCGGGGCCGGCTGGCCCGACTACACCTGGCTGTTCGGCACCGACGGTGAGTACACGGCGTACGCGGCGGTGGCGGCGGGGCAGTTCGCGCCGATCAAGGCCCACCTGCGGGCGCTGCGTGACGTGTCCGAGGCGGTCAACGGCGACAGCGGCAAGATCGTGCACGAGGTCACCCCGGACGGAGCGGTCTACTTCGGCGCCAACGACGACGCGGGCAACACCGACGAGTCGTCGAAGTACCCGTCGGCAGTCGCCCTGGTCTGGCGCTGGACCGGCGACCGGGCCTTCCTGAAGGACCTCTACCCGGCCAGCGTCGGCAGCAATGCAGCACGTGGCCTCTCTGGACGCGGATGGCGACGGCTGGCCCGAGGGGCTCGGGAACGTCGAGCGCCCGGGCATGGGCGAGGAGAAGCTCGACAACGCCGTCTACACGATCCGCGGCTACGCCGACCTGGCCGACATGGCCCGGGCCCGCGGCGACGACGACACCCGGAGCTGGGCCACCGAGCAGGCGCAGAAGCTGCTGGCCGCGTTCGAGGACGCCTGGTGGTACGGCGGCGACACCGACGTCCTACGCCGACTCGCTGACGACCCGGGCAACGAGAAGGTCTTCCAGCGGCACTGGATCGGGCTCACCCCGACCGACGCCGTGCTGCCCGAGCTGCCCTGGGCGCCGGCCGGCTCCGCTGGCCTCACCGAGCACGCCGACCGACGCTGACCGAGCACGAGGGCCCGTGCTACACCGACACGCTCGGGCTGTTCCACACCGGGACCGGACCGACGTCGGCTCCCGGCGGAACCCCGGATCGACCTGCGACTCGGTGGTGTCCACGGTGCCGCAGCGAGCGCAGCATGTTCACGCTGAACAGCGCGATCGCCGCAGTCAGCGAGGGCAACTACGGCCGGCTCGGCGCCGACCAGCAGGGGCACTACGTCGCGGGCAACGCAGCGTCCCAGCTCGATCCGACGATCTGGGAGATGCCCGGGCGCCATGCCGGAGATCGTGCCCAGCCGCGACTTCGGGGCCAACATCGAGCGGCTGTTCACCGAGCGCTCGATGGTGATGCAGGCCTGGGGCGCGTACGGGGTGCTGTGGCCGGTGATCCACCAGTGGCTGGGCGTGTCACCCGACCTCGGCCGGGGCAGGGTGGCCGTGGTGCCCCAGCTGCCGACGGACCAGCCCAGCGCAGCGGCGACGAAGATCAAGCTCGGCTCGTCGAGCATCGACGTACGCCGCCGAGCAACGGGGCGCGAACTACACCACTAAGGTGACCCGTCACGGCCGGATGGCGCTGACCATCGGGGCTGTGGTGCCGAAGGGCTCCTCGATCGCCTCGGCCACCCTGAACGGTCGTACGGTCAAGCCCACGCTGGTGACGACGACCCGCGGGGTTGGAGGTCCGGGTGGCCCTGCCCGCTGGTCGGGGCCACAGCACTTGAAGGTCAGCCTGCGACGGTCCTGACCCTCAGCTGACGACGGCGCCCCGGAGCACGACGAGCCGGGGCGCCCGCAGCACGGCGAGGTCGGTGCGCGGGTCGTCGGCGAAGACCACGAGGTCGGCCGGCGACCCGTCGACCAGCGCGTCCGGGCGTCGTAGCCAGGGCCGGGCCCGCCAGGAGCCGGCCCCCAGGGCGTAGTCGGGCGAGCTGAACTGGGCCAGCGCCTGCATCTCCGCACCCACCAGCCCGTGGGGCAGGTAGCCGCCGGCGTCGGTGCCGGCATAGATCGGCACCCCGGCCTCCCGGGCCGAGCGAACCGCTCGACCCGGCCGGCGTAGAGCGCGCGCATGTGCTTCGCGTACGCCGGGAACTTGGCCTCGCCGGCCGCGGCGTAGGACTCGAAGTTCTCCAGCTGCACCATGGTCGGGACCAGAGCGACCTGACGCTCAGCCATCAGCTCGATCGTCGCGTCGGTGATCCCGGTGCCGTGCTCGATGCCATCGATGCCCGCCTCGACCAGCTCCGACGCCGCCTGCTCGCCGAAGACGTGCGCAGTGACCCGGCAGCCGAGCTCGTGGGCCCGGGTCGATCGCGGCGGCGGCAACGTCGCTCGGCCAGAGCGGAGCCAGGTCACCGACGTCGCGGTCGATCCAGTCCCCGACCAGCTTGATCCAGCCATCGCCGCGGGCCGCCTGCCGTTCCACCGCCGGCCACCAGCTCGTCCGGCTCGACCTCGTCGGCGTAGTTGCGCAGATAGCGCTTCGGGCGGGCGATGTGGCGACCGGCCCGGATGATCTTCGGCAGGTCGATCCGCTCGTCCATCCACCGGGTGTCAGCCGGAGATCCGGCGTCGCGCAGCAGCAGGGCACCGGCGGCCCGGTCGGTGAGAGCGTGCTGCTCGGCCACGTCGGCCGGCACCGCCCCCGCGGACTCCAGGCCGACGTGGCAGTGGGCGTCGACCAGGCCAGGCATGATCCAGCCACCGTCGTCGACGGTCGGCATCGCGTACGGGTTCGGTGCGGATCCGCCGTCGACCACCCACAGGTCGCGGTGCTGTCCATCGGGCAGCACCACCCCGCGCAGGTGCAGCCGAGGTGCCACCCGCGGCTCCTACTTGCCGAACCGGCTGCGCAGCTCGGGCGGCAGCTGGAAGTCGGCCATCGCCTTCTCCATGGCCGCCTGGTCGAACTCCTGCCGCACCGAACGCGGCGGCGGGGTCGAGCGCCGGCACGCTCTCCGGGGCATTCCGCTTGGCCGGGTTCCCGGACACGCCGCGACCGCTCTTCTTCTTCTGCTGGCCTGGCCGGGCTGGCGCGCCCCGCCCGCGCCCGGCAGACCGGGCATGCCCGGCATCTTGCCGGTGGCCAGGGAGTTCATCATCTTGCGGGCCTCGAAGAAGCGGGTCACCAGACCGTTGACCTCGCTCACCTCGACCCCGGCGCCCTTGGCGATCCGGGAGCGCCGCGAGCCGTCGATGATCTTGGGGTCGGCTCGCTCCGTCGGCGTCATCGAGTGGATGATCGCCTCGATCCGGTCGACGTCGCGCTCGTCGATGTTGTTGATCTGCTCCTTCATCTCCCCCATGCCGGGCAGCATGCCGAAGATCTTGGAGAGCGGTCCCATCTTGCGGACCATCTGCATCTGCTGCAGGAAGTCGGCCAGCCCGAAATCGCCGCCTCCCTTCGACGTCAGCTTGGCCGCAGCCTTGGCCGACTCCTCGGCATCGAAGGTCTTCTCGGCCTGCTCGATCAGGGAGAGCATGTCGCCCATGCCGAGGATGCGGCTGGCCATCCGGTCGGGGTGGAAGACGTCGAAGTCCTTCAGCCCTTCGCCATTCGAGGCGAACATGATCGGGCTGCCGGTGACCCGCGCGATGGACAGCGCCGCGCCGCCCCGGGCATCACCGTCGAGCTTGGTCAGCACCACACCGTCGAAGCCGACGCCTTCGGCGAAGGCGTTGGCCGTGTTGACCGCGTCCTGGCCGATCATGGCGTCGACGACGAACAACACCTCGTCGGGGTTGACCGCGTCACGGATGTCGGCGGCCTGCTTCATCAGGTCCGCATCGACGCCCAGGCGGCCGGCGGTGTCGACGATGACCACGTCGTAGAGGCGACGTTCGGCCTCGGCGATCGAGGCCTTCGCGACCGCAACCGGGTCACCGTTCGGCCGGTCGAGGTCGCCGGCGGACGAGGCGTTGCCCGGCTCGGGAGCGAAGACGTGCACGCCGGCCCGCTGCCCGACCACCTGCAGCTGGTTGACCGCGTTCGGGCGCTGCAGGTCGGCCGCCACCAGCAACGGCGAGTGGCCCTCGTTCTTCAGCCACAGTGCGAGCTTGCCGGCCAGGGTCGTCTTGCCGGCCCCCTGCAGACCGGCGAGCATGATCACGGTGGGCGGCCGCTTGGCGTAGCGCAACAGCCGGGTCTCACCGCCGAGGATGGTGACGAGCTCGTCGTTGACGATCTTGATGACCTGCTGGGCGGGGTTGAGCGCGCCGGAGATCTCGGCCTCACGGGCCCGCTCCTTGACCGCCGCCACGAAGTCCTTGACGACAGCGAGGTTGACGTCGGCCTCGAGCAGGGCGATGCGGATCTCCCGCGCAGTCGCGTCGATGTCGGCCTCGGAGAGCCGGCCCTTGCCGCGCAGGCTCTTGAACGTCGCCGCCAGGCGATCTTGCAGGGTGTCGAACACAGCTGTCCTTACGTGGGGGGCTTCGCCCGGAGAATCCAACCTCGCTCAGCCTACTCAACCTCGGCCCCGGGCAGCAGTTTGATCACAGCAGGACTAGCCTCGCGAGGCATGAGCAGCCGTACGGCCCTGGTATCAGGCTCTTCACGCGGTCTCGGCGCAGTCATCGCTCGACGGCTCGCGGCTGACGGCTGGGCGGTCGCCGTCAACTACCGCTCCCAGCCGGAGCTGGCCGACCAGGTGGTCGAGGCGATCCGGGCCGCCGGTGGGGTGGGCCGGGCCTATCAAGGCGACGTGACCAGCGAAGCGGACGTGGCCCGCTACGCCGCTGCGGCCGAGGCGGACCTCGGCCCCATCGAGGTGGTGGTGGCCAACGCCACCGGGCCACAGCCATCCATCGCCGTCGAGGACCTCACCTGGCGAGCCCACCTCGACCAGCTCGAGTTCTTCGTCAAGAGCCCGACCCTGCTCGTCCAGGCTGCCCTGCCCGGCATGCAGCGGCTCGGCCGCGGCCGGGTGATCATGATCGGCTCGGACATGGTCGACCGGGCCCTGCCCCGCTCGTCGGCCTACATCGCCGCCAAGGGCGCCCAGCTCGGTCTGACCCGGTCCTGGTCACGGGAGCTGGGTCCGGCCGGGATCACGGTCAATCTGGTTGCTCCGGGCTGGATCCCGGTCGAGCGGCACGCCGGGGCCGACCCCAGCCGCTATCGCGCCGACGTCCCGATGGGTCGGATGGGCACTCCGGACGACATCGCCGGTCTGGTCGCCTATCTGGCCAGCGAGCAGGCGAGCTTCGTGACCGGCCAACGAATCAGCGTGAACGGCGGCCACACCCTCTGAGCCTGAGCCCGACCGCGGGCTGAGCTCGTCGAAGCGTTCGTCAGAGCTCCCGCGTTCTGCCCCGGCACAAGTGCGCAACCCCTCCGGGCCTTCGGCACGCTCAGGGCGCGGGGAGGGCGCCGTATCGGTGACCAGCGCTGCTTCCTCTTCGATAGGTAAGCCCGCCACCTGGTGCGGGCCGACCCCATCCAAGGAGTGACGACATGGTCTACAACGTGTGCGACGGCCGACCGGCCGACCTGGCCCAGGCGGTGCTGTGCCTCGACGAGGTGTCGAAGGATGCCTTCGGCGAGCTCCGCATCATCGAGGCCGAGCGTCATGAGTGCCGAGAGCTGGACTGCCGGACCCTGACCACCGAACACCTGCTGCAGGTCAAGGTCGAGCCGCACCGGTGCGACTCCGAGCTGGGCCGGCTCCTGGATGGTCCCCTCACCAGCAAGGATCTGACCACCGTCTTCGTCGACGGTACGGGTCTGCGCCGCGGCTTTCACAACGGGACCTTCGTCTGGCGCACGTCGATCGGGGCGATCCAAGGCCGGCTGCACGGGATGACCAATGAGGGCACTCACCGCAAACCGGCGTTCGACGGCTGTCAGGAGTGCGGCGATCTGGGGGTGATGGAGGGTCGGCTCTGTGGTCGGCTCCGTTCGGCCGACCCCAAGTTCGCCGGGCTACAGCTCACCGCGGCCTACCGCTTCGCCTTCGAGCCGAACGAGAAGGGCGGCGAGGGGGATCTTCGCGGCACCATCGAGGGCCTGCTCGTACGCAACTGCGCCCCGACCAAGGAATGCGTCTTCTTCAGCACGGTCGGTGATGAGGCCAACCCACGGACGACCGGAATGGTCACCGTCGAGACCCGGGACCTCAACGGACCGACGGCGCAGACGTCGGTGGTCACCTGGGCCACCACGACCGGTCTGCACCTGTGGTTCTCGGCCACCATCGGCTTCGCCCAACCCGTCTCCCGGGCCGAGATCACCCTGGTGCACTTCTCCACCGCACCGAGCGCCACGGCCTTCGATGCGGCCGGCAATGTCGTCGCCACCGCCGTCATGACCGCCGGCCAGCAGGTGCCGGAGACTCTGGTGCTGAGCGGCTCGGGCATCACCTCGGTCGTGGTCGACGCCCCTCAGGACGAGACGTTGTTGACCCAGGTCTGCTGGCAGCTCTAGGTCGGGTGTGCAGCTCGGCGCCCGGTATCTGCACAGCGTCGCCGGTTCTCCTTCTCACGTCAGTCAGATCCAGCCCACCAACGAAAGGCATGCTCATGTCGGACAACGAAGACCAGCGTCCAGGCGACGACGACAACGTGGAGAAGGCGCCGGAGCAGACCCCCGAAGGTGATCGGGCTCCGGACGGCGGGTTCGGAGACCTGGGCGCTGACGGCCAGGTCGGCACCTTCGCCGAGGAAGGTCACCTCGGCGTGATCGGCCATCTCGCCGACGTCGGCAACATCGGTCAGATCGGCCATCTCGCCGACGTCGGAAACATTGGTCAGATCGCCCAGATCGGCCAGGTCGCGCACATCGGGCAGGTTGGCGTCCTGGGGCAGCGCGGCGATCTCGGTGACAACGGACACATCGGGGTCCGAGGTCAGATCGGTCAGGGTGGCCAGATCGGCGACATCGGCGACATCGCCCACGATGCGCAGATCGGAGACCTCGCCGAGGCCGGTCATCTCGGGCACATCGGCGTCCGAGGTCAGATCGGTCAGGGTGGCCAGATCGGCGACATCGCCCAGGACGCGCAGATCGGAGACCTCGCCGAGGCCGGCCACCTCGGGCACATTGCGCACCTGGCCCAGGTCGGACAACTGGCTCAGATCGGGCAGGGAGCCGACATCGGTGACATCGCGCACGACGGTCAGATCGGCATCCTGGCCGAAGAAGGCCACATCGGCATCGCCGGGGTGCTCGGTCGTGGCGGCGTCGCCGAACAAGTCCTCAAGGGGGCCCAAGAGATCGAGCTCACCTTGGCGCTCAGTGTCGAGGAGCTGGTCGCCGAGCGCGACCGGTTGGTGCAGCGGCTGGCCGCCGTCACTCAGCTCGAGCAGGTCAAGCGCCAGGCTCAAGGCTGATCGACCATGCTCGCCTGGTTGGTCTGCGGGGTGCTCGCGGCGTGGTTCGTCGCGAGCGCCGTCGTCCAGATCCGTCGACCGCTGCCGCTGAGGCTGCGCCGCCACGACTGGTTCGGCTTCTTGCCGCGCTGGAACTTCTTCGCCCCGCACCCGATCATCGGCGACGTCCTGGTCGAGTACCGCACTGCCACCGGCGCCGCTTGGCGCCGCCTGGCTGTGCCGGCCAACCGGTGGTTCGATGTGGCCTGGCCACGGCATCGGCGTAGCCGCAAGGCTCTGGTCGACTCCGCCAACCAGACCCTCGCCGTCTACCGGCTGCATCCCGACGAGCCAGGTGACGTCGCGCTGTCGATCCCCTACCTGCTGCTCCTCGGTCGGGCCTCGCGGGAGGTCCGCGAGCTGGGCGGTCGGTCTGTGCAGTTCCGCATCCTGCACGTCAGCTACTCCGCCCAAGGGCCGACGCCCGTGCTGATGTTCCACTCGGCCATTCACGCGGTCCGCCCGGTCGTCCCGGCCGCCGCGGTGATGTCGGGCAGGCCGGTGCCGTCATGAGCGTCCTGGCCACCGATGTCGCAGCCGTCATTCAGCTGGTCTGGGACCAGCTGGATCCCCGACGGCTCGGACTCGACAGCCCCACCGCCCTCGACTGGATGACCCGGCTGGTCTGCGTGCCGCTGCTCCTCGGTGGCATCGAGCAGTTCTGGCTCCGCCGTGAGCTCGGCCGGGGCGGACTGCTCGACTGGCACCTGACCTCGATGCACCTGGCCACCCGACCGCTGGACCGGGTGCTGCGGACCCGGGCCGCTCGGACGATCCTGACCCCGCGGGGCACGATCGGGCTGGGGATGGTGCTGGCGGTCGCTGCCGCAACCCTCGCGATCTTTCCCCGACAACCTCTGGTGGCGCTCGTGGTGCTCCTCGCCCACGTGGCGCTGGGCAAGCGGCACCACCAGTCGGTGGAGGGCTCGGACGACATGATCATGGTCCTGCTGGGCGTGATCGTGCTCCGTGGCCTGTCGGCTGACCCGATGGTCCAGCATGTCGCCGTGGCCTTCGTGGCCGGCCAGATCTGCGTGTCCTATCTGACCGCCGGGCTGTCGAAGACCCAGGGACGTGAATGGTGGTCCGGGGCCGCCATGCCGCGCACGATGAGCACCGAGTACTTCGGGCACCGGGCGATGGCCACGATCTTGTGGCGGTTCCGCTTCGCCGCCGTCGGGCTGTCCTGGGTCACCTTGGCGTGGGAGTCGACCTTCGCCCTGGCCATCGTCGCTCCCCCGCAGGTCGCGCTGCTGGCCGTCGCGGTCGCCCTGTCCTTCCATCTCGGCTGCTCGGTCAGCATGCACCTCGGCGCCTTCGTCTGGGCGTTCGCCGCGACCTACCCGTGCTTCCTGCTCGCCAACGCGACGATCGTCGACGCACTCCCGGTGCTGACCCGGGTCGCCATCGGCCTGGGTGCCTTCGCGGTGATCGCCGGTCTCGGCGGCTTCTTCGCCGGCCGCGCCATGTCGGGACCGGTACGGGTGCCGGTGCCCGTACGCGCCCGTACGAGCGCTGGAGCCGTCTCGGCCCCGGGTGGGGCCACCGCCCTTTCCTCGGCCGCATAGGTTGGGAGCCATGGCTGATAACGCGAAGAAAGTGGCCTTTCTCGTCGCCGCGGAGGGCATCGAGAAAGTTGAGCTCGTCGAGCCGTGGAGCGCGCTGGAGGATGCCGGTTTCGAACCGGTCCTGCTCAGCCCCGAGGACGGCACCGTGCAGCTGTTCGAGCACCTGGACAAGGCCGACACTCAGCCGGTGGACGTCCGGGTGAGCTCGGCTGACGTCGAGGACTACGCCGCTCTGGTGCTTCCCGGCGGGGTCGCCAACCCCGACGCGCTGCGCACCGACGCGGACGCGGTGTCCTTCGTCCGGAGCTTCATGAACTCGGGCAAGCCGGTGGCGGCGATCTGCCACGCCCCCTGGACGCTGATCGAGGCCGATGCCGTACGCGGCAAGCAGCTCACCTCGTGGCCGAGCCTGCAGACCGACCTGCGCAACGCCGGGGCGGAGTGGGTCGACGAGCGGGTCGTCACCGACGGCAACCTGATCACCAGCCGCAAACCCGACGACCTGCCCGTGTTCATCAGCGCGCTCCTGGAAGCGCTCAACCACGGCAGCGCGGGCACCTCTTCGTAGGACTGCGTCCGAGCGGAACTCCATAGCCGAGCGTCTCAATAACTGGGCGCCGGGGAAGCATCCGGCTGGCCGCGTCGTTGTCCGGGGCATGACCCAAACCCCGAGCAAGATCGTCTACACCGCCTCCGCCACCACGACCGGTGGCCGTCGCGGCCACGTCGTGAGCAGCGACGGCAACCTCGACCTCCTACTCACCGCACCCAAGGAGACCGGCGGCCCGGGCACCGGCACCAATCCCGAGCAGCTCTTCGCCGCCGGCTACTCGGCCTGTTTCAACAGCGCGGTGATGATGGTGGCCAAGAAGGCCGGTCTGGACGCCTCCGCCGCCCAGGTGACCGTCAACATCGGGTTCGGTCCGGAGGGCGACAGCTTCGCCATCACCGCAGATCTCGAGGTCAGGATCCCCGGTATCGAGCCGGCGACCGTGCAGGAGCTGGCCGAGGCGGCCCACCAGGTCTGCCCGTATTCCAAGGCCACCCGAGGCAACGTCCCGGTCACGATCACCGCGATCGACGTCTAGGACCGAACGGTCCCGAGCCTGGCCCGTACGAGGTATCGCAGGCTCGGGTGCCGGTCTCCTTCCTCTCGACCAGGCCTGGTCTCAGGCAACGGCGACGAGAAAGGAGGGCCAGGATGGCGAGCTCAGCACGCGACTGCCCCGGCTCGGGGGCTGGACCAGACCCCACCCGAGTGCTGCTGGCCAGTGCGGCTGCTGCGGCGACGGCAGCGTCGAAGTCCCGTGCCGAGCTGAGTGCGACGCTGTCAGCTCTGCTCCGACGTGAGCCGCACGCCGACTGAGCTAGAGGTCAGTGGGCGTGCCCGACGCCGGAGGCGAGCCGGAGCTACGGGTCAGCGGAATTCGTGCTGAGGCCCGGGCCGTACCACCGCTAGAGCGTACGAGTCTGCTCATGCAGCTGGTTCGTCGAGCAAGGCGTCCACGAACACTGCGGCGTCGAACGGCGCGAGGTCGTCCACACCTTCGCCGAGACCGACCAGCTTGACCGGCACACCGAGCTCGCGCTGGACCTGTACGACGATCCCGCCCTTGGCCGAGCCGTCGAGCTTGGTCAGCACGATGCCGGTGATGTTGACCACCTCGGCGAAGATCCGGGCCTGGGTGAGCCCGTTCTGCCCGGTGGTCGCGTCGATCACCAGCAACACCTCGCCGACCGGAGCCTGCCGCTCCATCACCCGCTTGACCTTGCCCAGCTCGTCCATCAGACCGGTCTTGGTGTGCAGCCGACCGGCGGTGTCGATCAGGACGACATCGACCTCCTGCTCGATCCCGGCCTTCACCGCCTCGTACGCCACGCTGGCCGGGTCTGCGCCCTCGGCGCCGCGGACGGTCGGCACGCCGACCCGGCTGCCCCAGGTCTCCAGCTGGTCGGCGGCGGCGGCGCGGAAGGTGTCGGCGGCGCCGAGCAGCACGTCGCGGTCTTCAGCCACCAGCACCCGGGCCAGCTTGCCGACCGTGGTCGTCTTGCCGGTGCCGTTGACGCCGACGACCATGATCACTGCGGGAGTGGTGGTCCGCGTGGTGTTCAGGGTGCGGTCCATGCCCGGGTCGACCAGCTTGAGCAGCTCAGCCCGGAGCACGGCTCGGGCGCGGGCCGGATCGGCGACGCCCTCGACGCGCAGCTTGCTGCGGAGGGCCTCGACCAGCTCGGTGGTCGGTCCGACGCCGAGGTCGGAGGTGATCGAGAACTTCTTCGAAGTCCTCCCAGGTGGTCTCGTCGATCCGGTCCCGGCTGATCAGCAGCAGCAGTCCGCGGCTCAGGGCCGAGTTGGAACCAGCGAGCCGCCGTCGGAGTCGGGCCAGCCGGTTCTCCGGTGCCTCCGGCCGCTCGAGATCGGTGGTCGGCGACTCCAGCTCGGCGAGGTCGGCGTCCGCCTCGATGCCGGGCGGGGCCTGACCGCCGCCACGGGTCCGGGTCTTGGTGTCACCGTCGTCACCGACGGGCTGCCCGGGGCCCAGGGCCTGGGTCTCGCGGGCACGCAGAATGGCCGCCCGCCGCCTGGTCGCCACCACGCCCGACCACGACGAACGCCGCCAACAAGATGACGCCGATGAGTACCCACAGTGTCGTTGAATCCACCGGGTCATCCTAGGGTCTGGCGGCTCGATGACCCTTCGATGAGCTCGGAACGCGTGTAAGCGGGCTCAGCTTGTCGAAGCGCTCGGCAGAGCTCCGCGTTCTAGCTCGAGGACTGAGCGCGGACGGGGCGGTCGGCGTCGCCGTTCAGGTGACGGGCGGCCTTGGCCATCTTGTCGGCGAGCTTCGGGGCGTGGCTCTTCCCCCGGCCCTGCATGCCGACCAGGACCAGGCCGACGGTGCCGATGGCGATCGCCAAGATGAGAAGCATGGACACGAAGATTGCGGTCACGAGAGTGTGCCTTTCAGACAGTCGACTAGCGCCTTTGGGGAAGGAACTGTCTTGCGGGGTCGTACGACGTTTCAGGGGTCGAGCAGGCCTTACCGGATCGATCAGTTCGGGGCCTATTTTGCCAGCCGGACCTGAGCGGACCCTGGCAACGGGCCGGGTGGGCGCTCTCGGTTTGGTCACGTTTGCCCCGGTCAGGCGACCGAGGTGGTCTCTCGAAGTCGCTGCGAGATCACGGCGGAGACCCCGTCGCCCCGCATGGTCACGCCGTAGAGGGCGTCGGCGATCTCCATGGTCCGCTTCTGGTGGGTGATCACCAGCAGCTGGCTGTTGGACCGCAGCTCCTCGTAGATCTCCAACAGCCGGCCCAGGTTGGTGTCGTCGAGTGCCGCCTCGACCTCGTCGAGGATGTAGAACGGGCTCGGGCGCGCGATGAACAGCGACACCAGAAAAGCCACCGCGACCAGGGACCGCTCGCCGCCGGACAGCAGTGACAGCCGCTTCACCTTCTTGCCCGGCGGGCGGGCCTCGACGTCGACCCCGGTGGTCAGCCAGCTGCCCGGCTCGGTCAGGATCAGCCGACCTTCGCCGCCGGGGAACAGCCGGGCGAAGACGCGGACGAAGGCCTTCTCGACATCCGCGTACGCCTCGGCGAACACCTGCTCGACGCGGTTGTCGACCTCGGTGATGATGTCCAGCAGATCTTTTCTGGTCTTGCGCAGATCCTCGAGCTGCTCGGAGAGGAACTGGTGCCTTTCCTGCATCGCGTCGAACTCCTCCAACGCCAGCGGATTGACCCGGCCGAGCACCCCGAGCGCCCGCTCAGCCGTGCGGAGCCGCTTCTGCTGCTGGTCGCGGACGTAGGGCACGGGCTCGGGCTGCTCGTCGTCGGCGGTCAGAGCCGGCCCGTCGGCCTGGGTCAGCACCGGCACCGGCTGATCCGGTCCGAAGTCGTGCATCAGGGTCTCGGGTTCCAGACCGAGCTCGGCCATGGCTTTCTCGGTCAAGGTCTCGACCCGGATGCGCTGCTCGGTGCGGGCCATCTCGTCGCGGTGCACCGCGTCGACCAGCGACTCGAAGTCACCCGACAAGGACCGTACGGTCGCTCGAGCCGCGGACAGGGCCGCCTCGGCCTCCTTGCGCGCCGACTCGGCCTCGGTCCGCTCGGTGGCAGCAAGGGCGAGGGAATGCTCGACCAAGCCCGTCAGGTAGCGCGCTCCGCTGTGCACCGCCTCAGCGACCCTGGCTTCGCGGATCAGCCGCTCGCGCCGAGCCATGGCCTTGGCCCGGGCCTGCCGCTCGCCCTCGGCTGCTCGCCGCAGGGCGTCGGCCCGCCCGGCCAGAGCCCGGGCCCGCTCCTCCAGGGTGCGCAGCGCCAACCGGGCGTCCATCTCGGCGGCCCGGGCCAGCCGGGCGGCCTCAGCCAACCGGTCCCGGTCGGCCGGGTCCGGTTCGGCCTCGTCGACGGTCTCGTTAGCCAACTCCAGCCGGTGCTCGAGGTCGGCCAGGCCGGCCACGTCGCGATCCCGGGCCGCCTCGGCCTGGGCGATCGCCTGGCGTAGCCGTTCGGCTTCCTCGTGCGCGGCCCGAGAGGTCGAGCTGAGCTGTCCGAGCTCCTCGGCCACGGCGGCCATCGCCGCGTCGGACTCGTGCAGCTGGGCCAGGGCCACCTCGACGGCGTCGACGGCGTCGCGGTGTCGTTCGTCGAGCTGGCTCTGGGCGAACCGGAGCCGGTCGCAGACGTGGCTGGCCTGCGCCAACCGGGTCTCGGCGTCGTCGATCGCCGCCTGCACCTCGATCAGGCTGGGCTGGGCCGAGGACCCGCCGGCCGCGAAGTGTGCGCCGAGCACGTCGCCGTCCCGGGTCACAGCGACCACGTCGGGCAGATCGGCCACCAAGGCCCTGGCTGCCGGCAGGTCGTCGACCACGGCCACCTTGCGCAGCACCCGGCGTACGGCGTTGCCCAGCTCGGCCGGTGCATCGACCACGTCGACCGCGTACACACCGGACTGGGGCAGGTCCGGCCAGTTCTCGCTCGGCTCCGGTTCGGCTCCGCCGAGCAGCAGCCCGGCCCGGCCCAGATCCTCGGCCTTGAGGTGGTCGAAGGCTCCGACCGCGGCGTCCAGGTCGGTGACGGCGACGGCGTCCGCGGCCGCACCGAAGGCGGCGGCGACCGCAGTCTCGTAGCCGCTCCTGACGTTGACCAGGGCGGCCACCGAACCCAGCAGCCCATCGACCGAGTCGGTCGCTGCCAGCAGGGCCGAGGATGCGTCCTTGCGGTTGAGTCCGACGTGCAGGGCCTCGACCCGAGCAGCCAACCCGGCCCGCTCCTGAGCCGCGGCCAGCTCCTGGCGGCGCAGCTCGGCCAGCTCGGCGTCGATCGTGGCCAGGACCTCGACCGCGTTCTCGTGGTTGGCGTCCAGCCCCAGCTCGCCGTCGTCGAGGCCGGCGACCTGGGTCTCCAGCGCGGTGAAGGCTCGGGCCGCCGATTCCGCCCGGGCTGCGGCCTGTTCGCTGGCGATGGTCAGTCGGCCGATCTCCGCCCCGGCGGCCTCGGCCCGGCTGCGCAGCGAGTTGACCTGACCGGTCAGCCGGGCCAGCCCTTCGCGCCGGTCCGCGGCGGCGCGCAGCAGGGCGGCGAGCCGGCTCTCCTCACGGCGGTGAGCTTCCTCGGTCTGGGCCCGGGCGGCGCTGGCCTGCTCGAGCGCCGACGTCTTGGCGGCCACCTGGACCGAGAGCTCGTGCTCCTGGGCTGCGGCGGACTCGGCTTCACGCTCCAGCTGCTCGGGGTCGCGGCCAGCTCGCACCTCGCCGCGATCCTGCTCGGCGTTGCGCATCCGTTCCCGAGCGATGGAGGACGTGGTGGCCACCCGCTCCTTCAGAGCAGCCAGTGCGTACCAGGTCTCCTGCGCGGCGGTCAGCCGCGGCACGCCCTGGCGTACGGTCTCCTCGGCGTCGAGCTCCACCTCGCGGGCGTGCACCAGTGCTGACTCCAGCGCCAGCCGGCGGGCCTTCATGGCCGCCTCGTCGGCCAGGTCGGACTCCAGGGCCAAGGTGGCTTGGACCAGGTCGTCGGCCAGCAGCCGGGCCCGGGCGTCGCGGACCTCAGCCTGGACGACGGCCGCCTTGCGCGCCACCTCGGCCTGCCGGCCCAACGGCTTGAGCTGTCGGCGGATCTCGGCGATCAGGTCGGAAAGCCGGTTGAGGTTGCCCTCGCAGGCCTCCAGCTTGCGCAGCGCCTTCTCCTTGCGCTTGCGGTGCTTGAGGACACCAGCCGCCTCCTCGATGAACCCGCGGCGGCCCTCCGGCGTCGCCTGCAGGATGGAGTCGAGCTGGCCCTGGCCGACGATGACGTGCATCTCGCGGCCGATGCCGGAGTCACTCAGCAGGTCCTGGACGTCGAGCAGCCGGGCGGTGTTGCCGTTGATCGCGTACTCGGAGCCACCGTTGCGGAACATGGTCCGCGAGATGGTCACCTCGGCGTACTCGATGGGTAGCGCGCCGTCGGTGTTGTCGATGGTCAGCACGACCTCGGCCCGGCCCAGCGGCGCGCGTCCGGCCGTGCCGGCGAAGATGACATCCTCCATCTTGCCGCCGCGCAGGGACTTGGCGCCCTGCTCCCCCATCACCCAGCTCAACGCGTCGACGACGTTGGACTTGCCCGATCCGTTCGGTCCGACCACACAGGTGATGCCCGGCTCGAAGTTGAGGGTCGTCGCCGACGCGAAGGACTTGAATCCGCGCAGGGTCAAACTCTTGAGATACAACTCGAAGACCTTTCAGCCGCGGGAAGGCTTGCTCACTGTAACCAACCGAGGCCGCAGCACGGCGCAGGTGAGACCCGTGCCGCGGACCTATGTCGGGCGGGTCGGGCTCCGTCGGCTGGTGACCTCGGCCTCCTCGGCTTCGGCTTCCTCCTCCAGGGTGGGATGGACGCCGCCACGCACGGCGGAGAAGGTCCACAGCTTGTTCAGCACGAAGGAGATCGGCACCGTGACCGCGATGACGATCAGGTTGGCCCAGTAGAGCTTGGTCCGCAGGCCGGTCGAGTTGTCGAAGACGTCGGAGGGCAGGGCGATCACCGAGCCGGGATGCAGCAGCAGCGTGGCGATGCCCAGACCGACGAACTGGGCGGCCAGCCCGACGGCCAGGAACGGCCCGTACTCGCGGAACCAGCCGGAGTGCTCGGCGCTGCGGAAGGTGAACATCCGGTTCAGCTGGAAGTTGCACAGATTCGCCACCAAGAAGGCGACCATCAGGTAGAGGTGGTACCAGCGGACGTTGAAGGCGGTCAGCGGCAGGTTGATGAAGACGTCTTCGAAGTGGGGGCCGCTGCGCTTGAGCAGGATCACCACCAAGGTGTTGACGACGACGCCGGACCCGCCGACCAGACCGAACCGGAACAGCAGCGTCCAGTTGTGCCGGTGGCGCACGAGTATGTAGTGCCGGAGACCTTCCACGATCGCACGAGCCTACTCCCGGAGTCCGTCGGGCAGCCACCGCGCCAGGGCGTGTCCGTCGCGGGCCCTAGGGAGCGTACGAGCGACCCGACGGGGTCCGCTGACAGCGCGGACAGCGGTAGGAGGAGCGGTTCATGAACGGCTCGCGGCGAATGGCCGAGCCGCACCGCGGGCAGGGTCGGCCCTGTTGTCCGTAGACCGCGAGTGAACGGTCGAAGTAGCCGCTGGAGCCGTTGACGTTGACGTACAACGCGTCGAACGAGGTGCCGCCCTGGCCCAGCGCCTGACGCATCACCTCGGTCGCGGCGGTGAGCACCGCGCGGGCCTGCACCGCCGACATGGTCTGGGTGGCGCGGGCGAAGTGCGTACGGGCCGCCCACAGAGCCTCGTCGGCGTAGATGTTGCCGATTCCGGAGACCAGCTGCTGGTCGAGCAGCGCCCGTTTGATCCCGGTCCGCTTGCGTCGCAGTCGACCGACCACCTCGGCCAGATCGAAGTCCGGGTCGAACGGGTCGCGGGCGATGTGAGCGACCTCGACCGGCAGGTCCGCGCCCCCCGGCGAGATGGAGACGCCACCGAACATCCGCTGGTCGACGAACCGCAGCTGGGTGCCGTGGTCGGTGAAGTCGACGATGATCCGGGTGTTGGGCGCCAACGGGCTGGCGGCGGCGTCGAGCCGGAACTGCCCGCTCATCCCCAGGTGGGCGAGCAGGGCGTCACCATCGGTCAACGGCAGCCACAGGTATTTGCCCCGGCGGCGCGGCTCAGCGAACGTGCGCCCGGCCAGCTGGGTGACGAAGTCGTCCGGCCCGGCCAGGTGTCGGCGTACGGGTCGCGGGTGCAGGACCTCGACCGCGGAGATGGTGCGGCCGGTGATGCCGGCCGCCAGGCCGCTGCGGACGACTTCGACCTCGGGAAGTTCGGGCACGATGCCGCGTCAGTGGGCGACGGTCTGCGTACCCTGCGCACCTTTGACGGCGGCGAAGGCCATGGCCGCAGCATTCTGCTCGGCCTCTTTCTTGTTGCGTCCCGCGCCGGGGCCATAACGCTTGTGGTCGATGTTGACCATGGCCTGGAAGGTCTTGGCGTGGTCGGGGCCGGACTCCACCACCTCGTACGCCGGCACACCGAGCCCGGCGATGGAGGCGGCCTCCTGCAGGCTGGTCTTCCAGTCCAGGCCGGCCCCCCGAGTGGCCACATCGACCATCAGCGCATCGAAGAGGTGGTGCACGAAGCCGCGGGCGGAATCGATCCCGTGCTGCAGGAAGACCGCACCGATCACTGCTTCCATCGTGTCGGCCAGGATGGAGGACTTGTCGCGTCCGCCCGTGCTCTCCTCACCCCGGCCGAGGTGGATCACCGCGCCCAGATCGAGTCCGCGGGCCACGTCGGCGAGCGCGCGGGAGTTGACCACGGCGGCCCGGAGCTTGGCGAGCTGACCCTCGGAGAGATCGGGGTAGGACACGAACAGGTGCTCGGTCACCACCAGACCCAGCACCGAGTCACCGAGGAACTCCAGCCGCTCGTTGGTCGGCAACCCGCCCTGCTCGTACGCGTACGAGCGGTGGGTGAGGGCGCGATCGAGCAGCTCGGGATCGACGCTCATCCCGAGCTCGGTCAGCAGAGCTCCCGCTGGGAGGCGAATGTCAGGCGCCTCTGGTCGGATCAGGACGCGAGGACCTGTCGACGAGCCGCACGCGGCCCGTACTGTCCACACGAGGGGCAAGCCACGTGGGGAAGGTGCTTCTCCCGGCAGGCCGGGTTGGCGCAGGTCACCAACGTCGGCACGGAAGCCTTCCACTGGGAACGGCGGTGCCGCGTGTTGCTGCGCGACATTTTCCGTTTGGGAACGGCCACGGGTTCACTCCTCGCTCCTCCGGCCTTTTCAAGCCCGGAGAAATTATCTATCTCGGCTACACAACGTGCATATCGTAAACATTCCTGGCCTAACCCTCAAGGCGGCGCAACTTTTCCCATCGGGGGTCAATCGGCGCCTCGTGAGTGTGGTCGGGATCGCGGTTGAGGTCGGCGCCGCACTCGACGCAGAGCCCCGCACACTCTTCCCGGCACAACGGCTGGAATGGCAGGTCGAGCACCACGTCGTCGCGGAGCAGCGGCTCGAGGTCGATCAGGTCGCCCTCCAACCGGCTGGCCTCGTCCTCGCTCGCGTCGCTCTCCGGATAGACGAACAGCTCCTGGATGTCGATCTCCAGCTCGTCGGAGATCGGGGTCAGGCAGCGGACGCACTCTCCGGAGACCACGACCGTCGCGGTTCCGGTGACCAGCACTCCCTCGACCACTGACTCGAGCCGTACATCCAGCTCGATGGGTGATCCGGGTGGTACCCCGATCACGCCGATTCCGAGATCCGCAGGGGCGTCGACGGACGACTCGATCACCTTCATCGCACCCGCACGACGCCCAAGTTCACGGGTGTCGAGGACCAACCCTGAACGGCGATCCAGCGGGCGATGCGGCGAACTCATCGCAATCCCTCCAAGCCGAGCGGTCCGTTGTCGTACGTGACCGACGTCCTACATTACTGGTGCAGGCGCAGCCGGACAAACTCACCGAGCGGGCGAGTCACGAGGAAGCGTCACTCCCCGCCGCCGGCCGGCCGGTGTCGGACTTGGTGGACGCCGAGCTGTCCAGCCCGCTGCGCTCAGCAAGCCGGATCCGCGCCGTCTTCACCTGGCTCGCCGTCTTGTGCAGCACTGACTCGAAGCTGGCCATCCGCGAGTCGATGAAGCCGTCGGTCTCGCGCCGCAGGGCGGCCGCCTCCTCCGCGGCCTCGGCCCGGACCTTCGCCGCCGCCTCCTCCGCGACCCGGATCACCTCGCTGTGCTGGGCCAGGCTGGCCGCGTGCTCCCGGGCCTCGGCCAGGATGCGACCGGCCTCGGCCTCGCCGTCGGCGATCTTGGTCTGCGAGGTGTCGATCACCCGTTGGGCATCCGCGATCTCGTCCGGAAGGTTCTCGATCACGTCATCGATCGCGGCCAGCACGTCGCCCCGGTTGATGACACACGATGCGGACATCGGCATGGCTCGCGCATTGAGAATGAGCTCACGCAGGTGGCCCAGCTTCTCCTCTGCCGTTTGCCGGTCAGCCATAGAAAACTCCCTCAATCCCCCAGTTCGTCGAAACCGCCCTGGAAACGGGGACCGGGCGGCCCTTGCTCGCAGCACCTGACGTGCTGTCGTCGTAGGTAAACCTCTCACAATCCGGCGCGGTCACGGATCCGGCTGTGCGTTTCGCTGCCGAGCCCGGGCCTGGGTGCGCTGGAGGACCGCAGCCGGCAGGAAGGGGCTGATGTCGCCCCCGAGCAGGGCCACCTCGCGGACCAGTGAGGACGACACGAAGGACCACTCCGGACTCGTCGGGACGAAGATGGTGTCCACTCCGCTCAGCCGGCGGTTCATCTGGGCCATCGCCAGCTCGTAGTCGAGGTCACCTCCGCGCAGCCCCTTGCTGATCACCCCGATGCCCTGCGCCACGCAGAAGTCCACCAGCAACCCGCTGAACACCGTGACCGACACGTTGGTCCAGTCCGCGCACGACTCCTGCAACATCTCGACCCGTTCGGCCGGGGTGAAGAACGCCTTTTTGGACATGTTGGCCCCGACCGCGACCACGACCTCGTCGGCCAGCGCGGCGGTCCGACCGATGATGTCCAGGTGGCCGTGGGTGACCGGGTCGAACGAGCCCGGGCAGACCGCCCGGGTGGGTGCATCGACCATCAGCGTCCCCCCTCCGAGATGACTGCGGTGACCTCGGGTGCGATCGAGCCGAAGTGGAGCACCGTCTCACCGTACGCGCGGCTCCACTGCTCTTCGGTGGCCACCGGCCAGCTGAGCTCCGGCGTCCGCCGGGACCGCTCGACGACCACCAACCCGTGAGCAGCCAGCCAGCCGTTCTGGACGAGATCACCGAGCAGGTCGTTCACCGCCGGGGTCGACACGTCGTAGGGCGGGTCGGCGAAGACCACGTCGTACGCCGTCGCCGCCGGCTGCCGGACCAGCTGCTCGACCCGCGAGGCGGCCACCTGGGCGCTCAGCCCGAGGTCGGCGGCGTTGCGCCGGGTGAGCAGGGCGGTGCGCTTGTTGCCCTCGACCAGCAGCACCGGACCGGCGCCCCGGCTCGCCGCCTCCAGGCCGACGGCACCCGACCCGGCGTACAGGTCGGCGAAGGCCAGGCCGGCCAGGGTCTGTTCGGGAGGTCGGGCCGCGGCGCCCGCCCAGGACGCGATCGCTGAGAACAACGCCTCGCGTACGCGGTCGGTGGTCGGGCGGGTCTTGTCGCCGGGCGGCATGGTGATCCGGCGGCCGCCGCGGGAACCGGCGATGATCCGGCTCATCCGCGTTCCAGCCAGTCGCCGGCGGCCTGCTGCTCGACGTAGCTGACGATGTCGGTGAGCCCGGGATCGCTCAGCTCGGGGTCGACCTCGATGCACCGGGCGGCCAGGTCGCGGGCCTGGGCGATCACGTCGGCGTCGTCCAGCACCCGGAGCAGGCGCAGGCTGGACTGGCTGCCCGACTGGCTGGCGCCGAGCACGTCGCCCTCGCGACGCTGGGCGAGGTCGACGTCGGCCAGCACGAAGCCGTCCCGGGTACGGGCGACCGCGTCCAACCGTTCCCGGGCCAGGCTGCCCGGCTGCGCGGTGGTCAGCAGCAGGCAGACTCCGGGGTGGGCGCCGCGGCCGATCCGGCCGCGCAGCTGGTGCAGCTGGGAGATGCCGAACCGATCCGCGTCGCAGATCACCATCACCGAGGCGTTGGGCACGTCTACTCCCACCTCGACCACCGTGGTCGCCACCAGGACGTCGGATTCCCCGCCGGCGAACCGACGCATCACCGTGTCCTTCTCCTCGCTGGGCAGCTGACCGTGCAGCAGATCCACCCGGCGCTCAGCCAGTGCACCTCCGGCCAGCTCGGCGAACAGGTCCTCGACCGCGATGGCGGGCTGCTGACCCTCCTCGCCGCCGCCCAGGTCCTCACCGTCGGCCGGGCCCGGCTTGTCGGCCGCGGTGATCCGCGCGCAGACCACGTACGCCTGCCGCCCGGCGGCCGTCTCCTCGAGGATCCGTTGCCAGGCCCGGTCCACCCAGCCCGGCTGGCGGCGGGTGTCGACCACGATGGTGCTGACGTCGGCCCGGCCGGCCGGCACCTCCCGGAGCGTGGAGGTCTCCAGGTCGCCGAACACCGTCATCGCCACCGACCGCGGGATCGGGGTGGCCGTCATCACCAGCACGTGCGGTCGGGTGGCGGCCTTGGCGCTGAGCGCGGCCCGCTGTTCGACCCCGAAGCGGTGCTGCTCGTCGACCACCACCAGGCCGAGGTCGGCGAACTGCACGCCGGCACTGAGCAGGGCGTGGGTGCCGATCACGATCCCCGCCTCACCCGAGGCTGCTCGCAAGCGTCGCCTCCCGCCGCTGTGGCGCGGTCAGCGAGCCAGTGATCAGCGTCACGCCGGTGGCGTGCTCCGCGGCGCCGAGCATCCCGCCCTGGGCCAGGTCACCCAGCAGCCGGGTGATGGTCTGGAGGTGCTGGCCGGCCAGCACCTCGGTCGGCGCCAGCAGCGCCGCCTGGCCCCCGGCGTCGACCACGGCCAGCATGGCGCGCAGGGCGACGATGGTCTTGCCCGAGCCCACCTCGCCCTGCAGCAGCCGCTGCATCGGCTGGGTCTGGGCCAGCTCGGACATCACCTGGTCGCTGATCTCCACCTGACCACCGGTGAGGGTGAACGGGAGCCGGGCGTCGAAGGCGTCGAGCAGCCCGCCGGCCCGCCGCGGTCGAGGGGTCGCGCCATGAGCCGCCGCGTCGGCCCGTCGCCGGGCCATGGTCAGCTGCAGGGCGAACGCCTCGTCGAAGCGCAGCCGTTCCCGACCGCTCTCGATGGTGGCCTTGTCCCGCGGCTGGTGCAACGCGGTGAACGCGCTCAGCAGGTCGACGAGGTCGGCCTCGCGCCGGATCCACTCGGGCAGCGGGTCCACGATGCCGTCCAGTGACGCGAGGGCGATCGCAGCCGACTCGGCGATCGTCCAGGTCCGCAGCTTGCCGGTCATCGGGTAGAGCCCGACCAACGCCTGCTGCGACGCGTTGGCGAGCGCGGCGTTGCGCTTGGCCCCACCGGTCTGGTTGCCCTCCTCGTCGATGATGACGAAGTCGGGGTGAGCCAGCTGCAGCTTGTTGTTGAACTCCTTGACCTTGCCGGCGAAGATCCCTCGAGCCCCGGGCACGAGCTGGCGCTCCCAGTACTGGATCAGCCGGGCCTGGCCGAAGAACGTCACCGTGAGCTCGCCGCGGTGGTCGGTCACGACCACCTCCAGCCGCGGCTTCTGACCACCTCGGTAGTTCGCCCCGGGCAGGTTGTAGGCCCTGGCGTGCAGCACGACCGCCATCACCGCGGCCTCCTCGTCCGGCTGCAGGACCGACAGGTCGCTCAGCTCGGTGCCCGAGTAGTAGCGGCGCGGCAGGTGGTGCATCAGGTCGCCGACCGTGCGCAGCTTGAGCGGCTCGAACTGCTTGGCCGTCTTGTCGCCGAGCACCCGGTCGAGCTTGACCGACAACCGCCGATAGGCCTCCGTACGCCACGGCGTCAGCTGGACGACGCTCACTCCAGCCCCACCAGCAGCAGATAGCGGGGCTGGCCGCCGTCGACCACCTCGACGTCGACGGCGCGGGCGCTGCGGCGTACGCGGCCGGCCAGCGTCTCCGCCAGGTCGGCCGGAGCGTCGGACCCGGTGACCAGGGTCAGCAGCTCCCCGCCGGTGGCCAGCAGCCGTTGCACGACCACCCACGCCACCTCGGGAACCGAGTCACCGATCTCGATGAAGTCCCCTTCGACCGCGCCCAGGACGTCGCCGGGCTCGCAGCGCCCAGCCATCGTCATCGCCGAGCCCTCGGCCACGGTGACCGCACCGTGCCGGGCGTGACCGGCCGCGCTGCTCATGGCGACCACCACCGACTCGAAGTCCGAGGTGGGTTCGTGCACAGCCATCGCGGCCAGCCCCTGCAGCTGGGCGACGGTGGGGATGACCGCGATCCGCCGGCCGGAGCCGCGCAGCTCGGTGGCCAGGTGGCTGGCCGTCTCCAGGGTCTCCATGTCGTTGGGCAGGATCACCACGTCTCCGCAGGTCTGCTCGACCGCCGCGCGCAGGTCCTCGGGTCGTACGTGACCGTGACCGGCCAGCAGCGGGACGCCACCCAGGGCGGTCACCGCCTCAGCCAGACCATCCCCGGCCACCACGGAGATGATGCTGCGCTCGGCGGGGCTGGTCTCCGGGGGCAGTGCGGTGATCCGGATCTGGCTCAGCTCGGCCCGGCCCAGTGCGGCCTCGACCGCAGCCCCGGCCTCCGCGAGGTGCACGTGCACCTGGGCCAGAGCTTGGTCACCGACGATGACGACACTGTGACCGAGCTCGGAGAGCTGCTGGCGAAGATCGTCCAAGGTGGTCGAGGTGGCGCCGCGCAGGACGTACATCACCTCGTACTCCGGTGCTCCGCTGCTCACCGGTCGCCGTGGCCGTGGTTGCGGATCGGTGTCGACCAGGCGCCTCGGCGGGCGGTCCGCCCAGGACCTCGACCAGCACGTCGAGCAGCAAGGTGTAGGCCTGACCCCCGGAGTCGACCACCCCGGCGTTCGCCAGCACCTCGAGCTGGTCCGGCGTCCGGGCCAGGGACTCGCGGGCCCCGGCCTGGGCCGCTGCGGCCACCGCGAGCGCGTCGTCCGGCTCCGTCGCAGCCGCCAGCTCGGCCGCCGACGCGGCATCGTCGGCCACGGTCAAGATGGTGCCGGCCACCGGCCGGGCGACCGCCCGGCGGGCGGCGGTGGCGACGGTCCGCAGCAGCACGGCGACCAGGGCTCCGGGCGGCATGGACCGCAAGGTGGGGTGGTCGTGCTCGAGGCTCCGGCAGACGCTGGTGAACATCTCGGCGACGATCGCTCCCGAGTTGCCGTGGGCCGACAAGATGGCGGCCTGGACGAGGGCGTCCAACTGGGGCGGGGAGTCGAGGTCGGCGCCGGTGACGTCGGGCACGGCCTGGGCGATGCCGGCGAGCGTGAGCTCGATGTTGGAGCCGGTGTCGGCGTCGGAGACGGGGAACACGTTCATGGCGTTGAGCGCGTCCGCCGACTCGGCGATGACCACGGTCGCACGGCGGAGCCAGGCGTTGCAGACATGCCACAAGGTGGGCGCCTGCTGACCGGTCGGGGCTGACACGCGCTCAGCCTATCCAGCAGGTCCGACAAGTCCGTCGTCATCGAGCCGCGCCCGACGTGCCGGGAACGCAGCGCAGGGAAACAATGCGGGCTGAGCTCAGGGGGCGGAATGCGGGCTGCGGTCACACGGCCGGATCGCCCGGGCGCAGCAGGCCGCTGCGGTAGGCGTACGCGATGGCTTGGGGCCGGTCCCGCAGGCCCAGCTTGTCCAGCACCCGGCCGAGGTGGGTCTTGACTGTGGTCTCGCCCAGGAACAGGGCCGCGGCGATCTCGGCGTTGCTGCAGCCCTGCCCGACCAGTCGGAGGACGTCGGTCTCTCGTGGGGTCAGAGCCGACAGCCCGCTGTCCGGTGGGACAGGCGCCGGCCCGGCGGCGTAGCGGGCGATCACCCGCGGCACCACGGCCGGGTCCAGCGCTCCCCGCCCAGCCGCAGCTGAGCGGATGGCGGCCACCAGGTCTTCGGGTGGCGAGCTCTTGAGCAGGAAACCCGTCACCCCGGCCCGCAGGGCGGCGTCGACCACGTCGTCCTCATCGAAGGTCGTCAGCATGATCACCCGGGTCTGCGGGCGGTGCTGCAGCATCTGGGTGGCGGCCTCCAACCCGTTCATCCTGGGCATCCGGACATCCAGCAGCACCACGTCCGGATCGAGACGTCGGACCAGCTCGACCCCCTGGCGTCCGTCGGCGGCATCCCCGACCACGTCAAGGTCCTCCTCGTCGGAGATCAGCAGGCGGAGTCCGGCCCGGACCATGGCCTCGTCGTCGATGACCACGACCGTGGTGGTCACACCAGGCTCCCCGCGTGCTGGTCGAGCGGAAAGGTGGCGGCGACCTCGAATCCACCATCGGCCGTCGGCTCGGTGCGCAACGTGCCGCCGAACATCCGCACCCGCTCGCGCATGCCGGTCAGCCCGTTCCCGCCCCGGACTCGGCGATGGCCGGCGCTGCCGCCGGTGTTGGTCACCGACACCTGCAGCCGGTCCGGCTCGTGCGCGATCCGGATGGCGATGGCCGAGCCCGGAGCATGCCGCAGCGCGTTGGTCAGCGCCTCCTGGACGACTCGGTAGACCGACATGTCCAGGGCCGGGGCCAGCTCGGCCGCCTCGCCGGCCTGGGCCAGGGTGACCGCCGTGCCGGTGGCCCGCACCTGCTCGACCAGGTCCCCGAGGTTGCGCAGGGTCGGCAGCGGGGCGAGCGCGTCGTCGTCGGCCGGACGGACCAGCCCGACGATCCGCCGCAGCTCGTCGACCGACTGGCGGCCGAGGCGTTCGGCGCCCAGCAGGGTGTCCTGCTCGACACTGCCGGGCGCCAGGCGTCGGCGTACGACTCCGACCTGCATGGTCATCACGCTGACGCTGTGGGCCACGGCGTCGTGCAGCTCCTGGGCGATGCGGGTCCGCTCGGCGGCCAGGGCGACCCGGGTGCGCAGCTCGCGTTCGGCGGCCAGCTCCGCGGCCAGCCGGCTCAGCTCGGCTGAGCGGGACCGCTCACGCTGCAGCAGCATGCCGATCGCCCACGCCGGGCCGAGCACGAGCAGATAGAAGGCCAGCTCCCAGATCTCGTTGCCCACCAGCACCGCGCCGATCGCGGTGGCCACGGCCGAGACCAGGTAGGCGACCAGGCTGACCCATCGCGGCAGCCGGAACGCGGCGTACGCGATCAGGACCATCAAGGTGATCAGCTGGGTGCCCCCGCCCCCGAGATGGGAACCGGGCCAGACCAACGGCAGGCCGACCGCGCCGACCACCGCCACCAGACCGAACAGCGGCAACGGATAGGCGATCAGCACGGCCAGACCGATCAGTGCGACCGAGACCAGCAGCTGGGTCGACAGGCCGGGCGCCGAGCTTCCGGTGGTGTTCTCGACCACGCCGGCAGCGATCACCACAACAGCCACCGCCCCGGTCAGCAACCAGCCCCGGCGGCGGGTGGGCTGGACTCCGTACGCGCTCACCCGGTCACCCTACAAACCAAAGCGGCCCGCGCAGGTCATCTCCGGAGACGATCTGCGAGCCCGCCGGGTCCTCCCCGGGAAGGACCCTCCGACGGCGCTGACGGCCCGGGAAACGGAGTCGGATCGGGCTGCGCGGAGGATCCGGACCAGGGCGCCGCGACCGTAGTTTTCTCGTCATCGAGGTCCGGCGCGGACCTCCCCAACCGGTCCCGACGGACCGCTCGATGAAGGAGACAACGATGACCACAGCTCTGGCCGGGACCACCCCCACCGAGCACGCCCAGCCCACCTCCGGCACCCGTACGGCCAGCGCCATCCTCGGTGGCGCCTGCCTGCTCGTGGCGCCGCTGCTGATCCTGGGTGGGGCGCTGACCTCCCCGCCCCAGGCGAGCCCGGCGCCGGCCGACTACATCGAGTCGCTGGCCAAGGACCCGGTGATCTCCAGCGTCTCGGCCACCTTGTTCCACTACGGCTGGGTCGCCATCGCCCTGGGCAGTCTCGCCGCGCTCGGTCTGGTCCGGGGCTCGAAGGGCCGGGTGCTGGCGCTGATCGGCGGCCTGGGCACGGCCTTCGGCGCAATCCAGATGTCCGGCATGCTGCTCAGCGACTGGTACCTGTCCAGCCTCGGCCGGCACCTGCCCCTCGACCAGGCCGCCACGGTGTTCACCGACATGGGTGACCTGTCGGTCGACATCTGGCTCAACTCGGCCAAGGTCGGCGCCCTGCTCTTCCCGGTCGTGCTCTATCTCGGGCTCGCCCGGGCCGGCGTGATGCCCTACTGGCTGGCCCCGCTGGCCCTGGGGCCGATGATCGTCACCCCGATGCTGCCGACCTACCTGGCCGTTCCGGCCGCGCTGATCTTGTGGGCGCCGACCTTTTTCACCGGCTACCGCTTGATCGCACGCGGCCGGGCCCGTACGGTCTGAGCGCGCCTTCGCCCCTGCCGGGCGGTCGCGTTCGATTGGCCTCGACGGAGGCTCGTCGGGTACGCTGTCCCGGTTGCCCAGTCGGGTGATCCACCAGTTGTCTGAAAAGTATGTGGGAGTGAATTCCAGTGTCTGCAGTGTGTGACGTGTGCGGCAAGGGACCGGGCTTCGGCCACAACGTCCCTTGGTCGAAGAAGAAGACCAACCGCCGCTGGAATCCCAACATCCAGCGGGTTCGGGCCCTCGTGTCCGGCAGCCGCAAGCGGGTCAACGCCTGTACCTCGTGCATCAAGGCCGGTAAAGTTACCCGCTGACCCCCGCTCGTCCCGAGAGGATCTGCCCTGACGGGCAGGTCCTCTTTTGGTTCTTATGGCGACACGGGCAGCCCCCTGTCAGCGTTTCCGAGTGGCAGGCATACCTTCCTTACTGAGAAGTTTTCACATTCAGGCAAGGATGCCCTCGCAGCCGTCGCGGATTCTCCGCCGAGTGTCGAGCATCCCGGATCATAGGAGACACGATGGTCGGACAAGGTGGAGCCTCCACGACGGAGGAGTCGGTCTTCGACGACGATGACGCGACCGGCAAGGGCGTCATCCGGATCGCCGCAGTGGCAGCCCTGGGTGGCTTCCTCTTCGGCTACGACAGTGCGGTGATCAACGGCGCGGTGTCCGCGGTCTCGCGCGAGTTCAACGCCGAGGCGGGATCGCTCGGGTTCGCGGTCGCCTCCGCTCTGCTGGGCGCGGCCGCCGGCGCCCTCACCTCGGGTCGGATCGCCGATCACATCGGCCGGCTCGCGGTGATGAAGATCGCTGCGGTGCTGTTCCTGATCAGCGCCATCGGTTCCGGCTTCGCGGGGAGCCTGGGCGTGCTGATCCTCTTCCGGATCATCGGTGGGCTCGGGGTCGGCATGGCCTCGGTGATCGCCCCGGCCTACATCGCCGAGATCTCCCCAGCACGGATCAGGGGCCGCCTGGCCTCGCTGCAGCAGCTGGCCATCGTGACCGGTATCTTCATCTCGCTGCTGGTCGACTTCATCTTCGCCACGGTGGCCGGTGGCTCGTCGGAGCCGTTCTGGTTCGGACTGCCGGCCTGGCGCTGGATGTTCTTGGCCATGGCGGTGCCGGCGGTCATCTACGGGCTGCTCTCGTTCACCATCCCAGAGTCGCCACGCTTCCTCATCTCCAAGCACAAGATCAAAGCGGCGACGGCGATCTTGACCAGGCTGCTGGGCGAGGCGAACATCGAGCTGAAGATCAAGAAGATCCGCCAGTCGATGGAACGGGAGACCGAGCCGTCCTGGCGCGACCTGAAGGGCCCGAGCGGCAAGATCGCGGGCATCGTCTGGATCGGTCTGCTGCTGTCGGTCTTCCAGCAGTTCGTCGGCATCAACGTGATCTTCTACTACTCGAACGTGTTGTGGGAGGCGGTCGGCTTCGACGAGAGCCAGGCCTTCACCATCACCGTGATCAGCGCCGTCATCAACATCTTGACCACCCTGATCGCCATCGCCACCATCGACAAGTTCGGCCGCAAGCCGCTGCTGATCATCGGCTCCATCGGCATGACCATCACGCTCGCCACGATGGCGGTCATCTTCGGCACCGCGACCGTGGTCGATGGCAACCCGGTGCTGTCGGGCGCACAAGGACCCATCGCGTTGGTCGCGGCCAACCTGTTCGTGATCGCCTTCGGCATGTCGTGGGGACCGGTGACCTGGGTGCTGCTGGGCGAGATCTTCCCGAACCGGATGCGGGCCGCGGCCTTGTCGGTGGCTGCCGGCGGCCAGTGGGTGGCCAACTGGGTCATCACGGTCAGCTTCCCGGGGCTCAAGGATGTCTCCCTCGCCCTGGCCTACGGCCTGTACGCCTTGTTCGCGCTGCTGTCCTTCTTGTTCGTGATGAAGTTCATCGCCGAGACCAAGGGCAAGCAGCTCGAAGACATGGAGGGATGAGGCCAGGAGCCCGACTGTCCCCCTGATTTCCTTTCACCGGTTGGCCTGTCGACCCACCCCTCGGGGCGTGTCGGGCCAACCGGTGAAGGTTTTCCAGGGGCGGTCAGGCCTGGATGACCACCGGGACGATCATCGGGCGGCGACGGTGGGTGTCGTTGACCCACTTGCCCATCCGCCGGCGTACGACCTGCTGCAGGCGGTAGGTGTCGTCGACCCCCTCGGCCAGCGCCGACTCCAGGGCGGAGACGATCAGCGGCCGCACGGAGTCGAAGATGGAGTCGTCCTCGACGAAGCCACGGGCGTGGATGTCCGGGCCGCTGACGATCCTCGACGAGTGGGTGTTGACCACGGTCACGACGGAGATGAAGCCCTCCTCCCCCAGGATCCGGCGGTCGGTGAGCGAGGTCTCGGAGATGTCCCCGACCGTCGAGCCGTCGACGAAGATGTAGCCGGCGTCGACCTTGCCGACGATCCGGGCCCGGCCGTTCTGCAGGTCGACCACCGCGCCGTCCTCGGCGATGATGGTGCGCTCGGTCGGCACCCCGGTCTTGATGGCCAGGTCGGCGTTGGCGATCAGGTGCCGCACCTCGCCGTGCACCGGCATCACGTTGCGGGGCTTGACGATGTTGTAGCAGTAGAGCAGCTCGCCGGCACTGGCGTGGCCGGACACGTGCACCAAGGCGTTGCCCTTGTGGATGACGTTGGCGCCGAGCCGGCTGAGACCGTTGATCACCCGGTAGACCGAGTTCTCGTTGCCCGGGATCAGCGAGCTGGCCAGCACCACGGTGTCGCCGGCCTTCAGCTGGATGACCGGGTGCTCCCGGTTGGCCATCCGGGACAGCGCGGACAGCGGCTCGCCCTGGGAGCCGGTGGAGATGATCACCACGTCCTGCGGGCGGTAGTTCTCGATGTCCCGCAGCTCGATCAAGGTGTTGTCCGGCACGTTCAGGTAGCCGAGGTCGCGGGCCACGCCCATGTTGCGCAGCATCGATCGACCGACGTAGACGACCTTGCGGCGGTGGGCCACTGCGGCGTCCAGGATCTGCTGGACCCGGTGCACGTGAGAGGCGAAGCAGGCCACGATCACCCGCTGCTTGCTGGTGTAGAAGACGCGTTCCAGAGCCGGGGAGATGTCGCGCTCCGGGGTGGTGAAGCCGGGCACCTCGGCGTTGGTCGAGTCGACCAGGAACAGGTCGACCCCCTCCTCGCCGAGCCGGGCGAACGCCCGCAGGTCGGTGATCCGGCCGTCCAGGGGCAGCTGGTCCATCTTGAAGTCGCCGGTGTGCAGCAACGTGCCGGCCGCCGTCCGTACGGCCACGGCCAGCGCATCGGGGATGGAGTGGTTGACGGCGACGAACTCGAGGTCGAAGGGGCCGATGGTGAACCGCTCGCCGTCGGTGACCACGCGCTGCTCGACGTTGCGGATCCGGTGCTCGCGGATCTTCTCGTTCAACAGGGCGAGGGTCAGCTTGGAGCCGATCAGCGGGATCGTCGCCCGCTGCCGCAGCAGGTAGGGCACCGCGCCGATGTGGTCCTCGTGACCGTGGGTCAGCACCAGTCCGACCACGTCGTCGAGCCGGTCGGCGATGGCGTCGAAGCCGGGCAGGATCAGGTCGACGCCGGGATGGGTGTCTTCGGGGAACAGCACGCCACAGTCGATCAGCAGCAGCTTGCCGCGGAATTCGAGCACCGTCATGTTGCGCCCGATGTCGCCGAGCCCGCCGAGGGGGATGACCCGCAGCGCCTTGTCGGACAGCGGGGGCGGGTTTCTCAAACTACTGGCAGCCACTAGACGAGGCTACACAACCCGGACCCGCTCGCCTCGCCAACGGGCGGCGCGTGGAGCGATCCTCGACCTAGCGGTCCTCCGGCAGAAAAAGGGAAGTCCTCAAGCTGCCTGCTCGGGGGTTCAGGTAGCTTGAGGACTTCGCCTACATCATCGCGCCCGACCCGCCGGACATTACGGTGGGCCGCTGTGATGTAGGCCACACCTTCTTCGCGGCGCTACGATCGCGCGGTGACGACGCCTGCTGCTGGACCGGTCGCCGACTCCGTACGCCTGGCCTGGCCGCAGGAGGCCGGCACCATCGCCGAGCTGCAACGCCGGAGCTGGGACGCCCTGCCCGACCACCTCGCTCAGACGATGCTGGCCGCCATCTCCCTGGCCGAGATGGCCACGGTCTGGGAGCAGATGATCAGCCGACCACCACAGGCCCGGTACCGGGTGCTGGTGGCGATCGGGGCCGAGCAGCTGGTCGGCTTCGCGACCACCTTGCCCAGCAGCGACGCCGACGCCGACCCGGCCGAGGACGGCGAGATCGACCAGTTCGTCATCGACCCGCCGGCCCGGCACCTCGGGCATGGCTCCCGGTTGCTGAACGCCTGCGCCGACACGCTCCGCGCGGACGGCTTCTCCCGGGCGCGCTGGTGGGTGCTCGGTGCCGACGACGCGCTGCGTGGCTTCCTCACCGTGGCCGGCTGGGCGCCGGACGGGGCCCATCGCGAGATCGGCACCGACGACGAGACCGTTCGGCTGAAGCAGATCCGGCTGCACACCGACCTGTCGGAGCCCTGAACCGTCGGCTGGAGCGTCAGCGGGTGACCGGGATGTTGTCGCCGATGACGCCGGCGTGCAGCCCGTCGTCCTGGGCGTCGATCGAGGTCAGCCGGAGCCCGAACGGCAAGCCGCCGACCGGGATCGGCTTGACCACCGCTCGGATCAACGCCTGGGCGGCGATGTCGGGGAGCTGCACGTCGGCGACCTCGACCTCGGGGTCGCGCAGGGTGATGGTCTGGTCGGCGACGTTCAGGTCGAGCCCACCAATGACCTTGGCTTTGACCGGATAGCCGAGGACGGAGGTCGCGGTGTCGATCTGGAACCGCCCACCGCCGACGTAGGCCAGCGGGATGGCCGCCAGCGACTGCAGCTCGGCATAGCTGACCAGCGCCGTCCCTTCAGCGTGGGAGACCGTCATGGTGGCGAACCGGTCCTGGCTGACCACGTCGCTCACGACCAGATCGGCGTGCTCGATGACCACCGACGACTCGGTGGTCACACCGACGTCATCGGCGACCACGTGCACGGAGCGGATCGACTGGGCCGCCACCTGGGTGAGGAACGGGAAGCCGTCGATGGTGACCTGCGGCGGGTTCGGCGTGCCGAGCTGGGTCTGCAGCTCGGTGGCGGTCTCGTTCTGGACCCGGCCCTTGACGTATCCGTCCGCGAGGTACAGCCCGCCGACCAGCAGGCCCGCGACGACCACGACCACGACCAACGCGGTGAGCGCCGGGTTTCCCCGACGTCGGGCGTTCACCGCGGCGCCGAGATGCCGAGGATGGACTCGATGCCCAGCGTGAGACCCGGCCGAGAACCGACCGCCCGTACGGCGGCGATCACCCCCGGCATGAACGAGACCCGGTCCAGTGAGTCGTGCCGGATGGTCAGGGTCTCCCCCTCCGCGCCGAACAGCACCTCCTGGTGCGCGATCAGGCCCCGCAGGCGTACGCCGTGCACCCGGATGCCGTCCACGTCGGCCCCACGGGCCCCAGGGAGCTCCTGGACCGTCGCGTCCGGGGGTGAAGGCAGCTCGGCGGCCCGCCGGGCCTCGGCGATCCGGCGCGCCGTGGTCGCCGCCGTGCCTGATGGCGCGTCGGCCTTGTTCGGGTGATGCAGCTCGATGATCTCCACGCTCTCGTAGAACCCGGCCGCCTGGGCCGCGAAGTGCATCATCAAGATGGCGCCGATGGAGAAGTTGGCCGCGACCAGGACGCCGACGTCGTGCCCGCGGAGCTGTGACCGGAGCGAGTCGAGCCGCTCGTCGGTGAACCCGGTGGTGCCGACGACCGCATGCACGCCGTGCTCGATGCACCAGGCCAGATTGTCCATCACAGCGTCCGGATGGGTGAAGTCGACGACCACGTCGGCGGCCTCGACCGGCGTACGGTCATCGCCCACGTCGACCCCGGCCACCAGCTGCAAGCCTTTGGCCGCCTCCACCGCCCGGCACACCTCGGCGCCCATCTTGCCTCGGGCCCCGAACACGGCCACCTTCACGATCTCCGACACGATGCGTCCCTTCGGATTGGCTTCCTCGACTCGGCGCGCCCAACCTATCGTTGCGCCGAAACACCCCACCCCCGTCGCCAGCTTTCGAGGTATACCTTGTGGTTGCGCAGATCGGGCCCGACATGTCCTGGGTAAAGCGGGTAACTGCTGGGTGAAGTGAGCGGTCGGCTCGCCGGTCAGGGGGTCCAGCGCTTGCGGACGGCGGCCGGCACCCGCGGTCCGACCAGGCCGAGGACCGGGGGCTGGCTGAACAGGCGTACGGCTTCCGCCTGGACCTCCTCGGCGGTGACGGCGTCAAACGCCGCCAAGATGTCGGAGAGCAAGCGGTCGTCGCCGGCCAGCGCGTTGACCCCGAGCCGGCTCATCCGGGCCGAGGGACCCTCGTACGACAGCACCGTCTGACCGCGCATCTGACCCTTGACCCGGGCCAGCTCGACTTCGGTGACCCCGTGCTCGGCGACCTCGTCGAGGCCGGCCCGGACGATGGTCAAGATCTCGTCCAGCTTCTCGGGGGCGCACTGGAAGTCGACGCTCCACAGGCCTGCGTCGGAGTAGGTGGTCTCTCCCGCGTCGATGCCGTAGGTGAGCCCACGGCGTTCGCGCACCTCGACGAACAGCCGCGAGGACATGCCACCGCCGAGGACCAGCGACAGCAGGCCCAGCGGATAGCGCCGGTCGTCGAACGTCCCCGGCTGGTCGCGGTGATAGGTGCCGACACCGGGGAAGGCCAGCACGGCGCTGACCTGCTCCACCCGACGCTGCTCGGTGACCAGCCCACCGACCGCGCTGACCGCGGTCGGTGGGGTCGGTCGCGGCGTCGGCCCGGGCTCCAGCTCAGCCAGCGGAGCGAGCAGCTCGACCAGCCGGTCGTGGTCGACCCGGCCGGCAGCAGCCACCACCAGCGAGGACGGCTGGTAGTGGCGGCGCCAGTGGCGTACGACCTGGGCCCGGGTCATGGCGCTGATCGAGTCGGGCGAGCCGATCACCGACTGAGCCAGCCCCGACCCGGCGAACAGCTGCTGGGCCACCAGCTCTTGGACGACCTCGCTCGGGTCGTCACCGTGCATGGCGATCTCGTCCAGGATCACCGCACGTTCACCGTCGACGTCACGGCTGGTGACCAGCGACTCGGTGATCATGTCGCTCAGCACGTCGACTGCGAGGTCGGCGTCGAAGGCCTGCACCCGGGCGTAGAAGCAGGTGTACTCCTTGGTGGTGTACGCGTTCAGCTCCCCGCCCACCGCCTCGATGGCCGCCGAGATCTCCTCGGCGCTGCGCCGCCGGGTGCCCTTGAAGAGCACGTGCTCGAGGAAGTGGGACGCCCCGTGCAGGGTGGCCGACTCCTGCCGGGACCCCACCCCGACGAAGACGCCGAGCGAGAACGTCCGGCTCGAGGGCAGGTGCTCGCTGAGCACCTGGACCCCGTTGGCCAGGGTGGTACGCCGCACGGCGCCATCCCGGAGGGGATGACGCCGTGCGGTGCCCTTCGACGGGCTCAGGCCCTTCGACGAGCTCAGGGGACGAGGGGCCACCTAGGCTGAGACGCTTTCCTCGACCACGGGGACCAGCGACAGCTTGCCGCGGTCGTCGATCTCGTTGATCTCCACCTGGATCTTCTGGCCGACGCTGACCACGTCCTCCACGTTCTCCACGCGGGCGCCACCGGCGAGGGGGCGCAGCTTGGAGATGTGCAGCAGGCCGTCCTTGCCGGGCAGCAGCGAGACGAAGGCGCCGAAGGCGGTGATCTTGACGACCGTGCCCAGGTAGCGCTCGCCCTTCTCAGGCATCGTCGGGTTGGCGATGGCGTTGATCATGGCCCGAGCGGCTTCGGCCTTGTCGCCGGAGTCGGCTCCGACATAGATCGTGCCGTCGTCCTCGATCGAGATCTGGGCGCCGGTGTCGTCCTGGATCTGGTTGATGACCTTGCCCTTGGGCCCGATCACCTCGCCGATCTTGTCGACCGGGATGTTGATGGTGATGATCCGCGGGGCGAACAGGCTCATCTCGTCCGGACCGTCGATGGCCTCGTTCATGACCTCGAGGAGCGTCGTACGCGCGTCCTTGGCCTGGGTGAGGGCACCGGCCAGCACCGAGGCGGGAATGCCGTCGAGCTTGGTGTCCAGCTGCAGGGCGGTGATGAAGTCCTTGGTGCCGGCGACCTTGAAGTCCATGTCACCGAAGGCGTCCTCGGCCCCGAGGATGTCGGTCAGGGCGACGTAACGGGTCTCCCCGTCGACGGTGTCCGAGACCAGGCCCATGGCGATGCCGGCCACCGGTGCGCGCAGCGGCACTCCGGCGTTCAGCAGCCCCAGGGTCGAGGCGCAGACCGAGCCCATCGAGGTCGAGCCGTTGGAGCCCAGCGCCTCGGAGACCTGACGGATCGCGTACGGGAACTCCTCGCGCGTCGGCAGCACGGGGACCAGGGCCCGCTCGGCGAGCGCACCGTGACCGATCTCGCGCCGCTTCGGCGAACCGACCCGACCGGTCTCACCGGTGGAGTAGGGCGGGAAGTTGTAGTTGTGCATGTAGCGCTTGGAGGTTTCCGGCGCCAGGGTGTCGAGCTTCTGCTCCATGCCCAGCATGTTCAAGGTGGTGACGCCCAGGATCTGGGTCTCGCCGCGCTGGAACAGCGCCGAGCCGTGCACCCGCGGGATGACGCCGACCTCGGCCGACAGCGTACGGATGTCGCTGACCCCGCGACCGTCGATGCGGACCTGCTCGGTCAGGATCTTCTGCCGGACGAGCTTCTTGGTCAGCGCCCGGTAGGCCCCGCTGATCTCCTTCTCGCGACCGGCGAACTGGTCGGCGAGCTCGGCCTTGATGGCTTCCTTGAGGGTCTCGGTGGACTCCTCGCGGGTCTGCTTGTCGGCGATCGACATGACCTCGGACAGACGGGCGCTGGCGGCGTCGGACACCGCGGCGTACACGTCGTCCTGGTAGTCCAGGAAGATCGGGAACTCCGCGGTCGCCTTCTTGGGGAACTTGGCGGCCAGCTCGGCCTGCGCGTCGCACAGGGCCTTGATGAACGGCTTGGCCGCCTCGAGCCCGGAGGCGACGACCTCTTCGGTCGGGGCGGTCTTGCCGGCCTGGACCAGGTCCCAGGTCTGCAGGGTGGACTCGGCCTCGACCATCATGATCGCGACGTCGCCGTCGGCGAGCACGCGGCCGGCCACGACCATGTCGAAGGTGGACTCACCGAGCTGGTCGACGTCGGGGAAGCCGACCCACTGGTCACCGATCAGGGCGACGCGGACGCCGCCGATCGGGCCGGTGAAGGGCAGCCCGGCCAGCTGGGTGGACAGCGAGCGCCGCGTTGATCGCGACGACGTCGTAGGTCTTGTTCGGGTTCAGCGCCATCACGGTGACGACGACCTGGACCTCGTTGCGCAGGCCCTTGACGAAGCAGGGGCGCAGCGGGCGGTCGATCAGCCGGCAGGTGAGGATGGCGCCCTCGGACGGGCGACCCTCCCGACGGAAGAACGAGCCGGGGATGCGGCCAGCGGCGTACATCCGCTCCTCGACGTCGACCGTCAGCGGGAAGAAGTCGATGGCGTCGCGCGGCTTGCTCTGCGCGGTGGTGGCCGACAACAGCATGGTGTCGTCGTCCAGGTAGACGGTCGCCGAGCCGGCGGCCTGCCGGGCCAGCAGGCCCGACTCGAAGCGGACGACGTGCTTGCCGAGGCTGCCGTTGTCGATGATGGCTTCAGAGAACTGAAGGTCTGGTCCCTCCACGGGATTCCTTTCTGTGGCGCGCCTGTTTCCGACAGGCCGCGCCGGGGTGTGGATCGCATCCGCACACCAGGTCACGACCCAGGGGTCGGACACATCGGACTCGACAACGCCACGAGGTGGCGCGGGTGCAGCTCCCCCGAGCTCGTGGAGACCGGTCTTCGATCGAGGTCCGCGGGCCGGAGCACAGGTGCTCCTCCCGAAGACCACTACCGGAGACCGAGAATCTCCTCGTCGAGCGTGTGGGGATGCGATCGTGAGTGAGAACTATTGAGTTGTGGGTGCGCAAAGGGTGCTGCGCTCGCGCAGCGAACTACGCGAACGAGCGGTTCTCCGCTGGGGAGAACCGCTCTGGACGCATCAGCGACGCAGACCGAGGCGCTCGATGAGCGACCGGTAGCGTTCGATGTCGGTCTTGGCCACGTAGTTGAGCAACCGGCGGCGCTGACCGACCAGGAGCATCAGACCACGACGACTGTGGTGGTCGTGCTTGTGCTCCTTGAGGTGCTCGGTCAGGTGCGCGATGCGCTTGGTGAGGACCGCAACCTGGACCTCGGGCGAGCCCGTGTCGCCCTCTTTGGTCGCATACTCTTCGATGGTCTGCTTCTTGATGGCAGCGTCAAATGGCACGTGCTCTCCTCTCGGTTTCCCGTTGCGCGGCGCCCCCGGGCGTTCCCCCCTGGTCTCGATGGATCAGGGCTTGCGGGTTTCACACGGTGTGAGTGGGAGCTCTTGGATGTCCGCGGCCGTTCGAACGGCACCGCCAATCTACCAGCGGGTCGGGGGTGGGAACGAATCCGGCGGTGCCGGCGGCTCGCCGAGACCCAGGACGCGTAGGGTCCGAGCGTGATCACCGTCGCCGGTATCAGCCCCTCCCTCGACCTGACCTACTCGGTCGAGTCGCTGCGGCTCGGTCAGATCCAGCGCTCGGACGACGTCGTACGATGTGCCGGCGGCAAGCCCTTGAACATGGCCCGGGCGGCGGCCACCCTGGGCGGCGCGGTCAGCGTGGTGGCGATCCTGGGCGGCCCGACCGGCGATCTCCTGGCCCACGCGCTGGCCGCCGACGGGGTCGAGGTCCTCGCCGTGCCCACCCCGTACGAGACCCGCACCTGCGTCTCGATCAGCTCGGTCGAGACCGGCGAGCTGACCGAGGTCTACCAGAACGCGGCGGCCATCCCGGCGTCGGTGTGGAGCGCCTTCGGGTCGACGCTGCGTACGGCCCTGGAATCCCGACCGGGCTGGCTGGTGGTCAACGGCGGCGCCCCGTCCGGCCTGGACGCCGCCGCGTACGCCGACCTGGTCTCGGTGGCGCACCATCGGGGCGTCCGGGTGGCGGTGGACACCTACGGACCCGGTCTGGCCGCGGCCATCGAGGTCCGTCCCGACCTGGTCAAGGTCAACCGGGACGAGGCCGCCGGCCTGCTGGGCGCCGGAGCCGACGCTGACGCGCTCGAGCTGGCCGCGGAGCTGCAACGTCGGACCGGCGAGGCCGCGGTCGTGACCGACGGCGTCCGCGGGGTTGCGCTGGTCGACGAGCGGCAGCGGCTGCGGGCCACCCTGCCCGGGACCGCCGGGACGGTTCCCGGTCGGCAGCGGGGACTCGTTCCTGGGCGGGCTGGTCAGCGACCTCGACCGGGGCCGGGGGCTGGGCGACGCACTGCTCACCGCCGTGGCGGCCGGGGTCGCGAACGCGCACGCGCCGGGCCCCGGGTCGTTCCGGGCGTCCGAGGTGCGCCGGCTGCGAGGCCAGGTCACATCGAGTGCAGCAGGTGCCTGACCTGGTCGACGTCGTGGTGCATCTGGTCGATCAGCGGCTGTAGTCCGGCGTACTTCACCTGGCCGCGGAGCCGGGCGTAGAAGTCGATGGCGATCTCGACGCCGTAGAGCTCGAGGTCGGTGCGGTCCAGCACGTACGCCTCGACCCGCCGCTCCACCCCGTCGAAGGTCGGGTTGCTGCCCACCGAGATCGCCGCCGGCCAGCGCGGTGACGGGATGTCCAACCGGGTGACCCAACCGGCGTAGACCCCGTCAGCGGGCACGGCCACGCCGGGCTCGACGGCCACGTTGGCGGTCGGGAAGCCCAGCTCCCGACCTCGCTGGTCGCCGCGGACCACGACACCGGAGAAGCGGAAGACCTGGTCGCTGAGCTCGCGGACGCGGCCGAAGTCCCCGTCCAGCACCGCGTGCCGGATCAGGGTCGACGAGCTCGGCTGGGTGCCGTCGGTGATCAGCGGCAGTCCGACGACCTCGAACTGACCGTCGGCCAGCTCGGTCAACGTGGCCACGTCACCGGCCGCGCGGAATCCGAACCGGAAGTTCTCCCCCACGACGATCCGCCGGGGGTGCAGCGGTCGCAGCACCTCGTCGACGAACCGGGCCGGGCTCCAGCTCGCCACCTCAGGGGTGAAGGGCACCACCACGACCTCGGCCGCGCCGGCCGCCTCGAGCAGCTCGACCCGCCGGTCCAGCGACGTCAGCAGCGGCGGCGCCTGATCCGGGCGGATCACCGACATCGGGTGCGGCCAGAAGGTGACCACGACCAGCGGAGCCGCGGGGTCGCTGGCTCGGGCGGCCCGGATGAGCTCGACGTGACCGCGGTGGACGCCGTCGAAGTTGCCGATCACCACGACCGGATCGGCGCTCATCGCTGACTCCTCGGGCTGCGGCTGCTCACGGCGCACCAGTTAACCACCAGTCCTGGTTGGTCGGGCGGTGTCGGGCACAGCGGCGGCCGGCGAGTGGAGGGATTAGGCCGATGTGGATCATCGCGCTGACCTAACCGTGGCGCTGACCCCAGCTCGGGGCGGCTAGACGAAGACCGCCTCGGGGACGGCGTCGGCGCCGCGCTGGCGGTAGAGGGCGAGGAACTCCTCCGCGGGGCTGAGCACGGCGGTCAGCCCACCGGGCAGGTCGAGATCGGGCAGCCGGCGGCCGTGGCGTACGGCGGTGGTCTGCTCCTCGGTCAGGGTGAGGACCGTGAAGTTGCGCCGCGCCACCTCGGTCATCGAGAACATGGGCAGGGGGCCTTCCCCGGCCACGGCGTCCACTGCCTCGTCGAGACCGAACGGGCCGACCGCCGTACGCCGCAGCGCGGTCAGGTGACCGCCGGTACCGAGCGCGGTGCCGAGGTCGCGGGCCAGGGCGCGGATGTAGGTGCCGGAGGTGCACTCCACGAGCACGTCGAGGTCGACGCAGACCAGCCCCTGCACGTCCACGTCCCGGCGGGCCAGCAGGTCGAGCCGGCGCACGGTCACCGGCCGGGCGGCCAGGTCGACGGCCTCACCGGCCCGGACCTTGGCGTAGGACCGGACACCGTTGACCTTGATCGCCGAGACCGAGGTCGGCACCTGGAGTATGTCGCCGCGCAGCGGGACCAGCCCATCGGCGAGCTGGTCGTCGCCCAGCCCGGCCGCCCCCGCTGCAGTGAGAACGTCTCCCTCCGCGTCGTCGGTGACGGTGGCCTGGCCGAGCCGGATGGTCGCGGTGTAGGTCTTGTCGGTCAGCATCAGGTGGCCGAGCAAACGGGTGGCCCGGTTGACCCCGACCAGCAAGACCCCGGTGGCCATGGGGTCGAGCGTGCCCGCGTGGCCGACCTTGCGGGTGCCCATCCGACGGCGCACCCGAGCGACGACCTGGTGCGAGGTCCAACCCGGCGCCTTGTCGACCACGACCACGCCGGAGCCGACCTCAGACGTGGCGGTCCCGCTCCGGCTCGGCCGCGGCGAGGTCGTCGGCCTCCGGGTCGTCGTCCTCGTCGTCGTGCTTGTACGGGTCCTCGTCGCCGGCGTAGGTCGCGCCGACCGCCTGCTCGGCCACCCGGGCGTCGACCGCGCGGGCCTGCTCGAGCAGGTCGTCGAGCTGCCGGGCCGTGGCCGGGATGGCGTCGGCGATGAAGGTGATCGTCGGCGTGAACTTCATGCCGAGCTTCTTGCCCACCTGCGATCGGATCAGACCGGTGGCCGAGGCCAGCGCCGCCGCCGTCCCGGTCCGCTCGGCGTCCGAGCCCAGGACCGTGTAGAAGACGGTGGCCTCGCGGCTGTCGCCCGTCAGTCGTACGTCGGTGACCGTGACGAACCCGAGCCGCGGATCCTTGATCCGCCGTTCCAGCATCTCGGCCACGATGACCTTGATCTGGTCAGCCACCTTCAACACGCGCGGCGATGCCACAGCGGGACTCCGTTCCTCGAGATCTGGGTGAAGGCGCCATTCTGCCCCACACCGCCGGCCGAGCCGCCCGACGTCCGGGAGACGACTAGTCGACCGACCCGGATGGCTGCTCGGACACCACGGTCACGGCCGGCCGGGGTCGTACGTCGACCGTGAGCTGGAACACGTCCGGCCGGTGGTAGTGGCCGACGGGGTCGAACATCCGGCGGGCGGCGCTGACCGCGTCGAGGTCGATCTCGGCGGTCAGGATGTTCTCCTCGTGGCGCAACGGCCCGGCCACGATCTCCCCGTTGGGGTTGCAGATGACCGAGTTGCCGGGCTCCACCCACTCCGGCGCCGCACCGGTCGCCGCCGGCCACACCCGGTCCCGGTCGGGGAAGTCGGCCGGGATCTGGTCGACTCGTACGCACGGGTTCACCCCGATCACCCACACCCGGCCTTCCCGAGCGATGTGGCGCATCGTGGCGATCCAGCCATCCCCCGGGGCCAGGGTGGGGGCGACCCAGATCTCGACGCCCTGGGCGTACTGGTGGAACCGCGCCAGCGGCATGTAGTTCTCCCAGCAGATCAGCCCACCGATCCGGCCGAGTGCGGTCGGCAGCACCTCCAGCGTGGAGCCATCCCCCATGCCCCACACCGTGCGTTCGGAGCCGGTGGGCATCAGCTTGCGGTGCTTGTTGAGCAGCCGTCCGTCGGGTCCGAAGTAGAGGAGCGTGTTGTAGATCGTGCTGCCGTACGCCTCGCGCTCGTCCACGCCGATGACCACGTAGGCCTCCGCCTCGCGGGCGGCGGCGCCGATCCGGTCCGTCGTCGGGCTCGGGACGACCACAGCCTGTTCGGCCAGCCGGGTGAACCATGCGGCGTCGCCGTCCCAGATGGGGACCGAGTCGATCCAGATCGGCGTGCCCGGCACGAACACCTCCGGAAACACGATCAGCCGAGCGCCCAGCTCGGCACTCTCGTGGATGAGCCGTACGACCTTGTCGGTGGTCGTGCTCCCGATCCATCAGCACGTACGCCGCCTGCACGGCCGCGGCCACGAACGTCCGGCCCATCGCCGCCTCCTCCGGCCCAGCAGCCACGGCAGCAGCGCCGAGGACGGCGCAGCCCCGGGTTTCAGGGTAACGCTGATGACCGGATCTGGGGTCGGTCGGAACGGCCCGGACAGACGAACGGGCCCACCATCTCTGCAGATGGTGGGCCCGCTGGGTCTGACTGTCAGCTACGCGCTTTTTCGCGCATCTCGAAGGTCTCGACGATGTCGCCGATCCGGATGTCGGAGTAGTTGTTCAGCGTGAGACCACACTCGAACCCCTCCCGCACCTCGGTGGCGTCGTCCTTCTCCCGCCGCAGCGAAGAGATGCTGGACTCGGCGATGACCACGCCTTCGCGCAGCAGCCGGGCCTTGGAGTTGCGTCGGATCGACCCGTTGATGACCATGCAGCCGGCGATGATGCCAGCCCGCGACGAACGGAAGATCTCGCGGATCTCCGCCTGACCGAGCTGGGCCTCTTCGTAGATCGGCTTGAGCATGCCCTTCAGTGCGGCCTCGATCTCGTCGATCGCGGCGTAGATCACCGAGTAGTAGCGGATGTCCACACCCTCGCGGTCGGCCAGCTCCGTCGCCTTGCCCTGGGGGCGGACGTTGAAGCCGACGATGACCGCGTTGGAGGCCGCGGCCAGCGACACGTTGGTCTCGGTGATCGCACCGACACCGCGGTCGATGACGCGCAGGCTGACCTCGTCGCCGACATCGATCTTGGCCAGCGCGTCCTCGAGCGCTTCCACCGAACCAGCGCCGTCGCCCTTGAGGATGAGGCGCAGCTCCTGCTCCTCGCCCTTCTCGAGCTGGTCGAACAGCTGGTCGAGCGTCTTGCGACGGGTGCCGGCCGCCTGGGCCGCCATCCGGAGCCGTGACGCGCGCCGTTCGGCGATCTGGCGAGCCATCCGGTCGTCGTCGACGACGATGAAGCTGTCGCCGGCGCCGGGGACGGCGGTCAGACCGAGCACCTGGACCGGGAACGACGGCGGAGCCTCGTCCACGTTCTCGCCGTGGTCGTTGAGCAGGGCGCGGACGCGTCCGTATCCCGTGCCGGCCACGATCGAGTCGCCCACGTGCAGGGTGCCGCGCTGGACCAGGACGGTCGCGACCGGGCCGCGGCCCTTGTCGAGGTGGGCCTCGATGGCCACACCCTGTCCGTCCATCTCCGGGTTGGCCCGCAGGTCCAGCGCCGCGTCGGCGGTCAGGATGACCGCTTCGAGCAGGGCGTCCAGGCCGACGCCGGTGATCGCGGAGACGTCGACGAACATCGTGTCGCCGCCGTACTCCTCGGGCACCAGGCCGTACTCGGTGAGCTGGCCGCGCACCTTGACCGGGTCGGCACCCTCGCGGTCGATCTTGTTGACCGCGACCACGATCGGCACGTCGGCCGCCAGAGCGTGGTTGAGCGCCTCGATGGTCTGCGGCATCACGCCGTCATCCGCCGCGACGACCAGAACTGCGATGTCGGTCGACTTGGCACCACGGGCACGCATGGCGGTGAACGCCTCGTGACCCGGGGTGTCGATGAAGGTGATCTTGCGCTCTTCGCCGTCGACCTCGGTGGCCACCTGGTAGGCACCGATGGCCTGGGTGATGCCACCGGCCTCGCCGGCGACCACGTTGGTCTTGCGGATCGCGTCCAGGAGCTTCGTCTTGCCGTGGTCGACGTGACCCATGACGGTGACGACCGGCGGACGGGCCGCGAGGTCATCCTCGCCACCCTCGTTCTCGCCGAACTCGATGTCGAAGCTCTCCAACAGCTCGCGGTCCTCGTCCTCGGGCGAGACGACCTCGATCTTGTAGTTGAGCTCGCTCGGCGAGCACCTGCAGGGTGTCCTCGGACACCGTCTGGGTGGCCGTCACCATCTCGCCCAGGTTGAACAGCACCTGGACCAGGTTCGACACGTCGACGTTGATCTTCTCCGACAGGTCGGTCAGCGAGGCGCCGCGAGCCAGCCGGATGGTCTGGCCGTCACCCTGGCGTACGCGTACGCCACCGATCTCCGGCGCCTGCATCTGGTCGAACTCTTGACGGCGCTGCCGCTTGGACTTACGCCCACGACGGACGGGACCACCGGCGCGACCGAAGGCACCCTGGGTGCCGCCACGACCACCGCGACCACCGCGACCGCTCGGCGGCGGACCACCGGGACCGCCACCGGGAGCGCCACGACCGGGTGCGCCGCCACCGGGGCGACCACGACCGGCTGCGCCGGGCGGGCCACCACGACCACGGGCACCGGGGCCGGCGGCCGGACCACCGAGCTGACCGGAGGACTGCTTGGGCATCATCGCCGGGTTGGGGCGCGGCATGCCGGGCACACCGGGACGACCGCCCGGTGCGGGCGGACGACCGGGACCACCGGCCGGCGGACGGGGTCCACCGGGACGGGCGCCGGGAGCGCCGGGTGCATCCGGAGCGGCGGGCCGCTGCGGACGAGCCGTGCCCATCCCCTGCGAGGAGGAGAAGGGGTTGTTACCGGGCCGCGGCGCACCACCGGGACGACGGTCCCGGGGGGTGCCGGCGCCGGGCAGGCCGCCGGTCGAACCGGGCCGAGGGCGCGGTGCCGGTGTCGGCGCTGCGCCGGTGGTCGGCTCGTTGGTCCGAGCCGCGGGCGGCTCGTTGGTCCGAGCCGCGGGCGGCGGGGTCTGGCCGGGGGCACGCGGGACCGAGCCCGGACGCGGGGCCGGGGACGGCGTACGCGCTGCCGGTGGGGCGGCGGGCGGTGCGGCTGGCGGGATGGCGGCCGGTGCAGCCGGAGGTTCCGGAGCGCGGGTGGGGGGAGCCGTCGGCGCCGGCGCGGCGGCGACCGGAGCGGGCGCGGGAGCCGGGGCCACCACCCGGGCCGGGGCCACAGGGACGGTCGGCGCGGCGCGCACCGGGGACGGTGCGGCGACAGGCGCTTGGGGCTGCGGCGGTCGGGGACCGGGCGCCGGGGCCTGACGAGCTGATTTCTTGGCCGGCGGCGGGTCGCCTGCCAGCTTCTCCTTGAGTCGTCTTTCGACCGGGGCCTCGACGGTGGAGGAGGCGGATCGTACGAACTCGCCCATGTCCTTCAGCATGCTGAGGACTGTCTTGCTTTCGACTCCGAGCTCTTTCGCGAGCTCGTAGACACGGACCTTTGGCACTGCTCTCCTTGTTGCGGTCCGGGTCGATGTCTCGCCGGACCAGTTAGTTGTTGTGCATGCTCATTGAGAAAGTCTCATCGAGTGGTCATGAGCGTGAGCCCACTTTCTGGTTCGGCGCCCGCCTGTGGAGGGGCAAGCGCTGGACGTGCTGATCCGGCCCGAGGTGGAACGGATGCAATTGAGAACTCTATCCTTGCGGCGCGGTAAACGCCTAAGCGACCTGGCTGATCGAGGCTCGGATCGTGGCCGCGGCCTGCGCCGTGTCCACCTCCGCCCTCAGCGCGCGACCGAACATGCGCCGCGCCACCGCCTTGTCGAGACAGGCCTGGGTCGGATGCACGTACGCGCCCCGGCCCGGCTGGTCCTGACGGACGTCGACCGACACGCAGCCGCCGCTCGCCACCACCCGGATGAGCCCTGCTTTGTCGCCCCGCCCACGGCATCCAAGACACATGCGGACCGGACGACTCACCGATCGAGACTAGCGCGTACGGGCAAGGTGCGGGCCGGTTTTTGGCGGCGACTTCCGGTAGTCGCCTCTGGGGCCGTTTCCCGTCTCAAGATGAATGGCGAGGGGTCGGACTGCGAAATCTGCCCACGTTTGCCATCTCAAGACGGCCCGAGTGTCAGCGGACCGCAAAGTGCAGCCGCCATTCCGGCTTGAACGTCCTTCGTACGCCGACCGCCCCGCAGTCGACCAGAGCGTCGCGTACGCGCTCGAGGGTCTGCAGTGGATCTCGATAGATTCCCTGGGACGTCACGACCACCAGCCGCCAGTGCAGCCGATCCAGCTCTTCCCGACGGAAGATGTCGGAGACCCACTGCCGCTCGTCGTCGGCGTGCTGCCGGCCGTCGTACTCGACGATGAGCCGACAGCCCTCATAGACCAGGTCATAGCGTCGTCGCCACTCGCCGTCCCCACTTCGGACGATCAGGTTGACCCGCGGTTCGGGCAGCCCAGCGAGGACGATCAGCAGCCGCAGCCGGGTTTCCATCGCGGAGTCGACCCCACTGCGGGCCAAGCCAGCCGCTCGCTGGGCCCGAGACCGACCACGTCCGGTCCAGTCGTGTGCGGCCTCGATGAGCCGGTCGGTGCTCGTGTGGCCGGCCTTGATGAACCCGTCGGCGACGACCACGAGGTCGACCAGCCCGAGCCCGACAGCCGCGAGCTCGAAGAACGCCTGCTCCGGTGTCGAGATGGGCAAGCCCTTGCGCATCGTCGTACGGGGGTTGCCGCCGCCGTAGTGCGCCTGAACGCCACGGCGTACGGGTCGGCGGTTGGCTGACGGCAGGGTGACGTGAACCGCCGGCTCAGCCGGGACCACCGCCCCCCACAGCTCGGCGGCGGTGTGGTGGCTGATGTGGGAGCCGGCCGGGACCAGGTCGATGACGGCCGCGGCCCGCAGCTGGGTGGTGATCGGGATCTCGGCCGCCACGTACATGTCCCAGCCGATCTTGTGGAACCTCCGGCTCAGCAGCATCTGCGGCGAGATGCCCGCGGCCCGCGCCGTGGCCCGGCTGAACGGACGGCGCGGATCAAAGGTCGGCTGAGGTACGGCAGATGACGACACGAGGTCGATCCTGGAGCTGACGGAGGCGTCAACAGAACTACCCCAGACAGATCTGTGGATAACTCCTTCAGCCGGGGGCCGCGAACGCGATCCGTCTTGAGATGACTAACGCTGGGTCAGCACGTCCGAAACCGCGCCGCGAGCCATCTCAAGATGGATAACGCAGCGGAGTGGCCCAGAACCGCCAGGTCAAGCCGTCAGGCCGGGGGCGGGGCGGTGTCGGAGCGGATGTCGATCCGCCAGCCGGTGAGGCGGGCGGCGAGGCGGGCGTTCTGGCCCTCACGGCCGATGGCCAGCGAGAGCTGGTAGTCCGGGACGACGACGCGGGCTGCGCGCAGGCTCTCGTCGACCACGGTCACCGAGGACACCTTGGCCGGCGAGAGGGCATGGCCGACGAACGCGGCCGGGTCGGGCGACCAGTCGATGATGTCGATCTTCTCTTCGTTCAGCTCGTGCATCACGGCCCGTACGCGCTGGCCCATCGGTCCGATGCAGGCCCCCTTGGCGCTGACGTCGCGGTTGTGGCTGATGACAGCGATCTTCGACCGGTGACCGGCCTCGCGGGCGACCGCCTTGATCTCCACCGTGCCGTCGGCGATCTCGGGGACCTCGAGCTTGAACAGCCGCTCGACCAGCCCGGGATGCGTACGCGAGACCACGACCTGCGGTCCGCGCAGCTCCTTGCGGACGGCCACCACGTAGACCCGGAGCCGGGTGCCGTGCCGGTAGGACTCCCCCGGCACCTGCTCGGCCAGCGGCATGATGGCCTCGATCTTGCCGAGGTCGACCAGCACCGTACGGGTGTCGTTGCTCTGCTGGACCACGCCGGAGACGATGTCGCCCTCGACGCCGGCGAAATGACCGTACTTCTGCTCGTCCTCGGCATCGCGCAGCCGCTGCATGATGACCTGGCGGGCGGTCGAGGCCGCCACCCGGCCGAAGTCCTCCGGCGTGGCGTCGTACTCGCCGACCCGGTTGCCCTCCTCGTCCAGCTCGGGCACCAGCACGTTGACGTGGCCGGACTTGCGGTTCAGGGTCACCCGGGCGCCGTGGACGGCCCCCTCGGACTTCTCGTAGGCGGTGAGCAGGGCCTCCTCGATCGCGCTGGCCAGCACCTCGAACGGGAGATCCTTCTCCCGCTCCATCAGGCGCAGTACGGAGATGTCGATGTCCATCTAGACATCCTCACTTTCGGAGTCGAGAGGGTCGGGTTCGAGCGAGTGGGGGCGGTTGAGCTCGACCTGGACCAGGGCCTTGGTGACCTCGGCCAGAGCGAGCTGACGGGTCTGACCCGAGACGTCGAGCTGGACGGTCTCGTCGGTGGACGAGACGATCCGGCCGGTCAGCTTCTCCCCGGCCGTGGTCGACACCTCGACCAGCCGGCCGACGTTGCGGCGCCAGTGGCGGGGCAGCTCGAGCGGACGGCTGACCCCGCGGGAGGAGACCTCCAGCGTGTACGCGCTGACCCCGGTCGCATCAGACTCGTCCAGGGCGACCGACAGGGCCCGGCTGGCTGCAGCGATGTCGTCGAGCAGGGGCCCGGTTCCCTCGGGCCCGTCGCCGTCGACGACCACCCGCAGCAGCCGACGTTTGCCGGCCGGAATGACCTCCAGGGCCTCGAGCTCGAGATCGAACTGGGCCAGGATCGGGGTCAGCACACCAGCAATCTGGTCCTGTTTCATGTCGCTGTCCTTCGATCCGGTTGGGTCCATCAGTTGTGTGCGCACCTTTCGGCACCGCGTCAGGGAGCATACCCGCCCCGGTGAGGTAGCGTCGGCGCGTGGCGCGCACCCCCCCGCTCGGCGACCCGGCCGAGCCCGTGGTCTGGACCCGCCGCCGGCTGCTCGTCGTGGGCGGCAGCCTTCCGCTGGTCGGCCTCGCCGGCTGCACCCCGAGCGACCCGACGATCGACGAACCCGCCCGTACGCCGCCCGCACCGACAGCCACGCCAACCTCGGGTGGGACCGCGACCCCGACTCCGAAACCGACCGAGCCCGCCTTCGGGAAGGCCGCCTCGGCCGAGCTGGGACTGGCCGAGCTGGCCGCCGCGGTCGCCCGGCTGAAGGGCACCTCGAAGGACCAGCGGGCCCGGCTCGGTTTCCTGGCCGCCGCCCACACCGAGCACGCTCGCGCCCTGGCCGGCCCGGACCCGGCCCAGCGGCCGACCACTGAGCAGCCGATCGAGGCGACGCCCGTGTCGATCAAGGGCCTCGACCTGAAGCAGGCGCTGAAGCGGCTGGGTCGGGCCGAAACCACGCTCGCCGGCAGCCACCGGCGCTCGGCCGTCCAGTCCACAGGACTGGAGGCGCTGCTCTGGGGGTCGCTGGCCGTCGCCGCCGAGACCTACGCCGCCGTCGGCTCGGAGCCGCCGCCCACGACGAGTCTCAAGGTCCACAAGTCGATGGAGCTGCTCAGCGATGTCGAGGCCACCCAGCAGCTGGTGAAGCAGCTGCACGCCGTGGTCTGGGGCTACCAGCTGGCCATCGGCAAGCTGCCGGTGGTCAGCAAGCGGCGGGCTCGCGCGGTGGCCGAGCTGCTCCGGCACCGCATCCTGCGCGACCGGCTGATCGCCTGGCTGAGCAAGCGGAAGGCCAAGGTGCCGGCCGCCGAGGCGGCGTACGTGCCCTCCCCCGCCCCGACCAATACGGCCTCCGCCTCAACCTTGATCCGCAACATGACCACGGCGTTGCTGCCGTTCTGCGGGCTCTGGTTGGCCGCTGCCGGGGACGACGGCGACCGTGAGCTCGGCGCTGGGCACGCTGCGGACCACGGCCAAGACGGCGCGGAGCTGGGGGGCCGGCGTACGGGCCTGGCCGGGGTGGCGCGACTAGCGGCTCACGGCCAGAGCTGGACGACCGTGTCGTACGCGAGCTTGACCACCAACGCAGCGACCACGACCAGGAACACCTTGCGGACGAACGAGTTGCCCCGGTTGATCGCCGTCTTCGCGCCCAGGAATCCCCCGACCAGGTTGGCGGCCCCCATCGCCAGCCCGAGGGTCCACAGGATCGACCCGTGCGCGGCGAACACGGCGATGGCCGACAGGTTGGTGACCAGGTTGGCGATCTTGGCCTTGGCGCTGGCCTCCAGGAAGCCGTAGCCGAGCACGCCGACCAGCAAGATCACGAAGAACGAGCCGGTGCCCGGGCCGAGGAAGCCGTCGTACGCGCCGACCCCGAGCCCGATGGCCGCGGTCCGGCCGTAGTGGGCGTGGCCGTCGTGCTTGCGGGCCGAGACCAGACCGAGCTCGGGTCGGCGCCAGGTGTAGACCCCGACGACCACCAGCGCCGCCAGCACGATCGGGGTGAAGTAGTCCTTGGGCAACAGCTTGGCCAGCTGCGCACCGGCCGCCGACCCGATGCCGGACCCGAGGACCAACGGGATGATGGTGCGCCAGTCCGGCCTGATCTTGATCGCATAGGTCAGCGAGCTGGTCGCGGTCCCCCACACCGAGGAGACCTTGTTGGTGCCGAGGATCGTCGCCGGCGGGGTCGAGGACGGCAGCCCGATCAGCAGGGCGGGCAGCTGGATCAGCCCACCGCCGCCGACCACCGCGTCCACCCAGCCGGCCGCGAAGGCGACCAGGATGAGCGCGACGACCACCCACCAGGCCAGGTCAGCCACGTCGGCGGTCGCTGGTCAAGACAGCGGTGACCGGCCGTGCACCTCGGCCAGGATCTCGCCGACCGCCTCGTCGACCGCGATGTCACGGCGCTCACCCGTACGGCGGTCCCGCAGCTCGAGCAGCCCGTCGGCCAGTCCACGACCGACGACCACGCTGGTCGGCATCCCCATGATCTCGGCGTCGGCGAACTTCACCCCCGGGCTCGCCTTGCGGTCGTCGAGCAGCACCGTGATGCCGGCCTCGTCCAGCGAGACGGCCAGGTCGGCCGCGGCCGCAGCGATCTCCTCGCCCTTCCCGGTGGCCAGGATCTGCACGTCGAAGGGAGCCAGCTCCCGCGGCCAGCACAGTCCCTTCTCGTCGCAGGTGCCCTCGGCGACGGCAGCCACGGCGCGGGAGACGCCCACCCCGTACGAGCCCATCGTGACCGTGACCAGCTTGCCGTTCTGGTCGAGCACCTTGAGACCGAGCGCCTCGGCGTACTTGCGTCCGAGCTGGAAGATGTGGCCCATCTCGATGCCGCGGGCCAGCTCCAGCGGACCGGAGCCGTCCGGAGCCGGGTCGCCGGCCCGGATCTCGGCCACGTCGATCACGCCGTCGGGGGTGAAGTCGCGACCGCAGGTCAGCTCGAAGACGTGCCGGCCGGGCTGGTCGGCGCCGGTCAGCCAGCGGGTGCCGGCGACCACCCGGGGGTCGACCAGGAACTTGATCGTGGACGCGTTCTCCGCGCCGAGCACCCCCGGCCCGATGTAGCCCTTGACCAGATGGGGGTTGGCGGCGAAGTCCTCCTCGACGAACGGCTCGACCTCGGCGGGCTCGAGCTGCGCGGCCAGCCGTTTCAGGTCGACCTCGCGGTCGCCGGGCAGACCGATGGCCAGCGGGTGCCGGGTGCCGTCCAGCTCCTTGACCATGACGACGACGTTCTTCAGCGTGTCGGACCCCTGCCAGGGGCGGTCGGGCCGGGGGTGACGGGCGTTGGCCAGGTCGACCAGGGTCTGGATGGTCGGGGTGTCGGGGGTGTCCTCGACGTGGGCGGCGGGCGCGTGCTCGTACGAGATCGCGGGGGGCGCGGGGATCCGTACGGCTTCGACGTTGGCCGCGAAACCGCCGGCCGAGCGGACGAAGGTGTCCTCACCGTTGATGGCCACGGCCAGGAACTCCTCGCTGGCCGAGCCGCCCATGGCGCCGGACATGGCGTGCACGATCACGTACTCGAAGCCGAGCCGGTCGAAGATCTTCACGTAGGCGTCGCGGTGGGCCTGGTAGGACTTCTCCAGCCCGGCGTCGTCGATGTCGAAGGAGTAGGAGTCCTTCATCACGAACTCGCGGCCGCGCAGCAGCCCGGCCCGGGGTCGCGCCTCGTCGCGGTACTTGGTCTGGATCTGGTAGAGCGAGAGCGGCAGGTCCTTGTAGGAGGAGTAGAGGTCCTTCACCAGCAGGGTGAACATCTCCTCGTGGGTGGGACCGAGGAGGTAGTCGGCGCCTTTGCGGTCCTTGAGCCGGAACACGCCGTCGCCGTACTCGACCCAGCGGCCGGTCGTCTCGTACGGCTCCTTGGGCAGCAGCGCCGGGAAGTGGACCTCCTGCGCACCGATCGCCTCCATCTCCTCGCGGACGATGGTCTCCACGTTGCGCAGCACCCGGTAACCCAGCGGCAGCCAGCTGTAGATGCCCGGCGCCGCCCGACGGATGTAGCCCGCCCGGAGCAGCCAGCGGTGGCTCGGCACCTCGGCGTCGGCGGGGTCGTCCCGCAGCGTACGGACGAACAGCTCCGACATTCGGGTGATCACTGACTTGCCTCCAGAACTCGATCGACGTGCACCCCGCACCCTATCCGTTGGGGCCCTGGCGCTCGCTGGATTTGTGGCTGCGTCGGCGCCGGGGGGGGTGTCAGCTTTCGAGGTATACCTTGTGGTTGCGCACCCGAGGGGGGTTGTTTCCTGGGTGAAGCGGGTAACTCCTGGGTGAAGTGGGCACCGGCCGGGGTCACGGACGCCGGCGAGCCCGCAGGATCCGCCAGCCGATGAACGCGGCCACGGCCCCGGTGACGGCGATGACCCGAAGTGGACCGGACTTGATCGGCTCCGCTTCCGCGTCCAGCGTGGCCGACGTCTCGGTCAGGCGTACGGTGCCGGCGTCGCCGTCCACGGTGATGCGCTGGCCGTCGGCGATCCGCTTGGTGCCGACCGCGGTGCCCAGCACGGCGGGGATGCCGTACTCACGGGCGACGATCGAGCTGTGGCTGAGCGGCCCGCCGATGTCGGTGACCACGGCGGCCGCGCGGGCGAACAGCGACGTCCAGGCCGGTGTGGTGATGTTGGCGACCAGCACCTCCCCGGGCTGCAGCCGGGCGAAGTCCTCCGGCCCTTCGAGCACCCGAGCCACCGCCGTGACCCGGCCGGCGCTGGCCCCGATGCCGGACAACACGTCCCCGGTCTGGTCGGCCGATGTCGCCGGGAACATGTTCTTGAACAGCCGGTACCAGCCGTTCTGCGGCAGCATCTGGGGCGGGGTCACCCGGCGCTGCCCCCGCCAGAGCTCACGGCGGCGCTCGATCTCCACCCCGTACGACGCGGCCGCGGCTTCGTCGGAAGCGGCCAGCGCCTGCTCGATCTCCTCGCGCCGCAGCCAGAAGACGTCGTCGGGCCGGTCGACCGCACCGGCCGCCACCAGCGCCGCCCGAGCTCGGCCAGCATCCGGCGCAGCTGCGGCCAGGCCAGGCCGACGTCAGCCAGCGCGTCCTCCCGCTCCGGCGCTATGTCCTGGGCCCAGCGCAGCAGCCGGCCGAACGCCGCGCGCCGGACCGGGTCGAGCCGGCGTACGGTGCTGGCGGTCGCCGCCTCACGGGCGGCGACACTGCGCCGCTGCCGCTCGTACGGATCTCCGCCGTCGCCCCGGAGGTAGAACCGCAGCGTGTCCAGCAACGGCGCCGGGTCGTCGGCCGGCACCGGGTTGACGAAGTCGAGGTTGTAGACCGTGTGACCGAAGTGGTCCAGGTGCTCACCGAACCGGCGGTCGAACTCGGCCCAGCCGCTCATCCTCGGCGCGGTCCAGCCGGTCGAGCACGGACGTGGTCGGCTCGTCGCATCACCGCCGCCGCCAGCTCCGGCTGGCCCGCGACCCAGCTGGCGAGGTCGAAGAGCGACTTCTCCGCGCGGATCGGCAGGCTGTCGAAGCCGAGCAGGAACGTCGTCGCGGCCGGGTCGCCGGCGCGGCGTACGAAGGTGTCATAGAACCGGGTGAACACGATCTCGCTGGTCGCCGCCAGCGGGATGATCGTCTGCACCGAGGTGTAGTACTCCGTGCCGGCGTCGAGCAGCTCGACCACCCCGGCCATCAGGTCGGCCGACCGCCAGCCGGGTGAGCTCGCGTCCGGTCCAGGCCCCGACGATCTGCTGGTAGCGCGGCCGGGCGTGGGTCCGCCACCGCACCCGGCCCCGGCCTCAGCATCGGGTAGGCCCGGGGCGCCAGCAGCGAGACCCGGATCATCCCGGACCGGGAGTAGGCGTAGAAGGCGTAGCCGTTGATGGTCGGCAGTCCGACGTCGCCCGGACGGATCGCCCCCGGCCCCGAGGAGCTCGCTCATCAGCGCGTTCAGCGAGCGGGTCACCGAGCCGTCGACCAGGTCGGCGAACAGCGGCGACAGCGGGTCCGGCAGCTGCTCGACGATGCTGGCCCGGAAGTAGAAGCCGGTCGGATCGGGCACCGGCCAGTCCGTGGGCGGGTCGGCCGCCGGGAGCGGCAGCGCGGTGATCGGACGGGACTGGACCAGGTGGAAGGTGCCGTCCGCCTGCGCCCATTCGATGTCCTGCGGCGTGCCGAAGTGCGCCGCCGACCCGGGCGCCCAGCTCAGCCAGGGCGAGGGCGGCGGTGTCGTCGAGCACGGGTTGGCGGCGCCGCTCGTCGGGCACCGGGCGTTCCTCGGTGCCGAGCGCGGTCCGTACGGTCATCACGGCCTTGTCGGCGGTCTCACGGAAGCGGACCCGGTGATCGGTCTGGTCGACCACGATCTGGTCGGTGTTCACCGCGCCGCTGACGATCGCCTCGCCCAGCCCCCACGCCGCGCCGATCACGGTCTCGGTCGCGGCGGCCGTTGACCGGGTTGGCGGTGAACATCACCCCGGCCGCATCGGCGGCGACCAGCTCCTGCACGACCACGGCCAGCGCGACGGTGGCCGGGTCGACGCCCTGCCGGGCGCGGTAGGCCATCGCCCGCGCGGTCCACAGCGAGGCCCAGCAGTCCCGTACGGCGTGCACCACCGCGTCCGCGCCGACGATGTTCAGGTAGGTGTCCTGCTGGCCGGCGAAGCTGGCCTCGGCCAGGTCCTCCGCGGTCGCCGACGAGCGGACCGCGACGGCCGGCGAGCCCAGCTCCGCGTACGCCGTGGCCAGGTCGGCCAGCAACGGGGCCGGCACTGTCCCGCCGGCGAACAGCGAGGCGATCTGCTCGGCGGCGTCGGCGAACCGGTCCACCTCGGCGTCGGGCTCCGGTACCAGCTCCTGGATCGACTCGGCGAGCCCGTTCCCCGCCACGAAGCGCCGGTAGGCGTCGGTGGTGATGACGAAGCCCGGCGGCACCGGCAACCCCGCCCGTACGAGCTCGCCGAGGTTGGCGGCCTTGCCACCGACCACAGCCACGTCATCGCGCCCGTACGCCGCGATCGGACTGACCTCGCTCATCGCCGTCCCGCTCCCCCGCGCCACTTCACCCACCAACCTGACGCTTCACCCAGGAAACTTCGCGGGCAAACCGCCTATTCACAAGGTAAACCTCGGAAACTTGGCAGCGGGGCGGGGGTCAGAAGTGGATGGTGGAGAACTCGCCGACCTGGCGGAAGCCGACCCGGGAGTAGGTGGCGCGGGCGGGACGGTTGTAGTCGTTGACGTAGAGCGAGACCGTCGGCACGATGGTCCGGGCCAGCTGGACGACCGCGGCCATGGCCGGCGCGGCCAGGCCCCGGCCCCGCAGCTCGGGATCGAGCCAGACGCCCTGCACCTGGCAGACCGAGGACGACACCGAGCCGAGGTCGGCCTTGAACAGCACCCGGTTGCCGTCGAACAGCCCGAAGGCGCGGCCCGAGGTGATCAGCTGCCGGACGTAGAAGCGGTAGCCGGCCGGGTTGCCCTGGACCGGTGAGACCCCGATCTCCTCGGTGTACATCTTGATCGCGGCGTCGGTGTAGGCGTCCCAGTGCTCGAGGGTGACGCGGCGTACGCGGGGGTCGGCGGGCACCACCGGGTCGGCGTCGATCATCATCACCGGCTGCCGCGGCCGGACGTCGCGGACCTCGCTCCACGACCGTCCCCAGCGCTGACCGAGGCCTTGCCACAGGGGCATGGCCACGTCCGAGGGGCCGATGATCGAGGCGCAGGTCCGGTGTGGCCCGGCGAAGTCGATCCAGGCGTCGACGGCCGCAGCGTCGGCATTGACCGGCACCAGGTTGGAGCCGGCGTGGCACAGCGCGCGAAGCACGCCGTCGCGTTCGTAGCCCCAGACCGGGCAGCCGAGGCTGGCCTGCTCGAGGCCGGCGGCGCGCACCCGGGAGGCCACGAAGACGTTCTCGACCGGGTCCTTGGACAACACCCGGATGGCCGCCGGCAGGTCCTCGCGGGTCAGCACCCGTACGGCACCGGGCTGGCTCTGCACACCGACCGCCCCCGCCCCGGCCTCGCTCATGCCAGTGGTCTCAGACCCGCGCGCCGGCGACGCTGACCTCGGGGCTGCCCTCGCCCTCCGGCATGGACTCCGCGATCCGCATGGCCTCCTCGATCAGGGTCTCGACGATGTCGGCTTCCTTGACCGTCTTGATGACCTCGCCGTGCACGAAGATCTGCCCCTTGCCGTTGCCCGAGGCGACACCCAGGTCGGCCTCGCGGGCCTCGCCGGGACCGTTGACGACGCAACCCATCACCGCGACCCGCAGCGGCACGGTCAGACCTTCGAGGCCGGCGGTGACCTCCTCGGCCAGCTTGTAGACGTCGACCTGGGCCCGACCGCAGGACGGGCAGGACACGATCTCCAGCTTGCGCGGCCGCAGGTTGAGCGACTCCAAGATCTTCAGCCCGACCTTGACCTCCTCGACCGGCGGAGCCGACAGCGAGACCCGGATGGTGTCGCCGATCCCCCGCGACAGCAAGGAGCCGAAGGCGACGGCGGACTTGATCGTGCCCTGGAAGGCCGGGCCGGCCTCGGTCACGCCGAGGTGCAGCGGATAGTCGCAGGCCTCACTGAGCAGCTCGTACGCGCGGACCATGATCACCGGGTCGTTGTGCTTGACGCTGATCTTGAAGTCCCGGAAACCGTGCTCCTCGAACAGGCTCGCCTCCCACAGCGCCGACTCGACCAACGCCTCGGGCGTGGCCTTGCCGTGCTTGGCCAGCAGCCGCTTGTCGAGCGAGCCGGCGTTGACCCCGATCCGGATCGAGGTGCCCCGGTCGCCGGCGGCCCTGGCGATCTCCTTGACCTGGTCGTCGAAGGCGCGGATGTTGCCGGGGTTGACCCGGACCGCGGCGCAGCCGGCGTCGATCGCGGCGAACACGTACTTGGGCTGGAAATGGATGTCGGCGATGACCGGGATCTGCGACTTGTGCGCGATCGCCGGCAGGGCGTCGGCGTCGTCCTGGCTGGGCACCGCGACCCGGACGATGTCGCAGCCGGTGGCGGTCAGCTCGGCGATCTGCTGGAGTGTGGCGTTGATGTCCGAGGTGAGCGTGGTGGTCATGGACTGCACGCTGATCGGAGCGTCGCCGCCGACGAAGACCTTGCCCACCTTGATCTTGCGCGTCTGGCGGCGCGGGGCGAGGGTGGGCGGTGGCAGGGCCGGCAGGCCCAGGTCGATGGTCATGAAGCCTTTCGAGAAGTGGCGTCAGCGGGTGGGTCGCCCGCCGACGCTCCAGACTAGCCCGACCCCCCAGCGGTGGGCGACCCTAGAACAGCCGGATCGGGTCGATGATGTCGGCCAGGATCAGCACCACGCCGGAGATCAGGATGACCCCGCCCACCACGTACGCCACCGGCAGCATCATCGCCGTGTCGACGAATCCGGGATCGGGCCGCTTGAACAGCCGCGCCATGGCCCGCTTCAGCGCCTCGTAGAGGGCGCCGGCGATATGACCACCGTCCAGTGGCAGCAGCGGGACGAAGTTGAACAAGGCGACGAACAGGTTGACCGAGCCGAGGATGGTGAAGCCGGTGGCCAGCTTGTCGGTGACCCCGATCTTGTCGGTGCTGGCGATCTCGCCGGCGGCCCGGCTGGCCCCGACGATGCTCATCGGCCCGTAGATGTCGCGCGGCTTGCCGGTGACCAGGTTGTAGGCGGTGTAGAACACCTTGACCGGGAAGTCGACCAGGGCGACGGCGGTCTGCTTGGTCATCTGCCACATGTCGGTGACGACCACGATCGGACCGCCGCGCTCCTTGACCTGCTCGGGCACCACCCCGAAGAACCCCGCAGCCACCCGCTTGGAGGGGTCGTAGCGGTCCGGCACCCCGGTGATCACCGTGTTCACCGGCGGGAGCTCGACCCGCTGGCCGCCCCGGAGGACGCTGAGCTGCACCGTACGGTCCATGTTGTCGCGGATCAGCAGCGAGACCTGGTCCCACGATGACACCGGCCGGCCGTTGAAGGCGATCACGACGTCGCCGGGCTGGATGCCCGACTGTGCGGCCGGGGTCAGTGGCTTGCCCTCGCAGCTGGTGTCGGTCGAGCCCTGCGCGACGATGCAGGACTGGACCTGGCTGATCTCGAGCTGGGTGCGGTAGGCGCCGTAGCTCAGCGAGACGCCGAGCAGGATCAGGAAGGCCAAGATGATGTTCATCGTCGGGCCGCCGGCCATGATGATCAGCTTCTGCCAGGACTTCTTCTGGTAGAACAGCCGGCCATCGTCCTCGGGCCGGATGTCGTACCACTCCGCCGCTCGGGCGTTGTCGGCCAGCGACTGGAAGATGCCCGTCCGCGCCGCCCGGATCTTGCCGGTCTGCTTGTTCGGTGGGTACATCCCGACGAAGCGGACGTAGCCGCCCAGCGGAATCGCCTTGAAGCCGTACTCGGTCTCGCCGCGGCGCCGTGACCACAGCGTCTTGCCGAAGCCCACGAAATACTGCGTGGTCTTGACCCCGAACAGCTTCCCGGGGACGAGGTGACCGATCTCGTGCAGGGCGATCGAGGCCATCACCAGGGCGAAGAAGACCACCGCCCCGGCGAGGTAGATGACGAGGTCCATCTAGGTCGTGTGCTCCATAACATCAGGGGTCGAGGCCAGCTCCCGCGCTCGGTCTCGGGCCCAGCGGTCGGCCGCCAAGACGATCTCCAGGCTGAGATCGGCGTCTGCGACCAAGTCCGAGCCTACGTGCTCGGCCAGCACGGCAGCCACGATGTCGAGGATGCGCAGGAACCCGATCCGGCCGTCGTGGAAGGCGTCCACGCACTCCTCGTTGGCTGCGTTGTAGACCGCGGGTGCGGTGCCGCCGAGCCGGCCCGACCTCCGTGCCAGCTCGACCGCGGGGAACGCCTCGTTGTCCAGCGGCTCGAAGGTCCAGGTTGCCGCCGTGGTCCAGTCGCAGGACCGGGCGACTCCGGGCAGCCGGTCCGGCCAGCTCAGGCCGAGGGCGATGGGCAGCTTCATGTCGGGAGGCGAGCACTGGGCCAGGGTCGAGCCGTCGACGAACTGGACCATCGAGTGCACGATCGACTGCGGGTGCACCACCACGTCGATCCGGTCCAGCGGGACGTCGTAGAGCAGGTAGGCCTCCAGCAGCTCCAGGCCCTTGTTGACCAAGGTGGCGGAGTTGGTGGTGATCACCCGCCCCATGTCCCAGGTGGGGTGGGCCAGCGCCTGGGCGGGCGTGACGTCGCTCATCTGCTCCCGGGTACGCCCGCGGAACGGCCCGCCGCTCGCAGTCAGCACCAGCCGGTCGACCTCGGCGGCCGAGCCACCCCGCAGGCACTGAGCCAGGGCGGAGTGCTCGGAGTCGACGGCGACGATCTGGCCCGGCGCGGCGGCGCCGGTGACCAGCCGGCCGCCGACGACGAGCGACTCCTTGTTGGCCAGCGCCAAGGTGGTGCCGGCCCGCAGCGTGGCCAGGGTGGCCGCCAGCCCGGTCGAGCCGGTGATGCCGTTGAGAACCACGTCGCAGGGATGGGCGGCCAGCTGGGCCGCCGCGTCCGGACCGGCCAGGATCCGCGGCAGGGTCATCTCGCCACTCGACCAGCCGCGGCGGCTGGCCTCGGCGTAGAAGGCGAGCTGCAGGTCCTGGACCACGGTGGCTTTGCTGACCGCGACGACCTTGGGCCGTACGTCCAGGGCTTGGCGGGCCAGCAGCTGCACCTGCCCGCCGCCGGCGGCCAGGCCGACCACCCGGAACTCGTCCGGCCGGTCGGCGATGACCTCCAGCGCCTGGGTCCCGATCGAGCCGGTGGACCCCAGGATGACCACGTCGCGCATTCCGTCAGTCTGCCGTACGCCGAGCCCCGGGCGGTTCACCTAGTCTGGCGAGCATGAGCGATCACGACCTGCCGCGCAGCACGCCCGCGGCCCAGGCGGTGTCCAGCCAGCAGCTCGAGGCCTTCCTCGACAGCCTCGACGCTGCACCGGACATCACCCTGCACAGCCTGATGGTCCTGCGCCACGGCCAGGTGGTCGCGGAGGGCTGGTGGGGCCCATACCAGCCGGACGAGATCCACCTGCTCTACTCGCTGAGCAAGAGCTTCACCTCCACGGCCTGCGGCTTCGCGGTCGCCGAGGGCCTGCTGTCGCTGGACGACACCGTGGTGTCGCACTTCCCGGCGCACGACGCGGTGGCCCTCGATCCCCGGACCCGGTCCATCCGCGTACGCGACCTCGCGGCCATGGCCACCGGGCACCGGCTGGACACCCTGCAGGACGCGTTCCAGCTCAGCCCGGACGACATCGTCCGAGGCATGTTGATGATCGAGCCCGAGGCGGACCGGGGCACGTTGTTCGCCTACAACAACGGCGCGACCTACACCCTGGGGGCGATCGTGCAGCAGGTCACCGGGCAGTCGCTGACCGACTACCTGCGGCCGAGACTGTTCGACCCGCTGGGCATCGAGCACACCTACTGGGACCGTTTCGGGGGTGAGCGCGAGATCGGCTTCAGCGGGCTGCACCTGACCACGGAATCGATCGCCAAGTTCGGTCAGCTCTACCTGTCCGACGGTGTCTGGGCCGGTGAGCAGCTGCTGCCGACGGGCTGGGTGGCCGAGGCGACCCGGATCCACACGCCCAACCCGGACGAGCCCGAGGTCGACTGGCAACAGGGCTACGGATTCCAGTTCTGGCGGTCGCGGCACGGCTATCGCGGTGACGGCGCGTACGGGCAGTTCTGTGTGGTGCTGCCCGAGCAGGATGCGGTGCTGGTGACCACGGCCGAGACCGAGAACATGCAAGGCATCCTCGACGCCGCCTGGACGCACCTGTTGCCGGCCTTCGACGGCCCGACCTCGGACGAGCACGACCGCCGGCTGGCCGCCCGGCTGTCCGACCTGCGGTTGGCGCCATCCGACCCGGCGGACGAGTGGCCGGTCGACCCGCTGCGGGCGGGCGACTCCTGGGTGCAGGCCGTCGGGGTCACCGACCAAGATCATCCCGGCTGGACGCTGTCCGTCCTTGATCATGGTCAGCGCTACGACGTCGCCGTGGGCGACCAAGCCTGGTCGCGGACGTCGGTCGACGCCGGCGGCGGATTGCACCTGGAGATCGAGGCCTCCGGCGGCTGGCGCGACACGTCGACCTTCGTGGCCGATCTGATCATGGTCCGGACGCCGCACCGGCTGCGGATCACCTACGACACAACGAAGGGCACGTCCAACGCCCAGTGGCACACCGTGCCGCTACGCACCGCCTCGCTGCTCGGCCTGGCGACCACCTAGCCGCTGCCTCCCGCGATGCATCCATGATCATCGACGAGAAGATGATCAAGAGCTCCGCTCACCGCGGTAGTCGCCGAAGGACCACAGGTTGCCCTCGGGATCGGCGACGGCGAACTCGGTGCTGCCGTAGTCGGTGGTCTGCAGCGGGCGGGTCACGGTGACCCCGGGCGCCTCCCGGACCCGCTCCCAGAGGGCTTCGACGTGGTCGGTGACCGCGTAGGCGCCGAACGTCCCGGGCTCGCGGGACCATTCACCGCCCGGCTTGTGCGAGCCCATCATGATCCCGCCCCCTTCGGGCCAGGTCAGCTGGGCGTGGGCCACCTGGTCGCCGTCGGCATAGACGGCCGTGGCCACGAACCCGAAGGTCTCGACGTAGAAGTCGATCAGGGCCAACGCGTTGCGGGCCTGCAGGGAGGGCCAGACCTGCGGGGCCGGCCCGCTGGGCCGGGTGCTGGTGTCATGGTCAGTCATCGATTCGCTCATGTCGACCAGTCTTCCCCGTTGGTCTGGCCGCCGGCTTGGATATTCCGGCGCTCTTCGGCCAACCAGCCGGTCGGGCTGATGCCGGCGAACTGGGCGAAGTCGCGGTCCAGGTGGGCGTGGTCGTAGAAGCCGGCGCGGACGGCGATGGCGGCCAGGTCGAGCTGGCCGGTGGGCACCGTGCGAGCGACCAGCTGGCGGGCGTGGTCGAAGCGCATCAACCGGGCCAGCTGCTTCGGACTGATCCCGATCTCGCGCTGGAACAACGTGCTCAGCTGCCGGGCGCTCAGGGACACGTGCTGGGCCAGGCCGTCCATCGAGCCGTTGCCGCGGTGCCAGGCCAGCCACTTCCAGGCCTCGACCACCTCGGCGCGAGGGCGCTGCCGCTCCTCGGTCTGCGCCGTCCGACGCCGCAGGTAGGCCTGCAGCAGGGCGAACCGCGCCGGCCAGGTCGGCTCCTCGGCCAGGCGCTGGCGGAGCCGCTCGGCGGCTGGGCCCAGCACGTCACCGCCCTCGGCAACCAGAGCCGACAGCTCCCGGGTCGGCGCCCCGAAGATCGCCCGCGCCGCCAGCGGGTGCACCGCCAGCTGGACCCCGACCTGATGATCATCAGGCCTGATGTAGGCGGGTCGCTGGTGCAGGCCGCCGATGATGATCTTGGTCCGGTAGGCCTGCTGGCTGTGGGCGTGCGTCACCGACTCACCGGTGACGATCGGATCGGCCAAGGAGAAGATGAAGGTCAGGTAGGGCGACGGCAACCCGCGGTGCAGTCCGGGCGGTGCTCCGTGGTCGCTGTAGCCGACGGTCGAGGCGACCAAGCCCGGCAGCAGGCTGGGCGCAGCATGGAAGCCGATCTCGGCCCGCTGCCCGTCCGCCACAGCGACCAGTATGCCGCTGAGCACCCGCCGACATGCCCTCCCCGGCCACTACACTCACGCCGTGGCCGGCCGGGTGCTCCGCGTGATCGCGGTGCTGATCATGATCATCAGCGTTGTCGTGGCCGGCCGCATCGCGTGGGTCGGCTACGGCCCTGCGTCCGGTCCGGGGCGGGTGCCGGCTCAGGTCCGGTTCCTGCAGGGATCGCTCGCGGGCGGCGCCGAGCACCGGATGCAGCAGCTGTTCCCCGAGGGTGCCTATTTCCTGACCGCGCTGACCGCCTCGGCGGCGGTGGGCCACGCTGAGCCGAGCGACGTCCGGGTGCTGCGGGACCGGCTCGACAGCCCGGACCTGGTCGCCACCTTCGGCTCCGGGATGGCGCCCGACCACGGCATCTTCCAGGCCGGGTGGGCGCTGTCGACCGCGGTCGACCTGGCGGTAGCGACCCAGGACCCGGCCGACCTCGAGGACGTCCGACGGCGCGCGACCGCTGTCGACCGGGCCTTCCGTGACAGTCCGTCGGGCTTCCTCGAGGGCTATCCCCGGCAGTTCTGGCCCTGCGACTCCGTGGTCGCCGCGGCCGCGCTGGCCCGAGCCGCCGAGCTGCTGGAGCGACCCGACCTGCTCAGCACCGTACGAGTGTGGCGCGACCGGGTCAGCCGGTCCACCGACCCGACCACCGGTCTGCTCCCGCACCGGGTGGACGCCAGCGGTACATCGCTGGAGGGTCCGCGTGGCTCGTCGCAGGCGATCATCCAGGCGTTCTGGCCGGCGATCGGTCAGGCTCTCGACGGTCAGGTGGACCGGGCGGTCTGGGACCGCTTCCGCAGTGCCTTCATCGTCCGCCGGGCCGGGCTGGTCGGCGTCCGGGAGTTCCCGGTCGGGCAGGGCGGGGCGGGGGACGTCGACTCGGGGCCACTGATCCTCGGGGTCAGCGCCAGCGCCAGCGTGGTCGCGCTGGCCGCGGCCCGGGAGGTCGGCGACGCCCGGCTGGCCGAGGCGCTCGACCGAGAGGCGGAGCTGCTCGGGGTGCCGCTGGCCTGGGGTGGTGAGCGCCGTTACGCCGTCGGCCTGCTGCCGGTGGGTGACGCGTTCCTGGTCTGGGCCCGCAGCCGACCGGCGGCCGTCGGGCTCGACCAGAGCGGGCCGCGGCCGCTGTGGCCGGTAATGATCGCCATCGCCCTGGTCCCGGCGTTGCTCAGCGGGCTCGCGCTGGGGCTCGGGGCCCGGCGGCGGGCGAACCGGCGACGTGGGCTGGCCCCATCATGGTCACCATGACCCGCCGCCTGCTCGAGATCGAGACCGCGGCGGCTTTCGACCGGCACATCGCGGGAACCCGCCGCCTGAACGGGTGGTTCATCCAGTCGGTCGACCTGAGCGGACGCTCCGACGCCTTGTCGGAGGTGGATCCGCGCGGGGCGGTGTTCCTCGGCTGCGCGTTCGGCCCCGGGGTCGAGGACCGGCTGCGAGCGCGCGGGGCTCTGCTGTTCCCGCGGCTGCCCGACCTGCCGTTCGACCCCTACCGAGCCCAGCTCTACGGGGCCGACGAGCTCTACGGGACCGGCGGCTACGACGCGAGCCCGGACGCCGCCATCTACGGCTGGTCGCGGACGCCGCAGGAACGGTCGCTGACCGAGGACCTGGCCGCCACCCTGCACGACCACGCGATCACCGACGCCCTGGACGAGGCCACCGCCGGACGCGACCCGCGCACCGTGGTCGGGGTGATGGGTGGCCACGCCCTGCTGCGGGACGACGCGGCGTACGCGGACGCCGCCGAGCTCGGGCTCGACCCTGGCGGCGGCCGGTCGCACCGTGCTGACCGGTGGCGGTCCCGGTGCGATGGAGGCGGCCAACCTGGGCGCCTACCTCAGCCCGTGGCCCGGCGCCCTGCCCGAGGCGCTGCTGACCCTGACCCGTACGCCGTCGTTCCGCCCCAGCATCGACGCGTGGGTCGCGGCTGCCCGCACCGTACGGGAGCGGTGGCCGGCCGAGGAGGCCGGCACCAGCCTCAGCATCCCCACCTGGTTCTACGGGCACGAGCCGACCAACGTCTTCGCGACCATGATCGCGAAGTACTTCGCCAACGCCTTGCGTGAGGACACCCTGCTGCACCGGTGCCGCGGCGGCATCGTCTATCTGCCCGGCCAGGCCGGCACGGTGCAGGAGATCTTCCAGGCGGTCACCGAGAACTTCTACGCGGCCGACCCGAGCATGGTCACGCCGATGATCTTGGTCGGGGTCGACTACTGGACCCGGACCTACCCGGCCTGGCCGCTGCTCCAGCAGCCTGGGCGCCGGCCGGGCGATGGGCGAGGTCATCTCCTGCGTCGACGACGTGGCCGAGGCGGCGGAGCTGCTGCTCCGCTGAGGAGCGCCCGTCTCGGGGTCGTGCTCACGGTTGGCCCGCGGGACGGTCGGGGCGCAGCTCGAGGGAGGGCTCGCTCGGGGTGGACAGGGTGAGCACGGCCTCCTCGATGTTCTCGTTCACCTCGAGCTCGCGCTCGAGGCGGCGCAGCCGTACGGCCAAGTGGTGCTCGACCTCGTCGCCGGCCATGTCGACCGCTGCCACCAGGTAGAGCCGCCCGGGACCCAGGAACTCCAGATGCAGGTAGGTCACCCGGTCGATGTCGGATCGCTCGAGCAGGCCGCGCAGGACCCGGTCCCGAAGGTCGTTCGGAACCAGCTCTCCGACCAGGAACCGCCGGTTGCGGTCGATCAGGAAGACCGCGACCACGGCGAGCAGCAGCCCGACCAGGATGGAGCCGACGGCGTCCGGGGTCGGTGACCCGGTGGCCTGGTGCAGCGCGATGCCCGGTGGCCGCGATGACGATGCCGACCAGCGCGGCCGCGTCCTCGGCGAAGACGGCCCGCAGCGTGGGGTTGGAGGTGTTCAGCACGTAGCCCAGGACCCCTCGCCGCAGCTCCCCCGCGGTCCGCCGGGCCTGGGTCAGCGCCTGGGTGAACGAGATGCCTTCGAGCACGAAGGAGATGCCCAGCACCACGTAGGCGATCAGGTAGTCGCTGGCCGGCTCGGGATGGCGCAGCTCGTTGATGCCGTGCGAGATGGACACGACCGCGCCGGCGGTGAACAGCCCGAACGCGGCGAACATCGACCAGACGTAGGTCTCGCGACCGAACCCCATCGGGTGGCTCGCGTCGCGCCGCTTGTCGCCGCGTCGGTCGGCGATGAGCAGGAAGACCTCGTTGCCGGTGTCAGCCCAGGAGTGCGCCGCCTCGGCCAGCATGGAGGCGGACGACGTCATGACCGCGGCGACCGACTTGGCGATCGCGATCAGCAGGTTGGCGCCGAACGCGACCAGCACGGTGATCAGGCTGTGGTTGACCGGCTTGGCGGGGGCAGCGGGGCTGGACACGACTCGACCCTATCCACGGGGCGGCGAGGCTCGAGCCGTGGCGAGTTTCACGTTCCCGGCCCCGAGTCGCAGCGGACGATCTACGCTCGGGTCAGATCGACGACGCCAAGTCGGGGGGCATTCATGATGGCGAAGAAGGCACTGGGTGCTGCGCTGATACCGGGTCTGATGGTGCTCGCCGCGTGCAGCGGGCCGGATGCCGCACCGGTGACGACGCCACCCAGCGCGGCCAGCACGCCGCTGACCAGCCCGGCGTCACCGGAGCCGAGCGCGGAGCCATCGGAGTCAGAGACCGGAAACCCGGTGCCCAACGACCTGCGGGTCACACCGCTCAAACGGACGTTCACCTCGAGCGGCCTGACGATCAACGTCGAGTACACCACTCCGATCCCGATCGAGGCCTGGACTCCGGACGGCGCGAAGACCATCCGGGTCTCCCTGACCGTGCACAACAACCGCAAGCCGAAGCCAGAAGATCTACCTGACCCGGGCCACGGTGCGGTTCACCGTCAACGACGGGGCCAACGACCTGGCCGGCCCCGATCCGGTGGTCGACACCGCCAACATGTCGCCGGGGTACCTGTGCGCCTTCCCTTACAGCTATGGCCAGTCCTTCGCGGTGCCCCCGTTGGACGCTGGGGCGGCGTACGTGACCATCGACTTCAAGTTCGAGCTGGTCACCTTGGTCGATACCAAAGCCAAGGATTACACCAAGCAGACCGTCACCAACACCGTTCGCGGAACACTGAGTTTCTGATGCGTGACCGATGAGCAACCTCAGGTGTCGTGTTGGAAAAATTCTTGACCGGAATCGGGGAGGAAATTAAGTGCATCAATCGAATGTCACGATTGTATAAACGCACCAACGACCAATTTCCCGCCGCGATACGCTCCGGGTGCTTGATCGAAACGGGGGCAGATTCGCAATAGCCCGCGATATTCGCATCAAGTGATGCGATTTCGCCGAGGCGGCGACGCGCGGACACGGGGGTCCAATGCGTTCAACATTTCTTGGTTTCGTGCGGGCAACATCGACTCGCGCCCAGGACCAATCAGCACGTCGCTCGGCGCCGGCGCTGGATGATCGTGTCACCTGTGCTGATCGCGCTACTGTCGCACCTGGCTGGTCGCGTTACCTCAGACGTCCGAGGCAGCGTGCGGCACTCCGGTCGCGTGCGAGAACGAGCTGCCCGGGGTGCCGGCCAACGTCTGGGACATCGACGGATCCGGGGACGAGTCGATCCAGGGATTCGCCACCGAGACCAGCGTCAACGCCGGGTCGTCGATCCAGCTTCAAGGTCGACACCAACGCGCCGGCCTACTCGATCAAGATCTACCGACTCGGCTACTACCAGGGCAACGGCGCCCGCGAGGTGGCCACCGATCCAGCCGTCGGCCGCCCTCCCCCAGAACCAGCCGAACTGCGCGACCGACGCCGCCACCGAGATCTACGACTGCGGCACCTGGGCGGTCTCGGCGTCGTGGAACGTGCCGGCGAGCGCAGTCTCCGGGGTCTACATCGCCCGGTTGATCCGCACCGACACCGGCGGCGACTCCCACATCCCCTTCGTCGTCCGCAACGACGGCAACACCTCCAAGGTGGTGTATGCAGACCTCCGACACCACCTGGCAGGCGTACAACATCTACGGCGGCTCCGACTTCTACCACGGGCACGCCAACGGTCGGGCGTTCAAGCTCTCCTACAACCGACCGTATTCGACCCGCAGCACCGTGAACGGCCGCGACTTCTTGTTCTCCAACGAGTATCCGATGCTCCGGTTTCTGGAGCAGAACGGCTACGACGTCTCCTACGTCAGCGGGCTAGACGTCAGCGTCGACCCCGCGCTGCTGCCCAAGCACAAGGTGTTCTTGTCGGTGGGCCACGACGAGTACTGGACCAAGGAGCAGCGCAAGAACGTCACGCGACGCCCGCGATGCCGGGGTCAGCCTCGCCTTCTTCGGCGGCAACGACGTCTACTGGAAGACCCGGTGGGAGTCTCCCAAGACGGATCAACACCCCCAACCGCACCCTGGTCACGTACAAGGACACCTGGGCGGGCGCAAGCGATCGACCCGGTCGAGCCGACCGCGACCTGGCGCGACCCTCGTTTCGGCGACCTCGGCTTCGGCTACGGCCCCGAGAACGCCCTGATCGGCACCCAGTTCCAGGCCAACTCGGTCGACCTCGCCCTCCAGGTGAGCGCGAGTGAGGGCAAGTCCGGCTGTGGCGCGACACCTCGCTGACGTCGCATGGCCGAGGATCCACAGCGACGCTGAGTGACCACACCGTCGGCTACGAGTCGAACGAGGACGTCGACAACGGCTACCGGCCCGGGGGACTGTTCGGCTGTCGACGACCACTGGACCAGTTGCCGAATACCTCACCGACTACGGGAACACCGTTGTGCCCGGGCACGACGACCCACCACCTCACCCTCTACCGAGCCGCCGAGCGGAGCACTGGTTTTCTCGGCCGGCACCATCCAATGGTCGTGGGGTTTGGACCCCAACCACGACGGGACCGCCACGCCGGCCGATCCCAGGATCCGGCAGGCGACCGCAAACATCCTGGCTGACATGGGCGCTCAGCCCACCACGCCAGCCGACGACATCACTGCCCCGACCCGCCAGCACGGACACCACGCCGCCGACCTCGACGGTGTCAGCGCCGACGTCAGGAACGACGATCTCTCAGGGCTCTCTGGTCACCGTCACTGGAACCGCGCAGGACGTCGGCGGGATCGTCGCCGGTGTCGAGGTCTCGATCGACGGCGGCAGCACCTGGCATCCGGCGAACGGGACGACGAACTGGAGCTATTCCGGCATCTTGACCGGCAACGGACCTGGCGCCATCCAGGTTCGAGCCACGGACGATTCCGCCCGCACCCAGGCCAGCCCCACCAAGGTGGCCATCAACTCGCCCTGCCCTTGCTCGATCTTCGGGGTTGCCAAGCCGCGGCTCGAGGACGCCAATGACGCCTCGTCGGTGACCCTCGGGGTCAAGTTCACCTCGTCGACGCGACGGCTTCATCACCGGCGTGCGGTTCTACAAGGCTGCGGCCAACACCGGAGCCCACACCGGCACGCTGTACTCCAGCAGCGGGGCGGTGCTGGCTACCGGAACGTTCGCCAACGAGAGCGCTAGCGGTTGGCAGACCCTGAGCTTCTCCGCCCCGGTTGCCATCACCGACCGGCACGACGTACGTCGCCGCGTACCACGCCCCGAACGGCCACTACTCGGCCGACCAGAACTACTTCGCGACCAGCCACAACGCGGGCATCTTGACCGCTACCGGCGGGGCACGGCGTCGCCAACGGCGTCTTCGCCGACGGCAAGGCACTTCCCGACCTCGAGCTACAAGCAGACGAACTACTACGTCGATCCGATGTACTCCGCGACCGACACCAGTCCTGTCGTTGTGACGGGCACCGTCCCATCGGCAGGGGCCACGTCGGTGGCCACCAACGCCCAGGTTTCTGCGGCCTTCTCCAAGCCAGTCCTCTCCGACTCGATCACCATGCAGGTACTGGACCCTTCGGGCACCGCCTTGCCCGGAACGATCAGCTACAACGCGGCGACGCCTACAGCCACCTTCAACCCGGCGCAGGGCTTCGCCAATGCGACGACCTACACCGCGACGGTCAAAGCCGGGGGCATGGCGGCTCCCGTGCAGTGGACGTTCACCACCGCCACGGCGGATGGCGACCCGAACGTCTGCCCGTGCACCTTGTTCAACGACAGCGACCAGCCGACGACCGGACCTGATCGCGAGACCGTCCGAGTTCAGCTGGGCATGGCGTTTACTGTGTCCTCCGCCGGTCAGATCACCGGCGTCCGCTACTACAAGAACCCGGACAACCAGGGCCCCCACCCGGTCGCACTGTGGAACAGCAGCGGAACCAAACTCGCCGAGGCCACCACCCCGAACGAGACGGCCTCGGGCTGGCAGCAGGCGACCTTCGACACCCCGGTCTCGGTGACGAGCGGGACGACCTACACGGTGTCCTACACCGCCCCTCAGGGTCGGTACTCATCAGCCGGCGGCGGCCTTTCCGCCAAGATCACCAAGGGCCCGCTGTCCTCGGTGGCCACCGGCGGCCGTTACTCCTACGGGACCGGTTCGTTGACGAGCACCTCGACCGCGAACTACTTCGTGGACCCCGTCTTCACCCCAGCCCCGGCCTCGGCACCAGCGCTTCGTTCAATCTCGCCGGGCAACCAGGCCACCTCCGTCGCGGTGACGAAACACATTCAGGCCACCTTCAGCACTGACATCCAACCGGGCTCGGCGACGATCACGGTCAAACAGACCTTGGGTGGGGCGGAGGTCCCCAGCCAGACCAGCGGTGAGTCACAAGGGGCGGTCGCCACCTTTGTGCCGACCGTCGACCTCGACCCCGGAACGTCCTACACCGTCTCAGTCAGTGGTGCCCGCAACCTCTCCGGCACTCCGATGACCACGACCAGCACCTCGACCTTCACGACGTCGGGCGCGACCGCCTGCCCCTGCTCGCTGATGGATACGAGTACCGAACCGGTGCAGGTCGATTCCAACGACGGTGCCGCAGTGACTCTCGGGCTCAAGTTCACACCCTCGGTCAGTGGCTTCATCAAGGGTCTGCGGTACTACCGTGACGCGAGCAACACCGGCACGCACACCGGAGCCCTGTACACCTCCGCCGGAGTGAAGCTGGCGGACCTGACCTTCTCAACCGGCGGTACGGGCTGGCAGAGCGCTAACTTCGCCACCGCGGTTGCCGTCACAGCCGGCACGACTTATGTCGCCGCCTACTACGCACCGGACGGCCACTACTCGGCCGATCTGAATTTCTTCGCACAACCGGTCGTCAACAAGCCACTGGCATCGGTGAACCCCGGAAGCGTCTACCTGTACGGCGACGGCTTCCCCACGCAGACCTACATGAACACGAACTACTACGTCGATGTCCTGTTCGTCACCAGTGACGACGACCCGCCCAGCGTGACCACGATCGTGCCGGCGGCCAGCGCCACATCGGTGTCGGTTGACACTGCGGTGACGCGCCACGTTCAACCGCGACATCAACCCCACCTCCTTGGTGATGACCGTCACCGATCCAGCCGGGCAGCTGGTCGGCGGACAGCTGGATTACGACTCGGGCGCACGGCAAGCGACGTTCACGACCGCGGCGGCCCTGGCCGGCGAGACGACCTACTCCGTCAGCGTCGACGCCAGCAGCGCCTCGGGTGTGGCCATGACCGCACCGAGAACGTGGACCTTCACCACCACCGACGGCGAGCCTGCTGCGGTGGCCACCACCACGCCCACCGAAGGTGCGGCGGACCTGCCGGCCAGCACCAAGCCGACGGCGACATTCAGCAAGGCCATCACCGCTTCCACCCTGGCGATGACCTTGAAGTCAGCGGCTGGTGTCACGGTTGCTGGCAGCACCACCTACGACGCAACGACGCGTACGGCGACCTTCACCCCGACAGCCGCCCTCGCCAACTACACGGGATACATCGTCACAGCGACCGCGGCCAATGCGTCCGGCGTGCCGATGCCGAGCCCGAAGAGCTGGTCGTTCACGACCGCTGACACCATTGCCCCGACCGTGTCAACGGTCAGTCCGGCCGCCAATGCGACCGGTGTGGCAACCGGTACCACCGCGACAGCCACGTTCAGCTCGCGCCATCGCGGCCGACACGCTCGTCTTCACGCTCAAGGACCCGGCAGGCGTAGACGTTCCTGGAACGGTGGGCTACGCCGCCATCGTCCCGCGTGGCCAGCTTCACTCCGAGCAACCCGTTGCTCAGTCTGACCCGCTACACAGCGACGGTCACGGCCAAGAATCCGTCTGGCGTGACCATGACCACCGCCCGTTCGTGGGCGTTCACCACCGCTGACACAGATCCGCCGGCGGTGACGGTGGTCGCTCCGACTGATGGGGCAACCAACGTCGCTGCCACAGCGAGGATGACCGCAACCTTCGCTCGAGCCATCACAACGAGCTCGTTGGTGATGACAGTGAAGACGGCGGCCGGTGTCAGTGTCAGTGGAACCCTCACCTACAACACCACCACGCGCACGGCGACCTTCACGCCGAGCGCCGCGCTGACGAGCTCCACGCTCTACACCGCCTCGGTGAGCGCCCGCAGCGCCGCCGGTGTCGCCATGCTGGCACCCAAGACCTGGTCGTTCACGACGGCGGCTCAGTCGTTCAGCCTCTACGCGACCACCCGTACGCCGGCCACCACGGCGTCGGCGACCACGGCCCCGATCACCGTCGGGGTGAGCTTCAGCTCGGCGAGAGCCGGCAAGGTCACCGCGATCCGCTACTACGCGTCCTCGCTGAACACGGGTCGGACCGTCAAGCTCTGGTCCAGCACAGGCACCATGGTGGGCACCGCCACGACCAACCAGACCACTACCGGCTGGCGCACCGCGACCTTTGCGACGCCGATCGACATCACGGCGGGTACGACCTATGTCGCCTCCGTCTACGCCCCGGTCGGTCGGTACTCCTCGACCGCGTCGGGCTACGCGTCGGCCTACACCGCCGGACCACTCAGTGTGCCGGTGGCCGGTGGCCGGTCCAGTGCGGGTGATGTCTTCCCGACGACGGCCACCACCGTGAATCTCTGGGTCGACGTGCTGGTCCTGATCTAGAGCCGCACCGCGGCCGCCTCGATATCCGAAGCTCACACCTTGCCAACGACGAATACCTGAAGGACGACCAATGAGAACGATTGCCGTCATCGGCGCCGGCTACTGGGGGCCCAACCTGGCCCGCAACTTCCGTGGCAGCCCCGACTGGGACCTGGTAGCGGTGTGCGATCTCGATGAAGACCGGGCCCGGCGCGTGGTCGGTCCACGCTCAACGGTCGAGGTCGAGACCTCGGTCGAGCGCCTGCTGGCCCGGCCCGACCTGGACGCGGTGGCCATCGCCACGCCGGCCCGGACCCATGCTCCGCTGGCCCTGGCTGCCTTCCAGGCCGGCAAGCACGTGCTGGTCGAGAAGCCGCTGGCTGACAACGCGGAGACGGCAGCGCTGATGGTCGCGGCCGCCGAGTCGGCCGGCAAGGTGCTGATGATCGACCACACCTACTGCTACACCCCGGCCGTCCGGCACATCGCCGACGTCGTGGCCTCGGGCGAGCTCGGTGAGATCCTCTACGTCGACTCGACCCGGATCAACCTCGGCCTGGTCCAGCCCGACGTCGACGTCTTCTGGGATCTCGCCCCGCACGACCTCTCGATCCTGGACTACATCCTGCCTGGCGGGCTGGACCCGGTCTCGGTCAGCGCGAGCGGGGCGGATCCGTTGGGCGCCGGGAAGGCCTGCATCGGCTACCTGACCATGCCGTTGGCCAGCGGCGGCATCGCCCACATCAACGTCAACTGGCTCTCCCCCACGAAGATCCGGCAGATGGTCATCGGCGGCAGCCGCAAGACCCTGGTCTGGGACGACCTCAACCCCCAGCAACGGGTCTCCATCCACGACCGGGGGGTCGACCTCGGCACCCAGGCCGCCGACGCGGCTCAGCGAGCTGCTGTCACGGTGTCCTACCGGATGGGTGACATCACGGTGCCGGCGCTGCCCGAGAAGGAGGCACTGTCGGTGATGGCGGGCGAGTTCGCGGCGGCCATCGCCGAAGGACGCGCGCCGCGTACGGATGGCTCGGCCGGGCTGCGGGTGCTGTCGGTGCTCGAGTCGGTCAGCGCCAGTCTTCGCTCCGGTCAAGCCGAACGACCGGTCAGCCACCTCGCCGAGGAGCTGGTCGCATGAACACGCTGCAGGGAGCGACGATCCTGGTCACGGGCGGCGCCGGAACCATCGGGTCGACCATCGTCGACCAGCTGCTGGCCCTCGACGTCGCCGAGGTGCGGGTGCTGGACAACCTCGTACGCGGTCGGCGCGGCAACCTCCGTGACGTCCTCGACGACCCGCGACTGAAGCTCGACGGTCGGCGACATCCGCGACCGTGACCTGGTGCACGACCTGACCACCGGATGCGACCTGGTCTTCCACCAGGCAGCCATTCGGATCACCCAGTGCGCTGAAGAGCCGCGACTCGCCCTCGAGGTGCTGGTCGACGGCACGTTCAATGTGATCGAGGCGGCGGCGCAGCATCGCGTGACCAAGCTGGTGGCCGCCTCCTCTGCGTCGGTCTACGGCCTGGCCGAGGAGTTCCCGACCACGGAGAAGCACCACCCGTACGACAACGACACCTTCTACGGTGCAGCGAAGACGTTCAACGAGGGAATGCTGCGCAGCTTCCGGGCGATGTCCGGCCTCGACTACGTGGCGCTGCGCTACTTCAACGTCTACGGCCCGCGGATGGACATCCACGGGCTGTACACCGAGGTGCTGATCCGGTGGATGGAGCGGATCACCGCCGGCCAGCGGCCGCTGATCTTCGGCGACGGCGCTCAGACCATGGATTTCGTCTTCACCACCGACATCGCCCGGGCCAACCTCCTGGCGGCGCAAAGCGACCTCAACGAAGGCGTCTACAACGTGGCCAGCGGAACGGAGACATCGCTCAAGGGGCTGGCCGAAGCCCTGCTGAGCGTGATGGGCTCCGACCTCGGGGTCGAGCACGGCCCCGAGCGGCCGGTCAACGGAGTGACGCGGCGGCTTGCCAGCACCGCCGCGGCCACCCGTGACCTGGACTTCACCGCCACCGTCGATCTGACCGACGGACTCCGCCAGCTCGTCGTCTGGTGGCGGGCCGAGCAGGCGTTGGCGGCCGACCGCGAAACGGTGGGGGCACCCGCATGAGTCGGATCAACGTCATGCTGCCGTTCCTCGGCGAGGAAGAGGTCGCGGCAGTCACCGAGGTGCTGCAGTCGGGTTGGGTGGCCCAGGGGCCGAAGGTCGCGGCCTTCGAGACCGCCTTCGCTGCGGCCATGCAGGCCGACCACGCGGTCGCCACCTCCTCCTGCACGACTGCGCTGCACCTGGCTCTGGTGGTGGCCGGTGTCGGGGCCGGCGATGAGGTCGTGGTGCCGTCGTTCTCCTTCATCGCGACCACCAACGCCGTCCGCTACGTCGGCGCCCAACCGGTCTTCGCCGACGTCGACGTCAGCACCGGCAACTTGACGGCTGCCACCGTCGAACCCCAGTTGAGCGACCGGACCCGCGCGGTGATCGTGGTCGACCAGGGCGGCGTGCCGGTCGATCTGGACGAGATCCGCGCCCTCTGCGACCCGCGGGGGATCACCGTTGTCGAAGACGCCGCCTGCGGCGCCGGCTCGACCTACCGGGGCCGGCCGGTCGGAGCCGGCGCGGAGATCAGCGCCTGGTCGTTCCACCCGCGCAAGATCTTGACCACCGGCGAGGGCGGCATGCTGACCACCTCCCGCGCGGACTGGGCCGGCCGGGCCCGCAAGCTGCGCGAGCACTCCATGAGCGTGTCGGCGGCCGACCGCCACACCTCGACCCTCGCCCCGGCTGAGAGCTACGACGAAGTCGGCTTCAACTATCGGATGACTGACCTGCAAGCGGCGGTCGGTCTCGTGCAGCTCACCCGGCTGCCCGAGATCGTGGCCCGTCGTCGGCAGCTGGCTGCGTCGTACACCAAGTACGTCGACGCCATCCCCGGACTGCGTGCGGTGGCTGACCCCCAATGGGGGACCAGCAACTTTCAGTCCTACTGGGTGGAGGTTGCCCCCTCCTCACCCGTGACGAGAGACGAGTTGCTGTCCCGCCTGGCTGAGGCTGAGATCTCGGCCCGACGGGGAATCATGTCCACTCACCGTCAGCCACCGTACGCTCAGCTCTCTCCGGCCGGCAGCCTGCCGAACACCGAGCGACTCAGCGACCGGACGCTGATCCTGCCCCTGTTCCACCAGATGAGTGAGTCCGAGCAGGCGCGGGTCATCGAGGTCCTGCAGAGCCTGGACCGCACCCCGCGCAGGAGCAGCTGAGCATGGGTGCCCCGCTCATCCTGGTCACGGCCAGCGGTCTTGCCCGCGAGGTGATGGCCGCGGTCGAGGGCGAATCCGACGTCACCATCATCGGCATCGTCGACGACGCCATCAACCGTCAAGGCGCCGTCGTCGGTGGTGTCCGGGTGATCGGACCAACAGAGGCGGTGGTGGACCATCCGGAGGCCAGCCTGGTGATCTGCGCCGGGCGGGGAGTGGTCCGGCGGATGATCCGTGAGCGTCTGGCCCGGCTCGGCGTGGCTGACGACCGCTTCGCCACGGTCGTGGCCCCCGGGCTCCGGGTGCCGTCGTCCAGCCGGATCGGCGTCGGCAGCATCCTGCTCGGCGGCACCGTGGTGACCGCGGACGTCACGATCGGGCGACACGTGGTGGCCATGCCGAACGTGACCATGACTCATGACGACCGGCTCGACGACTACGCCACAGTGTGCGCCGGGGTCAGTCTCGGCGGGCACGTGAACGTGGGCCGAGAGGCCTACCTGGGCATGAACAGCTCGGTGCGGGAACGCTGCGCGGTCGGCGACGGGTCGACGCTCGGCATGGGCGCTGCCCTCCTGCAAGACCTGCCCCCGGGCGAGACCTGGGTCGGCGTACCGGCCAGGTCTCGACGGCGGGTGTCGACCGGCAGCCCGTTCCCCCGCAATTTCGAGACCACCTGGAGTGTGCAATGAGAGTTCCCCTGGTCGACCTGGCGGCCCAGCAGCGGGAGGTGTCGACCGAGGTCATGGCCGGCCTGAGCGAGGTGTTCGCAACCACGGCGTTCATCGGCGGCAAGGCGGTCGAGCAGTTCGAACGCGCGTACGCCGAGACCACCGGCGTCGGGTACTGCGTCGGCGTCGCCAACGGCACGGACGCGTTGGAGCTGGCGCTGCGCTCGGTCGGGGTGGGCCCGGCCGACGAGGTCATCCTGCCGGCCAACACCTTCATCGCCACAGCGGAAGCGGTATCGCGGATCGGCGCCGTTCCCGTGCTCGTGGACGTGGACCCTGAGCACCTGCTGATCGATCCCGGACAGGTCGGCCGAGCCGTCACCGAAAGAACCAGGGCCATCGTCCCGGTGCACCTCTTCGGTCAGGTCGCACCGGTGGAACAGCTCGAGCAGCTGGCTGGGACCACCGGCATCGCCCTCGTCGAAGACGCCGCCCAGTCGCAGGGGGCTCGGCGGTTCGGCCGGTCCGCCGGCGGTCTCGGGCGCGTGGCCGGCACCAGCTTCTACCCAGGCAAGAACCTTGGTGCGGCCGGGGACGCTGGTGCGGTCACGACCGATGACCCCGAGATCGCTGACCGCGTACGGCTGCTGGCCAATCACGGGTCGTCGGTGAAGTACATCCACGACGAGATCGGGATGAACTCACGGCTGGACACCGTCCAGGCGGTGGTCCTGATGGCCAAGCTGGCCCGCCTCGCTCGGTGGAACGACCAACGACGAGCGGCCGCAGCGCGCTACGACGACATGCTCGCCGACCTTCCTGCCGTCCGGCGGCCCGTGGTGGCCGACGGCAACACTGACGCCTGGCACCTCTACGTCGTCAGGCTGAGTGACCGGGATCGGGTGCTGGCCGACCTGCACGCAGCTGGGGTCGGCGCCGGCGTCCACTACCCCTATCCCGTCCACCGCACCGGGGCGTACGGGTGGCTCGGTCACGGGGAGGGCGCCTTCCCGGTCGCCGAGCGGGCCGCGGGCGAGATCTTGTCGCTGCCGCTCTTCCCCCACATCACCGTCGAGCAGCAAGAGCACGTCGTGGCGACCCTGCGCGCCTCCGTGGAGCACCGCTGACCATGCCCGCCCAGACCGACCTGCCGACCGACAACGGTCCGGCCCATCTCGCGGGCCGGGCCTCCCGGGCCTTCGGCTGGAGCCTGGTCAACACGGTCGTCTCGCGGCTCGGCACACTGGCCATCGGCATCGTCTTGGCCAGGCTGTTGGGGCCGGCAGCCTTCGGCACGTTCGCGGTCGCCACCGTGGCGCTGCTGGCCATCTTGAGCTTCAACGAGCTCGGGGTGAGCCTGGCGATCGTGCGCTGGCGAACCGACCCGGCGACGATCGCCCCGACGGTGAACACCATCTCGGTGCTCTCGAGCCTGCTGCTCTTCGCGCTCGTCCTGGTGACCGCCCCCGCCTTCGCCGCCGCCATGGGCGACCCCGGAGCGACCCGGGTGGTGCAGGTGATGGCCGTCGCGATCGTGATCAACGGGTTGGTCGCCACCCCGGCCGCGCTGCTCCAGCGGGAGTTCCGGCAGGGCCGCCGGATGGTCCTCGACCAGGTCAACACCTGGCTGGGGGCGGCCGTCTCGCTGACCTTGGCGTTCGCCGGGCTGGGGGCCATGAGCCTGGCCATCGGCCGAATCGTCGGCTCAGTGGTGTCCGGGGCCTTCTTCCTGGTCTGGTCACCGCTGCCCTACCGCTTCGGGTTCGACCGCTCCGTCGCCGGCAAGCTGCTCCGCTTCGGCCTCCCCCTGGCCGGGGCGAGCATCGTCGTCTTCGCCGTCGGCTACGCCGACCAGCTCACGACCGGCCACCAGCTGGGCGCGACCGCGCTCGGCTTCTACGTCTTGGCCTTCAACTTGGCCAGCTGGCCGGTCAGCATCTTCTCCCAGCCGCTGCGCAGCGTCGCCCCGGCGCTCTTCGCTCGGCTGCAGGACGACCCGGAGCGCATGCACGCCGCCTTCAGCCGGATCCTGCGCCTGCTGGTCTCAGTCGCGTTGCCCTTCTGCTTCCTGCTGGCGGGCGCAGCCGAACCGATCGTCCGTCTGGTCTACGGCACGCCCTGGTTGCCTGCCGTCGTGGTGCTGTCCCTGCTGGGGATCATGGCCGGGGCCCGGATCTTCTTCGAGCTCGCCTACGACTTCTTGGTCATCCAGGGCCGGTCACGCGCGATCCTCGGCGTCCAGGTCGTCTGGCTGGTCGTCCTGGTGCCCGCGCTGCTGCTGGGGGCCCAGCAGGACGGTCTGCGTGGCATAGCCCTCGCCCAGGCCGGCGTCGCCGTGGCGGTGATCGCTCCCATCTACCTTCGGCTGCTCGGTCGCTGCGGGCTCTCGGCCCGCCGGCTGCTGGGTCAGGTCTGGCTGGCGGTCCTGGTGGCTGCCGGCGTTGGTCTCACCAGCCTGCTCATCTCGCGGCAGCTCGAGTCGCCCTTCTGGGCCTGCCTGACCTGCGGCCTGGTGACTCTGGCCGCCGTCGCCTTGCTGTGCTGGCCGCAACGGCAGATCCTCCGCTCGCTCCGCGCTGTCCGAGGCGACCCGTCCGTGACTGAGGTCGACGGATGAAGATCCTGGTCTACCCGCACGACCTCGGCATCGGTGGCAGCCAGATCAATGCCATCGAGATCGGTGCCGCGATGGTCGACGCCGGTCACTCGGTCAGCGTGTTCGGACGACCGGGTCCCCTCGTGCAGCACATCGAGGACTGCGGTCTGGAGTTCATCCCCGCTCCCCCGCCACGGCGGCGGCCGTCCCCGGCCATTGTCGATGCCCTGTCCCACCTGATCGACGAGCGGGGCTTCGACATCGTCCACGGCTACGAGTGGCCGCCCATCCTGGAAGCCTGGCTGGCCGGCCGGCGCACCGGGGCTGCCGTCGTCGGAACGGTGATGTCCATGGCCGTGGCCCCGTTCATTCCGGCCCGCACCTCGCTCGTGGTCGGCACCCGCCAGATCGCCGCCGCCGAGCAGCAACGTGGTCGGGCCGGGGTGTTCACGGTGGAGCCCCCCGTGGACCTCAGATCCAACCAGCCCGCGGCCACCCCCGGGATCGAAGACTTTCGGACCCGGTGGGACATCACCCCGACCGAGACAACCGTGGTCGCGGTCAGCCGGCTCGCCCACGAGCTCAAGCTCGAGGGCCTGCTCACGGCCATCGACTGCGTGGCCGACCTGGCCCGCTCCCGGCCGTTCCGGCTGCTCATCGTCGGGTCCGGCCCCGCCCGTGACGAGGTCGATAGGCGGGCCGCTGAGGCCAACCGCCGACTGGGTCGGCAGGCCATCCAGCTGACCGGAGAGCTCGTCGACCCCCGGCCGGCGTACGCGCTCGGCGACATCCAGCTCGCGATGGGCAGCTCGGCCATCCGGGCCATGGCGTTCGGCAAGCCGGTGGTCGTCCAGGGCGAGCAAGGGTTCTGGGAGACCCTGAGCCCGGACACCGCCGACCAGTTCCTGTGGACCGGCTTCTACGGCGTCGGCCCGTCTGCGGACTCGGGCCCGGCGAAGCTGCGTTCGATCCTCACGGAGCTGGCGGACGACCGGGAGCGGCTCGCCCAGCTCGGCTCCTTTGGCCACCAGCTTGCCGAGGAACGCTTCGGCCTTGACTCGGCGGCGCACCGGCACCTGGCGGTCTATCACCACGCCCTGGACCGCCGTGGCCGGGGTGACTTCTGGCGCGACCTGCCGCGGACGACTGCGGGGTTCGCCGTCTACACGCTGCGGCGGCGCGCGAGCCGTTGGGCCGGTCGCGCCCGCAGCGACGACTTCAACGCCGCCCCGGTGGCTGCCGACCGATCGACGACCGACCCGTCGACCGTCACCGCCGAGGCCGTACGGTGACTGGGCCCGGGACGGTCATCGTGATGTCCGGCACCTCGTGGGACGGGATCGCCGGAACCGACCAGGCCTTGGCCCGGGCGCTGGCCGAAGAGTTCCACGTGCTCTGGGCCGACCCACCGGCCTCCGCCCTACGCCGGCTTCGTCGCCGCGCAACCTCGGTCACCTCCGGCTACTCCTCCATCGGTCCGAACCTCGACCGGCTGCACGTGGTCGCCCCGCCCGGGGTCACCCGACCGGTGCTGCGCTCGATCGCAGGTGGGCTGCTGAGGCGCCGGCTGGAGAAGTACGCCGCCGACCACCACGTCGTCGCGGCGATCCTGACCGATCCGGAGGCCCGCTTCCCCCGGCTGCAGGCGACGAAGATCTACTACGTGACCGACGACTGGTCGGCCGGAGCCGACCTGCTGGGCCTCGACCGCGGGCGCGTCGATGCCCTGATCGAGCACAACATGGCCGCGGCTGACCTGGTCGCCGCCGTCTCGCCGGTGCTCGCCCGTCAGCTCGACACCCTTCGGCCCGCAGGCAGCCCGACCGTGCGCTACCTGCCGAACGGCTGCACCGTAGCCGCGGCTCACCTCGAGCCGCCGGCCCGACCAGCCGACGTACCCGACGGCCCATTCGCGCTGCTCGTCGGCCAGCTCAATGACCGGCTGGACGGTGACCTGCTGCTGGGGTTGGCGGAGGCGTCGATGCCGCTCGTGGTGATCGGTCCACGGATCACCAGACCGGGAGCGACGTCGCAGTCGTTGGATCGCGCCCTCGCCCATCAAGGCGTACGGTGGCTGGGCTACCGCGCCCCGGCCGACCTTCCGGCCTACCTGCAGGCCGCGTCGGTCGGCATCACCCCGTACGTGCTCAACGACTTCAACCGGGCCAGCCTGCCACTCAAGTCCTTGGAGTACCTGGCCGCAGGACTGCCCGTCGTCTCGACCGATCTCCCCTCGGTGCACGAGCTGGGCTGTCCCCACATCCGGGTCGCCGACGGAGTGGAGAGTTTCGTCAGCGCGGTCCGGCGAGAGCTGGCGTCGACCCGCTCTGCGGCTGAGGTGACCGAGCGTCGAGCCTTCGCGGTGCAGAACAGCTGGTCGGCCCGCGCCGCCCAGGTGAGCGCGTGGATTCTCGGCGACGATTCCGCCGGTCAGGTGCGCGAGCTCTCGTCACGGAGCCAGGTCTGGTAGTCGCCACGCCGGATCGCCGTCCGAGCCGCCCACCTCGCCGCGATCGTGATCGCGACGAACACCGCGACATCGGGGACCGACGTCGGTTTGCGCATCGCCAGCCGGAGCAGGTCACGCGGTGAGGTCGCGGTTGACGCTCCCCGCAGCTGGTGGTCGTCGGCCTGCCTGACGCCGGTGACGACCCGGGTCCGTCGTCGGATCAGATCGCGCACATTCGTGGGTGGCTGGATGCGCACCGAGGCCGCCGGCACGACCCGCCGCTGGTGTGGTGCGAACGCCTCGGAGATCACCAGGTCGTCTGACATCATCTCGGGCAGCTCGCTGATCCGCTCCCAGCCGGCGGCGGACAGGGCGATCACTCCGCGACCGAACATCCCGGCCTCGACCGAGGGAAGCTTCTCCCAGATGCGGTGGTAGGCATCGACCAGCGGCGAACCGCTGGGGGCGAGGACTCGGGCCGGCACGGCCACCATCACCTCGCCGTCGACGGCGTCGACCAAACGCTGGAGATGGTCGCCGCTGATCACCACATCGGCATCCACCAGCACCCGGACCTCACTTCGGGCCAGTACGGCTCCGGCCCGCAATGCGTGGTGCTTCGATGGCCGGTCAAGCTCGACCACCGTGCTCGCCGCCCCCGTGGCCCGGGCGCGCTCAGCAGTGTCGTCGGTACACCCGTTGGCGACCACGATGGTCTCCAGCTGACCCCCGCGGACCCGGTCGGCCAGCGCCCCGAGACAGCGGACAATCCCGTTCGTCTCGTTGTGAGCCGGGATGATGACGCTCGCCGTCAGCCGTGCCACGTGCGAGCCGTCCATGACCACATTCTCCCACGCGGGCGATGTGGACACCGGTGGTTCGGATGACCCGCTAACGCCTGACCCAGCCGCCGACTTCTCATAGAGTGCTCTTCGTGGATCGTCGCATCGGGGTCGTGGTGGTCACCCACAACAGCGTTTCCTGCATCGGCGCTCTGCTCAACTCGATCTCCGCCGCTGCCGTCGACCTGGCGGTCAGCACAACGGTGGTGGACAGCGGCTCCACCGACCAGACGGTCGATCTGGTGCGGGGGCGCGACGACTGCCAAGTCGTGTCGCTGTCCAACGTCGGCTACGCAGCCGCCATCAACCGCGGAGCCGCCATGCTGCCCGGGGTGACGGAGATCCTGGTGCTCAACCCGGACCTCATCTTGTCCGCCGGTTGCGTTTCCGCCCTGGTCGCTGAGCTCGACGCCACCGGTGCCGGCGTCGTGGTTCCGCGCCTGCTCGACGACCGGGGAGCGCTGTCCCTCTCGCTGCGGAACGACCCGACGATCGCCCGCGCCGTCGGTCTCGGCTCGCTTGGCTTGGACAGGTTCAGCGAAACGATCAGTGATCCGCAGCGCTACCGCCGGCCGACCGCCGTCGACTGGGCCACCGGGGCGGCCATGCTGATCGCCGCCGACTGCTTCGCCGAGCTCGGCGGCTGGGACGAGTCCTTCTTCCTCTACTCCGAGGAGACCGACTTCTGTCTGCGGGCTCGACAGCACGGCTGGTCAGTCCGCTACACACCCGCGGCCGAGGCGACCCACACCGGCGGCGGCTCGGGTCGAAGCGAGGTGCTGCACGGCATGCAGCTGGTCAACCGGGTCCGCCTCTACGGTCGCCACCACGCGCGGCCATGGGCCTACCTCTACCTGGCGGTCAGCATCGTGGCCGAGGTCTCGTGGATCGTACGCCGCAAGTCGGGCTCGGCGGCGGCGTTGATGATGCTGGTGCTACCCCGACGGAGACCGCCCGAGCTCAGGGCCGGCCGAAGCCTCATCCCGGGTTGACGCTACCCCGGCTGTTGCGCCACCGGTGCTTGAGGGCGGCGGCCTTCCCGCTCCGGTTGACCAGCCACCGTCCGACCTGGTTGACCTGGTGGGTGGCGGCCAGCACGGCGTTGATCCCGAGCGAACGAACGCTAGCTGAGTGGATGATCAGATCCTGCTCCGAGCGGGTCTGCTCGCCGAAGGACTCCTTGTAGTCGGCCTCACCGTGCCCGAAGTCCAACTGGTGCGTGTCCGGGTCGGCGCACAGCTCGGAGACCATTGCGAACATCGTGTAGCGACCGACCGAGTCGCGGGCGTACGCCGGGTCGAAGCCGGGCGTCGAGGTCGTGAGCGTGCCGTTGAAGATCGTGCCCGCCCAGAACGCGACCGGGGTGTCGCTGATGTAGAGCACCCAGGCCCGAAACCAGCCGTGTCTCAGGCCTTCCTTGACCAGCTCGGCCTCGACCGGGTTGCTCGAGACGGAGGCGCCGAGGCCGTGCTGATAAGTCTTGACCGCCACCTGCTCCAAGTCCGCCAGGACCCGAACCGGGTCGTCCCGGACCCGTAGCTCCGCACCTGCAGCGCGTCGCCGAACCGTTCCTCCAGCCGCCGGTCCTGCCGGCGATAGGTCTGGCGGGTCTTGCGCGACCGGCCGGCCAGGAACTCGTCCAGGGTCGCCGGCAACGGAGCGACCCATCGACGCGAGGCGACTGAGCGCCCCCGACGCAGGCGCGACACCCGCCGCTCCACAACTTGGTGCATCGGTGAGCCGACCTCCACCTTGGGCATCACCAGCGTGTGGGCGGCGCCCGAGGCCAGCGGTCGTTCCAGCTCGGTCAGCAGTCGGTCGGACCCGGCCGCGTCCAGGTCCCCGATCAGACCGCCGAACGAGAGCACGACGGTGCGTACGCGGAGCCGGTGGATCGTTCGGTAGCCCAGGGTGATCGGCACCGACCGGTCCTCGATCCGGGCCACGGCCGCGAGCTCGGAGCCGGGTCCGGCCAGGTGCACGACGTGTGGTCGGACGACATCGGGCGAGTGGCGTACGACGGCGGCGAAGTAGTCCGGCTGGGCGTCGATGTCATCGATGTGATGGCGCTCGAACACCGGCCGCAGGGCCTCCAGCTCGTCGAGGGTGGTGGCCACGGTCGCCGTCGGACTCTGGCCGACAGCGGACCTGGTTTGCCCGACACCGACACGGGAGAGGGACACGGCCACCGCCCCAGATTATCGGGATCGACCCGGTCAGGGGCCGATCCCGCAACATCGGCGGCTGATCGCCGCTCCTTCGGTCGGGGCGGGTCAGCCCTTGACGGCCTGACCCTTCGCGGCGCCGTCCAGCCAGTAGTTGCCCGACCAGACGTTGCCTTCGCCTGACCAGTAGGCCACCGGACCCCAGTAACCACCCTTGGCGAAGTAGCGGGTCGAGAACGCGTTGCCGGTGACCGTGATGCCGCGGGCTGCGTCGTCGCCGTACACGGTGTAACCGCCCCCGCCGAGCAGGTTGTCCCGGATCAGCACGCCGGCGTTCGCCGACCCGCCGGCCGAGATCATGATGACCGAAGTCTGCGAGTTGCTGTTCAGGATCGTATTGCCCTCGATCCGCACCGCACCGGCGCCGTTGACCTCGACGGCATCGTTGTGCGCTCCCTCGAACGAGGCGAGATCGTGGATGTAGGAGTCGGTCAGCGACGAGCGGCCACCCATCTTGACGCCGTCGGCGGCGCCGGAGATGTCGAGCCGCCGACCGGCGAAGCTGCCGGAGTCGATGTCGCCGATGGAGGCCTGCGAGCCCCTCGTCCCTATCAGGGTGGAGTCCTCGACCACGGTGTTCTTGCCGTAGTTCATCAAGACCCAGTAGTCATCGGCGTGGATGACCACGTTGCGCAGCACGACATTGTCCGCACGCACAGTGACGCGCCCTTCGACGCGCACGTTCTCCAGGACCTGACCCGGGGTCGCGAGCGTCACCGGTCCCGTGATCGATTTGAGGGTTCCGCGGGCCCCGGTCAGCGCAGCAGTTGGAAAGCCCTCAGCGGTGTTCGGCGGAGCTGACGCCGGCGCGGTGGCTGTCGGCTTCGGTGCCGGAGCAGTTGTCACGGCGGGCGCCGGTGTCGCGACCGGAGCAGCGGAGAACTCGACGTCGACGAAATAGTTCGAACCGTTCCAGGTTCTCGTAGGAACACCATCGGCATAGGAGTAGACCCCGGCGACTGCAGTCAGCGGTGGCCTGCTCACCGTCTTGCCCCCACTGAACGTGCCGAGGCTGTAGGCGTACGACCCGGTGGACGCGCGGTAGGAAGCGGTATAGGTGGTGTTCGGAACCACGCTGACCGGCCTGGCGAGCGGGACCCGCTGCCACCCGGTCGTCTCACCCCGGGGAATGCTGGCCGATGCGAGCACGGCGCCTCCGGCGCTCCACAAGGTGGCGGTGTGGGGACCCAAGTTACCGGCCGTGCGATAGAACCGGATGGCCGTGACCGCCCCCGCACTCGCGGTGTTGAACCGGACACCGAGCTCGACGCTCCGCTTCTCACTGGCCGGCGGGTCGGTCGGACGCGAGGCTGCGTCGAAGATCGTCAGCGGGATGGTGTCAGCCGACGCACCGCCCGACCAGGAAGCGAGGCCGGTGATGGTCAGCACCACCATCAGACCGCAGATCACAGTGGATCGGACCAGGTGAACTCGCGAGCGACGTCCATTGGGGGTTGGGGGCACCATCTTCTCCTGTCAGTGGTGGACCGCCCCGACGGCGAGCAGTAATGCCCTGACGCAGAACGATCCGGTCGACATGCGCCTTAGGCCACACCATCGCCGAATCGTTACCATATCGAGATATAAGCTCCAGGACCAATCGGCAGAATCACCACACCCGCGTTCGACTAGAGCGTGACGGGTTCTCCGGCCCGGTCGCCATCAGCCCAGGTGTTCCCACGCCAGCTGTTCTCTGCTCGGGTCCAGTACGTCACCGGTCCCCAGTAGCCAGCCTTGGAGAAGTACCGGGTTGAGAACTGGTTGTCCTCGACGGTCACGCCGGTGACCGGCGCGCCGCCATAGATCGTGTATCCACCGCCGGCCAGCAAGTTGCCCTGGATCACCACGCCGGCGGCGCCATCTCCCGAGAAGTCGTCCAGCATGATGCAACTGGTCTGACCGCCCTCGTTCAGGATCACGTTGTTGGTGATGACGACGTCACGGGCCCCGGACACCTCGATCGCGTCGTTGTGCGTGTCTGGACCTCGGCCAAGGGAATGGATCAAGGAGGACGAGAGTCGGGAGCCCGAGCCCATCCGAACGCCGTCGGCCGCCCCGCTGATGTCGAGGTGGCTTCCGGAGAAGTACCCATCGTCGAAGTCGGCGATCGCTGCCTGCGAGCCGGCTGTGCCTTTGATCGTTGAGTTCTCGATCCGAGTGTGGCGTCCGAAGTTCATCACGACCCAGTAGTCAGACGTCTCTACCCATACGTTGCGCAGCGTCACGTTGTCAGCACGGATGGTCAGCGGGCCGCTGACCTTGACGTCCTGCAGCACCTCACCGTCCTGCTCGAGCGTCAGTTCTCCGACCGAGCGCAGCGGCCCTGGTGCCGCGCCCGTCCGGGCTGGGTCGGGTCGATCGGTAGTCGCAGACGCGGGCGACGACGAGGTGAGAGAGGGTGGCCGGTTGGCTTGGGTGATGGCGATGACACCGCCTAGAGCCAGCAGCGGCAGCGCGATGGCCACGGCCAGGACCGGTCGTTTCATCGCAGTCTCGAGAGGTTCGACAGGGTGTGGGTGACCGAGAATCGTTGGTCCACCTGGTGTCGAAGACTGCCCGCCAGACCGATGTTCAGCATGAGCAGCCCAACGGCCATCGGGAAGCTGAAGGCGTCGAAGAGGGCCATTCCGACCGCCCCGACCGCAATCGAAGCCGCCAGGGCTTGACCGAGCTCAGCGACCCGAGGATTCATCGAACGCCGTCGAGCACCCGCTCCAGCAGCCATCCCCGTCCAGAGCAGAGCAGCAATGGCGACGGTGCCCACGAGTCCCACATCCATGGAGCAGGAGGAGGTACTGGTTGTCCAGGATCCTGTGCGTCGGGAGAAAGGTCGAGAAGCCCCGACCCAGGAGCGGGTTTCACTCGAAGTATTCAGCAACGAGCCCATAGCTGTCCGTGCGCGAACGCGCACTCCCGTCATCGCTGACATTGACGAACAACCGCGCCATGCTGCCGACCAGTCCGGGCACGGTGATGAACGTGATCACCACCGCACCAGCACCGACAACGACCACCATGCGGCGTACGACTTTGTCAGCGACCGAAGAGCACGAGCAGTCCGACAGCAGCCCCGACGATGGCCGAACGGGAGATGGCCAAGGGGATCACGGCCACCATCGCCGCCACCGACCACCACCGGGCGATGAAGCTACGTCCGTCCCGCTGCAGGGCGAGAGTGACGGCAAGGGGCAAGATCATCGTGATCACCACGCTGAACTCGATGGCATGGATCGCTGTAGCGGCCGGACGGTTGAAACCGTTGCGCTCGGCGGGACTGCGAGCGCTGGGGTGTTGCTGGTCAGACCAGGGATCTGGATGGCTTCGACGAAGGAGTGGCCGCTCGCGAACTGCACTAATCCAAGGACCCCCAGCAGGCCACCCGCGGTGACGATGCGCCGCAACAACCCGCGCAGCCGGGCTGGATCGTTCATTCCGTCGTTGGCCAGGAGCACGATCCCCAGCCAGCCGAAGAGGCTCAGGAGTCCGAGGTCGGCCGTCGACATCTCGTCAGGACTGATGGGACGTCGAGCCGCAACGTAGTAGCTCAGCAAGAAGCTCAGCGCTACCAGGCCGGCGGCCCAGCGCACCGGACGGTGCGCCGCTGATTCACCCTCCGTCGAGGCGTTGAGCTTCCCCAGACCCACAGAGCGCAGATGAGTAGTGCCCACAGGCTGGCAGGACTACCTGCTGCCCAGAGCGGTCCGACGACCAACCGCGACGGGATGAAGAGCAACAACACGATGTACACGGTGAGAACGCTGACCGAATCCACGTACGGGCTGATGCCTCCGAATGGAAGCTGGTTCTCCGGACGTGTCGCCATCAGGGAGTGGATCTCGCACCGACCAGCGGATCAGGTTCACCACGTGAAGACAGTCGCGTGTGGTCGGCAACGTCGTCCGGCGCGCCGCTCGCCCCGTTGGGGGCATCTGATTCTGGTACGTCCCAGCCCCATCCCGACCCCCAGTCCGGAGTCTCACTGCTGGACGTCGACGGCACCGGCTCCGAGCTGGCGGCACCAGCGGCAACCGGTGGATCCACCGTGTCACGTCGATGGCCTCGGTTGGTCGGAGTCGATCGAGCCAGGGCGACGAGGAAGGCGGTGGCCAAGAGCCCGAGGGCGGCCAAGGCCAGACCCGGCCCGAAGCTGGTCTGAGTGCACGACCTCAGGCCGGTCGAACTGGGTGAGCAGTCGCGACGTCACCTTGGACCTCGCCTGCACCCTAGCGCTCGTCTGCAACTCGTCCAATGTGGTCGGAACCGGGTTCACCCGCTCGGATGTCGCAGCCGCGCCGTCTGCGACCGAACGGCGAGTCAACGGTGACGATGACGATGGGCCCGCTCGTGTTGACGTCGCGTTCGACGACGTACTCGGTTCCCGGCCAGCTCACGGCCAGCCGATCCTGGACGGGCTGGGAGGTCAACGATCGAGTCAAGACATCGACCACCTGCTCCAGTCCGGACAAACCGAGATAGGGATTGCCGCCGATGCCAACACTGCTGGCCGGCGGCGGCGGGAGGACGGTCGACTTGTACTCATACGTCGGCCCGACCATCGTCACCGCACCAAAGGCTGCTGCCCCGGTCAGGACGAGTCCGATCAGTGTGACCCCACCACCGTCGCCACAGAGCGCGGGTCACCATCAGAATGTTCACCGGGTTTCCACCGGTCTAGCACCAGCCATGTCGATGGCGGCCGTTCGGCCGTGTCGTCATTCTAGGTTCTTCGCTGTGGGCGCGGGCGGACGAGGGAAAGTTCAAAGATTCCCAGCCGGGTCCAATTCGACGCCGTAGCATCTGGTCGGAACGGACATCGTCGAGGGGGTACAGATGCCGGTGCCGAGGCTGCTGGGTCAATGCCGCCGACAATGGGCGACCGCCTGCGTTGGACTCGCCGTCACCGGTCTCTTCACCGTTGTCTCGGCTCGCCCAGACGTCACCTACTTTCTCCAAGGCCGACATCGTCTTTCTGGCACCCATCTCGCGCATCAACCCCAATGCCTTGGCCATCTCACCCGAGACGTTGGTCGCGACGGCCAGTGTCATCCAGCGCGATCTCGACCAAGCACGACCGCGAACCCGTACCAGCTCGCCCTACGTCACACTGGCTGATCAGCAGATCCTGGACGGGGCTCGTGTCCGGGTGCCCGACACCGGGGGTCAGTGGCAACACAACTTCTCACGGCCGGTTCTCGACGTCCAGGTGACAGGATCAAGCCCAGACGCGGTGAGAGCCAAGGTCGAATCCCTCGAATCCCTGGTGAACACGCAACTCGGTGAGCTGCAGGATGCGTCCAAGGTGAGACCGGTCAACCGCATCACGCTTCGGATGTCTCCGAGCGAGCCGACGGTGACGGCTCTGCAGGGAAGCCCCAGTCGGGCGATGTTCGCTGCCTTCACCATCGGTTCAGCGCTCACGGTGGTCGCCTGTGCGGGCGCTGATCAGCTTCGGTCCCGTCGGCGTCGAACATAGACGGACGATGCAGTCAGTCGGGAGAAATCATGAGCCGTAAGGTTCTCGTCGTCTACGGCACCCGCCCCGAAGCCATCAAGATGGCCCCCGTGGTGGCCGCGCTCCGGTCGGCCGCCGGTGGAACCGGTCGTTGCCGTCACCGGTCAGCACCGGGCCATGCTCGGGGCCCAGGTCAATGACCTCTTCGGCATCCACCCCAGCCACGACCTCGACATCATCGCCGAGCGACAGACCCTCGAATCCGTCACGGTCAAGGCGCTCGGTGGTGTGTCAGACGTGATCGCGGCCGAGCGACCGGACGCGGTGTTGGTCCAAGGTGACACCACGACGTGCTTCGCCGCGGCCCTGGCGGCCTTCTACCAGCAAGTGCCGGTCGTGCATCTGGAAGCCGGCCTGCGCACCCACCACCGTTACAACCCGTTTCCGGAAGAGATCAACCGGTTGCTGACCACCCAGCTGGCCTCGGTTCATCTGGCTCCGACCCAGACCTCCCATGACAACCTGGTGACCAACGGCATCCGTCCCGACGACATCGTCATCACCGGCAACACGGTGATCGATGCCTTGCTGGACGTGGTCGCCCGCGACATTCCGGTCGACCGATCCCGTGCTGCGCGCCACCCTGGCTGAGCGCGGCACGAGCGGACCTGCTGCTCGTGACCTCCCACCGTCGCGAGTCCTGGGGGGAGCCGATGGCGCGTACGGCCGAGGCGCTGGCCCGGCTCGCGGAGACGTTTCCCGACCTGCTGATCGTGCTGCCCGCGCACCTCAACCCACGCGTCCGCGAGGTCCTGCTGCCGCCGCTTCGCCGGTCTGGGCAACGTGGTCATCACCGAACCGCTGTCCTACAGCGACTTCTCGACCGCCCTGCACCGGTCGCCGGGTCGTGCTGACCGACAGCGGCGGCGTGCAGGAGGAGGCCCCGAGCCTGGGCAAGCCGGTGCTGGTCATGCGGGAGACGACCGAACGGCCGGAGGCGGTCGACGCGGGCACCGTCCGGCTGGTCGGCACCGACACCGACCTGATCGTCGAACGAGGTCAGCGCGCTGCTGACCGACGCGCTCGGCGTACGACCAGATGGCTCACGCCGTCAACCCCTACGGTGACGGGCAGGCCGCCCGCCGGTCGGTCGCCGCGATCGAGCACTTCTTCGGGCTCGGCGACCGACCGGACGGTTTCGTGCCCGGCCTGGCTAGCCGCCACACGCCCCGGGTGTCGAACACGACCTTGCCCTCGAGCAGGTTGCGCGACAGCGCCTTGAACTTGTCGTGCTCGACCAGCAGCGCCACGATGTCGGCATCAGCGATGGCTTCGGTGGCCCGCTGGAGCCGGACGTTGTCCCGGTCGGCCAGCTCGGGGGCAGCTCGCCGACGTAGGGGTCGCAGACCCGGATGTCGACGTCGGGCAGGGCCTCGGCGATCAACTGAGACCACGCTGACGGGCAGGACTCTCGCGGATGTCGTCGATGTTGGCCTTGAACGTGAGTCCGAGGCAGGCGACGACCGGATCCCGGAACCGCTGCGTCGTCTTGCACGACCTGGTTGGCGACATAGGCCGGCTTGGCGTCGTTGACTTCCCGAGCCGTACGGATCAGGTTGGCCAGACCGGGCGCCGCACCCACGATGAACCACGGGTCGACCGCGATGCAGTGACCGCCGACCCCGGGCCCGGGACTCAAGATGTTGACCCGCGGGTGCCGGTTGGCCATCTTGATGACCTCCCAGACGTCGAGCTTCAACGAGTCGCAGATCAGCGACAACTCGTTGGCGAAGGCGATGTTGACGTCTCGGTAGGCGTTCTCGACCAGCTTGGCCATCTCCGCACTGGCCGCGTCGGTGAGCAGGATCTTGCCCTTCGAGAACACCCGGTAGATCGACGGCTGCCTTGGCCGCGCACCGCGGGGAGACCCCGCCGACGACCCGGTCGTTGGTGATCATCTCGATCATGATCCGGCCGGGCAGCACCCGCTCGGGGCAGTGCGCGACGTAGACGTCGGGGATGCCCTCGGTTGCGTGTGGCAGCACCAGGTCGGGGCGCAGCTCGGCCAGCCAGCGGCTCACGGTCTCCGTGGTTCCCGGCGGTGAGGTGGACTCGATGACCACGATCTCGCCGCCGTGCAGCTTCGGGGCGATCTGCTCCGTGGCGCTGCGGATGTAGCTGAGGTCGGCCGTGTGGTCGTCGTTGAACGGGGTCGGCACCGCGATGATGTAGGCCTCGGCCTCCGGGGTGTCGGTGGTCGCCTTGAGCCGCCCCATGGCGACCGCGCCGGTGACACCAACGGCCAGGTCAGGTTCGACGAGCGGCACCTGGCCCCGCTCGATGGCGTCGACGACGCGCGGGTTGAGTCAACGCCGACCACGTCGATCCCTTGGGTGGCCAGGGCCACTGCGGTCGGTAGGCCGATATAGCCCAGGCCGATGACGGCGAGTCGGCCGCTGAAGAGTTCAGGCATCAGAGGTTCCTAACTGTGGGGACAAAGGACGAACACGGAGCTGACTAGCGGCGATGAAGCCGAGGAGTCGGCTTCAGCCGTTCGACGAGCACTTGCCAGACGAAGCGGGTGTTGGTGGTGAGGTAGCGCTTCCACAGCCGTCTCGGTTCTTGCTTGAGCCGATACGCCCATTCGAGCCCGAGGCGCTGCCAGGATTCGGGGGCTCGGGCGGTCACGCCGGCGAGGATGTCGAACGAGCCACCCACGCCGTGCAGCACCGGCACGGGTAGCGACGGGCCGTAGGTGCCCAAGAAGATCTCCTTCTTCGGTGACACCATGCCGAGGAAGAGCATGTCCGCGCCCGAGTCCCGGATGTCCGCGGCGACCGCAGGGCCTTCCTCGTCGGTGAAGTACCCGTCCCGGCTGCCGGCGACCCGCAGCCCGGGATACCGGCTACCGATCCGCTCGAGCAGGACGGACAGCACCTCCGGGGTTGCCCCGAGCAGGTAGACCGAGCGACCTTCGTCGTCGGCCAGCTGCAGCAGCGAGGTGAACAGGTCGATCCCGGTGACTCGCTCCGGTAGCCGTTCGGACAAGATCTCACTGGCCCAGACCACCGACTGACCGTCGGCCAGGATCAGATCGCACTCGAGCAACGAATCCCGCAGCCGGTCGTCCCTACCGAGATTGACGATCTTCGCGGCGTTCACCACACCGATGAGCAGACGCGAGCGGTCCTCGATCGCCTGCCGGCACCGGTCAACGACCTCCGTCAGGGTGAGCGGGTCGATCGGCAAGCCGAACATCACCCGCGGCGGTGCCGAGGTGATGGTCATGACTCCTCGGCTCGGACGGGGACCGGCGTGGCCCAGGCATACAAGAGCCAGCCCAGCTCGTACGGTCGGCATTCGTGGTCGATGGGGCCGGGCGGACTCAGCCGGTCGATCCCCGGCAGGTGCCACCCCGGCCGCACCGACGTCGACAGTGCCGACACCGCGCGTACGGCCTTGGCCCGCTCGCGGCGACCCACCTTGCGCCAGACCACGCCGAGCCGGTCCTGGATGAGGTCGTCGACCACTTCTGGGTGGGTGGTCAGCCACGCCAAACCCCGCTCGACCGGATCGCTGTGGTCGGGTCCACCGGCGGCATGCAGATCGGCCAGGGCCATCGGGCCCATCGCGTGCTGATGCACGCTGTAGACCGGGTAGCCCTCGACCACGGATCCGTCGCGTACGTCGTAGTGCCACCACCACTGTCCGTGCGGACCCTGCTGATCGGTGATCACCGTGGCGGTCCGCTCGGCTGCCCGCAGAGCGAGCGATCCCGACAGGCGGGACCAGCGCGACAGCGCCTGGATCGGATACACCTGATCGGCGAAACAGCCGACGTGGCGCCGATACCGCGACTGAGCCGACCGGGGAGCGACGTGGCCGAAGGCGCCACTCGGTGACTGAGCTGCCATCAACCGGGCGGCCACCACACGCGCCAGATCGGCGGTCGGACCCAGATCGATCGCCGCCACCGCGGCGGTCAAGATCCAGGACAAGTCCACGGTGGGGATCGGCTGGTTGCTGCCGATCCGCCGCCCGAGGTCCTCGAACAGGTCGGCGGCATACTCTCCGGCCACCTCAGCACTGGCCCACGCGGCCAGCGCGAGCAGCCCGGGGTCACTGGCGTTGATGGCGCGGCCGACAACCGATCCGGTCAGCTCATCGGCGGTGGAGCCGGCCAGACAGTCGCGCTGCTGGTCGACCGGCAACCGGCTGAGTCCAAGGGCGGCGATGGCGGCGTAGCGAGGGCTCGTCCCCTCGGGCATGAGAACCGGCCCGGTGGGGCTGGCCGACCCCCGCATGGTCTGCGGAAACGACCGCGTCCGTTCGTCATAGGCCGCCCGGAGTCCCCGTCGACCCAGGTCGACCAGCCGCTCGACCACCGTGGTTGGTAGCGGCTGGACAGTGGTCGGCGAGGGCGAGACGGTGACTGGTGACACCTGCAGGGCGGTCACGGGTTCACTCCCTTGTTGTCGGCGGTGTCCGGCAGCCGTCGAAGTCCGGCGGCCATGCTGTCGACGGTTCGAGGACCGGACGGCAGTGCGGGGCCCGAGTCGGACACAACCGGCGGGAACTTGGGTCGAACGTGTGTGGTCACCATTGACATGTCTCCTTGCGTTGCGCGGATTTCCTCATGTCCGCACCACCGCGGGTGAGGACGCCTGATCGATCAAGACCGTGGGCGGACCGGAGCCGTCGGCGGGCACCCGCCAAACGTCGGAGGTCGTGGCCTCCGACCCGGCCCGGGCCACGCCGTAGAGCAACTGGGCATCGTCGAGCCACTCGACCTGGTCGTCGACGCTGCGGGTCTCGCTGAGCAGCACCTCGGTGTCGGTGGCGAGGTCGAGCACGGCGAGCCGCCACTGGCCGCTCCGGTCACCGAGGCGCTTCTTGTACGCGACCTTGGTGCCGTCCGGTGACAGCGAGGGGCATTCGGCGTCGGTCCGCAGAGCGGTCATGGTCTTGGCCCGGATGCTGCCCCGGACCAGCCAGGTGGTCTTCCCCGAAGCGGCGGTGGCGAAGAACAGGTCGTCGTCGGCAGCGAAGGTCACGCCCCAGTAGTTGCGGTCGACCTGGCCCAGCGTGGTGCCGTTGGGCAACCGCGTGGTCCACGACTCGAGGCTGCCCAGCGCCTTGGCGTCTCGCCGGATGATCGTCTCGGTCGAGAACGAGGTCTGGGCGTACGAGTGGCCGGTGACGAACGTGGTGGTGGACACCAGCCGCCCGTCCTGTGACATCCGCGCCCGGCTGGGCAGCCCGACCAGGGGCGCCGAGCTCGTCGGCTGCAGGTCGGGCCCGAGCATCGACAACCCGTACGTGGGGGTCATCCCCCGCTTCGCGGTGACGCACACCCCGCCGTCGCGGGTGGCGTAGACCCGTTCGCAGCTGACCGGCTGAATGGCCCGGCCGCCGCCCGGCGCGTCCAGCGCCGCGATGGCCAGCTTGCCGTAGTCCGACCCGAGAGCCGCGTTGCGGAAGACGATGTGCGGCTGGGCCAGCAGCGCGCGCGGCGCTCACGCGTCTCCACCGTGGTCGGCGCGGCCGAGCTGCACCACCGCCCGTTGGGCGGTGACGAAGTAGAGGCCGGCGACCACGAGGCGAAGGCGGCGATCCCGGCCAGCAGCCCGGTCCGGAAGCGGGTCATGACGCCGGCTCGCCGGATCGAGCGGAGCAGCCCGGCAGCCGCCGGCAGCGCGACGACCAGGCCAGGCCCATCACGATGATGGCGGTCGGCCGACCGGACAGCTGCCAGAGCAGTCCGAAGGTGAGCGAGGAGCCGAAGCGGGTCAAGGCGACGACGGTCTGGGCCGCGGCGATGCCGCTGGCCCGGTTGGCCGCCGGCACCCGGCGGGAGGCCAGCGCAGCCAGCACCCCGTCGGTGGCGGCATAGAACGTGCCGAGCAGCAGCAGCACCCCGACGACCCAGAACGGGCCACCCAGCTGGGCCGCGGTCAGCGCGTACGCCGCGAGCAGGACCACGTGGCCACCGATGAAGACCTTGGCCCGGCCGATCCGGTCGCCGAGCTCGCCCATCGGAACCGCGAATCCGAGATAGGCCGCGTTGGTGCCGACGATCAGCAGCGGGAAGCAGCAGGCGGCGAACGTCGCCCGAGTCGGCCAGCAGCAGGTAGATGAAGCCGTCGCCGACGGTGACCAGCCCGAGCAGGCCCGCCGCGAGCATCAGCCGACGCAGCCCCGGATCGGTCAGATCACGCCAGCGCGGACGTGGGACCACGACGGCAGGAGCGGCCGGCACGACTGCCGCCCTCCGACGCCGCCCCGGGCACCGCGATGACCAGCACCGCCAGCCCGATCACGGCGAACGCCGCGCTGAACGACGAAGACCGAGGTGTAGCCGCCGAGACCGATCGGGATGGCGGCAAGCACCGCGAAGGCGATCAGCGGTCCGATCAGCGCTCCGGCGGTGTCCAGCGCCCGGTGGACGCCGAAGTTGCGGCCGAGCTGAGCCGGGTCCGAGGCGCCGGCGATCATGGCGTCCCGCGGGCCGGTACGCAGTCCCTTGCCCAGCCGGTCGACGGCGACCACACCGGTGATGGCGGCGAACCCGGTGGCCGGGATGAGGGCGATCCGCGACAGGGCCGACAGCCCGTAGCCGGCGAACGCCACCCATTTGGGGCGTCGGCTGGAGTCGGACCACCAGCCCCCGAGGATCCGGACCGCCGCCGAGACCCCCTGGTAGATCCCATCGATGAACCCGTACGCGAGCGGTCCCATCCCCAGCACCGCGGTGATGTAGAGCGGCAGGATCGCGTTCACCGACTCCGAGGAGATGTCGGTGAAGAAGCTGACGAAACCGAGAGCGACCACCGTGCCGGGCACCCGCCGGCGCAGTCCGGCGCGCGCGGCGGCCCCGGTCGTCGAGTCGGTCTGACCGCTCGCGACCTCGGTGGGGCCCCCTCGCACCGTGACGTACATGGCCGGCGCCTAGTCGACTCGCTCGCTCAGACCGCGTTCGGCGAGCTCGAAGCGATTCCCGCAGACGCAGCGCAGCTCCTCGTCGAGGCGCCGTCCGCAGCGGCAGACCCAGCCCATCTGCCGGCCGGGGTTGCCAACCACCAGCCCGTGGTCGGGGATGTCGCGAGCCACGACGGTTCCGGCCCCCACGAAGGCGTACTCCCCGATCGTGGTGCCGCAGACCACGACGACCCGGGCCCCCAAGGTGGCGCCCCGGCGGACCTCGGTCGGGACCAGCTCCTCCACCGGCACCTTGAGAAAGGCGCGTGGCCGCAGGTCGTTGGTGAAGGTCACGCCCGGTCCGAGAAAGACGTCGTCGCCGACGTGTACGCCGGAAAAGATCATGACCTGGTTCTTGATCGTGACCCGGTCTCCGACCGTGGCCCCGCCCTCGATAAAGGCGCCGTCACCGACATTGCAGTCTTGGCCGACCGAAGCTCCCTCGAGCACATGGGCAAAAGCCCAAACCCGTGTACGAGGGCCGACATCTTCGCTTTCGCACAACCCTTGAGGATGAACGAAGACGTCAACGCACGACGAACTCTTGACCATGCCACATCCCCCCGGATGACGTCGCTGTCTTGTGCCCCAGGCACAAATGAGGGGTCGTCCGCTGGCTTGTCCTATTTGGCGCCCGCCCCCTGATGCATTGCCCATTCTGCAAGAGTTCTCAGGTTCGCGAGGGTGAAACGAGAAATTGCCACGGGAATGCCAAAACGTAATGATCGACCGCGAGGAATAAACAAACGTTGAATGTCACTGCCATTGTTGGAAAGAAACTTACGCGGGATTTTTGCCCGGTTTAGCTCCGGCTCCGGTCGAGCGGCGACCGCCCGCCCACAGCCTCGCTTATCGTCCTCACAGGTTGGTGCCAGGTCCTTGCCAGCGGCCCCCCTCACCATCGAGGCATGACAATCACCAAGAAGACCATCGTCGCGGCTGCCGCCGGAGTCGTCGCGCTCGGCGCCGGCCTGAGCGTCGCCGGCCTGGCGTCGGCCGATCCGACCCCGACCCCGACGGCCACCTCGACGCCCAGCGGGGCTCCGTCAGCCCAGACCGGTCACCGGGGTGGTCCGGGCGGCCATGATCGCGGGGACCGCACCGAGCTGGCCAAGGAGCTGGCCAGCAAGCTCGGTGTCGACGAGGCCAAGGTGACCGACGCACTCAAAGCGGTCCGGGACGAGACCAAGCCGACCACCAAGCCGACTCCCGGTCAGACCAAGCCCGACCCGGCCGCGCGGGATGCCGCGCTGGCCAAGGCGCTCGCCACCAAGCTGGGCGTCGACGAGGCCAAGGTGAAGACCGCGCTGGACGAGATCCGGGCCGCGCGGCAGGCTGACCGCGCCACCGCCTTGAAGACCAAGCTCGACGCCGCAGTGAAGGCGGGCACCCTCACCCAGGCCGAGGCCGACGCCGTCACCAAGGCCGTCGAGAAGGGTGTCATCAACGGCGGCCGCTGAGCATCAGCTGCGGACGACCTCGGCCAGGGCGGCCGCCCGCGTGCTGGTGAACACGTCCTCCAGCATCACGGGCGAGCCGTCGGGTCCGGTCAGCGGCACCCGCCAGTTGGGGTACTCGTCGATCGTCCCGGGCTGGTTCTGCGCTCGACGGTCACCGACGGCATCGGTCAGGGCGACGCACAGCAGCCGGGACGGCGTCCAGGTCAGGTAGCGGTGCAGCGCGCGTACGGTCTCCTCGACGTCGGCATGGTCCTGCAGCGCTCCTCGATGCCGCAGGTTGTCGAGCCAGGCCTGCCGTTCGGCCTCGTCCACCGCCAGCTCCTCGCTCAGCGAGCGGGTCAGGATCTCCAGCTCGTCCCGCAGCCGTACGTGGTCGCCGGCCAGGTAGCCCGCCGTCGGGGGCAGGTCGTGGGTCGTGACCGAGGCCAGGCAGTACTCGCGCCACCACTCCGGCCGCAGCGGCGCTCCGGAACCGTCGAACTCGAACTCGAACCACAGGATCGAGGTGCCGAGGATGCCGCGCTCGCGCAGGTAGTCGCGCACCCAGGGCTCGACCGTGCCGAGATCCTCCCCCACCACCAGCGCGCCCGCCCGGTGAGCCTCCAGCGCCAGGATGCCGATCATCGCCTCGTGGTCGTAGCGGACGTAGGTGCCCTCCTTGGGCCCGGATCCCTTCGGGATCCACCACAGCCGGAACAGCCCGATCACGTGGTCGACGCGGATGCCGCCGGCGTGCCGCAGGATGGTCGAGACCATCTCCCGGAAGGGCGCGTACGCCGTCGCCGCCAGCTGGTCCGGACGCCACGGCCGCTGGCTCCAGTCCTGGCCGTTCTGGTTGTAGGGGTCCGGCGGTGCCCCGACGGTGATGCCCTCGGCGTAGGTGTCCTGCAGGCTCCAGGCGTCCGCCCCGCGCGGGTGCACGCCGACGGCCAGGTCGTGCATCACCCCCAGCGCCATCCCGGCGCGCAGACCGGCCTGCTGGGCCGACGCGAGCTGCTCGTCGAGCAGCCACTGCAGCCAGCAGTGGAAGTCGACCTGGGTCGGGGTGCTCGGCTGCGAACGCGGACACCGCCGCGCAGCCCGGGTGCCGAAGCTCCTCGGGCCACTCGGGATAGCGGGGACCGTGCGACTTCGGCCAGGGCCGCCCAGGTGGCGAAGTCGGTCAGCCCCTGCCCCTCGCGGGCGCAGTAGGCCCGGAACGAGGCCTCCCGACCAGGCGTACGCGGCACCTTGAAGACCGTCTTGAGCGCCTTGCGCTTGGCCGTCCAGGACCGGTCCCGGTCGATCTTGATGGCGTTGGCCAGCTCGACCTTGAGGCCGGTGCACCGCTTGATGATCTTGGCCCGCTGCTTGGGGGTGGCGACGGCGTACTCGGGGATCCGTTCGACCCGCAGGTAGATCGGGTTGGCGAAGCGGCGGCTGGTCGGCAGGTAGGGCGACGGCTCCATGGGGGCAACCGGCTCGGCGGCGTGCAGCGGGTTGACCAGGACGAAGTCCGCCCGCTGCTCAGCGGCCGACCAGACGGCCAGGTCCTCGAGGTCGGCCAGGTCGCCGATCCCCCACGACTGGCGTGAGCGGACGCTGTAGAGCTGGGTGGCCAGGCCCCAGCCCCGGCGGGCGCCCATCCGCTCGGGGAACCCGAGCCACTGCGGGGTGATGATCAGCGGCATGGCTGCGGACCGGTGGCCCGACCGCGCGTGCAGCGTGTGATAGCCAAGAGGCAGGTCGTCGGGAACCTCGAACGACGCCTCGCCGGCGAGGTGCCGGCCACCTCGCGGGGCGGGGTCCAGTTCTCCAGCTGGCGCAGCCCGTCGCGTCGACCACCGGACTCGAGGTCGATCCAGGTCGTCCACCGGGTCACCGTGCGGCACGTGCACCCACACCGAGGCCGTACGCCGCTCCCGCAGGGCGAGAAAGGGAGGCAGCATCCGCCGCCAGGGCTGCTCGTGATGATCATGGAGCGCAGCCGATGCCGCCTCCGGGGTGGACGCATCGACCCCGAGCCCGGCGAGCACGGCCACGATCGTGTGAGCGGGCACCTCGACGTGGTTGTCCCGCCAGTCCCAGTATTCGGTGGCGATGCTGAAGGCATCGGCCAGCTGGGCAAGGACGGGATCGAGATCGGCCACGGGGAACATCCTGTCATCGCCGACCCCGCGCCGGTCCCGCCGGTTCGGCGTACCCGGGCCGGGGAGGGCGGTAGCCTGCTGGCCAGCTGATCATCAGGAGGGGCATGGCGCAGGCGGTCAACCGCGAGGTTCTCGGAGCCTGGCTGGTGAAGTGCAACCCGGCCCTGTGGGACCTGCGCGCGTTCCTCGATTCTGACGAACCACGGATCACCTCGTGGGCGGTGCAGCGCAACTACCGCAGCGACTTGATGGAGCCAGGTGACCGCATCGTGTTCTGGGTCTCGGGTTCGGGCCGGCACGGACTGCGTCGGGGGATCTGGGGCGTCGGGGTGGTCACCGCGCACGCCGAGGACTGGGTCGACGCCGAGCGCGGCTTCTGGTTGGAGGAGGGGCCGCGCCGGGCCGTCCACGGCCGGGTTGCCGTGGACATCGCGTTGTGGGACGAGCCGGTCTCGGTCGACGACCTGCGGGCCCGTGGCCTGGTGGACCTCGAGGTGCAGAAGATGCCCCAGGGCGCGAACCCGTCCTGGGTCACCCGGGACCAGCTGGCCATCATCGACGAGCTGGCCCCGCGATGAGGGTGGTGGTGCTCTCCGACACCCATAGTCCCCGGTTCTGGAAAGGCTGCCCACCGGCGGTGGCCGCGCACCTGGCCACGGCCGAGCTGATCCTGCACGCCGGCGACGTCTGCACCGCCGAGGTGCTGGTCGAGCTCGAGGCGTACGCGCCGGTGCACGCGGTGCTGGGCAACAACGACGGGCCGGACGTCGCCGCCTGGGGTGCGCCGGAGACGTTGGAGCTCGACCTCGATGGACTCGCAGTGGCGATGATCCACGACAGCGGACCGGCGACCGGACGGCCGGCCCGGCTCCGTCGGCGGTTTCCCGTCGCCGACCTGGTCGTCTTCGGTCACTCCCACATCCCGATGGACCTCACCGGTGACGGCCTCCGGATCTTCAACCCTGGTTCACCGACTGACAAACGCCGCCAGCCCTACGGCACCCTCGGCCTGCTCGACATCCGCGACGGCACGCTGGTCACCGCCCAGATCGTCCCGCTCCCCCGACCCTGAGCCCACCGCCACGACCCCCACGCCCCCTGAGCCCAACACGCGCCCCTGAGCCTGTCGAAGGGCCCACCGGGTTCTGCGACACTGAACGCTGGTCGGAGCCGCCCACACGGCGTGTCACTGTCAGCCGTGCTGCAAAGTCAGGCTTGCCCTTCGACAAGCTCAGGGGGCGTGGGTGGGCTCAGGGGGCGTGAATGGGCTCAGGGGGCGTCGGTGGCGGCGAGCTGACCGCAGGCGCCGTCGATCTCGCGGCCGCGGGTGTCGCGCACGGTCACCGGCACGCCCTTGACCTGGAGCCGACGGACGAACTCGTCCTCGTCCCGACGCCGCGATGCGGTCCACTTGGAGCCCGGCGTCGGGTTCAGCGGGATCAGGTTGACGTGCACCCAGCCCCAGTTGCCCCGGCGCTTCAGCACCTTGGCCAGCAGGTCGGCGCGGAAGGCCTGGTCGTTCATGTCGCGGATCAAGATGTACTCGATCGACACCCGTCGCTTGGTGACCCGGGCGTACTCCCAGGCGGCGTCGACGACCTCGTCGATGTTCCACCGGGTGTTGATCGGCACCAGCTCGTCGCGCAGCTCGTCGTCGGGCGCGTGCAGGGACAGGGCCAGCGTGACCGGGATGCCCTCCTGAGCCAGCTGCTGCATCCGCGGCACCAGTCCGACCGTCGACACGGTGATGCCGCGAGCGCTCATCCCCAAGCCGTCCGGCGTCGGCGCGACCAGCTGACGGACCGCGCCGATCACCGCCTTGTAGTTGGCCAGCGGCTCGCCCATGCCCATGAACACGACGTTGGAGACCCGATCGCGACCGCCGGGGATCTGGCCACGGTCCAGCTTGCGGGCCCCGTCCATCACCTGCTCGACGATCTCGGCGGTGCTCATGTTGCGCTGCAGGCCACCCTGGCCGGTGGCGCAGAAGGGACAGGCCATCCCGCAGCCGGCCTGGCTGGAGACGCACATCGTCACCCGGTCGGGATAGCGCATCAGGACGCTCTCGACCAGCGCGCCGTCGTGCAGCCGCCACAGGCTCTTGACCGTGGTGTCGTTGTCGCAGGTCAGCTCACGGACGGGGTTCAGCAGCCGCGGCATGAACTTGGCTGCCAGCCCGTCGCGTACGCCGGCCGGCAGATCGGTCCAGTCGGCCGGGTCGTCGCGCAGACCCTCGAAGTAGTGGGAGGAGAGCTGCCGGGCCCGGAAGGCGCGGTGCCCGGCCGCCTCGACCGACTCCCGCCGCTCGGTCGGGGTCAGGTCGGCCCAGTGCGTCGGCGGTTTGCCGCGTCGGGGCGCGGTGAAGACCAGCGGCAGAGGTGTGCCCGATGACGCCGGGGTGCTCATCCGCCGGGAACCAAGACGTACATGATCAACCAGGCTACCGGGGCCGCGACCAGGAGCGAATCCAAGCGATCCATCACTCCGCCGTGCCCGGGCAGGAAGGAGCTCATGTCCTTGATCCCGAGGTCTCGTTTGATCAGCGACTCGATCAGGTCGCCGCAGGTGCCGACGGCCACCAGGCAGACCCCGAGCAGGATGCCGACCCAGAACGGCACCTTCAGCCCGAAGATCGCCATCAGCACCCCGGAGGCCACCCCGAACACGAGCGAGCCGACCAGGCCCTCCCACGACTTCTTCGGGCTGATCTTGGGGGCCATCGGATGCTTGCCGAACAACACGCCGCCGACCAGCCCGCCAGTGTCGCTCATGGCCACGATGAGCAAGAAGGTGACCAGCCGGGCGCCACCTTGTTCGCCGGCCAGCATCAGCGCGGTGAACGACCCGAGCATGGGGACGTACGCGATGATCAACAAGCTGGCCGCGGCGTCCTTGACGTAGCCGTCGGCCCCCTTGGGCATCCGCCAGATCAGGGCGGCGAGCACAGTCAGGGCGAGCGCCGCGAGCAGCACACTGGTGGTCGAGAAGACCACCGGTTTCTGCCGGCCCGCGAGGTAGGAGCCGATCGAGATGGCCAGGGTGCCGGCCACGATCGGAACGATCGCTGCGCTCATCCCCTGCCGCTTGAGGGCCTGGTAGAGCTCGATCGACCCGAGCGCCAACGCCACGGCGACCAGCAGCACGAACGCAGGCTTGAAGAAGATCAGGCTGAGCACGATGTAGGCGCCGAGGCCCACCCCGACACCGATGGCGGCGGGCAGGTTGCGGCCGACGCGCCCGTGGTCCTTGGCCGGGACCGGCGGCGGTCTCGGGTCACAGCGGGTCGCTGTCGCTGCTCAGACGGCGAGCAGCTCGGCTTCTTTGTGCTTCAAGATGTCGTCGATGGCGTCGGTGTGCTTCTTGGTCGCGGCATCGAGCTGCTTCTCGGCGCGGGCCACCTCGTCCTCACCCACCTCTTTGTCCTTGACCATCTTGTCCAGGGCCTCCTTGGCCGTACGCCGCGCCCCGCGGACCGAGATCCGGGCGTCCTCAGCCTTGGACTTGGCCAGCTTGGCGTACTCCTTGCGGCGCTGCTCGGTCAGCTGCGGCAGGGTGACCCGGATCGTCTTTCCGTCGTTGGACGGGTTGACGCCGAGGTCGGAGTCGCGGATCGACTTCTCGATCGCGTTCACCGAGGACTGGTCGTACGGGGTGATCATGACCACCCGGGCATCGGGCACCTGGAAGGTGGCCAGCTGCTGCAGGGGGGTCTGCGCGCCGTAGTAGTCGGCGGTCAGCTTGGCGAACATGGCGGGGTGGGCCCGGCCCGTACGGATTGCCGCGAACTCCTCTTTGGCGTACTCGATCGCCCCTGCCATCTTGGTCTCGGCGTCGCGAATGATGTCGGAGATCACGGTGATCCTGCTCCTCTGGTGCGGTTTCAATGCGGCCTGGGATCGGCTCCCTAGGCGTGGACGGTCGTACCGATCTTCTCACCCGAGATCACCGAGACGATGGTGCCGTCGGTGTCGAGGCTGAAAAAGGTCATCGGCAGCTTGTAGTCACGGGCCATGCTGATGGCCGTGGCGTCGGCGACCTTGAGGTCGCGGGCGAGGTACTCGTCGTAGGTCAGGTCGTCGAACTTCACCGCATCCGGGTGCTTGTGCGGGTCGGCGGAGTAGACGCCGTCGACGCCCTGCTTGCCCATCATCAGCACCTCGGCGCTGATCTCCAGGGCCCGCTGGGCGGCCACGGTGTCGGTGGAGAAGTAGGGCATTCCCGACCCGGCGCCGAAGATGACGACGCGCCCCTTCTCCAGGTGCCGCTCCGCCCGGCGCGGGATGTAGGGCTCGGCGATCTGGCCCATGGTGATCGCGGTCTGCACCCGGGTCTGGATGCCGACCTTCTCCAGGAAGTCCTGCAGGGCCAGGCAGTTCATCACCGTGCCGAGCATGCCCATGTAGTCGGCGCGGTCACGCTCCATCCCCCGCTGCTGCAGCTCGGCGCCGCGGAAGAAGTTGCCACCGCCGACCACAACGGCGACCTGTACGCCGTCGCGGACCACCGTGGCGATCTGCTTGGCCAGCCCGAGCACCACGTCGGGATCGACACCGACGTTGCCGCCGCCGAACACCTCGCCCGAGAGCTTCAGCATCACGCGCTTGTAGGGACTGCTCACCTGTGACTCCTCGTCAACGTACGGATATAGACGAATGCGCTGCGAACCCCCACCAGGAGGCTCGCAGCGCACTCTTCTGTTTCAAGCCGGGTCGGTCGACCAGCGTCAGGCGCCGGCCGCCTCGAAGCGGACGAAGCGGGTCACCTTGATGCCCGCGGCGTCGAGCAGCTTGCCCACGGGGGTCTTGTTGTCGGTCACCGAGACCTGGTCGAGCAGGGCGACGTCCTTGAAGAACGAGTTCACCCGTCCCTCGACGATCATGGGCAGCGCCTGCTCGGGCTTGCCCTCCTCCTTCGCCGTGGCCTCGGCGATCCGACGCTCGTTCTCCACCAGGTCGGCGGGGACCTCGTCGCGGGTCAGGTACTGCGGCCTCATGGCCGCGATCTGCATGGCCACGCTGCGAGCCGCGGTCTCGTCGCTGCCCTCGTACTCGACCAGGACACCGACCTGCGGGGGCAGGTCGGAGGCGCGGCGGTGCAGGTACACGACGGTCTTGCCGTCGAAATAGGCAGCGGCCGAGACCTCGAGCTTCTCGCCGATCTTGATGGCCAGCTCGCTGACCGCCTCGCCGACGGTGCGACCGGACGACAGCGGCGCCGCGTTGGCCGCATCGATGCTGTCGGCCTTGCTGGCGGCGACGGCCTTGACCGCGTCAGCGGCCAAGACCTGGAACTCCTCGTTCTTGGCCACGAAGTCGGTCTCGGCGCCCAGCTGGAGCAACGCCCCACCGTCGTTGGCGACCAGGCCGTTGGTGGCCGAACGCTCGGCCCCACGCTTGGCGGCCTTCGCCTGGCCGCTGACCCGCAGGATCTCGATGGCCTTCTCGTAGTCGCCATCGGCCTCGGTCAGGGCCTTCTTGCAGTCCATCATCCCGGCGCCGGTGGCGTCGCGGAGCTTCTTCACATCAGCAGCGGAAATCGATGCCATGGATTATCGGTCCTCGTTCTTTCGTCTTCGGTGATCGGGTGAGCGGCGTTACTGAGCGGTCGGCTCGGCCGTCTTCTCAGCCTCGAGCTCGGCGTCGGCAGAAGCCTCAGCGACCTCGGCGGCCTCGGTCGGCTGCTCCTCACCGGGGACCGGGGCGGCGTCAGCCGCCGGGGCCTCGGCCGGAGTGGCGTCCTCGGCGGCACCGAGCAGCTCGCGCTCCCAGTCCGGCATGGGCTCCACAGTCGCCTCGGCACCGGTCTGGGCGCCGGAACGCGCCACCAGGCCCTCAGCCACGGCGTCGGCGAGCACCCGGGTCAGCAGCGAGACGGAGCGGATCGCGTCGTCGTTGCCCGGGATGGCGAAGTCGACCTCGTCGGGATCGCAGTTGGTGTCGAGAATGCCGATCACCGGGATCTTCAGCTTGCGGGCCTCGTCGACGGCGAGATGCTCCTTCTTGGTGTCGACGATCCAGACGGCTTGCGGCGTACGGGTCATCTCGCGGATGCCACCGAGGGTCTTGGCCAGCTTGTCCTTCTCGCGGCGCAGACCGAGCAGCTCCTTCTTGGTCAGGCCGGAGGCGGCGACGTCGTCGAAGTCCATGCCCTCGAGCTCCTTGAGCTTTTGGATCCGCTTGGTCATGGTGCCGAAGTTGGTCAGCATGCCGCCGAGCCAACGCTGGTTCACGTACGGCATCCCGACGCGGGTGGCCTGCTCGGCGATGGTCTCCTGGGCCTGCTTCTTGGTGCCGATGAACAGCACCTGGCCGCCGCGGGCGACGGTGTCCTTCACGAAGGCGTACGCCCGGTCGATGTAGGTCAGCGACTGCTGCAGGTCGATGATGTAGATGCCATTGCGCTCGGTGAAGATGAATCGCTTCATCTTGGGGTTCCAGCGACGGGTCTGGTGCCCGAAGTGAACGCCGCTCTCGAGCAGCTGACGGGTGGTGACAACGGCCATGGCCGTATTCCTCTCTTTGTCGACGCACACGGACGCCGACGTACGGTTTCTCGGAGTCGAACGGTTCGGCCCCGCCTGATGCTCGCGCAGCACAGACTCGACGGATCGAGACCGGTTGTGCTGCCCAGCCGAGCTGGTGGCGAGCATGCGAAGTCAGACCTGTTCCCAGGTCTGCTGCGGTCAGTCTACCCACCTCGGGCCCGCACCGAAACTCAGCGCCGCGGCACGATCATGGGCCGGCCCGAACGACGTTGTCCACAGGTCTGGGACCGCCTTGAAGCGCTGTCCACAGATTGCTGTCGAAGCGGCACGACGTGGGGCACCGTACGCAGACTCCCGGTATGAGGCACCCGGCACTGAGCCCGCGATGGCGGCTGCTGATCTTCGTCGTGGTCGTGCTGGCCATCTCGACGATCGCCGTGCCGGCGGGCGCCCTCCCCGCCCTGCCCGCCACCAGCGGATGGCCGTTGGCCGGCGCGCCGCGGGTGACGCGGGGGTTCGACCCACCGGTGGTGGCCTGGGGGGCCGGGCATCGTGGCGTCGACCTGGCCGCGCGAGCGGGTGAGCCGGTGCTTGCCGCCGCGACAGGCACGATCAGCTTCGCCGGCTCGGTGGCCGGCAGGGGCGTCATCACGCTCGACCACGGTGGCGGCCTGAGCACCACCTACGAGCCGGTGAGCGCCCGGTTGGAGGTCGGCACCACCGTCGCTGTGGGCACCGTGATCGGGGTGGTCAGCACCGGCTCGCACTGTGCGGGCACCTGTCTGCACTGGGGTCTGCGGGACGGCAGGTCCTATCTCAACCCGCTGCTGCTCATCCGGGCCGGGGACGGGTCGTTGCGGCTGGTCGCCGAGTCCCGCCGGGCAGTGGTCGAACGTGAGGCGGCGGCTCGCGCCGCGGCGACAGCCGCCGCCGAGGACGCGGTCGGCATCATCGGGCCCGTCGGGTCCACCGGGGGGTCACGGGTTCGTCCGACCGGTGCCGGGCGGGATCACCTCACCGTTCGGACGCCGCTTCCACCCGGTGCTGAAGATCTGGAAGCTGCACGACGGGACCGACTTCGGTGCCGGTTGCGGGACCGCCATCCGAGCGCCGTACGACGGCCGCGTGTCCCGCGCCTACTACAACGCCGGCTACGGCAACCGGTTGCTGGTCGACCACGGCTCAGTCGACGGCCACCGGGTGGTCACCGCGTTCAACCACGCCACCCGGTATGTGGTGGGGACCGGGGAACGCGTACGACGGGGCCAGGTTGTCGGCTTCGTCGGCAGCACGGGGTATTCGACCGGCTGCCACCTGCACCTGATGCTCTGGCTCGACGGTCACCTGGTCGACCCGATGAGCTGGTTCTGAGGTGCCGGCCGGATCAGGCCCGGGGATGGGCCTGCTGGTACGCGGCGCGCAGCCGCTCGTTGCTCACGTGGGTGTAGATCTGGGTGGTCGCCAACGAGGCGTGGCCGAGCATCTCCTGCACGCTGCGCAGATCTGCCCCACCCTCGAGCAGGTGGGTGGCCATCGCGTGCCGCAGCCCGTGCGGCCCGAGATCGGGAGCGCCGTCCACGATGCGCAGCGCACGGTGGACGATCCGGCGGACCACCCGGGGGTCGATGCGGCGACCCCGCTCTCCCACGAACATCGCGCCACCCGAGCCGGGGGTCACGAGCTGGTGGCGGCCGTCGGCCAGCCACTGCCCGAGGGCTCGCATCGCTGGGCCGCCGACGGGGACGGTGCGCTCCTTACGACCCTTGCCCAGCACCCGCAGGGTCCGCCGGTCCTGGTCGAGGTCGTCGACATCGAGCCCACAGAGCTCGGACACCCGGATCCCGGTGGCGTAGAGGACCTCCAGCATGGCGACGTCGCGGTCGGCCACCGGTCCGGGTTCCTCGCGGGCGGCGGTGATCGCCTCGCCGAGCATCGCGGCCGCGGCGGACTGGTCCAGCGTTGCCGGCAACGCGCGTACGACCTTGGGCGAGCGCAGACTGGCCGCCGGGTTGTGCTCGACCAGGCCGTTCTGCTGAGCCCAGGTGAAGAAGACCCGCGCGGCAGCCGAGCGGCGCTGCAGGGTGGCGCGAGCCTGGCCCAGCGTCTGCTGCTTGGCCAGCCAGCTGCGCAGGCCGCGAAGATCGACCTCGGCCAGCGACTGCACACCGAGCCGGCGCTGATGGACCAGCAGGTTGGCGATGTCGCCGCGATAGGCCCGGACCGTGTGTGCCGACAGGTTGCGCTGCCACACGAGGTGCCGCTGGTAGTCCTCGAGAACGGCCATGAACACCGGGCCGAGGGCGTCCACGTCGACGTCGTCGGGCAGCGGTTCCTCGGCGGCGGGCACGTCCCCACCATCTGGCCGGGCCTTCCGATCCGCAAGCCGCCACTCCGCAGCGAGCCCGCCTGCGTCGTGCTGCTCGATCAGCAGTGGCCGCGATAGCGTGGTCCCCCGTGACGATCGACGAGCTCAGGAGCGGCGGAACAGTCCTGCCGATCACCCGATGGGGAACCCCCGTCATGCACGCCCGGACCCAGCCCGTGACCAGCTTCGACGAGGAGCTCCACGCGTTGGTCCACAACATGTTCGCCACCATGTACGCCGCCGAGGGCGTGGGTCTGGCCGCCACCCAGGTGGGGGTGGACCTCGCGGTCTTCGTCTACGACTGCCCCGACGACGAGCACGTCCGCCACATCGGCGTGGTCTGCAACCCCGAGGTGACGCTGCCTGAGGGCAAGGACCGCAAGCTGGAGGCGGCCGACGAAGGTTGTCTGTCCTTGCCCGGTGCCTACATCGAGCTGGCCCGGCCCGACCACGCCATCTGCGTCGGCCAGGACCAGGACGGGGAGCCGGTGGAGATCATCGGCACCGGCTTGTTGGCCCGCTGCCTTCAGCACGAGACGGACCACCTGAACGGGACCGTGTTCGGCGACCGGCTGTCGGGCCGGGCGCGCAAGAAGCTCTACGCCGCCCACGAGGACACCGCAGACACCTATCCCGACGACTGGCCGGTCTCTCCGCGGAGCGAGAGCGAATAGCAGGCGATCGCCGCTGCGGCGGCGACGTTCAGCGAGTCGATCCCGGCGTACATCGGGATCTTGGCCCGCACCGACGCCCCCTCGCTCCAGCGCGCCGATAACCCGGCCCCCTCGGTGCCGACCAGGATCGCCACCTTCTCGGCCGGTCCGACCGCCGAGGCGACCGCTGCCAGATCGAGTGCATCCGGCGCCAGGGTCAGAGCCACCGTGGTGAAGCCGGCCTTTCGCAGCAGCTCGGGCGCCGCGTGCCAGTCGTCCAGCCGCGCCCAGGGCAGCGAGAACACCGCCCCCATGCTGACCTTCACGGCCCGCCGGTAGAGCGGGTCGGCGGTCCGCGGAGCCAGCAGCACGCCGTCCCACCCCAGACCGGCGGCGTTGCGGACGATCGCGCCCACGTTGGTGTGGTCGACGATGTCCTCCAGCACCACCAGCCGTCGCCGCGCGAGCAGGTCGGCCACCCGATGACGCTGTTCGCGGTGAAGCGAGGCCAGCGCCCCCCGGTGCACGTGGAAGCCGGTCACCTCCTCGGCGAGCTGCTCGGAGACCACGTAGATCGGGACGTCCGGCCACTGCCCGAGGACGTCGCCGAGCCCGGCCAGCCAACGTTCGGCCAGCAGGAACGACCGCGGTCGGTGCCCGGCCTCGACGGCCCGCCGGATGACCTTCTCCCCCTCGGCGATGAACAGTCCGCGCTCGGACTCCAGATGCCGACGCAGCGAGCCCTCGCGCAGTCGTACGTAGTCGGACAGGCGATCGTCGTCAGCCGCCTCGACGGCGATGATCGGCACCTGGTCAGGCGGCCCGGCGGGCGATCCGGGCCAGGAAGTCGACCAACAGCTCGCGGATGTGCACGGCCCGCCGCGGGTTGCCGCCGGCCAGGACGCCGATGGTGACCCCGTCGACCTCAGCCGTCGCCGGGGTCCAGGCCGAGGCATCCGAGGCGTCGTCGGCGCGTACGCAGAAGGTCTGCTGCTGCTCGGCCTCGGCTGACACAGCGAGGTTGACCGACGGGTCGTCGGTGGCCGCCAGTACGTACCAGGCCCCAGCGAGATCCCCGGATCGAAACTCGCGCTGTTCCCAGCTGAGTTGACCGCTGTGAGCCAGCCGGGCGATCCGCGGCGTGCCCGCAGGGGCGATCACGACCACCTCGGCGCCGGAGTCCAGCAGCAGGGTCAGCCGTCGGTCAGCCACTCCCCCGGCGCCGACGACCACGACCCGTCGCCCGGACAGCCGGAGCCCGGACAGGTAGGACGGTACGGTCGTCCGGCGAAGGTGCCTCTTCACGGGTCAATCCTCGCTCACCACCGCCCGTTAGACCATTCTGTCGAGAACCAGGCAAGGTCTCAGCCTTGATCCGGCCAGAAGCAAGGCTGTAGCCTTGTCTGATGCCGTACGTATTGACCGTCGACCAGATCGAGTCGCGAGAGGCGGGGGACCTGGTCGACCGCGCACTGGAGCAGCTGGCCGACGTCTCGACGGTGCTGCCCTTCACCCGTACGGTGGGCGACGAGTTCCAGGGCCTGCTCGACGACCCAGTGTCAGTGGTCACTGCCATCCTGACTCTCATGCGCAGCGCACAGTGGCACATCGGCCTCGGCATCGGCTCGGTGGAACGCCCCTTCACCAGCCCGGACCCCCGTTCGGCCCGGGGCGATGCGTTCCTGGCCGCCCGGGCGGCCGTCGAGCGGGCCAAGTCCGAGCCGACCCATCTGGCCTTCGCCACCGTCGGCGCCGGTGCGGCCGAGACGGCTGATGTCGAAGCCGTCTTCCGGCTGCTGGCGACCGTCCGCAGCAAGCGCACCGAGCAGGGCTGGCAGGTGACCGACCTGCTGCAGTCGGGCCTGACCCAGCAGGAGGCCGGGCGCCAGCTCCAGATCTCACGGCAGGCGGTCAGTCAGCGCGCCCAGGCCGCCAACGTCCGGATCGAGTACGAGACCACACCCATCCTCGAACGGCTGCTGGAGCGGGCCGAGCGGGCCAGCACGACGGGCTCAGCACCATGACCGGGTGGACCACGTCAGCGTTGATCATCTGGCTGCTGCTGAGTGTGGCCAGCATCTGGGTCTGGCTGCCCTGGTGGCAGCCGGGGCGCGGGCTGCTGGAACGTCGGTCGGTGTTGCTCGGCACCGTCACCGCGCTCGTCGTCCTCACCGGCGTGGTCGCGACCCTGGCCGCCCAAGCCCCGCCACTGCCGCCACCGTGGTCCTGGCTGGCCGTCGGTGTGGCGGCGATCGCCGCCCTGCTGACCGGTGGCGCGGTGGTCTACTGCCTGCTGGCCCTGGCCAACGCGGCCGACAAACCGGCCGCCGCTCGCGCTAGACCGACCGTGCTGCGGGGCGGAGCGTGGATCGGTGCCCTCGAACGGCTGGCACTGTTCGGCACCCTGTTGGCCGGGTGGCCCGAGGGGATCGCTGCGATCGTCGCAGTGAAGGCCTTCGCCCGTTACCCCGAGCTGAAGACCGGCCAGGCCAGCGGCGCCATCGAACGGTTCATCATCGGCACCTTCGCCAGTCTGGGCTGGGCCGCGCTGTGCGCCGGGATGGCTGAGGTGCTGCTCTGAGCGCCGCCTACAGTGGCGTCGTGCCCACCCTCGGAACGCTGACCTGGCAGCCGGCCGCCGATCATCTGGACCTGCTCGCCGCACCGGTGGCGGCGTTGGTCACCGAGCTCGGACTCGAGTGCTTCGTGGCCTCGATCGACCCCGGCCTGGCCGACACCGCGGCGTTCTGTGCGGCGTACGAGGTCCCCCTCGAGCAGTCGGCCAACTGCGTCGTGGTCAGTGGCCGCCGGGGCGAGCAGTCCCGGATGGCCGCCTGCCTGGTGCTGGCCACCGACCGGGCCGACGTCAACAAGGTCGTCCGACGCCACCTCGACGTGCGCAAGATCTCCTTCGCGCCGATGGACGATGCGGTCAGCCAGACGACGATGGAGTACGGCGGCATCACCCCGGTCGGTCTGCCCGCCGACTGGCCGATCCTGGTCGACAGCGCGGTCGCCGACCAGGACTGGGTGGTCGTGGGCAGCGGCATCCGAGGCAGCAAGATCTTGATCTCCGGCGCCTCGCTTGCCGGGCTGCCGTCGGCTGAGGTCTTGACCCTCCGTCAGCCCGGTTGACTCGTCGGATCCAGGCTCAGCGGAGCAGGTTGATGATCGCGGCGACGCCGACGGTGACGATGACCACCCGGTAGACCGTCGGCGGGATCCGCCGACCCACCCGGGCTCCGGCCTGGGCTCCGAGGATGGATCCGACCGCGAGCGCGCCGACGATCCACCAGTCGACATCGGACACGATCACGAAGACGATGCCCGCCACGGCGTTGGCGATCATCACCAGCACGTTCTTCAGCCCGTTGATCCGCGACAGCGTCTCCGACAGGGCCACGCCCATCACCGCGATGACCAGGACCCCCTGCGCGGCGCCGAAGTAGCCGCCGTACGCCCCGGTCAAGATGATCACCGGGAACAGCCACGGCGGGCCGACGCCCGGACCCTCGGCGACTCCGAGCCGTTCGCGCCGGGCCGCGACCCGGCGCGACAGCCAGGGCCCGATGATCACCAGCAGGCATCCCAACCCGATCAGCACCGGCACGATGGCGTCGAACGCGGCCGAGGGCAGCCGGAGCAGCAGGAACGCCCCGCCGATGCTGCCGATCAGCGAGGCGACGCCGTAGCGGATGATCCGACTACGCTGACCGACCAGCTCCTGCCGGCTGGCCAGTGCACCCGAGAGCGACCCGGGTGCCAACCCGATGCTGTTGGAGACGTTGGCCAGCAACGGCGGCACGCCGAGGGCCAGCAGGGTCGGAAAGGTGATCAGGGTGCCGGTCCCGACCACGGTGTTGACGAACCCGGCCGCTCCCCCAGCCAGCAGGATGAGCAGCAGGTCGGCCCAGCTCACTGCTGCGGGCTCGGCTGACCTTCAGCGTGGTAGGGCTCGAAGTCCGGCGTACCGCTCGATCCGGTCACTTCCCGTGGTGGTTCGGCGACGTTGAGCGACGCGGGGCGGGAGGGCTTCTCCAGCTCCTGAGCCGCAGCGATCGCCTCCTGCACCGTGCGCTGGGACTTCGCCTCTTCCTCGGCGTTCTGCTGGGTGATCTCGCTCTGCACGTCGATCTTGTCCGGCGCGGTGAAGGTGCCCTTGGCCGCGGCCGGGATGCCGGAGGTGACCGACCCGACGGCGCTGCCCAAGCCCTCCAGCGCCTTGTTCAGCTCGCTCGGCACGATCCAGACCTTGTTCGCGTCGCCGCGGGCGATCGACGGCAGCATCTGCATGTACTGGTAGGCGAGCAGGGCCTGGTCGGGCTGGCCGGCGTGGATCGCGTTGAACACGGTGCTGATCGCCTGGGCCTCACCTTCGGCGCGCAGCATCTGCGCCTGCCGGTCCGCCTGGGCCCGCAGCACCGCGGCCTCCCGGTCGCCCTGGGCCCGCAAGATGGCCGACTCCTTCTCTCCCCCGGCGGACAGGATCTGCGACTGCCGCTGTCCCTCGGCGATCAGGATCGAGGCCCGCTTGTCGCGCTCGGCCCGAGCGCCCTTCTCCATCGCGTCCCGGATGGTCGCCGGCGGCTCGATGGCCCGCAGCTCCACCCGGTTGACCTTGATGCCCCACTTGCCGGTCGCCTCGTCGAGCACGATCCGGAGCTTCTGGTTGATCTCCTCGCGGCTGGTCAGGGTCTGCTCGAGGTCCAGTCCGCCGATGATGTTGCGCAGGGTGGTCATGGTCAGCTGCTCGATCGCCTTGATGTAGTCCTGGGCCTCGTACGCCGCCCGGACCGGGTCGATGATCTGGAAGTAGATCACCGAGTCGATGCTCACCATCAGGTTGTCCTCGGTGATCACGCCCTGGGGTGGGAAGGGGACCACGTTCTCGCGCATGTCCAGGTTGTAGCGGACCTTGTCCAAGATGGGCACGACCAGGTGCGGACCGGGCTCGAGGGTTCGCTTGAACTTGCCGAGCCGCTCGACGACGCCGACCCGCTGCTGCCGGATCACCCGGATGGCGTTGCCGACGAAGAAGATCACCGCCAGCGCAATGGCGAGAACGACGATCAAGGACGCGATGTCCACGGTCTGGACCTCCTAGAAGCTGCAGTTCAGGGCAGCGGTGAGTGCTTGGGGTAGACGACAGCGATGGCGCCGTCGATCTCGTAGACCTCGATCTCGGTGCCCTGCTCGATCACGATGTCGGAGGAGTAGGGGCGGGCCGACCAGCTCTGGCCGTCGACCTTGATCTCGCCGCCGCTCTTGTCGATCTGCGAGATCGCCAGGCCGCTGCTGCCGACCATCTTCGCGGTCGAGGAGCGGTAGCCCGGCATGCTGCGGACCTTGGCCAGCAGCGTCGGCCGCAGCAGAGCCAGCATCCCGACACTGACCCCGGCGCCGACCAGGATCTGCAACCACCACAGGTCGGGTGCGACCACCGCGACCCCGGCGGCAGCGAGGGCACCGGCGGCGAACATGATCAAGATCAGGTCCAGCGAGACGATCTCGGCCACCGCCAGCAAGAAGGCCAGGCTCAGCCAGATCGCCCACCCATGGTCACCCAGCCAGTCCATCAGGTTCATGTTCACATCTCACCTCCACCCGTTGCTCGTACGACTCATCACCCATGGTGCCAGAGGCACCCAGCGATCGGGTCTCAGCGCAAGCGCGCGTGCAGCCCAGCGCCCGTCCGTCTCGGTCAAGGACAGGTTGAGCTCGAAGGTCGCAGTCAGGTTCTCGGCCGTCAACGTGTCGCGCAACGGGCCGGCCGAGACGATCTCGCCGTTCTTGAGCAACAGGGCGTGGGTGATGCCGGCCGGGATCTCCTCGACGTGGTGGGTGACCAGGACCGAGGCCGGCGCGTACTCGTCCAGGGCCAGGTCGCTCAGCGTCTTGACCAGCGACTCGCGGCCGGCCAGGTCGAGCCCGGCGGCCGGCTCGTCGAGCAGCAGCAGCTCCGGATCGGTCATCAGAGCGCGGGCGATCTGCACCCGCTTGCGCTCCCCCTCGCTCAAGGTGCCGAACGTGCGGTCGGCCAGACCGTCGATGCGCAGCTGCCCCAGCAGCTCGTCGGCCCGCTGGTGGTCGAGCTCGTCGTAGGCCTCCCGCCAGCGGCCGACCACCGCGTACGAGGCGGAGACGACCACGTCATGGACCCGCTCACCACGCGGGATCCGCTCGGCCAGGGCGGCCGAGGTCAGCCCGATCCGCGGCCGGAGGTCGAAGACGTCGACCGTGCCGAGCACCTCGCCGAGCAGCCCGGCCACCCCGGAAGACGGGTGGATCTGCGCGGCCAGCACCTGCAGCAGGGTGGTCTTGCCGGCACCGTTGGGTCCGATGATCACCCACCGGTCTGCCTCGTCCACCCGCCAGGTGATGTCGTTCACCAGCGTCGCGCCACCCCGCACGATGGTTACCCCTGCGAGGTCTACAACTGCCGCCATGGAGGAAAACCTACCGCCCGTCCGCAGGTGGACCGCGGCGACGGGCCGGTGCCCGTTCTCCGGCGGCGGCTCCCGTACGGTAGTCCGGTGGACGGCCTGCTCTCCCTGCGGATGACGGTGAATCTGAATGCCGTGATCCATGGCCGACGCCCACTCTCCGAGGCGGTGGAGTCGGTGATCGGCCCCGATGTGGCTCACCACCTGGTCGACCCGGACGACCGGCTCGGTCTCGACCCGCTGCGCGCGACGGACCTCAGCCAGGTGCTGGGTGCCGTCGCCGCCCGCGAGACCGAGACCTGGGTGCTCGCCCTGCCCACCCCGGGCGCGCTGGGTTCGCTGCGCGGGCCCGAAGGAGCTCAACCAGCTCGCACTCGAGATCGGTGAGGTCGTCGTGGCCAGCACCGCCGGGTTGGCTTTGGTGCCCTTCCGGGTCGGACAGGCCGTGCAGTGGCGGGTGCTCGCCGCCGAACGCCCCGCGGCTCCGCCGGTGCCCTACGACGCGGAGCGGCAGCTGAACGAGACGGTCATCGCCGCCGCCAACCTGCTGTCCCGGCTCGACGTGGCCAGCGGCGTACGCCCTCGCCAAGACGTCTCGGCCACCCTGGCGCCGGGCTACAGCGGCCGGCAACAGGCCACCGCCGACCGAGCGGCGCGACTGCTGGTCGCCTGCGACGCCGCGCTGCAGACCGACGGGGCGGCGATCTCGGCGTACGAGGCCGACGCCCGCTTCCGGGAGCTGCGCACCGTACGCGCTGCGGCGGCTCAGGCGCTCTGCGCGGCCGCCACCTGGATCAACGCCGGCTGACGTCGCCGGGAGTCAGGCTCCGGTGGAGTGCAGGCCGCCGTCCACGTGGATCATCTCGCCGGTGGTCTTGGGGAAGAAGTCGCTCAGCAGGGCGACGACCGCCTTGGCCGTCGGCGACATGTCCTTGGGGTCCCAGCCGATCGGGGCCCGCTGACCCCAGACCGTGTTGAACTCGTCGGCACCGCCGATGGCCTTCTTGGCCAAGGTCTCCAGCGGCCCGGCGGCGACCAGGTTGACCCGGACGCCCTCCGGCCCGAGGTAGCGCGCCAGGTAGCGGCTGGTGCTCTCCAGCGCCGACTTGGACACCCCCATCCAGTCGTAGACCGGCCAGGAGACCGTCGCGTCGAAGGTCAGCCCGACCACCGAGGCGGTCTCGCGGAACAGCGGTTTGCAGGCCATGGTCAACGACGCCAGCGAATAGGCCGAGACCTGCAGAGCGGTCGAGACGTCGGCCCAGGGCGTGCTCAAGAACTTCCCGCCGAGCGCGGTCTCGGGGTTGGCGAAGGCCAGCGAGTGGACCAACCCGTCGAGGTGGTCGACGTGGTGGCCCAGCTGGTCGGCCAGGCCGGCCAGGTGGTCGGCGTTGGTCACATCGACCTCGAGCAGCGGCGGCACCGGATCCAGCTTCTTGATCACCCGGCCGGTCAGGCTCATCGCCCGGCCGAAGTTGGACACCACCACGGTCGCCCCTTCGGCCTGGGCGATCCGGGCCACGTGGAACCCGATCGAGCTGTCCAGGGTGACACCCGCGACCAGCACGGTCTTGCCCTCGAGAATTCCCACTGCCTGTCTCCTCAGAACGTCCGATGTCGAAATGGTGGAACGCCTTCGCGGCGAAGGCGGGCGCGAGGGCTCAGTGCCCCATGCCGAGGCCGCCGTCCACCGGGATCAAGGCCCCGGTGATGTAGCCCGCGGCGTCGCTGGCCAAGAACTCGATCGTCGCGGCGATGTCGTCGACCGAGCCGAGCCGACCGAGCGGGATCTGGCTTTCGTACTTCTTCACCAGGTCCTCCCCGAGATCGGCGGTCATGTCGGTCTCGATGAAACCCGGGGCGACGACGTTGGCCGTCACCCCGCGTGACCCGAGCTCGCGGGCCAGCGATCGGGCCAGACCGACCAGACCGGACTTCGAGGCCGCGTAGTTGACCTGGCCGGCCGAGCCCAGCTGCCCGACCACCGAGGAGATGAACACGACCCGTCCGAACCGACCGCGGATCATCGGTCGCGCCGCCCGACGGGCGACCCGGAACGCCCCGGTCAGGTTGGTGGCGATCACCGCGTCCCAGTCGTCGTCGCTCATCCGCATCACCAAGGTGTCCCGGGTGATGCCGGCGTTGGCGACCAGCACCTCCACCGGTCCGAGGCTGCCCTCGATCTGGGTGAACGCCGCCTCGACCTGCGCCGGGTCGGTCACGTCGCACTGCACGCCGAGCACACCGGCGGGGACCTCGCCGCTGCGGTAGGTCGCGGCGACCCGGTGACCGGCCGCGGCCAGCCGCTGAGCGATCCCGCGGCCGATTCCCTTGTTCCCCCCGGTGACGAGGACGACTCGCGAGGTGGGTCGGTCGGCGGCTTCCGGGTCGGCTTCGTTGCGCGTGGCGGTCACGGAGGTCACGCTACCGAGTGCCCTCCCGACCCCACGACCAGGCGTAGGCTGATGGACAACGGCGCCGCTTCGTGACGCCGGTCCCAGCGCCAGAACGCATCCGCGCAGGGACCCGGAACAGAACATGACTAGACGCTCAAGCCGAACGTTTGTGCCCCATGGCAGAAGGTGCTGGCAACGATATGACGCTCAAGGAATCCGGCGACCGGCCGGTTGATACAGGTACGCGGTTCGACGCCCTCGGCGGCTCGTCGACGGCGGTGATCACAGATGCTCGAATGTCGACCAGCGCGGAGATGTCGTCCCGCATCCGCCGCTACTCGATCACCATGGCCTTTCGGACGGCGTGCTTCCTCAGCATGATCGTGGTGCACGGACCTTTCCGCTGGGTGTTGTTCGGGGCTGCGGTCTTCCTGCCCTACATGGCCGTGCTGCTGGCCAACCAGGCGAACCGTCGGACAAAGGCGCCACGAGCCGTCGGCAGCGTCGAGCCCAGCGACGCACCGCAGCTGACCACCGGCCGGGGTGAGGTCATCTCCGGCCAGCTCGCCGATGAGGACCCCGATCTTCGTGACCGCGTCGCCTAGCGGCGTCGACCCGCTGCCCAGCGGCCCGGACGGGCTGGTCTGTTCGGCTCGCGGCTGCCGGCAGGCCGCGACCGCCGACCTGCAGTGGAACAACCCCAAGATCCACCAGGAGAGCCGTCGCAAGCACTGGCTGGCCTGCGATGACCACACCGACTCCCTACGGGAGTTCCTGACCGCCCGCGGCTTCTTCCGCGACCAGCTGAGGCTCTAACCGGCTCAGCCGCCGATGGCCGACATGGGACGGTCGGGTTGCAGGAAGCTCGGATCGTTGATGCCGTGTCCGGGCTGCTTGCCGGCCACCGCGTGGACCCAGCGCTGCGCGATCTCGGCGTCGGTGGCGCCGGACCGCAACGGCGTACGGAGGTCGGACTCCTCACGGGCGAACAGGCAGTTGCGGACCTGACCGTCCGCGGTCAGCCGCACCCGGTCACAGGCACCGCAGAACGGCTTGGTGACGGCGGCGATGATGCCGAACGAGTAGTCGGTGCCCACCACCCGGAAGAGCTCGGCCGGGGCACTCCCCCGGACCAGGGCGTCGTCGGGGTCCTCGATCAGGTCGACCTGCTGGCCGAGCCGCTGCCGGATCTCGGCGGCCGTGATCATCTCGCTGCGGTGCCAGCCGTGCTGGGCGTCCAGGGGCATCTGCTCGATGAACCGCAGCTGGACCCGCTCAGTCATCGCCCAGCTCAGCAGATCACCCGCTTCATGATCATTGACGCCGCGCATCAGCACCGTGTTGATCTTGACCGGCTGCAACCCGGCCTCGCGGGCGGCGCTGACGCCGTCGAGGACGTCGGTCAGCCGCGGCCGCCGGGTCAGCTGCTTGAACGTCTGCGGATCGAGGGTGTCCAGTGAGATGTTGATCCGGCTCAGCCCGGCCGCCGCGAGCTTGTCGGCTCGCGCGGCGAGCCCGATGCCGTTGGTCGTCAAGGCGATGGTCGGGGTCGGCTCGAGTGCTGCGAGATCAGCGACCAGGAGCTCGAGGTTCTTGCGCAGCAAGGGTTCTCCGCCGGTCAACCGAACCGTGCTGATACCGAGCCGCTGCACGCCGATGGTGATCAGGCGGACGATCTCGTCGTCGGTCAGGATCTCGGCCTGGGGCATCCAGTCCAGACCCTCGGCGGGCATGCAGTACGTACACCGAAGGTTGCATCGATCCGTGAGCGAAACTCGCAGATCAGTGGCAGTACGCCCGAAAGCATCCGTGAGTGCGAGTTGATCAACGCTTCCTGTCCCCGCGGGTGCGGAGTCGGCGAGGCGCCGGCGCGGCATCGGCAGCAGGGTGGTCACACCAGCGAGTCTAGGCCCGCTCGGTGACGATCCGGTCACTGTGGGAATACACGTTCATCCGGTCCCCGCGGACGAAGCCGGCCAGCGTCAGCCCAGCCTCGGTGGCCAGCTCGGCGGCCAGCGAGCTGGGCGCCGAAACGGCCGCCATCACCGGGATGCCGGCGAGCACCGCCTTCTGGGTCAGCTCGAACGACGCCCGACCCGAGACGACCAGGATCGACTGGCTCAGCGGCAGCCGGTCCTCGCGGATGGCCCAGCCGATGACCTTGTCGACCGCGTTGTGGCGGCCGACGTCCTCGCGTACGCAGAGCATCGTGCCGTCCAGGCCGAGCAGCCCGGCGGCATGCAGCCCACCGGTCTTGTCGAAGGCGCGCTGATGGGTGCGCAGCAGGTCCGGCGCGGCGAGGACCAGCTCCGCAGGGACCCGCAGCTGAGGATCCAGCCGGTGCCGGGACGTCCGGACCACCTGGTCGATGGTGGTGGTCCCGCAGATCCCGCAGGCACTCGTGGTCATCACCTGACGACGTTCGTCCGCGGTGGGCATCGGTCGGTCGGCGGCCAGCCGCACGTCCAGCACGTTGTAGGTGTTGAGACCGTCCGGGCCGGTGCCCAGGCAGTAGCGGGCGGTGAGAAGGTCCTGCGCCGACTCGATCAGCGTCTCACTGTGCAGCAGACCGTGCACCAGATCGATGTCGTCACCCGGCGTACGCATCGTGACCACGAACGACTCGCCGCCGAGCCGGATCTCCAACGGCTCCTCCACTGCCAGCGTGTCGGCCCGGCTGTGTGCCGACCCGCCGCCGATGCGCAGCACGGGGTGCTGCCGCGTCACTCGTCCCATGCCATCATCCTGACGTAGTCATCGCCTGGTGCCTCGATCCCCCAGCTCATGGAACCCACCCCGCCATCTTCATCCCCAGGAGCAAACATGAACCTGCCCGAATGGCTGACCGCGGTCTCGGCCGAGCTCGGTGTCGCCGACGTCGAGCTGGACGACGACGCGGTCCGGGTGCTGCTGGACCTCGCCCGCGACGCCGCCCACGAGGTCGAACGGGTGGCGGCCCCCCTGACCACCTTCCTGGCCGGCGTCGCCGTCGGCCGGGGCGCAGCCCTGGCGCCCAGCGCCGCAGCCGCGACCGCGTTGCTGCTCGCCGACTAACCTGAGGTCGTGCGTCGCCTGTGGGTCCGTTGGACCTTGCTGATCGTGTTCGTGGCCGTCATCGGCACGGCATTCGTCAACCTTGGCGAATGGCAGCTGGACCGGCTCGACCAACGCAAGGCCCGCAACGCCACCACCATCGCCAACGAGCAGGGCCCCATCCGCCCGTACGCCGAGGTCTTCACCCGCCCGATCACCGACTCCGACCAGTGGGCGCGGGTCGAGGCCCGCGGGACCTTCGACGCCGACCACCAGTTCATCGTCCGCTACCGGAGCACCGGTGACGCCGAGGGCTACGAGGTCGTGACGCCGCTGCGTACGGCGCAGGGCACGGTCCTGGTCGACCGCGGCCTGCTGACCCTGGCTCGCGGCGTCCAGATCCCCAGCACGGCCCCGGCACCACCCACCGGCGAGGTCACCGTCGTCGGGCACGTGCGCCGCAACGAGCAGGGGCGACGCGCGGCGAGCACACCGATCAACGGTTCGATGCGCCAGATCAGCTCCGACGCCATCGCACCGACACTGCCCTATCCGATCGCCAACGGCTACATCGGGCTGCTCAGCGTGACCCCCGAGCAGTCCGGAGGCTTCCAGCCGATCCAGCTGCCCGAGATCTCCGAAGGGCCCCACTTCTGGTATGCGGTGCAGTGGTTCATGTTCACCGGCATCGGCGTCGCCGGCATCATCGTCTTCATCCGCGGCGACCTCCGGGCCCGGCGCGAGGAGCGCGAGGGCAAGGCGCTGGTCGCCGCCGGCTGAGTGCGACCCGGCGCCGGACCGGCTTGTGCCAGGATCGGGCCATGGATCTGGGACTGACCGACAAGGTCTTCGTGGTCACCGCCGCCAGCAGCGGTCTGGGCCGGGCCAGCGCGACCCAGCTGGTGGCCGAGGGGTCCCGGGTGGTGCTGGTGGCCCGACGCGGCGAGGTGCTCGCCGAGGTGGTCACCGAGCTCGGCGCGGACCGCGCCGTCTCCCTGACCGCCGACCTGGCCGACCCCGGCAGCGCCGCCCGCGCCTGTCGGCTGGCCCTCGACACCTACGGCCGGCTCGACGGTGCCCTGGTCAGCGTGGGCGGGCCACCCGCCGGCTCGGTGCTGGGCACCACGGAGCAGCAGTGGACCGACGCCTTCGCGTCGGTGTTCCTGCCGGCGCTGCGGGTGACCAACGCCGTGGTCGAGCACTCCGAGTCGACCGAGCTGGCCGTCGCCTGGGTGCTCTCGACCTCGGTCAAGGCCCCGATCGGCGGTCTGGCCGCCTCCAACGGGCTCCGACCCGGTTTGGCCATGCTGATCAAGCAGCTGGCCGACGAGCTCGGACCGCGGGGGACCCGGGTTCTCGGCCTGATGCCCGGACGGATCGAGACCGAACGCGTACGCCATCTGGACTCCCTCAGCGACGACCCGGCCGCAGCCCGCAGCCGCCGCCGAAGCCGGCATCCCGCTGCGCCGCTACGGCGACCCGGCGGAGTTCGGCCGCGTCGCCGCCTTCGTCCTCTCCCCCGCGGCCTCCTACCTGACCGGGTCGGTGATCCCGGTCGAAGGCGGCGCCCTGCGCAGCCTGTGACCGGAGGTTCCGACCACCACAGCCCGATGAGCGTCGAGCAGATCCTGGATCTTGTGCGATGTCCGCTCTGCCGCGGCGGCTTCGCCTTGGACGGTCGGTCGGTCCGATGCCCGGCCGGACACAGCTTCGACCTGGCCCGGCAGGGCTATCTCAACCTGCTCGGTCGGGCCGCTCCCGCCCACGCCGACACCGCGGCGATGGTTGCCGCTCGGGCTCGGTTCCTGTCCGGCGGGCACTACGGCCCGGTGGCCGGCGCGCTCGTGCAGACCGTGGCCGCCCAGTCGTCCGCGGTGGATCCGGCGGTGCTCGAGGTCGGCGCGGGCACCGGCTCCTACGTGGCTGGGCTGCTCGGTCGGCGGGGTGGCCGCGGTGTCGCGCTCGACATCTCGACCGCCGCGGCTCGGCACGCCGCCCGGGCCCACCGCCGGCTCGCGGCCGTGGTGGCCGATGTCTGGGCCGACCTCCCGCTGACCGACGAGGCGTACGACGTGGTGCTGGCCGTCTTCGCGCCACGCAACCCGGCGGAGTTCGTCCGTGTGCTGCGACGGGACGGTGTCTTGGTCGTGGTCACCCCGCAGGCCGACCACCTGGCCGAGCTGCGGACGTCACTGGGTCTGCTGCAGATCGAACCCGACAAGGACGAGCGGCTCACCGCCACCCTTCAGAGCCGTTTCCAGCCGGTCGCACGCACCGATGTGCGCTTCTCGATGAGCCTCGATCCGGCCACGGTGGTCGACCTCGTCGCCATGGGGCCGAACGCCTTCCACCGGAGCCCGGGCGAGCTGGCCGGCACGGTCGGGACCGACATCCAGACGGTGACCGGCGCGGTCACCGTCAGCGCGTGGGAGGCCTCGGTGACCACCCGCGGTCCGGCGAACTGGGTGCGGTAGAGCTCGGCGTAGAGCCCGCCCTGCTCCAGCAGGTCGTCGTGCCGGCCGCGCTGGACGATCGTGCCCTGGTCGACGACCAGGATCAGGTCGGCGTTGCGGATGGTCGAGAGCCGGTGGGCGATGACGATGCTGGTCCGGCCTTCCATGGCCAGGTCGAGGGCCCGCTGCACCGCGACCTCTGACTCGGAGTCCAGGTGCGCGGTCGCCTCGTCGAGCACCACGATCGGCGGTGCCTTCAGCAGCAGCCGGGCGATGGCGAGCCGCTGCCGTTCGCCACCGGACAGCCGGTAGCCCCGCTCGCCCACCACGGTGTCCAGACCGTCCGGCAGGCTGCGTACGAGGTCGGCGATCTGGGCGGCCTCCAGCACCGACCACATCCGGTCCTCGTTCACCTCCGGCCGGGCGTAGCGCAGGTTGTTGCGGATCGTGTCATGGAACATGTGGGCGTCCTGGGTGACGTAGCCGACCGCGTCGCGGAGCGAGGCCAGGTGCGAGCCGGCGCACGTCGGTGCCGCCCGACCGACACCGAGCCCGAGGTGACGTCGTAGAGCCGGGCGACCAGGTGGGTCATGGTGGTCTTGCCTCCGCCGGAGCGCCCGACCAGGGCGACGGTCTGCCCGGCCGCCACGCTGAAGGTCACGTCGCGAAGCACCTCAGGTTGGGCCGCTGGTCCGCGGTCGCGACCGACTCCAGGCTGGCCAGCGAGACCTCCGCCGCGCCCGGATAGGTGAACGAAACCTGGTCGAAGTCCACCGAGGCCGGACCACGGACCGGCTCGGCGTCAGGGGCGTCAGCGATCATCGGCACCAGGTCGAGCACCTCGAAGACCCGGTCGAAGCTGACCAGCGCGTTCATCACGTCGATCCGCAGGTTGGTGAGCTGGGTCAGCGGGCCGTACAGCTGGACGAGCAGGCCGGCCAGGGCGGTCAACGTACCGACCGTCAACAGCCCGTCGATGCTCAGCAGGCCGCCGACGCCGTAGACCAGCGCCGTGGCCAAGGAGGCGACCAGGGCGAGCGAGGTCATGAAGAACCGGCCGTTCATGGCGATCTTCACCGACACGTCGCGGACGGCCCCGGCCCGCTCGGCGAATCGATCATGCTCCTCGTCGACCCGGCCGAACAGCGTCACCAGCAGCGCGCCACTGACGCTGAACCGCTCGGTCATGTTCGCCGACATGTCGCCGTTCAGCTGCATCTGCTGGCGGGTCAGGTCGGCGAGCTTGCGGCCGACGATCTTGGCCGGGATCAAGAAGATGGGCAGCATCACCAGCGCTGCCAGCGTGAGCTGCCAGCTGAGCACGGTCATGGCGATCAGCACCAGCACCAGGCTGATCAGATTCGACAGCACCGTGGACAGCGTCGACGTGAAGGCCTGCTGCGCCCCGATCACGTCGGAGTTGAGGCGTGAGACCAGCTTGCCGGTCTGGGTGCGGGTGAAGAACGCGACCGGCATCTGGATGACGTGGTCGAACACCTGGGTCCGCAGGTCGAAGATCAGCCCCTCGCCGATCTTCGACGAGCACCACCGCTGCACCAGGCCGAGCACTGCCTGGACCACGGCCAGACCGGCCACGGTCGAGGCCAAGATGATCAGCAACCGTCGGTTGCCCTTGAGCACACCCTCGTCGATGATCTCCTTGAACAGCAGCGGTGGCGTCACGGCCAGCGCCGCACTGACGACGATCAGCGCGACGAAGACGATGATCAGCCGACGGTACGGGCGGGCGAAACGAAGGATGCGCCAGCCGACCCCCCGGGTCAGCCGGTGCTTGGCCATCTCCGGGTCCTGCGACATGCGGCGCATCATGGTGGCGCCGCCCGAGCGCATCATCGACATGACGTACCTCCTAGGGGACGGAGTCTGCGTCCCACAGCCAAACGCCTCAGCGCTGGTTGGCTATTCCCCGCAGCAACGGAGCCTGGGCCCGGCGCTCGGCGGCGAGCTGCTCGGCCTCGGTGCGGCCCAGTCCGTCAGCCAGCAGACGCTTGATCGAGCGTACGACGTCCGGCTTCTTGTTGGTGATGCTGCTGACCAACCGGTCCACGGCGGAGTCGAGCTCCTCACCGGCGACGACCTGGTTGGCCAGGCCCAGACGCAGCGCCTCGGCTGCGGGCACCGCTCGGGCGGTGACCGACAGCTCCAGGGCGACCGCGTACCCGGCCAGCTCGACCAGACGACGGGTCCCGCCCAGGTCGGGCACCAGGCCGAGTGCGGCTTCGGCCATCACCAGAGCGGCGTCCTCGGTCAGCACCCGCAGGTCCGCGGCGAGGGCCAGCTGGAAGCCGGCCCCGATGGCCCGGCCCTGGACGACAGCGATGACGATGGCATCGAGCGAGCGCCAGCAGGTGAAGGCCCGTTGGAAACCGGCGATCTGCTCGGCGACCCCCCGATCGTCCAGGCCGGTCAGCTGGTCGATCGACCCCTCGCCGGCCAGACCGCCGGGCTGGGTCATCCTCAGGTCGAGTCCGGCGCTGAAGTCGCGACCGACCCCGCGCAGCAGCACCACCTGCGTCGACGGGGGCAGCTCGGCGGCGGCGTCCACCAGCCCCGCCCAGGTGCGAAAGGTCTGGGCGTTGCGGACGTCCGGTCGGTCCAGCCACACCGTCGTCACCGCGCCGACGGTGCTCGTCGTGACGCCCCCGGGCAGGGCCCGGACCTCAGGGACAGCCGGGACCTGGTCGGTCGACGCCATGATCAGCGCTTCTTGGCTGGCGCTTTCTTGGTCGTGGCCTTCGTCGCGGTGGCCTTCGTCGCGGTGGCCTTCGTGGCGGGGGACTTCGTGGCGGTGGTCTTGGCCGGCGACTTCTTGGCGGCCGCCTTGGCCGGCGACTTCGCAACCGTCTTGGTCGCGGGCGCCTTCTTGGCCGCGGCCTTGGCCGGAGCCTTCTTGGTGGCCGTCTTGGCCGCGGGAGCCTTGCTGGCCGTGGTCTTGGTCGCCGCGGCCTTGGCCGGAGCCTTCTTGGTGGCCGGAGCCTTGGTCGCCGTCGACTTCGTGGCCGCGGCCTTGGCCGGAGCCTTCTTGGAGGCCGTCTTGGTGGCGGAGGTCTTGCTGGCCGGAGTCTTGCTGGCTGTGGACTTGGTCGCGGCTGCCTTGGCCGGAGCCTTCTTGGCCGTGGTCTTGCTCGTCGTGGCCGGGGCCTTCTTGGTGGTCGTCTTGGCAGCGGTGGTCTTGGTAGCAGGGGTCTTGGTAGTGGTGGTCTTGGCGGCGGGGGTCTTGGTCGGCGCCTTCTTGGCGGCGGTCTTGGCCGGGGCTGACTTCGCCGGCGCTGTCGCCGTCTTCTTTCCGGCACCGGCCGAGCTGGCCTTCTTGGCGCCGCGCGTCGCACCACCACGGCCGCGCAGCTCCACGCCGGACTCCTTCAGCACGCCGTGCACGAACCCGAAGGAACGGCCGGCGTCCTCAGCGATCTTGCGGATGCTCTCGCCGGCGGCGTACCGCTTGGCGTACTGGGAAGCGAGCGTTCCTCGCTGTGCCCCCGTGATGCGTGAACCCTTCGCCAATGCCTTGGCCACTGTGCCCTCCCTTGTCATGGGGTTGTCAGACATTTAGTGCGACAACGCTGCTAGACCAATGATCGAGATCACAAGATCGTTGATCAACCATTTCTAGCATGTTTCACGACAAGATTTGAGGTTGTCACCAGTCATCCAACGGTTTTGATCATCACCGTGAGCCACGAAGGCAGCTCAGTTGATCTTTTGTCGAAAATGCCCCCGGTTGATCATCCGGCGGCCATGATCACGCGAGGGAGATGAGGTCCGCGTACTCCGGGCTCCACAAGTCCTCGGTCCCGTCGGGCAGCAGCAGGACCTTGTCGGGATCCAGCGCATCCACCGCGCCCTCGTCGTGAGTCACGAGCACGACCGCGCCGGCATAGCTCTTGATCGCCGCCAGCACCTCGGCGCGCGAGGCTGGGTCCAGGTTGTTCGTCGGCTCGTCGAGCAGCAGCACGTTGGCACTGGACACGACCAGCATGGCCAACGCGAGTCGGGTCTTCTCCCCACCCGACAAGACCGCGGCCGGCTTGTCCACATCGTCACCAGAGAACAGGAACGAGCCCAGCACCTTGCGTACGTCGGTGTCGTTGAGGTTGGGCGACGCGGTCTTCATGTTCGCCAGCACCGAGCGTGCGGTGTCGAGCGTCTCGTGCTCCTGGGCGTAGTAGCCCAGCCGCAGACCGTGGCCCGGCCGGACCCCGCCGGTGTCGGAGTCCTCCTGACCGGCCAGGATCCGCAGCAAGGTGGTCTTGCCGGCCCCGTTCAGGCCGAGCACGACGACCTGCGACCCGCGGTCGATGGCAAGATCAACTCCGGTGAACACCTCGAGGGAGCCGTAGCTCTTGCTCAGGTCCTCGGCGGTCAGCGGGGTCTTGCCGCACGGCGCTGGCTCGGGGAACCTGATCTTCGCCACCCGGTCGCCGGCCCTTTCGGCCTCCAGACCGGCCAGCAGCTTCTCGGCCCGCTTGGCCATGTTCTGCGCGGCGGTCGCCTTGGTCGCCTTGGCCCGCATCTTGTCGGCCTGGGTCATCAGCTGGTCGGCCTTGCGCTCGGCATTCTGTCGTTCGCGTTTGCGCCGTTTCTCATCGGTCTCGCGCTGTTGCAGATATCGCTTCCAGTCCATCGCGTAGATGTCGAGCTCGGCCCGGTTGGCATCGAGATGGAACACCTTGTTCACCGTGGCCTGCAGCAGACCGACATCGTGGCTGATCACCAGCAGCCCACCGGAATGGTTGGCCAAGAAGCTGCGCAGCCAGCCGATCGAGTCGGCATCGAGGTGGTTGGTCGGCTCGTCCAGCAGCATCGTCTCGGCCCCGGAGAACAGGATCCGGGCCAGCTCGACCCGCCGTCGCTGCCCGCCCGACAGGGTCCGCAGCTGCTGGTGCAGGACCCGCTCCGGCAACCCCAGGTTGCTGGCGATCCGGGCTGCCTCGGCCTCGGCCGCATAGCCGCCCGCCGCCGCCAGCTCGGCCTCGGCCCGCGCGTACGAGGCCATCGCCTTGTCCCGCACCTCGTCGGAGTCGTCACCCATGGCCAGCCCGGCCCGGCTCAGCCGGTCGACCACCGCGTCCAGTCCGCGAGCGGCCAGGATCCGGTTCTTGGCCAGCATGTCGAGATCACCCGTACGCGGGTCCTGGGGCAGGTAGCCGACCTCGCCGCTGCGGCTGATCGTCCCCGCCGCCGGCGCCGCCTGGCCCGACAAGATCTTGGTCAACGTCGTCTTGCCGGCCCCGTTGCGCCCGACCAGCCCGATCTTGTCGCCTGGCGCGATCTGGAACGAAACCCCCTCCAACAACAAACGCGCCCCCGCACGCACCTCGACATCCTTCACCGTCAACATCTGTTTTTTGCTCTTCTCACTTTGGTACTTGGCGTTCGGATCGTGTTGCTCTTGGGTACGGGCTGGTCGGGGGTTCGTGGTGTCGGGCTACCGAAACCTGCCCCTCGTCTTCGAGGGCCGCGCGCCACGGCGCATCGGCCGGGACTCAAGCATCTTAGGTTTCCACGCCCGACACCACGAACCCCCGACCACCCCTCGTGCCACCGGCGTGTGGGAGCGGCGGGGTTGACGGCGAAGGGTGTCAGTCACCGACTACCGCGGCCTACCCACTCGGGAGCCCGTCGCAGGCGGTGCCGGCGTCGCCGCGGCACCGCCCTGCGTGGCGCCTACTCGCGCAGGCGGAAAAGCGTTGGAAAAGATCTCCGAGGACGGTTTCCACCGGATGAGCGCCGGGCCTCGACGTCTGACACCGCACCCGCCCACCCGGTGGTGGTGGAGGAGGGGCGGCATGACGGCCGCCAAAACCTAAGATGCATGAATCTCGACGATCCTCGAACGGGCACACGTCGATCCGACGCACGGGGCAGGTTTGGGCGGCCGTCATGCCGCCCCTCCTCCGCCACCACCGGGCCCAACCAGCACATGAGAACTCAGACGTTGAAGCCCAGCGCCCGCAGCTGGTCGCGGCCGTCCTCGGTGATCTTTTCCATTCCCCACGGTGGCATCCAGACCCAGTTGATGACGAAGGACTCGACCAGGCCCTCCAGGGCGGTGTGGGTCTGGTCCTCGATCACGTCGGTCAGCGGGCAGGCGGCCGAGGTGAGGGTCATGTCGATGGTCAGGGATGTTGTCGTCCTCCAGGTGCAGGCCGTAGATCAGGCCGAGGTCGACGACGTTGATCCCGAGCTCGGGGTCGACGACGTCCTTCAGGGCCTCCTCCAGGTCCTCGAGGCTCGGCCGGGCGGAGGACGCGGCGTGGTCGTCGAGGCTGACCTCGGGCAGGTCGTCACGGACCAGCTCGGAGGGGCGGACCTCATCGGTGGTGGTCTGGGTGTCGGTCATCGGGGATCTCCTTGCTGCTGGGAACTCTGGGCTTGCAGGACGGCGTCCTTGAACGCCGACCAGCCGAGCAGGGCGCACTTGACCCGGGCGGGGAACTTGGCCACGCCGGCGAAGGCGACGCCGTCCTCCAGCCGCTCCTCGTCGGGCTCGATCTGGCCCTTGCTCTGCATCAGGGTCAGGAACTCCTCGTGCAGCTCCAGGCCGTGCTCGACGGGTGGCCGATCACCAGGTCGCTCATCACCGAGGTGGAGGCCTGGGAGATGGAGCAGCCGAGGCCCTCGTACGAGACGTCGGTGACGGTGCCGCCGTCGACGTGGACGCGGAGGGTGACCTCGTCACCGCAGCTCGGGTTCACGTGGTGCACCTCGGCCTCGTACGGCTCCCGCAGACCGCTGTGGTGCTTGGCCCGGTAGTGGTCCAGGATGATCTCCTGGTAGAGGTCTTCGACCTTCATCGCTCTGCCTCCAAAGAATCCAAGGGTGTAGTCGAGACCCGTCGACCAGCGCGTCGATCTCGGCCGTGGTGGTGTAGAGGTAGAACGACGCCCGGGTCGAGGACTGGACCCCGAAACGCTCGTGCAGCGGCCGAGCGCAGTGGTGACCACCGCGTACGGCGATGCCCCGGGAGTCGAGCAGCTGGCTGACGTCGTGCGGGTGGATCTGGTTCCCGTCCGGCGTCGGTCAGGGTGAACGAGATCGCGCCACCCCGGTCGACCGGCTCGCTCGGCCCGAGGATCCTCAGCCCGGGCAGGGTCTGCAGGCCCTGCAGCGCGTACGCCGTGATCTCCTGCTCGTGCGCCGCGATCTGCGCCATGCCGATCTCGCTGAGGTAGCGCGCGGCCGCGCCGAGCCCGACGGCCTGGGCGATCGGCGGCGTGCCGGCCTCGAAGCGGTGCGGCGGCGGGGCGTAGGTCGAGCCCGGTCATCTTGACCATCTCGATCATCTCGCCGCCCCCCAGGAACGGCGGCAGGGCGGCGAGCAGGTCGTAGCGCCCCCAGAGCACGCCGATGCCGGTCGGTCCGACCATCTTGTGGCCGGTGAAGGCGACCAGGTCGGCACCGAGCGCGGCCACGTCGACCGGGAGCTGGGGCACCGCCTGGGAGGCGTCGACCACCACGGTGGCGCCGACGGCGTGGGCCTGGGCGGCGATCTGGCTGATCGGGTTGACCGTGCCGAGCACGTTGGAGACGTAGGTCACCGAGACGATCTTGGTCCGCTCGTTGATCAGGCCCTCGGCCGCGGCCGCGTCGAGGTCGAGCCGACCCTCGTCGGTCACGTCGAACCAGCGCAGCGTGGCACCCGTGCGCTGCGGCCAGCAGCTGCCACGGAACGATGTTGGAGTGGTGCTCCATCACCGAGATGACGATCTCGTCGCCCGGCCGCAGCGCCGCGCCCAGGGTGTGGGCGCACAGGTTCAGCGCCTCGGAGGCGTTCTTGGTGAAGACGATCTCCTCGGAGCTGCCGGGCCCCGATGAACTGGGCCAGGGTGGCCCGGGCTCCCTCGAACGCCTCGGTCGCCTCGGCGCCGAGCAGGTGCATGGCCCGGGCCACGTTGGCGTTGTGGTTGAGGTAGTGGTCCTCCATCGCCTCGACCACGCACCGCGGCTTCTGCGAGGTGTTGGCGCTGTCCAGGTAGACCAGCGGAAGGGTGGCGCCCGAGTCGTGCCAGCCGTGCGCTCCAGGATCGGGAAGTCCGCGCGGATGTGCTCGACGTCGAACGGGATCGACTCGTCGACGAGGTCAGCGACCTCGTCGACCTCGATGGTGTCCGGGTACTCCGCGCTCACCGTCATGGGGCTACTCGGCCCCGACCGCGGCAGCAGCCGGACGTAGCGGTCGTAGCCCTCGGCCTCGAGGCGCTCGGCCAGCTCCTGGCCGCCCTGCTCGGCAATCCGGCCGGCGACGAACACGTGCACGTAGTCCGGCTTGATGTAGCGCAGGATCCGCGTGTAGTGGGTGATCAGCAGCACGCCGCGATCGCCCTGGGCCGAGAAGCGGTTGACGCCCTCGGAGACGATCCGCAGCGCGTCGATGTCGAGGCCGGAGTCGGTCTCGTCCAAGATCGCGAAGCGCGGGTTGAGCAGCTCGAGCTGGACGATCTCGTGGCGCTTCTTCTCGCCGCCGGAGAAGCCCTCGTTGACGCTGCGGTTGGCGAACTCGGTGTCCATCTGGACCCGCTCCATCGCGGCGTTGACGTCCTTGACCCAGGTGCGCAGCTTCGGCGCCTGGCCGTCGATGGCGGTCTTGGCGGTCCGCAGGAAGTTCGACACCGAGACGCCGGGCACCTCGACCGGGTACTGCATGGCCAGGAACAGGCCGGCGCGGGCCCGCTCGTCGACCGACAGGGACAAGGATGTCCTCGCCGTCGAGGGTGACGCGTGCCCGAGGTGATCGTGTACTTCGGGTGACCGGCGATGGAGTAGGCCAGCGTCGACTTGCCGGAGCCGTTCGGCCCCATGATCGCGTGCACCTCACCGCTGCGGATCGTGAGGTCGACGCCCTTGAGGATCTCCTTGGCGCCGGCCTCGGTGTTGACCGAGACGTGCAGATCGCGGATTTCGAGAGTGGACATAGGATCCAAGACTCCTGTGATAGCGGATTGCGGATGGAGAGGATGCGGAGAGGTCGACCAGGACGTCGTCGCCGGAGACCTGGCAGGGGTAGACCGCGACCGGCTCGGTGGCGGGCAGGCCGAGCGGCCGCCGGTGCGCAGGTCGAAGCGGGACCCGTGCAGGTAGCACTCGATCTCGCCGTCCCCACGTCGCCCTCGGACAGCGGGATGGCGGCGTGCGAGCACTCGTCGGCGATGGCGTAGAACTCGCCGTTGCTGTGCACGATGGCCAGGTCGTCACGACCGACCTCGACGGCGATGGCCGACTCGGGGGCCACATCGGCCACGGCGCACACGCGGACGAACGACGTCATCGAGGGCAGCCCCACGTCGACGGCCAGCTCGGCCTCGACGGCGTCGAGCAGCCGCTCCTCGACGTCGGGCACGCCGATCCGGCGGATGATGTCGGCGAAGAAGCCGTGCACGACCAGCCGGCGGGCCTCGGACTCGTCGATGCCCCGGCTGCGCAGGTAGAACAGCTGCTCGTCGTCGAAGCGGCCGGTGGTCGAGGCGTGACCGGCGCCGGCGATCTCGCCGGTCTCGATCTCCAGGTTGGGCACCGAGTCGGCGCGGCAGCCGTCGGTCAGCACCAGGTTGCGGTTGGACTCGTACGTCGTGATGCCCTCGGCGACCTTGCGGATCAGCACGTCGCCGACCCAGACCGAGTGCGCACCGCGACCCTGCAGGGCGCCGCGGTAGTCCACGTTGCTCTTGGTGTGCGGTGCGTTGTGGTCGACGAACAGCCGGTGCTCGAAGTGCTGCCCGGCGTCGACGAAGTAGAGGCCGAGCTGCTCGATCTCGCCGCCGGGGCCGGCGTACTCGCTGGTCTCGACCAGCCGGACCAGGTCGCCACCCATGGTGGCCGACAGGGTCCGGACGTGGGCGTCGCGGCCCACCTTGACCGCGACCTGGCCGGCGTGCACCGCGTCGTCGTCCCACAGCTGCAGACCGACGAGCTGCACGGCGGCCCCGTCGCCGACCAGCAGGGTGACCGAGGTGCGCGTAGGTCGCCGAGCCGCGGTGCTCCAGCACGATGGTGGCCTTGGCGAACGCGCCGACCTTGATCACGATGTGGCCGAAGACGTCTGGGCCGGCGCCGGTGCCGGTCAGGGTGATCACCACGGGCTGGTCGAGCTCGGCCTCGGCCGGCACCTCGATCAGGACCGCACCTTCGGCGTTGGCCACCGCGAGGGCGGCGATCCGGTCGACCGGCGCCGGGCCACCGAGCGCGATGGCCTGTTCGGTGGTGATCTGGCTGGTGGTCACCTGGGCGGGCGCCTCGACCTCCCAGTCGAGGTGGCCGCCGGTCTGCTCCTTCGGCGTCGAGCAGCCGCGGAGCCGCTTCAGCGGGGTGAACCGCCAGACCTCCTCCAGGCCGGTGGGCCGGGGGTGGTCGGCCAGGTCGTACGACGCGACCGGGTGCAGGTGCGAGGCGACCGTCTCGACCGCCGCCGCCACATTCGGGGTCTCGGCGAGGCGTGCGGGTATCTACGGACACAACTTCTCTTTCTCGAAGCCCTTCGGCAGGCTCAGGGCACGTAGCTGGTTGCTCACGGCCGGTCGCTGGTTGCTCAGGGCGCGTACGGGGTGGGACAGCCGGCGATCAGCCGACCGCGCCCTCCATCTGCAGCTCGATCAACCGGTTGAGCTCGAGGGCGTATTCCATCGGCAGCTCGCGGGCGATCGGCTCGACGAAGCCGCGCACGATCATGGCCATCGCCTCGTCCTCGCCCATGCCCGCGGCTCATCAGGTAGAAGAGCTGGTCGTCGCTCACCTTGGAGACGGTGGCCTCGTGGGCCATCGAGACGTCGTCCTCGCGGACGTCGACGTAGGGGTAGGTGTCGGAGCGGCTGATCGTGTCGACCAGCAGCGCGTCGCACTTCACGATCGACGCGGAGTGGTGCGCGCCCTCCTGCACCTGGACCAGGCCGCGGTACGACGTCCGACCGCCGCCCCGGGCCACCGACTTGGAGATGATCGAGCTCGAGGTGTGCGGCGCGCAGTGCACCATCTTGGAGCCGGCGTCTTGGTGCTGACCCTCACCGGCGAAGGCGATGGACAGCGTCTCGCCGCGGGCGTGCTCGCCCATCAGGTAGACGGCCGGGTACTTCATGGTCACCTTGGAGCCGATGTTGCCGTCGATCCACTCCATCGTCGCGCCCTCTTCGCAGGTGGCGCGCTTGGTGACCAGGTTGTAGACGTTGTTCGACCAGTTCTGGATGGTCGTGTAGCGGCAGCGAGCGCCCTTCTTGACGATGATCTCCACGACCGCGCGAGTGCAGCGAGTCGCGAGGAGTAGATCGGCGCGGTGCAGCCCTCGACGTAGTGCACGTAGGCGTCCTCGTCGACGATGATCAAGGTCCGCTCGAACTGGCCCATGTTCTCGGTGTTGATCCGGAAGTAGGCCTGCAGCGGGATCTCGACGTGCACGCCCTTCGGCACGTAGATGAACGAGCCACCCGACCAGACGGCCGAGTTCAGCGCGGAGAACTTGTTGTCCCCGACCGGGATGACGGTGGCGAAGTACTCCTGGAACAGCTCCGGGTACTCCTTCAGCGCGGTGTCGGTGTCGAGGAAGATGACGCCCTGCTTCTCGAGCTCCTCGTTGATCTTGTGGTAGACCACCTCGGACTCGTACTGCGCCGCGACACCGGACACCAGCCGCGCCTTCTCCGCCTCGGGGATGCCGAGCTTGTCGTAGGTGTTCTTGATGTCGGCGGGCAGGTCGTCCCAGCTGGTCGCCTGCTTCTCGGTGGAGCGGACGAAGTACTTGATGTTGTCGAAGTCGATCCCGTCGAGCTCGGCGCCCCAGGTCGGCATCGGCTTGCGCTCGAAGAGCTTGAGGCCCTTCATCCGCAGGTCGAGCATCCACTGCGGCTCGCTCTTCAGCGCGGAGATGTTGGCCACGACGTCGGGGGTCAGACCGCGCTTGGCGATCGAGCCGGCCGCGTCGGAGTCGGACCAGCCGAAGCGGTAGCGGCCCAGCGCCTCGAGGTGCTCGTCCTGGGTGTGGCCGGTGCCGACCGGGCCGGGCGACGGTGGTCGGTCGGATCCATGATCTCGGTCATATCGGTGACCTTTCCTCGGGGTTCGAACTCGGGTGGTGTCTTCGGCTTGATCGGGATCGCCATGTCGTTCGTGTCACGAGCCGGTCGTCGAGATGCTCGGTCGTCCCGACGCTGCGGGATATGGGTCGTGCAGACGCCGTCGCCGTGGGCGATGGTGGCCAGCCGCTGGACGTGGACGCCGAGCAACCGGCGAGAACGCCTCGGTCTCGACCTCGCACAGCTGCGGGAACTGCTCGGCGACGTGGGCGACCGGGCAGTGGTGCTGGCAGAGCTGCTCGCCGAGGGCCGACGGCAGGGTCGAGGCGACATAGCCGTCGTCGGTAGCGCGGCGGCCAGCGCCTGGGCCGGCGTGGTGTCGTCGTCGGCGTCCGTCGAGCCGCATCGCGGCTAGCGGCTCCTCGACCGCGGCGATCCGCGACTCGGCGAACCGGGTGACGGCGTCCGGTCCGGCCGGTCTCGGCCAGGAACTCCAGCGCCTGGATGGCGAAGGCGTCGTAGGCGGTGTAGAAGACCGGCGCGGCCGGCGTCGGTGAGGACGAAGTCCTTGGCCGGCCGACCGCGGCCGCGGGCGCCGTAGACCCGCTGCTCGCGGGCCTCGACGTGGCCGTGTGGCGAGCAGCAGGTCGAGGTGACGGCGGATGGCGGCCGGGGTCAGACCGAGCCGCTCGGCCAGCTCGGCGGCGGTGGACGGGCCGTGCTCGAGGATCGAGCTGGCCACCCGCTGCCGGGTCGAGGCGTCGTTGTCGCCACCAGGAGGCGACCCAGCGACGCCGCGGCGAACGGCTGGGAGATTTTCACAACACCAGTGTGCTCTTATTCGCACGCCTGGTTCAAATAAGGGAACCCTTAGACCGTTCGGCGCTGGTTGGCCGCCAGCGCCAGACCCGTTCCCAGCAGCCAGCAAAGCCTAGGTCGCGCTCAGGCTGAGGACGACCCCGCGGGTGAGCGATGCTGCGCGGAGCCAGGCCCAGGTAGCCGACGACCAGGCGGGGCAGGGCCCGGAGTGGATCGACGGCCAGGTCAGAGCGCGTACGGCAGGCCCAGGTGGGCCGGCCGAGCGCGCCGTGGGCCGCAGCCGCCTCCGCTCGGCCCAGCGCCGGCGCAGGGGTCGCGCCGGTACCGGCAGCAGCACCGACACGAGGTTGCCCACACCGAGCCACGTCAAGATGCGGGAAGGCCACCCCGGGCAGGGTCACGACCAGCCGGTCAGTCCGCCTCACTGAGCACGGTGATGACCGCGGTCGCGACCAGGGTCGGCGAACCCGACGATGACCAGCAGGGTGAGGTTCTTCACGAACAGGATCCGGCGCAGCGGCCGGCCGGCCTCGAGCGCGCGGTGGACCCGAGACGCATCGGCGCCGAGCACGTTGGTGGTGGTCACGTCGGCCAGCACGAACACCGCGAAGTAGGTGCCGACCAGGAATCGCCCAGTCCCGGTGAGGCTCACCGGTCAAGGGCTGCACGACCAGCCACACCAGCGACGCGACGAGGTCGACCCCGATGCCCGCCAACCAGGTGAAGGGTGGGGTGAACGACCAGCGCAGGTCGTCCAGCACCTGCCGCGCCAGCGAGCCGCGGTCACCGGTCAAGGGGCGAGGACGTCCGCCAGGTCGAACCTGACCGGCTCGTCCAGCTGCTCGTAGGTGCACGAGCGGGGGTCGCGGTCCGGACGCCACCGGTTGAACTGGGCCGTGTGCCGGAACCGGACGCCTTCCATGTGCTCGTAGCGCACCTCGACCACGCAGCTCGGGGCGCAGCGGTACGAACGACAGGTCCTTGCCGGCCGCCCAGCGGCTGCCCTCGGAGTTGCGCGGGCGTCCGCGCTCCCTCCTCCTGCTTGGCCCAGGCCCACGGATGGTCGTCGAAGGTGGTGACCATCGGCTGGAGCTCGGTGAACAGCTCCTTGCGGCGAGCGGCCGGGAAAGCGCCGATCACGCCGACCGAGACCAGGTCGCCGTCGTCGTTGTAGAGCCCGAGCAGCAGCGAGCCGATCAGGTCGGGGCCGCTCTTGTGCACCCGGTAGCCGGCCACCACGCAGTCGGCGGTGCGTTCGTGCTTGATCTTGAACATGACCCGCTTGTCCGGGTGGTAGCCGAGGCCCAGAGGCTTGGCGACCACCCCGTCCAGGCCGGCACCCTCGAACTGGGTGAACCAGTCCTGGGCCACGGCGGCGTCGCGGGTGACCGGGGTCAGGTGGATCGGGCGGCTGGGCGTCGGCCAGCGCCTGCTCCAACGCCGCCCGGCGCTCGGTGAACGGCCGGCCGGTCAGGTCGTCATCGCCGAGCGCCAGCAGGTCGAAGGCGACGAAACGGGCGGGGGTCTCCAGCGACAGCTTGGTGATCCGGCTGACCGCGGGATGGATCCGTTGCTGCAGCGCCTCGAAGTCGAGCCGGTCCCGCTCGGGCCGACCAGGATGAGCTCCCCATCGATCACGGCCCGCTCCGGGAAGTTGGCCTTGACCGCCGCGACGACCTCGGGGAAGTAGCGGGTCATCGGCTTCTCGTTGCGGCTGCCGATCTCGACCTCGTCTCCGTCGCGGAAGATGATCGAGCGGAACCCGTCCCACTTGGGCTCGTAGCTGAAGTCGCCCTCGGGGATCGCCTTGACGGACTTGGCGAGCATCGGCGAGACGGGCGGCATCACGGGCAGCTGCATGACGTCATTCTGTCCCTTCCGGACGGGGCTGTCCGTCTAGACTGCATCGGTGCCCCTTCCCGACGCCGCGCTGGTCGTGGACGACCTGTCGGTGACGGCTCGGCGGCCGGGCGGTGCTCGACGGGTTGTCGTTGCGCGCGGAGCCCGGCGCCTTGACCGCGGTGCTCGGTCCGAACGGCGCCGGCAAGACCACGCTGATCCGCTGCTGCACCGGGCTGATCACGGCCCGGCAGGCGGGAGGATCTCGGTGCTCGGGCCGCCAGCCGGGTTCACGGGAGGCGGTGGCCCGGGTCGGGCTGATGCCGCAGAGCACCGGCGCCTGGTCGGGCATCAAGGCCGGGTGAGCTGCTGCCGCTACCTGGCCGGCCTGTACGCCCACCCGCTCGAGCTCGGCGCGCTGATGCAGCGGCTCGGCATCACCGAGTTCGCTCGTACGCCGTACCGTCGGCTGTCCGGGGGGCAGCAGCAGGCGGTCAACCTGGCCGGGGCGCTGGTCGGCCGGCCGGAGCTGGTCTTCCTCGACGAGCCGACCGCCGGCATGGACCCGCACGCCCGCCGCGTCCACCTGGGCCCTGCTGCAGGAGCTCCGGGCCGCCGGGGTCAGCATCGTGCTCACCACTCACGCGATGGACGAGGCCGAGACGCTGGCCGACCAGGTCTACATCGTGGACCGTGGCGCGGTCGTGGTGTCCGGCACGGTGCCCGAGCTGACCGCAGCTGGCCGAGCCTGGAGAGGTCTTCCTGCCCACACCCACACCGGAGTGGCGTCGTGACCGCGCTGATCGACCTCTCCCCCGCACCCGGGGCGGCCCCGGCCGCCCAGCGGGTCGTCCGGCACGCGCTGACCGAGGCGCGGCTGCTGGTCCGCAACGGTGAGCAGCTGCTGCTCGCCCTGGTCATCCCGCTGGCCATCCTGATCGGCGGCCGGTTCCTCGGCGGACCGCTTCGGCGACCTGGCCGTGCTGGCTCCCTCCGTGCTCGGCGCTGGCGATCTGGTCCTCGGCCTTCACGTCGGTGGCCATCGCCACCGGGTTCGAGCGTCGCTACGGGGTGCTCGAGCGGCTGGCCGCCACTCCGCTGGGCCGGACCGGGCTGCTGGCCGGCAAGGCGCTGGCGCGGTGATCATCGTGGTCATCGGCCAGCTCGTGATCTTGACCGCGGCCGGCGCTCGCGCTGGGTTGGCGGCCCCAGTTCAGCGCCGGATCGGCCGCCTGACCGCCGCCGCCCTCGCGGTGCTGGCCATCGCCACGTTCACCGCCTCGGCCCTGCTGCTGGCCGGCCGGCTGCGGGCCGAGATCACCCTGGGCCTGGCCAACCTGATCTACGTGCTGCTGCTCGTCGGTGGCGCCTTGATCATCCCGCTTTCCCGTTATCCGGCAGCGATCCAGCCCGTGCTGTCCGCTCTGCCCACCGCCGCGCTCGGCGAGGGGCTGCGCTCGGCCGCGCTCGGTCACCCGCTCGGCTGGCCCTTTCTCGTCATGATCATCTGGTTGGTCGTCGCCGGCGCTGCGGCCCGAAGGAGCTTTCGATGGACCTCCTGACACGAGCGGTCGCCCTGCTCCGGGTGTTCACTCCGCTCGGCGGACCGCGAGCCCTGCGCCGTTGGGCGGTGGCCTCGTTGGTGGCCAACACCGTCATCGTGGTCACGGGCGCCCTGGTCCGGCTGACCGGCTCGGGGCTGGGCTGCCCGACCTGGCCGCGCTGCAGCGAGACCTCCTACGTCACCCACCCGGCGCTCGGCATCCACGGGGCGATCGAGTTCGGGAACCGGCTGCTGACCTTCGTGCTGGTGATCGTCGCGCTCGCCACCTGGATCAGCGCGTTGCTGCACCGCGACCCACCCGGGCCCGGGCAGACCACCGGTGCCAAGCGGCGGGATCATCGCTGGCTGGCCGGTGGGCTGCTGCTGGGCATCCCCGCTCAGGCGATCATCGGCGGCATCACCGTGCTGACCGGACTGAACCCCTTCATCGTCGGGGTGCACCTGATGGTGTCCATGGTGCTGATCGCGCTGAGCGTCTGGCTGGTCCGCCGGACCCGTTCCCTGTCTGGCCGGCCGGCGTCGACGCTGGCTGTCGGGTTGGCCCGGGCGACCCTGGCGCTGATGGTCGTGACCGTGGCGATCGGGACCCTGGTCACCGGCAGCGGCCCGCACTCCGGCGATGAGTTCGTGGGGCGTACGGGCTTCGACGGGGCCTTCGTCACCCATGTGCACGCCGCTGCGGTCTACACCACGGTCGCCGCGACGCTGGCCTGCCTGCTGCTGCTCCGCAACCGCGCGTCGGTGCTGCTGCTCGGCGTGGAGGTCCTGCAGGCGGCCATCGGTCTGACCCAGTACCACCTCGGACTTCCCATCGGACTGGTCCTGCTGCACCTGCTCGGAGCCTCGCTGTCCGTGGCGGCCGCCACCAACCTGGCTCTCTCGGTCCGGCGTTCGGCGACTCCCCCCGCCCCACGACCGACGGTCGACCTGCAGTCGGCCAGCCGCTAGCCGCCGAGGGAATCGGCGAGGCGGGTAGCCAGCCGGCGGGCCCCGGCCTCGGTCATGATCACGGTGTAGTGGTTGAGGTCTGGCCAGGTCTCGACCTGCAGCTGGGGCAGCCGGCTTCGCCACGATTCGAGCGCCTCGACCGGATAGAGGCCGGGTGGCTCGTCGAGCAGCCCGCGGGTCACGGTGATCAGGTGCAGCGGCCGGTCCAGTCCGGCGGTGTCACCGCCGTGCAACTCGGCCGAGTCGGCGCGTACGGCCTCGGCTGAGACACAGGAGTGCAGCTCGGGTTCGGTCCCGACCAGGTCGTAGTCCACGTAGTCGGCCACGGCCGGGCTCCAGTGCTCGCGCAGCGCGGGATGCTCGCGCCAGAAGGCGGAGTAGTCCTGACGGGTCACGAAGGTGCGGCTCAGACGCTGCAGAGCCGGGCCGAGGTCCACCGGTCCGGACAGCGGCAGCCCGCCGTCGACCAGCCAGACCCTCTCGACCAGCTCCGGGTGACGCTCAGCCAGCGCGACCGCCACGAACGCGCCCATCGAGTGGCCGACCACGACGACCGGATCGGACCCGACCGCCCGGATCAGCGCCGCCACGTCGTCGGCGTGCACGGCCCTCCCCCACGGCCCCGGCAGCTCGCTGCTCCGGCCGCGGCCCCGGAGGTCCGGAGCGACGATCCGTACGCCGGGCAGCAGAGCAGCGAGCAGCGACCAGCAGCGGTGGTTCGCGGTGACCCCGTGGATGGCGAGCACCACCGGCCCGGTGTCGGGCCCCCAGACCCCGGCGGTCAGCCGGCCGCCGGTCACCTGGACCTGCAGCGTACGGAACTCTCCGGTCATTGGGCGCTCCATCCGCCGTCCATCGTGTACGACGCACCAGTGACCATGCCCGCGTCCGGCCCGACCAGCCAGCCGACCAGGGACGCCACCTCCTCGGGCTCGACCAATCGCTTCACCGCGCTGTGCACCAGCATGATCTTCTCGATCACCTCCGACTCCTCGATGCCGTGGCTGCGGGCCTGGTCGACGATCTGCTTCTCGACCAGCGGCGTACGGACGTAGCCCGGGTTCACGCAGTTGCTGGTCACCCCGTGGGCGGCTCCCTCCAGAGCGGTCACCTTGGACAGCCCTTCCAGCGCATGCTTGGCCGTCACGTAGGCGGACTTGAACTCCGAGGCGCGCAGCCCGTGCACCGAGGAGACGTTGACGATCCGACCGAAGCCGCGTTCGTACATCCCGGGCAGGGCGGCGCGCACCAGCAGGAACGGCGCCTCGACCATGATCGTCATGATCCGCCGGAAGATCTGCGGGTCGAACTCCTCGATCCGGCTGACGTGCTGGATGCCGGCGTTGTTGATCACCACGTCGACGTCGAGCTGCAGCTCGGTGAGGGCAGCGGTGTCGCTGAGGTCGAGTTCCCACGCCTGGCCGCCGATCTCGTCGGCCACCCGCTGGGCGCCGTCCAGGTCAAGATCAGCGATCCGTACGGCGGCGCCACGCTCGGCCAGCACCCGACCGATGGCCGCCCCGATCCCGCTCGCCCCACCGGTGACCAGGGCGGACCGGCCGCGAAGATCCGAGTCGTTGGACATGATCATGACTTCTTCCTGCGGCACCGAGGTCGCGCCACTAGGGTCAGCCTATGAGTCTGCTTCCCGGGATCGCCGCCACGACCGTCCAGACCGACCGGCTCCGCAGCAACGTGCTCCTGCGTTCGGACGTGCAGCCTGGCTCGGTCCCCGTGGTCTTCGTGCACGGCAATGTGTCGTCGTCGTTGTTCTGGCAGCCATTGATGCTCAGCCTGCCCGACGAGGTCAACGCCGTAGCGGTCGATCTCCGGGGCTTCGGCGACAGCGAGACCGCCCCGGTCGACGCGACCCGCGGGCTGCGTGACTTCAGCGACGACCTGGCCGAGGTCGTGACGGCTCTCGAGCTGGGCCCGGTGCACCTGGTCGGGTGGAGCATGGGCGCCGGCGTGGTCATGCAGTACGCCCTCGAGCACCCGACCTCGAGCCTGACCCTGATCGCGCCGGTCTCGCCGTTCGGCTTCGGCGGCACCGCCATCGATGGTCGGCTGCTCACCGAGGACGCGGCCGGCACCGGCGGTGGCGGCGCCAATCCTGACTTCGTCGCCCGGCTCGCGTCCGGTGACACCACCGCCGACCAGCCGACCTCACCGCGGTCGGTGTACGCCGCGACCTATGTGAAGCCCGGCTTCGTCTCCGGCCACGACGACGTCTGGGTGGCGTCGATGCTGAGCACGGCGACCGGCACCGACAACTACCCCGGCGACGCGGTGCCCAGCCACAACTGGCCGGGCTTCGCGCCGGGTCGACGCGGGGTGCTGAACACTCTGGCCCCGACCAACCTCAATCTCAGCGGCATCGTCGAGATGGTCGACAAACCACCGGTCCTGTGGATCCGGGGAACCGACGACCTGATCGTGTCGGACACCTCGTTCTTCGACCTCAACTTCCTCGGACAGCTCGGCGCCATCCCCGGCTGGCCCGGAGCCGAGGTCGCACCACCGCAGCCGATGATCGCCCAGACCCGCCGTGTCCTCGACACCTATACCGCCCAGGGTGGCCACTACCGAGAGCTCGTGCTGGCGGACTGCGGCCACTCCCCGCACCTGGAGCACCCCGACGCCGTACACGAAGCGCTGCTGGCCCACCTCGGCGTGGCCGCGCTGGCCTAGCCGGTCAGCCACCACGCCGTACGCCGCTCCCCATCCCAGCGGCGGCAGTGCTGGACCCGGGCGTCGACCGTGTGCTCGTCGCCGAGCACCTCGAGCGCCGCCCCGACCTGCTCGGCCCGGATCCGGCGGGCCAGTGTCACGTGCGGGCTCCACCGGCCGGCGGCGAACTGACCGAAGGGGTCCGCGCCACACACGTCCGCGACGCGCTGCTGCAGGCCCAGCAGCTCGGCTGACGGGACCACCTGACGCACCAGCACGTAGCTGTGCCGGCGAGGTCCGAACAGCAGCACCGCACCGACCCGTACGGTCAGGTCCAGATTGCCGACGATGCCCGGCAGGGCCTCGTCGGCCACCGGGTCGATCCGGTCCGCCGCGTACACGGTGAGATGAGGTCGGTGGTGCTCGCTGGGCTGGGACCGCTGAGCGCTGGGCAGCCCGGCGTCAGCGAGCCGGCGCCACTGGTCGGTGATCTCCAGGTCGACGCCGGCGTCGAAGGTCAGCTCAACCGACTGAGCGATGGCGTTCTCCCATCACTGACCCTTCGACAAGCTCAGGGAACGGTCAGCGGAGCAGGGGGTCGATCGCCGCAGCGACGAAGACCAGGGCCAGGTAGGAGTTGGACCAGTGGAACAACCGCATCGGCTTCAACGCCGCGTCGGTGAGACCACGATTGGCCCGAGCCAGCAGCCCCCAGGCCTCGATCAAGAAGACCAGGCCGGCGGTGCCGGCGACCGCCGGATAGATCCAGCCGGTCTGCGCAACCGGCCACAGGGCCAGCGAGATCGCCACGGTGAGCACCGAGTAGACCATGATCTGGCGGGCCACCGCCGGTGCTGACCGCACCACGGGCAGCATCGGCACGTCCGCGGCGGCGTAGTCCTCGCGATAGCGGAAGGCCAGCGCCCAGGTGTGCGGCGGCGTCCAGAAGAAGACGATGCCGAACAAGATCAGCGGCACCACCGACAGCCGGCCGGTGACCGCGGTCCAGCCGATCAGCGGCGGGAAACAGCCCGCAATGCCACCCCAGACGATGTTCTGCGCCGTGCGCCGCTTGAGCCACACCGTGTAGACGAAGATGTAGAACGCGTTGGCCGCGAGCGCGAGACCGGCAGACAGCCAGTTGACCAAGAACCCCAGCCAGAGCGTCGCGGCCACGGCGAGCACGGCTCCGAAGATCGTCGCTGCCCGGGTGCCGACGGCATGGCGGGGCAGCGGACGCCGACGGGTACGCCGCATCCGCTCGTCGATGTCGCGGTCGAGGACGCAGTTGAAGGCATTGGCGCTGGCCGCGGCGAAACAGCCCCCGACCATGGTCGCGAGCACCAGACCCAGCGGGGGCACGCCCTGCGCGGCCAAGAACATCGCGGGCACGGTGGTGACCAGCAACAGCTCGATGATCCGCGGCTTGGTCAGCCCGACGTAGGCCAAGACCACATCGCGTACGCGGCTGGTGGACGCCGCCGGAGCAGCGATCAACTCGACGTCGGTCCGGCTCGCGCGATGGTCGGCCGCCACCTGACCTGACACGTCGATGCTCGTCACAAGCCCCACTCACTCATCGTCTTTGGTCACCTGAATTCCCCGGGTGGGAAACACCGAAGGTGAGTCTAGGGCCAGCGCCTGCGAATCACACTCCGCACCGCAAAGGTTCGCTCCGCCGCTCGAGAAAGTTGCAGCCGGCGCCCGAGGGGATATCTTCCACCGCCCCCGCAGGGCCTTTCCGCCGACGACACCGGCAAAGACTTCAGCAGCTGAGCCGGGATGTCTCCAGGAGATGAACAGCCGTTCACATCGGGGAGGACCCCTATGTGAGGCCTGAGCCACCCCGATAGGCTCACGAATGTTCATGCTCTCGGACGAACCGCAGGGCATCCATCGGAAGGATCGCACCACTGTGACCGACACCCAAGCCTCCGTCAGCTCCGTCGTACCCGAGGGCTGGACCGACCTGGACACCCGCGCCGTGGACACCGTCCGGATCCTGGCCGCCGACGCCGTGCAGAAGGTCGGCAACGGCCACCCGGGGACCGCGATGAGCTTGGCCCCGGTCGCCTACCTGCTGTTCCAGAAGGTCATGAGGCACAACCCGACAGAGCCGCACTGGCCCGGTCGGGACCGGTTCGTGCTGTCCTGCGGTCACTCCAGCATCACGCTCTACATCCAGCTCTACCTGGGCGGTTGGGGCCTCGAGCTCGATGACCTCAAGTCGTTGCGCACCTGGGGGTCGCTGACCCCCGGTCACCCGGAGTACGCCCACACCAAGGGTGTGGAGATCACCACCGGCCCGCTCGGCCAGGGCATCGGCAACGCCGTGGGCATGGCCATGGCCGCCCGTCGCGAACGTGGTCTGCTCGACCCGGAGGCCGCGCCCGGCGAGTCGCCCTTCGACCACCAGATCTACTGCCTGGCCTCCGACGGAGACATCGAGGAGGGCATCACCTCTGAGGCGTCGTCCCTGGCCGGCACCCAGCGGCTCGGCAACCTGACCGTGATCTACGACGACAACCACATCTCGATCGAGGACGACACCAACATCGCCCTGACCGAGGACACGGCGCTGCGGTACGAGTCCTACGGGTGGCACGTCCAGAGCATCGACTGGACCAACGGTGAGACCGAGTACACCGAGAACATCCAAGCCCTGAACGAAGCCCTCGAGGCGGCTCGCAACGTCACCGACCGACCCAGCTTCATCAGCCTGCGCACGATCATCGGCTACCCCGCCCCGAACCTGCAGGGCTCCGGCAAGGCCCACGGATCGGCGCTGGGCAAGGACGAGGTGGCGGCGACCAAGGAGATCCTGGGCTTCGACCCGGAGCAGACCTTCGAGGTCAGCGACGAGGTCATCGGCCACACCCGCGAGCTGCAGGCCCGGGGGCGGCAGGCCCAAGACGACTGGCAGACCAGTTTCGAGACCTGGGCCGAGGCCAACCCCGAGGGCAAGGAGCTCTACGACCGGCTGGTCGCCGACGAGCTGAGCCCCGGCTGGGAGGAAGCACTGCCGAGCTGGCCGGCCGATCCGAAGGGCATCGCCACCCGCGCTGCGTCCGGCAAGATCATCTCCGCGATCGCACCCAAGATGCCTGAGCTGTGGGGTGGCTCAGCCGACCTGGCCGAGTCCAACAACACCACGCCCGAGGGCGAGCCGAGCTTCCTGCCGCCGGATCGTCAGAGCAAGGCCTTCTCGGGCGGACCGTACGGCCGGGTGCTGCACTTCGGCATCCGGGAGCACGCCATGGGCGCGATCATGAACGGCATCAAGGTGCACGGTGGCACCCGCCCGTACGGGGGCACGTTCCTCACCTTCAGCGACTACATGCGCGGCGCCGTCCGGCTGTCGGCGCTGATGCGGGTGCCGGTCATCTACGTCTGGACCCACGACTCGATCGGTCTCGGCGAGGACGGACCGACCCACCAGCCCATCGAGCACGTCGCCGCCCTGCGGGCCATCCCGGGCCTGGACGTGGTCCGCCCGTCCGACGCCAACGAGACCGCCGCCTCGTGGGCCGCGATCTTGAAGAACAAGGACCGCCCCGCCGGGCTGATCCTGAGCCGGCAGAACCTCCCGATCGTGCCCCGCGGCGAAGACGGCTTCGCCGACACCTCAGGTGTGGCCAAGGGCGCCTACGTCTTGAAGGACTCTTCGGCCGACGGCGCTGAGGGCGGCACCCCCGAGGTGATCTTGATCGGCACCGGCTCCGAGGTGCAGCTCGCGGTCGCGGCGCAGGAGAAGCTCGCCGAGCAAGGCATTTCGGCCCGGGTGGTCTCGATGCCCTGCCGCGAGTGGTTCGACGAGCAGGACCAGGCCTACCGCGACTCGGTGATCCCGCCCGAGGTCAAGGCACGGGTCAGCGTCGAGGCCGGTGTCAGCCTCGGCTGGCGTGACCTGGTCGGCGACGCCGGGCGCATCATCAGCATCAACCACTACGGCGCCAGCGCCTCGGGGGCCAAGCTCTTCGAGGAGTTCGGGTTCACAGCGGACACCGTGGTCACCGCAGCGCAGGAGAGCCTGGAAGCGGCGAAGAGCAACGCCGCCCCGACTCACGTGGCCGCCGCCGGGCCCAAGGCCCCGGCCGACCTCGAAGAAGACCCGGGCGTCACCATCACCTGAGTCCAGCTCGACCTCGTACCAACCTCCCATCCCGTAAGGAAACCGACATGAGTGAACGACTGAAGGGCCTCGCCGACGAGGGCGTCTCGATCTGGCTGGACGACCTGTCCCGCGAACGCATCAACTCGGGCAACCTGGCCGACCTGGTGGCCGACTCGTCGGTCTCCGGGGTCACCACCAACCCGACGATCTTCGCGGCGGCCCTGTCCAAGGGTGAGGCGTACGACGAGCAGGTCAAGGAGCTGGCGGCGCTGGACTCCAGCGTCGACGATGCGATCAAGGCGCTGACGTCGGACGACGTGCGCAACGCCTGCGACATCTTCGCGGCCACCTACACCGCGACCAGCGGCGTCGACGGCCGGGTCTCGATCGAGGTCGAGCCCGGCCTGGCCATGGACACCGAGGGCACCACCGCCCAGGCCGCCGACCTCTACAAGATCGTCGACCGGCCCAACGTGTTGATCAAGATCCCGGCCACCAAGCCCGGGCTGCCGGCCATCACCGCGACCATCGCCGAAGGCATCAGCGTCAACGTCACGCTGATCTTCGCCCTGGAGCGCTACCGGGCGGTCATCGACGCGTATCTGAGCGGGCTCGAGAAGGCGGCGGCCAACGGCCACGACTTGAGCCAGATCCACTCGGTGGCGTCGTTCTTCGTGTCCCGGGTCGACTCCGAGGTCGACAAGCGGCTCGACAAGATCGGCACGGACGAGGCCAAGGCCCTCAAGAGCAAGGCCGCGCTGGCCAACGCCCGACTCGCCTACGCCTTGTACGAGGAGGAGTTCAGCTCCGAGCGCTTCGCGGCGCTGGAGGCTCAGGGGGCCAACCGGCAGCGTCCGCTGTGGGCCTCGACCGGGGTCAAGGACCCGTCGCTGCCCGACACCATGTACGTCACCGAGCTGGTGGTGGCCAACACGGTGAACACCATGCCGGAGAAGACCATGCAGGCGTTCGCCGACCACGGTGAGCTCGCAGGTGACAAGGTCACCGGCACCGAGGGCGACGCGCAGCAGGTCTTCGACGACCTCGAGGCCGTCGGGATCGACTTCGACGACGTCGTCGACGTGCTCGAGCGCGAAGGCGTGCAGAAGTTCGACGCCTCCTGGGCCGAGCTGGTCGAGACCGTGCAGACGGCGCTCGACGAGGCCAAGGAGGGCAAGAGCAGCCCCGGGTCGGGCGCTGACGTCGAGCCCGACCACGACGTCGCCTGATGCCCTTCGATCGACCCAATCCGCTTCGCGACCCCCAGGACCGGCGACTGCCGCGGATCGCTGGACCCTGCGTCCTGGTGATCTTCGGCGTCACCGGTGACCTGGCGAGCAAGAAGCTGATGCCGGCGGTCTACGACCTGGCCAACCGCGGGCTGCTACCGCCGGGCTTCGCTCTGGTCGGCTTCGCCCGGCGGGACTGGGCCGACCAGGACTTCGCCAAGATCGTGCACACCGCGGTCAAGAAGAACGCCCGGACACCGTTCCGCGAGGAGGTCTGGCAGCAGCTGTCCGAGGGCATCCGCTTCGTTCCTGGGGAGATCGGCGACGACGAGTCCTTCGGCCGGCTGGCCACGACGATCGCCGACCTCGACGAGGCACGGGGCACCGGCGGTAACCATGCGTTCTACCTCTCGATCCCGCCGGGACTGTTCCCGACCGTGGTCGGCCAGCTCCGCGACCACGGCTTGGCCGAGGAGCGTGAAGGTCGGTGGAGCCGGGTGGTGATCGAGAAGCCGTTCGGTCATGACCTGGCCAGTGCCCGGGAGCTGAACAAGGTCGTCTCGACCGTGTTCCCGTCGTCCTCGGTGTTCCGGATCGACCACTACCTCGGCAAAGAGACCGTCCAGAACCTGCTGGCTCTGCGGTTCGCCAACCAGCTGTTCGAGCCGGTCTGGAACAACAACTACGTCGACCACGTCCAGATCACCATGGCCGAGGACATCGGCATCGGTGGCCGGGCCGGCTACTTCGACGGCATCGGCATCGCCCGCGATGTCATCCAGAACCACCTGCTGCAGCTGTTGGCCCTGACCGCGATGGAGGAACCGACCTCGTTCGAGGCCGGGCAGCTCCGGGCGGAGAAGCAGAAGGTGCTCGCCGCGGTGAAGCCGCCCAAACGGATGGACCTGCACACCGCCCGCGGCCGCTACGACGGCGGCTGGGCCGGTGGCGAAAAGGTGCTCGGCTACCTCGAGGAACAGGGCATCCCCCAGACCTCCAAGACCGAGACGTACGCCGCCATCCGGGTCGACATCGAGAACCGTCGATGGGCCGGCGTGCCGTTCTACCTGCGCACCGGCAAGCGGCTGGCCCGCCGCGTCACCGAGATCGCCCTCGGCTTCAAACGGGCCCCGCACCTGCCGTTCACCGCGACCGACACCGAGGAGCTCGGCTACAACGCCTTGGTGCTGCGGATCCAGCCCGACGAGGGCGTCACGCTGCGGTTCGGGGCCAAGGTGCCGGGGACCCAGATGGAGATCCGCGAGGTGAACATGGACTTCGCGTACGGCGGCTCCTTCACCGAGTCGTCGCCCGAGGCGTACGAGCGGTTGATCTTGGACGTGCTGCTCGGCGACCCGCCGCTGTTCCCGCAGCACGAGGAGGTCGAGCTGTCCTGGGAGATCCTGGATCCCATCTTGGACTTCTGGGCCGACCTGCCCGACCAGCCCGAGCCGTACGATCCGGGCGGCTGGGGTCCGGCCGGCTCCGACGCCATGCTGGCCCGGGACGGCTTCAGCTGGCGGCGACCATGATCGGCTCCGCACCCACGAACCACCGAGCCGGGACGAGGATCTCATGATCATCACCTTGACCGAGACCAACGCGGCCAAGATCTCCAGCGCGCTGCTCCGGGCTCGCCGCAGCGCCGGCAGCCCGGCCCAGGGCATGGTGCTGACCATGATCATCGTCTGCGAGGAGGCCGAGTACGCCGACGCGCTCGAGGCGAGCATGCTGGCCGGACGCGAGCACCCCTCGCGCATCCTGCTGGTGGTGACCGGCACCGGCCGGACCGCCTCACTCGATGCCGAGGTGCACATCGGCGAGGGCACTCCGGGCGAGGTGATCGTGATCCGGATGCGTGGACCGGTGGCCGCCCACCCGGCCTCGGTCGTCCGTCCCCTGCTGCTCCCGGACTCCCCCGTCGTCATCTGGTGGCCCGGCAAGAGTCCGGCGAACGTGGCGTCGGACGAGCTCGCCCAGCTGGCCATGCGCCGGTTGACCGACGCATCGTCGTCCGCCCGGCCGCTGACCGCGCTCAAGACCCGCGCCCGCAACTACTTCCCCGGTGACACCGACCTGAGCTGGACCCGGCTGACCCCGTGGCGAGCGCTGTTGGCCGCGGCACTGGACCAGTACCCGGCCAAGATCAAAGCCGCGGTCGTCGAGGCCGAACGGGGCAACCCGTCGGCCGACCTGCTGAGCGCCTGGTTGGAGTCGCGGCTGAAGATCGCCGTCACCCGCCGGGCCAGCGAGGGGCCCGGCATCACCGCGGTCCGGATGACCACCGCGGCCGGCGACATCGCCATCACCCGCGCCGACGGCTTGCTGGCCTCGTACGCCGTGCCCGGCCAGCCCGAGCGGCTGGTGGCGCTGAAGCGGCGTACGGCTACCGAGCTGATCAGCGAGGAGCTGCGCCGGATGGACGCCGACGACGTGTTCCAGCAGACCATCAGCTACCTGATCCGCGACGAGCTCACGCCGGCGAAGAAGGCTGCGGCTAAGAAGATCGCGGCCAAGAGTGCCCTGGGCAGTGGGGCCTCGGCCCGGCGGGCGGCGGCCAAGCCGCCGAAGGCGAGGGGCTGAGGTGGCCGCCCAGTCGGCGGGCAACCGGGAGATCCTGCTCTACGCAGGCGCCGAGGAGGTCGCCGAGACCCTCGCGGCCCGGTTGATGGCCCGGTTGAGCGAGATCCAGCGGGACTTCCGTACGCCGCAGGTCTGCCTGACCGGCGGCCGGATCGCCACCAAGGCCTATCAGCACCTGGCCGGCGAAGGCGTCAACTCCGCCGTGGACTGGTCTCGGGTGGACCTGTGGTGGGGCGACGAGCGGTTCGTGCCCGCCGAGGACGGCGACCGTAACGCCAAGCAGGCGCTGGACCTGCTCGCCGGTCCACTGCACCTCGACCCGGCCCGCATCCACCAGATGGCCGCGAGCGACAGCGGCGTCGAGCTGGACCGGGCGGCCGAGGACTACGAGCGCGAGCTCGGCGACACCGTCTTCGACATCTGCCTGCTCGGTCTGGGTCCGGACGGCCATGTGGCGTCGCTGTTCCCGGAGCACCCGTCCTCCTACGCCGAGGGCGACGTGATCCCCGTACGGGCGTCCCCGAAGCCGCCACCGGAACGGATCAGCCTGACCCTGCCGGTGATCAACCGGTCCCGGGAGGTGTGGTTCCTGGTCAGCGGGGCGGACAAGGCCGCGGCGGCCAAGATGGCCCTGCTCGGGGCCGGGCCGGTGCAGGTGCCGGCGGCTGGAGTGGCCGGCGTCAGCCGGACGCTGTGGCTGATGGACCGGGACGCGGCGGCTCAGCTCCCGCCGAGCCTGCCCCAGCGCCGACTCTGAGCGGTCCGGCTCAGCGCAGCTCCGGCTCGCCCGGCTCGGACCCGCGCAGCATGGCCACCGGGTCGGCTGCCCGCAGCAGCCGCTCGCCCCGGCGGAGCAGGTAGAGCGATATCCGGGTGTGGTCGCTACCCTCGACCCGCGTCGCCGCGAGCAGCTCGCGCTGCCAGATCGCGACGACTTCGAGGGAGTAGACCTGGAGCTGCTCGTAGCCGACGCCGCCGACCGTGCCGAAGATCCCGGTGTTGATGTCGACCCCGGCGAGCCAGGCCAGCACCTCGTCCACGCGGTGCAGGTCGCGTCGGGGGCTGGTCACGGACGCCCCGGCGAACACGTGGCCGAAGGCCAGCGCCGCGAGCTCGATCGGGTCGCTGCGATAGAGACCCTCGAAGCCGGCGTACGGCCTCGGCGGTTCAGGGGTGGTCATCACCGCAGCCAGACCACGAAGGTCAGTAGATGACCTCGCCGCGGGCGCGACGATCACGCAGCGCCTGCAGGGCCTCGCGGAGGATGTCGGCCGCCTCGGACTCGCTGCGACGCTCCTTCACGTAGGCGAGGTGCGTCTTGTACGGCTCGATCTTCGGCGGCGGCGGCGGGTTCAACGAGTCGAGGTTGGCCGGCAGCCCGCACCGCGGGCAGTCCCAGGCGTCAGGCACCTGCGCCTCGGCGGCAAAGGCCGGACGCGTCTCGTGACCATGGGCGCAGAAGTAGGAGACGTAGAGGCGGGGAGCCGCGTCACCGCGCTCCGCTTCACCCATGGGCCCAGCCCCCACTCGGCTGCCACGAATGGCACTTCCACCAGCCACGTTAGTTCTCCCTCGTCGTTCTCACGTGCGCGAAATGTAGGTGTCTTGTTGGTGCGAACCGGACGCGGGCGTCCGGGCTAGGCGCCGAGCTTGTAGAGCAGGCCGAGCGCCACGATGGCGGCGAGCCAGATGACGCCGATGATGATGGTCAGTCGATCCAGGTTGCGCTCGGCAACCGAGGAACCGCCCATCGAGGATGAGATTCCGCCACCGAAGAGGTCGGACAAACCGCCGCCTCGGCCCTTGTGCATCAACACGAACAGGGCAAGGGCGACGCTGGTGATCACCAAGACGATGGAGAAGATCAGAATCGGCACCGACATTGCCATGGGGGTGAGGACGAAAAGCACGGACGTAGCCTAACTCAGACGTTCTCGAATGCGTAACGCCTGATCAGAGCGCGGGGAGGTCGTAAAACCGTGCTATTGCAGAGAATTCGTCGATGATCAGGCTGGCCCCGCCGACCAGGCAGCCGTCGACATCGGGCTGGGCCATGATCGCGGCAACATTGCCCGACTTCACCGAGCCGCCGTAGAGCACGCGGACCTGCTCGGCCACCTCGGACGAGTAGAGCTCAGCGACCTGGGTGCGGACTGCCGCGCAGACCTCCTGGGCGTCTTCGGGCGTGGCCACCTCACCGGTGCCGATGGCCCACACCGGCTCGTAGGCGATGACCAAGGACGCGACCTGTTCACCGGTCAACCCGGCCAGCGCTCCGCTGACCTGGTTCACGCAGTGCGACACGTGCTCACCGGCCTTGCGGACGTCCAGACCTTCACCGACGCAGATGATCGGCGTGACCTTGCCGCTGAGAGCCTTCTTAGCCTTGGCGTTGACCAGCGCGTCGTCCTCGTGGTGGTACTCGCGACGCTCGGAGTGACCGACGGTGACGTAGGCGCAGTTGAGCTTGGCGAGCATCTCGACGGAGATCTCACCGGTGTAGGCGCCCTGGTCGTGGGCCGAGACGTCCTGGGCGCCGTAGCCGAGGGACAGCCGGTCACCCTCGATCAGGGTCTGCACCGTCCGCAGGTCGGTGAACGGTGGCAGCACGACGACCTCGGACTTGTCCGGGTTGTGCCGCTTGTCGTCCAGCGTCCAGGCGAGCTTCTGCACCAGGCCGACCGCCTCGACATGGTTGAGGTTCATCTTCCAGTTGCCGGCCATCAAAGGCTTGCGAGCCACGAGTGTTCCTTACTTCGATTCGTCGAGAACTGCGAGACCCGGGAGCGTCTTGCCCTCCAGGTATTCCAGGCTGGCACCGCCGCCGGTCGAGATGTGCCCGAAGGCGTCGTCGGCGAAACCGAGATCACGTACGGCGGCCGCCGAGTCACCGCCGCCGACCACCGACAAGCCGTCGACCTGGGTCAGGGCTTCAGCGACCGCCTTGGTGCCACCGGCAAAGCTCTCCCACTCGGCGACGCCCATCGGCCCGTTCCAGAACACGGTTCGGGCCGACCGGATGACGTTGCCGAAGGCCAGCGCCGAGTCCGGTCCGATGTCCAAACCGAGCTGGTCCTCGGGGATGGCGTCGGCGGCCACCACGGTCGGCGGGGCGTCGGCCTTGAACTCCGGCGCGACCACGATGTCGGTGGGCAGGATGATCTGCTTGCCCGTCGCATCGGCCTCGTCGAGGTAGCCCTTGACCGCGTCGATCTGGTCCTGCTCGAGCAGGCTCTTGCCCACCTCGTGACCTTGAGCCGCGAGGAAGGTGAAGAGCATGCCACCGCCGACGACCACGGTGTCGGCGGTCTTCAGCAGGTTGGCGATGACGGCCAGCTTGTCGGAGACCTTCGCTCCGCCGAGGACGACGACGTACGGTCGTTGCGGCTCCTCGGTCAGGCGCTTCAGCACCTCGACCTCGGCCAGCACCAGGCCGCCGGCCGCGCTGGGCAGGCGGGAGGCCAGGTCGTACACGCTGGCCTGCTTGCGGTGCACGACGCCGAAGCCGTCGGAGACGAAGACGTCACCCAGGGCGGCGTACGCGTCGGCCAGCTCGCCGCGCACGGCTGCGTCCTTGGACTCCTCACCCGGCTCGTAGCGGACGTTCTCCAGCATGGCGACGTCCCCGTCGGCCAGTGCCCCCACCGTCTGCTGGGCCGACGGCCCGACCACGTCAGAAGCCAGTGTGACCTCGGCACCGAGCAGCTCGCTGAGCCGCCGGGCCGCCGGGGCCAGGGAGTACTTGGGGTTGACCTCGCCCTTGGGGCGGCCGAGGTGAGCCAGCACGACCACCTTGGCCCCGGCCTCGCGGAGCTGGTTCAACGTGGGCAGGGACGCGCGGATCCGACCGTCGTCGGTGATCGTGTCACCGTCCAGCGGCACGTTCAGGTCGCAGCGGATCAGCACCCGCTTGCCTCGCAGATCACCGAGATCAGAAACCGACTTCATTTCAGGGTCCTTTCGAGCGCGAGCCGCTGGCCGAGAGAGGAGTGCCCGCGCGGTGGACGCAGACGAACGCTGAGCCTGTCGAAGTGCGGCTGCCCTCCGACAGGCTCAGGGATCGAGCTAGAGGGACTTGCCGACCAGCGCGACGAGGTCGACCAGACGGTTGGAGTAGCCCCACTCGTTGTCGTACCAGCCGACGACCTTGACCTGGTTGCCGATGACCTTGGTCAGGCCCGAGTCGAAGATGCAGGAGCTCGGGTCGGTCACGATGTCGGAGGAGACGATCGGGTCGGCGGTGTACTTCAGGTAGCCCTTGAGCGCACCTTCAGCGGCGGCCTTGACCGCGGCGTTGACCTCGTCGACGCTCGTCTCGCGGCCGACCTCGACGGTCAGGTCGGTGGCCGAGCCGGTCGGCACCGGGACGCGGAGCGCGTAGCCGTCCAGCTTGCCCTTGAGCTGCGGCAGCACGAGGCCGATCGCCTTGGCCGCACCGGTGGACGTGGGAACGATGTTGAGGGCGGCGGCGCGGGCACGACGAAGGTCGCTGTGCGGGCCGTCCTGCAGGTTCTGGTCCTGGGTGTAGGCGTGGATCGTGGTCATCAGGCCCTTGACGATGCCGAACTCGTCGTCGATGGCCTTGGCCATCGGAGCGAGGCAGTTCGTCGTGCAGGACGCGTTGGAGATGATGTTGTGGTTGGCCGGGTCGTAGTCGCCGTCGTTGACGCCCATCACCACGGTGAAGTCGTCGTTCTTCGCCGGGGCGGAGATGATGACCTTCTTGGCGCCACCGTCGAGGTGAGCCTTGGCCTTAAGGGCGTCGGTGAAGAATCCGGTGGACTCGATGACGATGTCGGCGCCGACCTCACCCCACGGCAGGGCTGCGGGATCGCGCTCGGCAAAGGACTTGATGACCTTGTCGCCGACCTGGATGCCACCGTCGACGAGCTCGACCGACTGGCCGAGGCGACCGAGGATGGAGTCGTACTTGAGCAGGTGGGCCTGCGTCGCGTCGTCGCCCAGGTCGTTGAACGCCACAACTTCGACGTCGGCGCCCGAGGCGACCAGAGCGCGGTAGAAGTTACGGCCGATGCGACCAAAGCCGTTGATGCCAACACGTACGGTCATGAATTCGATCTCCTTCGGAAGAGAATGGCCCGAATCATGGGGGCCAGTGGCCACCTTAACGAACTTCGGTGAGCGGCGTTACGACCGCCCGGCGACTGGTTTCATACCAGCCCGCCAGTGGTTTTACACACCCGTAACAGCCGACCCGGGCGGCTGCGTCAGTCGACGTCGAGCATGTCGGCGCTGAGGTTCGACTCGGTGTTGGGGATGCCCAGATCCGCCGCGCGCTTGTCGGCGGTGGCCAGCAGCCGGCGGATGCGCCCGGCCACGGCGTCCTTGGTCAGCTGCGGGTTGTGCAGCTGACCGAGCTCTTCCAGGCTGGCCTGCTTGTTCTCGACCCGAAGGACGCCGGCCGCCTTGAGATGGTCCGGGACGTCCGCGCCGAGGATCTCCAGGGCACGCTCGACGCGAGCTCCGGCCGCAACCGCAGCGCGGGCCGACCGGCGCAGGTTGGCGTCGTCGAAGTTGGCCAGCCGGTTGGCCGAGGCCCGCACCTCGCGGCGCATCCGGCGCTCCTCCCAGGCCATCAAGGACTCATGGGCGCCGAGCCGGGTGAGCAGCGCGCCGATGGCGTCGCCGTCGCGGATGACCACCCGGTCGACCGCCCGGACCTCGCGCGCCTTGGCCGAGATGCCGAGGCGACGAGCCGCGCCGACCAGGGCCAGGGCGGCCTCGGGTCCGGGGCAGGTCACCTCCAGTGCCATCGACCGACCGGGCTCGGTCAGTGAGCCGTGGGCCAGGAAGGCACCGCGCCAGGCGGCCACGCAGTCACACAGACCGCCGCTGACCACCTGGGCCGGCAAGCCCCGCGCCGGTCGTCCCCGGGAGTCGATCAGCCCGGTCTGACGCGCCAGCGCCTCGCCGTCCTTGATCACCCGGACGACATAGCGGGTCCCCCGCCGGATGCCCGATCCGTTGACGATCACCAGATCGCTGGGGTGACCGAAGACCTCGCTGATATCGGTCCGCAGCCGTCGTGCCGCTGCCCCCGTATCCAGTTCCGCCTCGATCACGATCCGGCCGCTGACGATGTGAAGCCCCCCGGCAAACCTCAGCGTCGCCGCTACTTCAGACTTGCGGCAGCAGGGCTTGGTGACCTTGATGGTCGCCAGCTCCGCCTTCACCTGAGCGGTCATAGCCATTCGTGAATGATGCCACGGTCCGCGCAGCCCGCCGGCCAAGCCCGGCTGCCGGTCACGGTGCAGCGACGAAGCCGTAGGCTCGTCCGACCCGGACCGGGTCGACGAACGCTCAGATGCCGAAGATCTCCGCGTACGCCGAGGCGAGCCGGAGCGGGTCGTGGCGGGGCGAGCCGTCGCGGGCGGCGAGGTCGGCGACCACCAGCTCGGCGCCGAGGGAGTCGGCCCAGACGGCCAGGTGCGGATCGTCCTCGGCGAAGGCCACGTCGGCCAGCACGGCGTCCAGGCGCAGGTTCGGGGCGTGCTCGGCCAGCAGCTCCACGTGCTTGGCGGCCGAGAACCCCGCCGTCTCCCCGGCCGGCTCCAGGTTGAGGGTGAGGATGCGCCGTGCCTCCGTGGTGCAGATGGCCTCGGCCAGCTCCGGAACCAGCAGGTGCGGGATGACCGAGGTGAACCACGAGCCCGGCCCCAGCACGACCCACTCGGCGGCCATGATCACCTGGATGGCCTCCGGGCAGGCCGGCGGGTTCACCGGGGTCAAGCGGATCGAGGCCACCTCGCCGGCCGTCTTGGCCACCTGGGCCTGGCCGCGGACCGAGGAGATCTCGTCGGGACGCTGCGGGTCCAGCCCGATCACGTCGGCCTCGATGTCCAACGGCACCGAGGCCATCGGCAGCACCCGGCCCTTGGCCCCGAGCAACCGAGCCACCATGTCCAGTCCGGCCACCGGGTCGCCCAGCCGCTCCCACAGCCCGACGATCAACAAGTTGCCGATCGCGTGGTCGCTGAGCGGTCCCTCGCTGGTGAAGCGGTACTGCATCACATCGGCCCAGGTGCGCCCCGACTCGTCGTCGCCACACAGGGCCGCCAGCGCCATCCGCAGATCGCCCGGGGGCAGGCAGTTGAGCTCGGCCCGGAGTCGCCCCGACGAGCCGCCGTCGTCGGCGACGGTGACAATGGCGGTCAGCTGGTCGGTCACCCGCCGGAGCGCCGAGAGTGAGGCCGAGAGGCCGTGGCCACCTCCGAAGGCGACCACCTTGGGCAGCGTCGGACGCATCCTCATTCCCGCCCCACATCTCGGTGCAGGACCGTGGTCGGGGTGCCCTGGGCCCGTAGCCGCCGGGCGAACTCCTCGGCCATCGAGGTGCTCCGGTGCTTGCCGCCGGTGCAGCCGATGGCGATGGTCGCGAACCGTTTGCCCTCGTGCAGGTAGCCGACCGAGACGGTGGCGAACATCTGCTGCAGCGACTGCAGGAACGGCTCGGCGCCGACCTGGCCGAGGACGTAGTCGCTGACCGGCTTGCTCAGACCGGTCTGCGGCCGCAGCTCGGGGATCCAGTGCGGGTTGGGCAGGAAGCGGACGTCGAGGACCATGTCGGCGTCCAGCGGGATGCCGTTCTTGAAGCCGAACGACAACAGGGTCACCCGCAGCTGGTCGTTGCTGTCGCCCCCGTACGCGTGGGTCACCCGCGAGCTCAGCTGGTGGACGTTCAGCGACGAGGTGTCGATCACCAGGTCGGCGGCGGCCCGAAGGGTGGCGAGGGTCTCGCGCTCGGCGTGGATGCCGTCGAGCAGGCGACCGTCGCCCTGCAGCGGGTGCGGGCGGCGTACGGACTCCTGGCGGCGCACGATCACCTCGTCGGACGCCTCGACGAACATGATCTCGGGCAGGGTGCCGTCCTCGCTCAGGTCGGCGAACATGGTCGGCAGCTGCTCGAAGAACGAGCGGGTCCGGACGTCGAGGACCACGGCCAACCGGGTGATGTCGATCTGCCGGGCCTGCTCGCAGACCTCGGGCAGCACGCTCGGCGGCAGGTTGTCCACGACGTACCAGCCGAGGTCCTCCAGGGTGTGCGCGGCGGTGGAACGGCCGGCCCCCGACATCCCGGTGACCACCACCAGCCGCAACGGCTTGCCCGGTGGAGACGAGGACTGGGGGAGGTCGCTGCTCACGGTGGTCATTATTCCGTCTGGTCGCTGAGGATCTCACCAGTAGCCGTGTTGATGGCCTCACGTTGGGGCTGGCTGGCCAGCGCGGCCTTGATCGCCGCCGCTGACTTGGACCCGAAACCGGGAACCGCGGCGATCTCCTCGACGCTGGCCGACCGCAGCTTCTTCAACGAACCGAAGTGGGTCATCAGCGCCTTGCGCCGGACCTCGCCGAGGCCGGGCACCTGGTCGAGCACCGACTCGACCATCGACTTGCTGCGCCGCGAGCGGTGGTGGGTGATCGCGAAGCGGTGGGCCTCGTCCCGCAACCGCTGCAACAGGTAGAGGCCCTCGCTGGTCCGGGGCAGGATCACCGGCTCTTCGAGGTCGGGCAGCCACACCTCCTCGAGGCGTTTGGCCAACCCGCACAGCGCCACGTCGGAGATGCCGAGCTCGTCCATCGCCTGGGCGGCGGCCGCCACCTGGGGCGGCCCGCCGTCGACCACGACCAGCGACGGCGCGTACGCGAACCGGCGGGGCGCCCCGGTCGTCGGGTCGATCAGCAGCGGACCGTCCTCGTCGACGTCGCCCGCGGGGTGGGTCTGGGCCATCGCCGCCCGGTCGTCGATCAGCCGTCGGAACCGGCGGGTGATCACCTCGTGCATGGCCGCCACGTCGTTCTGCCCGTCGACATGGCGGATCACGAACCGGCGGTACTCGCTCTTGCGGGGCAGGCCGTCCTCGAAGACCACCATCGAGGCGACCACCTCGGTGCCCTGCAGGTTGGAGATGTCGAAGCACTCCATCCGCAGCGGCGCGGTCGGCAGCTCCAGTGCCTCCTGGATCTCCTCGAGCGCCCGGTTGCGGGTGGACAGGTCGCCGGCCCTTGTCGTCTTGTGCCGGATCAGGGTCTGGCCGGCGTTGCGGGTGACCGTCTCCATCAGGGACCGCTTGTCACCACGCTGCGGGACGCGGATCGAGACCGCACTCCCCCGGGCCTCGCTGAGCAGCTCGGTCAGTGAGTCGGCCGACGCCGGCAGCTCGGGCACCAAGATCTCCCGCGGCACGACGTCGCGGTCGGGACTGGTCGGGTCCGCGTCGGCGTAGAGCTGCAGCAGGAACTGCTCGACCAGGTCGCCGGTGCCGCTCTCGTCGAAGCGGTCAGCCACCCAGCCGCGTTCGCCGCGGACCCGGCCGCCGCGTACGTGGAAGATCTGGACGGCGACCTCCAGCGGGTCCTCGGCCAGCGCGATCACGTCTGCGTCGGTGCCGTCGCGGAACACGATCGCGTTCTGCTCCATGGCCCGCTGCAGGGCGCCGATGTCGTCGCGGATCCGGGCGGCCTTCTCGAACTCCAGCTCGTCGCTGGCCGTGCGCATCTCCCGCTCCAGCCGTTTGATCATCGGCGCGGCCTGACCGGCCATGAACTGGCAGAAGTCGTCGACGATGGACCGGTGCTCCTCCGGGGTCACCCGGCCGATGCACGGGGCCGAGCACTTGCCGATGTAGCCCAGCAGGCAGGGCCGGCCCAGCTGCTTGTGGTTCTTGAACACGCCGGGGCGGCAGGAGCGCATCGGGAACACCCGGAGCAGCAGGTCGACCGTCTCGCGGATGGCCCAGGCGTGCGAGTACGGCCCGAAGTAGCGGTTGCCCTTGCGCTTGGGACCGCGCCCGACCATCACCCGCGGGATCTCCTCGGACAAGGTGACGGCCAGCCAGGGATAGGACTTGTCGTCGCGGTACTTGACGTTGAACCGGGGGTCGAACTCCTTGATCCAGGAGTACTCCAGCTGCAGCGCCTCGACCTCGGTCTGCACGACCGTCCAGTCGACCTTGGTGGCCGTCAGCACCATCGACCGGGTCCGGTTGTGCAGCGAGCCGAGGTCGGCGAAGTAGGAGTTCAGCCGGGACCGCAGGCTCTTGGCCTTGCCGACGTAGATGACCCGACCGTCCGCATCGGAGAACCGGTAGACCCCCGGCTGGTCCGGGATCGACCCCGGAGCCGGCCGATAGTCGAGCACCGGTCGACGAGACAGGGAGGCGGGCACCCCCAAAGACTAGGCGGCACCCCTGACAACTTCCGTCAGTGCCGCTGACAACCTCAGTCAGCGCCGCGGACAGCTCAGCCGGTGACGTAGACCTTGTCGCCGGCGACCGTGACCTCAGCCTCGTCCAGCGGCTTGCTGGCCGGCGGGTTGGTCACCGAGCCGTCCTTCACCGAGAAGGCGCTGCCGTGGCACTTGCAGTTGATGTTGCCGCCGGAGACCTCGGCGACCGGGCAACCCATGTGGGTGCAGATCTTGCTGAACGCCTTGAAGTCACCCTTGGTCGGCTGGGTGATCACGTAGTCGGCGTCCTCGAGGATGACCCCTCCGCCGACCGGAACCTTCGATGTGGCCACGCTCGGTCCGCTCGGCACCTTGGCGGAAGCCGAGGCCGAAGGGGCGGGCGAGGAGGCCTCGGCGCTGGCGGAGGCCGAGGGGGGTGCCGAGGCGGCCGAGCTGGCTGGAGCCGACGACGCGGGTGGCGCTGCGGTCTCACCGTCGGCCGAGCAGGCGCCGAAGGTGGCGACGCCGCCGCCGGCCAGGGCGACCAGACCGGCCGTCCGCAGCAGGGTGCGGCGGGTGGTCGGAGGGCTGGGCTCGCTGACGAGGGACTGGTGGGAATCGACGCGGTCGGACATGAGGGCCTCCGGGTGGGTGGGGGTGCTGGTGCCGGTCGTGCGGGGTGAACGGCGTCGAGTCAACCGGTCCCGGCTGTCGAGAACCTGTGGAAAGACGAAGCCCCGCCTGGGCGGGGGGCGCCCGGGCGGGATGTTCTCCGGTCTAGACGAGGCGTGGACCGGTTCGGTTCGATCGCAGACCGAATCAGCTGGCCTTGCGCGCCGGAACCCCACTGGTCGCCTTGCGGACCGGGGCCTTGGTGGCCGCCGCCTTCTTGACCGGCGCCTTCTTCACCGGCGCCTTCTTGGCCGCTCCGGTGGCCCCGACCTTTTCGGCGCTGGTCCTGGTGTCGGCGGCTTTGGCGGCGGCGTGCGCAGCCCGCTTGGCCGCCGCCTTGGTGACCGGACGGGCGGTCACCAGCTCCGGCTGGGCGGCACCGACCGGCACCTCGCGACCGGCCAGGATCGGCCGCAGGAACTCGCCGGTGTAGGACGCTTCGGTGGCAGCAATGTGCTCCGGTGTGCCCTCGGCGATCACCGTGCCGCCCCGCGAGCCACCCTCGGGGCCCATGTCGATCAGCCAGTCGGCGGTCTTGATCACGTCGAGGTTGTGCTCGATGACCACAACCGTGTTGCCGGCGTCGACAAGCCGACCGAGCACGCCGAGCAGCTTGCGGATGTCCTCGAAGTGCAGGCCGGTGGTCGGTTCGTCGAGCACGTACAACGTCCGACCGGTCGAGCGCTTCTGCAGCTCGCTGGCCAGCTTGACCCGCTGCGCCTCTCCGCCGGACAGCGTCGGCGCGGGCTGACCCAGGCGTACGTAGCCCAGGCCCACCTCGACGAGGGTCTGAAGGTGCCGCGAGATCGCCGGGATGGCCGCGAAGAAGTCCAACCCCTCCTCGATCGGCATGTCCAGCACCTCGGCGATCGACTTGCCCTTGTAGTGCACCTCCAAGGTCTCCCGGTTGTACCGCGCACCGTGGCAGACCTCGCAGGGGACGTAGACGTCAGGCAGGAAGTTCATCTCGATCTTGATGGTGCCGTCTCCGGTGCAGTTCTCGCAGCGGCCACCCTTGACGTTGAACGAGAACCGACCCTGCTGGTAGCCGCGCACCTTGGACTCCGGTGTCTCGGAGAACAGCCGCCGGACGTGGTCGAAGACTCCCGTGTAGGTCGCCGGATTGGAACGCGGCGTACGCCCGATCGGTGACTGGTCGACGTGGATGATCTTGTCGATCTGCTCGGCGCCGGTGATCGAGCGGTGCCGGCCGGGGACGTCGCGGGCGTTGTAGATCCGCTTGGCCAAGGCGGTGTAGAGGATGCTGTTGACCAGCGTCGACTTGCCCGAGCCGGACACCCCGGTGACCGCGATCAGCTGGCCGAGCGGGAACGAGACGCTGACGTTCTGCAGGTTGTGCTCGACGGCGTTGTTGACCCTGATCTCGCGGCCCTTGGTGCCCGGCCGCCGGAAGGCCGGCAAGGCGATGGAGCGTCGACCGGAGAGATAGGCACCGGTGAGTGAGTCCGGATGGTCGAGCAGCTCCTGGACCGGTCCGGACACCACGACGTGTCCGCCGTGCTCGCCCGCCCCGGGGCCGATGTCGACCGCCCAGTCGGCCACCCTGATGGTGTCCTCGTCGTGCTCGACCACGATCAAGGTGTTGCCGAGGTCCCGCAGCCGGATCAGCGTCTCGATCAGCCGGCGGTTGTCGCGCTGGTGCAGACCGATGCTCGGCTCGTCCAAGACGTAGAGCACCCCGACCAGGCCGGAGCCGATCTGGGTGGCCAGCCGGATGCGCTGCGCCTCGCCTCCGGACAGGCTGCCGGTCGGCCGGCTCAGGGACAGGTAGTCCAGGCCGACGTCGAGCAGGAACCGCAGCCGCTCGTTGATCTCCTTGAGCACCCGCTCGGCGATCTGCTTCTCGCGCTCGTTGAGCTCGAGCGCGCGCAAGAACCCGGCCGCCTCGTCGATCGACATGCTGGAGATCTCGGCGATGTTCTTGTCACCGATGGTGACCGCGAGCGAGGTGGGCTTGAGCCGTGCGCCCTTGCAGGCCTTGCAGGGGACCTCGCGCATGTAGCCGGCGAACCGTTCGCGGGAGGTGTCGGTCTCGGCCTCGGCGTGCCGGCGCTCGATGTAGGCGACGACGCCCTCGTACTTCGCGTTGTAGCTCCGGGAGCGCCCGTAGCGGTTCTTGTAGGTGACGTGCACCTGACCGGGCACGCCGTAGAGCAGCACCTTCTGGGCCGCGGCCGGCAGCCGGTGCCACGGGACGTGGGTGCTGAAGCCCGCACTCTCGGCCAGCGAGTCGATCAGCCGGATGAAGTAGTCCGCGACGTGCGCCGACGCCCACGGGGCGATGGCCCCCTCGGCCAGGCTCTTCTCGTCGTCCGGAACCACCAGCTCCGGGTCGACCTCCATCCGGGTGCCGATACCGGAGCACTCCGGACAGGCCCCCCAGGGGCCGTTGAAGGAGAACTGGCGGGGCTCCAGCTCGTCGATGGCGATGTCGTGGCCGTTGGGGCAGGCCATCTTCTCCGAGTAGCTGCGCTCCCGCTTGGGGTCGTCAGCGTCCAGGTCGACGAAGTCGACCGTGACCACACCCTGAGCCAGCCCCAGCGCGGTCTCGACCGAGTCGGTGAGCCGCCGCTTGACCGTCGGCTTGACCGCCAACCGGTCGACGATCACCTCGATGTTGTGCTTGTACTTCTTGTCCAGGATCGGCGGGTCGGTCAGCTGGACGACCTCACCGTCCACCCGGGCCCGGCTGAACCCGTCGGAGGCCAGCTGCCGGAACACCTCCGCGTACTCGCCCTTGCGGCCCCGGACCACGGGAGCCAGGATCTGGAAGCGGGTGCCCTCGTCCAGGGCCATCAGCCGGTCGACGATCTGCTGCGGCGACTGGCGGCTGATCTGCTCGTGGCAGATCGGGCAGTGCGGGCGCCCGGCTCGCGCGTACAGCAGGCGGAGGTAGTCGTACACCTCGGTGATGGTGCCGACCGTCGACCGCGGGTTGCGGCTGGTCGACTTCTGGTCGATCGAGACCGCCGGCGACAACCCCTCGATGAAATCGACGTCCGGTTTGTCCATCTGGCCGAGGAACTGGCGGGCGTACGCCGAGAGCGACTCGACGTAGCGACGCTGGCCTTCGGCGAAGATGGTGTCGAAGGCCAGGCTGGACTTGCCGGAGCCGGAAAGCCCGGTGAACACGATCAACGCATCGCGCGGCAGATCGAGGGAGATGTTGCGCAGGTTGTGCTCGCGGGCACCCCGAACGACTAGTCGGTCATTCACGCAGGACATCGTATGTGCGGCCACTGACACTTCTTCATTCCTGCGTTTCGGCAACCGCTGGACCCCGTTAGGTTAGGGCTCATGAACTCCCCCGACACGCCGGCCCACCAGCAGCTGGAGAAGCTTCGCGCTCTGGTGGACAAGGCGACCCTACGGCTGTTGGGTGACACCATCAACGTCACGGACGAGCAATGGCGGGCCCCCAGCGCACTGCCGGGATGGAGCCGCGGGCACGTGGCGACCCACATCGCGCGGCAGGCCGATGCCCTCGGCCGGCTGACCAGCTGGGCCCGGACCGGGATCAGGCAGGAGATGTACGACTCGCCCGAACAGCGCGAGTCCGACATCGACGGCGGAGCCGGACGCTCCGGGTTGGACCTCCAGATCGACCTCGACACCTCGGCCAGCCGGTTGGAAGACGCCTTCGGGGCGGTCGACGAGGCCGACGCCTGGGACGCCGAGGTCGAGCTCCGCGGGGGGCTGCGGGTGCCGGCCCGGCTGCTGCCGCTGGCCCGGCTGCTCGAGGTGGTCATCCACCACGTCGACCTGGACACCGGGTTCGGGGTCGAGGACATCGACGCCCCGACGGCCGAGTGGCTGCTGGAGTGGTGCTCGTTCCGGCTCCGCGGCCGCGACGAGTTCCCCAAGCTGGAGCTGACCTCGGAGTCCGGCTTCACCATCACCGTGGGCAGCTCCGGGGACCCCATTCCGATCAGCGGCAGCAGCGCGAACCTGCTCGGGTGGCTGATGAGCCGCAGCCCGGCCACGTCCGTGACCGGCGATGAGGGACTCTCGCTGCCCGCGTTCTGACCACGGACCCCGATCACCACCGACCGAGAGAAGCCCATCATGAGCGGTCTGAACCATGTGCGTCCCGGCAAGCCACTGCGCCTGCCCCTGTCCGGATCAGTCACCCTGACCAAGATCTCGGTCGGGCCGATGGACAACAACGCCTATCTGCTGCAGGGGGCGGATCACGCCGTGCTGGTCGATGCCGCGCACTCGGCCGCAACGCTGATCGACGCGATCGGCGGCGCCGCGGTGGACGGGATCGTCACGACCCACCGGCACGGAGACCACTGGCAGGCGCTGGCTGCGGTGGCCGAGTCCACCCGGGCTCGGCTGCTGGCCGGTCGCCCCGACGTCGACGCGATCAGCGCCGGAGCCGGGGTCAGCGGCGTGGTCGGGGTGTGGGACGGCGACCGGGTGGACTTCGGCGCCGAGAGCCTGGAGGTGATCGGTCTGGTCGGCCACACGCCGGGCTCGATCGCGCTGGCCTACGCCGACGACGTCGTCCACCTGTTCACCGGAGACAGCCTGTTCCCCGGTGGTCCGGGCAAGACCGGCTCGGCGGCGACCTTCACCTCGTTGATGGACGACCTGGAGACCAAGATCTTCGGCCGGTTCGACGACGACACCGTGGTCCACCCCGGCCACGGGGATGACACGACCCTGGGGGCCGAGCGGCCGCACCTGCAGGAGTGGCGAGCTCGCGGCTGGTGAGACTCAGCGCTCGATCTCCACCGTGACCAGGGACGATCTCGCCGAGCGGACCGTGAGTCCGAGGACGGCCGGAACGCCGGTCCGAGCCCCTGCGCCTACGACGGTCTCAGTCCACCATGGCGTTGTCGACGCTCAGCTGGTCGTGCGCGACCAACCAGGCCACCGCTTCTTGGGCCGCCTGGTCCGGACGGTACGCCGGCGCGTAGCCGAGCAGCCGTTGGCTCTTGGCGATGGAGACCGAGTGGCTGCGGACCAGGTGGTCGTACGACTGGTCGGCGAAGTCCGGTTCGGTGCTCGCGCGGAACTCCTCCCAGCTGACCGGGCGCAGGGTGGCTCGCTGTCCGAACCAGCCTGCGGCGGCCTGGGCGAAACCGCGTACGGTCTGGGACGACCCGGCGGTCACGTTGAAGTCCTGTCCGGCCGCGGCCTCCGGGTGGTCGAGCGCCAAGGCGAACGCCTGAGCCACGTCGTCGGCGTGCACATGGGCCAGCGACTCCGCTCCCAAGCCCGGCACGGTCAGCTCCTCCCCGCGGGCGAGCCGCTGCCACACGGACGGGTCGAGGTTGCCGAGCGGCGTGATCAGCGGCCAGCCCGGGCCGGTGATGTGGCCGGGGTGCAGCGACGTGGTGACCAGGCCGCCGCTCTCGGTCTCGCGCCGCAGCAGGTCGGCGATGGCCGCCTTCTGCGTGCCGTAGTCCCCGACCGGGGGCGAGGGATCGGTCTCGAGCACCGGCAACGTCAAGCTCGGCCCGTGCCGCCAGATGGAGCCGCAATGGACGAGCTGGCCGGTGTGTCCGCGCAGCCCCTCGACCAGCGCCTTCGCCGACTCGACCGTGAAGCAGACCAGGTCGACGACCGCCTCGGGGCCGAGCTCCACGACCCGGGCGGCGAAGGTGCCGGCTGCGTCCTCGGCCTCGCGGTCGACGGTCACGGTCTCGACCTCGCTCCAGGTCGGGTCGTCCACGTACGGCCGCCGGCTGCCTCGGCTCAGGCTCACCACGTGGTGGCCGTTGCGGACCAACCTCGGCACCAGGAACGACCCGATGTGCCCGGTCCCACCGATCACGACAATGCGCATGGGTGCTACTTCACCCGGTCCGCGCCCCCGGCACAAGCACGAGGTGCCGCTCAGCCCAGGCCCCGGCGCAGGTACTCCTTGCGGTTGAGCGGGTTGCGGTCGGTCCGTGACCGGGACGGCGGGGTGCCGCGTACGGGCTGGTAGCGGCTGAACGCCGACGCCAGCGCACCCTCACCCCTCGTCAGCCCGGGCAGCTCCTGGGTCAGTCGGTGGATCCGGGCGGCCGGGATCTCCGCGGGCAACCGGTAGGTCGTCGCCGTGATCATCGGCGGCCCCGGCACAGCGCCGAGCCGGTCGAGCACCGGCAGCACGGCACTGAGGGCGTCGATCGGAAACTCCAGCTCGACCTGGTGCATGGGCTCGCAGACCACCGTCGTGGCCTTGGCCAGGGCCGCCATCAGCACCAGCGGCGTCAGCTGGCGGAAGTCACCGGCCGTGCTCGACATGGACTTGTCGAACACGGCGTGCGAGTGGCTCTGCCGCGGGTAGTAGCCGGAGTGCGTCATGATCACCGCGCAGTCGGGAACCGGCCACCCGTGCAGCCCTTCAGCCAGCGACTCGCGCACCGTCTCCTCGACGGCCCGGAAGAACGCGATCGGCATGGCCCCGAGCTCGACCTCGAGCCGGAAGCTCACTCCGGCACCGACCGGCGTGGGTTCGACCCGCAACCCGACCGTGGCCAGGAAGGGGTTGGGCTCGGTGCCGATGATCTCCACTGCCGCCCCGGTGCCGACCACCCGCTCGATGCACAGCGTGGTGGTGGCCCGGAAGCTCACCGCCACGCCGTAGTCGGTCAGCAGGGTCGCCTGGATGACCTCCTTCTGCACCTCGCCGTAGAGCGAGACCGAGAGCTCTTGGCGCACCCGGTCCTGGCGGAAGTTGATCAACGGGTCCTGCTCGGCCAGCTGAGTCAGGGCCACGTGCAGGGCACCGGCGTCGGCTGGGCGCTCGGGCACGACCACCGTTTCCAACGTGGGTGGGGAGAACACCGGCTCGACCGCGACCGTGGGAGCGCCGATGGTGTCCCCGATCCGTACGGTGCTGAGCCCGCGGAGCCGGGCGATCTGACCGGCGACCGCCGAGGTGGACGACACGGTGCCGCCCCGGTCGAAGACCTCGATGCCGGTGATCTTGTCCGCATGATCATCGACGCCGGTCATGAGGCGGTCGCGCAGGCGTACGGTGCCGGCGAAGAGCCGGACCAGCGCGATCCGCTCCCCGGCCGCACCCCGTTCGATCTTGAAGACCCGCCCGGACAGCGGGGCCTGAGCCCGGCCACCAGAGCGCGGCAGCAAGACGGTGATCGCGGCCAGCAGGTCGGCGACCCCGGCGCCGGTGATCGCCGAGCCGAAGAACACCGGATGGACGGCGCCCCGGCGGGAGTCGACCCCGATCTGCGGTTCGGCGGCCGGCGCGGCGAACGGCGTGGACTCCGCCGCCGTGGTGCCGGTCCGCTCAGCCCAGCCCATAGCCGTCGCCGTGGGGGCCAGCCGTTCGGTGATGCTGGCCAGCACCCGCTCCGGGTCGGCGCCGGCCCGGTCGATCTTGTTGACGAAGATCAGGGTCGGAATGCCCAGGCGCTGCAGCGTACGCATCAGGACGCGGGTCTGGGCCTGCACACCTTCGACCGCGGAGACGACCAGGACCGCTCCGTCGAGGACGCTCAGCGCCCGCTCGACCTCGGCGATGAAGTCGGGGTGGCCCGGGGTGTCGATCAGGTTGACGGTGACCCCGTCGATGACGAAGGAGACGACGGCCGACTTGATGGTGATACCGCGCTGCCGTTCCAACGCCAAGGTGTCGGTCTGGGTGCTGCCCTCGTCGACGCTACCGACCTCGTCGATGACCCCGGCGGCGTGCAGGAGCCGCTCGGTCAGGCTGGTCTTACCGGCGTCGACGTGCGCCAGGATTCCTAGGTTCAACGTGTGCACAAAGCCTCATGTCCTCGAAGTGGCTGACCTTCTGGATGAACATGGACTGTTGGCGCATGCCGGTGCTCCTGGCTCGACGGGTTTCTCCGAGTACAGCAAGGCGGGGCAGGCCCGTCAACCGGGTTTTCGCCCGACGTCGGGCGGGGCTCAGTAGGTCGGCAGCGCGATCGCCTCCGCGGGTGGGCTGCCGCCGAGCCGGTTCAGCGGCGGCCGCGAAGCGACATTGAGCGCAGTGTTCAGGACACGGATGCCGGCCCGGCTGCGCGGCAGCGCCGCCCGCGGGGTGAACGGAGGCAGCCGTTGCGCCCGATCGACGTAGGGCCGCATGACCGACTCGTACGCCGCGAAGGCGTCCCGGTGATCCGGCTGCCGGGCGAGCTCCCCGGCCAGGATGTACGCGCCGACCAGGGCGAGGCTGGTGCCCATCCCGCTGATCGGCGAGGCGCAGTAGCCCGCGTCGCCCAGCAAGGCGAAGCGCCCGCGGCTCCAGCTCGACGCACGGACCTGGCCGGTCTGCTCGAGGTAGAGGTCCGGGGCGTCATCGAGGGCGTCGAGGACCCGCTGCACCTCCCAGCCCGCATCGGCGAAGGTCCGTCGCAGCAGGTGCTTCTGGCCGTCCAGGTCGAGGTTCTCGTAGCCGCGCGGTCCCGACAAGAAGGTGAGCAGGGCACAGGTGGTGCCGCGGTTGTCCGGGCGCAGGGCGATCACCCGACCGCCGGGCGCGTTGTACCAGCGGGCCCAGCTGCCGTCGGTGTCGGCTCGCGGGATGGTCAGGTAGGCGGTGTAGGTGCCCAGCGAGCGGATCGTCGTCTCCGCACCGAGGACGAGGCGGCGGGTCCGGGACCCGATGCCGTCAGCGGCGACGACGAGGTCGACGGCACGATCCGGCCCCCGGTCGAAGGAGGCCACGATCTGGTCCGGGCCGTCGGCCAGGGCGGAGATGCGGTCGCCGAAGAGGTACTCGGTGTCGTCGCGGGTCCGCTCGTAGAGGAGGTCGGCCAGCTCGCCGCGGAGGATCTCCAGCTCGGCCACGAAACCCTCACCGCCGGAGCCGCCGACCGGGAAGGCGGCTTGGATGACGTTGTCGGCATCGACGAACGCAACCCCTTCCTCGCCGGTGGAGGCCGATCGGACGGCCTCCTCGATTCCCATCCGCTGGGCGACGGTGCGGCCGGCCCCCCGGAGGTCGACCGTCTGGCCGCCGGGTCGGATGCCGTCGGACCGTTCGACGATGATCGGCTTCATGCCGTGCCGGTGGAGCCAGTAGGCCAGGGTGGGCCCGGCGATGCTGGCTCCGGAGATCAAGACCGTGCGGGACAAGAGACATTCCTTCACCGGAGCCGGTCGCCGGCCGACGGAGTCGTCGGTCGAGCCAAGCCCTCGACCAGTCCTTCGCCTCAGCTGACCGTGGCAGTTTCACCCGGCGACGATCAGCGGCCTGGCTGATCCGAGCGCCAGTCTGGTTTTGCGTCACCAGTCCGCTCGACACGCCGCCTGAGCGCCGCGATGGCTGCACTGGTGACGCAGAATCCGCCGGAGCCTCCGGGTCCGCCGCCAACGACGATCTGGAGTCATCGTCGAAACACCAGGACCGTCGCGAAGGCCACCGCCGCAGCCGAGGCGATGCCGAACGCCGCCACCGGACCCGTTCGGTCGATGGTGACCGCCACCAGGAAGCAGAACAGCGCGAACCCGTCGAGCCCGGGCACGATCCCCTGCAGCAGCGCCAGCACGGCAGCATGCCCGCCCTGGGCGGCAGCGAACCCGCAGACCACGCTGATCGCGATCGGGAACGGCGCCAGCACCCCGGTCAACGTGGGGCCGAGCGACGCGGCCACCCCGGTGAGCAGCAGCACCAGCGCGCTGGTGGCCACGGCTCGGGCCGGCAGGTCCCACCAGGGCGGGACGACCGCGGCCGGCGGCGGCGTGTGCAGTCGGCGCAGCACCAGGCCGGCGGCGTGCAGGGCGACCACCGCGAGGACCAGCGCCACCCAGGGCGGGGCGGTGACCTGAGCCAGACCCAGGTCGACCAGCAGCACCGCCACCCAGCTGCTCAGCAGGGTGACTAGCCAGCCGCGGCGACGTGAGACGAAGGCGAAGACCAGCACGAAGACGGCCAGCGCAACGATGCCGAGGGTGGCACCCGCGGCCGCCTGGGCGGCGAACCGGCTGCCGTGCTCGAGGTGGATGATCAGCAGGATCGGTCCGGCCACGATCGGCAGCACGACCAGGATCCCGGCCAGCCTCGCTCCCCAGCGCCGACCGGCCAACGACGAGGCGATCACCAGCAGCGGAGCGAGCAGCAGCTTCAGCGCCAGGACCGTCACCGGGTCAGTGTGGCATCCAGCGCCCGGTCGAGATCGATGACTATTTCTGTCCGCCCCTCCTGGCAGCCTGAGCCGTACGCCCGATCCCAACCGAGGAAACCCATGCCCGACTTCACCGGCTCACAGATCGACCACCTCAACATCGCCGTCCCCGACCTCCATCGTTCACTGGCCTTCTACGAGCCGGCGCTGGCCTCGATCGGCATCGTCAAGCTGCTGGAGTTTCCGGCCGACGAGTCGGAGCCCCGACCCGAGATGCACGGCTTCGGCCGGCATCCGAAGCCGTTCTTCTGGCTGATCGCGGAGGGCACGGCGGGCACGAACATGCACATCGCCTTCACGGTGGAGGACCGGGAGGCCGTACGTCGGTTCTACGACGCCGCTTTGGCCGCGGGCGGCACCAGCCACCTCGAGCCCGGGGTCAGGCCGGAGTACCACGAGGACTACTACGGCGGCTTCGTCCTCGACTCGGACGGCATCAACGTGGAGGCGGTGTGCCACCGACCCGAGTAGCGCGGAGGGCCTCCAGCGCGGCCATCCCGGCGCCGACGATGCCGGCCCGCTCCCCCAGCTCGGCCACCCGCAGCTCGGGCACCGTCTGCACCGTGGCTCGGTCACGCATCGCCGCGGCCAGCGGCTCCAGCAGGGCGGGACCGGCGGAGGCGAGCCCTCCGCCGAGGATGACGCGCTCCGAGGCCAGCACGGCCTGGGTGGCCAGCAAACCGTCGGCCAGCGCCGTCACGGCGTCGAGCCACACGGCGGCGGCGTCGGGGTCGGTCGGCAGCGCAGCCATCACCGCCAGGGCTCCGTCGACCGCCCGCCCGGTCCGGATCGCGTACGCGGTGGCGATGGACCGGGCGGAGGCGAAGCTCTCCAGGCACCCCCGGCCGCCGCAGCCGCACCGCGGACCGCTGGAGCGCACCCGGAGGTGGCCGATCTCCCCGGCCTGACCCGCCCCGCCGGTGACGAGCGAGCCGCCGGCCAGCACGGCCGCGGCGATGCCGGTGCCGATCACCACGAACAAGACGTCCCGGGCTCCCCGGCCGGCGCCGAGCCGGAACTCGGCGAGCCCGGCGGCGCTGACGTCGTGGCTGAGCACGACCGGCAGCTGCAGGTCGGCTTGCAACCGCTCGACCAACGGGGCATCCCGCCACCCCAGGTTGGTGCTCAGGACCCCCATTCCGCGGTTCAGGTCGACGATGCCCGGCACCCCCAGCCCGACGGCGTCGACCGAGCCGGGGGCCACCGAGCCGATCAGCTCCCGGGCGAGCGCGCCGACCACATCGAGCACCGGGCTGCCGTCGTTGCCCTCAGGTCCGCGCGGAGCCGGCCGACGGGCCGCGAGCAGCGGCTGGTGGTCGGCGCTCTGCAGCTCCGCCTTGATCGTCGTGCCACCCACGTCGATGGCCAGGATGGTGGTCATCGGCGGCTAGGACGGCAGGATGATCGACCGGGTCAGATGGCGCGGCTGGTCGGGGTCGAGGCCGCGTACGTCGGCGGCGTGCAGGCAGAGGCGGTGCACCCGGAGCAGGTCGGCCATCGGGTCGGTCGAGGACTGTTCGAAGTGCGCCCCGGTGGCCCGCACCTGATCGGCCAGACCCTCGGGCACGGCGCCGAACGCCCAGGTGACGCGGCCGGGTTCGGCGATGCTGATCGGACCGTGGCGGTACTCCATCGCCGGGTAGCACTCGGTCCACAGCTGAGCCGACTCGCGCAGCTTGAGCGCCGCCTCCTCGGCGAGCCCGATCGTCCAGCCGCGGCCGAGAAAGGTGAACTGTCCGGCGGTCAGGACCGGCTCCGGCAATTCGGCAGCCAGCGCGACCCGGGCCTGCTCGGCGACCGGACGCAGGTCCTCGCCGAGACTGGCCCGCAGCAAAGCCAAGGTGGTGGTGGCGAACCGGGTCTGGACGACGGAGCGCTCATCGACCTCGTCGAGCACGATCGTGTGGTCGGCGTGCTCGATCGCCGGGGCGGTGGGGACCGCGCAGATGACCGTACGGACCGATCCGGCCGGCAGGGAACGGAGCACCTCGAGCACCTCGGTGGTGGTCCCGGACCGGGTGATCGCCAGCACCCGGTCGTAGCCGCGGTGCAGCAGGTTCTCGCTGGCCGCGAAGGCATCGGTCACACCCTGGTCGGCTGCCTCACGCAACCGGGCGTAGCACTGCGCCATGTAGAACGAGGTGCCGCACCCGATGACCGCCACCCGTTCGCCCGCGGCGGGGAGCGCTACGGCGTAGGCGCCGACCGAGTCCGCCGCCCGGATCCAGTCCTCGGGCTGGGTGCCGATCTCCGTGGCGAGATGGCTGACCGCGTGGGGCATGGCGTCCTCCTTGACCGGACCTGGCTGATCCATGCCCCCATCATGGCGATGCCGGACGAGCCGCTGCGATCAGAGGGTCTCCACCTCGTGGCCGTCCTCGACACCCACCCGGCCGACCGTGAACGCTGCCGGGGTCAGGGCGGAGTAGACGGCGCCGGTGCTGGTCACCGACGAGTCGACCAGGGTCAGGCCGGACGGCGGAGCCGACTCGCTGAACAGCCGTTTGCCCGCGCCCACCAGCACCGGGAAGACCAGCAGCCGGTACTCGTCGACCAGCCCGGCCTCCTGCAGCGTCTTGGCCAGTCCGCAGCTGCCGTGCACCTGGAGCTCGCCGTCGCCGCTGTCCTTGAGCCGGGCCACCGTCGCGACGACGTCGGTCGAGATGACCGTGGTGTGCTCCCAGACCGGGTCGGTCAACGTCGTGGAGACGACGTACTTGTCGAGTCCGTTGAGCTTGGTGGCGACCACGTTGTCGGGGTCGGTCACCTGACGCCAGTAGGGATGCATCATGTCGTAGGTCGAGCGACCGAGCAGGATCGCGGCGGCCCGGTCGAACCAGCTGTCGACGATGCCGCCGAAATCCTCGTCGATGTAGGGCACCAGCCAGCCACCACGCTCGAAGCCGTCGCTGGGGTCCTCGTCCCGGCCTCCCGGTCCCTGCATCACGCCGTCTGCGGTCAAGAACACGTTCACGGTGAGTCTCATGCTGCTTCAGACCGCCGAGCCCCGCCGAACTCATCGGGTCACGATCGGCGGCCCCGAGCCGATGAGTACGGCTCGAGTCGTCGGTCTATCCCTACGTCAGCCCACCAGGCCAGCACCCGACCACCCCAGGAGCCACCATGACCGTCACACTCACCACGGATCACCTGCGGGTAGCGGGCGCAAACCTGCACTACGAGGTCCGCGGCTCGGGCCCGCTGTTGCTGGTGATCGGCCAGCCGATGACCAGCGAACCGTTCGCACCGCTGGCCGAGCTGCTGGCCGCGGACCACACCGTGGTCACCTACGACCCGCACGGCCTTGGCCGCAGCACGGTGGAAGACCCGTCGCTGCCGATCACCCCGGAAGTCCAGGCCGACGATCTGGCTGAGCTGGTCGACGCCGTCGGCGGCGGGCCGGCGGACGTGTTCGGCAGCAGCGGCGGCGCCGTGGCCGGGCTGGCTCTCGCCGCCCGGCATCCCGACAAGGTCCGGACCCTGGTCGCCCACGAGCCGCCCGTCACCGACCTGCTGCCCGACGCCCAACAGGTGCGCGCCGTGGTCGACGCCATCGAGGACGCCTACCGCGCGGCCGGCTCTGGCGCGGCCTGGGGCGTCTTCGTCTCGCTGGTCATGCACAACGGCCGCGTCGGCCCGGACGGGGTGTCCCCGGCCAGCTGGCCACCGCCGGGTCACGCCCCCGAGGAAGCGGACCCGGGCCAGGTCCCGCCACCACCCACCGCGAAGCAGCAGGCGGACGACGAGCTGTTCTTCCTGCGGATGCTGAAGCCGTTCACCCGCTATCGGCCGCCGGTGGACGTCCTCAGCTCCGGGCGACCGCGGATCGTCATCGGCGTCGGCGAGTCGTCAGGTGACGAGATCGCCAAGCGGTCGGCCGTCGCTCTCGCCGAGCAGCTCGGCGTGACGCCCAGCTCGTTTCCTGGCGATCACGGGGGCTTTCTGGGTGACCATGCCGCCTTCGCCGCCCGGTTGCGCGAGGTGCTGACCAGCTTCTGAGGAGTCTCGACGAAGGGCGTGGACCGCACCGGTCGTCCCCCGGCCCGTTGCGGTCCACGCCCGCACCACAGCTCAGATCTCGGCGACGTCCCCCGACGTCGGGACCGGATCCTGCTGGGGATCAGCAATGGTCGGCGGTGTGGTCGAGCGACCCTGGATCAGCGAGATGCCGATCAGCACGGCGGCCAGCAGCACGTAGCCCAGGGCGACCCCGGGCGCTGCCGCCCAACCGACCTGCTCGGCATGCAGCAACCCGATCCACGACAACGCCGCGCCGACGCCGGCCGCGATGGCCGCCCGCATCAGCTGCTTCTCCAAGATGAAGGTGACGATGGCCCCGAAGACGATCCCGGCCAGGGTCGCGCCCGACCCGAGGACATGCAATCCGTGATACACCAGGCCGGCGTTGCCCAGGGCCTCCTCGCCGACCTCGGCGGCGGTGGTGCCGGCGGCGGCCAGCGCGTTGTCGATCAGTCCGGCACCCCAGGCGGCCAGGTTGGGGATGATCGCCGCCACCACGGCGGCCGCGTGCAGCCGTGGGGTCGACTGGAAGGCCTGGGCCCCGATCAGCAAGCCGATGTAGAGCAGGATGGGCACGATCGCCGGCAGCGGCAGCACGGTGGACAGCAGACCGAAGAGCCCGGCGAAGCACAGCACGGCGATGAACAGGCCGCTGGCCATCGAGTAGCCGGCCCGGCCACCGGACGCCTTCCAGCCCGGATGGCCGATGTAGACCGCCGGCGGGAAGGGCGAGCCCAGCGCCGACCCGACGATGGCGCCGGTGCCGTCGGCCAGCAGCACGCTGCGCAGGTTGTAGCTGTCACCGGCGGCCGCCGCGCTCTCGACGTTGCTCATGGCCTCCAAGAAGTTGTAGACGCCCAACGGGATCGCCGTGGCCAGCAGCGGCGCCATGCCGCTCAGCCCTGAGATCAGCAGGTCGACGTTGAGGCTCGGGATGGCCAGGGCGACGTCCTGCACCGAGGCAGCCACGTCGGGAACCGACATGTAGCCGCCGATCCAGGCGATGGCGGTGCCGACCAGCAGCGCGGCCAGCCCGACCGGGACGCCGCCAGGCAGCTTGAGGTCGGTGAAGAAGCCGACCAGGATGATGCCGAGCACGGGCAGCCCGATCCAGGCCGCCTCCCAGATCTGGCCGGCGGGGCGCATCGAGATGAAGCTCAGCGAGATGCCGGCCAGCGTGCCCAGCAGGGCGGCTCGGGGGGTGATCCTGCGGATGAACGGCCCGACGAACGCCCCGATCAGCACGATCACGCCGATGATGAACGCCCAGGCCAGACCGGCCTGCCAGGCGCGTACGGGGTCACCGGTGCGCAGGTAGATGGGCAGCATGATCACGAACACGACGATGAACATGTGCGGCACGCTCGGTCCGTACGGCAGCGCGGTGACGTCATTGCGCCGCTCGCGCCGGGCCAGCCGGCGGGCGAGCAGGGTGTAGTAGACGTTGCCGACGATCAGGGCCACGCCGAGGGCGGGCAGCACGGTGCCGATCACGTCACCGGCGGGGAGGTGGACCACGAACAGCAGCAGCGAGGTCAAGGTGAGCACGTTCACCAAGATGTTGAACGCCAGTCCGAAGAAGGCGTTGAGGTCGCCACGGGTCCACCACGGCACCGAGTAGGTGTCGGTGGTCGCGGTCGGTTTGCGGGAGATGACGGACATCAGGAGCTCCTCGAGGGCTCAGGCCGCGGTGGTCGCGGGTTGGCGAAGCGTGCTGATCAGGGCCGCGGAGTCGCTGACCCAGCCGAAGATCCCGCCCTGGGCGGAGACCATGTCCAAACCGACCCGCTGGAACTCCGGGAAGTAGGAGCCGACGCAGTCCGCAGGCACCAGCACCTCGTAGCCCCGGTCGTTGGCCTCGCGGACAGTCGTGTGCACGCAGACCTCGGTGGTCACCCCGGTGACGATCAGCTGGGTGATCTGGTGGTCGTCGAGGATCTGCTGCAGGTCGGTGGCGTAGAAGGCGCCCTTGCCCGGCTTGTCGATCACCGTCTCGCCCGCGATCGGCGCGAGCTCGTCGATGATGTCGTGGCCGTACTCACCGCGGATCAAGATGCGTCCGTACGGGCCCGGGTCACCGATCCGCAACGACGGCTTCCCGCGCCGGTGCTTCGCCGCCGGCAGATCGGACAGGTCGGGGCGGTGGCCCTCCCGGGTGTGGATGACCAACAGGCCGGACGCCCGGGCCGCGGCGAGCAGCCGCTGCAGCGGCGGCACGACGGCGGCCAGCTGGCCCACGTCGTTGCCGAGGGTCTCGCCGAACCCGCCGGGCAGCAAGAAGTCCCGCTGCATGTCGATGACGATCAGCGCGACCTGGCCGGCTGGCAGGGCGAACGGAGTGGGAGTGGCCTCGACCAGAGGCACGGGTGGCGGGGTTTCGGGCATGGCGGAGCTCCTTGACGGCGGGCTGGGATCGAGCGACGGCGGGAAGAGGTCGGTGGCGGGGGTCGGTCAGCGGGCGGGTCGGGGCGGGTCGGGGCGGACGGACGGTAGGGCTCAGCAACCGCGGCGGCCACGGCGAGCACCACCCGGTCGGACAGGGCCGGGCCGAGCACCATCACGCTGGCCGGGCGGCCGTCGACGGTGCTGCCGGTGGGAACGGCCACCGCACACAGGTCCAGCAGGTTGCCGAAGTGGGTGTAGTGACCGAGCGTGGTGTTGGTGGCGATCGGATCGGCGAGCACCTCGGGGACGGTGAAGGTGGTGCCGATGGTTGGCAGCACCAACACGTCCATGCTGTCGAACAGCCGGGCCACGGTCGCTTTCAGCTCGGCCAGCCGGTACTGCGCACGGAACACGTCGCGTGCGTCGAAGTCGGCGCCGCGGCCGATGATCTGGCTGACCACCGGCAGCACCTCGTTCTCGTGCTCGGCCAGGAAGTCGCCGAACTCGACCAGCCGCTCGGCGACCCACGGTCCGGAGTAGAGCAGCTCGCCGGCCTGCAGGAACGGGGCCAACGAGGTGGGAACCACCGAGAAGCCCAGCTCTAGCCGGGCCCGGGCGGCCGCGTGAGCCGCCGACATCGCGTCGTCGCCGAAGAACTGCAGCTCAGCGGGCTCGGGCAGACCGACGCGTACCGACGCCAGGTCGATGCTCGGCGCCGCCGGCAGGGACCGCGTCCACGGGTCGCGGTCGTCCGGGGCTGCGACCAGGTCGAAGACGTAGGCCAGGTCGGCGACCGTGCCGGCGATCAGGCTGACGCAGTCCAGCGAGCGGCAGGCCGGCACCAGTCCGACCGTGCTGATCAGTCCGCGGGACGGCTTGTAGCCCGGGACCGCGTTCAGGGCCGGCGGCACCCGGCCCGATCCGGCGGTGTCGGTGGCCACGGTGAACGGCACCTCGCCCAGGGCCACGGCCAGTGCCGAGCCCGAGCTGGAGCCGCCCGAGATGAGATCTCCGCCGAAGACGCTGCGGGGGATGGTGTGCGGCGTACGGGTGCCGTTCAGACCGGTGGCGAACTGGTCGAGGTTGGTCTTGCCGACCAGGATGGCGCCGGCCGCCATCAGCCGCTCCACCACCGGCGCGGTCTCGGCCGCGACGTAGCCGTAGGCCGGGCAGGCCAGTGTGGTTGGCCAGCCGGCGATGTCGATGCTGTCCTTGACGCCGAACGGGATGCCGTAGAGCGGCAGGTCGCGGGCCGCCGGATCAGCTTCCAGGGCTGCGGCCCGGGCCAGCAGGGCCGAGCGGTCCGCCACAGCGATCCAGGTGCCGTCGTCACCACGGTCGGCGATCGCGGCGAGCACCGTCTGCACGGCCCCGGTGGGTGTCGTCGACCCCTCGCGAAGGCCGGCGAGGCGGGCGGGGATATCGGGTCCGAGCGTTGGACCGGCGGTCAGGTCCGGCGCGTACGACACATCGTGCATACGGTCGATTGTCGACAGGATTTGCGACGGACGATAGGCCCGCCGCGTTACAGGCTGGTTATTCCCGGTCCCGACAGAATCAGTCGGGGTCGGTCTCGAGGAACCGACGCGAGCCGTGCGCCTCCAGCTCGGTCAAAATTTGGCGCCGGTCGTTGCTCCGTAGCGCGCCGACCAGCCGCTCATGGCGGGCGATCCCCTCCCCTGGGCCCAGGGCCAGCGCTTCCCGCCTCAGGTTGAGCGCCATCGGACGCTGCAGCTTGAGCAGGATGGGTTCCAGGGCGAGGTCGAGCTGCCGGTTGCCGGCGAGGGCCACGATCGCGGCGTGGAAGGCGCGGTGGGCGTCGTCCTTGCCGAGCTCGTCACCGGCGGCGTCCGCCTCCCGCATCCGGTCCAGCCAGTGCCGTACATCGGCCAGCTGGTCGGGTCCCGGCGCCTCGGCCATCGGGAAGACCGACTCGATGGCGTGCTGCTCCAGCACCCAGCGAAGTCCGAAGAGCTGGTCGATGTCGGTCGCGGTCAGGTCGGTGACCCGGGTGCCCCGCCGGGGCAGGTGCTCGACCAGGCCCTGCTGGGCCAGCGACCGAAGCGCTTCCCGCAGCGGAGCCCGGCTGATGGAGAACCGCAGCCGGATCTGGTCCTCGATCAGCCGCTGGCCGGGGACGAGCTGACCAGACAGGATCTCCTCGCGCAGCTGCCGGGTGGTGACCTCGACGAGGCTGGGAGCGTAGAGGGCGGCGGAGGGATCGGGCACCCGGGTTCCCTTCGGTGGACGGGCGGGCAGAGTCAGGCCAGTGTAGGGGCCGGGCCGCACCGACCGGGCGCTGCGAAATCCGGCCGAACCTGCGTCGAGTTCTGTCGGTGGGCTCTGGCAGGGTCGGACCATGACCACTGTGGTGCTGTTCCATTCCGTGCTGGGGATCCGGCAGGGCGAGCTCGACGCCGTGGCTCGGCTGCGGGCCGACGGGCACGAGGTGCTGCTGCCCGACCTCCTCGACGGCCGAGTCTTCGACGCGTACGAGCCGGCGATGGCCTGGTCCGACGAGCGCGGCACGGAGTCGCTGTTCCAGCGCGGACTGGGTGCGGTCGCGGACCTACCGGACGGCTTCGTGGTCGGCGGCTTCTCCCAAGGCTCGGGCGTGGCCGTCTTCGTGGCCACCTGCCGGGCGGTGTCCGGCGTGCTCCAGCTGTCCGGCCTGAATGTGGTCGAGTGGTTCGGTGACGACGCCCGGTGGCCGACCGGGGTGGACACCCAGTCCCACCAGAGTCTGGGCGACCCGTTCCGAGACGAGCTGACCGAGCAGGCGGTTCGCGACGTCAGCAGTGCCGGTGGTCGGCTGGAGCTGTTCGACTATCCGGGCGACGGCCATCTGTTCACCGACCCCACCCTGCCGCAGGAGTACGACGCCGAGGCCACCGAGCTCCTGTGGTCTCGCGTGCTTCCGTTCGTCCGCGAACGCGGCGCCTGACCGGGCACGAACGGCTTTCGGCCCGATCCTCGTGGCGCCCAGCGATGATGTCGACGACGGCCGAACGGCTCCGACGTCTCGTGCGGAGGGCCACCCGGGCCGTCCACAACGAAGGAGCTGACCATGAAGTACGTCATCTTGATCCATTCCAACCCGCAGCCCTGGGGTCACCCGACCGGGGACTTCGTGGCCGAGAACCTGGCCCTGCCGGCAGAGCAGCGCGAGCAGATGAACGCCGGGTTCGAGGCACTGTTGACCGAGCTGTCCGACAGCGGTGAGCTGGTGGGCGGCCAGGCGCTCGGCGACCCGACCACGGCACGCCTGTACCGCTGGGACACCGGCCGGCCGCTGGCCACCGACGGGCCCTACTCGGAGTCCAAGGAGCACCTGGCCGGGTTCTTCCTGATCGACGTCGAGAACGCCGAGCGGGCTGAGGAGCTCGCAGGCCGGTTCGCCGGTCCAGGTGACACGGTCGAGCTGCGCGCGACGATGTCAGGTGGTGGGGACGACCAGTGACCGAGCTGGAGCTCGAGGGCGTGTGGCGACGCGAGTCGACCCCCGTCCTCGGCGCTCTGCTGCGCCGGCACGGTGACCTGGGCGACTGCGAGGACGCCGCCCAGGAGGCGCTGCTGGCGGCGGCCCAGCAGTGGCCGGTCGATGGTCTGCCCGACAACCCCCGGGGCTGGTTGATCCGGGTGGCGTCGCGGCGGCTGATCGACCAGCAGCGATCGACCCGGGCCCGGTCAGCACGGGAGGAAGCCGTCGCGCTGGCCGAGCCGGTCGACGGGTGGGTCGTCCCGGCAGCCGACCAGACCGTGGGGCCCGAGGCGGACGACTCATTGCAGCTGCTGCTGCTCTGCTGCCACCCGGCACTGAGCCGCCCGTCGCAGGTCGCCCTGACCCTGCGCTCCGTGGCCGGCCTCGACACCGGCCAGATCGCCGCCGCCTTCCTGGTCCCGCAGCGCACGATGGTCCAGCGGCTCACCCGAGCCCGGACCACGCTGCGGGCGGCGGGCGCGCGGTTCGAGCTGCCCGAGACGGCGGACCTGCCCGACCGGGTGGCGGCCGTGCTCGACGTGCTGCACCTGATGTTCAACGAGGGCTACACCCGCAGCTCGGGTTCGTCGCTGGTCGACCACACCCTGACCGATGAGGCGGTCCGGCTGACCCGCCAGCTGCGCACCCGGTTGCCCGAGCACGACGAGGTCGCGGGCGCGCTGGCCCTGATGCTGCTCACCAAGTCCCGAGAGGCCACCCGCACGGACGGTCGGGGGGACCTGGTGCCGCTGGCCGAGCAGGACCGGGGCCGGTGGGACCACGACCTCATCGCCGAGGGGGTCCAGCTTCTCGAACAGGTGCTCCCCCGCGGCCACGTCGGGCGCTTCCAGCTCCAAGCCGCCATCACGGCGGTGCACGCCGAGTCGCCGGCCTGGGCCGACACCGACTGGGCCCAGATCAGCCTGCTCTACGCCATGCTCGAGAAGCTCGCACCGGGACCCGCCGTGACGTTGAACCGGGCGGTCGCCGTGGGGATGTCGCGGGGGCCCGAGCACGGCCTGGACATCGTCGACCGACTGCTCGACGATCCGGCCATGCGGCGCTTCCACCGCACGCACGCCGTACGGGCCCACCTGCTCGAGATGAGCGGCGAGCGGATGGCCGCTCGGCGGGCGTACGCGCGGGCGGCCCAGCTGACGGCCAGCCTGCCCGAGCAGCGCTACCTGAACGCGCGAGCCCGGGCGCTCGGCGAGTCCGGGACCGTCACGAGCGCGCCAACAGGGCGATGACGGCGTCGGCGACGGCGTCCGGCCGAGCCATCGGCAACGTGACGTGGGAGGCGTCGCCGACCGAGTGGTGCTGTCCCTGCGGCGCCGCTGCGGCCATCGCGGCATACAGCTGGGAGCTGCCGCGGAGCTGCTCCCTCAACTGGTCCTCCGGAGCGAACAGCCGCTGTTGATCGTCGAGACCGGTCGCGCTGAGAATGGTCAGGGGAACGTCCGGTCGCGGGCCGCCCCGACGCAGGTCATCGAGGACGGCGAGCACGTTCAGACCCTCCTGGAAGCCGACCAGCACCCGGTCAGCACTGGCGTGCCGGTCGACGATCGCTGTCCGGAGCGGCTCCGGGAAGCCGGCCATGGCCTGGCCGAGCAGGCTCCGGAGCAGCTCGAGCAGCTCGGCCGGCAGCTCCGGGACCTGCGGCTCATCGGGCTGGTTCGCCGCGAGCTTCAGGTGCGGCGGCTGGTGCTGGTCCCAGTCCTCGTGCAACGGATCGAGCAGCAGCAGGGCCCGGACCTGGTCCGGGAACCGCTGCGCGAAGCGCTGCGCATAGGCACCGCCGAGCGAGTGGCCGACCAGCACGTACGGGCCCGGGACAGCGAGATCGGCCAGCAGCCGGTGCAGCTCGTCGGTGACCTGCTCGGTCGTCCGCGGTAGGTCGGCGTCGTCGCTCCATCCGGTCCCGGCCCGGTCGTAGAGCACCGAGGTGGTCAGGCCGGCCAGACGTTCGTGCACCAGCCAGAAGTCGAGTCCGAAGCTGCCGGCGCCGGGCAGGAACACAACGGCCGGTCTTCCACGGTCGGACCGGTGGACCCACAACCGGGTCCCGTCGAGCCCGACGAGGCGGCCGATCGGCGCCTCGCTGACCTTTCGCATCATGTGCGAACGGTAGCACGATATGAGAAGGTGGGAGGGTGAAGATGACCGAGCTCGTCCTCAACCCGCTGCGGCTCCGGATCATCCACGCCGTGCTGGATGCCGAGCCGTTCACCACCAGCCAGCTGTGCGAGCGCCTTCCCGATGTCTCGAAAGCGACGGTCTACCGCCAGGTCGCGGTGCTCACCGACGCCGGCCTGCTCGAGGTCGACCGTGAGGAGCGCGTCCGGGGTGCGGTCGAGCGCACCTACCGCCTGTTTCCGGCGCGGACCGCCATCGACCTCGAGACCGTGGCGGCGATGAGCCTCGACGACCACCAGCGGGGCTTCGCCGCAGCCACGGCCGCCCTGCTCGCCGAGTTCGACCTCTACCTGGCTCGAGACGGTGCCGATCCACTGGCCGACTCGGTGTCCTACCGGCAGTTCTCCCTGTGGCTGAGCGAGGACGAGAAGGCCGAGCTGGTGCAGCAGATCAGCACCGCACTCGGCGCCGTGATGTCGAACCGACCCACTGCACAGCGCCGGCGGCACCTGCTCGCGACCACGTTGTTCCCCACCGACGAGGGCTAGGTCACCCGTTTCTTGCGCGCGGTGACGATGATCATCTCGGTGTCGTCCGGCGTGCCGGGATAGCGGGCATCGTTGTTGGGGTAGTTGTTGTCACTGGCGACCAGGTAGCGCTGCCCGCCCAGCGGCACGATCGTCTCGACCGACTGGAAGGGAAAGGCGAACTTCGTGCCCACCCCGTACGCGCCGGGAGAGGCGGCGACACCGATCTTGGCCGGGTTCTTGATCCGGAGCAGATCCAGGAACAGCGACTTCTTGGCGAAGCCCCGCGCATCGGTCCGGTTGAGATCCACGAGGTAGACCCGCTTGGTGACCGCAGGGGGACCGTTGAAGTCGTCACGCTCGATCACCATCAGCTTCTTGTTGCCCACCCAGTGCGCGTCCGCGACCATGTTGGCTTCGAGGTCGACCTGGTAGGCCCAGGTGCGGCTGGTGTACCGGTTGCGAGCCGTGTCGAACTCGTGCACCACCCGACGCCGCTTGTTCGGTTCGCTCACCAACGCTCCCTCGACGATCGGATACAGCCACCGACCGTCCGGGCTGGCCGCAACCGCTTCGAAACCGCGGCTGCGGGAGAGGTTCGCGGTCTCGGTGCCGGTCAGCGTGGGGTTGTCTGGACCCTTGCCGTTCGGATAGGGCACCGGAGCCTGCAACACGCGACCGCTGCCGCTGACGTGCAGCAGGAACGGCCCGAACTCGTCACCCATCCAGAAGCTGCCGTCAGCCATCCGGACGATCGACTCGATGTCGAAGTCGGAGCCGGTCAACAGCCGGGCGCCGGTCGCCCCGTTGACGATCCCGAAGCCGATCTTGTGGTCCGGGTCGCGCAGGGAGATGAAGCGCTCGATCTCGATCCGGCCGGGACCGCCGGCCGCGGTCTCCCAACGCGGCGTGACGAGGTAGACGCGCAGCAGGAAGTCCGGCGAGTTGGCCTTCGACCCGAACCCGTTGTCCGGCATCGCCCAGTAGGTGCCGTCCCGGTTGTCGATCACGCCGGAGAAACCCGGCACGACCTGGCCCGGGAACGGGCCCTGACGCCCGTTCCGCAGGCCGACCAGGGCTCCAGAATCGGGTCCCGGGGCGGAGTAGTCCGCTGACAGGGTCGCCCGGGCGGTGAGCGTGGGCACCGAACCGACCCGACCCTGGGTGCTGCGGTCCACCCCCGGGCCGACCTCGAAATGCGGCGGACGCTTCGGCGTCAGGTCTACGGACGCGGCGGCCATGGGCCAGACCAGCGCGAGGCCGAGGAGGGACGCGGTGCCGATCGAGAGGAGGTGGCGGGGCATCGATGCTCCTTGGCCGGATGGGGGAAAGGGTGGGCTGGTCGCCGACCGGAGTGAAGTCGGCAACCGCCGCCCCCTTGCTAGCCACCCTCCCCAAGTCCGATGGAGCCGGTCAATGCGCAAAACTACGTAGCAGCCGGCGGTGGACAGGGGGCGTGATGACAGAGCCCGGACCCCGCGTCGCCGCCTGGCTGGGGACGGTCTCCGACCTGCTCCGCGAACCGCTGACCGAGATGCCCGACGCGGTGATCTTCGATCAGCTCGAGCGGACCTTCGCGGTGACGGCGGTGTCGCACAACCGGGCCGGGTCCGACGGTCTGCTCGAGGTGGTCTCGCACCCCCACGATGCACTCGAACCCTTGGCTGCCGCGATGGAGGCCTGGCGGCGGGGCGAGATGCTCGACTGCCACGCCCTGACCAACTGGCATTATGTGACCGGCGACCCCCGGCCGTGGACCACGGGGCGGGTGCCCACGGCCATCGTCGCGCAGCACAAGCGGAACCGGATCAACCAGTTCCTGCGACCCCTGGCCCTGGACCAGCAGCTGTCACTGCATTACCGGCTGGAGGGCCACAGCTACTCGACCTACGTCCTGGGGCGGGGAGTGACCGACTTCAGCGACGACGACCTCGTCGTCGCCGGGTTCGTCCGACGGGCCCTGGTCGGGCTCGACCGGCAGGTCGCGCTGCTCCGTCGGCTGCTTGGTGACCGCTCCCCCAGCACCCAGCCGGTCGACCTCGGGTTGACCGGCCGGGAGCTCGCGGTGTTGGGGCTGCTGAGCCAGGGACACTCCACCCGCCTGATGGCCCACCGCCTGGGGTGTTCGCCCCGTACGGTCGAGAAGCACCTGCAGCGCATCTATCGCAAGCTCGGCGTCCGGGACCGATTGAACGCGGTCCGCACCTTCTCCGAGGCCCGGGCTCCGATGAATCGAGCCGTCGAGGAAGGTCATACGGACGACACGAGTACCCAGACGAGCAGGAGGTAGGACATGGCCAGGTTTCTGACCATCGGCTACGGCGATCAGGCGGGCTACGAGCGGACCGACCCCGCCGTACGCGACGCCGCGCACGCCCACGACGAGCGGCTGCGAGAGGCCGGCGTCGAGGCGGGCATCGCCGGGGCGCCGGTGCAGGTGCGCAACCACGACGCCGCCGGCGTGCAGACCGAGGCGGGACCGTTCCTGCAGGCGGCCCTGCCGGTCGCCGGGTTCGCGGTGATCGAGGCGGCCAGCCTGGAGGAAGCCATCGAGCTGGCCTCGCACACCCCATGTGCAGTTGCTCAGGGCGTGGTCGAGGTCTGGCCGCTGCACGACAACCCCTGACCCGTTGATGAGGGTGTTGGCTTTCGTTGCTCGACCGACCCTTGACAGGAAACCATTTAGTTTCCTATTGTGGCGCTTGTGGAGATGGTCTTCCGGGCTCTGGCCGACCCGACCCGTCGGGCCCTCCTCGACGCGCTACGCGAACGGGACGGCCAGACGCTGGTGTCGCTGACCGCCCGGCACGACCTGACCCGGGTGGGCATCGCCAAGCACCTGCGTCTGCTGGAAGAGGCGGGCCTGGTCGTCAGCAAGCGCCACGGCCGGGAGAAGCTGCACTACCTCAACCCCATCCCGATCCGGTTGGTGCACGACCGCTGGGTCAGCAAGTACACCGAGCCGTGGGCCGCTGCCCTGACCGGCCTGAAGGACGAACTGGAGCACGCGATGGAGAAGGTCTTCGAGATCTACATCCGCACCACCCCCGAACGCCTCTGGGCCGCGATCGTCGACCCGGACGTACGGGCGAAGTATCACTTCGGTGCGAGCGTCGAGTCGACCTGGGCGCCTGGATCCTCGTACGCCCTGGTCCACCCCGCCACGGACCGACCGCTGGCCGAGGGCGAGAACCTGGTGGTCGACCCACCCCACCGGCTGGTCCAGACCATGCACACGCTGTGGAGCGAGGAGGCGGAGCAGACCGCCACCTCTCGGGTCACCTGGGTCATCGAAGCCGTCGGTGACTCGTGCCGGCTGACCGTCACCCATGACCAGCTCAGCGCCGACGCGCCACCCGAGCTCTACGGCGGCTGGCCGATGATCTTGTCCGGTTTGAAGACCTGGCTGGAGACCGGCCACACCCTGACCACCCCTGGCTCGTTGATGTACGGCGAGATCTTGACCACCTGAGGAGCTGCACCATGCCACCGACCAGCATCACCGACGTCCGTACGGTCGCCATCACCGTCACCGACCAGGATCAGGCCCTCGCCTTCTACGTCGACACCCTGGGCTTCGAGAAGCGACTCGATGCACCACTGAGCCCGACCATGCGGTGGATCGAGGTCGCCGCTCGAGGCGCCTCCACGTCGTTGGCCCTGAACCTCGCCGAGCCAGAGAGGGCCGGCGACCGACCCTCGACGGACACCGGCATCCGGTTCGCGGTCTCCGACGCCGAGTCCGAGCACGCGACCCTCCGCGGTCTCGGCGTCGAGGTCAGCGACGTGATCCGCTGGGACGGGGTGCCGCCGATGTTCACCCTCGACGACCCCGACGGCAACCGGTTCTACGTCGTCGAAGAGGTCGCTTGACGAGAACCCCGGGGCGGTGGACCTGCTCGATGATCATGGTCAGCTGGCCGCGGCTCAGACCGGGGCAGCGACGCGCTCCCGAATGCTGACCTGGACGAGCCTGACCGCGAGAGCCAGCAGCCAGCAGCACCAGACGATGTAGCCGAGGAAGTTGGTCAGGCTCGCGGCGTCGACCAGCGGCACCACGATCCCGGTGGCGATCAGCCCGGCCGCGGCGTAGCCCACGACCGCCAGCCAGCGAGGCAGGATCGACCGGCTCAGGGCCGCGACGACCAGCACGGTGAAGAGGGCCGTCAGCGTATAGCCGAGGGTTTCGCCGATGATCGTGCCCAGCACGGTGTGCGCCAGCGCGAACCGATGCACGGCGACCTCGTGTCGGCTGGGGTCGAGGGCATCCTGGCTGAGGGCCGGGACCATCGTCACCCAGCGCTGCAGGCCGACGACCTGGACGGTGGCGGCGGCGATGCCCACACCGGCGATGGTGCGACCCCGAGGTCGGTCGACCAGCCGCCCCAACCAGACGCCGGCCGGAGCCATCATGGCGGCGCCGACCACCAGCACGGCGAACCAGCCCATCACCGCGCCCTGGTGCCGGCGGAACAGGTCGAGGATGTCGTCGGTGGGCTCCTGCAGGATCTGTGGGTACGCGAAGACCGAACCCAGGGCGGTGAACCCGGCGATGGCGAGGGCGGCGGCGAGCGCCAGGGCGGCCGCAGCGAGGCGGGCGGCGGTCGGGTCTGCGGGGTGGCTGTTCATGGTGTCTCCTGGGCTCGGGTCGTCGATGGTCAGTGGGTGGATACGAGGTCGCGGTCGCGGTACCAGGCCACGGTGGCGGCCAGGGCGTCGTCCGTTGGGGTGGCGCGGGCGCCGAAGGTGGCGCGGAACATGCTGTCGTCCACGACCCAGGGCGCGGTGAACTGGTAGAGGGTGTGCCGGTACTCCCGGAGCTCCGGTTTGACCAGACCGAGCATCGTCAGCGTGGTCCGGCCGGCAGCGAGCAGCCGGGGCCGGTGACCGGCGAGCCGATAGATCGCCGCGACCAGGTCGCGGGTGGTGCGGGTCTGGGACACCGGCAGATGCCAGATGCGCCCAGTGGCCCCCGCCGCGGTTCCCAGCGTGACGAGGGCGGCGGCAACGTCTGCCGTGTAGGAATAGCTGTGCGGCTGGTCCGGATCGCCCATGACCTGGGCGATGCCTCCCGTCAGGGCCGGGCCGAAGACGGTCTCACCGAGTGCAGACTGGGTTGCCCCGGGTCCGAAGTAGTCCGATGCCCGGCCGATGGCCACCTCGACCTCGCCGGCCCGGTGCGCAGCGAGCAGCCGGTCGGTCATGGCGGCTCGGGTGGCTGCCTTGGCCGAGGTGGGGTTGGCGGCCATCGACTCGACCAGCCGTCGGCCCCCAGGCGGACCGTACGCGTACAGGTTGTCGAGGACGACGAGGCGCGCCTGGGCCCGGGCGGCGCCGACCAGCACGCCGTGTTGAAGGGGCGGGAACTGCTCAGCCCAGCCCGCGTAGCTGCCGGGGTTGAGGCAGAAGTAGACGACGTCAGCACCAGCGCAGACCTGGGTGGTGAATGCCACGTCCGTGGCGTCGCCGGCGATCACGGTGACCCCGGGCAGGGCGCCGCCCCGACGGTTGACAGCGACCACGTCGTGGCCCTGAGCGACGAGCTGGCTGATCAGGGGTCGGCCGATCTGCCCCGTTCCGAAGACGACGTGGCGGCTCATCGGACCCTCCGCACCGGCCGGCCGTGGCGGGCCAGGGTGACGGGCAGGACTGAGGTGAGCAGCGCGGCGAGCACAGCGCCGCTGGCGCCGAAGACGATGAACTGGTCGGAGACCTGCACACCGATCAGGGTGGTGACGCTCCAGCCGGCAGCCCAGACGCCGGCCAGGTAGGCCGGCCACGCCAAGGCGACCCGGCCGATGCGCGGAAGGATCACGACCGCTTGGGCCAGCCCGACGACGGCACCTGAGAACGCGCCCTGGATTGCCAGGTCGCCCAGGCCGGTGGCGAAGCCCACGACCTGAGATCCGATCGCCAAGCCGACGGCCAGACCCAGGCCGGTGGCGACCACCCAGGCCACGTGGAGGCGACGGTCGGCCCGCAGGGCCCACCCCTGGACGAGTCCCAGGATGGCACCGGTGAGGAGCCCGCCGGCCAGAGCCGAGAGCGGGCCCACGACAGGCCCGACCAGCAGGATGGCGGCCAGGCCGCCGAGCGGGAAGCCGGCGAACGAGATCATCCAGCGCGCGATGATCCGTGCGGTCGACACCGAGGGGGCTGTCGGTGCGGCGGTGAGGGTGGGATTCATGGCTGTTCCTTCCGGTTGGCGGTCAGTGGGTCCGGCCGGCGATCCAGGCCGCCAGCAGGTGGTCTGGATGTTCGGCGAGGTGGTCGCGGACCAGGGCGTCGAACAGGTCCGTGTGGTGCTTCAGGAACGCCTCGGCGAGGACCACGAGGTGACGCTCCCGCGTCGTGTGGGCACAATCGGCGGCCGCCACCAGGTAGCTGAGGTCGTCCGACAGCAGCCCTGCCGCGACCAGCAGCGACGGATCCTGGGAGCCGGGAGCCGAAGCGAGCACCTCCTCGGCCGCACCCGGCACCCCGCCGATGAGGCGGAGCAGCAGCTGGGCGGAACCGTGGGGAGCGGAGGTCGGGATGGGCACGTGACCACCGTCGCCCCGAGCGCTGACGCCGGGCTGACGCGGGGCTGACGAGGGGCCCATCCGGCTCTAGGCTCAAGCTGTGCTCACTGTCGCCGTGCTCGGCCCGGCCGAGGCCTTTCGCGACGGCGTACGGCTGGATCTTCCGGCGGGCAAGACGACGGAGCTTCTGGTCCGCCTGGCGTTGGCTGCGGGCCGGCCGGTCCGGACCGATGTGCTGCTGGACGACCTGTGGGGCGAGCCGACCGCTCGCAACACCTTGCAGTCCAAGGTCTCCCAGCTGCGCCGGGCGCTCGGGGACAAGGAGCTGGTCGTCGGCACGGCGAGCGGGTATGCGCTCGCCGTGCCGCCCGAGGCGGTCGACGCCTGGCGCGCGGTCCGGCTGGCGGCGGACAGCGTGGCCGCCCGCGAGGCCGGCGACGCTGCCCTCTCGCTCGATCGGGGCGAGCAGGGAATGGCCCTGTTCCGCGGCGAGGTGCTCGTCGACGCGGGTGACTGGGCCACGGTGCATCGATCCCGCCTCGAGGAGGTGCGGCTGAGTCTGCTCGAAGCCACGATGGCCGCCCGGGTCGAGCTGGGCGCCAGTGCCGGGATCGTGGCCGAGCTGGACACGCTGGTGCGGACCCATCCGCTGCGCGAGGCCCTGTGGGCTGCGTTGATCACCGCGCTGTACCGGGCCGGCCGGCAGGCCGACGCACTGGCGGCGTACGCGCGGCTGCGACGTCTGCTGGTCGACGAGCTGGGGATCGAGCCCGCTGCGTCGCTGCAGGCCCTCGAGCAGGAGGTGCTGCAGCAGGACCGCCGGCTCGAGCTGGCCGGCGTGCATCCGATGCCGCGGCCCGGGAACATGCCGCCGCCCGGTCGGCCGCTGATCGGCCGGGAGCGTGACCTCACCGAGCTCATCTCGGCGCTCGGGTCGCACCGCCTGGTCACCGTCACCGGTCCGGCGGGCGTGGGTAAGACCCGGCTGGCCTTGGAGGTCGCCCACCGGCTGACCCCACCCGGCGGCGTGTGGCTGCTGCGCCTCGATGCGGTCGACGCCGATGCGTCACTGTCGCGGGTGGTGGCGGACACGCTGCAGGTCACGGGTGGCCCACCGGCGCTCCCGGAGCGGTTGGCCTCGGTCGAGACGGTGCTGCTGCTGGACAACTGTGAGCACGTGGTCGAGCCGTTGGCTCGGCTGGTGGAATCGCTGCTCGACGCCGCGCCCGAGCTGCGGGTGCTGGCCACCAGCCAGGCGGCCCTGGGACTCGAGGACGAGTGGCGACACCAGCTCGAACCGCTGCCACCCGACCAGTCGACCGCGCTGTTCGCCCGGCGGGCGCAGGAGCTGCGCCGCAACTTCGTGCTCGATCACGAGACAACCCCCCTGGTCGAGGAGGTCTGCCGCTCGCTGGACGGGTTGCCGCTGGCCATCGAGCTCGCGGCGGCGCGGGTGCGGTCGATGTCCCTGCGCGACATCGCCCGTCGGCTGGACGACCGGTTCGCCCTCGTACGTGATCCGAGCAGTTCTCGTCCGGAGCGACGACGGGCCCTGGCCGGAGCGATCGCCTGGAGCTACGAGCTGCTCTTCCCGGACGACCAGCGTGGGCTCTGGGCGCTTTCCTGCTTCGCGGGCAGCGCGTCCCTCGAGGCGTCCGAACGGGTGATGACCGCCCTGGGCGTCCCCCAACGCTCCGTGCTCGACACCATCGGCCGCCTGGTCGACCGGTCACTGGTCATGGTCGACCCCACCGACGACGGCCAGGTGCGCTATCGCCTGCTGGACAGCATCCGGCTCTATGCCGCCGACCGACTTCGGGCCTCGGGTCAGATCGAGGTCGCAGCCGCTGCCCACGCGAGCTGGTACGCCCAGATTGCGGCCTGGTGCGACCAACGCGTACGTACGAGCGAGCAGCCGGAATGCCTGGCCATCGCCCGCGCCGAACGGCGAAACGTCGACAGCGCCCTGGCCTGGTGCGCCGTGAACGATCCACTGCTCGGCGTCGACATCGCCACGCGGTTCGGCTGGACCTGGGTGGTGCTCGGCGACGGAAGCGCGGGGGCGTCGCGGATCAGGAACGCGCTGGTCGTCCACGCCTCGGCCCGGGACCGGGCCACCGGCCTGCTGCTGGCCGGATGGCTCGAGGCGTCAGCCGGTGACCTGGCCCTGGCTCAGGCCGACATCGATGCCGCCCGGGCCCTCGCCGACGGGGTGGCTGACTCCGTGCTGGTCGCGGACGTGCACCGACACCAGGCTTTCGTCGCCATCCAGCAGGGCTCCCCCGATCTGGTGCTGGCCAGTGCCGCGGCCAGCCTGCGGATCTACCGGGCGCAGGGCCTGGCTTGGCCCACTGCGGCCAGCCTGCTGCTGGGCGCCTTCGGCTCGCTGATGGTGGGCGACACCGAGACGGCGACGGCTGACGCGACGGAGGCCCTGACCTCGCTGGCCGGGATGGGCGACTCCTGGGGCATCGTGCACGCCCAGGCCATGATCGCGGGCTCGGCTCAGGCGGAGCACCGGTTCGCTGACGCAGCGGTCGCGCTCGAGCAGGCCGCCGACCAGTCGGCCACGTTGGGCTTCGTCGGTCAGGCGGCGCTGCATCGGTCCAGCCTGGCCCGCGTCCAGCAGCGGGCGAGCGACCCGGGTGCCCGGCTCTCCTACCAGCGGGCGATCGCCGACGCGATGGCCGGCGGCGACGGCCGCCTCGCGGCCACTGCCCGGCTCAACCTCGCGCGGCTCCTCCGCACGACCGGCGACGCAGCGCAGGCGGTCGCGCTGCTGTCGGAGAACCAGCGCTGGTACGCCGCGGCCGGTGGCGGCGACTTCGCCCTGCTCAACGACACCATCCTCGCCGCTTGCCGAGACGATGCTGCGAGCCTGGACGCAACGCTCGCCTCGGCCCGCAGCACCGGGCACGTCGAGGTGCAGGTCTACGCGCTGGATGCCCGGGCCCGGCTGGCCGCCGCCGCCGGCGACCGGGGATCAGCCCGGTCACTGCTGGCCGAGGCCGACCAGCTGGCGGCGCACCTCCCCCACCTGATCGACCCCCAAGACCGCTTCGACGCGCACCTCGCCCGCCTTTCCGCCCCCTGAGTCAGCCCGCGTCGGGTTCAGCCCCGCGATGAGTTTTCCAAATATCGTGAGTCTGTACCCATATCGACCAACGGCACGGGAGGGGAACGACATGAGCACGACCTACACCTTTGATGTGTTCTGCAGTCTGGACGGGTTCGGTGCCGCCAGTGGCAACTGGACCGGCTACTGGGGCAAGCAGGGACCGGAGCTGCTCGACCACCGCCTCTCCTTGTACGAGGCGGAACAGCGGATGGTCTTCGGGGCCAACACGTACCGCGAGTTCGTGCAGATGCTGGCGTCGAGCACCGAGGAGTCCGAGGTGCGTGATCCCTGGGTGACCCGGATGATCAACCTGCCAGCAACGGTGGTCTCGACAACGCTCGAAGGACCGCTCGACTGGCCGGACGCAACGGTGGCGAGCGGCGACGCCGTCGACGTGGTCGCCCGACTGAAGGAGGATTCCGAGGTGCCGCTGCGATCACACGGCAGTCTGTCGCTGAACCGGGCCCTGATGGCCGCCGGTCTCGTCGACCTCGTGCAGGTGACGCTGTTCCCGGTCATCACCGGTGCATCCGGTCTCGGCCCGATCTTCCAGGGTGCCGCCGACTTCGACCTGGAGCTGATCGAGACCAGGACGCTCGATGGCAGCATCCAGGAGCTCGTCTACCGGCCCACCCTGCACTGATCGGCTGACGTCGTCGATGAAGTTCGGGATCTCCTACAACACCGCCTTCTTCGGGCCCGACCCCTCGAGGCTGGTGGGGCTGGCTCGGGCAGCCGAGGAGTTCGGCTTCGAGTCGTTCTACGTGCCCGAGCACCTGGTGCTGTATCCGGGGGCGAAGCTGGGCCTGTTCGAGTTCCCGCCCGACCTGGCGGTCACTGATCCGCTGGACACGTTGGCGTTCGTCGCCGCGAGCACGACCCAGATCCTGCTCGGCACCGCGGTTCTGCTGATTCCGTACCACCATCCGGTGGTGCTGGCGAAGCGGCTGGCCACGATCGACCAGCTGAGCCGTGGTCGGATGAGGCTGCTGACCGTCGGTGTCGGCACGCTGCCCGGCGAAGCGGCAGCCATGGACGTCGACTTCACGACCCGCGGTCGCCGGGCCAACGAAGCTATCGACGTGCTGCGGTTGCTCTGGTCCGGCGACCGTGAGGGCGTCGACTTCGGCGGGGAGTTCTTCTCGCTCTCCGCATCTTGCGTCTTTCCGAAGCCCTTCGGTGGTGACATCCTCCCGATCCATGTCGGCGGCTCGAGCCGGGCGGCGGCCCGGCGGGCGGGTCGGCGCGGCGACGGGTACTTCCCCGGCGGCAGGCTCACGCCCGAGATGGAGCAGGAGCAGCTGGACCTGATGAGAACTGAGGCTGCTGGTCACGGGCGCGATCCGCAGTCGTTGGAGCTGACGCGTTGGGGGTCCATCGACATGACCGAGGCTGACGTCGAGCGTCGGACCGGCCAGGGTGTGACCCGGTTGGTGGTATCGCCGGGTTCGCTCGAGCTCGATGAGCAGCGTCGCGAGCTGGAGGCATTCGCCCGACGCCACGGGCTCGATCCGGCCCGCTCCAGCTGAGCCGATCGGGGGGTTCCCGCGTTCTCACTGCATCCGTTGATCCTGAGCCGGGTCGGCGTACGCGGGCGGGCAACCGTGGGCGACGGCGACGACGAGGACGCCAACGACGGGTAGCCGAGGGGCCCGACGAATGGGCTGACGTCGGCAACGACGGCAACGACGGCAACGACCATCGTCCCCGGTGGCCTGCTGTCCGTGCTGGTCGGCTGTGACGGACAGCCTGGTAGCTCACGTTCTCCAGTCAAGCAATAAGGCGTGGTCAGCCCATATCGGTTTTCGATACGCCGGCTTTGTCGTTCGAGTGCGGCGATTTATCCGAGGTGAACGACGAGTCGGTCAGCAGTCGCGTGGGTCGCCTCCCAACCGGGCCAGCACCTCGCGAACGGTGCCGGTGGGGTCGACCGCGTGGTCGTGGGACTCCGGCACGACCACGACCTCCACCTCGGGCATCGCGGCAGCGAGCCGGTCGCAGGCTCCGACCAAGACCGGTGCGGCGGGCTCCCCGCGCAGGATGGTGGTCGGGATGTCGATGCCCAGCATCGCGGGCGTCGGTGTGGACACGGAGTCGACGAGCCGCGTGTCGTAGACGGTGGTCTGAGCCAGCGGCACGAGCTCGGCGAAATCCCGGCTCACGAGCAACCGCTCGATCATGGGCTCGGTCAGCCGGACGTTCTCCCGTTGGAAGGTCACCACGGCTTCTGCCGGCCGCCCTTCGTCGACCAGGCCCTGCAACCGGTCGGCGAGGTCGGTCGGTGGCTCGTCCTCGCCGAAGCGCAACACCGGTTCCGACAAGAACAGGTGAGACATCGGCACCCCGGCACCCGCACCGAGGAAGGCCAACACCGCACCTGCGGAGTGACCCAGGACCACTGCCTCGCCGCCCACCGCGTCGATCACGGCTCGGAGGTCCTCCACCTCACGCTCGGGCGCGTACGGAGCGGTGTCACCGCTGTCACCCCGTCCCCGACGATCCCAGCAGACCCCTCGCATCCCGGCGGCGGCGAACGCCTCAGCGACCGGCCGGCCGCTGGCCGCCGTCGACAGCGCACCGACGACGACGATCACGGGCTGACCCGATCCGGTCTGCTGATAGGCGATCTGAGTCCCGTCAGCGGACGTCGCGTGCGGCATGAGTCGATCCGACCACACACCACCGACAAGACACGTTGCCCATAGCATCGACGATGTCGATGTTCAGGACTGGTGGGCGTCGTGGACCAGAATGGCGATCTGCACCCGGTTGACGACGGCCAGCTTGGTGAACAGGCGGGACACGTGAGCTTTGACGGTGGCTTCGCTCATGAACAGGGAGGTGGCGACCTCGGCGTTGGAGGCACCGGTCTCGACCGCGGCGGCCACCTCACGCTCGCGGTCGGTGAGCGTGCCGAGTCGTTGGGCGGCGTCGCGGCGGCGTTCGGCTGCCGGCCCGCTGCCGAAGTGGGTCAGCAGGGTGCGGGTGACGGACGGCGAGATGATCGCATCACCTGAGGCGACCAGGCGCACGGCGTGAATGATGTCCGCGGGCGGGGTGTCTTTGACCAGGAACCCGCTGGCGCCGGCCCGGAGCGCGTCCATCACCTGCTCGTCCGCCTGGAACGTGGTCAGCACGATGATCTGGGGCGGGGCAGCGAGGCGACGCAACGCTGCGGTGGCGGTGATGCCGTCCATCTCGGCCATGCGAATGTCCATCAGGACGACGTCGGGGCGATGGCTGAGCACGGCCGCAGCTGCACCCGACCCGTCGCCGACCTCGCCGACCACCTCCAGGTCGTCCGCGGAAGACAGGATGATCCGGAGTCCGGCGCGAACGAGGGCGTCGTCGTCGACCAGCAACACTCGGATGGACACCAGTCTCAGCCCCTCACCAGGTCAGCTGGGCGTCGACGACGAAGTCGCCGGAGGAGTCGGGGCCGTGCACGAGGGTGCCGCCGGCGAGGTCGACGCGTTCCTGCAGTCCGAGCAGCCCGGCGCCGGCCCCGGGCAGCGCCGGACCGACGCCGGCGCGGAGGGGCTTGCGGTTGCGGACGGTGACGTGCAGACCAGCGCCGTGCGCGCCGGTGACGTGAACCTGACTTGCTGTGCCGCTGGCGTGCTTGGCGATGTTGGTCAGTGCCTCTTGGACGATGCGGTAGGCGTCTCGTCCGAGCGCGTTCGGCACGGTGTCGGCGTGATCCACTCGCATCTCGAAGTCGATCTTCGCCCCGGCGAGCCTGGTATCAGCGACGAGGCGGCCGATGTCGGCAAGTGTGGGCAGCGGGACTGGCGATACCGGGTCCTCGCCTGGATCTCGGAGTAGTCCGATGACGCTGCGCAGCTCCTCGAGGGCCTGGCGGGCGGTGGCGCGCAGCAGCTGGGCGGTCTCACGGACCTGCTCGGGCGGCAGGTCGGGCCGGACCTCGAGGGCGCCGGCGTGCAGGGCCAGGAGCGAGATGCGGTGGGCGAGCACGTCGTGCATCTCGCGGGCGATCCGGGTGCGCTCTGCCCTGCGTGCGCCATCTTCGTGGAGTTGTTGGTCAGCCTCAGCTCGCACGGCCCGCTCACGCAGGGTGAAGAGCAGCTGGCGCCGCGCTCGAAGGAACATCCCCCAGGCGGTCACGGCGAGCACGAGCGGGATGACTCGGACAACGACCGACGCCACGTCGGTGGTCGGGCTGTAGGCGGCGAAGGCCAGAATCGACGGGGTCCACAGCGCTACGGCGAGCAGGGTTTGACGGACCGGACGGTGGACGGCTAGAGAGAACAGAGCGATCAGACCGGCGGGGGTGGCCGAGATGGAGATCGTCCCCAGCAGGAGGCATGAGATCGCGACGCCGAGGGCCCACCGTCGACGCCGCCACAGCGCGAGGCAGGCCAACGTCCCGCAGGCAACGTCAACAGCAATCCGCCCGGGCGACAAGGGCACGACCTGGCCGTGCAGGGAGGGGCTCAAGAACAGCGCCCCGAGCGCGATCGCGGTGAAACAACCCACGGCGTCGACGGTCTTGTCGCGCCCGGTCCGTTGACCGGTCGAGCTTGGCTGCGCCAGGTCAGGCAATCCCAGCAGCGATGCCGGCCGCACGAACTCGACCCACAACCGGGATGAGGGGGACATGGCCCCAGCGTAGAGCCGGTGTCGACACCTGGCACAGCGACGAACGTCGATGGCTGCCCGCAACGAAAGTTGGTCACCGACGAACGTTCGGGCCCTCCCTCAGATGGGCATCGATGGCCGGCTGGCCGATGTGCCGAACGGGCCGCGGAGCCAATCCTTGGGTCATGACTACTGCACCCGCCACCGACCCGGCCGCCACTGCGGCCCGACCAACCGATCCGGCCCGACAGAACAAGACCCGGACAGCTCATGGGGCAGCCAGCGTGTCGCTGCCGCGCCTGTACGCCCTCCGGGCCGCCTACCTCATCATCGCCGTCGGCCTTGCCCTGGTGAAGTGGCCGGAGCTGATCAACCATCCTCAACCCTGGCCACTGTTCGAGGGCGTAGAGACGTGCATGCTGGTGGCGCTGTCGCTGCTGTGGTTTCTGGGGGTTCGCTACCCGTTGCAGCTGCTGCCCGCACTGCTGTTCGAACTGGCCTGGAAGCTCATCTGGACCATCGTCGTGGTGGTGCCGTTGTGGCGGAGCGATCAGCTCGATCCGGCCACCTTGTATGTGTTCTACACGTGCCTGGTGGTCATCATCCCGGCCGCCGTCATCCCGTGGCGGTACGTGTTCACCCACTACGTGACAAAGCCCGGAGATCGGTGGCGCTCCGACACCACCGCCCGGCCATGATCACTGTCAACTCGCTCACCAAGACCTACGGCGGCTTCACGGCGGTCGACGACGTCAGCTTCGCCGCCCAACCGGGGCGGGTGACCGGTTTCCTCGGACCCAACGGGGCCGGAAAATCGACCACCCTCAGGATCATCGTCGGCTTGACGAGAGCCTCGTCGGGGACCGCGACCGTGTGCGGTGCGAGGTATGTCGACCTGCCGAACCCAGGTTTGGTGGTCGGCGTGCTGCTGGATGCGTCAGCGCAGCACGCCGGCCGTACGGGGCGGGAGATCCTCACCGTCGCCCAACACGTGATGGGGCTACGGCGTCAGCGCGTCGAGGAGATGCTGGACCTCGTCAGCCTGACGTCGGAGGAGGCGTCGAGGCGGGTGCGTGACTATTCGCTGGGCATGCGCCAGCGGCTCGGCATCGCCACCGCACTGATCGGCGAACCGGAGGTCCTGATCCTCGACGAGCCGGCCAACGGTCTCGACCCGGCGGGCATCCGCTGGATGCGTGGGCTGTTGCGGGACTACGCCGACCGCGGCGGCACCGTCCTGCTCTCCTCCCACCTCCTGCACGAGATCGAGGTGATGGCCGACGACCTCGTGGTGATCGGCCATGGCCGGATTGTGGCCCAGGGGGCGAAAAGTCAGCTGTTGCGGCCCGCCGGGTCCATCCTGCGAACCGGTCAGCGACAGCTCATCGCCCGTGCCCTGAGCGACGCGGGAGTCGCCTCGTCACCCATCGGGGAGGACGGGCTGCTCGCAGCAACCGGGACCGCACAGGTCGGCACCATCGCGCTCGCCGCCGGTGTCCCGGTCATCGAGCTCCGACCGGGCGGGGGTGCCAGCCTCGAGGAGATGTTCCTCCAGCTCACCGCCGAGACCCAGCGCGACGACACCACCGACGACCAACGAGCCAAGGACCATCGACCCGAGGGAGCAGTCACGTGACCACGCCGGACATGGTGTCCGCCAACCTGGCGAGGGCCAGTGCGCCACACCAGGGGATACCGCTGAGCCGAATCATCACCACCGAGCTACGCAAGATGATCAACACCCGGTCCGGGTTCTGGCTGCTGGCCAGCATCGGGATCCTGGCGCTGCTCGCCACAGCTGCGGTCATCGTGTTCGCCTCCGACGACCAGCTGACCTACTCCACGTTCACGTCCGCCATCAACATCCCGATGACGGTCATCCTGCCGGTGATCGCGATCTTGTCGGTGACCGGCGAGTGGAGTCAGCGCACGGGACTCACCACCTTCACCCTGGTCCCGCACCGCCGCCAGGTCATCGCGGCCAAAGCCATGGCGTCGGTCGCCGTCGCCGTCGTCACCATCCCGCTCGCCTTCGGGGTCGGCGCGCTCGGCAACCTCGTCGGAACAGGGCTAGCCGGGATACATCCTGTCTGGGACCTCACGGTCCTCAACCTGGCCACCATCGTCCTCGCCAACGTCCTCAGCCTGCTGTTCGGCTTCACGCTCGGCGTGGTGATCCGGAACTCGGTCGGAGCGCTCGTGGCCTACTTCGTCTACCAGTTCCTGCTGCCGACGCTCTCGCTGATCTTGGCGGCCTCCCAACACTGGTTCCGCGACCTCCAGCCCTGGGTCGACTTCGACTACGCCCAAAGCGCCCTGTTCGGCGGGGCCCTTACCAGCAGTCAGTGGGCCCATCTCGCGTTCACCGGGACGATCTGGCTGATCATCCCCATGACCATCGGGCTGACGCTGGTGATGAAAGCCGAAGTCAGATAGCCACCTCGCCAACCACCCACACCCCGTCCAGCTGGCCCACGATCTGCCCATGATCTGAAGCTCGCGACGGGTGGGTCTCTTCCACCCCAACCGTCGGCCCTCGGCCGAACGGACCGCCAGTCGAACCATCGGAGAACGTCATGTCCCATCCCGTCCCCGCGACGCTCTATCGCATCGCCGCCGCTGCCGGCTGCGGCAGCGCCGCCATCTTGCTCGTCAACGCCGCCAAACGCGCCGAGGTCATCCCGACCTCGGCCTTCACCCAGCTGATCGCCCCCCTCGCCCAGATCCTGGCGTTGGCTCTCGTCACCGCGCTCTACTTCGCCTTCGGCCGCCGTGCCGGCATCTTTGGCCTCGTCGCGTACCTACTGAACGCGTTCGCGCTGGCCGCGCTGGTCGGGGTGGAGTTCGTCATCAACCTGGTGTTCAAGAACCTGCCCGCCGAGACGATCCAGGCGCTCCGAGCCGGCTCACTGGGGGTCGCGCTGACCGCCGCCTCCATGCTGTTCCTCCTCGGCACCCTCACCTTCGTCATCGCCCTGATCGGCAGCCGGGAGGTTCCGTCGGTACCGCTGGTCCTCTACGCGATCGGCGCCATCCCGGTCTCGTTGCGGGCCTTCGTGCCCGAGTCGGTGCTCGACCTCGGTCTGGTCGTCCTCGCCATGGGCATCGCCTGGCTAGCCGGCTGGCTGTTCAGCCGGTCCACCCACATCACCACCTGGACGACAACCGGCGCACCGCCCATCCGCCGACCCGTACGCGTCTAGTCCTTCATGACCTCGATACCGCCCGCCGTCGTGAACGATTCAGGTGACTCACCGGTCCGACCGTTCCCCACGGTGGGCCTCGGCCGCTGGGCAATCCCCATGCAGCTGGGCGAACACCGGGTCCTGCGCCGCGGTCGGTGGCGCTGGCTGCGGGGCCTGGCCTGGCTCCTGCTGCTCTTCTTCTTGACCGCGGCGGCGTTCGGTGTGCCCGCGCAAGCGGCCGCCGACCGGCTCCCGCCGGGCAACACGAGCGCTCAGCTGGCCGGACTGCTCGTCGCCTGCTCGGCCGCCGTCGGCTGCTACGCCCTCGCCGTCCGGCTCGGCGAGGGACGCAGACCAGCCGAGCTCGCACTGCGGCCGGCGCTGCCTGGGCTGGCCGTGGGGGCCGGCCTGGGTGGGCTGATGATGGCGGCGCTGATGGGCGTGCTGCTCGTCACCGGTCTCTACGACCTCACCCTCGTCGGTGCGGCGCCGGCATGGAGCGGGCTCGGTCAGGCCCTGCAGGCGGCCGTGACCGAGGAGCTGTGGATGCGCGCCCTGCTGCTCCGGCTGTTGTGGCGGGCGTTCGGGCCCATCCCGGCCTTCGCCGTCGCGGCCCTGGTCTTCGCCGCCTTGCACCTGGCGAACCCAGGAGCGAACCCGCTCGCCGCCGCCACCGTGACCGTGGCTGGGCTGATGTTCTGTGCCCTCTACGCCCTGACCGGGCGACTCTGGATCCCGATCGGGTTGCACCTTGCCTGGAATTTCGCGCAAGGCTACCTCTTCGGAGCAGCAGTCTCCGGCAACGATCTCGGCGGCTCGATCGCCGTCAGCACCGCCAGTCCAGGTGCACCGGCATGGCTCACCGGCGGCACCTTCGGCCCCGAAGCTTCCGTGTTCGCCCTCATCCTGGTCAGCGTCGTGACGTGGGGCGTGCTGTCTGCGGCCCGAAAGGCCGGTCGCTTCGATGGACGCGGAGACAAGAGAGCGGGAACGACAAGTCGATCAGGAATCCCACGCCTGAGGTCGTGTTCGCTCACGGAGAACGGCGGGAAGAATTCGAGGTCGGCCGGCATTGAGTCTATGTCGCTCAACTTGACGAGCGACCTTGAACCGGAGGCTCCCGATGTCGACAACGCGTCTGCCCGTACTCTTCCTCACTGATCTCGTCGTCCTCCCCGGCATGGTCGTGCCCATCGAGCTCGATGACGCCGCCCGTGCTGCTATCGACGCCGCCCGCTCGCACAGCGACGGCGATCTGCTCGTCGCTCCCCGTCTGGAGGACCGCTACGCCTCGTACGGCGTGGTCGCCGAGATCGTCCAGATGGGCCGGCTGCAGAGTGGTGAGCCCGCTGCCGTGCTGAAAGCCGACCGGCGGGTGAAGATCGGATCCGGCGTATCGGGCCCGGGCACCGCGCTCTGGGTCGAAGCCGAAGAGCTGGACCCGAGCATCGAGACCGACGAGATCCACGCCTTGGCCACCGAGTACAAGGCGCTGGTCATCGCCACCCTGCAGCGCCGCGACGCCTGGCAGGTGATCGACACGGTCAACAAGGTCACCGACCCGTCGGCTCTGGCCGACCTGGCCGGCTACGCGTCCTGGCTGACCGACGAGCAGAAGCGTGAGCTGCTCGAGACCCCGTACGTGGTCGACCGGCTGCGCGTCCTGGTCGAGTGGGCCAAGACCTACGTCGCCGAGTCCGAGGTCAACGACAAGATCGCCGACGACGTCCGGGAAGGGATGGAGAAGAGCCAGCGCGAGTTCCTGCTCCGCCAGCAGCTCAACGCCATCCGCAAGGAGCTCGGCGAGGATGAGCCGGACGGCGCGCAGGACTACCGGACCCGGGTCGATGAGGCGGACCTGCCCGAGGACATCCGCAAGGCGGCGCTGCGTGAGGTCGGCAAGCTCGAGCGCGGCAGCGACCAGAGCCCGGAGGCCGGCTACCTCAGGACCTGGCTGGACACCATCTTGGATCTGCCCTGGAACACCCGAACCACCGACTCGACCGACATCAACGCCGCCCGCGAGGTGCTCGACGCCGACCACCACGGGCTCGACGACGTCAAGGACCGGATCGTTGAATACCTGGCCATCCGTTCCCGTCGAGCGCAGCGGGGGATGGAGCTGGTCGGCGGTCGGGGCTCGGGCGCCGTGATGGCCCTGGTCGGTCCCCCCGGCGTGGGCAAGACCTCACTGGGTGAGTCGGTCGCGCGCGCCCTGGGTCGCAAGTTCGTCCGGGTGGCTCTGGGTGGCGTCCGCGACGAGGCCGAGATCCGCGGGCACCGTCGCACCTACGTCGGCGCACTGCCCGGTCGGATCGTCCGCGCCATCACCGAGGCGGGCTCGATGAACCCCGTCGTGCTGCTCGACGAGATCGACAAGGTGGGCTCGGACTACCGCGGTGACCCGGCGGCGGCGCTGCTCGAGGTGCTCGACCCGGCGCAGAACCACACGTTCCGCGACCACTACCTCGAGGTGGACCTCGACCTGTCCGACGTGCTGTTCCTGGCCACGGCGAACGTCATCGAGTCGATCCCGCAAGCCCTGCTCGACCGGATGGAGCTGGTCAGCCTGGACGGCTACACCGAGGACGACAAGATCGCCATCGCCCGGGACTTCCTGCTCCCCCGCCAGCTCGAACGCGCCGCACTGACCACCGACGAGGTGGAGATCGACGACAGCGCACTGCGCGAGATCGCGGCCGACTACACCCGCGAGCCCGGCGTACGCCAGCTCGAACGGCTGCTGGCCAAGGCTCTGCGCAAGGCGGCCACCACGCTGTCGCGCACGCCCGACGCCGCGCGCCTTGTCGTGACGGCGGCCAACCTGCGCGACTACCTGGGTCGGCCGCGGTTCACCCCCGAGGCTCACGAGCGGACGTCGGTGCCCGGCGTGGCCACCGGCCTGGCCGTGACCGGCCTCGGCGGCGACGTGCTCTTCATCGAGGCCACCTCGGTGGACGGCAAGCCGGGGCTGACCCTCACTGGCCAGCTTGGGGACGTGATGAAGGAGTCGGCGCAGATCGCACTGTCCTACGTCCGCGCCCACGCCGCCGAGCTCGGCATCGTCGACCCGGCGGTGCTGGACCGCCACATCCACATCCATGTGCCGGCTGGCGCGGTGCCCAAGGACGGTCCGTCGGCGGGCGTCACCATGGTCACGGCGCTGACCTCGATGGCCCTCGGACGTCCCGTACGCTCCGAGGTCGGGATGACCGGTGAGGTGACCTTGAACGGCCGGGTGCTGCCGATCGGCGGGGCCAAGCAGAAGCTGCTCGCCGCCCAGCGGGCCGGGCTCACCACGGTGTTCCTGCCCAAGCGCAACGAGCCCGACCTCGACGAGGTGCCGGCCGACGTGCTGGAAGCCATCGATGTACGGCTGGTCACCGACGTCGCCGACCTGGTGACGCTGGCCATCGAGCCGGCGGCAGCGCCGGTCGTCCAGGCCGCCTGACCCGCCCGTACGCAGCTGGACGGTCGCACAAATCTGACCGACTCTGGCAGCCCCTCCGGCTTAGACTGGAGGGGCTGCTTTGCGTCCGCCACCAGGTGAAGGCCCCGCCCATGGGAAATCAGGACCCGGTCAACTTCGGCGGCAAGACCGTCGACCGTCGTACGGCCGCCATGCTCAAGGAGGCGCAACGACTGGCCAACGAGGACGACCCGAGCATCGGGAAGTTCCGGCTCACCCAGGGCAGCTGGTCCCACGCAGCCGCGTCGAAGGGCACCCATGACGGTCCGGGGGCGTTCGACATGTACACCTCCGGCTACTCGGGTCACCAGAAGGACGTCATCGGGATGGCGCTGCGCGAGGTCGGATTCGCCAGCTGGAAGAGGACCCGGATCCCCGGCACCTGGGAGGAGCACTGGCACGGCATCGCCATGGGCACCAAGGACCTGGCACCGCTGGCCAAGAGCCAGGTCAACAGCTATCGCAACGGCCGCGACGGGCTGATCGGCAACCACCGCGATCCCGACCCGCGACCCAAGCACATCCGGACCTGGGAGGAGTACCAGGCCACCAAGAAGGACGATGAACCGGCTGCCCAGCCCAAGGCCGACGACGACGATCCGCCGACCCAGTCCCCCGCCGCCGATCCGTTCGACATCGAGCCCGGCCAGACCGTCCTGCAGACCGGCGACCGGGATGGCGACGGGTTGACCGACCAGTTCGAGCAGATGTCCGGATCCGATCCGAGCAACCCCGACACCGACGGCGATCGCCTCGACGACGCCACCGAGCAGGCCCGGGGCACCGATCCGCGCCTGTTGGACAGCGACGGCGACGGACTCACCGACTGGCTCGAGTACCTCTACGGACCGTCCCCCGCCGATCCCGGCGTCCCGGCCGGTGCGGGCTCGACACCGGCAGGCTCCGCCCTGGGCGCAGGTGGCGCTGCGGGCGGCGCCGGCCTGGGCAGCTCCACCGTGCCGGCGACGGCCGGCGGCGACCCGAGCCGCTTTCCCGAACCCGACGGCGGTTTCGACCCGCCCGGCTGATCAGGAACGCGTGTTGTCGACCTCGGTCGGCGCGTTGTCCTCGGTGTACTTCGACTTGACCAGGCTGGCCACGGTGGTGATGGTCAGGGTGACGACGATGACGGTCAGTGACACCCAGATGGGGATCTCGCCGCCGAACGGGGCCCAGTCGGCCAGGTGGTACTCGTGCAGGGCGTGCAGCACCAGCTTCACGCCGATGAAGGCCAGGACGACCGACAGCCCCAGGGACAGGTAGACCAGCCGGGTCAGCAGGCCACCGATCAGGAAGTAGAGCTGGCGCAGACCCATCAGTGCGAACACGTTGGCGGTGAAGACCAGGTACGGCTCCTGGGTCAGACCGTAGATCGCCGGGATGGAGTCGAGGGCGAACAACAGGTCGGTGCTGCCGAGCGCGATGATGACGAAGAGCATCGGCGTGATCAGCCGCTTGCCGTTCTCGAGCACGGTCAGCTTGGTGCCGCGGAAGTCGTCGGTGGACGGGAACCGACCCTTGACCAGCCGCATCAGCGGGTTGTTCGGGGCTTCATCGTCGTCGTCGTGGTTGCGGTAGTCGATGACCAGCTTGATCGCGGTGTAGATCAGGAACGCACCGAAGATGAAGAAGACCCAGCTGAACCGCTCGATGGCGGCCGCGCCGACGGCGATGAAGATGCCGCGGAAGATCAGGGCCAAGATGATGCCGACCAGCAGAGCGAACTGCTGCAGCTTCCTCGGCACCTTCAGCTTGGCCATGATGATGATGAAGATGAACAGGTTGTCGATCGACAGGCTGTACTCGGTCAGCCAGCCGGCGAAGAACTCACCGGCATAGCGTGGACCGGAGATCCCCCAGACGGCCAGGCCGAAGATCACGGCCAGTCCGACGAAGACGCCGATGAACGTCCCGGCCTCCTTCATCGACGGCTCGTGTGGTCGCCGGCCGATGACGAAGACGTCGATGGCCAAGATCGCCACCATCACGACGACGGTGATGACCCAGGCGTAGATATGAACATGCATCAGGCTTGGGGCCCTTCCGAGACGGGTTCAGAATAGACGGCGGTCTCGGAGGTCTCTTCCACCAGCACTGCTGGCCGGGGCACCGGGTCCTGCCTGGATGAAGACGTGTCCATGGAAACGATCGATTCAGATGGGTGGCCGTGATGACGATGCCGACGCGAAGGAATACTCCCCTCCTCGACCAGTATGTCAGGGATAACCCTGACACACGAACTGACGAGCCCGGCTAGCGGTTGGCCTCGACCATCTGGCGCAGCTCCTTCTTCAGCTCGGAGATCTCGTCCCGGAGCCGGGCGGCCACCTCGAACTGCAGGTCGGCTGCGGCGGCGTGCATCTGGGTGGTGAGCTCTTGGACCAGGTCGGCCAGGTCACCGGCCGGCATCCCGGCCAGCTTGCGCGCGTGCTCCCCCACCGCCTTGCCACCCCAGGTCGGCACCGGCGACTTGCCCTTGCCGCGCTGCCGGCCGGTCAACAGCTCCTCGGTGTCGGCGTCCTCGCGGGCCAGCATCTCGGTGATGTCGGCGATCTTCTTCTGCAACGGCTTGGGGTCGATCCCGTTGGCGGTGTTGTAGGCGACCTGCTTCTCCCGCCGGCGGTTGGTCTCGTCGATCGCCATGGCCATCGAGTCGGTGATCTTGTCCGCATACATGTGGACCTGACCCGAGACGTTGCGGGCGGCTCGGCCGATCGTCTGGATCAGGCTCTTGGCGCTTCGCAGGAAGCCCTCCTTGTCCGCGTCGAGAATGGCGACGAGCGACACCTCCGGCAGGTCGAGACCCTCGCGCAGCAGGTTGATGCCGACCAGCACGTCGTACTCGCCCATCCGCAGCTCACGCAGCAGAGCGATGCGTTGCAGGGTGTCGACCTCGGAGTGCAGGTACCGCGTCCGGATCCCGTTCTCCAGCAGGTAGTCGGTGAGGTCCTCGGACATCTTCTTGGTCAAGGTGGTGACCAGGACCCGCTCGTTGCGCTCCGCCCGCACCCGAATCTCCCCGATCAGGTCATCGATCTGACCGTGGGTGGGCTTGACGATCACCTCGGGGTCGATCAGCCCGGTCGGCCGGATCAGCTGCTCCACGAACCCGTCGGAGCGAGCGAGCTCGTAGTTGCCGGGGGTGGCGGAGAGGTAGACGGTCTGACCGATCCGCTCGACGAACTCCTCGAACCGCAGCGGCCGGTTGTCCATCGCGCTGGGCAGCCGGAAACCGTGGTCGACCAGGGTGCGCTTGCGGGACATGTCGCCCTCGTACATGCCGCCGATCTGCGGCACGGTCACGTGCGACTCGTCGACCACCAGCAGAAAGTCCTCGGGGAAGTAGTCGAGCAAGCAGTTGGGCGCTGAACCGGGCCCGCGCCCGTCGATGTGCATCGAGTAGTTCTCGATCCCCGAGCAGGTGCCGATCTGCCGCATCATCTCGATGTCATAGCTGGTCCGCATCCGCAGCCGCTGGGACTCCAACAGCTTCTGCTGCTGGTCGAGCTCGGCCAGCCGGTTGCCCAGCTCGGCCTCGATGCCGCCGATGGCCCGCTCCATCCGCTCGGGTCCGGCGACGTAGTGGCTGGCCGGGAACAGGTAGATCTCCTCGTCCTCGGTGACCACCTCACCGGTCAGCGGGTGCAGCGTGCTGAGCTTTTCGACCTCGTCGCCGAAGAACTCCACCCGAACGGCCAGCTCCTCGTACATCGGGAACACCTCGAGGGTGTCCCCCCGGACCCGGAACGTGCCCCGGGTGCCGGCCAGGTCGTTGCGCGCGTACTGGATGCCGACGAGATGACGGAGCAGGGAATCGCGTTCGATCTCCTGGCCGACCCGCAGCTTGACCATCCGGCTGACGTAGTCCTGCGGGGTGCCCAGGCCGTAGATCGCCGAGACGGTGGCGACCACGATCACATCGCGCCGGGTCAGCAGGGAGTTGGTCGCCGAGTGCCGCAGCCGTTCGACCTCCTCGTTGAGTGAGGAGTCCTTCTCGATGTAGGTGTCGGTCTGGGGCACATAGGCCTCAGGTTGGTAGTAGTCGTAGTACGAGACGAAGTACTCCACCGCGTTCTTCGGGAAGAACTGGCGCAGCTCGTTGGCGAACTGGGCGGCGAGGGTCTTGTTGGGCTGCATGACCAGGGTCGGTCGCTGCAGCCGCTCGGCCAGCCACGCCACTGTCGCCGTCTTTCCGGTGCCGGTGGCACCGAGCAGCACGATGTCCTGCTCGCCGGCCTTGACCCGACGTTCCAGGTCGGCGATCGCCCGCGGTTGGTCACCGGAGGGATCGAAGTCGCTGACCACGCGGAACGGGGCCACCGTACGCTGCAGGTCTGAGATCGGACGCATGACGGTGAGCCTACGTCGGCCCACTGACAGTTTCTGAGCGCCAGTCGGCCGAGACGCGAAGAGGGCGCCCCGCGGCTGCGGGACGCCCTCCGTCCAGGCTGGACCTGATCTAGGTCTGGCTCCTCAACATGGAGTTGAGCATCGTGGTGATGTCCTTGTCGAGCTGGTCAGCGTCGGCGCTCTTGTCGTAGTAGGCCGTGCCGAGGACGGTGACACCGTCGGCCTGCCGGACCGAGACCAGGGTGAACAAGAAGATGTTCGCCGATCCCTGACCACTGCTCACGGTGACCTGCGCCTGGCAGGTCGCGCCCTTGACCTTGGCGCTGCCGAGGTCAGCTTCCTTCGGCTCGGCGAACTTGCCGCCGGTGGTGCCTTCGGCGACCTGCTTGTGCCAGGACGTGCACAGCTGGCCCGGGTTGGTGCTCGCCGCCACCTTGATGGCCTGGCCGAGGAAGATGCTCTTGCCATCGGACAGCTGGGCCACACCCTTGCCGGTCTTCGCCACCTTCCATCCGCTGGCCGGGGTCAGCTCGATGCCATTGCCCAGGTCGACCGAGTCGCCGCTGGGCTGGTCGGTGCCCGACGTCGAGGACGGCGACGGGTCATCGGTCTGCGACGGCTGGTCGGTGGGGGTGGGCGTCGGCTCGTCGGTCGGCGGAGCGGTCGGCTGGCTCGGGGTGATCGAGGTCGCCGGCTGGTCGCTGTCGTTGTTGGACAGCGCCATCATGATGCCGCCGATCGCCGCGATCAGCACGACCGCCGCGACGACGATCAAGATGAGCGTGACCGGGCTCTTCTTGTCGGTGGCTGCCCCTGCGGGGCGTAGCCACCGCCGCCGGGGCCCGGGGGGCGATAGCCACCCGGGACGCCCTGCTGCGGATAGCCGCCGGGTTGGCCGGGGGCGGACCGTACGCACCCTGTGGCGCGTAGGCCCCCTGCGGGTTGTAGGCCCCCTGCGGGTTGTAAGCCCCCGGCTGAGGGGGTCCCTGCGGATAGCCCTGCGGCTGCTGGCCGTAGCCACCCTGGCCCGGCGGCGGGCCGGGGTTCTGGGGTGGGTAGCCGCCCTGGGCGCCCCAGGACTGAGGATCCTGCGTCATGCCCGGCCCTCCTCGTCGTCGTAGGAGCGGTTCTTGGCGTCGCTCTCGGTGACCGTCGGATCGTCCACCGCCGGCGCCGCACTGTTCGGCTGACCCGCGGCTTCCGGGCCCGCGTCCTCACCGGCGACCGGCGAGTCGAAGCCCGGCACGATGGACTCCGACGTCGTGGCCGGCGCCGTCATCGCGGGCACCTTGGCGCGCGACACCTTGGCCTGTACGCGGACGGCGGTGCCGCAGGCATTGCAGAACGCCGCGTGCCCGAGCAGCGGCATCTCGCAGTGAGCACAGAACTGCAGCTCGCCTTCGTGACCGATCCCGCCGTCTCGGGCAGAGCGCTCGAGCGCGGCCTCCATCAGCCCGACGTGCAGCACGTTGCGGATCCGTAGGATCAAGATCCCGAGGATGATCAGACCCCAGCCGACGCTCAGCACCACAGCCAACGTCGAGTTCCCGACGAAGGAGAACAGGTAGGTGCCGGCCTGGTAGGCGATGTTCGCCACGATGGCTTCGGCCAGGCCCCGGAAGTAGCGCGGCGTGAAGCCGTCGTAGCCGCGACCCAGCCCGGAGAACTCCGCGCAGGCGATACCGGTGGCGGTGCCGAGGATGAGCGGCTTGACGAAGCCTTCCAGGAAGATCAACGAGACCCACAGCCCCGGATCGGCGTCCTGCAGGCCGCCGGTGAGCAGGGACCAGTGACGCACGATGGTGTCGAAACAGGAGTAGGCCACGCCGCTGATGACGCCGAAGGTCAGACCGTCCATCAAGTCGTCGAACTCGGGACGGCTGGCGAGCATGACCGGGCCGATCTGGCGGATGGCCTCACCGAAGATCGGCACCGCGACGGCCACCAGCAAGAAGGTGCCGACGCTGGGCGCTGCGCTGACCGCACCGTCGAAGGTGGTGGTCGCGTACGGCGGGGCGCCCCGAAGGAACGTCCACAAGATCGTGAAGCCGATGGCCAGGGCGCCGGTCAGCGCGAAGGCCAGACCGGTCACCGGGATCGGCTCGTCCTCCCACAGGTTGACGTCGTAGATGTAGACGATGTAGACGATCGGGATGGCGAACGCAGCCACCAGGACGGCGATCGGCATGGCGCCGAAGATCGCGGCCACCAGGGCCACGGCCAGGGCAATGGTGAGAGCGATGCGGTACGTCTGCGGACGCTGACCGGCACCGCGCGGCATGATCGACGAGATCAGCGCGAACGACGCGACGGGCTCGTCGGGCTTGGCCGCGAAGGACTTCCGCCGGGCCAGATCTCCCGAGCGCTGATCCTGACCACAGATGTGACAGAAATGAGCGACCTCAGGGAGCTCGGCCCGACACCGTGGGCACTCCAACACTTACCTCCTTGAACCGGTCGGGTCTGGGTCCGCCCGACACAAACGGTTGCTCTGACCGCGAGGACGATGGCCTCGGTGTCAGAGCACTGCGAGTATGTCATTTCGCAGCGTCAGGGGACGTGAGTTTGAGCCAGAGGTCGGCGATCTGTTCTCTCAGTTGGGTCACAGTGCCGTGGTTGGCGATCACGATGTCAGCGGCGGCCAGGCGCTGCTCCCGAGTGGCCTGAGCCGCCACCCGCGCCTCCGCCTCGGCCCGGTTGAAACCGTTGCGGGCCTGCAGCCGGGACAGCTGGGTCTCCGGTTCGACGTCGACGACGACGCACAGGTCGAAGGTGCCCTGCTGGCCGGTCTCGACCAGCAGCGGGATGACGTGCACGACGACGGCGTCGGCCGCTGCCCGGGCTTCGAGCTCGGCGGCCCGACGACGCACAGCCGGGTGGATGATCCGCTCCAGATCACGACGTGCCTCGGCGTCGCCGAAGACGATCTCCCCGAGCCGGGCCCGGTTCAATTCACCCTGGACGAGCACCCCGTCCCCGAACCGTTCGACGATCGCGGCCAGCCCCGGCGTCCCGGGCCCGACGACCTCACGGGCCAGCACGTCGGCGTCGATCACCACGGCTCCCCGAGCCGCCAGCTCGTCGGCCACCAAGGTCTTGCCCGAAGCGATCCCGCCGGTCAGCCCTACCCGCACCATGGCCAGCAGCGTACGGACCCCCGGCGAGCGTCGGGTAGGGCGGATGCAGGTTCGGTCTGGACGACCGAACGGAACGGCCCCCGCCCAGACGACAGCTACCTGTCGCCGAACGAGGGCCGTTCGCGTGCGGGAGGAAGACCGAAGCAATCAGCATCCGCCCGGGCGCGAGCCGGAGGAACAGAGCGAGCGTCGGGTAGGGCGGATGCAGGTTCGGTCTGGACGACCGAACGGAAACGGCCCCCGCCCAGACGACAGTACCTGTCGCCGAACGAGGGCCGTTCGCGTGCGGGAGGAAGACCGAAGCAATCAGCATCCGCCCGGGCGCGAGCCGGAGGAACAGAGCGAGCGTCGGGTAGGGCGGATGCGGGTTCGGTCTGGACGACCGAACGGGAACGGCCCCCGCCCAGACGACAGTTACCTGTCGCCGAACGAGGGCCGTTCACGTGCGGGAGGAAGACCGAAGCAGTCAGCATCCGCCCGGGCGCGAGCCGGAGGAAACAGAGCGAGCGTCGGGTAGGGCGGATGCGGGTTCGGTCTGGACGACCGAACGGGAACGGCCCCCGCCCAGACGACAGTTACCTGTCGCCGAACGAGGGCCGTTCACGTGCGGGAGGAAGACCGAAGCAGTCAGCATCCGCCCGGGCGCGAGCCGGAGATACCTATCAGTTACCGCCGGTGAGCTTCTCACGCAGAGCCTGCAGGGCCTCGTCCGAGGCCAGCGAACCTTCCGGTGCCGCCGGGGCCGGCGACGAGGAGGTGGTGCTGGGCCCGGCTGAAGCGGACTCGGTGCTCGAGGAGTAGCTGGCCGGAGCCGCCGCAGCGGATCCTTCGGCGTTCTCGGCGTCCTCGACCTGCTTCTTGTGGGCTTCCCAACGGGCGTGCGCTTCGGCGTACTGGGTCTCCCAGGCGTGCCGCTGCTCGTCGTAGCCCTCGAGCCACTCGCCCGTCTCCGGGTCGAAGCCCTCGGGGTAGAGGTAGTTGCCCTGCTCGTCGTAGGAGGCAGCCATGCCGTACAGGGTCGGGTCGAAGTCGTCGGCGCTCACGTCGACACCCTCGTTCGCCTGCTTGAGCGACAGCGAGATCCGGCGACGCTCGAGATCGATGTCGATGATCTTGACCAGCACGTCGTCGTTGACCTGGACGACCTGCTCGGGGATCTCGACGTGACGCTCGGCCAGCTCGGAGACGTGCACCAGACCCTCGATGCCCTCCTCCACCCGGACGAACGCACCGAACGGAACCAGCTTGGTGACCTTGCCGGGCACGATCTGACCGATCTGGTGCGTACGGGCGAAGGCCTGCCACGGGTCTTCCTGGGTGGCCTTGAGCGACAGCGAGACGCGCTCGCGGTCCATGTCGACGTCGAGCACCTCGACGGTGACCTCCTGGCCGACCTCGACCACCTCGGACGGGTGGTCGATGTGCTTCCAGGACAGCTCGGACACGTGCACCAGACCGTCGACGCCGCCGAGGTCCACGAAGGCACCGAAGTTGACGATCGAGCTGACGACACCCTTGCGGATCTGGCCCTTCTGCAGCTGGGTCAAGAAGTTCTGGCGAACCTCGGACTGGGTCTGCTCGAGCCAGGCACGGCGGGACAGGACCACGTTGTTGCGGTTCTTGTCCAGCTCGATGATCTTGGCCTCGAGCTCCATGCCGACGTACGGCTGCAGGTCGCGGACGCGGCGCATCTCGACCAGCGACGCGGGCAGGAAGCCGCGCAGGCCGATGTCGATGATCAGGCCGCCCTTGACGACCTCGATGACGTGGCCGGTGACGACACCGTCCTCTTCCTTGATCTTCTCGATCGTGCCCCAGGCGCGCTCGTACTGAGCCCGCTTCTTGGACAGGATCAGGCGACCCTCTTTGTCTTCTTTCTGCTGGACGAGGGCTTCTACCTCGTCGCCGACGCTGACCACGTCGAACGGGTCGACATCGTGCTTGATCGAAAGCTCTTTGGAAGGGATGACCCCTTCGGTCTTATAGCCGATGTCGAGGAGGACCTCGTCACGGTCGACCTTGACGACGATGCCGGTGACGATGTCACCGTCGTTGAAGTACTTGATGGTCGCGTCGATGGCCGCGAGAAAAGCTTCAGGCGAATCGAAATCATCGATTGCGACCTGGGGTGGTGCCTCAAGGGAGGACGTCATGTAGTAGGGCTCCGATAGGGATATGAGATTGTTTTCCTGATGCTGCAGCCCGATCCGTAAGAAGCCGAGGATCAACTACTGCTAGAGACAATCCGACCCGTACGAGCGTGACCTACTCCGTCCGAAGTCGCGCAGGCCACAGCGACTGCCCAGACTACCCAGGCCCCGGTAGAGGGTCAATTCATAGGATCGGAACATGACAGGATTTCGCGGCTGGTCCGAGCCCCACGCGGTGGTCGACCCCCTGACTCCGGAGTCGCTGCGCGAGCTGCTGCTGTCGACGCCGGAGCGGGTCGTGGTCGAGCAGGTGGCCGACCCGGGCTCAGGCCGGGCCGAAGCCGTACGCCGCGAGGACGGCCGGTGGCGGGTGCAGGTCAGCGCCACAGAGGGGACGCTCTCAGCGACCACGGCCAACGCCGACGCCACCTTCGACGCGCTGCGCTCCTGGGCGGCCGGCGACGACTGGTGGCGGGAGGCGTTCAGCTGGGAACCGGTCCACCGCTGAGATCCGGCCAGTCGTCGGCGCGACGCTCGACGTATATCGTGGCGCCAGGCGCAGCTGCCGGGCTGTCGGGGGCGCTGCTGGTGATGATCACGTGGCGGCCGCTGCGTGTGCAGTCCCGGCATCCCCTGCAGCGACAGGATCTCGCCGTCGATGAGCCGTATCACAGTTGCCCGTACCGTCGCCGTGATCGGCGTCGCCCTGGCGGTGGTCGGCGTCCTGGTCGTGGCGGCCGTCGGTGGTGGCGGCGCTCCGGCGACCGCGCCGAGCTCGGCTCCGGCCACCGCCACCACCGCACCCCGGACCCTGACCGCGACTGAGGCCGGTCAGTCCTTCCTGGCCGGCTACGTCGATCGGGACGGCCGGGTGGTCCGCCGCGACCAGGGCGGGGACACAGTGAGCGAGGGTCAGGCGTACGCGATGCTGGTCGCCGTGGCCCTGGGTGACCGGGACACCTTCGCCCGGGTCTGGTCCTGGACCCAGCGCCATCTGATGCGACCCGACGGAACATTGAGCTGGCGCTGGCACCGGGGCAAGGTCGTCGACGCGTCGTCGGCGTCGGATGCCGACCTGGACGCTGCTCGGGCGCTGGTTGTCGCCGGCCGGAGGTTCGCCGACCCGACGCTGACCGATGCCGGACGGCGGCTCGGCACCGCCATCCTCGACGTGGAGACGGTCACCACCAGCGTCGGCCGCATCCTGGTGGCCGGCAACTGGGCGACCACCGAGCCGTACGCCTACAACCCCAGCTATGCCTCGCCGGCGGCCGTCGATGTCTTGGCCAAGGACTCCGGCGACCGGCGGTGGACCGAGCTGGCCGCCGGCAGCCAGGCCATCACCCGCCGGGTCCTGACCGACGCCGGTCTGCCCGCCGACTGGGCCCAGGTGCACGGCGACGGTCGGGTCGAGCCCACGTCCGGGGCGGCGGGGCGAGGCGCCGAGGGCGTCCGCTACAGCTACGACGCCGCGAGGCTGCCGCTGCGCTACGCCGAGTCGTGCCACCCGGAGGATGTCGTCCTGGCCGCCCAGCTGGCCGGAGCCCTGGCTCGATCGCCGGGCGGTCCGGCCGCTCGGGACCTGACCGGTCAGCCGTTGACCAGCGACCAGTCGGTGGTCGCTATCACGGCCCAGGCCGCAGTTTTCGCGGCCGCCGGCGACACCACGGGGGCCAATGCCCAGCTCATCGCCGCCGACCACCAGCAGCAGCTGGGCCCCACCTACTACGGCGGAGCGTGGAACGCCCTGGGCCGGATGCTGCTGACCGACCCGGCCCTGGGCGGCTGCCCACCCCTGCGCCGCTAGCCGTCAGACGCCGAGCTAGTGGGCGGCCTCGTGCCAGGACCGGCCGACGCCGACCGAGACGTCCAGCGGCACGTTCATCTCCACGGCGAGCCCCATCTTGGACCGGACCAGCTCCTCGAGCGCCTCCCGCTCCCCCGGCCCGATCTCGAACACCAGCTCGTCGTGGACCTGGAGCAGCATCCGGCTGCGCATGCCGGCGTCGTCGAGCGCCTTCTCGACGTCGAGCATCGCCACCTTGATGATGTCGGCGGCGGAGCCCTGGATGGGGGCGTTCAGAGCCATCCGCTCGGCCATCTCGCGACGCTGACGGTTGTCGCTCATCAGATCCGGCAGGTAGCGGCGGCGGCCGAGGATCGTCTCGGTGTACTCCGTCCGGCGGGCATCGGCGACCAGACCCCGCAGGTAGTCCCGCACTCCCCCGAACCGCTCGAAGTACTCGTCCATCAAGGCCTTGGCCTCCGACACCTCGATGGTCAGCTGCTGGCTCAGACCGAACGCACTCAACCCGTAGGCCAGGCCGTAGTTCATCGCCTTGATCTTGGCCCGCTCGGCCGGGCTGACCTGGGTCGGCTCGACCCCGAACACCCGGGACGCGGTCACGGTGTGGAAGTCCATGCCCGACTTGAACGCGTCGATCAGGCTGTCGTCGTCGCTGGCGTGGGCCATGATCCGCATCTCGATCTGGGAGTAGTCCGCCGACATCAGCGCGTCGTAACCCGGCCCGACCACGAACGCCTCGCGGATCCGGCGACCCGCCTCGGTGCGGATCGGGATGTTCTGCAGGTTGGGGTCGGTGCTCGACAGCCGACCGGTGGCGGCGATCGTCTGCACGTACGTCGTGTGGATCCGCCCGTCGTCGGCCACCGACTTGAGCAGCCCCTCGACCGTCTGCTTGAGCCGGATGGCGTCCCGGTGGACCAGCAGATGGGCGAGGAACGGGTGCTCGGTCTTCGCGTAGAGGCTTTGCAGCGCATCGGCGTCGGTGGTGTAGCCCGTCCGGGTCCGCCGGGTCTTCGGCATCCCCAGCTCGTCGAACAGCACCACCTGCAGCTGCTTGGGCGAGCCGAGGTTGATCTGCTTGCCGAGCACCTCGTACGCCTCGCTCGCCGCCTGGTTGACCGTCGCGCCGAAGTCGGACTCCAGCGCCTCCAGGTGCTCGACGTCGGCGGCGATGCCGGTCTGCTCCATCCGGGCCAGGGTGCGCAGCAGGGGCAGCTCGACCCCGTTGAGCAGGCTGGTGCCGTTGCGCTGCTCGATCTCGGTGTCCAGGGCATCGGCGAGGTCGATCACCGCCCGGGCCCGGACCATGGCCGCGTCGGCCGCCACCTTGGCCCCGGAGTCGTCGTCGCCGAAGTCGAGCGACAGCTGGTCGGAGTCGGTGAGCTCGACCGAGCCCTCGACCTTGAGCTCGCGCTTGAGGTAGCGGACGGTCAGGTCGGCCAGGTCGAAGGTCCGCTGGTCGGGCCGGGTCAGGTAGGCCGCCAGCTGGGTGTCCGAGGTCAGTCCGGCGAGATCCCAGCCGCGGGCCCAGACGGCCAGCAACGGGCCCTTGGCGTCGTGCATCGCCTTGCGATGAGCCGGGTCGAGCGAGCCACGCGGCCAGCGCATTCTCGTCGTCCGGCCGCAGCTCGGTGACGTCCACCCAGGCCGCAGTCCCATCCGCCGCCGCCAGGGCCAGCGCACTGAGGTCGCCCGTGCCCGATCCCCAGTGCCCGATGACGTCGAGCCCGGTGCGCACCCCGGTGGCGTGCTCGGCCAGCCAGGCCCCCAGCTCGCCGGGCTGCAGGACCTCGCCGACCAGGTCGAAGCCCCCCTCCGGCTGCACCTCGTCCTCGTTGGGCAGCGCCTCGAGCAGCCGGTCACGCAACACCCGGAACTCCAGGCCGTCGAACAGCTGGTGGGTGGCCTCGCGGTTCCAGGGGCGACGTTCCAGGTCGTCGATGCCGAGCGGCAGCTCCAGGTCGCGGACCAAGGCGTTGATCTGCCGGTTGCGGAGCACGTCGTCGACCCGCTCCTGGAAGGCTTCGGCCGCTTTGCCCTTGAGCTCACCAGCGTGAGCAGCCAGGTTCTCCAGGCCGTCGTAGAGCTCCAGCCACTTGGCCGCCGTCTTCGGACCGACCCCCGGCACGCCAGGCAGGTTGTCGCTCGTCTCCCCGACCAGGGCAGCCAGGTCGGGATAGCGAGCCGGGGTCGCGAAGTATTTCTCCTGCACCGCCGCCGGCGTCATCCGGGCCAGGTCGGAGACGCCCTTGCGCGGATAGAGCACGGTGACGCGGTCGCTGACCAGCTGGAACGCATCCCGGTCGCCGGTGCAGATCAAGACATCGAAGCCCGCGGCCTCGGCCTGGGTGGCCAGCGTGCCGATGACGTCGTCGGCCTCCCAGCCCTCCTTCTCGACGTAGGAGATGTTGAGCGCCTTCAAGACCTCCTTGACCAGGTCGAGCTGACCCTTGAACTCGTCCGGGGTCTTGGAGCGGTTCGCTTTGTACTCCGGATAGATCTCGGCCCGGAACGTCTTGCGGGAGACGTCGAACGCCACGCCGAGGTGGGTCGGCGCCTCGTCGCGCAGCACGTTGATCAGCATCGAGGTGAAGCCGAAGACCCCGTTGGTGTGCTGCCCGGTCTTGGTCGAGAAGTTCTCCACCGGCAGGGCGAAGAACGCTCGGTAGGCGACCGAGTGGCCGTCGATGAGCAGCAGCTTGGGCCGCTGCTCGGCGGCAACGGTCGAGGTGAGGGTCTTCGCGGTCGGCACAGGGCGACTCTATCCGCGTCCACTGACACTAACCTGACCCTGTGATCGCCTCCGAGGAACTCAGCCGATGGTGGGCCGGGCTGCACAGTGCGCTGGACGCCAAGATGGGTTTCGAGCTGCTGGAGCTGAGCACCGAGCGACTGGTCGGGCGGATGCCGGTCGACGGCAACACCCAGCCCATCGGTCTGTGGCACGGCGGAGCCTCGTGCGTGCTGGCCGAGACGCTGGCCTCGATCGGCTCGGCCGCCCACGCCCGGCCGGACCGCTTCGCCGTCGGTGTCGACCTCAACGCCACCCACCACCGCCCAGCCCGCTCGGGCTGGGTCACCGGCACCGCCACGGCGCTGCGCCTGGGACGTCGGTGACCAGCTATGAGGTCGTGCTCACCGACGACGACGGAGCGCGGATCTGCACGGCCCGGGTCACCTGCCAGCTCGTCGCGCCCCGCGCTCAGTCCTCGCCGAGGTAGGCCTTGCGGACGTTCTCGTCGACCAGCAGCTTCTGGCCGGTGTCTTCCAGGACGATCTTGCCGACCTCGAGCACATAGCCGTAGTCGGCCAGCGAGAGTGCGGCCTGGGCGTTCTGCTCGACCAGCAAGATGGTCGTCCCCTCGGACTTGAGCTCGATGATGGTCGACATGATCCGCTGCATCATCAGCGGCGACAGACCCATCGACGGTTCGTCCAGCATCAGCAGCTTGGGTCGGCTCATCATGGCGCGACCGATGGCCAGCATCTGCTGCTCGCCGCCGGAGAACGTGCCGGCCGGCTGGGCCCGACGCGTCCGCAGGATGTCGAACAGGTCGAAGACCCGTTCCAGGTCCTTGCTCACCCCCGCCTTGTCCTTGCGAGCGAACGCTCCCAGTCGCAGGTTGTCCTCCACGGTCAGCCGCGGGAAGATCCGCCGACCTTCCGGCGAGTGGGCCAGCCCGAGGGTCAAGATCTCGTGCGCCGGGACCTTGTCGATCCGCTTGCCCTCGAACAAGATCTCGCCCGACTCCGGTCGCAACAGACCCGAGATCGTCCGCAGCGTGGTCGTCTTGCCGGCGCCGTTGGTGCCGACCAGGGTGACCACCTGGCCCTGCTCGACCTTGAAGGTGATGCCCTTGACGGCGCGGACACGGCCGTACGCGACATTCAGGTCCTTGATCTCAAGCATTCGAGTTCCCGTCTTCCAGCTCGGCCTCGAGCGCGGCCGCGTCCTCGGGACCGGTGCCGATGTAGGCCTCGATCACCCGTGGGTCGGACTGCACCTCGCCCGGGGTGCCTTCGATCAGCGCCTTGCCCTGCACCAGGCAGAGCACCCGGTCGCAGAGCGTGAAGATGAACCGCATGTCGTGCTCGATCACCACGATGGCCAGACCCAGGTCACGGATCTTGAAGATCAGCTCCTCGGCCTGCCGGGTCTCCTGCGGGTTCATGCCGGCGGTCGGCTCGTCCAGCAGCAGCAGCGTCGGGTCGGTGGCCAGGGCCCGGGCGATCTCCAAGCGGCGCTGATCGCCGTACGGCAGGTTGCGGGCCAGGCTGTCGGTCGTGTGGCCGAGCCCCACGAAGTCCAGCAGCTCCTGGGCCCGCAGCCGGGTGGCGGCCTCCTCGCGACGGAACTTCGGTCCGCGGATGATCGAGGTGAAGGGTCCCGCGCTGGTCCGGCAGTAGCGCCCGACCATCACGTTCTCCAGCGCCGTCATGTTGCCGAACAGCCGGATGTTCTGGAACGTACGCGCCATGCCGGCCCGCACGACCTTGCCCGGCTTCGGCGGCAGCACCTGTCCGTTGAGCGTGACCCGGCCCGACGTGGGCAGGTAGAGCCCGGTCAGGCAGTTGAAGAACGTCGTCTTGCCGGCGCCGTTGGGCCCGATCAGCCCCATGATCTCGCCCTGGTTGACCCGGAAGTTCACCGAGTCGACCGCGGTCAGACCACCGAACCTCATGGTCACGTTCTCGGCGATCAGGATGGGCGACGCAGACGTCGGGGTGCTGCTCACTGGCTCGGTGACCGTCATGACGTCGCCTCCTTGATCTTGCCGGTCTCGTGGATCTCTTCGTCGATCCGCTCCGCGAGCTCTTCATCGTCCTCGTGGAACTCCAGCTGCCTTCGCTGGTTGGCGATCAGACCCTCAGGCCGGAAGCGCATCATGATGATCAGCAACAAGCCGAAGATCAGCAGCCGGTACTCGTTGACGAAGCGCAGCTTCTCCGGCATCAGCTTCAGCAAGGTGGCACCGATCAGGACACCGAGGACGGTGCCCATGCCGCCGAGCACGATCGCGGCCAGCAGGAACGCCGACTCCAAGAAGACGTACTGGTCCGGCGTCACCGAGATGTCCTGGTGGGCCTTGACCGAGCCGGCCACCCCGGCCAGGAAAGCACCGCCGGCGAAGGCGAACAGCTTGAGGCCGAAGACGTTGACACCCATGGCCTCGGCCGCCTTCTCGTCCTCGCGGATGGCCACCCAGCCACGGCCGATGCGGGAGTTGTTCAACCGGCTGAAGACCAAGATGATCAAGCCGATGACCAGCAGCAGCAGCCAGTAGTAGTTGGAGAACCGACCCAGCGGGATGCCCAGCAGCTCGTGCGGCTTGCCGAAGTTGAACCCGAACAAGTTGAGGTCCGGGATGGCCGGGATTCCGTTCGAGCCGTTGGTCAGGTCCGGACCGGCCTCGCCGTCCAGGTTGATCATGGAGATGCGGAAGATCTCTCCGAAGGCCAGGGTGACGATGGCCAGGTAGTCGCCGGACACCCGAAGCGTCGGTGAGCCGATGATCAGACCGAGGCTCGCCGCCACCGCCCCACTGATCAGCACCACCACGATGAACGGGGGCTTGAAGTCGGTGAAGGTGGCGAACGCCGAGCGCGACAAGATGGCCGCCACGAAGGCACCCGAGCCGAGGAAAGCGATGTAGCCGAGGTCGAGCAGGCCGGCCAGGCCGACCACGATGTTCAGGCCCATCGCGGTGGCGGCGAAGATGATCACCTGGGTGGCGATCGACATGTTGGCGTCCGAGCCGTTCTGGGTGAACGGGAACATGAAGGCGACCACGAAGGCGGCCAGGATCAGGACCCGCTTGTGCCGCTGGGACACCCCGGACAGCCAGCCCATCACCCCGACCCGGAACAGCACCGCGATGAAGGCGCCGAGGAAGGCGATGAAGGTGACGAAGGAGCCCGCGTCGTCGTTGCCGAGCGCGAACGCCGTGCCGAACAGGGCGCCGGCCATCACCAGCGCGATGGCCAAGATCTCCAGCGCCGGCTTGGCGACCGCGTGGGTGATCGTCGGCGGCTTGTCCATCACCATCAGCTTGGTGCCGGCGAAGGCCAGGAGGGCCCCGACCAGGGCGACCCAGCCGCCGTACACGACGTTGATCAACCCGCCGAGCTCGAGGCTGATGCTGATCACGATCAGCACCACGAAGATCAAGGCTCCGGTGCCGGCCGACTTGGCGCCGCGCACCCAGCCGAACCGCTTGCGACCCCGTCGTGGCTTCACCAGCCGGGAGGCCAGCAGGCAGCCGACCACGAGCAGGCCCAGGATGGCCCCGAAGATCTGCAGCGGCGACGGGTTGCCGAGCAGGACCATGTTGTCGAGCGCGTCGCTGGAGTAGGCCCACGGCAAGAAGGCCGAGACGACGATGATCGCGCCGCCAGCCAGACCGATGATGCGGCCCAGCCCGTCGGTCCGCGGCTGAAGGTCCGAGAGGGCGCTCATGCTCGGTCCACCACCCGGGCACCGAGGAGGCCCTGTGGTCGGAAGACCAGGACCAAGATCAACAACACGAAGGCCCAGACGTCCTTCCAGGCCGAGCCACCGAAGGTGCCGGGGATGAAGGTCGCGAACCCTTCGACGACGCCGAGCACCAGCCCGCCGACGACCGCCCCGTTGATGTTGCCGATGCCACCGAGCACCGCGGCGGTGAAGGCCTTGAGGCCGGCCAGGAAGCCGATCTTGAAGTCGATGTTGGTGTAACGCAGTCCGTACGACAGGCCCGCGACCGCAGCGAGAGCGGCACCGAGGGCGAAGGCGACCATGATGATCTTGTCCACGTTGATGCCCATCAGGCGGGCGGTGTCAGGGTCCTGCGAGGTCGCCTGCATGGCCCGCCCCAGGCGGGTCTTGTTGACGAAGACGTAGAGGAACGCGGCACAGACCAGCAGCGCGACCAAGGTGAACAGCGCGGCGCGCTGGATGATCAGGCCACCGATGTTGAAGGCCTGGCCGGTCACGTAGTCGATCTGCGGGAACGGGATGGCCCGCTTGGAGTCGGGGAAGCCAGGGATCTTGCCGAAGAACAGGCGGACGAACTCCTGCAGGAAGATCGAGACGCCGATGGCGGTGATCAGGGGCGCGAGGCGCGGCGCGTTGCCGCAGCGGGCGGTAGGCCAGTCGCTCGGTGAGCAGGGCCACCCCGACGGCGACGGCGATGCCGCCGACCAGCATGAAAGGCAGGATCCAGATGCTCTGGGTGCCGCCCGGAAAGAGCAGCCAGGTGGCGAGGGCGCCGAAGGCGCCCATCATGAAGATCTCGCCGTGGGCGAAGTTGATCAGTTGGACGATGCCGTAGACCACGGTGTAGCCGACGGCGATCAGAGCGTACAGAGCGCCTAGGGACAACCCGTTGACCAGGTGCTGCAGGATTTCCACGCACGCCTCCTTTCGAAGGACCTTGAGGATCGGGGCGGCCGCGACCGGCCGGCTCCGTGAGCGAACAAGACTGCGGGAAATAAGAAGAGCGGGTGGCGCGATTCGCGCCACCCGCCCGGCAGAACCTAGCTGCCGGTCTTGTCCGCGACCCACTTGCCGCCGTCGACCTTGTAGACGGTCAAGACCTTGGTCTTGGTGTCGCCGTACTCGTCGAAGGAGACCGGGCCGGTGGCGCCGTCGAAGCTCACCTTGCCGATGGCGTCGATGGTGGGCTGGCGAGCCGACTTGGCGTCGGACGCGCTGGCCAGGGAGGTCTTCAGACCCTCGATGATCGAGTTGGCCGCATCGAAGGCGTACGCACCGTAGGCACCGTAGGGCTCGGAGTAGCCGCCGGCAGCGTAGTCGCTGACGAAGGTCTTGGCCGAGGCCAGGGTGTCGGTCGGGGCGCCGACCGAGGTGGCCAGGTCACCGGTGGAGGTCTTGCCGGCCAGCTCGATGAAGGCGGGGTCGTAGATGCCGTCGCCACCCATCAGCGGGACGTTCAGCCCGGCCGACTTCATCTGCTGGTCGAGCGGACCGGCCTGCGGGTACTCGCCGCCGTAGTAGACCGCGTCGGGCGATGAACCCTTGGTCTTGGCGATGACCGCGGAGAAGTCCTTGTCATCGGGGTTGATGGTCTCGGCCGAGACGATCTCGCCGCCACCAGCTCTTGTACGCCTCGGTGAAGGCCGCGACCAGACCCTGGCCGTAGGCCTTCTTGTCGTGGATCGTGGCGACCTTCTTGATGCCCTTGTCGAGCAGGTACTTCGCCGCGAACGGACCCTGCACGTCATCGGTGGTGCAGGTGCGGAAGTAACCCGGGTAGGCCCGCTTCGGGCTCGCCAGGTCGGCACCCTTGGTCAGGGTGGGGTTGGTGTTCGCCGGGGAGATCTGGGCGATGGTCGCGCCACTGAGCACCGGCTGGACCGACTGGGCGACCGAGGAGTTCAAGGTGCCGACGACACCGACGACCTCGTCGTCGCCCGCCAGCTTGGTGGCGGCGTTCTTGCCGACGTCGGGGGTGGCCTGGTCGTCCTGAGCGTCGACCTCGAGCGTCCAGCCGGGGATGGTCTTCTTGTCGTTGGCCTGCTTGACCGCGAGCTCGACGGAGTGCTGGATGCCGAGGCCCAGCGCGGAGAGGTCTCCGGACAGTGGTGCGATCACACCGATCTTCGCGACCTTCTCAGATGTGGTGCCGCCGGGGGTCTCCGCGGCGCGGCTGCCACAGGCCGACATGGCCATCGTGACAGCGAGCAGGGAGACCCCTGCCATTGCGAGCTTTTGCTTACGCACTCTTCCTCCTGGTTGTCCTGCTCGAACTGTTGTGCGAGCGATGCGCAGTGGGCGCGGTTCTCGCGAGCATGGCGCAGCCTACGACTGCCCACTCGACAAGGAGACCCGTTTCGTGCCGTGTTGTGAGTTTGTTACACGAATGTTGGCCCACTACTGTGCCTGACGCTACTTTTTCTTGCCTCCGGAACCATGCTCGATGACTCCTTCGGCGACTTCCCGCATGGACTTGCGAAGATCCATGGCGGTCTTCTGGATCCAGCGGAAGGCTTCCGGTTCGGTCAACCCCAGGCCGGTCTGCAACAGACCCTTGGCCCGATCGACCGCCTTGCGCGACTCCAGCCGCTCGGTGAGGTCACTGACCTCAGCCTCGACGGCCTGGATCTCGGCGAAGCGGGCCCGGGCGATCTCGATCGCCGGGATGAGGTCGGCCTTGCCGAACGGCTTCACCACGTACGCCATCGCGCCGGCCTGCCGGGCCCGGTCGACCAGGTCCCGTTGGCTGAACGCGGTCAGCATGACCACCGGGGCGATCCGGTTGGTGGCGATCTGTTCGGCCGCGCTGATGCCGTCGAGCTTGGGCATCTTCACGTCCATCACCACCAGGTCGGGCCGCAGATCGGTGGTCAGCTGGACCGCTGCCTCACCGTCCCCCGCCTGGCCGACGACGTCGTAGCCCTCCTCGGTGAGCATCTCCACCAGGTCCAAACGGATCAAGACCTCGTCTTCGGCCACCACGACACGCGTCGCTGCGTTGTCCTTCACTGGACTGTCTGCACTCGTCACGGAGCACACTCTAACCAGATTGTGTTACGAGTCTGTTCACCTTGAGGTGAGCTGACTTCCGCTCCTCGGCAACATCGCGGGCACCGTGTTCGCCTTGTGGCACAATGTTCCGGGCTCGCCGGTCTGCCGGAAGCTCGATGGTCTTCGACCCCGGCCGGGGTGGCGGAAAGGTATACGCGGACGGCTCAAACCCGTCTGTCCGAAAGGACATAGGGGTTCGACTCCCCTTCCCGGCACACTGTTGGTCCTGTTTGTGCGTGGGGCCATCGCGCGCACGCGGGCTGAGCTCAATCGTCACGCGGGCTGAGCTCAGCCTGCGCGTTGCTTACCCACCACCGGCTGCGTGCGCCACCGACTGCAGGAGCGTTTCGTGAAGCACGCTTTTCGCTTCACGAAACGCGACGAAGGAGGTGGCGACCAGCGCGCAGCCGCGTCGGAGCGAAGCGGAGACAGAATTACAAGCGGCGCGCCGATGCGGCGTACGCGGATCATGTTGGTGTGACCGGCGACGCCGGGGGGTGAGCCGGCGACGATGACCACGCGGTCGCCCTCGTTGATCATGCCGGTCTCGGTCAGAGCCTTGTCGACCTGGCGGATCATGTCGTCGGTGTGACCGACCATCGGGACCAGGAAGGACTCGACGCCCCAGTTGAGGGTGAGCGAGGCGCGGGTCTCCTCGATCGGGGTGAACGCCAGCACGGGGATGGGTGAGCGCAGCCGGGACAGCCGCCGGGCGGCATCGCCGGAGTGGGTGAAGGCGACCAGGAACTTGGCGTCGATCCGTGCCCCGACCTCGGCCGCGGCCTTGGTGATCACGCCGCTGGTGGTGTGCGGGTCCCAGTCGATGTCCTGCATCCGGTCCATGCCGTGGGCCTCGGTGTTTTCGACGATCCGGGCCATGGTCTGCACCGTGATCACCGGGTACTCACCGACCGAGGTCTCGCCGGACAACATCACGGCGTCGGCTCCGTCGAGGATGGCGTTGGCGACATCGGAGGCCTCGGCCCGGGTCGGGCGGGGCGCTGAGATCATCGACTCGAGCATCTGGGTGGCCACGATGACCGGCTTGGCCCAGCGGCGGGCCGCGGTCACGATCCGCTTCTGGACCAGCGGCACCTCCTCGAGCGGGAGCTCGACGCCGAGGTCGCCACGGGCGACCATGAAGGCGTCGAAGGCGTCGATGATCTCGTCGAGGTTCTCGACCGCCTGCGGCTTCTCCAGCTTGGCGATGACCGGGATGCGACGGCCTTCCTCATCCATGATCTGGTGCACGATCTCGACGTCCTTGGCGCTGCGGACGAAGGACAGGGCGATCATGTCGACCCCGTGACGCAGCGCCCAGCGCAGGTCCTCGGCGTCCTTCTCGCTCATCGCCGGCACACTGACCGCGACGCCGGGCAGGTTGATGCCCTTGTTGTTGCTGACCGGCCCACCGACCACGACCTTGGTGATCACGTCGGTCGCGGTGACCTCGGTCGCCTCCAGCGCGATCCGGCCGTCGTCGATCAAGATGGCATCACCGGGTCGGACGTCGCCCGGCAGGCCCTTGTAGGTGGTCGAGCACCGTTCGACGGTGCCCTGGACGTCGTCGACCGTGATCGCGAAGGTCGCGCCGTTCTCCAGCGTCTCCTTGCCGTTGGCGAACCGTCCGAGGCGGATCTTGGGTCCCTGCAGGTCCGCGAGCACCCCGACCGGGCGGCCCACCTTCTTGGCCGCGGCCCGGACGTTGTTCAGGTTGGTCTCATGGTCGGCATACGCGCCGTGACTCATGTTGAGCCGCGCGACGTCCATCCCCGCGGCAACCAGCTCTTCCAGACGCTCCGGGGCCGAGGAAGCAGGCCCGAGCGTGCACACAATCTTGGCTCTACGCACATGCTCAACCTAGCGAAGTCCTCCGGGCCCGAGGGGGACCAGTCCCCTACTGGTCCGCTCAGGCCGACGCGATGACTTCCAGAGCCCGACGCAGATCCTCGGGATACTCGGAGGTGAAGTCGACGTGCTCACCACTGGTCGGGTGGGTGAAGCCGAGGCGTACGGCGTGCAGCCACTGTCGGTCGAGCCCCAGCTTGGCGGCCAGCACCGGATTGGCACCGTAGGTGGGGTCACCGACGCACGGGTGCTTGATGGCCGCCATGTGCACCCGGATCTGGTGGGTGCGGCCGGTCTCCAGCTTGATCTCCAACAGCGTCGCCCCGACGAACGCCTCCAGGGTGGCGTAGTGGGTGACGCTGTGACGGCCACCGGCCAGCACGGCCATCTTGTAGTCCGCACCCGGGTGCCGGCCGATCGGGGCGTCGATGGTGCCGGTGAACGGGTCCGGGTGGCCTTGGACGAGAGCGTGGTAGGTCTTGTCGACCGAACGCGACTTGAACGCCCGTTTCAGCACCGTGTACGCGATCTCGCTCTTGGCCACCACCATCAGCCCCGAGGTGCCGACGTCCAGACGCTGCACGATCCCCTGCCGTTCGGGCACCCCCGAGGTGGAGATGCGGTAGCCGGCCCCGGCCAGGTGACCGAGGACCGACGGACCGGTCCAGCCCAGGCTCGGGTGGGCGGCGACACCGACCGGCTTGTCGACCACCACGATGTCGTCGTCGTCGAAGACGATCCGGACGCCCGGCACCTTCTCGCCCACGATGGTCGCCTCGGGCTGCTCGTCGAGCTCGACCTCGAGCATCGAGCCGGCCCGTACGCGGTCGGACTTGGCGACCGATCCTCCGTCCAACCGGACCCGGTCGGCCACGATCAGATCAGCCGTACGCCCGCGCGACAGCCCGAGCATCCGCGCCACCGCCGTGTCGACCCGCTCCCCCTCGAGACCGTCGGGAATGAGGACGACCTTCAGCTCGCCACTCATACTTGATCATGAGCCGGAGCACTGGCCTTGGTGTAGCGCTCGCCCCCGATGCTCGACGTTCTTGATCACGGCCAAGACCATGATCATCACCGCCGCCGTGCAGATGCACATGTCGGCGACGTTGAAGATCGGCCAGTGCGGCAGCTGCAGGAAGTCGACGACATGTCCACGCAGCACACCGGGCCGGCGGAACAGCCGGTCGCTGAGGTTGCCACCGACCCCGGCGCACAAGAAGCCCAGGGCGACGGCCCAGCCGGTGTGCCCGGTGCGGGGCACCAGTCGAATCAGCACGAACAGCAGCACCAGGCAGGCCGCGATCGCGAACACGTAGGTGAACTGGGTCCCGGAGCTGAACGCCGCACCCGGGTTGCGGGCCAGCTGCAAGGTCAGCAGCCCACCCAGCAGGCGGATCGGGCGGAACGGGTCGAGCTCGGCGACGGCGATGATCTTGGTGACCACGTCAGTGGTCAATCCCAGGACGAAGACGACCCCGAAGAGCAGGCGGAGCCTCCCGCGGTGCACCCCGGCGGGAGCCGCCGGAGAGCCGCCGGCATCGGCTATCGCCGTTCCTCGCGCTGCTTGCAGGTCACGCACAGCGTGGCCCGGGGAAAGGCCTGCAGACGTCCCTTGCCGATCGGCTGCCCGCAGTTGTCGCAGCTGCCGTACGTGCCGAGCTCGATGTGGCGCAGGGCCAACCGGGACTGGTCGAGCATCTCGCGGGCGTTGTTGGCCAGCGACATCTCGGCGTCGCGCTCGAAGTTGGCCGAGCCGACGTCGGCCGGGTCGCGTCCGGCCCCTTCGCTGCCATCGCGGAGCAGCCCCACGAGCTCGGCGGTGGAGATCTCGATCTGGCTCTGGAAGCGCAGGATGTCTTCCTCGAGCGTCGCCTTCACCTCGTCCAGCTCGTCCTTGGTCCAGGGATCCTCCCCGGGACGCACCGGCAACGACCCCGGGTCGACGGCCTTGACCGGCTTCTCCACGTGCTCCACCGGGACAGCGTGGATGGCCGGAGCGGAAGGAGGCTCGGTGGCGGTGGCCTTGGCGGTGGTCATGGACCCCCCGTTCGTAGAAGTGACGGACAGACAGTAGGACGCAAATGCCGTTTCTTCAACGACCAGCGCTGATTATGTCGCCATCTCGGGGTCGCGTGTGCGGAAAAACGGTTCAGGGCCCGCAGTTGCGGGCCCTGAACCGTCGAGAAACGTGCTGGAAGGTGCCGAAATCTCAGCGCTGGTCGCCGAGCAGTGCGTCCAGCCGAGGCGTGTCACTGGTCGGCCCACCGCCACCGAGGGTCGGGGCGTCGTCGCGTTCGGTCGACTCCGAGCGCTCCTCGGTGCCCTGCGTCGAGCCGTTGCTGCCCGACTCGGCCGGCGGCAGGTCACGAACCAGCTCGGGCGCGTCGGCCGGCTCGGCCCGGCCCGACTCCAAGATCTCGATCTGGCTGCGCAGGTGTGACGTGAGGTTGGCGCGGTAGGTGGCCTCGAAGTTGCGCAGTGCCGAAACCGTCGAGGTCAGCTCGTCACGCTGCTTCTCCAGGTCACCGAACATCTCGGTACGCCGGGTCTCGATCTCCTGGTTGAGCGTCTCCGACCGGCCCCGAGCGTCGGCCTGCAGCCGCTCGGCGTTGACCTGCGCCTCGGACTCGACCCGCTCCGCCCGCGTACGAGCGTCGGTGGTCACCTGGAGGGCGGTCCGGTTGGCTTCCTCGCGGATGCGGTTGGCGTCCTCGGTGGCCTCGTCGACCAGGCGCTCGGCCTGCTCGGTCGACAGCTCGACCAGGCGTACGACGGCGGCGCTGGCCTCCTTGCTCGTGGTGACCATGACCGCGCCGGGAACCGGTGACTTCTGAGCGACCGCTGGAGCGGCCGGGGTGGGGGCCGGAGCCGGGGTCTGCACGGTCGGAGCGGAGGTGGTGGCCGGCGCCGACGTGCCCGAAGAGGACTTCAGCGACTCGATCTGCTTCTTGAGGTTCTGGTTCTCCTCGACGAGCTGGGCGAAGGTCTCCTCGACCTCGTCGACGAACTCGTCAACCTCCAACACCTCGTAGCCAGACTTGCGGGCCATCCGGAACCGCTTGTTGCGCACATCGTCCAGCGACAGCGTCATCGTTCACCTCGGTAAATAGGTAAGTGGAACTCTTGGGACGGGCGTTGACCCATCCGCACTACCGTACCCAATCGGGTCGGCGATCTCACAACGTACGGGCTGGCCCACGGTGGCTCACCCGGCTCGTACGCGAAGTCGGCAGCTCAGGCGTACATGAGGAAACGGCGGTTGATCTGCATCAAGATGCTGACCAGGATGGCCAACCCGATGAAGGCCAGATCGAGCATCATGTTGCCGACCCGTACGGGGCGCAGGACCTTGCGCAGCAGCCGCAGCGGCGGGTCGGTGATCGAGTAGATGAGCTCGGCGAAGATGAGCATCGGTCCGCGGGGCTCCCAGTCCCGGACCAGGACCGGCACCCAGGACAGGATCATCCGTGCGAACAGGACGAGCAGGAAGATCCACAAGACCCAGTTGATGATGCTTCCGATGACGAACACGATCTCAGGCCTGTCCTTCTATTCACTCCGACTCCAAGGGCTGCCACCAGCCTAGGGCCCATCCGGAGCAGACCGCTCTGGTCGATCAACTCTGGTTGAAGAACCCGCCCGCGATGCGTTCCTTGTCCTCAGCCGCCACGGTGACGTTCTGCGGGGAGAGGAGGAACACCTTGCTGGTGACTCGTTCGATAGTGCCACGCAGGCCAAAGATGAGGCCAGCGGCGAAGTCGACGAGGCGCTTGGCGTCCACGTCCTCCATGTCGGAGAGGTTCATGATGACCGGCACGCCGTCGCGGAAGTGCTCGCCGATGGTGCGGGCCTCGTTGTAGGTGCGCGGGTGCACGGTGATGATGCGGGACACGTCAGCCATCCGGGGTTGCGGGGCGGGCGTCGGAGGGACCGGGGTGTGGGCAGTCACGGGGCGTTTGGTCTCCAGCGGCGTCACGTTCGTGGGCTTCTCAGTGGGATGCCGGTCGGCTCCGGGCCGGTCGGCGGTGGAGCGTTCGGTCGAGCCGAGCAGCTCCTCGCGGCTCAGACCTTCGGTGAGCTCCTGCGACTCGTCATGCTCGTCGTAGTCGGCGTACCGATCGTCGGTGACCAAGCCCAGCCATGCCGCTGCCCGCTTCAGTCGTTCGGCCATCGTCAGTCCTCGCCCATCTAGTCGGTCGTGCGTTCGTCGCTGAGATTACCGGCCGGCACCGTCGATCCCGGGCACCGAACCTCCGACACGCGGGAGGCCCGGCAGATCGGAGGGCCGGCGTACGCGGTGGGTCGCTGGATGAGGACCTCACCCAGCAATTACCCGCTCCACCCAGGATATTTCCTGCGTAGAGCGGGCAATCACAAGGTTTACCTTGTGGTTTGGCAGAGGCCGGCCCCGGGGAAAGGCAGAGGCCGGCCCGGGGGGAAGGCAGTAGGCCGGCCCGGGGGAAGGCAGCGGCCGGGCCGGGGGGCTCGGCTACTTCAGGAAGTCCGGGACGTCCAGGTCGTCGTCGTCGGCCGGGGTGCTCGGCCGCGGGGCCGGGCGGGGCGCGGCGGGCGGGGCGCTCGGGCGGTACTGCTGCTCGGGCGCCGGGGGCGGGGTCGCGGGCGGGGTGGGCTCGGGAGCCGGCGGCGGGGTGGCCGGGCGGGAGGACCGGATGTCGCTCGACCGGCTGATCCCGGGCTGGCGCCGTGGCGGCTGGCCGCCTTCGAACCCGGCCGCGATCACCGTCACCCGGACCTCGTCGCCGAGGGCGTCGTCGATCACCGTGCCGAAGATGATGTTGGCGTCCTCGTGGGCCGCGCTCTGGATCAGGTTGGCCGCATCGGACACCTCGAACAAGCCGAGGTCGGAGCCGCCGGCGATCGAGAGCAGCACGCCGTGGGCCCCGTCGATGCTCGCCTCCAGCAGCGGCGACGAGACTGCCATCTCGGCGGCCGCCCGGGCGCGGTCTTCGCCCCGGGCTGAGCCGATGCCCATCAACGCCGAGCCGGCGTTGGACATCACAGCCTTGACGTCGGCGAAGTCCAGGTTGATCAGACCCGGGGTGGTGATGAGGTCGGTGATGCCCGAGACGCCCTGCATGAGCACCTGGTCGGCCTGCTTGAAGGCGTCCAGGATGGCGATCTGGTGGTCGATCATCTGCAGCAGCTTGTCGTTCGGGATGACGATCAGGGTGTCGACCTCTTCGCGCAGCCCGGCGATGCCCGACTCGGCCTGGGTGGCCCGACGCTTGCCCTCGAACGAGAAGGGTCGGGTCACCACCCCGATGGTCAGCGCACCGAGGGCGCGGGCGATCCGGGCGACGACGGGGGCGCCGCCGGTGCCGGTGCCGCCGCCCTCACCCGCGGTCACGAACACCATGTCGGCACCCTTCAGCGCGTCCTCGATGTCTTGCGCGTGGTCCTCGGCCGCCTGACGCCCCTTGTCCGGGTCGGCCCCGGCGCCCAGCCCGCGGGTCAGCTCGCGGCCGATGTCGAGCTTCACGTCGGCGTCGCTCATCAGCAACGCCTGCGCGTCGGTGTTCACGGCGATGAACTCGACCCCCCGAAGGCCCGCTTCAATCATCCGGTTGACCGCGTTGACGCCGCCGCCGCCGACGCCGACAACCTTGATGATGGCCAGGTAGTTCTGTGATGCAGAGACCACGGGGTCCGCCTCTTCCTTCGTGTTCGACAAGCGTGAATGAGATGTGCGCGCGAAGTCTCAACCTCTAGTCGATCTCGACTGGAGTCAACGGGGAAGGCGGCTCAGGTTGGGGACCACTGACGCGACGTTCGTCAGGCTATGAGATCGAGTTTTGGCCTGTCCACATCACCCGCAGGGACACGCCCAGCAATCCGGAAAATGCGGGTATTGCTAGACGTCAAGTAGACCTTTACTAGGTGCGACCCGGTCAGCGGAAGGCGGGGTTGTGCGGACTGGACACGTCGATGCTCACGCGCGGCTTGCGCTTCAACACCGCCGCAGTGATCTCGGCCTTCAGCGCGGAGTCGGCGGACCCACCCCAGTGGACCGCCACCCCGGACTCCAGGGTGAGAGTGATGTCGTCCGGGTCGTACGCCGCCAGCTTCGTGATCTTGTTCCGCAGGCTGGCGGGCAGTGCGGCAGCCACCTCGCCCGCATCCTGGAGCAGCTTGACGTTGTCGGGATTGACGTCGGCCCGCAGCACGCCCTTCGGAATGGTCCGGCGGGTCTCGTAGGCGACCCCGTGCTTGTCGACGATGGCGTAGCCGTCCGGCTGGGCCACCGCGAGCACCGGCTGCCGCTCGACCACGGTGATGGCGATCGTGGTGGGCCAGTCCCGGCGTACGTGCACCTCGGCGACCTGGGGCAGGCCGGCCGTGCGCTGGGCGATGGCGGTGAGGTCCTGGCGGACCAGGGGGTGGTCGAGGGGCACCTGCGCTGCCGACTGGACCTGGCTGGCCTTGAGCTCGCGCGGCCCCGTCACCGTGACGTGCTGGGCCGAGAACACCGTCGAGAAGTAGACCAGCCAGCCGGCGGTGGCCAGCAGCAGGACGACGACCGCGAGCACACCGATGGTCACCAGGCTCCGGTGCCGTCCGGGCCGTGCACCGGGCGTGCGGTCCGGCGTACGCGCCTGAGTGCTCGGACGGGTCGCGGTGGCGGTCGGGCTCATTCGGCGGCTCCGGAGGTGCGCTGGAGTTCGGCAACGATCTTGGGCGCGACCTTGGTGACGTCGCCGCAGCCCACGGTGATCACCAGGTCGCCGGGCCGGGCGATCCGGGCGACGGTCGGCGCGGCTTCGTCCCAGACCGGCTGGTAGGTGACGTGGGCCGTTCCCGGACTGACCGCCGCTGCCACCATGGCGCCGTCGATGCCCGGGATCGGGTCCTCGCGGTCACCGCAGACGTCCATCACGATGGCCTCGTCGGCCTGCTCCAGAGCCTGCGCCAGCTCGTGCCAGAAGTCTCGAGTGCGGGTGTAGAGGTGCGGCTGGAAGCAGACCACGACCCGCCCCTCACCGACCCCGGTCCGGGCGGCGATCAAGGTGTTCAGGACCTCGGTCGGGTGGTGGGCGTAGTCGTCGTAGACCCGGATGCCGTTCACGGTGCCGACCAGCTGGAACCGGCGATAGGTCCCGCCGTAGCCCGACAGCTGGTCGCGGACCTCGGCCTCGTCGGCACCCAGCCAGGTGGCCACCGCGTACGCCGCAGCAGCATTCAGCACGTTGTAGTGCCCCGGCACCGACATCGCCACCGCTCCCCCGGCGCCGTCTTGGTGCAGCGAGAAGGTCGAACCGGTGCCGGCGAAACCGGTGCCGGAGATGCGTACGTCGGCCTCCTCGGCCTCGCCGAAGGTGACGATGCGCAGGTCGAGGCCGTGCGCGGCGACCTGCGTCTCGCACCCGCGAGGTGAGGGTCACCGCCCCGGGGTCGTCGGCACTGACCACCAGCAGCCGGATCGTCGACCCGGTGGCGAAGCGGACGAAGCCGTCGGCGTAGTTCTCCGCGGTGCCCCAGTTGCTCAGGTGGTCGGGATCGACGTTGGTGACCACGGCGACCTCGGCCGGGTACTGCAGGAACGAGCCGTCACTCTCGTCGGCCTCGACCACCAGCACGTCGCCGCCACCGAGGTGGCCGCCGGTCTTGGAACCGGTCAGCGCGCCACCGATGACGAACGACGGATCCAGACCGCAGCCGGTGAGCACCTGGGAGATCATGGCGGTGGTCGTGGTCTTGCCGTGGGTGCCGGCCACGGCCACGCCCCGGCGGCCCAGCATCAGGGAGCCGAGAGCAGCGCTGCGGTGCAGCACCCGGAGGCCGCGTCGGCGGGCCTCGGCGAGCTCCGGGTTGTCCTCGCGGATGGCCGAGGACGCGACCACCGTCTGGGCCTCACCGAGCTGCTCGGCCGCATGGCCGATGTGCACCCGGGCGCCCTGGCTCTGCAGCGAACGCAGATAGGCCGAGTCCTGCCGGTCGCTGCCGCTCACCGGCACCCCGAGCTGCACCAGCATCGAGGCGATCCCGTTCATCCCGGAGCCACCGATGGCGATGAAGTGCACCGGCCCGAGAGCACCCGGCTCCGGCAGCTCGATCGGATCGATCAGGCCCATCAGCTCTGCACCCCACTTCGTCCCGAGCCGCGGCCGGCCTCGGCCGCCGCCAATGTCTGCGCCGCCAGCACGCTGGCGGCGTCCGCCTTGGCAACGCCCAGCAGGGCGGTGGTCATTCCAGCGAGCCGGTCGGGATGGTCGAACAGGGCCGGCACCTCCGACGCCACCCAGGCCGCCGTGCAGTCGGCGTCCGGCAGCAGCAGCCCGCCGCCGGCCTTGACCACCAGCTCGGCGTTGCGCGCCTGTTCGCCGTTGCCGTGGGGATAGGGCACGAAGACCGCCGGCAGACCGATGGCCGCGGTCTCCAGCACCGTGCTGGCCCCACACCGTCCGAGCATCAGGTCCGCTGCGGCGTACGCCTGCTCCATCTGGTCGACGTAGGCCAACGGCTGGTAGATCGCGCCGGTCTGGGAGTCGACTACGCGAACGGTCTGCTCCGTCAGGTTCTTGGGCCCGACCACGTGCAGGATCTGGATGCCGTGGGCCAACAGCTCGTCGCGGGCTCCGGCGACGGCGGTGTTGATGCTCAACGCCCCCTGCGAGCCGCCGCTCACCATCAGTGTGGGCAGCTCAGCCTCGAGGCCGAACGCCGATCGAGCCGGCCCCCGGCCGGCGTCTCGGTCGAGCTCGGTGATCGCCCGCCGGATCGGCAGCCCGATGTAGCTGGCGTGCGGCAGCGGGGTGCCGGGGAAGGAGGTGTAGACGTGGTTGGTCATCCGGGCGGCCAGCTTGTTGGCCAGACCGGGCAGGGCGTTCTGCTCGTGGATGACGATCGGCACCCCCAGCCGGCGGGCGGCCAGATAGACCGGGGTGGAGACGTAGCCGCCGAAGCCGAGCACGACATCGGCCCGCACCCGCCGCATGATCGTGGCGGCGACCGAGACCGCCTTGGCCAGCCGGACCGGCACCAGAGCCAGATCGCGGCCGGGCCGCCGCGGCATGGGCACCGGGGGGATCAGCTCCAAGGTCAACCCAGCGGCCGGCACCACGGTGGTTTCGAGGCCGCGGGCCGTCCCTATGGCGGTCACCGTGACATCGGGTCGTACGGCCAGCAGCTCGTGCGCGGTGGCGATCAGCGGCGAGGTGTGTCCGGCAGTGCCGCCGCCGGCCAGCACCACCGAGATCGGCCGACTCATCGGCCCTTGCTCGTACGCGAGCCCACCACGGTCGTCATCTTCGGCTTCGCCGCCTTCTTGGTCAACACCTTGCGGGCGGCGGGTTCGCGCCGGGCGCAGGACAGCAGCACTCCGACGGCCAGCAGGTTGGCGATCAGCGCCGAGCCGCCGTAGGACACCAGGGGCAGCGGCACCCCGGCGATCGGCAGCAGCCGGAGCACCACGGCCAGGTTGATCAGCGCCTGGAACATGAACCAGATGGTCACCCCACCGGCGGCGTAGCGGGAGAACGGGTCGTCGGACCGGGTGGCGATCCGGATCCCGGCGTAGCCCAGCACCCCGATCAGCGCCAGCACGACAAGGCTGCCGAACAGGCCGAACTCCTCGCCGAGCACCGCGAAGATGAAGTCGGTGTGCGCCTCCGGCAGCGAGCCCCACTTCTGCCGGCTGGCTCCCAGCCCGACCCCCCACCAACCGCCGGAGGCGATGGCGAACATGCCGGCATTGGCCTGGTCGTTGGCGCCGTTCAGGTCGGCGGTCGGGTCGAGGTAGGCCGCCAGCCGCCGCATCCGGTTGGGACTGGAGACGAACAAGGCGATGACGCCGGCCGCCCCGGCTCCGGCCAGCCCACCGAGGACCCGCAGCGGCGCACCGACGATCCACAACATGCCAACGACGATGGCCGCCAGCACCACCGCGGTGCCGGCGTCGCCCTGGAAGACGACCAGCAAGATCAGCAGCCCGGTCACCGGCAGGAACGGGATCAGCAGGTGCTTGGGCCGGTCCAGCAGCCGCTGCTTGCGGGCGAGCACGTCCGCGCCCCAGACGATCATGGCCAGCTTGGCGAACTCGGCGGGCTGGATCGAGAACAGCGAGGAGCCGAGGTAGAGCCAGTTGCGGTTGCCGCCGCGGGTGATGCCCAAGGGGGTGTAGGTCAGGATCAGCAGGATGGCGGCAACGATGATCGCCGCCCAGCTGATCATCCGCAGGGTCGAGGTCGGCAGCTTCACGATGACCAGCGCACCGACCAGCCCGACGACCAGGAAGAGCACCTGCCGCTTGACGTAGAAGTAGGAGTCGTCGTAGTTGAGGTACGCGTTCACGCTGGAGGCGGACAGCACCATCATCACGCCGACGATCAGCAGCAGGGCCACCGAGCCGAGCACCAGGTGATAGCTGGCCAGCGGCCGGTCGAGCGCGGCCCGCAGCCAGCGCAGCACCTCACGGGTGGAGGTCGGACGGCCGCTTCCCTGAGGTTTCGTCGGGGTCAGGGTCGCCACGGTGGTTCTACTCCTTCGCTGCGCGCTCGAGAACAGCCGCGGCGAAGGCATCTCCGCGGGCGGCGTAGTCGGTGTACATGTCCTTGCTGGCGCATCCCGGCGCAAGCAGGACTGCATCTCCGGGTCGGGCCAGGGAAGCAGCCGCCGCGACGGCTCGTGCCATGGCACTAGTGTCGGCTGCCTCGATGAGTTCTGTGGGGACATCGGGCGCGTGTCGACGGAGGGCTTGGGCCACGATCTCGCGGTCCACCCCGAGCACCACCGCCCCCCGCAGACGGTCGCGGTGGTCGATCACCAGCTGGTCGAAGGCCGTGCCCTTGGCCTGTCCGCCGGCGATCCAGACGACCTTCTCGAACGACCGCAGGGCCGCGTCGGCGGCGTGCGGGTTGGTCGCCTTGGAGTCGTCCACCCAGCGGATGCCGTCCTGCTCGAGCACCGTCTGGATCTTGTGCGCGCCGAGCTGGACGTTGCGCAGTCCGTCGCGGACCGCCGTCGCCGGCACCCCGAAGGACCGGGCCAGCGCCGCGGCGGCCAGTGCGTTGGCGACGTTGTGCGGCGCGGCCGGGGACACGTCGGAGATCTTGGCCAGCTCCAGGGCCGAGTCCCTCCGCTGCTCGACGAACGCCCGGTCGACCAGCAGGTCGTCGACCACCCCGAGCATCGAGACGGCCGGGGTGCCCAGGGTGAAGCCGATCGCCCGGGCGCCTTCGACCACGTCGGCTTCTTCGACCATCGCCTCGGTCGCCGGGTCGGCCACGTTGTAGACGCAGCTGGCCTGAACCCGCTGGTAGATCTTGGCCTTGGCGTCGGCGTAGCCCGCGTACGAGCCGTGCCACTCCAGGTGGTCCGGCTGCAGGTTCAGCACCACCGCCGAGTGCAGGCTGAGGGAGTGCGACCAGTGCAGCTGGTGGCTGGACAGCTCGACGGCGAGCACGTCGTACGGCTCGGGGTCGAGGACGATCTCCATGATCGGCCGGCCGATGTTGCCGACCGCAGCGGTGCGCAGACCGGCGGCGGACAGCATCGACTCGAGCATCTGGGTGGTGGTGGTCTTGCCGTTGGTGCCGGTGATCCCGAGCCAGGGGATGACCTTCTGGGGGTGGCTCAGCCGCCAGGCGAGCTCGACCTCGCTCCAGATCGGCACGTCGCGGGCCACCGCCTGGACCAGCAGCGGGGCGGTCGGTGCGAAGCCGGTGGTGACGACCAGGTCGGCGTCAGTCGGCAGCTCGGCGGTCGAGCCGGGGCCCAGCCGCACCGTGGCGCCCAGCACCTCGAGCAGCGCACCCTTGTCCGCGTTGGCCGGCGTCTGGGCGTCGTCCAGGACGGTGACCCGGGCGCCGAAGTGCAGCAGACCGTCAGCAGCGGCGAACCCCGAGACCCCGATCCCGGCGATGACCACGTGGGCCTGCGGCCACGGCGAAGTGCTCATAGCCGTGGCCAACCAATCCAGACTCATGCCAGGACGCCCTTCGACAAGCTCAGGGAACGTGAGGGGGTCAGCATCAGGCTCCGGCCACCCACTCGGCGTAGAAGATGCCGAGGCCGCCCGCCACGAAGAGCCCGGCGATGATCCAGAACCGCATCACGATGGTCACCTGGGCCCAGTTGAGCAGCTCGAAGTGGTGGTGGATCGGCGACATCTTGAAGATGCGTTTGCCCTTGGTGAGCTTGAAGTAGCCGACCTGCAGCACGACCGACATCACCTCGATCACCAGCAGCCCACCCAAGATGATCAGCAGCAGCTCGGTGCGGGTGAAGATGGCCATGCCGGCCAGGGCGCCGCCCAGGGAGAGCGAGCCGGTGTCGCCCATGAAGATCTTGGCCGGCTCGGCGTTCCACCACAAGAAGCCGAAGCACGCCCCGGCCAGGGCGATGGCCACCACGGCCAGGTCGTACGGGTCGCGCACCTCGTAGCACTTCGGCCCGGCCGAGGCGACGTAGGCGCAGGACTGGTTGTACTGCCAGATGTTGATCAGCGTGTACGCGCCGAAGATCATCACGCAGGCCCCCGACGCCAGACCGTCGAGCCCGTCGGTCAGGTTCACCCCGTTGCTGGCCGCGGCGATCAGCAGGATCACCCAGAGGACGACGAGCACGATCGGCAGCTTGTCCAGCAGGTCCATGTCGCGCAGGAAGGAGATCGCGTTGGACGCCGGTGTGACACCCCGCTCGTCGGGGAACTGCAGCGACAGCAGGGCGAAGATGATGGCCACGATGGACTGGCCGGCGATCTTGGCTTTGCTGCGCAGTCCGAGCGAGCGCTGCTTGCTGATCTTGATGTAGTCGTCCAGAAAACCGACCACGCCGAGCCCGGTGAACAAGAACAGCACCAGCAGCGCCGAGGCCGACGGCAACGTCCAGGTGAGCAGGTGACTGACCGCGTACGCGAGCAGCACCGACGCGATGATGACCAGCCCACCCATGGTCGGGGTGCCCCGCTTGACGTGGTGGGAGGTCGGGCCGTCGTCGCGGATCAGCTGGCCGTAGCCCTTCTTGACCAGCACCCGGATGGCCAGCCGGGTGCCCAGCAGCGTGCCCAGCAGCGCGATGACGCCCGCGAAAACGATGGTCTTCACGTGGGGTCCTCGAATCCGTCGACAGGGCGGCCGTGCTGGTCGAGCGGCCGCCGTACGCGGCTGGCACTGGTCGAGATGTCGTCAGCCACGGTGTTCAAGGCTAGGCCACGCGACGCCTTGACCAGCACCACGTCGCCGGAGCCGAGGTCGGCCACCACCGTGGCGACCGCGTCGTCCTTGTCCGCGGCGACGCTCACCGAGGCCATTCCGGCCGCCCGAGCCGCCTCCGCCATCACCGGCGCGAACTCCCCGATCGTCGACCAGCCGGTCCACGCCCGAGCGGGCCACGAAGGCCCCCATCGCGGCATGCTCGCTGGTGGCCTCGGCCCCCAGCTCGAGCATGTCGCCGAGCACCGCCCAGGTCCGCGCCGGTCCGCCCTCGACCCAGCTCGGCGGCGGTGGTCACCGCGGCCCGCATCGAGTCCGGGTTGGCGTTGTAGGAGTCGTTGACCACCAGGGCCCCGTCGGCTCGCTCGTGCAGCTCCATCCGCCAGCGTGACCGCGACGAGGCGCTCGACAGGGCCGCGGCCACCGTCGCCGGCTCGACCCCCAACGCGTACGCCGCCGCCGCCGCTGCGGTCGCGTTGGCGACCTGGTGGCGGCCCAGGCCTTGAAGCTGAACCTCGACCTGAGAGTCAGTGTCCTCGATGCCGGTCGCGCGGAGCTGGAACGCGTAGCGACCGAGGCTGTCGCTGACCAGATCCGAGGCCCAGACCGCCGGCCCCGGTGGCACCGCGCCCACGCCGAAGGCCAAGACCCGGGCCGAGGTGCGGTCTCGCATGGCCCAGACCAGCGGGTCATCGGCGTTGAGCACGGCCCAGCCACTGGCGGGCAGCGACTCGACCAGCTCGCCCTTGGCCGTGGCGATCGCCGCCTGGCCGCCGAACTCGCCGACGTGGGCGTGCCCCACGTTGAGCACGACGCCGACCGACGGCGCGGCGATGTCGCAGAGGTAGGCGATGTGCCCGATCCCCCGGGCGCCCATCTCGGCGACCAGGAAGCGGGTCTGCCGGTCGATCCGGCTGATGGTCAGCGGGACGCCGAGCTCGTTGTTGAGGTTGCCGACCGGAGCCACGGTCGGGCCGGCCTGCTCGAGGATCTGGGCCAGCAGGTCCTTGGTCGAGGTCTTGCCCTGCGAGCCGGTGATGCCGGTGACCAGCAGGCCCGCGGCCCGGCCCAGCTCGACCAGATGCCGCGCCAGCCGGCCGAGGGCGACCAGCGGGTCGACCACCACGATGCAGGGGGCTCCCTCGACCGCTCGGCTGGTCAGTGCCGCAACCGCTCCCTGGCCGACCGCGCCGGCCACGAAGCGGTGCCCGTCGCTGTGCTCGCCGGGCAGGGCCACGAACAGCGAACCGGCCTCGACCGCTCGGGAGTCGGCCGTGATCCCGGTGACCAACGCCTCCGAGTCGCCGGGTCCGACCAGCTCAGCACCCAGCACCTGCGGCCACCTCGGCCACCGTCAGAGGGATCACGGCCGGCCTCCCGTGCTCGCGCAGACTCGCGCCACTCGGCCCGGACCACGTCGGCATCGACGAAGGGCAGCACCCGTCCGGCCAGCTCCTGTCCGTCCTCATGACCCTTGCCCAGGATGGCGATCACCTCGCCTGGGCCAGCGACCTGGAGGGCGCGGCGGATCGCGGCAGCTCGGTCGCCACCGTCGATCACCTCGGTGGCCGAGGCGCTCGGCGGCCACGGCCGCCCGAGCCCCGGCGATGACCTGGGCCCGGATCGCGGCCGGCTGCTCCGAACGCGGGTTGTCGTCGGTCACGATCACCACGTCGGCCGCCCGGGCTGCGGCCGCACCCATCGGCCCCCGCTTGTCCGGGTCGCGGTCGCCGCCGCAGCCGAGCACGGCGATCCGCCGCTGGGTGCCGACCGCTCCGAGGGCGGCAGCCACGGCCTGCGGGGTGTGCGCGAAGTCGACGTAGACGATCGGGGCGGCCTCGCCGAGGTCGACCCGCTCCATCCGGCCCGGAACGGTGGCCTCGGCCAGTCCGGCCGCGGCGCGTTCCAGGTCGACGTCGAGCCGGGTCGAGGCCCACAGGTCGACCATGGCCAGCGCGGTCAGCGCGTTGCGTACGTTGAAGTCGCCCGGGATGGCGACCGAGAAGTCCAGCGCACGGCCGCGGAGCTGGGCGTGCACCGCGCGTCCGGCCGTCCGGGCCGAGTGCGAACGAGGTCACGGCGAAGTCGGCGTCGGTGGACAGGCTGACGGTCCAGACCTCCACCCCACCGGCCGCACGCATCGACTCGACCAGCTCGAGCCCCCGGGGATCGTCGATGTTGATCACCGCGCGCCGGGTGCGTTCCGCGGTGAACAGAGAGGCCTTGGCCGCGAAGTAGGACGCCTCGTCGCCGTGGAAGTCGAGATGGTCACGGCCGAAGTTGGTGAAGGCCGAGACGTCGAAGGTGATCGCGTCGGCCCGACCGAGCACCAGCGCGTGCGAGGAGACCTCCATCAACACGGCGGTCGGCACCTTCCTCCCGCAGATAGGCGAGCAGAGCCTGCAGCTCCGGCGACTCCGGCGTGGTCACCGTCGTCCGCGCCGCCTCCAGCGGCCGGCCGTCGAGCCGGAAACCGATGGTGCCGATCAGGCCGGTGCTGACCCCGGCGGCCCGCAGGGCGGCCTCGAGCAGGAACGTCGTCGTCGTCTTGCCGTTGGTGCCGGTGACCGCGAACATCGCCATCGCCGCGGCCGGCTCGCCGTAGATCCGAGCGGCGACCGCCGCCATCGCCTGCCTGGGGTCCGGCGTCACGATCACCGGCGCGGCGAGGTCGCCGGCCAGCTCGCCGCCGGCTTGGTCGGTGAGCACGGCGACGGCGCCCGAGGCGACGGCGGCGGCGGAGAATGCGGCGCCGTGGTGCGCTCGCCCGGGCAGCGCCACGTACACGTCTCCGGCGTTGACCAGCCGCGAGTCGAGCGTGATGCCGCTGACCAGCTCGACCCCCCGGTCGCCGAGCTGCTCGGCGGCGAAAAGGTCACCCAACCGGACCGGCTCGCCCGACCGGGGGCGCAGGGCCGGACCACGGGCAGAGGTCATAGACACGGAACGACGCTATCCACTGGTCGTTGGTCGTCGTGGCCGGACCACGTTCTCAGTAGTCGATCGGCAGCGGCTTGTGCTTCTTGGTGTTCGGCGGCACTGAGTACCGGGGCAGCGCCTGGTTCATGATGTCGCGGTAGACCGGAGCCGCTGTGCCGCTGCCGGTGTCGCCACGGTCCGGGTTGGACATCACGACGTAGGTGAGGATCTGCGGGTCGTCGAGCGGGGCGAACCCGACGAAGGAGGTGACATAGCCCTTGTAGCAGCCGCACTTGGTGTCGGCGCGCTGCGCGGTGCCGGTCTTGCCGCCGGTCTGGTACGCGTCCAGCTTGAGGTTCTTCTGCCCGTTCTCGCTGTCGATGACCGCCTGCATCAGGTCGCGCACCTGGGCCGAGCTCTTCTCGGAGATGATCCGTCGCGGTTCGCGCCGGTCCAGGGCCACCTCGTTGCCCGCCGAGTCGGTGGCCCGCTTCAGCACGGTCGGCGGGTTGTAGATGCCACCGTTGACGATCCCGGCGATCGCGGCCGCCTCCTGGATGCCGGTGACCGAGATGGCCTGGCCGAAGGCGACCTGGTCGCGCTGGCCGTCGGTCATGTCGGCCGGCGGCGTGATGCCGGCCGCCTCACCCGGCAGCTCGATCCCGGTGGGGGCGCCGAGCCCGAAGCTGCGCAGGTAGTCGTGCAGCTTCTGCTTGCTCAGCTGCCGGGTCAGCAGCGCGGTGCCGATGTTGGACGACTTGGCGATCACGCCGCGGAGCCGCAACCTGATCTCGTTGTGATTGAAGGCGTCTTTGATCCGGATCCCGTCCGAGGGCAGCCGGTAGGGCACCTCCACCCTCGTGTCCGGCGTCGCGGTGCCGGAGTCGACCAGGGCGGCGGAGGTGAGGACCTTCTCGACGCTGCCCGGCTCGTACGGGTCGGAGATGGCGCGGTTGCCGCGGTTCTCGGGCTTCACGGCGCCAGGCTTGGCCGAGTCGAACGTCGGCGCGTTGGCCAGCGCCAGCACCTCGCCGGTCTTGACGTCCATCACGATGGCGAAGCCCCAGTCGGAGCCGGTCTTCTTCACCTGGGCTGCGACCCGGCGCTCAGCCAGCCCACTGCAGCTCGGAGTCGATGCGTCAGCTGGTAGTTGAGGCCGTTCATGGGCCGGGGTGATCGAGCTCTGACCCAGCGGGATCTTGCTGCCGTTGGGGGCGCTCTCGTAGGTCTCCTTGCCCTCGACGCCGGCGAGCTGGGCGTTGAGCTTGAGCTCCAGACCGGCCAGACCCTTGCCGTCGGCACCGACGAAGCCGACCACCGAGGCGCCCACCGAACCGTTCGGGTAGCTGCGGACCGGGTCGGACTCGCGGAAGATGCCGTAGATGCTCGCGCTCGGACAGGTCAGCGGCCAGGGCCGTATAGGTCAGCGCCGGGACCTTCTTCTTCAGGTACACGAAGTGGGTGCCGGTCTTGGTCAGCAGCGGGATCAGCTGGAGCGTCGGTCATCTGCAGGTAGCCCGACAAGACGCCGGCGATCTCGGCGGCCCGGGGGGCGGTCAGGGTCGGGTCGGCGGTGACCGCGACCGCCGGCTGGGTCGAGGCGAGCACCAGACCGTTGCGGTCGGTCAGCTCCCCCCGGGCCGGAAACAGCGGCAGCGTACGGGTCAGGGCGTCCGCCGAGCTGTAGCGCGGAGGAGTCGAAGCCCTGCAGCTGCAGCAGCCGGCCGGCGCACAGGGACAGACCCGATGGCCACCACGATCAGCAGCACGTGCAGCCGGCGCGGCGACGAGGCCAGCGGCATCCGGACCGACCCGGGTCGGCGGGGGGGCCGGACGGGCGTGCTGGTGCGGGCCTTGGCCCGCGGCGCCACCCGGGTGCCGTCACGCAGGATGCGCTCGCCCCGGGCGTGCTGCACCGACGGTCGGGCCTTCTTCGTCGCCCCGTGGGGACGCTCGCTCCGCAGCACCCGACCGGAACCGGCCTTGGGCTGGGGTCGACGCTGCTGCACCATCAGCGCTCACCTCCTGGTCGAGTCTTCGCCCGACTTCTTCGCGTCGGTCTTCTTCTTGGCGTCGGCCTTGCGCTGGGCCTCGGCCTCCTTCGCCTCGGCCTTCTTCTTGGCTTCGTCCTCGGCGGCCTTGCGCTTGGCCTCCTCCGCCTTGGCCTTCTCGTCGGCCACCTTCTTCTCGGCTGCGGCCTTCTTCTTGGCTTCGGCGGCCGCCTTCTGCGCCGCCAGCTCGGCCGGGGTCTAGACGATCAGGCTCGGCACCTCGTTGCCGCTGACCGGTGTCGCCTTGCCCAGCACCTTGCCGCTCGGCATCTCCAGCAGCGCCGGGTAGGGGTTGGGCCGCATCCCGATCTCCGAGGCGCGGCGGGCCAGCTCCTGCGGAGCGGCGAGGACAGCGAGCTGGTTCTCCAGATCGGCTTGGGTGTAGGCGAGCTCGGTGGCCTGCCGGTTGAGCGTACGGGCCTGGAACGCCTGGTTCTGCAGCGTCGTGTTGAGCATCAGCAGGCCGGCCATGCCGACCCCGAAGACGGCGATCAGCACGAGCATGAAGGGAAACCGAGCGAGCCGGGGCGCCGGGTCGGGGACCGAGCGCAGCCGCCGCGACCGGGGCTTCGGTTGCCCCGGCTCGGCCGCGTTGTCGTCACGTTTGTCGGGGGCCGCGGCCCAGAGCGCACTCACACGCTCACCTCCTGTCGTCCCCGAGACCTGGTCGGCTCGTCTATCCGGACCGCTGCCCGCAGCCGCGCCGATGCGGCTCGGGGGTTGGTCGCTACTTCGGTTTCCGTCGGTCGCTGGGCCCCACGGGTCAGCAACCGGAGCTCGGGTCCCATGCCGGGCGGCACGACCGGCAGGTCACGCGGAGCCCGGTCGCGCGCCCCGGCGGCCAGGATCTGCTTGACCAGCCGGTCCTCGAGGGAGTGGTAGGCCAAGACGGCGATCCGGCCGTGCAGCGCGAGCGCGGCGACGGCGCTGGGCAGCACCGACTCGAGGGCGGCCAGCTCGGCGTTGACCTCGATCCGCAGCGCCTGGAAGGTCCGCTTGGCCGGATGCCCGCCCGTCTTCCGGGAGGCCATCGGGATGGCGGCGTAAAGCAGCTGCACGAGTCGACCCGAGGTGGTGAACGGGGCGTCGGCCCGGGCGGCGACGATCCGGCGGGCGATCCGGTCGGCGAACTTCTCCTCGCCGTACGACCGCAGCACCCGGGCCAGCTCGCGTGCGCTGTAGGTGTTCAGGACCTCCGCGGCGGTCAGCTCCTGCGTCGCCCATCCGCATGTCCAGCGGTGCGTCCTGGGAGTAGGAGAACCCCCGGTCGGAGTCGTCGATCTGCAGTGACGAGACACCCAGGTCGAGCAGATGCCCTGGACCCGGGGTCGGCCGAGCCGAGCCAGCACCTCGGGCAGCTCGTCGTAGACGGCCTCGACCAGGGTGATGCGGTCGGCGAACGGGGCCAGCCGCTCCCCGGCCAGCGCGAGCGCCTGCGGATCACGGTCGAGCCCGATCAGGTGGGCCTGAGGGCAGGCCATCAGCAGGGCCTCCGCGTGGCCGCCGAGCCCGAGGGTGCAGTCGACCAGCACGGGCGGCCGGCCGTCGGCCGGGGTGAGGGCGGGCGCCAGCAGGGCGACGATCTCGTCCAGCATCACCGGGACGTGGCGTACGCGGTCGCTCGTCTCATGCCAGCCAATGCAGGGCCGCCCAGACCAGGGCGGTGACCGCGATGGAGGCGCCCAGGGACAGGCCGGCGGCCGAGAGTCCGTCGCGAACGTCGTGCCTGATCCGGCGGTGCCGCCGGACGGCGCTTGAGCTCTGCTGAGACATCTCGACCCTTCAGGTTCTGCTCGTGTCCAGGGGTTCCAACCCGAGATCGCGGGAAGTACTACCTGGCACCGGGGAAGGTGTGTCAGGGAGTGAGACCTGCGGGTTGAAGCCTCAAGACACGAGCGGTTCTTACCCGTGCTGCTCGGGGGTCGGAGGTGGTTCGCGCACCTCAGACCCCGGGAAACACGGTTTCGTTCAGTTCGGCGTACGCCGATTCCTTCTCAGTTGAGTACTGCTCCCAGGCGGCGGCGTCCCAGACCTCCACCCGGTTGATCGCCCCCACGACGACACAGTCCTTGTCCAGTCCCGCATACGCCCTCAGATGAGGAGGGATCGTGATGCGGCCCTGCTTGTCCGGTGTCTCGTCCGAGGCTCCCGACGCGAGCATGCGCTGGTAGTCCCGGGCGTGTCTGGCTGGAGGACGCGGTCCGCACGGCTTGGGCCACCTCGACGAACGTCTTGATCGGCCAGATCGCCAGGCACCGCTCCTGGAAGCGGGTGATGACCAGACCGTCGGCAAGCTCGTCTCGGTATTTCGCCGGGAGGATCAGGCGGTTCTTCTCGTCGAGCTTCGGAGTGTGGGTGCCGAGAAACACGTGCCACCCTCCTTAACCCACTTCGAGTCCGCTGTTCTCCACTTCGCGCCACTGTACTCCACTTCTCTCCACTACAGTCCCCCTTAGGCGGCCGCGTCGATCCATCGGCGTGTTGAAGGAATGAACCGGACTGTTCGCCGAGCACGTAGGGTTAGCCGAGACGCCGAGCGGCACGAGCGGAGATAACGCGTGAGTCTGAGCTACGAGAACTCGACCGACCTGGGGAGCACGAGCTATTCCCTCGGTGACGTCGTCCAGGTGATGGGCAAGGTCCGCACGGCGATCGAGTCCGTCATCGAAGGCAAGCGGAGTGCGGTCGACCTTGCCCTGGTCGTGCTGCTGGCCGAGGGCCACCTGCTGGTCGAGGACGTGCCCGGGGTCGGCAAGACCATGCTGGCCAAGGCTCTGGGACGCTCGATCGACTGCTCCGTACGCCGGGTCCAGTTCACCCCCGACCTGCTGCCCTCCGACATCACCGGGGTCTCGATCTTCAACGCCGAGACCCGCGACTTCGAGTTCAAGCCGGGCGGCATCTTCGCCAACATCGTGGTCGGTGACGAGATCAACCGGGCCTCACCGAAGACCCAGTCGGCCATGCTCGAGTCGATGGAGGAGCGCCAGGTCAGCGTCGACGGGACGACCTATCTGCTCGAAGCCCCGTTCATGGTGGTGGCCACCCAGAACCCGATCGAGATGGAGGGGACCTATCCCCTGCCGGAGGCGCAGCGCGACCGCTTCATGGCCCGGATCCAGATGGGCTATCCCACGCCGAGCGCCGAGCTGGACATGCTGGACTCTCACGGCACCTCGGATCCGCTGGCCGCGATGAAGCCGGTCACCGACGGAGCGACCATCCGCGGCTTGATCGGGGCCGTCCAGCAGGTCTACGTCAGCGCCGCGGTCAAGCACTACATCGTCCAGATCGTCAACGCGACCCGCAACTCCCGCGACCTGCGGCTCGGCGCCTCGCCTCGGGCGACGCTGCAGCTGCTCCGGGCCGGCCGGGCGTTCGCCGCCCTGTCGGGCCGCGACTACGTCAGCCCCGACGACATCGCCACCCTCGGCGTGTCGGTGCTCGCCCACCGCGTGCTGCCCTCGACCGATGCGCAGCTGGCCCGGCGTACGGTGACCGAGATCATCGCGCAGGCGGTGCAGTCGGTCCACATCCCTGACCGGCGCTGAGCGGAGGCACCCGGTGATCTCCCGACCCTGGCGGCTGCTGACGGCTCGCGGACGCCTGTTCCTGATCGGCGGTCTGGCCGTCGTCTTGGTCGCCATGGCCGCCGGCCAGCGCGACGTGATGCGCATCGGGCTGCTGCTGGTCGCGCTGCCGGTGATCGCGTGCATCCTGGTCGCCCGCGCCCGGCTGCGGATGTCCTGCGAGCGCTCGATCGAGCCGGCCCGGGTGCCCCTCGGCTCGCCGATGCGTGGCCAGATCACCCTGGGCCAGGACGGCCGGCTGCCGGCCGGGATCTTGATGCTCGAGGACACCGTGCCGCGCGAGCTCGGCAGCCGGCCGCGGTTCCTGGTCGACCGGGCCGACGTCCGCTGGCGCCGGGTGGTGGAGTACCCGCTGCTCGGCCGGGTCCGCGGCCGCTTCTCGACCGGTCCGCTGCGGGTCCGGACCACCGACCCCTTCGGGCTGGTGCAGCTCGACCGGCAGTTCGTCGCGACCAGTGAGGTGATGGTGACCCCCAACATCGTCCCGCTGCCGGCCATCCGCACCATCGGGGGCGGGGGCAGCACGGGCGAGGCCCGGCCGCACCGGATCGGCGTGGTCGGCCAGGACGACGCGCTGGTCCGGGAGTACCGCCAGGGTGACGACGTACGTCGGATCCACTGGCGCTCGACCGCCCGGCGCGGCGAGCTGATGGTCCGCCGCGAGGAGCAGGCCTGGGACCCGAGCGCCAGCATCATGCTCGACTCCCGGACCTCGGCCCACGCCGGCCGCGGGCATGCACAACTCGATCGAGTGGGCCATCTCGGCGGCCGCTTCGATCGCCATCCACTTCCTCGACGACGGTTTCGGGATCGAGATCTACGAGGCCGACGGTCCGCTGCACATCAGCGGCGCCATGGGCCAGCACAGCTCCGCCTCGGCCGAGCTGGTCGTCACCCGGCTGACCGATCTGCAGCCACGCTCGACCCGGTCGATGCAGTACGCCGTCGAGACCGCGACGGTCGACCGGCCCGGCCAGCTGGTGGTGGCGGTGATGGGTCGGATGAACGCCGAGGACGCCAACGCGCTGCTCCGCGTACGCCGCAACCGCGCCCAGGGCCTGGCCCTGGTCCTCGACGTCGACACCTTCGCCGACGAGCCGGCCGGCGAGCGGGACCGGTCGCAGCACGAGCTGGCCATCCGGATCCTCCGCGAGAACCAGTGGCGGGTGGTCGAGGTGCCGCGTGGCATGTCGGTGTCCGACGCCTGGTCGTCGCTCGAGCAGCTGAATGCGGTGGCCTGATGCGCGCCAGTGACCGCAGTGGACTGGCGATCATCATCGCGGTGGTGCTCGCGGCCCTGACCGTGCTGCCCCTGACCACCGACGGGCGGTTCCTGGTCTTCGGCGTGGTGCTCGTGCTGCTGGTCGGCGGGCTCACCATCGCGCTGCGGCGAGCCCGGCTGGGGGGTGGTTCGATCATCGCCGCTCAGCTGCTGCTGGTGCTGGTGTTCTCGCTCGGACTCAGCCTGACCATGCCCGGGGCGGGCGAGCCGTGGTACGAGCACTACCCTCGCTCTGGTACGCCGGGATCGAGCACATGCGAACCCAGTCGTCACCGATGGATCCCAACGACGGCGTGACCTTGATCTTCGCCACGGTCATCGGTCTGATCATGGTCATGACCGACCTGCTGGTCGAAGGCATCAACCGGCCCGCCTGGGCCATCGCCCCGCCGGCCACGCTGTTCCTGGTGCCGGCGCTCGGTCTGGGCACAGACACCGGCGTGGCCAGCTTCGCCTGCATCGCCATCGGCTACCTGGCCATCCTGGTCGCCCAGGGACTCAACTCCACGGCCCGGTGGACCCGTGGGCTGTCCAGCGACTCGGCTGATGGTCTCGGCACGGCTACCCCCGTCGTCTGGCGGGCGGCCGGCTACCTGGCCGCGCCCGCGGTCATCGCCGCCGTCGTCTTGTCCTTTGCGCTGCCCACCATCGTCCTGCCCGGTTTCGGCCTGGGCAACGGTGCCGGCGGCAACGGACCGCTGCAGCTGACCGACCCGACGCTGGATCTGCGGCGCAACCTCAACCAGCCGAACGACAAAGAGGTCATCAACTACCGGACCGACCAGCCCGGCGGGCTCTACCTCCGGCTGGCCTCGCTGCCGCAGTTCAGCTCGGCCGGCTGGACCAGCGTGCAGATCCGGCTGAACGACGGCGACCAGCTGCCCGGCATCCCCGGTCTGAGCTCGGAGCCGGCCCAGAAGCGCCGCACCGACATCACCGTGCTCGACTTCGGCTCGCAGTATCTTCCGATGCCGTACGCGCCACGGAGCTTCGCCGCCCGCGGCGACTGGCGCTACGACCCGAACTCGCTGATCGTGGTGAACCGGGACAGCCGAGCCGGGGCGCTGCGCAACCTGACCTACTCGGTCGAGAGCGTCGACATCGCTCCGAGCGGACAGGACCTGACCACGGTCGGAACCGGCACCCCGAGCGATGGCGCCGTCACCTCGAACATCCCCGACGACCTGCCCGACAGCCTCATCGAGCTCAGCCAGAAGGTCACCGCTGACGCCAGGACCCCGGCCGCCAAGGCAGCCGCGATCCAAGCCTTCTTGCGCAGCGACGAGTTCACCTACAGCACCGACCGCCTGCCCGGCAGCGGCTATCAGGCGCTGGAGAACTTCCTGCTGGACGACAAGGAGGGCTACTGCGAGCAGTTCGCGGCGTCGATGGCGATGATGGCGCGAGTCGTCGGCATCCCGTCGCGGGTCTCGGTGGGCTTCCTGCCCGGTCGGCGCGACGGCAACGTGTGGGAGGTCAGCATCCGCGACATGCACGCCTGGCCCGAGCTCTACTTCGCCAACTACGGCTGGGTCCGCTTCGAGCCCACCCCGGCCAGCGTGACCGGCTCGGCACCGCCGTGGAGCGTGCGCACCGACGACTCCAACGGTCCGAGCTCGTCGACCAGCGCATCGACCAACCCGACCGAGAACGAGACGTCGGCCAGCAACGAGCCGACCGTCGCCCCGACGCTCCAACCGACCGCCCCCGGGGCCTCGGATGGATTCCCCTGGGCTCGGACCCTGCTGATCAGCGCCGGCGCCCTGCTGGTGCTGTTGATCCTGGCCGCACCGGCCACCATCCGGATCCGACGCCGCAACGCCCGCCTGGAGCCGTCGACCATGGCCGACGCCCAGGTCGAGGCAGCGTGGGCCGAGATCCGCGACACGGTGCTGGACTTCGGCGGGTCATGGCCGGAGGGCTCGCCCCGCAGCATCGGCCATGAGGTGTCCGAGCGGCTCGATGAGCAGGAGTCCGCCTCCATGGGCCGGGTTGCGACCCTGGTCGAGCGCTCGCGCTACGCCCGCGCGTTCACCGACGGTGCCGCCACGTCCGACCTGGGCCAGATCACCGGTGAGATCCGGCAGCGGCATCGCCGCTCCGGCGGGACCGGGCCGCAAGGCGCTCGCCTTCCGCTGCCCGTCGTGCTGCGTCGCTGCCGAACCCGTCGGTCCTAGCGGCCGCACCGCCGATCAGCCGATGAGACCTGACCCGGCTCCCGAGGTCGATCAGCCGCCTGCGCCTCCGAACGCGGGCGACGAACTCTGCAGCCCGCTCGGACCGAACGGAGCGGCGGGCGTTCGCAGTCGGTCGGCCGGCACGTGAGCGAACGGTGCGATTGAGGGTCAGAAGCCCTCGTCGCGGCGTCGCCGCCAGCGCTCTTCCATCTTGTCCATGAAGCCCTGGCCGTCGGCCGACCGGGACCCCTGGGCGCTGGCGCGCGGTCTCGACCGCGCGCCGGAGTCGGTGCTGGTGCCGACGTGCTGCCAGGAGTAGATCGCGGTCACCGAGGCGGCGACCATGACCACGAAGCCGAGCACGCTGAAGAACAGATTGGTCGACATGCCGGCGATCAGCAGGGCCAGGCCGGCGAAGAATCCGACCCCGGCGATCGCTGCTCGACGTCGATGAACCCGTCGTACGCCGGTGCCCCGCAGGGCATTGACCAGCTTGGGGTCCTCGGCCGCTAGGGCAGCCTCCATCTGCTCGAGAAGCCGCTGCTCCTCGTCTGAGAGGGCCACTGGCCACCTCCCACCGTCTCGTTGTGCGCGTGCCGTCATCATACGCACCTACCACTAATCAGGAGGCGTGGGATCCGCGGTGGAATACGCCCGCCACCACGACGTGGTCGATGTGGATCATGCCGTTCGTCCTGCTGGGCGAATGTGGCTCCAGTTTAGGCGGCAGTGGGGCCGTGGTAAACCCCAAACCGAGAAATCTCGGAACCTGTGGACAAGACTGTCACCGACGGCGGGTCAGCACGGCCCGCTGGACGGCCGCCGGACCGAACTTTCCGACGGCGGCGTCGATCGCCTGGTCGGCTTCGCGCCAGCCCCGCTCGGGGTCGGTGAGCTGGGGCTGCCGGTAGGCCCGGTGCCGCTCGACCAGGCCTTCCATCCGTACGCCGACCCGGCGGATCCGTGCCCGGTCGAGCTTGAGCCGGTCGTAGAGCGCCACGGCTTGGGCGTAGATCTCCTCGGTCACGTCGGTCGGGGTGGGCATGGTCGCCGACCGGGTGAGGTCGCGGAAGTCGGCGAACCGGACCGAGATCGAGATGGTGCGGCCGAGGAAGCCCTGCTTGCGCATCCGGCTCGCCGTGCGATCGGCCATCCGCAGCAGCTCCCGCTTGACGACCTCGGGATCGTCGGTGTCGCGGCCGAACGTCTCCTGCGACCCGACGCTGTGCTCGGGCTCGCTGGGGGTGACCTGGCGGAAGTCCCGACCCCAGGCCAGCTCGACCAGCATGCCGCCGGCGTGCGGACCGAACACGGTCCGCAGTGTCGACCGTGGCGTGTGCGCCAGGTCGCCCACCGTGATGCACCCCGAGGCCGTGCAGCTTCTCGGCGGTCGGCACCCCCACTCCCCACATGGCCTCCACCGGCTGCGGGTGGAGGAACTCCGGAACCCGGTCGGCGGCCACCTCGACCAGCCCGTCCGGCTTGGCCGCGCGGGAGGCCATCTTGGCCACGAACTTGGTCGGTCCGATGCCGACCGAGCAGGTGATCTGCTGCTCGTCGGCGACCACCGCTCGGACGTACTCCCCGATCGCCGCGGCGGAGCCGAACATCCGCACCGAGCCGGTCACGTCGAGGATAGGCCTCGTCGATCGAGGCGGCCTCGACCACCGAGGTCACCGACTCGAAGACCTCGACGATCGCCTTGGAGACCGCGGTGTAGCCGCTGAACTCGGGTGGCAGGAAGACCGCCTTGGGCAGCCAGCCGGCGTGCGGTGGTCGAGGACATGCCCGACCGTACGCCGAAGGCTCGCGCCTCATAGGTCGCCGACAGCACCACACCGCGTGGCGACCCACCGACGATGACCGGGTTGCCCCCGCAGGTCGGGTCGACGGCGCAGCTCGACGGAGGCGTAGAACGCGTCCATGTCGACGTGCATGATGATGCGGCCACTCACCGCTGACCTCTCGATCGAACATGTGTTCGATAAGAGCCTAGCCCGGTGGCCCTCGAGACGCTGGTGCGTGCGACCGAGTCTGGGCGAAGACGTGGACCTGGGGAGCCATCGCCCGGAACGCCGGGTCCTGGCTGATCTCGGACTCCAGGGCGAGCAGGGCGTCGTAGTTGCCGGGCTCGCCGTCGATGAGGGCCTCGGGGACGTGGTCAGCCACCGCTCCGATGCCGTGGCTGGCCAGCACGGTGAACCGGGCGTGCTCGACCAGGGCGACCACCCGGTCGTGGTCGAAGCGGGCCGGGTCGGCGAACGTCCGTCGAGCCAGCGCGATGTGACCGGCCAGCGCCTGACCCATCACCACCGCGTGCCGCTGCGAGACGAGCAGGCTGAGCACACCACCCGGGCGGAGCACGGCCGCCATCGCGGTCAGCGCCTCGGCCGGAGAGTCCACCACTTCGAGCACCCGGTGGCAGACGACGAGGTCGGCGGCCCGTGGGCCGACCAGCTCGGCCAGATCGGCCGCGTCACCTTGCCGGCCGCGGATCCGACCGCCGAGCCCGGCGTCGGCCGTACGCCGTTCGAGCGAGGCCAGTGCGTCGGGACTGGGGTCGATGACTGTCACCCGGTGGCCCTGGGCGGCCAGCGCGGTGGCCACGCCACCCGTGCCGCCGCCGAGGTCGACCACGTCGAGGGGCCGGGCCTCACCCAGGGCCAGCTCGCCCGAGCTGGGCGCTCAGGAGATCCAGCAGGTACGTCTGCGATACCGATCGCCGACGTCTGGGCTCTGCCATGTCGCCTCCCTGTCCGATGTGTCCTCAACCGTCCGGACAGACTAGTGCGGCCCGATCCTTCCCCGTGCTGGACAGCCCGCTCGACCAGGGTGAGGAAGCTCTGGGCGTCGCGGACCAGGTCGTCGGCCTCCCGGGCGGTGACGATCGAGGAGGCCCCGGCTCGAACAGCGTCGCGCTTGGCCTCGGTGGCGGCGAAGAACGCGGCCCACTCCCCGAACTCGGGAGCGACGTCGGCGACCAGCCGCCAGGCGTTGCGGGGCCGGCCGCGGCGGCCGGCCACGGCCGGGTGCGTACGCAGGGCCAAGACGATGGCGGCGGCCCGGAGTGCGGCGAGGTGGGCGGCCAGGTAGCGCTCGCTCGGCCGTTGCGGTGAGCTCAGCCTCGACGATCGCGCTGCGGGCCCGCTGCAGATCGTGCTGGAATCGATGCGGATCGTCTTGGAATCGATGCGGGGGCATGAGCGCTCGGTGTTCCCCTCGGTCGGTTCGGGCGTCTGGCGGTCCGACCCGGGGTTGGCGGCCCCGATGCGGATGGGGGTCGAGGTCCATCCGCATCGAGGCAAGCCTGGAGCGCGTGCCGCGAACACTGCGCTGCTTCGAACCGCGGGCGATGCCGAGCCCTTCCCCAAGTGCTCGTATCGAACGCGTGTTCGAACAAGCCCTAAGTTACACCCAGCGCCCGCCGGTACGTCAAGTACCTGATCGGCCGTGTCGGATGGTTCGCCCCGACGAGCAGATTCCGCCGGCGGGGGCGGCTACGACGGAGCTGAGGGATCCGGGCGGTTGGCCATCCGGTCGGTGTGGCCGAGGTCGCGGCCAGGGTCGACCCGGTCGCGGACCAGGCGCTTGAGCTCGCCGAGCTCCGGAAACCCGCCGTCGGTGCGGCGGTCCCAGATCACCTCTTCCCCGACGGCCACCCGAAAGACGCCGCCCACCCCGGGCCGCAACGCGACCTCCCCGAGCGCGGTGGTGAAGGTGGTCAACAGCTCGCCGGCCAGCCAGGTGGCCCGCAGCAGCCAGCGGCACTGCGTGCAGTAGGTGATCGACACCGACGGGAGACCGGATTCCGAGCTCATGGCCCCAGCCTGACACGCCTGCGGCATCGGACCCGTCCCCTACGCTTTCGGACATGGAACTCTTGCCGCTCGCCTTCACCAGCGGCTGGACGAGCGGCATCAACGCCTACGGCACCGTGCTGGTCCTGGGGGTCCTGGGCCGCTTCGCGGGCATCGAGCAGGTGCCTGCCGGGCTGCAGCGCACTGACGTGCTGATCATCGCCGGGGTGCTGATGGTGGTCGAGTTCGCCGCGGACAAGATCCCTTACGTCGACTCGGTGTGGGACACCGTCTCGACCTTCGTCCGTCCGGTGGCCGGTGCGGTCATCGGAGCCTTGCTCGCCGGCAGCAACGGTGATCTCGTCACCCTCGCGCTGGCGTCGGTGGGCGGGGTCACCGCACTGCTCAGCCACCTGGTGAAAGCGAGCCTCAGACTCGCCATCAACACCTCTCCCGAACCGGTCACCAACATCGGCGCCTCCTTGGCCGGAGACGTCTCAGTCGCCGGCCTGACGACGCTCGCCGTCCTGCACCCGGTCCCCGCCGCGATCATCGCCGGCATCTTGCTGGTCCTGGGCGTGGTGCTGGCCATCGTCGTGATGTCTCGGGTGCGCCGTGGTTGGCGCGCCTTCCGCCGCTGGTGGAGCAGCCGTCGTGACGACCGGACCGTGTCCGGGCGATGAGCGATCCCGTGGTCGTGATCGGCGGCAGCCTCGCCGGGCTGGCCGCCGCCGCCCGGTTGGCCAAGGCCGGGCACGCGGTCGAGCTCTACGAGAAGGCCCCCGTGCTGGGCGGCCGCTGGGCCCCCTACGCCCTGTCCGACACCGGGGTCATGGTCGACGACGCGCCGGCCGTGCTCAGCTTCCCGGCGCCCTGGCGGGACCTGTTCCGCAAGAGCGGGCGGCCGCTGGAGGCCGAGCTGGCCCGCAGCGGGTTCGAGCTGGTGCCGGCCGAGCCGGTGGTGCTGGTCTTCGACGACGGCGCCGAGCTGGTCCTTCCGACCGACCGGGGTGAGCAGTACGCGACGCTGAGCGCGGCGTACGGGCGGCCGGTGGCCGAGCGCTGGCGCGACCTGCTGGACCGGCTGGACGACACCTGGCAGGCGCTACGCCCGTTGGGTTTCGAGCTCGAGCTGCGGGGCCGGCGGCAGCTGAGCCGACCCGTACGCCGGCGGCTGCTGCACCGACGCACCGTCGCCGACCTGGCCGCAGCCATCGACCACCCCCACCTCGGGGCATTGATCAACAGCGTCGCCTACCGGCAGGGGTCGGACCCGCGGCGTACGCCGGCGTTCGCGGCCGTCGAGCTGTCCGTGCTGCGCACCTTCGGTCGCTGGCAGGTCCAACCCGTCGAGACGGGCACCGTGTCCGACCGAGGTCGATCCTCGGTGCTCGTCGAGGTCCTGGGTGCACGGCTCAGACTGCGCAAGGTGGTGGTGCGGCTGGGCACCGAGGTCACCGGCGTGGTCGTACGCGGCGGCCGGGCCACAGCGATCACCACCAGCGACGGGGAACGACCCGTCTCCGCGGTGATCAGCACCGCGGATCCGTGGGAGACCTTCGGCCGGCTGCTGCCCGGACCGACCCGCTCGCTCCGCCGCCTGCGGCCGGCTCTGGCCCCCAGCGTCAGTCACGAGGTCGTCGACCAGTCGGGCGACCGGGTCTGCGAGACGGTGCGTCTGTCACGGACCGGCGTGCCCGTCGTCAGCTATGACCGACCGGACGGGGTGCGTACGGTGCGCAGCACCCACGACTTCGGCTCCGGCTCGCCGGACCGGGCTTACGGGCTGGCCTGGCGGGGTTTCGGCAGCTGGACCGCTCGACCGCCCATCCGTACGGGCGTCGACGGCGTGTTCACCGCCGGGCCCTTCTCCGCAGCCGGCCCGGGTGCCTCGGCGACGATCTTGTCCGGCGCGCTGGCCTCGTACGCCACGCACGACCGGTCCCGCGACATCGGCGCCGTCGAGACGGTCAGTGGCCAAGGCTGAAGGTCGCCTCGGGGCCGTGGACCGGGAGCTTCGCCAAGCTGCGGATCGGACACGTCGTAACCCCTCTGGTCAGCAGTGGCGGATGGCCACTGATCCCACGGTGAGGGTGCGGACTAGCAGTGATCTTGCAGTGACCTAGCAGCCGCGCAGCGGGGTTGCGCAGGCTCGCCGGAACGCCTCAGGCGATCCGGACGAGCAGGTCCTTGACCCGACCGGCGACCAGCCGGGTGTCGCGGTGTGAGCTGCCATAGCGCTCCAACAAGATCGCGTAGGCGCTCTGCTGGCTGGCCGCGGCGGCCGCGGTGTCGCCACTGGCCAGCTGGGCGTTGCCCAGGTTGGAGATCATCATGGCCAGCCGGGCGTCCCGGGGACCGAAGAGGCGGCCGAGCATCTCCACAGCCAGCGTGTGCTCCTGCCGGGACCGTTCGTGGTGGCCCAGCAGTCCTTCGACGTAGCCGAGCTTGTCGTGGGTGTAGGCGATGGCCGGCAGGTCGACCTCGCCGTGCACCTCGGCCATCTCGTGCAGGGCCACCAGCTGCAGCTCACGCGCCTCGTGCAGCCGGCCCTGCTCGTGCAGCATCATGCCCAGGCCACTGACTGCTTCGGGGTGCAGCGGATGACGGGTCCAACCCTCGTGCTCCAGCAGCTCGACCGCTGAGCGCAGGTTGTCCTCGGCCCGGGCGAAGTCGCCCTGGGCCCAGCAGGCGTAGCCGAGCCCGATCAAGGCGTTCACCACCTCGTCGAGGTCACCGTCATGCTGCCGGAGCAGAGCCAGCGCCCGCCGGTAGTGCTCGGCCGAGAGAGCCGGTTGGTCGGAGCAGTTGAGGACGTGGGCCAGCCGAGCCCAGGTCCGGGCCAGCGTCACTTCCGGCACCCGGTCCGCGTTCTCCTCGAAGATGGCCAAGGCTTGCTCCAGCTCGGCGCTGGCCGCGGCCAGCGAACCCTCGGCGTCGAGCAGGTCGGCTCGGTGGGCGTGCAGCTCGCCGAGCAGCGGGACCGCGACCGCGTACGGACCCGACCAGCTCGATCAGCAGTGTCCAGCAGCTCGTGGGCCGGCTCCAGGGCGGACCGTGCCCGCAGGTAGCGGTAGCAGTGCAGACCGAGCTCGACCGTGCTGCTCCGGCAGCACGCGCTGTCCACCGCGGCCCGCAGGTAGGCCAGCACATGGGGGGTGAGCAACGACCAAGCCGGCCAGGTCTCCGGCACGGCCGGTCCGGCCGGGGCGGTCTGGATCAGGCTGCGCAGAGCTGCGGCGGCCCGCTCCTCGCGGTGCGCGGGGCTGAGCTGGTCGCGGACGACCGACTGCACCAGCCGGTGGACCCGCAGCGAGGAGCCGTTGCGGTCGACGATGGAGAACCGCAGCAGCTCGGCCAACGCGTCAGCCACCGTCAGCTCGTCGCCGGCGTCGACCGCGGGCTCCAGCATGGCCAGCGGCAGGCTCTCGGCCGACAGGTAGGCCGACACCTCCAAGATCTCCGCAGCCAGGGCCGACCGGCGGCGCACATCCTCGAACACCAGCTCCCAGGTGGTGGTCACCGGGTGCGGGTGGGACGCCGGCGCACCCCGGGACAACAGCTCGCTGTGCCGGCGGCCGAGGATGCGCAGGTACTCCGCCAGGCTCATCCCGGTCTCGCCGATGTAGGCGCAGGCCTGCTCCAGGGCCAGCGGCAGCCGGCCCATGGCCAGGGCGAGCGGGCCGCCGTCCTCCTCGACCCGGCCGGTCCGTTGCCGGACGAAGGCCAGCGCCGACTCGTCGTCCAGCGGGCCGATCTTGACCGTGGCGCCCGAGCGCCGGACCACGCCGGGCTGCGGGAGGTGACCAGCAGGCCGGCCGTTGCGCAGCGGTGGAACGAACCGACGCAGCGTGTCCGGGTGCTCGGCGTTGTCGAAGACGAGCAGCCAGTCGTCGTGCTCGCCGAGCCGCGACCAGAGCGCCTCCAGCAGCTCGGCCTCGGCCAGCCCGGGCGGGCACGCCGAGCCGCGAGGCCAGCTCGGACAGTGCGTTCAGCACCGAGCCGCGTGTCCTCGGCCGGCACCCAGCAGACCAGGCCCGCGGTGGCGGTGGGCGATCTCGGCGGCGACGGTGGTCTTGCCCGAACCGGGCAGGCCGAAGAGCGTGACCACGCCGACGCTCGGCCAGCTGGTCGGTGACGCTGATGATCGCGTCGTCCCGCCCGACCAGCAGGCGGTTGCGGGGCGGCAGGATGCGCGGCACGGTCGGCGTGCCGGCGGCGCGCCAGTCCAGCCGCGGTCCTGGGTGAGCACGTCGGTGTAGGTCTGCTGCAGGGCCGGCGACGGGTCGATGCCCGAGCTCGTCGGCCAGCGCGTGCCGGCAGCGGTCGAACAGCCGCAGCGCCTCGGCTTGGCGGTGGTCGCGGTAGAGCGCCACCATCAACAGCCGGACGGCGGACTCGGCGTACGGGCGCTGGCTGACCAGGGCCTCCAGCTCGCTGACCGCGGCTCGCGGCTGGCCCGAGCTGCAGATGGGCCTCGGCCAGCAGCTCGGCCGCAACCAGCCGCTGCTCGGCCAGGGCGGCGGTGAAGTCCCGGGCCCAGGGCTCGGACTCCCAGCCCTCCAGAGCCGCCGGCCGAGCGCCACCAGGCCAGCGCCGGCTGCAGCATGGCGATGGTCTCGCCGCATCCGCCCGGCCGCAATCTGCCTGCTCGGCCCGGGCCACCGCAGCCTGGAAGTCGCGGGCGTCGATCGTGGCGTCGTGCAGCACCAGCCGATAGCCCTGGCCGTCGGAGGTCAGGCCGGCCCAGGGTCCGAGCAGCTTGCGGATCCGGGAGGCGTACGCGTGCAGCGTGGCCTGATGCGTGGCCGGCGGCGTCGCCGCCCCAGATGGCGTCGGCCGATCCGGTCCAAGCGAGACGGGCTCGGGATAGGCAGCCACCAGGACTGCGATGCAGCGCTCGTTGGCGTCGGTCCGCCGAGGGCGATGCGCTGATCTCCGACGGACGCTTCGATCGGACCAAGAACCTTGAGAGATAACTGGTCAGTCATGACGCCCCTGTTCCCACTACGGTTGACTCTAGACCCTGACATCCATTGTTTTGTACCATAAATGTGCAGGCGGATGTATCTACGCCGGCGCGGTCGACTCGTCCCGATTCGGGACCACGGCCGGGCCCCACGACGAGAGGGCCGAGGACGCGATGTCGGTGTTGAGCTGTTGGACGGCGAGTGACCTGGAGACGCAGCCGCGACGTGCGCTCCACCGGTCCGGGGCGGGTGCAGGTGACCATGCTGGTCGGGGCCTGGAGCGCGTTCCCGACCAAGATCGACATCTCGGTGCTGGCCGAGGTCTCCGACCACGGGTCCTGGCGCCGGGTCGGCGCCTCGTCCATCCGGACCACGGAGCTGACTCTGGAGGTCCTCGACCGCCGCGACGTGGCCGCGAACTCCGCCGGTCCGCGCCGCGGAGTGGCTCGAGTCGACCCGACACCTGGTCGACGTCCGTCGGCACCTGGAGCGTCAGTCGACTGAGCCTGGCCTCTATCCGCGCGAACCGCTTCGTCGAGGTGGTGCTCCGCGACCTGCCGGCCGGCGAGCTGCTGCGCTTCACCGCCACGGCGACGACGCCCGGCCGTGCCGTATCGGCACCGGCGTCCCCGGTCGGCGTCTGGCTGGCCGCTCCGGAGTTCGAGGCCGGTGACGTCATCGGGACCCGGGTGTTCGAGGCCGACGGGCACGACGACCAGTGGTGGGTGCTGATGCACCGGGTGGAGGGTGCCTTCGAGCACGTCCGGCTCGACCTGTTGACCACGCACAACCTGACCAGGCGCCCGGCCCCGGCCAGCAACCTCGCCCCGGTGACGGTTGCCCTGGACGCGCGGACCTTCGACATCGCACAGCCCCCCGCCATCGACCCTGGCGCGGTCGAGGAGAGCTTCGTCGGCGTACGGGTGGACCGCAGCACCGACTCGATCATGATCACCCGACGCCGGCCCGCCCAACCGCACCGCGATCGATCACGGTGGCGACCCGGACCGACAGCAACGCTCCGGACGTCACCGCGCTCGACCCGATCGCCGCGGCCCGGGACTTCACCGGCCGTCGGACTGATGCTGATCGCGTACGCCATCCAGGGCCTGAACGACCTGTTCACCACACCGCTCGACCTGTACGACCCGCCGCGCAACTTCGCCGAGATCGCTTACAGCGATGAGAAAGCGTTGTTCAGCGGTCGACCGCAGGCGAACGAGAACAACGAGGCCGACGGCTACCGCTACGTGCTCTCGGCTCAGCGCAGCTACGGCGTACCGGCGGTCTGGCTGTTCAACGCCGGCGCCCTGCTGCTGCTCAAGCACAGCCTCCGGCCCGCCTGGTTCGAGGAGCTGACCGCCGCCGTCGGCAGCGGGCTGATCTCGGTCGGCAACGCGGGCACCGGGGCGCACCGCAACGCCTACTACCGGTCCGAGACGAACGTGCAGGAGATCACCCGCGCCGACGAGCTGATGCATGCGAATTCTCGACCACCACGGCGAACCGGCCACGACCGAACAAGATCTACTTCCCGGACTCGCGGATCTACAAGGCATCAGCCGGCGGAACTGACCTCCTACAGCCAGCTGATCAGCGATGAGGTGGTCTCCTACATCGTGGTCGACCGCTCCACGTTGGCTCACCGGGTGGCCCCGGGCCCCGACGGCGAACGGCTCTACTTCGGGAACAACAGCCCGCGGCAGCACGACGGCAACTACCTGTGGCACGACAAGATCTCCACGCTGAACCTGTTGGTGATCGAGGACGAGATCCGCAACAAGCTGGTGAACAGCGACGACGACGAGCGGCGCCGGGGGCAGCTCACCTACGACCTGCGGCGGATGTTCCTGCGGGCCCTGCACCATGATCACGGCCGGGCCCGGCAGCTGTTCTGCTTCGGTGACGACCTTGATCATCTCGCCGGCAACGGCTGGTTCGACGGCAACTACGCCGGTGCCCAACCCTTCAACCGGGCGTTCCTCGCGGCCCTGTGCTGGATGCAAGAACCATCCGTGGATGCGCGCGACCACGGTCGACGAACCCGGCTTCGACGAGGACTTCCTGCGCCCCGACCTCGAACTCGAGGTGAGCAGTGCCATCGACGCGTCGATGGATCGCGACGGCGGAGCCGGTCGGCGCAACCTGTTGCCCGACCGCGCTCCGGAGCCACCGCAGCAGACGCCGACCTTCCAGTTCGACCTGTGGCACGACGCCTGGGACACCACCAGGTCGCCGTGGCTCGGCGTCGGCCTGGGTCGGATCAGCCGCGACCTGGAGGCTGGACTCATCGGCTGGCCGGTCGAGTACCGCAACGAGCTGTACGACATCGCCTGGACCTACTTCTTGTCCTGCACGCACGAGTCGATGTGGTCCAAGCAGTCCATCGATCCCAGCCGGGCCGCGAGCCCGTTGGACGTGGCGTTCGGCTGGGAACCCGAGGACTTCGTGATCAGCGAGTCGCTGCAGATGCGTAACGCCTGGGTCTATCTCAACGCGGCCGTCTGGGCACGCTGGGCCGAGCAGAACCCGCCGGCCGGCACCTTCGTCCTCGACCCGTCGACGGCCGCGACCGGGGACCAGACCCTGCTGACCCGATTGCGGCAGACCCACTCCGCCGATGCCTGGTGGGCCGGGGCCCCGGCCGCCGGGCACGGGTGCTACTGGGACCGGGACAACCAGGCGAACGTCGTGCTCTACAACGCCGAGGTGCTGGCGGTGCTCGACCGCAACGGCGGCCGGCTGACCCAGCTGTTCTGCCGGGTGGCCGGCCGGCCGGTCTCGGTCAGCGGCACCAACAAGGCGTACCAGTTCCTCGATGTCGGGGCACCGCAGATCGACTGCGACGGTCAGCGGCTGCAGAACACCGTCTACACCCCCAACCACGGCTACATCGCCACCGACGTCATCCAGTCCCGGCCCCGGCTCGGCACCAAGCTCGACCAACGAGCCCAGCATCCCGAACCCACCTGGCTGCCCGACAACTTCAACGCGTACGCCTGCACCGTGCTCCCCGGCACCGCAACCGTCGAATGCCGCTACGAGGTGGCCCCTGGACCCGCCGGGACCCCGTTCTGGGACGACCTGGCCGCGGCGGAGTGCGTGGTCGACGGGAAGAACCTGAGGTCCGGGCAGCCCGGCATCATCTGGCACGACGAGTCGCCGGCCTTCCGCAAGACCATCACGCTGTCCGGCCGGACACTGCACATCCGCTACGTCGACACCCAGCCCGGGCACCTGGTGGCCAACGAGTTCTCGGTCGACCTGCTCGACCTGCTGCAAGGCGGTGACCCCCAGGTCCGCAGCGTCGGGTCGACGACGGCCACCATCACCGGCGCTGCCGACCTCGCCGTCACCATCACCCTCGGGGCCGGGTGCGCGTTCAGCACCGAAGCCGGCCAGGTCCGCGGACCGGGCACCCGGGTGCTGACCGAGGACGTGCAGATCGTCGGGTCTGGAGTCCGACTTCGACTATTCGATCGAGCTCCCCGGCTGAGCGCGGGTCCGCAGGAGATGCAAAACCCATCTATACTCAGATGTTCGTTTTCCCTCGGGTAAGGATCACCTCTTCTTGACTCAGGCGCACTCCACCCAGGCCTCCTCGGCGATGGACCAAGAGCTGGCGGTCGAGCAGGCCCACGTGGACCTGGTCTACGCCCGGCTCGGCGAGGCCACCCGCTCGGCGCAGCAGGTAGCCACCGCAGGTCGCTCCCTGTTCCACTCCGACCGCGGGTCCTACGTCCGGGAGGAGGACGGCACCGGACTCTACGAGCGTGACGTGTTCGCCTTTCAGGCCGCCAAGCGCCTGGCCGTGCTGGACGCCGAGCACGAAGGTCTGGTCTTCGGCCGGCTGGACCGCACCGACGGCGAGACGCGCTACGTCGGCCGGATCGGCGTCCGCGATGCCGACTACGAGCCGCTGGTGATCGACTGGCGGGCCCCGGCCGCAGAGCCGTTCTACCGGGCCACCCCCACCAACCCGATGCAGGTCGTACGCCGTCGCGTGCTCCGCTGCCACGGCGACCGGGTCGTCGGGATCGAGGACGACCTGCTCGACGGCGAGAGCGGCGACACCGAGCTGGTGGTCATCGGCGAGGGTGCGTTGATGGCCGCGCTGAGCCGCGCCCGCGGGCACACCATGCGCGACATCGTGGCCACCATCCAGGCCGAGCAGGACGAGGCGATCCGCGCCCCGCACCAGGGCTTCACGATGATCTCCGGGGGTCCCGGCACCGGCAAGACGGTGGTCGCCCTGCACCGGGCGGCCTACCTGCTCTACTCCAACCGGCGCCGCTTCGAGTCGGGCGGGGTGCTGGTCGTCGGGCCCGAGCCGGGTCTTCATGAACTACATCGAGCGGGTGCTGCCCTCCCTCGGCGAGGAGTCGGTGACTCTTCGCTCGATCGGGGCGGTCGCCTCCGACGTCGTCCGGATCACCGGCGACCGGGTGGACGACGCCCCCACCGCGGCGGTCAAGGGCAGTCTGCGGATGGTGAAGATCCTGCGCCGGCTGGTCGGTCGAGCCACCGCAGACGGTCCCGCTCGAGCTGCGGGTCACGGTCAAGGGCAACGTCTTGGTGCTGCCGTCGCGCTCGCTGGAGCAGCTCCGCAACGACGTGCTCAGCAACCACAAGCTCAACCAGGGCCGGGAGGCGGCCGAGAAGGCGTTGCTGAACGCGCTCTGGCGGCTGCGTCCCTCCGACCTCGATCTGGAGCGCGACGAGTTCGACGACCTGGTCACCGACCTGGCGGCGTTCAAGATGTTCGTCAACGCGTGGTGGCCGGCGGTCAGCGCCTCGACCGCGCTGGCTCGGCTCAGCGATCTGGGTCTGGTCCGCAAGCTCTCCGGATCGCTGCTCTCCAACGACGAGTGCGAGCGCATCAGCGCCAGCTATCGGCCGGCGGCGTCCGGATCGTCGGACTGGACGGTCGCCGACGGCGCCCTGCTGGACGAGCTGGTCAGCCTGCTCGGCCCCCTCCCGGTCGAGGAGGACCAGGAGGTCTCGCTGTTCCTGGACGAGGACTCCGAGGTCAGCGAGGTCGTGACGACGGCGGACCGGTTCGCCCGCGTGCGTGAGGTCGACCCCTTCGAGCTGCCGCACCAGACCTACGCCCACATCCTGGTGGACGAGGCCCAGGACATCACCCCGATGCAGTGGCGGATGCTGCGCCGTCGCGGCGCCAGCGCGAGCTGGACCATCGTCGGTGATCCGGCGCAGAGCTCCTGGCCGGACACCGCCGAGGCCTCGCGGGCGATCAACGACCTGATCGGCACCGCGCCCGTACGCCGGTTCCGGATGAGCACCAACTACCGCAGCCCGGCTGAGGTGTTCGACTTCGCCGCGCGGGTCGTGGTCCGGGCCTACCCCGAGGCCGACCTGCCCCGAGCCGTACGTTCGACCGGCGTCGAGCCGCGGCTGCTGGAAGCCGGTGCCCGAGGTCTGGTCCCGAGCCATGATCGAGACGGTCAGCGATCTGCTGGGCGAGGTCGAGGGCACCGTCGGGGTGGTCTGCCCACCAGGGCGTAAGGACGAGCTCGCCGCTGAGCTGGGGCAGGCCGACCTTCCGGGGATGGATCGGGTGGCTGTGGTCACCTCGCTGGAGTCCAAGGGCCTGGAGTACGACGCCGTGCTGGTGGTGAGCCCGGACGAGATCGTCGCGACCTCACCGGGCGGGGTGCGCTCGCTCTATGTCGCGCTGACCCGGCCGACCCAGCGTCTGGTCACCCTCGACGCAACGACTGATGCAGATTGGCGTAGATCTCTCTGGTGGCCCGGGAGCGGTTCTGGGTGAAGAAGTGCAGGCCCGGTGCGCCACCGGCCAGCAGGGTCTCGGACAGCTCGGTGGCCACCGCGATACCGACTCGGCGGACCTCGTCGGGGTCGTCGGCGACCTCATGGATCCGGTCGGTGACTGCTGCCGGCAGCGCCGCACCGGAGAGCTCGGCGAAACGCTCGACCTGCCGGACGTTGGTGATGGGCATGATGCCCGGGATGATCGGCAGGTCGCTGCCCAGGGCGCGAACCCGGTGCACCAGAGCGAAGTAGTCGGCGGCGGCGAAGAACAGCTGGGTGATGGCGAAGCTGGCGCCGGCCTCGGCCTTGGCGACCAGGATGCGGGCATCGAGATCGGCGTCGTTGTGCTCAGGATGAGGGTCGACGAAGGCCGCGACGCCGACGCAGAAGTCCCCCAGCTCGCGGACCAGCGAGACCAGCTCGGTCGCATTCTGCAGGCCCTCCGGGTGCGGCTCCCACGGCACCCGGGGCCCACCGGGCATGTCACCGCGGATGGTCAGCACGTGCCGGACGCCGGCCGCGGCGTACGAGCCGATCACCCGACGCAGCTGGTCGCGGCTCTGGCTGGCACAGGTCAGGTGCGCCATCGAGCGCATCGTGGTGTGCAGCGCGATCGCCTCGGTGGCGAGGATGGTCCGGTCGCGGGTGGACCCGCTGGCCCCGTAGGTCACCGACACGAAGTCGGGACCGAGCGACTCCAGCTCGCGGATGGTCTGCCACAGCTGACGCTGCTGCGCCTCGTCCTTGGGTGGGAAGAACTCGAAGGAGAACAGCGGCCGCTCGCTCGTGGCGAGCAGCTCGGCGATGGTCGGTTCGCGCTTCCGAACTGAGCGATCGGATCGGACCGGCATGCCAATAACCCTAGGCATCCCGGATCTGGGCCCTTCCGTAGGCTCACCATGTGGTCAACCCCGGCGCAGCGCTCGATCCGCACAGCCCCCTCTCGCCGGTGTTCCGGGATGCGGTCTCGGCCGAGATCACCTCGTTCCTCGACGACCAGTCGCCCGTGCTGGCGGCGATGGGACCAGAGCTGGCTCCGGTGCACCGGCTGGCGGGACAGCTGCTCTCCGGGGGCAAGCGGGTCCGACCGGCGTTCTGCGTCTGGGGCTACGTCGCGGCCGCCGGGCTCGAGGCGCCGGACCTGGACGGACTGTTCACGGCAGCGGCCAGCCTGGACGTGCTGCACGTCAGCGCCCTGGTGCACGACGACGTGATGGACTCCTCCGACCTGCGGCGTGGCCAGCCGGCCGCCCACCGGCAGTTCGAGGCCCTGCACTCCGGTGCGGGCTGGGTCGGTGGCTCGGCCGCGTTCGGCCGCGCCGGGGCCATCCTGCTCGGCGACCTGCTGGTCATGTGGTCCGCGCAGATGCTGCAGTCGGCCGGGTTGGCGCCCTCCGCGCTGGCCCGAGCCCTGCCGATCGTGGAGGCCATGCGCACCGAGGTGACCTGCGGGCAGTACCTCGACATCGTGGCTCAGGCGCAGCCGCTGCGCCAGTCCGGCATCGAGCCGGCGCTGGGCGATGCGAACCGGGTGGTGGAGTACAAGTCGGCCCGCTACACCGTCCAGCGTCCCTGCCAGATCGGGGCGGCGCTCGGCGGCGGGGACGGCCGGCTGCACGAGGCGCTCGGGGCGTACGGCTCCCCTCTGGGCCGGGCCTTCCAGTTCCGCGACGACCTGCTCGGGGTCTTCGGTGACACCCAGCTGACCGGCAAGCCGGCCGGGGACGATCTGCGCGAGGGGAAGCGTACGGTGCTGGTCGCGCACGCCTTCGCCCACGCCGGCGACGCCGGGCGCGAGCTCTTGACCCAGCGACTGGGCGATCCGGACCTGGACAGCGCCGGTGTCGCAGCACTGCAGCAGATCCTGGAGGAATCCGGCGCCCGGGCTGCTGTGGAGACCATGATCACCGACGGCTACGAGCGGGCTCTGCAGGCTCTGCAGGACGTCGAGATCACCGAGGTGGGGCGCCAGGGCCTGGTCGCTCTGGCCGCTGCCGCCGTACGCCGGGACCACTGAGCCGACCGGTCAGGCAAGCACCACGGCGAAGGCGGGCGGCAAGGCGCAGCGCTCGGCCAGCACGTCCAAGATGGCCGCCCACTTCCGGGGGCGGGCGCGAGCCAACCGGGTCCAGTCGCTGAGGATCAGGGCGGTCGGCTCCTCCAGGTCGGTGAGGCAGTCCCAGAGCGCGTCGAGGTTCCGGCCGAAGTAGTCCCCGAACTGCAGCACCCCCGCGATCTGGGCGTAGAAGTCATGGGTCGTCTCGACCGCCGGCAGCACGGCGGTGGCCCAGCCGGCCCGGCTGAGGGCGCTGTCGATGCGGATCGGGTCACCCAGGATGCGATAGACCCCAGGCGTGCGGGAGCCGTCCGTGAGACCGGCGATGTCGCTCACCGGGCCACCCGTCGGAACGAGGCGTAATGGTCATCGGTGTAGAACAGCTGCCGATCTCGGTCGCCGGTGACAATCCGACGGGCACCGCGGTCGTTCTCGCCCGGGGTCACCACCGTGTACTCGCGGTAGAAGCCACTCGGTTTGGCCGGCAGGATCCGTTCGCGGTTGCCGAACACGGCACCGTCCTTGGCGAAGGGGAACGGTCCGCCGCGATCGATCAGCGCCACGGTCTGCTGGGCCTGCGTGGGCAGCGAACCGAGAGGGACCGTCGCCAGCCCGGACTCGGGGTCGACCGTCAAGGTGGCGCGGGCCGTAGGCGTCGCGCTGGCACGGGCCGAGGCCGAAGGCGCGGGGGCCGGGTCGTCGGCGGCGCCGCTGACCAGACCCATCCGGTTGGCGGCCACCAGGAGGCCGACCAGCAGGACCAGGCCGAGCAGCCCACCGAGGACCCCCGACCGGGACTTCACCGGGTCATGCCGACCCCGGCGGCCGCCCTGATGGAGTACCTCTCCATCTCCGGATCAGCCCGCCAGGCGTCCTGCAGCTTGGCCCGTAGCCGTTCAGCCGCCTGCTGGGGATCGCTGGCCAAGGTGATGGCCCGGACCACGCAGACCCGGCGGGCCCCGGCCGCGATCACGTCGTCGAGGTTGTCCAGGTCGATGCCGCCGATGGCGAACCAGGGCTTGGACTCGATGGCGAACACCGGCGCGACCTCTGCGGCGTGGCGGACCAGGTCGAGCCCGACCGGCTCGTAGTCGGGCTTGGTCGACGTCGCGTAGACCGGACCGACGCAGAAGTAGTCGACGTCCGGGTCCTTGATCGCCCGGTCAGCCTGCTTCGGCGAATGAGTGGAACGGCCGAGGAGCGCCCACTGGTGCAGGTGCTTGCGCGCCTTTGCGGCCTTCCCGTCGGTCTGACCCAGGTGCAGCATGTCGGAGGAGAACTGACCGGCCAGCTCGGCCGAGTCGTTCACGCAGACGATCCCCTGGTACGGCGCCGCCGCCCGCCGGGCGATGTCCAACGCCTCCAGCTCAGCCTCCGGACTCATGTTCTTCTGCCGGATCTGCACGATGTCGACCCCGCCGGCGTACGCCGCCTTGAGGAAGTCCTCGAGGTCCCCCTGCTCGGTCCGAGCGTCGGTACACAGGTAGAGCCGGGCAAGCCGGAGCCGGGCGTCGAGCCCCATCAGGACAGTCACGCACACACTTTATGTCTGCGCGCGCTCGACCCTGCCCCCTGTTTGCGCCCCCTGACCTTGTCGAAGGGCCTCGCCAGAGGTCGGCACCAATGGGAAGCCCGCGTCAGCTTGCGGTGGCCTCGCGGACCAGGGGGGCGACCTCGGTGGCGAAGAGCTCGATCGACTTCATCGTCTTGGTGTGGTCGACGTGGGAGGCGTGCAGCTCGAAGCGGTTGATGTTCATCAGCTCGTGCAGGCGGATGATCTTGGTCGCAACCTGCTCCGGGTGGCCGAAGAAGAGGGCACCGTCAGGGCCGACCAGATCCTCGACGGCGGCGTCGGACATGGGACCCCAGCCCCGCTCCTTGCCGATCTTGGCGAACGACTCCCGGTAACGCGGCAAGAAGTCGGCACGAGCCTGCTTCACGTCGCTGGCCACATATCCGTGGCTGTGCACGGCCAGCGGGGTCTGCAGGTCGTGCTCACCGTACTCGAGGGCGCGCCGATAGAGGTCGGCCAACGGAGCGAAGGCCGCCGGCTGCCCGCCGATGATGGCCAGCGCCATCGGCAGTCCGAGCGTGCCGGCCCGGATGACCGAGTTGGGCGTGCCGCCGACCGCGATCCAGATGGGCAGCTGATGGCCCTCGGGCCGCGGATAGACCGTCACCCCGTCCAGCGGTGCCCGGAACTGGCCCGACCAGGTGACCGGTTCCTCTGACCGCAAGGCCAGCAACAGGTCGAGCTTCTCGGCGAACAGGGCGTCGTAGTCACCCAGGGAGTAGCCGAAGAGAGGGAACGACTCGGTGAACGAACCGCGCCCAGCCATCAGCTCGGCCCGACCGCCCGAGACCAGGTCGAGGGTGACGAAGTTCTGGAAGGCGCGTACGGGGTCGGCCGAGCTCAGCACGGTCACCGCGCTGGTCAGCTTGATCCGCTGGGTCGCACCGGCGATCGCGGCCAGGATGATCTCCGGCGCTGACGCGGCCATGTCGGGTCGGTGATGTTCGCCGATCCCGTAGACGTCGAGTCCGAGCGCGTCGGCCAGCTTGGCCTCCTCGACAACCTGGCGGAGCCGCTCCCCGGGTGAGACGTTCGGGTCGGAGATCTCGGCGAAGGTGGTCAGTCCCAGTTCCATGACGTCATCCTCGTCCAGGGAACCGAGGACCACGAACGCTGTCCGCGGCGCTGCCTAGACTGACCGGGTGATCGACTCCCCCGACCCCCCTACGCCGAGGTCGTGGTCATCGGCGGCGGGCTGATCGGCAGCGCCGTCGCCTGGCGGCTGCGCCAGGCCGGGGTCGACGTCGCCCTGGTCACCGGCGAACCCGCAGCGGCGGCGTCGCGGGTCGCCGCCGGGATGCTCGCACCGATCACCGAGACCACCTTCACCGAGCAGGGCCTGCTCGAGCTCAACGACGCGTCATTACGGCGCTACGCCGCCTTCGCCGCCGAGGTGGAACAGGCCAGCGGGCAGCCGGCCGGCCTCCGTCAGGTGGCGACCTTGTCGGTCGCCTACGACGTGGACGATGCCGCACGGCTGGCGACCTTCGCCGAGTTCCTGGCTCGGATGGGCCATTCCTGTGCGCGGCTGACCAGCCGCGAGTGCAAACGGCACGAGCCGTTGCTGGCCCCGTCGATCCGCTCGGGCCTGCTGGTCGAGAACGACTGGAGCTGCGACAACCGGCTGCTGTGGTCCGCCCTGCTGACGGCCGGGCGGCACATCGGCGTACGCGAAGTTCCGGGCTTCGTCCACCACGTGCTCACCGAGGACGACCGCGTACGCGGGGTCCAGTTCGCCGACGGCAGCATCCTCGCCGCCGACCGGGTCGTCGTCGCCAACGGCGCGTGGGCCGGCCAGCTGACCGGCATCCCGACCCTCCCGGTACGCCCGATCAAGGGCCAGATCCTGCGCCTCGACCCGGGTCGGCTGCCTGAGCCGGCGATCACGGTGCGTGCGTTCAGCCGGGGCACCGAGATCTACCTGGTGCCCCGTGGCGCGGGCCGCGAGGTGGTGGTCGGAGCCACCGTCGAAGAACTCGGCTTCGATGCTCGAGTGACGGCGGGCGGGGTCTACGAACTGCTACGCGACGCTCGCAACGTGATACCGATGACGTCGGAGTACGCGCTGGCCGAGACCTCGGTCGGCTGGCGACCGGGCACGCCGGACAACGCACCGATCCTCGGAGGGTGCGACGTCGACGGTCTGATCCTGGCCACCGGCCACTACCGCAACGGTGTGCTGCTGACCCCCATCACCGCCGACATCGTCGCCGGGCTGGTCACCACCGGCCACCTCGACCCCATCGCTGCGCCCTTCACCCTCGATCGGTTCGTGACCAGCAAGGAGCGCGTCTCATGATCATCGTCGTGAACGGGGAGGAGCGCGAGCTGCCGGCCCCCGTGCGGCTCGTCGACGTCTTGGACCTCGGTGAGGGCGGACAGACTCCCCGCGGGGTTGCGGTGGCGGTCGACGGCTCGGTGGTTCCGCGTAGCCAGCACGCCTCGACCGAGCTGTCCCCCGGGTCGCGGGTCGAGATCGTCACGGCGGTGCAAGGTGGCTGACTCCCTGGTCATCGCCGGCCGTGAGTTCGGCTCCCGCCTGATCATGGGCACCGGGGGCGCCCCCAGCCTGGAGGTGATGGAGGCCGCCTTGCTGGCCTCGGGCACCGAGCTGACCACGGTGGCCATGCGGCGGATCGATCCCAGCGCCCCGGGCTCGGTGCTCGACATCCTCGACCGGCTCGGGATCGCGGTGCTGCCCAACACCGCCGGCTGCTACACCAGCGCTGACGCGTTGCTGACCGCCCAGCTGGCCCGCGAGGCGCTGGAGACCAACTGGGTCAAGCTCGAGGTCATCGCCGATGAGATCACCTTGCTGCCCGACCCGATCGAGACCCTCGACGCCGCCGAGCGGATGGTCGCCGACGGGTTCGTGGTCCTGCCGTACACCAATGACGACCCGATCTTGGCCCGCAAGCTCCAAGACGCCGGCTGCGCCGCAGTGATGCCGCTGGGCGCGCCGATCGGCTCCGGTCTCGGGATCCGCAACCCGCACAACATCGAGCTGATCGTCGAGGCGGCCACCGTGCCGGTGGTGCTGGACGCCGGCATCGGCACCGCGTCCGAAGCGACGCTGGCCATGGAGCTCGGCTGCGACGCCGTCCTGCTGGCCTCGGCGGTCACCCGCTCCGAGCACCCCGTACGGATGGCCGAGGCGATGCGGCTGGCCGTGCAGGCCGGTCGGCTGGCTCGGGGAGCGGGCAGAATTCCGGTCCGGCGCTACGCTGAGGCATCCTCGACTCATGCGGGACGAATCGACTGAGCCGACTCTGGCCAGTTCAGCCTCCAGCGGCGCGCCGCCCCCGGCTTGGCCCATAGCTGCTCCTAGAGTGGCCCCCGAGGCCCCGACCCTGGTTCTGGGTCCCGAGGCCAACACGGCCCACTTCCCCACCGTGTTTGGAGCAGGCGTGACTATGACGACGACCGGCGACCCGTTTCGGGGAACGCGCACGTCGGACGCTCTGGTCGGCCGCCTGCTCGATGGTCGCTACCAGATCACCCAGCGACTGGCCCGCGGCGGGATGGCCACGGTCTACCAAGCGGTCGACACCCGGCTGACCCGGACGGTCGCGGTCAAGGTGATGCACGTCGGACTCGGGTGACGACGCCGAGTTCGCGAAGAAGTTCGACCGTGAAGCCCGAGCCGCTGCCCGGTTGTCCCACCCCAATGTGGTGTCGGTCTTCGACCAGGGCCAGGACCTGATCGATGGCGAGGCCAGCCGGCCGTACATCGTGATGGAGTACGTCGACGGCCAGACCTTGCGCGACGTCATCAACCGCGAGGCACCGCTGACTCCGCTGCGGGCGCTCGAGGTCATCGAGCCGGTGCTCGCGGCGCTGGCGTCGGCCCACGATGCCGGGTTGGTGCACCGGGACGTGAAGCCCGAGAACGTGCTGATCAGCGACCGCGGTCAGATCAAGGTCGCCGACTTCGGTCTGGCCAAAGCCATCAGCTCGCAGACCTCGACGGCGACCCAGGGCCTGCTGATCGGCACCGTGTCGTACCTGCCGCCGGAGCTGGTGGTCTCGGGCAAGTCCGACGCCCGGTCCGACGTCTACAGTGCCGGGGTCGTGCTGTTCGAGCTCCTCACCGGCAAGAAGCCGCACACCGGCGAGACGCCCATCCAGGTCGCGTACGCCCACGTGCACAAGGATGTTCCGGCGCCGTCGACCTTCCACACCGCCGGTCCGATCCCGCCGTACCTCGACGCACTGATCGCCCGGGCCACGGCCCGGGAGCCCGACGTCCGGCCGCATGATGCGCGGGTGCTGCTGGCTCAGGTCCGCCGCGTACGGTCCGCCCTGCGCGAAGGTCTGCACGACGACCCCGAGCTGACCCAGGACCTCAGCCCGATGCTGGCCGCGGCGCCGCCGGCGTTCGGGGGCGGGGCCGACTACGAGGCGACCCAGTTGGTCCCGACGCCGGTGGCTCCGGCTCAGGACCCGGCGCGAGCCGTGCTGCCGCCGACGGTGCGGATGAGCCCCGCCGCGCAGTACACGCCCCGGTCGCGCCACTCACCACAGTCCCAGTACTCCCCGCACACGGTGATGGACGCCCCGCCCCCTCCCCCGGTCGTGAGCCCTGCGGAGCGGCGCCCGGTGCCCACCGACCGGGTGGTGGCCCAGCGGGAGCGGCAGTCGCGCAAGCGCCGTCGCGGGTGGCTGGCCTTGTTGCTGGTGCTGATGCTTGACCGCGGTGGCCGCGCTGACCGGGTGGTACCTCACCGAGGGTCGGTTCACCACCGCGCCGGCGCTGACCTCGCTGAGCCAGGCCGAAGCCGAGCAGGTCGCGACCAAGTCGGGCCTGCAGATCCGCTTCGAGGAAGACTTCAGCGAGACCGTGGGCAAGGGTCTGGTCGTCTCGACCGACCCCGGCGCCGGCGTGAAGATCACCAAGGGCGGCCGTGTCGAGGCTGTCGTGTCCAAGGGTCCGGAACGGTTCGCGATGCCGACCGTCGTGGGCCTGTCGCAGTCCGCCGCCACCGAGGTGCTGACCAGGTCCAACCTGGCTCTGGGCAAGCTCCTCACCGGCTACAGCGACACGGTGGCGCGGGGCATCGTGCTCAAGGCGTCCAAGGTCCCGGGCACCAGTCTGAAGCGGAACGCGGCCGTCGACCTCACCGTCTCAGCCGGTCCCAAACCGATCAAGATCAAGGACTACGTCGGCAAGGACGCAGCCAAGGCGATCGCCGAGCTGAAGAAGGCCGGCTTCGTGATCACCGAGACGACCGAGAACTCCGAGAAGATCGCCAAGGGCAAGGTGATCAGCCAGAATCCGAACGCCGGGTCGGGGATGAAGGGCGACACCATCACGGTGGTCACCTCGCTCGGACCGCCGCTGGTCACCGTGCCCAACGTCCGCTCGATGGGCGTACGCGCGGCCCAGAAGGTGATCGAGGACGCCGGCTTCAAGACCAAGGTGCAAGCCGTGGCGGTCAACTACATCGGCGTCGGGTTCGTGGTCTACACCCGGCCCGGGGCCCGGGCGATGGCCCCCAAGGGCTCGACGATCACCCTGTACGTCGTCTGACCCGAGCGCCGCACGCCGGGGCGGAAATGGGCTCAGGGGGGCGGAAACGGGGCGGGTGAGGACTTAGGGTGGTCCGGTGTCTGGTCGCCGGTCCCGTACGGAGGTGCTCGCCTTCGTCGCGCTGCTGGGCATGACGGCGGCGTGGGGGTCGACGTTCTTCATGATCAAGGACATCGTCACCCGGGTCCCGGTCACCGACCTGTTGGCGCTGCGGTTCGCGATCGCCAGCCTGGGGCTGGCGGCGATCGCCGGCCGCCAGCTGCGGATGTCACGGCGGACGATCCGGGACGGTGCGTTGCTCGGGCTGCTCTACGGCGTCGCCCAGATCCTGCAGACGCTCGGGCTCGCCCACACCGCGGCCAGCGTCTCGGGCTTCATCACCGGGCTGTACGTGGTGGCCACTCCCCTGCTCGGCGCGCTGATCCTCAAGATCAGGGTCTCGGCGTCGGTGTGGCTGGCGGTCGGGCTGGCCACCCTGGGGCTCGGTGTCTTGTCCCTGAACGGGTTCGCCGTCGGCTACGGGGAGCTGCTGACCCTGGTGGCGGCCCTGATCTACGCCGGCCACATCATCGCCATGGGCCGGCTCAGCGAGCCGGGGACCGCGGTCAGTCTGAGCCTGGTGCAGATGATCATGATCACCCTGGTCTGCTCGGTCGCCGCACTCTGGCCGAGCGCCGGCACCCCCGCCGGCATCCAGCTCCCGGTCTCCGCCTCGGACTGGCTGATCGTGCTCTACCTGGCCCTGATCGCCGGCGCCCTGACCATGGTGCTGCAGACCTGGGCCCAGGCCCGGATCGAGCCGAGCCGGGCGGCGGTGATCATGGCGATGGAGCCGGTCTGGGCCGCGGCCTTCGCGGTGGCCCTCGGAGGCGAGAGGATCACGGTGCGGATGGTGATCGGCGGACTGGCCATCCTGGCGGCGATGTACCTCGTCGAGCTGGCCCCCCGTCGCCCACCCACCGCGGGTCATCCGCCCCCGGCTGAAGAGAAGGAGCTCACCCGGTGAGTACCACCACCGTGATCATCATCATCGTGGTCGCCGTCATCCTGGCCGTCGTCGCCTTCTTGGTCATCCGGCGACAGCGCTACATCCGGGCGCTCCGCAGTCGCGGCTGGGTGTTCGACTCCAACCCGCAGCTGAGCTCGGTCCTCGACCACCAAGCACCGCCGTTCGGCCTCGGATTCGTCCGCGACGTCGACGAGGCCGTCAGCGGCACGACCCGTTCTGGGGTGCCGTTCCGGGTCTTCGAGTACACCTGCAGCGAAGGCGGGGAGAAGTTCGACCAGCGGTTGGCCAGCCTGCAGCTGCCCCTGGCGTTGCCCGACCTGTTCATCACCGCCGGACCTCCGCGCAACGGCGTGCGCTACCCGAATGTCGATCTCGACCCCAACCTGCAGGTGCGGGCCGCGGACGCGCGCTACGCCCGTACGGTCGTGTCGGGATCGGTCCTCGCAGCGATCGCCGGGTATGGCCAAGCCGGTCACCGGGTTGACCTCAGCATCGACGGACCTCATCTGGTGGCCACCGGGGCACCGAAAGACCCCGACGAGCTGGAGGCCTTCCTGGACGCGCTGGCACCGGTCGCGCAGGCGATCGACGCGGGAGCCGTCGCGGCGTACGCGCAGCCGGTCGCTCCGCCGGTCTTCGGCTTCTACGGCCGCCCGGACTGGGTCTACGTCGGCCAGGACGACGGCTTGATCAACGCCTACGGACTGACCACCGTCGGCTTCGGCCACGTGACCGAGAAGGTCGTACGCGGACACAACGACGGCCTCCCCATCGAAGCGTTCGTGCACCGCTGGAAGACCCAGCGGACCGAGACCTACACCGACTCCGAGGGGCGCGTCCAGACCCGTACGGTGACCGACTCGCACTCGGAGATCCTGACCGCGGTCAGCCTGCCGTTCACGTTTCCGCTGCTGTCGGTCGGTGGCGGCTGGGGCGGTGAGAAGGTGCGGTTCGAGAGCGAGGAGTTCAACGACCGGTTCAAGGTCCGCACCGACAGCCCCAAGTTCGCCTACGACGTCATCCACCCGCGCACCATGGAGTTCTTGATGGCGGTGCGCCCACCGGCCTTCCGCATCCAGGGCCAGCAGATGCGCTTCTCGTTGTCGGCCCACGACACCCAGCAGATCGGCGTCTGCGCGGACTTCGCCCACGACTTCTTGGGTCGGGTCCCGTCCTTCGTCTGGAAGAACCTGCAGATCGTCCCACCGCCGTTCCGGATGTCAGCCCAACCCTGAGAGGTCCCGCCATGACGCAATGGGTGCACGTCAGTCTTGATCTTCCGAGCTCGGCCGATCGGGCCGCCCGGTTCTGGGCCGAGGCGTTCGGCTGGCCGCTCGGCTCACCCTGGTCCGATCATCCCGAGTTCCGCAGCTTCGAACCGCCCTCCGGCGACTCCTACGTCCACCGACAGCTGGTGGGCGGGCCACCCGGCATCCACGTCGACTTCGAGGTCGACGACATGGCGAGCCGAAGCCGAGCGGCTGGTCACCCTGGGGGCTGAGTCCCAGCACGCCAACGCATCGTGGCACACGTTGACCTCGCCGGGCGGCTGGCCGTTCTGTCTGGTCCGCCGCCGGGACCGTTCCCGGCCGGCCGCGACCCAGTGGCCCGGCGGCCAGCGCGGCCGGCTCGTCCAGGTCTGCATCGACAGCCCCGCCGAGCTGCACGATCGGGAGGTGGAGTTCTGGCGCGGAGCGACGGGCTGGCGCTGGCAGGAGTCGCCCGACGAGGAGTTCGCCGGCAAGCTCTATCCCGAGCCCGGTTCGCCGATCCAGCTGCTGCTGCACAAGCTGGGCCAAGACGACGAAGGCCGTACGACACGGGCCCACCTCGATCTCGGCTCCGACGACCGGGAACGCGAGGCCGACCGGCTCGTCGGGCTGGGCGCCGAACGGCTGTGGACCGGTGGCGGCTGGATCACCCTGCGCGACCCGGCCGGCCTGCTGTTCTGCGTCACCGGCAACTCCCCCGACGCCCCCTGATCGAGGTCACAGCTCCAGCGCCCGGGCCAACGGCATTCCCGGTCGGTAGGCGAGGTGCAGATAGGTCGGGGCGTCGAGCACCGTGACGTCCGCCGGTCCCCCGACCTGGATCCGGCCGATGTCGGTGCGGCGCAGCGAGGTAGCTGATCCCACGGTCGCGGCCCACAGGGCTTCGGCCGGGGTCAGCCCCATCTCGCGCACGGCCAACGCGATCATGAACGGCATCGACGACGAGTAGCAGGTGCCCGGGTTGCAGTCGGTGGCCAGGGCGATCGTCACCCCGGCCGCGATCAGCCTGCGGCCGTCCGGGTAGGGCGACCGGGTCGAGAACTCGACGCCGGGCAGCAAGGTCGCGACCGTCGTGGTTGCGGCGTCGGACAGCGCGTCGACGTCGGAATCGGACAGATACGTGCAGTGATCGACACTGGCGGCGCCGAGGTCGACGGCGAGCTGAGCGCCAGGTCCCGGACCGAGCTGGTTGCCGTGCACCCGCAGCCCCAGGCCGGCAGCACGACCGGCCTCCAGCACGAGGCGGGCCTCGTCGGCGTCGAAGGCGTGCGCCGAGTGCGGCTCACAGAACACGTCGATCCAACGGGCGTAGGGGGCGGCGGCGGTCAGCATCGGGCCGGTGACGAGATCGAGGTAGCCCGCGCGGTCGGCGGCGAACTCTGCCGGCACCACGTGGGCACCGAGGAACGTCGTCTCCGTGGTGAACTCGCGGGCGATCCGCAACGAGCGTGCCTCGTCGGCGACGGTCAGACCGTAGCCACTCTTGATCTCCACCGTGGTGGTCCCCTGGGCCCGAAGCTCGGCCACCCGGTCGGCGACCACCGCACGAAGATCATGATCATTCGCGGCCCGGGTGGCGGCCACCGAGACCCCGATCCCCCCACCGTCGTACGCGGTTCCGCTCATCCGGGCGCTGAACTCCGCGCTGCGATCACCCGCGAACACCAGGTGGCTGTGCGAGTCGACGAACCCGGGGATCACCGCACGGCCATCGAGCATGATCATCTGGTCCGCGGCCGGCGCCGCCGCCGCCGGTCCGATCCAGTTGATCAACCCGTCCTCGGCGATCAGCGCCGCGTCGCGCCGCCGGCCCAGCCCGTCCTCGTCACCACCGTCGCAGGTCACCAGCTCCCGGATGCCGGTGACCAGAGTCGCCGTCATCGGTCGTCCTCGAGTGGGCTCAGGGCTGTGGTGAGGAGCGTGGCCACCGAGCCCAGCCGGTGCTGGCCGTCGCGCACCACGGTGGCACCGCCGACAACGACCCGGTCGACGTCGGCTCCGGTCGCCGCGTAGCCGATCTGGTCCGCCCGAGCACCTGCCGTCCGCGACGTGTCCGAGCGGACCACCACGAAGTCGGCGGGGGCGCCCGCAGCGATCCGGCCGCCGCCCTCCCAACCGAGACTGCGGTAGCCGGTGGTGCTCGCGGCGGTGACCAGCTCGAGCGGGGTGAACCGGCCGCGGCGGTGGCTGCCCAAGCGCTCGTGCATCTCCAGCCCACGCAGCTCCTCGAACGGGTCGATGACCGCGTGCTGGTCACTCCCCAGGCTCAGCGCACTGCCGGCGTCCAGCAGTGCACGGGCCGGCCCGATACCGTCCGCCAGGTCACGCTCGGTGGTCGGACACAGGCACACCGTCGTCCGGGTGCTCCCCAGCCGGGTGACGTCCTCGTCGGTCAGGTGGGTTGCGTGCACCGCCGTCGTCTGGGGGCCGAGGAGCCCGTGGTCGTCGAGCAGCTGGGTCGGCGTTCGGCCGTAGCACGCCACAGTCGCGGCGTTCTCAGCCGGCTGCTCGCTGAGGTGCACGTGCAGCGGCCGCCGACCGACGGCCGACGCGACCTGGGCCAGGGCCGCAGCGGGGACCGCCCGCACGGAATGGACGGCCGCCCCCACCCGGGCCTGGGCCGAGGGCGGCAGCGACGCCAGCCGGCCCTGCCAGCGGTCGACGTCACCGTCGGAGAACCGCAGCTGGACCGGGTCGAGGGGCTGGTGCCCATCTGCCGTGAGACCGCCGGACAGGTAGCACGCGTCCAGCACGGTCAGCCGGAGGCCGGCGTCACGTGCGGCCTCGATCAGCGCCGCCCCCATCGCGTTCGGATCGGCGTAGGGGCGACCCCCTCGGCCATGGTGCAGATAGTGGAACTCACCGACCGCGGTGTAGCCGGACTGCACCATCTCGGCGAACACCGCCCGGGCCAGGGCGAGATACCGATCGGGATCCAGGCGAGCTGCGACGGCGTACATCAGCCGACGCCAGGTCCAGAAGTCACCGGCGCCACCGTGGGTCCGGCCGCGCAAGGCCCGGTGGAACGCGTGGCTGTGCCCGTTGGCCAGTCCGGGCAGCACGACTCCGGCCAGGATCTCGTCCCCGACCTGCGCCGGCACGCCCGGCTGAACCGGTCCGAAGTGATCACCGGCCACGACGAACCGTACGGCCGAGCGGCAGCCGTCCGGCAGCCAGGCGTGGGCGGCCCAGTAGGTGCTCACTCCGGACCGGCCAGGTCGCGCAGCACGGCGGCCAACGCGTCGACCCCGGCCAGGCAGTCGTCGCGCTCGGCGTGCTCGACCGGTGAGTGGGAGATCCCGGTGGGATTGCGGACGAAGATCATCGCGGCCGGGATCCCAGCGTTGGCGAGGATTCCGGCGTCGTGCCCTGCACCGGTGCCGAGCACCGGAGCGTGCCCCAGCCGGCGGCTCAGGTGGGCGACCAGGTCCGCGTCGAAGAACGTCGCCGGGGTCCACGACTCCAGCTGGAGCACGCCGTCCAGCCCGGACAGGCCGGCTTCGATGTCGGCCACGACCGACCGGACCGCCGGTTCGTCGGCGCCCCGGGCGTCCAGCCAGGCGCTCACCGCACTGGGTATCGCGTTCACCCCGCCGGGCTCGACCTGGAGCTTTCCCACGGTGGCGTGGCAGCCGTACCGGACCGCGGCGGCGCGTACAGCCAGCACCGCCTGCGCGCAGGCGAGCATGGCGTCGCGTCGATCACCGAGGACCGTCGTGCCGGCGTGGTTGGCCTGGCCGGCGAAGTCCATCCGCCAGCGGCCGTGCGGCCAGATGTGCCGGCCGATCGCCACCGCCTCGCCGTGGTCGACCAGGCCCCGACCCTGCTCGACGTGGAGCTCCACGAACCGTCCGATCCGGCCCAGGGCCTCGTCATCGCGACCGAGGTGCTCGACCCGGCGGCCGTTCGCCGCCATCGCCTCGGCCATCGTCACGCCGTCGGAGTCGGTGAGCCCGCGGGCCCGGTCCGGCGCCAGGGCGCCGGTGATCACCCGCGAGCCGGCACAGGCGACGCCGAACCGCGCCCCCTCCTCGTCGCCGAAGTTGACGATGCCGATCGGCTTGTCCGGCGCGAAGCCGGCGGCGCGCAGCGCGTCCACCGCGGCCAGCGCGCTGACCACCCCCAGCGGTCCGTCGAAGGCGCCCCCGTCCGGGACGCTGTCCAGGTGCGAGCCGGTCACGACGCCGGAACCGGGACTGCGGTCGGGATCGCCCCACCAGGCCCACTGGTTGCCCATCCGGTCCTCGGTCAGGTCGAGCCCGCGAGCCTGAGCCGCCGCAGCGAACCACTCCCGCAGCGTACGGTCGGTGTCGGTCCAGGCGAAGCGTCGGTAGCCGCCCGTGCGCCGGTCCCGGCCGACCGCCTCGATGTCGCTCCACAGCTGGTCGAAGACAGCCATGCTCAACGGCCCTCCTGCAACGGAATGCGTACGCCGCGCTCGGCCGCCACCTCGTCGGCGCGGTCGTAGCCAGCGTCGACGTGCCGGATCACGCCCATCGCGGGGTCGTTCGTGAGCACCCGGGCCAGCTTCTGCGCCGCCAGCTCGGTGCCGTCGGCCAACGACACCTGACCGGCGTGGATGGACCGCCCGATCCCGACGCCGCCGCCGTGGTGGATCGAGACCCAGGACGCTCCCGAGGCGGTGTTGATCATGGCGTTGAGCAGCGGCCAGTCGGCGATGGCGTCGGAGCCGTCCAGCATGGATTCGGTTTCGCGGTAAGGACTGGCCACCGAGCCGCAGTCCAGATGATCACGACCGATGACGATGGGCGCGCTGATCGTCCCCGCCGCGACCAGGTCGTTGAACGCGAGCCCGGCCTTGTCGCGCTCGCCCTGGCCCAACCAGCAGATCCGGGCGGGCAGCCCCTGGAACTTGATCTTCTCCCGGGCTCCCCGCATCCACTTCTGCAGCCGGTCATGATCAGGGAACAGCTTCATCACGGCCCGGTCGGTGACGTCGATGTCGCGCGGGTCGCCGGACAGCGCGACCCAGCGGAACGGGCCCTTGCCCTCGCAGAACAAGGGCCGGATGTAGGCCGGCACGAAACCGGGGAAGTCGAAGGCCCGCTCGTAGCCGCCCTGGCGGGCCTCGTCGCGGATCGAGTTGCCGTAGTCGAACACCTCGGCCCCGGCATCACCGAACTCGACCATGGCGCGTACGTGCTTGGCCATCGAAGCCCGGGCCCGGTCGGTGAACTCTTCGGGCTTGTTCTCCGCCAGCTCGGCCCAGTCGGCCAGCTCGACCCCCTCGGGCAGGTAGGACAGCGGATCGTGGGCGCTGGTCTGGTCGGTGACGACGTCGATCGGCACACCGCGACGGAGCAGCTCGGGAAACACGGCCGCGCAGTTGCCGACCACACCGACCGACCAGGCTCGTCGAGCCGCCCTGGCGGCCAGCACCTTGGCCACCGCGGCGTCGAGGTCGTCGGCGACCTCGTCGAGGTAGCCGTGCTGGACCCGTCGGTTCAACCGAGCCCGGTCCACGTCGACGATCAGGCAGACGCCGTCGTTGAGCGTGACGGCCAGCGGCTGCGCGCCACCCATCCCCCCGCAGCCGCCGGTCAGGGTCACGGTGCCGGCCAGGCTGCCACCGAACCGCTTCTCGGCCACGGCGGCGAACGTCTCGTAGGTGCCCTGGACGATCCCCTGGGTGCCGATGTAGATCCACGAGCCGGCGGTCATCTGGCCGTACATGGTGAGACCGAGCTTCTCCAGCCGACGGAACTCCGGCCAGGTCGCCCAGTCCCCCACCAGGTTGGAGTTGGCCAAGATCACCCGGGGAGCCCACTCATGGGTCTGCATCACCCCGACGGGACGTCCCGACTGCACCAGCATCGTCTCGTCGGGGGCCAGCGTGGTCAGCGTGCGGACCATCGCGTCGAACGAGCGCCAGTCGCGGGCCGCCCGGCCGGTGCCGCCGTAGACCACCAGGTCATCGGGGCGCTCGGCGTTCTCGGGGTCCAGGTTGTTCATCAGCATCCGCAGCGGCGCCTCGGTGGTCCAGGAACGGGCCGTCAGGGTGGTGCCGCGGGCGGCGCGTACGGGTCGGGCGCCTTCCATGATCATCTTCTCCTTGGTGGGTGGCAACGGTGGGTCAGTGCAGCGGGCCGGTGACGGCTTCGACGGCGACGAGCAGCTCGCCGCCGGCGACCAGCTGGACGGCGGCCTCGATCTCGGGGGCGAGCCAGCGGTCCGGTCCGGGGCCGGGCGCGCCGGCGGACCGGAGGGCGGCCACTGCGGCGGCGGTCGCCGGCGCCGACCGGAGGGGAGCGCGGAGCTCCAGGCCGCGGGCGGCGGTCAGCAGCTCGATGGCCAGCACCCGGGTCAGGCCGTCGACCGCTCGACGCAGCTTGCGCCCGGCTGCCCAGCCCATCGAGACGTGGTCCTCCTGCATGGCCGAGCTGGGGATCGAGTCGACCGAGGCCGGCGCAGCGAGCCGTTTGAGCTCGGACACGATCGCCGCCTGGGTGTACTGGGCGATCATCTGACCGGAGTCGACACCCGGGTCGTGAGCCAGGAACGGGCTCAGCCCGGCGCTGCGGGCCTGGTCCAGGAAACGGTCGGTACGCCGTTCGGCGATGCTGGCCAGATCGGCCACCACGATGGCCAAGAAATCCAGCACGTACGCGATCGGGGCGCCGTGGAAGTTCCCGTTGGACTGCACCCGACCGTCCTGCGTGACCACCGGGTTGTCGATCGCCGAGCCGAGCTCGACGGTCGCCACGCGAGCAGCATGGTCGATCGTGTCCCGAGCGGCGCCGGCCACCTGCGGCGAGCAGCGCAGCGAGTAGGCGTCCTGCACCCGGGTGCACGAACCCGGCTCGTTCGAGGACTTCCGGTGGCTCTGCCGGATCGCACTGCCGGACATGATCATGGTCAGGTTCGCGGCCGAGGCCTGCTGCCCGGGATGCGGGCGCAGCCGCTGAAGATCATCGGCGAAGACGTCGTCGGTGCCCAGCAGCCCTTCCACACTCATCGCGGCCGTCACGTCGGCGACCTTCAGCAGCGCGACGAGGTCGGTCAGAGCCAGGACGAGCATCCCGAGCATGCCGTCGGTGCCGTTGATCAAGGCCAGGCCCTCCTTCTCGGCCAGCACCACCGGCGTGATCCCAGCGGCGGCCAGGGCCTCGGCCGTCGGGCGCAGGACACCGGAGCGATCGCGAACGACTCCCTCCCCCATCAGCGCCAGCGCACAATGAGCCAGCGGAGCAAGATCACCGGAGCAGCCCAGGCTGCCGTACTCGTGCACCACCGGAGTGATGCCGGCATTGAGCAGGTCGACGTAGGTCTGCAACGTCAGCTCGCGAATGCCGGTGCGGCCGGTGGCCAGGGTGGAGATCCGCAGCAGCATCAGGGCACGGACGACCTCGCGCTCGACCTCGGACCCCGAGCCGGCAGCGTGTGAGCGGATCAGGCTGCGCTGCAGCTGGGCTCGAAGCCCGACCGGGATGTGCCGGGTGGCCAGGGCGCCGAAGCCGGTGGAGACGCCGTAGTGCGGTTCATGATCATCGGCGAGGTCCTCGATCACCTCCCGGGTCTTGCGCACCTCCGACCGCGACTCCGCCGAGATGCGCACCGCCGCGTCGTGCCGCGCCACGGCCACGACGTCGGCGAACGAGACCGGTCCGGTCCCGACGGTGATGCTGGGTGGTTTCGCCATGACCCCAGTCCATCGCCCGCGAGTGGCCGCAGCCATACGCTGGAGTCGTCATCTGTCTCGGATCTGAGACATTGCGAGGAGGAGGAGAGCCATGACCGGGGCGCCCGCAGCCGACCAGGTGCTGTCCGTGCTGACCTACCTGGCCCGGCATCCCGAGCCCATGGCCGCCACGGCGGTGGCGGCCGGGCTCGGCCTGCCCCGGTCCACCACCTACCGGTTGCTCGGTGTGCTGGAGAGCCACGGCCTGATCACCCACCTGCCCGAGGAGCGGCGCTACGGTCTGGGCGTCGGGGTCTACGAGCTCGGCTCGGCCTACCAGCGGCAGGCGCCACTGCAGCGGATCGCCCGGCCGGTGCTGCACCGGCTGGTCGACCAGACCACCCAGAACGCGCACTTCTCGGTGCTGCACGGCCGTGACGTCCTCTACCTGATCGAGGAACGGGCGGTCGGGCGGGCGCTGCTGGTGACCGACGTCGGCGTCCGGCTGCCCGCCGTGCTGACCGCCAGCGGTCTGGCCATGCTGGCTCGGCTGACCGGCCGTCAGGTCCGGGCGCTGTTCCCCGACGCCGCCAGCCTGGTCCGCCGCGGCGACCACGGGCCGCGTACGCCGACCCAGCTCCGGCGGCTGCTCACCGACGTGCGCAACCGTGGCTACGCCACCGAGGAGGGTTCGGTGACCGAGGGCCTGTGGTCGGTCGCCCAAGCCGTCCTCGACCACACCGGCCATCCGATCGCCGCGGTCGCCGTCACCTACGACGCGACCACGGTGAGCCCGCTCGAGCAGCGCGCTCTGGTGCACCAGGTGCACCTCGCCGTCGAACAGCTGTCTCGGCGCTTGGCTCGCGGGACATACTGACCAGATGATGACCGTACGCCGCGGCCGGAGCGTGATCGCCGTGATCGTCCTCGCCGCGTTCCTGACCGCCGGCGTGGGGTCAGCCCTGCTCAGCATCGACCGCCTCAGCTACCGGCTGGAAAACCTGGAGCCGGTCCAGGCACTCGTGCCGGCGCTCCCGGGCGACCCACGCCAGCTCGCGGTCGCGGTCCGATGGGACACCGACGGCTACTGCTCGGGACAGCTGAGCGCGGTGATCGACGAGACCCCTGACCGGGTGGTGGTCCGCACCGTGCAGAACCGGGAACCCCGGTTCGGCGACGGGGGGTGCGCCGGCCTGGGCAGTGACGACGGGCTCGCGTACGGCACCGTCGAGCTGACCGCACCATTGGGCGAACGCCCGGTCTATCGAGCCAGTGACGGTGCGCTGCTGCCGGTCTCGTCCTACTAAAACTGGTGGGTGGTGCCACCGCGCAGGTCGACCAGCCGGGTGTCGGTCATCTCGTTCACCCGGTTGAAGACCAGGCCACGACCGCGATCGTTGAGCAGCTCGTCGTGGATGGGGAATCCTTCCAGCGCTCCGACGGCGCGGACGAAGTCGACCGTCTCCTTCATCGCCGCCCACGGGCCGTACGCCGGCATGGCCAAGACGTCCACCCCGGAGGGGACCGTGTCGTAGGCATCCCCGGGGTGGAAGAAGGTCGGCTGCCCCTCGGAGCGCAGCACGTAGCCGACATTGCCGATCCGTGGCAGATCGCGGTGGATGATGGCGTGCTGACCGCCGACGCCGGTGATCAACAAGTCGCCGAGGGCCACCTGGTCGTCGGCCGCCAGGGCCGACGCCTCGCCCAGCGGTCGGATCTTGCCTTCGGCCACTGCAGCCAGGATCGACGGCTCCAGATAGACCTTGGCCTGCGGGTTGGCGGCCAGCAGGGCGGGGACGTTCGCGGGGTCGAGATGGTCGGGATGCAGGTGGGTGACCAGGACCGCGTCCAGGTCGGTGACCGTGTGCCATCCGTCGGAGAAGTTGCCGGGGTCGATCAGGATCCGGGCGGCGTCGGTCTCGACGAGGACAGCAGCATGGCCGAGGTGAGTGATGCGCATGGACTCACCGTAGGGCAAGCCGGTTCGCCACCCAGGGTCACTCGATCCTCAGACAATTCCTACGAAAGGCGACCTTTCGCCCCGTAAGATGCGTTGACCATCGACGCCCGAGCAAAGGACACCCTGTGATCGCCTTCTTGATCATCGGCGCGATCGGGGTGGTCCTGCTGCTGGTCTCGCTGTTGATCGGCGACCACCTCGACGGTGTCCTCGACGGGCTGGGTGGCGACTACGTCTCCGGCGCCGCCCTGGCCGGCTTCTTGGGTGCGTTCGGGTTCGTCGGGGCTCTGGTGGTCGACGGCACCGGCAGCACGGCGGCGGCCATCGGAGCCGGTCTGGTCGCCGGCCTGGCCATCGGGGCCGGCGTCGGCTGGGTCTCCAACCGGCTGCGCAGGGGCGGTGACGAGGCCAACGTCCGCACGTCCAGCCTGGTCGGTCGGACGGCGACGGTGATGAACCCGATCCCGTCGCAGGGCTACGGCGAGATCAGCATCGTGGCCTCCGGCCACATCACCAAGCTCAATGCCCGCGCCGCCGAGCCGCTGCCGGCCGGCACGCCGGTGACCATCACCGGCGTCTTGTCGCCGACCTCGGTCCTGGTCGAGCCGACCACCCGCTAGAACCCACGCACCACCGAGAGGACCCCCAGTGGACAACCTTCCCACCACCTTGATCGCGGTGATCGGGCTCATCGTCGTCGTGGTGTTCCTGGCCTTGCTGGTCACCACCCGCTACAAGGTCGCTGGTCCCAACGAGGCGTTCATCATCACCGGCCGCAAAGGCAAGGAGGTGCGCAACCTCGAGACCGGCGTGGTGTCCACCGACCTGTCCGGGCAGAAGGTGGTGATGGGTGGCGGGGTGTTCGTGCTCCCCTTCGTGCAGCGCCGCTACATCCTCGACCTGTCGAGCCGGCGGATCATGATCCAGATCCGTGGCGCGGTCTCCGGCCAGGGGGTCAAGCTCAACCTGGACGGCGTGGCCATCGTCAAGGTCGGCGGCAACGAGGACTCGATCCGAGCCGCTGCCCAACGCTTCCTCTCCCAGCAGGAGGAGATCGAGACCTTCACCCAGGAGACCCTGGCCGGGTCGCTCCGCTCGATCGTCGGCTCGTTGTCGGTCGAGCAGATCATCCGCGACCGCGCCGCCTTCGCCCAGCGGGTCGCCGACGAGGCCGAGTCGTCGCTGACCGGCCAGGGCCTGGTGCTCGACACGTTCCAGATCCAAGACATCACCGATGACGGCTCCTACCTGTCCGACCTGGGCCGGCCCGAAGCCGCGAAGGTCGGTCAGCTGGCTGCGGTCGCCGAAGCCGGGGCGCGGCAGGCGGCCGAGCAGGCTCGGATCCAGGCGGAGCAGGAGATCGCGGTGGCGCAGCGCCAGCTGGCGCTCAAGCAGGCGGAGATCAAGGCCGAGACCGACGCCGCCCAGGCCCGAGCCGCGGCCTCCGGCCCGTTGGCCCAGGCCGACCGCGACCAGGCGATCCTCGGCGAGCAGGAGAAGGTGGCCGTACGCCAGGCCGCCTTGAAGGAGCGCCAGCTCGACACCGAGGTCCGCAAGCCCGCAGACGCCGAGCGCTACCGGATCGAGACCGAGGCCGAAGGTCGCCGCAACTCCCAGATCTTCGAAGCCGACGCCCGTAAGGCTGCCGCCATCGCGGCCGCGCAGGCCAATGCCGAGACGGCCCGGCTCACCGGTGAGGGCGACAAGTCCCGCCGATCGGCGCTGGCCGAGGCGGAGGCGATCGAGGGCGCCAAACGCGGTGAGGCCGAGAAGGCCCGCCGGATCGCCGAGGCCGACGCCACCCGGGCCGAGGGTGAAGCCCAGGCGGCGGCGATCTTCGCGACCGGACAGGCCGAAGCCGAGGCGATGGACAAGAAGGCTGCGGCCTTCGCCAACTACAACGACGCAGCGGTGCTGCAGATGCTGATCGAGATCCTGCCCCAGGTGGCCAAGGAGATCGCTGCGCCGATGGGGGCCATCGACAAGCTGACCGTGATCTCGACCGACGGGGCCGGGCAGCTCCCCCGCCAGGTCACCGACAACGTGGTTCAGACCCTCGAGATGCTCAAGAACACCACCGGGGTCGACCTGCAGGCCTTGGTCCACAAGTACACCGACGGTCAGCCCGTGGTCGAGTCGACGGCGTCGCTGTAGGTCCTGGCGCGGTTGTGGCGCGGTCCGAGCGTCAGCCCGGTGGCGACCGACGCTGCCGGCTGACGGGTTGGGGGCCGTGGCGGAGGACGCGGGCTGCGTCGATGACGGCGCCGGCGACCCGGTCCAGTGCGGTGGTGGTGAGACGCCACTGTTGCCAGTAGAGCGGGACGTCGAGGTGGGCCCGCGGACCCAGCCGGACGACAGCCTCGGCCGGCAGCTCGGCGAGCTGCAGATCGGGCAGCATGCCCCAGCCCAGTCCGAGCAGCACGGCCCGGCTGAACTCGTGGGCGGCCGGGACGAAGTGCCGCGGCGGGTTCGGCGTACGGCCCAGGCGGTGCCGGAGGTAGCGGTCCTGGAGGTCGTCCTTGTCGTCGAAGACGACGACCGGAGCACCAGCGAGGGCTGCGCGGCCGAATCCGTCGGCGAACCACCGGGCGGCGAACGCCGGCGTGCACACCGGCCGGTACCGCATCACCCCGAGTGGTCGTGCGGTGCACCCGGGTACCGGCGCGGCGGTGGCCGTGACCGCCCCGTGGGCCGCACCGCGTCGTACGAGGTCCAAGGAGTAGTCCTGGTCCTCGCGCAGGATCGTCAGCTGCACGTGCTCGGCCACCCCGACCAGCCCGGGCAGGGCCCAGGTGTGCAGGGAATCGCTGTTCACCACCACCGTGACCCGCGGGGTCGGGCCATCGACGTCGGGCTGGAGCTGGTCCGACAGGTCGGCGCTCAGCAGGTCCAGCTGCCGGGCGAACCGGACCACGGCTTGACCCGCCGACGTCAGCTCGACGGGTCTCACCCGCTGCAGGACCGGACGACCGATGGTGACCTCCAGCGCCCGCACACGCTGACTCACCGCTGACGGGGTCAGGTGCAGCCGCTGGGCGGCGGCGTCGAATGTGCCTTCGGCCATGATCGCCGCCAACGTCAGGGCCTGTTCCGGCCGTACGTTGATCATGAAAGCATCTTACGGTGCGTGAGGAACATGAACTGGCCTGATGCTCGTACGGCCCCTACCGTCGTCTAGGTGATGACTGCTGCCTTCTCAGGCTTCGTGACCGGGCTGTCCCTGATCGTGGCGATCGGTGCCCAGAACGCCTTCGTGCTGCGGCAGGGGCTGCGTCGTCGCCACGTCCTGCTGGTCGTCGCGGTCTGTGCGGGCTCGGACCTGCTGCTGATCCTCGCCGGGGTGGCCGGGATCGGCACGCTGGTGCGGGCAGCGCCCGTCGTGCTCGTCGTGGTCCGCTGGTCCGGCGCAGCCTTCCTCCTCGGTTACGGGCTGCTCGCCGCCCGGCGGGCCCTGGCCGGCGGGCAGCTGGAAGCGGCCGCCGACCGGCAGCTCAGCCCCACTGCGGTGCTCGCCGCTGCGCTGGCCTTCACCTGGCTCAACCCGCACGTCTACCTCGACACGGTGCTGCTGCTCGGGTCGATCGCCAACGCCCACGGCGTCTCCGGCCGGTGGTGGTTCGCGGCCGGCGCCGGCACCGCCAGCCTCAGCTGGTTCACCGCCCTCGGGTACGGCGCCCGCGCGCTCACGCCCGTATTCCGGCGGCGCAATGCGTGGCGGGTCCTGGACGCGGTCATCGCCGCGATGATGTTCCTCCTAGCGGCCTCGCTCGTGTTCGGTCACCCCACCGACGGCCCGGTCGGCTGAGCCTCGGTCTGCCGGACCGCTCGTGCAGCGAAGGGAGGGGCGAGCAGGGCGAGCAGGGCGAGCACGTGAGCACCATGTTGGTGGCGTACTTCGCCAGAGCCGGCACGTCGCCGAGCGGATCGGTCAGGCGACCAAGCGGAGATGCTTCCCGACATCTCGACCCCTGTCGACGGACCGCCTCTGCGGGAGGACTGACCGCACACTGGCTCGCCACGGTGACGCGGAACTCATCTCCCGGCAACGACTCCTGCCCCACCCGACCGATGTCCTGGGGTTCGCGGGAAGCCCGGCTCATGACTCCCGGGAATGGCTGGTCTCACGCTCGAGGTATGAAGGTCATCCAGGGGCGGGCCGCGGAGATGTCCAATGACATCGGGGCTCAACGACACCGCCCGGTCAGCCGGGCGCTGGTTGGTGGCGCCTCCGCCATCGTCTTGGCCATCGCGCTGTCGATGATGGGGGCGCAGGCTTCGGTCCCTGCCGGACCGTACGAGCTCGGCCGGCAGGAGGTGGGTGTCTTCCTCACCCGTTGGGAGGCGGAGACCGTCTTCTGCGCCCGGAACATCGAGGTCGGAGTCGACAAGCCGGCCGAGGTTCGGGTGACGCCGGCACCGAGAACCGGACGGTCTGATGAGGTTCGCGTCGAACCGAGCCAGACTCGGTGCTTCGCTGGATCGTGGTCGGGAGCGCCGATCATCGCGGCGAACATCTCCACCTCGGGTGCGACGGTGGTGGTGTGGACTGAACTCCAACACCACGGCCTCACCTGAGGTGATTCCCGGGGGCTCCGGGATCAGCGTTCTATCCACCCGGGAACACCCTCATAGATGCTGCTGGTAGGAACACGATCGAGTCGTCGAGACGGAGCACACGGTGGAGAAGCAGATAGCAGTCGAGCTGTCGTCGCCGCCCGCTCGGCCATGGTCTCGGGTCGATATCGTCATCTGCGTGGTCGCTGCCGTTCTGGCTGCCGCGGGTGCCTACCTCGACCACGTGGCGGTGAAGGGCTTCGAGTATCCCGGCGGCGGGTCGGAAGGCTGGCGATCGCTGCCCGGCCTGGTGGCCCTGACCCTGGCCGGCACGGCCCTACGCCGATATGCCGACGCCCGCGTGGTCGGAACGGTGCTCCTGATCGCCGGTGTCGCGAGCGCCCTGGCTACGGCGCTCCTCGGCATCAGCGCCTACGGCTTTCTCCGCAGCCTTCCGTGGGCGGCGTACGTCCAAGCGGCGGCCTTGACCATCTGGCCGTTGTCCATCGCCGCACCGCTGGTGTTCCTGCCCCAGGTCTACCCCGATGGACCCCTACCCCTCACCCGGTGGCGACGGGTCCTCGTCGCGTCCGGAGCGTTCGTGAGCGTTGCGACGGCCGCGGCGCTCGTCGGCGAGCTGGTCAGCGCCGGAACCGGCGGATGCCCCGAGGAGAACATCTACTGCGCCAGCAACCTCATCCCGATGGTGGCGTCATCGGTCACCGGGCTGTCGTTCGTGGCCGCCGTCGTGCTCGGACTTGCCGCCTGGTTGCACCGCTGGCGCCATGGCGGCACGACCGTCCGCCGCCAGATCGGTCTGCTGAGCATCGCCCTGCTGCTGCCCCTGCCCCTGATCGTGGTGAGTTCCCTGGTCGGCAGCCCGATGGACGTCGCGATCGACGCGGTGCTCGGCTTGTCGTGGACAGTGCTGGTGGTGGCGGCCATCCTCGTGGCCATCCTGCGTTACGACTTGTACGACGTCAGCCCTGCGTTACGCCGCGCGGCAGCCTATGTCCTGCTGACCGCAGGCCTGCTGGTCGTCTTCCTCGCCGTCTACGCCGGGGTGCTCTCGGTGGTCACCCGATCCTCGAGCAGCCCGGCCACCCCGTGGCTCGCTGCTGGGGCGGCGGCCCTGGTCATCCTGGCCGCCGACCCCGTCCGTCGGAAGCTGCAGCGACTCCTGGAACGCAAGATCTACGGCCAACGAGCGGAGCCCTTGGCCGTGATCGAGCGCCTGAGCGATCGGGTCCGGGTGGGCGACGAACCCGCCGTCCTGCGCACCGTGGCCGGCATCGTGGCTGACGCGGTTCGTTCCCCCGCGGTCTCCATCGGCGTCCAACGGGCCTCACAGGTCGAGATCATCGTCGACGCGGGCGGACTCGGGTCCGACCACCTCGTTCTGGACGCCCTGCACCGGGGTGAAAGAGTCGGCGAGCTTCGCGTGGCCCCCCGGTCTCGTCGGGAGACCTTCAGCCGAGCCGACCTGGTGCTGCTCAAGCACCTCGCAGACCAGCTCGGCGGCTTGATCTACGGATTCCGGCAGGACAACGAGGTGGCCACCCAACGACGGCACGTGCTGCTGGTGGCCGGTGAGGAGCGAGAACGGGTGGCGCGTGACCTGCACGACGGCGTCGGGCCGCTGCTCGCGGGCGCGGGATTGGCGGCCGAAGGTCTCCGGCGAGGCCTTCCGGTGGGATCTCACGATGAAGCGGCAGCGGCCCAGCTCTCCAACGTGCTGCGCCGAGCGGCCACCCAGGTCCGCGAGATCGCCCACGGCCTCCAACCGCATCCGCTGGCCGACGAGGGACTGGCCGCCATGATCCGCGAGCATCTGGCGACGCTCAACTCGAGCCAGATTCCGACCTTCGACCTGCGGGCGGACGTCCCACGGCTGTCGGCCACGATCGAGCAGGAGGTCTACCTCATCCTGCTGGAGTCGGTGAACAACGTCGTCCGCCATGCCCACGCGCGACAGTGTCGGGTGGACCTCCGGGTCGATGAGGCCACGTTGCACCTCGTCGTGCGCGATGACGGCATCGGTCTGCCCCGGCCCTACATCAGCGGCATGGGCCTCACCTCGATGCGCACCCGAGCCACCGCCCTCGGTGGCCAGTTCGAGCTCTCCTCCGAACCGGAGCACGGGACCCAGCTGACGGTGCAGGTGCCGGTCGTCAGCTGACGCCGACCACGAGAACCCGCACTACTCAGCCGGGCCGTCCGATGCCGGCGTCCCGGGCCAGGGCGACGGCGTGGGCTCGGTCTCGGGCACCCAGCTTGAGCAAGATGGCGGAGACGTTGTTCTGCACCGTCTTGACGCTCAACCCGGTCCGGACAGCGATCGCATCATTGCGCAGACCACGGGCGAGCTTGTCCAAGATGTCAGCCTCTCGCGGAGTCAGTGCGGGAAACGGCCGCTCGGACTCATAGTGCGTCGCCGCGGTGATCACCCGCGTAGCCATGGCCTGGTCGAAGATGACCTGCCCGTGGTGCACAGCGACGATGGCTCGAACGATCGAGTCCGGTTCCGCGTCCTTCAAGAGGTAGCCCCTCGCGCCGGCCCTCAACGCTCGTTGCAGGTGCGAGTCGTCAGAGAACATGGACAACACCAGAACGGCCGTGTCAGCGTTGGCTGCGGTGATCTGGGCGGTGGCGGCCAGACCGCCGTCACCGGGGAGCTGGAGGTCCATCAGCACCACGTCGGGCCGGAGCTCGGCGACGAGGTCGATCGCCCCCTGGGTATCGCCGGCCTCGCCGACAACCTCGATCTCGTCGACCCGTGCCAGAAGGGCACGCAAGCCTTCACGGAAGACGATGTGGTCATCGACGACAACCACGCGGACGGCGGTCACACGATCACACTATCCAGGTCCGGCAGCTGGTCAGCCGATCAGCTGGCCGAGGACCTTTCCGGCCTGGGCGCACTCGTCGAGGCTGACGTCGAGGTGGGTGACCGCTCTGATCAGGTGGGGACCGAGCGCGGAGACCACGACACCCTGCTCGGCCGCCGCCGCCGCGATCGGACCGGCCGGTCGTGTCCCGGTGCCCACCACGACGATGTTGCTTTCCACGGCCGCCACGTCCACGGCAGCCGGCGCGACCTCAGCCACGGCCCCGGCGAACGCTCGGGCTGAGACGTGGTCGTCCGCCAACCGCTCCAGGTGGTGGTCCAAGGCGTGCAGGGCCCCCGCGGCCAACAGCCCCGCCTGCCGCCAGCCACCACCCAGCCGCTTGCGCTGCACCCGGGCTCGGGCGATGTTGGCCGCCGTGCTGACCAGCACCGAGCCGACCGGCGCGCCCATGCCCTTGGAGAAGCAGACGCTGACCGTGTCGAAGAGCCGCCCATAGGTCTCCAGCGGCACCCCGGTGGCGACATGCGCGTTCCACAGCCGCGCGCCGTCGAGGTGGTAGCCCAGACCGTGCTCGCGACACAGGTCCCGGACCGCCTCCAGCTCGCCCAGGTCCTGGATGGTTCCGCCGCCGAAGTTGTGGGTGTTCTCCACCGCCACCGCCGCCGTCGAGACCAGATAGGGGCCGGCGTTCGGCGAGATGATCTGCCGCACCTGCGCGGCGTCCAGGCGACCCCGTTCGGACGGAAAGGTCCGCATGGTCAGCCCGTGCACCGCCGCATGGGCCCCCATCTCGGCTCGGGCGATATGAGCGCCGACGTCACAGAGCACCTCCTGCCCGGGCTGGACCAGCAGCCAGACGCCGAGCAGGTTGGCCAGCGAGCCGGTGCTGCAGAACAGTCCAGCCTCATGGCCGAGCAGCGCCGCCGTACGCTGCTCCAGCTCGATCACCGTCGGATCCTCGCCGTAGACGTCATCCCCCACCGGCGCAGCCAGCATCGCCGCCCGCATCGCCTCGGTCGGCCTGGTGACGGTGTCCGAACGCAAATCGATCACACGACTATCCTTCCACCCTCTTTTTGGAGTCGGCTCGCGCTATGTCGCGCTGGGTGCTTCGGTCTTGGTGGGCCGGGTCAGACGACGGAAAAGCGTGTCGTCTCCCCCGCCCCACCAAGACCGAACCGCGCGACCCGACGCTCGCCGACTGGCCCTTCCCCTTCGACAGGCTCAGGGATCGGGTTGAGCTCTGAGCGTCAGTAGCCGCGCGGCCCCGCCTGGACGACGAGGGAGCAGACACGCTTTTCCGTCGGCGAGCGAGGAGGAAGGCGGGGTCGTGAGCGCGGCGCGCGAGCTCTGAGCGTCAGTAGCCGCGCGGCCCCGCCTGGACGACGAGGGAGCAGACACGCTTTTCCGTCGGCGAGCGAGGAGGAAGGCGGGGTCGTGAGCGCGGCGCGCGAAGAGCTCTTAAAAACTGAGCGGACTGAAGGCTTGGACGGGGTTGGCGCGGCGGATCCGGCCCGTGGTCAGACGTTCGGCGACCAGGAACGCCAGCTCGAGCGACTGGTTGCGGTTAAGGCGCGGGTCGCACAGCGTCTCGTAGCGGTTGACCAGGTCGGCCTCGACCAGGTCGTCGCTGCCCCCCACACACTCGGTCACGTCGTCGCCGGTGAGCTCGACGTGCACCCCGCCCGGCCAGGTCCCGAGCTCCTCGTGCACGTCGAAGAACCCGTTCAGCTCCGCGATCACATCGGAGAACGCGCGGGTCTTGTAGCCGTTCCGGGCCTCGAAGGTGTTGCCGTGCATCGGGTCGCTGATCCAGGCAACCTGTCGACCGCTGGCGGTCACCTTGGCCACCACCTCGGGCAGCACGTCGCGGATCTTGTCCGCACCCATCCGGGTGATGAAGGTGATGCGGCCAGGTTCGTGGTCGGGATCGAGCCGGTCGGCCAGCTCCAGCGCGGTGTCGGCGGTGGTCGTCGGCCCGAGCTTGACCCCGAGCGGGTTGCGGACGTGACGGAGCAGCTCCACGTGCGCACCATCCAGCTGCCTCGTTCGTTCCCCGATCCACAAGAAGTGCCCCGACGTCCCGTACGGGTTGCGGGTGCGGGAGTCGATCCGGGTCATGGCGTGCTCGTACTCCATGATCAGCGCCTCGTGGCTGGAGTAGAAGTCGACCGTACGGAACACGTCGTCGTCGATGCCGCAGGCGACCATGAACGCCAGGGCGCGGTCGATCTCGTTGGCCAGGTTCTGGTACTGCACACCGGCGGCCGAGTTCTTGACGAAGTCGGCGTTCCAGCTGTGCACACTGCGCAGGTGGGCGAAACCGCCCGTGACGAAAGCGCGGGTCAGGTTCAAGGTGGCGGCGGAGGCGTTGTAGACCCCGAGCAGCCGCTGGGGATCGGGTCGGCGCGACTCGGCCGTGAAGTCGAAGCCGTTCACCGCGTCGCCGCGGTAGGCCGGCAGGGTCACCTCAGCCCTGGTCTCGTTGGCCGAGCTGCGGGGCTTGGCGTACTGGCCGGCCATCCGGCCGATCTTCACGATCGGGACCTGAGCCGCGTAGGTGAGCACCACCGCCATCGAGAGCAGCGTGCGCAGCTTGCCCTGGATGTTGTCGGCCGTGACGCCGTCGAATGTCTCGGCGCAGTCCCCACCCTGCAGGATGAAGGCCTCGCCGGCCGCGACGGAGGCCATCTTGACTCGCAGCTCATCGCACTCGCCGGCGAAGACCAACGGCGGCAGCTTCCGCAGCTTGGCGATCACCGCCTCGACCTCACCGGAGTCGGCATAGGTCGGCTGCTGGAGGGGGTTCAGAGCATGCAGCTCAGCCAGCGTGGGGACCTGGGGCGACTCGGGCACCCAGCCACTTTAGACGTTACGGTTCGATGGCAACGCGGACTTACCAGCCGCTGGACCGCGTCCCGAACCGACAGGATCGCCGAATGGCCCTCAGCACCTTTGTCCTGGTCCCAGGTGTGGACGGTGCCGCGTGGTACTGGCACCTCGTGGCCCCACGGCTGCGTGCCGACGGCCACCGGGTCGTGTCAGTCGAGCTGCCCGTCGCACCGGGCACGACGCTCAGCGACCAGGCGGACGCCATCGTCGTCGCTGCCGGGAACGCAACCGAGGTCGTCGTGGTGGCGCAGTCCATGGGCGGCTTCAGCGCTCCGCTCGCCGTGCCCCGGCTGCCGGTGACCCATTTCTTCCTGGTCAACGCGATGATCCCCTTGCCCGGCGAGACCGCCGGGGAGTGGTGGGAGGCCACCGGTCAGGCGGCCGCGATGCGAGCCAACGAGGCCCACGCGGGTCGCGACCCCGACGCCGGCTTCGACGTCCACACCCACTTCTTCCACGACGTACCGTCCGCGGTCGTCGACGAGGCCCTGGCGGTCGAGGTCACCGGGGCCGCCGACTCGGTGTTCGCCGACCCCTGCGACTTCGCCCGCTGGCCCCCGGTGCCGACCACGGTGCTGAGCGGTCGCGACGACCGGTTCTTCCCCTACGACTTCCAGCGCCGCGTCGCCGCCGAGCGACTCGGTCGGATCGCCGAACCGCTGCCCGGCGGCCACCTGATCGCGCTCAGCCAGCCGCAGGCGCTGGCTGCCCGGCTGCTTCGCGCTTGACCGCACCGCCTCAGGCCTGCGGAGAGACCTCGTCAGCCTCTTGGGCTTTCGCCTCCCGGGCGGCCTGCTCCTTGGCGGTCGGGGCGTAGATGTCCACGTACTCCTGGCCGGACAGCTCCATGATCGAGTACATGATCTCGTCGGTGATCGAGCGCAGGATGAAGCGGTCCTCGCTCATCCCCTCGTAGCGGGAGAAGTCCAGCGGCTTACCGAAGCGCACCGTCGGGCTGACGATCTTGGTGACGATCTTGCCGGGCGGCGCGATGACGTCGGTGCCGATCACCGCGCAGGGGATCACCGGCACCTTGGCCAGCAGCGCCAGCCGAGCCACCCCCGTACGGCCCTTGTAGAGCCGGCCGTCGTGGCTGCGGGTGCCCTCGGGGTAGATGCCGAACAGCTCCCCGCGCTGCAGCACCTTGAGCCCGGCCCGCAGCGCGCCCTCGCTGGCCCGGCCGCCGGTGCGGTCGATGGGCACCTGGCCGGTGCCGGCGAAGAACCGCTTCTGGGCCCAGCCCTTGAGCCCGACGCCGGTGAAGTAGTCGGACTTGGCGACGAAGGTGACTCGGCGGTCCAGCACCAGCGGCATGAACACCCAGTCGGCGAACGACAGATGGTTGCTGGCCAGGATCGCGGCGCCGCGCTCGGGCACGTTCTCGGTGCCCTCGTCGATCGGCCGGAAGATCTTGCCGACGGCCGGGCCGAGCAGCACATTCTTCAGCACCCAGTAGATCCCGCGACCGCCGCCCGAACCGTGCTCGCCCTTCTCGACCGCGATCTTGCCCTTGGGGTCGACGGAGACCAGGTCGTCGCTCATCCGGTCACCTCCGACGTCGGTGGGAACCGGCGGGCACCGGGCGGCCCTCGCCGGGCCGGCTCAGCTCGCGGGTCTCGAAGGTCTGACCTTCGACCTTGGCCGCCTTCACCGACGCCCCGTACGCGTCGACGTAGGTCTGGCCGGACTGAGCTGCATCACGGCGTACATGATCTCGTCGGTGACCCATCGCAACACATCACGGTCGTTGGCCGCGCGCCCGGCATAGCGGCTGAAGTCGAGCGGCTCACCGACCGGATCCTGGGCCGCCGCATGATCGGGATCTTGAACAGCGTGGACGGGACGAACTGGCTGTCGACCATGCCGATCGGCACCACCGGCACGCCGGCCTGCAGCACCAACCGCGCCACCCCGGTCTTACCTTTGTAGAGCCGGCCGTCCGGGGACCGGGTGCCCTCGGGATAGATGCCGATCAGTTCGCCGCGCCGCAGCACCCCGAGCACCCCATCCATGCTGGTGGCGCTGGCCCGCCCACCGGAACGGTCCATCGGCAGCTGCCCGACATTCTTCAGGAACCAGGACACGATCCGCGGACCGAAGCCGCGCCCGGCGAACAGCTCGGCCTTGGCCGGGAAGGTCAGCCGGCGAGGATCATGGCTGGCAGCACCCAGGTGTCGCCGTAGGAGATGTGGTTGCTGACCAGGATCGCGGCGCCGCGCGCCGGGATGTGCTCGACCCCCTCGATCCGTGACCGAAAGACCACCCGAACCACTGGGGTGAACAGCACCCATTTGAATATCCAGTAGAGCAACTCTGCGCCTTCCGCCGATCGCATCATCGTAGGGCGTCCGGACTCGTCGTGTCGGCCCACGCCACCTGTGTCCCGTCGACCCGGTCCGGCCGGATTCGTGTCACCATGCGCTGGTGACCTCGTGGATACGCTCGTTGTTGGCTCGCCGCTCCGTCGACGTCGATGCCGCACCGGCTCCGGCCCCGGTGCAGCCGTACGCGCATCCCTATGAGGGCGGCACCGGCCGGCTCGGAGTGTTGCTGTGCCACGGCTTCACCGGCTCCCCCAAGTCGATGCGTCCGTGGGCGGACCACCTGGAGCAGGCCGGGTTCCGCGTCGCGCTGCCGCGGCTCCCGGGCCACGGGACCAGCTGGCCCGACCTGAACCGGACGGCCTGGACCGACTGGTACGCCGAGGTGGACCACAGCTTCCGGGCGCTGCAGGACTCCTGTGACCAGGTGTTCTTGGCCGGCCTGTCGATGGGCGCGGCGCTGTGCCTGCGGCTGGCCGAGCAGCACGGGGACGCGGTCGCTGGGCTGGCACTGGTCAATCCGGCGGTCAACATCACCGACCCGCGGATGCGGATCCTGCCCGTGCTGCACCGCATCGTGCCGTCGCTGGACGCGATCGGCAACGACATGGCCAAGCCGGGCGGTGACGAGGGCGCCTACCCCCGTACGCCGCTGGTCGCCCTCTACTCACAGACGTTCCTGTGGGCCGACGTGCGGCAGAATCTGGCCAAGGTCGACCAGCCGTTGTTGGTCTGGCGCTCGAACAGCGACCACGTCGTCGACCCGTCATCGCTGAGCATCATCAAAGCCGGGGTCAGCTCCGAAGATGCCACCTACCTCTCCCTCGAACGCAGTTACCATGTAGCCACCCTCGATTACGAAGCGGAAGACATCTTCAGCGGCAGCGTGGAGTTCTTCCGGAGATTGGCTAAGGACTGAGATGGCACGCCCCAGCGAGGACGACCGGGAGGCGGTCGACCGCGCCTTCGCGGAGATGGTGGCCGGCTATCACCTGACCGCCGAACGGTCGAGCGCGCCCCCAGCGGCGCCCCAAGCTGTCCCTGAACCTGAACCTGAAGCTGCTCCGTCGCCGGACGCCACCTGGGCCGACCAGCATCCGCTGTTCCGTCTCGTCGAGCCACCTCAACCTGAGGTGGTCGAGGCGCGGGTGGTCGAGGAGCGCTACACGCCTGAGCCGCTGCCCCCGCTGCGCCGACCGGGCATCCCGGCCCTGCTCGGCTGGATCGGGATCGGCTACGCCGTGCTCGCCGTGCTGGCCGCCTCGTTCGGGCTCGACCTGCCCAACTGGGCCGGCTGGCTCGCCGTGGGCGGGTTCCTCGGCGGGTTCGGCATCCTGATCACCCGCCTGCCGCGTAACCGGCCCCCGGACGCGGGCGACGGCGCCGTCCTCTGAGCCGCCGGGTCCGGTCCTTGAGCTTGCGGCGCCGCGGCCAGAAGCCGAAGTGCGCCGAGTCGGGCGGCTCCACCATCGCGTGCCGCGCGAGGTCAGCCGCGCCGATCAGCCCCGCGTCGTTGCGGAAGTGGGCCAGCACCAGCCGGGCCTCCTCGCGAAATCCGCGTCCGGTCAGCGTCCGGCTGAAGGCGAGCTGCGCCGGTTCCAACAACAGCTTCCCGGCGGCGCTCACCCCGCCGCCGATCACCACCACCTCGGGATCCAGCGCCGCCGCCAGGTCGGCGATCCCCCGACCCAGCCACTGACCGACGTCGGCGAGCAGCTCGATCGAGTTGGGTTCGCCGGCGATCGCCGCCGCCGTCACGTCCGGGCCGGTGATCGTGTCCGGATTGCCGCCGGTCATCTCGACCAGCCGGTGAGGCCATCGGTGACCGGGTCCGGGCCAGCGCCCGGGCTTCGCGAACCAGGGCGTTGCCTGAGGCGTACTGCTCCCAGCAGCCCCGGTTGCCGCATTCGCACCAGTGGCCGCCGGGCACGCTGATCATGTGGCCCCACTCGCCGGCCATCCCGTAGGTGCCCCGGAAGAGCTGTCCGTTGATCACCAGCCCGCCACCGATGCCGGTGCCCAAGGTGATGCAGACCATCACCGAGGATCCCTGCCCGGCGCCGAAGCGGTACTCCGCCCAGGCTGCGGCATTGGCGTCGTTGTCGACGATCAGCGGCAGCTCGATCCGCTGGGTCAGCTTGGCCTTGATCGGCTCCGAGCGCCAGGCCAGGTGCGGGGAGAACCGGACGACGGACTGCTCGTTGTCCACCCACCCGGCTGCACCGATGCCCACCGAGACCACCCGGTGCCGGGAGCGCAGCTCTCGGACCGCGTGCACGATCGCGTCCTCGACCGCCTGCGGACTGTGCGAAGGGGTCGGCTCCAGCAGCCGCTCCAGGATCTCGCCGCGCTCGTCGACCACGCCGGCGGCCACCTTGGTGCCGCCGATGTCGATCCCGATGCTCAGGCTCGGAGCGGCAACGGCGGTCAGCCTTCCACTCGCTTCTTCAGCCCCTTCAAGGCGCCGTCGATGATGGTCTTCTCCGCCTTGCGCTTGAACATCCCGATCATCGGCATGTTCACATCCACCCTGAGGGTGTAGGTGACGGTGGTGCCGCTGCCCTTGGGGGTCAGCTCGTACGAGCCGTCCATCGCCTTGAGCAGGCTGCCCTTCTCGAGCTTCCAGCTGACCTTGGCGGGCTGCCAGTCGTAGGCCAGCACGTAGTCGTCCTTGACCAGGGCATGGTCGAGGACCATCCGCACCGTCTTGGGATGTCCGCCCGCGGAGGTGAGCACCTCGGCCGACTTCATGGAGTCGACCCACTCCGGGTAGTGACCGAAGTCGGCGATCACCGCCATGACCTCGTTCGGTGGGGCAGCGATGTCGATACTGGCACTGGTCAGGTCAGCCACGAGAACACAGCGTACGCGGACCGGCCCCATCCCGGGGGGAAGCCTCAGTCCAGCCGCAGGGCGCGCAGCAGCATCTGCCGGGCCTGGGCATCGCCGAAGTGCCGCACCACGTACGCCCGCCCCCGTCCGCCCATGGCCCGGGCCCGGGCCGGATCGGCGAGCAGGCCCGAGATGCGCGCCGCCAGCTCGCGGTGGTCGTCGGGGTCGACCACGAACCCGGTGACGCCGTCCTGCACCGTCTCCGGCGCGCCGCCCGAACGCCCGATGACCACCGGCAGACCACAGGCCGCCGCCTCCAGCGCGGCCAGCCCCAGGCCCTCAGGGTTGAGCCCGCGGAGCCGGGTGCGTACGGGTAGGGCGAAGACGTCGGCTCGTTGCAGCTCGGCGATGACCTGATCGCGTCCCAGCGCTCCCGTCATCGTCACCGTGCCGGCCAGTCCCAGCTGCTCGATCAGCTGCTGGAGCCGCTGGCGCTGGGGACCGTCGCCGACCAGCACCAGCTCCGGCTGGTCGAGCTGGTCGACCACCAGGCGCCAGGCCCGTAGCAAGGTCGCGAAGCCCTTCTGGCTCACGAATCGACCGACGGCCACACATCGGGCGTGGCCCCGGGCCACCGAGCCGCCCGGTGCCGGACGGAAGCGCTCAGTGTCGACCGGCGGGGCGAGCCGCAGCAGCCGGTCCCGCGCGGCCGGGCAGAGAGCCGGCGCGATCCGCTGGCTGGTGAACTCGGAGATGGTGGTGAGGTGGTCGCAGTCGGTGCCGATCCGCCGCAACAGCCGACGGGCACCGGGCAGCGTCGCCCACCAGATCTCGTGACCATGGGTCAGGCCGATGATCGAGGTCGCACCGGCCCGCCGCAGGGCGGGCGCCAGCAGGCCCAGGGGAGCCGCGGCACCGAACACCACCCGGCTGCAGCCGTGCTCGCGCAGCAGGGCCACGGCCCGTCGGCTCGTCGCCGGGGTGGGCAGCAGCAGCGGTCCCCCGCGCACCACCGGGAAGCGGCGGTTCACGTCGCTGCCGCGGTCGACGCCTGAGGTGTACACCACGACGTCGTCGTCCAGCAGCCGGCAGACGTCGCTGACGAAGGACTCGATGCCGCCGATCCGGGGTGGGAAGTCGTTGCTGACGACCAGAGTCGTCGCCACTAGCGGGCCGCCGCCACCAGATAGCGCCGCCAGCCCCGGGTCACCTCGGCGCCACTGCGGCCGAGCTCGTCGGTCGCGGCCTGGTCGAGCGTACGACCGCGGTCGAGCGCGCGGTAGAACCGCCCGAGCGCGGCCGGCGAGGTGCTCTCGGCAATGGATCGGCAGGCGAACCAGGACTGCGCGTACGCGAGGCCGAGCCGCTCGGCACCGTCGTCGAAGGCGGTGTCGACCGGCAGCCGGTCCGGCGCTCCGTGTGCCCGGACGTCGGCGAGCAGCGGCTCGGCCACGGCGTCGGCGGCTCGAGGATAGGCCTGAAGGGCGACGTAGTCGGCCAGTCCTTCCGTCGCCCACAAGGGGGCTGGGGAACGAGGAGACCGGGTCACGACGTGCACCGTCTCGTGGGCCAGGGTGACCGCCAACCCGTCGGCGGTGAGTCGTTGCGCGGCGGCCGGGTTGACCACCACCCGGAGAGCCGCCTCCGCCGTCGGGCCCTCGGCGAACGTGACGGCGGCGACATCGGCGTAGGAGCCCGGGGTCGCACCCACGACGGCCTCGAAATCCCCGATGGTCGCCGGCACCTCGAGCACGACGGACGAACCGACGGCGTCGGCGCTGGTGGTGGGTAGGTGCTGGCGTACGGCTCGGACGGCTTGCTCAGCCGCAGCCAACCATCGTTCCGGAGACTGCCCGGCTCCGACGAGCACGGTGGCGCTGCCCCGCTGCTGACCGCGGACCGGACCGAGCCACCAGCTCGGCTGGCGCGCGGGCTCGGCCGGGCCATCCCGGGTGCCGGCCACCCGAGGCCGACCGTCCTGTCGCACGAAGGTCAGCCAGACGACGTGCTCAGCCACGGCGTCGTCACCGTCCAGGCGCCAGCGCAGGGTCACCGGCTGCACCCAGGCGTCCGCACCCAGCAGGGTCTGGCGGCTGCCGACGAGCCACTGAGCCCCCCGACCCGCGGAGGCGTCGAGCTGGGCCCACGGCAAGGCCTGGATGTTGTCGTAGATCAGCCGGGCTCGATCGGCGAACGCCGGATCGCGGTCGCTGACCTGATCGTCGAACGCCGCTCGGTCGCCGGAGAGAGCCGTCGCAAAGAGGGCGGCGACGACCGATTGGGCCGACGCGTCGCCCGGCGGGGTCGCCGCCGGCGAGCCAGTCAGGGTCGGGCCCGGCGGGGTCGGGGCGGGTAGGAGGGGGCCAGGGGCACAACCAAACAACGCGATGACCGCGAGTGCGGCCACCGCGTTGCGGAGGAGGTGTCGAGCGATCGGTCAGCCCGGGCGACGGGCGCCGGTGAACGGCATGTACTTCATCTTGATGTAGCGCACGGAAGCGCCGGGGTGCGGCGCGTGGATGACCATCCCGTTGCCGGCGTAGAGGGCGACGTGACTCGGGCTGGTCGAGCTGTAGAAGAAGACCAGGTCGCCGGGCTGCAGGTCGGACTTGGCCACCGCACGACCGTCGTGGAACTGGGACTGGGAGGTGCGGCTGAGGCTGACGCCGGCGGCGCGCCAGGCGGCACCGGTCAGACCGGAGCAGTCGTACGCGTTCGGGCCGGAGGCGCCGAAGCGGTAAGGCTTGCCCAGCTGCTGGCGGGCGAAGGCCAGCGCCTTGGCGCCACGGCCCGTGCCGGTGACCGCCGGCTCGTCACGATCGCCGTCACGCGAGGTCGAGGTGGTCCGGTTCTCGGCCTCGTCCTTCGCGTCCGCAGCGGCCTTGGCCTCGGCGTCGGCGATCGCTTTCTGCTCGGCGGCGGTGAGCTTGGCCAAGACGGCCTTGGACTCGGCGATCTTCTTGTCGGAGGCGTCGCGAAGCTCCTGGAGCTTCTTCTCCTTCGCCTGCAGAGCCGCGAGGTCGGTCTCGTTCGAGTGCTCGAGGTCGGCCAGCGTGGCCTGCTCCTGCTGGTAGTTCTGCAGGACGGTGTTCTGGTTCTCGCTGACCTTCTCAACCGTGGAGATCTGGCTCAAGAAGCCCTGGGTGTCCTCGGTGAAGAACAGCTGGGCGGCGGTGTCGAGGTTGCGGTTCTGGAACTGCGCCAACGCCACTTGGCCGACCTGCAGCTTCATCCGCGCGACCTTTGTGGTCTGCGCCGACACGTCGGCCTGCTTCTGGACGAGCTTGGCCTTGCCCTGATCGATCTGCTCCTTGACCCCGGCATAGTCCTGGTCGATCGCAGCCGCGTCAGTCTCGAGCTGCTCGATCTGGGCCTTGGCCTCGGCCACCGTCAGCGCAGGCGCCGCCGCAGCGGGCAGCCCAGCGGGAATCGCGAAGAGGGCCGTGGTCAGCGCAACGCTGGACAACCCGACCACGGTCGCGCGTAGTGCGCGCCCCTGCGATCGGGTGCGGTCGGCCTCTCGGCGGCGTGAGGTCACGCGTGCAGTTCCCTTCGTCGAACGCCTACTCGGTGAGCTCACGGATCTGGACTCGTCGTCCGTCCGGCGGTTGAAGCCGACCCACCGACACGTTGTGTTCTCCCCGTTCCCCCACGCGTTCACCCGGTCCGATGGACCGAACAAACCCGAGTGGTTCAAGCGTACCCAGCGACGGTGACATGGTTGTCACCTTGCGTCACGGGGTGATCTCAGATTAGGTCACGATTTGGTCACTCGCAAACTGCTCAGCCCAGCTCCTCCCACGGAAACGGTGACTGGACGGACCGTCCGCGCTGGACTCCGGGGATCAGCCGCAGCGGCGGAACCAGGCCCGAGTCAGCGAGGGCGGCCAGCGCAGCCTGCTCATCGGTGTCGAGATCCACCCCGCCCGGGGCTCCCAGCAAGACGGTGATGACGCAGTCGCCACAAGCCGGTCCGCGGGCCACGCAGGTGTCACAGTTCACATGCAGCACGCTCATGTCGTGCCTCTCATCGGGCTCATGGATCCTCGATCTGTGGTCGGGCGGCCCGGATGTCGAGCCGCTGTGCTCACTCTCACGCCTGCCACTGACACTTTTGCCATGGATCAGCCCCGAGACACCTATTCCCACGGTCACCACGACTCGGTCCTGCGTTCGCACCGATGGCGTACGGCTGAGAACTCCGCGGGCTATCTGCTGCCGTGGCTTCGACCAGACCAGACGTTGCTCGACGTCGGCACCGGCCCCGGCACCATCACCTGCGATCTGGCTGCACGGCTGGGCAGTGGCTGGGTCACCGGGATCGACAATGCGCCGGCGGCGGTGGCGGCTACCCGGCAGCTGGCCGAGGCTCGGTCCGTGACCAATCTCACGCTGGTCGAGGGCGATGTGTACGCCCTCGACTTCGAGGACTCGACCTTCGACGTCGTGCACGCGCACCAGGTCCTGCAGCATCTGAGCGACCCGGTTGCGGCGTTGCGCGAGATGCGTCGCGTCTGCCGGCCCGGTGGTGTGGTGGCCGTCCGGGACGCCGACTATGCGGCCATGACGTGGTTCCCGGCCAGCCTCGACCTGTCCCGCTGGCTCGACCTCTATCGACGCGTCGCCCGTGACAACGAGGGCGAGCCGGACGCCGGCCGGCGGTTGAAGAGCTGGGCTCTCGCCGCCGGATTCACCCGGACCGAGCTGAGCGCCTCGACCTGGTGCTTCGCCTCCGAGCACGACCTGCGGTGGTGGTCTCAGACCTGGTCCGAACGGTTGCAGCATTCCGACTTCGCCCGCCAGTCGCTCGAGCGTGGCCTGAGCGATTCCGACGAGCTTGCCAGGCTCAGTGCCGGGTGGTTGCGATGGGCCGGACAACCCGACGCCTGGTTCTCCGTGATCCACGGAGAAATGATCGGCCATCGGTGATGTCGAGTCTTCGCCAAAGATTCTCCGGCTATGTGTAGCGTCCAGTAGGTTGGCGGTCGATCGGTTCACATCCTTGGGGGGAATAGTGGCGAAGGCGCGACGGGCTAAAGTCCGGCCGGCACGGGTGGCGGTACCCATCGCGGCGGCCGTGGTCCTGCTCGGCGGCGGCGCACTGGCGGCCCATCAGCTGGGCCAGGACTCCGCGACCGAGACCGGGACGAACACCACGCCGAGCGTCATGGCGACCCAGTCGACGGCCCCGCCGTCGGCCACGTGGGAGCCATCGCCGACGGACTCCGGGAGTGCGGGTCCGTCCTCGTCCGCCGACGATGCTGCGCAGCGCCGGCTGGAGAACTGTCAGGCCAAGGTCCGCGCCGGTGACAAGGTGCTGAAGGCCGCACGCACGGGCGTCTCGCACTGGACCACCCACGTCCAGGCCCAGACCGATGCCAACACGAACAAGATCTCAGTCGCGGCGATGAACGGCGAGTTCAAGAAGACCCGTCTGCTCGGACCGGCCGACCAGAAACGGTATGCCGACGCCCTCTCCGACTACAAGGACGAGGACGGCTCCTGCCGCCCGGTCGAGGACGCCGGCGCGGACGTGTCGGCGTCGCTGGACAGGTGCGACCAGCGCAGCGACGACCAGAAGCCGGTGATGAAGGCGGCTGCGGCGGCGATGGCGGACTGGAAGAGCCATCTGGCCGCCATGCAGCGTTCCCGGGAGGGACATGTGGAGAACGCCGAGGAGGTCTGGATCGCCGCCTGGCGCGCCGCCCCGCCGGACATCAAGGCCTACACGAAGGCTGCGGAGGCGTACGACCCGCCCCGCTGCTGATCGGCCCAGCGCCAACCCGAAATCGCTTTCAGGCTAAATGTCAGTGGGCGCACCTACGTTGCTGGCATGGCACCGACGGCGAGCGCGCAGGCGAGCTTCGACGACCTCGGCACACACCTGTCGCAGGTGACGTTCTGCATCGTCGACCTCGAGACCACCGGTGGCGCCGAGACCGACATGATCACCGAGTTCGGCGCGGTCAAGGTTCGCGGCGGCGAGGTGCTCGGAGAGTTCCAGACCCTCGTCAACCCGCGCTCGCACATCCCCCCGCTGATCGCGGTGCTGACCGGCATCACCAACCAGATGGTTGCCCAGGCGCCGGCGCTGCGCGAGGTGCTTGCCGGCGTTCCTGGCGTTCGCCCAGGGCACGGTCATCGTGGCCCACAACGCGCCCTTCGACGTCGGCTTCCTCCGGCGCGCCTGCGAGTCGCTGGAGTACCCGTTCCCCCGCTGGCCGGTGCTGGACACTGCGGCCCTGGCCCGCGCCATCCTGCTCCGCGACGAGGTGCCCAACTGCAAGCTGGCCACCCTCGCCAAGCACTTCCGAGCCACGGTGGCACCCAACCACCGCGCCCTGACCGACGCGCAGGCCACGGTCGACGTGCTGCACGCCCTGATCGAACGGGTGGGCAACCTCGGCGTCCACACCATCGAGGACCTGCAGGAGTTCAGCCGACGGGTGTCGCCGCAGCGCCGGGCCAAGCGCACCTGGGCCGCGGACCTGCCGGACAAGCCCGGCGTCTACCTGTTCGTGGCCGAGCACGACGAGCAGCGCCATGTGCTCTACGTCGGCAAGTCGAAGAACATCCGCAACCGCGTCCGCACCTACTTCACGGCGGCTGAGAAACGCCCGCGGATGGATGAGATGGTCCGGTTGGCCACCGGGGTCGAGTCCTTGACCTGCGTGACGCAGCTGCAAGCCGACGTGACCGAGCTGCGGCTGATCGGGACCCACGCGCCCGCGCTACAACCGACGCTCGAAGTTTCCCGAGCGTCAGCAGTGGATCAAGATCACCGACGAGGCGTTTCCCCGGCTCTCGGTGGTTCGTGCCGTGAAGGACGACGGCGCCACCTACTTCGGCCCCTTCCGACGCCGCCAAGCCGCCGAGGACGTGGTCCTGGCGCTCTACGACGGTTTCCCGATCCGGCAGTGCACACCGCGGCTCAGTCCCAAGGCACTGATCAACGCCTGCGCGCTGGCCGGCATGGGCCGGTGCAGCTCGCCGTGCGACGGCAGCGTGTCGCGCGAACAGTACGGCCAGATCGTCGAAGGCGTGCGCGAGGCGCTGTCGGTCGATGCCCGGCCAGCCGTCAGTGGCGTGCAGGTCCGGCTGAGCCGCCTGGTTGCCCAGCAACGCTTCGAGGAGGCCGACACCATCCGGCGGCGGCTGGAGACGCTGGCCCGGACCGGCCTGCGCTTCCACCGCGTACGCAGCATCGCCGCCTGCCCGGAGATCGTCGCCGCCCGGAAGGAAGGTGATCGACTGGGAGATCCACGTCATCCGCTACGGACGGCTGGCGGCGGCCGGACTGGCCACGCCGCGCGACGTGCCGCAGGCGGTGGCCCGCGCCGTACGGGACACGGCTGAGACGGTGCTGAAGCCGCCCGCGCCGCTGCCCGGCGGCCGGCATCGAGGAGACCGAACAGATCGCCGACTGGCTGGAGCAGCCCGGCGTGCGGCTGATCGAGATCACCGGCGACTGGATGTGGCCGCTGCACGCCGTCCTCGACCACGACGCCCTGGTCCACCACGCACTCGGCCAGTGCGTCGAAGCACGGGAGAGCCGCGCAGTAACTAGACTGCCGTCATGGTCACTGCGATCGTGTTCATCAAGGCCGAAGTGGCCCGCATCCGCGAGGTGGCCGAGGAGGTCGCCGCGCTGGCCGGCGTCAGCGAGGTCTACTCGGTGACCGGCGCCATCGACCTGATCGCCATGGTCCGGGTCGGGCAGCCACGAGCAGATCGCCGAGGTGGTCGCCGACCAGCTGAACAAGGTGCCGGGCATGCTGAGCACCGAGACCCACATCGCGTTCCGGGCCTACTCGACGCACGATCTCGAGGCGGCCTTCTCCCTTGGCGGCTAGTGTCTCGACCCGCACGCTGACCATCACGGTGCTGGCGCTGGTGGCGTCTGCTGGTGGCGTCGATCGTCACCGGGCTGATCTTCACCCGTTCGCCGGCGACTCAACCGGTTCCGGTGCCGTCGGTGTCGCAGATCTGAGACCGACTCAGACCAGCACGAGCTTGGCGACGACCGCCAGCAGGCACAGCAAGACGACGCCGAGCAGGCCGACGACCTGGATGGTGCCGCGGTTGCTGCGCGGCGCGTAGGCCAGCACGAAGCCGACCAGGGCACCGACGGCGATGCCGCCGATCATGCTCAGCCAGCCGAGGTCGCGGAAGTTGACCAGCACGTTGTAGAGCACGAGCAGCACCAGCAGGCCGATGTCACCACGGATGTCCTCATGGTTCTTGCGCTTGCCGACCGCGTTCGCCGCGAGCAGGCCGATGATCGCCGCGTACGCCCCGAGCGCCACCGCCGTCGGTCGGCCCGAGGCAGAAGAACAGCGTCGACCCGCCGAGGCCGGCGGCGAAGTAGAGCACGACGAACCGCCAGCTGCCCAGCTCACTCTCCAGCGCCCGGCCGGCGAGCCACAGCACCAGCAGGTTCATCAAGACCCCGAGGATGCTGCCCGAGGTGGGCGACGTGGTCAAGCAGCCGCCAGAACTGCCCGGAGTAGATCGTCTGGTTGTCCATCACCAGGAGGTTGTTGCCCAACCGGCCCATCTGACACCAGGTCGATCAGCCAGACCCCGACCAGCAGACCCATCAAGACCTTGGTCGCACTGCCGCCGCCGGGTTTGATGACCGCACCGAACGGAGGTCCGAGCGGGACGGGTGGTGGCCCGTCCCGCACCGACAGCATTTCGGGCACTGGAAACCGACCGACGCCGCGTTCATGCACTCACCGCAGATCGGTCGGTGGCAACGCTGGCAGGAGATGCCTGTGGTCCGCTCCGGGTGGCGATAGCAACCCGAGAAGCCCGGGCGGGGAGAAGTCCGGCCCGGCGCCCGGCGGTTGGCTCACTGGCCGGCGTCGCCCGAATCGATCGCCACCGACTCGATCACGACCGGAGTCGACCGGCCGGTCACCCCGGCCGGTCTGGACCTGGGCGATCTCGTCGACCACGTCGCGGCTGGCCTGGTCGGCCACCTCGCCGAAGATGGTGTGCTTGCGGTTCAGGTGCGGCGTCGGACCGACGGTGATGAAGAACTGGGAGCCGTTGGTGCCGGGCCCGGCGTTGGCCATGGCCAGCAGGTACGGCTTGTTGAAGACCAGCTCCGGGTGGATCTCGTCGCCGAACTTGTAGCCCGGGCCGCCGGTCCCGGTCCCCAGCGGGCAGCCGCCCTGGATCATGAAGCCGTCGATCACCCGGTGGAAGACGAGCCCGTCGTAGAACTTGCCGGTGGTCTTCTTCCCGGTCTCGGGGTCGGCGTACTCCTTCGTGCCGCTGGCCAGGCCGACGAAGTTGGCCACCGTCTTGGGCGCATGGTTGCCGAAGAGGTTGAGGACGATGTCGCCGTGGTTGGTGTGAAGAGTTGCCGTCTGCTGGGCCACGTTCGAGGCACCTTTCTGTGGGGACGATCCTGCTCGGTTCGGCTGCCATCTTGTCAGACCGGACCAAGGTGACGCGGAAACTGGGGCTGGTGCCAGCACCCAGCACTGGCGTTCCCGGCTGAAGGCGTCAACGGTACGGTGGAGATTGCTCCGATCCGGAGCGCAACACAGTCACAGCGTGAAGCTGTGACCGCACTTCAACGGAGGAAACGTGAAGAAGACTTCCGACCGCGTCGACGCCGCCCGAAACAAGGTCATCCCTGCCGCCGAGGACTTCGTCCACACGGCCGCCGACCGAGTAGGGCCGCTTGCGCAGTCAGCCGCCGACCGGCTCGGTGCCGCCGCCGACCGGGTTTCACCGCTGGCCCACACCGCTGCCGACCGGCTGGCGCCGCTGGCCCAGTCTGCGGCTGACCGTCTGGGACCGTTGGCGCACAGCGCTGCGGACCGGGTGGCCCCGCTGGCCCATTCCGCCTCGGAGTGGGCCACGCCGCTTGCTCAGTCAGCCGCCGACCGCGTCACCCCGTACGCCCACCAGGCTGCGGAAGCCGTCTCCCCGTACGCCGAGCGGATCGCCCCGCTGGCCGGCTCGGCCAAGCAGCGCGGTGCCAAGGTCGCCCACGACGCGGTGGAGAAGTTCGGGCCGGTGCTCGACGAGGCCCTCGACCGGGTCGGACCGGCTATCGAGAGTGCCCGGGACCGGGTCTCGGACGATCTGCTGCCCAAGCTGACCGCGGCCCTGGGTGCCGCCGCTGGCGCCCCAGTGGTCGCCGAGGCGGTGCAGCGGGGTCAGGCCACCCTGGCCGCCGCTCGGGGTGAGCTCAGCCTTCCCGAGCCCAAGAAGAAGGGCCGTTGGCTCAAGCGGCTCGCCGTGATCGCCGCCCTCGGCGGCATCGCCTTCGTGCTGGCTCGCAAGTTCTTGGGCAGCAAGGACTCCGACTGGCAGGCCGCTCGACCGAGCACCCCCTACACCCCGCCCAAGCCGACCTCGGCTCCCGCTCCCTCGCCTGTGGTCAGCGAGGATGCGGCCAGCGAGGACGCGGCCAGCGAGGAGTCCGCGCCCTTGGGCGACGCCGGCGACGATCCGCAGGGCGGCGAGTCGGCTCACGCCGACTACATCGAGGCCAACGGCGAAGCCGAGCCGGAGCAGCCGGCCGAAGGTGGCGTGGCCGAGGCCGAGGCCCAGCCTGTCGCCGAGGTCGAAGCCCTGACCGGGGCTGATGTCGTCACCGAGCTCGCGGAAGACGGGCTGATCTCGGAGGAGGACGGCCTGAACTCCGAGGACGGCGACTCGCCCGAAGACGGGGTGGCGCCCGACGCAGACCGCTCCAAGTACTCCGGCGAGGGCGTCTACGTCGGCAGCGAGCCGCCGGAGGGCTACACCATCAAGGGCAACGAGCGCTCGATGAAGTACCACCTGCCGGAATCGTCGGGCTACGTCCGCACGATCGCTGAGGTGTGGTTCAACAGCGAGGAAGCCGCCCAGGCGGCCGGCTTCATCCGCGCTCAGCGCTGACCGGTCTGATCACCCGGTCCGACCCCACGACACGCTCCTCACCAGCTGGTGAGGAGCGTGTCGTCATTTTTTTCGAGAAACTTCGACGCCGTCGTTAACATCCGGCCCCTCGCGGAGGCCTTCATGAGTAGAAGGCATTCGACGAAGGGATCACAGTCATGGCCGTGCTCGCCAGCACCTGGGTGGACGCCACCCCGTTCCGCGCCCACCTCCGCTTCTTGATGGGGGTGGGCGCAATGACGCCGTACGACGTGGCCGCGTTGGCCGGCATCTCCACCTCAGCGGCGGAGCACCTGCTGCATGGCCACGCCGGCCGAACGGTGCGCCGGATCAGCCCCGAGATGGGCCGGCGGTTGCTCGCCGTCTCCGCTGCCGACGTGCGCGCCCTGCCGTGGCGGCTGGTGCCGGTCGACAAAGCGCGACCGGCCCTGCAGCGGCTGCGGAGCACCGGGCTCAGCGACGCCGAGATCGCCGAGCTGGCCGGGGTGAGCGCTGTCGAGCTCGCCGGCCTGGATCGTCCGGTCCACCACTGCTCGCAGCTGTTGTCCCTGCGGCTGAGCTCGGCGGCCGAGGCGGTCGAGCGGACCAGCGAGCCTCGCCGCCGAAGGCACTCGGGACCGCTCGCGGCCTGAGGTTCATTAGAGTCCGGATGTGACCGCGACGCTGGTGGCCGGGCTGGTTGTCGGCCTGCTGACGGCCGTCCTGGTCAGGCCGACGTTGGGCTGGCTGCCGGAGCCACCCGACGCCGAGGACAAGCCGCTCTACCGGGATCTGGCCGGATCGCGGTTCATCCTGGTCTGCGGCTTGTTGGCCGCCGGAGCGACGCTGATCGCTGGGCTGGCGCTCCCCCGGCCGGTCCAGCCCCTGTGGTGGGTGTTGTCCAGTGTTTGCGTGGTGCTGGCGGGCGTCGACGCCAAGACGACCTGGTTGCCGTTGCGGCTCACCCGGGTGGCCTGGCTGTCCATGACGGCGGCAGCGGTCGTCGCTGTGCTGTGGAGCGGCAGCGCCGCGCTGCTGGTCCGGTCGGTCGGCGGCGCAGCCATCGCCGGTGGGCTCTACCTGGGCGTCTGGTTGGTCTCGCGCGGCGGGTTCGGGTTCGGCGACGTCCGGTTCGCCCCGCTGGTGGGAGCGGCAGCGGCCGCCGGCTCCTGGCCGCTGCTCATCTGGGCCTTGGTCGCGGGGACCTTCGTCGGCGGCCTCCACGGCCTGGCCCGGCTCGTCCGCGGTCGGCGGTCGGGTTTCCCCTACGCGCCGTCGATGCTGGCCGGAACCTACCTGGCGGCGCTGACGCTCGCGTACCTGTAGAGGACGGCCCGGGCGTACGCGTCGCTGGCTTCCGGCTCGGGCTGGGTGTGGTGGGCCCGACCCGGCCCGCTGACCGTGACCACGTATCCGTCCGCGCCCGCGTCCAGGGACAGGAAGTACTCACCGAGCAGGTCACGAAGCTGATCCTCACGCGGGAGCCACACCACCCCGTCGGACTCGACGGAGTCCAGGGCCCATTCCACGGTGCCGTTGAAGTGGAAGCGGGAGTCCCCGTGCTGGGTGATCAGCTCGACCACCATGTCGCTGATGGTGAACACCGAGTCGGCGATCTCCGGCTTGGGGATGAAGAACCGGTCCCCGTTGGCGGGGGTCCAGTCCAGCACTGAGGACAGCTGGGTGGCGAGGTCGCGCGATATCACGAGGTGAAGTATTGCTCGCCACTCCAGCCGCTGACGGCAGCCCGGCCCGGTTGGCGACCGGAGTTAGGCTCGCGACGTGACCGCCGACCCGAGGCCGGGCTGGTATCCCGACCCAGCCGGCACCCCCGACCGGGACGGCTTTCGCTGGTGGGACGGGTCGGACTGGACCGAGTCGACCAGCGCATCGGCCGACGCACCGACTCCCCGCCGCAGGTTCCCCCTCGCGACTACGCACCGCGATCGTGCTGACGGTCGGCTTCACGGTCTTCGCGGCAGCGGCGATCGGCGGTGGGGTGCTGCTCTGGCGAGGCCAGTCCTCGCCGAACCTGCAACGGGCTACGGCCACCGGGGGCGCCGACCCCACGGGGCAGCTGGACATGAAGACCCGGGTGGCCACCATCGGGTCGGCGTCGATGAAACTGCCCGACGCGCCCTATCGGGTGATGGACTCGCCGATGACCTTGTCCGGCACCTTCGACGTCGTCTTCTCCGCCGATGCCCCGGTGCACCGCCTGTACAACGGCACGGACAGCTGGTGGTCCTCGGTGCTGTTCGGTCGGCTCCCGGCACCGGCTGAGCCCGACCTGCGGGCCCAGGCCCAGGCCGTGGTGGACGACCTGAGCCGGCAGATCTTCGGCGGCCAGCCCACCACGCTTCGCGACCTGAGCTCATCGACGCACACGGTCGACGGCTGCCGCGGCGTCCTGATCAGCGTGAAGGTGGGCTACGACATCACCCGGGTGCCCAGCCGCTACGACACGCTCACCGCGATGTTCGTCGAGCTCAACGACTCTTCGGTCATCGTCGCTCTCAGCTCGGTGCCGAACGACAGTCCCGACGAGCTCGTACGCCAGGCCAACACCGCGCTGCGGACCCTCACCGTCCACTGACCACCAAGGGGGTCGGATCAGGCGGCTCGGGTGGCCGCGACCCACGCCTTGAGCTTGTCCCGGGCGGCTCCGGAGTCGATCGCCTCGGTGGCGCGCACCAGCTGGGTCTCGAACTGCCCGAGCAGGTCGTCGGGCGACGGCTTGGCGTCGGCCACCAGAGCGGCCGCGGCGTTGATCAGCACGACGTCACGTACCGGGCCAGGTTGGCCGGCGAGCACGCCGTGCACGACGTCGGCGTTATGCCTCGCGTCGCCGCCGACCAGGTCGGCCACGCTGGCCCGGGCCACCCCGAGGTCGGCCGGGTCGAACTCGGAGGCGGTCACCACGCCGTCGGCGTAGACCCACACATCCGACGTCGTCGTCGTGGTCAGCTCGTCAAGGCCGTCGCCGCCGTGCACGACCAGCCCCTGGTTGCCGCGGCCCGCGAAGACCCCCGCCAGCAGCCCGGCCATCCGCCGGTCGGCGACCCCGACCGCCTGGGCGATGGGCTGCGCCGGGTTGGCCAGCGGGCCCAGGAAGTTGAAGGTGGTCGGGATGCCGAGCTCGCGACGCGGAACGGACGCGTGCCGCAGGCCGGCGTGGTACTGGATGGCGAACAAGAATCCGATGCCGACCTCATCGACCACCTCACGCTGGGCGTGCGGCGCCAGGTCCAAGACGACACCGAGCGCTTCGAGCACATCCGCCGCACCACAGGCCGACGAGGCCGCGCGGTTGCCGTGCTTGACCACCCGGGCGCCGGCCCCTGCGGCGACGATCGCCGCCATGGTCGAGATGTTGACCGTGTTGGAGCGGTCCCCGCCCGACCCGACGACGTCGACAGCGTCGCCGACGATCTCGATCGGGGTGGCGAACTCGATCATCGTGTCGGCCAGCCCGGAGATCTCCTCGACCGTCTCGCCCTTGGCTCGCAGGGCGACGACGAAGGCGGCGAGCTGGGCCGGGGACGCCGCCCCACTGAGGATCTGGCCCATCGCCCAGGCGGTGGCTTCGGAAGCCTGGTCCTCGCCGCGGACCAGGCCGACCGAGCAGCTGCGACCAGTTCATGACCGCTCGGCGATGGTCCCGGTCGAGGTCGTGCCCGCCGGAGAGCGCAGCAGGTCGGCCGCGACCGCCGGCAGCCGCAGCGGATCGACCGGGTGCGGAACCACGCCGTCGGCCCGGGACCAGGTGGCCAGCCAGGCGTCGTCGGCTCGGCCGGTGAGCACCAGGATCGGTGGGCAGCCGAAGATCTCGTCCTTGAGCTGCCGGCACAGACCCATGCCGCCGGGCACCGCCTCCCCGTCCAAGATGGCCAGGTCGATGCCCCCGGCGTCCATCGCGGTCAGCACGGCCGGCTGGGTGGCAACCTCCAGGACCCGCACCTCCGGCAGGTCGGCGGCGACCTTGCGGCCGAGGGTGAACCGTACGTTCTCCCGGGTCGTCCGGTCCGACGCGTAGAGCAAGATGGTCAAGGTCTTCGCCGCCGCCGTGGTCTCAGCGCTGCTCATCGAATCGCGTTCCTCACCCGTTGGTCGTGGTGCCCGGAGCTTTGCTCCAGAGCGTGTGAATCCTAGCGGGTCGGCACCGCGCCGAGCCGGTTCGCCGCCGCCGCCGGGCCCGGCGCACAACACCGGGCGAGTGAGCGGAACGCCTTGGGTCACACCGATCCGGGCCTCGAGCCTGCCGCAACTTCCGGTGCGTCCAACGAAACTCGCGGTCAAAGTGGTGCCCTGGGGTGACCGATGCGGATCGTCCGGCAATAATGACCCCGTGGCTCTTCACACGCACGCAGTCTCCGGCAGCATGACCAAGCCGGCCAGCGCACTGCACCCCATTCCGCAGTCCCGCTTGCGTGGCCGTGACGGCCGCCCCGACATGGTCGCCGTCGGCACCATCGTCTGGCTCGCTTCGGAGCTGATGTTCTTCGCGGCCCTGTTCGCGGCGTACTTCACGATCCGCAACGTGACCAACTCCCAGGGTCTCGAGGCCGGCGTCGAAACGCTGTGGCAGGCGATGACCGAGAAGCTGAACATCCCGTTCGCGATCTTGAACACCACCGTGCTGGTCGCCAGCTCGTTCACCTGCCAGATGGGTGTGTTCGCCGCCGAGCGTGGCCAGGTCAGCCGGTCCGGCTCGCTCGCCGCCATCAAGCGCTGGGGCCTGCGCGAGTGGTACGTCTTGACCTTCATCATGGGTTCGTTCTTCATCGGCGGCCAGGTGTTCGAGTACGCCGCGCTGTTCCACGAGGGTCTGACCATCTCGACCAACGTGTACGGCTCGGTGTTCTTCCTGGCCACCGGCTTCCACGGCCTGCATGTCACCGGCGGCCTGATCGCCTTCGTGCTGCTGCTCGGCCGGACCTTCCTGGCTCGTACCTTCACCCACGAGCAAGCGGTCAGCGCCGTCGTCGTCTCCTACTACTGGCACTTCGTCGACGTGGTGTGGATCGCGCTGTTCGGCGTCATCTACATCTTGAAATAGCCTGCCCGGGGTCTGACCGGAGCGCATCCGACCAGACCCTGACAACTGAATAGTCAGTGGCCTTGTTCAGAAGTAGACCCAGCAATAGCGAGAGGGACCCCCACGTGCGATTCCTGTCTTCGAGACGACGACACCCGGCAGCCAAGGCCTTGCTGCTCGTGCTCGGACTGTTCGCCATGGGCGCGCTCTTCTCGGTGTTCGCACCGGCGCCGCAGGTGTCGGCCGACACCACCACGACCCAGCAGGTCGCCGAGGGCCGGGCACTGTTCGCCGTCGGCTGCGCTTCGTGCCACGGCCTGAACGGGGAGGGTCAGACCATCGAGCTCCATCCAGGGTCCGCCCCTGACCGGTGTCGGTGCCGCCTCGGTCGAGTTCCAGGTGTCGAGCGGCCGGATGCCGATGGCCAAGCCCGAGGCCCAGGCCCCGGTCAAGCCGAACCGCTACTCCGAGGAGGAGGTCGCGGCCCTCGCCGCCTTCGTGGCGAGCCTCGGCCCCGGCCCGGGGATCCCGGCTCCGGCTGACTACGACCCGGCCAACGTCAGCGAGGAGGACATCGCCCGCGGCGGTGAGCTCTTCCGCACCAACTGCTCGGCCTGCCACAACTTCGAAGGGGCCGGCGGCGCCCTGCCGGGCGGCAAGTACGCCCCGTCGCTGATCGGGGTCAGCGACCTGCACCTCTACGAGGCCATGATCACCGGGCCGCAGCAGATGCCGGTCTTCTCCGACGAGGTGATGCGCCCCGAGGACAAGCGGGCCATCATCGCCTACCTGAACGACCTGCACGAGCGTCCGACCCAGGGTGGTCTGGCTCTCGGCGGTCTGGGCCCGGTCAGTGAGGGTCTGTGGGCCTGGATCCTCGGACTCGGCTCCTTGATGTTCTTCGCAATCTGGATCGCCGCGAAAGGGGTGAAGGCCAAGTGAGCAACGACGGACCTCACGAGCTGCCGGAGGGCGACTCGAAGACTCTGGTCTCGGTCGACGACGACCCGCGCTACCCCGTCAGCGACCCCGGTCACGAAGAGCATCTGCCCCGACTGACCGACGTCGACGAGAAGGCGGCGGACCGCGCGACCCGCCAGGTCGCCATGATGTTCGGTCTGGTCCCGGTGCTGGCGGTCGGCTTCGTCGTCGCGTACTTCGCGGTGCCGAAAGAGATGTTCATCGACTTCGGCTTCCTGCACACCAACGCCAAGAACCTGCTGCTGGGGCTCACGGTCGGCCTGGCGCTGTTGCTGATCGGTCTGGGCGCGGTCCAGTGGGGCCGTCAGCTGATGGACGACCACGAGATGGTCGACTACCGGCACGGCGCCTCCTCCAACGACGAGGACGTGGCCTATGTCCTCGACGAGCTGGACAAGGGCATCGACGAGTCCCGGATCACCCGCCGCAAGGTGCTCGGCCGCAGCCTGATCGGCGCGCTCGCCGCACTGGGCCTGCCGCTGATCGTCTCGTTCGCCGACCTCGGACCGAAGCCGACCAAGAAGCTGCGGGCCGCGACGATCGAGGCGACCATCTGGAAAGAAGGCATCCGCCTCGTCCACGACATCACCTACGAGCCCATCAAGCCGAGCGACATCGAGATCGGGCAGCTGATCAACGCGCAGCCCGAGAACCTCAAGGACCTGGAGGGCACCGCCTTCCAGACCGAGAAGGCCAAGGCCTCGATCATCATCGTCCGGATGGACCCGAACACCATCAAGATCCCCGACTCCCGGCGTGACTGGCAGATCGGCGGCATCTTGTGCTACTCGAAGATCTGCACCCACGTCGGCTGCCCCATCAGCCTGTGGGAGCAGCAGACCCATCACCTGCTGTGCCCCTGCCACCAGTCGACCTTCGACCTCGGTGACTCCGGGTCTGGTGGTCTTCGGCCCGGCCGCCCGTGCGCTGCCGCAGCTGCCGATCACGACCGACAAGGACGGCTATCTGGTCGCCCAGCGCGGTTTCGACGTTCCGACGGGACCCAGCTTCTTCGAGCGGGACTCGCGCAAGGACTTCAAAGAAGGCGATAACTGATGGCCAGACCCGCTGAGACCGTGGCCGATGAGACGGGCGTTCCAGGCTCAACGACCCAAGAAAGAACTGGGACCAGTCTTCAAGGTCGCAGCCGGGCCCGCCAAGTGGGCCGACGAACGGACGGGTCTGGCCTCGCTCAGCCGCCCCTTCATCCGCAAGGTCTTCCCCGACCACTGGTCGTTCCTGCTGGGCGAGATCGCGCTCTACTCCTTCATCGTGCTGCTGCTGACCGGCGTCTTCTTGACCATCTGGTTCAAGCCGTCGATGGCCGAGATCGAGTACGAGGGCACCTACCAGCTGCTCCGCGGCCTGCACGATGTCCGAGGCGTACGCGTCGACGCTGAGCCTGTCCTTCGACATCCGCGGCGGCCTGCTGGTCCGCCAGATGCACCACTGGGCCGCGATGCTGTTCATCGCCGCCGATGCTGACCCACAGCCTGCGCATCTTCTTCACCGGCGCGTTCCGCAAGCCGCGTGAGGTCAACTGGCTGATCGGCGTTGCGCTGATGACCATGGGTCTGATCGAGGGCTTCGCCGGCTACTCGCTGCCGGACGACCTGCTGTCCGGCACCGGCCTGCGCTTCGTCGACGGTCTGATCCGGTCGATCCCGCTGATCGGCACCTGGGCCGAGTTCTTCATGTTCGGCGGGGAGTTCCCCGGCGACCTGATCGTGGCCCGGCTCTACATGGCCCACATCCTGCTGGTGCCGGCCATCATCCTCGGACTGATCGCTGCCCACCTGGCGCTGGTCGTCTACCACAAGCACACCCAGTTCCCCGGCCCCGGCCGCAACGAGGGCAACGTGGTCGGCTACCCGGTCTTCCCGGTCTACATGGCCAAGGCCGGCGGCTTCTTCTTCATCGTCTTCGGCGTCATCACCTTGATGGGTGCCCTGATGCAGATCAACCCGGTCTGGGTGTTCGGTCCTTACAACCCGGCCGAGGTCACCGCCGGCTCGCAGCCCGACTGGTACATGGGCTTCGTCGAGGGCGCCATCCGGATCATGCCGAACTGGGAGTGGCACATCGGCTCGACCACCTGGTCGTGGAACGTGGCCCTGCCGGGCCTCGGCATCATGGGTCTGTTCTTCGGTGGCATGGCGGCCTACCCGTTCATCGAGGCCTGGGTCACCGGCGACAAGCGCGAGCACCACATCCTCGACCGGCCGCGCAACAACCCGACCCGTACGGCGTTCGGTGTGGCGGCGATGACCTGGTACGCGATGCTGTGGATCGGTGGCGGCAACGACCTGGTGGCGACCCAGTTCCACGTCTCGCTGAACGCCGTGACGTACGTGCTGCGGGTGCTGTTCTTCGTCGCTCCGGTGGTCGCCTTCCTGGTCACCAAGCGGATCTGCATCGGTCTGCAGCGCTCGGACGCCGAGCGTCTGCTGCACGGCGCCGAGACCGGGGTGATCGAGCGCGACCCGTCCGGCCTGTACGCCGAACGTCACCGTCCGATCAGCCAGGGCGAGGCGTACACGCTGACCCAGCACGCCGAGCACGACGCCTTGCTTCCGCTCACCGACTCCGACGGCTTGTCGGACAAGGAGCTCAAGCAGGAGCAGCGCCGCCGCAAGGCCAGCCGCTTCTTCTTCATCGACACCTTGCGGACCCCGACCCGGGCGGAGCTCGAGGAGGCGGCTCACCACCACGGTGACGACCACGGCAACGGCCACGAGCTCGAGGACGGTCACAACGGGAATGGCCACGGGAACGGCAACGGCCATCACGCCATCAGCGCCAGCGCCGGTGCCAGCTCAGAACGTGACCGACCAGTAGCCGCGCCATCCGTACGACCAGCGCCCCCGATCCCTTGAGGATCGGGGGCGTTCGTCGTCTGTTCCCGCTGCTCGGCCGGGAGCGTGTGGGGTTGCTCACTCTTTGACGATCGTGGCAATGATCCGACCCGATCTGACGTTGTCGGTGGTGGACGAGACCGCTCCGCAGGTGGTCACCGCGCCCGAACGAACTGATGAGGATATGAGCACCGACCAGCACCTGAAGCCCCGTACGCCCTCCCCCGACGAACCGACCCCGACCCCACCCCCGAAGGCCAGCAAGCTGGACCTCTCGGTGACCAAGATCTTGGGCGGCGCCCTGGCCGCCATGACCGCCGCGGCCCTGGGCTCGCGGCTGAGCGTGGCCGGCACCATCGTCGGCGCAGCGATCGCCAGCATCATCGCCGCAGTGGCCAGCGCCTTGTACACCGCCTCGCTGAAGCACACGCAGGAGAAGGTCAAGACCGTCTTCACCGGCCGTGCCCCCGGCTCGGACCTACCGACCACGATCGAGGTGGTCAGCGACCACGACACCCGGGTGATCGAGGCGGTCCCCAGCCAGCCGAGCGCCCCGCACTGGGACCTGCCCGCTGATGTCTCGTCGCGGGGGCCGCGACGCAAGGTGAGCTGGAAGAGCATCCTGGTCGGCGCGTTGGCCGCCTTCGGGATCACTGCCGTCACTCTGACCGGGTTCGAGCTCGTCTCCGGTCAGGCGCTGTCGGGTGGTGACGGCACCACGATCACGCAGGTCGGCAGTGGCAACACCGGCGGCACCGGGACCAAGTCCGAGAAGCCCAAGGCCTCGGCCACCCCGACGCCTTCAGCCGAACCGAGCAGCACGGCGACCTCAGACCCCAGTGCGACCTCCAGTGCCGCCCCGTCGGCCGAGCCGTCAGCCAGCAGCACCACCGATCCCGAGCCGTCGGAGACCCCGGCCCCCTCATCGAGTGAGCCGTCGACGGCAACCCCGTCCGCCCCCGTCCCCAGCGCCAGCACCGGCTAGGTCCTCGCAGCACCACGCCCGAACGCAGATCGGCCGCGCCCCCTGTCCAGGGGGCGCGGCCGAGTCGCGTTCGAGGTGCGGGTCAGAGGATGGTGAGCATCTCCTGGTAGGTCGGCAACGGCCAGAGGTCATCGGCCACCAGTCCCTCGAGCGTGTCCGCCGCCGCGCGGACGACGGCCATGGCCGGGAGCAGCGAGCTCTGCCCGTACGCCGCCTCCTCCATCAACGTGTCGCCGCCGTGGTGAGCGATCGCCGCCTCCAGCGCGGTGATCCCCGAGGTCAGGTCGGCGATGGCGGCCGAGACCGCCTCCAGGGTCGAGGACGTGAAGTCAGCCCCGATCGCCTTCAGGTTGACGGCGACGCCGGCCAGCTCACCCTGGTAGCGCAGGGCGGCGGGCAGGATGCTGGTCTTGGCCATCTCGGCGGTCTCGCGCGCTTCGACGTTGACGCTGAGCACGTACTGCTCCAGGTAGACCTCCAGCCGGCTGGCCAGCTCGCGGTTGCTGAGCACCTTGAACCTGTCGAGCACGTCGACGATGGCCGGTTCGGCCAGCTGGGGCAGCGAGTCGACGGTGGTGCGCAGGTTGAGCAGACCGCGGGCGGCCGCCTCCTGCTGCCAGGCGTCGGCATAGCCGTCGCCGTTGAACACGACCGCACCGTGGTCGGTGATGATCTCCTGCAGCACCTTCTGGACGGCGTCGTTGAAGTCGTCCCCGCCGCCCAGAGAGGTCTCGATCGAGTCGGCGATGAACTCCAGCGAGTCGGCCATCATCGTGTTGATGGCGACCATCGGGCCGGAGATCGACTGGCCGGAGCCCGGCGCCCGGAACTCGAACCGGTTGCCAGTGAAGGCGAACGGGCTGGTCCGGTTTCGGTCGCCCGGGTCAGCCTTGAACGGCGGCAGGGTGTCGACCCCGACGTGCAGGGTGCCCGATGCCTTGGAGCCGGTGGCCCCGCCCTTGGCGATCTGGTCGAACACGTCCATCAGCTGGTCGCCGAGGAAGATCGAGATGATGGCTGGCGGTGCCTCGTTGGCCCCGAGCCGGTGGTCGTTGCTGGCCGAGGCGACCACTGCGCGGAGCAAGCCCCCGTAGAGGTGCACTGAGCGGATCACCGCCGCGCAGAAAACCAGGAACTGGGCATTCTCGTGGGGCGTGTCCCCCGGGTTGAGCAGGTTGCCCTGCTTGGAGTTGCCGAGGGAGAAGTTGACGTGCTTGCCGGACCCGTTGACGCCGGCGAAGGGCTTCTCGTGCAGCAGGCACATCATGCCGTAGCGCTCCGCCACCCGCTTCAGGGTCGTCATCATCAGCTGCTGGTGGTCGTGGGCGAGGTTGGCCTTCTCGAACAGCGGTGCGATCTCGAACTGGCCGGGCGCGACCTCGTTGTGCCGGGTCTTGGCCAAGATGCCCTGCTTGAACAGCTCGCGGTCGACCTCGATCATGAACGCGAGCACCCGCTCGGGGATCGCGCCGAAGTAGTGGTCGTCGAACTCCTGGCCCTTGGACGGCTTGGCGCCGAACAGCGTACGGCCGGAGCTCATCAGGTCGGGGCGCGCGTAGAAGAAGTGCCGGTCGATCAGGAAGTACTCCTGCTCCGCTCCGGCATAGGACACCACCGTGTCGATGTCGGCGTGCCCGAACAGCTTGAGCACCCGAGCCGCCTGGACGCTCATGGCCTGTTGCGACCGCAGCAGCGGTGTCTTCTTGTCCAGCGCCTCCCCGGTCCAGGAGATGAAGACCGTCGGGATGCACAAGGTGTTGCCGTTCGGGTTCTCCAGGATGTACGCCGGGCTGGTGACGTCCCAGCCGGTGTAGCCACGGGCTTCGAAGGTGCCACGGATGCCCCCGTTGGGGAAGCTGGACGCGTCGGACTCACCCTGGATCAAGGTCTTGCCGGAGAACTCCGCCATCGAGTTGCCGTTGTTGTCCGGCTCGAGGAACGAGTCGTGCTTCTCGGCGGTGAGACCGGTCAACGGATAGAAGACGTGGGCATAGTGCGAGGCGCCGTTATCGATCGCCCAGTCACGCATCGCGGAGGCGACGTAGTCGGCCACGGACGGATCGAGCGGGGCTCCCTGGTCCATGGTGGCCAGCACCGACTTGTAGACCTGCTTGGGCAGCCGGGCCTTCATGGCCGCCGTGTTGAACACATTGCGCCCGAACAGGTCTCCGAGTGGCTCGCTGAACTGCTTGTCGGGGACGGTGTAGCCGGTGACGGCGTCGATGGCTTGGCGACGGGACGCGCTTCCACTCATGGGAACAACTCCTAGCTCGGGCTGACCGGGTCAGCATCGGTGGGCACACGCTCGAGTTCAGCGGCCGCAGAGGCAACCTAGTGCCCGCCCGCGTCGGCGACGTTAACGTTGGGTTCCGGGCCAGTACCGCCACGCGGAGACCGATAGTTCACGGTCCGTCATCCAATTCCTGCGAGTTGGCGCGTTTGCCTTGACAGCACCCTCCCCGCCCCGGATTGTGAGGATGATCGCTCAATCCGTGATCATGCGTCTTCACCATCAACGAGGAGTAGTGAATGACTGAACAGACAGCGCCGATTGCGGCCTTCACCCCTGGGCCGCTGCAACGCCGTACGTTGTTGAAGGGACTGGCGGGCGGCGCCGTCGCCCTCAGCGGTGGTTCCGTGCTGAGTGCCTGCACCGGGGGCAAGGCGCCCACCGGCGGCACCGGCGCAACCGCTTCCAAAGAAGCGACGCTGGGCTCGTCCGGCTCGGACGAGGTGCCCAAGAACGCCATCAAAGCCATGGTCGATGCCTTCGACGCCAAGTCGGGCAACACGGTCAAGATCAACACCGTGCCCCATAACGACTTCCAGAACAACATCAGCACCTACTTGCAGGGCAGCCCGGACGACGCCTTCACCTGGTTCGCCGGCTACCGGATGCGCTACTACGCCTCGAAGTCCCTGTGCGCGCCGCTCGACGATGTCTGGGAGAAGATCGGCGCCAACATGACCGACGGCATCGCCAAGGCCTCCACCGGGGACGACGGCAAGAAGTACTTCGTGCCGCTCTACAACTACCCCTGGGGCTTCTTCTACCGCAAGAGCGTCTGGCAGGACAAGGGTTACTCCGAGCCCGCCACCTTCGACGAGCTCAAGACACTGTGCGAGCAGATGAAGAAGGACGGGCTGATCCCGATCGCCTTCGCCGACAAGGACGGCTGGCCGGCGATGGGCACCTTCGACTACCTCAACATGCGGCTCAACGGCTACCAGTTCCACGTGGACCTGTGTGCTCACAAGGAATCGTGGGACCAGCAGAAGGTCAAGGACATCTTCGACAACTGGAAGGCGATCCTGCCCTACCACGACCCGAACGCCCTGGGCGCCACCTGGCAGGACGCGGCCCAGACGCTGTCCCAGAAGAAGAGCGGGATGTACCTGCTCGGATCCTTCGTCACCCAGCAGTTCAGCGACAAGACCGTGCTGGCCGACATCGACTTCTTCCCCTTCCCGGCCATGGCGCTGGAGGACCGCGACGCGGTGGAGGCGCCGATCGACGGCTACATGCTGTCCAAGAAGGGCGGCGACAACCAGGCGGCCCGCGACCTGCTGGCGTTCATCGGCTCGGCCGAAGGCGCCAACGCGTACCAGGCCGTCGACCCGTCCAACATCCCGGTGGTCAAGGGAGCCGACTTGTCGAAGCTCACCGACCTGAACACGAAGTGCGCGTCGGTGATCGCGAACGCCAAGTCGATCAGCCAGTTCCTCGACCGCGACGCGCTGCCGGCCATGGCGAACAACGTGATGCTGCCGGCCCTGCAGGGCTTCGTGAAGGACGGCACCATCGACACCGCCAACCTCGAGGCTCAGGCCAAGTCGCTCTACGCCGCGCAGTAGTCGATCATGACGGTCACGTCCGACCCGACGACGCGTGCAGCGGCTCCGGCCGCTGCACGCGTCCGCGCAAAGAAGTCCCGCCGTGGGCAGCAGCTGTCCAGCCGGGACAAGGGTGTGTTGGCCGTGATGGTCGCCATCCCCACACTGCTGCAAGCGGTGCTGATCTGGATCCCCATGCTGTTGTCGATCGCGCTGTCGTTCATGAGGTGGAACGGACTCGCGCTCAGCGACATCAAGCCCACGGGCACCAGCAACTACACCTTCGTGCTGCAGAACTACCCACCCTTCTATCCCGCGGTCCAGCACAACATCTTGTGGTTGCTGTTCCTCGGCCTCATCGGCACCCCGCTGGGACTGTTCCTCGCGGTGCTGCTCGACCAGAACATCCGCGGCAGCCGGATCTACCAGAGCTTCTTCTTCATCCCGGTGATGCTCTCACTCCCGTTGATCGGCATCATCTGGCAGCTGATGTACGCCCGCGACGCCGGCTTCATCAACAACCTGATCGGCACGGCCGGGACGCCGAACGCGATCGACTGGTTCGGCAACTCCAGCGTCAACATCTGGGCGGCCATGATCGCGGCGACCTGGCGCCACGCGGGCTACATCATGGTGCTCTACCTCGCCGGGCTGAAGGGCGTCGACCCCGCGCTGCGGGAGGCTGCCTCGATCGACGGCGCGACCGCGGCCCAGACCTTCTTCCGGGTGGTCTTCCCGACCATGCGCCCGATCAACATCGTGGTCGTGGTGATCACGATCATCGAAGGTCTACGAGCGTTCGACATCGTCTACATCATCAACAAGGGCACCAACGGCTTGGAGCTGATCTCCGCGCTGGTCGTGCAGAACCTCGTGGGCGAAGGTCAGGTGATCGGCGTGGGCTCGGCCCTCGCGGTGATGCTGCTGGTCGTCTCGCTGGTCCCGATCACGATCTATCTGTCCCGAACCTTCAGCAAGGACGCCTGAGATGAGTGCTGCGCTGACCACCCCCGCTTCCGTCGGCGACCCCCTGCCGGTCTCCGAGCGCGGGCGGAAGAAGAAACGTCATTACGGCACCCACATCATCTTGATCGCCTTGTCGGTGATGTGGTTGATCCCCTTGTTGTGGACCCTGTTCACCGCCCTGCGCCCCAAAGCCGACACCGACAAGTACGGCTACTTCAGCCTCGGCGGCACGTTCAACCTCGACAACTTCGGCCGGGCCTGGCAGCAGGCCGGTCTCGGCAAGTACTTCGTCAACTCCTTGATCATCACCGTTCCCACCGTGCTGCTGACGCTGCTCTTCGCCTCGATGATGGCCTTCGCCGTCAGCCGTTTCACCTGGCGCTTCAACGTCACGCTGTTGATCATGTTCACCGCCGGCAACCTGCTACCACCCCAGGTGCTGGCCGCTCCGCTGTTCGCCATGTTCAAGTTCTTGCCGCTGCCCTACTCGGTCAGCGACTCGGGCAACCTGTTGAACACCTACTACTCGGTGATCATCGTGAACACCGCCTTCCAGATCGGCTTCTGCACCTTCGTCTTGTCGAACTACATGAAGGCTCTCCCGGTCGAGCTGACCGAGGCCGCGCTGGTCGATGGCTGCGGGGTCTGGAAGCAGTACACCTCGATCATCATGCCGCTGTGCCGACCGGCCGTGGCGGCGCTGGGCACCCTCGAGGTGATCTTCATCTACAACGACTTCTTCTGGCCGTTGTTGTTCATCCAGAGCGGGGACCGGCTGCCGGTGACCACCGGCATCAAGAACCTGCAGGGCCAGTTCTTCTCCGACTACAACCTGATCGCCGCCGGGGCGACCTTCACCATCATCCCGACCTTGATCATCTACCTGGCCCTGCAACGACAGTTCGTGGCCGGCTTGACCCTCGGCGCCAGCAAGGGCTGATCGACACGTCGGCACCTGGTGCGCACACTGGAGTTAGGCTCCGGTGTGCGCACCATTCCGTTGTTGCCCTGCGCCTCGATTGATGAGATCGCCGAGTTCGCGGTCCCTCTCGGCTTTGCCGTCACCTACCGCCAGCTGCGACCCAACCCGTACCTGGCCCTGGAGCGGGCCGACCTCGCCGTGCACTACTTCGGCATCGAGGGCTTCCGGCCCGAGGACTCCTACGGTTCCTGCGTGGTCGTGGTCGAGGACACCGAACCTTTGTACGACGCCTTCGCCGCGGGGCTGCGGGCGGCGTACGGCCGGCTCCCGATGTCCGGCTTCCCTCGGATCACTCGTCCCCGCCGTCGCAAGAACGCCGGCAACCTCAGTGGATTCTCACTCATCGACCCGGCCGGGAACTGGATCCGGGTGTTCGCCGCCAGTCCCGCCGGACCCGGCTTCACCCGGACCCCCGGCGGTCGCCTGGCCGACGCGGTGGCCAACGCGGTGGTCAGCGCCGACTCGCACGGCGACGTCGGCCAAGCCCTCAAGATCCTTCGGAGTGCCCTGCGACGTCAGGTCGCCGAGGCGCCGCCGACCGAAGTGCTGGAGGCTCTCGGCTACCTGGCCGAGCTCGCGGCCCGGCAGGACGACCCGGCTCTGGCGGCCGAGGTGCTGGACGAGCTTCGCTCGGTCCTCAATCGGCCAGGGCGTGCAGCGGAGACGCCGCCAGATCCCGACCCAGGTAGCGGGTGACCGTTCCCGCCCCGAGGACCAGCGCGAAGCGGACCGCCGGCGGGGCCGGCTCGGGTGGCTCACCCGGACCCAGCGCGATCACGGTGTCCAGCACCCGATGGTCCCCCAGCAGGCCGGGTCGGGTGCGTCCGGCAGCCACGTCGAGCAGCTGGTCCTCCCGCCAGCGGTCCTCGCCGCCGACCCGTACGACGGTCCTGGTGCGGAGCCGACCACCGGCTTCCCCGGTGCGGCCGAGAACCACTGTCTCGCGGATCCGGGCCGTCGCGCTCGGAGCGAGGTCGAGCGACGTCGTACGGGTCACGTCGGCGCCGTCGGCCACGACGAACGGCTCGCCGGCGTAGCGCAGCGCCGAGCCCTCAGCCAAGGTCACCGCCAGCTGCCAGCACGCCGGCCGGCCCCGGCCGTGATAGGCCACCGTGCCCGCGACGTCGAACAGGTCGAGCACCGCGCCCGGACCCAGCTCGACCTCCAGCGCTACCTCGTCTCCGCCGAGCAGCAGCGCGGTGGTGGCCAGCAGCCCGACCCGACAGCCGCGCTCGTCGGCGCGGATCAGCTGCGGGCGCAGCAGACCGCCGACCAGCCGCGCCCGGTGCCGACCCGCCCGCCGCTCGACGCAGATGGAGGTCCTCACCCGTGCGTGTGCACCGTCCCGTCGGCGTGGGTGTGCTCATCCTCTCGAGCATGGAAGTGCGGGGCCATCGGCCCGGGGTCCTGGGCCACATGGGTGCCGGAGCGGAACACGGCCAGCGTGTCCAGCACCCACTCCCGCAGCCGGGCCACCGAGGCCGGGTCGGTGCGAGACAGCGCGATCACCGTACGGCCCTCTCGAGCGTGCTCGGCGTCGTGCACCATGGCGGCGACGTCGACCCCGACGTAGGGGGCCAGGTCGGTCTTGTTGATGATCAGCGCATCGGCCCGGGCGATGCCTGGCCCGCCCTTGCGGGCCACGTCTCCCCCGCCGGCCACGTCCAACACGAAGAACTGGGCGTCGACCAGCGCGGGTGAGAACGTCGCGGTGAGGTTGTCACCGCCAGACTCGACCAGGACCAGGTCGACCGGAGCGAAGTCGCGCTCCAGGTCCTCCACCGCCAGCAGGTTCTGGGTGATGTCGTCGCGGATGGCGGTGTGCGGGCAGGCGCCGGTCTCGACCGCACGGATCCGCTCCGGCGCCAGCACCCCGGCCGAGCGCAGGAAGCGGGCATCCTCGTCGGTGTAGATGTCGTTGGTGATGACGGCGACGCTCAGCTCGGTGCCCAGCTCGCGGCAGAGCAGCGCGATCAACGAGCTCTTGCCGGTGCCGACCGGGCCGGCCACGCCGAGGCGCAGGGCTCGTGGCGGGAAAGCCGGGGTGAGGTCAGGCACGAAAGAGTCTCCGTTCGGTGCTGCGGTGCTGTTGGCCCCACTCCTCGATCTGTGGCGCGCTGTAGGCCGGGATGTCGCCGATGGCGTCGAGATCGCTCACCCGCGTCACCATCTGCTCGACCTCGACCGCCGCGGCCACCGACCAACGGACCCCGAGGCTGGGATCGAACGGGGTCAGCTTGAGCGCGGCCGCCACCACAGTCTGCACATCGTCGTAGCCGACCAGGCGGGCCGTGTCAGCGGCCGAGATGCCGGCGACCGCCGCGGTGACTCCCACGACCACCGGTCGGCACCAGGCCCCCTCGGGGTGCAGCCCGAGCTGCGACAGGTCCCACACCGCCGCCGCCATCCGCAGATAGCTGCGACCCAACAGGTCGGAGGCCTGTCGGAGGGCGTCGGACAGGGTCCGCACCCGCCAGGCGGCGTCGAGGCTCGTCATCGTCGGGTTCCGGGAGGTCGTCGCAGTCAGCCACAGGTGACGGGCGACCACCGCGGTGGCCGCCTCGACCTCGGTCACCGTGGCCAGCCGGGCGCGGAGATAGTCCGGGATCTGGTCGACCGGCATGCCGTGGGCCAGCGCCGGCTCGACCCCGGCCGACTGTGTGTGGGCTCCGGTGGGCAGCCGGCCGTCGGCGAGGAGCATGCTCAGATAAGCCGCTGTCACGATCAGAACATCGCGTAGAGCTGGGCCAGCGGCAGGCTGACCGCCGGGGACGGGACGATCTCGGTGCCGTCGACCGCGATGCCGAACGTCTCCGCATCGATCGTGATCACCGGCAGCGCGTCGTTGTTGATCATCTGGGCCTTGCCGACGTCCCGGGTCGGCTTCACCGCGACCAGCTGCCGGGTCAGCCCCAGCTCGTCGGCCAGGCCGGCCTCGAGCGCCGCCGGAGCGACGTAGGACTGCGAGCGGTAGCGACCGCTGCCGTAGTAGAGCGCCGGCCGCATCAGGATCGGTTGTGGGGTGGGGATCGAGGCGTTGGGATCGCCGAGCGCCCCGACGACGATGCCGCCGCCCTTGATCACCACCGATGGACGGACGCCGAAGAAGCGCGGATCCCACAGCACCAGGTCGGCCAGCTTGCCCACCTCGACCGAGCCGATCTCATGATCAACACCGTGGGAGATGGCCGGGTTGATGGTGTACTTCGCGACATAGCGGCGGGCCCGGAAGTTGTCGGCCGGCAGTCCCCCGGCCAGCTCGCCGCGAACCTGCTTCATCACGTGCGCGACCTGCCACGTACGGGTGATCACCTCACCGATCCGGCCCATGGCCTGCGCGTCGGAGGAGGTGATCGAGATCGCGCCCAGGTCGTGCAGATGGTCCTCAGCGGCGATCGTGCTGGCTCGGATGCGGGACTCGGCGAAAGCCAGGTCCTCAGGCACCGCGGGGTTGAGGTGGTGGCAGACCATCAGCATGTCGAGGTGCTCGGCCACGGTGTTGACGGTGTGCGGCAGCGTCGGGTTGGTCGAGCCGGGCAGCACGTGCGGCAGCCCGGCGATGGTCAAGATGTCCGGGGCGTGACCGCCCCCGGCGCCCTCGACGTGGAAGGCGGAGATGCTCCGGCCGGCGATCGCCTCGATGGTGCTCTGCACGAAGCCGGCCTCGTTGAGCGAGTCCGAGTGCAGGGCGACTTGCAGACCCCACTCCTCGGCTCCCCTCAGGGCGGCGTCGATCGCGGCCGGCGTCGAACCCCAGTCTTCGTGCACCTTGTAGCCACCGGCGCCGGCGAGTGCTTGCTCTTCGAACGCACCGGCCGAGACGGTGTTGCCCTTGCCCAGCAGCAGCAGGTTGACCGGGAACTCGTCCAGGGCGCGGTGGGCCTGCTTCAGGTGCCAGGCGCCGGGCGTGACCGTGGTCGCCTTCGAACCCTCGGACGGGCCGGTGCCGCCGCCGCCGAGCGTGGTCAGACCGGCGGCGAGCGCCTCGTGGATCTGCGACGGGGACAAGAAGTGCACGTGAGAGTCGAAACCGCCGGCGGTGAGGATCTTGGCTTCGCCGGAGATGACGTCGGTGCCGGGACCGATGACCAGGGCCGGATCCACCCCGTCGGCGATGTCGGGGTTGCCGCTGCGGCCGATACCCACGATGCGGCCGTCCTTGATGCCGACGTCAGCCCGGACGATGCCCCAGTGGTCGAGGATGACGACGTTGGTGATCACCGTGTCCAGGGCGCCCTCGGCCGAGGTGGTCAGGGCCTGGTTCATGGACTCGCGGATGGACTTGCCGCCGCCGAAGACCGACTCCTCACCACCGAAGGTGAGGTCCTGCTCGATCTCGATCCACAGGTCGGTGTCACCGAGCCGGATCTGGTCCCCGGCCGTGGGGCCGAAGATCGCGGCGTAGGCCTCGCGGCTGATCTTCATCTCATCGTCCTTCGCGGATCTGGATCCCCGGCACCGACCGGCGGCCCTTCAGTGCGACGATCCCGACCGTACGAGAGGCCCCGGGCTCGAAACGGACCGATGTGCCGGCCGGGATGTCGAGGCGGAAGCCGTCGGCCGCCGTACGGTCGAAGTCGAGGCCGGCGTTCACGTCGTACAGGTGGATGTGCGAGCCGACCTGGATCGGCCGGTCGGCGGTGTTGGTGATGATGAGCTCGCCGCGCTCGTCCGGCGTACGGTCCGCGTTGATCTCCAGCTCACCGGGCTGGACGCGGATGGCGCCCGGACCCGAGGTCGATGCTCCAGCCATGTCGAAGTCCCCTCGTCTACTGGATCGGCTGGTGAAGCGTCACCAGCTTGCGGCCGTCGGGGAAGGTCGCCTCGACCTGGACGTCGGTGATCATCTCGGCCACCCCGTCCATCACCTCGGCGCGCGACAGCACGTCCCGACCGGCGGTCATCAGCTCCTCGACGCCGGATCCCTCGCGGGCCCGCTCGATCACCCAGGTGCTCAGCAGCGCAACCGATTCCGGATAGTTCAGCTTCACGCCACGGCTGAGCCGGTCACGAGCGACCATGCCGGCCACCGCCATCCACAGCTTCTCCGTCTCCGATGGAGCCAGATTCACCGTTCCTCCTCGCCGCACGTGGTCCCGGTCACGCTATCGGGAGGATGTTTCACCCCGGTTTCGGCGTCACTGTGCACAGCAAATACACGCTTTACCCAGGAAACTGACCCCCCGGAACGCGCAAACCACAAGGTAAACCTCGAAAACTGGCAGGGGTGGGGCGTCGGCGGGGTGGGGCGTCTGGCAGGGGTGGGGCGACGGCGGGGTGGGGCGACGGCGGGAATCAGCCCGCGCCGTGACCGGCGGGGACTTGCTCGGACTCGCGTACGGGTCCGGGCGGGGTGCCGTCGCCGAAGGGGCGGCCGCCGAGCTGGTCGCGGTCGGTGCTCGCCCAGCCAGCCGCTCAGGTCGGGGCCCTGGGGCACGATCTGGGTGGGGTTGAGGTCCGCGTGGACGATGTAGTAGTGCTGCTTGATCTGCACGAAGTCGGTGGTGTCACCGAAGCCGGGGGTCTGGAACAGGTCCCGGGCGTACGCCCAGAGCACCGGCAGCTCGGCCAGCTTGCTCCGGTTGCACTTGAAGTGTCCGTGGTAGACGGCGTCGAACCGGGCGAGCGTGGTGAACAAGCGCACGTCGGCCTCGGTGATGGCCTCGCCGACGAGGTAGCGGCGGTCGGCCAGCCGCTCACTGAGCCAGTCCAGGGCCGTGAACAGCCGCCCGTACGCCCGGTCGTACGACTCCTGGGAGCCGGCGAAGCCACACCGGTAGACCCCGTTGTTGACCTCGGTGAAGATCCGCTCGCTGACCTCGTCGATCTCGTCGCGGTGTCGGTCGGGATAGAGGTCAGGGGCCCCGTCGCGGTGGTAGGCGGTCCACTCGGTCGAGAGGTCCAACGTCATCTGGGCGAAGTCGTTGGTGACCAGCTCCTTGGTCGGGACCTCGACGAGGGCCGGCACGGTGATGCCGCGCTCGTAGTCGGGAAACCGGGCGAAGTAGGCCTGCTGCAACCGTTCGTAGCCGAGCACCGGATCGACCCCGCCGGGGTCCAGGTCGAAGGTCCAGCTGCGCTTGTCGTGGGTCGGGCCGCAGAGCCCGAGCGAGATGGCGTCCTCGAGCCCGAGCAGCCGGCGCACGATGATGGCCCGGTTGGCCCACGGGCAGGCGCGGGCGGCGATCAGCCGGTAGCGGCCGGGCTCGACCGGGTAACCGTCTCGTCCGTCGCGGGTGATCCGGGTGGGAACGTAGTTGGTGTCGCGGTTGAAGTCACTGCCCGCGGTCACATATTCGCCCTTGGTGGGCTGGTCGTCTGAGCTCACCCATCCCAACGTAGCCGACGAGCCCAGCCTCATTGACGTGCGAGGCGCAGGTGCTGGGCGACCTGGTTGGCCGACAGGGCCGAGGGGAAGACCGAGACCTCGTCCAAGGTGCCGGCGAACCCCGATCCGAGCCACCACTGGCCGCTGCTCAGCGTCGGGCTCGGGCCCGTTGCGCTAGCCGCCGCTATCCCGTCGACATAGACCGTGAGGTTCTCGCTCGAGTGCACGGCCACCACCTGGTGCCAGACGCCGTCGGCGTATCCGAGGTCGGTCATCAGCGGATCCGCACCGCCCACCTCGAAGGCCAACCGCCCCGTCGCGGTCAGCCACAGGGACGAGATGGGCGAACCTGAGCGGCTGCTGGCGCTGGACCGCTGCTCGGCCAAGGTGCCGCCACCCTGGTCGGCGCGGAACCACAGCTCGATGCTCGCGGCCTGCGTGGCCGGCTCGCTCTGCTCGGTGCCGGCGGCCGGGTTCTCCCCGGAGAAGGTGGCCGCCCCATCCGCGTCGGCCGCGATGGCACCGGTCGCCGCGAAGGTGACGGCCGGTCCGGTGCCGAGCTCGAGCGCACCGACCTGGTCCGGGTCGTTGCTGGACCCCGGCGACGAGCCGAGCCGCCACTGGTGGCTGGCGCCATCGGCGCGCACGGCCGCGGCGTACGTGCTGCTCGACGTGGTCGTCACCGTCACCGCTGGGCTGAGGTAGGTGTTGCCGTCCCCGTCGCGGACCCGCACCTGATAGCTGTAGCCGGTACCCGCGGCCAGGCCCGTGTCGGTAGTGGTCAGGGTCGGCCGGTTCCAGAACTGCGATGTGACGGTCCTGGTGTTCACCACCACTGCGTTGCGGAGCACGTCGTAGGTCAAGACGTTGTCGTCACGGTCCCAGTTGGCCGTCCAGCTGAGCGTGACCGCGTTGGGGCTGACCTGCGTCGCGGCGGGGGCCGTCTCTGCGCCGCGAGCCACCGGACCCTGCTGCTTGGGCGCCTGCGCCGGTAGGGCCAGTCGGACCAGGCCCTGCTGAGCGACGCCGTTGACCTTGGTGAACTCGCCGCCGAGCAGCAGATAGCTCGAGGTGCCGGTGACCGTCCAGGCCGCCTGGGACAGCCCGGTGTAGGTGCCGGCCTTGAGGTCGGGGAACCAGTTCACCAGCGAAGGGGCCGGCTTTCCGGCGAAGTTGCCGTAGTGGCCGCCCGGCTGACCGTTGGTGGCGACGGTGCCACCGACCTTCTTGGTGACCGCCAGGGCCCGGTACCAGGCCGTCCGCGGTGAGGTGTCGGGGAAGCCGCCGATGTTCTTGCAGTAGTGCGCGTGGCCGACGCTGTAGACCACACCGCCGACCGGAGCGACGTCGTAGGTGTCGCCGTGGCAGTCCTGCAGCCAGAGCAGTGTCCCGTCGGTGGGTGATGCCGCGAAGACGCCTTCGAAGTTGCCGCCGCCGTAGGCGTACCCGCTGCCGTAGATGGTGTCGCCGTCGGCGCGCAGGCTGAGGATGGCCGACTTTGTCCCCCAGTCCTTGACCACGGTGTTGATCTTCCAGGTCTTGGTCGCACCGGTGGTGGCGTCCAACGCCCCCATCCCGTACGCGGTGGTCGCGTTCAGCTTGGCGAACTCGCCGCCGACGACGATCCGCTTCTGGTCCGGGGTGGTCACCAACGCGTGCGGTGCGGCATCCGCGGAGGGTGCCCAGCCGGTCAGGGCGCCGTCGGAAGCCCGCAGGGCGGCCAGCCGCGACCTCTTGGTGTTGTTGACCGAGGTGAAGCCGCCGCCGAGGTAGACCCGGTCGGTGGTGACGGTGATCGCGTTGACCGCGTAGTTGAAGCTGGGGGCCATCCCCCGGAGCGCGCCGGTGGCCACGTCGAAGGCGGCGAACCGGTTCCGGGTGGCGGTGCCGACCTTGGTGAAGTTGCCGACCACGAACACGGTCTTACGGTCGGCCGAGACCGCCAGCGCCTTCACCTGGGCGTTCAGCTTCGGCGCGAACGACGTCACCAACGCGCCCGTACGGATGTCGTAGGACGAGCAGGTTGGAGCGGGCGACCTCGTTCTGGCCGGGTGCCGATCCGGCGGGCCGGGCCGAGGTGAACCGGCCTGCGGCGTACACGATGTTGCCGACCACGACCTGGCTGTAGACCACGCCGTCGATCTGCACCGTCGGCAGTGGATCGGTCGTCACGGTGGCCGCGGTGCGCTGCACCACCGGTGGCACGGCCCCGGCCGCCGACGCCGGCAGCCCCGTCGTCAGCACCAGCACCAGCACCGCCAGAGCAGTCAGCGCGCTGACCCCTCGGTATCGGCGCAGCGTGCAGCGTTCCCCCATGATGAATCCCGCGTACTTCGTTCCCCGCAGAACAACAACCCCCGTCACGGGGTTCCTCGTGGCGGTCGCCCCTGACCACCGGATTTCGAGGATAGGTGGGAAACACCGAACGGGTGGCCGAACGGATGCGGAATGCCCTGATGTTCGCGCAATCGTGATCCGGGCCAGAATGGGACCGTGAGATTCCTCAAGACCCCGCCGCCCTATGACTTGACCTACTCCGACGTCTTCATGGTGCCCAGGCGCTCAGCGATGAGCTCGCGGTTGGACGTGGACCTGACCAGCACCGACGGGATCGGGACCACCCTCCCTCTCGTCGTGGCCAACATGACGGCGATCTCCGGCCGGCGGATGGCCGAGACGGTGGCCCGCCGCGGCGGGGTGGCGATCATCCCCCAGGACATCCCGGCGGACGTGATCGTCGAGGTGGTCGGCAAGGTCAAACGCTCGCACCCGATCTACGACACCCCGGTGTCGGTGACTCCGCACAGCACCGTGGGCGAGGCGCTCTCGCTCCTGCCCAAGCGGGCCCACGGTCTGGCTGTGGTGGTCGAGGACGGCAAGCCGCTGGGCACCGTCAGCGAGTCCGACGCCGCCGGCGTCGACCGCTTCGCCCAGGTGCACGAGGTGATGTCGGGCGATCTGCTGACCGTGCAGCGCAACACGTCGCCGACCGAGGTTTTCGACGAGCTGACCCGGCGTCACCTCACCGCCGCGCTGGTGCTCGATGGCGACCAGCTGATCGGGGTGATGACTCGCAAGCACGCACTGCGCTCCACCCTGTACCGCCCCGCCCTCGATCCGGAGGGCCGGCTGCTGATCGGGGCCGCGGTCGGCATCAACGGCGACGTGGCCGGTCGGGCCGAGGCGTTGCTCGGAGCGGGCATCGACGTGCTGGTCGTCGACACCGCCCACGGCCATCAGGACAAGATGATGTCCGCGCTGAAGTCGGTGCGGGAGGTGCGGGACCGGCAGACCGACGCCACGGGACGTCGGGTGCCGCTGGTGGCGGGCAATGTGGTTTCCGCGGACGGGGTGAACGACCTGGTCGACGCCGGCGCCGATGTGGTCAAGGTCGGCGTGGGACCGGGAGCGATGTGCACCACGCGGATGATGACCGGGGTCGGCCGGCCTCAGTTCAGCGCCGTGCTCGAGTGCGCCGAGGCGGCCCGGGCCGCGGGCAAGGCGATCTGGGCCGACGGCGGCGTACGGTATCCGCGCGACGTGGCCCTTGCTCTGGCCGCCGGGGCGGGCAGCGTGATGATCGGGTCCTGGTTCGCCGGCACGTACGAGAGCACCGGCAACCTGATGACTGACGCCGAGGGACGGCACTACAAGGAGTCGTACGGGATGGCGTCAGCCCGGGCCGTCCGGCTGCGGACCAAGGACAGCAGCGGCTTCGACCGGGCTCGAGCCGGTCTGTTCGAGGAGGGCATCTCCACCGGCCGGATGTATCTGGATCCCGACCGGCCCAGCGTCGAGGACCTGATCGACTCGATCGTCGCCGGGGTGCGCAGCAGCTGCACCTACGCCGGCGCGGCCAACCTGGAGGAGTTCCACCAGCTCGCGGTGGTCGGGGTGCAGTCCAACTCCGGCTACGACGAGGGCCGGCCGTTGCACGTGTCCTGGTGAGCCGTTCGGGTGCCTCAGCCGGTGGGGCTCGTCGGGTCGGGTAGCTGGTTGGCTGTGCCGCTCACCCGTACGCCGGGTTCGCCGCCGACCACGCTCACATTGATCAGCGAGGGTTGACCCATCTCGACGCCCTGACTGATCGTGAAGGCCGCGGTCTTGCCGATCTTGCCCAGCTCCCGCAGGTAGCCGCCGAAAGCAGCCGCCGCGGCACCGGTCGCCGGATCCTCGACCACACCGCTGCCGGCGAAGGCGTTGCGGGCGTGATAATGCCGGCGCGACTCCCGCCACATCAAGGCGACGGTGACCAGTGAGTGGTCCTGCATGATCGCGGCCAACCGGTCGAAGTCGTAGTCCAGCTCCGCCAGCCGTTCGCGGCGACGCACCACCAGGATCAGGTGCTGGGCGCCGGCGTTGGCCAGCCGCTGCGGATACTTCGGGTCAAGATCATCCAACGACCAGTGCAGGGCGGCGAGCACCTCCTCGACCAGGCCCGGGGGCGGTTCCTCGGTCCGCGGCGCCACACTGGTCAGCTCGGCCGCCAGCCCGTGCTTGGTCTGCTCGGTGTTGATCGTGACCAGTCCGGAGGGGGTGTGGAAGATCATCTCGTCGGCCGGATCGCGCTCGGCCAGGGCCACGGCGGCGGCGATGGTCGCGTGGCCGCAGAACGGCACCTCCTGCCGGGGGGCGAAGTAGCGCACGTCATAGACGTTGGGCTCGTCGGGACGGGCGATCAGGAAGGCCGTCTCGGAATAGTTCAGATCGGTGGCGATCTGCTGCATCTCCGCCTCGCCCGTCTGGCTCGCGTCCAGCACCACGCCGGCCTTGTTCCCCCCTTTGCCGTCGACGGTGAACGCGGCATAGTGCAGCACCTGGGTCGCCATTTCCTCACTGTAGGGCGCCTCCACCGGGCGGACCAGGGCGCCGTCGTGCGTCACCTGAATTCCTCGGTGAGTCCAGGGGCGGAAACGCGGGCTGAGCTTGTCAGCGCTGCCAGAGCTCCCGCCAACTGATGCCAACCAGGGGGCGGAAAGCGGCTCAGGGGGCGTACAGGTCAGGCGGTGGCAAAGCGCTTGGCTGACCGGGCCCGGGCCTTGGCGGCCTCTTCTTCGCGGTTCTTGGGTTGCCCGGTGGAGACCAGGTCGGCGAGCAGGTGCTCGGTGGCGTGGGCGATGTCGTGGACGGCGCGGTTGAAGGCCTCTTCATTGGCCTTCGACGGCTTGGTCGTCCCGGCGATCTTGCGGACGTATTGCAGCGCGGCGTCGTGCACCTCGGTGTTGGAGGCCGGCGGCTCGAAGTTGTTCAGCGGTCGGATGTTGCGGCACATGGACCGACTCTAACCCGGCCAGGTGATCGCTTCGAGCTGCCGCCGGAGCCTCCGGCCCCGCTCGGGGTTGACCGACTCCACCCAGGCCACCCGGCCGGTCAGGTGCGCCCGGAAATCGGGGTGCCGGTCCCGGTTGGCCTGGTCGGGGCCGTGCACCAGAGCGTCGTGGAGCACGGCTCGGAGGCGCTCGTGCTCCGGGCGGGGAACGCTGAGTCGCTCGTTGACCACGATGCCGGTCACCTGCTGGCGACGCGAGTCCGGCTGCACCCTGGTCTTGGCCGGGTTGACGAGAAATCCCTCGGACTCGACGATGCTGGAGACGCCACGGATCAGCCGGGCCGCCCGCCCCCGCAACGCCCGTGGACCGGAGAAGGTCAGGTCGTCGGCATAGCGGCTGTACTGGGCGCCGAGGGCCGCGGCGTACCCGCTCAGCCGGGCGTCCAGCGTGAAGCAGGCGAGGTTGGCCACGCTGGGCGAGGTGGGTGCGCCCTGGGGCAGGTGCGGGGTGCGCAGCCAGGATCGAAACCGGTGCCGGCCGGTCGAGTCGCCGCCGGTCGGCATCCGGGCCAGCACCCAGCTCGGCACCTCGTTGGTGACCAGGCCGGCCAGGGCGTACGCCACCGGCTCGGGATAGCCCAGGCTGCGAAACACCCCGTACGCCCGAGGTCGGGTGATCGCGGTGAAGAAGTGGCGCAGGTCCAAGGTGATCACCAGGTCGGCCCCGACATGGCGGGCCGCGTGGGTGATCGCGCTGCGGCCGGGCACAAATCCGTGCGCGGCCGGGTGCACCGGGACCAGGTCGAGCACCTCGTGCAGCAGCCGGCGCAGCGTGCCGCGCAGGATCGGCGTCGGCGCCTCGAGCAACCGGGGCACCGCCGGCGACCGACCCAGCCACCGATACCGGTAGACGTGCATCGGGCCCTCAGGCGTCCGCGGCTGCAGGCGTCTCGCGTCCACCAGCCAGGTCAGGTGCTCGGGCATGACGTGCAGCAGCTCCCCGAGCGCGGCGAGGTCAGCGACCGGGGGGATCGGCCACCGGCTCGGGCCCATGGTCGTCGGCACCGGCGTGAGCTGGACCGGGCGCAGCGGGCGGTCCGCCTCATCGGCCCCGGCCAGGCCGTCAACGAAAGCATCCTGGCCGGCGATGAACCGCACCAGCGCGTACGGCCGGTCCCCCGGCGGGTCGCGGTAGGTCTCGCGCACGGCCCCGACCAGCGGGCGCAGCCAGGCGTACCAACGGCCCAGGGTCTGCCGGCCGGCCGCCTCGAGCATCCGTTGGTTCCACCCGGGCGCGGCCAAGAAGGCGTACGCGAGCCCCTGGGCCAGGTCGACCTCGACCGGCCGTCGGCGGTTCACCAGGCGCCGAGCCGGGTGTGGTGCGGTGGTGCCGTGCGACCTGTCGCGCCGTCGCGGGTGCGGGCTTGCGCGGAGCGCAGCGAGGCACCACTGGTCTTGCCGCAGGATCTACGTACTCTCACCCGAGGGTGCCTCGGGCCACGAACCGCCGAAGCGGGTCGTCGTCTCGCTTCCGGCACCACCGCATTCGCGCACTCTAGCGATCGGACCGGCTGCGGTCACTCCTCGGTGCGGGCGAAGACGCGACCCGAGATGGTGGACGGGGTGAACTCCAGCTGGATCGGCTCACCATCCGGCCGATCGGCCTCGGGCACCGCCGACCCGCCGGCCATGCCGATGACCCCGTTCATGTTGATCGTCCAGGCGATGCCGAGCTCGTTGCTGTGATGGTCCACCTCGAAGGTCACGTGCCGGCCGAGCTCGGCCAGCTTGACCAGCCGGCTCTCGGGCGCCGCCGGGAAGAACACCCGCTGCCCGGTCGAGGAGTAGGTCACCGGCTCGATCTGCACGCCGTCGGAGGTGACGAAACCGACCCGACCCACGCTCGCGCTCTCGAGGTGCTCGTACGCGTGCGCGTCCGGCAGCGACCGCATCGAATAGCGGGTCTTGGTCGGCTGCGTCTGGTCCATGAGACTCCTTGGTGAGGCGAACATCCTTCCCAGTCTCGCCTGTCATCGGCCGATAGACCAGCGACGGAGGAACCCGCACCCGGGTTGTTGACGTCCGGACCCCACCTAACGACGGCGCCCACCTGCCTGGACGGAAGGTGGGCGGTCGGTGCTTCAGAGCTTGATGACGCTAGTGCGCGTGGTCTCCGCGATAGAACTCGTAGAGCAGGCCGGTCAACGTGATGCACCCGATGCCGAACCCGAGGATCATCAGCCACCAGCCGAAGATCGGGCCGAGGCAGACCAACACGAAGGTCAGCGCACAGAACAGCGGCCACTTGCTCTGGGGCGGGAAGAACCCCAGCTCGCCGGCGCCCTCAGCGATCTCGCCGTCGACCCGGTCCTCGGGACGCGGGTCGATCCGACGAGCGATCAGGCCGAAGTATCCGGTGATCATCAACGCCAGGAAGAACGTCAGGATCAGCGCGAACGTGCCGGTGAGGTCGCCACTCATCACCCAGTAGACCGGGGTGATGAGCGCGAAGAAGATGGTCAGGGCCCCGAAGACCCACGCTTCCGCCTTCACTTCTGACCCTCCTCGGGATGCGGCGAGCGGCCGGGATGATCGGCTTCGAACGACGCCGTCGGGTCATCTGTCGACCCGTCGACGCGGGCCTTGAGCTCGGTGATCCGACCGGTGTCAGTGGCCGAGTCGACTGCGGTGTTGTCGAACGACCCGTTGGTGCCGGTGTCGCCGTACTCGGCCAACGCCACCTCGGGATGGTGCAGGTCGAAGGCCGGTGACTCCGAACGGATCCGCGGGATCGAGGTGAAGTTGTGCCGCGGCGGCGGGCAGGACGTCGCCCACTCGAGCGAGCGGCCCCAGCCCCACGGGTCGTCGGTGTTGACCATCGGCGCGTTACGGGTCTTCCACACGTTGTAGATGAACGGCAGCATCGACGCACCGAGCAGGAAAGCTCCGGCTGAGGAGATCTGGTTGAGCACCGTGAAGCCCTCGTTGGGCAGGTAGTCGGCGTAGCGCCGTGGCATGCCCTCGACCCCCAGCCAGTGCTGGACCAAGAACGTGGTGTGGAAGCCGATGAACAGCAGCCAGAAGTGCACCTTGCCGAGCGTCTCGTCGAGCATCCGACCGGTGAACTTCGGCCACCAGAAGTAGAAGCCGGCGAACATCGCGAACACCACGGTGCCGAAGACGACGTAGTGGAAGTGGGCGACCACGAAGTAGGAGTCGGACAGCGCGAAGTCCAACGGCGGGCTGGCCAGCACGACGCCGGTGAGACCGCCGAACAAGAAGGTGGTCAAGAACCCAACAGCCCACAGCATCGGCGTTCGCATGGCGAGGTTGCCGCCCCACATGGTGCCGATCCAGTTGAAGAACTTCACGCCGGTGGGTACTGCGATCAGGAAGGTCATGAAGGCGAAGAAGGGCAGGTTGACCGCCCCGGTGACGTACATGTGGTGAGCCCACACCGCGACCGATAGCGCGGCGATCATCAAGGTGGCACCGACCAGGCCGACGTAGCCGAAGATCGGCTTGCGGCTGAACACCGGCAGGATCTCGGTGATGATGCCGAAGAACGGCAGCGCGATGATGTAGACCTCGGGATGCCCGAAGAACCAGAACAGGTGCTGCCACAGGATCGGTCCGCCGTTGGCGGCGTCGAAGACGTGGGCTCCGAGCGTCCGGTCGGCCTCGAGCACCAGCAACGCGGCGGCCAGGATCGGGAACGCGATCAGCACCAGGATCGAGGTGACCAAGATGTTCCAGGTGAAGATCGGCATCCGGAACATGGTCAAGCCGGGTGCCCGCATGCACAAGATGGTGGTGATGAAGTTGACCGCGCCGAGGATCGTCCCCAAGCCCGCCATGTACAGACCCATGATCCACAGGTCGGTACCGACCCCGGGGGAGTTGACGGCGTCGCTGAGCGGCGCGTACATGAACCAGCCCGAGCTGGCGGCACCCGAGGGTGACAAGAAGCCCGAGACGGTGATCAGGCCACCGAAGAGGTAGAGCCAGTACGACAGCATGTTGAGCCGCGGGAAGGCGACGTCTGGTGAGCCGATCTGCAACGGCATGATCGCGTTGGCGAAGCCGGCGAACAGCGGCGTGGCGAAGAGCAGCAGCATGATCGTGCCGTGCATGGTGAAGAACTGGTTGAACGTCTCGTACGAGATGTACTGCAGACCCGGGAAGGCCAGCTCAGCGCGGATCGCCAGCGCGAGGACGCCGCCGAAGGCGAAGAAGAGCAGCGACGTGATGAAGTAGAGGTTGCCGATCATCTTGTGGTCGGTGGTGACCAACCACTTCCACGAGACCGTGCCGAGCTGACGCTTCGGCGTCGCGATCTCGGCGGCGGTGATGTTCCGCTCCATGGTGGTCATCGGTCACCTACTTTTTCCTGGTCGAACTCAGCATTGGCGCCTTGCGGATCAGCATTCTTGGGACCTCTGGCTTCGCCGGTCTGACCTTTGGCGACCAGGGTCTTCAAGTGCGCGTTGTATTCCTCTTCGCTGACGATGGCGACGTTGAACAACATCGCCGAGTGGTACGTGCCGCACAGCTCCGCACATTTCCCGCGGAACGTGCCTTCCTTGTTCGGCGTGACGTCGAAGGAGTTCTGGCGGCCCGGCACCACGTCGAGCTTCTCGTAGAACGCCGGCACCCAGAACGAGTGGATGACATCCGGGGAGGAGAGCGTGAAGCGAACCGACTTGTTGACCGGCAGGTAGAGCGTCGGGCTCTGGTTGATCGTCCCGGCCTCCCACACGTCGGACTTCACCGCGGGATTGTCGGCCGCCTTGTAGTTGAAGGTCCACGACCACTTCTGCGCGACCACGTTGATGTTCACGTCCGGGGTGGTGACCTTCGCCTGCACGGCGGTCTGGGCCAGAATCGTGTAGTAGAAGAGCACACCGACCACCACGAACGGGGCGAGGGTGTAGAAGATCTCCATCGGCAGGTTGTACCGGCTCTGCCGGGGCATGTCGTTGTGGTGGGTCTTGTAGCGCACCACCGCCCAGCCGATGAGGCCCCAGACGCCGACACCGATGATGCCGGCCGCGATCCAGGTGCCGATCCACAGGTCGTGGATGAAAGGAGCCCGGTCACTGGCCGCCTCGGGCAGCCCGAGTCGCCTCAGCCCCGCGGTCTCGGCCTCTGAGCAGCCGGCCAACACCAGCAGGCCCAGCGTCGCACTGACCACGGCCAGACGCCGCAGGTGCCCGAACCGGCGTTGCGCACTGCGTCTCATATCGTCCATAGCGGGCCGGTTACTGCTGCCACCCACGTCGCGCCTTTCGTCGGATCGGTAAGCCAGAAAGGAAGAAACCAGCGCACGAATCGCGGGTCCAGCCCTCTGCATCAAGATCACCCTAACGTAGGAAGACGATCGGAACACTGGTGGCTGGGCGTAAGTTTCACCGTGTGGCGGAGCCGGTCTCGAACGTCTTTCTCGACTCATCTTCTGGCGAGCCGCTGCTCCCGGATGCGCGACACGCGTGGTTGGTCGGCCAGGAGGCCGGCTGGGGTGACCCGCTGCGCTTGCACCGGCCCGGTCGGCTCGCTGCCCAAGCCCTGGACCAGGCTCGTACGGTGGTCGCCGCCGCCGTCGGGGCCCGGGCCGACGAGGTGGTCTTCACCCCGTCGCTGACCCAGTCCTCGCACGCGGCGATCGCCGGACTGGCCCTGGGGCGGCGCCGGGTCGGGACCGAGGTCGTGACGACCGCGGTGGATCACTCCTCCGTGCTGGCCGCTGCGGCAGCGTTCGGGCGGCACCACGCGGTCGGAGTCGACCGGCTGGGACGGGTGGACCTCGACGCCTGGGCCACCGCGGTCGCCCGGCCCGGCGTGGCTGCCGCGACCATCCAGGTGGCCAACCACGAGGTGGGGACGGTGCAGCCCTACGTCGACGCCATCGCCGCGGCCCGAGCAGCCGGTGTCCCGGTGGTGCTGGACGCCACCACCGCCCTGGGTCGGCTCGACCTGGCCGGGGCCGGTGACTGGTCGGTGCTGACCGGCTGGGCCGGCGCGTACGGCGGGCCGAGCGGGGTCGGCTTCCTGGTCATCCGCAAGGGCACCCGGTGGCGCGCTCCCTATCCGGTCGACGACTACCAGGACGCCCGCTGGCCTGGGATGCCGGACGTGCCGTCCATCTATGCCGCGGCCGTCGCCCTGGACAGCTCGCTGCGGATCGGCCGCGCGGTCGCCGACCGGCAGCGAGGACTTGTCGACCGGCTGCGGGCCGGCATCGCCGAGCGGGTGAGCGAAGTCGACCTCGCCGGCGACCCCGAGCGGCGCGCCCCGCACCTGCTGACCTTCTCAGCTCTGTACGTGGACGGTGAGGCGCTCACCCTCGAGCTCGACCGGGCTGGTTTCGCCGTGGCCAGCGGATCGGCCTGCAGCGCGAGCAGCGAGCACCCGTCGCACGTGCTGGCGGCGATGGGGGCACTGACCCACGGCAATGTCCGGATCGGTCTGACCCGAACCACGTCGGCGGCGGACGTCGAACGCTTCTTGGACGTGCTGCCGCCCATCGTCGCCGAGGTGCGCTCCCGGCTGGGAGCGCCGTCGTGACCGTTGCGTTGTGGCTGGAGTGCCGCGGTCAGAAGTGTCCGCGCCCGATCATCGAGCTCGGCCGACGGATCGGTGAGGTCGAGCCCGGTCAGCTGATCGCGCTGCTGGCCGACGACCCGGCCGCCGGGCCCGACGTCGCCGCCTGGTGCCGGATGCGCGGGCACGAGCTGGTCGAGTCGGCCGCCCCGCGGTTCGTGATCCGTCGGCTCACTGGCACTTGACGCCGTGACCGGTGACCCGGGCCGAGCCGGTGGTGGTCACCATGTACCAGTAGACCGAGCGGCCCTTGGTCCGGGTGAACGAGCTCTGTGAACCGGTCGAGTGCTTGTAGAAGTAGAACGCGGTGCCGCCGTACGCCCCCGGGTAGGCGTAGTCACCCTGCACGTAGCCCGAGCCGGTCGCGGTCGTCCAGATCTTGGCTTTCTGGTCGGGTCCACAGGACCGGCCGGTGTACGGGCCGGACCGGACCACCTGGGCGCTGGTGGTGGCGGTCAGCTCAGTGGTCGCCGCAGAAGCGCTCCCCGCCGGCACTCCGAGAACCGCCACCGACGATCCGACGAGGGTGATGCACTTCAACAGACGGTTCATCGGGGCTCCTGGGGGTTCGATGCTGCGAACGTAACACCGCCGGACCGCCACGTCGATCGTCGGAGAAAGCAAAAACTCCCTGCCCCCGGACTCGGTGGGGGCAGGGAGCTTTCGGCTCAGTGGACGATCAGTGGAAGCTGTCGCCGCAGGCGCAGGAACCCGTAGCGTTCGGGTTGTCGATGGTGAAGCCCTGCTTCTCGATGGTGTCGACGAAGTCGATCGTCGCGCCCATCAGGTAGGGAGCGCTCATCCGGTCAGTCACGACGTTGACGCCGTTGAAGTCTTTGACGATGTCTCCCTCGAGGTTCCGCTCGTCGAAGAACAGCTGGTAGCGAAGTCCCGAGCAGCCACCGGGCTGCACGGCCACCCGGAGGGCCAGGTCAGCGCGACCCTCGCCGTCGAGCAGGGCCTTGACCTTGCCGGCTGCCTCGTCGGTCAGGAGGACGCCATCGGCCACCGTGGGTACTTCAATGAAGGTCGGGTTGGTTGTCGTCATATCGATCTCCTATCGCAAGGACGCAGGTCTGTCAGAAACTCAACCGCGCGGTGGGGCCGGCTATTCCGACCCTCGCACGCTGTTTCGACACGCTCAGTCTAAGTGCCGTCGAGACGCCCACCAACTCCACGCCCCGCGCTGACCCCAGGTCGCCGGCATCGAGTCGGTCTACCAGCTCCAGGAACGGGCCACCCGGCGCGCGACGGCGGCCAGGTCACCGGTCTCGCCGGCGGCGTACGCGGCGTCGATGCCCATCGTGCGCATCTCGCGGGAACCGATGAACACCTCCCCGGCGACCACGATGCACGGACTCAGGGCCGCGCCGGCGGCGGCGGCCAACGCGGCGACGACTCCCCCGCCCCGCGCCGCGAAGTCGAAGGTGGACGTGCCGGTGACCACGAGGTCGACCCCGGTCAGGTCGACCGAGGCGAGGGCGACCGCGGGCCCGGTGGTCAGCCGCCCGCCGAGGGCGCGGATGGCGAAGCCGAGGCCACCGGCGGCCCCGGCCCCGGGCTCGGCGACCACGTCCGGCCCGGCCAGCCGGGCGAACCGCTCCAGGGCCGCATCCGTCTGCAGCATCCGCTCCGGCGATGCCCCCTCACCCCGGCCGAGCAACGAGGTGATCCCCCGCAGCCCCAGCAGCGGCTGGGTCAGCTGGTCCGCCGGTACGACACCGATCAGCTCGGTGTCGGCCAGCCGAGCCCGGACCTGCCCCAGGTCGAGCCGGGTCACGTCGCCGAGGCCGGCCACGCCACGGTCCAGCTCGCCGTCTGCGCTGGCACCGAGCGCCGCCAACAGCCCGGCGCCGCCGTCGTGCACCGGCGCCCCGGCCAGGTCGACGTAGAGCTGGCGGGGCCGAAACTCGGCCAGCACCCGGGCCACCGCTTCCCCGAGGGGGCGGGAGGACGCGTCGTACGGGAGTCCCTCGACCGGGTTGGAGGCTTCGATGCCGACCACCGCGAGCCCCGGCGTGAGTGCGGTCGAGACCACGACGTCGCCGTCGGCGGCGGTCACCACCGTCATGCCGGCGAGGTCGGCCAGCGCCTGCACGAAGCCGGCGCCCGCCTCGCCGATCGGCAGCACGGCGCGACTGGCCCCGGGCCACCCTTCCGCCAGCGCTCGACCGGCCTGAGCCGACGACAAGACACCGATCCGGTCCGTAGCGACCAGCACCCGCATCGTCGATCACCCGCTCTCCCGCCGCTTCGCGCAGCGGTGCCATCGTAAGGACGCGCCATCGTCGAGACATCCGCGTTCCACGACCGGGGCTGCGGTGGCGTGACAGCCGGAGCTTGCCGTGCTTCGTGATCTTCATCGCCCCTGGTTTGACTCGGTCCCAGCGGGGCCCCCTCACGAGTAGATTGGTCCGGTGACCACGACCCCCACCGTTGCCCGGCTCGGCTCCGGAACACCACTGTCGCTGTTCGTGCTGGGCACCGGGTCCGACCCGCGGTCGGAGCGGGGTGTGGAGTGCCCGGGCGACCTGCCGCCGGCCTCGGATCCGACGCTGGTCGAGCGGGCCAAGCGGGCCAAAGCCGCCCTGGGCGACCGGGTCTTCATCCTGGGACACCACTACCAGCGCGATGAGGTCATCCAGTTCGCCGACGTCACTGGGGACTCGTTCAAGCTGGCCCGCGACGCAGCCGGTCGGCCCGAGGCCGAGTACATCGTGTTCTGCGGAGTGCACTTCATGGCCGAGTCGGCCGACATCTTGACTGCGCCGAACCAGAAGGTCATCCTGCCTGACCTGGCCGCCGGTTGCTCGATGGCCGACATGGCTCGGCTCAACCAGGTCGAGGACGCCTGGGACGTGCTGGCCGACGCCGGTGTCGCCGACGTCACGGTGCCCGTCACCTATATGAACTCCTCAGCCGACATCAAGGCGTTCTGCGGCAAGCACGGCGGCGTGGTCTGCACGTCCTCGAACGCCAAGACCGTCCTGGACTGGTCGTTCGCCCGGGGTGAGAAGGTGCTCTTCTTCCCCGACCAGCACCTGGGCCGCAACACCGCCGTGCTCCAGCTGGGCATCAGCTTGGACGAGTGCGTGGTCTACGACCCGCACCAGCGCGACGGTGGGGTCACCCCGGACCAGCTGCGGGCGGCCAAGATGATCTTGTGGAAGGGGCACTGCTCGGTGCACGGGCGGTTCACCCCCGAAGCAGTCGACAACGTACGGCTGCGGGTGCCCGGCGTACAGGTCCTGGTGCACCCCGAGTGCCAGCACGAGGTGGTGCTCAAGGCGGACCTGATCGGTTCCACTGAGTTCATCATCAAGACCATCGAGAAGGCGCCCGCCGGATCCAAGTGGGCCATCGGCACCGAGCTCAACCTGGTCAAGCGGTTGGCCAACGCCCATCCGGACAAGGAGATCGTCTTCCTCGAGGAGCATGTCTGCTACTGCGCGACGATGAACCGCATTGACCTGCCCCACCTGGTCTGGGCGCTGGAGAACCTGGTGGCCGGTCACGTGGTCAACCAGATCCAGGTCGACCCGGAGACCGAGCGGTTCGCCAACGCGGCTCTGCAGCGGATGCTCGAGCTGCCCGGCGAGACCACCAAGGACTGAGTCAGGAGTGTCGAAGCGCGGATGAGCGCGGGCTGAGCTCGTCGAAGCGCTCGCCAGAGCTTCCGCATCGTTCGCCGTCTGCTGGCTACGGCGGTCGAACCCGGGCCCGGTCGAGCTCGCCCGGCGCTGGTGCTTCGACCAGATCGACACGGCGATTCCGGCCAGGACCGAGCCGGCCATCCCCCCGGTCAGATCGCCCAGGGTGTCCAGGTAGGCGCCGGAGAGCTCGACCCCGAAGCGCATGAAGATCAGGTACTCCGCCAGCTCCCAGGCCAGCCCGGAGACGCCACCGAACGCCATCGCGCTGATGACCAGCTGGCTGGCGGTCGCCCGCGGGAAGAACTGCAGCAAGACGCCGGCGGTCAGCAGACCATGCATGGCGAAGTGCATGGCGTCGTCCCACCACCAGACGGTGTCGAACAGGTTGGCGCGGTTGCCCAGCAGGTCGACCAGGATGGGCACGGCGCACACGATGTCGGCCGCCCAGGAGAAGGCCAGCACCCGGCTCCGGGAGACCAGCCACCACAACAGCGGCAGCGCGAAGAGTCCCAACGGATAGGCCACCGAGCGGGCACCCAGCCCCTTGGCCTTCAGACCCCCGAGATCCGGGAACGCGACGGCGAAGGCGAGCAGCAGCAGCGCGCTGATCTTGATCAGGGTCGAGGCGAGGATCAGGCGACGGGAATTCATGATCGAAACTCTGCCCGCGGACGCGCTCGGTCACATCGACCGCTGGACGCACGCCGCGGAGGCCGGCGTCCCCCCACAGGATGACGCCGAGTTCCGCCCAGCGCCGGATGGAGCGCCGGTGGCGATGCTGAAGGCTGGGATACATCCGCAAGTCCCGTCGCAGTCCCGTCGCACCGAAAGCAGGCCCCGATGTCTCAACCCAAGATCGCCAAGGACTCCACCCCCGCGTTCTTCGGCTGCAACCGTCTGCTTCCTCGGCGCCGTCACGCTGTGGAACATCGTCACTCTGTGGCTGCTCGACGTCACCGTCTTCGAACGGGTGACGCTGGGCATGGGCCTGCTCGCGAGCATGTTCGCGGTCATGGTGCTGTGCAAGATCGTCCGCGACCGCGCGGAGGCGCAAGAGCTGGTCAACGAGGTGCGGGCGGCCCGGTACGAGGAGATGCTGGCCGGCTCACCCGCCCCCGGACTCGGGGAGCTCTGAGTGGGAGGCTCGACGGGACTGCACCGGGCTGGACCCTGGCGGCCGGTGGCCGCCGTCGTGGTCACTGCGCTCAGTCTGGTGCTGGCTGGCTTCTGCGTGTTCATGGCCAGCCTGATGACGTACGGCCTCTATACCTGGAGCGAGCCGCAGCTCGACCCCGCCGTCGCGGTGCCGCTGTTGGGGATCGGGCTGTCCCTGGCCCTCGGACCGTTGGTGATGTCCCTCGGCGAACGACGTCGGTTCTGGCTCCGGGTGGCCCTGGCCGTGTCGATCAGCAGCGTCCTGATCGCCAGCCTGGCGACCTGGGTACCGGTCGCGGCCGGCTGGCGCTGAGCCCGCTCGCGGATCTCGCGCCCTGAGCTTCAACTCACGTACGTTCAGCCCGCGTTGGGGATGAGGCCCTCGTCGGAGTCACTGAGCAGGGCCTGCACGTCGGCGACGGTGGAGTCGGAGTCGGGCAGGATCAGGTCGGAGTCTCGGATGTCCTCGTCCGGGATGCGGGTGCCGGCGCTGCGTACGCGTTCCAGCAACGCCTGGAGCGCGGCGCCGAGCCGCTCCTGGTCGTCGGCCGCCACAGCCTGTTCGACGGCGTCGTCCAGGCTGTTGAGATCGCGTACGGCCTGCTCGTCCAGCTCCCACTGACCTTCGTTGAGAATGCGGACGATCATCGCAGGTCCCCCTGCCCGGGCTGGTTGGGCTGGTACGCCGGCGGAGCCTGGTAACCCCCCGCCGGAGGTGCCTGCTGGAAGCCCTGAGCCGGCGGCTGCTGCCCCGGCTGCGCGGCGGCCTGGCCGCCCTCGATGGCCTGCGGCGCGGCTGACGGGCCGGGCCCGATCGACGCCTTCATCCGGGCCAGCTCGTTCTCGACATCGGAGGTGGAGGCGAGCTGCTCCAGCTCGAGGGTGATGTCGTCCTTGGTGGTCCCGGTTGGGTCGTCCAGGGCGCCACTGGCCAGCAGCTCGTCGATCGCTCCTGCCCGGGCCTGCATCTGCGCGGTCTTGTCCTCAGCCCGCTGGATGGCCAGACCGACGTCACCCATCTCCTCGCTGATGCCGGAGAACGCCTCGCCGATCCGGGTCTGTGCCTCGGCCGCGGAGTAGGTCGCCTTGATGGTCTCCTTGCGAGTCCGGAACGCATCCACCTTGGCCTGCAGCCGCTGGCTGGCGCGGGTGAGCTTCTCTTCCTCGCCCAGCAGCTGGGCGTGCTGGGCCTGCAGGTCGGTCAGCTGCTGCTGAAGACCGGAGCGGCGGGTCAAGGCCTCGCGAGCCAGATCCTCACGACCGACCTCGAGCGCCTTCTGCGCCTGCTGGGTCAGCTTGTCGGCCTGGGTGGTGAGCCCGTTGGCCTGCAGCTCGACGCGCTTGCGGCTGGTCGCCACGTCCGCGACGCCCCGGCGCACCTTCTGCAAGAGGTCGAGCTGACGCTGGTAGGAGTAGTCGAGGGTCTGGCGCGGATCTTCGAGCTTGTCCAGGGCCTTGTCGGTCTTGGCGCGGAAGATCAATGACATGCGCTGAAAAATGCCGCTCATAGGGGGTCAGCTGGTCCTTCCAGTTACTCCGGTACGCGGTCGATCGCCGCTCACAGACCACCACCGTATCTCTGCGTCGGTAAACAAGGCAGCCCTGGCCGAGGAGTAAGTTCGCCTTTGGGTTGTTCCCCTGGGAGAATCCGGGGTTGACGACCGTTTCCACCGAGAGGGACCCGTGGCACTCTTCCGCCGAGGCAGCGAACCCGCGAATCCGCAGCCCCAACCGCCGATCACCGCGGCGACCACCGAGGCCGGTAAAAAGGCACGCCCGACGCCCACCCGCAAGGAGGCCGAGGCGGCCCGGCGGCAGCGGGTCAACCGGACCCTGAGCAAGAAGGAGGCCCGCGCCGAGGCCAGCCGGCAGAACCGGACCCAGCGGATGCGTACGGTGACCGCCCGCGAGGCCGCGCCGGAGAAGGCGCTGCTGCGCGACTACGTCGACGCCCGGTTCAACATCGGCGAGTTCCTGCTGCCGAGCCTGGTGGTCATCTTGGCGCTGAGCTTCCTCAACACCGCGCTGCCGCGGGTCACCGTGATCAGCACCGTGGTGATGTATCTGTTCATCCTGGCCGTCCTGCTCGACGGGTTCTTGATGTGGCGGGGCTACAAGAAGGTGCTGGCCGAACGGCTGCCCGGCACCCCGACCCGCGGTCTGCTGATGTACGGGATGAACCGCAGCATCCAGATCCGGCGCTTCCGGATGCCCTCCCCCCGCCTGAAGCGGGGCGACAAGTACTGAGCCGCCACGTCCGGGTTGTCAGTGCTGTCGAGTAGAAAGTAGCCATGGAATTTCGCTATCTCGGCCACAGTGGCCTCAAGGTCTCCGAAGTCAGCTACGGCAACTGGGTCACCCACGGCTCGCAGGTGGAGGCCGACCAAGCCACCGCGTGCGTACGGGCTGCTCTCGAGGCGGGCATCACCACTTTCGACACCGCTGACGTCTACGCCAACGGCAAGGCGGAGTCGATCCTCGGTGACGCGCTGGCCGGCGAACGCCGGGAAAGCCTGGAGATCTTCACCAAGGTCTACTTCCCCACCGGCCCCAAGGGTCCCAACGACACCGGCCTGTCCCGCAAGCACATCTCCGAGTCGATCAACGCCTCGTTGGGTCGTCTCGGCACCGACTACGTCGACCTCTACCAGGCGCACCGCTACGACTACGAGACGCCGCTCGAGGAAACCATGCAGGCCTTCGCCGACGTCGTACGGGCGGGCAAAGCGCTGTACATCGGGGTCAGCGCGTGGACTCCGGAGCAGCTGCGAGCCGGGCACGCCTTGGCGACCGAGCTGAAGTTCGGGCTGGTCTCCAACCAGCCGAAGTACAACGCATTGTTCCGGGTCATCGAGCCCGAGGTGATCCCGACCAGCATCGAGCTGGGCATCAGCCAGATCGTGTTCTCCCCGATCGAGCAGGGCATCCTGACGGGCAAGTACAAGCCCGGTCAGCCGCTCCCCGAGGGCTCCCGAGCCACCGATCAGACCGGGGGCGGCGCCGACTTCATCAAAGGCCTGCTGAACGACGACGTGCTCACCCGGGTGCAGGCGCTGGCTCCGCTCGCCGAGGCCGAGGGCTTGACCATGGCCCAGCTGGCCGTCGCCTGGGTGCTGCAGAACGACAACGTGGCCTCGGCCATCACCGGCGGTTCGCGCCCCGAACAGGTCACCGCCAACGCGGCCGCCGCGGGCAAGAAGCTGTCAGCCGAGACGCTGGCCGCGATCGACAGCGCTCTGGGTGACGCGGTCAACCGCGACGGTGCCGCGGCCGGCGACATGTCGCCCAAGAGCCGGTTGACCTGATGGCCTGGCGCTGGGTGCCGGACCGTCAGCCGGCTGACTGGAGCGAGAAGACCTTCCCGACCCAGGGCGAGGCCGAGACCTGGCTGGGCGAGTTCTTCCCGGACCTGGTCGAGGCTGGGGTCTCCTCGGTCAGCCTGTACGAGGCCGACCGGCGGGTCTACGGGCCGATGAGTCTGGACGCCGACGCGTCCTGAGCACGCCGCCGCGGCCGACAGCTCGTCGGCCACCGTTCGAAAGGAGGACCGATGACTCGTACGCCGTTAGCCGAGCAGCTCGGTTCGGAGCTGCCGCTGATCCAGGCCCCGATGGCCGGTTACCAGGGCGCAGCGATGGCGGTGGCGGTCAGCCAGGCCGGCGGTCTCGGATCGCTCGGGTGTGCCGTGCTCGACCTGGACCGAATGCGGGCGGAGCTGCGGACTCTCCAGGCCGGCACGACAGGGTCGTACAACGTCAATTTCTTCTGCCACCGGCCACCGGCTGCCGATGCCGAGCGGCAGGCGAGCTGGCTGGCTGCGCTTGCTCCCTACTATCGCGAGCTCGGGGTCGCGCCGCCGGCTCCGGCGAGCGGGCCCGGCCGGCGTGCGTTCGACGAGGCCACCGCGGAGGTGCTCGCCGAGTTCCGGCCGCCGGTGGTCAGCTTCCACTTCGGGCTGCCATCGGCTGAGCTGGTGAACCGCGTACGCGGCTGGGGGGCCACCATCCTCGCCTCGGCCACCACGGTCGAGGAGGCCCAGTGGCTGGAGGCACACGGGGCGGACGCGGTGATCGCGCAGGGCTTGGAGGCCGGCGGTCATCGCGGACACTTCTTGTCCCCCGACCTCACCCGGCAGCTGGGCACCATGGCCCTGGTGCCCCAGATCGTGCACTCCGTGCGGGTGCCGGTCATCGCTGCTGGAGGGATCGCCGATGCGGCGGGAGTGCGGGCCGCCATGGCTCTCGGGGCGTCGGGGGTGCAGGTGGGCACGGCTTACCTGCTGACCCCGGAAGCCACCATCACCAAGATCCACCGGACGGCGCTGCACAGCGAGGCCGCCCGTCACACCGCGCTGACCAGGCTGTTCACCGGTCGGCCGGCTCGGGGCATCGTCAACCGGCTGATGCGGGAGCTCGAACCGTCCGACGGAGCGCGTTCGCCGGTCCAGCCGCCTGCGTTCCCTCTGGCCACGGCGGCCATCGCGCCACTGCGAGCGGCCGCTGAGGCGCTGGGAAGCGGTGACTTCTCGCCGTTGTGGGCCGGGCAGAACGTGGCGGGTGGGCAGGCGGGGTCGGCTGCCGACATCACAGCGGCGCTGGCCGAGGCCTTCACCGACCCGCAGGGCTGACGGTCCGCCCGTGCTGGTCAGTTGCCTTCGGCGGTCCGGCGGCAGATGTCGTCCCACGGGGTCGGGGCCAGTCCGAGCGTCTGCTGGGTGAGCGAGGAATCCATCACGTAGGGCCGGCGGAACATGTAGCCGGTCTCGTTGATCTCGGCGACCAGCGGCTGGAAACGGCCGACCACCGACAACAGCGGCTTCGGCGTCGAGTGCAGCCGCACCGGCGGATGCCCGCCCGCTGCCAGCACCTCGGTCAGGACCTCGCGCTGCGTACGCGGCGGCGTGGCTCGGGGCGTGCCAGACCCGGCCCCAGGTGTCGGGTCGACCGGCTACCGCGGCCAGCGTCCGGGCCATGTCCGAGACATCGGTCCAGGTGTGGGGCAGGTCGGGATCGCCGATCACCCAGGCCGCCCGACCCCGGACGGCGGTGGGCAGCTGCCGGGTGATGTGTCCGTTGTGGCCGACCCCGGCGCCCAGGTAGTCCGAGGCCCGCACCTCGACCGCGCGGATGCGTCCGGCGTCGTGCCGCCGGCCTTGGCCTCGGCCCACATCTCGGCCCGGAGCACGACCCTTGTGGTCGGTCGCCCGGTCGGGCATCCCCTCGACCATGGGCACAGTCGACCGGCCCGTAGGGGTAGAGCGCGCCAGCGGTGACCAGGGTGGCCCCGGTCCGCTCGGCCGCGGCCAACAGGCTCGCGGCCAGCGGCGGCCAGACCTGCTCCCACATCGTGTAGTTGGCGGGGTTGGCGCAGTTGAACAGGGCCGCCGCGCCCTCGGCGGCTTGGGTCAAGGCATCGGCGTCGGACGCATCGGCGGCGATCCGCCGCACGCCCTCGAGCGCGGGACCACGACCGGACCGGGTCACCATGGTGACCTCGTGGCCGCCTCGGCGCAGCACTCCGGCCGTCTCGGTGCCGACCGGGCCGGCTCCGACGATGACGTATTTCTGGCCCATATCGTGTCTCCTGTTCCTATTACGAGAGCACCGCTCTCTTACTATCACTATGACACGGCCGATCGTCGGCAATGCAAGAGCGGTGCTCTCGTTATCGATCAGCTGGTCTGGCAGACTGACGACATGACCCCCGACCTGCCGGCCCGCGCCTCGACGACCGCCCGGGCCATCGCCCGTGAGCAGCTGACTCGCGCGATCCTCGAGAAGGCCCGCGAGCAGCTCGCCACCGTCGGCCCGGCCCAGCTGTCGGTCCGTGCGGTGGCCCGGGAGGTCGGCATGGTGTCGTCGGCGGTCTACCGCTACTTCCCGAGCCGCGACGAGCTGCTGACCGAGCTGTTGGTCATCTGCTTCGACGAGCTGGGCCACCAGGTCGAGACCGGCCGAGGCTGCGGTCGAGGACCGCACCGACTATCTTGGCCCGGTGGCTGGCCATGGCCCACGCGCTACGCACGACTGGGCGTCGGCCCACCCGTACGACTTCGCGCTGCTCTACGGCTCGCCCGTGCCCGGCTATGCCGCCCCGGGCGGACCGTCGGCCCGGCCAGCCGGGTCACCCGCCTGGTGATGGCTCTGCTGCGCGACCAGCAACGCGCCGGCGGTGCCCCGCCGGCCGCCGCCGCCGACTCGCCCGGCCCTGCACGCCGGGCTGGCCGGTCCGCGCGTTTGCCGGCGTCGACCTGTCCGACGAGCTCGCGTTGCTCGGGCTGCGGGCCTGGGCCGGACTGATCGGCAGCATCACCCTCGAGCTCTTCGGCCACCTGGTCAACGTCGTCGACGACCAGGAGACCTACTTCGACGCCGCTGGCCCGGCGGCTCGCCCCGGTCGTGGTGCCGTCGAGCGTCCACCGGCCGCTAGGGTCGACCCCGTGCCCACCCCCGACTACATCCTCGACCTGCGTCGCAGCTACGGCCACGGGCGGCTGCTGCTGCCCGGGGTCTCGGCGGTCGTGCTCCGGACGGACCTCGGCGATCCGCCCGAGCCGCACATGCTGCTGACCCGACGCAGCGACAACGGCCAGTGGGCGTTGCCGGCCGGCATCGTCGAGCCGGACGAGCAACCGGCCACGACGATCGTCCGCGAGCTGGTCGAGGAGACCCGGGTCGGCGCCGAGGTCGACGCGGCTGGCGTTGCTCACCACGGATCCCGAGCATCAGCTATGCCAACGGCGACGTCTGCCAGTATCTCGCGATGACGTTCCGCTGCCGCTATCTCAGCGGCGAGGCTCAGGTCGGCGACGAGGAGTCGACCGAGGTGGGCTGGTTCGCCGTGGACGAGCTGCCCGAGGACCTGGGCGCAGCCCAGCGACGCCGGATCGCCTGCGCCCTGCCCGGCGCCCGGCGACTGCGTCTTCGACCGAGTGACGCCGATCGCCTCAGGCGCGGGCGGGCGGCTGCGGCGTACGTCGCATCACCAGCAGCGCGGTGCCGAAGCCGGCGACCAGAGCGCCGACCACGATGATCACGGGCACGGCGTTGTCCCGCGCGGCGGTGCGCTGCTCGTAGGTCTGGACACCGCGACCCGTCGGCCTTGGCGCAGCTGTCGCCGGGCCCCATGGCCACGCCACGGCAGCATCACGTCGGCCGCGGCGCCGAGGGTCAGCGGGTAGGCCACGATCAGCAGGCCGACCAGGATGACCACCAGGTGCGCGATCCGCCTGCGCACTCACGGCTCCCGTACGCCGGGGGTCACGAACGGCGGCTTGATGACCAGGAACGGCTCCGGCCGGCGTACGGACCTCGACCCGGACCTCGTCCCGTCGGCGACCGCCGGATCGGTGTCCAGCAGGGCCAGGGCGATACCGGTCTTGAGCGTGGGCGAGAAGGTGCCCGAGGTGACCACCCCGGCCGTCGCGCCGTCGGCCCCGCGGACGACCATGCCCGGCCGGGGGATGCCCCGGCCGACCGCCTTCAGCCCCCGCAGCAGCCGGTTCGGTCCGGCCGCCTTCTCCGCCCGCAGCGCCTCGGCGCCGAAGAACGTCGTCCTTCTTCCAGCCGACGGCCCAGCCCAGCCGCGCCTGCACCGGGGTGATCCCGGTGGAGATCTCATGGCCGTGCAGCGGATAGCCCATCTCGGTGCGCAGCGTGTCCCGGGCGCCGAGTCCGGCCGGCTGCAGCCCGTACGGCTCCCCGGCCGCGAGCACCGCGTCCCAGACCGCGACCGCCGCCTCGACCGGCGCGACCAGCTCGTAGCCGCGCTCGCCGGTGTAGCCGGTGCGGCAGACGATCACCTCGGCACCCGCGCGCTCCACGGTGACGAAGGACATGTAGTCGTGACCGGTCGGGAAGCCCGCGCCGCCGAGCACCTCGTCGGCGAGCGGGCCCTGCACGGCGAGCACGGCGAAGTCGCGGTGCCGGTCGGTCACCGTGATCCCGGCCGGGGCGGCCTCGGCCAGCGCGGCCACCACGGCCGCGCAGTTGGCCGCGTTGGGGATCAGGAACACCTCGTCGGCGGAGACCAGGTAGGCGATCAGGTCGTCGATGACACCCCCGCCGTCGTTGCAGATCAGGGTGTACTGCGCCTGGCCGGCGCCGATCCTGCCCAGGTCGTTGGTCAGGCAGCGGTTGACGAAGTCGGCGGCGCCGGGGCCGGTCACCGTGGCCTTGCCCAGGTGGCTGACGTCGAAGATGCCGACGGCCGAGCGTACGGCGGCGTGCTCGGCCAGCACCCCGGCGCCCGGCGTACTCCAGCGGCATCGACCAGCCGCCGAACTCGGCGAACTTCGCGCCAGCCGCCACCGGCGCTCGTGCAGCGGCGACCGGGTGAGACCGACGGTGGCTGGGGTGGTTCCGGCGGGTCGGGAGTCGGACACGACGGGCGCTCCTTTCGGCGGCGACGACGTGAACCTATCGCAAGGCCGAACGACGACGGACTAACCTGTGACGCGCCTCGACCCGAAAGGACGGCCCACCGTGCCAGCTCCGACCCTTCCCTCCCTGGCCATCGCCAAGACGCTGCCCCGCAGCGCCGACGTGCTCGTGGTCGGGATCGGCGACTCCGGCCTTCGCGAGGTGCCGACCGCGGTCGAGCGTGCCTTCGCCAAGCGCTTCGGCGTCTCGGTCGCCGAGATGGCGACCGCCCTCGGCGCCAAGCCGGCCGCCGGCAAGTGCCGGACCCTGCCTGCGGCCGGCGACGGTCCCGCGGATCCTGGTGGTCGGGCTGGGCAGCGACGAGCCGACCCCCGAGGACCTCCGCCGCGCGGCCGGCGAGGGCGTACATCACGCCGCGGCCCTGGCCGGGGACGCCACGCTGTCGGTGGCCGTCTCCTTCGGCACCTCTGAACCCGAACAGGTCCAGGCGGTGGCCGAGGGAGCAGTGCTCGGCGGCTACCGCTACCCGCCGATCAGCTCGAAGACCCCCACCAGCCCGGGCGTCGACGCGGTGACCGTCATCCACACCGGCGGCGATGCGGCCGAAGCGGCGACCATCGCCGCCGCCGTGGCCACGGCCCGCGACTGGGTCAACCTGCCCCCGAACCTGCTCTATCCCGAGTCCTTCGCCGACCAGGTCCGGGTCCTGGTCCGCGACGCCCGAGTCGACGTCGAGGTGCTCGACGACAAGGCCCTGGCCCGCGACGGCTACGGCGGCCTGATGGCCGTCGGCGGCGGTTCGGCGCGGCTGCCCCGGCTGGTCCGGTTGAGCTATCGCCCGCGCGGGGCCAAGGTGCACCTGGTGCTGGTGGGCAAGGGCATCACCTTCGACACCGGCGGCCTCAACCTCAAGCCGGGCGACAGCATGTACACGATGAAGTGCGACATGGCCGGCGCGGCCGCGGTGCTCGCCGCGACGTACGCGATCGCCAAGCTGGGCATCAAGGTGAAGGTGACCACCTACGGCGCACTGGCCGAGAACATGCCCGGCGACGCGGCCTACCGCCCGAGTGACGTGTTGACCATGTACGGCGGCAAGACCGTCGAGAACGGCAACTCCGACGCCGAGGGACGGCTGGTGATGGCCGACGCCTTGGCCCGCGGCAGCGAGGACCAGCCCGACCTGATCGTCGACGTCGCCACCTTGACCGGCGCCTGCGTCGTCGCTCTGGGCGAGCGGACCACAGGGCTGATGACCAACGACGACGACACGGCCGACCGCTTGCTGGATGCGGCCGAGGCCGCCGGCGAGGAGCTGTGGCAGCTGCCCATCCCCAAGGAGATGCGCGGCAAGCTGGACTCCAAGGTCGCCGACCTGAAGTCCACCGGGGACCGCTGGGGCGGTGCCTTGACGGCGGCGGCGTTCCTGCGCGAGTTCGTCGCCGAGGGCATCTCCTGGGCCCATCTCGACATCGCCGGCCCGGCCTTCAATGAGGGCAAGCCGTACGGCTACGTCAGCCCGGGCGGCACCGGAGCGGGGGTCCGCACCCTGATCGCGCTGGCCAAGAACCTGGCCGCATAAGGCGACGAGCCGGACGTCAGCGCGGCGCCGCGTCGCGGGCGCGGGACGCCCGGACCTTGTGCCGGTTGCCACAGTGCTCCATCGAGCACCACCGTCGACGGCCGGGGCGCGAGGTGTCCACGAAGACCAGCTCGCAGTCGGAGGCGGCGCAGGTCCGGACACGGTGCGCGAAGGGGCCGGTGAGCAGGTCCACCGCGTCCCGGGCCACGGTGGCCACCAGGTTCGTGCCGGTCGGCGCTCCGGCCCATTGCCGCTCACCGTCCGGCCCGATCGCCGGGACCAGGGCTGGACGGGCGGCGGCCGCGTTGATGGCCTCGAGGTCTGCAGCCGGCAGCCCCTCGTGCCGGGTGTGCGCGAGCACGACTCGGAACAACGCGTCCCGCAGCTCGTGGGCCTGGGCCAGCTCGGCCGTCGAGGTCCGGAGGACCGGGGTCGGATCGAGCCGCGAGCGCCGCACCCACGCGGCCAGGTCGCTGGGTGCGTGCAGCACCTCCCACCGTCGGTAGGGACCTGGTCCGCCGGTGGTCAGCAGCTCCAGGCACAGGGCCCCCGGATCGAAGCGGTACGCGACGCCGGTGTGTGAGCGCAAGATCAGTCCGGGGGTTGCGGCGGCGCCCATGTAACTACTATAACTGGTTACATGGCTCTCAACTGGAAACTGGTCATCGACAGCTCGAACGCGCCCGCGCTGGCGGACTTCTGGGCCGCGGTGCTGGAGTACGAGGTCGAGGACCCGAGTGCCCTCATCGAGCAGCTGCTGGCCGCCGGCCACCTCGGCAGCGAGGCCGTGGTCGAGCACCGGGGTCGGCAGACCTTCCGCGGCTACGCGGCGATCCGTCATCCAGACGACGACTTCGACCCGACCAGTGGCATCGGTCGTGGCCGTCGGCTGCTGTTCCAGGAGGTGCCCGAGGCCAAGTCCGGCAAGAACCGCCTACATATCGACGTCCACAGCACACCTGATGGGCTTGGGGACCTGGTGGTTCGGCTGGAGCAGCTGGGTGCGAGCCGGGTGCAGGAGTTCGACAAAGGTCCCGCCGGTCACTGGTGGGTCATGCAGGACCCGGAAGGCAACGAGTTCTGCGCGGCGTGAGCCGGCGCTTTCGAGCACATAAAACGAGCCATGCTGGCCGACGGCACGTCGTCCATCCCTCCGACGTGACGCCGCTGCCAGCATGGCAACGTGCAAAGCCGCCTACCCCCGAAGAGGCTCGAGACTCGTCAGGTAATCCCGATGACGAGCTCTACACAACCGGGATTCGGACCCGCCCGTCATCTGGATGGGTGGATGGCCGAGAAACTCTTCAGCGCAGGTCGGGATGCTTCTTGTTGCGGGTGTTGTAGTCGCGCATCCGCTGCGGATAACCGACGACTGCGGCGTCGTAGCCCGGGATCTTGAGGTGCTCGGCGAAGGAGTGCGCCCACTGCGGCGACGGGACGACCCGGCGGGTCCACTCGCCGTCGAAGGCGACGAGCAGGATGGTCACCTGGGTGACCGCCGTCTTGGGCTCGACGAAGGCCTCCACCCCCTTGCGGGTGCGGGCGAACTCGGTGAGGTGCATGGTGACCGCGTCATCCACCGTCCGGCTCTCGGAGGCGTACCCGCGGCTCCGCCTCACCTTGCTCGTGGCGCGTCGAATCCAACCCATGGGGCCAATTATGGCCGCCCGCACCTACATCGCGAGGTTTCAGGCCCGAGACGGCTCGAAGCACCGCCTGACAGGATGGGTCCATGGCCACTTCGGACTCCTCGTACGACCTCGTGGTGCTCGGGGCCGGCAGCGGCGGCTACGCGTGCGCGCTGCGGGCCGCCCAGCTCGGCCTGTCGGTGGCGCTGATCGAGAAGGACAAGGTGGGCGGCACCTGCCTGCACCGCGGCTGCATCCCCACCAAAGCCATCCTGCACGCGGCCGAGGTGGCCGACGCCGCCCGCGACGGCGCCCAGTTCGGGGTCCATGCCAGCGTGGACAAGATCGACCTCGCAGGCGTTCGGTCCTACGCCGACGGGGTGGTCAGCCGGCTCTACCGCGGGCTGACCGGGCTGGTCGGGTCGCGGGGCATCACCGTGGTCGAGGGCACGGGTCGACTGGTCACCGCGGGTGGCCGACCGTCGGTCCAGGTCGGTGACCAGGTGTTGGCGTCCGACCAGATCGTGCTGGCGTCCGGCTCCTACTCCCGCAGCCTGCCCGGGCCTCGAGATCGACGGCGAACGAGTGCTGACCAGCGAGCACGCCCTGCGGCTGGAGCAGCTGCCGAGCTCGGCGATCGTGCTCGGTGGCGGGGTCATCGGGGTCGAGTTCGCGTCGGCCTGGCGCTCGTTCGGAGTCGAGGTGACGGTGGTGGAGGCCCTCCCCCGGCTGGTGCCCAACGAGGACCCAGATGTCTCCAAGGTGCTCGAACGCGCCTTCCGCAAGCGCAAGATCACTGCGGTCACCGGCTCCCCGATGCGGACCTGCGAGCGGACTGACACCGGCGTACGGCTGACCCTGGCCGACGACCGCACGTTCGAGGCTGACCTGGTGCTGGTCGCGGTCGGCCGCGGTCCGGCGACCGACGGGCTCGGGTACGCCGAGGCGGGCGTCCAGCTCGACCGTGGTTTCGTCGCCGTCGACGACCGGCTGCAGACCACCAGTCCCGGGCGTGTACGCGGTGGGCGACATCGTCTTCGGCCTGCAGCTCGCGCACCGGGGCTTCGCCCACGGCATCTTCGTGGCCGAGGAGGTCGCGCACCGGCTGGGCCGACTGGCCACCGCGCCGGTGCTGGTGCCCGACGTCGAGATCCCGCGGGTCACCTACTGCGACCCGGAGATCGCCTCCGTCGGTCTGAGCGAGGAGGCGGCCCGGGCCGCGTACGGCGACGTCGAGACCCTGACCTACGACCTCGGCGGGCAACGGCAAGTCCCAGATCCTCAAGACCCAGGGCTTCGTCAAGCTGGTCCGCCGCGCCGACGGCCCGGTCGTCGGCGTGCACATGATCGGCGCCCGGGTCGGCGGAGCTGATCGGCGAGGCCCAGCTGATCACCGGCTGGGACGCGTTCCCCAACGACGTGGCCACCCTGCCGCACGCCCATCCGACCCAGAACGAGGCGCTCGGTGAGGCGCACCTGGCCCTGGCCGGCAAGCCGTTGCATTCCCACGGCTGAACGCGATCTCGGCCCCACGCCGGGACGGACCTTGCCTAACCGGGTGCGTTCAGACGATGATCAACATCCGAACCGAGAGAGAGCAACGGTGCTGACTCCGCCCTCAAGCCGCTGAGGCTAGGCTGAGCCGCATCCGCGCACTCTGCAGCATGATGAAGGAGTCTTAAGCACCTCATGTCGACTTCTGTAACCCTCCCGGCCCTGGGCGAAAGCGTCACCGAAGGCACGGTCTCCCGGTGGCTCAAGCAGGTCGGCGACACCGTCGAAGCCGACGAACCGCTTCTGGAGGTCTCGACCGACAAGGTCGACACCGAGATCCCGTCCCCGGCCTCCGGGGTGCTGCTGGAGATCAAGGCTCAGGAGGACGAGACCGTCGAGGTCGGCGCCGTGCTCGCGGTGATCGGCGAGGCCAGCGAGGCCGGGTCGGCGGACTCCGGCTCCGACGACTCCGGCCGACGCGCAGCGAGGGCTCCGGCACCGAGCAGCCGAGCCGAGAGCAGCGCCGGCGGGCCAGGCATCGGCTCCCGCCGCCGAGCCCGAGCCGGAGGACAGCCAGCCGATCGAGGAGGCCCCCGCGCCCACCGCCGAGAGCACCAAGGGCGGCGGCGGCGGCGGTGGCACCGAGGTGACGCTGCCCGCGCTGGGTGAGAGCGTCACCGAAGGCACCGTGAGCCGCTGGCTCAAGCAGGTCGGCGAGACCGTCGAGGCCGACGAGGCGCTGCTCGAGGTCTCCACCGACAAGGTCGACACCGAGATCCCCTCCCCCACCTCCGGCACCCTGCTGGAGATCCGGGTGCAGGAGGACGAGACCGTCGAGGTCGGCGCGGTGCTGGCCGTCATCGGCGAGGCCGGCGCCGAGGCCCCGTCACGCACCAGAGCCCGAGCCAGAGCCGAAGCCCGAACCCAGCGGCCTGAGCCGAGAGCCGGAGCCCGAAGGCCCCCGAGGTCAGCCCCGCCGTCCTACAGCGATGCCGACCGCAGCCGCCTTCCCGAGGCCGGCCCCGGCTGGCCGAAGGACGACGCCCAGCCGGAGCAGCACGGTCCGGCCCAGTCCTCCGCCCCGGCGCCACGCCCGGTGGCCACCGACTCCGACGCCGGCTACGTCACGCCGCTGGTCCGCAAGCTGGCCAAGGAGCACGGCGTCGACCTCGCGTCGGTCAAGGGCACCGGCGTCGGCGGCCGGGTCCGCAAGCAGGACGTGCTCGCCGGCGGCCGAGGCGGCCAAGCAGGCCGAAGGCCGCTCCGGCGCCGGCAGCCCGCCCGGCAGCTCGCGGCCGCCGCCAGCCGCGCCGGCGGCACCGGCCGAGCCCAGCAACCTGCGCGGGCACGACCGAGAAGATGTCCCGGCTGCGCAAGACCATCGCCAAGCGGATGGTCGAGTCGCTGCAGGTGTCGGCCCAGCTGACCACGGTGGTCGAGGTCGACCTGACCAACGTGTCGCGGCTCCGGGCCCGGGTCAAGGACGACTTCCACGCCGCCGAGGGGGTCAAGCTGTCCTACCTGCCGTTCCTGGTCAAGGCAGCGGTCGAGGCGCTCAAGGTGCACCCGAAGGTCAACGCGACCATCGACACCGAGGCCGGCGAGATCACCTACCCCGCGACCGAGAACATCGCCATCGCGGTGGACACCGAGAAGGGTCTGCTGGTCCCGGTGATCAAGGACGCCGGCGACCTGAGCATCGCCGGCCTGGCCAAGAAGATCGGCGACCTGGCCTCGCGTACGCGGAGCAACAAGCTGTCGCCCGGACGACCTGGCCGGCGGCACCTTCACCGTCACCAACACCGGCAGCCGGGGTGCGCTGTTCGACACCCCGATCATCAACCAGCCACAGGTGGCCATCCTCGGCACCGGCGCCCTGGTCAAGCGTCCGGTCGTGATCAACGACAAGGTGCTCGGCGAGGTGATCGCGGTCCGGGACATGATGTATCTGGCTCTGTCCTACGATCACCGCCTGGTCGACGGGGCCGACGCCGCTCGCTTCCTTGGCACGCTGAAGGCGCGCCTCGAGGAGGGCGACTTCGACGTCTGACTGAGAGTGGCTTCTGGCCGGCGCGTCCGGCTTCCTCGGCACGGCGCTGCGCGTCCGGCTGGCGAGCGAGGGACACGACGTGGTCCGTCTCGTCCGCCGGGAGCCGGCCACGGCCACGGAGTTCCGCTGGGATCCGGACTCGGGCGAGGTCGACACCGCCGCCTTCGACGGCGTCGACACCGTGGTCAACCTGGGCGGGGTCGGGGTCTTCAGCGGACTGTGGACCGAGTCGCGACGCGAAGGCAATCGTCTCGTCCCGGGTCAACACCACGACCACCATCTCCAAGGCGCTGGCTGAGCGACACGGTGAGCGACCGACCCTGATCCAGGCCAGCGGGATCGCTCGCTACGGCACCGAATCGACCGACCAGGCCTACACCGAGGACTCACCCGCCGCGGCCGACTTCTTGGCCCAGGTCACGGTGCGCTGGGAGGCGGCGACCCAGCCGGCGGTCGACGCCGGGGTCCGTACGGTCATGCTGCGGACCAGCCCGGTGCTGGACCGCAGCGGTGGGCCGTTCCTGCCGATGCGGCTGGCCTGGTCCCTCGGTCTGGGGGCGACGCTGGGCGACGGCAGCCAGCGGATGCCGATGATCAGTCTCGACGACTACCTCGGGGTGGTCCAGTGGAGTGCCACCAACGCGCACGTCGCCGGGGCCTACAACCTGACCATCCCCGAGCCGGCCACCAACGCCGAGTTCACCGACGCCCTCGCCGCCCAGCTGCACCGGCCGCGGTTCTTGAAGGCTCCGGCGCTGGTGATCAAGACCGCGCTCGGGGAGCTGGCCGGGCAGCTGATCGGTGATGTGTGGGTGCGTGCCCGAGCGGCTGCTGGCCGACGGCTACCGCTTCTACTATCCCGACGTCGAAGCCACCATCCGGGCAGCCCTGTCCCGCACGTAGACTCCGGCCATGAGTCTCGAGTTCCTCTATCCCGGGCTGGGCAGCGAGCAGATCGACTACCAGGTCAGGCCTGGGACCAGCAGCGGTCCATCCACGCCGAGGTCGTCGACCGCTGAGCGCCCGGACACGGTGCTGCTGCTCGAGCACACGCCGGTCTACACGGCCGGCAAGCGGACCGAAGCCGCACGAGCGGCCGCTGGACGGCACTCCGGTGATCGACGTCGACCGCGGCGGCAAGATCACCTGGCACGGACCGGGCCAGCTGGTCGGCTACCCGATCATCCGGCTGCCCGAGGCGGTCGGCGTGGTCGACTACGTACGCCGGCTCGAAGAGGCGATGATCGCCATGTTCACCGACTTCGGCCTGGCACACCGGTCGGGTCCGCGGTCGTTCCGGCGTCTGGCTGGCCGCCGACCGGGCCCGGCCCGGCCGGAGCGCAAGATCGCCGCCATCGGCGTACGCGTCGCAGCCGGCACCACGATGCACGGCTTCGCCATCAACGTGGACCCGGACATGGGCTGGTTCGACAAGATCATCCCCTGCGGCCTGACCGACGTCGGTGTGACCTCGATGGCGGCCGAGCTGGACGAGTCGTTCAGCCTGCCGGCCGTGGCCCACGTGCTGCGACCCCACCTGGAGCACTACCTGGCCTTCGAGCCGTACGAGCAGTCCCCCGACATCGGTGCCGAACCGATGGCCGCAACGTTCACTTACGGCCTGACCGTCTAGTGACGGCCACCCCCCGGCGGGCGATGGCGCCGTCGGCGCCGCAGTACGCCATCGAGGCGTACGGTCTGCAGAAGACCTACCGCACCCGCAAGGGACGCCACCACGCCGTCGCCGGACTGGATCTCAAGGTGCCGATCGGCGGCGTGCACGGGTTTCTCGGGCCGAACGGCTCGGGCAAGACCACGACGATCCGGATGCTGCTCGGGCTGATCCGGGCCGACGGAGGCACCATCCGGGTGTTCGACCAGGACGTCCCGGCCGGCCTGCCCGAGGTGGTCAACCGGATCGGCGCCATCGTCGAGCAGCCGAAGTTCTTCCCCCCGTTCACCGCCCGCAAGAACCTCAGTCTGCTGGCCGCCGGGATCGGCGCCCCGCCGAGCCGGGTCGGCGAGGTGCTGGAGGAGGTCGGTCTCGGCGACCGGGCCAAGGACAAGTTCCGGACCTACTCCCTGGGCATGAAGCAGCGGCTCGCGATCGCGGCCACGCTGCTCAAGGACCCCGACCTGCTGATCTTCGACGAGCCGACCAACGGGCTCGACCCGGCCGGCATCCACGAGATCCGCGACACCATGCGCCGACTCGCGGCCGGTGGCAAGACGGTGCTGGTCTCGAGCCACATCCTGAGCGAGGTGCAGCAGATCGCCGACACGGTCTCGATCATCGGCCGCGGCCGGTTGCTGGCCGAGGGCGACGTCGACGACATCCTGGACGCCAACGGCGGCCAGTCGGCCCGGGTCGGCGTCGGCGACCACGGTCGCGCCGCCGAGATCCTCGGCGAGGCGGGCTTCGGGGTCACCACCTTGCCGGGGCGGATGCTGAGCGTGACCGCCCGCGGCGGCCAGGAGATGGACCTGGCCCAGATCACCCGGCTGCTCGCCGATGCCGGCCTCTACGTCTTCGAGCTCACCCCCGTACGCCCCGACCTCGAGTCGGTGTTCTTGGACCTGACCGCCGAGGAGCATCTCGGGGCCGACCACCACGCCGCCGCCCCGATGGAGGAGCCGCGGCCGTCCCGCGCTGCCCCGGGAGACTTCGTATGATCCGGCTGCTCGGCGCCGAGGTCACCCGGTTGTTCAGCCGCCGGTTCACCCTCATCGCCTTGATCTTGCTGCTGCTCGCCATCGGTGCGTTCCAGCTGGTGGTCGACAGCGAGGTCCAACCGCCCTCGGCGTCGGAGCTGGCCGCCGCCCAGGTCCAGTTCGAGGAGTCCCACGCCGACTGGGAGAAGAACCACGAGGCGTACGAGAAGGAGTGCGTCGACCAGACCAACGACCCGACGATGTGCGCGTACGAGGAGCCCACGGTCTCCGACTTCACCTATCAGACGCCGTTCGCCGAGATCGTCGGGCTGTCCCTCAACGTCTCGGTCTACCTGGTCGCGCTGGGGGTGTTCATGGTCGCCGGCACCTACATCGGGGCCGAGTACGCGTCCGGCTCGATCTCGAACTGGCTGACCTTCATCCCGCAGCGGGGCCGGGTCTTCGCCGCCAAGGTGATCACCATCGCCGCCTTCGGTGCGGCCGCCAGCCTGGTCGTCTCCGGCTTCGCCCTGGGTGCCGGGGTGGTGCTGGCCAAGATCCACGACGTCCAGCCGGACAAGCTGGCGACGCTGGCCGGCACCGGCGCCCGCGGCATCGTGATCAGCGTCCTGCTCGGGGTGATCGGGTTCTGCATCGGGATGGTCAGCCGACACACCGCCGCTGCGGTGGGGGTGCTGCTCGGCTACCTGTTCGTCTGGTTCGTCCGGGTCGGGCTGCTCAGCGGGGCCGCCTGGGCCCAACGGCTGACCCCCTGGACCCCCGAGGGCAACATCGCGGCCATCGTCGACAAGAAGTACCTCTACTCGATACCGGTGCAGACGGTGACGGCCAACGGGGTCGAGTTCACCCAGGTCGAGCGGGCGATCTCGCTGACCCACGGCCTGGTCTACTGGGCGGTCGTTGTCGCCGTCGTGGTCGTCGGCACGCTGGTGGTCTTCCGCCGACGTGACGTCAACTGAACCCTTTGCGATGCCGGCCGCTCGGCCGTCTGCGGGATCGTGACGGGAAACGGCCCCTCGATCGGCCCCAGACCGGCCGTCTGCGGGATCCTGACGGGAAACGGCCCGGCGGATGTACTCGGTCCGGTGTCCGCACGGCGACCGGAGGCTCCGGTCGCCCGGAGTAGGCTGACCCGCGTGACTATCGCTCCCGAAGGCCGCAAGCTCCTGCGCCTGGAAGTGCGCAATGCGAGCGTGCCGATCGAGAAGAAACCCTCCTGGATCAAGACCACCGCCCGGATGGGTCCGGAGTACCGCGACCTGCAGCAGCTGGTGAAGTCCGAGGGACTGCACACCGTCTGCCAGGAGGCCGGCTGCCCGAACATCTTCGAGTGCTGGGAGGACCGCGAGGCGACGTTCCTGATCGGCGGCGACCAGTGCACCCGACGGTGCGACTTCTGCCAGATCGACACCGGCAAGCCCGCGGATTTCGACGCCGGCGAACCGCTGCGCGTGGCGGAGTCCGTGCAGAAGATGGGTCTGCGCTACGCCACGGTGACCGGTGTCTGCCGCGACGACCTGCCGGACGAGGGCGCCTGGCTCTACGCGGAGACCATCCGCAAGATCCACGAGCTCAACCCGGGCACCGGCGTGGAGATGCTCGCGCCCGACTTCTCCAGCAACATCGACTATCTCAACCAGCTGTTCGAGACCAAGCCCGAGGTCTTCGCCCACAACATCGAGACCGTGCCCCGCATCTTCAAGCGGATCCGACCGGGCTTCCGCTACGAGCGGTCCCTCGGCGTGCTCCGCGCGTCCCGGGCCGCCGGCATGGTGACCAAGTCCAACCTGATCCTCGGCATGGGTGAGACCCGCGCCGAGGTCTCCGAGGCGTTGCGTGACTTGCACGACGCCGGCACCGAGATCATCACCATCACGCAGTACCTGCGACCCTCGCCCCGCCACCACCCGGTGGAACGCTGGGTCAAGCCCGAGGAGTTCGTCGAGCTCCAGGCCGAGGCACTCGAGATGGGTTTCGCCGGCGCCCTGAGCGGCCCCCTGGTCCGCTCGTCCTACCGGGCCGGTCGGCTCTACCGCCAGGCCCTCGAGTCGCGGGAGACCCTGGTCCCGCCCGCTCAGCAGCAGAGAGTGAGTCCCGAGCATGGCTGACGCAGCCGCCAAGCAGGTCAAGGCCGACGCGAAGGCGGCCAAGCAGGCCGAGAAGGCCCGCAAGAAGGCGAGCAACGACCCGGCCGACATGGGCCGGATCCGCCAGATCGTCCGGGCCTACCAGGTCACCCACGAGTACGACAAGGCGCTGCCGTTCCTGCTGATCGGCGCGTTCCTGCTGCCGGTGGTGCTCGCGGTGGTGGCGTCGTTCTTCGTGCTCAACCTGTTCTACCTGCTGTTCCTCGGCATCATGCTCGGGATCTTGCTGGCCATGATCGTGCTGGTGCAGCGGGCCAAGGCCGGCACCTACAAGCGCTACGCCGGCCAGGCCGGCTCGGCCGAGGTGGCCCTGCAGATGCTGCCCAAGCAGTGGGTCTCGACCCCGGTGATCGCCGCCAACCGCAGCAAGGACGTCGTGCACCGCACGCTCGGACCGGGCGGCCTGGTGCTGATCGGCGAAGGCGAGTCCGGCCGCGTACGCCAGCTCTTGGCCAGCGAGGTCAAGAAGCACGAGCGCGTGGCGTACGGGGTGACCGTGACCACCGTCATCATGGGCGACAAGCCCGGTCAGGTGCCGCTGTCCAAGCTGGCCGAACACATCCGCAAGCTGCCCAAGACGCTGCCGCCCAACCAGGTGACCGATATCAAGCTGCGGCTGCGGGCCCTCGATGCCGTACGCCCGACCATCCCGGTCCCCAAGGGTCCGATGCCGACCAACCAGCGTCAGGTCAAGGGCGCCCAGCGGGCCATGCGCGGCCGCTGAGCGTTCTGCTCGCCAAGACAGTGCGCGCCAGCTCCTGTCATCGAGAGTTGTCGCGCACTGTCTGGTATCGGCAGGCGGTAGCGATCAGGACTTCGGCGTGCCGCCCTTCTGCAGCGTGCCGTTGACCCTCAGCTGATAGCCGGCGTACGCCGGCGCGACCTCCAGCGAGTCGTCCAGGGTGACCAGGACCGCGATCCGATCGGCACCCTTGACCCGCTTGCGCAGCGCGTCGCCGCTGAGGCTGATCTGGAACTTGCTGTTCAGCTTGGCCCAGGAGTAGCTGACCTTCTTGCCGTTCAGGCTCCAGCCGATCAGCTGCACGTTCCAGTTCTCGACCGGGTCGGGACGGACCTGACTGTAGGAACGGGCTCCGCTCAGCGTGGTACCCGTGCTCAGCATGGTCCCGCCGACCTTGACGTTCTTGACCCGCCAACCCGCGTCGGCCGGCTCGCCGTTGCCCTGGGTGCCACCGTCGGTCAGGTAGCGGAACGAGACCAGCACCTGCTTGCCGGCGTAGGCCTTCAGGTCGTACGACTGGGGGGTGAAGCGGTCCGACGCCAGACCGGTGACGCCCGGCAGCTGGTCGACGATGCTGTCCCGGGCTTCGGGGTCGTGGGCGTAGGTGGTGTGCGTGCCGGCCAGTGAGCGGAAGCTCGCGCCGTGGTCGGTGGAGACCTGGACCACGCCGAAGTCCCAGCCCTGCTCGATGTCGTAGCGGCTGTCGAAGGTCAGCTTCGGCGATCCGGCCGGCACCTTCACCGAGTAGATGGCCGCGCGGTCGAGGTCGTCAGCGGTGCCGCTGTAGAGCGCGCCGCCGTCAACCTGCCACTCCAACGGCTTCGACGGGAAGGACTTGGCTCCGTTGAAGGTCAAGGTGGACAAGGTCTTCGCCGTCACCGGCTTGCCGCCGGCCGTGGCCAGCACGTAGTCCGTCCCGTTGGGTGGCGCACCGAGGGTGTCATAGGCGTTCGGCGTGCTCCAGTTGATCGTCGAGGACAGCTGCTTGGCCGTGAACCGGGCCTTCTGCGCCTTCGACAGCCCGGTGGCCCCCGAGTCGAGCAGCCGGTCCAAGGCGTTCTGGGCCACCCAGTCGTGGACGACCTTGCGGGCCGTCATGGGCTTGTCGTGGGCGTTCAGGTAGGCCTGCAGGGAGTCGAGCCCGGACTTCGGGCTCCGGTGCAGGTAGCTGATGACCCCGCTGCCGTAGTGGTCCTTCAGGTAGGTGAGGAAGGAGTAGGCGGCGCCGTAGTCGGCCAGGATCGACGGGGCGCCCTGGTCGGCCCAAGCGGTCAACGAGTTCTCGGGCCCGCAGTAGGGCGTCAGGTTGGCCGCCGAGTAGCCCTGGAAGCAGGCGATGTGCGGGTCGTAGCCGACCTTGGGGAACGCGATCCGGGTGTCCACGTAGCCGACCGCGGTCTGGGCGTAGTCGGCCAGGCCCTCATCGAGCCAGTCGGTCTCGTTCGGGGACACGTAGGACTCGAGCAGGTGCTGGTACTCGTGGGCGAAGGTGCTCTCGTAGTCGAACGGCTGCGCCGGCTGCTTGGGGCTGCACAGCTCCTTGGGCCCGTCGTTGGGTGGGTTCGGACCCGTACGGTGCACCCAGTCGTACGCGTCGATCGACATCACATTGCGGTTGAAGAAGTCGCTGACCTGGGTCGAGAAGAAGCCGCCGATGAAGGTCTGGCCGTCCGGTGTCGTCGGGGTGTAGTAGTTGGCGTCGCGGACGTTGCTGACCAGCACGACAGTCTTGTTGCCGTCACCGGCGTAGTAGGCCGGGTCGCCGCCGAGGGCCTCGCCCAGCTGGGAGTCGGCGCCGTCGCGGGCGGGCGCGACCGAGAACAGCTTCGACTCCTTGGGCAAGATGTTGGTGTCGAACGCGGTGACCAGCCCTTGCACCTGGGCGTCGGTGATGACGTTGCGGACGCCGTCGTTGCGGCAGTCCCCAGGCAAGAAGTTGATGTCGTCTTGGACCCAGACCTCGATGTTGGTGCCGAGGCCGCGCAGCACGTAGTTGACCGGGACGTAGAAGCCGCCGACGTCGTCGAGGGTGACCCAGGCTTTGGTGCCGCCGACCGGGACACCGGTGCCGGTGTCCGCGGCGACCCGGCTGCGGATCTTGCCGTTGGCCTTCGCAAGCTTCTCGGCCGGACCGGCGAAGCGACGCGAGGTCAGCCGCGGAGACCTTGGGCGGTTGCGCCTCCCGCCGGTCGGCGACAGTCCCGGCGGCGGCCGGGACGCTGGGCTCGGCCTGGGCGGGGACGCCACCGGCGGCCAAGGCGGTGAAGGCCAAAGCGGAGGCGGCGAGCAGCGTCGCCGCCCGTCTGGAGATGGTGATCAAGATGAGGCTCCTGAACAGGGGTGGGGTGGGGGAAATCTGGCAGACGCGGGGGCGGACGGCCGCAGACATCTCGCAGCCTGGCCGCGGGTGCGGACACCTGTCAAACCGGCGCATAGGCTGCTGTCCGATCATGGTCAACCTTCTCAACGCCGAGCGAATCGGCATCACCTACGGCACCCGTACCCTGCTGGACTCGGTCAGTCTCGGTCTCGGGCGTGGCGACGTCATCGGCGTGGTCGGACGCAACGGCGACGGCAAGACGACGTTGCTCAAGATCTTGACCGGGACGCTGGCCCCCGACACCGGCCGGGTGGTCCGCACCGGCGCCGTCTCGGTCGGCTACCTGCACCAGGCCGACGACTTCGCCCCGGAGACCTCGGTGCGCGAGGTGATCGTCGACGGGCAGCCTGATCACGTCTGGGCGGCGAACGCCACCACCCGGGCGATCGTCGAGCACCTGCTGGCCGACGTCGACCTCGACGCCCTGGTCGGCACCCTGAGCGGAGGCGAACGGCGCCGGGTCGCCCTGGTCGCGTTGATGCTCGCCGACCACGACCTGCTCGTGCTCGACGAGCCGACCAACCACCTCGACGTCGAAGCGGTGTCCTGGCTGGCCGAGCACCTGAACGCCCTGCAGGCCCAGGACACGGCCATGCTCGTGGTGAGCCACGACCGGTGGTTCCTGGACGCGATCTGCACCCGGATCTGGGAGGTCCACGACGGCGTGGTCGACGCGTACGACGGAGGCTACGCCGCGTACGTGCTGGCTCGGGCCGAGCGGGCCCGGCAGGCGGCCGGGATGGCCGCCCGACGCAAGAACCTGCTCCGCAAGGAGCTCGCCTGGCTGCGCCGCGGGGCGCCGGCGCGGACCTCGAAGCCCAAGTTCCGGATCGACGCGGCCAACGTGCTGATCGAGGACGAGCCGCCACCGCGGGACCGCTTCGAGCTGCAGCGGTTCGCCACCAGCCGGCTGGGCAAAGACGTCTTCGACCTGCACGACGTCTCCCTGAGCGTCGGCGAGGCCCCGCGGCGGGTGCTGCTCGCCGACCTCACCTGGTCGATCGGACCGGGCGCGCGGATCGGTCTGGTCGGGGTGAACGGCTCGGGCAAGACCAGCCTGCTCCGGCTGCTGACCGGCGAGCTCCAGCCCGACTCGGGCCGGGTCAAGCAGGGCAAGACCCTCCAGCTCGCCCACCTGACCCAGAACGTCACCGAGCTGCGTGGCCAAGAGCTCGCCGGCAGCGTACGGGTGCTGGATGCGGTGGACCAGCTCCGCCGGCAGACCCGGCTGGCGTCCGGGGCGGAGGCCAGCGCGTCGTCGCTGCTGGAGGACTTCGGGTTCACCGGCGACAAGCTGACGACCCGGCTCGACGACCTGTCCGGCGGCGAACGGCGGCGGCTGCAGTTCCTGCGGCTGCTGCTGGGCGAGCCGAACGTGCTGCTGCTGGACGAGCCGACCAACGACCTGGACATCGACACCCTCACCGTCATCGAGGACTACCTCGACTCCTGGCCGGGCACCTTGATCGTGGTCACCCACGACCGCTACTTCCTCGAGCGGGTCTGCGACGTCACCTATGCGTTGATGGGCGACGGCAGCTGCGTGCTGCTGCCGGGCGGGGTCGAGCAGTACCTGGAGTCCCGCCGGTCCCGGCCGGCACCGAACGCCGGCACCGCGCCGCCAGCCGGTCAGGTCTCGAGCGCCGCTGAGACCCGGCAGGCCAAGAAGGACCTGGCCCGGATCGAGCAGCAGATCGCCAAGCTGGACAAGCGGATCGCCGCCCTGCACGCCGAGATGGCCCGTGCGGCCGCCGACTACGGCCGGCTGGCCGAGCTGCAGACCGAGCTGACCGGTGCGACGACGCAGCAGTCCGAGCTCGAGGAGTCGTGGCTGGAGATGGCCGAGACCCTGTCATGACCCCCGCCGCCGTCACCCAGGAGGGCCCGATCACCCGGGAGGACTGCGAGCGGGCGGACGCGGCCGACCCGCTGGCCGGGTTCGCCGCCGAGTTCGACCTGCCGGCCGGGGTGATCTATCTGGACGGCAACTCGCTGGGGGCCAAGCCGCGGACCGCAGCCGGACGGGCGGCCGAGGTGGTGGGGGCCGAGTGGGGCGAAGGGCTCATCCGCAGCTGGAACAGCGCCGACTGGTTCACCCTGCCGGCTCGGCTGGGTGAGCAGCTGTCCGCAGTGATCGGAGGGGGCCGGGGCCAGACGGTGGTCACCGACACGACGTCGACCAATCTGTTCAAGGTGCTGTCCGCTGCCCTGCGGATCCAGGCCGCCACCGGCACCGGCCGGCGGGTGATCGTGTCCGAGCGCGACAACTTCCCCACCGACCTCTACATCGCCCAGGGTCTGGTCGATCTGCTCGACCGGGGCTACGAACTGCAGTTGGTCGACGGCGACCAGGCCTTGGACGACCTGATCGACGGGAACACCGCGGTGGTGCTGCTTTCGCACGTCAACTACCGCACCGGGGCGATGTGGGACCTGGCGTCGGTCACCCGGCAGGCCCATGAGCACGGCGCGCTGGTCATCTGGGACCTGGCTCACTCGGCCGGCGCGGTGCCGGTGGATCTGACCGGTGCCGATGCCGACTTCGCGGTCGGCTGCACCTACAAGTACCTGAACGGCGGACCGGGGTCGCCGGCCTTTCTGTGGGTCCACGCGCGCCACCAGGACCGGTTCTGGTCCCCGCTGGCCGGGTGGTGGGGTCACGCCCGACCCTTCGCCATGGAGAGCAGCTATCAACCCGCCGCCGGCATCGGGCGGTTCCTCTGCGGCACCCAGCCGATCGTGTCGCTGGCGCTGGTCGAGTGCGGCCTGGACATCACCCTGCGGGCCGACCCGGCCGAGCTGCGGCGCAAGTCGCTGGCCCTGTCCGACCTGTTCATCGCCCTGGTCGAGCAGCGGTGCGCCGGTGAACCCCTGAGCCTGATCACCCCCCGCGAGCACCGCCGCCGGGGCAGCCACGTCAGCTTCACCCACCCGGAGGGCTTCGCCGTGATGCAGGCGCTGATCGACCGCGGGGTGATCGGCGACTACCGCGAGCCGCACGTGCTGCGGTTCGGCATCACGCCGCTCTACCTCGGTCATCGCCAGATCTGGGATGCCGTCGACACCCTGCGGGACATCGTGACCCACCGGTCCTGGGACCGCGACGCCTACCGGCAGCGCAGCGCCGTCACCTGAGCACGACGGCCGGCCAGCCGGGTGGAGCCGGCGCCGGTAGCGTGCAGACATGAGCGAGAACGCCCTCGACCTGCTGCTGGAGGCCCTGCCCGCCGGGACGGTGACGACCGAGCCAGCCACCCTGGAGAACTACCGCTTCGACTGGTGCCGTGACCCCACCGCGGGCACGCCGATAGCGGTGGTCCGGGTGGCGAATGCCGACCAGGTGCGCACGACCGTGCGGTGGGCCGCCGAACACTCCATCCCGGTGGTGCCGCGCGGAGCCGGCAGTGGGCTGTCGGGCGGGTCCGCGGCCGTGGACGGCGGCATCGTGCTCAGCCTGGAGCGGATGCGGGCCGTCGAGATCGACCTGGCCACCCGGGTCGCGGTGGTCGAGCCGGGAGCGTTCAACGCTGAGGTCAAGGCCGCCGCCGCCGCCCACGGTCTCTGGTACCCACCGGACCCCAGCTCGTACGAGATCTGCTCGATCGGCGGCAACATCGCGACCAACGCGGGCGGGCTGTGCTGCGTGAAGTACGGCGTGACCACCGACTACGTCCTCGGGCTCGACGTGGTGCTGGCTGACGGCACCCTGGTCATCCTGGGCGGGAAGCGGATCAAGGATGTCGCCGGGCTGTCGCTGCTCAAGCTGTTCGTCGGCAGCGAGGGCACGCTGGGCATCGTCACCCGGGCGATCCTCCGGCTGATTCCCGCGCAGAGCGTCCGATCCACGATGGTCGCGTCGTTCCCGACCGTGCAGGCGGCAGCCGAGTCGGTGGTGGCCATCGGCGCGACCATGCGCGCCTCGATGATGGAGCTGATGGACAACGCCTCGATCAACGCGGTCGAGGACTACCGGCCGATGGGTCTGGACCGGTCGGCGGGAGCACTGCTGATCGCCCAGTCCGACGCACCGGGCGAGGCGCGGGTGGTCGAGATTGCGGCCATGGAGGCGGTGTGCCAGCGCCACGGGGCCACCGAGGTGTTCGTCACCGACGACCCCGACGAGGGTGAGCTCTTCGTGGTGGCCCGGCGGATCGCCTTCCAGGCCATCGAGGCTCGGGGCTCGATCCTGCTCGAGGACGTCGGCGCCCCGGTGCCGATGCTTCCGGTGCTGCTCGAGCGGATCGCTGCGGTGGCCGCGACGTACGGGGTCGAGGTGCCGGTGGTGGCCCATGCCGGGGACGGCAACACCCACCCGATCGTGGTCTTCGACGGCGCCGACGACGACGCTCGCGACCGGGCCCATCTCGCTTTCGACGAGATCATGGCCACCGCCATCGCGCTCGGCGGCACCATCACCGGCGAGCACGGGGTCGGTCGGACCAAGAAGGGCGCGCTGCCCGACCAGCTGGGTCCCGACGTGATGGCGCTGTCCCACAAGATCAAGGACGCGCTCGATCCGGCCGGCATCCTCAACCCCGGGGCGGTCTTGTGACCTCCCGGTGGATCAGGTCGGCAGGGTTCCCCGCACCAGGCTGTTGCGCGAGTGCAGGGCGTCCCCGTCGTAGGGCTCGATCGAGACGTCGACGATGGTGAAGCCTTCCAGCTTCTCGTCCAGCTGAGCGGGAAGCGGATAGCTGCCGGTACCCGAGTCGGGCAGCACGCCGAGGGAGTACATCCGCTTGCCGTCGGTGTTGATCAACCACAGCTCGCGGTAGTCCTGGGTCGGCGCGGCAGCGTCGACCCGCACCCGCAGCTCGGTCGTCTCGCCGCTGCGCAGCAGCTCGGCGGTACCGCGGCCGCTGTGTCCGGGCAGCGCCTCCAACGTCGTGGTCGACACCACCTCGGTCCGGCTGCCGAGCAGGTTGACCACGATGGTGCCGCCGACGCCGACGATCAGCCCCAGAGCTGCCGCGACGAGCACGATGGCTGGACGGGAGACCGACCGCCGGCTGCGGCGGGGTCCGATGGTGGTCAGCGAGGTCGGCGCCGGGGGTCGGTCGGCCCGGCCCGGGAGGTCGGCGGCCGGGGCCGGCGGGGCGACGCGGGTCGAGCCGGACCCGGTGTCGGCCGCCACCTCAGCGGCGATCCGATCCCACACGCTGCTGCTGGGCATTTGCGGTTGGTGGCTGACCCCTCGCCGGGCGGCCTCGGCGGTCTCTCGGAGCTGCAGCAGCTCGGACCGGCAGGCGTCGCAGCCGTCCAGGTGGTGCAGCTCGTCGGCGCTCAGCTGGTCCGGCTGCCCGAGGGCGTGCCCAGCCAGCTGCTCCGGTGTTACATGGACCACGTGGTCACCTCCTCCAGTCGGGCCCGCAGATGCAGCAGGCCCCGGCGGGCGTGACTTTTCACGGTGCCGAGGGGCAGATCGAGCCGGTCGGCGATCTGGGGATAGGTGTGACCCTCCCAGAACGCCAGACGAAGGATAGTTCCGCGTGGGTGCGGTAAGAGTTGCACCTCGTGGCTGAGAACCAGCTCGTCGACCACAGCCTCGATGGGATCCGACGTCGCACGGCCGCCGACCTCGCGTTCGACCGCGCCCACCAGCCGGAGCTCGCGGACCTGGGCCCGCTGACGGTCGACGACGCGGTGCTTGGTGATGCCGACCAGCCAACCCGGCAGGGTGCCGCTCTCGGGGCGGTAGTTGGCCCGCGAGCGCCAGGCGCTGGTGAACACCTGTTGGGTGACGTCCTCGGCCTCGCCGACCTGGCCCAGGACCCGCAGGGCGACCGAGTAGACCACCGGCGCCCATCGCCGATAGCTCTCTTCCAGGCACCGCACATCACCGGCCACGAAGCCCGCGGCGAGCTCGTGCTCGGAGGCTTCCCGCACCGCGTCAGTGCCCGTCTGAGGAGAGTCTGGCTCCAACGGCGGACCCGGCATCACCCCAGCGACCCTACTCGACGGCTGGTGGACGGACCAGTCATTCGGGTTGTCCTCGGAGTCACTTCGGTTCAGCAGTGACGACGACATTGTCTTGGTAGCCCCCGGCCCTGGGCTCGTAGGGACCACCGCAGGTGATGATGCGCAGCTCGGCCGGCCCCGTACGCCGGAACAGCTCGCGCAGCGGCAGTGCCCGCTTGCGGATCCGCTGCACGTCGGTGACCACGAAGACCTGCCGACCGCCCTTGCTGGTCACCACGACCTGGTCGCCGCGCTCGAGGCGGCGCAGCTGGACCAGGGGGCCGACCCCGTAGCGCCGGCTGTCCAGGTGACCACCCAGCACCGCGGAGCCCACGTCGTCGCCGGGCCGCGGACCGTAGGCGTACCAGCCGAGCTCGGTCGGCCGGTCGGGCAGGCTCATCTGGCCGTCGGCCCGCACGGTGGTGGGCACGACGGGCACCTTGATCGACAGTCGAGGGATGCTCAGTGCTGTCGGGTCCTGGACCCGATCCGGTTCATCGTCCACGGTGGCCGGGTGGGTCGACCAGGTCGCCACCGGCTCGTCGGGCTCCGCCGTCAGGTCGGGCGCGGGGCCGGGGACCGGGGCGAGCGTGGAGCTCCGGCTGCTGAGATCGGGGGCCGGGCCGGTCAGGGGCACGTCCGGCGGGGCGGCCGAGCCGATCGACCACAAGCTCGCCGCCAGGGTCAGCGAGCAGACCGCGAGGACGGCTGGCCAGCGCCAGCCGCCTCGCGAACCGCTCACCGAGCTCTCGAGATGCCGAGCTCTCACCGGAGAACGGCACTCCGTCGCCGGAGCAGCTGCCGAGCCGAGACCACGACGCCGAGCAGAGCGGCGGCGGCCAGGCCGGTCGCCACAGCGCTCCCGGATTGTGCGGCCTGTCCACCGGTGCCACCGGGAACGCCATCGGGAGAGCTGTGCATGCCGGAGATGGTCTGGACGGCCAGCTCGAGGTTCTCGTCCTCGGCGGAGCCCCAGGCGTAGACGATGGTCGTGGTGCCCTCCTTGAGGTCGAGCGACGCCGGCCCGATGGCCACCGTGTCGGTGCCGGCCAGCACGACGTCGGCCTCGATGGTGCCGGCGTCCAGTTCCGCGGACTTCGCGTCCGGGTTGGTCAGGCCGGCGAAGGCGACCTCACCGTTGGCGCGGACGTCGACCTCGGGGGCCGCCGCGTCGTGCCGGACGATGATCCGGGCCTTGCCGGCCGGGATCTTCGACACGTCGTTGACGTAGGGCGTCAGGGTCGGGGTGCCGTCGGCGTCCAGGTGGGCGACCACGGTGATGTTGGCGCCGGCCGGGACCTTCACGTTGTCGGCCTTGGCGACCGCGGTGCCGTCCGCGCCGTCACCGGCCTTGACCACCAGCAGGTCGTACGACCCGGCGGGCAGCTGCTGCGGATCAGTCAGCGTGCCGGGCTTGAAGTCGGCGAGCAGCCGCTTGCCGTTGACGTAGACGTCCACGGCGGCATCCGGGACGGCGTGCAGGATCGAGACGTGGGCCGGGCTGGCCGCGTGCGCTGAGGTTGTGCTGAATGCGAACGCCGCGAGTCCGAGCAACAGGGTGCTCATGATCGCGACGAGACGGTGGACCGTTCTCATCAGACCTCCAGAGGGGATGGTGTTTCCTTCTCTGCGTTCGGCGAGGCCCGATAGATGCAGCTTTGGCGTACGCGTCTCAGCGGCGGTTGACCACAGCGGTGCCGGCGGCGAGGTCCTGCAGGCCGCGGCGGTCCGGCCCGATGATCAACGGCGGCAGCGCCAGCGAGACCAGGCCGGCCCGGAGCAGCGCCCGAAGTGGACCCAGGGGTGCCCGGTCCAGCCGGAGCACCGCGATCCGGCAGATCAGCTGTCCGAAGCTGCCGCCGGCCAGCCAGCTGAGCACCGTCGACTGGACGAAGAACAGGGTCAGGATCATCCAGGACCGCCAGCCGCTGCCAGTGAGCACCGCACTGCCGAACAGCGCGATCGCGATGATCATGCAGGCTGCCCAGTCCAGCAGCAACGCGGCGATCCGGGACCGCCAGGAGGCCAGCGAGCCCCGGCCGTCGGGCGGCAGCCCGAGCCGTTGACCGGGATAGGTCTCGTCGGGTCGCTCCGGGGTCTTCCCTTGGCCAGGCACCCGCCGAGGCTACCCGTGGACTCGACCGCTAGGGCGACTCGCTCGCCTCGCCGGACTCGCTCGGCCGGGTGCTCGGCGACGACGAGGCGCTCGGCTTGCGGGTCGTCGACGGCTCGCTCGGCTCGCTCGGCTCGCTCGGCTCGTCGGTGGCCGACTCGGACTCCGAGGCCGTTGGCTCGTCGGTCTGCGTGGGTTCCTCGGTCGGTTCGCTCGACTCGGTGCTGGGCGGCGCCGAGCTGGCCTTCGGCTTGGCGGCGACGTAGGTCACCGTGATCGTCTCGCCCAGAGCCACCGAGGACCCTTCGTCGGGGTCGACCTTGACCACCTCACCGGTCTCGGCGTTCCGAGGCGGCTTCTTGGCCTTGACCGTCCGTACGGAGGTGAAGCCCGCGTCCTGGAGGTCCTGCTGCACGTCCTCGACGTCGCGGCCGACCAGGTCATCGGGGATCTTCGCATCCGCGGGACCGACGTTCACCTCCATGGTCACGGTGCTCCCCGTCTGCACCTCGCTGTCGATCGCCGGGGTCTGGCTGGTGACGGTGTTCAGGGTGTCGTCGCCCGGCCCGTGCACGTCGGTGAACTCGGGGACCAGCTTGGCCGACCGCACCGTACGCTCGGCTTCGGCCTTGGTGCTGCCGACCACCCGCGGGACGGTGGCGGTCCCGGCATCATCACCTGCGCTGACGAGCCGGAAGACGCCGTAGCCGAGCCCGGCGAGCAGCACCAGCACGAGGGCGGCGATCAGCGCTGTACGCCCACTCGACCGGGTCCGGTCGGAGTCCGGTGTCTCGACCGGAACCGGCGAAGCCGGGGTGGCGGGGGCGAGGGGCACCGGGACGGGCGGCACGGGGGCGACCGCGGTCGGGGTCGGCGACACCGGCACGGCAGCGGTCGGAGCGATGACGGTGGCGTCAGCGGCCACCGGCACACCGTCCAGGACCCGGGTCAGGTCCGCCGCCATCTCCGCGCTGGACTGGTAGCGCTCCCCCGGCTCCTTGGCCAGCGCCTTGGCCATGATCGCGTCGATCTCGGGGCCGAGGGTCGGGTCCAGCCGGCTCGGCGGGGACGGGGTCTCGCGTACGTGCTGGTAGGCGACGCTGATCGAGGAGTCCCCGACGAAGGGCGGGCGACCGACCAGCAGCTCGTAGAGCAGGCAGCCGGCCGAATAGAGGTCACTGCGCAGGTCGACGGTCTCCCCACGAGCCTGCTCGGGCGAGAGGTACTGCGCGGTGCCGATGACGGCGGCGGTCTGGGTCAGGCTGGTGGAGGGGTCGGTGCCGGCCCGGGCGATGCCGAAGTCCATCACCTTGACCGCCCCACTCGGGGTCAGCATCACGTTGGCGGGCTTCACGTCGCGGTGGATGATGCCGGCGGCGTGACTGTGACCCAGGGCCTCGAGCACACCGCGGGTGATCTCCAACGCCCGCTCGGGACGGAGCTGGCGACCGTCGCGTACGACGTCGCGCAGCGTCGATCCCTCGACCAGCTCCATCACGATGTAGGGAATGGTCACCCCGGTCGTCGGATCGGTGGTCTCCCCGGAGTCGTAGACCGCGGCGATCGCCGGGTGGTTCAAGCTGGCCGCGGCCTGGGCCTCGCGCCGGAACCGCTCCTGGAAGGTGGGGTCGGCGGCGAACTGCGGTGACAACCGCTTGACCGCCACCGGTCGACCCAGCCGGAGGTCGACGCCCCGACGGACCTCGGCCATGCCGCCCCGGCCGAGCACGTCGCCCAGCTGGTAGCGTCCACCGACCACGGTCTGGTCGTCGGTCATCCGTCGTCCTTCCGGTTCGGGCTGGTGCCACAGCTGGTGCAGCAGGTTTCGAGGCGCTGATCACCGTACCTCGCCGGCCGGGACCGCGGTCCCTTTCGGCCGGGTTCGCGGCCGCTGGACCCCACAGGTGACGGTCACGGCGCGATTACGGGCGTTACACGCCCGAAACGCCGTGGCAACGGCACGGAAACCGCCCCTGCCTAGAGTCCGAAAGCACCGAGAGCGGCATACTGAGTCGCGCTCGTCCAGACTCACCGCGTGCCAGCCGCACGCCGCCCACCGCGTGCCCCGAGCACGACTGACCTCACCGGAGGATGAATGTTCCAAAGCGCCGACGAACTGTTGGCCTACGTCAAGGACGAGGGTGTCGAGATCATCGACATCCGCTTCTGCGACCTGCCCGGCATCATGCAGCACTTCACCGTTCCGGTCGGGTCGTTCGGGCCAGAGGTCTTCGAGGACGGCCTGGCCTTCGACGGCTCGTCGATCCGTGGCTTCCAGAAGATCCACGAGTCGGACATGGCTCTGCTGCCCGACCCGACGACCGCCTACCTGGACCCCTTCCGGATCGCCAAGACCCTGTGCCTGAACTTCTTCGTGCACGATCCGTTGACCAAGGAGCCCTACAGCCGCGACCCGCGCAACATCGCCCGCAAGGCCGAGAGCTACCTCGCCTCGACCGGCATCGGCGACACCGCATTCTTTGCGCCCGAGGCTGAGTTCTATGTCTTCGACGACGTGCGCTTCGAGACCAAGGCCAACACCGGCTACTACTCCATCGACTCCGTGGCCGGCGCCTGGAACACCGGCCGGGTCGAGGAGGGCGGTAACCGCGGCTACAAGGTGAAGTACAAGGGCGGCTACTTCCCGGTGCCCCCGGTCGACCACTTCTCCGACCTGCGCGACGAGATGACCAAGAACCTGGAGGCCTCGGGCCTCATCGTCGAGCGCGCCCACCACGAGGTCGGCACCGCCGGCCAGGCCGAGATCAACTACCGCTTCAACACGATGCTGGCCGCCGGCGACGACGTGCAGAAGTTCAAGTACATCATCAAGAACACGGCCTGGGCCGCCGGCAAGACCGCGACCTTCATGCCCAAGCCGATCTTCGGTGACAACGGCTCCGGCATGCACGTGCACTCCTCCATCTGGAACGAGGGCGTGCCGCTGTTCTACGACGAGGCCGGCTACGGCGGTCTGTCCGACCTTGCCCGCTGGTACATCGGTGGCGTCCTCGAGCACGCTCCGGCACTGCTCGCCTTCACCAACCCCAGCGTGAACTCCTACCACCGCCTGGTGCCGGGTTTCGAGGCTCCGGTCAACCTGGTCTACAGCTCGCGCAACCGTTCGGCCGCGATGCGGATCCCGATCACCGGGTCCAACCCCAAGGCGAAGCGCGTCGAGTTCCGCTGCCCCGACCCGTCGTCGAACCCGTACCTGGCGTTCGCAGCGATCCTGATGGCCGGCATCGACGGCATCCAGAAGAAGACCGAGCCGCTGGCCCCGGTCGACAAGGACCTCTACGAGCTGCCGCCCGAGGAGCACGCCTCCGTGCCCACCGTGCCGGACAGCCTGGGCGGGGTTCTGGACACCCTCGAGGGTGATCACGAGTTCCTGCTCGGCGGCGACGTCTTCACCCCCGACCTGATCGAGACCTGGGTCGAGCTGAAGCGGGCCGAGATCGACGCCGTACGGCTGCGTCCGCACCCGCACGAGTTCGAGCTCTATTACGACGTCTAAAGATCACGACGCCAGCCCCACGGGTCATTGGCGGTGAGCACATCCGGGCCGCGGCTATATCAATAGCCGCGGCCCGTACGCATTCTCCCGTGCAATTTCCATGAACACATTCACCCGATAAAAGTGACAAATAGGGGTGACCAATATCGATCATTTTAATGAGAAATTGAAGCGTCTGCTCGATGACCTGTTCGGAAACCGGCACACGGTCGTATGGGACTAATTGGGGATTGACACGTCTCGCGCCCCAGGTGAAACGTCGATGGAGTCAGATCATCGTCGATCAACCTCTAGGAGACGCTCATGTCACTACTTCGCCGATCAACCTCGACAGCGTCCGCGCCGGGCGCCGGACCGTCCTTCGGTGGGGCCCTTCGGCGACATCGCGGCTGGACGGCGGGCATCACCGTGGCCGCTGTGACCCTGGCCCTGGTCGGCGCGTCGGGCCCGGCCGTCGCGCAGAGCGGCCCCAAAGGCCATCACCACGACAACGCGTTCAGCCAGGTCAACCTGGTGTCGGACATCCCAGGTCTGGCGCAGGTCACCGATCCCCTCGTGATCAATCCCTGGGGCATCGACTTCGGCCCGGCCACGCCGTTGTGGGTCTCCAACCAGGGCAGCAACTCCTTGACCCTCTATCGCGGAGCAACGCCGGCCAGCCCGACGGCGGTCAAGGTGCCGCTGGAGATCAAAGCCGACTCCCCGACCGGGATGGTCTTCAATCCGACCGACAGATTCGTCATCACCCAGGGCGGGAAGACAGCCCCAGCCAACTTCTTGATGAACGAGAACCTGTTCACCGAGACCTCCTCCACCGGCGAGGTGACTGCCTGGTCCAATGCCTCCGCGCCGCCGCCACCCACCACCACGGTGGTCAAAGCGACCAAGCCCAACAGCTTCTACCTCGGGATGGCGCTGCTTCCGGCCACTCACAAGCGCGGACCCCGACTGCTCGTCGCCAACGGAGCCGGCTCGATCGACGTTTTCGACGGCCAGTTCCGGGCCAAGAACCTCGGCTCCAAGGCGTTCCGGGATCCCAAGGCTGACAAGCTGAAGGCGGCGCCGTACAACGTCGCCTACCTGGACGGCCGGGTCTATGTCGCCTACGCACCCCCGTTCGGCGAGGCCGGCACTCCGGCGATCAGCGTCTTCAGCACCAACGGAAAGTTTCTCAAGCGCCTCGTCACGGGTGGCCGGCTTGCTGGCCCCTGGGGCATGACCATCGCTCCGAAGCATTGGGGTGACTTCGGCGGTGCCCTGCTGATCGGCAACGTCGATGACGGCAAGATCAACGCCTACAACCCCCGCAACGGGCACTTCCTGGGCACGCTGCGAGGCGCTGACGGCAAGCCGCTGGTCAACACCGGACTGTGGGGACTCAAGTTCGGCAACGGGGTCATCGGCACCCCCGACACGCTGATCTTCGCCGCCGGCATCGGGGAGAAGACCGACGACTTCGCCCACGGGTACGAGCACGGGCTCGTCGGCGCGATCACCCCGGTCGACGACCACGACGACTGACCGCCGACCCCGCCCATTCGTGGTGATCCCGCCGGCGTAACCCTTCAATCCACTCCCCGCACAGGAATCGACGTCCCGCACATCTCGCCCGATGTGCGGGACGTCGTTCGTGCAGCGGGAGCGGGCGAACGGCGTACGACACGGGCCCCTAGGGTGACCAGATGCTGTTCGTCGTGCTGGCCGGGGTCTCGGGTCTGGTCTGGGGTGTCGGCGACTTCGCCGGCGGCAAGGCGACCCAGGGTGCGGCCGCGCTGCCGGTGGCCTGGTTCTCCAAGCTGGTCAGCCTGCCGCTGCTGGCGCTCTACGTGGTGTTGACCTACGTCCCGATCCCGGTGGCCAGCCTCGGCTGGGGTGCGCTGGGCGGTGCCATCGGCATCGTCGGGATGATCTTGTTCTATCGAGCCCTGTCCGCCGGGGCCATGACCGTCGTCGCTCCGGTCACCGCCGTCACGTCGGCGGCCATCCCGGTGGTCGTCGGGCTGGCCGGCGGGGAGCGGCCCGACGGCGTACGGCTGGTCGGGGTGGCCTGTGCGCTGATCGCCATCGCGCTGGTCAGCCTGGCTCCGGCCCGGCCCGGCGAGGTGAGCAAGGTGACCCGGCGGCTGATCGGGCTGTCCATCGCCTCGGGCGCGAGCTTCGCCCTGTTCTTCATCTTCATCGCGTTCGCCGGCGACGCCGGTCGCGGCGAGGCCGGGATGTGGCCGATCGCGGCGGCCCAGGTCAGCGCCCTGGCCACGGGAGGTCTGCTGCTCGGCGTCCTGCGGCCCGGCGGGTGGCCGCGGGGCCGGTCCTTCCGGTGGGCGCTGCTGGCCGGCCCGTTCGACATGACGGCCAACGCCCTCTACCTGCTCGCCACCCGGCACGGCGACCTCAGCCTGGTGGCCCCGCTGGCCGCGCTCTACCCGGTGACCACGGTGATCCTGGCCCTGGTCATCGACAAGGAACGCGTCCGGATGCTGCAGGTCGTCGGGCTGGTGCTGGCCCTGGTCGCGCTGCTGCTGGTCAGCCGCTGAAGTTTTCGTGGATACGCCACCTCCGATGTCGAAGATCCACGAGAACGTCGGGCGAGTAGGGTGACGGCGTCGACCGCGGCGGCCGGCCGATCGGAGCGACGGAGGTGCCGGGGTGACATCCGTCGGCTATCCGCACCGGGTGGCGATGATCAGCATGCACACCTCGCCACTGGCCACGCCGGGGGTCGGTGATGCGGGCGGGCTCAACGTCTACGTCGCCGAGGTCGCCCGCCGGCTCGGTGAGCGCGGGCTCCGGGTGGACGTTTTCACCCGGGCGGAGGACACCGACACCCCCGACGTGATCGAGGTGAACGACTACACCCGGGTGATCTCGGTGCCGGCCGGCCCGCGGGAACCGGTCGCCAAGGAGGTGCTTCCCGAGCTGGTGCACGAGTTCGGATCCCAGCTGGACGGCCGGATCGGCGACTACGACCTGATCCACAGCCACTACTGGCTGTCCGGCATGGTCGGGGTCGAGCTGAAGGCGCGGCACGGACTGCCGCTGGTGCACACCATGCACACCATGGCCCGAGTGAAGAACGCCGCGCTCGGCGCCGGCCAGACCGGTGAGCCCGACCGCCGCGAGCTGGGCGAGTCCGCGGTCGTCCGGGCGGCCGACGCGCTGACCGCCAACACCAGCGACGAGGCGGCCGAGCTGCGGGGCCACTACGCCGCCAACGCCGGCCAGATCATGATCGTGCCGCCCGGCGTCGACCTGCACACCTTCCACCCCTGCGACCAGCCGAAGTCACGCGCCCAGCTCGGGGTGGCCCAGGACGCTCAAGTGATCTTGTTCGTCGGCCGGATCCAGCCCCTCAAGGCACCGGACGTGCTGATCAAGGCGGTGGCCGAGCTGGCTCGGCGCGATCCCCGACGTCGCGAGCGGCTCGAGCTGATCATCATCGGCAGCCCCAGCGGTCCGGACTCCGACTGGTCGCAGACCCTGCCGCCGCTGGCGGCCAGCCTCGGGGTCCAGGACATGGTCGAGTTCCGGCCGCACTCGCCCCGCTCCGAGCTCTTCCGCTGGTACTGCGTGTCCGACGTGGTCGGCGTGCCGTCGCACAGCGAGTCGTTCGGCCTCGTTGCGCTGGAAGCCCAGGCCTGCGGCCGCCCAGTGGTCGCCGCCGACGTCGGTGGGCTCCGCCACGCCGTCCTCGGGCACCAGACCGGGCTGCTGGTCGAGGACCACGAGCCCGGCCAGTGGGCCGACGCCCTCACCGCGATGCTCGACGACGAGGAGGCGCGGGCCTGGATGGGCGCCAACGCCGCCGGTCACGCCTCCCGGTTCAGCTGGGACAACACCGCGGCCGCGACCTTGGACGCGTACGGACTGGCCGTCCAGCGCACCGGTGGCCAGCCCAGCCTTGGCTCACCGACCAGCCGGGTGACCTTCCCACGACTGCCCTGGGAAGGCTGAGCAGTACGCGTCGACGGCCCCCTCTTCAGGCCGTCGCCTTGTGCTTCTCGCCGCCGGCGTCGTTGTCCTCCGCGGTCAGCGGCTGAGCGATCGACTCGAGTGCCTGCCCCTCGGCCTTGACCCCGAGCAAGGCCTCGACCACTCCGCCGGCCACCATCAAGGCGGCGCCGATGAAGTAGCCGGCAGCGATCTTGGTGATGTCGCCCGAACCCGAGGCGTTCTCGATCAAGGCTCCGAACAGCAGCGGGCCGGAGATGCCGCCGACCGCCGTCCCAATGGCGTAGAAGAAGGCGATGCACAGCGCCCGGGTCTCCATGGGGAAGATCTCGCTGGCGGTCAGGTAGGCCGCACTCGCACCGGCGGACGCGAAGAAGAAGATGATCGCCCCGATCAGCGTCAAGGTGACCGCCGAGACCGAGCCGAGGACCAGCCCCGCGCCGGCCAGCAGGATGCCGGACACGATGTAGGTGCCGGCAATCATCTTCACCCGACCCACGGTGTCGAACAGCCGGCTGAGCAGCAGCGCTCCGAGGAAGTTGCTGGCCGCGAACACCGCGATGTAGTAGCCGGTCTGCTTGACGTCGAGGAACGTGGTCAAGGTGTCGCCGTAGGTGAAGAAGAACGCGTTGTAGAGGAAGGCCTGGCCGACGAACAGCGAGAAGCAGAGAATCGTCCGCTTGGGGTAGAGCGTGAACACCGTCTTGGCGATCAGCGCGATGCCGATGGACTTGCGCTGCCGGATGGTGATGGTGTCGGTGACCTTCGACAGCTCCACCTTGTCCTCGTCGGTGATCCGCTTCTCGATCTGCTCGACGATCTCCTCGCCCTCGTCCTCACGACCGTGGATGAACAGCCACCGCGGGCTCTCGGGGACGTTACGACGGACGATCAGCACCCCCAGCGCCAGCACGGCGCCCAGACCGAAGGCCAGCCGCCAGCCGATGTTGGGGTCGAGCACGGTCGGGTCGAGCAGTGGGATGGTCAGCAGCGCGCCGCCGGCCGCACCGACCCAGAACGAGCCGTTGATGACCACGTCCACCCGGCCCCGGTACTGCGCCGGGATCAGCTCGTCGATCGCGGAGTTGATGGCGGCGTACTCCCCTCCGATGCCGGCCCCGGTGAGGAAACGGCAGGCGAAGTACCACAGCGGGTTGGGCGCGAAGGCGGTGAGCACGGTGGCGATGGTGTAGAGCACCAGCGTCATGATGAAGAGCTTCTTGCGACCGAACCGGTCGGTCAGCTGACCGAACACCAGGGCACCCAGGCAGGCACCCGCGACATAGATGGCCCCGGCCAGACCGACGTCGAAGTTCGACATCCCCAGGCCGGTGCCTTCGGGCTTGAGCGCCTCGGACATCGAGCCGACGATGGTGACCTCGAGCCCGTCGAGGATCCAGACCGTGCCCAGTCCGACCACAACCAGCCAGTGGAACCGCCCCCAGGGCAGCCGGTCCAGCCGGCCCGGGATGTCGGTCGTGATCTTGCCCAGCTCAACTCCGGACGACATGAGACTCCTGTGACGTCTTGGGGATCTCTTGGCGCAGAGATCCATCGACCGCACGTTATCCCCCGCCCGTTCGCCGGCTGCCAGGTGTTGACTTCGTATTGATACATAGGTAGACACCAGATATGACCTGGACGATCGACGCCGAATCAGCGGTGGCCCCGTACGAGCAGCTGAGGTCGCAGATCACCGAGCAGGTCCGGCGAGGCGAGCTGTCCGGCGGGGACCCGCTGCCCCCCGTACGACGGCTCGCCGCCGACCTCGGGCTGGCCCCCAACACGGTGGCCCGGGCCTACAAGGAGCTGGAGCAGGACGGCTTCGTCGTCACCGGCGGCCGTCGCGGGACGGTGGTCGCCGAGCAGCAGATCCAGGTCAGCGAGACGGCCCGGAAGCGAACCGTCGCATTCGTGGCCGGCCTCCGCGAGCTTGGTCTGGGCGCGAACGAGACGATGCGGCTGGTTCGTCAGGTCCTCTATGACTGAGCCGGTGCGGGTGCTGGTGAGCGGGGCGGCAGCCGTGCTGACCGTGCTGGTGGCGGGTTGTACGCCGATCGGCCCCGTCTGCACGGAGATCGGTGCGCCGTCCGGCGTCGCGGTGACCGTCGAGTCCTCCATCGCCAACGGGTTGGGTGACCTGCGGCTGAGAGTGTGCGTGGCCGACGCGTGCACCGATCACCGCGTCGAGCTCCAACCGGGGTCAGTGACCGTCGGGGAGACCTGCGCCGGCACCGATCCGTCCTCGGTCTGTTCGGCCTCGGCCGCCCCGGACGGGACCAGCGTGGGCTTCGTCGACATCGCCGACCTGCCCGCTGCGGCGCTCGCGATCAGCGGTTCGTACCGCCGAGCCGGCGCGACCACCTCGATCCCCTCCACGACGGTCACCGCCGCCCCGACCCACCCCAACGGACCCGCCTGCCCCGCCGGCGGCAACCAGGTCGCCGTCCGACTCAGCCCCACCGGCCTTCGCTGACGCGGGCTGAAAGACGCGGACTGATTGAACGCGGGCTGAGCTTGTCGATGCGCTCGCAGAGCTTCCGCATCTGATGCCAACCTCTGACGAGCCCTTCGACAAGCTCAGGGGGCGAGATGGGCTCCGGCGCGGACGGTCAGGGGAGGCCCCAGAAGACGCGGTCGACGACGCCGCGGGCGCGGCGGGTGACCCGGCGGTAGTCGGCCAACAGGTGCGAGGACTCCCCGGGGCCGTAGCCGAGCAGCTCGGCCACGCCGGCCAGCTCGCGGTTGTCGCTGGGCAAGGAGTCAGAGCCGCGACCGCGCATCAGCATGATCTGGTTGCGGATCCGGCTGGCCAGCATCCAGGCCGCCTCGAGGTGTCCGGCGTCCATGCCGTCGATCACCCCGGCGTCCCGGGCGGCCCGCAGGGCGACGATGGTCTGCGAGGACCGCAGCTCGGGCAGCCGGTGGGCGTGCTGCAGCTGGAGCAGCTGCACGGTCCACTCGACGTCGGCGAGCCCGCCCGGTCCGAGCTTGGTGTGCTTGGCCGGGTCAGCGCCCCGGGGCAGCCGCTCGGCCTCCACCCGGGCCTTGAGCTTGCGGATCTCGGTCAGCTGCGCCTGGGTCAGCCCACCCTCGGGCCACCGGCGGGCGTCGATCTCGGCCAGCAGCTGCTGGCCCAGCTCGGGGTCGCCGGCGGCCGCGTCGGCCCGGACCATGGCCTGGAGCTCCCAGGTCGAGGACCAGCGGCTGTAGTAGTTGCGGTAGGCGGTGAGCGAGCGGATCAATGCGCCGCCCTTGCCCTCGGGGCGGAGGTCGGCGTCGACGCTCAGCGCCGGGTCGACCCCGGGCCGGGCCAACAGCTTGCGCATCTCGGTCACCACCGCCCCGGCGGTCTTGGTGGGATCGCTGCCTGGCTCGCTGCCGTCCTCCATCACGAACATGGCGTCGGCGTCTGAGGCGTACGACAGCTCCCGGCCACCCCACCGGCCCATGGCGATGACGGCGATCCGGGGCACCGACGGCGCCTCCGAGGCAGCCCGGACCACCGCGAGCGAGGCGTCGATGGTTGCCGAGGCCAGGTCGCTCAGCGCCGCCCCGACCCTCAGCACGTCGCTCTCGCCGAGCAGGTCCGCGGCAGCCACCCGGAACAGCTCCCGCCGCCGGATGGCCCGGATGGCCTCGACCGCGGCGGTGGGGTTGTTCTGACGCCGGGCGGCGGCGTGCATCTCGACCTTGAGCTCCTCCAGCGAGCGCGGCCGGAGCTGCTGGTCGTCAGCCAGCATCTGGACCGTCTGCGGCGCACGGGTCAGCAACTGCACGGCGTAGCGGCTGGAGGCCAGGATGCGGGCCAGCCGCTCGGCCATGGCGCCTTCGTCGCGCAGCGCCCGCAGGTACCAGGGCGTGGTGCCCAGAGTGTCCGAGACCTGGCGGAAGGCGAGCAGCCCCTGGTCGGGGTTCGGGGCGTCGGCGAACCAGCCGAGCATGGCCGGCAGCAGCTGGCGCTGGATCTCGGCCTGCCGGGTGACGCCCTGGCTGAGGGCGGCGATGTGCCGCAGAGCCGCGGACGGGTCGGCGTAGCCCAGCGCCTTGAGCCGGTCGAGCGCCGACTGCGTGGTCAGGCGCAGCTCCTTGGTCGGGATCCGGGCCACCGCGTCGAGCAGCGGCGAGTAGAACAACCGCTCGTGCAACCGGCGTACGCGTTGGGAGACGTGCCGCCAGATGGTCAGCAGCTCCTTGATCGGGTCGCCGTAGCCCAGCGAGCGGCCGAGCCGGCGCAGGTCGTCGTCGTTGTCGGGCAGGACGTGCGTACGCCGCAGGTTGTAGAGCTGGATGCGGTGCTCGAGCGTGCGCAAGAAGCGGTAGGACAAGGCGAAGGTCTTGCCGTCCTCGCGACTCACATAGCCGTTGTCGACCAGGGACTTGAGCGCCTCGAGCGTGGCGCGGAACCGTACGCGCTCGTCCACCCGGCCGTGCACCAGCTGCAGCAGCTGGACGGAGAACTCGACGTCGCGCAGACCCCCCTCGCCCAGCTTGAGCTCCCGACCCTGGTCCCGGGCGGGAATGTGTGCGACCACCCGCTTGCGCATGGCCTGGGTGTCGGAGACGAAGTTCTCCCGCTCGGCCGCACGCCAGACCATCGGCGCGATCATCTCGACGAACGCCCCGCCCAGCTCGAGGTCGCCGGCGATCGGCCGCGCTTTGAGCATGGCCTGGAACTCCCAGGTCTTGGCCCACTTCTCGTAGTAGGTCCGGTGGCTGGCCAACGTACGCACCAGCTGTCCGGCTTTGCCTTCGGGCCGCAGGGCGGCGTCGACCTCCCAGATCGTGCCCGCCGAGGTGTGGGCGGAGCAGATCCGCGTGACCTCGGCCGCCAGCCGGGTGGCGATCGTGATCGCCTGGTCGTTGCCGATCACTGGCTGGCCGTGCTCGTCGATCGTGGGTTCGGCCACGAACAGCACATCGACGTCGCTGACGTAGTTGAGCTCCTGGGCCCCGCACTTGCCCAGCCCGATGACCGCCAGCCGGGCCTTGGCGGCATCCGCTCCGTACTTGGCCCGGGCGATCGCCAAGGCCGCTTCGATCGTCGCGTCAGCCAGGTCGGACAGCTCGTCGGCCACCTCCGAGACCGCCTCGATCGGCTCGGGCGAGCACAGGTCCCGGGCCGCGATCCGCAGCACGGCGCCCCGGTAGACGATGCGCAGGCGGTCGCCGGTCAGCTCGGTGGCCACCGGGGTCGGCGAGGCCGGATCCGCGCCGGTAGCCTGCAGCAGCTCGCGCCGGAGCTCGGCCGCCGAGACCTTCTCGAGCTCCACCGCCAGCAGGTCGAGGTGCTCGGGATGGGCCAGCAGGTGCTGGGTCAGCTTGGCGCTCGCCCCCACCACCATGATCAGGTGCCGGGCCAGCACCGGGTTGCCGGCCAGCCGGGCGGGTAGGTCCGGCACCCGGTCGCCGAGCCGGTCGATCCCGGCCAGCGCGAGGTCGGGGTCGGCCGACCTGGTGATCAGCTCCAGCACCGGCTCCTGCTCGGCGCCCCATCGAGCGACGATCCGCTCAGCCGCCAGCGCATCGGCGAATCCGCGACGCGCCAGCGTTCCCTGGGTCGTCTGGATCCGTAGCACACAGCCGATGTTACTGACCGGTTAACCGATCTGAGGTCGTCACCAGGGTGTTGGCGAGGCGGCGGCTCCGCGACGAGCCCGGTCGTGGCTGAGCCGGGCCGTACGCGCCGTAGCCCGCGCAAGTAGCTGGCTGACACGCTGGAGGCATGAGCATCGACGACCTCGTGAACGAGGTGACCGCACTCGGTGGGGTGCTGACGCTGCGGCCTGGGCCCGGAGATGGCTCCCCCGAGATCAGCTGGGGCGACGTCTTCTTCTACTACGCGCCCGACGGGGAGGTCCCGAAGACACAGCCGTTCGCGACAATCGTGACCAAGGACTACCCCGACGATCTCGGCGCCCGGCTGCACCGACCCGGGGCGTTCCGGCTGAACATAGCGGCCGGTACCGCGGCGTTCGACGATCTCTTCGGCTACGAGCCTCGGGCGGCGGCGATCACCGAGGACGATCCGAGCCCACCGGACGACACCGTCATCCCCCATCCGACCTACGGCGAGCTCGGCTGGGTGGCGGTCACCAACCCCGGGGACCACACCGCCGACCGCGTACGGGAGCTGTTGACGTCGGCACACCGTGCGGCCCGGGCCCGCTACGAGCGACGGACGGGTCAGTCAGCGGGATAGTCGAGGCGGCTGCATCCGCTGGTCCCCGGCGAGCGCAAGACAGGAGAAGTCATCCACCAACGAAGGGGATCAGTCATGTCAGCTCGTCGCATCGCTCAGCTGGGCGGGGTTCTCGCCCTAGCGGTCGCCACCACGCTCGCCACCACACTGCCCGCCAGCGCGCAGACCACCAAACCGTCCAGGCAGGGCACGTCCAGTCTGGCTGCCCTGCTGGCCAAGGACGGGGCCGGTTTCGACCGCAACGCCAATGACTACGACATCGCCGACAACGCGGTGCAGGCCGTGCTCAAGGACAAGCCGACCAGCTCGGTAGGCGTGCTGGCCGACGGGTCGACCCCGGTCACCGCCTTCTTGCCGACCGACCGGGCCTTCCGGCGGCTGGCTAAAGACTTGACCGGCAAGACGTACAAGTCGGAGCAGGAGGTCTTCACCGTGCTGGCCACCAAGCTGGGGGTGCCGACCATCGAGGCGGTGCTGCTCTACCACGTCGTCCCGGGCGCCACCATCACCTACAAGCAGGCGCTGCGGTCCAACGGCGTCCGGCTCGACACGGCGCTGGCCGGCAGCACCATCAAGGTGAAGGTGTCCTACTGCTTCTTCGTGTCGCTGAAGGACGCGGACCCCGACGACGCCAACCCGTACGTGGTGGCGCCGAACCTGAACAAGGGCAACAAGCAGATCGCCCACGGCATCAGTGAGGTGCTCCGCCCGGTCAACCTCTGATCGGTCCACACCTCAGCCCGCGGCGCGGCGGGGCAGCACGGGGACGTCACGCTGATCGTCCCCGGTTCCCCGTCGCGACCGCGGCTGTCGCGGAAGCACCGGGTCGAGGTCGACGGTCATCCCGGCGAAGGCGACTCGGGCCGTACGCAGTCCGGACCTCCGCGCGGCCGCGAGAGCCCGTTCGGCCGACTGGCCGGGCCACTGATGGGTGAGGACGGTGCTGCGGGCGTCAGCCGCCAACGCCAGCTCGGCCACCTGCTGCGCGCTGGACAGGTAGGGCGCCTCTTCGTCGGGAACGTCACCGACGTAGGTCGCCTCGGCCAGCAGCAGGTCAGCGCCCTTGGCGAGGGTGATCCGTTCGGAGCAGTTCCCGCTGTCGCCGGTGTAGGACAGCACCCGGTCCGGCGTCGAGATGCGCAGCCCGGCGTTGACCACGTGGTGGGGCAACAGCGCGGCCTCGATCGTGAACGGCCCGAGCTCGACCGTGGTGCCATCGCCCAGGTCGGTCAGGTCGGCACCGCGAGCGACGAAGCGGATCCGCTCGGCCGCGAACAAGCCGTCCAACGCTCGATGGGGCGCGAAGACCGGCAGAGCGGCCAGCGACACTCCGCCGAGGGTGCGGGCGCGCAGCAGCGGGAGAAGGTCGGCACAGTGGTCGAGGTGCCCGTGGGTGACCAGCACCGCATCGACATCGGTGATCCGCCCGAGGGCCAGCAGCCGGGGCAGCACCCCGAACCCGGGATCGATGAGCAGAGTGTGGCCGTCGTGCTCGACCAGGTATCCCCCGCACGCCTGCCGCGCCGTGGGCCACGCCGCGCAGCCACCCAAGATCGTGAGCTTCATAGCTATCCTCTACGAACCGCGACCCCGAGTCAGTCCGCACTATAGCGACGCAGACCTGCTGCCGACCAGGGTCGTCGGCGGTCGACACCGGCCCGCGGGTGTGCGGTAGCGTTCCGGCGGAGGTTGGACATGGCACGGATCAGACAGCGCGCGGCCGACGCCTTGCTCGAGCAGTCACGCGCCATCCTGGACGGTCTGGCCGACCTGTCGACCGAACACTTCGACCGGCCGTCCGTGCTGCCCGGCTGGGATGTCCGTGAGCTCGTCGGCCATCTGGTGATCATCCACAGCGGACTGGTCGAGACCCTCGCGCGACCAAGTCGGGACAAACCCGTTTCGCTGGTCGAATACGTCCGCGGCTACCGGCCCAATGCCGAGGTGGTCCTCGGCCGGGCCCGGGAGACTGCCGGCGACACGAGCGGATCGGAGCTGGTGGCCGAGCTCGGCGGCCTCGTGGCCACGCTGACCGCCGCGCTGGAGCCGCAGCAGACCCCGCCGTCCGTCGTCGTGGCGCCGCGCGGTCCGAGCACGTTGGAGGACTTCCTCGCCAGCCGGATCGTCGAGGTGGTCGTGCACGCCGACGACCTCAACCGCTCCCTGTCGGAGTCGGGGGTGGAGCCGGTCCTGCTGTGTCGCGGCGCGGTGGCGCGGTGCAGCCGGACGCTGGCCGGCATCTTGGCCGTGCAGCACCCCGGGCGCTCGGTCGAGGTCCGGATCCCCCCGTACGCGGCGGTCCAGTGCGGCATCGGCGACCCCGGCCCGACCCACACCCGTGGCACCCCGCCCAACGTGGTCGAGACCGACGCCGTCACGTTCTTCCGGTTGGCCACCGGGCGTACGACCTGGTCCGAGGCCATGACCACCGGTCGGGTGCACGCCTCCGGCCTCCGCGCCGACCTCGCCGGCGTGCTCCCACTGCTCTGAGCCGACTTCTCGACACGGGCTGAGCTTGTCGAAGCGCTCGTTAGAGCTCCCTCGTTTTACAACCATCAGAAAGCGCAACCCCTCCGGGGCCTTCGACAAGCTCAGGCGCGCGGAAGACGCCGAAGTTTCAGGGCGCGGTGGGTCACATGACCGGGAGCATGCGGAGCAGCTCCATGGGGGTGACCTGGCGGCGGTACTCGTCGAACTCGGCGCGCTTGTTGCGCAGGAAGAAGTCGAAGACGTGTTCGCCGAGGGTCTCGGCGACCAGATCCGACTTCTCCATCACCCGGATCGCCTCGTCCAGGTTGCGGGGCAGCGGCGAGATGCCGAGCGCCTGCCGCTCCCGCTCGGTCAGCGACCAGACGTCGTCCTCGGCGCCCTCGGGCAGCTCGTACTCACCCTCGATGCCGGCCAGCCCGGCGGCCAGCATCAGCGCGAAGGCCAGGTACGGGTTGGCCGCGGAGTCGATGGAGCGCAGCTCGACCCGGGCCGAGGAGCCCTTGTTCGGCTTGTACATCGGCACCCGCACCAGCGCCGAGCGGTTGTTGCGGCCCCAGCAGATGTAGCTCGGGGCCTCTCCCCCGCCGGCCAGCCGCTTGTAGGAGTTGACCCACTGGTTGGTGACGGCGGTGATCTCGGCCGCGTGCCGGAGCAGGCCGGCGATGAAATAGCGACCGACCTTGGACATGTGGTTCTCAGCCCCGGCATCGTAGAAGGCGTTGTTGTCGCCCTCGAACAACGACATGTGGGTGTGCATCCCCGACCCCGGATGCTCGGTGAACGGCTTGGGCATGAACGAGGCCTGGATGCCCTGAGACAGCGCGACCTCCTTGACCACGACGCGGAAGGTCATCAGGTTGTCCGCGGTCGACAAGGCGTCGGCGTATCGCAGGTCGATCTCCTGCTGCCCCGGCCCACCCTCGTGATGGGAGAACTCGACCGAGATCCCCATCTGCTCGAGCATGGTGATCGCCTTGCGGCGGAAGTCGCTGCCCAGGCTCTGGGGCGTGTGGTCGAAATAGCCGGACTGATCCACCGGGGTCGGCGGCACCCCGGGAAGCAAGGGTTCCTTGAACAAGTAGAACTCCACCTCGGGGTGGGTGTAGAAGGTGAAGCCGAGGTCGGCCGCCTTCTTCAAAGCCCGTTTCAAGACGTAGCGAGGGTCGGCGTACGAGGGTGAGCCGTCGGGCATCGAGATGTCGCAGAACATCCGGGCCGTGGCCGGGCTGGTGTCGCGCCACGGCAGCACCTGGAAGGTGGAGGGGTCGGGGTGGGCGACCATGTCCGACTCGTAGACCCGGGCGAACCCCTCGATGGCGGAGCCGTCGAAGCCCATGCCCTCAGCGAACGCACCCTCCAGCTCGGCCGGGGCAATCGCCACCGACTTCAAGAATCCAAGGACATCGGTGAACCACATCCGGACAAACCGCACATCCCGCTCTTCGATCGTCCGCAACACGAATTCGGTCTGTTTGTCCACCGGGTCAGTCTGTCAGAAGCGCCCGTTGGCCAAGACCGGGATCGCGGAGCGGGCGGCCTCGAGCTCGGCCGTGTCGACCTCGGCGAAGAGCAGCCCGGGTTCGCCCTGCAGGGCGGCCAGCGTCTCGCCGCGGGGCGAGATCACGGCACTGTGGCCGACGCCGGTGGGCGCGCTGCCGGTGGTGGCGACACCCACGGTGACGGGGTCGGCCTGGCCGCAGGCGGCCACGAAGGTCGTCGAGTCCAGCGCCCGGGCCCGGACCAGCAGGTCCCACTGCTCGACCTTGCCCGGGCCCGGCATCCCCAGGACGCGCACAGGCAGATCAGCTGCGCACCCTGGTCGCGCCAAGGTGGTGAACAGACCGGGGAACCGTACGTCGTAACAGGTCGCGAAACCGATCGCGAGGTCACCGACCGGCACCACCACCGGCTGGTCCCCCGGCGGCCACGGTGTCGGACTCGGCGAAGCCGAAGGCGTCGAACAGGTGGATCTTGTCGTACGCCGCCTCGACCCCCGGCCCGCTGACCAGCAACGTGTTCCGCACCCGGCCGTGATCGGCCGGGGTGAACATGCCGACCACCACGGTGACCCCGGCCTCGGCGGCGATCTGCCGGACCCGGCCGGCCCAGGGACCGTCGAGCGGCTCGGCCACCTCGGCGAGGTTGCGACCGAAGCACCGCATGGTGGCCTCGGGAAACACCACCAGTCGCGCTCCGGCGGCCGCGGCCTGCCCGGTGAGCTCGGCGACCTGCTCCAGGTTGACGGCCGGGTCGGGGCTGCTGAGGATCTGGGCCAGGGCGATGCGTACGGAGGGCACCGCTCCAATCTGCCGCACTAGCGCCGGGTTGGCCAAGGGACGGTGCGCCAGGGGCTGTCGTCGTCGTGCGCCAGGTGGGCCAGCGCACTGCCGAACTCCTGGGCTTGCGGCACGACCAACGCCCGGTCCTCCTCGTCGGTGTAGGTGGCCAGGGTCCAGAACACCCGTCCGACGACGAGACCGTCGCCGAACTCGACGACCGACTCGTACGCCAGGCTGGCCCGCTCAGTGGCCACCCCGACCCACTGCCAGGCTTCCGGCTCGGCCAGGTAGCCGGCGTCGTGGCAGAGCCGGGCCAGGTGCACGACCCGGCTGAGGTTCCAGGCGGCGACCGAGGGCAGCTCGGCTCCGGGCTCGTCGAGCAGCCCGGCCTCGACCAGGGTGTGGTGGGTGTCGGGACGGGACCGCAGGGCGGCGAAGTCCTGATCGGCGTCGCCCTGGAGCAGCGCCAGCAGCTCGCCCCGGCACTCGTCGGTCGACGTGATCCCCCAGGCGTTGAGCACCACCTCGGCGGCCTCGTCGCGCTCGAAGAAGATCGACAAGGTGTTGACCGGCATGTCCCAGACCACGGCCTGGACCTGGGCCAGGGCCAGCCCGCACCACTGCTCGGCCGACAGAGCCGGTGCGCGATCGGCGTACTTGAACCAGGCCCGTCCGTTGGTGGCCGAGTTCGGGTCGTACGAAGGCCCCGGTGGGGTGGCCAGGAGGCCCGGTTGCTTCTTGCTCCGCCCGAACAGGCCCATCTGCGTCCTCCCGATCTGTTGAGTGGTCGGAGGCTATCCGGTCTGGAGGTCAGCCCGGACGAGCGCCCGTTAGGCTCTGCGGGTGCCCCATCGCCGATCCGATCCGGCCCGCTGAGTGGCCGCCCCCGGCTGGTATCCGGACCCCGGTCAGGCTCCGGGACGCTTCCGTTACTGGGACGGCACGTCCTGGTCGGCGACGACCAGTGACTCCCCGAGCGGCTTGCCTCCGACCGACCCGGCCGCCGGGTCCAGGTCGCCGCGCCGCCGCGGCCTGCTGCTGGCGATCACTGCGCTGGTGCTGGTGCTGGCTCTGGCCGGTGTCTTCGTCGTCCGGTTCCAGGCTGATCGCGACAACGTCGATCCCGCGCCCAGCACCAGCGTGTCCGGCGGGGACGACAGCAGCCCCTCAGCCAGCGCGACCCCGTCGGACTCGGCGACCCCGTCGCCCAGCCCGAGCCCGGACCAACCGTCCGCCGAGCCCTGTCCGGTCGGGGACCCCACCGCCCGGCAGGACCACCCGGTCGACGGCCGGGTGCACGGCGGCGGGTTGTCCTTCCCCGAGCAGGCCGGCTGGGAGACCAGCACGCTGGACCGGGGTATCACCTGGGCGTACGACGTGGGCGGCCAGCAGCGAGCGGTGGAGTCGGAGTGGTACGCCATGTACGCCGTCGGCGCGCTGGCGACCTTCGACGGCTTCGAGGAGCCCGAGCGGGCGGCCGACACCGTGATGCAGTGCACGGCCAGCTCGAGCTTCTACGCGGGGTTCGTCGAGCGCAGGGATCTGGCCGCCGAACCGATCACCGTCGCCGGGCACCAGGGGTGGCGGATCCGGTCCGAGATTCGCGTCCAGACCAATCAGACGACCCTGCCCGGCGACGTCGTCGAGGTCATCGTGGTCGACCTCGACTCGCCCGAGTCACTGGCTCTGTTCCTCGGGGCCGTGCCGATCGGGGACGAGCAGCTGGCCGGCCAGCTGGACCGGGTGGTCAGCCAGCTCCGAGCCGACTAGCCCCGAACCGACGAGTCCGAGTCAAGGAGTCCGGTAACCGGCTCAGACCGGACTGGCGGCCGGGGCGTCCTCGGCGACCACGGTCATCGAGGCAAGGTAGGGCGCCCCGAAGGTGGTGGCCATGGCCACGTCACCCGCGTCGCGACCGCGACCGATCAGCACCCGACCCTTGCGGCGCTCGTTGTTGCGTGGGTCGAAGGTCCACCAGCGATCACCGAGGTACACCTCGGTCCAGGCCGCGAAGTCCATCGGCGCCGGCTTCTGGGCGACCTCGATCTCCGGCAGGTAGCCGAAGACGTAGCGGGCCGGGATGTTCAACGCCCGGCACAACGACACCGACAGGTGCGCGAAGTCGCGGCAGACGCCGTAGCCGGAGGCGTGCACGTCGGCCGCCGTGGTCCACGACGTCGAGGTGCCGTAGGAGAACTTCAGGTGGTTGTGCACATAGTCGACGATGGCCTGCACCCGGCGGTAGCCGCGGGGCATCGACCCGAACCGGCGCCAGGCCTCGCCCCCGAGCACGTCGGGCAGGCAGTAGCGGCTGGGCAGGGTGAAGATCAACACCTCGTCGGGCAGGTCCGCCGGCGGGATCTCCGGAGCGTCCTCGTCGGCATCCTCGGGTGCGTCGGGGACGATCACCGTGGCGTCGTAGCTGATCACCGACCGCCCGGCGGGCAGGGCCAACCGGCGACACGGGTTGCCGTAGAGGTCGGCGTAGATCCGGCTGTCCGTGGCCGGCTCGACCGACCAGCGCGAGTCGATGATCTCGGCGGCCTGGTCGGTCACCGGCTCGACCTGGAAGACCGACTCCACCGGGAACTGCGACTGGTGGACGAACTCGCAGCCGATCTTGATCGTCCGCGTTCCGAGCGCCGGGGTCACTGGTCGCGGTGCACGGAGTCAGCCACCGAGCTGACCACGTTGGCCACCGGGTCCGGCAGCTTGTCGGCTTTCTCCTTCGCCAGGTCGGCGACCTTCGCCACGGCCTCCTTGGCCTGCGGCGAATGGATCAGATCGTCGGCCTTGGCCTTGATCTGCTCGAACTTGCCCCGTCCGGCGCGGGTTCCGAGCACATAGCCCACACCACCCGCTACTGCGGCGACCAGGAACGTCTTGACCTTCACAGGAGTCTCCTTCATTGCCGGACGTCGTGCCCAGACCCAGCACTTTACGATGTAAGAAACCGGCGCGCATCCCGGCGTCACCCCTGAAACGTCACGGTAACGCCGACCGAGGAGCCGAGGGCAGCGATGTTGATCTTGGGAGCCACCGTCCGGCACGTGGAGGCGGTCGGCCCGGCCGCTCCGGAGGTGGCCTGGGAGCGCTACGACGACCTCACCGCCTGGCCGGACTGGGCCCCCCAGATCACCGACGTGGATGCCAGCGGCCGGCGTCTCGAGCTCGGGGTGCGCGGTGCGGTCCGGGTGGTCGGGGGCCTGACCGTGCCCTTCGTGGTCACCGGGGTCGACCGTGCGGCCCGGCGGTGGAGCTGGATCGCCCGCCCTCTCGGCATCGCTTTGACCCTCAACCACACCGTCCAGACCCACCCGGACGGCACCCGGGCCACGCTGAGCATCGAGGGTCCGACCGTGGTGGTCACGGCGTACGCGCCCTTCGCGACGGTAGCCCTGGGGCGTCTCGTCCACTGAGATCGCATCTCGGATAGCGGAATCAAGTCGACGGGACCGGCTCCGTTCTCTACATTCTCCATCAAACTACTAGACATTGAGGATTCAACGTCCTCATCAGCAGAACAGGTTTCTCATGAAGCTGTGGAAGTCCCGTCCGTCAGCGAAGCTGCCCCGACGCACCGTCTTGATCGCCTCCGCCGCTGTGGCCTCATCGATGCTGCTCGCGGGCTGCGTCGGCGGTGCCGCGACCCCGGCCGCAGACTCCGGCGCCACCGTCCTGCACCTCGTCGGATTCGCGGTGCCCAAGGAGGCCAACAACGCGATCCAGAAGAAGTTCGCCACGACTCCGGAGGGCCAGGGTGTCACCTGGGAGGAGTCCTACGGCGCGTCCGGCGACCAGAGCCGGGCCGTGGTCAACGGCCTCGAGGCCGACTACGTCAACTTCTCCTTGGAGGGCGATGTCACCCGGCTGGTCAAGGCCGGCCTGGTCGCCGAGGACTGGAAGAGCGGCCCGACCAAGGGCATCGTCGCCGACTCCGCCGTGGTGATCGTGGTGCCCAAGGGCAACCCGCAGAACATCAAAGGCTGGGCCGACCTGACCAAGCCCGGCGTCAAGATCATCACGCCCAACCCGGCCTCGTCCGGATCGGCGCGCTGGAACATCCTCGCGGCCTACCAGCAGGTGATCGCCGAGGGCGGCACGGATGCCGACGCCAAGGAGTACCTGACCTCGTTCTTCCGCAACGTGGTGGCGCTGCCGGGCAGCGGCCGCGACGCGACCAACGCGTTCCTGGAGGGCTCCGGCAACGTGTTGATCTCGTACGAGAACGAGGCCATCTTGGCTCGGCAGTCCGGCGAGGACTTCGACTACATCCTGCCGGAGGCCACCTTGAAGATCGAGAACCCGGGTGCGGTGCTCAAGGACGCCGACCCCAAGGCCAAGGCCTACCTCGACTACGTGCTCAGCCCGGCCGGCCAGGAGGAGTTCGTGAAGAAGGGCTTCCGGCCTGTCGTGGAAGGGACCCCGGTGGCGCAGGTCGAGGGCGCCAACGATCCGGCCAAGCCGTTCCCGACCCCGGCCAAGCTGTTCACCATCGACGATGACCTCGGGGGCTGGGATGCCGTGACCGCGAAGTTCTTCGACGAGAAGGCCGGCATCGTCCCGCAGATCCAGAAGGCCACCGGCAAGTCGCAATGAGCACCTCGGCCCTCGTTCCGCTCTCGGAACCGACGCCGGCGCCGGTCGTCCCGCAACGGGGCGGCCGGGGCCGCCGTCGGCGTACGAGCACGTCGCTCTCCCGCGCCTCGGGCATCGGCCTCGGCCTGGCCATGCTGTGGTTCAGCGTGCTGGTGCTGATCCCCCTCACCGCGGTGCTGGTGCAGGCCTCGGAGGGTGGCTGGGACGCCTACTGGGCCGCCCTGACCAGCGAGCAGACCGCCTCGGCCCTGCGGCTCACCGTGTCGCAGGCCCTGCTGGTCACGCTGGTCAACGTGGTGATGGGCACGGCGATCGCCTGGGTCCTGGTCCGCGACCGGTTCCCGGGCCAGCGCATCCTCGAGGTGGTCATCGACATCCCGTTCGCGCTGCCGACCATCGTGGCCGGCCTCGTGCTGCTCAGCCTCTACGGGCCGTCCAGCCCGCTGGGGGTCAACTGGGCCAACACCCCGACGGCGGTGACGCTGGCGTTCTTGTTCGTCACGCTGCCCTTCGTGGTGCGTACGGTGCAGCCGGTGCTGCTCGAGATCGAGCCCGAGGTCGAAGAGGCTGCGGCGTCGCTCGGAGCCAGCCGGTTGACCACCTTCCGGCTGATCATCCTGCCCAGCCTGGCCCCGGCCATCACCTCGGGGGCGGCCCTGTCCTTCGCCCGGGGCATCAGCGAGTACGGCTCCCTGGTCCTGCTGTCGGGCAACCTGCCCTACTCGACCGAGGTCGCGTCGGTGCGGATCCTGTCCTACGTCGAGGGCGACAAGCTCACCGACGCGGCTGCGGTCGCCTCGATCCTGCTGGTCGTCGCCCTGGTCGTGATCGTCGGGCTGGAGATCATCTCGCGGCGGGTGGCCCGGCATGGCTAGGGTCCGTACGCCGTCCAAGATCCGCTGGCCACTGCGGTTGATCGTCATCGGCTACCTGTTCTTCCTGGTCATCTGGCCGGTCGCCCTGGTGGCCAAGGAGACCTTCGCCGAGGGGCTCGGCCCGGTGCTGGACGCCCTCCAGCAGCCCGAGGTGATCTTCGCCTTCCAGCTGACCTTGTCGGTCGCCTTCTGGGCGGTGGTGATCAACACCGTCTTCGGCGTCGGCATCTCGCTGCTGCTGGTCCGCAACACCTTCCCGGGCCGACGGGCCCTCTCCGCCCTGGTCGACCTGCCGCTGTCGGTCTCCCCCATCGTGGTCGGCCTGGCCCTGCTGCTGGTCTACTCCGGGCGTACGGGGTGGCTGGGCGGCATCATCGAAGGCGCCGGCCTGCAGGTCATCTACGCCCCGCCCGGGATGATCATGGCCACCGCCTTCGTCAGCCTGCCGCTGGTCATCCGCGAGATCGTGCCGGTGCTGCACGAGATCGGCACCGACCAGGAGCAGGCGGCCCGCAGCCTGGGCGCCTCACCGGTGCAGACCTTCCTGCGGATCACCCTGCCGGCCATCCGCTGGGCCCTGCTCTACGGCGTGGTGCTCAGCCTGGCCCGGTCGCTCGGTGAGTTCGGGGCGGTGAAGATCGTCTCGGGCGGCGTCGCGATGCGGACCCAGACCGCCACCCTGCTGGTCGAGGAGCGCTATCAGCAGTTCGGCACCGACAACACCATCACCGCCTACACCGCGGCATTCATCCTCGCGCTGATCGCCGTCATCGCCCTGGTCGTGGTGACCAGTCTCCGACCCAAGGAAACGCCGTGAACCGAGGAACAGCATGAGTATCAAGATCAGCGGCGTCAACAAGTCCTTCGGTGACTTCGTCGCGCTGCACGACATCGACCTGGACATCGCCAGCGGCGAGCTGACCGCCCTGCTCGGGCCGAGCGGCGGGGGCAAGTCGACCCTGCTGCGGATCATCGCGGGCCTCGAGCTCAGCGACACCGGGAGGGTGGAGATCGAAGGGGTCGACGCCACCGGCCTGCCGGCTCAGAAGCGCAACGTGGGCTTCGTCTTCCAGCACTACGCGGCGTTCCGGCACCTCAGTGTGGCCGGCAACGTCGGCTTCGGGCTGAAGATCCGCAAGCGGCCCAAGAAGGTCATCGCGGCCCGGGTCGACGAGCTGCTCGAGCTGGTCCACCTCAGCCAGTTCGCCGACCGACTGCCCTCCCAGCTCTCCGGCGGCCAGCGGCAGCGGATGGCGCTGGCCCGGGCGCTGGCCATCGAGCCCACCGTGCTGCTGCTGGACGAGCCGTTCGGCGCCCTCGACGCCAAGGTCCGCAAGGAGCTGCGGGACTGGCTGCGCCGGCTGCACGACGAGGTCCACGTGACCACCGTGTTCGTCACCCACGACCAGGAGGAGGCTCTTGAGGTCGCCGACCGGATCGTGGTCATCAACGCCGGCGGGATCGAGCAGGTCGGCACCCCGGACGAGCTCTACGACGCTCCGGCCACCGAGTTCGTGATGAGCTTCCTCGGCCCGGTCACCACCTTGGACGGCCACCTCGTACGCCCGCACGACCTGGAGATCGAGACCCACCCGTTCGACGGCGCGTTCGCCGGCCAGGTCGTCCGCTACACCCGGGTCGGCTTCGAGGTCCGGCTGGAGGTCCGGGTGCCGCGCGAGCCGGCCAACGTGCTGGTGACCTTGACCCGGGCCGACGCCACGGCCAAGAACTTGGACGACGGCAGCGCGGTCTGGCTCAAGCCCGTACGCGGCGCCTCGCAGGTCCGCCTGGCCGGGCCCGCTCCGGTGGTCGAGGAGCTCCCCATCCCGGCCAACGCGGCCAGCCTGCTGTAGCAGACCCAACCGGAGACGACACTGCGCCCTGACTCTCGAGAACGGGAGTCAGGGCGCAGTGTCTATGGCGAGGTCGTCGTCAGTCGTCGTTCCAGCGGGGGTCGTGGTCGTACGAGTCATTGCGCTCGTCGACCTTCTGCATGGCGTGCTCGGCCTCCTCGCGGGAGGCGTACGGGCCGAGCCGGTCGGTGACCTTGCCGGCCTTGCTGTCCTGGACGGCCGACTTCGTCTTGAGGTCGTACCACCAGTCTTTCTCCTCGGACATGAGCACCTCCGGTTGCGAGCGACCCGCACCGCTGCGGGCCCGCTTTCGAACCTACTCTCAGATCAGCCCGCGGTTGGACAGCACCCAGCGCATCGGGTCCAGGCAGCGGAAGGGGGCGATCCCGCGGGGGTGCAGCTTGTCCCCCTGGGCCGCGTCACCGAGCGCTGACACCGTGAAGAACCGGTAGTTGCGCGGCGCGCCGTCGTGCGGCGAGGCCAGCGAGTTGACGAAGCGCTGGGCGTGCAGCAGGTGCAGCAGGCTGCGCACCTCCTGGTGCAGCAGGTCGCCGTCGGCCCGGTCGTAGCCGTCGGCGAAGATGCCGGGGTCCCGGGTGAACGCCGCCCCCGGGTTCGACATCACCCGCCGCCACTGCGCGTCCTGCACGTCGCGCAGCGCCTGCATGGTGTCGAACTTGGACAGCACCATCCCGATCGGCACCTGCGAGGGCCCGATCAGCCGGAGCATGTTCTCCAGCACCCGGTCGGGGTTGCCGACCTCGTTGAGCTGGGTGGGCAGGTAGTCCTTGAGCAGCTCACGCACCTCGGTGACCGCCGAGGGGTCGAACATGAACAGCACGGCGTCGGCCCGGCCGAAATATCCGAGATAGGTACGGTCGTCCGCCGGGTTCTCCAGGTCCTCACCGGCCACGTCGCGGATGACCAGGAACGTCCGGCCACCCCTCAGCACCCCGAGGCTGAGGATGATCGGGTCACGCTGGTAGGCGCCCTGGGTCCCGGCGGCGACGGTCGGCGGCATGATGCCGCGGGTCTCGAACAGCGGCTTCTCGTAGTAGTTCTCATAGACCCGCCGGGAGTTCTCGTCGCCGAACTTCAACGAGGAGCCGGCGTGGTCGACCATCTGCTCGAGCTGCTTGACCAAGATCGCCAGGTAGATGCTCTTGCCGGTGGCCCGGGCCCCGGCCAGGGCGATCGACACCGTGGTCGACTCGCGCCACTCCGGCAGCAGCGCGAAGTGGCAGTACGGGCAGACCTCCCGGGTCGGCTTGGCGCAGATGGCGCACGGCGGGTTGCGCGACGGGCTCCAGCGCCGCGTGTCCGGCGGCCGCTGCTCGGTGCGGACCAGCCGGCCCTGGGTGGCCACCCCGGTCGCGGCCGAGGCCTGCGGGTCGGCGAAGACGTCACACGGGCCGACGCACTCCCAGGCGTAGAGGTCCGCGGTCAGCAGCCGGAAGCAGCGCGGGCACTTGGGCGTCATGCCGCTCCCTGCTGCCCGGCATGGAAACCGGCCAGCAACGAGCTGACGATGCCGCGCAGCTCGACATGCTCCCAGCGCAGCCCCGCCGCCGAGCCCGACCCCGCGGCGGCGACCACGGTGCTCAGGTCGAGCCCGGCCAGTGTGCCGGCGTCGGCGAACCCGGCATCGCCCAGCACGATCAGGTGCGGCGGCCGGTCGGCTCGCCGCAGCAGGTCCGCCGGCGCGCCGTCACTGACCAGGTAGGTGAGGGTCCGGTCGCGGTTCGTGGCCAGGGTGCTGGTCCGGGCGCCGGTGGCCAGCGGCTGCCGGGCCACCGCGGCCACGGTCGTCTCGGCGAACCGGTCCACCGGCGTGGCCGGCAGCGGCGTCGTGGTCCGTCCGCACAGCACCGCCTCCAGCTCGCCGTTGGGATCGACCACGCTGGCCACACCGGCAAGGACCTCGAGCAGGGCGGTCATCGAGCCGTCGGCGGCGAAGGGCTGCATCGAGGGTGAGGTGTCCACCCCGACCCGGACCTCGACCGCGCGGTCCGCCTCGACGTACGGCACCCCGAGCAGCTCCCGGGCCAGGTCGCGAGCCGCCTCGGCCTGCGGGCTGAGCTTGGCGTCGAGCCGGCGGCCCAGCGCCGTGACCGTGACCGTGCTGCCCTGCGGCTCGAGCCGGACCAGCTCGTGCAGCGGCAGGCCCGAGACGTCGACGGAGATCGACACGTAGTCCGCGTTCGGGTCGTTGCCGTCCGGCCCGACGATGACGGTGAGCAGCGACTGCGGGGCGAACAGCTCGGAACCGAGGCGCGGCAGCAGCCGTACGGTGGTGGTCTGGTTGATCCGGGGCAGCAGCAGCAGGCCCGGCCGGTGCATGGCCACCGGCTCGCCCACGGCGACCGCCGCGACCAGGCGGTGCTCGGCCACCGGCCCGGAGCCGTGCAGCCGCACCACCAGCGGGCGGGCGGGCAGGTTCACCTGCCCACCGCCGTCCAACAAGAACATGGTCATCCGGACCTGGCCTTCCAGCGACTCGATCGCCAATCAGCGGACTGCATCATCTTCAACCAGTGCTGCGCGAACTTCTCCACCGCCCGGGCCGCCCGCTCCGGGTTGGCCGATCGCTTGGCCACCTCGCGCTGGGCGTACGGGATGAGGGCGACCTGAAGGTAGTCGACGTCGGAGGGGAAGTCGTCCAGCTGGCGGCGCAGGTAGTGCAGCAGCACCGGCACCGTGCCGTTCTCGTCGGGCACCCGGCACGACTCCAGCCAGCGGTAGCGGGCGTCGGCGGCCAGGTCGGGCTCGGGGAACCGCGGCGCCGACACCATGGCCGCGTACGCCACGACGTAGGTGTCCACGTTGCCCGACAGCGCCCGTTCGACCATGGTGTGCTCGGGCTCGCTCAGCAGCCGCGAGCCGACCGATGACCGCAGCGCCGCCAGCTCGATCAGGTGCCGGCCCAGCAACGCGGCCAGGATCGCCGCCACCCGCAGCTGGGTCACCGAGTCGGCGGGGAACGGTGACCGGGACAGCTTGATCCCCTCCACGCCGCCGCGCATGATGGCGGCCAGCCGGGCGTCGAAGGTCGGCCCGGTCGCGTCGTACCAGGGCTGGTGCTCGTAGTAGCGCAGCTGGGCCAGCAGCCGTACGGCCCCGTCCTCCGGCTCCGCACTCAGGGGCGGCGGTCGTTCGGTGACTGCCCGGCTGAGCTCGGCCAGGGCGGCGGAGCGGGGGGCGACCTTGAGGGTCTCGGCCCAGCGGTGCAGCGGCAGCCGGTTGGGATGGGCCCGTTCAAGGGCCAGAGCGTCGGCGGCCGACCACGGCGGGCCGGCGAAGTAGGGCTCGACGTCGACCGCCCGGGCTCCACTGGCCCGCTGGGCGGCCAACAGCGACCAGAGCGCGAACGGGCGCTCGTCGGCGAACCGGGTGGCGTCGGCCCGGACCAGCTGGGTGGCCAGCTCGGCCCGCAGCCGGCTGCCGTCCATCCGCAGCCGGCGGGTCAGCGGCACCGGGTCGGCACCGGCCGGAAAGAGCCAGAAGAGCACCGGTGGGGCGACCCGGTCGCCGGGCAGGCCGTCCTGCAGGGCCTCGCCGAGCTCGGCCTGCGGTCGCAGGAAGGTGGCCTGGGTGACCTCGGCGAACGGGCCCAGGTGTTGCACCAGGGCCGGGCCGTCGGGCTCGAACAGCCGATAGACCAGCACCCGGTCCAACGCGTTGCGCAGGTCCTCCGCCAGCGGCTCGGCGACCAGACCGAGCCGGGCGCACAGGTTGGCCAGGGCGGCCACCGCGATCGCCTGGACCCGCGGCTCGTACGCGTCGGCCGCGGTCACCGTGGCCAGGGTCTGGCCGGCCACGGCCATCAGCGGCCCGGTCTCGACCGACGGCGGCCGCAGACCGGGCGGCAGCGGCACACCGCCCGGGCGGGTCAACCAGGCGAGGTCGGCCAGCGCCCGCCGGGCGTAGATGCCGGTCTCCAGCTGAGCGACATAGCTGGACCGGGCGGCCTCGCTGTGCTCGGCCAGCGACTCGGCCGCCTGCTCGGCGGTGGTGCCCAGGCTGCCCCCGACCAGCTCGCTCATCCCCGTGCCCGCGCCGAGCAGCTCCGGCACGTCGGCCGGACTGGCCCGCCGGATCACCCGGGCGGCCTCGCGGCTCGCGTCGGCGAAGCGGTCGCCGGCCTGGGCGATGACCACGGCCAGGCCCCAGCCGGGCTCGGAGCCGGCGTCGGGCAGGGGGCGCATGGCCTCGTCCAGGCGGGTCAACGCCTCGGTGGCCGTGGGCACGTCGAACAAGATCACCTGGGCCATCGCCGACCACTCGGTCACCGGGATCTCATACCCCCCGGCGCTGCGGTGCGGCCGCCCGCCCAGGTCGCCGATGTCGATGTCCTCGACCTCGTCGAGCACGACGAAACCGTCACGGGTCGAGAACTCGGCGACGTCGGCCCGCGGGACGCAGGCGACGTGCACGCCCTGGTCGAACACCGCCCGTACGGTGCCGGCTCGCTCCAGGGTGGAGAAGAAGAGGCGCCGGGCGTGCTGGGCCGGCATCAGGTGTTCGACCGCCCCGAGCCAGAGCGCGGCCTTGTCGACCGACTCCGTGGCCAGCACGACGCGTCGGCCGCCGGTCAGCGCCGCCGCGGTGGCGTCCAGCAGAGCACCCAGGGTGCCGAACCGGAAATAGCTGAAGTCGAGCAGGAACTCGACCACGCTCGACACCGTGACCGCAGGCCCCGGACCGACCTCGGCCGCCGCCGACAGTCCGGCCCGGCTCACCGCGTCAGCCCCGTACGGGGTCAGCCAGTCCGGCGAGCGCCACAGGTCGATCGGCCGGGTCGAGGACCGATCCCGCTGTGGCGCCCGGTCGAGCAGCACGTGGGCGAACACGTTGCCCGGCCGCCCGGACGCGTCGTTGCCGGCCGGTGCCGTGTGCCACCAACCCACGGCGCGGCCCAGCGGGGCGTACACCAGGCGGCGTGGCAGCAGCGCCACCTCGGCCGGAGACGGGAACCGAGGCATCTCGAAGCCGGGGTCGAGCTGGGTCATCACCCGGGCCCGGAGCGCGGTGGCCTCGGTCTCGGTCAAGCCGATCTGGTCCTTGATCTGCCAGCCGCCCGTCCCGATCGCGTCGAACGAGGTGTAGGTCAGCCGGCCCAGGCGGCCGCCCGCGGCGGGGCTCGACCCCGTCGGCGAGTCGGTCATCGGTCAGCCTCTCGGCATCAGCGTGGTGACCGGCGGGTCGATCACCGCGACGCCGCGGAGCCGCTCGGGGGTGATGTCGGCGAAGACCCGGAGGAACCCGGCTCGCCCCCGGACGTTGGCCTTGAACGCCGTCGCGCTGGGGGTCGGGCCGATCTGGGCCGGCCGGAAGTGCAGCTGCGGGGCGTCGGCACCGTCGGCGTCGAGTGAGACCTCGAGCGACTGCCCGTCGCTGACCGACAGCGGCAACCGGTCGGCGTGGTGGACCAGCACGAACGGCGGGCACTTGTCGAGGGTGCGCGGAGCCCAGAGCCGGATGATGGCCCACTCCGGGGACAGCCGCCAGGACCGTTTGTAGTCGATCGAGTAGTGCAGCCGGACCAGCCCGGGATAGTCCGCAACCGCGGGGCTGCCGTAGATGCGCTCACCGCGGACGAACGAGATGCCGGCCAGGTGGACCGAGCACCCGTCCGGTCGCAGCGGCTGGGGGAACTGCAGGCCGCCCAGCCGGCGGTAGTGGTCGCGGGAGATCTCGTGGTAGTTCGGGCCTTCCTGGGGCACGGTCGCCGCCATCCCCCGCGGGCCGAGGCTGACCGCGACGGCGGCCGCCTCTCCTGGCCAGCCGAACTTCACCACCTGGTGGTCGGTGCGCTCCACCACCACCGGGTCCTCGACCTGGCCGATGACCACCTTGGAGACGGTCCGCCCGACCCGGGCCTTGCCGTCGATCAACGTCACCGGAGTGAAGTAGACCCGTTCCCAGTCCTGGGGGACGGGGACGTCGCCCATCACCGCAGACCGGTCGGCGGCCCGCTGCACCGGATGCCGCAGCCGGTACTCCAGCTGCAGCCCGAACGCCTCGAGCGTGGCCTCGTCCCGGGTCTCGTTCTCCAGGCCGGACGTCGGACCGGTGGGCGTGCGGTAGATGACGACCTTGCCCGCCTCGGGCTCGGTCCACTGCAGGTCGAACACCTGGCTGGCACCGGTCCCGTGGCCGGCCGCGCTCAGGTTCTCCACCGGGTTGAGCACCGCGGACACCAGCAGCACCTCCCCGACCCCGCTGGACAGCTGGGCCAGGCCGTTCACGGTGGCCTCGGCGAAGCAACGGTAGAGATAGCGCTGGCCGCGGACGGCCGTACGGTCCACGAAGCCGTCCAGGTTGGTCGACTCGGCCGCGATGGCGTACTGCGGGTCACCGCTGAGGAACTGGCCCGCGCGCTCGATCGGGATCCGGTAGACGTGCACCCGGGTCACCCCGGGGAACACCGACCACTGGCCGATCACCCGGCCGCCGTCCTCCTGCAGGCCGAGGTTCTGGACCGGCGCCACGACGACGCCTCGAGCGTGCCAGTGCGGCTGCTTGGCCATCGCCTCCGGCGGGGTCGCCCCCGAGTTGCGCCAGACCTGGTAGACCCGGACCGCTGCGGCGAACGGCCGGGTGTCGAGCGCCGTCGGCTGCTCGGTGATCGCGACGATGTCGGCGTACTCCGGGGCCAGCGGGCCGTCGAAGCCCGCCTCGTCGTCGCGTGAGATGACCCGGTAGACGCACTGCTCACCGTCCGGAAGCTCGGCCCAGGTCAGGCTGACCTGGCCCGTCGTCACCCTGGCCTCGAGGCTGGGCGGCGTGCCGAGCTCCTCCTCGTACCTCAGCTGGGCGAACTGACGGTTGATCCGTTCGAGCTCGGCCTGCCGGTCCACGCTGGGTGGGGCCGAGGGCGTCGCCGGCCCGGGCGGCGGCTGAGTCGCCGCCGGGGCGGGGCTGCTGGTCGGCGCCGGGGCGGGGGCGCTGGGCGGGGACGGCACCGGACCCGAGCGGGCAGCCAGCGCGTCAGCGGTGTCGATCACCTCGACGATGGCCGAGGCGTAGTGCCGGTAGGTCGCCGGCAGCACGGTGGCCACCCGTTTCACCTCCCGGCGCCCGTAGGTGATGGCTCGGTGCAGGTCGGTGTCCTTGATCCCGCCGAGCGGCACCCGGGCCTCCCGGACCAGGCCGTCGCGCCACATCTTCAACGCGGCCAGGCAGGCGTCGTAGCGCGGTCCGACCCCGGACTCCGGTTCGGTCATCACACTCCTCAGAACTCGAACGGGAGGTCGGGCAGCTGCGGGTCGGCGTCCGGCTCGGCGTCCTGCAGACCACTCAGCTCGTACGCGGGCAGCGCCTCGCTCAGCTGCACGGTGACCGCGACCCGGCTGAGCCCGTCAGTGGCCGTACGGGTCCACGTGTCGGCCACCGCGTTGCGCTGCTGGGCCCGGGCGGCCGGAGTGAAGAGGTAGCCGTCGAAGATGTCGACCCGGCCGGCCCGTTCCTGGTCGACGCCGGCCATGAACGCGTCCCGGGTCTGGATGGCGCTGTCACGACCGACGCTGACCTGCTGCAGCAACGCATCGGCGTGCCCGCTGCCGGAGAGGTCGGCCAGCACCTCGCGCCAGACCACGTCACCGCTCGCGGACCCGGTGCCGGCGGTCTCGACCAGCCGCACCCAGCGGGCCAGCACGGTGCCCTCGCCGGCCCGCTCGCCGTAGAGACGTTCGGGCTTGTCGGCCAGGTCGATGCCGTCGACCCCGAGGCGGCTCGGTGCCTCAGCGATGATCTGCTCCCAGGGCTTGGTCAGCCACCCCTCGCCGTACTGCCGCCGGCGCAGCTGGGCCGTGGTGTTGGACACGGCCGCGGCGTCGGGTCGGGCGGTGCCCAGCCGCATGCCCAGCGGCAGCCCCTGCTCGTCGAGCACCGGCAGCTGGGGCGGGCCGCCCTGGTCGCCGAACGGCCGCTGCAGCACCACCCCGAGCACCCGCGACCAGGCCAGGTGCTGCCCGTACGCCGCCGTGGTCCGCCGCAGGTCGCTGAGGGCTGAGCTGAGGTTGGCCCGGCTGACCGAGGCGATCGAGTCGGCCTCACGCAGCCGGTGCAGCTCGGCGAAGAGGTTGCGCTGTCGGCGCAGGAAGGTCGTGAAGCTCGCCCCGAGCCAGATCAGGAACGCCGCCCCGCTGCCGATGGCCACGACCTTCCACTCCAGCACGTCGACGGCGCCGAGCACGACGAGCACAGCGATCACGACGACCAGTCCGATCAGCAGGCCCCGCATGACCATGGCCAGCCGCCGCTGCTTGCGGGCCAGCTCGTCAGAGGGCTTCGACGCCTCGCCGGCTGCCTTCAACGCGGCCAGCAGGTCCTTCACCTCGGTGTGCAGATTCGTGATCGCCTCGGCCAGCCGGGTCCCGGAGCGGACCGCGAAGCTGTGCTGGTGGGTCGCCGCCCACGCCTCGACCGCACGCAACGTGCGGTCGGCGTCCAGCCCGGCCGAGGGATCCGTCCGGGCCTGCCGCAGCCGGTCCTGCGCATTGCGGAGGCCGAGCACGTCGGCCGCCTGCAGCCGCGACTGGTCGGGCGTCGGAGCCAGCAGGTCAGGCATCGCGGTGAAGTCGGAGTCCGGTCCCGGTGCGCAGTCGTGGGCCGAGACCACCACGCCGCGGTCGACGTTGACCGCCACCGGTGGCAGCTGGGGCGAGCGGTCCCCGGCGTCGGCCAGGGTGAAGGCCGCGTGCACGTAGTCCCGCCAGACCCGGGACAGATCGGTGTGGGCGGCGTGCACCTGCCGCTGCTGACCGGTGTCCATCGAGTCACCGATGGCGGCCGAGGCGGCGGACAGGTCCTGCCAACCAGCCGGATAGCCGTCGGGTCGGCGGCCGTTGACCACCACCTGGTAGGCCGACGGCGACTGGCCGAAGACCATCGAGTGGATGCTGCTGGCGGCACCGGAGCTGACCTCGCGGACGACCTTGGAATACCAGGCCATCGGCGCGTTCTTGATCGTCGCCGCCAAGAAGCCGAGCAGCAGCTTGAGCGCCTCCCAGGCCCCGATCTGCCGGGCGACCTCGACCGGGCGGTTCTGCCGGGCACCACCCAGCACCTCCCGGTGCTTGGTCCACAGCTGGTCCGCCATGGTCGTGGTGGCCAGCTCGACGTCGTCGACGGTGACCGCCTGACCGTTGCCGACCCGCGGTCGGGGCAGGTCCCCGGTCATCGACAGGACCCCTTCGCGTACGGTCGCGCTGGTCTCGCCGGCGTCGAGCCGCCGGAAGTAGCCACGGACGACCCGGGCCACCCGGGCCGGCGGCACTCGACGCCCGTCCAGCGGCGCCTCGCTGATCCCGGACCACAGCCCGAGCAGCCCGCACACGGTGGCCGCAGCCGGTGGACCCACCTCGAACGGGTCGTCGGTCGGCTCGAGCAGATGATGGCCCAGGCCCGGCCCGCGCGAATCCTCCGGGCTGACGACGAGGTTGTGCCAGCCCTCCCGCGCCACCGGCGCACGGCCAGGACCGCAGTCCGGCCGGGTGATGAGGCAGCGCAGCGCCTCGACCGGAACCGGGCCGGCACTCGAGCGGACCAACCGGGCCACGGCGTCCTCGATCTCCGGCTCGACCACCGCAGCCCCGGCGAAGGCCGGCACCAGCACGCAGAGCCGCAGTCGTGCGGGGTCGCTGGTGGCGAGCACCTCGGCCAACCTGACCGGTCGGGAGCGGCCCTGGTCGATCTCCAGGGCGGCCAGCCGTCCGGACTGGGACGGGGCCGGGTCCTCCACCCACCAGAAACGGCTGACCAGACCGAGGGCTGACCAGTCCTGCAGGGTGTCGCGGATGCCGCCGAGCACCCCGGGCGGCGCGACCAGGACGACCAGCTGATCAGAGGTCGACAATCAGAACACCACGTCCGGCAGCTGGGCGGTGAAGGGCTGGTCGTCGGGCGGGCCGGCCTTGGCGCTTCGCACCGCGATCCCGTACGCCTCGTCCAGCACCGTCGCCAGCCGGGCGGTGGCCCACTCGACGTCGGTGGCCAGGTCGCGGAAGTACGGCGTCGCCGCGGCCTGCTGCCGGGTGTCGATGGTCGAGAACGAGCCGCCGGCCTGGCCCGGGGTCTTCGGCGGCAGGAAGTGCTGGGCGGCGAGGTCGCCGGGGCCGCCAGGACCGGTCAGCCAGTCCTTGGCGGCCTGCCGGCGCTCGTCCAGCGTGCCCGCCTCGGCCACCGTCGGGATTCGGGACGGCATCCCGCTGGTCGAGCCCGTGGCCAGCCAGCCGGCCAACCGCGCCACCGCGGACACGTCGACGATGCCTCCGGCCGGGCCCAGCTCGGAGTTGTCGTAGAGCTCGCGGAGCAGCTGGTAGGGCCGCAGCGAGGACATCACCGGCGCCTGCTGGACCCGAGCCACGGCCAGCAGGTAGGACTCGAGCACCGCGGGCAGCCAGTCCGACCGGGCCCGGAACCGGTCGGGTGGAGTCAGCAACGGGTGCGGGAAGGCGACCCAGCGAGACTCGCTGGGCTCCCAGATCTGCACCGGGCTGGCGTACGGCGGCTCCGGGATCCGCAGCTCCCCGACGATCTGCGCGATGTACCAGCCGGCGACCATCGCCCGGCGCTCAGCGCCCGACATGGGCAGCGCCGCGTCCAGTGGGCGGGCCCGACGGTAGGTCCAGTAGCCGGCCCGGCCCTGGGGCGGTGTGGCGTCCCACTCCTGGGCCACCGGCTCGAGGATCGAGTCGAAGACCAGCGGGGAGTAGAGCGGATAGGAGCCGAACACGTCGATCCGGCGCGGGTTGCCCTGGTCGGACAGGGCGGTGCCGAAGTTGCTCACGCTCGACCGGTCGATGTTGGGGTTGGTGGTGAGAACGCTCTCGAGCTCGCCGGCGATGGCCAGGTTGCGGAACGGCACCGCGCTGAACTTGTAGCGGTACTCCACCGAGTTGCCCCCGTGCAGGATCTGCACGCTCTGCTCGTCGACGCTGATCAACGGCACGGCCAGCGACAGGGTCTCGCGGAACTTGGTCAGCAGGTCGCGGCGCCGGCCGTCCCGCTCCGACTCGCGGACGTTGGGGCCGCCCACGTAGTCGCGCAGCGAGACCGAGCAGAACCGGTCGAACGACTCCTCGGGCCGGCGGACGAACATCCGCGCCCGGTCGAGCAGCTCCCGTGGGCGTACGTGCAGGTCGAAGCGGGCCTCGCTGGGCACCAGCGACTCGCCGCTGAGCGGGTCGGTCGGGAACACCCTGGATCGCCACCCGGTGGTCAGCTCGACAAGTCCGCCAGGCGGTCGGGCCTCGCCGGTGGTCGCCCACAGTCCGGCCACGACCTGGCTGACCACGGCGCTGCGGGCCGAGGCGCCGGCCATCTCCGGGGTCACCGAGGCCTGCAGGTCGGCGCTGAACTGGGCCGGGAACTGGCGCGACGTGGTCAGCAGCACCTCGTTGTTGGCCTCGTCGAAGCGTTGCGGCACCCGGGAGTCGCGGTCGGAGGGCCAAGCCTGGTACTGGTCGGTGGCCAGCTGGGCCAGCCCGTCGTGGGCGACCTGAGCGGCCTGGGCCTGCTCGAGGATCGCCTGAGCCTCGCGGATGGCGGCGTGCAGCGGCTTGAGCACATCCTGGACGAAGGTGCGCACCCCCTCGGCCACCAGACCGCAGCCCGCGGTGCGGAACTGCACGCCGATCTTGGAGCGGGTCTGCTGCACCAGGTTGGCCAGCATCGCATCCGGGTTCGGGATGCTCGCCTTCCCCAGGCTGCTGATCGTGGTCTGCAGCTCCGGGGGCAGCTCGGCGATGTCGGGCAGCACCACGGACCGGTGGGCCTCGGCCGCGCCGGCGGCCACGGTGTCGCCGAGGTGGCTCATCAGCCGCTCGACCAACGCCCCCGCGTACGGCAGGCCCAGCTGGCTGACCGCGGTCCCGACCGCCGCCTCCGTGCGCTGCAGCAGACCTTGGTGCCAGTCGAAGGCCCACTCGTACGCGGCTCGCCGGACCGCCTCGGCCACCGGCTTGCGACGCTCGGCCCCCTTCTGGACCGCATAGCCCGCCCACTGGTCGGCCCGGGCCTCCACCGCGGACGGAACGTACGGCACGAAGTCCCGGTCGGTGATCTGCTGCGCGGTCCGGCGGGTGACGTCGGCGGGCAGGGCCGTCGCCATCATCCACTCGAAGACCTCCTTGCCGGCCGAGTTGCCACTGGTCCCGGCCGGTAGCAGCAGCCGGTCGCAGACGGTGCCCCACTGGCTGTCGAGCAGCGCGTTGACCTGCTCGGTCCCCGACGCCTGGCTGCCGGGCTGCAGGTGCCCGGCCAGCAGGTGGTCGACACTGGACCGGGCGATCCGCTGGGCGGCGTACTCGGCGTAGCGGTCACGACCCATGCTCAAGCTGGCGAACCCGTACGACCCCCACGGGATCGGCTTCGCCTCGGCACCCCAGCCCAGGTACTTCGGGTTGGCCGGCACCGACCCGCTGTTGCCGAGGTCGAAGTCGACGAACTGGCGGCTGGCCACGTCGCTGCTCATCAGGCCGGCCAGCCCCCGGGCCAGGCCGCGGTAGACCGCGTTCATCGTCCCGTCGCCGAACTCCGCGCGCTGCACACCCATCAGCCGGCTGACCGGGAACACCCGGGCGAACGGGATGGGAGTGCCGTCGCCGTCACTGAACCCGAGGCCGGCGAGCAGCGAGACGTCATGCTGGCGGGCCGACCCGGCCTGGCTGGCCACGATCTCGCCGAGCATGGCCAACGCGTTGGCCCGGACCCCGGACCGGTCGGCCGGGGGCAGCGAGTCGAAGATGTCGGCGCTGACCATGAAGACCGAGATGAGCTTGGCGTTGACCCCCGGGATCTGGGTGAGCAGCCGGCAGACGTCGAGCGCCATCGAGGCGCCGGAGCCGCCGGCCATCGACCCGATCACGAACACGATCGGCGGCAGGTTGGGGTCGAAGTCGCTGCCCAGGGCGTGGGCGGCGTTGATCATGGCCGTGTCGGTGTCGCGGACGAACAACCGGCTCCAGGCCTGCTGCAGGGAGCGCCGGACGTCGCCGGCGCGAGCGAGCATGATCATCCGGCCGATGGCGCGGTACTGCCCGGCGCCCACGTCGATCGGGGTGGTGACGGCTTCGGGTCGCGCCGGCGCCCAGGTGGCGATGCCCTCCAGAGCCTGAGCGGCCCGCAGCTTCTGGGAGACGGCGGAGTCGAGATCGGAGTAGGAACCGCCGCGCGGCCCCATCCCCACGTACTGGCCGCCCTGGGCGACCACGCTGCCCAGGCCGTCCGGGCCCGGGTCGACCGCCGACGGCACGTCGACGAAGACGAACTGCCAGCCCGCCGGGATGTCGGAGATCCCGTCCTTGGCCAGGTCGGAGCGCAGCTGGTCCATCAGGTAGGCCAGCGTCTTGCCGCCGGAACCACCGCAGCCGACAACCAGGAACCGTCTCATCTGTGCCTCTCTTGCCCGCGGCCAGTCTCGCCCAGGGCTGGAACTTAGAAGTTAGCCGATCATCATGTGTGGCGACCGGGATCGTCCTCGTCGGCGGAGAAGTCGAAGGAGAACGGCTGCTCGGGCGCCGCCGGGGTTGCCGGTCGGGCCGGCGGTGGCGGTGGGGTCGGAGCCGGGCGGGCCGGGCCGGTGGGGCTGGTCGGGCCGGCCGGTGGGTTGTCGGGTCCGGTCCCCCACCGGTCGGTGCCGTACGGGTCGGTGCCGGACTCGGGCGTGACCGTGGCCGGTGCGCCGCCCAGCGCCGGCATCAGCCCGGGCAGCCGGGTGGCGATGTCGTCGACCAGCTTCTGCCGGCGTTCGCCGGTCGGGTCCAGGCCGGCCAGCACCACCACCGTGGCCTGGCCGGCGGGGGCGCCGGGGTCGCGGCTGACGAACCAGGTGTTGTGCACGGCGAGCGGCAACCGGGCGACCCGCTCCGACCCGTACGGCTCCGAGTGGGTCGAGGACAAGGCCACCCGGCCGGGCATCACCGTCTCGACGAAGCCGGCCCCGAACGGTGACCAGCCGGTCTTGGTCTGCAGCCGGGCGCCGGGCACCTCGGCCGTACGCGAGCCGTTGGCCTGCAGCCGGACGATCGAGTTGAAGTCGGTGCCGCGGAGCGCGAGCGGCGCACCGTCGCGCAGCACCTGGCCCTCGGTGACGGTGACCGGAATCTCCTGGGCGACCAGGGTCTGGCCCGGGATCTTGGCCGTCCACCGCTTGAGCGCAGCGAGCAGCAGCAGCGGGATGCCCGGGCCGAGGATCAGCGCGGCCAAGAAGCCGGCCAGGAAGATCGCCGGCTTCAGTGGCCGGTGCAGGTCGGCGGTGAATGGGACGTCCAGCACCGTCGTACGGTCCGGCGCGTCGATCGGCGCCACGGTCACGGGAACGGTGCCGGCCAGCGTCCCGTTGCCCGCTTCGGCGGTGGTGAGCTGAAGTTGCAGGGTCGCCTGCTCGCCCTCGCGGACCTTGAGGCAGCGCTCAGCCGAGCTCTCGGCCGCGGTGATGGCCACCGGGTCGACGCCTTCGGGACCGACCTCGACCTCAAGGTCGGCATTGGTCGGCAGCCAGACGCAACCCGGGCCGGCGACACTCAGCGCGCCGGCGGCCTCGGCCGGACCGGTGATCGAACCGAAGTCGACCTCGCTGCCCAGGGTGGGCAGCCCGCGGGGCGGTGCGATGTCGACGCTGAGGTCGGCGCTCCGCGGCTCGAGCTTGGTGCCCGGCACGCTGCCCGCGGCCGCGGTGGTGACGTCGAGGGTCAGGCGTAGCGTGCCCTGACCCGGCGGCACCCCGGTGAGGTCGACGCGTTGCGGCTGGCTCAGGGTGGTCTTGCCCAAGGTGGCGATGTCGAGTTCCTGGCCGTCGGGGGTGAGCAGCGTGGCCGTGAACCCGACCGTGCCGAGGAGCCGGGAGGCGTCGATGGTCTGGCCGCGGCTGTTGGCCAGACCGAAGGTCAGGTCGGTGGCTTCACCGCTGCGCAGCTCGGTCCGGTTCGGCCAGACGGGAAAGATGTCGGCACTGATCGAGATCGTGCTGTCCACCTTGTCGCCGGCGGCGCTCTCGGCCGGGTCGACGAAGACGAGGGACCAGGCTCCGGTCCAGGGCCGGGCTTTGAGGGCGGCGTTGTCCAGGTCGACCACCACGGTCCGGTCAGTGACCCACTCGTACGTGCTGGCGCTGTCCTTGATCTGGGCGATCTCGGTCTCGCCGCGAGCGCGCTTCAGCTGGATCGGCGGACCCTGGCCCACCGGGGGCAGCAGGTAGACCTCGCGGCCGGGCTTCTTGGCGTCACCGAGGATGTGCACCCGGTTGAGGGAGTTGTCGAGGACGAAGACGTGACCCTGCTCGCGGCACTGGGCGGGGGCCTTCTGGCAGATCCGCGTCGTGGTCGTCGTGCCGGGGTTGGTGATCTTGTCGAAGGCCGCGATCAGGTCGTCGATGTTCTCGACGGGGGTGAAGCTGCCCGGCACCGGCTTGGTCCGACGGCCGCACGAGTCCTGGCCCGTGGCGACGTTGCGCATCGTGTCGAAGTTCGGCTTGCTGTCGCCGGAGAGCCCGACCGCGAACAGGGTCACCCCCTGCTGCCGGACCTGGTCGGCCAGACCCTTGGGTCGGCAGAGGTCCTTCAGTGCGGCCGCCTTGGCCTGGTCGACCTCGTCTTGCCGGCGCAGGTCGGCGTCGGGGGCGTAGAGCTTGCGGCGGCCGTCCTCGGCGTTGGCGTAGTCGTCGGGCTTGACCAGGCTGATGTCGAAGGCACCGTCGGAGAACCAGACCACCGCCTGGCACCGGTCCGGGTCGCCCTTCGCCTTGGCCGCCAACCGGGTCCGGGCGCCGTTCAGCCCGTTCCAGTAGTCGGTCTGACGTCCGTTGTTGCGACCGGCGAACTCGTCCACCCCGGCCAAGACCTTGGCCTGGTTGTCCGCGGTCAGGGCGGTCCAGCCGAGCACCTGGTGGTAGTCGGTGGAGAAGCCGGCGAGGCTGACGTCGAGGTCGAAGGCCGAGCTCGCCGCTGAGCGGACCAGCTGCCGGACCAGGTAGCGGGCTGCGGTGACCCGGGCCTGTTCGGGGTCCGAGGACTTGAGGCTGCCCGACTCGTCGAAGAGCATCAGCAGGTCGCCCTTCTTCTCCCCGACCAAGCAGCTGCCGTACGCCTCGACCGCGGCATCAGCGGCGCGAGCCGTCGGTGGGTTCAGAGTCAGCCCGACCACCGTCAGCACCAGGGCAGCGGTCACCGCCAGGGCGCGGACCAGGCGTCGCATCAGAGCCGGCCGACCCAGAAGGCGATCCGGAGGGCACTGACCACGACGGCGATGCCGCACAGGACGAGGCAGGCCACGTACGCCGGTCGGACCCAGCTCTGCCGGGCATAGATCGCCTGCGCCCGGGCCCGGGTGTCGAACAGGGTGAATGCCCCGAGCAGGCTGACGGCGACCGGACCACCGGCGAACCAGGCCGCCAACGCGACCGCGGGTGCGTCACCGAACAAGGCAGCCAACACCGCGGCGACCACCGCCACCGCCGCGCAGCCGACGAGCCAGTGCACCGGCGGACGGCCGACGGTCAGGGCGCCCGACGGGGCCAGGTCCTCGGCGAAGCCGGCGAACACGGTGTCGTCGGGTGGGCGGGCGCCAGGCCGGTCGGTCTGGGCTGCGGACGAGCGCAGCTGGGCATCACCGGCGGCCGGCGTGCTGTCGTACTCGGAGAAATCCCATGGATCTGAACCCGCCACGTCACCAGTCCCCTCTGCTCGTCCCGCCCGACCGAGGATCTCCGACTCCATCTCACGGAGATGGTGGCGCATCCGACCTAGGTATCGAGCCATTGTCCCAAGCCGAGCACCGGAGTCCACCACCGCCACCGGAGGAGATGCACAAATGTGACGGCCGACCCGGACCCCTTCCTTTGTTGGCGCCCAGTGTTGACCGCCCCCCCAAACCCGGGCTGAGCGTCGCAATACGCGGGCTGCGCTCAGGGGGCGGCGGGGCGGACGGTCAGCCGTAGAGGTAAGTGATGGCGCCCTTCTTGGCGCCACCGCGGCAGACGACCGGCTTCTGGCTCTCGCACTTCACCGTGTAGGTCTTCTTGGCCGAGGGGTCACTCACCTTGGTCAAGGACACCTTCTTGCCGATCGCGTTCTTCTTCACGTACGCCTGGCGGACGTTCTCGGCGAAGCCGCAGGGCGCCTTGTCGTTGACTGCGGAGTACTTCGGGCCCGCCTTGAGCTGGTGCTTGACCGCGCAGGCGGTCTTGGCCCCCTTGGGCTTGGCCGGCCGAGCCGGCGGCTTGGCCAGCGTCGCGGTCGGGGTCGGCTTCGCTCCGGTGAGCAGGTCGGCGCCGGTCAGGGCACGAACCCCGATCAGCACCCCGCCGGCCAGCAGCACGGCGACCAGGGCGGCGACGACGATCCCCCGACCCCGCGTCCGGCTGCCGAGCGGCGCCGGGCGGCGGTGGCGGGGCGGGCGTGCAGCCCCCGGTACGACCTCGGGCTTCGGCGCGGCACCGTTCTGACGCTTGATGGCGCGTACGACCCGGGCCTGCATCCGACCCGTGGGCGTCAGGGCCGCACCGAAGAGCAGCGCGGTCAGACCGGTGGGTGGCGCCGCCTCGCTGGCCCGCACCACCACGCGCACCGGATCCTCGGCGGTGAAGGTGCCGCTGGCGCGGGAGCTGTCGACCCGTACGGTGACCAGCCCGTCCCCGGAGGGACTGGTCGCCTCGCCGCGGGTCTCGGGCGGACCACCGGGGGTACTGATCGGATAGATCTCGTACGGCCACGGTGACCTGGCCGAGGCTGCCTGCAGGGCCTTGGGGAGCCAGATCGTCGCCTCGGGCTGATCGCCGACCAAGGTCAGCCGGGCACCGGTCTCGGCGCGGCGGGCCATCAGCCGTCCGACCACGACCACCGCGACGAGAACGACCACGACGGCCGCCGCGACGACGATCCGGTAGTCAGGCATCGAGACGGCCCTCCGAGAGCTGAGTGGTGCTGGCTGGGACCATGACGACCCACGCCCCATCGTGCCAGGCGGCGCTGAGGTCGTTCAGGCACTAGCCTGGGGGTGGACGAGTCGGTCAGGCGGTCGCGGCGGCGGCGCTCTCGAGAGCGCGGCGGTCGAGGAAAGTCCGGACTCCACAGAGCACGGTGGTGGGTAACGCCCACCCGGGGTGACCCGCGGGACAGTGCCACAGAGAACAAACCGCCCTCCGTCCGCGGAGGGTAAGGGTGAAACGGCGGTGTAAGAGACCACCAGCACCCCAGGTGACTGGGGTGGCTCGGTAAACCCCACCGGGAGCAAGACCAAGAAAGGCGCGTACGCGCGTCTGCGGAGGTGCCTGAGGGCTGCTCGCCCGAGCCTCCGGGTAGGTCGCACCAGGCCGCTGGCAACAGCGGTCGCAGATGGATGATCGCCCTCCGCCGTTCGCGGCGGGGACAGAATCCGGCTTATCGACCGACTCGTCCGCTCAACCGCCAGGGCCGATCCGCCTCAATTCTCGACGAGAATCCGACTCCGACGTACGCGCGGGGGCCGCTCGCCACTCTTGCCCTATGAGGTCTCCCGGTGCCCCCCACTGAGACGAGACCCAGCCGCTCGGGGGCGGCTGACCACCCGTCGCCCCTGAGCCGGCCCCAATCACGCCACGAGCGGAGACGGCTACGGACCCGGGGCGGGCGCTACCGTACGGGGATGAGCGAACCCGCCGAGAGCAAGCGTCTGCTGCTGGTCCACGGGCCCAACCTCAACCTGCTGGGGACACGTGAGCCGGAGATCTACGGCACCCAGACCCTGGCTGACCTCGAGGAGCTCACCCGGTCCAGCGCCGCCGACCTCGGCTTCGATCTCCGAGCGGTGCAGAGCAACCACGAGGGGGTGCTGCTCGACGCCATCCACGCCGCTCGCGAGGACTGCGTCGGCATCATCATCAACGGTGGCGCCCTCACCCACACCTCGGTCGCCCTCCGCGACGCGCTGGCCGCCGTCGCGCTGCCGGTGATCGAGGTCCACCTCTCCAACGTGCACCAGCGTGAGGACTTCCGGCACCACTCGTTCATCTCGGCCGTGGCCGAGGTCGTCGTGGTCGGGGCCGGCGCCGGCGGCTACCCGTTCGCGGTCCAGCAGCTCGCCCGCATCCTCGGCTGAGCCGGCCGCACGCCGACCGCCCGTACGCCATGACGCCGCAATCCCGAACCCGACCGCGAATCCCACCCCGAGCCCGACGAACAGAGCCACCGGGCCGACCGCGCTGACCAGCTGCGGGGCCACCAGAGCGCCGATCATCGCCGCCAGCACCATGATCATGTCGGCCAGACCGAGTGAGAAGGACCGTACGTGGTCCGGCACCGACCGCTGCAGGGTGTCGGTGCTGGCGCACTCGACCACCGTCCCGGCGGCCCCCAGCACCGCCAGCGGCCCGACGGCCACGGCCACTCCCGGCGCGAGCCCGGCGGCGGCGACGCCCCCGCCGGACAGCCACAGCGACGGCCGCAGGCGGACGACCAGCCCGAGCAGGGGTGCGGCCAGCGAGCCGAAGCCCAGCGCGGCCGTGGCGATCCCGAAGCTGCGCTCACCCTCCGCCCAGCCGCGCTCGCTCAGCCCGAGCAGGCCGACCGACGCCGCCGCCTCGACGAAGTTGATGCCGGCCACCACGGCGATGGCCAGCGGCACCCCGGGCGAGGCGAACACCGTCCGCACCCGGCCGCGACCTCGGTCCAGTGGCTGAGCCGCCGCCCGACCACTGTCCAGTCCGGCCAGCAGCGGCCAGGCGACCAGGGCGATTCCCGCGGCCACGACCACCGATCCGAGGTCGGCACCAACCCCGATCAGCAGCCCGCCGACCGCTGGGCCGACCACGAAGGCGGTGACCTCCGCGGTGACCAGCAGGTCGGTCAGCCGGGCCGAGTGACGCGGGCCGGCGAGTCCGGGCATGGCGGCCACGGCCGCCGGATAGGCCGGGGTGCCGACGGCTACGGTGAGCACGGCGAACGCGACGGCCGGCCACAGCAGGTCAGCAGCCAGCGCGCCGGCGCAGCCGAGCAGCAGGCCGGCCCGGATGGCGGTCGACCAGCGCACCGCACTCGTACGCCGGACCCGGTCGGCCAGCAGGCCCGCGGCGGCCGACAGCACCACGTAGGGCAGCATCCGGGCCGCACCGGTCGCGCCCAGCCAGCTGTCGCTGCGGGTCTCGGTCCAGACCTGGGCGAGCAGGGCCGGCCAGGGCATCGACATCGCCGTGGCCGCGAGGGCGTGCGAGATCAGCAGCCGGGCTGCGGGACGGGTCACCTGAGCCTCCTGGGGTCCTGGCCTCCAGGAGCCGCCCGCGTGGCGTTTCGTACGTCCGTGCCCCCAACTGGTCCCCGCCGATCCGGGTCTCGGGCAAGAAACTGGTCCGGCTCGCTGGACCAGACCCGACGCGCCAGACGTACGCCGATAGACTCCCAGCCACGACGGTGTTAGAGGTGACATGACCGACCTGACCAAAGTCGAGCACACCGGGGTAAGCGCGACGACTGATCTGATCGACCACACCGCCCAGGGGCCCATGCTGCCTCGGGCGGGACTTCTGCGTGACATCACCGACCGGACGGTGCTCGAGCAGGTGTACGCCATGGGCCGGGTCACCCGGTCAGCCCTGGCGGTGGACACCGGCATCAGCAAGCCGACGATCTCGGACTCGGTCCGCCGGCTGGAGGCCGTCGGCATCTTGAGCGAGACCGGCCAGACCAGTGGCGGTCGCGGCCGCAACGCCACCTACTACGAGCTGGCCAAGACGGCGGGCTGGGCGATGGCGATCGAGCTCGACCAGGACACCATCCAGTCCTGTTGCGCCACCGTCGCCGGCACGGTCTTCGACGAGTCCTACCGGATGGCCCCCAGCGATCCCGACCAGCTGATGGCCAGCCTGCGCTCGGTGGTGCTGCGTCACCGCCGCGGCGCCCGGGACGAGGGACCGTTGCGGGTCGTGTCGATGTCGGTCGCCAACCCGGTCGACCCGGAGCAGGCGGGCATCGTGCCACTGCCGGCAACGGCCTTCCCCCAGTTCCCGCTCGACCTGCCCAGCGCGTTCAAGGACCTCGGCGACACCGGCATCTTGATCGAGAACGACGTCAACCTCTCCGCCTGGGCCGAACGACAGACCGGGACGGCCCAGCATTTGTCCAGCTTCGGCTACTTCTACGTCGGCGCCGGCCTGGGCTTCGCCTTCTACGTCGGCGACCTGTTGATCCGCGGTTCCCGCGGGCTGGCGGGGGAGATGAACTACCTGCCGACCAGCCCGACGAACAAGATCAACCTGATGAACTACCTGATCGAGCACGGCTTCGCCCGCCACGACCGCGGCCTCGACGTGGTCGCCGTACGCGCCCTGCTCGACCGGGCTCAAGCCGGTGACCCGGACGCCGCCGAACGCATCCGCTTCTTGTGCGACGCCTTGGCCTCGGCCATCGCGTCGGTCTACGGCATCCTCGATCCCGAGCAGCTGATCATCGGCGGTCCGCTGGGCCGCCACCCGTACATGATCGACGGCCTGCGCGCGGCGGTGCACGACCGCCTGCCCTGGCCGGCGCCGATCACGGCCGGTTCGGTCGAAGGCTCCGCGGCCTTGCGGGGCGCTACCTTGCGGGCCGTGGAGGCGGCGCGCAACCAACTGATGGAGCTGGTGCTGTCCCGATGATGCTGACCGTCTCGATGAGGCTGATTGTCTCGATGATGCTGATGTCTCGATGAGAAAGCGATACTTCGCCGGCTGGGCGACCCTGCTCACCTTGGGCATCATGGCCGCAGTGCCGATGGACGTCTCGTACGCCGACACCCCCACCCCCCTCCCCGACGCCCCCGTCTCGCTGACCCCGGCGGCCCCGGCGGCCCCGTCGGCGTCGACCGACCCGACGCCCACGCCGACGTCGCCCCGGACCCCCGACCCGTCCCCGACGCCTGCCTTCACCCCGACGCCGACCCCGACGTCAGGGGCCGAGGCCGAGGCCGAAGCGGCCGCGTCGCTGACCCTGGCGGTCGGCTCGGCCGACGGCCCGGTGCCGAACGCCTTCTACCAGGAGCTGGGCTCGTTCGTCTTCAGCGGCCGGGTCGACGGCGTGCCGAACGGGGCGGTGATCGAGATCTACCGGCGGACAGCCAGCTCGGGCTTCACCCGGGTGGCGACCACCACGGTCTCCGGTGGCACCTACAGCGTGAAGACCAAGGTGGTCGACGCCGGGACCTTCACCTTCAAGGCGACCAGCGCCGGCGGCCCGGAGCCCAAGGAGGGCCTGGAGAGCAACCTGGTCACCGTCACCGTGGCCGACTCGCGGATCGTGCTGGACCAGCCGGTGGCGAAGATCGACTCGCTGAAGAACCCCAAGGTCGCCGGCTCGATCGTGCCGGCGCGGGCCGGGGTCAAGATACACATCGACGTGCTGGTCGGCAAGAAGTACCAGGCCAAGGCGACCACCACCACCGACACGTCAGGCCGGTTCTCCACCACGCTGGGCTACGGCAAAGGCAACCTGGCCACCTACTCGATCCGTACCGCCTACCGCGCGGTCAACGCGGATCGCTGGGAGACCAGCAACACCCGCAGGTTCACCCGGATCGCGGTGGTCAACGCCAAGATCTACGCCACCACCGCCGCTGACGTGGCCAAGACGTACCACAAGGGCTGCCCGGTGGGCCGGTCCAAGCTGAAGACCGTCGCGATGAACTACTACGGGCGGGACAAGCGGATGCACCGCGGTCTGATCATCGTCCGCTCCGACCTGACCACCGAGATCGTCCGCGGCTTCACCAAAGCCCTCGACCACCGCTATCCCGTGGCCAAGATGAACAACCCCAACGTGTACGGCGGCAACGACCCCAAGCAGATGGAAGCCAACAACACCAGCGGCTTCAACTGCCGCAAGGTCGTCGGCAACCCGTACGCGCAGTCGCCCCACTCGTACGGCATCGCCATCGACGTCAACACCGTGCAGAACCCCTACCGGGACGCGAACGGCAAGTGGTGGCCCAAGAGCGGCAAGTCCTACATCGACCGGACGCCGCGCCGCTGGGGCATGCTGGTCAAGAACTCCTACCTCACCGCCTCGTTGCGCAAGGACCACTTCTTCTGGGGTGGTTTCTGGAACCCCGGCCGGGACTACCAGCACTTCCAGTACACGAAATGACCCGTTCCGCCCGCACGGCGGTGCTGGCGGGAACGATGCTCGGCTGTGCGCTGGCTACCGCCTGCACGGCCTCGCCGCAGCCCAGTCCGCCCGCCACCCCGGCGGCCTCCTCGAGCGGCGCCACCCCCGGGGCCTCGGCGGCTCCGAGCGCGCCGACGGAGGAACCCGAACCGACCACGACGAACACCTTGCCGCCACCACCGGCGGCGACCACCGCGCCGCCGTCGACCGCGGGCCGGTTGGACGCCCGTTCCCTTCCGGTGCCGAACGGCTGGCGGACCACGGTGCTCAAGGACAGTGACGAGAACGGCTCCAGGGGCAACGGGACCTGGGTGCACGCCCGGGACCCCCGCTACGCCGCCCAGGACGTGATCACCCTCGGCTGCGCCGACGTCACCCGGGACGACTACGCCGACCCGTCCAACGCCTTGGAGGGCAACTACCGCAACGACTCCGGCGCCCCCGGCGTCGGGCTGGTGCTGGACTTCGCCGACCAGGCCGCCGCGGCGGCGTACTTCGGCCTCTACCTGCGCCAGGTCAAGGCCTGCGGCCCGGACGCCCCGGTCCAGACCACCATCGTCAGCGACTCCGGCGGCCTGATCGACCGACGCACCTATCCCGACAGCGAGTGGACCGAGATCGCCAAGCAGACCGGCACGGCGGTGACCCTGGTCATCTTGAGCGACCCGGGCCACCGGATGTCCCGGGCCAGCGCCGAGCGGGTGCTGGCCCAGATCCGCTGACCAGTCCCGGTCAGCGGGCAGGCGCTCAGCTGAGCTCGAACGCCACCGCGCCGGTGGCGAAGTCGGCCCGGGTCAGCCGGACCGTCACCTCGTGGCCGAGTGGCAGGTTCTCACCGCTGACCCGTGCCTCAACGGCCGGCTCGGCGATCATCACCACGCCCCGCCGCTTGTCGCGGTCGGTCTCGATCACCACGGCCGGGAAGTCCTCCCCCACCCGGTCGGCCAGCAGGCAGACCTCGACCAGGTCGACGATCGCCCGCTCGTACTTCTTGGCCCGGCGGTCGGCGGCGGCCATCTCCTCGGGCAGCGCGTCCAGCGCGCGCAGCACCCAGACCGGCACCGGCTCGCTCAGCGCACAGCGCGACGCAGCACTCGCCGGCGTAACGGTCGACCAGCCGGCGCAGCGGCGCGGTCACGTGCGCGTAGTCGCTGGCCAGGGCCGCGTGCTCCGGATCCTCGGGAACGCCGCCACTGAACGCCTGGTAGCCCGCGCCGCGGAACAACACGGTGCAGGCGTTGAGCATCGCGGCATGGTCGGCCCGGGTCGGGTCCAGGCTGCGGACGAACTCGGGATAGTCGAGCTCGGCCGGCCAGCTGATGCGCAGCGCCTTGGCGGTCTGGCGCAGCCGGCGCACCGAGTCGTGGTCGGCCGGCGGCATGGTCCGCAGGATGCCGACCTGCCCGTAGAGCATGATGTGGGCTGCCGCCATGCCGGTGAGCAAGCGAGATCTGGGCGTTCCAGCCCTCCACCGGCAGCGGCGCGCGGAAGACCAGGTGCCAGCGGTCGCCATCGGGCTGGATCTCCTGCTCGGGGATCTGCAGGCTGACCCCGCCCCGTTCGCGCTCGCGCTGCTCGCGCCACTGGCCGACCTCTTTGAGCAGGGCGAGCGACTCCCGCGGCGAACCGCCGTCGATCTCGGCCTGGGCCTGGTCGTAGTCGAGCTGTTCGCGGCTGCGGACCAGGGCCCGGGTCACCACGGCGTCGGTGGTGCGGCCCTTCGCGTCCAGGCTGACCGTCCACAGCAGGGCCGGCCGGACCTGGTCGGGCAGCAGGCTGGCGGCCCCTTCGCTCAGCACCGGCGGGTGCAGCGGGGTCCGCCGGTCGGGGGCGTAGAGCGTGGTGCCCCGCCGGTGCGCCTCCAGGTCGACCGGATCGCCGGCGGTGACGAAGGCCGCGACGTCGGCGATCGCGTACGACACGACGTAGCCACCGCCCGGGCGCCGGGCGATGTGCAGGGCCTGGTCGAGGTCCCGCGACCCGGGCGGGTCGATGGTCACCAGCTCGAGATCGGTCCGGTCCAGCTCGGGCAGCCGGGGCGCGGCCGCGGCCCGCTCCGCCGCCGCCACGACCTCGGGCGGGAAGTCAGCCGGGATGTCCAGCTTCGCGCGCAGGTCGGCCAGGCCTCGAGCCAGGGCGTCGGGCACATCGTTGGGCAGGCCGACTTTGCGAGCAGGCATGGCGCCGAGCCTACCGGTCGGGTATCTGCCTCGGGATCGGCTTTCCGTCGAGCGCACTGTTGGCCAGCGCGTCGGCCCGCTTGTTCAGCTCGCGGGGCACCCAGGTCCAGGTGACCTCGGTCGGCCGGAGCTGGTTGGCCTTCATGGCCAGCGGCTTCATCGACGGGTGCTTGATCTTCCAGCGACCAGCCATCTGCTCGACGACCAGCTTGGAGTCCATCCGGACCTCGACGGCGGCCGCCGGGTCGATCGCCCGAGCCATCTCCAGGCCGGCGATCAGGCCGCTGTACTCGGCGACGTTGTTCGTCGCCTCCCCGATCGGAAGTCCTTCGCTCATCAGGGTCTCCCCGGTCACCGCGTCGCGGACCAGCGCCCCGTACGCCGCCGGCCCCGGGTTGCCGCGCGATCCCCCGTCAGCCTCGACGATCAGCCGCCGCTCCGAGACGGTCACCACCCGGGCGAACGGCTGGTCGTCGCTGTCGTCGAAGAAGCCCGGGCCCTCCTGGACGTCTGGTCGTCTCGCCATCGCCGGGCTCAGATCCCCGAGTTGGCCGTGCGGACCAGGATGCGGCCGCACTCCTCGCAGCGCAGCACCTCGTCGACCGGTGCGGCGGCGAAGACCCGCAGGTCGGCCGCGTTGACCTCGAGCTGGCAGCCGGTGCAGCGTCGCTGCCGCAGCTCGGCGGCGCCGACGCCGCCGTGGCTGGCGCCGATCTTCTCGTAGAGGGCCAGCAGCGGGGCCGGCAGATCGAGGCGTCAGGTCGGCCCGCTCGGCTCGTCGTTCGGCCATGTCCTGGCGTCGAGCTCGGACAGCTGGGTGTCCCGCTTGGCCGACAGGGTCGCCAGCTGGTCGATCCAGGTCGGCCGCCCGGGCCCGCAGGTTCTCCCGGCTCGCCGCCGCGGTCTCGAGCTGCTCCATGATCTCCAGCTCGGCGTCCTCGAGGTCGCCGATCCGCTTCTTGAGGTGCTCGACCTCGTCGACCATCGACGCGAGCGCCTTGGGGTCGGGCACGGTGCCGTTGGCGATCCGGTGCTGGTTGCGGGCCAGCCGCTCGCGGACCGGCTCCAGGTCGCTCTCGGCCCGGGTCTGCTCCAGCTCCAGGTCGGACACAGCGGTGTCGGCGGCCACCAGGTCGGAGCCGACCGCGGCCCGCTCGGACTGCAGCCGGGCGATCTCGGCGTGCTCGGGCAAGGTCTTGCGCCGGTGCGCCAGCTGGCGAGGGCCGTGTCGACGGCCTGCACATCCAGCAACCGCAGCTGGGCTGCCTGGTCTGCTTTGATCGTTCTCACCCTCCGGGGCCTTGCTCGGACTCGACGCGCACCCGTACGGGCGCATCACATTGCCACCTTAGTGATCGGGAATGAATCCCGGTTGAGCCCTGTTGACGCCCATGGGAGCGAGTCGCAGCACGTGCGACCCCCGATGGAATCCGTGGCCACACCGTGGTGAGCCGCTTCGCTGCAGGCCCACAGTTTGAGGACTCACCCCATGACATCACTCGCTGAACCGGTGACCACGGCCACCACGCACGCGAGCCCCGCCCCCGGTGACCAGTTCGTCGGTCGCAAGTACCTGAAGCTGGTGCTGGTGCTGGGCGCGCTGAGCGCGATCGGTCCGCTGACCATCGACACCTATCTGCCGGCGCTGCCGCAGCTGAGCGCCGAGATGGGGGCCACCGACTCCCAGGCCCAGCTGACCATCACCGGCCTGCTGCTCGGTCTGGGTCTCGGCCAGCTGTTCATCGGCCCGCTGTCGGACGCGGTCGGTCGGCGCAAGCCGCTGCTGTTCGGGCTGGCCGGCCACGGCCTGATGTCGGTGCTCTGCGCCCTCGCCCCCTCGATCACCCTCCTCGCCGTGACCCGTACGCTGCAGGGCCTGGCCGGTGCTGCCGTCGCCGTCGTCGCGATGGCCATGGTCCGTGACCTGTTCAGCGGCATCCGGGCCGCGCAGCTGCTGTCGCGGCTGATCCTGGTCCTGGGCGTCGCCCCGATCCTGGCGCCGTCGCTGGGCAGCGCGCTGCTCAAGTTCACCTCCTGGCAGGGCATCTTCGTGGTCCTGGCCATCGTCGCGGTCGGCATGTTCGTGCTGGCGCTGGTTCGCCCTGCCGGAGACCCTGCCGGTCGAGCGTCGCCAGCCGGCCACCGTACGCGGTTCGCTCCGCTCGTACGGCACGCTGTTCCGCGACCGGCTCTTCGTGGTCATGGTGCTGGTCGCCGGGCTGATGTTCGCCACCCTGTTCGCCTACATCGCCGGTGCGCCCGTTCATCCTGCAGGGCATCTACGAGCTCTCGCCGCAGCAGTTCGGTCTGGCGTTCAGCGCCAACGCCGTCGGCCTGATCCTGATGACCCAGCTCAACCCGATGCTGGTCAAGCGGTACGGCCCGGTCAGCATGCTCTCGGTCGCCGTGCTGGTCGGCTCTGGTCGGCGCCTCGTGCTGCTGTCCACGGCGATCACCGGCTTCGGCGGCCTGCTCGGCTTCATGATCCCGCTGTTCTTCATCGTGTCCGCGGCCGGCCTGGCCTTCCCGAACGCCCCGGCCATCGCGCTCAACCGGCACGGCGAGGCCGCCGGTACCGCCGCGGCCCTGCTCGGTGCCGCGCAGTTCCTGGTCGGCGGTTTCATCGCTCCGTTGGTCGGCGCTGCTGGCCGACGGCACCACGGTTCCGATGGCCGCGATCATGGTCGGCACCACCGGTCTGGCCACGCTGCTGTTCCTGCTCGGCCCGCCGCAGCCTGAGCTCGGTCTCCTACGACTGAGCCCGCAACCGCCTACCGCTGAAGTTCTCACGTGTTGTCGAGCACCAGGCACTCGCTCGGGCCTAGCTCGCGGATCTCGAGGTAGCTCCCGCCCGGGCCGCGGACGCACGGGCAGCACCGTGCCGACTGGCTGCCGAACCGCCGACCCACCGGCCTCGGCGGTGTTGGCCAGCACCGTGAACGTGCGGCCCGGCGGGTTCAGCCCGGGGTCGACCAGCACATCAGCCCCGCGGTTCGACGTGCCGTGCGGGTTGACCACGCACAGCGCCTCCTCGTCGACCAGGATCCGTGACCAGGCCACTAGCTCACCCGGCTCGGCGGTCTGGAAGGGTCGCCCGAACAGCGACACCGGGCGCAGGTACTGCCGCCCCGCGCGCAGCACCGGGTACGCCGCCCGGACCGCCACCAGGGCGGCCACCCGGCGGTAGACCGGGTGGTCCGGATCGAAGCAGTGGGCCCCCGCCGTGCCGAACGGACCGAAGCCGGGCAGCAGCGGATCCCGGGCCCCGCCCAGCTCAGGCAGCCCCGCCCGTCCGGCTGCCCGCGGCTGGTCCGGCCCGAACATGGCCTCGCGCAGGTAGCGGTCGTGGGTCCCCCAGCCCGGCAGCCAGCGCCGCTCCTGCGGCTCGGGTCCGGCGAAGCCCTGCTCGGTGCCGTAGTACAGGCAGGGGATGCCCAGCGTGAGCAGCTGGATGGCCGTCGCGGCGACGGCCTGGTGGTCGTTGGCCGCGTCGGTGGCGAAGCGGAGCTTGTCGCCGGCGACGTGGTCGTGGTCGTCGAGCACGGACAAGACCTTGTCCCCGAGCAGCCGGTGCGAGCCGAGCGGAGCACGGCCGGGCTCGAAGCCGGCGAAGAAGCGCTCCGGGCCGGTCAGCCCGCGGGCCAGGTCACGCAGCGCCAACCGGCTCTCACCGATGTCCAGGGCCGCATCGAGGTTGCGCCCGACCGCCTGCAGGTAGCGGTCGGCGATGGTGTCGCCCCCGGCGATCTCACCGACCAGCAGGAAGTTCCGCTTGCCCTGGTCGACCGCGAACTCCTTGATCGACCCGCAGAAGTTGCGGGCCTGCTCGAAGGTGACGTGCTTGACCGTGTCGATCCGGAAACCGTCGCAGTCGGTCAGGGCGATCCAGTACATGTAGCACGCGGCCAGCAGGTGCAAGGTGTTGTCGGTGTCCAGGGAGAAGTCGCGCAGGTCCTCGAAGTCACTCCGGCGGAACTCGGCCTGGTCGTCCTCGAGGGACCCCGAGCCGAGGTCGCCGGTGCCGGCCCGGGTGTAGGCGGCCGGGTTCTGCAGCTCCCGCGGCCAGGCGCCGTCCTCGGGCTGCTCCACCGCCCCGATCGGCTCCCCCTCGATCCCCCGCCAGTGCCCGAACGGGTAGTTGGCCGTGGTGTAGCTCGCCTCCAGCTCACCGCCCGGGGTGCCCGGTGGATAGAGCCAGTTGGCGCCGGAGTGGTTGAAGATCACGTCCAGCAGCACCCGCATGCCGCGAGCGTGCGCGGCCCGGACCAGCTCGACCAGATCCTCGCGCCGGCCGTAGCGCGGGTCGACGTCGAGGAAGTCCTGGACGCCGTAGCCGTGGTAGGTGTCCAGGTGCCCCCGCTGTCGGAAGACCGGGCTGAGCCAGACCGTCGTGATGCCGAGGCCGGCCAGATAGTCGAGCTTGCTGGTCACGCCGACGATCGTGCCGCCTTGGTAGCGGCGCTTCCCCGACTCGGCCCAGCGGTCCCACCGCCACGGCTGTCCGTCCGGCCCGGCGGGCCGGTGCTGCGACACGGCGGTCCGGTCGAGCAGCGGACGCGAAGCCTCGGCGCCGTCACTGAACCGGTCGACCAGCAAGAAGTAGACCACCTCGTCCTGCCACGAGCCCGGTGAGGCGAAGGTGTCCTGCCGCCGGGGCAGCTCGAGGTCACGCAGCCGGGTGGGCCTCGGCGCCGACAAGGACTCCTTGACGAACCTCATCCGGGGCTCCCTTCCTCCGTGCCGGTCAGCTCGGGCTCAGACCCGGGCGTTCCACCGCTGCAGGGCCGGTTGGCCCTTCTCGGTGCCGAGGACCGAGACCGTGCTCGTGTCCAGCGGGAAGTGGACACCCAGGCCCAGGTCGAAACCGAGCCAGCACATCGTCAGGGCCCGCAGCGCGTGGCCGTGGCCGAAGCAGATGGCCCGGTCAGCGCCGGACGCACGGACCCGGTCCACCACGCGGGTCAGACGGGTCCCGACCTGCTCGGCGGTCTCGCCACCGGGGACCGGCTTCGACCAGATCGTCCAGTCCGGCACGGTCTGGTGGATCTGATCACTGGTGCGCCCCTCGTAGTCCCCGTACGACCACTCGACCAGGTCGTCGTCGATGACCGGCGCGTACGCCCCGGTGAACCCGGCCAGCTCCGCGGTGTCGCGGGCCCGTCGGCGCGGGCTGCTCAAGATCAGGTCGTACGCCGTCGGGTCCAGGTGACCGTTCAGGGCCCGGGCCTGACCCTCGCCGACCTCGGTCAGCGGCAGGTCGGTCACCGAGGTGTGCCGACCGGCCTTGCTCCATTCGGTCTCGCCGTGGCGTACGAGAAACAGCTGGGTCACGGTGCTCACCGTACAAGACCGGCTCGGGTTCACTTCTTGATGTAACAATTCCCCTATGAGCGATCGTCAGCCCGTCCTGCCGAACCGCCAGACCCCGTTCTCGGAGGCGTTCAAGCAGTTCATCGCCTCCGGCTGGGCCCCTCATCCCAGCGAGCTCCCCGAACGGCTGCCCGCCGCGACCGTGGCCGCGGACCGGCGTCGAGAGATCAGCCGGCAGTTCCCGGGCGAGCGCCTGGTCATCCCGGCCGGCGGCTTGAAGGTCCGCGCCAACGACACCGACTTCCGGTTCCGCCCGCACTCGGCGTTCGCCCACCTGACCGGCCTGGGCACCGATCGTGAGCCGGACGCCGTGCTGGTCCTGGAGCCGACCGACACCGGTCACCAGGCGGGCCTCTACTTCCAGCCGCCGGCGCCGCGGGACTCCGAGGAGTTCTACGCCGACGCGCGGTTCGGCGAGATGTGGGTCGGGCGCCGGCCCTCGCTGGAGGAGATGAGCGCGCTCTGCGGCATCGACTGCCACGACATCGCCGACCTGCCCGACCAGCTGCGCAAGGACGCCGACACCACAACGCTGCGGACGCTGCTGGAGGACCTGGATCCCGACGTGCGGGCCGTGGTCGAGGAGCTTCGGCCGACCCTGACCGCCGAGACCACGACCGAGCGCGACGTCGAGCTCGTCGTGGCCTTGAGCGAGCTGCGGCTGACCAAGGACGAGTTCGAGATCGAGCAGATGCGGGAGGCGTGCAGCCAGACCGCCGCCGGTTTCGCCGCCATCGTCGCCGACCTGCCCGAGGCCGTACGCCGAGGCCGCGGCGAGCGCTGGGTCGAGGGGGTCTTCGGCCTGCACGCCCGGCACGTCGGCAACGCGGTGGGCTACGACACCATCGCCGCCGCCGGTGAGCATGCGTGCACCCTGCACTGGATCCGCAACGACGGGGAAGTCCGCGACGGCGACCTCATCCTGATCGACGCCGGCGTCGAGCTGGACACCCTCTACACCGCCGACGTGACCCGTACGCTGCCGGTCAACGGCACCTTCACCGACGACCAGCGGATGGTCTACGAGGCCGTGCTCGAGGCTCAGCAGGCGGGCATCGACGCGGCCCAGCCCGGAGCGACCTTCTCCGACGTGCACAAGGCGGCGATCGCGGTGATCGCCCGCCATCTCGAGCAGTGGGGTCTGCTGCCGGTCAGCGCTGAGGAGTCCCTCGGCGAGAACGGCGGCCTGCACCGCCGCTGGATGGTGCACGGCACCTCGCACCACCTCGGCCTCGACGTGCACGACTGCGCGCAGGCGCGCAACGAGCACTACCGCCAAGGCACCCTGCGGCCGGGCATGGTCATCACCGTCGAGCCAGGTCTGTACTTCAAGTCCGACGACCTGCTGGTGCCCGAGCGGCTGCGCGGCATCGGCGTACGGATCGAGGACGACGTGCTGATCACCGAGACGGGCAACGAGAACCTGTCCGCCGGCCTGCCGCGGGCCAGTGCCGAGGTCGAGGCCTGGATGGCCTCGATCTGGAGGCAGCCGTGACGACCGCCTCGGAGCGCCGGCACCTGCCCACCCTGCGCTCGTTCGGTCGCCGGCCGCCGCCACCACCACGCCCGGCCCCGTACGTGCCGACGCCGAGCTCGGTGATCGACTGGGCCTGGTACGTCGACGGGGTTCGCAAGCCGGCGGAGACCCTGGGCGTGGCCGCCCGGCTGGCCTGTCAGGGCGCAGGCTTCGTCTGGCTCGGTCTGAAGGACCCCACCGACGCGGATCTGGAGGCGTTGTCGTCGCAGTTCGACCTGCACCCGCTGGCCATCGAGGACGCGGTGCACGGCCACACCCGGTCCAAGCTGGAGATGTTCGGCGACGACTTGTTCATGGTCATCTCGACGGTCGCCTACGTCGACCACGAGAAGCTCACCGACACCTCCGAGATCGTGGCCACCGGGCAGGTGATGATCTTCCTCGGCGAGCACTTCGTGATCACCGTCCGACGCGGCGAGCACGCCCAGCTGCGCTCGCTGCGCCGCTCGCTCGAGGCCGATCCGGAGCGGCTGGCCCGCGGTCCGTCCGAGGTGCTCTACGCCATCGCCGACAAGATCATCGACGACTACCTCGCCGTGGTCGCCGAGATCGAGACCGACATCGACGAGATCGAGAGTGCGGTGTTCTCCCGCGGTGGGTCGCACGAGGTCGACCGCGTCTACCAGCTCAAGCGGGAGCTGATCGAGTTCAAGCGGTGCGTGATGCCGCTCGGGCCACCGCTGCTGCGGTTGTCCACCCGAGAGCTGCCGGTGGTGCCGCCGGAGGCCAAGGCCTACTTCCGCGAGCTGGCCGACCACCACACCGAAGCCCGCGAGGCGGTCGCCTCGTTCGACGAGGTGCTGGCCTCGATCCTGCAGGCCGGCTTGGCCCGCGCCTCGGTCGCCGACAACGAGGACATGCGCAAGATCTCCGCCTGGGTGGCCATCGTGGCGGTCCCGACCATGGTCGCCGGCGTCTACGGGATGAACTTCGACAACATGCCCGAGCTGCACTGGCACTACGGCTACTTCGCCGCGCTCGCGCTGATCCTGTTGATCATGGTCTCGCTCTACGCCGGGTTCAAGCGCAACCGCTGGCTGTGACAGTTCACCCGACCCCCTGCCGATCGCCGGCGGTCGTCGGGTAGAAAAGATCGTGACAGCTCGGGTCGGTGCCGCGCTGTCGTCGCGATCTGGAGGCACCTCGTGGACATCCGCAAGGCATTTCTGGGCTGGCCCGTCGTCCGGCAGCTGACCGGCAACGACCCGTTGGGGCGCGGCTCGGCCGTCCAGTCCCAGCACACCCGCGAGATCACCCCGCGCACCAAGACCGCCGACCGGGTCGTGCAGAGCGTCTGCCCCTACTGCGCGGTCGGCTGCGGCCAGAAGGTGTTCGTGCGCGACGAGCGGGTCGTCCAGATCGAAGGGGACCCCGACTCCCCGGTCTCCCGCGGCCGGCTGTGCCCGAAGGGGTCGGCCAGCGAACAGCTGGTGAACGCCCCCGGCCGCGCGACGACGATGCTCTACCGCCGACCGCGCAGCACGACCTGGGAGAAGATCGGCGTCGAACAGGCGACCGACATGATCGCCGACCGGATGGTCGCCTCCCGCTCCCGCCGCTGGCAGGACACCGACGAGGAGGGCCGCCCGCTCCGTCGGACCATGGGCATCGCCGCCCTCGGCGGGGCCACCTTGGACAATGAAGAGAACTACCTGATCAAGAAGCTCTTCACCGCGCTCGGGGCCATTCAGATCGAGAACCAGGCGCGTATTTGACACAGTGCCACGGTTCCCAGTTTGGGAGCCTCGTTCGGCCGTGGCGGTGCCACCGGCTTCCTGCAGGACCTCCAGAACGCTGACTGCATCGTCATCCAGGGTTCCAACATGGCCGAGTGCCATCCGGTGGGGTTCCAGTGGGTGATGGAGGCGAAGGCCCGCGGCGCCCGGGTCATCCACATCGACCCGCGCTTCACCCGGACCTCCGCGGTGGCCGACACGCACATCCCGATCCGGGCCGGCAGCGACATCGTGTTCCTCGGGGCGGTGATCAACTACATCTTGAGCAACGAGAAGTACTTCCGGGAGTACGTGGTCGCCTACACCAACGCCGCCACCTTGATCAGCGAGGACTTCGTCGACGCCGACGACCTCGACGGTGTCTTCTCCGGATACGACCCCGAGACGGGCACCTACGACACCTCGAGCTGGGCCTACGAGGGCGTCGGTGAGCACTCCGCCAGTGGTGGGCCCACTTCCGACCCGTCCGACGGCTCTGGCTCCGGGTCAGGAGCGGGCGGGGAGAGCGAGGAGTCCGAGTCCAGCCGAGGCGCGGGCCACGAGCTCGGCGGCCACGGTGCGCCGCTCGAGCACGCCGAGGTGAAACGGGACGAGACGCTGCAGCACCCGCGTACGGTGTTCCAGGTCTTGAAGCGGCACTACGCCCGCTACACCCCGGAGATGGTCCAGGAGACCTGCGGCATCAGCCCCGAGCAGCTGCTCGAGGTCTGCGAGGCGGTGACCGAGAACAGCGGTCGCGAGCGCACCACCACCTGGGTCTACTCGGTGGGGTGGACCCACCACACCGTGGGTGTGCAGTACATCCGCGGCTCGGCGATCATCCAGCTGCTGCTCGGCAACATGGGACGGCCGGGTGGCGGCATCCTCGCGCTGCGCGGTCACGCGAGCATCCAGGGCTCGACCGACATCCCCACCTTGTTCAACCTGCTGCCGGGCTACCTGCCGATGCCCAAAGCCGGCCCCCACGACTCGCTCGACGACTACGTGGCCGAGATCGCCAGCCCTGACCAGAAAGGCTTCTGGACCAACGCCAAGACCTACACGGTCAACCTGCTGAAAGCCTGGTGGGGCGACGCGGCGACCGAGGACAACGAGTTCGCGTTCCACTACCTGCCCAAGCTGACCGGCGACCACGGCACGTACGCGACGGTGATGTCGATGCTGCGGGACGAAATCGACGGCTACTTCCTGCTCGGACAGAACCCAGCGGTCGGCTCGGCCCACGGCAAGATGCAGCGGATGGGGCTGTCCCACCTGAAGTGGCTGGTGGTCCGCGACCTGAACCTGATCGAGTCGGCGACGTTCTGGAAGGACGGCCCGGAGATCGAGACCGGGGAGCTCAAGACCGAGGAGATCGACACCGAGGTGTTCTTCTTCCCGGCCGCCGCCCACGTCGAGAAAGGCGGCACGTTCACCCAGACCCAGCGGATGCTGCAGTGGCATCACAAGGCGGTCAACCCACCCGGGGACGCCCAGAGCGAGCTGGAGTTCTTCTACCTGCTCGGCCGCAAGATCCGCGACCGGCTGGCCGGCTCGACCGACGACCGTGACCGGCCGATCCTCGACCTGACCTGGGACTACCCCCTCGACGAGGACGGCGAGATCTCGGCCGACGCGGTGCTCCGCGAGATCAACGGCTACCACCTCGCCGGGGAGAAGCAGGGTCAGCTGCTGAACACGTTCAACGAGATGCAGCCGGACGGCTCGACCAGCGGCGGTTGCTGGATCTACACCGGCGTGTACTCCGACGGGGTCAACCAGTCGATGCGGCGCAAGCCCGGCCGCGAGCAGTCCTGGGTCGCCCCGGAGTGGGGCTGGGCCTGGCCGATGAACCGCCGGATTCTCTACAACCGGGCGGCAGCCGATCCGGACGGCAAGCCGTGGAGCGAGCGCAAGGCCTACGTCTGGTGGGATGAGCCCACGCAGAAGTGGACCGGCCACGACGTGCCCGACTTCGAGGTCGGCAAGGCCCCGTCCTACCGGCCACCGAAGGGTGCGTCCGGTCCGGCCGGGCTGGCCGGCGACGACCCGTTCATCATGCAGGCGGATGGTAAGGGCTGGCTCTACGCGCCAAGCGGGCTGCTCGACGGACCCCTGCCGGTGCACTACGAGCCCCAGGAGTCGCCGATCAGCAACCCGATGTCGCGGCAGCAGTCCAGCCCGACCCGGGAGGTCTTCCCACGCCAGGACAACCTGCAGAACCCCTCGGGTGACGAGCCCGGGTCAGAGCTCTACCCGTACGTGTTCACCACCTACCGGCTGACCGAGCACCACACCGCGGGCGGCATGAGCCGCTGGCAGTCCCATCTGGCCGAGCTCCAGCCGGAGTTCTTCTGCGAGGTCTCACCCGAGCTGGCCCGTGAGCGCGGACTGGTGCACAACGGCTGGGCAACGATCATCAGCGCCCGGACCGCCATCGAGGCCCGGGTGATGGTCACCGAGCGGGTCGCCCCGCTGCGCGCCGGCGGGAAGACCATCCACCAGATCGGGTTGCCCTACCACTGGGGCGTGGGCAGTGACGCGTTGGTCAGCGGGGACTCGGCCAACGACTTGTTCGGCGTCACCCTCGACCCCAACGTGCACATCCAGGAGACCAAGGTCGGTTCATGCGACATCCAGCCGGGGCGGCGGGCCCGGGGGGCGGCGCTGCTCGACTTCGTGGCCGAGCACCGCGACCGCGCCCACGTCACCACGGCCACCGGCAACCTGCAGCGCACCCCACCCGAGGGACCGGACGGACGCCACCGAAGTGACGCCGTTGATGCGGGCCCCTCGGAGCACGGTCAGGTGGCCGAAGGCCATGCCCCGATGGGCCAAGACACCTCCGCAGGACCGGACGAAGGAACCTCATGAGCGTGCACGAGCAGCACCGTCATCCCGACGACGGGCACCTCGGTCTCGACCAGGCCTTCACCTCCGCCGGGCCGGCGGGACCGGCCGCCCACGCCGGGTGGGCCGAGCCCCCCGCCCGCAAGGGCTTCTTCACCGACACCTCGATCTGCATCGGCTGCAAGGCCTGTGAGGTGGCCTGCAAGGAGTGGAACGGGGTGCCCCAGGACGGCATCTACGAGCTTTCGGGCAGCTCGTACGACAACACCGGAGCGCTCGGGGCCAACACCTGGCGGCACGTGGAGTTCATCGAGCAGCGCAAGCCGATGGCCGGTCTGGACACCGGGATCACCATCGGCGTCCCCGAGACGCTGGCCGGGCCGCCCGTGGACCTCGGCATGCCGTCGTTCGACCTGCCCAGTACCTCACCCGACGCCGGGGAGCGGACCGACTTCCGTTGGCTGATGGCCTCCAACGTCTGCAAGCACTGCACCAACGCCGGATGCCTCGACGTCTGTCCCACCGGTGCGCTGTTCCGGACCGAGTTCGGCACCGTCGTGGTGCAGGACGACATCTGCAACGGCTGCGGCTACTGCGTGGCCGGCTGCCCGTTCGGGGTGATCGACCGCCGGATCGGCGAGAAGGGCGGCCACGGCCAGCCGAAGGTCGCCGACGCCCCGCCGGTGAAGAACGCCGGAGTCGCCCAGAAGTGCACCCTGTGCTACGACCGGCTGCTCGATGACCAGACACCGGCCTGCGCCAAGGCCTGTCCGACCCAGTCCATCCAGTTCGGCGACGTCGACGAGCTGCGCGAGCGGGCCGACCGGCGGGTGGCCGACCTGCACGCGGCCGGGGTGATGAACGCCCAGCTCTACGCCGAGGATCCCGAAGGTGGGATCGGCGGGGCCGGTGCGTTCTTCCTGCTGCTCGACGAGCCCGAGGTGTACGGCTTCCCGCCGGATCCGATCGTCACCACCGCCGACCTACCCCGGATGTGGCGGCACGCCGGGCTGGCCGCCCTGGGACTGCTCGCGGCCGCGGCCACCACGTTCCTCGGGCGGCGGCCATGAGCACCGGCGCGTACGAGCATGGCCAGCAGCCGGTCGGCGCGGCGGCCAACCCCGACATCAACGAGGCCGGGCCGAAGAACTCGACCGACGAGCTGGGAGCGATCCCCGGATCGGCCGGTCGAGGCAGCGCACAGGCGACCGCCGAGCGTACGGGGGGTGGCGGCCGCCGCGGACGCCGCAAGAAGGGCCGGGCTGAGGAGCCGATGGTCCCCGACGCCACCTTCACCTCCTACTACGGCCGCCCGGTGGTCAAGGCGGCGCCCTGGGAGGCGGCGATCCCCCTCTACCTGTTCATGGGCGGCATCGCCGGCGGCTCTTCGCTGCTCGGCGCCGGTGCCGACCTGACCGACCGGCCGGCCCTGCGGCGGGCGGCTCGGATCAGCGCGACCGGAGCGATCTCGGTCAGCCTGCTCGCCCTGGTCGCCGACCTCGGTCGGCCCGAGCGGTTCGTCAACATGCTGCGGGTGTTCAAGCCGACGTCGCCGATGTCGGTCGGCACCTGGATCCTGACCGCGTACGGTCCGGGTGCGGTCGTGGCCGGTGCGGCCGAGGTGGCCAAGCTGCTGCCGGTGCGGTTCGGCTTTCTCAGCACCCTGATCGAGTGGGCTGCCCGCCCGGCTGGCCTGGCCGCGGCCGCCTTCGCCCCCGGGGTCGCCTCGTACACCGCGGTGCTGCTCACCAACACCTCCACCCCGGCCTGGCACGACGCACACCGGGAGCTGCCGTTCGTGTTCGTCGGCTCCGCCGCCGCGGCCTCCGGCGGGTTGGCGATGCTGCTGGCTCCGGTGGCCGAGACCGGGCCGGCCCGCGCGTTCGCCGTCGCCGGAGCCGCGACCGAGCTGGTGGTGGAGCGCCGGATGGAGAAGTCGATGGGGCTCTCCGCCGAGGTCCTGCACACCGGGACGGCGGGCCGGCTGATGAAGGCGAGCAAGATCTTGACCGCGACCGGAGCGCTGGGCGCCCTGCTCTTCGGCCGCACCCGGCTGGGTGCCGCGCTGTCGGGAGTGGCCCTGCTGGCCGGCTCCGCCTGCACCCGTTTCGGCGTCTTCGAGGCCGGGCCGGCCTCGGTGCACGACCCCAAGTACACGATCGTCCCCCAGCGGGAACGGCTCGACCGGCGGCGGGCGGAGGCCGCTGCCCGGGCGGCCGGATCCCCCGCAGACGGGACGGCCCCCACCACCGCTCAGGAGGGCTGATGACCACCACGGCAGGACGTGCCCGCCACACCGACAACCCGACGAAGGGCCGCTGGGGCCTGGTCGTCGCCGCCCTGCTGCTCCAGCTGTCCCTCGGTGCGGTGTACGCCTGGAGCGTCTTCAGCTCGGCGTTGCAGAAGGCCGAGCCGTTCCGGCTGACCAAGCCCGAGGCGACCCTGCCGTTCGAGGTGGCGATCGGGATGATCTTCATCGGCACCTTCCTCGGCGGCCGCATCCAGGACCGCCGCGGGCCGCGTACGGTGGCCGTGATCGGCGCCGTCATCTACGGCCTCGGGGTCGTCGTGGCCTCCTTCGCCCGCGATGCGGCGCACCTGCACCTGCTAGTGATCGGCTACGGCGTGCTGGCCGGCTTCGGCCTCGGATTCGCCTACATCGTGCCGATCGCCATGCTGCAGAAGTGGTTTCCGGACAAGCGGGGGCTGATCACCGGGCTGGCGGTCGGCGGCTTCGGCTTCGGCGCCGTGATCACCGCCCCGATCGCCCAGGCGCTGGTCCGGCGCAACCCGGACGAGCCCACGTCAGCGTTCCTGCCCCTCGGCATCGCCTACCTGGTGTGCTCAGTGGCCGGGGCACTGTTCTTCCGCAACCCGCCCGAGGGCTACTCGGTGCCCGGCTACACACCGGCCACCTCGGGCAAGGTGGTCGACAGCGGTCGGGACTACACGCAGGGCGAGGCCCTCCGGACCTGGCAGTGGTACGCGCTGGCCGCGATCCTCACCCTGGCCGTGCTCGCCGGCATCTCGTTCATCTCCCAGGCCGCGGCCAGCTTCACCGACATCTCCGGCTACACCGCCGTCGCAGCCGCTGCGGCGGTGGGTTTCCTCGGCCTGTTCAACGGCGCCGGTCGCATCGCCTGGGCCGCCGTGTCCGGTCGACTCGGCCGGATGCCGACCTTCATCGCCATCTTGGCCCTGGAAGGAATCTGCCTGCTCCTCATCCCCCACGTGCACAACCCGGTGCTGTTCTTCATCCTCTGCGCCGTGGTCTACCTCTGCTACGGCGGCGCGTTCGGCACGATGCCGGCCACCGCCGGGGACTTCTTCGGGGTGAAGAACGCGGGCGGCATCTACGGCCTGATGCTGATCGGCTGGAGCCTGGGCGGGGTGGTCGGACCACTGATCGCCGCCGCCCTGATCGGCACCGACAAGGACTACAGCTCGGCGTACACGACCATCGGCATCATCGCCCTGGTCGCCATCGTCCTGCCCGTGATCACCCGGCTGCCGCGGACCCGCACGTCGGCCACCGAGGGCGCGCTGGGCGCAAGCAGCACCCGGCGCTGACCCACGGTACGGGTCAGCCGGCACCGGCCTGACGGGCCCGGGCGTTCGCGGCCCGGGTTCGAGCCGCCTTCTTCGCGGCCGCACTGCGCCGGCGCTTGCGAGCGGCCAGCTCGGCCAGGATCTTCTGCTCAGCCCGCTCCTGGCGCTTGCGGGCGTTCTCCAGCTGGCGGGCCTCCCGCTCGATCACCGCCGGCGAGCGAACCGGCCAGACGTAGTCGAGGTCCGGCCCGACCCCGGGGAACCGGGGCCCGTAGAACTCCGGATCCTTGCGGACCAAGGCCGACTGGTGGCTGCGCTGCACCGCCGGGTCGAACAACCACGGCGGCAGGGCGCCGGCCGCGGCCAGCTGCGGCTCGCTGCGCAGCTGCGGGATGCCGAACGCGGCCAGGTCGGCCGCGATCGTCGCGGCGCAGGTGTCACCGAACCCGAGCTCGAGCCAGACCTTGCACATGGTGAGGCCGTAGCACCCCAGCGCCTCCTCGTAGCCCTGCCACATCAACACGGCGGGATGGGACTTCCACGCGTAGCCCGGCACGGTCAAGGCCCGGACGATCTGGATCACCTCGACGCGTTGCTTGCCGAGCCGCTTGGCGTCCAGGGCACGCGCCGAAGCCTCGAAGTCGGCGTACGGGACGAAGGTCTGCATCAGTTCCTCAGTCAGGTTGGCAGCGGGGGCAGGCGTAGACGACCCGGCCCTGGACGGTGGTGGTCACGACCGGGGTGTCGCAGTCGGCGCAGGCCTGCCGCTTGTACACCCGGCGAGCGGTGGCCTCGGGAACGGCTGACCGGTCGGTCCCCTCCGGCACGTCGACGGTGATGATCCGGCCGTCGTCGACACCCTGCGCCATCATGGTCTGAAGTCGACGCCACAGCTCGGCGAACTCGCTGTCACCCAACCGGGCCGCCGGCCGGGTCGGCGCCACCCCCATCGCGTGCAGGACCTCGGCGCGGAAGACGTTGCCCACGCCGGCCAGCACCGACTGGTCGAGCAGGGCGCTGCCCACCGGGCCCGGGTACGCGGCCAAGCGGCGCCGGGCCTCGGCCGGGTCGGCGTCCGGGCGCAGCGGGTCGGGTCCCAAGGTCGCCAGCACAGCCGCTCGGGCGTCGCCGTCGAGCAGCTCGCAGGTGCTCGGCGCGATCAGGTCCCAGGCCACCACCGGGGTGGCCAGCCGGAGCCGCACCTGCCGAAGCGGGTCGCCGGTCACCGGTGCGAACCGCAACCATTTTCCGCGCATCCCGAGGTGGACGTGCACACTCAGGTCGACCGAGGTGGCGAGCAGCAGGTGCTTGCCGACCGCCTGCACGTCCACGATCCGCGCACCGTCGATCAGCGCCGCCGGGAACCGGTCCTGCGGAGAGGTGGCGCTGACCGCTTCTGAGACCAGCTCGGTCAGCTGACCGGCCAGCCGGTGCAGCGTGTGGCCTTCGGGCACGGGGTACGCCTGTCCTACAGCCGGCTCAGCGGACGACCAGCGCATGCTCGCCGGCCGGCAGCACCTCACCAACCACCGTGGCCCCGGGGATCTCACCGACCACCAGCAGTCCGCCGCTGGTCTGGGCATCGGCCAGCAGCAGCAGCTCGTCCTCCCCGACGGCGGCGTCCAGGTGCGGCCGGACCCAGTCGAGGTTGCGTCGGGTGCCGCCGCTGACGTAGCCGTCGGCCAGGGCGGCGCGCGCCCCGTCCAGGTAGGGCACCGCAGCAGCGTCGAAGGAGAACGTGACCCCCGAGGCGCGAGCCATCTTGTACGCGTGACCGAGCAGCCCGAACCCGGTCACGTCGGTGGCGGCGGTGACGCCCGCAGCCAGGGCCGCCTCCGACGCCGCCCGGTTGAGCCGAGTCATGGACTCGATGGCCTGCGGGAAGACCTCACCGGTCGCCTTGTGCCGGTTGTTGAGCACGCCCACGCCGAGCGGTTTGCTCAGGCTGATCGGCAGCCCCACCCGGGCCACGTCGTTGCGCAGCAGCTTCGCCGGGTCGGCGGTGCCGGTCACCGCCATCCCGTACTTTGGCTCGGGGTCATCGATGCTCTGGCCGCCGGCCACGTGCACCTCCGCCTCGCGGGCGACGTCCATCCCGCCACGGAGCACCTCGCGCAGCAGCTCCAGGGGCAGCACGTCCCGGGGCCAGCCGACCAGGTTGAGGGCGACCAGGGGTCTGGCGCCCATGGCGTAGATGTCGGAGAGCGCGTTGGCCGCGGCGATCCGGCCGAAGTCGTACGCGTCGTCGACCACCGCGGTGAAGAAGTCGGTGGTGCACACGATCGCCTGTCCGTTCTCGATCCGGACCACGGCCGCGTCGTCACCGGAATCCAGGCCGACGACCAGGTCCGGCGACGTCCACGGGGTCAGACCACTGAGCAGGGTCTCGAGCTCGCCGGGCGGGATCTTGCAGGCGCACCCTCCGCCGTGGGCGTACGAGGTCAGTCGATAGGTCTGAGGCGGCGTCGCGAGACTCATGACGACCACTCTAGGCAGTCCCCGAGTACGCTGCCGCTCGGAGGCGTACAGGTGCCTGGTGGCCCTCCCGGTCTTCAAAACCGGTGAAGTCGAGCAGCTCGGCTTGGCGGGTTCGATTCCCGTCCGCCTCCGCCAAACCGAGCTGCCGCGCCTGGGCCGGCAACGGGGCCGTACGGTGCGTCGTCCTGCGGCCTAGGATCGGGCGGTGGACCCACGCCGGCTCATCCCCCGCACCGACCGCGTGCTGGCCGATCCCCGGCTGCAGGCGGCGGTCGCGCGTCTGGGCCGCGACACCGTCAAGCAGGCGGTCGAGCAGGCGCAGGCGGCCGCGCGGGCCGGCCGGATCGGACCGGACGACGTTCCCGACGCGGCTGTGGCCGGGCTCCCCACGTCGTTGAGCAGCGCCCGACCGGTGCTGAACGCTACCGGGGTGGTCCTGCACACCAACCTCGGCCGGGCGCCGCTGTCTCCGGCCGCCGTCCAAGCGGTGACCTCCGCGGCCGCGTACGCCGACATCGAGTTCGACCTGACCACGGGCCGACGGGCCCGGCGAGGCCGAGGCGCCCTGGCCGCGCTGGCCGCCGCCGTGCCCGCGGCCGAGGCCGCGCTGGTGGTCAACAACGGCGCCGCCGCCCTGGTGCTGGCCACCACGGCCCTGGCGGCTGAGCGTGAGGTGGTGATCAGCCGGGGCGAGATGGTGGAGATCGGTGACGGCTTCCGGCTGCCCGAGCTGATCGCCTCGACCGGCGCCCGGCTGCGCGAGGTGGGGACGACCAACCGGACCGGCGTCGACGACTACGCCGCCGCGGTGGGTCCGCAGACCGGGTGCATCCTCAAGGTCCATCCCAGCAACTTCCGGGTCGAGGGCTTCACCTCGGCCGCCACCGTCGCCGAGCTGGCCGGCCTCGGCGTGCCGGTGGTCGTCGACATCGGCAGCGGCCTGCTCGGTCCCGACCCGCTGCTGCCCGACGAGCCGGACGCCGACACCGCCCTGCGGGCCGGCGCCGCGGTCGTCACCGCCAGTGGCGACAAGCTGCTGGGTGGGCCTCAGGCCGGGCTCATCCTCGGCACGGCCGACGTGGCCGAGCGGCTCCGCCGGCACCCGTTGGCCCGGGCCCTTCGGGTCGACAAGCTGACCCTGGCCGCGCTCGAGGCCACCCTGCGCGGTCCGCTCACCCCGACCTGGGCCGCGCTGCGGGCCGACCCCGGCCAGTTGCGGACCCGGGTCGAGGCCCTGGTCGACCGGCTGGTGCAGGCCGGCATCCCGGCCGCGGTGACGCCCTCGGCCGGCGCGGTCGGCGGCGGCGGGGCACCGGGGCTCACCCTGCCCGGTTGGGCGGTGGCGCTACCCGAGGCGTACGCGACGGGCTTGCGGCTGGGCTCGCCACCGGTCGTCGGCCGGGTCGAGCGTGGCCGGTGCCTGCTCGATCTGCGCTGTGTGCCGCTCGACCAGGATCCCGTGGTGGGCGACGCGGTGCTGGCGGTCGATCTGGCCGGCTCGGAGACTTAGGTGCACGTCGTCGCCACCGCCGGACACGTCGACCACGGCAAGTCGACCCTGGTCCGGGCACTGACCGGGATGGAGCCGGACCGCTTCGCCGAGGAGCGGCGGCGCGGCATGACCATCGACCTCGGCTACGCCTGGACGGTCCTGGACGGCGGTGCCGGACCCGGCCAGACGCTGGCCTTCGTCGACGTGCCCGGGCACGAGCGCTTCATCGCGACCATGCTGGCCGGCCTGGGACCCGCACCGGCGGTGATGTTCGTGGTCGCCGCCGACGAGGGCTGGCGCCGGCAGTCCGAGGAGCACCTCGCGGCCATCGACGCACTCGGGCTCGGTCACGGGCTGCTGGTTGTCACCCGGAGTGACCTGGCCGACCCGACCGCCGCCGTCGACCAGGCGCGGGCCCGGATCGCTGACTCGAGCCTGGGCCGGGTGCCCGCCGTGACGGTCTCGGGCCGGACCGGTGCCGGGCTGCCGCAGCTGCGGACCGCCCTGCTCGACCTGGTCCGCGGTTTACCCCCGGCCCGCACGGACGGCCGGCTGCGGCTCTGGGTGGACCGGTCCTTCACCATCCGCGGCGCCGGGACCGTCGTCACCGGAACCCTCGGCACCGGCACCTTGCGGGTCGGTGATGCATTGCAGCTGGGGGCGCGTGCGGTGCGGGTCCGTGGCCTGCAGAGCCTGGGGCAGGACCGCACCGAGGTCCCCGCGGTGGCCCGGGTGGCGGTCAACCTGCGCGGGGTCGAGGCCGACGAGGTGGGCCGCGGCGACGCGCTGCTCACCCCGGGTGAATGGCCGCAGACCGAGGTCATCGACGTCCGGCTGACCCCCCACCAGGGCGAGCTGGCCGACCTGCCGACCGAGCTGGTGCTGCATGCCGGCACCGCGGCCGTGCCCGTACGAGTCCGGCCCCTGGGTGGTTCGACGGCGCGTCTGACCCTGCACCGCCCGCTGCCACTCGAGCTCGACGACCGGTTGGTGCTGCGTGACCCGGGTCGGCACGCCGTCGCAGCGGGTGCGGTGGTGCTCGACATTGACCCCCCGGAGCTTCGGCGGCGGGGCGCAGCAGCAGCGCGGGCCGAGGCACTGCAGCGCGCCGAGATCGACCCGGTGGTGGCCCTGGCCGAGCAGGTGCGCCGGCGCGGCGCGGTCCGCCGCTCCGAGCTGGAGTCCCTCGGGATCGCGACCGCCGATGACGCAGCGGTGCAGGTCAGTGGGAACTGGCTGATCGACCAGGAGCTGTGGCAGGGCTGGATCGGCGCCCTGGTCGCGGCCGTGGACGAGCAGGCGCGCGGACATCGGCTCGACCCCCGGTTGAGCGTCGACGCGGCCCGCCGTCTGGTGTCGATCCCCGACCGCGAGCTGACCGTCCGGGCCGCCGCGGCGGCCGGGTTGGACTACGCCGACGGCCGGATCGCCCGGCCGGGATCGGTGGCCGACCTGGGAGCGGCCGAACCCGGTCTGGCCCAGCTTGTCACCCACCTGCAGGCCCAGCCGTTCCTGGCGCCGGAGAAGCCCGACCTGGACCGCTGGGGCCTCGGCGTCGCCGAGCTGGCGGCCGCGGAGCGTACGGGTCGGCTGGTGCGGCTCGCCCCGGACGTGGTGCTGCTGCCGACAGGGCCGGCTCAGGCCATGCGGGTGCTGGCGGCGCTCCCCCAGCCATTCACCACCAGCGAGGCCCGGCAGGCGCTGGGGACGACGCGGCGGGTGGCCATCCCGCTGCTGGAGCACCTGGACCGGCGAGGCTGGACCGTACGGCTGGACAGTGGCCACCGCAAGGTCACGGGTCGCTGACGGCCGCTAGGGTGCCGGGCATGAGCAGCTCCACCGTCGCCGCACCCCAGGCCGACCGGAGCCGGGCCCTGCTGCTGAGCGCCGTAGCCCTGGTGGTGGCCGCCATCGGTCTGGCCTGGGCGAAGTGGGTGCCCTACACCGAACGGGTCGGCGGCATCGCCGGCTCGGGCAGCTATCCCGGCAAGTCCATCCTGGCCGCCGGATCGGGCCTGAGTCCGCTCGAACGGGCCTGGACCTTCACCACCGTCTACACCGAGGCGGTCTGGAAGGCCCTGCTGGTGGCGCTGATCATCGCCGCCTGCGTCGACGTGCTGGTGCCCCGGCGTTGGCTGGTCCGGGCGCTGGGCCGGCGTACGGTGCTGGGCGGATCGCTCGCCGGCGGCCTGGCCGCCCTGCCCGGGATGATGTGCACCTGCTGCACCGCCCCGATCACCGTCACCATGCGCCGGGCCGGGGTGCCCACCTCAGCCGCGCTCGCGTTCTGGCTGGGCAACCCGGCGCTGAATCCGGCGGTGCTGGTGTTCCTCGCCCTGCTCGCGCCGTGGCCCTGGGTCGTGGTGCGGATCGTCCTCGGACTGGTGCTGGTGGTCGGGGTCAGCGCGCTGCTCGGGCACCTGGTCGCCCGCCGCGCCGCTCGTACGCCGAGCCCCCTCGTGGTGGCGCCCGGCCGGCTCCCGGTCAGCCTCGACCCGGCGCCGGGCGACGCGGCGCCGGCCGACGCGGTCCCGACGGCCGAGATCCCCGGCCGGCTGCTACGCAGTTTCGGTCGGCTCGTGCTGATCCTGGTGCCGGAGTACCTGGTCGTGGTGTTCCTGGTCGGTCTGGCCGGCGAGCCGCTGGGCCGGCTGCTCGGCCACGGTGGGGTGCTGGCCGTGCTGCTCGCCGCCGCCGTCGGCACGCTGCTGGTGCTGCCCACCGGCGGCGAGGTGCCGATCCTGCTCGGGTTGGCGGCGGCCGGAGCGAGCCCGGGCGTGCTGGGGGCGCTGCTCCTGGTGCTGCCGGCGTTCAGCCTGCCATCGGCCGTCATGGTGGGACGAGCGCTCGGCTGGCGGGTCACGGCGGCCACCGGTGCCGCGACTGCTGTGGTCGGCGTGCTGGCCGGTGGCCTGCTGGCGCTGCTGCTCTAGCCGGCCGCGCCCGGCTCCGGTCACTCGAAGGCGCTGGCCCGGGCGCCGGGCAGCTGCTGCAGCATCTCCCGGGCCCGCGCGGCGACCTTGTGCTCACAGAGCACCTCGTACTTGGTGGCCACGGTCTGGGTGATCGAGGTGAAGTCCCGCTTGCCGCGACTCATGGCGTACGCGATGGCCGCGAAGGCGATGCCCAGGGAGATGCCGATGGCCAGCGAGACGAGCAGCAGCGCGACGATGCTGGCCGGCTTGGTGAAGATCAGCAGCACGATGCCCACCAGCAGGCCGGTGGAGATCCCGGACTGCACGCCCTGGCCGATCACTGTGCCCCAGCTTCGACGCCCGAGCACCCGCTCCACCGACTTGAGCTCGGTGCCGACGATGGCCAGGTTCTGCACCTCGAACTTCTCGTCGGCGAGATAGTCGACGGCCTTCTGGGCATCGGCGTAGGTGTTGTAGATCCCGACGGACTGTGGGAACTGCAGCTCGAAGATCGAGCTGGGCTGTTGCTGCGGGATGGTCATGCGGTCCTCCTGAGACGGTCCCCCAAATCTACCGCCCCCCGCGCTAGTCCAAGGGCCTCGACGAGGTTGGCACCAAGACGCGGAAGCTCTGACGAGCGCTTCGACAAGCTCACCCGCGTTCTTCCGCACTCAGCTCAGCCCGCGTTCCCCCCTCACAGCTCGCGGGCGAAGACGCAGAACTCGTTGCCCTCCGGATCGGCCAGGACGTCCCAGCCAATCTCGTCGTCACGGGCGCGCAGCAGGCGCGCCCCGGCGGCCAGCAGCTCGGCGGTGTCTCCCCAGACGTCCCAGTGGATCCGGTTCTTCACCGTCTTGGGCTCAGGCACCTGCTGGAAGATCAGCTCGCCGGGCAGGCCGGGCGGCTCCAGCCAGCAGAACGCCTTGTCGGTCTCCTCGTGCACCTCGACGCCGAACACCCCGGCCCACCAACGCGCGATCGGCCCAGGGTCGACGGCATCGACGACCAACTCGTAGAAGCGGTAGCCGGTCAGCTCCGCCGGCTCGCGCACGAACGCACAGAGCTCGCCACCTTCGGGGTCGGCGAGCACCGTCCAGGGCTGCTCGTCATCGAGCACCGTGGCCCCCCGCTCGGTCAGCTCCTCGACCGCGGCCACGTGCACGTCCAGGTGCACCCGCTGCTTCACCGAGCGAGCCTCGGCCACCCGGTTGATCCAGACCCGGTGCTCGGCCACGTCATCGACCAAGGCATAGCCATGTCCCGTTCGGCTCGGCCCGCAGACCCAGGCTCGGGGCCCAGAACCGGGCCGCCCGCTCAGCATCAACCGCATCCAGACAGAGGTCCTTGTACGTCACACGCGCCATGGGTGGACCCTAGCCCGCCGCCCGGCTGTGATAATCGAGCCGTGGCCTCCGCGACTTCGACTTCGGTCTTCATCTCCCGCATCCGAGGTCTACCGGTCCTGGACAGCGCCGGCGACCAGGTGGGCAAGCTCCGCGACGTCGTCATCCAGCGCCGTACGGCGGGTCGAGCGCCCCGGGTGAAGGGCCTGGTCGTGGAGCTGTTCGCCCGGCATCGCATCTTCATCGAGATGGTCAGGGTCAAGAACATCGACGGGGTGCAGGTGACCATCTCCGGCGTGCTCAACACCCGCCGGTTCGAGCGCCGTGAGTCCGAGACCCTGGTCATCGACGACCTGTTCGACCTGACCGTGGAACGGCTCGACCACCCGGTGCCGGCGGTGATCTTCGACGTCGCCATGCGCCCCGTACGCTCCCATGACTGGGAGCTGTCGCAGGTGGCCCTGCGCGAGAGCGGCAGCCGCAAGTCGTTCGGCCGCCGCGGCCACGTCACCATCGTCGACTGGTCCATGATCAAGATGCTGGGTGTCGACCACGGCCAGGGCACCGACCAGCTGCTCGCCCAGATGGAGGACATGAAGCCGGCCGACGTCGCCCGCGAGCTGCACGAGATGTCCTCCGAACGCCGCAACGAGGTGGCCGCCGCCCTGGACGACGCCAAGCTGGCCAACGCGTTGGAGGAGCTGCCGGAGGACGAGCAGGTCCAGCTGATCACCGACCTGCCCACCGACCGCGCCGCCGACATCCTCGAGGAGATGGACCCCGACGACGCCGCCGACCTGATCGCCGAGCTGGCCCCCGACCTGGCCGAGATCCTGCTCGGCCGGATGGAGCCCGACGAGGCCAAGGACGTCCGCCGGCTGCTCAACTACGAGGAGTTCACCGCCGGCGGGATGATGACGCCGGAGCCGGTGATCCTGCCGCCCGACGCGACCGTCGCGGACGCCCTGGCCCGGATCCGCGACGTCGAGCTGACCCCGGCACTGGCCTGCATGGTCTACGTCTGCCGGTCGCCGCTGGAGACCCCGACCGGGCGCTACCTCGGGGTGGTGCACTTCCAGCGCCTGCTCCGCGAGCCGCCCTCAACCCTGGTCTCGGCGCTGATCGACCCTGAGCTCGAGCCGCTCACCGCCGAGGCCAACCTGCACGCGGTCAGCCGCTTCTTCGCGACCTACAACCTGGTCACCGCTCCGGTGCTCGACGACGCCCACCGGCTGATCGGCGCGATCACGGTGGATGACGTGCTCGACCACGTGCTGCCGCAGGACTGGCGAGGCACCCAGCTGGACTCGATGGCCGGTCACGACGCCGACCCGGTGACGGTGACCCGTGGCTAGCGCGGACCGGGAGAACGACCGGCTCAACCTGCCGGGCCGCCGCAAGCGTTCGGCACTGCCCAAGCTGCGCTTCGACCGGGACTCGTTCGGCCAGTTCGCCGAAGGGTTCGCCCGCTTCATGGGCACGGCGAAGTTCCTGGCCGGGATGACCATCGTCGTCATCTTCTGGGTGGTCTGGAACAGCCCGGTGGTCCCGCAGGACCTGTGGTTCGACCGCTACCCCTGGGTCTTCTTGACCCTGATCTTGTCGCTGCAGGCCTCGTACGCCGCACCGCTGATCCTGCTCGCCCAGAACCGCCAGGAGGCCCGGGACCGGGTCGGGCTGGACGCCGACCGGGCCCAGGCCGCCCAGAGCCGGGCCGACATGGACTTCCTGGCCCGCGAGATCGCCAGCGTACGGATGTCGGTCGGCGAGCTGGCCACCCGCGACTACCTGCGCTCGGAGCTGCGCAACGAGCTGCGGGCCATCTTGGCCGAGCTCGAATCGAACGACGACAAGTCCTGAGCGCCCGCAGACCGACCACCGACGGCGACGGCGGCGGACCCGGTGCCCGAGTCGCCTACGCTGGACGCATGCCCGACCCGCAGAACCCCGGTGGCTCCACCGCCACGTCCGAACATCCTCTGGTTGCCCCGATCCGGCAGGCCCTGGCCTCGGTCAACGACCCTGAGATCAAGCGCCCGATCACCGAGCTCAACATGGTGGCCGACATCCGGGTGATCGGTCCCGGCGAGGTCCAGATCGTCATCTTGCTGACCGTCTCCGGCTGCCCGATGCGTGACACCTTGACCCGGGACGTGAGTGCGGCCGCTGCCTCCGTCGCCGGGGTGGACCGGGTGAGCGTGGAGTTCGGGGTGATGAGCGACGTGCAGCGCACCGCCCTGCGTGACCAGCTCAAAGGTGGCCAGACCGACCGGGAGATCCCCTTCGCCCGGCCCGGACTCCCTGACCCAGGTCATCGCGGTGGCCTCGGGCAAGGGTGGTGTCGGCAAGTCCTCGGTGACGGTCAACCTGGCGATGGCGTTGGCGGCCAAGGGGCGTACGGTCGGCATCCTGGACGCCGACATCTACGGCCACTCGATCCCGGCCATGCTCGGCGTGGCCGACGCGCGGCCCACCTCGGTCGAGGACATGATCATGCCGGTGCCGGTGATGGGCATGAAGGTGATCTCGATCGGGATGCTCAAGCCGCGTCGCGACCAGGTGGTCGCCTGGCGGGGGCCGATCCTGGACCGGGCCATCACCCAGATGCTGGCCGACGTCTACTGGGGCGACCTGGACTTCCTGCTGCTCGACCTGCCGCCGGGCACCGGCGACGTGGCGATCTCGCTGGGCCAGAAGCTGCCGAACGCCGAGGTGTTGGTGGTGACCACCCCGCAGAGCGCGGCCGCCGAGGTGGCCGAGCGGGCCGGCACGATGGCCTCGATGATGAACCAGCGGGTCATCGGCGTGGTCGAGAACATGTCCTACCTCGCCCTGACCTGTCCGCACTGTGGGGAGGAGCACCGGCACGAGGTGTTCGGCAGTGGTGGCGGTGATGCGGTGGCCCGAGGTCTCAGCACCCGGCTCGGCTACGCGGTGCCGCTGCTCGCCCAGATCCCGCTGGACCCGCAGCTCCGGGCCGCCGGCGACGACGGCACCCCGTTGGTCACCGCCGGACCCGACCAGCCCGCCGCTCGCGCCCTGACCGCGGTGGCCGACGGACTGGCCAAGCGGGGCCGCGGTCTGCTCGGCAAGCAGCTGGGGCTGGCCCCGGCCGGCCGGTGACGCTCAGGTTGCTTCGAGGTCGAACGGCGTCAGCACCCGCGTCGGGGTCGCTCCGGCCATCGCGTCGTGCGGTCCACCCGGGCTGACGTCCTTCACCCCGTCGATGGCGCCGGCCACCTCACCGGCACTGCTGGTCAGCGTGGACCCGGCGTCGGTGATCTCGCGCTTCACGTCGGCGACGATCGGGTCGACGTCTTGCAGGATGTGCTTCTGCACGAAGGCTTTGGGGTTGAGGTCACGGAAGTCCAGGTTCTCGAACCCGGGACCGAGCTCCTTGCTCAGCTGCTCCTGCGCCGTGCCGGCCATCGTCCGTACGTACTTGACCACCCGGGCCCCTTGCGGAAGAGCTCCGGCAGCTTCTCGGGACCGAACAGCACGATGGCGATGACCAGCAGGATCAAGAACTCGGGCGCGTTGATATCCAGCAGCATCGGCATCAACATTCAGCCAACCCTACTGCCCAGGGTGACCTTCGCCTGGTCCTTCTTCGAATCGCGGGTGTAGTCGAGCGCAACGACCTGGCCGGGTCGTCGGGTGCGGATGGTCACGATCAGCTCGTCCATGGCGGCGACCGGCGTGCCGTCGATCTGGGTGATCACGTCACCGCTGCGCAGCCCGGCCTTGCGGGCCGGTCCGCCGTCGTCCACGGAGGTGACCTCGACGCCGTCCGAGCTGGTCTTCACCTTGGCGCCGAGCACCGGGTAGGTCGCCTTGCCGCGCTTGATCAGCTGGTCGCTGACCGTACGGGCCTGGTTGATCGGGATGGCGAAGCCCAGACCGATGTTGCCGGTCTGGCCCGAGCTCGAGCCCATGGTCAGGATCGCCGAGTTGACCCCGATCACCCGGGCCTCGGCGTCGACCATCGGTCCCCCGGAGTTGCCCGGGTTGATCGGGGCGTCGGTCTGGATCGCGTTGATGTAGGCGGTCGGCGAGTCGGCGTCCTCCTTGCCGCTCACCACCACCGGGCGGTTGCGGGCCGAGACGATGCCCTGGGTGACCGTGCCGGGCAGCCCGAGCGGGGAGCCGATGGCGACCACCGGCTGACCGACCTGGGTCTGGTCGGAGTTCCCGATGGCGATCGGCTTCAGCGGCCGAGGAGGCCTTGACCTTGATCACCGCGATGTCGTACGAGGGGCTGCGGCCGACCAGCGTCGCGGTCTGCCGCTTGCCGGTGGAGAAGACCACCCGGATCTTGTCGCCGTCGGCCGCTCCGGCCACGACGTGGTTGTTGGTCATGATGCGGCCGTCGGTGTCGAGCACGAACCCCGAGCCGGTGGCGCTGCCGACCTGGATCATCACCGTGCCGGGCAGCGCCCGCTTGGCGACCTCGACCGTGTTGGCCGTGCCGGGAGCCGGGGGCAGCGGCGGCGCGGCGGTGGTCGGCGGCCGGTCGGGGACGCGCGACTGAGGTGGCCGGGGCCGAGGGAGCTGCACTGGTGGCCGGCGCCGAGCCGGCGAGCTTGGCGCCCGCCGTAGCCGGCACCACCGCCGACCAGCAACGCCGTCGCCGCGGCGATGGCCACCACGGCTACGGGCCGTGGACTCGCTGCGGCGCGGTGCCGGCGTCAGCCGTGGCGACGGGGCCGGTTCGGGCAGTCGGGCGTGGCGGCGACTGGTCTCCGACGACGGCTCGTACGGTGCATAGCGGGGTCCGGGCGGCTGATCCCCGAACGGGCCCGTAGGTCCGAAGCGGGCGCCGTAGTCATCGGCGCCCGGCGGACCACCCCGGGGACCGTTGCTCCTCGACCATGACCTAGCCCTTCATGTCGGCCAGGATCTGGCCCCAGCCCGCCTGAATCCGCTCCATGGTAGTCCGGTCGATGGGCTTTTTCATGGGGCAGCACAGCGGCCGCCTCGGCCAGCAGCGACGGCGATCCGTCGGTCATCACGGTGAAGACGGTGTCGCCGGACTGCCAGGTGGCCAGGCTCGAGGCCCCGTGCTGGACGTACGCCCCGAGCGTCGCGTCCCAGTGCGAGTCCGCGTGGTGGCGTGCCCAGCCGACCGCGCTGCTCGTAGACGGTGACCGTGCGGTCAGGCCGTCGCTGTAGACCAGGTGGACCGCGCTGGGGTCGTCGACCCGGTCGGCGCGCAGCTTGACCAGCGAGAGCCCCGCCAGCTCGCCCCGGCACGACCAGCCGGTCGAGGCCAGGGCGTCGGAGTGGGAGACCGTGAAGCGACGTTGGTGGTGGGAGCGAGGAACTGCGGTGAGGTGTGGCGGATCAGCTCCGGACGCGACGTCAGCGTCACGGAGGTGAATCCGGAGTCGAGCTGCAGCGCGCCGGCGCTGTCGTAGGTCCGCTGCCACAGCACGATCCCGTTGGCCTCGTCGATCCACCACTCGCTCGCGACCAGGTCGTTGCGGATGGCTCGGACCAGCGTGGCCGAGCGGCCCGCGACCGACGCCCCCCGAGTCCCGGACAGCGCGTAGTTGCGCTCCAGCAGCCGGATCAAGTCGGTGTCGGTAAGTCGCGAGGTCGTGCTCGACGGCAGGAAGCCGCTGGTCACCGGTCGTCCGTCCACCGTGGTGACGTTGACCTCACTGCCCTGGCCGGGCTCGTTGTAGACCTGCATCCGCGCGGTGAAGGTTTTGGTCCGCCCGTAGGCGACGAAGGTCTGCTCGCCGGAGTAGCTGACTGAGTCGCCGGCGATCGAGGCCCGGTGCAGCAGCTCCTGGGCGTCGGAGGCGGTGATCGGCTCACCGGTCGCGGCCGAGGGGCCGGCGACCAGCGCCGACGGGGTCGCCGAGAGCGAAGCCGGGTCGGCGGTCATCACCGTGCTGCGGGAGTCACTGGTCAGCGGGAACTGCCCGACTGCCGCGCTGAACTCGATCTCGGCTTCACCGGCGGGGTCGGCGATGGTGGCCAGGTCGGCCGGGGCGGCGGCGTAGCCGGTCACGCCGACCATGGCCACCGCAGCGCTGACGGCGACGCCGGCGACGGTGGCCCGGACCCGGGCGGTCCGGCGGCGGCTGGGGAGGATACCGGCCGTCGTACGCCGGAAGGGCCGGCTCCACAACGGTGCGTCGGAGTCGCAGCCGGCGATCGACATCAGCCGCTGCGACAGGTCCTCGGGTGCGCGGTGCGGCAGCTCGGTGCTACGGCCGACCAGCTCGCGGACCGCGCGCAGGTCGTCGACGTCGTGACGGCAGGAGGCGCAGCCGGCGAGGTGGACCAGCAACCGGTCGCGGTCGGCATCACTGAGCGCACCGTCGACGAAAGCTGACCTCAGCTCCGCGAGGTCGGCGCACGGCGGCCTGCTCACGCCGTCCTCACGGACTCCCGACTGGCCCGGACCGGCGTACGCGTGGTGCTGTCGCCTGACTCCACGTCGACACCGAGGTAGCGGGCGCGCTCGCCGGTCGGGCGTCGATGAGCCAGCGCCGCTCGCAGCTGAGCCCGACCGCGGTGGATCCGGCTGCGTACGGTGCCGATCTTGATGTCGAGCACCGCGCTGATCTCCTCATAGGTCAGACCCTCGATGTCGCACAGCACGACCGCGGCCCGGAACTCCGGCGGCAGGGCGGCCAGCGCGGCGGCCACGTCGTGGTCGAGACCGGCGTCGGCCAGCTGCTCCGACGGGGTGGGCAGGCTGCTGGCCAGGCGTTCGGCCGAACCGTCGGGCATCCCGTCGAAGCGGATCTTCTGGCGCCGTCGGGCGCCGTCCAGGAACAAGTTGGTGGTGATCCGGTGCAGCCAGCCCTCGAACGTGCCGGGCTGGAACCGGTGCAGTGATCGGAAGACCCGGACGAACACGTCCTGGGTCAGGTCCTCAGCGTCGTGGGGGTTGCCGGTCAGGCGGTAGGCCAGTCGGTACACCCGAGCGCTGTGGTCACGGACGATGTCTTCCCAGCTGGGTGGCGTCCACTCCGGCTCGGGGGCCACCTCGGCGCTGGCCTCGACCGGCGGTCTCCAGTCCCCCGGCTGCGGGGCAGGCCATTTCGCCATCGGGAGGACCTCCAAGCGGTGAGCAGGCTGCGGATGCAGCGTCGGCTGCTCCCGAGTCATTCTTGCTGGCCATCCTGGCAATGCCCTGAATGAAGCCTGGCAATTGGCTGTGCACGGTGGTGTCCTCCCTCACATGTCCAACGCGAGAAAGGCGCGCGGTGTTCCGCGCGTACGCCGCTCAGTCGCTGACCGGGCCCGCCGGCAGGCCGGCCGCGCTCAGGGCCAGGGCCAAGGCCTCGACCTCGGCCGGGCTCGCCTCGAGCAGTGGCGAGCGCAGCCCACCGGCTCCGCGGCCCTGGAGCGCGAGCCCGGCCTTGACCAGCATGCAGCCCTGGGTGGCGAAGATGCCGGTGAAGATGGGGAGCAGCTGCTGGTGCAGCGCGAGCGCGGTGGCGGTGTCACCCGCCACGTACGCCTCGATCATGGCCTTGGTGCCCGGCCCGGCGAAGTGGGTCGACGTGCCGACGATCCCCGACGCCACCGACCGACAGCAGCGGCAGGGTCAAGGCGTCGTCGCCGCAGTAATAGGCCAGGTCGGTCTGGGCGATCACCCGGGCGGAGGCGGCCAGATCGCCCTTGGCGTCCTTGACCGCCACGATCCGCGGGTGCTCGGCCAGCCGCAGCATCGTCTCGGTGGCGATGGCCACCCCCGCGCGGTGCGGGATGTCGTAGAGGATCACCGGCAGGTCGGTGGCGTCGGCCACCTCGGTGAAGTGGGCCAGCAGCCCGGACTGCGGCGGCTTCGAGTAGTACGGCGTGACCACCAGGAGGCCGTGGGCCCCGGCCCGGGCGGCCTCGGCGGCCAGCTCGAGGGTGTGATGGGTGTTGAACGTGCCGACCCCGGCGATCACCGACGCCCGGTCCCCGACCGCCTCGACCACGGCGTGCAGCAGCTCGGACTTCTCCGCGTCGGTCGTGGTCGGCGACTCGCCGGCCGTTCCGTTGATGACCAACCCGTCGTGGCCCTGCTCGTCGACGAGATAGCTGGCCAGCCGCGCGGCGCCGTCGAGATCGAGCGAGCCGTCGGCGGCGAACGGGGTCACCATGGCGGTCAGCAGGCGACCGAACGGTGGCGTGGGCATGGCGGCCATCCTAACCTCAGCGCGTGCTGGGCTCGATGACCACGAGGGGGTCGCCGTCGTTGACCACGTCGCCGTCGGAGACCACGATCTCGCTGACCACACCAGCCACCTCGGCCAGCACCGGGATCTCCATCTTCATCGACTCCAAGATGACCACCGAGTCCTCGGCCGCGACCTTCTGACCGACCGTCACCTCGACCTTCATCACGGCGGCGACGAGTTCGGCGACGACGGTATGACTCATGTCGCCATCGTAGGGTTTTCGGCACTGCTGCGGTGGACCGCAGGTGCATGACGGCACCCGGCCCCTTCGCTAGGCTGAGGCCCGTGACCGTCCCCGCAGGTAAGACCTCCGCCAAGTCCGCGCCGAAACCGGCCACCTGGGCCTACGCCGAGGACTTCGTCGACGAGTCCGAGGCGGCGACGCAGGCCCGTGCGAACGGCGAGCCGATGGGGGTCAACTCCCTGGGTCGCGGTGCGGCCAGCGCCTTGACCTTCCTGGCCCGGGTGGTGCAGGCCAAGGCCGTGGTCGAGATCGGCACCGGCTCCGGGGTCTCCGGGCTCGCGTTGTTCGCCGGCATGCAGCCGGACGGCATCCTGACCAGCGTCGACATCGAGTCCGAGCACCAGCAGGCCGCCCGTCGCAGCTTCGTCTCGGTGGGCATCCCGTCCCGTCGCTTCCGGCTGATCGCCGGCTCGGCCCTGAACGTGCTGCCCAAGCTGAGCGACGGCGCGTACGACCTGGTCTTCGTCGACGCCGACAAGCTGGAGTACGCCGAGTACGTCGAGCAGGGCGTACGGCTGCTGCGGCACGGCGGCGTCCTGGTCGTCGACGACGCGCTCTGGCACGACCGGATCGCCGACCCCGCGAACACCGACGAGGAGACCGAGGCCATCCGCAACGCGCTGACCGCCGTCCGGGAGAACGAGGACCTGGTCCCCGCCCTGCTGCCCGTCGGCAACGGCCTGCTGGTCGCCGTCAAGCGCTGACCCTTCCGCGGGGCCGGCCTGCCAGTTTCCGAGGTATACCTTGTGGTTGCACGCTCTACGCAGGAAGTTTCCTGGGTAGAGCGTGCAACTGCTGGGTGGAGTGCGGCGCCCGGGTGAGGAGCGCCGATCGCCAGGGTCAGCTCGGGGTGACGGTGGTGCCCTTGCCGACGACGGTGACGCCGCCATCGGAGACGGTGAAGCCGCGGGCCAGGTCGGCCGCGCGGTCCACGCCGATCTTGGCCCCGTCGGGCACCACCACGTTCTTGTCCAGGATGGCGTTGCGGACGATCGGCGTTGGTGCCGATCTTGACGTTGCACAAGATCACCGAGTGGTCGACCTTGGAGCCCTCGTCGACCCGTACGTTGGGTGACAGCACCGAGCTCTCGATCGAGCCGCCGGAGATGATGCAGCCGGGGCTGACGATCGAGTCCAGGGCCAGGCCGCGCAGGGTGAACTTGGCGCCCGGCATCTGCACCGGATAGGTCCAGATCGGCCACTCCAGGTTGTAGAGGTTGAAGATCGGGTCGATCGAGACCAGGTCCATGTGGGCCTCGTGATAGGCGTCGATCGAGCCGACGTCGCGCCAGTAGGCCTTGTCGCGACCGGTCGAGCCGGGCACCTCGTTGCTGGTGAAGTCATAGACCTGGGCGTCGCCGGCGTTGACGAAGCTCGGGATGATGTCGCCGCCCATGTCGTGCCGTGAGTCGGCCTTCTCGGCGTCGGCGGCCAGGCACTCGATCAAGGCCTCGCTGGAGAAGATGTAGTTGCCCATCGAGGCGAAGGACGAGTCCGGGTCGTCGGGCAGACCGGGCGGGTCGGCCGGCTTCTCCAGGAACTGGATGATCTTGTTGTCGGCGGCGGCGTCGATCACGCCGAAGGCGGTCGCCTGGCTGCGGGGCACCCGGATGCCGGCAACGGTGCAGCTGAGACCACCGTCGATGTGGGCGTCCAGCATCTGCTCGACGTCCATCCGGTAGATGTTGTCCGCACCGAAGACCACGACGTAGTCAGGCTTCTCGTCCATGATCAGGTTCATCGACTGGTGGATCGCGTCGGCGCTGCCCTGGTACCACCGCGGGCCGAGCCGCTGCTGGGCCGGCACCGGGGTGACGTAGTTGCCGAGCATGGTCGACATCCGCCAGGTCAGCGAGATGTGCCGGTCGAGCGAGTGCGACTTGTACTGGGTCAGCACGGCGATCTGCCGCATGCCGGCGTTGGCGAGGTTGGACAGGACGTAGTCGATCAGGCGATAGGTGCCGCCGAACGGCACAGCAGGTTTGGCTCGGTCCATGGTCAACGGCATCAGCCGCTTCCCCTCGCCACCAGCCAGGACAATCGCCAGAACTTTCGGACGTGCGGTCATGGTGTGAAACCTAGGCGTTACAGGGCTTCACCGACAAGAGGCACGCCCGTTCCTGTCTCACCGTTGTGCGCCCGTACGCGGCTGCAGGTCAGTCTTGACGGCTCCGCCCTTCTCAGCCCGAACCGGCTGTGGAACGATGCGGACTATGACGGCTGCCAACGAGGACAGACTCTCCATCTCCTTGCTCACCCGCGAATATCCGCCCTCGATCTACGGCGGGGCCGGTGTGCACGTCGCCCAGCTCGTGCCCCAGCTGCGCAAGCTGATCGACGTCGACGTGCAGTGCATGGGTGAGCCCCGCGAGGGGGCCACCGCGCACGCGCGAGAACTTCCCGCCCGGCGCCAACGCCGCACTGCGGGTCTTCGGGGCCGACCTGTCGATGACCGCCGCCGTCCCCGAGGTCGACCTCGTCCACTCCCACACCTGGTACGCCAACCTCGCCGGCCACCTGACCGGGCTGCTGCACGACATCCCGCACGTGGTCAGCGCCCACTCGCTCGAGCCGCACCGGCCGTGGAAGGCCGAGCAGCTCGGCGGTGGCTACCAGCTGTCGTCCTGGGCCGAGCGGACCGCCTTCGAGGGCGCCGACGCAGTGATCGCGGTGAGCGAGGGCATGCGTACCGGCACCCTCGAGTCCTACACCGACCTCGACCCGAGCAAGGTGCACGTCGTCAAGAACGGCATCGACACCGACGAGTTCGCCCCCGACACCGGCACCGACATCGTCACCGGTCTCGGCATGAACCTCGATCGGCCCACGGTGGTGTTCGTCGGCCGCATCACCCGGCAGAAGGGCCTGATCCACCTGGTCCGCGCGGCCGAGCAGCTCGACTCCGAGACCCAGCTCGTGCTGCTGGCCGGAGCCCCGGACACTCCGGAGATCGCGGCGGAGTTCAACGAGGCCTTCGGGCACCTGCAGTCAGCGCGCGGCAACGTCATCTGGGTCCAGGAGATGCTGCCCCGCGCCTCGGTCCGCCAGGTGCTGTCGCACGCGACGGTCTTCGCCTGCCCGTCGGTCTACGAGCCGCTCGGCATCGTCAACCTGGAGGCCATGGCCTGCGAGACCGCCGTCGTCGCCTCGGCGGTCGGCGGCATCCCCGAGGTCGTCGTCGACGGCGAGACCGGCTACCTGGTCCCGTACGACCCGGCCCAGGCCGGCGACCCGGCGGTCATCAAGACGTTCGAGGCGGACCTGGCGGCCAAGATCAACTCGCTGACCGCCGACCCCGACAAGGCCCGCCAGTTCGGGCTCGCCGGTCGTCAGCGCTGCATCGACGAGTTCAGCTGGGCCAAGATCGCCGGCGAGACCGTCGACGTCTACCGCCAGGCGATCGCCATCCACTCGAGCTGATCACCAGGTATGGGCGACGTCGACCACCAGACGTTGCCCTCCGCCGGGGCCGGACAAGACGCTGACCCGCATCGGCAGCCGGGCCCGCACACCCAGTCCGATCGTGGTCTGACCCTCGAAGCTGCCGGCCAGCGCGACCTGCCGGAACGTCCGGAAACCCGCGGTTCTCACCAGCTCCCTCGGGTTGGCGGGCTCGTAGGTGGACTGACCCTCGTCGTCGTAGGCCGGAGCCCGGACGACGATCCGCAACTTGGCTCCGCCGCGGAGGCGTACCACCGCGCCAGATCCTTCCTCACGGACCGTGCTGACATAGCGCACGTCATAGCGGACCCGGCTGCGGGCCGCGTCGTCGAGGTCGATCACCAGGCGGTCGTAGCAGCGGTGCCGACCGGCCCGCACATCGGTGATCTGGCGCCGGGTCATGCCGGCCGACGTCTTCGCCCCGGAGCCCCAGCTGGTGGCGCAGGCTGCGGCCTGGGCCGGCGCAGTGATCACCACAGCTCCTCCGAGGGCCAGCGCGAGACTGAGGACAACGCCGGCTATGCGGGGTTGGCGAAGAATGGACACAGACCCTCCCGAGGTTCTACCTCACAAGAGAGTGGCCATGGCATGGCGGATACGCGAGGTCTGTTGCGTTCAGGTCACATTCAGCTCGAGCCCGGCGGTCACGGTGACGAGGTCGGCGTAGCGCAGCGGGAAGACGGCGTGCGGAATGCCGCCGGCCGCCCAGAGCTCGGGGTGGGCGGCAAGGGCGCGGTCCACGACCGTACGGATCGGCGCCGGGTGGCCGATCGGAGCGACGCCGCCGATGGGCTGGCCGGTGTGCTGGCGTACGAAGTCGGCCCCGGCCCGTTTCAGCCGCACGCCGAGCGCCGAGCCGACCACGGACGACGTCGACCCGGTGGGCACCACTGGTCATGATCAGCACCGGCTCGTCGTCCTCGGTCGCGAAGACGAGCGAGTTGGCGATCGCCCCGACCGGGCAACCCAACTGGGCGGCTGCGGCGGCGGCGGTCGGTGCCGCGTCGGGCAGCAACACCACCCGCCCGGGCAGGCCGGCGTCGGCCAGCAGTGCGTTGATCGCCTGGCAGCGGGGATGCAGCTCAGTCATCGGGGGATCATTCCTCACCATCGGCGGAGATCATGAAGAAGGCCCTGCCGCTCGACGCGGACAGGGCCTTCATAGACAGGTGAGCTGGTCGAGCTAGCCGACGACTCCCTTGAGCGCGCCCGCCAGCTCAGCGGCCTCGTCCGCGTTGAGCTCGACGACGAGACGGCCGCCGCCCTCGAGCGGCACCCGCATGACGATCCCGCGACCTTCCTTGGTGACCTCCATAGGTCCGTCACCTGTCCGCGGTTTCATTGCTGCCATCGCGCATCCTCATCTGTTAGTGATCCGGTGTTGCCCGGTCAATTATTCCGTATGAGCAAGGCCTCTTCCCAACAGGGTCGCCGGGCCCCGGCTGACGGGCTGCTGGAGCCGTTACAGTCGGCCTATGGCGGATTCGGGACTGCGGGTCGAGGTGGCCGACGGCGTGGGGACGATCGTGTTCGACCGGCCGGAGGCGATGAACGCCCTGGACACCCCCACCAAGACCGCCCTGCTGGCCGCGCTGCGTTCGCTGGCCGAAGACCCGGCCGTACGCTGCGTCGTCCTCACCGGCACCGGGCGGGCCTTCTGCGTCGGCCAGGACCTGCGCGAGCACGCGGCGCTGCTGCGCGACGGCACCGCCGATGAGCTGTGGTCGACCGTGCCCGAGCACTACAACCCGATCGCGGTCGCGCTGCACGACCTGGCCAAACCGGTGGTCGCGGCGGTCAACGGGGTCGCGGCCGGTGCCGGGGCCTCGCTGGCCTTCCTGGCCGACTACCGGCTGGTGGCCGCCTCCGCCGGCTTCAACCTCGCCTTCGCCGGCATCGCCTTGTCGTGCGACACCGGCTCGCTCGTGGACCCTGCCCCGGCTGGTCGGCCCCACCCGGGCGATCGAGCTGCTGTTCAACCCGCGGACGATCTCCGCCGCCGAGTCGCTGCAGCTGGGCATCGCCACCGAGGTGGTCGAGGATGCCCAGTTCGGCGAGCGGGTCCGGGCGTTGAGCCGGTCGCTGGCCGACGGGCCGACCCTGGCGTACGCGGCCATTCGTCACTCCGTCGCCTTCGCTGCGGCGCAACCGCTGACCGCGGCCCTGGACTTCGAGGCCGAGATGATGCGCTGGACCGGCGCCTCCGCCGATCACCGACGGGCGGTCGAGGCGTTCTTGGCCAAGCAGCGCCCCGAGTTCACCGGGTCCTGACCGGAACGAAACAGTCGACCAGATGGTCGTCGACCAGACCGACCGCCTGCATCAGCGCGTACGCCGTGGTCGGCCCGAAGAACCGGATGCCCCGCTTCTTCAGCTCCTTGGCCAGGGCGACCGACTCCGGGGACGTCGCCCGCCAGTCCTCGCTGGTCGGCCGGGGCCGGTCTGTGACCTGGTAGCGCCAGACCAGGTCGGCGAACTCCGGCCCGAGGTCGGCGACCACCCGGGCGTTGCCGATCGCGGCGTCGATCTTCGCCCGGTTGCGGACGATGCCGGCGTCGGCCATCAGCCGCTCGACGTCGGTGTCGTCGAAGCCGGCCACCGTCTCGGGGTCGAAGCCGGCGAACGCGCGCCGGAAGTTCTCCCGCTTGCGCAGGATGGTGATCCAGGACAGCCCGGACTGGAACGCCTCCAGGGTCAGCCGCTCGTAGAGCCCGTCGACGCGTGGTGACCGGCTGGCCCCACTCGCAGGTCGTGGTAGTCGACGTACTCCGGGGTCGACAGGGCCCAGGGGCAGCGCAGCCGGCCGTCCGGCCCGGGTTCGGCGCTCACCCCTGCGGGTCCGAGGACTGCGCCAGCGATGCCGAGAGCCTTGCAGGCTGCCTCGCGAAGCCGGCGCGCATCAGCGGCAGGGCCAGCCGTACGAGCGGCTCGGTCACCGCTCCGCCGGGCACGTTGATCATCTCGGTGCAGGTGACCGTGGTGCCCGGTGCCGTCCGAGCGGAGGGCGAAGACGCCCTCACCGGTGAAGTAGGGCCCCAGGTGCAGCACCTCCAGCTCGGCCGACCCGTCGTCCGGCGGGGTCCAGCCGGTGACCACGAACCGGTCCAGCAACCCGACCGGCAGCCCGCCGAGCCAGAAGCCGGACAGCGCCTCGGCTCGTACGCCGAGCCCCTCGTCGTGGTCGGTGACCACCGCGCACCGTGGTGAACGGGATCCACCGCGACTGGCCCGCCCAGTCGACCAGCACATCCCAGACAGCCTGCTCATCGGCCTGGATGTGGGTCGAGACCTGCAGCCGTACGCTCATCCGCGCTCCGTCATCGAGGTGATCGGGGTTTCCACCGTGGTCGGCTCGTCCGGCTCGAGGGCGGGGTTCGGGCCGGACGGGCGCGGCACGTAGAGCCCCATCAGCTCGGCGATCCGGGCGTCGCGGGCTTCGATCTCACGGGCCAGCCGGTCCAGCAGGTCGTCGACCTGGCCCATGGCGTAGCCGCGCAGCGCGATGCCGAATCGGAGCTGGTGCAGGTCCGCGGCGGTCAGCGGCGTCTCGGGCAGCGACTGGCGGTAGGTGTCGTGCACCGGGTCCTTGCTCATCTGTCCCATGCTCCCTGCCGCGGCCATGGCCGCCACGCCCAGCGCCGCCACGGCAACGACTGCGATGAACCACTCCATGTCCTCGATGCTTTCACGCCGACGCAAGAACGCCAGGCCCCGCTCGCCGCGCGAGCCGGTTCGACCGCCGAGAGACTGCCTCGCTACTCGGGATGCCTGGCCCGGCGCAGTGTCGGCTGGTTGGACAGCATCGCGTCCACCGCCTCGTCGAGGTCGTCGGTGAGGGTGAACAGGTCCAGGTCGGCGGCCGAGATGGCCCCGTAGGCGAGGGCGGTCGTGCGGAGCCAGTCGATCAGGCCGGTCCAGTACGCCGTCCCGAACAGCACCACCGGGAACGAGGTGACCTTGCGGGTCTGGACCAGGGTGAGCGCCTCGAACAGCTCGTCCAGGGTGCCGAACCCGCCGGGCATCACGACGAAGCCCTGGGCGTACTTCACGAACATCGTCTTGCGGGCGAAGAAGTAGCGGAAGTTGATCCCCAGGTTCACGTACGGGTTCAGTCCCGACTCGAAGGGCAGCTCGATGCCCAACCCGACCGAGGTCCCGCCGGCCTCCGCCGCGCCCTTGTTGGCCGCCTCCATGATCCCCGGACCGCCGCCGGTGATCACCGCCAGACCGGCTTCGGTCAGCTTGGCGGCCAGCAGCTCCGTGGTCGCGTACGCCGGGTCGTCGGCCTTGGTCCGGGCCGATCCGAAGACGCTGACCGCCGGTCCGAGCTCGGCCAGGGTGCCGAAGCCGTCGATGAACTCCGACTGGATCCGCAGCACCCGCCAGGGGTCGGTGTGCACCCAGTCGGTCGAGCCGCGGCTGTCGAGCAGCCGCTGGTCGGTCGTGGTGGCCTGACGTTCGCGGCCGCCCCGGACCACGGGTCCCTGGACGGAGCGCCCCGCGCGGGGGGCCGGCGGCTGTGCTGGGGTGTCCACCCGGCCAGTGTCTCAGCCGAGCCAGCGCAGCAGGGCCTCGCGGCAGGCGTACACGTCGGCGGCGGGGCAGAACTCGTCGTCGGCGTGGGCCTTGTTGGGGTCTCCGGGGCCGAAGTTGACCGCCGGCACCCCCATGGCTGAGAAACGGGCGACATCGGTCCAGCCGAACTTGGCCGTGGCCTGGCCGCCGACCGCGGCCAGGAACTCCGCCGCCGCCGGCTGGTCGAGTCCGGGGCGGGCACCGGCGGCCGCGTCGGTCACCCGGACGTCGAAGCCGGCGAACACCTCGCGCAGGTACGCCTCGGCCTCGGCCGGTGACTTGTCGGGCGCGAACCGGTAGTTGACCTCGATCTCGCAGCGGTCCGGAATGACGTTGCCGGCGATGCCGCCGGAGATGCGTACGGCGTTGAGGCCCTCGCGGTAGAGCAGCCCGTCGACCTCGATCTCGCGAGCCTGGTAGCCCGCCAGCAGCTGCAGCACCGCTCCGGCGTCATGGATGGCGTTGTGGCCCTTCCAGGAGCGGGCCGAGTGGGCGGCCACCCCGACTCAGCTCGACCATCAGCCGCATCGTTCCCTGGCAGCCGCCCTCGATGCCGGCGTTCGACGGTTCGCAGAGCACGGCGAAGCTGCCGGCCAGATACTCCGGATGGTCCCGGGCGATCCGGTTGAGGCCGTTGCGCTCCTCCTCGACCTCCTCGTTGTCGTAGAAGATCCAGGTCACGTCGCGGGTCGGCTCGACGCAGCGCCGCCGCCACCGACAGCTGGACGGCCACCCCACCCTTCATGTCGCAGCTGCCCCGCCCCCAGACGATGGTCTGCTCGCCCTCGCCGGTCACCCAGGACGGCACGTTCGCAGCGATCGGCACGGTGTCGATGTGGCCGGCGATGACGACCCGTTCCGCCCGACCGAGGTCGGTGCGGGCGATGACCACGTTGCCGTCGCCGGACCACCTCGAGATGGTCGTACGGTCGCAGCGCCGCCTCGATCTGGTCGGCGATGGTCGTCTCGTCCCCGCTCACCGACTCGATGTCGATCAGGGCGCGGAGGAGCTGGACGACGTCGCTGGAGAGATCAAGGTCGCTGGCCATGAGCGGCACCCTACCCGGCGGACTCGGTAGGATCGCCGCCATGACTGAGAGTGCGACGACGACCGCGCGGACGGCTTGGGGCTGGGGTCTGGTCTCGATCCACAGCTCCGGCCAGGTTCTGGACGCCTACTTCCCGGCTCCCGAGCTCGGGAGCGGCCCCGGCAGGGGAAGCGCCCGCCGATCTGTCGGCCGCCGCGTCGACCGACGAGGTGCGGGGCGTGCGTACGGAGGTGCAGCAGGTCGTCTCCGACCTCGACAGCCCGCCGGCGGGCACGGCCGATGCCTACCTGCGGCTGCACCTGCTCAGCCACCGGCTGGCCGCACCGCGCAGCATCAACCTGGACGGCATCTTCGGCCAGCTGGCCAACGTGGTCTGGACCTCGGCCGGGCCGTGCGCGGTCGCCGGCTTCGAGTCCGTACGGGCGGGTCTTCGGGCCCGCGGCCGGCACGTCACCGTCTTCGGGGTCGACAAGTTCCCACGGATGGTCGACTACGTGGTGCCCACCGGGGTGCGGATCGCCGACGCCGACCGGGTCCGGCTCGGCGCCCACCTCGCCGAAGGCACCACGGTGATGCACGAGGGCTTCGTCAACTACAACGCGGGAACGCTGGGCACCTCGATGGTCGAGGGGCGCATCTCGGCCGGAGTCGTGGTCGGCAAGGACTCCGACGTCGGCGGTGGCGCCTCGATCATGGGCACGCTGTCCGGCGGGGGCAAGGAGGTCATCTCGATCGGCGAACGGTGCCTGCTCGGGGCCAACGCCGGCATCGGGATCGCGCTCGGCGATGACTGCGTGGTCGAGGCGGGCCTGTACGTCACCGCGGCCACCAAGGTCACCCTGCCCGGCGGCAGCGTGGCCAAGGCGCACACCCTCTCCGGCCAGAGCGGGCTGCTCTTCCTCCGCAACTCGGTCACCGGCACCGTCGAGGCCCGGCCGCGGCGCGGCAAGGGCGTCGAGCTGAACGAAGCCCTGCACGCCAACTAGCGTGGCTGCCAACTCCGCTCGGACCAGTCGGCTGCCTGGCCTTGGCTCTGGTGCTGCTGGTCGGCGCCGGCGTCGGGGCGTTCGTCTTGCTGCGCAGCCGGGGGCTCACCGATCCGGTGCCCGGCCAGCAGCGCTGCGTCGCCACGGCGAGTGCGCAGTCGGTGGTCCTCGACCTCGACCAGGCGCACTTCGCCTCGATCATCGTCGGCGTGTCCGTACGCCGCGGGCTGCCGGCCCGGGCGGCGACCATCGCGATGGCCACGGTCTACCAGGAGACCGGCATCCGCAACCTCGACTACGGCGACCGCGACTCGGTCGGGCTGTTCCAGCAGCGACCGTCACAGGGCTGGGGCACCGAGAAGCAGCTGATGGACCCCTACTACTCGACGGGCAAGTTCTACGACGCCCTGGTCAAGGTCAAGAACTGGGAGTCCGGTGACATCACCGAGGTGGCCCAGAAGGTCCAGCGCAGCGGCTTCCCCGAGGCCTACCGCGACCACGAGGCCGATGCCCGGGTGCTGGCCAGCGCGCTGACCGGCAACTCCCCCGGCGGCCTGAGCTGCCTCGAACGCGAGGGCAACCCCGGCAAGGCGAAGGCGTTGGGCACCGCGTTGGAGAAGACGTTCCGTGACGTCGGCGGCAGACATCGACGGCTCGGTCGTGACGCTCGAGGCCAGCAGCGAGCAAGCGAGCCTGGGCGTACGCGCACTTCGCGCTGGCCAACTCCGAGCGCTACGGCGTCACCGGGGTCACGGTCGGCGACCGCTCATGGAAGACCGACGCGATCAACCTGCCGACCTGGCAGGACGCCGCCGAGCCGTTGGGCGAGGATCAGGTGCGGATCACCGTCCGCGGCTGAACGCCGGGCCGGGACCGGCTCAGCGGCGCAGCAGTCGGGCCGCGGCCGCGGCGACCCGCTCGTCGGTCGCGGTCAGGGCGACCCGTACGTGCTCGGTCGGCGGCCTCGCCGTAGAAGTCACCCGGGGCGACCAGGATGCCCAGCCCGGCCAGGAAGTCCACCGACGCACGGCAGTTCTCGCCGCGGGTGGCCCACAGGTAGAGGCCGCCCTCGGAGTGCTCGATCGTGAAGCCGACGGCCTCCAGCGCCGGTCGCAGCAAGGCGCGGCGGTCGAGGTAGCGCTCGGCGCTGGACCTCGACGTGGTCGCTGGTCGGCCGAGCAGGTCGATCATCGCCTCCTGCACCGGCCGGGGGACGATCATGCCGGCGTGCTTGCGGACGGCCAGCAGCTCGGCGACCAGGGCGTGGTCGCCGGCCACGAAGCCGGCTCGATACCCGGCCAGGTTGGAGCGCTTGGACAGCGAGTGCAGCGCCAGCAGTCCGTCGTGGTGGCCGTGGTTGACCGTCGGGTGCAGCACCGAGGTCGGCTCGACCTCCCAGCCGAACTCGCCGTAGCACTCATCAGAGGCGAGCACCGCGCCCCGCTCGCGGGCCCAGCGGACCTTGGCGGCCATGGCCTCGGGCGACAGCGTCTCCCCGGTCGGGTTGGACGGCGAGTTGATCCAGACCAGGGCCGGTCGGGCGTCGCCGAGGCCGTCGAGGTCGTCGCAGGCCACCGACCTGGCACCCCGCGATGGTGGCGCCGACCAGATACGTCGGATAGGCCATCGCCGGGTAGACGACAAGATCGTCGGGTCCCAGGCCGAGCAGCGTCGGCAGCCAGGCCACGAGCTCCTTCGTGCCGATCACCGGCAGTGTCGCTTCGGGCTCCAAGCCCTTCGGCTCCCCAGCGGTGGCTGAGATAGGCCGCAATCGCCTCACGCAGAGCCGGGGTTCCCGAGGTCAAGGGATAGCCCGGGCTGTTGGCCGCCCGGACCAGCGCCTCGATGCCGAGCTGCGGGGTGGGGTCGACCGGCGTACCGACCGACAGGTCGACGATGCCCTCGGGATGGGAAGCGGCGACGGCCTTGGCCTCGGCCAGGGTGTCCCAGGGGAAGTCCGGCAGCGAGGCTGCCAAGCCGACCGAGCCGGAGAAGCGGGTGGGCGAGCTCAGCTCACTCGTCGTGCTCTTGCGGCGGCAGCGCGGCGATCAGCGGGTGGTCCTTGTCGATGACCCCGAGCTTGGCGGCGCCACCGGGCGAGCCCGAGGTCGTTGAAGAACTCCACATTGGCGTTGTAGTAGTCCTTCCACTCATCGGGGGTGTCGTCCTCGTAGAAGATGGCCTCGACCGGGCAGACCGGCTCGCACGCGCCGCAGTCGACGCACTCGTCGGGGTGGATGTAGAGCATCCGGTTGCCCTCGTAGATGCAGTCCACCGGACATTCCTCGACGCAGGCCCGGTCCTTGAGGTCCACACATGGCTGCGCAATGACGTACGTCACGGAAGTCTCTCCTTGGTTCTGGGTGCCCTGCCCGGGTCGTCACGACCCTGCGCGAACTAGTATCACGCCTCCGGCCACCTCGGCTCCACGAAGGTCAACCTACGAAAGGGGCATCGGCCATGAGTCCGTCCGGCTCGCCACTGCCCGACGCGCAGACCGGCCAGCGCTGGGTCATCCGCCACCGGCTGCCCGACGGATCAGCCACCGACCTGATCGGCTGGCTGCAGCTCGTGGTGGCCGACTTCGTGCACCTGGCGACAGCGGACGGCGCGGTGCACATCGTCGAGCGGGCGAGCGTGGTCGCCGCGCGCCGAGCTCCCGCCGCTCCGGGCGGTCCGCCCCCGGACCGGGTGAGCAGCGCCGAGGTCGAGCACCGGGCTCTGAGCGGCTGGCTGGCCCTGCACGAGCCGCTCGGCGAGTGGACGTTGCGGGCGGCCGGCGGCTTCACCGGTCGGGCCAACTCCTGCCAGGCCGTCGGGGACCCCGGGATGGCCATCGCCGCCGCCGCGGACCGGATCGTGGAGTACTCGGCCGAGCACGCCATCGCGCCGCTGGCTCAGGTCGTGGCCGGCTCGGCCGAGGAGCAGGCGCTGCGCGATCTCGGCTGGACCGACACCTATGTCCCGACCGAGGTGCTGGCCATCCGGCTGGCCGACTTCCTGGGTGAGGTGATGCCCGACCCCGGCGTACGCGTCTCCAACACCCTCAGCCCGCAATGGTGGCAGGCCTATCAGCTGAGCCGGCCGAACGACGCCGACCCGGCCATGCTGAAGATGATCTTGGACGGCCAGCCGCCGCGGGCCTTCGCCGGCGGTCGAGACCGGAGCCGAGACGGTGGCCATCGGCCGCGGCCACCTGAGCCGGGACTGGCTCGGCCTGGCATCGGTCTGGACCGCCCCCGACCACCGCCGGCAGGGCTGGGCCACCAAGATCATGATCGGCTTGGGCCACTGGGCGGCACGGCGAGGAGCCCGCTACGCCTACCTGCAGGTCGCCACCGCCAACGCGGCCGCCATCACCGCGTACGAGCGTCTCGGCTTCGCCCGGCACCACCGCTACTTGTACCTGGAGCCGGGCCCGGGCTGAGGATCAGCGGGTGCAGGTGACCCGGTTCGTGGGTGCGTAGCGCCAGTGGAAGTCCTGCCGCTTGACCACCTTGCCGTCACGGTAGAACAGCCGTTGATAGTCCGCGTCGAAGCCCTGCACCGGGCTCATCGGCTCGCAGTCCGACGAAGCGTCCTTCAGGTCCTGGCCGCTGGTGAAGTTCGACCTCCTGGGTGTGGTCGAGGTGACCTTGTCGTAGGTCTTGGTCGACCACATCTTGACCGTCAGCGAGCCCCGTCGGCTCGGGGTGCCCTTGACCAAGCTGGCTTGGACCGAGACGCCGTACTTGGTGTCGTTCTGGAACTTGAGATCCAGGTTGGGCCAGGCGACCGTGGCCTCGCGGCCGGGTGGGTAGCGGTCGATGTAGAGGGTGTGGGGCTGGTGCTGGATGTCCTTCAGGCCGGCGAAGAACATGGCGTTGAAGGTGGTCGTCGCGCTCTGGGAGACCCCGCCGCCCAGCTCCTTCTTGAACTTGCCGCCCTGGATGATGAAGCCTTCGGTGAACCCGTTGGCCTTGGTCCGCTCACCGACGGTCTTGTTCAGGGAGAAGGTCTCCCCCGGCTCGAGCACGGTTCCGTTGATCAGCTCGGCCGCCCGGCCGATGTTGATGTTGCGGTACGGGAGGTAGGGGAAGTAGGTCGTGAACTGGCCCGTGACCTGCTTGATCCCGAGGTTCTTGGCGTCCGCGGTGGACACCTTGGCCTTGGCGCCGCTCAGCTGGACGTCGGCCGTACGCTCCTTGCCCGACTTCGTCAGCACCGGCTCGACCGCCTTGGCCAGGTCCTCGGCGCTGACCGCGGTGCCGTTGACCGCGGCGATCACCTTCGGCTTGCCGTCGACCAGGCGTACGGTCGCGTTCTTCGGCTTGGTCAGCTCGACCTTGCTGACCGCGGAGTCCGCGTTGCTGCGCAGCTTCTTGGCATCCAGGGTCGGTGCCAGCGTGCCGTTCGAGGTGGCGAAGGTGATGGCGTTGCCGATCATCGCCGGGGCGATCTCGAACGAGCCCGCCCCGCCGGCCTTGACCTTCACCGGGCCGGACACCGCGGGCTTGGCATAGTCGGTGACGACCTGGTCGGCCTCGGCATTGGTCACCTCGGGTTCGGTCGCCTCCACCGGGAGTCCGATCGGAGCGGTGGCGGTCAAGAAGTTGTTGGCCAGCGCCGTGGCAGCGCCTTCTTGCTGCACGACCACACCCTGCTGCGCCGGCGTCTGGGTGATCTTGGCTCCGGAGTAGGCGATGGCCGCATCAGCCGGCTTGCGGTCGAACGTCGCGGCCAGTCCGGCGACCGCCGCCTCGAGCTTGGCTTCGTCGACCGCGACCACGGCCTCGGTGTCGCGACCCGCCGGTCAGGACCCGGAGGATGTGCAGCGGGTTGAGGCTCTGCCCGCCGCCAGCGGCGTCGACGCTCTTGGCGTAGTCGACCTGCAGGCCGGCATCGGACGGCGTGACCTGCCCGGTCTGCTCCCCCGCGGCGACCTCGATCGGCTGGTCGGCCCGAGGGCCGAGCTCGGAGGTCAGCTTGGCGATGGCCTCGGGTCGCGACAGGCCGCCCACCGCCACGCCGGAGATCTCCGCGTTCTTGGGCAGCTTGTTCCCGGCGAGCAGGAAACCGATGAGATAGAGCCCACCGAGGACGACCACGATGGTGGCCAGGACCGCGACCAGGATCGGGCCCTGCCGACGCGGAGTCGGGCGTTTCCGGGGCCGCGGCGGCCGTCGGAGCGGGAGCGGGCTGAGCCGTCGGTCGGATGAGGGTGGCGTCGGGATCGGTCTCGTGCTGGGGCGGGTGCGCGCTCACGACGGTGGCTTACCTCAAGTCAGACGGTGGGCGAATAAGTCCCCCGATAGTACGTCAGGGGCTGCTCGGCGGCCGATTCCTCACTCGTACGCAGCACCCGCCCGACGACGATCGTGTGGTCGCCGCCATCGTGCTGGGCGTACGTGGCGCACTCCAGCCAGGCCAGCGCTCCGTCGACCAGCGGGGCGTCGGTGACCGGGGCCGGCGTGTGCGGCACCGCGATCGAACTGGGTGCGCAGGTCGCGGCCGCGGTTGGAGAAGTGCCGGGCCACCGGCTCCTGGTCGTGGGCGAGCAGCGACACCGCCCAGCCGTCACTGGTGGTCACGGCCTCGTGGAAGCGGCTGGTCTTGCTGACGCAGAACAGGACCAGGGGCGGGTCCAGCGACACCGAGCAGAAGGCGGTCGCCGTCATCGCGTGGGCGACGCCGCCCCACACCGTGGACACGATGGTGACTCCGGAGGCGAAGTCAGCCATCGTCCGGCGGAGGGACTCCGCCGAAGCCTGGGTCACGACCTAGCTCAGCCCGGCGAACAGGTCGTCCGCCCAGCCGTCGCCGGGGAACGGCACGCCGGACACGAAGCGGTAGTACTCGTGCGACCACATGCCCTCGCCCAAGATCTCGGCGCCGGCGAAGAACGGACCGTCCGGACGGATCTGGGAGGCGTGGGCGAGCATGGCGTCCTGCTTCTGAGCCCCCCAGCGCGAGCCGTCGATCGCCGCTGCGATGTCCTCGTCGTCGGAGATCATCGGCAGCAGGCCCGCCGTCGGGGTCGAACCCCTTGAACGTCTCGGTGTCACCGGCCGCCCGCAGCTTGCGGATGCCCTCGCTCAGCTTGCGCCGGCTCATCGTGTTCCACAGGATCCGCTCCACCGTCCAGACCGGGCCGAGGTCGGGGCGGAAGCCCTGAGCCCCGGCCAGCTGTGCGGCGTACATGGCCACCCGGTGGGCCTGGATGTGGTCGGGGTGTCCGTAGCCGCCGAGCTCGTTGTAGGTGATCAGGACCTGCGGGCGGCGGTCGCGGATGACCGGGACCAGCTCGACGGCAGCCTCCAACAGGTCGGTGGTCCAGAAGATGCCGTCGCGGAGCACGTCGCGAGCGATCGCCTGACCCTTGTCGTCGTACGCCATGCCCGAGTCGCGGAACCGGCCCACCCCACCGAGCTGCAGGAAGTCGGTCACCCCGAGCACGTCCATGGCCGTCTTCAGCTCGCCCAGGCGGTGCTGGCCGAGCTCGTCCTCGGCGTCGGCCCCCAGGTGCAGGAGCTCGTCGACGAGGATCTCGCCCTCCTCGCCCAGGGTGCAGGTCACCAGCGTCACCGCCGCACCCTCCTCGACATACCTCGCCATGGTCGCGGCGTTGCCGATGCACTCGTCGTCGGGGTGGGCGTGCACCAGGAGCATCCGGCGAGCGGGCAGGTCGGCGGTATCGATAGCCGGGCGAAGGTCTTCAGTCACGGCCACCACCTTATGCCGCGCGTACGACAATTCCGGGCCTGCCCACAGCGGCGTGATCCACGCCCGACCGTCGGCACTCTGCTCTCGGAACCCGTCGTCACTCTGATCCCGCAACCGTCGTCCACTCTGGTCCCGCAACCCGTCGTCACTCTGGTCCCGCAAACCACAAGGTATACCTGCCGATTGCCCGCTTGACCTAGGAAGTTTCCTGGGTGAAGCGCGCAACTGGGAGGTATACCTTGTGGTTGCGCAGGGCCGGAGAAACGGGCAGAGAGCGCCGAGACCAGGCCGGAGTCGGACCCCAGGACAGCGGGCGGGGCTAGACGACGGCTCGGGCCTCGGCGAAGTGGCAGGCGGAGTCGTGGGCCGACTCGCCGTCCGGACGGGGAATCAGCTTCGGCTCCTCGATCGAGCAGATCTCCTGGGCCTTCCAGCACCGGGTGTGGAAGCGGCAGCCACTGGGTGGGTTGGCCGGGCTGGGCACATCGCCGGTCAGGACGATCTGAGTCCGGTTGTTGCGCAGGGTCGGGTCGGGCACCGGCACGGCGGACAACAACGCCTGCGTGTACGGGTGGGTCGGCCGGGAGTAGATCTGGTCCTCGTCGCCCAGCTCGACCAGCTTGCCGAGGTACATCACCCCGACCCGGTCGGAGATGTGGCGTACGACGGAGAGGTCGTGGGCGATGAAGATGTAGGCCAGCCCCAGCTCGGCCTGCAGCCGCTCCATCAGGTTCACCACCTGCGCCTGCACCGACACGTCGAGGGCGGACACCGGCTCGTCGCAGATGATCACCTTGGGGTTCAGCGCGACCCCGCGGGCGATCCCGATCCGCTGCCGCTGACCGCCGGAGAACTGGTGCGGATAGCGGTTGATGTGCTCGGGGTTCAACCCGACCAGCTCCAGCAGCTCCTGGACCCGCTTGAGCCGGCCACCCTTGGGCACCACGTCGGGATGGATCTCGAACGGCTCGCCGATGATGTCGCCGACGGTCTTGCGCGGGTTGAGCGAGGTGTACGGGTCCTGGAAGACGATCTGGATGTCGCGGCGCAGGCGGCGCATCGCCGCGCCCTTCTGCGAGTAGACGTCCACCCCGTCGAAGGTGAGCTTGCCGCCGGTGGGCTCCTCCAGCCGCATCAGCATCCGGCCGAGGCTGGACTTCCCGCAGCCCGACTCGCCGACGATGCCGAGCGTCTCACCCTTGTAGAGCTCGAAGGAGACGCCGTCGACCGCCTTGACGTGCCCGACCGTACGCCGCAGCACCCCCGCCTTGATCGGGTAGTGCTTGACCAGGTTCTCGGCGTTGAGGATGACCTCTCGACTCATGACAGATCTCCCTCGACTGCGCGCGGTTCCACGCCGATGTCCCCGTCAGCCTGAGCATCGATCAGGTGCAGGTTGGTCTCGTGCTCGACCGTCTCGGCGTCCTGGGTCACCTGCAGCTCCGGGCTGTGGGCGAGCAGCAGCTCGGAGAAGTGACAGGCGGCGAAGCGGTGGTGCCCCACCTCCCGCAGCGGCGGTGGTGGATCGGAGCGGCAGACGTCTTGCACGTACGAGCACCGAGGGTTGAACGGGCAGCCGGCGGGGATCCGCATCAGGTTCGGCGGCAACCCGCCGATCGCTGCGAGCTCTTGGCCCTTCTGGTCGAGCCGCGGGATCGAGTCCAGCAGACCCTTGGTGTACGGATGACCGGGCTGCGCGTAGAGGCCGAAGACCTCGGCCTGCTCGACGATCCGACCGGCGTACATCACCGCGATCCGGTCGGCGACGTCGGCCACCACCCCCAGGTCGTGGGTGATCAGGATCAGCCCCATGTCGCGCTCGTCCTGCAGCTCCTTGAGCAGCCGCATGATCTGGGCCTGCACGGTCACGTCGAGTGCGGTCGTCGGCTCGTCCGCGATCAGCACCGCCGGATCCAAGGCGATGGCCATGGCGATCATGATGCGCTGCCGCATCCCGCCGGAGAACTGGTGCGGATACGCCTTCACCCGGCTCCGAGCCCCCGGGATCTGCACCCGCTCCATCAGCCGTACGGCCTGGTTGAGCGCGTCGGTCTTGTTCATGCCCCGGTGCTTGCGGAACATCTCCCCGATCTGCCAGCCCACCGGGAAGACCGGGTTGAGGGCGCTCAGTGCGTCCTGGAAGACCATCGAGATCTCCGGACCGCGGATCTGCCGACGGCGTTCGTCGCTCAGGGTCAAGATATTCGTGCCGCAGTAGCGCACCTCCCCGCCGGTGATGAAGCCGGGCGGCGTGTCGAGGATGCCCATGATGGCCTGCGCCGAGACGGACTTGCCCGAGCCGGACTCGCCCAAGATGGCCAGGGTCTCCCCCTGGTGGAGGTCGAACGAGACCCCGTTGATCGCCTTGGCCACCCCGTCACGGGTCCGGAACTCCACCTGCAGGTTGTCGACCTCGAGCAGCAGGCCGTTGGTCGGCTGCCACTGGTCACCGCTACGGAGCACCTCGACGTCGGCACCGCGCCGGGGCGTGCTTACGGTCTGGCTCACGGCATGTCCTCTCTCAGCGCAGCTTCGGATCGAGGGCGTCGCGGACGGCGTCGCCCAGCATGATGAACGCCAGCACGGTGATCGACAAGAAGATGCTGGGGAACAAGAGCATGTGCGGAGCCGCCCGGACCAGGCCGATCCCGGACGCGTCGGAGATGGCCAGACCCCAGGAGATGGTGGGCGGCTGCAGCCCGATCCCCAGGTAGGACAGGGTCGCCTCGACCGAGATGAACACACCAAGGTTGATGGTGGAGACCACGATCACGGGGGCGACGGCGTTGGGCAGGATGTGCTGGAAGATCAACCGGGGCGCGCCGGCGCCGAGCGCCCGGGCCGCCTGGATGTAGTCGCTGGGCAGCACCTGCAGGACGCTCGCCCGCATGATCCGGGCGATCTGCGGCCAGCCGAGGAGTCCCAGGACCAAGATGATCTTGCCGACCGTGAGGAAGAACGGGTCACCCGGGCTGCCGGGGAAGGTGTAGAGGAAGACCAGCCCACCGAGCAGCAGCGGGAAGGCGAAGAAGATCTCGCCGAGCCGTTGCAGCACCGCGTCGACCCAGCCCCCGTAGAACGCCGCGACCAGGCCGATGAGCCCACCGACGACCAAGGTGAACAGGGTCGCGCCGAGCCCGACCATGATCGATGCCCGCGCGCCGTAGACGGTACGGGCATAGACGTCGTAGCCCTGGTTGTCGGTACCGAAGACGTGACCGTTGGTGCCCGGCTTCTGCCGGGAGTCGGCCAGCTGGGCGAAGTACGGGTCGGTCGAGGTGAACAGCTGCGGCACGATCGCCATCACCACGAGGATCGTGATCAGGCCGGCCGAGATCCAGAACAGGGGGCTGCTGCGCAGCTCGCGCCACGCATCGGACCACAACGACCGGCTGCCGGGCGCCGCCCCGACAGCGGCGCTGCCGCCGGCCGAGCCGGCATCTGCGGTCTCCGACAGCGTCGGTCGTTCCTTCTTGAGGTCAGTCATTGCTGATCCTGGGATCGAGGACGCCGTAGAGCAGGTCGACGATGAGGTTCATGAACAGGTAGACCAGCACCAGCACCAGCACCGCACCGACGACCGAGACACCGTCCTTCTGACTCAAACTTCGCCAGATGAAGTTGCCGATCCCGTTCACGTTGAAGATGCGCTCGGTCACGATGGCACCGCCCATCAAGGCTCCGATGTCGGTGCCGATGTAGGTGATCACCGGGATCAGACGAGTTCCGGAGCGTGTGGACCGAGATGACCCGGCCGGTGCTGAGCCCTTTGGCCCGAGCCGTACGCACGTAGTCGGACCGTAGGTTCTCGACCAGGCTGGTGCGGGTCAGCCGGGAGACGTAGGCCATCGACAGGGTGCCCAGCACGATGCCGGGCAGTAGTAACTCATAGAGCGTGCCTCGACCGGCGGTCGCTGGAAATATTCCGAGCTTGAGACCGAGAACGAGCTGGGCGAGGCTGCCGATGACGAAGATCGGGATGGAGATGACGAGCAGCGTGCTGATCAGCACCAGGTTGTCGAGGAACTTGCCTCGGTTGATTCCGGCGAGGACACCGGCCGCGATCCCGATGATGATCTCGCAGAGCACGGCGATCAGGGCTAGCTTGATGGTGGTCGGGTAGCGGATGGCCAGCTCGTGGGCCACCGTGTTGCCGTAGAAGTTGGTGCCGAGGTCACCCTGTAGCAGCTTGCCGAGATAGAACACGTACTGGACCAGCAGCGGCTGGTCGAGGTGGTACTCGGCGTTGAACTTGGCGATGTAGCCCGCCGGACACGGTCGTTGGCCGCAACGACCCTCCACCGGATTTCCGAGCGCGAACACGGCCGCGAACAAGATGAAGGTGGCACCGATGATCACGGGGATCATCTGGAGCACACGGCGAACGATGAAACTGAGCACGCACTGCCTCCCCTCTGTCGATCATCAGGTGACGCGAGGACCCCGAAACCGCTGGGATGGGGCGGTTCCGCTACCAGAGCGGAACCGCCGCACCTCTGTGTCTCAGCTTCTTCTGGTGACTCTAGATCGCGGCACCCGGCCAGGATTGGCCGGGTGCCGACAACCTAGGAGACGGTGATCTCCGCGTAGGCCGGCACGCCGAAGGCGTTGGTCGTCACGTTGCTCACCTTGTCGGACCAACCGATGACGGCCGAGTCGTACCACTCCGGGAAGGCCGGCATGTCGGCGACCAAGAACTGCTCAGCCTCCTGGTACAGCGTGTTGGCCTCGTCCTCGGTCGAGGCAGCTGCCGCTTCCTTGAGCTTGGCGTCGAACTTCGGGTTGTCGTAGCGGACGTCGTTGGACGCCGCTCCCTTGGCGTAGATCGGGGTCAGGAAGTTCTCGATCGACGGGTAGTCCATCTGCCAGCCGGTCCGGAACATGCCCTTCAGCTCCTTCTTGTTGAGCTGGTCACGCAGGGTCTTGAAGTCCGGCGTGAGCTTGGGCTGGCAGTCGATGCCCAGGGTGTTCTTGATCGAGTTGCAGACGGCCGTAGCCATCGGCCCGTGCCCGCCGTCGGTGTTCACCGCGAAGGTGAAGGTGCCCTTGTAGCCGGCGGTCTTGGCGTAGAGCTCCTTGGCCTTGTCAGCGTTGAACGTGCAGGCCTCACCACAGGCTCCGGCCTTGTAGCCCTGCACCACCGGAGAGGCGAAGCTGTCGGCCGGCGTACGGCTGTTGTTGTAGATCTGCTTGACGATGGTGTCGCGGTCGACGGCCATCGAGATCGCCTTGCGCAGGTTCGGGTCCTTCAGCTGCTCGTCGATGGGCGAGAACCCAACGGCCTGGAAGACGCCGGCCGGCTTGACCAACGTGCGGTCCGGCAGGTCACTCTTGTAGGCGTCGCCGACGAGCTGGTCGGGCGGAATGATGTCGGTGACGTCGAGGTTGCCCGCCACCACGTCGGTGTAGGCCGCAGCCGGGTCGTTGTAGACCTTGAAGGTGATCTTGTCGGCCTTGCCCGGGAAGGCGCCGGCGTAGGTCGAGCTCTTCGACAGCACGATCTGGGTGTCGCTGACCTCGTCGACCTTGTACGGACCGGCGCCGATCGGCTTGGTCTTGAACGAGTCCGGGTCGGCGAAGAACGCGTCTGGCTGGGGCGCGAACGCCGAGTAGCCGAGGCGGACCGGGAGGTTGGACACCTTGGACGAGGTCTTGATCGTGAACGTGGTGTCGTCGACGACCTTCAGACCGGACATGGTCTTGGCCTTCGTCGGGTCCTTGCACGCCTCGTCGACGCACTGAACGTCTGCGAAGCCTTCGACCGGCTCGTAGAAGTAGGAGCCCTGCTGAGCGTTGGGGCCGTAGGCGGTGTAGTTCCACGCGTCGACGAAGTTTTTGGCCTTGACGTCGGTCCCGTCGTCGAACTTGAGGCCCGACTTCAGCTTCACCGTGAAGTTCTGGTTGTCCTTGGTTTCGATGGACTCGGCCATGTCGTTCTCGGGCTCAGCGTTCTCGGTCTTGTAGTGCACGAGCTTGGAGGCGAACAGGTCCAAAACGTTGCCGCCGCACACCTCCGCCGTGTTTCCTGCGACCAGAGGGTTCTGCGGTGTGCAGCCGCGGACCGTCATCTCGCCGCCGCCACCGCCGCCGCCGCTCTGGCTTGCCGCCGGGTCCGGCGTCGTGCCGCCGCCGCCACACGCCGACGCCACCAAGGCGACCGAGGTGAATGCGGCGGCCATCATTCCGCGAGTTCGTGCTCGCATGGATGTCCTCCTCCAAGGGGTGCGTCCGTTCGGAACGCGTTGTCGTATGAGCTGCCTGACGTGGCTCGCACAGGATTGAACAGTTCTAGGTCACCAAACTAACAACCGCAAGACCTCCTCCGAACCCCGACTCCACACGCAACATGATTGTGACCTGTGCCGAATCGCTGAGCAGTCCTACGGTGTCGCGAAGATCGTACGGCGCCAATCCTTGCGTGAGCGAGCCGCCCGGTCCACCGCAACATGCTGCACCTGAGTGTATTCATGCAACGAATAAACCGACAGGTCCTTGCCGAAACCGGAATTCTTGTAGCCGCCGTGGGGCATTTCCGAGAAGGTCGGGATGTGGTCACTGACCCACGCGGTGCGGGCCGCGAAGCTACGGGGGCGCAACCGCGGGCTGAGCTCGTTGAAGCGCTCGCCAGAGCTCCCGCATCCTGGGCTTCGTTGCACGTTATTCCTCACACCGGGGAAATCCGCAGGATGTTCTCCGTCGACAACGGATTCGTTTGCCTTGGCTGTCGGTAGTTGCGAGGATCAGCCACATGTCGACCGCCGATCCCGGGTCCCATGGCCGCACGCCGGAGCCTGCCGGACTCGACGCCATGTCCAAAGCCATCATCGAGCAGCTGCAGCAGGACGGTCGGATGACCTACGCCAGGATCGGGGCTGCCGTGGGTCTGTCCGAGGCGGCCGTTCGGCAGCGCGTGATGCGGTTGGTGGACGCCGGCGTGATGCAGATCGTGGCGGTGACCGACCCCCTCCAGCTCGGTTTCACCCGGCAGGCGATGATCGGTATCAAGGCCGATGGCGACCTGGAGCCCATCGTCGACGCCCTCTCGGCCATGAACGAGGTGGACTACGTGGTGATGACGGCCGGGTCGTTCGATGTGCTGGTCGAGGTCGTCTGCGAGGACGACGCCCACCTGCTCGCCCTGCTCAACCACGGTATTCGGGCGATTCCCGGCGTACGCGTCACCGAGTCCTTCGTCTATCTGAAGCTGTCCAAGCAGACCTACCAATGGGGAACCCGATGATCAACCCGAACACCGCCGACAGCACCGGCGCCCTGGCCACCGTGGGCAGCAACCCGGCTGACCACCTGTGGATGCACTTCACCCGGATGAGCAGCTACGCCGACCATCCGGTCCCGATCATGGAGCGCGGCGAAGGCGCCTACATCTGGGACAGCAACGGCAAGCGCTACCTCGACGCGTTGTCGGGACTCTTCGTCGTCCAGGTCGGGCACGGCCGCGGCGAGCTGGCTGACGCCGCCGCCGCCCAGGCGCGCAAGCTGGCCTTCTTCCCGATCTGGTCCTACGCCCACCCCACCGCGATCGAGCTGGCGGACCGACTGGCCGCTGAGGCACCCGGCGACCTGAACAAGATCTTCTTCTGCACCGGCGGCGGGGAGGCGGTCGAGACGGCGTGGAAGGTGGCCAAGCAGTACTTCAAGCTGATCGGCAAGCCGGCCAAGCACAAGGTGATCTCGCGAGCCATCGCCTACCACGGCACCACCCAGGGCGCCCTGTCGATCACTGGCGTGCCCGGCTTCAAGCAGGCGTTCGAGCCGCTGGTACCCGGCACCTTCCGGGTGCCCAACACCAACTACTACCGCGCGCCCGACATCTACGCCTCCGACGAGAAGCAGTTCGGGCTGTGGGCGGCCAACCGGATCGAGGAGGCGATCATCGCCGAAGGTCCCGACACCGTGGCCGCGGTGTTCGTGGAGCCGGTCCAGAACGCCGGCGGCTGTTTCCCGCCGCCACCCGGGTACTTCGAGCGGGTGCGGGAGATCTGCGACGCGTACGACGTGCTGCTGGTCTCCGACGAGGTGATCTGCGCCTACGGCCGGCTGGGCACCATGTTCGGCGCCCAGAAGTTCGACTACCAGCCTGACATCATCACCACCGCCAAGGGCCTGACCTCGGGTTACTCGCCGCTGGGCGCGACGATCATCTCGGACAAGATCTTCGAGCCGTTCGGCAAGGGCAAGACGGTCTTCCCGCACGGCTACACCTTCGGGGGCCACCCCGTGTCCTGCGCGGTCGCCCTGGCCAACCTGGAGATCTTCGACCGCGAGGACCTGCTCGGCCACGTGCTGCGCAACGAGAACGCCCTGCGCCAAACTCTGGAGCGGCTCTACGACCTGCCGATCGTCGGCGACATCCGCGGCGACGGCTACTTCTACGGGATCGAGCTGGTCAAGGACAAGGCCACCAAGCAGACCTTCGACCCTGAGGAGTCGGAGCGGATCCTGCGGGGCTACGTGTCGCCGGCGCTGTTCGAGAACGGGCTCTACTGCCGTACTGACGACCGCGGCGACACCGTCGTGCAGGTGGCTCCGCCGTTGATCTGCGGCCAGGCCGAGTTCGACGAGATGGAGCAGATCCTGCGGCTCGTGCTGACGGAGGCCTGGGCCCGGATCTGAGGTGGCCGTCGGGTGTGGTTACAGTTCCCACCACGCCGATCTGCTTCGGCCCCCGCAGCCGAACCGGCCGTAGTCACAAGGGAACACCTATGAAAGCTGTTCTTCGTCTCATCACCTCCGCGGTGGCGACCACATTGATGGGGACGGGGCTGGTGGCCATCACCGCCAACCCCGCGTACGCCTGCAGCACCCCGCAGGACCAGCCGGTGGAGTGGAGCTTCTCCTCGGTCAAGAGTGAGAAGCGTTATCCCGGGATCCCGGTGTTCAAGGACGGCAAGGGCGGCAAGCTCAGCGTCACCAAGAACTACTCCACGACCTTCAAGTTCAGTGTCGTCGCCGGCGCCGAAGCCGAAGCGGGCGTGGTGTTCGCCAAGGCCAAGGCCTCGTTGAACATCGGCATCGAGAAGTCGTGGACGACATCGGTCACCCACAACTACGAGCACAAGATCTCCAAGAACCGCTACGGCAACGTCAAGTACGTGAACGAGACGCGGGTGGTCTCGTGGCGCAAGTCGGTCATGGACCGACGGTGCAAGGTCACGGTCACCCGGGGCAAGGTGCGGTTCCCGACCAAGTCCGAGGGCTGGCGCTACTGGGAGACCAAGAGCTGACCTGATTTCGCGTCACTGGTGAGCCTGAGCCCGGCGCTTGAGGGCGTGTCGATGACGACCGTGACGCAGAATCAGACCCGAGCCATCCGTCGGATCATGGCGAGCATCTCCTCAGGGTGGTGGTGCACCATCTCCCAGGTGAACCGGATGACCCGCCAGCCGGCGGCAACCAGGGCATTCTGGCGCCAGCGGTCGTTCTGGAAGACATCCGGGTCGGTCTCGTGCAGCCGGCCATCGATTTCGACCGCCAGCCGCAGCCCGGGGAACGCGATGTCGATGTAGTAGAGCCGGCCGGCCAGCACCACGGGCCAGTTGGAGCGCCAACCGAGAATCCCGGCCGCCCGGAGCTCCCGGTGGGCTTCGCGCTCAGCCGCTGACCACGGTTCGTCGCGAGAATCGAGCAACAGGCGGCGGCGGTCCCGGTTGCCGTCGCGGTGCGGGGTCAGCCGGAGGGCGGTGTACATCCCCTCGAGAGTGGCGGTCCGCGTCCGCAGGGCGGTGTCGATGGCGTCAGCGCACTCGACGGTGGCCAGGTCGATAGCGGTCAGGGCGGGCGACGTGAAGCGGATCCGATCGTGCTCCACCACCAGCTCGGGTGGGATGCGTCGGCGGCAGAACGTGAAACCGGGCGCGGGCCGAGGCATGCTCCGGACCGCGAGCTCGATTCCACCGAGAGGCACCTCCGGCCAGAAGGAGACGTGCGCCGCGGCGGCGCCGAGGAGCACGGCGTCGCGATGTCGCAGCATCGCCGCCCGGATCCGGATCGCCGGTAGATCGCGCCAGACCGGGGCGGTGTAGATCCCCGGCAGGACGGTCACCAGCTCGCCGCGCCGCAGCAGATAGTCCATCGAGGCGTGCAGGCTGGGATGGTCCCGGCGAGCGATGACGCCGCCGCCGGCTGAGAAGAGGTGACCGAGCTCGTTTCGGGCATTCACGACGAGAGTCTGCGGACGTGGATGCCGGATCGGTCGTGTCTCGCCAGATCTGTGGACGACGAGCCCGACGCTGGCCAGCACCTGTGGACAGTGCCACCGGTCTGAATCCGCGACAGCAGTGCTCGCGACACGCCGGTCCGGCCGGCCTCCGGCGGCGATGGTGCTGCAGAGTCAGGCGGCGGATCGGGTGAACCGGTCGAGCGAGGCCAGCGCTCGCCGCAGACGGTCGGCGGCATCGACCACCGAACGGCGCACCGGAGCCGCGAGATCGGTCTCGAGCAGCTGATCGGCCCACCGCACGGTGTCGCGGTGCACCGCCGTCCGGGGAAAGGCCCGGGCCGCAGTCTCGCCCAGCACCCACCCGCTCCTAAACGACGCGGTCTGAGCGATCTGGTCGAAGTAGGCCGGCACGAAGGGGGCCGTGAGCGCGGACTGGTCGGGGTCGAAGAACCCGTCGCCGGTGGCGTAGACCTCGTAGGCGCTGGCTGCCGATGGCCGCATCAACAGCTCCCAGGCTGCGGCCTTGGCCTCGACCGACGGCAGGGCGGCCCGCGCCCGCGCCGCGTGCACCGTGGCCGAGGCCGAGGAGTCCGCGAGCAGGGTCGATTCGATCAGGGTCTCGTCGCCCGTCAGCGCGGCCAGCCTGACCACCATCGCCCAGCGGAGCTCTGGATCGAGGGCGAGACCGACCGGCAGATCGTCTCCGGCCCACCAGCGTCGGAGCAGCTCCGGGTCGGACGCACTGCGGATGGCCAGCCGGAACGCGGTCAACCGCCGGTCCGGTCCGGTGTCGAGGCGGGACAGGCTGCGCCGTGCCACCTGGTGCACCCGGTCGCGCCGGCGCGCCCGGTCCTCTACCGGGCTGAACGTCACCGCCAGCTGGTCGTGGGCGAACGCCGTCAGACCGGCGTAGATCACGTCCGAGGCCGTGTCGGCCACGCTGTCGCAGATCAGCTCCAGCGCGAGTGCGGGATCCAGCGTCGCGTCCCGCACCGCGTCCCGGATGGCGTTGTAGACGGTGACCAGGACGGACTCGTCGGTGATGCCGGGCAGTGCCTCGGCCACCGCCCGCCAGCCATCGGAGCCGAACCGGATCTTCGCCCAGGTCTCGTCGCGGGCGTCGGGCACGACCAGGATCGTGCCGGCCGGCACCTCGAGCGCCGTCGGTCGGGTGGTCGCCTCCACCGGCACCGTGGCCAGCACCCGTCCGTCGCGACTGACCGCCCCGACCGCGATGGCGTGCCGGCGGGCCGGCTGGTCCGGATGGGCCGGGGTGACCTCGATGGCGATCTGCGGGGGCCGACCGGAGACGTCGATGGTGTCCATGCCGGTGGTCTGCAGCCAGGCCGCAGCCCAGCGGTCGAGGTCGGTCGCCCCGGCTTCGGTCCAGGAGCGGATCAGGTCAGCGAAGGTGGCGTTGCCGAAGCGGTAGCGCTCGAAGTAGGACCGCAGGCCACCGAGAAACACCTCGTCGCCGACGTACGCCGCGAGCTGGCGGACCACGGCGCCACCCTTGGCGTAGGAGATGCCGTCGAAGTCCTGCAGGGCGGCGGCGCTGTCGGGTGCTCCATTGCCGGCCACGGGATGGGTCGACGGCGACTGGTCCGCCACCGAGCCCCAGTCCTTGCTGACGATGCCGAAGTCGGTCCACAGGTCGATAACGGGTGGCGGCGGCGCAGGCCCGGTGCGACATGTAGTCGGCGAACGACTCGTTCAGCCACAGGTCGTCCCACCAGGCCATCGTGACCAGGTCGCCGAACCACATGTGAGCCATCTCGTGGGCCACGGTCCCCGCCCGCCGGGCCCGCTCCGACTCGGTGGCCTGACCCCGGAAGATCATCTGGTCCCGCAAGGTGACGCAGCCCGGGTTCTCCATCGCCCCGGCGTTGAAGTCCGGCACGAAGGCCTGGTGGTACTCACCGAACGGATACCGGGTGCCGAAGATCTGATGGAAGTAGTCGAAGGACTGCTTGGTCACCGTGATCAGGTCGACCGCCTCCCGCTCGAGCTGCTCAGCGAGCGACGCCCGGGCGTGCAGCCCGAGCCGGATCCCGTCGTGCTCGTCGTAGACCGAGGCGTACGGTCCGGCCACCAGGGTGACGAAATACGTGGACAGGGGCTGAAGAGGTCGGATCCGCCATCGACCCGGCTCCAGCTGCTCACTCGGTCCGTTCCCGATCACCGTCCAGTCCGCCGGCGCCGCGATCTCGAACTCGTAGTGAGCCTTCAGGTCGGGCTGGTCGAAACAGGTGAACCAGCGGGGTCCGGCATCCAGGAACGACATGGCGTAGAGGTAGGTCTGCCCGTCGGCCGGATCGACGTGGCGGTGCAGGCCCTCGCCGTCGGTGGAGTAGGCCATCACACCGTCGACCACCAAGGTGTTGGTGGGCTGCAGGGCGGTCAGCGCGATCCGACCGTCCCGCCAGGCCGTCGGTCCGAGCTCGACGCCGTTCAGCCGGGCGGACACCAGCCGACGGCCGTGGAAGTCGACGAAGGACGCCGGACCGCGGCTGGTGAACTCGATCGTCGTCCGGGAGCCGAACTCCTCGACGGTCTGGTCGGTGAGGTCGAGCTCGACCCGGACCAGGGTCACGGCGAGCAGCGCGGCCCGGTCCTGCGCTTCGGCCCGGGTCAGGCTGGCGTGGCTCACAACCCGGCGTCGACCAGGAAGTGGTCGTAGGCGTAGGTGGTGAAGAACTGCGGCCAGTCGCTGACCAGGCAGGTGGCCAGGAAGATCTCACTGGCCGCCGAGAGCAGCTGCGCCGTACGGTCCGAGGCTCCCGCGTTCAGCGTGTCCAGCTCCTCGGCCAGCAGGCGGCGTACGAGGTCCTCGGTGACGGTCCCGCCGTCCTCGGTGACGGCAGCATGGCGGACCCAGTGCCAGATCTGCATCCGCGAGATCTCGACCGTGGCGGCATCCTCCATCAAGTTGTCGATGGCCACGGCCCCAGCACCCCCGACCCAGGCGGCCAGGTACTCCAGGCTGACCCGGATGTTCGTCCGTACGCCGTCGGTGGTGACGCCACCCGAGGTGGTGCTGACATCCGTCAGGTCCGCAGCGGAGACCGACACGTCATCGCGCTGCTTCTCCAGCTGGTTCGGGTTCTGCCCGAGCACGTCGGTGAAGGCCGTGGTGCAGGTCTCGACCAGCGCGGGATGGGCGACCCAGGAGCCGTCGAACCCGGCGTTGGCCTCGCGGGTCTTGTCCGCCGTGGTCTTGGCCAGGGCCGCTTCCGTGGCCGCCTTGTCCTTTCGGCTGGGCACGAACGCCGCCATGCCGCCGATGGCGTGGGCACCTCGGGCGTGGCAGGTCTTGACCAGCAGGCTCGCGTACGCGGCCATGAACGGTGAGGTCATGGTCACCTGGCTGCGGTCGGGCAGCAGGTGACCCGCATCCTCGGCGAAGTTCTTGATCATGGAGAAGATGTAGTCCCAGCGACCGGCGTTCAGGCCCGAGGAGTGGTCCCGCAGCTCGTAGAGGATCTCCTCCATCTCGAAGGCCGCCGGGGTGGTCTCGATCAGGCAGGTGGCGCGAATCGTGCCCTGCGGGATCTCCTGCCGCTCCTGCGCGAAGACGAAGACGTCGTTCCACAGCCGCGCCTCCAGGTGCGACTCCATCTTGGGCAGGTAGAAGTACGGGCCCGCGCCGTTGTCGATCAAGGTCTGCGCGTTGTGGAAGAAGTAGAGGCCGAAGTCGACGAACGCTCCCGGCACGGGAGCGCCGTCCAGGGTCAGGTGCCGCTCGTCCAGGTGCCAGCCGCGCGGCCGGACCATGATCGTCGGGGTGCTGTCCCCCACCTCGTAGCGTTTGCCCTTGGGGTCGGTGAAGTCGATCTGGTGGCGGATCGCGTCATAGAGGTTGATCTGGCCGTCGACCACGTTGAACCAGGTCGGCGCCGTCGCGTCCTCGAAGTCCGCCATCCACGCCTTGGCCCCCGAGTTCAGCGCATTGATGGTCATCTTCCGCGACGTCGGTCCGGTCATCTCGGCCCGCCGGTCCGCCAGCCCCGGAGCCGGCGGAGCGACCCGCCAGCTGGGGTCCTCGCGTACGGCAGCGGTGTCCTCGCGGAAGGCCAGCCGCGCGCCCGGATTGGGCGAGGCATAACGCTCGACCCGGGCCTGCAGCAGCTCGGCGCGCCGCGGCCCGAACCGCTCGGTCAGCTCAGCCAGGAAGTCCAAGGCGTCCGGCGTCAAGATCTCGTCGAAGCGTGGCAACAGCTCCGCTTCGATCGAGATGGCCGATCCGGTGCGGGCTTCGGTGCTGGTCATGGCGCGAGAGGGTCCTGTCTGTGGTGAGCGCGGGCGGTCGACTAAGCCTAGGGTTTCACGCCCTCGGCACCTGCCCGCACCCGCTCGACCAGGACCACCGCGGTGGCGCTGGCCGCCTCGCCGGTCCCCTCCGGTCCGATCCCGTCCGCCGACCGGGCCTTCACCGAGACCCGGGTCGGATCGAGACCGAGAGCGGTCGCGATGTTGTCCCGCATCGTGCCGAGATGGGGCCGCAGGCGCACGGTGCCCAAGGTGACGAAGCTGTCCACCGAGCTGACCCGGTAGCCGTGGCCGGCGAGCGTCGCGCGGAACTCGACCACGAAGTCGAGGCTGCGGGCGTCGTTCGCGGCCGGGTCGTCCTCCGGGAAGTGGGTCCCCAGATCGCCGTCGGCCACCGCGCCGGCCATCGCATCGACCAGGGCGTGGCTGAGGACGTCGCCGTCGGAGTGGGTGTCGAACCCGACCTCGGTGGACACCGTGACCCCGCCGAGCACCAGCACATGCCCGGGAAAGAGCCGGTGGATGTCGTAGCCGAGGCCCACGCGTTGATCCGCCGGTGGAAGGGACATGGCCGCCATCCTAGGTAAGGATGGTCCGATGAACCTGTCCGTACGCCGTCTGGGACCCGACGACGCCGATGCGGCGCAGCAGCTGGGCTTCGAGGCGTTCGGACTGCCGAGCACCCCACCGACCGAGCCGGCCCGGCTCGACCAGCCGGGGCGTACCTGGTTCGGTGCCTTCGACGGCGACACCCTGGTCGGCAAGACGGCCGACCGAGACTTCGACTCCTGCTTCGGCGGGGTCGTCGTCCCGACCAGCGGCATCGCCAGTGTCACCGTGGCAGCCGAGTTCCGCGGCGCCGGCGCCCTGTCGGACCTGTTCGCCGCCACCTTGAGGTCCGCCCGGGACCGCGGCGCGGTGCTCTCGACGCTGTTCCCGACGGCACCGCGGATCTATCGCCGCTTCGGCTACGAGGTGATCGCCGACTTCGCCACGGTGTCGGTGCCGACCCACGTGCTGAGCCGGGTCACTCCGGTCACCGGTGTGACCACTCGTCGGGCCACGGCCGACGATGTCGAAGCCGTACGAGCGGTCTACGGCGACTGGGCGATCGACCAGAACGGTCCGCTGACCCGGCGCGGCGCCTCCTTTCCGGCGACGGCTCCGGAGCACCTGGCTCGCTTCACCGGCATCAGCGTCGCCGAAGACGCGAACGGCATCTGCGGATACGCCGCCTGGAACCGCGGGCAGGGCTACGGCGAGCACGCGACACTGGAGGTCGGCGACCTGTTGGCCCGTACGCCGCAGGGCTACCAGGCATTGTTGATCATGCTCGGCAGCTTCGCCAGCGTGACGCCGACGACCAAGATCGACACCTCGGGAGATGATCTTGTCCGGACCTTCCTGCCCAGCGTGGACTGGCAGATCGTGAGCTCGTCGCCCTACATGCTCAAGATCATCGACGTGCCGTTGGCCCTCAGCGCCCGACGGTGTCCGCCGGGCCTGCGGACGGAGCTGAGGTTCGTCTTGGAGGGGGACTTCCTGTCCGAGAACGACGGCTCGTACGCCTTGCGGGTGGCCGACGGCGTCGCCGGCTGCAGCCGGGGTGGAGCGGCCGACCGCACCTTCACCCCACACGGTCTGGCCCTGATGTACGCCGGGGCCCAGTCGTGCGCCAACCTGCGCGCGGCCGGTCATCTTCGCGGTGGCGAGCTGGTCGATGATCTCGACTGGGATGCCCTCTTCGGTGGCCGCCAACGGCACATCCGCAACTACTTCTGAAGCAGGTGGCGATGCACGTCAGATTGGGCCGGACCGGAGATCAGTCGGCCGCAGTGGAGGTCTACCGGTTGGCCCGAGCGGCGTTGGGCCGGCGAGCCTCCGCCCAGCGACTGGCTCGGGTGGCCGACAAGGTCCGCGACGAGTGGCTCTACGTCGTGGACGACGACGAGGTGGTGGCGATGGCTGTGGCCGACCCCGCCCGGCACGCCGACGGCACCGGTCGCGAGATCCCCGGCACCCTGCACCTGTCGATGGTCTTCGTCAGCCCCGAACGCCAGCGACAGGGGGTCGGCAGCGCCCTGCTCGAAGGTCTGGCCGACGACGCCTGGACCCGCGGCTACCGGACCATTTCGACCTGGAGTGCGACACCGGAGTTCTATCAGGCCTGCGGCTTCGAGCCGACCGGCCGGATCCGGACGTTGCCCGACGGCCGCACCCTGGTGCAGCTGAGCGCCGAGCTGGAAGCGCCGACTCGCGAGGTCGCCATCGGTTCGGAGGGCATCCGCCTGGGCCAGCTGCTCAAGTTCGCCGGCTTGGTGGAGACCGGAGCGCAGGCGAAGGCGCTGCTGGCCGCCGGCGACATCGAGGTCAACGGTGAGGTGGAGACCCGCCGCGGCCGCCAGCTCAGCGCTGGCGACGTGGTGCAGAGCAGCACGGAAGCCGTCGTGCTCCGAACGCAGCCGGACGGGCCTCGACCGGACTAGTGGTGCCCGCGACCCGATGTCGTCGGCCTGATCAGCACGCCTGTCGTCACGGTTCTGCTGGGGCCCCCGGACGATGCCAGGAATACGGGGTCGTCGTGGACACCTTGACCAAGCCGGCACGTTCGAGGATGGGGCGGGAGAACTCGGTGCAGTCACTGTAGATCAGGGTCTTCCCGGCAGCCAGGGCTGAGCGAGCTCGGGCGGCGGTGAGTGCGCGGTAGATTCCCCGGCTGCGCCAGGCGGGCAGTGTCGCGCCACCCCAGATTCCGGCGAACTCTGTCCCAGCGACCGGTTCGAGTCGCCCGGTGCTGACCATCTGTCCGTCGAACTCGGCGACCCAGAGCTCCAACCCGTCGTCGCTACGCAGCCGCCGCAGCAGCGAATCGGCCAAGTCGGCCGAGGACGGGTCCTGAAAGGCTTCGGCCGCCATGGCACTCATCCGCCGTACGTCGATCTCGTCCCGTACGCGTCGCAGACCGACCCCGGGCGGCAGCGGCACGTCGACGTCGAGGAGCCTGGCCTCACCGACCATGATCGACTCAGTCTCATCCGGACGGAATCCGTGCTGGCACAGGGAATCGTCCAATCCGGGAGCGCGGTCATGCCCCCGGGTCTTCCATTCCACCCGGGTGATGTCGGGATCGCGGAGGTAGTGCGCGACGGTCTGCTCGACCCACTGGGCTATGGTCTCCCGCCCGGCCTGGCCCAGGTCGCGATAGGTCACGAAACCGCGTCCGCCCGCGAAGGTGACCAGCCAGAGTGGACCGAGGATCTCGACGGCCGTGGCACCAGGCGTCTCCGCGTCGGTCCGCAGCTGTTCGTCGTACGCGGCGCGGTAGTGCTCGATGCTGGTCACAGCAAGCCAGTATGTGCGCAGACCTTGCTGAGGGGCAGCGGGTTTCTTGCTCCGGGTCCAGGTGCACGCGGGATCGAGGACTACCGTTCGGGTATGGCACGCACTCCGGGGCTTCGATCCGCGTACTGGCTGGCGGGGCTGAGCGTGGCCCTGGTCGTGGCGTCGGCGGCCTCGGTCGGGTTGCTGGCCATCCGGATGGATCGGGTCGGTCAGCCGGCCTTCGTCTTCCTCACCTGGAACCTCTTCCTCGCCTGGGTCCCCTTCGGATTGGCCTTGGGCGTGGCGGCCGTGCACCGACGCGGCGGTCCCCGCCCATTGCTCTGGACGCTGGGGGCGGGCTGGTTGCTGTTCCTTCCCAACGCGCCCTACATCCTCACCGACTTCATCCACCTCGGCCGGGTGGGCGGAGCGCCCTTGTGGTTCGACGCTGCCCTGATCGGCAGCTTCGCCGGGGTGGGCCTCGCTCTCGGGCTGGCCTCGTTGCTCGTCGTGCACCGTGTCGTCGAAGCCCGGGTCGGCCGCATCCTGGGCTGGATCGTGGCTGTGGTCTCGCTGATGCTCAGCGCGGTCGGGGTCTATCTCGGCCGCTTTCCGCGTTTCAACTCCTGGGACGTGGTCACCGACCCTTCCAGCCTCGTCGCGGTCGTCGTCGAACGGCTCGCCGACCCACTCGGCAACCCCTTCCTGCTGCGCTTCGGCGTGGCGATGTCGACTCTGCTCCTCGGCTCCTACCTGATCACCTGGGTGCTCGGGCGCGGCATCCTCGGTCCGAACCCGGGCCGACCTTCGGCGTCCGGCACCGAGGTGTCCGTCCGGTCGACCACCATCGGCATCATGGGGTCTCGTCGTCGGTGACATCGTCGGCGCTCTCGCCGGTGACATCGTGAGCGTGCTGGTCCAGCAGCCGGGCGCCGCCCAGGGGATCGCTCCGCCAGTGCCGGAGGTGCCACGCGCCCGGCTCGCCGTCGAGGACGGCCATGCCGGTGTTGGCGATGCTCAGCTCGACCGCCTGGGCGGGGTCGAGGTCGGCGGCTAGCGAGGTGTAGACGCGGATGGCGGCGCCGTGGCTGAACACGACGGCGGTGTCGTCCCTACCATGAGCCGCCGCGATCGTGGAGATCGCTGCACCGTAGCGGTCGAGGAAGTCATGGCCGGTCGGCCCGCCCGGCATCGGCCGGGCGAGGTCTCGATGCATCCAGGCGACGAGGCAGTCGACGTAGCCCTCGATGGCGGCCGGATCGGATCGCATCTCGAGATCGGCCGCCGAGATCTCTTCCAGCCCGGCACGGACCTCAGGGTCCAGCTGGCGCGCTGCGGCCAGCGGGGCAGCGGTCAGCAGGGTCCTCGTCAGGGTGGAGATGTAGATCGCCGCGATGGGCTCACCGGTCAGCGCCTCGGGCACCGCGGCGGCCTGCAGACGACCCAGGGCGGTCAACCCGGCGCCGGGGACAGCCGTGTCGAGCGCCCCGGTGACGTTGTTGGGCGTCTGCCCGTGGCGGATCAGCAGCAGTCTCATGTTTCGCTTTCACTCGAGTGGCGGTGCGCGCCGTACGCGATCGAGACTAGTGAAACCCGTCGGGACGGCCAGTGTCGGCCGCCGGCTCGCGCCCGAGCGGGGTCCCCGAGATGGTGAGCCGGAAGTCGGGCGCGGCCAGCCCACCGTCGGGTGGTTAATCGGCTGGCGCGCCGGGCACCGGGTCGCGATGATCATCGTGTGCACATCGACGTGGAGGTCGAGGGCGGCGTCGTCCGCGGCGCGGTGGAATCCGACCTTGCGGTGTTCCGGGGAATCCCGTACGCGGCCCACCCCGTGCGGTTCGGTGCCCCCGAGCCGGCTGCAGCCTGGGTCGGCGTGCGCGAAGCGACGACGTTCGGGCCACCACCCCCGCAGTCGGGCGCGTTCGGCATGGACACGTTGGCGGACGAGGGCGATGAGTGGCTGAGTGTCAACGTGTGGTCGCCCGACCTCAGCGGCCGGTCGGCGGTGATGGTGTGGATCCAGGGCGGTGCGTACGCCTTCGGCATGTCCGGCCTGCCCGAGTACGACGGAAGCAACCTGGCCCACGGCGGCGTCGTGGTGGTGACCTTCAACTACCGAGTCGGTCTCGAAGGTTTCGGGTACGTAGCGGGGACGCCGGCCAACCGCGGTCTGCTGGACCAGGTCGCGGCCCTCGAGTGGGTGCAGCGCAACATCAGCGCGTTCGGGGGCGACCCGGACCGGGTCACCGTCTTCGGCCAGTCTGCTGGCGGTGGATCGGTGGCGGCGCTGCTGGCGATGCCCCGGGCGGCCGGGCTGTTCCAGCGGGCGATCGCCCAGAGCGTGCCGGGCACGTTCTTCACGCCCGAGCTGGCCGCAGACATCACCCGCGCGTGCGCTGCCGAGCTGGGGGTCGAGCCCGCCGGGCTGATCACGATGGATCCGCGGATGCTGCCGGCCGCCGGTGACGCCGTGGCCGCCACGATGGGGCAGTTCACCGATCGGTGGGGCCGGGCGGCGCACGGCCTTATCCCGTTCGCGCCGGTCGTCGACGGGGACGTGCTGCCGACCACGCCGTGGCGAGGACTGACCGGGCGCGTCGCCCTGATGGTCGGGCACACGCGGCATGAACAACGGCTGCTCACCGGGCTGAGCGGCATGCTCGGCATGATCACCGAGGCTCAAGCCGTCGAGACAGCACGGATCTTCGGGCCGGACGCGCAGCGCTACCAGCACGCCTTTCCCGATCCCGAGGAGCTGTACGAGGTGGTCCGGTCCGACTGGCTGTTCCGGATGCCCTCCCTGAAGCTCGCTGAAGCGCAGCTCGCGGCGGGTGGCACGGCGTACCTCTACGAGCTGACCTGGCCCGCCCCTGGACTCGGGGGCGTGTTCGGCGCCTGTCACGGGCTGGACGTGCCGCTGGTGTTCGGCAACCTGACCGCCGGTCAGCCGGCGATGTTGATCGGCGATCCCACTCCGGAGGCGGTCGCGCTCTCGGAGCAGATGCGTAGTGCGTGGACGGCGTTCGCGACCGACGGCGACCCCGGGTGGCCCGGCTATGACACCGGCTCGACGCGGCTGTTCGACGTCGAGCCGGTGGTCACGGCCTATCCCGAACAGATCTCCCGCCAGATCTGGCAGGACTATCCGGAGGTGCTCGACCTGGCCTGAGTGCCCACGAGCTCAGCCCGCGGAAGATCGTTCGGGTGCTGCGCGAGGGTGCGGCTAGGGGATGACGACGTTGTTCCCGGTGCCGCCGTCGAGCAGGTCGTGGCCCCCCGTTTCCAATCGATCGTCGCCGGCATCGCCGAAGAGCTGGGCCCAGCTCGCCGCGGTCTCGACCCGTCAGATCGACGCCGCGACGGTGTCGTGGTCGATGGCATTCTCCCGTGGCCTCGGATGGGTACGTCGTCCAGCCTGAGACCTGACTGTCCACGGTAATACCTGAATCCGGAAGCCCGGCAGTCGACGAACTCGACCTGCTGCCGTCTGGGCTCAACCGGTCGGACGGCATGATGGGTCAACGCCGCCGTCGACGGGCGGCTCGAACAACGTGTCGAGGAAGATGTCCCGGTGACCCTTTCCCCCACCCACGGATGGGCTGTCGTCCTGGCCGCCCTGGGGGCTGTGCTGTTCGGGTTGTCGGCGGTCCGCCATCACGGGGCCATGCAAGTCCACGTGACCAGTGTTCACACCTCACTGACCGAGCATGTCCGGGCGTTGGGCAGGCTGGTCCGCCATCCCTCGTGGCTGATCGGCTGGGCCCAGATCACTGTCGGGGGTCTGCTGCACATCGTGGCCCTGACCCTCGCACCGATCATCTTGATCCAGCCCGTCGGGGTCCTGGCTGTGCCCGTCACCGTCGTGGCCTATGCGATCCAGCGCCGGCGTCGGCCCGACCTCCTGCAGGTCATCGGCTCTGCGCTGAGCGTCATCGGGATCGTGGCCCTGACGCTGGTGCTGCTGACACCCGACATCGAGTTCGTACGGCTCCCCCGCTGGGAGGTCCAAGCCGCCACGGTTGCGGCACTGGTCGGTGCTGGGTTGCTGGTCATCCTGGCCGGTGGCCGGGTTCGTCCGCTGGTGCGCTGTCTGTCCCTGGCCGTCATCGCCGCCGTGCTGTTCGGCTTGAACTCGATCTTGATCCGTACGGTCGGGGCGATCCTCCCCACCGGGATCGAGCCGCCCGAGGTGCCGCTGCTGGTCGTGTCGATCATCGGCTTCGCCGCAGCGCTTCCGGTTGGCCTGTGGGCGATGCAGTCGGCGTACGTCTCGGGCTCCCCGCATGTCGTGATCTGCTGCCTGACCCTGATGGACCCGTTGGCGGCTGTGATCGGGGGCCGCCTGCTGCTCCACGACGGAGCCACGATCAGTGGGCCCGTCCTGCTGCTCGTGGTGCTGTGCGCATTGATCGCCGCCGCTGGGGTCGTGCTGCTCTCGATCGAGTATCCCGATGACCTGATCGACGTCCCGGACGAGCCGCAAGCCGATCAGATGACGCCCCACTGATCACTCGTGCGACGCCGGCCACCCGATCAACCTTCCCAGTGGCGGGCCGCTCAGGCGGCCAGGTCGGCTGCGACCCCAAGCCTTTCAGCCGCCGTACGAAGGCGACGGTCGCGCGTCCACAGCCGGTCGCGTGAGCTCAGGCGAAGCGCCGCCAAGAGATGGGCGTCGACCAAGCTCAAACCGATGCCGGACAAGCCGTGCATCTCGACGAAGGCGAGCACTTCGGAATGGGTCGCCGGCAGCGAGCTCGGGAGATCGGACAGCAACCTGAGGACCGTCTCGCGGTTGCGCAGAGACCCGAGCGCCAGCTCGCCGATGATCATCGGGTGGGTGCATACCTCCGCCTCAGTCAGCAGCACAGACAGCACTGCTTCTGATTGATGAAGGTGGTCGATCCAGATCGAGGTGTCGACCAGGATCATGCCGAGGGTCGATGACGCGGTGCGGGCGATGCCTGCGGGTCGCTGCCGCCGAGCGCAGCCAGGCGTCGTGAGCTCTCCTGGGTGATGAGCGCTTCCAGGCCGAGCCTGACCAAGGTGGCTTTCTCCGTCCGCCCCGTCAGCTCGGAGGCGCGCCGAACAAGCTCGTCATCGAGATTCAGTGTCGTCCGCATGCATCAAGGTTAGCATCAGATGATGACGATTTCCGTGCTTGAGGCTAGACGTAGAACCTGAACTAACCGCGCTGCGGCACCGATTCAACAGTTCCGGGGAGCCTGCTGATGCGCGGGCGCTTGAGACTCCGAGCTTGCCCGACGGCAGAAGGTCGCTCCTGCCCAGAGCTGATCGTGACGGACGCGCAGCATCCTTCGCGCTCAGATCTCGACAATCGTGAGAAGCCCTTCAAGCCCAACAAAGTCCTCAGCGTTGCGAGTGACCAAGGGAAGCTGCGCCGCGAGCGCACTGGAGGCGATCAGCAGGTCGGCGAATCGACGTCGCGGCTTCCTGCCCTGGTCCAGTACCGCGGCATGGACACGTCCATAGGCTCGGGCGGCTTCGAGGTCGAAGGGTAGTGGATCGAAGGCAGCCTCCGTCCGTTGGAGCCGATCCTGCCGTCGGGCTCGTTCGTGCGGGTCATCGGTGGCCGACGGACCAGCGCAGAGCTCAGCGAGTGTGATCACGGAGATCGCGACTTCCCTCGGAAGCTGATCTGGGTCCAACAGATCCAGGTCCACCACAACCGAGGTGTCGAGCAGCCCTCGATCGAGACGATCAGACACGGTCCGGAATGCCCTGGTCCACGACATCGTCGAGGTCTCGCCTCAGCGTGGCGGCATCCACGCGAGGCGCGCCACGAAACATCTCTACGACCGCCTGAGCGGACACGAAACGATGGCGGCGCAGCGGCCGCAACTCGCCGACCGGGGTTCCGTTGCGACTGATGATGAAGGACTTCCCCTCATCCAGCCCCCGCATGATTCGCCCACTGTCATTTCGGAGCTCGCGCTGCGAGATCTGATCGGGCATGGGCCAAGCGTAGCACTACGTGCTACAGATTGAACTGATGATGCGAAGTGCGGGCTGCTACCTTTCAACTCTCGATCATCCGGTGGCGGTCGCCGACTCAGTCCGTTCTGCCCATGGACGGCCGCCCCTGGCTAGAACGATCACTAGTCGCCGGACTGTCTAGGGTGAAGACCAGGCTCCGCTGGAACGGGAGGATTTGATTCCGCCCGTCCCGACGTAGATGTCACACATTGAATCTGAATTCCACCACGTCGCCATCGGCCATCACGTAGTCCTTGCCTTCGAGCCGCACCTTGCCCTTGGCCTTGGCGGCCTGCATCGAACCGGTCGCGATCAGGTCGTCGAAGCCGACGATCTCGGCCTTGATGAAGCCCTTCTGGAAATCGGTGTGGATCACTCCGGCCGCTTCCGGAGCGGTTGCGCCCTTGGGGATGGTCCAGGCCCGGGACTCCTTGGGACCAGCGGTCAGGTAGGTCTGCAGACCGAGGGTGTCGAAACCGACCCGGGCCAGCACATCCAGGCCCGGCTCGGCGATGTCCATCTCAGCCAGGAGCTCGCGCGCGTCGTCGGGCTCCATCTCGACCAGCTCGGACTCGATCTTGGCGTCCAGGAAGATCGCCTCGGCCGGCGCGACCAGTGCTCGCATCCGCTCCTTCAGCTCCTCGTCGCCCAGCTCGTCGGTGTCGCAGTTGAAGACGTAGATGAACGGCTTGGCGGTCAACAAGAACAGCTCGCGCAGTGGCGTACGGTCCAGGCCGGCGGCGTGGATGCCGCGACCAGCCGCCAGCACCTCGTACGCCTCCTTGACCGCGGCCAGCGACGCCACCTTGTCCTTGTTGATCCGGGCTTCCTTCTCCAGCCGGGGCAGCGCCTTCTCGACCGTCTGCAGGTCGGCCAGGATCAGCTCGGTGGAGATGGTCTCCAGGTCGCTCGGCGGGTTGACCGCACCGTCGACGTGGGTGACATCGGCGTCGCGGAAGACCCGGGTCACCTGGCAGATGGCATCGGCTTCGCGGATGTGGGCGAGGAAGGCGTTGCCCATGCCCTCACCCTGGCTGGCGCCCTTCACGATGCCCGCGATGTCGACGAAGCTCACCGTGGCCGGGACCTGGCGCTCGGAGTGGAAGACCTCGGCCAGCTGGGCGAGGCGGGGATCGGCACCCCGACCACGCCGACGTTGGGCTCGATCGTCGCGAACGGGTAGTTGGCCGCCAGCACGTCGTTGCGGGTCAGCGCGTTGAACAGCGTTGACTTGCCTGCGTTGGGGAGTCCGACGATGCCGATAGTGAGAGCCACGGGCGCCAAGCCTAGAGGGTCTGGCCGCCAAAGCCCGAAAGCTCAGATCTCGGTGACCAGGAACGCTTCCATGGCCATGGTCAGCGCCAGCGGGTCCTCGGTGCCGGCCAGCTCGCGGGCGGAGTGCATCGACAGCAGCGGCAGGCCCACGTCGACCGTGGCGATACCCATCCGGGTGGCGGTCAGCGGCCCGATCGTGGAACCGCAGGGAATGGCGTTGTTGGAGACGAACTCCTGGGTCGGCACGCCGGCCCGTCGACACGCTCGCCGCCACAGCGCCGCTCCCCCGGCGTCGGTCGCGTAGCGCTGGTTGGCGTTGATCTTGAGCAGCGGCCCGTGGTTGGGCAGTGGCCGGTTGGCCGGGTCGTGCCGGCTCGGATAGTTGGGATGCACCGCGTGCCCGGCATCGGCCGAGAGGCAGAACGACTGCGACAGGGCGCGGTAGTGGTCGTCGGGGCCGGCGCCGAGGCCACCGAGGATCCGGCTGACCACGTCGGACAGCAACGGTCCTGACGCCCCGGTGCGGGAGGCGCTCCCGATCTCCTCGTGGTCGAACGCCGCCACGAGCTGGACGTATGGGCTCTCGCCGGCCGCGAGCAGAGCGACCAGGCTGGCGTGCACACTGCCCAGGTTGTCCAGCCGGGCGGCGGCCAGGAACTCATCGTCCGGCCCGAAGACCGCCGGTGCGGCTGTGTCGAAGGCCAGCAGGTCGTAGCCGTCGATGTCGGCCGCGATGCAGCCGGCCAGTGCGGCCACGTGGTCCAGGACCCGGCTGGCCGGCCGGCCGACGCTGAACACGGGTGCGGTGTGCAGCTGCTTGTCGAGCTTGAGGCCGTCGTCGTTGACCGCGCGGTCGAGGTGGATGGCCAGCTGGGGGATGCGCATGACCGGGCCGGTACGCACCAGCCGCTGGGTGCCGTCGGCCAGCACCAGGCGGCCGGCGAGGCCGAGCTCGCGGTCCAACCACGAGTTGAGCAGCGGCCCGCCGTAGATCTCCACTCCCACCTGCTGCCATCCGGCACTACCGACGTCCGGTCTGGGCTTGAGGCTGAACGTGGGTGAGTCGGTGTGCGAGCCGATGATGCGCAGCGGCGTACGGCCGTCGGCGCCGGCCGGGATCCGCCAAGCCAGCAGCGCCCCACCGCGTACCAGGTAGTGACCGCCCGGGGTGGAGTCCCAGGACTCCGCCTCCGACTGAGCCACGAACCCGGCCGCTTCCAGCCGCCGGGCACCTTCAGCGGCGGCGTGGAACGACGTCGGCGAGGTGGCGATGAAGGTGGCCAGGTCATCGATGTGCGCTCGAGCAGACGTCATTGGCTCAAGGTAACCGCTCCCTCCTCGGCTGACCGGCCCGCATCCACGCCCGCTGAGACACGACACCGGCGGAGGGTCTCCCACGAATTGTCAGTCGGCCCAGGCAAGATCGAGCGCATGGATGGTTCGACGGTCATCACGCTGGTCTGCGGGCTGGTGCTCGGCCTGCTGCTCGGCGCCCTGGCCGCCTGGGCGATCTCCCGGGCTCGCCGGGACACCGACGCCGCGCAGGCCAACGCCCACCTGGCTCACACCCGCACCGAGCTGGCCCATGCCCAGACCGTGGTCGCCCAGTCCCGCGGTGAAGCGGCCGATGCCCGGGCCGAGGCTGCCCAGGCCCGTACGGAGGTGGCCCAGGCCCGCGCTGACCTGGCCGAGATCCGCGGCGGAGCCGGCACCGCCGTGGCCGAGGCACGGGCCGAGGCTTCGGCGGCCCAGGCCGAAGCCGCCGAGGTGTCGGCCGCGGTGGCCAAGGCCGTGGCTGAACGTGATGCCGCGGTCGACCGGGCCAAGGAGATCGCCGCCGACCGCGAGGCGATGCTGAACCACTTCAAGGTGCTCTCGACCGAGACCCTGGACCGTCAGGGTCGGGCGGCCGACGCCCAGGCCGAGCTACGGCTGCGTGCGACGGAGCAGCTGATGCTGCCGGTCCGGGAAAGCCTGGACCGGTTCAACACCCGGCTGACCGAGGTGGAGAAGGAACGGATCGCCATGTCCACCGACCTGCGCGCTCAGGTCCGCAGCGTGCAGCAGACCGGTGAGACCTTGCGGCGGGAGACCGGCGCCCTGGTCACCGCCCTGCGCAAGCCGCAGATCCGGGGCTCGTGGGGAGAGACGCAGCTGAAGCGGGTCGCCGAGATCGCCGGCATGGTCGAGCGCTGCGACTTCGAGCTGCAGCACACGACTCGGGCCGACGACCGCACCATGCGGCCGGACATGCGGGTCAACCTGGCCGAGGGCAAGCACGTCTTCGTCGACTCGAAGGTGCCACTGAACGCGTTCCTGGAGGCGGCCGAGACCGACGACGAACAGCGCAAGGCCGAGGCCTTGGTGCGCTATGCCCGCAACGTGCGGACCCACGTCGACCAGCTGTCGTCCAAGCAGTACTGGAAGGCCGCCGAGACCCCGGAGTTCGTGGTGCTCTTCTTGCCCAACGAGATGTTCTTCGCGACCGCGCTCGACCAGATTCCCGACCTCTACGACTACGCGGCGGCCCGCGACGTGGTGCTCGCCACCCCGACGACGCTCATCGGCATGCTCCGCGCGGTGGCGTACGGCTGGAAACAGGCGGCGCTCGCCGAACATGCCGCCGAGGTCTTCCAGCTCGGTCGTGAGCTGCACGAGAAGCTCGGCCTGATGGGCAACCGGTTCGACAAGCTGGGCCGGGCCCTGCGGACGTCGGTCAACGCCTACAACGAGACCATCGCGACGGTCGAGGGCACCGTCTTGGTGCGAGCGCGGAAGTTCCGCGACCTGAAGGTGAGTGACAAGGAGCTGCCGGGGCCGACCGCGGTCGACGAGCCCGTACGCCAGATCCAGGCGGCCGAGCTGGTGGACGACGCGGTCAAGGTCCCGCCGATGGTCGGTCGGGGGTCCAAGCGCCGGTCGCCCAGCATGCCCGAGGCGGCCCAGCTCGTACGCCCTGAGCCGGACCTGTTGGAGCTGGTGACCGAGTCGGAGCCACCCAGCCCGACCGTCACCGAGGCGCAGTCCTCGTGAACCCGTCGCCGGGTCAGCTGTGCCGGCGGCGGCCGAGGCCGATCAGGGCGGCGCCAGCCAGCGCCAGGGCGGCGAAGCCGAGGGCGGCGTACGGGTTGACGCCGCCGGTGTCGGCCAGCCCGCCGGAGGGGGAAGTCGTGCTCGCGGGTTGAATCCCGGCGGCTCCGCGAGCCACGACGGCCTTCTTGACCTTGAGCGTCTTGGTGACCGTGCTGGTCACGTCGTCGGAGGTTCGGGTGGTGTCACCGTAGGGAGCCTCACCGCGGGCGGTGCCCTTCACGGTGAGGGACCGCTTGCTGGCATCGCCCTTGGTGACGGTGTAGCTCCCTGAGCACACCATGGTCGCCTTGGGCGCGAGCGTGCTGCCGGCCTTGGGCTTGCAGGTCAGCTTCGACAGGCCCTTCAAGCTGGTCGTGATGCGGACGCCGGTCAGGGTGAGGTTGCCCGTGTTGGTCGCGGTGAAGGTCCAGGTGACCCGATTCCCCTTGGCCAGCGCCGACCTGCTCGACCGGCTGACCACCCGAAGGGCCGGCTTCGCTTTCACGGCCACGGTCGCGTCGTCGAGGGCGGTCACATCGTCGCTGTCGTCGTCGGTATCGCCGCCGGGTCCTTCGCCCGACGCCTGGGCGAAGTTGAACACCGAGCCGAAGTCGAGATCGGCCTGGGTGGTCCTGCGGGTCGCGGTGCAGGCCAGGGACTGACCCACGGCGAGCGCGGCCGGACCATCACAGGTCGGCGCACTCAGGCCAGGAAGCTCATCGCGCACGCGTACGTCGGTCAGCGGGGTCTGGCCGATGTTGGAGGCTTTGAAGGTGTAGGTGACGACCTGGCCCACTGCGCTGACCGTGCTGGGCGCGGCCGACTTGGTCAGGCTCAGGATCGACTGGGCGGTCGGCGCCGGGGGCTGGAAGGTCAGCGGGTAGTCCTCGACCTCACCGGAGTCGGACAGCCCGTCGGCTCGCTCGACCTGGGCCGAAGTGGTGCCGATCCGCAGGCGTACATAGCTGGGTCCGGCGTCCGCCGGCAGCCCGGTCCAGCTGAGCCGGGCCGTCGTCGCCCCGGCGGCAACCGTGACGCAGGCGCGCTCGTCCTCGGTGAAGCTGCCCGACAGGTCGAAGTCGACCCATCCGCAGACCCGAGCCGGAGCACTCACCTGCGTGACCGCCAGATCAGCGGAGAAGGTCAGCAGCCGGCCGGTGCGCAGCGGGGCGAACCCGCTGACCGCGTCGTCTCCGGCGTCTCCGGTGGCTGACTCGGAGGCGTGCACCGAGGCCCCGGTGTCGGGATCGAGGGCGTCAGCGGTGACAGCCGAGCCCAGCCGGGGCCCGCCGATGGTGGCCCGGGCCGGTCCGTTGTCACCGATGTCGAAGCCGAACGGGGCATCGCCGAGGTCTTGTGGCGCCGCCGCCCAGGCCGCGCCCGGAACAGCGACGCTCGAGGAGAGCGCGGCGGCGGCCACCGCAGCGCTCAGCCAGGCGCGGCAGGTCGCACGAAAACGCATGGAATAGCCCTCTGGTCGTGTCCCCGCCCACGGTTGAGCTCGACTGGGGGCTCGACCGTATCAGCCGAATCGGGAGCGAAAAAAATTCACCGTTCGACCGTCGGGCCGAAATGGACCCCGGTGGGTCAGTCGTTGATGGCGCCCTTGCGCAGATCCTTGCGCAGCTCCGGCGGCAGGGCGAAGACCAACGACTCCTCGGTCAACCTCTCCTCGCGGGCCACCGGATACCCCTTGCTGGTGAGGAATGCGAGGACGCCCTGGACCAGGTCGTCGGGGACCGAAGCCCCACTGGTGACGCCGACACTGTTCACGCCCTCGAGCCAGGCCGGATCGATCTCGCCGGCGTTGTCCACCCGGTAGGACGACCGGGCGCCGGCTTCGAGAGCAACCTCGACCAGGCGTACGGAGTTGGACGAGTTGGCCGAGCCGACGACGATCACCAGGTCACTGTGCGCAGCGATCTGCTTGACCGCCAGCTGCCGGTTCTGGGTGGCGTAGCAGATGTCGTCGCTGGGCGGGTCCATCAGCAGCGGGAACTTCTCCCGCAGCCGACCGACCGTCTCCAGGGTCTCATCGACGCTCAACGTGGTCTGGCTCAGCCAGGCCACCCGGCTCGGGTCCCGGAGTTCCAGTCCGTCGACGTCGGCCGGCGACTGGACCAAGGTGATGTGCTCGGGCGCTTCTCCGGTGGTGCCTTCGACCTCCTCGTGGCCGGCGTGACCGATGAGCAGGATCTCCAGGTCGTCGCGAGCGAAGCGCCGCGCCTCGTGGTGCACCTTGGTGACCAACGGACAGGTGGCGTCGATCGCCTTGAGACCGCGCTCCTTGGCCTCGGCCTGCACCGCCGGCGAGACGCCATGAGCCGAGAACACCACTGTGGCGCCGGTCGGAACCTCGTCGAGCTCCTCGACGAAGATCGCACCCCGGGCTTGCAGGTTCTCCACCACGTGGCGGTTGTGCACGATCTGCTTGCGCACGTAGACCGGTGCCCCGTACGCGTCGAGCGCCTTCTCGACCGTCACCACCGCGCGGTCGACACCGGCGCAGTAGCCACGCGGCGCCGCCACCACCACCTGGCGCGGATTGGTCGTGGATTGGCCGGAAAGGGTCTCGGTCATGGGGCCCAGTCTAGGTGTTCACCGCCGACCGGCCGGCGCACGAAGTCTCGAGCTGTCAGCAGCAGTGGTTAGGCTCGGCGCGTGCCGTTGGACTCCTCGCCGGAAAACCCGCAGCCGCTGCGCCGCGTGGTGCACCTGGTGCGGGGTTGGATCGAGCGTCTCGGGCCGGTGTGGGTGGAAGCCCAGCTGATCGAGATCAACCGCCGTTCGGGCCGCACCATCTTCTTGACCCTGCGCGACAAGCTCGCCGAGGTTTCGGTCTCGGTCACCGTCTCCCCCACCACCTTGGATGCCGCCGGTCCACTGACCGAGGGGGCGACCGTCGTCGCCCGGCTCAAGCCGTCGTTCTACGAGGCCTCCGGTCGGTTCTCCTTCTACTGTGACGAGCTGTCCCCGGTCGGCGAGGGACGGCTGCTGGCCAGGCTGGAGCAGACCAAGCGGTTGCTCCAGGCTGAGGGACTCTTCGACCGGGCGCTGAAGAAGCGGCTGCCTTTCCTGCCCCGGCGGGTCGGGCTGATCACCGGCGCCAACAGCGCGGCTGAACGCGACGTGGTCGAGAACGCGCGTCGCCGCTGGCCGGCCGTCACCATCGAGGTGCGCCACGCGCTGGTCCAGGGACCGCAGGCCGCCGAACAGGTGATGTTGGCGCTCCGTCAGCTCGACCAGGCCAGCGAGGTCGACGTCATCGTGATCGCCCGCGGCGGCGGCTCGCTGGAGGATCTGCTGCCGTTCTCCGACGAGGGTCTGGTCCGGGCGGTGCACGCCTGCCGGACGCCGGTGGTCAGCGCGATCGGGCACGAGACCGACAACCCGATCCTCGACCTGGTCGCCGACCACCGCGCGTCGACGCCGACCGACGCCGCCAAACGGGTGGTGCCCGACGTCGGTGAGGAGCTGGCCCGGCTCGCCCAGACCCAGCAGCGGCTGCAGCAGGCGGTGACCACCATGATCCGCCGCCAGCAGGACTGGCTGACCGCCATGCGTTCGCGACCCGTGCTGACTGACCCCACCGCGACGTTCGCCCTGCGCCACGAGCAGATCGCCACCTTGGAGCACCGGGCCGCCCGGGCGATCAGCGCCGTGCTCGACCGGGAGTCGACAGCGGTCAGCCACCACCTGGCCCGGGTCCGCTCCATGTCGCCGAAGGCCACCTTGGAGCGCGGTTATGCGATCCTGGTCGGCCCCGAAGGCCATGCCGTCACCTCGGTGGCCGAGCTCGACGAGGGCGACGACCTGCTGGCCTACGTCCTCGATGGCCAGCTGGTGGTGGAAGTGCGCGAGACCCGACCCGGATCCCTAGGAGCAACCTCATGAGCCAATCGCAGGCGGAGAAGCCGAGTTACGAGCAGGCGCGCGACGAGCTGGTCGAGGTCGTCCGCCGGCTCGAGTCCGGCGGAGCCCCCTTGGAGGAGTCGCTGGCCCTGTGGGAACGCGGCGAGCAGCTCGCCGCCATCTGCCAGCAGTGGCTGACCGGGGCCAAAGCCAAGGTCGACGCCGCCCGGGCCAAGTCCGGTCCCGCCGAGGAAGCCTGACCACCCCCTGAGCTTGTCGAAGGGCCTCGCCAGAGGTGGGCTTCCAAGGCGGAAGCTCTGACAGTCGACAAGCTCAGGCAGAGAGCTCGAGGTCGGCGGGGCTCTGCTCGCTGCGGGGGGTGACGAACCGGCGGCGGTAGTCGACCGGGGCCAGTCCGATCTCGCGGCGGAAGTGCTCGCGGAGGACCACGGCTGAGTTGAAGCCGACGCGGGTGGCGATCTGCTCGACCCCGAGGTCACTCTCCTCGAGCAGGCTGCGGGCGGCCAGGATCCGCTGCTGGGTCAGCCATTTGTGTGGCGTGGTGCCGGTCTCGGCGCTGAACCGGCGAGCGAACGTACGGTCACTCATCATGGCCCGCTTGGCCAGCGTCGTCGCGGTGTGCTGCCTACCCAGGTTGGCCAGCACCCAGGTCAGCACGGGGGCCAGGCTGTCGGCCGTGCACTCCGGGATCGGCATCTCGACGAACTGCTGCTGCCCACCGTCTCGTTGCGGCGGGACCACCATCCGGCGGGCGATCTTGGTGGCGATGGCGGTGCCGAGCTCGCGGCGTACGAGGTGCAGGCAGGCGTCGATCCCGGCTGCTGTGCCCGCGCTGGTGATGATGTTGCCGTCATCGACATAGAGGGCACGCGGATCGAGGATCGCCTCCGGGAACGCCTTCTGCATCTCTTCGACGTACTTCCAGTGCGTCGTGCAGTTGCGCCCGTCCAGCAGTCCGGCCGCTCCCAGGACGAAGGAGCCCGAGCACAGGCTGAGCAGGGTGGCGCCGTTCGCGTACGCCTCGCGCAGCACCTCGAGCACCTCGCTCGGATAGGCCTCCTCGGGCCGCACGGCCGTGGCGGAGACGATGACCAGGTCGCTGCCGGCCACGCCTTCGAGCCCGTGCGTCGCAGTGATGGTGAAGGGCGAGATGTTCTTGGTTCGCAGCGGTTGACCCGGCGTGGGTGAGCAGACCCGGAAGTCCAGCGAGGGGACGCCGTCGTCCCGGCGATCGAGGCCGAAGACCTCGACCGCGACGCCGAACTCGAAGACGGCGACAGGTTCGACCAAGATCACGCTGACGGTCTGCAAAGCCACGGCCCCAGCATAGTGGCAGAATTCTTGGCTACGCCATTCGGCTGCCAGTCGGCTCGGCTCAGCCGGCGGAGCTGAGCGTGGCCGCGTACGACTCCAGCGCCTCGTACGGCAGATCCCCGCTGACCACGCTGGTCACCTTGGGCTGGGTCCAGACCAGCGACCGGGTCCGACCATCCGGGCTGACCAGTCGCTGCCAGGTCTGACCGTTGACCGTGCTCGACCCGTCACCGACACCGGCGCGGGTCTCCTGCTTCACGAAGTCCTCAATCTGCAGGTCGGCCTGGCTGAGCCCGACGTAGATCTCGTCCGGGCTCAAGAAGCCGAGCTGCCACATGTTGCGCGGAGAGGTCTGCCCGGTCGCCGACCGGCCGCCCTCCGCGACCCAGCTCACCTGCGTCGCCCGCCAGGTCTCCGGCAGGTTGGTCGGCGCCAGCACCGGATAGGGAGCCTGCGCACGCGCTGTGCCGAGCACCGGTCGCCAGTCGACGACCTTGACCGGATGGTCCCTCGGCAGGCTGGTGAACAAGAACGCGATCACGACCAGCGGGATCAAGATCACGAGCAGCGAGCGGACCATGTCCGCCGCGGATGCTGGTTTCTTCGCCCGGGCCACGTCCACATCTTCACAGACGGACCCAAGCCGACCCTATTTCTTCGGGTCGTGGCCCCAGTTCATCAGGGAATGTCGCCACCGCGTGTCGGTCACGTCGCCGTCCGGCCGCTGGGCGAGGTGCCGCTTGACGTAGCCGACCACCTTGGCCATGTGCTCGAAGTCGGCGTCGGACAGATCGGCCTTCTTGGTGTCCAGGAGCTGCACGATCCGCCGTCCGCTGCGATGACCGGTCGACTCGCCGCCGTCCTTTTGGCCCACCTCCTTGGCCTCGTCGGTCTTCAACCAGTCCTCGAGCTCGGACTTGGTCATGTTGACCGCGTCGTTGAACTCGGCCCGGGTGTCGTCGTGGTCGCTCACTGGTCCTCCGGTTCAGCGATCTGGTGGTGCACCGCTGCCTTCAGCTTGTCCGGCAGCACCTTGCCGGCAAGTTCTTGGGCCTTGGTCAGCACGGATGCAGCCACGACCCGATCCTTGCCGGCCATCAGCGCCTCGAAGCCTTGCCGGGCCACGTCCACCGGGTCATCCTTCTTGGCCTGACCGATCGGGGTGTCGTCCATCTGCGCGCGGTGGAAGAAATTGGTCTCGGTGGGCCCGGGCATCAACGAGGTGATCGTCACGTCGGTGTCCTTGACCTCGTCCTGCAGGGCCTCGGCCAGCGACTGCACGAACGACTTGGTCGCGTTGTAGACCGCGGCGTACGGGCCGGGCATGGTCGAGGCGATCGACGACGTCAGCAGCAGCCGACCCTGGTTGCGCTCGACCATGTCGGCCAGCAACCGGCGGGTGAGGTGGAGCGTCGAGACGACGTTCAGCTCGACGACCTCGAGCAGGTCGGCCAGCGGTGTCTCGATGAACACCCCGCCACGGCCGACGCCGGCGTTCACCGCCGCCGCCGACACCGGCCGGCCGGTGGCCACGATGGCGGCGTAAAGGGCCTCCACCGCCTCGTGTTCACGCAGGTCCTGCTGCACGGTGATGACGTCGGCCCCAGCGGCCCGACAGCGTACGGCAGCCGCTTCCAAGCCGTCGTCTTCGGCGCAGAGCAGCAGGTCGAAATCGTTCTCGGCGAACAGAAGCGCCAGCTCCAGCCCGATGCCGCTGGAGGCGCCGGTGACGATGGCGAGATCGGCGCGGGTCATGGCGTGGGCGACCCGCCGTTGACGTTCAACGTCTCGCCGACCACGAAGCTCGACTCCGGCGATGCCAGGAAGACGAACGCCGGGGCGAGCTCAGCTGGTTGACCCGGGCGACCGAGCGGGCTGTTCTTCCCGAACTCAGGCAGCTTCTCCGTCGGCTGCCCACCGGCCGTCTGCAGAGGGGTCCAGACCGGGCCGGGCGCGACCACGTTGACCCGGATGCCCTTCGGCGCGAGCTGTTGGGCGATCGCCTTGGAGAATGCGTTGATCGACGCCTTGGTGGTCGCGTAGTCGACCAGGTTCTCCGACGGCGAGTAGGCCTGGATCGAAGAGGTGTTGATGATGGTCGACCCGGGCTTGAGGTGCGGTAGCGCAGCTTTGGTGATCCAGAACATCGCGTACACGTTCGTCTTGAAGGTGGCGTCGAACTGCTCGTCACTCAGGTCGTCGAGCGACTCGACGTGCTGCTGCTTGCCGCCGTTGTTGACCACGATGTCCAGCCCACCGAGCTCCTCGACGGCCATGGCGACCATCTCCTTGCAGTAGCCAGGATCGGTCAGGTCCCCGGGCAGGGCCACGGCCTTCTGCCCGGCCTCGGTGATCAGGTCGAGGATGCGCTTGGCGTCCTCGGTCTCCTCGGGCAGGTAGGAGATCGCCACGTCGGCACCTTCGCGGGCGAAGGCGATGGCTGTGGCCGCGCCGATACCGGAGTCACCGCCGGTGATCAGCGCCTTCCGCCCGGTCAGCCGACCGGTGCCCCGGTAGGTCTTCTCCCCCAGGTCGGCCTTGTTGTCCAGCTCGGCGTCCAGGCCCGGCCCGGCCTGGTACTGCGCGGTCGTCTCGATGTCGCTGTAGAGCGTGGTCGGATCGGTGAAGGTGTACTGGTCAGTAGCCATGTGCCGAGCGTATACAACGTAAACCAGCCACCGGATCAGGCACCGGTGTCGACGTGGGGCTCGGCCACCGGCTTCGACTCCGCCGACCCCTTCTGCCGCAGGTAGACCGACGCGCCGACGATGGCGGCCACCGCCAGGAACTCGCTCTGCCAGTTCTGGAACGACTCGAACCAGAACTGCGACGTGCCCAGGTACTGCCAGGTCGTGACGGCCGAGCCGCCGTGCAGCACCTCGTCCTCGCTGTACGCCTTGGCCCCACCGACGGCGTGCAGCAGCAACGACGCCAAGAAGAAGACGAAGAAGAGCAGCGACAGCGAGGTCTCGTAGAGCTTGAGGACCCAGCCTCCGCGCCGTACCGGCCAGGGAGCCGCAGGATCATCGCGGTGGTTCCGAGGGTCCTCGTCCTGCGGCGCCGGCTCATCGATCGGTTTGGACTCCGACGAACCGCGCTGGAAGAGATAGGCGGTGAGCACCACGTACATGCCCATCTGCAGGAACTCCGACTCCCAGTTCTCGAAGGTCGACTCCATGAAGTCGCCGCTACCCAGATACTGCAGCAAGGAGACCGCCGCTTGGCCGTGCTCGAGCTGGTCGGAGTTGTAGACCCGTACGCCGGACAGCACCATGCCGCCGAAGAAGATCACGAACAACGCCAGGTTGGCCAGCAGCAGCCCGTGGTCGCGAAGCCAGGAACGGGACGGTCGGTCGGCACTCATCTGACTCCCTCACGTTCGAGGCTCCACCGTCCTGCGGAAATGCAGGTTTACGATGTACACGTTCTAGCAGCCCATCGACTCGGTGGCGCTCTCCGCCCCTGTCGAAGGAGCCCATGGTGGCTGTCGCTGAGCTGGTCCTGGTCCGTCACGGTGAGAGCTTGGGCAACGTCGCTGCAGCGGCGGCTCACGCCGCCGACGCCGAGGTCATCGAAGTCGGCCAGCGCGACGCTGATGTGCCGCTGTCCCCGGTCGGGGTCGAGCAGGCCCAGGCCCTGGGGGCCGGGCTGCAGGTGTTGCTCGCCGACCAGCGCCCGACCCTGGTGTGGTCCTCGCCCTACGTCCGGGCCCAGCAGACCGCTCAGATCGGCCTGACCACCGCGGGGACCCCGCTGCCGATCTTCATCGACGAGCGGATCCGCGACCGGGAGCTGGGGGTTCTCGACCTGCTCACCACCAAGGGTGTGCTGAACCGCTTCCCGTTGGAGGCCGAGCGGCGGCGCTGGCTGGGCAAGTTCTACCACCGGCCGCCCGGCGGGGAGTCGTGGGCGGACGTGGTGCTGCGGGTGCGCAGCTTCTTGGCCGACCTGGAGTCGGTGCCAGACGGGAGCCGGGTGGTCGTGGTCTGCCACGACGCCTTGGTGCTGACCATCCGCTACGTCTGCGAGCGGCTGCTCGAGGCCGACATCTTGGCCATCGGTGCCGCCACCCCGGTCCTCAACGTCTCGATCACCCAGCTCGTACGCGAGGACGGTCAGACCTGGCAGCTGGCCCGGTTCAACGACGTCACCCACCTGGAGGCCTCCTCGGCCCCCGTCACCCGGCACGGCGGAGAAGGCAATGTCCATCCGCAGCCGTGACGTCACGCCCGCCCTGCTGCGGGAGTGGTCGCTGCCCGACGTCGGTGACTCCAAGTACTCCCGCGGTCAGGTGCTCGTGGTCGGAGGGGCCGCTCAGACGCCGGGTGCGGCAGCGCTGGCCGGGCTGGCGGCACTGCGGGTCGGCGCCGGGCACCTGACGCTGGCCGTCGCTGAGGCGGCGGCCGTGCCGCTGGCCGTCGCCACACCGGAGGCCGGCGTGATCGGCCTGCCGCAGGACGACCAGGGCTCCGTGCTCGGCCGCGACCTGGAGCGGATCCATGACGCGTTGGAATCCTCAGATGTGGTGGTCATCGGACCGGGGCTGGACCATCCTGAGCACACCGCTGACCTGCTGCGGGCGGCGCTGCCGCGGATCGGTCCGGATGCCTGGATCATCCTCGACGCGTACGCCTTGGGGGTCTGGCCCGAGGTGGCCGGGACCGTCGAGGTCAACCCGGGCCGACTCATCCTCACCCCCAACCGCCAGGAGGGATCGCGGTTGCTCGAACGTGAGGTCGAGTCGCTGGAGGACGACATGGTGGCCGTTGCCCGCCGGTACCAGGCTGCGGTCACCTGCCAGGGCCTGATCGCGACACCCGACGGCGACGCCTGGCAGATCGGGTCCGGTCACGTCGGACTGGCCACATCCGGCAGCGGTGACGTGCTGGCCGGTGCCGTGGCCGGGATGCTGGCGCGCGGGGCCGACGCCGCGCAGGCGTTGTGCTGGGCCAGTCACGCCCACGCGGCAGCGGGTGACCGGCTCTCGGTGTCGGTCGGGGCGTTGGGCTTCCTGGCCCGCGAGCTGCTGGACGAGCTGCCCCGGGTCATGGTCGAGCTCATCGCCTGAATTTCCCCTGGCGGAGAGCGACGGGTCAGCTCTTGCCGGTCCGCTCGTTCCACCGGCCGGCCGCCGCCCGACCCAACGTGGTCAGGCTCTTGATCACCCTGCGGCGACCGGGCTCGGCCTGCTGCTCGGCCTGCCACCCCTCCAACGTCGGTCCGCTCCGACGGCGCGGAGCCGAGGGCAGCACCCGGCTCATCACGCCCATCATGCCTGCGGTGAGGGCGGGAGCCAGCCCGTTCACCCGCATCCCGATCTTGGCCAGCGGCGTCGTCACCACATACGCCCGGCCGGCGAGCACTCCGTCGACGATCTGGTCCGCGGCTCGTTCGGCGTTCATCGAGATCAACGGCAGCGACGCGCCGAGGGAGAACCAGCCGAACTCGGCGGCGTGCCGGCCGACGAACTCCGCTCGCAGGTGGGACCCCGTACGCATCAGGCCGGGAGCCACGGTGGTCACCTTGATGCCGGTGCCGGCCAGCTCCGCCCGCAGCCCGCTGCTGAACCCGACCGCGCCGAACTTCGCCGTGCTGTACGGCAGCAGGTGCGGCACCGAGATCAGGCCACCGATCGAGGTGATGACCCCGATCCGTCCCCGCCGCCGGGGTCGCATCTGCTCGGCCACCTTGAGCGCCACGTTGATCGGGCCCCAGAGCATGATCGAGATGGCCTCCTCGAAGTGGCCCCGGGTCATCGCCGCCAGCGGTCCGACCTGGATCACCCCGGCCACCACGATCGCCACCTCGATGGGCCCGAACCGCTGCTCGACGCCGTCGACCAGGGCCGCCACCGCGGCCTCGTCGGCCACGTCGCAGACCTCGGTGTGCACGTCGTAACCTCGCTCGGTGAGCATCTGTTTAGCCACGGCGAGCTCCTCGGCGTCGCGGGCACAGATGACCAGGCGATGGCCTCGCAGGCCCAGCTCACGGGCGATCAGGAGGCCCAGTCCACGTGAGGCGCCGGCGACCAGCGCCAACGGAGCGGAGTGCTCGGATTGAGTCAGCGTCATGCCCTGAGTGTGCCCGGTGCAGCCCGGGCCCGAGATGAGGGCTCCCGGTCGTTCCCGCTCATCAGACCTCCCCGGGCCAGTGCTGGCCTTCGCGCTGCCACGCGGACTCGACCGCGGTCAACACCTCGGGCGGCAACGGTCCTCGGTCGACCAGCTCGGCGTTGCGTTGCAGGTTGGCCAGCCGAGCGGTGCCGACGATCGCGGCGTCGACGCCCGGCGCGTACGCGGTGAAGCGCAGCGCGAACTCGTCCCAGCTCAACCCGGCCGGGTCGAGCGCGAGCCGCTTCAGGCGATCCCAGTAGGTCTCGGCGTAGTGACCGTCCGGGCGTTCGGCGAACCGCCAGGGCGCGTTGGCGATCGGTCGCTTGGCGATCACCCCGAGCTCGTCGTGGTGCGGCAGCACGTGGTGCAGGCTCCACTGGTCGGCCAGGTTGACGCTGGTTTCCACCGAGCCGAAGCGACCGGACTGGGCCGCGAACCGGAGGTCCTCGTTGTCGCCGCTGTAGGCGGCCACCAGGATCTTGCCCGCGCGTACGGCATCGTCCAGGGCATCCTGCAGCCCGCCCTGCCGGAGCACCGCGACGGGGCAGGAATGCAGGTGGAAGATGTCGATCCGGTCGGTCTGCAACAGCCGGAGGGCACGGTCGACGGAGGCGACGATGTTCGCCGGGGTCCAGTCCTGGGTGCCTTCGATCTGGTAGCCACCCTTGGTGGACACGACGAACTCGTCGCGGCGGTGGCGCAGGTGCCGACCGATCCGCTCCTCGCTCGACCCGTAGCCCCGCGCCGTGTCGATCAGGGTGATACCGGCATCAAGGGCACCGTTCAGCACGGCAGCGGCGTCAGCTTCGGTGACCGAGGCCTCCCCGATCTGCCCGCCGCCCAGACCGAGCGCGGTGACTACGAGGCCGGACCGACCGAAGGCTCGTCGCTGCATGGCGTCACGATAGTGCGAGCCGGTCCGCGAGAATGGCGGCCATGGACGAGCTCCGGACGGTCGCCCGGGCGGACGGCGCCCACGGGGAAGTGGCTCTGCGGCAACGGCGGCTCGATCCGACCGGCCCCGGTCGAGCATCCGAGGTGATCGACGAGCTGATCATCGACGGCACCTTCGCCATGGACTCCCGCGAGACACTCACCGAGCAACAGCTGGGACGCTTGGCCACCCGCCGCGGTCAGCGCCGCATCCTGGTCGGCGGGTTGGGTCTTGGCTACACCACCGCCGAGGTGTTGACCTTCGACGTCGAGCGGGTGGACGTGGTGGAGATCGAGCCACAGCTGGTCGACTGGGCTCGCGCCGGGCTCACCCGGACCTTGGCCGCGGTCGCGGCCGACCCGCGGGCCCGGCTCCATGTCGGTGACATCGGCGCCGTCCTTGCCGGCGAGGACGGGGCGCCCCGTGGGCCTTGGGACGCCATCGTCCTCGACGTCGACAACGGTCCCGACTTCTTGATCCACCCGACGAACGGCACCCTGTACGCCGAGGCAGGCCTGCGAACGGCGTACGAGCGGCTCACTCCCGGTGGCACCCTCGCCATCTGGTGCCAGGGCCGGGCACCCACGCTGGCCGCCGCCTTGCGCCAGATCGACCCGTCGGTGCAGGAGCACCTTTTCTCGGTGCAGCGCGAAGGACGTGAGTTCGCGTACGCGATCTATGAGCTGACCGGGCCGGGATCGCCCGGCTGGAGACCACTAGGCCAGAATGAGCGCATGACGACTGATGACGCCGCCTTTCGGATCGAGCGGGACACCATGGGTGAGGTCAGAGTCCCCGCCCAGGCGCTGTGGAAGGCTCAGACCCAGCGGGCGGTCGAGAACTTCCCGATCTCAGGCGTGCCGATCGACCCGGCGTTGATCGCCGCCCTCGGCCTGATCAAGGGCGCGGCAGCGCAGACCAACGCCAAGCTGGGCGTGCTCGACGACAAGGTGGCGGCGGCTATCCAGCAGGCCGCGGGTTCGGTGGCCGGCAACGAGCACGACGGCGAGTTCCCGATCGACGTCTTCCAGACCGGGTCGGGGACCTCGAGCAACATGAACACCAACGAGGTGATCGCGTCGTTGGCCAGCGAGCTGTTCGGGGAGACGATCCATCCCAACGACCAGGTGAACGCGTCGCAGTCGAGCAATGACGTGTTTCCCAGTGCTATCCACATCGCCACCACGCAGAGCTTGATCAACGCCCTCATTCCCTCGCTCGGTCACCTGGCTGAGGCGCTCGAGGCCAAGGCGTCCGAGTTCGCGGAGGTCGTCAAGAGCGGCCGTACGCACCTGATGGACGCGACCCCGGTGACCCTGGGCCAGGAGTTCGGCGGCTACGCCGCTCAGGTCCGCTACGGCATCGAACGAGTGCAGTCCACCCTCCCCCGCGTCGCCGAGCTGCCGCTGGGCGGCACGGCGGTCGGCACCGGGATCAACACGCCGGCCGGCTTCTCCGCCGGAGTCATCGCGATCATCGCCGAGCAGACCGGCCTGCCGCTGACCGAGGCCCGCGACCACTTCGAGGCCCAGGGCGCCCGCGACGGGTTGGTCGAGGCGTCCGGAGCGCTGAGGACCATCGCGGTCAGCCTGAACAAGATCGCCAACGACATCCGCTGGATGGGTTCGGGCCCGCGCGCCGGACTGGGTGAGATCACCCTGCCCGACCTGCAGCCCGGCTCGTCGATCATGCCGGGCAAGGTCAACCCGGTGCTGTGCGAAGCCATGACCCAGGTCTGCGCCCAGGTCATCGGCAACGACGCAGCCGTGGCCTTCTCCGGTGCCTCAGGGGCCTTCGAGCTCAACGTGATGCTGCCGGTGATGGCCCGCAACGTGCTGGAGTCCATCCGCTTGATCAGCAACGTGAGTCGGCTCTTCGCCGACCGCTGCGTCGCCGGCATCGTCGCCAACGTCGAACACTGCCGCTTCCTCGCCGAGTCGTCCCCCTCGATCGTGACGCCCCTGAACAAGTACATCGGCTACGAGAACGCGGCGGCAGTGGCCAAGAAGGCGCTCAAGGAGGGAAAGACCATCCGCGAGGTGGTCATCGAATCCGGCTTCGTCACCGACGGCTCAGTCACCGAAGACCAGCTCGACGAGGCCCTCGACGTGCTCTCCATGACCCGCCCCCGGGTCTGATCACGCGGGCTGACCAAGGGCGAACGCGGAAACGCGGGCTGAGCTCGTCGAAGCGCTCGTCAGAGTTCCCGCATGCCTGCCCAAGACTCAGCGCGAGCTCGGAACGCGTACGCGCAGCCCTGGGGGGTCAGTACCAGCCGTGCGAGGCCTTGAAGACCTTCGCCTCGCAGGGGCTGCCGTAGCGGGACTTCATGTAGTCGATGCCCCAGATGATCTGGGTGGCCGGGTTGGTGCGCCAGTCACTGCCGGCGCTCGCCATCTTGGAGCCGGGCAGCGCCTGCGGGATGCCGTACGCCCCGGAGCTCGGGTTGGTGGCGTTCACCTTCCACATGCTCTCGCGCATGATGATGTAGTTGAAGCAGGAGTACTGGTTGTCCCCGTAGCCGTACTTGTTCTTGAGGATCTGCTTGGCGATGTCCCGCGGGTCCTTGGTGCCGGGCTCGTAGCCGCGGTTCTTGCGGACGAGCTCCCGGGCGGCGGCAGCTTCGGCAGCCGCCTTGACCTTGGCCGCCTCGGCCTTCGCCGCCTTCTCCTCGGCCGCAGCCTTGGCCTTGGCCCGCTGCGACGTGATCTTGGCCTGCTGCGCCTTGATCGACTGGCCCTCGCTACCGAGGCTGGCCGCGCGCTTGGTCGCCTGCTGCGTGGCCGCCGCGCTCAGCTTCACCCGCTGGGCGTCGCGCGTCTCACGATCGGTGCGTGCTGCCTGCTCCGCTGCCAAGGCCGCGTCGATCTCGGACGGTGTCGGTTGTGAGGCTGCCGGCGCCACGGAGGTGATGGGCGCGGGCACCGCGATGGCCGCATCCTCCGAGCCCGGACTGCCCAGGGCCGCGACCGCCGCCGTCACGGTGACGGCAGCAAAGCCGACACCAGCGATGGCATGCTTCACGAGTCGGCGCACGGGCTAACGATGCCACAGCGCGTTATCGAAAAGAAATCGTCCGGTCCAGTCGACTCACTGGTCTGACGGTCAAATCGTTACCGGCTCGACCTACGCGGCTAGACCGCCTCCTCGAGCATCTCGGTGACCAGCGCGGCGATCGGCGAGCGCTCCGAGCGGTGCAGCGTGACGTGGGCGAACAGGGGGTGCCCCTTCAGCTTCTCGACGACCGCGACCACCCCGTCATGCCGGCCCACCCGGAGGTTGTCGCGCTGCGCGACGTCGTGGGTGAGGACGACCCGCGAGTCCTGGCCGATCCGGCTGAGCACCGTGAGCAGCACATTGCGTTCCAGCGACTGCGCCTCGTCGACGATGACGAACGCGTCATGCAGGGACCGGCCACGGATGTGGGTCAGCGGCAGCACCTCGAGCAGACCCCGGGCCAGCACCTCCTCGATGACGACCTTCGAGGTCACCGCCCCAAGGGTGTCGAACACCGCCTGCGCCCAGGGCGCCATCTTCTCCCCCTCGGTGCCGGGGAGGTAGCCGAGATCCTGGCCGCCCACGGCGTACAGGGGCCGGAAGACGACGACCTTCGCGTGCTGTCGCCGCTCGAGCACGGCCTCCAGGCCGGCACACAGGGCGAGCGCGGACTTACCGGTGCCCGCCCGACCCCCGAGGGACACGATGCCGACCGACGGGTCGAGCAGCAGGTCGAGCGCCACGCGCTGCTCGGCCGAGCGTCCGTGGATGCCGAAGGCGTCCCGGTCGGCCTTGATCAGCTTGAGCTCCTTGTTGGGCGTCACCCGGCCCAGGGCAGAACCGCTGCCGCCGAGCAGCACGACACCGGTGTGGCAGGGCAGGTTGCGCGCCTCGTCGAGGTCGAGGAAACCCTGGTCGTAGAACTGGTCGAGCTGAGCGCTGCCGACCTCGAGCTCGGTCATCCCGGTCCACTCCGACTCGACGGCCAGCTCGGCGCGGTACTCCTCCGCGGCCAGCCCGACCGAGGCGGCCTTGACCCGCATCGGCAGGTCCTTGGACACCAGCGTGACCGCACAGCCCTCAGCGGCGAAGTTCAGGGCCACGGCCAAGATCCGGGAGTCGTTGTCGCCAAGCCGGAAACCCGCCGGCAGGATCTCGGGATCGGTGTGGTTGAGCTCGACGTGGATGGTCCCGCCGACGTCGTTGATGGGCACCGGCGCGTCCAGCCGGCCGTGGGCGATCCGCAGGTCGTCCAAGTGACGCAGAGCCGTGCGGGCGAAGTAGCCGAGCTCGCTGTGGTGCCGTTTTCCCTCCAGCTCGGTGACCACCACGATGGGCAGCACCACGTCGTGCTCGGCGAAGCGCCGCATGGCGTGGGGATCACTCAGCAGGACGGAGGTGTCGATGACGTAGGTACGACGTGAAGCAGTAGACATGAGGTCTGCCCTTCTTCGGGGCCGCACGCCATCCGCGTCCGGCCCCCACGCTAGGTGGTTGGCCGGGGTGGACGCCGGACTGCGTACAGTTCCGGCCTTCTGACCGTCAGTTGACGGTGCATGCATCGCCTCCCAGGCGGGCCGCATCGCCTGCGTCCGCACCTGAAACGCTACGTCGACGTGAGGTCGCCCGGGAATCGCCACGCCGGACTTCACGTGATCGCAAACTGTCCGCAACCTGGCGATCGGCCGGCCCGGTTCAGCTCAGCTGACGGATGTCAGCCACGTCGTACTCAGCGACCACAGCCGTACGGATCTGGTCGGCCTGGTCGTCGCTGATGCCCGAGCCGCGAAACGCTTCGACCGCGTCCTGGGAATCCCACCGTTCGAAGATGTTGATCCGAGACTCGTCGGACAGGTCGGCGGAGATCGCGAAGTCCAGGCAACCCGGTGCTCGCCGGGCCTGATCGACGACAGCGAGGCAGTCGGCGAGATAGCTCGTACGGTTGTCCGGGTCGACGGTGAGGTAACCGGCCACAATCAGCATGTCGCACTCCACAAGGGGTTTCGAGGGTCTGCTGACTACGACCAGAGCTGAGCGGCCGATTCATCGGGGCCCAGCCGTACGAGGTGGTCAGGCCGGGGTCTTGACCACCACGACGGGGATGTCAGAGTCGAGGATGATGCTCTGGGTGACGCTGCCCATCAAGAACTTGCCGACCGGCGAGCGTCGACGGGCGCCGATCACCAGAAGCTCGGCACCGACCTCGGTGGCGAGTGAGAGCACGGTCTCCGAGACGTTCTCCTCGCCGGTGGCCAGGTGCAGGTCCCAAGCCAGGTCTGAGTAGCTGGCCTCGGCGAGGACCTTCTCGACCTCGTCGCTCAGTCCGGCCTTGAAGGCGGCCTGGATGTCGAGGTCGAGTGACTCGACGACGTGGATGACGGCGAGATTGGTCTTGCGCAGGGACGCCTCACGGGCGGCCTCCTTGAGCGCGATTTGACCGGTGGGTGACTCCTGGTGCGCGACGGCGACGCTCATGCTGCAAAACCTCCTGGTGGACTTTGTCACAACCTATCCAAGTCGCACGCCCGACCGGCACCCCAGCCGCGGCCCTGGACACCCCACTTCACCCAGCAATTGCCCGCTTCACCCAGGTAACTTCCTGGGTCAAGCGCGCAACCACAAGGTTTACCTCGGAAGCTGGCCGGTCAGGAGGGGTGGGTGCCACCGGTGGCCTGGGGGCTCTCAGGAGAGGTGGGGCCGCTATTTGCCGAAGCGGCGCTCGCGGGCGGCGTAGGAGCGCAGGGCCCGGATGAAGTCGACCTTGCGGAAGTCGGGCCACAGGGCCTCGCAGAAGTAGAACTCGCTGTGGGCGGACTGCCACATCAAGAACCCGGAGAGGCGCTGCTCCCCCGAGGTCCGGATGATCAGGTCGGGGTCGGGCTGGCCCTTGGTGTAGAGGTGCTCGGCGATGTGCTCGATGTCCAGGGTCTGGGCCAGCTCGGCGATGGTCGTGCCGTTCTTGGCGTGCTCGGCGAGCAGCGAGCGTACGGCGTCGCGCAGCTCGTGCCGGCCGCCGTAGGACACGGCGATGTTGACCACCATCCCGGCGAGGTCAGCGGTGTCCTGGTCGGCCTTCTTCAGCCGCTTCGCCGAGCTGTCCGGGAGCAGGTCGAGGGCACCGACCGGATGCACCCGCCACCGACCGGTCGCGGCCAGGTCGGAGACCATGTTCTCGATCACCTCGAGCAGCGGCTTGATCTCCTCCGCGCTGCTGCGGGAGAAGTTGTCGGTCGACAGCACCCACAACGTGACCACGGGGATGCCGATCTCGTCACACCACTCGACGAAGTCCTTGAGCTTGTCCGCGCCCGCCTGATAGCCGGCGACCAGCGGCATCCCTGGTGCATTCGTCCGGGCCCAGCGCCGGTTCCCGTCCGCCAGCACCGCGACGTGGCGAGGCAGCTGGGTGTGGTCGAGCTCGGCGATCAGTCGGTGCTCATAGGTCGCGTAGAGCAGCCCGGAGGGGTGCAAGCGATCCAGGAACTCGCGCATCCGATCCAGTCGAGCCACGAGGGGCAGCGTATCCCGCATCACACAGCGTGAAGTTGGCGCTCCGATCCGCAGTGGGTACCGTGAAACCTACGGAACCGTAAGTTACGTCAGTCGAGCCCGACACCGGGAGGAGCCGCCCATGAGCTCACGCGTCAGCCACCACACCGGGCCCGAGGCCAACCCCGAGGAGCCGCTGGCTGAGGTCATCGAGCAGGTGAAGCCGAAGCTGCGGGGTTGGTTGCACGCCGTCATGTCGCCGCTGGCCCTGGCTGCCGGCATCGTCCTCATCACCCTGGCCCCGACCACCGCCGGCGTGACCGGGGGCGCAGTGTTCCTGGCCGCCTCGGTGCTGCTGTTCGGCACCAGCGGGATCTACCACCGGCGCACCTGGGGTCCCCGCGGTGAGGCGATCATGCGGCGGATGGACCACGCCAACATCTACGTCTTCATCGCCGCCTCCTACACCCCGATGGCCCTGATGCTGCTCACCGGTTCGTCGCGGGTGCTGCTGCTCAGTCTGATCTGGGGCGCCGCCCTGGGTGGCCTGCTGTTCCGCATGTTCTGGCTGTCCGCCCCGCGCTGGCTCTACACCGCCCTCTATCTGCTGATGGGCTGGGCCGCCCTGGGCTGGATGCCGGCGTTCTATCGCAGTGGCGGGCTCGGTGTGCTGTTGTTGATCTTGGCCGGCGGCGCCTGCTACAGCATCGGCGCCATCGTCTACGGCCGCAAGCGACCCGATCCCTCCCCCGCCTGGTTCGGTTTCCACGAGATCTTCCACGCCTGCACCGTGCTGGGCTTCGTCTGCCACTACATCGCGATCTCCATGATCATCTACGCTGGCTGACCCGGCCCTGGCTTTCTTGCGCCAGATTGATCGACACGCCACTCAGACGGCGGGTCGGCTCATCCCGTGAAGGTTTTTCAGGGAGCAGTGACCGACAGCTGCCTCACGAGGTCCGGCACGGAGGTCACCGGCAGCCGGCAGACGAAGTGCCGGCAGACGTACGCCGTGGCTGCGCCCCCGAGCATGGACCGGTCGGCCAGCAGCGCCATCCCGTCCTGGTTCGGCTCACCGGCGACCACCACCGACCCCGCCGGAGCCTGCCGCCAGGCCGCTCGTACGAGCTTCGCCCGGCCCTCGTCATCCGGACCCACGACCGCCACCTGCACCGGGGCGTGCTCCGGCAGCCGGCTGACGGCGTCGGCCAGCAGCCAGCCGGCGAACCGGGGCGCCCGGAGCGGCAGTGCGCCGGCCTGCCGGGCGGCGCGCTCCGCCCGCTCGGCGTAGTCACTCTCGCCAGTCAGCTCGGCCATCAGCTGCAGGGCGTGAATGCTGGCGCTGAGCCCGGAGGGGGTGGCGTTGTCGGTCGGGTCCTGCGGCCGGGCGTAGAGCTCCTCGGCATCGGCCGCGGTGTCGAAGAACCCGTCCTGGCCGTCGTCGAACTGCTCGGTGATCACAGCGAACAGCAGCCGGGCGCGGTCGATCCAGCCGGGCTCGGCCAGTGCCGCGGCCAGCCGGACGCACGCCTGAGCCAGCGCGGCGTAGTCCTCGAGGATGCCCGGTGCGGTGCTGGCTGTGCCGTTGCGCGAGGCCCGGCGCAGCCGCCCGTCACACCAGTGCACCCGCCAGACCGTCTCCGCCGCTTCCGCAGCAGCGGCCAGCCAGTCGGGACGGTCGAAGATCATCGCCGCCTGGACCAGGGAGTCGACCAGCCACCCGTTCCAGGCGGCCACCACCTTGTCGTCACGGCCCGGACGGGCTCGGCGCTCACGAGCCTCGACCAACCGACCGCGCACCTCGGCCAACCGTTGTTGATCATGGTCATCGAGCCGCTGCAGGGTGGACGCACCGTGCTCGAAGCTGCCGGTCGTGGTGACCGAGAAGACCTCGGCGGCCCAGGCCCCGTCGTCGGCCCCGAGCGCGGCGACCAGCTGGTCGCGATCCCAGGCGTAGAAGGCACCCTCGTGCAGGTGACCATGATCATCGAGGGAGTCGGCGTCCAGGCTGGCGGCGAAGGCGCCTTGCTCGGTCCGCATCTCGCGCAGCAGCCACTCGACGGTCTCGCGTACGACGCGCTCGGCAACCGGGTGCTCCGTACGCCGCCACCAGTGCGTGTAGACGCCGAGCAGCAAGGCATTGTCGTAGAGCATCTTCTCGAAGTGCGGCACGACCCAACCGGCGTCCACGCTGTAGCGGGCGAAACCCCCGCCCAGCTGGTCGTAGATGCCACCACGGGCCATCGCCTCGGCGGTCCGGCCGACCATGATCATCGCGTCGTCCCCGCCGTCGCGGAGCAGTGCCTCGAGCACCATCGACGGCGGGAACTTGGGGGCCCGACCGAACCCGGCGGTCTCTTGGTCGAAGTCCTGCTGGAGCCGACCGATCGCCGTGGCGACGTCCGCGGCCGACATCTCCCCCGGCACGGCCTCGATCCGGCGCTCAGCGAGCTGGGCGACGATCGAGCCCGCACTGTCCACCACCTCGGAGCGTCGTTGCGACCAGGCGGTGGCAACGGCGTCCAGCACCTGGTTGAACGCGGGCAGCCCGTGGTGTGGGGTCGGTGGGAAGTAGGTCCCGGCGTAGAAGGGTTGGCGGTCCGGGGTGAGGAAGACCGTCATCGGCCAGCCACCCTGCCCGGTCATGGCCTGGGTGGCCTGCATGTAGACGGTGTCGACGTCGGGGCGCTCCTCCCGGTCGACCTTGATCGCCACGAAGTGCTCGTTGATCATCGCCGCGGTCGTCTCGTCCTCGAACGACTCGTGGGCCATCACGTGGCACCAGTGGCAGGCGGCATAACCGACTGACAAGAAGATCGGCCGGTCCAGCTCGCGAGCCCGTTCGAAAGCGTCCGGACCCCACTCGAACCACTCGACAGGGTTGTCGGCGTGCTGCAGCAGATAGGGGCTGGTCGAAGCAGCCAGACGGTTCAACGCGATCGACCTCCTCGAATCCGACGGCGGGCGCCGGTAGGCTCCGCGGGTGCCCGCACCGGCTCCCGAGACTACCGGGCCTCCCGCCCGCCCCAGCTTCGTGCTGCACGAGCACCACAAGCCGCAGCACCACTTCGACCTGCGGCTGGAGGGCGACGGCGTGCTCTGGTCCTGGGCCCTGCCGCGCGGGCTACCCGACACCCCGGCCAAGAACCGGCTGGCCGTCCAGGTCCCTGACCACGACCTCGGCCACCTGACCTACACCGACGAGCACAAGGGCATCGCCGACATCGGCTGGTGGGAGGAGGTCGACCGCAACGAACGCCGCTTCGTCTTCATCCTGCACGGCCGCGAGAGCAGCCGCCGCTATGCGTTGATCAAGACCGACACCGACTGGCTGCTGCACCTGACCAAGGCGCAGCCGGCGATCCAGCCTCAGCGACCGAGCTGATCCAGAGCAGCAACCTGGTCGGGGGTCAGCGACCAGCCGACCCCACCGGCGTTGTGGGCGGCCTGGTCGGCGTTCTTGGCGCCCGGAATGGGCACCGTTCCCTTGCTGATCAGCCAGCTCAGGGCGACCTGGGCCGGGGTCTTGCCGCTGTGGTCGGCCCCGATGTCTCTCAGCTGGTCGATCAGGGCCGGGATCTTTCCCAGCTTGCGGCGGTACCGCAGCCCACGAACCCCGGGCGGTGGCTGGCCGGGCCGGTACTTCCCGGTCAGCAGACCCTGAGCCAACGGGCTGTAGGCGATGATCGTGACGCCGAGCTCGCGGCAGAGCTCGACCAGACCACTGCGTTCGGGCCTGCGGGTGAGCAGGCTGTACTCCACCTGGTTGGTCGCCAGCGGCACGCCGAGGTCGGCGAGCACCCGGTGGGCAGCCCGCAGCTTGCCCGGGCCGTAGTTGGAGACCCCGACCGCACCGACGACCCCCTCGCGTACGGCAGCGGCCAGTCCGCGCAGCCAGGCCCGATCGCTGAGCGGCAGCGCCCAGTGGATCTGGTAGAGGTCGACGCGGTCGACCTGCAGCCGGGACAGCGAGGCGCGCAACGATTCTCGGACCTGGCCCGCCTGCCCGATCTTCCACGGCAGCGAGGAGAACTTGGTCGCCACCTGCACCTGGTCGCGGTCATCGTGGTCTCGGACCAGCTGGCCGAGCAGTCGCTCCGAGAAGCCACCGCCGTAGATCTCGGCGGTGTCGAACAGCGTCAGTCCGGCCTCCCGGGAGCTCCGGTACGCCTGCGCCACGTCCTCGCTGGTGTAGGTCTTGCCATAGCCCCAGTAGCCCTGGTCACCCCAGGCCCAGGTGCCGACGCCGAGCGGCAGCCCGACCGGGCCGCCGGCCCACAACGGCCGCTCGTACGGGCCTCGTGGCTCAGCCATCGACGGAGCTCAAGACCCCGAGGTCGGCGACTTGGTGGTCGGCTCTTGGGGAGATGCGGGTGGGGTGCTCGCGGCTGGCGGCCCCGGCTGGACGACGTTGATCTTCCGGAACTGCCGCCGCATGCTGAAGTACAGCAGGACCATCACCGCCGCGAGCACGATCGTGATGATCAACGGGGTCCAGCCGGGCTTGACCACGTTGGGGTCGATGTCGAGCAGCACGAGGTCCAGCGGGAGAAGGTCCAACACGATCATGCTGAGACCCTACTCGCGGCGGCATCGCCGGCCGGTACAGCGATTCCGGCGAACAGGTCGTCCTCGGGGATGACCGTCTCGACGTGGGACTCCACCAGCTCGAAGTCCTCGGTCGGCCAGGCTTTCTGGTGGAGCTCCAGCGGCACCGAGAACCACGGCCCGTGCGGGTCGACCTGGGTGGCGTGAGCCAGCAGGGCCTGGTCGCGCAGGTAGAAGTAGTCCGCGCACGGCACCTTGGTGGTCAGGCGAGCAGCGTGCTTCGGGTCGTCCTCCCACTCCTTCAGCCGTTCCGCGTACGGCGACTCGAGGCCGTGGTGGATCATCGCCTCGTCCAGCGCCGCGAACCGGTCGCGGTGGAACGTGTACTGGTAGTAGAGCTTGAGTGGCTGCCAGGGCTGGCCGAGCTCGGGATACGCGTCCGGATCGGCCGCCGCCGCCCAGGCGGCCATGGTGATCGTGTGGCACATGATGTGGTCGGGATGCGGATAGCCGCCGTTCTCGTCGTACGTCGTGATCACGTGCGGCTTGAACGCGCGGATCACCTCGACCAACGGCGCTGCGGCCACCGCCACCTCGGTGAGCGCGAAGCAGCCCTCGGGCAGTGGCGGCAGCGGGTCGCCCTCGGGCAGCCCGGAGTCGACGAAGCCGAGCCAGACCTGCTGGATGCCCAGCACCTCACGGGCCTTGTCCATCTCCCGTCGACGGACCTCGCTGATGTTCGCGACGATCTCCGGCCGGTCCATGGCCGGGTTGAGGATGGATCCGCGTTCGCCCCCCGTACAGGTGGCCACCATCACGTCGACGCCTTCGGCCACGTACTTGGCCGTGCTGGCCGCACCCTTGCTCGACTCGTCGTCAGGGTGCGCATGGACGTGCAGCAGCCGGAGACGTTCGCCCTGGCTGTCCACGCGGAGCGCGGGATGAGACATGCGAGTCATGGTGCCACGCTCGCCCCCACCGCGGCACGAGGCGCTCGCCGGACGAGACATGAGGGGCCGGGGGGCAGACTGCGCGGGTGGAGAATGCGGAGGTGACCGAGCCCAGCCCCGAGGTGGTTGACCGGCTGCGGCGGCGATACCCCCCGCCACGGGTCCCGCGGCCGGCGAAGATCGCCCTCGTCGCCGTCGGGGTGGCGATCGGGCTGAGCTGGCTGGTCTGGGCCGGCCTGGTGCACGCACGGCCCCCGGTGGCGGCCCAGGTGAGCGCGTACACGGTGAAGAGCGACACCGTCATCTCGGTGACCTTCAGCGTCGACCGCCGCGACCCGTCGCAGCCGGTGACCTGCCGGGTGATCGCCCAGTCGGCCGACTTCCAGACCGTCGCCGAGCGACAGGTGCCCGTGGCCGGCAACGCCGCCCGGGTCGTCGATGTCGACCTCGAGCTGACCACCCTGCGCCGGGCCACCTCGGCGTCGGTCAAGGGGTGCACAGTCGACTGACCCCGGGCAGGGGCTTGGCTTGATAACCTTGCAGGATGTCTGAAAACCCCCCGCAGGCGATCTGGTTGACCCAAGAGGCCTACGACAAGCTGCAGCACGAGCTGGAGCATCTGTCCGGTCCCGGCCGCGCCGACGTCACCGCGAAGATCGCCGCCGCCCGCGACGAAGGTGACCTCAAGGAGAACGGCGGCTATCACGCGGCCCGCGAGGAACAGGGCAAGCAGGAGGCGCGGATCCGTCAGCTGGCCGACATGCTGCGGCGTGCCGAGGTCGGCGAGGCACCGGCCGACACCGGCGAGGTTGTCCCCGGCACCCAGATCACCATCGCCTTCGACGGCGACGAGTCCGACACCGACACCTTCGTGCTCGGCTCCCGTGAGCTGCTGGGCATGGACGAGAGCGTCGACTCCACCAACGTGTACAGCCCCCAGTCGCCGCTCGGAGCCGCCATTCTGGGCAAGAAGAAGGGCGACGCAGTCTCCTACGTCGCCCCCAACGGCAAGTCGATCAACGTCACGATCGTCGCGGTGGAACCCTTCCGCCCCTGAGCCAACCGGCCGCTCGAGCGGCGAAAGCGCGGGTCAGAGTGCGGCGAGCAGGGACTGGGCTTCGGTCGGACTGAGGGCACCGGTGGCGACCTCGGAGAGGATCTGCTCACGGGTCAAGGTGGGACGGGGCTCGGGATCGTCCCCGAGCCCCAGCTTGCTCAGCAGCTGGGAGAACCGCAGCCGGGCCGTCGGATAGGACACCCCCAGGTGTTTCTCGACCTCGCGGAGGTTCCCGCGCGAGGTCAAGAAGACCCGGAGCATCTCCAGCTCGGCGGGGCTGAGGGCGCAGAAGTCGCAGGAGGCGAAGACCCCGGCCAGCTCGCTGCCGCAGGACGCGCAGCCCAGCCGGGTCACCGCCAGCTGGTCCCCGCAGACCGGGCAGTCGCTCGGCGCGCGGTGTTCGTGCCCGATACGCGTACGTTCGGTCATGCCGCGCCGGAATCCTTGCGCTGGTCCGAACCGACCCGCACCTGCGCGTGACCCATCACGACCTCGATGTCGAGCTTGGCGCTGCCGTTGCCCATCACGACCTCGTCGCCCGCTCCGCTGTGACCGCCGGACCAGCTGACCTTGCCCAGCTGCGACTCCCCCTTGACCGTGACGTTCGAGTCGTCGTGCAGAGTGATCGACAGTGAGCCGGACTCGGCCCGGATGCGGTTCCGACCCGTCTTGATCGCGCCCTTGATGGTGGCCTGTCCGGCCTGGATGAGCGCGTCGTTGATCTCGTTGACATCGAGCAGCTTGGCCCCGCCGGCGGTCACCCGGACCTTGCCCAGGTGCGGGATGCGCTCGGTGTTCAAGCTGCCGGCGGTGACCTCGACATCGACGACGATGCTCGGGTTGACCTTGAGTAGCAGCTCCTTGCCGAGTCCGAGGGCGCGGAAGTCATCCACGTTGCGGGGCACGCCCCGCAGGATGCTGAAGCCGTCGAGGGACGCACCGAGCTCACCGTCGCTCGAGACCTCGAGCACCGCGCCGTTGCGCCGCAGCACGTGGGGACCGTCGGCCGACAGCGTGGCCACCGCCGTCTCACCGACGATGCGGACCCGGCGACCGACCGCGCGTACGGAGATCCGTTCGACGCCACTGGTGTTCACCGGCTTCGGACGCGTCGGCTCGTTGGGCTGGGCCACGCGCTCTGGCTCGACCGGCTCGGAGTCGACCGTGAGAAAGGTCTCGGTCGGGTGGCCGGCGTGCTGCGGTCGGTCGGTCTCGGCGGCCCAGGGATCCTGTTCGGCGTCTCGACGACGGAGGTCGTCGTTGCTGGGCTCGGGCTTCGCCTCCTCCGCAGCCTTGAGGGCGTCGATCCGTCGTGCGGCCTCAGCTGCGTCGATGCGACCGGCAGCGAGCTCTTCGAGGATTGCGGGCATGGTGTCTGAAGTTCTCATGAGGCGAATGTAAAGCCGAACTTTCTCGAATGGAAGGTTGCCTTTCTACATTCAGGGTCTAGTCGGGGTTCTGGGGGCGAAAATGGCCACCACGGCGTACGTCAACCCGTCGATCTGGCCCTCGACCCGGGCCAGGGTCGGGCCAGACACCCGACCGGCCTGCGAAGACTCCGTACGAAGTGCGGCGACCAGGCGCACCGGGCCAGCAAGCGGAGGGTGACCTCGGTCATGGAGGGAGCGAGGCGAGCGAACGGGACCGGCCGGGTCTGTTCCGGCCATCACCTCGCAAGGCTGGATACATTCGGCCCATGACCATGTCCTGGGCCGGGGCCGTCCAGCGGCGGCTGACGCGCCACGGTCTGGGAGCGGACCCGCTCACCCTGGTGGAGGCGGCCCGGGCGATGGCCGGCGCCCACGCCCAGGTCAGGTCGGCGGCCGAGCTGTCCCTGGGGCTGCGCACGGTGGACCAGACCTGCAGCGGCGTCCGAGCGGCACTGTGGACCGAGCACTCGCTGACCAAGACCTACGGACCCCGGGGCACCGTGCACCTGCTGGCCACCGACGACCTGCCGCTGTGGTGGGCGGCCCTCTCGGCCATCCCCCCGCCCTCCTCGGCACCGCGGTCGACGGCGATGACCCCGGACCAGACCGAGCAGGTGATCGAGGCCATCGGCGCCAGTGTCGAGGACGCCCAGGAGCAGCCATTGACCATGACCGAGCTGAGCGCCGAGGTCGTACGCCGGACCGGACCGTGGGCGGGCGACCCGGTGATGCCGGCCTTCCAGGTCAGGTGGCCACGATGGCGCCAGGCCATCACCACCGCCGGCCACCGGGGCGTGCTGGCGTTCGGGCCCGACCGGGGGCGCGAGGTGACCTTCACCAGCCCGCGGCGGTGGCTGGGTCCGCGACCAGACCCGAGCCCGGCCGCGGCGCTCGACTGGTTGCTGCGCCGCTACCTGTACGCCTACGGCCCGGCCCGGCCCCGCGACTTCGCCCAGTGGTTGGCGGCTCCGAAGGACTGGGCCGACCAGCGGTTCGCGGCCGCGGGCGACCTCCAGCCCGTTGAGCTGGAGGGCCACCCGGCCTTCGCCCTTCCCGAGGACGCCGAGGCGGACGTCGCGCCGGCGACGGGCGTTCGGCTGCTGCCCTATTTCGATGCCTTCGTGGTCGGCAGCCATCCCCGTACGTTGCTGTACCCCGGCCGGGCCGCCGAGCGCGCGCTTTCCCCCACCGGGCAGGCCGGCAACTATCCGGTGCTGCTGCTCGACGGTCAGGTGGCCGGCGTCTGGCACCAGAAACGCTCGGGGACCACGATCAGCATCACCGTCGAACCGCTGCGCCGCTTGACCAAGCCGCAGCGCCGCGGGCTGGACGACCAGGTCGAGCGGCTGGCGGTGATCCTGGAATCCTCCGCCGCCAGCCTCACCGTCGGACACGTCGCTGTCGGCCCCCATGCCTGACCCTTCCGACTGGTCAGGACGACCCGGGGGTCCTGCGGTCAGCGAGCGGCGGAGAGCTCGTCGAGAGCGGCCGCCGCGACCAGCGGCTGGGTCAGGCGTACGGCCAGCATCACCATGGCGACCGCCACCATCACCGTGACCGCGAACATGACCAGGCCCGGCAGCGTCCGTGGTCCGGCCATCGCCGAGACCGGCACGATCATGATCATGGCCGTACCGGCGGCGATGATCACCGACGCCGTGAGCGGCAGCCAGGTCTCGCGCAGCTGAGCCCGCTGGAGGACCCCGACCTCAGCGCCCGCGAGATGCAGCATCCGGTCCTGCGCCCGCTGGTCCAGGACCCGGCCGGCTTGGGTCACCCCCGACGACACCGACGCCACCAGGGCCGCAATGACCAAGGTGACAACGGCACCGGTCAGGATGTCCACCGACAGCTGGATGGCGCGGTCAGTTCGTGGCTCACCTCCGGCTGGCCGTCGTTCGGAGAGATCGAGGACGTGGAGCAGACTGACCGTCGTGGAGATCCGCTTGCTGGGCGGCGCACTGTCCCGCGAACCGGCCGTCCCCAATGCCGTCGGCGGTCGGTCGGCCGGCTACTCGCTGCACGTCGTGGTCGGCGCCGCCGGCGCGAGCGGGCGGCTGGTCGTCCAGCACCTGCGCGAAGCCGGCCACCGCGTGCGCGCCGTCACCCGCGACGGCCGGCCGGTCGGTGGCCCGGGTGTGGAGCAGACGACCGCCGACGCCACTGACCTGGCCTCGCTCGAACGCGCCTGCGCTGGCGCTCAGGTGGTCTATCACTGCGCGATGCCACCGATCGACCGCTGGTTGGAGGTCTTTCCGGTGATGACCGACACCCTGATCGAGGCAGCCGCGGCGGCCGGTGCACGGCTGGTCTACGCCGACGACACCTGGATGTACGGCCGGGTGGACCAGCCGATGACCGAGGAGACGCCGGACCGGCCGGTCAGCCGGCACGGCGTGCTCCGGGCCTGGCTGGCCGAACGGATCCGGCACGCCGCGGCGGCGGGCCGGCTTCCGGTCAGCATCGTCCGGGCCGGTGAGCTCTACGGCCCGGGCGTGCGCTCGATGGTGGCGGCCAATGTGTTCGCCGCCGCACGCCGCGGTCGGTCGGTGCACTGGCTGGGTGATCCGGACCTCCCCCTGACCCCGACCTACATCGACGACTTCGCCCGTACGCTCGTCGCCGTCGGGGCCGGCGATCAGAGCACCGGTGCGATCTGGCACGTGCCGCACCCGGAGCCGACGACCGGTCGCGAGCTGGCCGCTGAGGCATGCCGGCAGTCCGGCACCCGACTCCGGTTGTTCCGGCACGGCAGCATCCGGCTGCGGGCCCTCGGCCGGGTCGTGCCGCTCGCCGGCGAGGCCGCCGAGCTGGTCTACCAGTTCGAGCAGCCGTTCGTGGTCGACGGTCGGCGGGCTGCCGCGGCCTTCGACCTGACTCCGACCCCCTATCCGACCGGGGTCGCGGCCACGCTGGCCTCGCTCGGGCGCTGAGCCGCTCGGTCGGCCGCCGCTTCACCGGTCCGGGCGGGCGGCTGGGTTGGCCGCCGCCCTCGCCGGGCTCCGTCGTCGACGCCACTCACGCAGGACCGGTCAGGTCCCCTTGACGTTCACGATCTGGCGCAGGGTGTGCCGGATCGTGACGAGGTCGGCAGCATCGGCCATCACCTGGTCGATGTCCTTGTAGGCCGCCGGGATCTCATCCAGGAAGGCCTCGCTGTCGCGGAACTCGATGCCGGCCATCGCCTCCCGCAGCTGGTCGTGGGTGAACGTTCGCCGCGCCGCTGACCGGGAGTAGCTGCGGCCGGCACCGTGCGGAGCCGAGTTGAGGGCCACCGGGTTGCCCTTGCCCTCCACCACGTACGAGGCGGTCCCCATCGAGCCGGGGATCAGGCCGGGCTGGCCGGCCTTGGCCTCGATGGCGCCCTTGCGCGACACCCAGACCGACTTGCCGAAGTGCTTCTCGGTCTGGGTGAAGTTGTGGTGGCAGTTGATCCGCTCAGCCTCGACCACCTCAGTGCCCACGAAGCCGGTCAGGCAGGTGACTACCCGATCCATCATCTCCTCCCGGTTCAGCAGGGCGTAGCGCTGAGCCCACCGGAGCTCGCGGATGTAGGCCCAGAACTCATCGGTGCCCTCGACCAGGTAAGCGAGGTCCCGGTCCGGCAGCGAGATCCAGTACCGCTCCATCAGCTGGTCGGCGACCTTGATGTGGTGCTGGGCGATCTTGTTGCCGACCCCCCGAGATCCCGAGTGCAGGAACAACCAGACCCGGTCCTGCTCGTCCAGGCTGACCTCGATGAAGTGGTTGCCCGAGCCGAGGGATCCGAGCTGCTCGCGCCACGAGCCGTTGCGCTGATCCGGATCGACATCGCGTACGCCCTCGAGCTCGGCCACCCGGGCCTCGGCCGAGGCGGTCAGCCGCTGGTTGCGGCCACCGGCTGAGAGCGGGATGGACTCGCTCGATGGCGACCCGCAGCTCCGACAGCGGCCGACCCGCCAGGTCCTCGACCGCGAACTGGGTCCGCACCGCGATCATGCCGCAGCCGATGTCCACCCCGACCGCGGCCGGCATGATCGCCCGGAGGGTCGGGATGACCGATCCGACCGTCGCCCCCTTGCCCAGGTGCGCGTCTGGCATCAGGGCGACGTGCGGGAAGACGAACGGCATGGTCGCGGTGGTCTCGGCCTGTTCGCGAGTGTTGTCTCCCAGGATCGAGGCCCAGTTGATCAACCTGGCGTTGATCTTTTCCATCTTCGACACCTTCCGGTCAGCTGGTGGCCCGCACGACCGCGGGCAGCACTCCAGGGTGACGCAGATCGACCGGGCCACGCATCCGGATTAGCTGGCGTGCGTGACGCAGAGCACGCCTCGTACGTTTGTTTGCAGCATGCAACCAGTCATATGCTTGGGGCATGCAAACAACTGAGTCGTCGGTCGACTCGGTCATGCACGCCCTGATGAGTTTCGGGCGTGTCATGAAGCACCGCATTCCCGGGGACACGCTGGAGGTGGGCACCTTCTGGCTGCTCAAGACCCTGGCCACCCAGGGATCGATGCGGGTCACCGAGCTCGCCGCCATCACCAACCTGGACACCTCAACGGTGTCGCGTCACGTCACCCAGCTGCAGCGCGATGGCTTCATCGCCCGCACTCCGGACCCCGATGACCGTCGCGCTCAGCGAGTCGAGCTGAGCGGCGAGGGCCGCGAGCACCTGCAGGCGAGTTATCGCCGGCGTCGGGCTCTGCTGATCAACAGCTTGGACGGCTGGGACCTGGCCGACATCGACCAGTTCGAGCATCTTCTCACCCGCTTCGTCAGCGGCATCGAAACACCCATTCCAGATCTGGAGAACGCATGACCAAGCACGTTCCTCGTCGCGCACTGATCGAGGACGACGGACCAGGCCCGCGTCACGCGGCCCTCGAACCCGCCGCCGCCCCGCCCGCCGGCGCGGCCGCGAGCGCCGAAGGCTCCACGCCGTCCGGCGACTACCTCAGCCACAAGCAGATTCTCGTCGTCATGGGCGGACTGATGGCCGGCATGTTCCTGGCCGCCCTGGACCAGAGCATCGTCGGTGTCGCGCTGCCCAAGATCACCTCTGAGCTGGGCGGCCTGGACAAGCTGTCCTGGGTCGTCACCGCCTACCTGCTGACCTCGACCGCCGCGACTCCGCTGTGGGGCAAGATCTCCGATCTCCGCGGTCGACGACCGATCTTCCAGGCCGCCATCGTGGTCTTCCTGGTCGGCTCGATCATCTGCGGCTTCGCCTCCCCCATCGCCGACTGGCTGAACATCTCCGGCATCGACGCGATGATCGCCGGACGGGCGGTCCAGGGCTTGGGTGGTGGCGGTCTGATGTCGCTGGCGCTGGCCGTCATCGGTGACGTCATCCCCCCGCGGGAGCGCGGCAAGTACCAGGGCCTCTTCGGTGCCGTCTTCGGCGTCTCCTCGGTCGCCGGCCCGCTGTTGGGCGGTCTGTTCACCGACCACCTCGGCTGGGAGTGGATCTTCTTCATCAACCTGCCGATCGGCATCGCCGCGCTGGTCATCACCTCGATGGCGCTCAAGCTGCACCACGTGAAGCGTGAGGCCTCGGTCGACTACCTCGGCGCGGCCACCATCGTCGGCTCGGTCACCAGCCTGATCCTCTACCTCAGCTGGGCCGGGCCGGATCAGGGCTGGACCTCCGGTATCGGCATCGGCCTGCTCGTCGCGACCGTCGTCCTGGCCGTGCTGTTCGTCTTCGTCGAAGGCAAGGCGTCCGAGCCGATCATCCCGATCGAGCTGTTCAAGCACTGGACGTTCACCTCCAACATCACCTTCGCCATGATCATGGGCGTCGGTATGTTCGGCGGTCTCATCTATCTGCCGATCTATCTGCAGGCGGTCAAGGGCATGTCGGCGACCGAGTCCGGTCTGGCCATGCTGCCGCTGGTCCTCGGCATCTTCTCCACCTCGATCAGCGGCGGCCAGATCATGGCTCGTACGGGTCGCTACAAGTGGATGCCCATCTCGGGAGCCATCTTGGTCGGTGGCGCACTGTTCGCCTTCTCGCGGCTGCAGCTCGACACGAGCTACCTGTTCGTCGCCGTCATCATGTTCTTCTTCGGCGCCGGACTCGGTCTGACCATGCAGGTCGTGGTCACCGCCGTGCAGAACAGCGTCGACCGCAAACACATGGGCGTGGCGACCGCGTCGGTGGCCTTCTTCCGCTCGATGGGCGGAGCGATCGGGGTGGCCCTGTTCGGCGCCATCTTGAACACCCGACTCGCTCACCACCTCACCGAGTCGATCCAGAGCCTTCCGGCCAGCGCCCAGGCCCAGATGGGCCAGGCGGCCGGCTCGATCAACGACGTGACGGCCATCAAGGGTCTGGCGGAACCGGTCAAGTCGATCGTGCTGACGGCGTTCACCAACGCCATGGACGATGTGTTCTTGGTCGCAGTGCCGTTCATGGTGGTGGCCCTCGTCGTCGCCTTGACCATGCGTGAGAAGCCGCTCGCTGGACGGGCGCCGCAGGCTGGCGCTGAGTCGGACAGCGAGTCTCGCGACTCCGAACTGCTCTCGGTGGCACATTAGTTTCGTGGCTCGGACCAGCCTGGCCGGTGGCCTCGCTGGTCTGCCGCGCGAATTAGGAAACGTCACCCGTAGCAGGGACAATTGACACTGCGGACGCGCAGGATAGTGGGCCGGTCAGATTCGTGGCAACCAGGGGCCCCCGCCCGGCGTAGTAAGGATGAGGCCGTCCAACGGTCTCGATGTTGATGTACACGACGACGAAGGACACTCATGCCCACCAGTAGAAAGCTCACTCTGACCGGGATCGCCGGCACTGTTGCGCTGCTCACTGCACTCGCCGCCTGCAGCACCCCGCTCAGCCAGGCCGGAAGCCAGACCTCCGACCAGCCGAGCGCACCGGCCTCGACCAACCAGCCCGGGGACGCCCCTTCCGCCTCGACGCCACCTGCGGCGCCGGCGGTCGCGTTCACCAGCAACGTCAAGGACGGCGCCAAGAAGGTCACGGTCGACACCCTGGTCTCGGTCAAGGCCGAGGGCGGGAAGGTCTCGAAGGTGACCCTGGCGTACTCCTACACCGATCGCAAGGGCAAGAAGCAGAAGGGCAAGCTGGACGGCAAGCTCAGCAAGGACAAGTCCAGCTGGACCGCCGGCAGCCGGCTCGAGCCCGCAGCCTCGTACAAGCTGACGATGGTGGGAAAGAACTCGGCTGGTGACTCCGCCACCAAGGCCGCCGCCTTCAAGACCGCGAACCTCTCCCTGGCCGAGCAGACCTTCCCGGAGATCTACCCGCTGAAGGGCACCAAGGTCGGTATCGGGATGCCGGTCGTCGTCAACTTCGACGTGCCGGTCAAGAACCGCAAGGAGTTCGAGAAGAACCTGCACGTCACCTCCGTCCCGAAGCAGGAAGGCAGCTGGCGGTGGTTCTCGAGCACCCAGGTGCGCTTCCGTCCCAAGAGCTACTGGAAGCCGGGCACCAAGGTCAGCGTCAACGCCGACCTGAACGGCGTCAACGCCGGCGGCGGCATCTATGGGCAGAGCTCGGCCAAGAGCTCGTTCACCGTCGGGCGCTCGATGATCATCAAGGTCAACCTGGCCAGTGATGTCGCGACGGTCTACCAGAACGGCAAGAAGGTCCGCACGATCTACGTCAGTGGCGGCAAGCCCGGCTGGGCGACGCGCAGCGGCACCAAGCTCATCATGGGCAAGGAATACAACAAGAAGATGACCAACGAGATGATCGGCGCCAAGGAGGACTACTCCCTGGTCGCGCAGTATGCGCTGCGGATCACCAACTCCGGTGAGTTCCTGCACTCGGCGCCGTGGAACACCGGCAACTTCGGCCGGCGCAACGCGAGCCACGGCTGCGTGGGGATGAGCACCGGAGACTCGGGCTGGCTCTACGAGCGCACCCTGGTCGGCGATCCGGTGGTCACCACCGGCAGCTCGAAGGGCATGGAGCTCGGCAACGGCTACGGCGACTGGAACATCTCGTACAAGCAGTACGCCAAGGGCTCAGCGCTCTGAGCTGAGTTCGCCCCCTGACCGTGTCGAAGGGCCTGGTCAGGGGTCGGCACCAATAGCGGAAGCTCTGACGAGCGCTTAGACCGGCTCAGCCCGCGTTTCTTCCGGCTCAGCTGGCCCGGCGGGGCCCGGTGGGCCAGCGGATGGCGCGAGCCAGAGGCGGGTCGACCGCGCCGGCCAGGTACTGGATGAACGACTTGGTGAAGGCCAGCAGCGGCACCGCCATCAGGGCGCCGACGATTCCGCCGATGATGATGCCGATGGCGATAGCCAGCAACACGGCCAATGGGTGCAGCTTGACCGCCCGGCCGAGCAGGAAGGGCTGCAGCAGATGGCCTTCGATCTGCATCACCACGATGATCGCGCCCAGCATGATCAGCGCCTTGACCCAGCCGAGGGCGACCAGGGCCACGATCACCGCGACGAAGCCGGACACGAAGGCGCCGACCAGCGGCACGAAGGCGCCGATGAAGACCAGGGCGGCCAGCGCCGGGGCGACCGGCACCCCGATGATCAAGGCGGCGATCAGCACGCCGATCGCATCGGACAGGGCGACCAGGATCGTCGCCCGGACATAGTGGGACAGCGAGACCCAGCCCTTGCGAGCGGCCTCGTCGACCCGTGCCCGCGACTCCCGAGGGAAGAACTTCAGCAAGAAGGTGAAGATCCCCCGGCCGTCGTAGAGGAAGTAGAACAGCGAGAACAAGGTGATGAAGAACCCGGCGACGAAATGGCCGACCTGGGCGCCGATCTCCGCGGCGTACGTCGCGATCGCCCCCTGGCTGTCACTCAGGAAGTTCTGCAGCCGGGTGGTCCAGGTGTCGAGGTTGAAGTAACGCGCGTACGGGCCGCTCTCGACGTAGGCCGTGAGCGTCTTGAAGCCCTCGGTGACGTTGGTGGTCAAGGTCGCGCCCTGAGACACGATCTGGGTCGTGATCAGGGTCAGCGCGCCGGCGATGAGAGCCAGTCCACCCAGCACCGTGATCGCCGTGGCCGCGCCGCGAGGCAGCCCCCACTTGCGCAGCCGGTTCGCGACCGGCGACATCATCGCGGCCAGCAGGACGGCCACGGCCAGCGGGATGACCACTTCGGACAGGTGCTGGGCCATCCAGCCGAGGCCGTAGATCAACCCGGCGACGAGGATGACCCGCCAGGCCCAGGCGGCGGCGATCTGCAGGCCCCGCGGCACCGCCCGGTCGAACTCGGCAGTGGTGGTAGTCGCCACCTCGACTCCCGGGTCCTGGCTGGGGGCCGGAGCTGAGGACGTCGTGGTCGCCGGTGTCGTCGAGATAGCGGTCGTCGGCGGTGCGGTCGTCGGGAGTGCGGTCGTCGGTAGTGCTGGGGGTGCGGCGGTCGACGGGTCCGACACGGTCAGCGCATGTGACCCCAACCGGGCCGACGTCCAGCCGCGAAGCCAACCTGCGAGTCCCACGAAATGCCTCCTGCTCCCTGCCCGAAACTGACTGCCCCGAAACCTCGTCAACGGTAGCGGACCGGGCTGACACCGCTCACCGGTCGCCACCGGCTGATCCACCCGACTGGCAGTTGAGCGGCGTGGACCCCGGCGAGGTCGGGTTGGACGGGCAGGCACACTGGGCCGGTGAGGATGACGGCATCGCTGCGCGACCGGTGGCGTCGGCCTCGGTCGTTGCCGCGGGAGGTCTATGTCCTGGGCCTGATCGCGTTCTGCGTCGCGGTCGGCTTCGGCGTGCTGGTGCCGGTGCTTCCGGTGTTCGCCCGCAGCTTCGGGGTCGGCAACCTCGAAGTCGGCGCGGTGATCTCCGCCTTCGCGCTGATGAGGCTGGTGTCCAGCCCGTTCTGCGGCCGCCTGATCAACCTGATCGGCGAACGCATCGTGATGGCGACCGGCATCTTCATCGTCGCGATCTCCTCCGGGCTGGCCGGCATCGCCCACAGCTATGTGCAGCTGCTCGTGCTCCGAGGTGTCGGCGGCATCGGCTCGGCGATGTTCACGGTGTCGGCCTTCACCTTGCTGCTGACCTCGGTCGACCCCGGGCTCCGCGGTCGGGCCGCCGGCTTCTTCCAGGGTGGCTTCCTGATCGGCGGCATGACCGGCCCGGCCATCGGCGGCATCTTGTCGGCGATCTCGCTGACCGCACCGTTCTTCTTCTACGCCGGGACGCTGGCCGTGGCCGGCACGGTCGGGCTGGTGCTGCTGCACGCCCACGGTGAGAGGCCTGAGCAGGCCCAGTCGGAGCCGGTGCCGCTGCGTCAGGTGCTGCGGGACGCCCGCTACCAGGCCGCCTGCTTCACCAACTTCGCCCAAGGCTGGACCTCCTTCGGCGTACGGTCCTCGCTCGTCCCGGTGCTGGTCGTCGAGGTGCTGCACCGTCCGACCTCCTGGACCGGCATCGCCTTCGCGTTCGCCGCGGTGGCCCAGACGATCGCCGTCGGCCCGGCCGGCAAGTTCGTCGACACCATCGGCCGCCGGCCGGCCATGATCATCGGCTCCACCTTGGCCGGGGTCTCGATCATGGCGGTGTCGATCGCCCCCAACATCTATCTCCTGATCGCGGCGCTCTGCGTCTTCGGCGTCGCCGCCGCCTTTCTGGGCACAGCCCCGGCGGCGGCGGTCGGCGATGCGGCGGGCGGCCGCGGCGGCACCGCGGTCGCCATCTTCTCCATGTGCTCCGACATCGGCGCGATCATCGGTCCCCTGGTCGCCGGCTTCCTGGCCGACCAGCTGTCCTATCCGGTGGCCTTCGCGGTCGGCGCCGCCTTGATGCTGGTCGCGGCCGGACTCGGGATCCGGATGCCCCGCACCCGGATGGACGCCCCAGCCAAAGGTGAGCATGAGCCCGCGACCCTTGAGTGAGCTGGTCAGCGCCGACTGGGCCGAGGCATTGGCCCCGGTAGCGCCGACACGTGGCCCGAGTAGGTGAGTTCCTCCGGGCCGAGCTCGCCGCCGGCCGGGGCTACCTGCCCGCCGGTGACCACGTGCTCCGGGCGTTCAGCCGGCCGATGGCCGAGGTGAAGATCTTGATCGTCGGCCAAGACCCCTACCCCACCCCGGGCCACCCGGTCGGGCTGTCGTTCTCGGTTGCGCCGGACGTACGCCCGATCCCGCGGTCGCTGCAGAACATCTACGCCGAGCTCCGCGAGGACCTGGGCGTCGAGCCGGCGCCGCATGGTGACCTGACGGCGTGGTTCGAGCAGGGCGTCTTGCTGCTGAACCGGGTCCTGACCGTGCAGCCGGGCAAGTCCGGGGCGCACCGCGGCCAGGGCTGGGAGCAGGTCACCGAGCGTGCCATCGAGGCTCTGGTCGAGCGCGGCGGGCCGCTGGTGGCGATCCTGTGGGGCCGCGACGCCAAGTCGCTGATCCCGATGCTCGGCCCGGTCCCCCACCTGGCCAGCGCGCACCCGTCACCGCTGTCGGCCCGCTCCGGCTTCTTCGGCTCCCGCCCGTTCAGCCGGGCCAACGAGCTCCTGGTCCGCGCCGGCGGCGAACCGGTCGACTGGGCCCTCTGAACTTTTCAGGCGAGCGCGGTCTCCAGGTCGGCGATCAGGTCCTCGATGTCCTCGATCCCGACGCTGAGGCGTACGAGGTCGGGCGGCACCTCCAGGGCGGTGCCGGCCACCGAGGCGTGGGTCATCTTGCCCGGGTGCTCGATCAGGGACTCGACGCCACCCAGGGACTCGCCGAGGGTGATGACCTTGGTCCGGGCGCACACGTCGAGGGCCGCCTGCTCCCCGCCGGCCACCCGGAAGCTGACCATCCCGCCGTAGCGCCGCATCTGGCGCTTGGCCAGATCGTGGCCGGGGTGGGAGTCCAGACCCGGGAAGAACACCTCACTGATGCGCTCGTGCTCGGACAGGTAGGCCGCCACCTGCTCGGCGTTGTCGCAGTGCCGCTCCATCCGGACCGACAGGGTGCGCAGCCCCCGCAGCACCAGCCACGCGTCGAACGGCCCGGCAATCCCACCGATGGCGTTCTGGTGGAAGCGCAGCTGCTCGGCCAGGGCGTCGTCGTTGACCACCAGCGCACCGCCGACGACGTCGGAGTGACCCCCGCAGTACTTGGTGGTCGAGTGCACCACCACGTCGGCGCCCAAAGCCAACGGCTGCTGGAGATAAGGGGTGGCGAACGTGTTGTCGACGATGACCAGCGCCCCGGCCGCGTGGGCGAGGTCAGCGATGGCGGAGATGTCGGCGACCGACAGCAACGGGTTGGTCGGCGTCTCGACCCAGACCGCCGTGGTGTCGGAGGTGATCGCCGCCTCGACCGCGGCCAGGTCGGTCAGCGGGGCCGGGTCGGCCGTGATGCCCCACCGCTGGTGCACCTTGGCGAACAGCCGGAAGGTCCCGCCGTACGCGTCGTGCGGGACCACGAAGTGGCTGCCGGGGGCACCGATCGTCCGGAGCAGGGTGTCCTCGGCCGCCAGTCCGCTGGCGAACGCGAACCCGTGCTTGCCGTTCTCCAGTGCGGCCATGCACTCCTCGAGCGCCGTCCGGGTCGGGTTGGCCGAACGGGAGTACTCGTATTTGGACCGGAGCCCGCCCACGCCGTCTTGGACATACGTCGAGGTGGCATAGATCGGAGGCACCACGGCTCCGGTCGCGGCGTCCGGCTCCTGACCGGCGTGGATGGCCCGAGTGGAGAAGCCTGCAGTTTCGCTCATGCGTCGAGCCTAGCCATCGCTGCGGACCTGACCCGCGGCTCTCACCTGGGGAACAACCGCGTACGCCGTCAGCGTTTCGTCAACGCTGAGCCGTTTCCTGCGGTTGCAGCAGAAAGGCAGACTGTCACCATGTTGTTTTCCCGGATGAAGAGCACCCTCGTCGAGCCGGAGCAGGCCCTGCGTGGCCGCAGCTCCTCGGTCCTGGTCAATCCGACCTTCCACGACATCTACGGCATCCCGGTCCAGAAGGTGCCCGACGGTTCCGAGGTGGCCTATTTCGCCATGGGATGCTTCTGGGGCGCCGAGAAGCTCTTCTGGAAGACCCCGGGTGTGACCAACACCGCGGCGGGCTACGCCGGCGGTTACACGCCCAACCCGACCTACGAGGAGGTGTGCAGCGCTCGTACGGGGCACACCGAGATCGTCAAGGTCAGCTACGACCCGACCAAGACCAGCTTCGAGGCCCTGCTCAAGGTCTTCTTCGAGAACCACGACCCGACCCAGGGGATGCGCCAGGGCAACGACGTCGGCACCCAGTACCGCTCCGCGATCTACACCACGACACCGGAGCAGCTGGCCACCCTCGAGCGGGTCCGTGAGCAGTACCAGACCGAGTTCTCCCGCTCAGGCTTCGGCCGGATCACCACCGAGATCAAGCCCGAGCCCGAGTTCTTCTACGCCGAGGACTACCACCAGCAGTACCTGGACAAGAACCCGCGCGGCTACTGCCCGGTGCACGCCACCGGCGTGACCTGCAACTGAGCGCGTAGGTCGCGTGACCGCGGGCTGCCATTGCTAGGGAACGCGGGCGCGTACGCGGCTAGTTCAGGGCGTTGGCGGCGAAGGTGTCGCACTGCTTGGGGTCGCCGGTGGTGAAGCCTTCGGTCAGCCACTTCTGGCGCATCTGGGCCGAGCCGTGGGTCCAGGTCTCCGGGGAGACCTGGCCCTGGGTCTTCTCCTGGATCCGGTCGTCGCCGACGGCCTGAGCGGCGTCGATGGCGTTGTCGAGATCAGCCTGGCTGACCTCGGCGATGGGGCTGTTCGGTGCCGAGGTGGCGTGGTTGAACCAGACACCGGCATAGCAGTCGGCCTGCAGCTCCAGGCGCACCTGCGGCGACTTGGGGCCAGTCCCCTGCTGGCCGCCCTGGACCCTGGCCATGGTTCCGGTCAGGTTCGAGATGTGGTGGCCGTACTCATGGGCCAGCACGTACGCCTCGGCCGCGTCGCCACCCTTGGCTCCCAGGTCGCTGATCAGCTGGTCGAAGAAGGCCAGGTCGAGATAGACGGTGGTGTCGCCCGGGCAGTAGAACGGCCCGACCGCAGAGGTGGCGTTGCCGCAGGCCGTATTCACGCTGCCGGTGAAGGTCACCGTCTGGATCTGCTGATAGTCCGTGGCGGCCCGGGACCAGTAGTCCTGGATGGAGTTGGTGAAGGCGACGAAGCGGCAGTCACGGTCCTTCTTGATGTCAGAACCCTTGCTGCACTGCGCGAAGGGCGTCGCCGCCGTCGTGTCCTGGGTCTGCGGGGCACTCCCCCCGAGGATGTCGCCCGGGTTGATGCCGAACAGCAGGGCCAGCACCAAGACCACGAGCCCAGCACCGCCGCCGATGGCCACCCGGCCACCCCGGCCACCGCCACCACCCATCTGGGACGAGTCGAGATTGGCGTCGTCGTTGTACTTCACGTGCACCTCCGCTGATCGGGGCTCCCACCCTGGCGCGAAGCATATCCACGGGCGGCCCGGCGGGTCGGAATACCGGTCCCGCACCCCGCGTTGAACCCGTCGGGTAGTTGAATGGTAAATTACCCGGGAACTCGAAGGAGCAGACATGCAGTTCGGAATCTTCAGTGTCGGCGACGTGACCACGGACCCGACCACCGGCCGTACGCCCACCGAGGCCGAGCGGATCAAAGCCATGGTGACCATCGCCAAGAAGGCCGAGGAGGTCGGGCTGGATGTCTTCGCCACCGGCGAGCACCACAACCCGCCGTTCGTGCCCTCGTCACCCACCACCATGCTCGGCTACATCGCGGCCCAGACCGACAAGCTGATCTTGTCGACCTCGACGACTTTGATCACCACCAACGACCCGGTGAAGATCGCCGAGGACTTCGCCATGCTGCAGCACCTGGCTGACGGCCGCGTCGACCTGATGATGGGTCGTGGCAACACTGGTCCGGTCTACCCCTGGTTCGGTCGCGACATCCGCGACGGCATCGACCTGGCGATCGAGAACTACCACCTGCTGCACCGCCTGTGGACCGAGGACGTCGTCGACTGGGAGGGCAAGTTCCGTACGCCGTTGCAGGGCTTCACCGCGACCCCGCGCCCGCTCGACGGCGTGCCGCCGTTCGTCTGGCACGGCTCGATCCGCAGTCCCGAGATCGCCGAGCAGGCGGCCTACTACGGCGACGGGTTCTTCGCCAACCACATCTTCTGGCCGACCAACCACTTCCAGCGCCTGATCAACCTCTACCGTCGTCGCTTCGAGCACTACGGCCACGGCCGCGCGGACCAGGCCATCGTCGGTCTCGGCGGCCAGGTGTTCATCCGGCCCAAGTCCCAGGACGCGGTCAAGGAATTTCGGCCCTACTTCGACAACGCCCCGGTCTACGGCCACGGGCCGGCCCTGGAGGACTTCATGCGGGAGACGCCCCTGACCGTCGGCAGTCCCCAGGAGGTCATCGAGCGCACCCTGACCTTCCGCGAGCACTTCGGTGACTACCAGCGTCAGCTTTTCCTGGCCGACCATGCCGGACTGCCGCTGAAGACCGTGTTGGAACAGCTCGACCTCCTGGGCGAGCAGGTGATTCCGGTGCTGCGGCGCGAGCTCGACGCGCTGCGCCCCGCTGACGTCCCGGACGGGCCCACCCACCAGAGCCGCCTCGCGGCCGCCCAGCCGACCGAGCAGCCGACCGATCAGGTCCTGGAAGGGAGCCTGCGATGAGTGATCGCACAATCGTGGTGGTCAGCGCCGGCCTCGGGCAACCGTCCTCGACCCGGCTGCTCGGCGACCGGCTGGCCACCGCCACCCAGACCGCGCTCGGGGCTTCCGGACACCAGGCGGAGGTCATCACCGTGGAGCTGCGCGAATATGCCCATGACCTGACCAACCAGCTCCTGACCGGCTTCCCCAGCGCCCGGCTGGCCGACCTGATCGAGCAGGTCATCGCCGCCGACGCCCTGATCGCGGTGACGCCGATCTTCAGCGCCTCGTACAGCGGGCTGTTCAAGACGTTCTTCGACGTGCTGCAGCCGGAGTCGCTGGCCGGCAAGCCAACGCTGATCGCAGCCACGGCGGGGACCGCGCGCCACTCGCTGGCCCTGGAGCACGCTTTGCGCCCGCTGTTCGCCTACCTGCGGACGATCGTGGTGCCCACCGCGGTGTTCGCGGCCACCGAGGACTGGGCGTCCGAAGGTGGGCTGCGCGACCGGATCCACCGGGCGGCCGGCGAGCTGGCCGACCTGCTCGCACCCGCTCCACGGGTCGAGAAGGTGGCCGACGACGTCACCCCGTTCGCTCAGCTGCTGGCCCGCCGATGAGCCCCCGGCCGGGTGCTCGTCGAGCTGCGGGCAGCGACCTGAGACAGTGTCGATCATGAGCCTGGAGCTGATCGATGACGCCGCGCACCACCGGTACGTCGCCCTGGTGGACGGCAGCCGGGCGGGACTGGCGGGCTACCAGCTGAGCTCGCGGGTGATCACCTTCACCCACACCGAGGTCGGCGACGCGTACGCCGGCCAGGGCATCGGCAGCTCGCTGGCCCGTTACGCCCTGGACGACGCCCGGGCCCGTGGCCTCCGCGTACGCCCGCTCTGCCCGTTCATCAAGGCCTGGATCGACCGCCATCCCAGCTACGCCGACCTGGTCGATGCGGCCTAGCGCGGGACGACGAAGGGCACCGGCATGACCGACTACGGCCACGAGCTGAGCTTCGGCACCTTTCTCACCCCAACGGCGGCTGATCCCCAGGCCGTCGTCGGCCTGACCCAGCTGTCCGAGGAGGCCGGACTCGACCTGGTCACCTTCCAGGACCACCCCTATCAGCCCTCGTTCCTGGACACCTGGACGCTGTTGTCCTACCTGGCGGCGTCGACCGTACGGATCACGTTGGCCCCGAACGTGGTCAACCTGCCGCTGCGTCCGCCGGCCGTGCTGGCCCGCGCGGCCGCCAGCCTGGACCGGCTGAGCGGCGGCCGGGTCGAGCTGGCCCTGGGTGCGGGCGCCTTCGCCGAGGCGGTCACGGCCATGGGCGGACCGGACCGCACCCCAGGTCAGGCGGTGGAGGCCCTGGCCGAGGCGATCGAGATCATCCGGGCGCTGTGGGACACCGAGACCCGCGGCGGAGTCCGGGTGGCCGGCCGGCACTACACGGTCAGCGGAGCCAAACGGGGCCCCGCGCCCGCCCATCCCATCGGGATCTGGCTCGGCGCCTACAAGCCGCGGATGCTGCGGCTGACCGGCCAGGCCGCCGACGGCTGGTTGCCGTCCAGCGGCTACCTGGCCCCCGGTGCCCTGGCCGCGGCGAACACGATCATCGACGACGCGGCGACTGCGGCCGGTCGTTCGCCGGCCGACATCCGCCGGCTCTACAACATCTCCGGTCGCTTCAGCGGTTCGGGCTTCCTGAACGGGCCGCCTCGGCAATGGGTCGAGCAGCTCACCGAGCTGGCGGTCGACGAGGGGATGAGCACCTTCATCCTCGGATCGGATGATCCGGCCGTGATCAGCCGGTACGCCGAGGAGGTCGTGCCCGGCGTACGCGAGGCCGTGGCCCAGGCCCGCGCCCGCCCCGAGGTGCCACCGCAACCGTCGGTCACCCTCAGCCCGGTCACCGGCCCGGCGACAGCACCCGCGACGATGGCCGGGTCAGCCCCGGCATCGGCGGCGGACGGCGGGTTCGCGGTCGTCGCGACTCCGGACGACGGCACCCGCCTGAGCGGTCACGACCTGTGGGACGAGACCGAACGGCCGTCCGGCCCGCCGCTCGATCCGACCCGGCGCTACACCGCGCACGACCAGGCGTCCGGCCAGCACCTCGTCGACGTCCATGACCACCTGCGCGCAGAGCTGAGCCAGATCCGCGACCTCGTCGGTCAGGTGCTCGACGGTTCCGGTCCTGCCGCGGCGGCCCGGTCGGCGATCAACGAGATGACCATCCGGCAGAACAACTGGACCGTCGGTGCGTACTGCGCCGCCTATTGCCGGATGCTGACCACCCACCATTCGCTGGAGGACCAGGCGATGTTTCCCCGGATCCGTCGAGGGGACTCCCGGCTGGCGCCGGTCATCGACCGGCTCGAGCTGGAGCACCAGGTGATCCATGGCGTTCTCGAGCAGCTGGACGCCGCCCTGGTCGGGTTCGTCGGACCCGGTCAGGCCGAACGACCGCTGCAGCAGGCGCTCGACACGCTGACCGACACGCTGCTCTCGCACCTGTCGTACGAGGAGCGGGAGCTGGTGGAGCCGATCGCCCGGCTCGGCATCTTGAGCTAGCGAAGCCCTTTCGGGACTCAGGAGTCAGGACTCAGAGCGGGGTCGACAGGACCGAGGTGACGCCGGAGGTCATCATCCCGCTGCAGCCCAGCCGGATGGCCCGAGCGCGGTCCTTGGGGTTGCGGATCGCCCACATCATGGTCCGCTTGTCATTGGCCTGAGCCGCCGCCACGATGTCGGTGACGAAGGCGTCCGACTCCGAGCGGGGGGCGCCGAGCATGTCGATGTTCTCCGACGCCGCGTAGCGCAACAGGTTGTCACCGAGGTGGCCGGGCTCGTCCAGCACGTAGCCCCAGGTGCTGAAGCCGTTGTCCTTGGCCTCGACGAAGCGACGGGAGTTGACCGGCTGCTTCCACACGACTCGCTCGGGGTGTCCGAGGCCGACCATCCGCTTCATCAGCGGCACGTCGGCGGTAGAAACCTTCGGCTCGACGTAGAGCACGTACTCGTCGGCGAAGGCGTCCACCACGTCGTCGAAACGGCTGAACTTGCGCGGCAGCTGCAGTGGGTTGCGGGTCTCCGAGGCGTCCACCCACAAGGTGGACAGCGTCGCCCAGGTCTCCTTGGCCACCGAGATGTCCCACCCGGTGGTCCGCAACAGGTTGTCGTCGTGGCTGCAGACCAAGACGCCGTCGGCGCTCAGCCGGACCGACACCTCGAGCGCCTTGATGCCCGGAACCTGCACGGCGTGACGATAGGCGTAGTTGGTCATCTCCGGCCAGTCACCGCCGCCACCGCGATGGGCGACGTAGAACACCGGATCAGCGAACAGGTCAGCGTACGTGGCGGGCTCGGTCAGCGCTGCTGAGCTGAGCTGGGTCTGACCGACTCCGACCAGTGCGGCCGTGCCGGCGGCAACGCCGAGAAAGCGGCGTCGAGTGAGCGCGTAAGAGTTCGCGGACACGATAATCCCCCAAGATTGTCCAGCCGATATCGATCGACGAGCGGCATCCGGCTGACCGGACGGCCCAGAGCACGTCATCGTGACCCTCGCGGGGAACCTAACCCGGCCGCCTCACGCTGTGCAACTTCTGTGGGCCAGGTCACGTGCCGACGGCGGCAGGGTCAGCGCCGGCTCCAGGACGCCGCGGTCTGTTCCCCGGGGGCGTTCTTGGTCCACAGCAGACGTTTGTTGTCGCCGTTGCTGTCCATGGTCCAGATCCGCGGCACGACGTCGTCGGGATACTGGGGGGTGCGCTGTCCGCTCTTGTAGACGATCTGTTGGCCAGAACGCGACCACCCGGGGTCCTGCTCGTCGGCGCCGTTCGTCGTCAGCTGTTTGGGTGAGCTCGGCTGGTCCTTGGTGAGCGACCCAGATGTTGAGGTTGCCCGGTTTTCGGCCGTGCCGGACCGGCGACGGAAGGCGATGGAGTCGCCGTCGGGCGACCACGACGGGTCAGCATCCTGACCGGGCATCGTGGAGTTGAGGAGCTTGGTCGCGGGCACGCTGCCGTCGACCAGGGCGTAATGCAGCGTCCCGCCGTCGAACTTGTCGTCGGGTGCGGCCCAGAAGGCGAGCGTCTTGCCGTCGGGCGAGAAGGCCGGGTCGCCGACCGTGGCGTTGTCGCCGAGGTCGATCTGGCTGACGACGCGGCCCTCGACGGTGAGCACATACAGTCCTCGCTTGCCGTCGGCGTCGACGCAGGGCGCGGCCAGGATCGACTGGTCCTGGGGGTTCCAGGCCGGCCGCGAGATCGACCCGGCGCACTCGCTCGGGGTCGTCGAGAAGAGGGCGCGATCACCGTCCCCGGTGGCGGCCGCAGCCACGCGCAGCGAGCGCGGCTTGTCCTCATCGTCGGGAATCCGGACGTAGATCACGCTGCGCCGGTCCGGTGACAACACCGGAAACGTGTCCCAGGCCGGGTTCTTGGTCAACCGGGTGCCCGGGCGGTCGGTGGTCGTGTCACCCAGATAGAGGTCCCAGTTGTCTCCGGCCTTCATCGGCACGATCATCTGGTCGTCCGAGATCGGGTCCGACTGGGGCAGCGCCGGGGTGGGCGTCTCGGTGGGGGTCTTGGTCGGCGGCGTGGCCGGCGTGGACGCCGGCGTTGACGCGGGCGTCGTCGACGTGGACAGGGTGGGCCCGCTGGTGGTCTTGTTCCGGTTGGCATAGGTGACCCCACCGGCAATGCCACCGCCGATGGCCACCAGCGCCACCGCAGCACCGATCAGCACCTTGACCGGCGGCCGACGGTTCGGTCGGGGCGCGGCGCTGACGGCGGCCGCGCTGGTGGACCCGGGTGGCGGCTGGCCCGGCGGATATCCGGGAGGCTGAGCGGCTGGATAGCCGGACGGCGGGGGCGTCGGGGCCGTACGGGCCGGTTCGGGCGCAGGCTCCCACTGCTGGGTCGGCGGCGCCGCCTGACCGGCGGCAGGCCGGGCTGGGTCGACCGGGGCGATCGGCATCGTGGTCGCCGCCGCCGCGGCTGCCGGAGGCGGGGTGGCCGGGGTCGGGGTGGCCGCGGGCCGCGCGGTAGGGGGTGGGGCGGCCGGCGGGCCGGCCGGAGGGGGCATCGCACCAGGAGGTCCCGGATCGGGGGCCGCAGCCGATCGCGGCGCTGGCCGGCTGATCGGCATCGGGACCGGACGCGAGGACACACCGACGGCCTGGGCGCCCGGGGTGGCGCGGAGGTCCTGGATCAGGCGTACGGCACCCAAGGCGATGTCGTGCTTGGGATGGGTGTCCATGGCGATGGCCACCCCGAACTCCCGCTGCAGGATCTCCCCGACCAGGGGGATCCGCGAGCTGCCGCCGACCAGCACGATGCCGGCGAGGTCAGGGGCGGTGAGTCCGGCGGCCCGCAGGGCCCGGTTGACCGCGGTCACGGTCTGCTGCAACGTCGGCCGGATCAGACCCTCGAACTCGCTGCGGGTGACGCGTACGGAGGTGGCCAGGCCGGGCAGCGAGACCGGCACCGAGACCTCGACCTCACTCGACAGGGCCTCCTTGGCCTCGACGCAGTCGCGCCGGAGTCGAGCCAGCCCGTTGGTGGTCTGCGGGTCGTCGGGGTCGGCCACGTCCAGCTGGTCGCCCAGACCGCGGAGCACCAGCTGGAACAGCGCCTCGTCGAAGTCGGCGCCACCCAGCTGCTCCACCCCCTCGGGCGGACCGAGCATGACGAACCCGGCGTCGGTCTTCTCGAGCACGCAGATGTCGAGCGTGCCACCGCCGAGGTCGTAGACGGCCAGCCGGTCGCCGGCCTGGATCTTGGCCCGGGCGGCGTACTGCGCTGCGGCGGCCACCGGCTCCGCGCACCACTGAGTGGTGCCGACGTCGGCGAGGGTGGCGACCTGGTTGAGCGCCTCCAGCTTGAACGGACCCCAGCTGGCCGGGTGAGTGAGCACGACCTCGCTCGGCGGCTCCCCCATCCGCTCGCTCACCTGGCCGACGACCCACTGCAGCAGCCGGGCCATCAAGGCATCGGCGGAGAACGGCGACCCGTTGACCAGCACCGGCACGTGGTCACCGAGGCGCCGCTTGAACTCACGCACGACCCGGGCGGGCTCGGTCAGACCCCGGCGCTCCGCGGCCTCGCCGACGACGAACCCGTCGTCGGCGAGGAACAGCACCGAGGGGACTTGGAGCGCGCGGTTGCCCAGCCCGACCATGGTGGGCTCGCCGCCGGCGGCCGTGGCGGCCGCGGTGAACGTCGTGCCCAGGTCGACACTCAGCAGATACGGCATACCGCTCTCACCTCGCACCCATGGGGTCGATCTTAGGGACAGCCGCGCACAAGGCCGGTAACGTCGGGACGACTGCACAAAAAGCATGCCGAACCAAGCCGGAATGCACGTAAAATCAGGCTCACCAGCTGTGCGTGGTGCTGGCCGTCCCCCGGAGTGTCCCCATGACCGTCCTGTCGATCCGCGAGATCTACGACGCCGCGCGCGACGCCGGGTTCACCCCGCACCAGGCCGTGACCTGGACCAGCATCGCGATGGCCGAGTCCCGCGGCCGCACCACAGCCCTGAACAGCCAGGGCGAGCACTCGGTCGGCCTCTGGCAGATCAACGTGGCCGGTGGCGTACGCACCAACAAGTGGGGCGACCTGCACGACCCGGAGAACAACGCCCGGGCCGCGTACGAGATCAGCCGCCACGGCAAGGACATGCGGCCCTGGACCACCACCCACGACCACAACAAGGGCACCCCCGCGGACTACCGGACCTATCTCGGCAAGGTGGAGAAGGAGATCGGGGTCAAGGGCGATCCCCGGGGCGTGCACGGCTACCACGACAAGCTTCCGGCGCCGCTGGACTACGACGACAAGTCCTACGACCAGATCGACACCGGCAAGGCGCTCGGGTTGACCGCCGAGCAGCCGCACCCTGCCGTCAGCAGCACGGTGGTGGTCGACAAGGACACCGACCAGGACGGTTTGACCGACGAGTTCGAGAAGCTCGCCGGCACCAACCCCCAGCTCGCCGACACCGACGGCGACGGACTCGCGGACGGCTACGAGGCGCTGAAGTCGCGAACCGACCCGCTGGCCGCGGACACCGATCTCGACGGCGTCAACGACCCGGCCGAGATCGCAGCCGGCACCGACGCCGGCCACCTGCCCGGGACCGCGGGCGTGGTCGGCAAGGGTGCGTTCGCGGAGAACGTCCGCAACGGCGTCAAGGACGACGACGGCGACGGACTCTCCGACCACACCGAGAAACTGGTCGGCCTCGACCCTGACAAGGCCGACACCGACGGCGACGGCCTGGACGACGCCACCGAAGCCGCCCTGGGCACCGACCCGACGCTGGTCGACAGCGACCACGACGGCGTCTCCGATGGCCTCGAGGTGCAGAGCGGCCGGGACCCGCTGGGTATGACGCCGACCGCCGACGGCAACCTGGTCCTGACCCCGAACTGGACGTTGGAGGGTGCGCTGGAGGCGCGTACGGCCGCGCAGCAGCCCGTCGCCCCGGTGGCCGCCGAGCAGCCGGCCGACACCGAGACCGCGGACAACAGCAAGCTCGAGGTGTTCCTCAAGCAGGCCCGGGCCCAGCGGGGTGACACCTACCTCTACGGCTCGACCCCCAAGCTGTCGAACAAGAACCCGGGCAGCTTCGACTGCTCGTCGTTGACCCAGTGGGCGGCTCACAAGGCCGGGGTCAAGCTGCCTCGCACCGCTGAGTACCAGTACATGGAGCTCAAGCAGAAGAACCTGCTGATCTCGGTCGACGAGGCGATGAAGACCCCCGGCGCGCTGTTGTTCTACTTCTCCCGAGAACCCACCTCGTCGCTGCCGGCGGGCCAGGCGCATGTGGCCATCTCCAAGGGAGACGGCCGAACCATCGAGGCGAAAGGGCGCGCGTACGGGGTCGGGGAGTTCTCGGCCAAGCACCGCTTCAACTACGCCGGCGTGATCCCGGGGATCTCCGACTCCAAGGGCCTGAAGGAGTACAAGCAGGTCCAGGCGGCTAAGAACGACCCGAGCCCCGAGCAGGCCGCCGACCACCAGCACGACCCCGTCGCCCCCGCGGGCAGCGCCAGTGCGGTCAACGGCACGAACGGGAGCGTTGCCGACGGCACGAAGGCCTTCGACATCGAGACCGGCAACAAGCTGACCGCACTGCCCGGCGCGGACAAGATCGACCCCGACACCGACCACGACGGCCTGACCGACGCCTTCGAGAAGTTGGTCGGCAGCGATCCCAAGCTGGCCGACACCGACGGCGACGGCCTGAACGACGGCTACGAGGCGACGACCTCGCACACCGACCCGCTGGCCGCCGACACCGATGCCGACGGCATCGACGACCCCGACGAGCTCGTGGCCGGCACCGACCCCGGCAAGCTGGTCGGCACCGGTGGTGTGGTCGGCACCGGGGCCTTCGCCGAGAACGTCCGTAACGGTGTCCTGGACGCCGATGAGGACGGGCTCTCCGACCACACCGAGAAGTTGCTCGGCACCAAGGCCGACGCGGCTGACAGTGACTCCGACGGCATCGACGACGCGACCGAACGCGTGCTGGGTACGAACCCGTTGGTCGCCGACACCGACGCCGACGGAGTCTCCGACGGGGTGGAGCTGCAGTTCAACACCGATCCGCTCAGCGCCGGCTCCGCCCTCGGTGGTGGCAGCCCGGGCCTGGGATCGGATCTGGGTGGCGACCTTGGATCGACCACGCCAGGGGTCGACGACCCGGCTCTGGCCGCGGCCGGGGTCGCCGGGCCGAGCCACGAGCCGGGGGCGGCTGCCGCCTTCGACCACGGCTGACCCCGCACGAAACGGGCCCACCGGCAGATATGGGTCCCACCTGCACAAATGAGTCCCACCTGCACGAATGAGTCCCTCCTGCACAAATGAGTACTGACAGGGGGATGCGCCCGGGCATAGCCTGAGGTCTTCCCCAGCCTGGAGCAGCGGCGATGCAGTCTGACGTCTTCTTAGAGAAGGTGCGCCGCCCTGACCCCCGAGGACTGGCTCGCGCCCGCCTGGAGGAGCGCCTGCTCAGCGCGGACAACCCGTTGGGCCTGGTGCTCGGGCCGCCCGGGTCAGGCAAGTCGACCCTGCTCAGCCGGGTCGCCGCCGACTCGTCGGTGCCCGCCGCCTGGTACCGCGTCGGTGAGGAGGACGACACCGAAGAGGCCCTGGTGCGCCACCTGGCCCATGCCGTCTCGCACACACTGCCCGAGGCCACCGGACAGGCCCGGCTGATCAGCGCCGACTCCCTCGGCGCTCTGGTCAACGCGCTCGAGGCCACCGGCCTGGACCGGCTGCTGGTCGTCGACGACCTGCACGAGATCGCCGGCACCTCGGCCGAGAAGGCGCTGGAGCGCTTTGTCGCGCTGCGTCCCCGCCGCGTACGGATGCTGCTCGGCAGCCGCCGACCGCCGGCCCTGAACACCTCGCGTCTGCTGGTCTCCGGCGAGCTCTGCCAGCTGGACGGGGACGATCTGCGCTTCCGCTCGTGGGAGGTCGAGGAGCTGTTCCGTACGGTCTACGCGCAGCCGTTGTCCCCGGAGACCGCAGCGGCACTGACCCGGCGGACCGGCGGCTGGGCGGCCGGCCTGCAGCTGTTCCACCTGGCCACGGCCGGGCTCGGCCGGGCCGACCGGGAGCGCGCCGTCGGTGAGCTGAGCGGGCGGTCCCGGCTGATCCGCTCCTACCTGGCCCGCAACGTGCTGGACGGCCTCGACCACGACCGGCGGTCCTTCCTGATCAGCACCTGCACGCTGGGTGTGCTCACCGGCGAGCTGTGCGATGAGCTGCTCGGCACCAACGGCAGCGCCGCCGTGCTCGAGGACCTCGAGCAGCAGCAGTTCTTCACCACCAGCAACGACGGCGGCCAGACCTATCGCTATCACCAGGTGCTGCAGACCCACCTGGAGATCGTGCTGGCCGACACCCTCGGCCCGCGAGGTGCCCGGGCGCTCTACTCGACCAGCGCTCGGCTGCTGGAGGCGGCCGGTCGGACCGCAGCCGCCGTACGCGCCCACGCCCGAGCCGAGGACTGGGGTGCGTTGGCCCGGCTGCTGCACCACGCGGCACCCTCGGAGTCAGCCGCCGACGACGCCATCTGGAACGCGTCGCGGGTTCCCGGGGTGCCGAGCGACGACCCGAGCTTGGTGTTGGCCGGTGCCCGGCGGCTGATGCGCAACGGACTGGTCACCGAGGCCGTGGCCGCCTTCGCCCAGGCCGAGTCGCTGATGGACGATCCCGACTTCCGGGCCCGGTGCGCGAGCCAGCGCCAGCAGGCGGCGTTGTGGCTGCCGCAGATCTCCGCGGCTCCGCCGGTCCCCGCCCAGGCCGGTCGCACCCACCGGCTCTCGATCGAGCTGCGGCGGGCGACCCTGGCCGTACGCGACCCCGAGCAGGCGACCACCGGGCTGGCCCGTGCCGTGGCCCACCTCTTCGCTGGCGACATCCCCGCCGCCGGACGGGCCTTGCAGCAGGCCCAGCGCGAGCCCGGACTACCGGTGTGGGAGACGTTGGCCCTGCGACTGGTCGCCCAGGTCAGCGAGCTGCGCTGGTGGTCACCAACTTCCTCGGCGGCGCAGCTGGAGGAGATCGTGCTGACCGCCGACCTCGAAGGTCTGCCTTGGGTCTCGCGGGTGGCTCGCGGGCTGCAGGCCGCACGGCAGCTGGCGGTCCAGCCGACCCCGTGGCGGATGGACGCCGGCATCGAGATGCTCGACGACTGCGAGAGCCAGGGCGACCAGTGGACCCTCTGCCTGCTGGCCACCGTGCTGGGGGCGGCGTACGCGTTCGCCGGGCAGGACGAGGACGCGATCCCGCCGCTGCGGCGGGCCGAGGAGGCGGCCGGAGAGCTCGGTGCTCCCGTGCTGCAGGTCTGGGCCACGGCCTTCCGTACGGCCGTCGCCGCTCGGGCCGGCGATCCTCAGGCCCGAGCGGACACCCCCGAGGTGGCCCGGTGGGCCCGGGCCCTGGGCGCTGAGGGTGCGGCGCGGTTGCTCGACCCGGACGGGCTCCGCTCCCCCCGCGACCAGTCGCCGAGCGTGCCGGCCATCCCTCCCCCACCGGCCACCGAGCCCGACCCGACCGAGGTCCCGACGGCGAGTGCGTCCTCGACGATGGAGCTGCGCTGCCTCGGGGCGTTCGCGCTCACCGTCGGCGAACGGGCGGTGACCTGGCACGAGCTGCGACCCCGGGCCCGGGCCGTGCTGATGATGCTGGCAATGCACCACGGCCGGGAGGTGCACCGGGAACGGCTGGTCGATGCGCTGTGGCCGGACGCGAGCCTGGCGTCGGGGATCCGCAGCCTGCAGGTCGCGGTGTCCAGCGTGCGCCAGATCCTGGCCGCGGCCGGGCTGCCGGAGGACTGCCTGAGACGCCAGGGTGACGCGTACGCGCTTCGTCTCGGCTGCGCCGGCGACGACCTGCGTGACTTCGAACGGCTGGCCCAGCTGGGCGATCGGCTGGTGGCGACCGACCAGCCACGAGCAGCGCTGGACGCCCGGCTGGCGGCGCTCGACCTCTACACCGGCGACCTGCTGCCCGAAGTCGGACCGGCCGAGTGGGTGGTCGAGGAGCGCGACCGGCTCCGAGCCCTCGCGGCGCGGGTGGGCGCCGACGCGGCGCAGCTGGGGCTCGAGCTCGACGACCTCGTCGCCGGCCGGCGAGCAGCCCAACGCTCGGTCGAGCTCGACCCGTACCACGACATCGCCTGGCGGATCCTGGCCACGCTGCACGAACGGCTCGGTGACCGCAGCGCCGCCGCCGTCACCCGGCGCGAGCACGCCCGACTCTGCGCCGACCTCGGCCTCCCCGCCGAGGTCCCCGCCCGCTGACCCACGGCACACCCCCGCCGCCCGCAAGGACTCTGGGGAAGGTGACGGTTCGGACGGGCGTCGGCGCCGTCACCTTCCCACACTCTTCGACGATCAGGGTGGGAAACTCGCCGGGGGTCAGGCCGGCACGATCTGGATCCGGTGCAGCACGTGAGCCGGCTTGACCGACTTCACCACCGCTTCAACCCGGTCCTCGTCGATCTCTTGGCCGGGCCGGGGGCGGACGATCACCACCACCGCCGGTTGAGCCTCCCCGGGCAGGTCGCCGCCCGGCGTGGCCGACCAGGCCGCTCCCCCGGTCTCAGCCACCTCAACGGGCACCCCGAGGGCGGCCTCGACGGCGAGCTCGATGCCGCGCTGGGTGCCCCGGGTGGCGTGCAGCTCGCCGGCCGACTGCAGCAGGCCACGCTGGATGGACAGCTCCTGGCTGGAGTCGACCACCATCCCCAACCACTGGGCCAACCACGGCAGCATGTCCTCCGGGGTGGTGGTCAGGTCGAGATAGGCCGGGAATGCATCCAGGCTGAGCATCACCGGAGCCAGCACCTCGTCCAGGCTGGCGCACAAGCCGCGGGCGAACACGTCCTCCCGCAGCACCGACGGCAAGGTGTCGGCCAGTGGGCTGGGCGTGCTCAGCCCAGCGATCGTGCCCCTCATCGGCTCACCCGCACCTGATGCTCGTAGGAGTAGACCAGTGCGGTCTCGGGCAGGTCGAGCCGCTGCACCGCCGCACCCCGCTGTCCGGTGTACGGCTCCGCCGGGAAGAGCTGCACCTTGACCTCGCGAGCCATGTCCACGCCCGAGATGCGCGCGAGCGCCGCATGCACCTCGTGGGCCTGCACCGATCGACCGAAGGGCCAGCCCGTGCCGTCGGGTCCGCCGTAGAGCGGGTGGTAGAGCCGGTAGAGCGCCCGCAGCACCTCGGTGCGCACCTCGCTCGGGTCGAACCGAGGACGCGACTTCAGGCTGACCACGGCAGTCAGCCAGACGTAGTCCGGCGGCTGGACCAGCAGCCGGGTGCCGACCAGTCGCTGCTGGTCCAGGCTGGAGCTGATCCGCTCCAAGGTGCCGACCGAGGGGTTGAGGTCCGACAGCGAGATCCGGCCCAGATCGTCGGAGGCCACGTGCGGCACCACCAGCACGCGCACTCCGGCCGACTGCGCGGCTTCGGTCACGCAGTGCACCCGGGCCGCATCCGGAGCGACGTCTTGGGCCAGCTGCTCGAAGTCCTCGGCCGTGACCGCCCGACCGCGGGACCGCAGCAGCAGCGGTCCCCGGGCCTTGGCGTCGGTCAGCGTCTCGGCCTCGGCGCCGCCGATGGCGGGCACCCGGTTCTCCACCCGGGCGACGTAGGGCACGCTGGTCTTCAACACCCGGACCTGCCCGCGGGCGACGTTGCCGATCTGGCCGCCACCGGTGCGATAGCCCTCGATCCGCAACACCGAGCCGACCGGCGGTACCGCGCCATAGCTGATCAGGTCGCCGGCCGGACCGCGTACGGCCGGACCGAACTGGACCTCACCGGCGTACTCGTCGACCCGGAAGTGCCGGCTGCCGGGACCGGACAGGGCGAAGTGCGGCACCTCGTCCCACAGCTGCTCGTCCTCCCCGACCAGCACGGTCAGCTCAGCCGGGCGCTCGGAGGTGACCACGGGCCGCCGCTGCAGGCCGAAGCGCTGCCCGGCGGTGCCGTCGGAGCGACCGAGGACCTCCCCGCGTACGGCTTCGGCGTGCACCGTCGGCGCCGTACCCCCGACCGTGAACGCCTGGACGCCGAGCACCGTCGGCGAGGCGCTGTAAGTCGGCTGGTTCTCCAACGGGGTGATCAACCGGCAGCGGATCCAGCCGCCACGCTCCTGCATCACGATCGCGGTCTGGTGGTCCTCGGGCAGGTGCAGCACGATGTCGCCGGGCTTGTTGAGCCCGCCGGTCTCATCCCGGTCGACCTCACAGGGCCGCCAGCCGCGGTCCCGGGTCAGCGCCTCCCAGATGACCGGTGGCCGGCGCGGGTCGACGCCCCGGCCGGAGACCGTGCAGTCCATCCGCAGCAGCACCGCGTTGGACGGGGTCGCGTTCGACAAGCCGATGACCAGCGCGTCACCGACCTGCGGTGACGCCGAGAAGCAGCGGAAACCGCCGTGACCGAGCGACCCGGTGTGGTCGGTCGGCGGCGTGTCGGCCGTCTGGCTGGCCGCGTACTCGAACGTGCACGGGATGATCGTCAGCTCTTTGGTCGTGCAGAAGATCACCGGCTCGGCGATGTCGGTGCGGGGGGTGGCGACCTGGGTCTCCTCGCGTACGACCACCGCCTGCGGCTGGGGCGCCGACAGCCAGAACGTGACCTCACCCCGGGCTGCGGCCGGCGGGCGGAGCTCGACCCCGATCAGCTCGAGGAACTTGACGTAGTGCAGGTCGGGCACCCGGTTGAGCCGGTAGATCAGCTGGTCGACCATCTGGGCGAAGGCTTCGATCAGCGTCACCCCGGGGTCGGAGACGTTGTGGTCGGTCCAGGTCGGGCACCGCTGCTGGACCAGCCGTTTGGCGTCGTCGACCAGGTCCTGGAAGTGGCGGTCGTCGAGGTTAGGAGCGGGGAGCATCGGACCAGGCACCTCCTGCGGTCAGCGCGAGGCGGGTCGAGCCGGGATCGACCACCGGGGTCGCGTCGTCGTGCTCGGGAATGACGTAGAACGGGAAGACCAGGTTGCGCGGGTCGTTCAGCCCGCGGATCTCATACGTCACGTCGACGTACATGGTGCCCGAGGCCATCTCGTCGAAGTCGACCCCGACGTCGAGCACGTCGACCCGCGGCTCCCACCGCTCCAGGGCCTGGCGTACGTCGTAGGCGATCTGACCGGCGGTGGCGGCATTGCCGGGTGCGAAGACATGATCATGGATCCGGCAGCCGAAGTCGGGCCGCATCGGACGTTCGCCGCAGGCGGTGCCCAAGATCAACCGGATGGCCTGCTCGATCTCGCGCTCGCGGACCACCAGGGCGACGCCACCGGTGGCGTCGGTGCCCAGCGGAAAGCTCCAACCGGCCCCGATGAAGTCGATACCGTTCGAGGTGGTCATCGTCATATCTGTCCCTCCTTGATCATCTTCGAGCTAGTTGATCTTGACCATGGCGGCCGAGACCGAGCACATGGCGCCGCCCTTGACTTCGGTGCTGGCACTGCCTTCGAGCTTGGCCGTGGTGCCGCTCAGGCTCAACGCCGCACCCGACTTGACCGAGACGGCGCCGCCGCCCCCGTCGACCGTGACGCCGTTGGTCGCCTTGAGGGAGATCTGGCCGCCTTTGAGATCGATGTTGGCGCTGGACGCGTCGATGGTGATGCCCTTCGATCCCTCGACCAGCACCTCGCCGTCGGCGTGCACGGTGATCTTGGTGCCGACGCTGTCCATGTTGATCAACAACTTGTCCCCGGTGGAGGCCAGGCGGATGCCCTCGGTCTTGCCGTCAGCGTCGAGCAGGTCGATCCGGTGGCCACGGCGCGAGACCAGCGATCGCCGGTTGACCGCGCCGGAACCGGAGTCGATCAAGTCGGCCGGACCCGACGGCATCGTGTCGACGCCGTTGAACAGCCCACCGAGCACGGTGGGCCGGGCGAAGTCGGACTGCTCGAACGCGACCAGCACCTCATCACCCACCTCGGGCACGATGGTGAACCCACGGTCCTTGCCGGCGCCCGGCTGCAGCGTGCGGGCCCAGTCGCTGACGTAGTCGTCGGACAGCCACGGGAAGGTCAGGCGTACGCGGCCGGCCTTCTCCGGGTCGGCCACGTCACTGACCACCCCGACCACTACCCCGGTCGGCGCCCGGCCGGCACGCGCCCCACCCGAGGCCAGTCCGAGCAAGGAGCGGTCGTGCCGGCCACTGACCGAGAGCGAGGTGGTGTAGCCCGTGGTCGGATCGAACCGGTGCCGGGAGGTGGTCACGGTGTACTTCCCGTCGAAGGGCACGCCCATCCCGTTGATCGTGATCGCCGCCCCGGCCCGGATCGCCGGGTTCCCCCGGGCCGTCCCCTCGAACTCGGCGAACGTCGCGCCCAGCTCGTCGGCCAGCGCCTTGGCCGCTTCGTCCACCTCGGCCTGGGTCCGGTAGGGCACGTCGGTCGAGACGTGGGTCGGATCACCGAATGCCTTGGCCATGTCGGCCGGCGAGATGGTGGGCAGATCGGCGCTGCGGGTCTTAGCCGGGGCCGTGGCCGTCAGGCGCTGCTTCGTCGCCACGTCCCAGCCGCGCACCTCGATCTTGGTCGCCTGCTGGGCCGAGCTCAGCACGGACCGGAAGCGCAGCAGGTCGCGGCCCAGCTCGAGCACCAGGGGGTTGACCGTGTCGGCTCCGCCGGCCGCCGGAGCGCCCGACGCGGTGGTGGGCGCGGTGAAGGAGAACGGACCCCTCGCGTACGGCGACCTCGTAGCCGTTGTCGCGCGCCAGCTGCACCAACAGCTCCCAGTCGGTCTGGCCGGCCTGGCTGACGTGGGGAAACACGGTGCTGGTCGAGGCGACCTCGCCGACCTTCAGGCCGGCTCGCTGGGCGACCTGCTTGACGATGTCGGACGCCGTCATCTGCACATAGCTGGTGGTCCGCCGGCCGCGGAACAGCCGGTGGGCCTGGTCGTAACCGCGGATGATGGTGAAGGTGCCGCCCGCGTCGAACTCGGCCTCCAACGCCGTGATCTCGCCCTGGATCAACACGGCCGGCGTCTGGGCGTTGCCCGCCTGCACGCTGATCTTGACCGCTGAGCCGATCTTGGCGTTCGCCTTGGCGAGCACGATCCGGCCCGGGTCGCGAAACCGCAACATGAACATGTCGGGCAGCCGCTGGCTGTCGTCCACGTAGGCCGAGATCAGCAACGGCACCAGGTCGGCCGGTAGCGGCTGACCGTCGATCTCGGCCAGGCACATGCCCGAGCTGTTCATCAGACCATCAGCTCCTCAGGCGTGGGCAGCATCAACGTCACGCCTGGACGGAGTCGCAGCGGGTCGTCGATGCCGTTGTACGCCGCCAATGGGCGCCACTGGGTCGGATCGCCGTACTCGGCGTACGCGATCCCGGCCAGCGTGTCGCCGGCGATGGTCCGGTGCACCTTACGGACGTCATAGCTCCCCGACGTCGGGTTCTGCCGGAACAGCTCGCCAGGCATCTCCTCCATGGCGACGCTGCACACCGCCCGGATCGGCGTGCCGTTGGCGCCGAACAGGGTGTACTTGGCGCTCACCGAGGTGATGAAGGAGTTGAAGCTGGTGATGTTGCCCCAGCTCAGCACGACCAGCGGAGGGGCCGGCTTCTTGTGGCTGTGGCTCTGGTCGGTGGCGACCAGGCAGCTGAACAGCTTCTCCACGGCTTCGACCACCGCCCCGTCGTGAGTCGTGGTCGCGTCGAAGAACATCTCGACGGTCAGCTTGCAGGGGTCGGTGCCGCTGAACTCCGGCGGTCCGGCGCCCTTGGCACCCTTGGCCGGCTTGCGCTCCCATTTCGCCCCCTTGGCGATGGTCACCTCCTTGGGGTTGAACTGAAACTTGACCTCTCCCAGCGACGCACCGGTCTTGGCCCCGCCGGGGGCGTCCTCGCAGGCGTAGAGGTTGAGCACGGCGTGTTGCATGCTGTCCTTGCCGCCGGCTGCGGCCTTGGGGGCGGCGGCGTCGGGGCGGATCAGCTTGCCCTTGCCCGCGGTCTGCAGGGCGATCGGGTTGGCCATCAAAAGCTCCGGTTCGGCAAGAAGCCGTGGTGGGCCAGCTCGACCGTCTCCGTCGCGATTTTGGGCGATTCGGGGTTGAGGCTCGGCCCCGTCCAGCGCACCGGGATGACCCCTTCCAGGTTCCAGGTGACCACGATCTCGCCATCCCCGGTCATCGCCGAGATGGTGGCGGTGTGCCGCGTGACTTTGGTCGCGAAGCTGGCGATCCAGGCGGTGAGCTTGTCGCTGTCCTTGCAGATGGAGCGGGACAGCTTGATGTTGGTGTACTTGATCCGGGTCGGCAGCTGCCAGACGAACCCGTTGTTGCCACCCTCCTCGCGCTGCTCGAGGACGATCTCGCAGCCCAGTCCTTCGCAGGTGTTGAACGCACCCAGCTCGTTCTTGTCGATGGCCACCAGGAAGCGCACGCCGACGGCCGGCTCACCTCGCTCAACGGTCATGGTCGTTCCTTCGGTCGGGGCTCATGGGCGGGCATCGGTCATCAGTCCGGATCGCTCGCGGTCCAGCCAGAGCTCGGCCCGGATGCGAGCGGACAGGGGTTCGAACAGGCGGCGGGCCATCTCGTCCAGGTCGGTGGGGGCTGCGGCAGCCGGGGCGGCCCCGGCCGGTGCCGCCGGGCTGGGCGCTGGCGGCTCGACCGGCGCCGGGACGCTCGCCGGCGGCGCATCCTCCCCGGCCAGCTGGACGCTCGTGTAGCCGTCCTGGGCCGCCTGAGCGCCCGCCCCATCGCCTGCCTCAGCGAACATCGACGTGAACGACACCGGGCCCGACCCGGCACCGCTCTTGTGCACCGGACCAGCGCCGGAGCTGACCGCGGGTGCCGGGGTCTGCCGCTGTATCAGCCGGCTCGGTGGCGCCATGGTCACCGGCGGAACGACCGGGCCGCCGACGGCGAGGCGGCGCTGCACCGAGGGTCCGAAGAGCGACGGCGCGCTGGCCGGCCCCGAACCCGGGTCCGGGTCGGCGGCGCTGAGCTGGACCACCTCGTACGCCGACGCGGCCGGCTCCCGATCCGGCTCCGGTTGCCCCCGGCTGATGTCGGCGTACGCCGTTTCCTCGGCCACGCTGGAGAACGACTCCGTCGGTTCGGGATAGGTCACCGGCGCAGCGGGGGGTTCGAGCACCGGACTGGCGTACGAACCCAGGGCGGCCGGCGCCGACAGTGGAGCGGTGGGCAGGGCGGGTCCCGCTGCGGGTAGGGCCGGTCCCGCGGTGGGCAGGGACGGACCGGTGGGAGCCACGACGGGGCCCGCGGCCAACCCCGGGCTGACGGCCACCGGCGACGACCCGGCGGTCGAGGATCGCTGGGCGGTGACCTCGACGACCGCTGGTTCAGCTCGACCCAGTTCGAGCACTGAGCGCGACACGACACCGGCGGAGGTCGAGGTCCGCCCCGTCGGGAGCTGTGGTTCGACGAACCGGATCGGCTGCACCGCCGGGGGCAGGGCGGGTCTGGTCTGCTCAAGTCGCTGGACGAGAGGGGGACGGGAGCCGATCAGCTCAGCACTCAGGCTTTGCGCTCGCTGGGCCACCACCGGCAGGTCGGCCGGAGCCGCGGCACCAGGCCGGCCGGTCGCTTGAGCTGTCTGTGAGGACGCGACGAGCGCGGCGGGATTGGTCGGACGCTCCGACTCGAACAAGCGCGAGACGGTCGGCATCGCGCTTGGCATCGCGGTCGGTGCTGACAGCTGACCTCCCGGACTCGGGCCGGTGGGTCCTGAGCCGGTCGCAGCTGAGCTGGTGGGACCCGAGCCGGTCGGTCCTGAGCCGGTCGGTCCTGAGCCGGTCGACCCTGAGGCGGTCGACCCTGAGGCGCTCGACCCGACCGTCGGTAGGGTGGTCAGCGTCGACAGCAGGGTTTGGACGGACCGCGTCGGCGCCTCAGCACGAACCGGCAGCACGGGCAACGTGCCCAGACCCCGAGCGCCGGTCTCCACTGCTGCCGTCTCGGTTGCACGAATTTCTTCGACGGCAGACGGCTCGCTCCTGGATCGCTGGACCGCGGGCCGCGCCGACTCCGGTCCGCTGGGGGTGCTGACCGGCTGGCCCGAGTCGCTATCTCCGTCCGAAGAGGGGGCCTGGAGGGCGGCGATCGCGGCGGCGAAGCCACTCAGCGGCGCGTCCGCGGCGGGATCGGACCTCGGCCCGTCATCGCTGGTGGCGACCTCGGCCGTCGGGCCGGACTCCAGCGCGGCCGGCCCCGCGACCTCAGTCGGCACTGATGTTTCGGGCGGCCCTGGCACCTCGGACGGCCCTGATCCATCGGACGGACCCGATACCCCGGGCGCCGGTGAGCTCGTCGCGGACACCATCGCGGACCGCTGCACCGGCGGCTCGACCGGGCGCACCACCGGCAGCTCCAAGGTCGGGTGGGTCGGCTCAGCCACCCGTCGCACGGGCTGGTCGGCAACCGCCGCCACCTGCCGCTGAATCGTCGGGAGGTCGAAGGTGCGGGTTCCGGCCGAGCCGGCCGGCGACGATGCCGCCGCCCTTGCCACGGTGACCACCGGCAGCTCCGGCTCCGTGGCCGAGGTGGTCGACGCCGCGGGAACCGACGGCGGGTTCAGGTCCTGGCCCGGGTCGCTCACCAGCCGCTGGATCGAGGTAAGAGGCGCGGAGGTCGACCCAGGCTCACCGTCGTACGAGGTGTCAGCCGGGCTGACCACCTCAACCGGTGCGCTGGGGTCGTGCGCGTCGGGCGCGTGGTCCTCGAGGTAGTCATCGTGCGGGGGGTGCACCTCGGGAGCCGACGCGCTCACCGGGGGCGGCGACGCGGCCGGCCGGTCCCCGGTGGCGGGGCTCGGCGGGTCGACCACGGCTCGCTGCGCCGTGACCGGACGGGTGGACGAGACGACGGGAGGCAGCGGCTCGGCGTCGGCGACGTCGCGGCTGACGGTCAGGGCGGGCGCGGACGGGGGCTCCGGCCGAGCCGGCGGCGCCATGCTGATCGGAGTTTCGGGTGTCCCGCTGCCCACCAGCCCCGCGTCGGCGACCTGGTCGACCTCACCCTGGTCAGCGATGACCGGTCGCTCCATCGGCACCACGTCGAGCTCGGGAGCGGACGCGAAACTGCCCCAGACCCGTTGCACGGCGGGCTTGGTGGGTGCTGGCGGCGGGGTGGTCGGGCGGATGGTCAGGTCGTTGCTGGGCGCGTACGTCCTCGGCGTTCCCGGTGACAGGTCGGCCAGCCCGTCGACCAGACCGCCCGCCCCGGGGTCGACCCGGTGACTCAGCGGGGCCAGAAAACTCGGGTTTTGGTGGGTGGCCAAAGACGACGAGAACGCGTCCAGGGATGCGACCGGCTCGATCGGCTCCCGGAGGCTGCGCTGCACCGGCGGCAGGCCCGCCCACGCCGCCACCGACGGCAGCTCCGGTCCGGGGTCCGTCGCCCCGACAGGAGCCGGTTCCGCCCGGTCGGGCACCGACGTGGTCGGCGCCGCCAGGGTCGGCTCCGGGGTCGTGATCCGGCTGCGCAGTCGGTCCACTCCGCCGCGCAACGGCGTCCACCAGCTCATCGGTGGTGCCTCACCCCTGCTGGATGCGGACGTTCAACGCCGCGACCTGAGTCACGAAGCGCTGCCGCTCGGCGTGCTCCAGATCGAGGATGTCGTCGCGGGACCAGTGCAGGTAGTAGGCAACGTACGCAACCTCCTCGTAGAGGCGCTCGGCCGCGTACGTCACGATTCCCCCAGGCGGCCACCAGCGACGTCGACGGCGAACCGGTGCTCGCAGGCCGGGCAGGTGACGGCCGCCCGCGTATGACCCTCGGTGTTGACCCGGCGATAAAGGTCCTGCAGGAAGGCCAGGTCGGCAGCGAACAGGTTCTCGATCACCCCGGCGTGGATGTCCTCGATGCTGCCGATCCGCATCACGACCCGGGCCAGCAGCACGACGGTCAGATAGGCCGGGTTCTCCCGGACCCGGTCGTCGCGCAGCGGCACGAGCTCGTCGCGGGCCGTGGCCAGCCGCATGACCCCCTCGCGGTGCACCGTGCCGGCCGAGTCGACATAACCCCGGGGCAGCAAGAAGGTGAACTCCGTACGCAGCTGCTCGGATTGCCGCTCGACCGGCGGCTCCCGCGGCGGCGGCACCCCCTCAGGGGCCTCGGGCAGGGTGAGCGAACCGCGTCGCATGGTCAGCTCGCAGCCTGGACTTCGATGGACTCGCAGGTGAGGACCAGCTTCTCCTGCAGGTACGAGGTGTCACCGGCCTTGAGCGAGCCGATCTCCAGGCTCTTCGGCCAGGCGTTGGTCAGCTTGTAGCGCTTGACCTCCTTGCCCTCGAAGTCGAAGACGATCACCGAGCCGCCCTTGCGGACGTCGGTCATCTTGCCGAAGCGGCTGTCGTTGATCCACTTCTCGAAGCTCTGGTCGCTGCTCAGGCCGCGGGTGAGCGTGATGTCTGGGGCCTTCGGGCGCCCGGGCAGCCGCCGGATCTTGAACTTGCCGTCCGGGGTGTTCTCCTTGTATTCAACGACATCCTGCTCCATCTTCAGACCGCTGATCTCGGTGATGCTCTTGATGGTGATGCCGTCGAACTCCAAACCGAACGAGTGGCCTACAGAGCTGTCGCCCTCTGGAAGTGGCATGGATCTCTACCTTTCTGGGTGTTCGGAGGGTGGGCTATTCGGCGACGAGGCTGGTGCCGCCGGAGAACTGGGCCAGCCGGAAGATCACGAACTCGGCTGGCTTGACCGGAGCGACGCCGATCTCACAGAGCACCTGTCCGGCGTCGATGCCCTCGGACGGGTTGGTCTCGCTGTCGCACTTGACGTAGAACGACTGGTCCGGCGTGGCACCGAACAGGGCCCCAGCCCGCCACTGCATCACCAGGAAGGCCGCGATGGTCCGCCGCATCTTCGCCCACAGCGCCGCATCGTTGGGCTCGAAGACCACCCAGTTGGTGCCCGCCAAGATCGATTCCTCGAGGAAGTTGAAGAGCCGGCGGACGTTCAGATAGCGCCAGGCCGGGTCGGAGCTGAGCGTACGAGCACCCCAGACGCGGATACCCCGGCCCGGGAAGGCCCGGATCACGTTGATCCCTTCCGGGTTGAGCAGGTCGTGCTCGTTGCGGGTGATGTTGATCTCGATGTCGATCGCACCCCGGACCACCTCGTTGGCCGGCGCCTTGTGCACACCGCGGGTGTCGTCGTTGCGGCCCCAGATCCCGGCCACGTGACCGGATGGGGGAATCGCCGAGATGAGCCCAGTGGCCGGGTTCATGGTGTGCACCCAGGGCCAGTAGAGCGCGGCGTACATCGAGTCGTAGCGAGCCTTGTCGACCCGCCATTCCTTGATCTGCTGGGCGTTGAAGCCGGGCGGCGGGTCGAGGATGGCCATCCGGTCACCCATCAGCTCGCAGTGGGCGATCATGGCCAGCTGGACGGCCTGCACCTGGTCGAGGTCGATGGCGCCCTGCTGATAGGCGCTCATCAGGTCGGGCACGCAGAGCATGGTGATCTCTTCGACCGCCTCCAGCCCGGCGAACCCGGTCCGGTCGGCGACGTCGCCGACGTAGTCGTCGGCGCTCAGCCGGGTCGATGGGACGGCCTCGGGCGGCGCCGGTGAGACCAACGCGACCTCACCAGAGGCGAGGCGCTCGACGGTGCCCTGACCGGTGTCCTCGACGGTGATCAGCTTCGACGCGGCGTTGATCATGGTCACGACGTTCTGCTTGCCCCGGCCGAAGGTGGCCCGGTCGTACTCCTCGACGGTCTCGCCGTTGCGCTTGACCACCAGCCGGAACATGTCGGCCGACGGGCTGTCGCCACCCGGGTCGGTGATCTCGATGCTGACCTCCCCCGGCTGCACCGCCGGGTCCAGCACCCCGACCCGGATGCGGCCGATGAGCGCGGTGGGCGCGGCCGCCAGCTCCTTGGCTCGAGCACTGCGCGGGGCGGGACCGTTGCTCGCACCGTTCTGGCCGATCCGGACGATGTAGCAGTTGCCGCCACCGTTCATGAAGTAGCCGTAGACCGACTGGGCCAGGTACGACCCGGGCACGAAGCCGCCGAAGACGGTGCTGAACTGCGTCCAGTTGCTCACCAGCGTCGGCGCGTTGAACGGGCCGGCCTCCGCGAGACCGACAAAGGCTGCGACCGCCGTACCGACTCCTTCGAGCGGTCGGGCGCCCGAGGCGACTTCCTCCACATACACACCTGGCGACTGATACGACGGCATTGCGGACTCTCCTTGACCTTGGGCGGGGCTCGTGCACGAGTGGGCTGTCCGGCACCGAGAAGTGCCTAGTTCGAGGGTGCGCCGCGGGGGCGCGCCGCGGTACGACCGCGCGGACTCCCCCGGGGGCACCGTCGGCTGCCCTTGTGGGCAACCGACCGGGCAAAAGCGAAACAGCACTGATACAGAACAGAAATCTTCGATGACGGCGGCTAGGCCACGCTGAGTCCTGGGTCGCCGGGAGACGGCCCCGACGCCTGCTCTGCCCGTTGACGAGGAGTCCCCCCATGAGCCAAGACACTGCGCCCGAGGTGGTCGAAGTACCACCGAATCTCGACGCCACTGCCGCCACCAAGGAGACGCTGGAGGACTACACCCTTCGTTTCGCGCCCCGGCACTACCGCAAGTGGTCGACCGGCGTCGTGGCGATCTCTGCCCTTGGGGGCATCGCCTACCTGGCCGACTTCGCCATCGGCGCCAACATCGGCATCGCGTACGGCACCACGAACGCGTTGTGGGGCATCGCGATCTTCACCGTGGTGATCTTCTTGACCGGGTTCCCGTTGGCCTACTACGCCGCGCGCTACAACCTGGACCTCGACCTGATCACCCGGGGCAGCGGCTTCGGCTACTACGGGTCGGTGGTCAGCAACGTCATCTTCGCGACCTTCACGTTCATCTTCTTCGCCCTCGAGGGCTCGATCATGGCCCAGGGCCTGCTGCTCGGGCTGGGTATTCCCCTCTGGGCGGGCTATGCCGCCTCGACCCTGATCATCTTCCCGCTCGTCATCTACGGCATGAAGGTGCTGTCCAAGCTGCAGCTGTGGACCACTCCCCTGTGGCTGATCTTGATGGTCATCCCGTTCGTCTACCTGCTGGTCAGCCATCCCGAGTCGGTCAGCTCGTTCTTCGCGTACGGCGGTGAGAACGGCCAAGGTGAGACCAATCTCGGTTCCATCATGCTGGCGGCCGGCGTCTGCCTGTCGCTGATCGCCCAGATCGCGGAGCAGATCGACTACCTGCGCTTCATGCCGGCCCGTACGCCGGAGAACTCCCGCCGCTGGTGGCGCGCCATGATCCTGGCCGGCCCGGGCTGGGTGTTCTTCGGCGCGATCAAGCAGGTCATCGGCCTGTTCCTGGCGGTCTACATCATCGCCAGCGTCGCCGACGGCGCCGCAGTGGCCAACCAGCCGGTGCACCAGTTCCTGGAGATCTACCGCGACATCATGCCCGGCTGGCTGGCGCTGGGTCTGGCGGTGGTCCTGGTCGTGATCAGCCAGGTGAAGATCAACGTGACCAACGCGTACTCCGGCTCGTTGGCCTGGACCAACTCCTTCACCCGGGTCACCAAGCGCTACCCCGGCCGACTGATCTTCCTGGCCTTCAATCTGCTGATTGCGCTGGTGCTGATGGAAGCCAACATGTTCGACTTCCTCAACACCATCCTCGGCTTCTACGCCAACTGCGGCATGGCCTGGATCGTCACCGTGGCCTCGGACATCGTGGTCAACAAGTACCTGCTCAAGCTGTCGCCCAAGAAGCCCGAGTTCCGGCGCGGGATGCTCTACGCGATCAACCCGGTGGGCTTCGGATCCATGATCATCGCCGCCGGCGTCTCGATCCTGGTCTTCTTCGGCGCCCTCGGCTCGGCTCTTCAGCCCTATTCGCCGATGGTGGCCATCGGGCTGGCCCTGGTGCTGCCGCCGGTCATCGCCCTGGCCACCAAGGGCCGCTACTACCTGCGCCGCACCGACGACGGCATCGACCTGCCGATGTACGACGAGCACGGCAACCCCTCCGACGTGATGCTGACCTGCCACGTCTGCCAGCACGACTACGAGCGGCCCGACATGGCGGCCTGCGAGACTCACGACGCCATGATCTGCTCGCTCTGCCTGAGCACCGACAAGCTCAAGGACCACGTGCTGCCGGCTCAAGCCGCCGTCGCCTAGCCCGTACGGCCTCGCCCAAGCCTCGGCGAGTGTGACGAAAGAGTGGTCGCTCTGGCGTGAGCACCACCCTTTCGTCACACTCGTCGTTTGTCTGCTGGAATGCAGCTGAGCCGTCAGCGGCCAGGGCCGATCAGCGCACGGATCGCGTCACGCGTCTCGGCGTCAGGGAAAAGGTACAATGGTGCCGATCATTCCGCGGGTGAGCGCGCACCTTGTAGACGTTGCGAACCAACGTGTCGAAGTCAGCGTCGCTCACCGCGCTCCGGTTGCGAAAGTCCGGGTCGCGGTTGGTCGGACCGGACACTGACTAAGCCTCGATCCGTGGATCGTGCCTGGGTGACGACGGCTCAGATCGAAGTTGATCATGGTGTGGATGGTTGGGCGGGTGGGGACGGGTTGAGACCGCTGGTCTGCCCAGCGTTTCCACTGTGTGTGGGTCCTTGGGTTGGGGCCGGGTGGGCCGGGTGGTCGGGGTTCAGGCTGGGACGGGTGGTGGTAGTCCGTCGCCGAGGACGCGGTCCCACAGGGTGAGCCAGGGCTTGGCCCAGGGCCAGTGCGCTGGCAGGTGCAGCATGGGCCGGCGTTGCGGTTCGGCGATCCGGGCGGGCACGTTGATGATGGTGCGGCGCAGGGTCGCGCCGCGGGCGACGGCCTGGGCGGGGCCGGCCATGGTGCCGGCGGCGCGGAGCAGGTTGTGGCTGATCGCGGCACACAGCGTCCAGGCACTGTTCGCGGCGAACCGGCCCGAGGGCAGGTGCGCGAGCGGCCCGTCGATCAGGTCGGCGAACACGGTCTCGATGATCGCGTGGCGGCGGTGGGTGATGTCGGCGGCCGGGGCGGGTTCGAGGCTGTCGGTGAGGAACGGGTGGTGCCGCCAGACCGGGAACAGCTCATCGGGCCGGGCGCGGTCGCGGACCCGGCGCACGATCAGCCGGGCGGTGACCGGATGCGGGGTGGAGGCGAACGCGGTGAACACGGCGATCTCGGCGACCTCGGCGTCGGAGATCCACTCACCGGTCTCCGGGTCGGGCACCGCGCCGGGATAGTGGACCGGGATCCAGGCGTCGTCGGGAATGCCGGCGATCGCCTTGGTCACCGTCGGGTTCTTCACCAGGACCACCGAGAACCGGGCCCCGGCCCGCTGGCAGGCACGCACGACCGCACTGTTGCCGTAGGCGGAATCGCCGCGGACCAAGACCTCACCGGCCGCGCCCGCGGCGCGGGCCACCCCGATGGCGTCGGTGACCATCGACGCCGCACCCTTGCCGGAGCCGGCCCGGCCGGCGCGGAGCCGGATCCCGGCGATCACCGGCGCCCCGGTCGGGGTGGACAAGGTCGTCGCCAACGGTGACAGGCCCTTGCGGAGGACCTGCTTGCCGGCGATCTTGGTGTGGCCGTAGCTGGCGCCTTGTTTGGCGTGGCCGAACGTCGGCCGCAGCAGCGAGTCGATGTCGACGAAGACCCGCTGGCTGATCCCGGGCAGCAGACCCGGTGGTGGCGACCAGGTTCACCAGGTGGGCGCGCAGCACCGAGCGCCAGCTGCAGGGTGTGGCCGTGGGTGAACTCCCGCAGATGCTGACCCAGCGTGGCCGGCGCATACACCCCGGCGAACAACCGAGCGCATCCCACCGGAGCGGAGCACGTCGAGATCGTCGATGCAGTCCGCGCCGGCAGCCATCCCGGCGATGATCGAGGTCAGCTTCCCGGCCGGGTTCACCCCCGCCGAGGCCACCCTCGACGCCTTGACCACCACCCGGTCGCCGATCAGCTCCGCCAGGCCGGTCTGCTCCGCCAAACCCATCACCGGGACCAGGCCCGCGCACGACACCAGATGCTCGTCATCAAAGACCGGGACCGCCCGGGACCATCCATCAGGTAGCTTCACTTCCAGTGCCTTCTGCTGGATGGCCGAATCAGGACCTAGACACTCCCGATTCTCCAACCACAGAAGGCACATCAACGTCCAGACCCGCCGCGACACCAGCTACCGATCCACGGATCGAGGCTTAGCATGCGGTCGGCGCGGCAGCAGATTACTCACCAGCATCATGCTGCGACCCATGCACGCCCGCGGGATGTGCTGAAGCTTCACCAGGGACCACCGGTGAAGATCAGGCCGGCGGCCGTCTCCTTAATCGCATCCTTGACCGCCTGACTCGCCCAGTCCCCGTCGCTCAGTTGTCGTGCCCGCTCGCGAACTATCCGGGGGTCGGCGTGCGGATCACTGGCCCGGACCACATCCGGCAGCCGATGCAGCGAATCCAGCAGACAAACCAGGGCCACCGTGCGCTCGGTCGGCTGGGGTCCGCCGACCATGGCTGCATGGACTCGATCCCTGATGACCTGCGCCGGCCGCGGGTCGTCCGTCGGCCACGTCCTGGTGCCGAATCTGGTCAGGGGTCCTTCGCTCAGCATCCCCGCCGCCGCCAACCGATCACCAAGACGCTCGACGATGCGTTTCCCGGAAACGTCGCGGACAAGGTGCGAAACCTTGATATCAACCCAGGTCTGCAGGTGAGCGAGGATGAAGTCGAGTTCGGAATCATCCGTCGGGACCGTGGAGATCAGCTGGACTCGCCGGCGCTGCCGCCGGCCCATCTCGTCCGGCGTCAAGCTGATCCGCTCCATCAAGACAAGATCGACTAAGAGGGCACCCCCGAGGGCCGGGCTCAACCGGCTACGTCGCACCGCCGTGCGGCCCGACTCGGGGTCGAGGCACATCAGCAGCAGTTCCTCCGCGATCAGCATCCCCAGGATCGTAATGCCCCTGTCTGGTCCGGCACCGGCCGAACGGCCAGCACCGGCATGGACCCGATCGACACGGTACCGGCGTTGTATAGCCATGCTGGAGTGCCGGCTGAATCGGTTCACTCTAGAGCGCGGCCAGGATTCGCATATCGCGCCGGGCTCCGCCGTCGAGGGCGGCTAGCGCCTCTTGGTAGGCCAGGCTGTCGTGGGCGGCGCGGGCCGTCTCTACGGAGTCGAAGACGATGAGCACCGTGCGGGTGGTCTCGCCGGCCTCGTACGTCTGCTCGGGCAGCCCGCGCGCAACGAACGTTCCTCCCGCCGCTTCCAGCGCGGGTCGAGCAAGCTGCGCGTACGCGTCGACCTTGCCTTGGTCGAAGATTTCCTGGTACACGCTGATCCAGTAGGCGGTCATGCGGCCATTCTGTCGAACCGGCGCAAGGCACCGGAGGCGGCGGCCCAAGGGTTCGGAACGGTGTTTGCCAGTCCGCACGGGAGTTCCAATCGTGGCGCTCGTGAATGCCCCGTAGAAGGGTCGGCTCATGCGGGCGATGACTCCGTCGTGGCCACTGACACACTTTTGACCGGAGGATGTCAACCGCGGAAGGGCCTGCGGCGAGTGAAGCAGTGATGGACACGCATGGAGCAACCGCGACTGGCGGCGCCACCCCTGATCGGTGGCAGCGGCCGGCGCTCGCTGCGGTCAGTTCGACAATTCACAACGACACCGACTCCGGCGACGCGGCTCCCACTGACATTGACGAGACGAAGGACCACGGTCGTCTGCGGGTGTCCTTCGACGACTTCTACCGTCAGGAGTACCGCCACGTGCTCGGACTGGCATACGTACTGACCGGAAACGCGTCGGTGGCCGAGGACACGACCCAGGATGCGTTCACCGCGGCCTACCGGCAATGGGCAGCGATCGGCGGCTACGACTCGCCGGCCGCCTGGGTGCGGCGAGTCGCCTGCAATCGGGCGGCGTCGGTGGTGCGACGGCGGGTACGCGAGGCGAAGGCGATTGTCCGGCTCGCGTACCGGACGCCGACCCACATCGAACTTGAGGAGGGCGATGCCGAGTTCTGGCGGTCGGTTCGCGCCCTGCCACCCCGGCAGGCTCAGGCGGTCGCCCTGTTCTACCTGGACGACTACAGCGTGCGTGACATCGCCGCGGTCCTCGACTGCAGCGAGGGCACCGTCAAGACCCATCTGAGTAGGGCGCGTACCGCGATCGCGCGTCAGTTACGCCTGGAGCGTGTGGAGGATGACCATGAGTGACCCCAGCGGTGACGCAGAGATGAAGGACCCGGAGCTGAGCGATGCCGGGCAGAACAGCTTCGAGGTACGGGCCCGCCAGGCCTCCGAGTCCGTCCGGCAGCAGCTGGCCGCGACGGAATGGGGCGGGGAGCTCGGCCTGCGGCGTGCGCGCCGACCGATTCACAAGATGGCCCTCCCGCGAGTCGCGGCCGCCGCGGTGCTCGTCGCCGGGGTGGCGGTTCTCGGGCCCGGGCTCATTGGTAATAACGGCGGCGGGTCGGCGGGCCTCGGTGGGGCCGGCGTGGCGTACGCGGCGGGGCCCCTGAAGGCGTTCACGGACTGCGACGCCGTGCTGGGCTACTTCAAGGAACACGCACCGGACTACTTGATCGAACGGGCAAGCAGTGGGGCGGGCAGTGCCTCCGCGGACGGAAGCGCCGGACCCATTCCACAGCCGGCGGAGCGCCAGGCCGACACCAGCGCTGGGAGCGGTGCGTCAACACCGGTTCATTCGACGACCAATGTCGCCGAAGCCGGTGTCGATGAACCCGACCTGATCAAGACCGACGGAAAGGTCATTGCCGCCGTTGCCCGCGGGCGGGTGCACCTGATCAGCGCCCAGAACGGCCGGTTGTCCAAGCTGGCGACCCTTCCTGACACTGACGTGCGGAACGTCTTCCTCGCCGGCACTCGCGTGTTGGTGTTCAGTGGGCAGCGGTCGGAAGAGTTTGCACCCGAGCCTGGGTCAGTGGCGCAGCGGCAGGTCCTGACCACGTACGACATCGCAACGCTCCGTACGCCGAAGCTGGTGGCCACCCTCGCCGTCGACGGGACTGTTCTGGACGCCCGGCTGGTCGGGACTCAGGTACGCGTCGCCACCGCCTTTTCCCCCGACCTCGACATCCCGTCGCCCTACTACGGCCGCGAGGGCGGGATCGCCGAACAATCCAAGAAGGAGCTCAAGGAGGCGGTCGCGAAGTCGACGGAGGAGGACTGGCTGCCGGAGTACACGCTGACTGACGGCTCCGGTGCCCAGGTGAGCAGCGGACGGCTGGTGGACTGTACCGATCTGGCCCGACCCGAGAAGTTCTCCGGCATCGATACGGTGGCCGTCTCGTCGTTCAACATCACGTCGGCATTCCAGGATCGCCGCACAGTGGGCGTGGTCGCCGGCGGTGAGCAGCTCTACGCCACCGACACCGCGACCTACATCACGACAACCGAGTGGAGCAGCGACGGTTCGACACCAACGACGAGCCTCCACAAGTTCCTCACCGCGCCATCCGGCGCGACCGCGTACCGCGGGTCCGGGGAGGTACCAGGGAACCTGCTGAACCAGTACTCGATGTCGGAGTTCGACGGCGTGCTGCGGGTGGCCACGACGATGTCCGGACGCCGCGGTTGGGTCAACTCGCGGACGGTCAACGAGGGCTTGGTGACCATGCTGCGCGAGGAGGACGGCACGCTGAAGCAGATCGGACAGGTCGGTGGGCTCGGCCGCAAGGACAACGAATCGATCTACGCTGTCCGCTTCATCGGCAACTTGGGTTATGTGGTGACATTCCGCCAGACCGACCCGCTCTACGTGCTCGACCTGCGCAACCCTGCTGCGCCCAAGATCACCGGAGAGCTGAAAATTCCCGGCTATTCCGGTTATCTGCACCCCATTGGGACCGATCTGCTGCTCGGCGTCGGGCAGAGCGGGGAGGGCAAAATTCAGTTCTCGCTGTTCAACGTCAGCGACCCTGAGTCACCCAAGCGGATCGACACCCAGGCCTACGGATGGGGAAACCCGCCGCCGAGTTCGACCCGAAGGCCTTCCTGTCCTGGGAACCACGCAATCTGGTGATCGCCCCAATGACCTCCTACGGCCGAGACAAGCTCAGCTTCGACGGTCTCGTCCTGCTCCGCGCCGACTCACAGGGCCTGAGCGAAGTCGCCCGGATCACCTCGCCCCCCTCTGCCGGGCAGGCCGTTCGTTCACTGGTCATCGGCGACGACATCTACCTGTTGTCCGAGCGGGCCCTCCAATCCAACCGCCTCGACGGCTACCGGATGGTCGACCGGCTGAAATTCTGAG
>CAVUGB010000002.1:0-1391927 GCA_963740705.1 uncultured Actinomycetota bacterium
CTCAGCTTCGCGCCGAGATCAGCCCGAACCAGCGGCGGCAGGCGCGGCCGCACGCGCGTGGCCGCTGACCGGCTCAGCTGGGTGACCTCAGAGCCTACGGCGGTCTGCTTGGCCCGGCAGCCACTGGACCGCATCACGGGACTGAGGCGGTCCAGCGTCGAGAGGTACGCCCACTGGTCCTCGTACGGCTCCAGCGTGCCCAGATCGAGGAAGACAGTCAGTCCGTCGTCCCGGTAATTTCGCAGGAACGGGGCCGCGATCAGGTTGCCGTAACCGCCGTCCGGCAGGACGTCCTGGTTCGGAAAGAGCCGGTCGTAGGAGCTGAGGTCCATCGAGCCCCGCAGCACCATCGCCTCGTAGCAGAACAAAGCCCACCGCCCGTGCCGTCGACGCCTCCACCCGCACCGCGAAGAACACCAACACGTGCGCCCCCCGGCCCGACTCAGACAGTTCGACCGCGGCCGGCACGCCGCTCACCCGGCGGCTTCGGCGTACGCCAGCGCATCGAGCATGGCCGCCGCCCCGTCGAAATCCGCGGCCAGGAAACGGCAAGTGTTGTCACGGAGCAGCGGATAGAGCCCGATGAAGATCTCACCGGCGAGGTGCGCCGCAATCACCTCCCGGGTCAGGGGGAGGTCCCGCACCCGGCTGCGATCCAGTCCGCGGCGCCAACCTCCCGCGACCGCGGGCATCCAGCCACTCGTCCCCGCCCCTCGCCCTCCCAAACAGGGCATACACGTCGGCGCGAGCGACAACGGTCGGCGTACAAAGCGTGCTTGTCCGCGACCGATGACGACATGGTCACCATCCCCGGAGCCTCCGGGAAGGACATCCGCTCCGCCGCCGGCGTGTGTCCTGCCCGCCTAGTTCCAGCAAGCGGGCCAACCGGGCATTCCGGGCGTAGCCGGATGAGCTCACGCCGCAGCTGCGCAAGATCGATGTCGAGGTCCCCCCGCCCCATCGATCGTGTCAACCTTGCAGGCGAAAGGAACGAGAGATTCCAGAATTCGTCGGCGGCACTCCGCAATGCCCCATTTCTGTTGCGGTCGCCAACAGCCGCCAAGCCGGCCCCCGATAGGCGTCTTCGGCTGACCCTCTGCCCCTTGCTGGGCAGGACGGAGTGTGTGCAACCAAGATCAACAACACGTAGCGCCGGCGGCGCCTCACCCACGATGCATACGGACCTGTTGCGGCCGCGAGGACCAGTCAGCCACCGCCCCGACAACCGAGTCCAAGATCATCTTCTTGATGGATCCAGGCCTTCGATAGGCCTGAAGCGCTTATCCGTTGAGGCTTGGGTCACACGCCGGGCTCGATGGCGCCAGTGCGCAGCGGCGCGTAGGCCGCCCGATAGTTCTTCGGGCCCAGGATGGGTGCACTCACGTCGCGCAGCCAGCCCGGTAGCGCGGCCAACCGCGACATCTTGTCGGTTGCCGACTGGACGTGATCGACCCGGGGGCGCCTGAGCCGTTCGAACTCGGCCCCCACTGCGGTCCAGTGCTCGGCATGGGTGCGGGCCAACAGTTCGCCGAGGACCAGGGCGTCCTCCAGTGCCATCGCCACGCCCTGCGCCCACACCGGTCCGGTCGCATGCGCGGCATCACCGATGAGCACGAGCCGCGCGTCGGTGCCATCGCTTCAGCCGCACCTCATCGACAGGGGCATGATGGAGTTCACCGCCGTCGAGTGCTTGGGCGACCGCCGCGCCCACCGGATCAGGAAATCCTTCGGCCGTCAGCGCCAACCAGGAGCGGTCGGCTCCGGTGGTCCCGCCCCGGGTGCGGGCGGCGTACCCGTAGACGCGGCCCTCCTCGACCGGGATCAACAAGAAGGTCACGTCGCGGCCGGACCAGGCAGTCCAGCAGTCGACGCCGGGATTGTCGGCGATGAAGCGCCAACTCGATCCGGTCATCGACGACGGGCGCAGGCCGTCTTCGGCGATCGCTTTCCGCATCGCCGAGTTGACACCGTCGGCGCCGATCACGAAGTCGAAGTGCCGCGGCGACGACGCTCCCTTCAGCTCAACCTCGACGCCGGCGGGCGTGGGTCGTGCGGCCACGGCCTTTGCGTGTTCGAGCACGGCCGCCCCGGGCAGTGCGAGGGCGTCGAGCAGGTCGCCGTGGCGCACACAGACAGGTCTCCCCACGTCGCGCCAAAAGCGATCGTCGTCCACCGTGAAGAGCAACCGTCCGCGACCGTTGCGATACTCCCGTCGTCGCACGGGTACGCCGCTGGCCAGCGCCTTGTCGGGTACGCCCAGCTCGGCCAGGGCCCGCACCGCGTTGCCCGGCAGATTGACGCCCATCCCCCGTCCGACGGACTCACGCCGCTCGAGGACCGTGCAGCCCAGGCCGTGCCGCGCCAGGACTCGGGCGGCGGCTCGTCCCCCGATTCCGCCGCCGACGATGAGGACGGAGCCGGTCACAGGGCCGTCGGCCTTACAGCCCCAGCCGATGTTGAGTGGGGCCGTGAGTACGGCGACACCGGCGCGTTCGCGCGGTCGCGGATCATCATCGTCCAGTGCTGCGCGCATCCTCGCGCGATCGGCCTCGCTGACGCCGACGTCGTCCAGGATCATCTCGGTGATCGGGTTGCTGAAGACCATCCAGTCCCACGCCTCCTGACCCGTGGACAGCTCGAGTCGTTCCTGCTGCGTGGTGTCCACCCGCACGTCCCCCAGGCCCGCGGCAACGAGGCGTTCGCGCAGGACGTCGGGGTCGGAGACCTGGAACTCCAGCGGCGGCGGGTCCGGCAGCCCCGCGAAATCGGGGGCGACGGACTGCAGTGCGGCGACGAAGAACTGCAATGCGTCGAACTCCGCCGGGGAGCCGTAGGCGATCAGCAGCACGCGTCCCCCTGGTTTGGTCACGCGCACCATCTCGCACAGGGCCAGTGCCTGGTCCGGGACGAGCATCACCCCGAACTGGGACCCGGTCACGTCGAATCGATCGTCTTCCAGGTCGAGAGCGTGAGCGTCCATCACCCGCGCCGACGCTTCGGGCAGACCCTCCGAGCGCGCCCGCGCCTCGAACTGGGCCACCATCTGCGGCGCCCAGTCAGTCGCCAGCACGGTGGCACCCAGCCGTGCGGCTGCCAGTCCCAGACCGCCCGGACCCGCGGCGACGTCGAGGAATCTCTCGCCGGGAGCCAGTCCAACCAGACCAAGTGCCGCCGCCGAGAGCGACTGCTCACCAGGCGCGACGTGTTCGGCGTACCCGGCAGCGATCGCGTCCCACGCCTCGAGCGGGGCGAACTCCGCGTGCTCGGCGGGGGACGGGCTCATGGTCGACGCTCATGTTAGCTCCCACCTTCGGTGACCTGGTAGATCTCCTCGGTGACCAAGCCGTGTGCCTCGCGGTGCACATCCGCCGCAGCGCCCGGGGAGGGCGCGTCGACGAGGCAGAAGATCTTGCCCGCCGCCTCGTCCACCCAGTAGCGCAGGTAGCTGACGTTGTAGGGCCCTTGCGTGCGCAGGTCGGCGTCGTGAGCTCGGGCCACATCGGTGAGAGCGACGGGGTCGTCCAGCGAGTGGACATCGAGGAACAGTGGCATCTGCTTCGTCCTTCCAGGCGGTTGGTTGCGGCCAACGCTAGGGAGCGGGCCCGCATCCCGCATCGAAAGAATCACCCAAACCGGTTGGACCGACCATGGGCAATTCGACCGATGCTCCACGGTCGGTCTCGATCCATAACGTGATGCCTCCCAGCGCCAAGGAGGAGCCATGGAGAACGTCGAGACGGTCATCATCGGGGCCGGCCAGGCCGGTCTGGCCACCGCCCAGCGTCTGCGAAAGCGAGGCCGGGACTGCGTCGTCCTCGACCACAACCAGCGGATCGGGGACAACTGGCGCCGGCAGTGGGACAGCCTGCGGCTCTACTCGCCGGCGAAGTTCGACGGACTCCCGGGCATGAGGTTCCCAGCCGACCCGTGGTCCTTCCCGACCAAGGACGACATGGCGGCCTACCTCGAGGCCTACGCGCGACCGGTGGGATCTGCCGATGCAGCTCGACACCCGCGTCGGCGGGCTCGCCCGGGGCACAGGACGACGGCTTCATTGTCACCACTGACGCCGGGTCGATCAAGTGCGACAACGTGGTGGTCGCGACCGGCACCTTCGGGCGGGCGCCCTCTGATCCCCGACTACGCGACCGAGCTGGACCCTTCGATCCTGCAGCTGCACTCCAGCGAGTACCGGCGACCCGGGCAACTCCGGGACGGGCCCGTCCTCGTGATCGGCGCCTCGCACTCCGGCACGGACATCGCCTACGAGCTGGCGGCCACCGACGGACCACCCTCGTCGGACGTGACTGCGGCGAGATCCCGCTCTCCCTGGATTCGCGGCTGATCCCCGCGTCTTCCCGCTGTTGATGTTCGCGTGGCGCCACGTGCTGACCCGTCGTACGCCGATGGGTCGCAAGGAAATGGCGGCGATTCGTTTCCACGGCGGGCCGAGGTTGCGAGTCAAGCGCGCCGACCTCGCCGAGCGCGGGGTAGTCCGTAACGAGGCGCGGGTCAAGGGCGTTCGCGACGGGCTCCCGATCCTGTCCGACGGCACCACCGTCGAAGCTGCCAACATGATCTGGGCGACGGGCTTCCGGCAGGCCTTCGACTGGATCGACCTGCCCGATCGTCGGCGCCGACGGATGGCCACGCGAGCACCGAGGTGTTGCCGACGACGTGCCAGGCCTGTACTTCTGCGGCCTGTCGTTCCAATACGCGTTCTCCTCGATGTTGCTGGCCGGCGCCGGCCGGGACGCGGAGTACGTCGCACGCCACCTCAGCGAACGCAACACCCCGTCGTGACCACCAGGCAGTCTGACTCGGTCGCCCACCCAGGACCTCTCTCCGGGAGTAGCGTCCCGGGAGGAGGTGTCCTCGGTGGGTATGGTCGATGACCTGGCGCAGGCTCGCACGGACTACGAGCAGGGCGACTGGTCCGCCGCCCTCGACATCTGGTCCGACATCGAGATCGACGACATGAGCGCCGATGACCTGCACGCCGCCGCGGTGGCGGCGTACCTGCTCGGGCGTCACGACGCGTCCGTCGACTTCCACCAGCGGGGCTTCGCGCTGTACCAGCAGCAGGGTGCGGCGGAAGGGGCGATGCGCTGCTGCTTCCACCTCGCGATGATCTTCGGCACCAGTAGTGAACACGCGCTCGCGAGGGGCTGGACCACCCGCGCCGAACGGCTTCTCGACGAGCTCGGCGACGACTCGGTCGAGCATGGTTACGTCGCTCTCCTGCAGATGTACAGCCACCTTGGGAGCGGGCAACTTGCTGGAAGCCACCGAGGCCGCGGAGGTGGTCACAGCCGTGGGGAGGCGGCACCGGGATCCGGACCTGCTCGCCTTGGGGTTGAGTTCCCAGGGCAGGCTGGCGATCTATGCGGGTCGCATTACGGACGGGCTGGCACTCCTCGACGAAGCGATGGCCGGTTTGGCGGCGGGCGAAGTCACGCCGGTGGTCTTCGGTGACGTCTATTGCGCAGCGATCGAAGGTTGTCAGGAGATCGGCGACTTCGGCCGGGTCGCCGAATGGACGACGGCGCTGCATCGCTGGTGTCTGTCCCAGCCAGGCCTGGTGGCGTTCACCGGGCAGTGCTCGGTTCATCGTGGACAGCTGATGCGGGTGCACGGTGCGTGGCCCGAAGCACTGGAGGAGTTCGAGAGGGCCATCGAGCGCTACCGGCTGGCAGATTCCGTGGCGGCGATAGGCCTCGCGGAGTGTGAGCGGGGCGATGTGCTGCGCCAGCGCGGTGAATTCGGCTGCGGCCGAGATGGCGTACCAGCGGTCGAGTGAGCACGGCTACGACCCTCAGCCCGGTCCGGCACTGTTGTGGCTGGCCCGCGGCGCGAACGAAGCCGCGGTAGCCGCCGTACGACGGCTGGTGGCGGAGGCCTCCGACCCGGTCGCCCAGTGCCGGCTGTTGCCAGCGGCCGTCGACGTCTTCGTGGCTGCCGGTGCCCTCGACGAAGCGCGTGCCGTCGCCGCCCGACTGGACAAGGTGGCCACCCAGGTCGCCACCGTGACGCTCCAGGCCTACGCCGCCTTCGCGTCAGGCACGGTGGAACTCGACACCGGTGACGCCGCCGGCGCGCTGCCGTACCTGCGCAAGGCGCGCCAGCTCTGGGCCCACGCGCAAAGCCCCTACGAAGTCGCGCGGGTGCGACTCGTGACAGGGTCGCGCCCTGACCGCGCTCGGCGACATCGAGTCGGCCCGAAGGGAGCTGGAGGCCGCGTGCGCCACCTTCCGTCAGCTGGGCGCGACGTCGGCCGCCAAGGAGACAGCGCACCTCCTGTCGCCGGAGGCCAATCCGGCCGGACTATCGGATCGAGAAGTCGAAGTGTTGCGCCTGGTCGCGTCCGGCCGGAGCAACTCCCAGATCGCCGGGGAGCTCGTACTGAGCGAGAAGACGGTCGCTCGGCACCTCTCAAACATTTTCGCAAAGCTGGACGTCGGCTCCCGCACGGCGGCGGCGGGCTACGCCTTCGAGCACCACCTCGTGTGAGCCACCACTGGGGTTTGGGTTGCAGGCCGCGAGCTGAGGGCAGGATCACGGTAGACGAGTCGGATCGAACTCGCCTGCAGAAAGCGGAACCGACGTGTTGGGGAACGGCGCTGAGCCCCGTCACACCGCACGCTCGCTCGAATGTCGTCGGGCTGATCACTACCCGACTCCAGGTGACCTCCGGCTGCTATGAATGACACTTTGTTGCCGCGATTTCGGAACGGTGGCGGGCCGGGTGACCTCGTGGGCGTTGAGGTGCTGAGACTCAATCTGTTGCCTCGTCGGCCAGTTTGGCGACGTTTTAGCGCGACCTGATCGCCTAGCCATTCGCCGTAGGTGACGACATGCCAGCGGTGTTGTTCGGTGAGCACCAGTGCACGCTCGGTGGAGGTGAGGGCATACACCAATGTGCACGATGCCGCTGGCCCAAGGCGCCGAGGTGGGCGATCAAGTCACGTCGCAGGCCGCGGGCGTGGTCGAAGTCGAAGTCCTCCAACGCTGTGTGGGCCGGGAACCGGGCGGCTTTGATCCGGCCCTCGCCGCCGTGGGCGTCGCGGGGCGCCGACCTCACGATGGAGCGGGCGGCCAGCACCGCGGGTTATCTCACGATCAACTAGTCACCCTCTGTCACGCACTTACTCGCACCACGAGATCCGAATGATAGTGAAGCGGGGTGAATCACCTAGGCCGGAGCCGGCTTCGTGAGGACGTTGCCTGATGATCGCTGCCCCCACACGGCAGAGGTTAGTCCCTCGGAAACCGCGAAGCACCCAGTCAAAGTCATGTAAGAAAAGTGAGGTTGATCGTCAGTCGCGCTCATTGGTCAAGGTAAATACTTGGTCTATGCTGCCTGGCAGTAAAACACCTAGTCAGAAGTACTTTGGTGGGCCTAAGTGGACTTGAACCACTGACCTCTGCCTTATCAGGTCCAGCACGCACGCCTGAAGATGATCTTTCACGCTCAGCGAAAGTCCACGAACGTCCACCGTGGTGCACCGAGAAGCGCCTCCGTTGTCACACAGTTAGTCACTCACCCCCTGTTTGGACTCGAGATCCACCGTGTGAAGTTGCTATTAACTGTAGTTAAATCGGTGTCACGAGGGAAGACAGCGAGCCCTCGCTCCGGCTGGGTCCTGGTGGTCAGTCGTCCCCGCTCACCGCTCCTAGAGCGTTGTGCCGGCGCCCCGTAATCGAGGTCAGGTATGGGACACGTAACCGGGGCCAGCTCTCAACATGGACCACCGCCTACGAAGGCAACCGCGCCGCGATTGCTGGACCCCAACCCCGCCTATAGGAAAGGCGAGCCGCACTGGGACTGACTGCAGCCGTTATCAGGCCCCTGAGCGACACCCCGCCACAGTTCAATCCCCTCTAGGTTCCCCGTCGGCCCGAGCCCTAGCCGCGGTCGATGTGCGTGCCGGGAGTGATGTAGACGTCGGGGGTGCCGTCTTGCGTCGGAGTCCAGTTCCTCGGCCTCACACAATCGTCGGTAGGTACGGTTCCGCGCCCGAAGAAGACCGGCGGCGATCAGCGCGGCAAGTAGCGATCCACAGAGAACGCCGACCTTGACATGCTCGTCGCGCTCGCTGCCCATTCCGTAGGCCAGCTCGCCGATCAGCAGCGACACGGTGAACCCGATACCGGCCAGCACCGATAACCCGAGCACGTCGATCCAGCGGAGGTCGTCATCTAGGCTGGCGCGGGTGAACCGGGCCACGAGATAGGTCGACCCGAATATTCCGACCGTCTTGCCCAGAACCAGGCCGAGGACGATGCCGAGGGCGACACGGTCGGTGAGCGAGTCGACCAGGCCGCCGAACCCGCCGATGGTGACCCCGGCCGCGAAGAAAGCAAACACTGGCACGGCGAACACCGCGGACAGCGGGCGGATCCGGTGCTCGAAGTGCTCGGCTAGTCCGGGGCCTGCATCGGGGCCGCCGGCGGCCTGGCTGCGGATCACCGGCACCGTGAACGCGAGCAGCACCCCGGCGACGGTGGCGTGCACCCCGGAGGCATGAACCAGCGCCCAGGTGAGCCCAGCCAACGGCAGCAGCAGCCACCACGACCGCACCCGAAGCTGTACCAACAACGCAAACACAGCCAACGGCAGCACTGCCAGGGCGAGGAACATCGGCTCCAGGTCCCGGGTATAGAAGACGGCGATGATGGTGATCGCGAACAGGTCGTCCACGACCGCCAAGGTCAACAGGAACGTCCGCAAGTCCTACCGGAAGGTGGGTGCTGACCACCGCCAGTACTGCCAACGCGAAAGCGATGTCGGTGGCGGTGGGGATGGCCCAGCCCCGTAAGGCCCCGTCACCAGTGCGCAGGTTGACGAGCACGAACACCAACGCCGGGACGGCCATCCCGCCCAGTGCAGCCACGACCGGCAGGACGGCACGGTGCGGCTCGCGTAGGTCACCGGCCACGAACTCCCGCTTCAGCTCCAAGCCCGCAACGAAGAAGAAGATGGCCAGCAGACCGTCACCGGCCCACTCCCCCAGCGTCAGCCGCAGATGGAGAGAGTCTGGGCCCACGCTGAAGTCCCGCAAAGCCGGCGTAGCTGCTCGACCAGGGCGAGTTCGCCCAGACCAAAGCGAGCACGGTCGCGACGAGCAGCAGAGCGCCGCCCACGGTCTCGCGGCGGAACAGCTCGGTCAGCCGCGACGCCTCTGGCCAGGAGCCGCGTGAGAACAGAGGCCCCCAGGGCGTTGGTGTAGCGGTCATAGAGTTTCCTTCAAATCGGTCGCCAAGAACATTGCCGACCAGACTTCCCGGCACACCAGAACCCCCACCCTAAGTCGCATCCGCCCTCCGGAACTAATGAACGGTGCCGCAGCCATGGCCACCCGTCTCGGCCGATGTCCGCCGGGGCGGTTCACGAACCCTTTCAGGAGGTGTGCTGATGCCGTAGGCCACGACTCGCTCAGCGCCTGCCCGACGCCGCTTCGTTGCGTACTCGTCGAATGTCCGGTATCAGACTGGGCGGGAAACGAGTTTCGAGGCAGAGGATCTGGTCGTCAGCGATGACTTCACGTCCTCATGACGCCCACGATCCAGGCGCTGGCTACCTAGCCCAGCCCAGGTCATGCCTAACCGGTTGGTAGCCGCGGCCTGTACGGATTGCTCGACAGCCGCGAGGACCGGCTGGTCGACGTCGAAGTCGAGGTGGCTTGACGACTCGGTCGACGGCCGTTGCGCAGGCCAACCCGAGTTCGGGCGGGTGTGCAGTCGTCATTGGCACGGATCCCGACGATTGACCCCCACCCGATCAGTACTTAGGCCGTCGGAGAGCGCATCACAACGGCTCTGGCGCCCGCTTCCGCGCAAAACCGCCCCAACCAACGAAGGTTGATCACCGACTGGAGTAGGTTCACTCTTAGGACCGCAGAGGGGCGGAGCTTGTTTTGCTGATCAAGGTGTCGATGGTTCATCCGGTTGCTGCATGGTGTGCTGGACTGGGAAGTATTGCCATGGCGGCCAAATTGGGCATTGGTCCAGCGGCCGCCGCTCTGCTTGGTGGAGCCTTGATCGCATCCTGGGCGTTCGTGTACGCCCATGTTATGTGTGCTGGAGAACGGGTGAATCTCCGAGAAATGGGCTGGACCGCAATCCTGGGTGCCGGCCTTGCACCGGTCGTGGTGCTGCTCAGCGTCGGCTTCGGGACCGCCGCCGTGGCCCTCCCCCTCGTCCTCCTGGCTGCATGGTGGATCAGCGCGATCACCCCAACGGGCCACCTCCCTGGCGCCGTACACCGAGCGGCGAGCGCGCTAACCCGCCCGAGTGGCACCCGTCCGCTTGACTGACGGTCGTGCACCTGCCGGGCAGATCGATGAAGGCTCCGCTGGTCAGGTCGACTGGCTCGGGTCAGGGTAAGAGCGACTCCTCGAAGCACAACTGAAGCCGCGTGGCTAGGTTGGCTGACGTGTCCGAGCCAGGCTTGGAAGTGACGCGGCTGCCGGTGGGTTATGAGCGCTTTCATCGTCGAGCTTTCCTGAACTACCAGTTCAACCGGGCGTATGGGCTCGGCTTCGCCGACCGCCACGACCTGCACGACGCGGCGCCGCAGGTGCGGTCGGCCGCTGATTGCGTGCCCGTGTTCGAGGCCCTGTCGAAACGGGTGGCCGGCGACGGGCGCGTGAGGGAGGCGACGAGTTACCTGCGGCTGGCCGAGTTCTTCAGTCCGCCAGCGCAGAAACCGGAGCGCTACCGTCGCTACCGGGACCTGTTCGATGTCGCCTTCGCCGGCGGCGGCCTGGTGCGGCACGCAGTCCCGTACGCCGACGCGACGCTGCCGGCCTATTCTTCTGCCTGCGGCCGCGACCGTCTTCGCGGGGCGCCGTGCTGGTGCATGGCGGCTTCGACTCGCTGATCGAGGAGTTCTACGTGATCTGGCAACGGATCGCGCTGGCGGGATTCGACGTCATCGCCTTCGAAGGCCCGGGTCAGGGCGGCGCCCGCACACTGGCCGGGCTCACGTTCGATCATGACTGGGAGAAGCCGGTCGCTGCCGTGCTCGACCACTTCGCGCTCACGACGGCCGGGCTGGTCGGCATCTCGATGGGCGGCTATTGGGCGCTCCGTGCCGCCGGCCGAGAACCTCGCATCGACCGTGTCGTCGCCTGGCCGGCGGTGTACGACTGGCTCTGCCGGCTGCCGGCCGCTGCGCGCGGCCCCGCGCGGATGATGCTCCGCCGGAGACGATTCATGCGTTGGAGTGTCCGGACCCGTGCGCGGCTGGTGCCCACCCTGCGGCAGGTCGTGGATCAGACCCTCTACATCGTCGGCAGAGACGATCCCATCGCGGTCGTGGACTGGTTCACCGGGATGAACGCCGACCACCTGGGCAGCGAGCGCGTGACCCAGGACGTGCTCCTGCTCTGCGGCGAGCACGACACCTTCCAGCCGCCGTCCCTGACCAACGCCCAAGCGGCGGCGCTTACCGCCGCGCATTCGGTGACGGTGCGGATGTTCACCGAAGCCGAGAACGCTGATCAGCACTGCCAGATGGGCAACCTCAACCTCGCCTGCCGGGTCCTTACGGACTGGTTGCAGCACACAGATCCGAGGCAACCTCGCCGCGCCTGAGGACTAGCCTTGGTCACCCAGCCTCGGATAAGCGCGACTCCGCGCCAACACCGTTGTGACGAACCACGGCGTTCCCGACTGGATGCCGTGCGCACGCGGCGGTAAACCTGCCTACCATCGGGCGTTCGGTGCTGCAGGGCTCAGCGCGGCAAGTCCGCCCGATCCGCTAGGCTCGGCACCGCTGTACGTTGCGTGTCTTTGAGGTGTGCCGGGAAGTCTGGTCGGCGATCTCGCCAGCATGCCGCTGGACGGGGTACCCGTCGATGACAAGGCTCCCGATGATCTTCCCCTCAACTCCGCGTTCGGCTCGGCCGGTCAGCATGTGCCGCTTCAGCCGGGGCGTACGCTTGGCTGGTGCACGCCGAGCAGATGGCGGAAGAGTCGCCGCTGGTGGATCTGGACACGAGTGCGTTGGCGGCGGTGCAGTTGATGGCCGAGCGGCGGCTGCCGGCGCTGGTGGTGACGAACGCCGACGGCTCGCCGCATTCCATCCTTCCGGCTTCTCAGGTCGTCCGGTTCCTGGTGCCGGGCTATGTGCAGGACGACCCGTCGCTGGCTCGAGTGATGAACGAGTCGATGGCCGACCGGGCCTGCGATCAGCTGGGCAACAAGCGGGTCCGCGACCTGTTGCCGACCGAGCGACGCGAGCTGCCGGCGGTCAACCACGACGACACCATCATCGAGGTGGCCGCCATCATGGCCAGGCTGCGCTGCCCGTTGGCCGCGGTGATGAAAGACAACAAGCTGATTGGTGTGATCAGCGCATCCCGGCTGCTGGAGCTTGCTCTCAAGCCGACCTGACACCCGGACCGCCACACCCCCCCAAGGCGGCATGATGGCCATCGTCGCGGTCCTGGTCTTCGTCGCCGCCTACATCCTCATCGCCACCGAACGCGTCCCGAAGATGGTGACGTCGCTGGCCGGCGCCGGGGTGATCCTCGCTTTGGGAGTTGCCTCGGCGGAGGAGGCGTTCTACTCCCACGAGACCGGCGTCGACTGGGACGTCATCTTTCTCCTCCTCGGCATGATGATCATCGTCGGTGTGCTGCGCCGGACCGGGGTGTTCGAGTATGTCGCCATCTGGGCCGCGAAGCGAGCCAAAGGCTCGCCGTTCCGGGTGATGGTGCTGCTGGTGCTCCTCACAGCACTCGCGTCGGCCTTCCTGGACAACGTCACGACGGTGCTGCTGATCGCCCCGGTCACCTTGCTGGTGTGTGAGCGTCTCGCCGTCAGGCCCGAACCGTTTCTGATTGCGGAGGTTCTCGCCTCCAACATCGGCGGCGCCGCCACCTTGATCGGCGACCCGCCCAACATCATCATCGCCAGCCGGTCCGGGCTGACCTTCAACGACTTCCTGCTGAACATGGCCCCGATTGCCGCCCTGTCCATCGCGGTACTCGTCGCCATGTTGCCGCTGTTGTTCCGCGGCGCCTTCAAGGGCGATCCCGACCGGGTGGCGGATGTGATGGCGCTGAACGAGCGGGAGGCGATCACCGACCGCCGGCTACTGATCATCTGCGGCATCGTCTTGTTGGTCGTGTTCGTCGGTTTCATCGGTCATGCCGCCTTCCACGTCGAGCCGTCGGTGGTGGCGCTGCTCGGCGCCGGCATTCTGGTGCTGCTGTCGCGCAGTGAGCCGCGGGACTTCATGCCCAGCGTGGAATGGGAGACGCTGCTGTTCTTCGCCGGTCTGTTCATCATGATCGGTGCGCTGGTCAAGACCGGCGTCATCGGCCGGCTGGCCGAGGGCGCCGCCCAGGCCACCGGCGGTGACCCGCTCACGGCGACCATGTTGATCCTGTTCGTGTCCGCGCTGCTCAGCGGCGTCGTCGACAACATCCCCTACACCGCCGCGATGAGCCCGATCGTGCGCCAGCTGACCGAGGGCATCGCCGATCCGACCCAGGCCGACGCCTTGTGGTGGGCGCTGGCGATCGGGGCAGACTTCGGCGGCAACCTGACCGCGATCGGCGCCAGCGCCAACGTCGTCGTCCTCGGCATCGCGATGCGGTCCGGCGCGCCCATCTCGTTCTGGGAGTTCACCCGCAAGGGCGCCATCGTCACCGTCGTCACCATCCTGCTCGCCGCGCCGTACCTCTGGCTGCGCTACTTCGTGCTCGCCGGCTGACAATCCATCCACCATCAGACAACCGACGTCACCGAGAGGAATTCGGGAGTGAACGGCATCTGTCGACCGGGTAATCGTGGGTGAGGTCGTGGTGCGCGTCCTGATCCTGACATTCGGCACGCAGGGTGACGTGCAGCCGTACGTCGCGCTGGCTCGCGGCCTGCTGGCCGCCGGGCATGAAGCGGCCGTCTGCACGGCCGAAGGTTTCCGGGAACTGGTCAGCGGGCACGGGGTTCCGTACGAGCACATGGGCAACGACATGCTGGAGCTCATCCAGTCGGCGATGCCCGGGATGGCTGGTCCGGCAGAGGCGTTGCAGTTGGCCCGGCGGATGATGGCGGCGATGCGGTCGTCACTGGTGGACCAGTGGGAGGCGGCTCATCGTTTCGGCCCGGATGTGCTCGTCTACCACCCCAAGATGCTCGGCGGCCTCCACATTGCCGAGCGGCTCGGGGTGCCAGCTGTGCTGTCGCTACCGCTCCCCTTCTTCACCCCGACCAACGCCTTCCCTATCCCGTTCATCGGCCGGTGGCCCTTCCGCGGGCGGTTGAACCGAGCGAGCTACCAGTTCAACCGGTTCACCGCGGTGGCCTACGGCGGGATGATCAACACCTTCCGGCGGCACGTGCTCGGCCTGAACCGGATGAGCCGGATCACGAACTACCTTGACGACGCCGACGGTCGACCAGTTCCCATCCTTTACGCCTACAGTTCCGCCGTGGTGCCGGTCCCGACCGACTATCCAGCCCACGCACACGTCACCGGCTATTGGTTCCTGAACGGGCAGGCCCCACCTCAGCTCCCCGCCGGGCTGCTCGAGTTCATCCAAGCCGGCCCCCCGCCCATCTACGTCGGTTTCGGCAGCATGGGATTTGGCCGGGACGCCGCCGAACGCGGGCAGACCGTCGCTTCGGCGGTGACCGAGGCAGGGTTGCGTGCCGTGGTGGCCACGGGTTGGGGCGGGCTTGCGGTTCCCCCATCCGAACGGATCTACGTTGTCGACCACATCCCGCACGAATGGCTGTTCCCGCAGATGGCCGCGGTGGTCCACCATGGCGGCGCCGGGACTACCGCGGCGGGCCTGCGGGCCGGCCGGCCCACGCTGATATGTCCCGTCCTTGGCGATCAAGGCTTCTGGGCGGAGCGAATTCGTGACCTTCGGCTCGGGCCGGCCCCCCTACGTGTCCGGCAGCTGACCGTGGCCGGGTTGACGCGCCGACTCCTTGACCTGACCAGCACTGATGCATACCAGGAGCGGTGCACCGCCGTCGCCCGCCGGCTGGCCACCGAGGATGGGGTCGCGAACGCCGTCCGGGTGATCGAGGACGTGGGACTGACGCGCAGGTGACCGTGCGCAACAGCTCGCGCAGCCGTCCCGGCATTCTTGGCCACGTTCCCGACGCTCGCTTGTCCCGCTTAGTGTTAGTGACTAACATTTGAATATGCAGAGCGGATCTGTCGCGCCGGGAGCGGACTCGGAACAAGTTGTTCGAGCGGGCGCTGGACCTGTTCGAGGTACAGGGCTACGAGCAGACATCGGCGGCAGAGGTCGCCGCTGCCGCCGGGGTGTCGGAGATGACGTTCTTCCGGCATTTCCCCAGTAAGGACCGGGTGCTGATGGACGATCCTTACGACGCTGAGCTGGTGGCTGCGGTGGCGGCCCGGCCGTTGGGTGAGGCGCCGCTCGTCCGGACGGTGAACGGGCTGCGAGGGGCCTGGGCGGCGGTTCCCGAACCGGCGGTCGACGTCGTGCGGCGCCGAGCCCGGATCGTGGCGAACACGCCGGCCCTGCGGTCGGCGGTGGCGCGGAACAACCAGCGGACCGAGGACGCGGTGACTGAGCAGCTGGTCGCCGACGGCTGCGGCCGGCTCGAATCGCGGGTCGCGGCGTCGGCGGTGCTGGCGGCCCTGACCTCGGCGCTGCTGTGGTGGGCCGCGGAGGACCAGGCGGATCTGTCGACCGCGATCGAGCGGGCGCTCGCCATCCTCGATCCGCACGCCGGCCGGGCATCCCGATGAGCAGCCACCACGGGTCGGACGGCTCGGTCCCGGTTCGTGCGGCGGGACTGACCCGGGCGTTCGACAGCGTCGCGGCGGTGGATGGGCTCGACCTCGACGTCGCGGCGGGCCAGGTGCATGCCCTGGTCGGGTTGAACGGCGCCGGCAAGTCGACCCTGATGCGGCTCCTGGTCGGCCTGCTCAAGCCGGATGCCGGCAGCGCCGAGCTGTGGGGCGTGCCGGCGTGGCGGGCACCGGCCGCGGTTCGGGCCCGGATCGGCTATGTCGGCGGCGGACGCAGCTACGCCGAGCTGACCGTCACCGAACACCTGACCTGGTCGGCTCGCCTGCACGGATGCCAGAGGCAGGATGCGAAGCGACGGGCGTTGGACCAGATCGACCGGCTCGGCCTGGGACGGTGGGCGTCGAAGCCGACCCGGACCCTGTCCAGCGGCAACCGGCAGCGGCTCGCGGTGGCGTCGGCGCTGGTCCACGACCCGGACTTGTTGATCTTGGACGAGCCGACGAACGCGCTCGACCCGGCGGGGGTGATCGAACTGCGTCGGATCATCGCCGACCGCGCTCAGCATGGTGCCGCGGTGTTCGTCTCCAGTCACCACCTCGACGAGATGGCCCGACTGGCCTCGGTCATCAGCGTGATGCACGACGGCCGGATCGTTGGCACGCTGCCGCCTGACGGGGTTGATCTGGAACGACAGTTCTTCCGCACCGTCGAGGCCGCTGCAACAAGGGTCAGCCAATGAGCACAGCGATCCTCGCTGAGCTGGTCAAGCTCTTCCGGTCCGCGATCGGGCGACTGGTCACGGTGCTGCTCGCTGTGGCCGTACCGGCGATGGCGGCCGGTTTCGTCGCGGCGGCCCAGTCCGGCGGGTCGAGCCAGCTCGCGCTCAAGGTCCGACCCCTCGTGCACGGGCAGGGGTGGGACGCGTTGACCAGCACAACCGGACAGGTGACGTCAATTGCCATGCTGCTCGGGGTCGGGTTCGTCGTCAGCTGGACCTTCGGCCGCGAGTTCACCGAAGGCGCCATCGAGACCCTGCTGATGGCACGACCGTCGCGAGCCACCCTCGCCTCGGCCAAGCTCATCGGGGTGCTTGCCTGGGCCTCGATCACGTCGGTCGCTTCGGCATCGGCCACGCTCGGATTTGGGGCCCTGCTCGGGCTCACCACCGGGACGCCGTGGCCCGGGCTCGGCCGGACGCTCGTAGGGGCCGTCTTGACCGCGTTGCTGGCCCTCCCGTTCGCCCTGGTCGCCACCGTCGGCAGAAGTGCGCTGGGCGGCGTCGGCGCAGTGATCGGCATCATCGTGATCACCCAGATCCTTACCGTCATCGGTGTCGGGCCGTGGTTCCCGTATGCAGCCCCGAGCCTGTGGCTCGGCATGGGCGGACCCGACCTGACCGCAAGCACGGCACAACTACTGCTCGTCCTGCCCCTAGCCGGCCTCGGATGGACCGCGACCGTGCTCTGGTGGCAACACGCCGAACTGACCAGCAATTGACCAGAGCCTCATCGCCAGCTCGATGAGGCGAGCCGTATGACGTTCTATGGCACGGATGAACTCATCCTCCGGAAGACGACGTTTGCGCGTGGTCTGAATACTGCTCTGGATCGACTGCGTCATGGCGGCCGACTCCCACGCCGTCCAGCACAGGGGCGGTCAGAGGCGCGTCCGAATCCACAGTCGGCTACTCCTTGCGTCCCGCGCGAGCGTCGGCTCACAAAATGGGGCAGCGAGAACCTCGACGAAGGCAGCGGTTCGGCTCAGCCAGTGATGTCCCGCCGCCGTAGTGCGAGCGTGGCCATGGCTATGCAGACGGCGTTGGCGACGAGGAGCAGGCCGAGGCCGACGGTGTCGAGCCCTCGCGTGAGAGGCGTCTCGCCGTAAGCCCAGTGGTAGGGCGAGAGGGTATGGAGCGTCTCCCGGTCGGGGCTCTGGTTCGCGACAGCATTCAATACGTAGCCGAGCGCGGCGACGGCCGCTCCGGCTGCGGTGGCGATCACTCGCCGCCCGGTGAGCGCGCCGGCGGCCAGTGCCGCCGTGGAGCTGAGAGCGGTCAACGCGACGAGAGCAGCCGATGCGGCGACGACGTGGGCGGTTTGCAGCTCCAGGTGCGACGAGCGGTTGTAAATGAGCACGAAAAGGGCCCCAAGGGCACCAAGGAGGATCAGCCGCAGGAGGACGGCGGCGGTTTCCTCGAGGGCGTAGCGAGTACGGCTGACACCGTGGGCCAGGACCAGTTCGAGCCGTCCCGACTCTTCTGCGCCGGCGATAGCGGTCGAGCCCCACCCGGTGGCGGCGATGGTCAGCAGCAGGAAACCGATCAGGCCGAAGTAGGTGCCCTGGGTGTAGCCGGCTCCACTGCTGATGGTGTCGTAGCCAAGCGTCTTCACCAGCTCCGGCGGGAGACTGGCGATCATCTCCTCCATCTCCCCGTTCCCGGCCATGCTCGGGAAGAGGGGCAGGTACAGGGTGAGGGCCGCCGCGATCCCAAGGCTCCACCCGATCAGCGCTCTGGTCCCGTCGGTGAGCGATTGCCGCAGCAGCGGCAGTGACTGGCTCACGCTGCCACCTCGGTCCGGTCGACGACGCGGTTGCCGTAGAGACGCAGGACGGATTCCTCGAGATCGGGTTCCTCGACGGTCAACTCGGTCACCTCGAGAGCGGCGAGCGCGCGCAGCAAGGGGTTTGGGTCGCCCTGCAGGGTGGCCTGTATCCGCGGGGTCGGTCCCGCCACACGTTCCAACTCCGAGAGCTGAGCCAGCGATTGGCAAACCTCCCAGGCCCGCTCGGCGTCGGCCGGTTTCACTCCGAAGCGGATCCGCCGGACGGCGTGCAGTCGCAGCGATGCCGTCGGGCCGGCGGCCACGATCTTGCCATGGTTGAGCACGGCCAATTCGTCGGCGACCTGCTGGATCTCGCTGAGCACGTGCGAGGACAACAGCACCGTCTGGCCGGCGTCGCGCGCCTCGCGGACAAGTTGGAGGAATTCACGCTGGACGAGGGGGTCGAGGCCACTGGTGGGTTCGTCGAGGACGAGGAGCTCTGGACGATGCATAAAGGCCTGCACTAGGCCCAGCTTCTGCTTGTTTCCCTTGGACAGGGTCCGGACAGGCCGGTCGAGCTCACAGTGGAGGCGGGCCGCGAGCTCGGCGACGGCTCCCGGTGCGATGCGTCCGCTGAGCTCGGCGTAGTGCCGGAGCAAGGCGTGGCCCCGGGGGCGGCCGTCGAGCCGCAGCTCCCCGGGCAGATAGCCGATCCGGCGGCGGAGCGCTGGGCCGCCCCGTCGTGGGTCGACGCCGAGGACTCGCACCTGACCCGAGGTTGGCCGGATGATGTCGAGCAGGATGCGGAGAGTGGTGGTTTTGCCGGCACCGTTCGGGCCGATGAGACCGAAGACGCTGCCGGCAGGAACGGTGAGGTCCAGCCCTTGGAGGGCGGTGCGGGAGCCGTAGCGCTTGGTAAGCGCAGAGACATGGACGGCCAGGGACATGGGCCCTGCTCCTTCAGAGGTGGGTGCAGCAGTGTAATAAGGACGGGGCGCAGGAGGCGGCTGCGCGGGAGAGGCGTGCTGGCGTCAGCGGACGTCGGTCGGAGGGTCCGGGTCCTGGTTCGGGTCGCCGTCCCCTTTGCCGGAGGACGGCCCCTGCGTGCGGGCGAGGGCCTCGCGGGCTGCGGTCAGGATGCGGTCGTCCTCGTAGAGACCGTGGGTGTAAAGCTCGAGCACAGGCACGGTCAGCCTGCTAATCAGACCTGGCAGGTCGTCGGTTCCCAGCACTCGGACGAGCTGGCGTTCTACTAGGAGGGGCACGAGCCCGTAGGCGGTCAGCACGGCCGCCGTGACTTCGGGATCGCTTGGGGCGGTCATCAGACCAGTACTCGTCTGTTCGGCGATGATCCCCCGGGTGCCGTCCAACAAGGCGTCAAACAGCCGGTCGGCGGCCGGCGAGTCCTCGGCCAGCATCCGCGCCAGGTAATTGGTCAGCGGCCGGAACTCATGGACCTGGCCGAGCCAGCGTTGCAGCAGCGCCGCCGCCCCACCGCCGTCCAGCTGATCCTTCTGGGAGATGAGCCGCTCGACCACATGGTTGTCGCACGCCGCGCGCAGACCGTCCTTGGAGTCGAAGTGGTGCAGCACGAGGGCTGGGCTGACGCCCACCGCTGCGGCGACCGACCGGACCGAGGTCCGGTCGAAACCTTGGCGGCCGAACAGCAGCACGGCTGCATCCCGGATCTTTGCTCGGGTGGTCAGATCCTCCTGGACTGAACGCACGTTCAGCATACTAACCCATCGATCAGCGACGCGCACATAGCGAGGGGGAATCGAACCGGACGCTACATGGCCCGACGGCGTCTCGACGGCGGGTGGGAGGTCCCGCAGTCGGCAGTGGACGCCCACCAGCAGGATCTACTCCGTAGGCGCGTGCGCATGATGAACGGCGCGGTGGAGGGCGGGATAGAGAGCTGGACACTCGGGCTCGAGCAGTGGGAGCTCGTCCGTGACGTGATCTTCGATGTCGTCGACGACGCTGATCCCGAGGAAGGTGTCCTGCTGAAGGCAGTCGTGGCGACTGACCAGGCGCACCTCGAAAGTCACCCTGCCTTCCAGTGGGTGGCTCACCAATTTCACGCGCTACATCAACGTCGACCTGGAGGGCCGGAGAGTACTGAGGCGGCACCAGGAGCTCCGCCGCAGCGTGTGCGTCGAAAGATCTGAGGGACCGTCCTGCTGCCGCGGCGAAGAGGAAGACCGCAAGGCGATCGAACTGCCTTCCTGGTTCAGCACCTGGACAGCCGCCCCCCTCGGAGTCCTGGTCACAGGCGCCAACCTGCCCAACGCGTTCCCCTACTTCATCGCCATCGAACGCCTGATCGTCGCCGACGTGGCCATCCCCACCGGACTGCTCCTCCTCGGTGCGTACGCGTTGGTCTACTGCACCCCGTGCCTGATCCTGTTTGCCCTGGGCATGACACACGGCGACAAAGTCAACCTTCGGCTCCGCAAGATCCTCGACCGCTTCTCGACAGGAACGATCAAGCGGTCCCTTCCGATAGCGCTCGTAGCCCGGGCTTCGATCAGATTCACGCCGTTGGCACCGTCACTACTGGCCGATTGTTTCGGCCGATTGGGGTCGTCCTCCCCAAAAAACACACCGGGCACCAACTCGTAGATGGCGGGCTGATCGAGGGTGAGGTCGTCGCAGCAGGGGCACGGCCATGAAGCCATCACCCCGACATTCTGCACACCAGCCCGCGCGGCAGCCCTCGTGCGGAGCACGTCGGTGACCGACACTCATGGGGGTGCATAGGGTCTGCTGGTCAGACTTGGGCGACCCGAGCGCACGCCTGTCGCTGCTTGTGCATAGCCCCGGACGCGGCTCAGATGTGGTCAGCTCGACGGACTACGACAATCTCGTCTCCGCTTTCGAGTTCGGTGACGGCGGGGTCGAAGAAACGGCGCAGAGTGGCGTTGCGCACTACCGCGACGACCGCTTCACCGCGGATATCGTTGCTAGTTCGACCGACTTCCTCCGCAGTGATTCGGCGCTGCGTGATCGAGAGACCAACGTCGGTGGAGAGGAGATCTTCGAGGACATTTCCGACGTTGGGGCTCAGCGCCGAGAGGCCGAGTAGATGGCCGACGGACTCCGACGAGGTGACGACACCGTCGGCACCTGACTGTCTGAGGAGCGCCGCATTCGCCTCCTCCCGTACGGCGACGACGATGTGAACCTTGGGGTGGAGCTCGCGGACGGTCAGCGTCACAAGTATGGACGGGGCGTCTAGGTCCAAGGCAATGATGACAATTTTCGCGGAGGCGATCTCCGCGCTTCGCAGCACGCTGCGGTCGGTGGCGTCGCCATGGATGGCAGCGAAGCCGAGCGTGCCAGCTTCCGACACTGCAGCAGCCCCGCGATCGATGATCACCACTCTGTCCGCGACGGTGTTGTTTTTCACCAGCGTGTCCACGGCGCTTTTTCCCATCGTGCCGTATCCGACCACTACGACATGGTCCCGCAGGCGCCTTCGCCAGCGCCGATCCAGCATGACCCGCCGGCCTTCATTCGCTAGCACTTCGAGAGTCGTGCCAACGAGCAGCACCAGAAAGAGAATTCGCAAAGGGGTGACCACGACCGCGTTGAGTAGTCGGGAACCCGGTTCGATCGGCGTGATGTCGCCGTAGCCGGTGGTCGTGATGGTCACCGTCGCGTAGTAGATGGTGTCAATGAAGCTCACCACCCCGTCGTGACTGTCGGTATAAGCGTCCCGCTCGGCGTACACCAAGACGACGATGACAGCAAGAAGAGCTAGCGCCATGACAATCCGACGCCCCAGCGCCTGCGCCGGAGAGGTGGTCCTGCGAGCCAGTGAGACGAGCGCCTGATTTGCCGCTCCGGAATCCACTGACGAGCGTTTCCAAAGCCGCCTGACGGGGCGGTCGAACCTCGTCATCTCGTGAACTTCATTTATGTCCGCTCGACGGTTAGGCAATCGGTCATGCTGCGATCAGCGTCTGGTTAGGCATCCGGACGCACAAGCGACCATCCATTGGCAGAGTACCTGGCAGAAACGGCGCTGAAGCGACAGAGCGCCCGTCGATGCTGCCCGTGCTCGTGACCACCCGCCGGTCAGAGAGGACGGATTGAGCCCCGCCAGGACGAGCCTCGGTCCGCCCGAGGCTGGTCTCCAGCAGGCTTCTGAGCTTCTTGACCGCTGCGCTGCAGGCTTCGTCAGCCGTGGCGGCGGAGTGGCTGACGGCGATGGGCGGTTTGGCTGCCGGGCGGGCCTCCATCGAACAGCGCAGGTCGGCGGCTCGCGGCCCCGGCCGGCGCTCTGGCCGCTGACGTATCACTCGACCCGGATGAGCTGCCCGCGAAGACGGAACAGAGGACACTTACTCTTGGACCTGTTGAACGAAGTCCGGCTCGGCGTTCACGCGCTTGTCGGTGTTGACGATGATCTGCAGCGGCATTTGCTCCTCTTTCAGGGACGGAGAGTGCGCGGTGGACGGTTCGCGCCGGACCGGCGTCAGACAGGGTGCGGTGCGGTGGGAGGCTCGTGGACGTCAGGGATCTCCTCGGTATCGCTGTCTCCTTCCTCCGACTGCGCCAAGGCACGGTAGGCGCGGTTGCGCACCCGGAGGATGGTCGCGGCCGTCACGGCGGCCAGCAACGAGCCGGCCACGACGCCGACCTTGACGTGCTCGTCGCGTTCGCTGCCGATCCCGAAGGCGAGCTCGCCGATCAGCAACGAGACGGTGAACCCGATCCCTGCCAGGGCCGAGACGCCCAACACGTCGACCCAGCGCAGGTCCGCGTTGAGCGAGGCGCGGGTGAAGCGGGCCACCAGGTAACTGGTCACGAAGATGCCCACGATCTTGCCCACGACCAGTCCGACGATGATGCCCAGCGCCACCCGGTCCGCGAGTGCCTCAGCCAGTCCGGACAGCCCGCCTACCGCGACGCCCGCAGCGAAGAACGCGAAGACGGGAACGGCCACTCCAGCCGACAGCGGCCGAAGCCGGTGCTCGAAACGCTCGGCCAGCCCTGGGCCGGCATCGCGCCCGCCCGCTTGGCGGCTCCGCAACACCGGTACAGCGAACCCGAGGAGCACCCCGGCGACCGTAGCGTGGACTCCGGATGCGTGGACTAGGCCCCACACCGTGAGGGCCAGCGGCACCAGCAACCACCACGTCGATACCCGGCACTGAACCAAAACCGTGAACAGGGCCAGCGGCACCAGGGCGAGCAGCAACGGCGTCACCTGCAAGTCCCTGGTGTAGAAGACGGCGATGATGGTGATGGCGAACAGGTCATCGACCACGGCGAGCGTGAGTAGAAAGGTGCGCAGCGCGACCGGGAGGTGGGTGCTAACGACCGCCAGCACCGCAAGCGCGAAGGCGATATCCGTCGCGGTGGGGATGGCCCACCCCAGCAGGGCTCCGGAGTCACTTCGGAGGTTGAAAACGACGAAGATCAAGGCGGGGACGGCCATCCCGCCCACGGCGGCCGCGATCGGCAGCGCGGCGCGACGCGGGTCACGCAGGTCACCGGCCACGAACTCCCGCTTGAGCTCCAGTCCAACCACGAAGAAGAAGATGGCGAGCAGGCCGTCCGCGGCCCAAGCCCCCACGCTGAGGTTGAGGTGTAGCCACTCCGGCCCGAAGCGGAAGCCGCGCAACCAGAAGTAGGACTCGGACCAGGGCGAGTTGGCCCAGGTCAACGCGACCACGGTGGCCAGCAGTAGAAGTCCACCGCCGACTGTCTCTTTGCGCAGCAGCGCGGTGATCCTCGCCTCCTCCGGCGGCGATCCCGGGCTCAGCAACGACTGCGAGGATCCCGGTGTCACACCGGACCCGCGGTGGATTCAGCAGGGCGATGCGATGCAATTCGGCACCAGATCCTGTTCACAGCTCTCCTCGGTGGTCGCGCCTGACGTCAGTCCAGGACAAGTGCGATCAGGACAGGTCCGAAACCAGGGCAGCTTCGGCCAGGACCGGCACACCCGCTGGCCCCGACCGGCCCAAGAGCCGTCGCCGGCGCCTGGGGACCTCGAGTCTCCCCAATGTGGGGGCAGACCAACATCGGTGCTGCCACCTATCTACGCCCCCTACCGCGGCGCCCCCGTCGAACACCGACCTGGTAGCTAACCATCAACGCCAGCGTGACTCCAGTCAGCGGTGCCGCGAAGGTGAACAGGACGGAGCTGAAGACCGGCAGCGCATCGTGGTCGGTGGCCTCGAACAGCAGGTAGGCGAGGTACGCGACGTAGTAGGCCAGGAACAGCACACCCTCCCAGCGGGCGATAGCCAGCCCAGTGAACACGACGGGCAGCAGCGCGACGGCAACGACGATCATGACCGGGAGGTCGAAGGTCAGCGCGCCGGGCTGCACCGGGATGCCGCCGCTGCTGCCCAAGGCCGCAAGCCCAATCACGGCCCCGACGTTGAACAGGCAGCTGCCGATCACGTTGCCGATCGCCAAGTCACGTTCTCCCCGCACCCCGGCGAGCACGGAGGTAGCCAGCTCGGGCAACGAGGTCCCCACGGCCACGACGGTCAGGCCGATGACCAGTTCGCTGAGCCCCGCCGCAGCGGCGATGGTGGTCGCGGCGGACACGAGCCAGCGAGCTCCGACGACGAGCAGGACCACCCCGACCGCGACGAGCAGAGCGCTGCGGAGCCAACCCGCCCGCTGACTCGTACCGGCGCCGACGTGTGCGTCTTGGGAAGCGTCACGACGCCCAGCGACCACCGAGAAGCTGACAAAGCCGGCCAGCAGCACAAGCAGTAGCGCCCCGTCCCACCGAGACACCCGCCCGTCGAGCGCGAGCAGGAGGAAGAGCACCGAGGCGCCAATCACGGCCGGAATCTCGCGCCGAATCGTCACGGAACGGACCACGACCGGTGCGACGACGGCCGCCCCGCCCAGGACGAGCAAGATATTGGCGATGTTGCTGCCCACCACGTTGCCCACAGCCAGGCCGGGACTGCCCGATGCCGTAGCGTTCACGGTGACCGCCAGTTCCGGTGCTGAGGTCGCGAACGCGACGACCGTGAGTCCGATCGTCTGCGGTGACAGCCTCAGGGCGAGCCCGAGACCGCTGCCGCCACGGACCAAGACGTCTCCGCCCACGATCAGGGCCACGAACCCGGCAACCAGCAGGAGTATGGACTCTGCAATCACGCAATCACCGTGAAGGCTCGATGAAACCGGTCCTGTTGGCCGACCGGGCCAGTCGGTGGGGTCCCGCATCCCCGGTTACGCTCATCGACTGGTATCCCCTCAGCAGCGCGCGAACGGTGAAACCGGCAATCAAGCCAACGCAAGAATGAGACTTCTGAACCGTGTCGGTCGCGAGAAACGACTACAAGGGGCGAGTTCGTTCAAAGTTGGCGCGGCTGGGCAGGCGGCCACCGGGGACCCAGGGGGCCGGGCCTCGACAGTGAACCGCTGCCCACCGCCCTACGAGTATCGCCGTTGGTGTACGGGCCGTGGAATGGGTGCTACCACCCATCTACCCGCCCACCTGCGCCGTTGGGATGGACAGGGCAGGTTCTGCTCCTGAAAGGTAGCGAGGTGCCTGCTTTCTCCTCACTGCCGCTGTACTGGCGGGTTTGCCTGATCAACGCCGCGGTGTTCCTCATCGACACAGTCGTGCTGGTTGTAAGCCCGGCCACCATCTCCTCAGACGTAACGAACTCCGAGCTGGGAGTGCTCGCGATCGGGCTGGTCCTGATCATGGTGCTCAACGCGCTACTGCTGCGGAGCAGCCTCACGCCAGTCGACGAGCTCATCTCCCGGATGCAGCGGATGAACCTACAGCGGCTCGGTGAGCGATCCCCAGAAACTCGCGACGGGTCCGTGCGGCAGCTGGTCGGAAGCTACAACGCCATGGTGTCTCGGCTGGAGCTGGAGCAGGCCAGAAGCAACGCCCGCGCCCTTGCCGCCCAGGAAGCGGAACGGCATCGGATCGCCCAAGAACTCCACGACGAGATCGGCCAAGGGCTGACCGTAGTGCTCCTTGGTCTGAAACGTGCCATCGATCAGGCCCCCGACCCGCTGGCACAGGAACTGCTGGACCTCCAAGACACCGCTCGGGCGAGCCTCGAAGAAGTGCGGCAAGTAGCTCGACGACTACGCCCGGGAGTGCTGCAGGACCTCGGCCTGGTCAGCGCCCTCACCGCCCTGGCCACAGACTTCACCACCCACACCGGCAGCCACGTCAACCGCCACATCCAGACACCGCTCCCCCACCTCAGCGCCGAACAAGAACTCGTTCTCTACCGCGTCGCGCAGGAAGCACTGACCAACACCGCCCGACACGCCCACGCCACCGCCCTAAACCTAACCCTCACCGTCGACGACGACACCGTTGAACTGAGCATCGTCGATGACGGACGCGGGCTGCTCCTAGAGCAAGAAGGTGCCGGCATCCGCGGCATGCGGGAACGAGCCCTGCTCGTCGGCGCCAACCTCACTATTGGGACCAGGTCCGAAACCCCGGGTACCGAGGTCCGACTTTCCATTCCACTACCTCGAAAACCCACGCGATGACCACATCAACCGCCGAGCTAGGTCACCGAGCCACAAATGGGTGCTGTCACCCATTCGCCTAAGCCGCGGGCAGCGTCAGACTTGGAGTCCGGCACAGTTGACCTCGGAGTCGGCGGCAGGACACCGCTCAGGCGACAGAACTCGAACAAGAATGGGGCGTAGTCCGACATGGAGCTGACCAAGCAGGAGATCATCGAGATGCTGCAGGAGAACGGAGACCTCGGAACCGCCCACCAAGCTTCGACAGAGCTGCCCGACGTGGTCGACCATGACAAGGACCGTGAACTGCTCAGGCAAAACGGCATCGACCTCGACTACCTCCTGAGCAGGCGCTGATCACCGCCACGGCTCACCTGTCGGCTCGCCACCGGCCGTCGGCTGGAGCAGGCCCCGAACCCATTGCGATGGAGGGCGCCGACACGAGCCGCGACACGGCACGCGTTGGTTCGCGAGTCGGACCGGAATCGTATGAGTCCTCCTAACGTGCGGATCCTGCTCGCCGATGACCACGCGCTGGTCAGACGTGGAGTGCGCCTGATCCTGGACAACGAACCCGGCCTCACCGTCGTCGCTGAAGCCGCAGACGGCGCCGAAGCCGTCGCGCTCACGAGAACAGAGCAGATCGACCTAGCCATACTGGACGTTTCCATGCCCACCATGACCGGACTCCAGGCCGCTCGCGAGATCTCGCGCCGCCCTTCCTGTCCGCGCATCTTGATGCTGTCGATGTACGACAATGAGCAATACTTCTTCGAAGCGCTCAAAGCCGGAGCCTCTGGCTACGTGTTGAAGTCCGTCGCCGACCAAGACCTGCTCCACGCCTGCCACGCCGCGATGCGCGGCGAGCTCTTCATCTACCCCGGAGTACTCAGCGCACTCATGCGCAGCCACCTCGAACGCCTACGCCGCGGCGAGACCCCTCCCCAGAGCATCCTCACCCCACGTGAAGACGAAGTCCTCAAGCTCATCGCCGAAGGACACCCGTCCAAATCCATCGCCAACGTCCTCACCATCAGCCTCAAGACCGTTGAACACCACCGAGCCAACATTTTGCAGAAACTCGAGATGCGCGACCGAACCGACCTAACTCGTTACGCCATCAAAGCGGGTCTCGTCGAACCCTGACAGGCCCGGACGAGTCAAGACTCGAGCTGAATCGAGGCCGGCTTACAAACCTCACCTGCCTGGCCGGCCGAGCGTCTTTGCGAGTCCAAGAAATTGCGCGGGACGCCGCAGAGATGGGTGGTGGACCCTATTCTCCCCGGGCGGCAGCGGCGCGAGACTAGATCGACAGCCAGTTTTCCAGGAGTCGAGATCTCATTGATCCACCTGCACCATCGGGAGGACGGCGCCAAATAATCTCATCACCCTTTTCGGACGGAGGCCGCACTGATGCCGTGGATCGTCTGGTTGTCATTGGCTGTGGTCTTGGGCATTGGCGAATATGTCACGCTGACGCTGGTGTTTGGGATTTTCGCTGCCTCTGCGCTCGCGGCGGCGATCGTGGCCGGCCTGGGCGGTCCCTTGGCTGCGCAACTGCTGGCTTTTTCTCTTACCGGCGCACTTGGACTCCTGATCGCACGGCCGATCGCCAAGCGGCAGAAGCACCTTCCTCCCCTGTTTCGCGAAGGCAGCGACGCGTTGATCGGGAAGAAAGGCACCGTGATCAAGGACGTGACCGATACCGAGGGGCTCATCAGACTCGCAGGCGAGGTGTGGTCGGCGCGTGCCCTCGACGAGAACGATGTGATCCCGACCGGAACAGCAGTCGACGTGATGGAGATCGAGGGCGCGACCGCAATCGTGTATCCCCGAGAATTCCTGCCGTGAACATGCCCGATACGACTGTGGAGGACAAATGGAGCTGATGCTTTTACTACCCGTCATCCTTGCCGGCTTGGTGATCTTCACCGTGATGTCAGCTGTGCGGATCGTGCCGCAAGCGCGCCGCTACAACGTGGAGCGATTCGGACGGTACCGCACGACGTTACAGCCGGGTTTGCACTTCATCATTCCTGTAGCGGACCGGATCAACACCAAGCTCGATGTGCGTGAGCAGGTGTTCTCTTCCCAACCGAAGCCAGTGATAACGCAGGACAACCTTGTCGTCAGCATCGACACGGTGTTGTACTACCAGATCACCGACCCAAGAGCGGCCGCGTACGAGATCGCCGACTATTTGCAAGCCATTGACCAGCTCACCGTCACGACGCTGCGCAATGTCATCGGCAGCATGGATCTGGAACAGTCGCTCACGTCACGCGAAGAAATCAACACACGGTTGCGCATCGTCCTGGACGACGCAACTGGAAAGTGGGGTATTCGAGTGAATCGCGTCGAGATTAAAGCGATTGACCCGCCAGTGACCATCAAGGAGGCCATGGAGAAGCAGATGAGAGCAGAACGCGACAAGCGCGCAACCATTCTCCACGCTGAGGGGGAACGGCAGTCCAAAATCCTGACAGCCGAGGGGACCCGCCAGCAGGAGATCCTGGTGGCGCAGGGAGATCAACAGGCAGCGATCCTTCGCGCCGACGGTGAGGCCAAGGCCGTCGACCTGGTCTTTCAAGCCGTGCACCGCAACAACGCCGATCCTCAGGTGCTGGCCTACAAATACTTGGACACACTGCCCCAGCTGGCCAAGAGCGGTAACACCTTCTGGGTCATCCCCGGTGAACTCACTCAGGCCATCCGAACCGTGACCGAGGCCTTCGGCGACCACTCCCGCGAGGGCGCTGCCGCGGCCAGTACCGACGAGGTCGCATCGCAAGATGCGCCGTCCGACACCGGAAGCGAAATCAACCGCGAGCTGACCTCTGGCACCTCACACCGCCTGGAGGCGGGAAGGATTGCCGAACCGGCAGAACTTGTGGGTCGGGGGCCCAGGCGCCCGTGATGCGAAGTCCGAGCCGCAGCGGCTCAGGACTGCACCCGCCTCACCGTTACCTCTCGATCGTGGCCCTGTCCACCGGAGGCCGCAACAGCAGCCCGAGATGGGTGATGGCACCGATACCGCACCGGCACACCCGCCAGCAGACTTGGAGGCGCGGCGGCGAGCGGGTTCACCTACTCCACCCCAACCGTCGGGTGAACTGCGGGCCAGCCGCGACAAACCATCCACTAAACCAACCAACCTGGAGAAATCACATGATCGGCACGATTGTCGGACTGCTCATGATCGGCCTCATCGCCGGCTTCGTGGCCCGCGCGCTCGTCCCAGGACGGCAGTCGATGAGTGTCCTCCAAACCATCCTGCTCGGGGTCGTCGGGTCGTTCGTCGGCGGTTTCCTCGGCCGGATCCTCTTGGGCCAAGGCGACAGTTTCGTCCAGCCGTCCAGCTGGATCGGGTCGGTCATCGGCGCTGTCGCCGTCCTGCTCGTCTACCTCCTGATCAAGCGCAGGTCCGCCACCTCAGCCGCAACTGCGCACTGATCCACGGAACGATGACTGTGAACGCAGTGGCACCGTCGGTAAACCACGAAGACCCCCTGACCATTGCATCCACATGGGGCGCGGGAACACCCCAACGGCGCCAAATAGCCATCCGCGCGCTGGGTGAGGATGACTGGAGGCTGTACCGCCTGCTTCTGGAAGAAGTGGCGACGGACTCCCTAGACCTCGTCCCGGATCATGTTCACGACGACGCTGGGCGGGGCGAGCGGGGGTGGCGATCGCTGATGGTCGCCGCTCGTCGATTGGTGGCGGAGCATGATGGCGCCGCCGTAGGAGTCGTGTCCGTCGGCACTCACAGCAAGGATCCGTCATCGGCGAACCTCACGGGTCTTTGGGTGGCCCGCGCCGCCCGGAACGGTGGGGTCGGGACGTGTCTCGTGGAGTCCGCTGCGGCCATCGAAGCCGGTGCCGGCAAGAGGCAGATGTACTACTGGGTGGGGACAGAGAATGCGTCAGCCATCGCCTTCGCAAGCAACACCGGCTTTCGCGTTACCTCATACCGTCGCGCCGCGCGCACCAACGACGATCAGCCCCACGGCCAGGAAGTCGCGTTCGTGATGCCGCTGGATCCGGACCCCGGAACCGTCCCCAACGCGAGTTCCCACCCCTGAGGTAGCGGCCTCGGCCCGATCAACAGCCGTGCGGGGGAAGGAACACTCCACGTGCGAACCCAGTCCACTACCCGAAACCAGAGATCATGACTACAGTCCCAGACGCCGCCCCTCCCCACGAGCCGAAACCCGCCAGGGCCGCCCCGAGCAGCAGAACCAAAACCCTAGCCCTCGCCGCGGGCGGCGTCGGCGTCGGCGTCGCGCTCCTCGTCGCCGCGCTCCTCACCAACAACGGGACCTTGGCATTGATCGAAGCCATCGTGGGCGTGCTGATCATTACATCCCTTGTCACTGGCTTCGCCCTACGCCAATACAGCCGCAGCGCAACCTTCGACCGAATCTCTCAGGAACGAAGATCAGCAAACCACCGGAATCAATAATCAGCACTCCGCGATAGCGCACCGGCCATCTGGGGCACGGACAAGTGACATCTGATCTGTGGTGCCAGGCGACTTGGAGATGCCGAAGCCTCGACGACCCGGAATTCGGCTATCGGCTGTTGAACTACGAGGGCCCAGGCCCGGACCCTTCACCGACAAGCAGCGCCAACCGCAGCGGCGCTATGTCGAATGAGCGACTTCGAGTACATGGCCACACCGCCCGATCGAAGGCGGAGGCGGAGGCGATCGATCGCCGTATACAGCGGGCCCGCTGGTCAACGATCTACGCCGCTGCGACGAATTGGTCACCCCCAGTCACCCTCGGACTCGGCGCTTCGCTCGGGCTCACCACCGGGACACCGTGGCCGGGGGTCGGCCGGACGCTCGTCGGTGCCGTTCTGACCGCGTTCTTGGCGCTCCCGTTCGCCCTGGTCGCCACCGTCGGCGGAGCGCTCTGGCTCGCGTCGGCGCGGTGATCGGGGTCATCGTGATCACCCAAATTCTCACCGTCATCGGCGTCGGCCCGCGGTTCCCGTACGCGGCTCCCAGCTTGTGGCTCGGCATGGGCGGACCCGACCTCACAGCAAGCGTGGGGCAGTTACTGCTCGTGCTTCCCCTGGCCGCCGCCGGGTGGGCCGCCACCGCGGTTGGTGGCAACACGCCGAGCCGACCGCCATCTGACCGACCGGGGCGAACGCACCAGGAAGGAGACCACCCAACTGGCTGTCGGGTCGCTGGGACCGGGTTCACCGCAGTCCACCTGATGAAGCTTCGCCAGAGCGACTGCCTCGGCGCCATCATTGGCCTCGGCGACGACAGACATCCCGGGTTCGGCGTCAAGGATCAGGCGAACGCCTCGCCGTACCAGCGCATGGTCGTCAGCAAGCAGGATCTTCACCTCACGGTGACTCAGGATGCACCCCGTTCCCGGTCGGTATCCGACGCTGCGATGGGCACCGCCAGGCGCACCTCAGTACCGCCCGACGACGGTGAGCGCACCTCCAGCTCACCGTCAACCAACAGGGCCCGTTCGCGCATACCCCGGATGCCGGCGCCCTCGGCACGACCGCTCAGCCCTCGACCGTTGTCGACAACGCTCAGCTCCACCGTGCCGTCGCGCTCGGCGAGCGTGAGGGTCACGGTGTCCGCACCGGCGTGCCGGGCGGTGTTGGTCAAGGCCTCCTGAGCGACCCGGTACAGGACCAGCTCCTGGTCGGAGGTCAAGTCCAGCGACGCGGCGGTGAACTCACGGCGCACAAGGCTGCCGGCATGCTTGGAGAAGTCGGTCGCCAACGCGGCCAGCGCCGGCACCAGACCCAGATCCTCCAGTACGCCCGGCCGCAGCCGCCGAGCCACCTCTCGGACCTCGTCGAGAACTTGCCCGCGCCATCTCCTGCACCAGTCGCAACTCTTCGGTCAGGTCGGCCGGCGCCGAGTCCACGGCATGCTTCAGGCCGAGCAGCACGACCGTCAGGCCCTGACCGATCTCGTCGTGCAGCTCCTGGGCGATCCGATGCCGCTCCGCCTCCTGGGCCGCGAGGGCGCGGGCGTTGCTCCGAGCCCGTTCCAGCTCAAGCCGCGACAACATCGCGTTGAAGCTGGTCACCAGCTGCCCCACCGAGCCGTCAGCCGACTCGGCCAGGCGCTGCTCGGGCCGCTCCAGGTCGACCCGCTGCATCAAAGCGATCAACCGGTCGACCGGAGCCAAGCTGGCGCGCAGCAGGACCGAGTTCAACGCCAGGATGAGCACCAGCCCAAACCCCAGCACCGCCATCTCCGAGACCAGCACGTCGGCCGAAACAGTCGCAGGGCTCACCACCAGCGCGACGGCCGCCGCCATGAACACGGCCGTGTTGATCAGACAGACGCGCCAGTACAACGGCACGAGGAGAAGGACTGCATCTCACCACCGTCACCTAGGCCAAGTCCACTGTCCACTTCTGGGCCGGTGCCGCCCAAAAGATGGGGTCTGGCACCGATACCCTCCCGGCGGTGCCGCCAGCAGACTGGGTGACGCGGCGGCCGCCGGTTCATCAGCCCTCAACGATCGCGGTGAACCGACGGCCAGCCGCACCACCCCCGCGCACAAGATCGGAGACATCATGATCGGCACCATCGTGGGCCTTCTCATCATCGGCCTCGTCGCCGGATTCCTCGCCCGCGCACTCGTCCCCGGGCGGCAGTCGATGAGTGTCCTCCAGACCATCCTGCTCGGAATCGTAGGCTCCTTCGTCGGCGGTTTACTCGGCCGGATCCTCTTCGGACGCGGAGACAGCTTTGTCCAGCCTTCCAGTTGGATCGGATCGGTCATCGGCGCCGTCATCGTGCTGCTCGTCTATCTCTTAATCAAGCGCCGGGCGGCCAGCGCAGCACCAACCGCGAACGGATCGGCGGGGACAGTCCGATGAACCCGCCAGTAGACGCTGCGCAGCTCCCCTCGGAGACAAACACGTCAACTTCAAACCATGAAGCATCCCAGCGCCGCCAGATCTTTATTCGTCCCCTCGGCGAGGATGACTGGAGACTTTGCCCCTTGCACTTCGAAGACATCGCCCCGGATTCGTCGGAACTCGCCGTAGATCCTCATCCGGTCGTTGCCCAGCCGGACCGGCACTCGGAATTCGTTGGCGCCCGCCGACTGGTGGCGGAGCAGGATGGTGTAACGGTGGGAGTCGTGACGGTGCGTTCTCGGCCGGAAGATCCGTCATCGGCCGACCTCGGCCTTTGGGTGGCTCACGCTGTAAGGAACAGCACGACCCCAACCCTGCTCGTCGAGGCCGCCGCCGCGCTGGAGGCGGGGGGCGGCACGAAAGAGCTTGTACTACTGGGTGGGGACCGATAACGCATCCGCCATCGCCTTCGCCAGCAACACCGGCTTCCGCGTCACCTCCCACCGCCGTACCGTCCCAACAACCAGTGATCAGCCCGGCGACCAGCAAGTCGCCTTCGTGATGCCGCTGGAGGCCGATCCGGGAGCCGTTCCCAACGTGTTCAGCACAGCCCCGACTGATGAAACTCCCATGAACCCCACCCGAGACCCGAGACCATGACGACACACCCGACGCAAAGTGCACCTCATCGGCCCCAACCCGCGCGTCCAGCCAGGAGACATGGAGCCAAGACCGGGGCCGTCCCCGCTGTCGCTGTCGGTATTGCTCTGCTGATCGCCGCACTCTTAACCAGCAATCGGACGCTGGCGCTCATCGAAGCCCTCGTCGGCGTGCTGCTCATCGCGGGCCTCGTCGCCGGTTACGCACTGCGGCATGCCAGCCGGAACACGGTCTTTGAACGCCTCTCCCGCGACTAAAACGACTCGCGCGTGAAACTACGTCGCACAAATCGTCTTTTCACTTCCCTGCGCTTGAATTAGTTGCTCAGGTCGCTGTCGATGAGGTCGAGCAACAGGGCCAGCTCAGCTCGGGGTGCACCAACACCTGCCATCGACCCTGGGCTTCCAGTCCCGGTCCGAACAACTAGGTCAAGTTGGACAAAGCGGCTGCTACCTCAAACCCCAGCACGGTCATGAGGCCAGCTCTGTTTCCCGCCTTCCTCTTCACTTCCGGCACCATGGAGTCGACCAGCATGACTAGCAGGGGCACCACCCGCGAAGCCGTCGATGGCCCCCTTAAGGCCACCAGTAGCGACGTCAGCAACGCCGTACCCCCCGAGCGTAGCGAGAGCGCACACCGCGGCGACGGACGCCCATAGGCCCACCACAACCCGTACGGGTTTGCCCGAGCTACGCATATCGCTCGCCGAGCCGGCCGCTTCAGGCAGGTTGGAGATGAAGATCGCGACCAGCAACGCCACGCTTACGCCCTGCCCGGTCGCCAATCCGATCCCGAGCACCGCCTGCTCGGGGATACGTCGAGAAGCGCGCCCAGCGCGAGCGGAAGACCTGCCGCCCCACCGCCCCTCGCCCGCCCACCTTGTCTACTAAGCGATTTGACAGGTAGAAGCTGATGGCGCCGACCGCGAGACCACCTGCGACCGACCAGGGGCCGCCGATTCGCAGACCTTCCTGTGCGAGTTCGAAGGCGACGCTAGAGATCAAGGCGCCTGCGCCGAAGCCAAGACGACCCCGACGATCCCATCGCGCCTGTGACGCATGAGTGCCAGGGCAGCGCCTACGACCAGGGATGAGGCTGCCAGCGCACCCCATCCCAGCGCGCTCAGCATGCCCCGTACCCGGCCAGGCTGAAGATCGGTATACCGACACGTCCCTGCCGCCACGGCACTGCTGGCGCGTCATCCGGGCTTAGTCCTGCGGACGACTGGGCCCTACCCCGTCCCGACCCGTTGTCGCCTCTGGACCGTCGCCTATGGTGTGACCGGGGGTCGACGGTCGGTGGTCGATCGCCCCGGTCCGACGGCCAACGGCTACCGCCTTGGGACCCGCCGGCAACCCGGCCACTACTGAGCATCCGCCATGGCCCTCAGGAAATGTCGAAACGAAGACGAACTGTCACACAAAGAACACACATGTGTGTCGGGTGTGCGGAACTAGTGCGGTCAGCGGCGATGCCATGGCCAACCCATGAATGTCGCTCTTAGCGTCGATTCGAGGCACCTGCGGGATAAGTCCGCATTGTCTCGTCAACCCGGAATCGAGGAGCATGCCGTGAAAGGTCGATTTGTTGCAGTTGTCGCAGCCGCCGGCATCCTGGCCCTTAGCGGCTGCAGCAGTGGATCAGCTGAACAACCGGGCGACGCAACCAGCAGTCCCCCGGTCGTCACCGGTCCGCCCAGTATTGTGGCCCCGACTCCGGTGCCTCCGACCCGTCCCACAGCTGAGGCGAGCACCTCGTCCGTCCAGGCCTACTGCCAGACGGTCCAGGGCTACCAGAAGGAGGCAACCGAGGCGATCAACCAGCTGCTCAAGCAACCGCAGTCGGTGCAGGCGAATCTCGCGAGGCTGCAGAGCGCTCGCGACCAACTTCGAGGTAGCGCAGCGGACGGCACCGGCCTCCGTGCAGAAGTCTGTGGGCGAACAGGTCGCCGCGCTCGACGAGGTGGTGGCCCAGGCTCGCGCCGGCGACGTGCAGTCGATCGACGTCAGAAAGTACACCACAGGCGGTCGAAGAGTTTGTGGCTCAGTGCGATCTGGGTTCGTGAGTGCCGCGACAAAGACCGCGGTTGCGCTGTAAACAAGGGCTCGATGGTGCTGCGATCAGAACCCAGCTCCAGCCCAGCCGATCACGAGGGAACTGCCGAGGAGTAGGACACGATGAGCAAGACGCAGAGCAGCACCATCGAGGAGCAGCCTGCACGCGGCGAACAGAAGACCTTCTTCGGGCATCCCCTGGGGTTGGCCAACCTCGCCGGCGTCGAGATGTGGGAGCGGTTCAGCTTCTATGGGATGCAGGGCATCCTCGTCTACTACCTGTATTACACCTTGGTCGATGGTGGGCTCGGAATACCTCAGGCCAGTGCAACCTCAATCGTGGGCGCCTACGGTGGGCTGGTCTACCTTTCGGCAATCCTGGGCGCGTGGGTGGCTGACCGGCTACTGGGCGCCGAACCCACTCTGACCGCCGCCGCCGTCGTCATCATGCTGGGACACATCTCCCTCGCCTTGGTCCCCGGACTGCTCGGTGTGGGCATCGGACTCCTCTGCATTGCTGTGGGCTCCGGCACCCTGAAAGCGACTACCAGCTCGGTGCTGGGTGATATGTACTCCCCCAAAGACGAGCGGCGAGATGCGGGCTTCTCCATCTACTACATGGGTGTCAACCTTGGGGCCCTCTTCGGGCCGCTCCTGACCGGGCTGGTCTGGGGTTGGAAGGGTTTCCATTGGGGCTTTGGTCTAGCCGCCCTGGGGATGGCGATCGGCTTGGTCCAGTACCTCCTCCTCCGCCGGTCGACGCTGGCCGACGCCGGGAAGCACGTCAGCAACCCACTGGACACCCGCGGGAAGGTTCGGTATGGCGCGGCGGCCCTGCTGGCGATCTCGGTCGTGGTGGTCCTCTCAGTCGTCGGCGTGATCACTGCAGCCAGACTCTCGAACATCGTCGTCGGAGTCACCTTGACGGCGACGGTGGTCCTTTTCGGCATCATCCTGACCAGCAAGACCATCACGGGCACCGAGCGCAACCGGGTCAAGTCCTTCATCCCCATGTTCATCGCCAGCGCAGTCTTCTGGTCCTTGTTCCAGCAGCAGTTCACCGTCGTCGCCCTCTACGCTGACCAGCGGCTCAACCTCTCCCTCTTCGGCTGGACCATGCCGCCCTCGTGGGTCCAGTCGATCAACCCCATCTTCATCATCATCTTCGCCGGAGTGTTCGCGATGATGTGGACCCGCCTCGGATCACGCCAGCCAGTGACCCCCGCAAAATTTGCTGCGGGCACCGTCTTCATGGGCGTCGCCTTTCTGCTCTTCCTGCCGTTCGCGAACGGGGGGGCCAACAGCACTCCCCTGCTCTGGCTGGTACTGATCCTGTTCTTTTTCACGATGGCGGAGCTCTGCCTGTCCCCCGTCGGGCAGTCACTGTCAACCAAGCTCGCCCCTGAGGCGTTTCACACTCAGATGATCGCGTTGTTCTTCCTGTCCATCGCGGTGGGAACCGCCGGAGCAGGCTCGCTGGCCGCCCTCTATGACCCCACTGACGAACGCCCGTACTTCCTGGGCCTCGGAATCGGTTCCATCGCGGTCGGCGTCGGCCTCTACCTGGCTAGGAAACCGATCACGCGGTTGATGTCTGGAGTCCGGTGAGGACGTGCACGTAGATGTGGCCGGCCACCGTCGGCGAGTCGACCTGTGGGCGTAACTGAGGCTCCTCGATCCGCGCCACGATAAGCGCGCGTGCGTGCATCGTCGTAGCCAGCCGATCCCGCCCCGAATGACCGGAGGCAGCCGCTCCGTCCTCTGATGACGACCCTTGTGGTTTGACGAACGGCTGGACGCGCTGGAGCGACGAGGCCGTCGCGTGCGGCCCCATCAGAGGAGCACCATTCGTGACAAACGAGAGGAGATGGGCCTGGGTTTCCCGGTGGATACTGATGTGATGGATGGGTCCTTGAGTGCGCCGGCGCCGGCCACTGGCCCCAGTCCCGTGCCTCGTGATGCGGTGGAGAACGACAGTCGCCCTCCGGTTGCCGGATCAGAGGTAGGAAGTCAGCATCACTCGACTTCGCCCGCGACCCTGCGGACGCGCGGGACTCTGACGACGGAATCGCCGCCAGGCCAACTTCGTGCGGCGGCACCGTGGTTCTTGCGGCTGCGCGGACTGGGCCTCCGCGGTCGTGCGACGCTGGCTTTCGCGGCGGCAGTCGTGGTCTTCTCATCGGCCCTGGGCGCAGTAGCTTGGGCTACGGTCTCGGGCTATCTGCTGCAGAAGCGCCAGGAACAGGCAGTGGCGCAGACCACGGTCAACGTCCAGCACCTTCGCGAGAGCCTGTCCTCACCCGGGCTATCGGCGCCTCAGCTGCTCGCGCAGTTGCCCCACGAGATCGGCTCGGCATCTCTGCTCGTGGTGGAAGGTCGTTGGTCCACAACCTCGCTGGACACCGACCGGGGCACCTTACCGGCCGAGCTTCGCGACCGGGTGCTCGCCGGGGAGTCTCTGCGCCAACGGATCATCACTGAGCAGGGCACCCGCCTCGTTGTGGGACTTCCCCTCGCGCGCGCGGGCGAGGCCTACTTCGAGGTCTTTCCGCTGGATGAGCTCGACCAGGCCCTGCGCACTCTTGGGAGCACCCTGATACCAACCATGGTTGCGGTCTCCGTCGGTTCTCTCCTCTTGGGTCGGTGGGCTCTGCTCCCGGCCCTGCGCCCACTCGAGGGAGTTTCGAGGGCCGCTGCCGAGATCGCGGCGGGGAATCTCAGTGCCCGACTCGATCCTCATCAAGATCCGATGCTTGCCTCCATCGCTGCGTCCTTCAACCAGACGGCTGCGGCACTGGAACGGAGAGTTCTCGCAGATGCCAAGTTCGCAGCCGATGTCAGCCATGAGCTTCGTAGCCCACTCACCACGGTGCTCAGCGCAGTTGACCTGATCGACGGACATCGCAAGGCGCTGCCTCCGGAAGGCCAGGAGGCTCTAGACCTGTTGCAGGCCGAGGTGACACGATTCGAGCGCCTAGTCGCCGATCTCCTTGAGATCTCGCGGGCGGACGCCGGAAGTGCCGACGTCGCTTGGGAGGAGGTTGTCCTTGGCGACCTGGTGGAGCGAAGTATCCCGGATCGGCTGAAGGACCGCCTCCATCTGTCTGCTGATGCCCGAGCGCTCGTCTGCGTGGACAAACGGCGGCTGGAGCGAGTTGTGATGAACCTCATCGACAACGCGGAGCAGCATGCTGGTGGTGTGACCGCTGTCCTGGTGTTTGCCGAGGATGGTCGGGCGTGCGTGGCGGTCGAGGACGGTGGCCGGGGGATCAGCGGCGAGGACCGGGAGATGATCTTCGAGAGGTTCGCCAGAGGGCGCAGCAGCGGCCGCGACAATACCGATGGTGCTGGCCTGGGGTTGTCACTGGTCGCCCGCCATGTGGAGCTCATGGGCGGAACGCTGACGCTGGAGGATGTCGTGGGCGGCGGTTCGCGCTTCACCGTCAGCCTGCCAACGGTGCAGGACTCTGCATGAATCAACGCAGGCAAGAATGATGACCAGCGCGGAGTACGCACGCGCCATGCTCGTGGCCTGCGCGCTTGTGATGTCGACGGTGCTGGCCAGCTGCGGCGTATCGGCGCAGGACGAGCCTGTACCCGTGCGAGCAGTTGCGACATCAGCAACAACAGTCACGCCACCGCCGAAGGGCGATGAAGACGTCGTCGTGTATTTCGTCCGGGACGGGATGCTGATTCCCGTCCGGCGGAGCGCTCCGGACTCATCGACACGCACGGCCTTGGAGCTCTTGATGACGGGACCTACGGGGGCGGAGGCAGCCGATGGGTTGCAAACGGCGATCGCACCCCAGGAACTGCTCGAGGAATCAGTAACCGCCCACGACCTGACTATCAGGGCCACACGAGACTTCACCGGCATCGCAGGCGACAACCAACTGCTCGGGGTGGCACAGCTCGTGTGGACCGTCACCGAGGGGTCGCCGGACAACGGAGTTCGGGTCAGCGTCGAAGGGAGGTACATCGAACTTCCAACCGATCGGGGCCTGACTCTCCTCGCTGTCCAACGCAGCGACTACGCCTCCGTTGCTCCCAAGATAGGTAGGCAAACCTCCTCATCGACTCCCCCAGCGCCAACGGCCGAGTCGACCTAAGGAACGGGCCATCAGAGCCTGGGCAGCGGACGAGGGCACAACGCGGGGGCCGGTGAAGCGGTGGCCTGGTTGGCTGAAGGCCGGAGGCAAACGACCTGTCCGAAGCCAACCAGGGAACATGTCAGACTGACGGAATGGCCAGATCGGTTCTCATCGTCGAAGACGATGCTCGCATCCGACGGGTTATCCAGTTGGCACTGACCTCGGAGGGTTTCTCGGTGCACGAAGCGGAGACCGGGGAAGCAGGTGTGACAATGCTGGCCCAACACCAGATCGACGTCGTCCTCCTCGACGTGATGCTTCCCGAGATCGACGGTTTCGAGGTCTGCCGGCAGATGCGGCGCATAAGCGATGCTCCCATCATCATGGTCACCGCGAGGACTGACAGCCACGATGTGGTGGCGGGTCTGGAGGCCGGGGCCGACGACTACGTGACCAAACCTTTCGTTGCCAAGGAGCTGTCGGCGAGAATACGGGCTTTGCTGCGCCGGGCTCGCGGCTCCTCCTCGCCGAAGCGGGTGAAGGCAGCAGGCCTCGACATCTCTCCAATCGACGGGGTCGTGCTTCGCGACGGAGTTCCGATCGCCTTGACCCGGACGGAGTTCGGGCTGCTCTGCGAACTAGCTACGATGCCGGGGCGGGTGTTCAGCCGGGAGGACCTGCTGGAGCGGGTATGGGGCTACGGCTACTTCGGCGACACGCGGATCGTCGACGCCCACGTGCGGCGGCTGAGGACGAAGATCGAGGTTGATCCTGCGCGGCCGAACGTCGTGCTGACTGTTCGAGGCCTGGGTTATCAGCTGGGCCCTGAAACGGCAGCGGACAGCGCCTCAGATCTTCGGCGTTGACAGCTCCTCACTGAGTGGCACGACGACGGCGCCTCACTGTCCGATGCCAGTTGCGCAACCGTTCGAACGGCGCGCCGAGCAGAGCAAATGACTCGAGAAAGACATACATCCCGCCGCGAAGATGCGACCTTCTTGCGCCTTCATGCCATCCCCGACCAACCATTCCAGTTGCTCCTAGCCTCAGGTCTTGACCGGCCAAGTCCACTTATTTTGGACAGTTTCTCGGCTTGTTGATCAAGCTGCGGTTGCAGCTTGTCGGTGCTGGTTGAGGGCTTCCCACGGGGTGCGGTAGCCGAGGGTGGAGTGGAGCCGTCGGCGGTTGTAGAACACCTCGATGTATTCGGCGACGGCGAACCGTGCCCTTGCTCGGGTGGGCCAGGTGTAGCGGTGGTAGAGGTCGTTCTTCAACGCGGCAAAGAAGCTTTCCGCGACGGCGTTGTCCCAGCACACCCCGGTCCGTCCGCGGCTGGTCCGCACCCGCCGACGGGCGCAGAAGCGGGCGAACTCCCTCGAGGTGTACTGGCAGCCCCGGTCGGAGTGGAATACCGCGTTCGGCGCCGCGTGGCCGGCGTCGACGGCCATCTGCAGGGCATCGATGATCAAGCTGGTCCGCATGTGGTCGGCCAGTTGCCAACCGACCACCATCCGGGTGGTCAAGTCGATCACGGTGGCCAGGTACAACCAACCCTCGCCGGTTTTCAGATACGTGATGTCGCCGACCAGCCGCTCACCCGGCCTGCTGCTGGCCGGGTCGAAGTCCCGCTCGATCAGGTCCGGTGCTTCGACGGGCTCCTCCCCGGCGACGGTGGTGCGGCGGTAGCCGCGGGGCTGAACGGCCCGCAGGCCGAGCTCACGCATCAGGTCGGCGACCAGACCGACCGAGCATTCGACGCCGCGCCGGTTCAGCTCGGCGGCGATCCGCCGGCAGCCGTGGGTCTGCCGGAACTCGTCGAACAACTCGGTCACCAGCCCGGCGAGTTCGCGGCGCCGGGCCGCCGACGGCGACTCGATCCGGGCCCGCCAGGCGTAGAAGCTGGACCGGGCCACGCCGAGCAGAATGCACATCCAGATGATCTTGTAGTTGGCCTTCTCCGCCTCGATCAGCGCGCAGCGCTCACTCACTGAGGAGTCCGGGCGAAGAAGGCCGCGGCTTTTTTCAGGAACTCGTTCTCCATCCGCAGCCGGCGGTTCTCCTCCTCCAACTCCTTCACCCGGGCACGCTCGATCGGGGACACGTCGGGCTCGACGTCGGGTTGCGCATCGCGCCACGCTTTCACCCAATTGCCCAACGTCCCGTCATTGACACCAAGATCACGAGCCACTTCGGCGATCGGTTTCCCGGTCTCGATCACCAGCTGCACGGCCTCAGCCCGAAACTGCGGGCTGAACCTGCGGCGATGTTCTGGCATGAACAAATCCTCTCAGTGAAGAGAACCTGTCCAAGATCTCCACTTCGACTTAAGGGGCGACGTGTCGAAGCGGAACTCATGTCAGCCGACAGCTCCCGTGGGCGGTCATAGCGCTGTTCGCTGCTGGCGTCCCGGCGCGACCAGACACCGCTAAGGACCCGCAACCATGCCTGACACCGATACATCCAGCCACCCCACGCCCGCCCCGCCGATGTTCGGGGTGCTGGTGCTAGCCGGACTGGTGGTCACCGCCGCCGGGATCCGATCCGTCTCCAGCATCGTCGGACCCGTCTTTCTCGTCCTCACTCTCGTCATCACCGTTCACCCGCTGACGTCCTGGTTGATCCGTCACCGAACTCCTCAGCGTCTGGCCGGCCTCGCGGCCCTGGTCGTCGTGTACACCGTGCTCATCGTCGTGCTCGGTTCGGTCGTTTGGACTCTGAGCCAGCTGGTCATCGCCCTCACCGACTACTCCGATGAGTTCACGACTCTGTACAACCACGCAATGGACGCCCTCAATGACTACGGGGTCACCGCAGCCAATCTCACGACCGCGCTGAGCTCGGTCAACCTGTCCACCTTCGCCGGGCTGGCGCAAACGCTGCTGAACCAGCTGACCAGCGGATTGTCCCTACTGGCGCTGATGCTTGCGATGGTCTTCTTCGTCGTCTTCGACTCGACCGACATTGCTGATCGGATCAACCAGATCCGACGCGACCGTCCGCACGTAGCCGACGCGTTCCTGGACTTTGCTCGTGGCGTCCGTTCCTACTGGCTGATTACCACCATTTTTGGCGTGCTGGTGGCCGTTCTGGACGTCGCCGCGCTTGCGATCATTGGTGTCCCCCTCGCCCTCACGTGGGGAGTGCTCGCGTTCGTCACGAACTACATCCCCAACGTCGGATTCCTGCTCGGAGTCATCCCGCCTACCCTGATCGCTCTCCTCGACGGTGGCATCGGCGACGCGGTTGCGGTAGCCGTTGTCTACGCCCTCCTCAACGTGATCATCCAGACATTCATCCAACCGCGGTTCACCGGTGATGCCGTTGGGATCACCGGGACCGTTGCGTTCTCTCCTTGATCTTCTGGGCTTACCTGCTGGGCGCTCTTGGTGCACTGTTGGCGGTCCCGGCCACCATGTTCGCCAAGTCCCTCCTCGTCGACCACTCCCGCTCCGGCCGGTGGTACGGCGCGCTGATCAACACGACAGCCAGCAGCGAGAAGTCCCCCACACGATCCGAGACGAAGGACTCACCTACACGCGACCCAAACGGCCCGAGGACCAAGGAGTGAGCAAACGCCACCAGGAGGTGCCGACCGGCCAAGTCGACACCAACGCCTGAGAGCACCCCGACCACAGCCCGATCCATCTCACCGACGGCGAGTCCCAAATCGGCGTCTCCCGCCCGGTGTGCCGAGCACACCGCTCGAATGCGCCATGAGCTCCGGTCAGACACTTCGACCGGCATCGCACACATTCGTCATCTGCGTGTCACATTCGATGCGACCACCGTGACGTCACCGTGACGATTCACGGCAGCCCTGGATCCTGCGCCCACGACCCGGCAGGGTCTAGATGAATGCACGGCGAAAGCACCCGTGCGCTGCGCACTCACTATCGATGATCGACGAAACAGTGCTGGACACGACGGAGCCTGGGGCTATTCCGGACCTTCGGGGCGCACCCGTACGCCGAACCAGCCACAGCTGAGACAAGACCAAGGCGAAGAGCACTCACTAGCAGTAAGGAGTTCAGATGCCCACGGCCGGCAAGATCAGCAAACCTGAGTTCAGCTCCGGCACGGATCCGCTGACAATCGCGGTCGCCGCCATCTTGACCCTCGCCGCTGTTGCCGGCGTCATCTACTGCCTCGCCTACGCGATCTGGTGGTTGATCACCTTTTGGGCTCCCACCGAATGAGATCTTGGCGGTCTACCCGGGCCCGCACGAGTGTCCCTCGCCTTGGTGAGCACTTGCGTTCCGCAAGGCGCCGGTCTGCCGGCAGCGCGACTGGTACCAGACCGTTTGACCAAGTCGGGAGCCTGCCATGATCACGATCAGCGACGCGTCGGTGCGCGGCAGGGTGGCGGCGACGCTTGCTTCCGACCTACCGGTCGCCATGACACATGAGGCCTATTCGCGCTCCGCCATCGACCCCAGCCAACTTCGTACTGCACCTTCCTGGCCGACAACGCCGCCAACATCAAACCCGTCATCGGCCGGTGTGCCCCGTCGAAGACGAGACGATCATGACCACAGCCAAGGCCGGCGTTCGCCCATACGGTTGCCAGCCGCCTACTCGCTTGACCTGACCCGTGACAACAGAAGCCGTCGAGTTGCTGGCCTGGTGATGGTTGCTCGAAATCAACGCCATGGCGATGCAAGAGCTGATGCCCGCCGCGCCGCCGCCCGAGAGTGTCGGTAGGGTTCAGAAGATGGCTCCCCGTGCGCAGTGGTGCGCAGGCCCGCGTCCGCACGATCCGCACCGAAGAGATGGGCAAGCGCGCCTTACCTGGTCGCCACTGTGGTGTCGATGTGCGGACTTCTTCTCGGCTGTTCGAGCCAGGGCAATCTCTCCGCCGGCGCCCGCCGACGAGGTCAGCACTGTTGCTGCCCCAAGCTCCAGCACACCGACCGCGACCGGCGGGAACTTCTGCACCACCTTCCTGGCTGATCAGAAGGCGGCAGCCGAGGCTATTGCTCGCGTGGTGCGGCACCCGTCCACAAAGCGAATCACGATGCAGGATCTGCAGGCCGCGCGCGCCAAGCTCCAGGCTGATGTGCTCATCGCTCCGCCGGAGCTGAAAAGCCGACGTGCAGGCGCAGGTTGACACCCTGGATGACCTCATCCGTCGACTTCGCTCCGGCAGCATCAAGGGACTGGACCTCGACGCATTCGAAAAGGCCCAGAAAGCGCTGATACTGCACTGCCGGAACGGCGCCTAGTACCGCCCGCCGAGAGTCGCCCATCGAGCGGCTCCTGATCAGGCAAGATCGATGATCCTCCAGTGAGTCGGGCCCGACCCGCCGCTTCGTTCCACAAGTCATTCTGGGGGCTCTGGTGACCGATCCGTCCGAGGACGTCTCCGCCGGCTGGTAGGTTCCCTACCTCGCGTCGTCTGGGGCTGCTGGCCGGCAATGCCCTGGAAGGAGCCATTTGTGTTCTACGACGGATGGCAGGATCTTGTTCGCATCCTCGTGCTGGGCACGGCTGGCTATACGGCTGTGTTGCTGCTCCTTCGCGCCTCGGGCAAGCGCACTCTGTCCAAGCTCAACGCCTTCGACTTCGTGGTGACCGTGGCGCTGGGGTCGACCCTGGCCACGGTGTTGCTGTCCGACTCGGTGTCCCTCGCCGACGGGGTGACAGCCTTGGCGCTCCTCGTCGCACTCCAGTACGCGGTGGCCTGGGCGTCGGTGCGCAGCAAGGCGATCGAGCGCCTGGTGAAGTCCGAGCCCACCTTGCTCTACCACCACGGCTTCCTCTCCAGCGCTATGCGGCGGGAACGGGTGACCGCCGACGAACTGCGCGAGGCGGCTCGCAAGAAGGGCCACGCCAGGCTCGAACAGGTCGTGGCTGTCGTGCTGGAGACCGACGGGACTCTGAGCGTGCTCAGCGACGACCCGGGACTGTCGAGGGCTGGCGACGGACAGATGGACGGCGTCGACCAGGATCAGCCGCAGTGAGGCCACTGCTCGCACGGTTGCTGGACCAGTTCTGGGCGTTGCCGCTGCTGTGCGCCGTCGTGGCCGCGGGCCTGGGCCTGGGGGTAAGCCAGGTCGATGAGGCGCTCGATACCTCGCTCAGCCTGCCGTTCCTGTTCGCTGGGGGCCCGGAAGGGGCCCGCTCTCTGCTCTCAGCGATCATCACGTCGATGATCTCGTTCACCGGGCTGGTGTTCTCCATCACGATCGTGGTCCTGCAGCTCACCAGCAGTCAGTTCTCGCCGCGCGTGTTGCGGACGTTTATGCGAGACCGGTCGAACCAGCTGACGCTCGGCACCTTCGTCGCCTCGTTCGTCTACGCCCTCGTCGTTCTCCGTTCCGTCCGCGGAACGGCCGGGAATGATCCATTCGTCCCCCAGCTCGCCGTGACCTTGGCGTTCGTCTTCGTCATGGCCAGCGTGGTCGTGTTCCTGGGTTACATCCACCACATTGCGCAGTCCATCCGGGCCGCCACGATCATCGGCAACATCGGCGACGAGACTCGTGTGCTGCTGGAACGTCGCCACCCGTCCGATGCGGCCGACGCTCAGCCTGCCCTCCAGCCCGATCAGACTCAGCACCGCATTGCCGCTGACCATCCCGGAGTGGTGCAACAGGTCGACGACGAAAGCCTGCGGCGACTCGCCGAGAAACATTCGGTCTCGATCACTTCTCGTGCGCGCCGTCGGAGAGTTCGTCCCGGCCGGAGCACCGCTGTTCACTGTTCACGGCACAGACGTGCCGGACGAGGGCAAGCTGCGCTCAGCGGTCATCTTAGGGCGAGAGCGCAGCATGGACGAGGACGTCGGATTTGGCCTGCGCCAACTGGTCGACATCGCTGAGCGGGCGCTCTCTCCGGGCGTGAACGATCCCACCACCGCCGTCCAGGTCATCGATCAGCTCCACGACCTGCTGCGCCGTCTGGCCACCCGCGTGCTGCCGCCTCGCCAGATCCTGGACGGGACCGGCCGGCTCCTGGTTTACGTCCCCCAACCCGCATTCGCTGACTACCTCCATCTTGCGGTCGACGAAATCCGCCATTGGGCCACAGGACGACCAGCGGATCCAGCGTCGCCTCCGCATCATGCTTGACGACCTTCACGAGGCGGCCCTGCCGAAGTACCGACCGGCGATCCTCCACTTGGCGGCCAGCTTTCGGCCAGGCCGAGACGAGTGCCTCCCGTCGACGGGTGGCTGGACGAGACAGATGTGGGTCTGCGCTGAGCAATGATGTCGCGGGCCACGGCGACGGCACGCTCCAGCCGAGATTCACCACTCACCACACAGTTGTGTAACAACACCCGGCAACTGTGTGACGGCATCTTGGCAACCGTATGACAACATCTCGGCCACCATTGCGGCCAAGCCGGGCCACGGCAAGAGTCGACATCGTCGGTACCCGAAACTGCACCCAGATCGGGTGCAGTGCGGAACTGAAAGGGAGGTACCACGATGGAAACGTGGCTGATCGTACTGATCGTGGCGGGGCTAGTGGCGGTCGCAGTGGTGGTCGTCGGCGGGGTGACCCGCGCCCGTAAGAGACAAGGGTCCACCAGCAGTATCGGATTGCCTCCGATGGGTGCAGTGTCGGCGGACGGACCACCAACGAATGAGGCCGGGCCATTGGCGGCGCCTCAGTCAAGGGGAACCGGCGAACGCTCAGACCACCACCGGTCCCTGTGACCGGGCCTCGTTGACACGTCGCCCGAGCCGGTGGGTATGGTTCGCCCGAATGCGGTTGTGCCCGCTCCCAGGCCGGCAAGGCTGTAGGTGATCGGGGGTGACGCCGAGAGCGACCGCTCCCGGTCGATCTGTTCACGGTTGCACGATGATCCCGGTGCCTTCGGCTCGCAGCCGGATGGCATCTTTCGTCGCGGTCACGTCGATCAGTTGGTGCCCGAACGGGAGGGTGCCCAGCGGAACGGTCAGATTGAGGCGCTGGCCGAGGAGTAGCCGGCTGGCCCGGGACAGGGCGGAGTTCCCGGTGTTGATCTGGCGGGGGGTGATCCGAAGTGTCTCGTCGACCACGGATAGGGTCACGTTGGCTCTGACGTCGATCTGCTGACCGAGGACATCGACCGTCCCGGTGAGCTGGGTCTGATCATCCTCAGCCGGAGCCAGTTGCAGCGGCCGGCCGGTGGCGTTGAAGTAGGCGTTCAGGTCCTCGTAGCGCAAGGTGACGTCCTCCATCGAGCGACCGATACCGACCCTCCGGATGTCTTGGACGAGCACGTCGTGGAAGGGCACTCGAACGTCGAGTAACTGGGAATCCACCTGGTCGATGCGTAGTGGGCCGCTGGTGATTCCGCGCGTTGTCACGTCGACCTCGTTGTATGCGCCGCGTACGACCTGGGGCAGGAAGGCAGACCCCCTGACGTTCACCACAGGCGGTTCGCTAACCCCGGTGGCGCTTTGGATGTTACGCGCCAGAACGGCCTCAGCGCCCGTGCGGGCGAGGGCGTCTGCCCCCCAGCCCAGGAAGAACACAGCGGTGACGAAGATGACGACCTCGATCGCCGTGCGACCGCGTTGGCTCAGCCGGTGGCGTCGACCGGAATTCTTGCTCGGTTCGGCTGTGCGGGGCTCAGCCATCGAGCGACTCCGCCCGCGCTCGGAGTTGGCGTTCCGTCGGTTCACCGGTGGTGATGCGTTTGCTCGGCCAGCTGGCCCAGCGACCGAGCAGGGTCAGGACGGCTGGGGTGAGCACGGGACGAATGATCAGGGTGTCCAGGAGTAGGCCGACGGACATGGCGAAGGCAATCTGGCGGAACGTCGACAGCGGGATGATGGCGACCAGGGCGAACGTCGCGGCCAGAATCAGGCCCGGCCACGGTGATGGCGTGGGAGGCCCGAGGAACGGCGATCGTGAGGGCTTGAGCCAGCGGGCGCCGCTTGGCCTCGTGCCAGATGGAGCCGACTGAGAACACGTTGTAGTCCGATCCGAGCGCGATGAGCAAGACGGCGGCTGAGAACGGGGCGTAGAAGGTCAGCCCCTGCTCGCCGAGCATGTTCTGGAAGAGGAGGGTGGTCAGGCCAAGGGCGGCGGTGACGCTCAAGACACTGCAGGCGAGGAGGGCGATCGGCGCGACCAGGGCACGCAGGTACAGCGCGAGGATGAGAAGCTCGACCAGGAGCGCGACCACCAGAGTGATCTCCAGGCTGTCCCGGGTCAGCTGTGCGACCTCGGCGGCGATCAGGGTCTGACCGGTCATCGAGATTCGCGCCTGCGTCAGCCCGGACTCGTTCCCCAGTTCGGGCATCCGATCCTGCAGGAGGCGGGCGTTGTTGATCGCCTCGGCGGCGAGGGGGTCACTGTCGAAGACCACGACCAGCCGTGCGGCATTGCCGCTCTCGGCGAGGACCAGCCCGCGGGCCCGCTCGGTGGGGAGGTCAGTCGGCCCGAGGACCCGCACTACCCCTGGCTGTCGGGAGATTGCCTCCTCCAACCGCGACAGGGCAGCTCGCTGGGTGGTCACCCCGTCTTGTTCGATGAGGATCTCGGTCGGGGCCGAGATGCCTCGGATACCGGCCGCCTGTAGCAGTTGGGCCCCTTCGGAGACGCCGTCGTCACGTGGCAGGCCGGCGGTGAAGGAGAGGTCCAGCCGTGCTTGGGTCAGGGGCAGGCTGGCCAGACCGAGCAGCACCACGACCCCCACCGCGGCCGCCGCTGCGGGGCCGCGGGCGGTCAGCAACTGGATCCCTCGGGTCAGGAGACGCTGACGTGCAACCGGGTGGCCGAACTCGAGTTGGTCGCCGCGCTCCGACCCGCGTACCGGAAGCACGGTGAACAGCCGCCAGCTCAGGATGGTCATCACCGCGGGGGTCAGGGTGAGGCAGACCGCGAGCCCGACCAGTACGGTCAGAGCCAGCGCAGGCCCCAACGCGCGGAAGATCGCGAATGGCGCAGCGAGCAGCGCGATGGTGCCACCGGCCACCGTCAGACCAGCCACGGCAACCACCGAGCCGTTGAGCCGGAGAGCGTTCCGGGCACTGGTCACACTGTCGGTTCCGGTATCCAGCTCGTCTCGAAATGCTGAGAAGAACAAGACGCAGTAGTCGGTCACCACGCCAAGCAGCAGGGCCAGCAAGACCGGCTCGAGCTGCCGAGGGACCTCGAAGTTCAAGGCGTGGGCCAACTGGTCGAGAAGCGGGAAGTACACGAGGTAGCCCACGGCGGCCATCGCCAGGACTGTGAGTGGGGCGAGCAGGGAACGGAAGGCCAAGGCCACGACGATCAAGATCAGGAGCACGCTGGCGAGTTCGAACAGCCGAAGGCGGGACCGTAGATAGTCACCTTGGGCGACTTGGGCGGGAACAAAACCCGTGACGTAGGTATCCACCGCCGGCTGGTTGTTGAAGTGAGCGGCATAGGCACTCGCCAACCGCACGGTGTTGTGCAGACCCGTGCCTTCGGTGACGTACAGGTAGGTGACTGTGGTGTCAGCCCGTCCCGTAGGCACCGGGATGGCCGCGAGCAGACTGCCCGGCGGAGGCGGTACGGGGGCCTCGATCACGTCCTGCGTCGTGGCCAACGCCCACAGCACCGAATCGGCCCGCGTCAACAGGCTGAGACCCTCCGGTTGATGCACCACCACGGTGGTTCCGGACAGGACTGGTACCCGGAACTGCTCCAGGACCCGCTCCCCGACCTTCAGGACCTGGCTGTCGGGGGGCAACAGGTTTCCGAAGCCGCCATCACCGCCCGAGCCGGTGGGGACGAGGACGGTGACCAGAACAGCGGCGGCAACCCAGACCGTCACAATCACCCAACGACCGGCGGTCACTACCGTTCGGTAGGCCCGACCTAGCGACTCCAGCCCGCGAGTTGCCGTCCGGCTGCTGCGTTGCCGCACCTGCGGTACGCGCACGCCTAACTCCTTAGAGAGCGGTCCAGCGGAAACTGCGAGGGGCTACACCAGAAGTATCATTCAGATTCCGATCGGCCGGTACTGCTCAGGAGGCGCCTTGACCAGCTCCAGCGAACCAGTCGATGGCTCGGCGCCGCCACCAGCCCCCGTTCGAACCCGACGACTGCGGTGGTGGATCGCCGGAATCACCTTCGTGGTCGGCTTCGGCTTCGGTGTCGTTGCCGTGGGCCTGCTCAGCGCCGGCACCCCGGAGTTCGCCGCCCAGTCGGGGCCTGGCGCCGGGCCGCAACCGACCACGGCTCCCACTCCTGGCGGCAGCGTTCCCGTGGTCGCGGAGGCCAGGGTCAATGCGGCGTGCCTGTCGGTCATCAACGGGGCGCAGGACATGTACACCGTCCTCAGCGGTCTCGACCAAGCGATTACCGACGTCGATATGCAACAACTCGACGACATCGTTCGACGCCTACAACCCATCCAGGCTCGACTGGGTCCAGACCTGCAGAGGTGCGACGTGGACACCGGCATCGTCACCAACCCGACCGAGAGCGCTCCATCCGAGACTGGCGCGCCACAACCCAGCGCATCCGCGACCCGTTGACCTGGCCACGGATATCTTTGCCCAGTCGCTCAGCATTTGACCGGCTAAGTTGCGGCGGCCACCCTTACGCCGGCCACAGCGCGTTACGCCGAGCCCGAGACGGCTGCGGATCCAGGTCCCGACGGCCGCTCCCTGATCGGCGCCGTACGCGAGGACCGTGCCGCGCACCCCGGCGCCGCTGCTGCGCCCGCTCGACGTCGGGGCGACCGCCGACCGCCAAGGCGTACCGACAGCTCGTCGTGTTCCTGATGAGCACCGCACCGGTGTGCGGGTCACCGAAGACGCGGTCAGGTCCTTGTCTCGCCGATGGTCGCGGCAAGGGCGTCGGCGGCACGAATCAGTCCCAGGTGGCTGAATGCCTGGGGATAGTTGCCGGCCAGTCGCCTCGAGACAGGGTCGTACTGCTCGGCCAGCAGCCCCAGGTCGCCGCCGTAGGAGACCAGCTGGTCCACCAGTCTCTGGGCCTCCGCCCTCCGGCCAGTTCTGGCGTACTGCTCGGCAAGCCAGCAGGTGCAGATCAGGAACGGGTACTCCTCGCCCTCCAGACCGTCTAGGCCCACCTCTGTGCGGTACCGGCGCAGCAGTCCGGCGCTGCCTTGCAGGTCCCGCTCGATCTGGGCCACCGTGCCCAGCATGCGCGGATCGTCGTAGGCGACGAACCCGGTGTGCGGGAGTTGAAGCAACGAGGCGTCGACCTCGCGGTTGTTGTAGGTCTGCGTGAAACTGTTCAGTTCGCGGTCGAATCCTGATTCCTCGATCTCGAGGCGCAACCCGTCACGACGGGCCCGCCATCGCTCCACCGGACCGTCGAACCCGTACGCCTCGGCAGCCCGGACGCCTTGGGCAAACGCTGCCCACAACATCACCCGGCCATGAGTGAAGTACTGGGGCTTACCCCGCATTTCCCAGATCCCGTGGTCCGGCTGGTCGATGTGCGCCTCGCAGTAGTCCAACAAGTTCTTCTGCAGTGCCCAGGAGTGCCGGTCCTCCGGCTCGCCGGCGTCGCGCAACGCGGCCAGGGCGATCATGACCTCACCGACCACGTCGGCCTGGTACTGGTCCGCGGCCCCGTTGCCGACCCGGACGGGGCGGGACTCCTCATAGCCGGCGAGATGCCGCAGCTCGCGCTCCGGCAGGTCGCGTTCGCCGGCCAGTCCGTACATGATCTTGACCGTCGAGACGTCGCCGGCGACGGCCCGGAGCAGCCAGTCCCGCCACAGGGTGGCACCGCGCGTCAGTCCGTGCGCCACCATCACCTCGAGCGTGAGCGCCGCGTCCCGCAGCCAGGTGTAGCGGTAGTCCCAGTTGCGGCCGCCGCCGAAGCGTTCCGGCAGTGAGGTAGTCGGCGCAGCGACGATCCCGCCGGTACGACCGTGGGTCAGCGCCCGGAGCACCAGCAGTGAGCGGCGGACGGCGGCCGCATGCGGGCCGGCGTCGCGGACTACCGCGATGCGGCTCGTCCAGTCCGTCCAGAACCGGACGGCGTCGGCTTCAGCCTGGTCGGCATCGATCAGATCGGGCAACGGCTCGTAAGAAGGGAACCAGGTGAGGCTCCAGTCCAGCCGTTCTCCGGACGTTAGCGTGAATCGACCGCCAAGTCGCGGGGCGCCGCTGCCCTCCTCCGGTGGATGCCCGCTCGGCTGTGACGGACCGTCCGCCCCACACTCCTCCAGCTGCGGCCCACTGACCAGCAGCCCGTCCGGCCCGGCCAGCGACAGCCACACTCGAGCGCCGGCGGTCGGATGGGTGGTCTGCCGGATCCACGGGGTCGAGCGGGCGAAGTCGAAGCGGATCCGCAGGTCGTGCTCGATCTCGACACGACCCTCGAGACAGTGGACCCGGCGGACCAGGTCAGCGTGCTCGGCGGCCGGCGGCAAGAAGTCGGTCACCTGCACCCGGCCGCTCGGCGTTTGCCAGATGGTCTCCAGCACAAACGTGTCCGGCCGATAGCGGCGCTCGACCACGTCGCCGCCCACCGCCGCGATCTGCCATCGACCCGAGTCCGCGTCGCCCAGGATCGCGCAGAACATCGCGGGTGAGTCGAACCGCGGCAGGCAGAGCCAGTCGACGCTGCCGTCGCGGGACACCAGCGGGCCGGTGCCCAGGTCCGACAGCAGGGCGTAATTCTCCAACGGGGTGCTCATCGGACTCCAGTCACTTAGTCATTGACGACGTCACCGTTCCTGGGGCTGGGAGTGACCGTTCGGTATTCGTTCTGGTCGCGGTAGACCGGAACCCAGAGTTTCACCGTGCCAGCAGTCGGCGAACCGGAGTTCGAGCAACACACTCTTGCCCGGCCGCAGGATCGGACTGGTCACGCGGACCACCGGCCGCTCGGTGAGAATCGCCCACTCCCCTGGCTCCAGCGGCAGCGGCTCCCGCAGGTTGGAGGTCAACGGCACCCCCGGGGTGTTGTCCCGTTCGAACACCGTGCCCGAGACGCCCTCAGCGCCGCCGGCCGGTCCGCCAGCAGGCTGGCAGACACGAACGCCTGGCCATCTTCCCGGCTGACCAGCAACAGGTTGCGGACGTCAATGCCGCCGTCGGCGCCAACGGTCGCATTCACACCCATCGCGGGGGTGTAGGGCTGCGTGGTCTGGGCGTCGAAGCCGCAGCCTGAACTCAGCAGCAGGGGCTGGCGCCGACCATCAAGACGAGCAGGGGGCGTAGCAGGCGTCGGTGTGAAAACGGGAAGCTCATGTTCTACCTTCCGAGCGAGAGATGGGTCCACTGCAGCCGGACCCGCGGGTCGTGCACGCGTAGCTGAGGCGAAGAGCGGCGTCCCACATCCTGACGTAGCCGATTGGAGTAGTGACTGACGTTGGGGTCCATGTAGTCGATGTCTCCCGAGCCCAGCATGTTCAGGTGCCACCGCCCACAGGGCATCTGGTCTCGGCGTCGTTCTCCTTGCCGCCGGCTTCGCCCTGACAGGCCGCCATCAGTACCAAGCGGTTGACCAGAACGATCCCGTTCGGCGGCCGGCGGATGGTGAACACCATGGTCCTCTCCCTGGGGTTTCCGTCAGCCTTGGTCGATCCCGAGGCCATCGCAAGAGCCACCTCGGCAAAGTCACAGATTCGAAGCAGGTCTGTCATCGGCCGAGGTCTTGCATGACGGTTCGATGACACAACCCAGGCCGAGACGACCATGTACTGCGATCGACTCGGAGTGCACCAGGATCGCGACGATACTGACCACGTGTCCCGAACCGTCCTCATGGTCGAAGACGACGCCCGCATACGCCGGGTACTGCGCCTTGCGCTGGAGGACGAGGGCTATACCGTGACCGAGGCCGCAGATGGGGCGGCCGGGCTAACTGCGCTGGCGGTCCAGCCGCCGGACGTCGTGCTGCTCGATCTGATGCTGCCCGACACGGACGGCTTCACGGTCTGCCGGTCCATTCGCCGGGTGAGCGATGTGCCGGTGATCATGGTAACGGCGCGCGCCGACAGCCACGACGTGGTGGCTGGTCTCGAGGCGGGGGCGGACGACTACGTGACCAAACCGCTGGTGGCCAAGGAGCTCGCCGCCCGAATCCGAGCCCTACTTCGCCGCAGTCAGGCCGCACCGACTGACGCTTCGCCGCGGCGGCTGACGGTCGGCGACCTTGTCATCGGCGTAGAGGAAGGTGAGGTACGCCAAGCTGGTGCGGTCGTTCGCCTCACCCGGACCGAGTTCCGGCTGCTCGTCGAGCTGGCTCAGGCCCAAGGGCGGATCTGCAGCCGGGAGGAGCTATTGGACCGCGTCTGGGGCTATGGCTATTTCGGCGACAGCCGCATCGTGGACGTGCACGTCGGTCGGTTGAGAGCGAAGATCGAACGCGACCCGGCGAACCCGGTACTCCTGGTCACCGCGCGCGGACTGGGCTACCGGCTCGTCGTTTAGCGTGGCCACGGCGAAGACGGTCCCGGCTCGAGTAGCTGAGAACGAAGTCGCCGACCATGTCTTGGAAGTGATTCACCGGGCAGCCGCGTACCACCACGGGCCTCCATTTGCCCACCGGCCCAGAACCTGCACTGGCCTCGACGCCAGGTGGCCCACCCCCGGTTCGACGGACGCGATCCCGCTCACGGGTCGAGTTGAAGCCGCTCCCACCACACCGCGCCTTGGTCCGGCACTGCATCCTGAGCAGACTCACCGGGCGTCAGTAGGGTGGCCGACCATCTTGATGGAGGGATTCATGCGGCGTCGTCCGGCAATGGAGGGCATGGTCACGGTCCGCCGTGCCTGGGGCAGCGGCGGATACGTCCGCATCAGCAGCATCGCCGCAAGGGACCGGGCGGCCGTACGTGCTGGTGCCCGGCATGGGGGTCTCCGCCACCTACTTCGAGCGGCTCGTGGCCGCGCTGAGCCGCTACGGCCCCGTGCACTCGCTTGATCTGCCCGGCTTCGGAGGCGTGCCTCACCCCAAGGCCTCGATGACCATCGCCCAGTACGCCGACCTCGTCGAGGAGTCCATCACCGTTCTGGGGCTCACCGACCCCGTCCTGGTCGGGCATTCCATGGGTGCCCAAGTGGTCGCTGACCTCGCGGCCCGGCGCCCTGACCTGACCGCACTGGTCTTGATCGGCCCAGTGGTGAACGCCGCCGAACGCACGACTACTTGTCAGATCCTGCGGTTCTTGCAGACGGCTCGGCGGGAGCCGCTGCGAGTGAAGGTCGTCGCCGTAACCGCCTACCTGCTTTGCGGGATGGGCTGGTTCAAGGCCGTGCTTCCCGAGATGATGCGCTACCGGCTCGAAGATCAGCTCCCACGCATTCAGGCCAAGACTCTTGTCGTCTATGGCGAGTTCGACGCGAACTGTCCGCCGGGTTGGGCCGACACGGTGGTGGGCTTGCTGCCCCACGCGCAGGCGTGGGAAGTGCCCGATGCGGCGCATTCCGTCATCGTCGCCCACGCCCGGGCGATCGCCCGTCTGTGCGCCGACCACGCCAGTCAACAGCTGCCCGCCTCCAGCACCGATCACTGTCGACAGCACCTCTCCACCGAGGCAGAGGCCGAGCCGCCACTTCCGGCCAAGCTGCGGGCGTTCGCCCGGGGCCGGGGCACCGAGCTCCTCGGCATCCTCCGCGGTGACGATCAGATGATTGCCCAGGGGAAATCGGTCCACGCCGCCACGTTCACCGCGCCGATCTGAGACCACCGGCTCTATGAGGTCCTGGCTTGGAAGCGGCCAGCGCCAGACTCAGCCTGTGGAGCACTGGCGATCGCCGCTCCTAAGAGTCAGGCATTGATCGGACCCGGGCCTGCTCCGCAGTGGTGGCCAGGCCGTCAGCCCGGATGACCTGGATCGACCAGTCCATCTCGAGTTACGCCGAACGCTGGACCGCCTGTCTCCACGAGCAGCAGGGCAGATCACCTGATTGCCGCGTTGAGGCCTCCTGTCTGATGTGTCAAGAATCCAGGCCAGCATCCATGACATGGCATGCCCGTGGTCAACGCCATGAACACCCGGGCTCACTTCAGCGGATGTGACTCGACTGCCATCAGACAGCGAATATCGTCCACTACATCACCACCATGCCGGTCAGAATTATGGCGGCGAATTGCAGGTACATGAGCCCACTTCCACGTCGTTGACGGTCACGGCTATTGTGCTGGTCCGCCTTATCCGAGTTCGCGGCAATCAGCAGGCCGTTTTTCTCGCCCGGGTCAGGCGTCCCACGTCAACGACTGCGCGAAACCTCATATCCGGCTGGCGAACGGGAGGCCGCCGTACACGTAGCCCTGGCCCCAGTAGGGGGCGTATCCGTAGTAGCTGTACAGCTCGGAGTAGTAGGCGGACTGGTCGGCCAGTTCGGGGTCGTACCGAGGCGCTTCGGAGACGAAGCTGTGGGTCTGATCGACGTGCACCACTCCCTCCGCGATCGACGTGATGGCATCCACCGGCAGGAAGAACGGTGTCGAACCGATCCCGAGGAAACCTCCTTCCTCGATACGCACCATGCGTACCTTGCCCTCGTCTTCGTCGACCAACAAGTCGTCGATCTTGCCGATCTCCTGTCCGTCCTGGTCGTGAACGCGAGAACCGCGAATGTCCTCTGTCGGGTCGGCGAGCATCTGGCCCGAGTCGTCTAGTCTGATCAGGCGAGCGCCGGATCGGTCATTCATCATGTCGTTCCTTTCCTCGAGCTCAATCAGCGATTGAGCTGTCAGTAGCCCGCTCAGTCAGCGGGAAGGGTCCGAGAGTCGTGCTTTTCTCGCTTGGAGGCCGCCATGACCCCGGTCGGGTCCGTGACGACCCTGGCTCCATCTAGCCGCAATCGGCTGCCGTTGAGAACACCAGCAGACGCATCGACATCGGATCGTGGGCGGGCCGTGAAGCGGTCGTCATGCTTCCGTCACACCGCGGAGGACGAGCTACTCGAGCAGATCGGGTCTGGCACTGCGGTCGTGCGGTTTGAGTCGTCGGTGATCGCGGAGGATCTGGTCGCGGCGGTGACAGCCGCAGCGGCCGCAGTCCGGGCCATTGACGTCGAAGATTTCGACCCGTAGCTGTCCGCCGTCTCGCAGGGGCCCCTCGACACCTCGCTCGAGGAACTGCGTCGGGTTCGGCACCGTCTGGGCTCAGAGCCGGTGCTCAGGTGGGAAAGGTAGCGCATGATCACGTACGTCAGTCCGCCGAGTTGGACGATCGAGGCTGAGATCCAGGCGGTCATGGTCACGCGGTCTGGCCGGTAGTCCACGGCCGTCAGGTAGAACCACATCATCACCGTCGTCGACAGACCTGAGATGGTCAGCAGGGCGAGGATGACCACAAACGCGATCAGCCGCAGCTTGTTCGCCGTTTCGGCCTCCGATGCGGAGGCTTCGTCCTTCCGATGTTTGGGCGCTGCCGGTGCGGGGTTGGTCGCCTCGGGTAGCGCCGCCCTGTCGAGGGGGACATCGCCCTGCGAGGCGGCTAGGTCAGGCTTGTCCAGCTCATCGTCGGGACTCCCGGACCCGACGGTGGTCATGCGAGCTTGAGCTTTCCCAACCGCAATTGCCTGGCCGGCTTCGAGACCTCGAAGTACTCAGCCATCGGGCTGAGTTCATAGCCTCGGTCGACTCCTCCACCATGTTCACTGGCATCGGGTGAGCATTGCGGGCAGGGCCATCCTCACTGCGATCGCCGGCGCGGCTGTTGGTGCCCTCCTTCACCCTCCTGGTGAAGCACTGGCTGGACCGTTGCGTCGAGACCCGAGCGGCCCGCCGGGAGTTCTACGTCGAGTTGCTCACGATGCTCCATGCCGGGAAACGGGTGCTCGAGCGGGTCTACCTCGACGGGTATCCCCATCACGTGCGACGCATTGAAGCGATGCAGCAAGCGAAAGCACACCGCCGCCAGTTCGCGCATCTTGGCGCTGGCGTCCAGCTCGAGCCGGGCGTTGAAAGCTCGATCCCATCTTCGGCCACCAGGTCGGGCACGGGGGCGTCGACGGCGAAGGAGACGACCACGGCTTCTTCAACTACCGGTCGGACCTGATCGCGGATCAGCCGTACGAGGTTCGTCGGATGCGGATGCGGATGGTGCTCGGCGCGATCTCAACTGACTACCAGGCGGCACTCGACAAGGTGACTGCCCAGGTCCAGCGGGAGGTGCACGCGGCCAAGTGACCCGGTGCCCGCCAGGAACTCACTCGGCGTCGGGCCCGAGAGCCGGGCGAAGCTTTATGAACTGGCGGCCGTCCGGGGCTGGCTGGCGCTCGGGTGGGTCGAACACTGACTCGCAGTGGTCGTGGCTCCCGCCGGCGTGGGCAATCGCGGCCAGCACCAGGGACAACTTCCACGTGTTGACGCCGGTGGCCATGTCGGCCAGGTCGACGGGCTTCCCGGTGGCCAGGTTCTCGACCACGGCGAGGAAGCGCTGCGTCCCGCCGGACAGGGCGCCGGTGTGCTCGTTTCCGACGTATCGGGGTCAACGCAACTACCCCGGGCTGTTGTGGACTGCCACCACACAGTCCTTGGTCCGGTACGAAAGTCTGCTGGAACGCGACCGGCTGTGGCTCGCCGTCTCGACCCTTCCGTGCGCTTGATCGCCAGCCAGCCGTTCTGGGTGTCAGGCCGAGACGGCCACGCGATCCGACGGCACGTTCCGGACTTCATGCTCGAGTCGGCCGAGCGTACTTACACCGAGGTCGACGTGAAGCCACAAGCTCTGGTGGATGAGCCGGCGGTAGCTGAAGTGCTGGCGTGCACCGGGCGACTGTGCGCGGCGAAAGGCTGGCGGTACGAGGTGTGGTCCGGCGAGAACCCGGTCCTGCTCCGAAACCTCCGCTAACTCGCCGCGTCCGTCGGGTGTCGTTCGTGGATGAGGACGCGCTCGTCAAGGTTGCCGCCGCTGGGCGGCCGGGCATGACCCTGACTCAGATCGAGTCCGCGGCCAAACTCGACCGGGCTGCGGCTACAACGCCGCGGTGCTGTCGTTGCTGTGGTTCGGGCAGTGAACGACCGACCCGCCTCGGCCGCTGTCCGACGACTCGGTCATTAGCCGGTTGGAGGCCGCGGCGTGAGTGCTAATGCTGGCCTCGAGTTGCGGGTCGGCGGCCGGGTGTCGCTGGACGGTCAGGGGTGGGAGGTAGCCGAGCTAACGGGTAGCACGGTCCGGCCGTGCAGCCGGCTCCGGTCTCGTCGTCGGCTTCCTCACCGGCCTCTTCGGGGTCGGCGGCGGCTTCCTCGTCATCCCGGCACTCACCGTGGTGCTGGGCCTGCCCATCCTCGCCGCCACCGCAACGTCGCTCGTGGTGATCGTCGTCAACGCGGCGGCCGGATTCAGCCCTCACGTCGGCGACTCCACCCTCAACGTGGCCATCACGGTGGCCTTCACCGGTGCTGCCATCCTGGGAGCGGTTGCCGCCGGGCGCCAGGCGCCGCGACTCCGAGGCTCAAAGGTGCGGCGGTGGTTTGCCTACCTCGTGCTCGCTGTGGCCGCCTATCTCACCATCCCAGCGGTCAAGCCATCCTCGACTGAGCAAAGCAGCGCACCCCGGAGGCCGGAGTCCACGATGCCGACCGGACGGGAACAACATGTCGAGCCCGACCCATGCGCGATCGACGGGGTAGTGAAGCTCAATCAACGCCGCCCGAGCACCACCAGTACCAAAGACCCGAGCAGAGCCACCACCAGTACCGAGGAGGCGACGACCACGGCCACGGTCCGTCCCGTCCTCGTCCAACGGCCGGCCTCGATATCAGCACTGACCCCGCGGTACCGGATTGTCCCGTAGGCCACCCCCGCCGCGCCGACCACCACCAGGATTCCTCCGGCGAGGAGCGACATCGCTCCACTGTCGGCAACGAACCGGGCGACGGCCAGCCCCACCACCATCACGTTGGCCGCCGTACGCAGCCACGCCAAGTAGGTGCGCTCATTCGCAAGATGATCGCGGGTCCGGGTATCCGCGTTGGCTGTGTCACTCATCCCGGCAAGCATGCCCGACCGCCCGTGTGACCCTATGCCGCTGGCTGAGCCCGATTTCACACCTACCCTCACGTAAGGGTAGAGTGAGCGGCCTCGCGGCACTTGCGGATCGCCCGCGCCCCGCACCCTGACGCAGTGAGGCGTCCTCCCCGGGCGCTCCGCCGCCCGCTCCTTCGTGTGATCGGACGATGACCTTGAGCGTGCCTGCGGTCGTGCAGCCAGCCCTACAACTCGACCCCAATCCCTCCGTATGGGCGGCACTCCGGTCGCCGCGTCGCCTGCGGACGGAGGTGTTGGCCGGGCTGGTCGTGGCGTTGGCCTTGATTCCGGAGGCGATCTCGTTCTCGATCATCGCCGGCGTCGACCCTCGGATCGGGTTGTTCGCCTCGTTCACGATGGCGGTCACGATCGCCTTCGTCGGCGGGCGGCCGGCGATGATCTCAGCGGCCACCGGGGCGGTCGCCCTGGTCCTCGCCCCCCTGGTCCGCCAGTACGGGCTGGACTACCTCGTAGCGACGGTACTGCTGGCGGGGCTGCTGCAGATCGTTCTCAGCCTGCTGGGGGTGGCGAAGCTGATGCGGTTCGTGCCGCGCAGCGTGATGGTGGGCTTCGTCAACGCGTTGGCCATCCTCATCTTCACCTCCCAGCTCCCGCACCTCATCGGCGTGCCCTGGCTGGTCTACCCGATGGTGGCTGCGGGCATCGCGGTGATGGTGTTCCTGCCCCGGCTGACCACGGTGGTTCCCGCTCCGCTGGTAGCGATAGCGCTGCTCACCGGCGCTGCGGTCGCACTGGCCCTCAAGGTGCCGACGGTCGGCGACGAAGGTGCGCTGCCCGACAGCCTCCCGTCGTTGTTCTTCCCCCATGTTCCGTTGAGTCTGGAGACGCTGCGGATCATCGGCCCGTACGCGTTCGCCATGGCCCTGGTCGGCATCCTGGAGTCGCTGATGACGGCGAAGCTCGTCGACGACGTCACCGACTCGCACTCCAACAAGTCCCGAGAGGCGTGGGGTCAGGGTGTGGCGAACATCGTCACCGGCTTCTTCGGCGGCATGGGTGGTTGCGCCATGATCGGCCAGACCATGATCAACGTGAAAGTGTCGGGCGCCCGCACCCGCATCTCTACCTTCCTGGCCGGAGTGTTCCTGTTGATCCTGGTGGTCGGACTCGGCGACCTGGTCGCGGTCATCCCGATGGCGGCCCTGGTCGCAGTGATGATCATGGTCTCGGTCGGCACCTTCGACTGGCACAGCATCCGCCCGGCCACGCTGCGCCGGATGCCCGTCAGCGCGACCACGATCATGGTCGCCACCGTGGCAGTCACGGTCGCCACCCACAACCTGGCCTACGGCGTCATCGTCGGTGTCATCATCGCGATGGTGTTCTTCGCCCGCCGCGTCGCCCACTTCACCGAGGTCGTCGACGTCGCCCATCCCGATGAGGACACCCGGGTGTACGCAGTCCGCGGAGCACTGTTCTTCGCGTCCAGCAACGATCTGGTCTACCAGTTCGACTACGCAGGAGACCCACAGAACGTGATCATCGACCTTTCCGGCGCCCAAATCTACGACTCCTCCACCGTCGCCGCACTCGACGCCATCGAGCTCAGGTACCACCAGCGGGGCAAAAAGGTTTCGATCATCGGACTGAACGAGGCCAGCAAAGAGTGGCACACCAAGCTCACCGGTCAGCTCGGCGGTGCCCAGTGAGCCGCCAGACCGGGTCCAGCGAAGACAGTGAGACGCACCTGCAGATCGGCGTGGTGGCCGAGCGGACCGAGCTGTCCATCCGCACCCTCCGCCACTACGACGAGGTCGGACTGGTCACGCCGTCGGCCCGCAGCACCGGCGGATTCCGCCTCTACACCGCGGCCGACGTGGGCCGACTGCGGACGATCCGGCGGATGAAGCCGCTCGGCTTCACCCTCGACGAGATGCGCCAGATGCTGAACTCCCTCACGGTGCTCGCCGACACCACCGCCCACCCCGACGACCGCGAGGCCGCCAGAACCTTCGTCACCGACTGCCACGCCCGCGCCGAAGAGTCGTGCCGCACGCTGGCGAAGCAGCTCGCCTACGCCGTGGAGTTCCGCGACCTCCTCGCCCAGCACCCCTGACACTCACGTCGGTTGACGAAAGCCACCAAGTCCGAGTGTCCGTCACCTAGACTGTGCGACCTGGAGTGCCGGGAAGCCTGGTCGGCGACGTCTTCTCCGAACCGAATGAAACCCAGATGACCAACACTCCCACCGAACCCCGACGCATCTTCGCGCCCGGCTCGTGGCCCGAGACGGCACGAGTCACCCGCCCAACTGTGACGCGAGACCGTCGGCGGCGCGCTTCTCCTGGCCGTCACCGTGGTCGACCTGATCTGGGCGAATTCTCCCTGGGCCAGCGGCCATAACGGACTCCGGGACCTCAGCGTCGGCCCCAGGTCGCTGCACCTCGACCTGACCCTTGGACCTGGGCCAGCGACGGCCTGCTGGCGATCTTCTTCGTCGTCGCCGGGCTCGAGCTCAGACAGGAGTTCGTCGCCGGCGACCTGCGCGAGCCGCGCCGGTGCACGCCTCCGGGGTGCACGCCACCGTCGCAGGGGTGCTGCTCGCGTTCACGGTCCGGGTCATCCGCAGCCGAGCCGGCGGTGGCCCGGAGGCGGGCCCGGGGATGGCGGAGCACTTCGAGCACCGGCTGCGGCCGCTGTTTGCGGGATTCGCGGTACCCGTCTTCGCGTTCTTCGCCGCCGGCGTCACCGTCGGTGGCATCACCCGGACTCACCGCCTCACTCACCGACACCATCGCCCTTGGCATCGTCGCCGGCCTGTCGCCGGCAAGGCGATCGGCATCTTCGGCTCCACCTGGTTGATAGCCAGCTTCACCAAAGCAAGCCTCGACGAAGACTTGCGTTGGGTCGACGTCGCCGGCATCGGATTCACAGTCTCTGCTCATCGGTTGCGCTCGAATACGGGATCGGCAACGAACGCGACGAGCACGTCAGGGTCGGCGTCCTCGTCGGATCGCTCATCGCCGCCGTCATCGCGGCGGTCACCCTCCGACTCCGCTACCGCACCGATCAGCGGCTCTGCGCCGCCGAAGAGATCGACACCGACGCTGACGACATCCCCGACCTCCACCAAAGCCGGGTCCCGTGACGGGAACGGGTCCCGGTCTCGACTGGCCGGAGCGCGGATGGAAAAAGTTTTGTCAATTCTTACCATTCTTTGTCGACGGTGCGGAGGCTGGTAACGTCAGCTGATGCAGTTACGGGTGTTTCGGCTCTCGGTGCTCGTGCTTTCTGCCACTCTGATGGCGTTAGCCGTAGGTACGGCGAACGCGCGCGCCGCATCACCTGACGTCGTCGATCAGCGGTCGGGCATTGACATCTCGTGGCCGCAATGCGGTGCAGCCGTGCCCAGCCAGATCCCATTCGCCGTAATCGGGGTAAACGGGGGTACGGCCGCGACCACGAATGACTGCTTGTCCGAGCAGTTGTCGTGGGCATCAAGCGCAACGACCGGTGCAAATCCCCAGCAACCCCGCATTCAGCTGTACGTCAACACTGCGAATCCTGGGAATGTGCTCGAGGAGTACAACGTCACCACCTGGCCGACCGACAACGTCGACAGTCGCGGCGAAAACACGCTGACCGATCTCGAGAGCAGACACCGTAATCCTTACGGTCTCTGCACGACGACACCAGGCAACTATCGCGCGTACACGAACGACCTGGCCTGTTCCTGGCAGTACGGGTGGAACCGAGCCGTGGAGGCAGTGGACCAACGCTTTGGGCCTGCCGCCCGCGCGGCGGGATTGAGCGATGCGGCGGCGGACTACATCTGGTGGCTGGACGTCGAGACCATGAACTCGTGGCAGCAAGGCGGCGATGGTGCACTGGCCAGGAACACCGCCTCGCTCGAGGGCATGACCCAGTTCTATACAGCGGAGGGGGTCAGCACGGTTGGTCTGTACTCCACCGGATACCAGTGGTTCCAGATCGTCGGCCGCACCCTGAGCGCGTCGACAGCCGGTGATCCAACCGTCGGGGCGAACCTCAGCGGTGCCAAGACGTGGTTGGCCGGCTCGCTCGACGCCGCCAACGCCGAGACCCGCTGTTCAACCGCCATCGGGTTGACCGATGGACCCGTTGTGATGAACCAGTACATCGCCGATGACCTGGACTACAACTACAGCTGCGTTTGAGTCGGCCTGCGCCTGTCTCAGCAGCCATGGCGCCCGGCCGCTACACCGAACCAGCCTGTCGATCGCGTCACTGGGGCTTGGCGGCGGCCTTCGCGAAAGCCGCCTGTGAGGCGCCAGCACCGGCTTCCAGCCGGCTGCTGGGGTCGAGGAGCCATCATGCGCGGCGGGAGCGGCGAGCCTCGCAGTCCGTCTATGCAAATCTTGTGAGCAGACGTCCACGCGATATGACTGGTCGCCTCCACAGAGACTCGGGCCAGGGTTCAGGCGATGTCGCGACGCCGCAGAGGGACTCTGATCGAAGGACTTGGTGGGCGACACCATGACGGGACGCAACGGCCGGCACGATGGACCGGGCACCAGGGTGAGATTCGCCAGCCCCCGACTTGGAACACGATTAATGGCTGTCCCAACGCCCCTCGCCTGAGGAGCGCAAACCAAGATCATCTTCAGGACCGTTCCACGAGCTTCGGACACCTGGAACGCGAACCCGTTGCCACGCAGTTAGTCACTCAGTGGCAAGGCCGCAGCGCAATCTGACAGTAAATGCCCTTGTCAGACTGGCATTAAGAGCTGTGCCGCAAAAGACTGCTGCCCCCAGCAGGCAGAGGTCGCCGGCCCTGCGAAAGCCCTAGTGAAAGCCATGTAACGACATTCAGTAGTGGATGATCTCTGCTGAAACTGCGGAGGCGTACTATGAAGTGATTTGGGTAAAGCGCCTAGTCAGAAGCACTTTGGTGGGCCTAAGTGGACTTGAACCACTGACCTCTGCCTTATCAGGGCAGCGCTCTAACCGACTGAGCTATAGGCCCGCGCGAGGCGGTGTGCCGCATGGGCACAAGGGAAGAGGCTAGCCGATCCGGGTCGGTCGACTCAACTCGGATGGCTGGGTTGAGGAAGCGGGAGCTCTGACGAGCCCTTCGACAAGCTCAGGCCGCGTGAACCCATCAGTCCTCGGCGAGCGTGACTTCCAGGCCGCCGAGCATGGTGGCGGCCAGGTTGTAGAGGAACGAGCCCAAGGTGGCCAGGGCGGTGAAGATCACCACGTCGACGCAGGCGATCAGCGCAGCGATGCCCATCACCTTCTGGGTGTTCACATACTCCTGGATCCGGAAGGGCGTCGTGTCGCCCGGCGTGGACACCACGCTCTTGACGATGTCGTTGACCGAGTCGAACAGGCCAGAGGTGTTGAGCACGGCCCACACGGCGTACACAGCGACGACCAGCATGATGCCCGCGGCGATCGAGAACAAGAACGCGGTCTTCATCACCGACCAGGGGTCGAGTCGGGACAGCCGCAGCCGAGCCTTGCGCGTACGCCGGGCCGCTCCCGCCTTGGCCTTGGCCGCGGCCAACGCCTCCGCCGGGGACATACCCGGTCCGATCGCCGGCTGGGTCTCGGTCGTCGGACCCTTGTCGGTCTTGTCCTGACCTGGAGCCCCTGCGGGAGCCGGAAGTGCGGGAGCCGGCACCGGCGCGCCCGGAGCCACCCGAGGGGGCAGCGGGGCCACACCAGGCGTACGAGCCTGCGGTCCGGGAGCCGAGGCTCCTTGCGGTCCCTTCGGTGCGACCATCGGCGCCACCGGAGGCTGGACCGGCGACTTGGCCACCGTCGTCGCGGCGGCAGCGGCGCCGGCTGCGGCTCCTGCTGCGGCCGCCACCTTGGGAGCAGCACCGGCGCTCGGCGCGCCGGCTACCGTTGGCGCACTAGCCGTTGGCGCACTAGCTGTTGGCGCATTGGCCGTCGGCTCACCAGCTGGTGCGGCCGGTGCGGTCGGTTCAGCCTTGGCGTCGGACTTCTTGCCGATCCCCAGGTTGGCCAGCCGGTCACGCCACGAAGGCTTGGCTGCGGTCGGTGCGGGCGGGGCCCAGACCGGCACGCTGGCCGTTGGCGCCTCGGCCTTGGGTGGACCAGTGACCGGGGTCGGTGGGGGCGGCGACGTGAAGGAGGCTGCCCGGGGAGCGGTGGGCGACCCGGTGTTCTGGGGTCGCGGACCGGTGGGCGCAGGACGCTGACCCGACCCTTGCGGACGCTGACCCGGTGCCGCCTGCGGTCGCTGGGTGGAGCCCTGCGGACCCTTCTTGACGGTGGGGGTCGGGCTCTTGACGCCCGTCGGCGGCTTGCTGCCCGACTGGGACTTCACCGGAGGCTGGGGCGGCTTGTTGGCCGAGGGCTGCGAATGCGGCCCTCCAGCGGCAGCCTGCGCGGGTCGAGCCGTACGCGCCGTCGCCAGCTCCTCAGGACGGCCGTTGCTGCCGTTCGAGCTGGCCTGCTGGCCGTTGGTGGGAGTCGCGCCGGGGGTGTTGCCCGGTTTGCCTTCACTCACTGTCATCCTCCTCGACCTCGTCGCCCGCAGGCTCAGCGGCGGTGTCGTTCTCTGTCTCAGGTCCAGCCTGGGTCTCTGGTCCAGCCGGGTATCCGGTGACCGCCTCGTCCGAGGCCGGCGCCGAGTCTCCGTCTGCGGTTGTCTCTTCCTCGAGCACATCAGCGTCTGCCGATGCTTCAGGGTTCAGAGCAATCACGACGACCGAGTCGTTGTCCCGCACCCCAACGAACTTCACTCCCATGGTGTCACGTCCCTTGACCGGAACCTCGTTCACCGCGCTGCGAGTGATCTGACCGCTCATCCTGATGGCGATCACCTCATCATTCTCGGTCACGACCAGCCCTCCGACCAAAGATCCGCGATCCTCGTTGAGCTTCATCGCCTTGATTCCGAGCCCGCCACGGCCCTGCTGACGGTATTCGGACACGGCCGTGCGCTTGGCGAAGCCCCCGTCTGTGACGGTGAACACAAATCGGTCGTCCTCCGACACGCCGGCGCGAATCACCGACATCGACAACAGCTCGTCACCGCTGCGGAACTTCATGCCGGTCACGCCCGACGTCGCCCGACCCATCGGCCGCAGCTCGTTGTCGTCGGCCGGGAAGCGGATGGCCTGACCCTTGCGCGAGATGAGCAGCACCTCGTCCTCCGACGAACACAGCTCGGCCCCGATCAGCTCGTCGTCGTCGTCGCGGAAGTTGACCGCGATGATCCCGGCCTGGCGGGGCGAGTCGTAGAGCGGCAGGGCACTCTTCTTGACCAACCCACGCTTGGTGGCCAGCAACAGGTAGTCCGCCGCGGTGTAGTCGCGGATGGCCAGCACCTGCGCGATCTCCTCGTCCGGCAGGAACGACAACAACCCGGCGACGTGGCCGCCCTTGGCGTCGCGCCCGGCCTCGGGCAGCTGCCAGACCTTGGCCCGGTAGACCCGACCCTTGTTGGTGAAGAACAAGATCCAGTGGTGGTTCGTGGTGGCGAAGAGGTGGTCGACCTCGTCGTCGGTGCGCAGAGTCGCCCCGCGTACGCCCTTGCCGCCCCGCTTCTGCACCCGGTAGAGATCGGTGTTGGTCCGCTTGGCGTAGCCGCCGCGGGTGATGGTGACCACGACCTCGGAGTCGGGGATCAGGTCCTCGTTGGACAGGTCACCGTCGGCCGCGATGATCTCGGTCCGCCGCTCGTCGCCGTACTTGTCGACGATCTCGGTCAGCTCCTCGCTGACGATCGTCCGCTGCCGCTCGGGCCGGGCCAGGATGTCCTCGAGGTCGGCGATGATCCGCTCGTAATCGGCCAGCTGGTCGATGATCCGCTGCCGCTCCAGGGCGGCCAGCCGCCGCAGCTGCATGTCGAGGATCGCGTTGGCCTGCAGGTCGTCGATGTCCAGCAGCGTCTTCAGACCCTCGCGGGCCTCGTCGGTGCTCGGGCTCCGCCGGATCAGCGCGATGACCTCGTCCAAGGCGTCCAGTGCCTTGACCAGGCCGCGATAGATGTGGGCCCGGGCCTGGGCGTCGTCCAACCGGTGCTGCGTACGCCGCTGGATGACCTCGATCTGGTGGCTGATCCAGTAGGAGATGAACTGGTCGAGCCGCAGCGTACGCGGCACGTCGTCGACCAGGGCCAGCATGTTGCAGCCGAAGGTGTCCTGCAGCTGCGTGTGCTTGTACAGGTTGTTCAGCACCACCCGCGGCTGGGCGTCGCGCCGCAGCACGATGACCAGCTGCTGCCCGGTCCGGGCCGAGGTGTTGTCGCGGATGTCGGAGATCCCGGTGAGCTTGCCGGTGTTGACCAGCTCGGCGATCTTGAGGGCCAGGTTGTCCGGGTTGACCATGTGCGGCAGCTCGGTGATGACCAGGTTGGTCCGGCCGCTCTTGTCCTCGTCGATCTCGACCACGGCGCGCATGGTGACCGAGCCGCGACCCGTACGGTAGGCGTCCTCGATCCCCTGTCGGCCGACGATCAGGGCGCCGTTGGGGAAGTCCGGCCCGGTGATCCGCTCCATCGAGGCCTCGAGCAGCTCCTCCGAGCTGGCTTCGGGGTGCTCCAACGACCACTGCACGGCGGCCGCGACCTCACGCAGGTTGTGGGTCGGGATGTTGGTGGCCATGCCGACCGCGATGCCCGTCGAGCCGTTGACCAGCAGGTTGGGGAAGCGGGACGGCAGGACGACCGGCTCCTGCTCCTTGCCGTCGTAGTTCGGCTTGAAGTCGACGGTGTTCTCGGTGATGTCGCGGACCATCTCCATGGCCAGCGGCGCCATCTTGCACTCGGTGTACCGCATGGCTGCGGCCGGGTCATTGCCCGGCGAGCCGAAGTTGCCCTGGCCAGCCACCAGCGGATAGCGCATCACCCAGGGCTGGGCCAGGCGTACGAGGGTGTCGTAGATCGAGCTGTCACCGTGCGGGTGGTACATGCCCATCACCTCACCGACCACCCGGGCGCACTTGTTCCAGCCGCGGTCGGGCCGGTAGCCGCCGTCGTACATGGCGTAGATGACGCGCCGGTGCACCGGCTTCAAGCCATCGCGTACATCGGGCAACGCGCGCCCGACGATGACGCTCATCGCATAGTCGAGGTACGACCTCTGGATCTCGTCCTGCAGGTCGATCGGCTGCCGCCGGTCGGTCGTCGGCGGAACGGGCGGCTCAGTCATCGGTCACTCCTACGAGCGTCGGGCGCGATTGGGACAAGGCGTCAGATATCAAGGAACCGGACGTCTTTCGCGTTGCGCTGGATGAAGGTCCGTCGCTGCTCGACGTCCTCGCCCATCAAGATCGAGAACATCTCATCAGCCCGGGCGGCGTCGTCCAGGGTGACCTGCAGCAGCACCCGGTTGTCCGGATCCATGGTGGTCTCCCAGAGCTGGCCGGGGTTCATCTCACCGAGGCCCTTGTACCGCTGGATCGCGTTCTCCCGGGGCAGCCGCTTGCCTTCCTCGGCCCCCAGTCGAAGTAGGGCGTCCCGCTCGGCGTCGGTGTAGGCGAGCTCGTGCGGCGCGTTGCTCCAGCCGATCCGGAACAGCGGTGGCTGGGCCAGGTAGACGTGGCCGGCCTCGATCAACGGCCGCATGAAGCGGAACATCAAGGTCAACAGCAGCGTACGGATGTGAGCGCCGTCGACGTCGGCATCGGCCATCATCACGATCTTGTGATAGCGGAGCTTGTCGATGTCGAAGTCGTCGTGCACCCCGGTGCCGAGCGCGGAGATGATCGCCTGGACCTCGTTGTTCTGCATGATCCGGTCGATCCGGGCCCGCTCGACATTGAGGATCTTCCCCCGGATCGGCAGGATCGCCTGGATCCGCGGGTTGCGTCCACCCTTGGCCGAGCCACCCGCCGAGTCACCCTCGACGATGAAGACCTCGCACTCCTCCGGGTTGGTCGACTGGCAGTCGGCGAGCTTGCCGGGCAGCCCGCTGCGGCCGAGCAGGCCCTTGCGGTCCCGGGCCATGTCCCGGGCCTTGCGGGCGGCGATCCGGGCGATGGCCGCGGCCTGGCCCTTGCGGACGATCATCTTGCCCTCGGCCGGGTTCTGCTCGAACCAGTCCCCCAGCCGGGAGTTGACGACCTGCTGCACGAACGAACGGGCCTCGGTGTTGCCGAGCTTGGTCTTGGTCTGACCCTCGAACTGCGGCTCGGCCAGCTTGACCGAGATGATCGCGGTCAGCCCCTCGCGGATGTCGTCACCCGAGAGCCGGTCCTCCTTCTTCTTGATCAGCCCCCAGGTCTCACCCCACTTGTTGGCGGTGTTGGTCAGCGCGCCGCGGAACCCCTCTTCGTGGGTACCGCCCTCGTGGGTGTTGATCGTGTTGGCGAAGGTGTGCACCGACTCGTTGTAGGTCATGTTCCACTGCATCGCGACCTCGAGGCTCATGCCCGCGGCGGGCCGTTCGGCCTCCACCGCGATGACCGTGTTGTGCACGGTCTCCTTGGTCCCGGTCAGGTACTTCACGTAGTCGATCAGGCCGTCGTCGTAGCGGAAGGTGTCGGTGTACGGCTTGCCGTCGTCGTCGACCTGGTCGGGTCGCAGGTCGGTGATCGAGATGGACAGACCCTTGTTGAGGAAGGCCATCTCGCGGAACCGGGCCGCCAGGGTGTCGTAGGAGTAAACCGTCGTCTCGAAGATCTCGGGGCTGGCGTAGAAGGTGACGGTGGTGCCGGTCTCGTCGGTCGGCTCGTGCTGCTCCAGCGGCCCGTCGGGCACGCCGAGCGAGAACGCCTGCTGCCAGCGGTAGCCGTCGCGGCGAACCTCGACGACCAGGTGCGAGGAGAGCGCGTTGACCACGGAAACGCCAACGCCGTGCAGGCCGCCCGACACCTTGTAGCCGCCGTCGCCGAACTTGCCGCCGGCGTGCAGCACGGTCAGGGCCAGCGTCACCGCCGGGATCTTCTCCTTCGGGTGCTCCTTGACCGGGATGCCGCGGCCGTCGTCGACCACCCGGATCCCACCGTCAGGCAGGATCTGCACGTCGATCTGGTCGCAGTAGCCGGCCAACGCCTCGTCGACCGAGTTGTCGACGACCTCTTGGACCAGGTGGTGCAACCCACGCTCGCCGGTCGAGCCGATGTACATGCCGGGACGCTTGCGGACCGCCTCCAGGCCCTCCAGCACGGTGATCGACGCCGAGTCGTACGCACCGGCCTCCACCGATGAGGACCGCACCTTGTCCAGGTCACCGGCCGCCTCGTCCAAGACCTCGTCCGGGATGCCCAGCTCCTCGGCCACGCCCTCGTTGTCGACGCTCAGGTCATCATGAGGGTGCTGGCCGTTGCGGTGCTGGCCGTCGGAATGGTCGGGGCTGGTCTGGTTGGGCTGATCCGTCACCGGGTCGGGCTCCTCATCACACGTGCGCCGCCCGGACAGGTGGTCGAGCTGGTCGACCACGTGGCAGGCGGCACGTCATTACGCACCGGTCAGCCCAAGCGGACCGACCTGAATTCAAACCTCGGCAAGTTTAGCGCGCGTTCGGCGAGAAACCGCACCGCCCGGCCGCCCCTGGGACCAAGGAAATGCACATGGCAAGGGCAGCAGGGCCAGTCTGGCGGCTTGGCAGGGTTCGGGCGAGCCCTCCCACATCACCCAGTGGTCTGAGCGGCTCTGCGGTGGTCCTGCCGCACCGCCACTGGGCCCGTCCACGATCCCCCGGCTGCCTACACTGATCGTCGTGACCAGCGCCCCGACCGAGCCCGCCGGACCGCCGATCTGGGTGGACGAGCTGCCCGTGGATCCGACCTGGTCGGCCCCGGCGGGCGCCGGTTCGCCGCCCCAGCCGGTCGCTCCACGACCGGATCCGATGCCCGAGCAACCGCACCAGCCCTGGCGAACGCCGGTCATCTGGGGCTCCATCGGGCTCGTCCTGGTCCTGGTCGTGGTGCTGGTCTGGGCCTTCGATGGTTTCGACCAGCGGATGGATCGGCTGGTCAAGGTCCCGCCGGGCACGTTGATCAGCACCGGCCCGTACGAGCTCACTCTGACCGAGGCCACTGTCCAGCACGTCGCCGAGAAGAACATCGACGAGATCGTCCTGGTCGGCACCGGCCGCACAACTGGTGACACGACCATCGCCCCGCCGGCCCAGCAGCAGAGCTTCGTCAAAGCCCAGGACCCGGCCACCAAGGAGGTTCAGTCGGTCAACAGCTATCGCTATGGCGACGGTGACGACATCATCTTGAAGCACGAGGCCTTCATCCCGGGACTGGCACCGATTCCGTTCACGGCCACGTTCCGCTTCGACGCCGCCGTCGGCGACTCGATCCGGGTCGTGGTCTTCGACCAGGAGTTCAGCGACAAGTCCCCGTTCGGCAACCAGGATCCGACCTGGAACCGGACCGCCGACGGCCATGACCTGACCCTGTCGGTGAAGCGGCTGCCCGAACGCACGTACTGAGCCGGCTCAGCGGGACACGGTAAGCACCGGGTCCCGGCCCGCGGTGTTCTGGGTGACGGCGATGCCGCGCAGCTGGTTCGCGTCCTCGGCCGGCACCACGTAGATCACTTCGATCGGATGAGCCTGGCCCAGGGCCACGTCGTCGGGCACACACTTGTCGCTGTCCCGCGAGACCGTGATGCCACTCTCGGACTCCCACTGCCGCCCGCCGGGCCCGACGAGTCGCACCTCGCAGTTGAAGTACTGCTCGACGCTCCGACGGGTCACCTCCAGCCGAGCCACCACCCAGACCGCGCCGGGCGCCGCCGACTGCGGGCCCTGGAACTGGTCGATCAGCTGCGGGGTCTGCTGCAGGCTGAGCAGGGTGAACTCCGCCCCGAGCTTGGTGACCACGGCCCCGGGCGGCTTCTGGTCGTAGCGCTCCGGCGGCAGGTGCAAGCGCGCGTAGACCGACGACCAGACCAGGTAGAGCAGCACCAGCAGCACGGCCATCGCCGCCACCAGCCATGAGCGGGTCCGATCGGCCGGCGCCTTGATCACCGGGGCCGGAACCGAGTCCAGCTGGCTCACGGCAGCCCCTTCAAGGTCTCATCGACGTCGAGCGCCAGCCGCTGGCCCTGAGCGGCCGCGGTCCACTGCGCCGCGTTGTCGGCGGTGATCCCCAGGTGCACCCGGAGCCGCTGGTGGTAGCCCATCACCAGATCGCTGTCCCAGGCCTCCACGGTGAGGTCGGCCATCCGCTCGGGGTTGACCTCGAACGCCACGTCGCGCGACGTCTCGAACCCCGGCTCGGCGAACACGGTCGATCCGAGACCCACCGCCGTGTAGCGCGCGTCGGCGGCGACCAGCTCGGTGTTCTGGATGTGCACCTCGTCCCGGTTGGGTGCCTGCACGGTCATCCGGACCAGGACGAACAGGCCGGTGGTCTTCAACCGGGCCTCCCCCTTGGTCAGCTCGGTGGCCACCTGAACGTTGCGTACGCCGGCCCGACCCTTGTCGTACGCGGTCAGCTCACCCACCGCGGCCCGGACGATCTGGAAGTCGGTCTGCGGCTGGCTCAACCGGTAGCCGACCGCGGCGACCAGCATCAGGGCCAGCCCGACCAGCACCGAGATCAACCGGGACCAGGCGACCGAACTGCCGGCTCCGGTCGCCGTCATGCCGGCGCTCCGCTCGCCACCGACGAGCCTGGTGCCAGCGGCTCGGCTCCGACCTCGGACGGGACCGGCGACAGCTGCCGGCCACGGTCCTGGAACACCTCCAGGCATCGCCGGAACGCCACGGCGAGCAGGCAGAGGCGAAGCAGCTCGAGCGGCACGTTCTTGACCAGGTCGATGAACGGGTCGGCGACGAACCAGAACGACACCTCGCGGCCCCCGATGAGCACATGGATCAGTCTGCTCAACGAATTCTGGATGACCAGGATGGCGGTGTAGAGGAGCACGTACGCGCCCAGGAACACCGCACCGGCCCGGATCACCAGCCGGATGGAGTGGAACGTCGGCAGGTACTTGTCGTCCAGGTCCCCGAGGAAGGCGTCCTTGAGCTCGGCGCCGATCCGGCGCACCCCCGCGGGGGGCGGACCGATCCGGCGCAGCGCGATCTTGTCGGTGTGCCGAGCGAACACCGACGCCCCCGGCACCCGGCCGGCGATCGGGCGTCCGCGCCGCCAGAGCTCGGCCAGGGACAACACCTGCGAGCCGAACACCAGGGCGGCGACGGCCAGCCAGATGATGGGTTGGCTGATCACCGGCCAGAGCACCGGCCAGATCTCGGCGGTCAGGTAGCCGGCGATCCGCGCCACCGCGGCGGGCAGCTGCACGTCGATCAGGCTCAGCAGATGCCGCACGGCATCGCCGAAACGGTCCAGCCAGCCGATGAACGCCCGCTGGCCGAACCAGATCGTCACCCGCCGGAAGACCGCCGAGCCGCCGAAGATCACCACCAGGATGAAGATCGACTCGAGCAGCGCCACCGCCAGGCCCAGGGCGCGGAGGCCGGTGCGTTCGTGCGCGGCGTCGACACCGCGGCGGAGGAGGTAGATCGCGGCCAGGATCGCGAACATCCGCCACGGATGGGTGATTCCCAGGTTGCGCACCACGGAAAGCACCGACTCGAGGAAGATGCTGTTGCGGAAGATCTGCTCAGTGGTCAAGGTGTCGGCCGCTGCGTTGACCTGACCGAACGCGGCGTACAGGCCGAGGAACGGCAGCAGGGTGACCGCGACCATCTGGGTCAGACTCGAGTCGCGGTTGTCGGCCACGGCCTCCTCGGGTGGGATCAGGTCCCAGATCCCCAGCTCGCGGCCGCAGACCCGCAGGATCAGCACGATCGCGACCAGGGTGAACAAGAAGCTGAAGGCGAAGACGGCCAGCGCGGCCCAGGCACTGATGTCGCCGACGACGACGGCGATCTTGAGGGTCAGGTGACTGGCCAACCAGCCGAGCAGATAGATGGTGACGATCTGGGGAAAAGTGCGCCGGCAGAGGCGTACGGTGTCGACCGCTTGGATCCGGAGGTCGAGAAGCACGCCTCGCATCCTAGGTGAGACCGAGGTCGCGACCGGTCAGGATGAGTCGTCCGACGTCACCCCTGGGCGGTCAGGAACTCCGCCGCCAGCCGCTTCGGCGCCCGGACCAACCAGGCCTCGGTCAGGATGTCCTCGAGCCGGGTCAGCTCGATCTGGTCCAGTCGGATGAGGACGGCCCGAAAACCCGAGAAGTGCTCGATGGTGAAGAACACGTCGGGCTCCTCGGTGACCAAGGCGTCCTTGTCGTCGAGGTCCTCAACGTAGGCGGCCAGGATCGGCCCTTCGGGCAAGGGCGTGGCGGTCCCCCACCGCTTGACGTCGGCCTTGTTCAGCGGCCGCTTCCAGCCGAAGCTCTTGCCGTGCACATACCAGGTGGTGTTGCCCCAGGTCTCGCCCTCGGTGGTGTCGGGCAGGGCGAGGGCGATCCGGCGGACGTCGTCCCAGGTGGCCATGGGAGCGAGCCTAACCAGGTCCTGCCCCGGTCAGCCGTAGGTGTCGCGGGGTCCGCGCCCGTCCCGGACCGAAAGCCGGCCCTTCTTCCAGGTCGGCGCGTCGGGTCCGAGCACCTTGATCTTGGTCACGGTGCCCTCCCCGAGCTGCTCGTTGAGCATCGCGACCAGCTGCGGGGCCATATAGCGCAGCTGGGTCGCCCAGGCGGTGGAGTCGGTCCGGACGGTCAAGACGGTGTCCGCGTACGCCTCGGGGTGCGAGTGGGCCGCGTTACCGGCGCCGACCAGCAGACCCCACCGGGCCAGCAGGGTGTGCACGTTGACGTCGGTCGTCCACCCCTTGGCCTCGACCAGCCGGTTCACCGCGTCGGACAACAGCTTGGGGTCACGGTCATCGGGTCGGGCGCCCGACACCTGCGGATCCGTACGCCCCCGCCACTTGGGCTTCCGGCGACGTTTGGCCTGGGCCCCCAACGACCGGGCCATCTGCTGAGCCAGCTCCAGCCCGGTTGGCTCGTGGTCTTCCGGGTTGCCCGGTGGCGGTGTCGAAGGGTCACTCATCGAGCGCCACCTCGCCACCGGCGACCCGGAACCGCCGCCCCTGCAGCAGCTCGGGCACGTCGGCTCCGACCGCCGCGGTGACCAGCACCTGCTCAGCCGCGCTGACCCCACTGGCCAGCCGCTCCCGGCGGGTCGAGTCCAGCTCGGCGAAGACGTCGTCGAGGACCAGCACCGGCTCGATGCCGTCCGCACGCAGCAGGTGGAAGCTGCCCAGCTTCAGGGCCAGCGCGTACGACCAGGACTCACCGTGGCTGGCGTACCCCTTGGCCGGCAGCATCCCCAGCGCGAGCGTGATGTCGTCGCGATGTGGCCCGACCAGCGAGATCCCCCGCTGGATCTCGTCCGGCCGCCGCTCGGTCATCGCCGTCACCAGCCGCTCGGCCAGCTCGTCCCGGCTGACCGCATCATCCAGCTCGATCGAGGACTTGTAGTCCGCGGAGGCGTCGTTGTTGGTCGGAGCGATGTCGGCGTACGCCTTGGACACGTGCGGCGCCAGGTCGGCCAGCGTCATCAGCCGGGCGGCCAGCAGCTCCCCGCCGGCCTGGGCCAGGTGGCTGTCCCACACGTCCAAGGTGGCGGCTGCGTCGGCCGAGGCGGATCCACCGCGACTGCGCCCGCTCAGCGACTTGAGCAGGGTGTTGCGCTGGCGGAGCACCCGGTCGTAGTCGGCGCGGACGCCGGCCAGCCGCGGCCAGCGCGTCACCAGCAAGTCGTCCAGGAACCGTCGCCGCTCGCTCGGATCGCCCTTGACGATGGCCAGGTCCTCGGGCGAGAAGACGACCGTACGCAGCACCCCGACGATCTCGCGGGCCCGCCGCAGCGGCGACCGGTTCAGTCGGGCCCGGTTGGCCTTGCCGGGGGTGATCTCGATCTCCAGCTGCAGCTGCCGCGGATCGTCCAACCCAGCCTGCACCCGTGCCCGGACCACCGCCCGCTCGGCTCCGGCGCGCACCAGGGGCACGTCCGACGACACCCGGTGCGAGCTCATCGTCGACAGGTACTCGATCGCCTCGACCAGGTTGGTCTTGCCCTGCCCGTTGGCCCCGACCAGCGTGGTGACCCCCGCTGCCAGCGGCACGTCGACCCCGGCGTACGAACGAAAATCGACCAGCTGCAGGTGCTCAACATACATATTGGCTCCGCTCCGCTCCGCCGCAGATAGCGCTCTACCCCGCCTACTTCGTCGTCCTGCGTAGACGGAAAAGCATGTCTACGCAGTCCTCCTCAGCACGGCGGCGCGCTATCTGGCGTCAAGTTACGCGGTGTCCGACTGCCCGGAGTTGACGCCGCCGGCCTGGTCGGCCTTCTCGCCGCCGGCTTCGAGCGAGGAGCCGGCCGGCAGCTCGTTGTGGCCGCCGAACTGCTGGCGCATGGCCGAGAGCACCTGGTTGGCGAACTTGTCCTCGTCGCGCGAGGCGAACCGCTCGAACAGCGACGCGGCCAGCACCGGCACCGGGACGCCGATGTCGATTGCGGCCTTGACCGTCCAACGGCCCTCGCCGGAGTCCGAGACGCGGCCGGCCAGACCGTCGAGCTTGGGGTTGGACTGCAGGGCTGCCGCGGTCAGGTCCAGCAGCCACGACGAGACGACCGAGCCACGACGCCACAGCTCGGTGACCTTGGCCGTGTCGACGTCGAACTGGTAGTACTCCGGCTCCTCCAGCGGCGCGACCTCGGCCGAGTGCTCGGCCGCCTTGATGCCGGCGTCGGCGTTCTGCAGGATGTTCAGGCCCTCGGCGAAGGCGGCCATGATGCCGTACTCGATGCCGTTGTGGACCATCTTGACGAAGTGGCCGGCGCCCGAAGGCCCGCAGTGCAGGTAGCCCTGCTCCTCTGGGGCCAGGTCGCCGGAGCGGCCGGGCGTCCGGTCGATCTCACCGACTCCGGGAGCGATGGTCTTGAGGATCGGTTCGATGATCTCGATGGCCTCGTCGTCGCCGCCGACCATCAGGCAGTAGCCGCGCTCGAGTCCGAAGACGCCACCGCTGGTGCCGATGTCCACGTAGTGGATCCCGGACTCCCGGAGCTTCTTGGCTCGGCGGACGTCGTCGCGATAGTTGGAGTTGCCGCCGTCGATGATGATGTCGCCCTCGTCGAGCAGGCCGGCCAGCTCGTCGACGGTCCGGCCGGTGATGCCGGCCGGGATCATCACCCAGACCGCGCGGGGACGCTCGAGCTTGGAGATGAACTCCTCCAGCGTGTGGCCGCCGACCGCACCCTCACCCTCGAGCTCGGCGATGGACTTCGGGTTCACGTCGAAGACCACGCACTCGTGCCCGTCGCGCATCAGACGCCGCACGATGTTGGCGCCCATCCGACCCAGGCCAACCATTCCTAGCTGCATGAAAGCACCTCTGTCTCGTCGTCGTGATCAAACCGGGACTGAGCCTAGTGATGCCGGTCACCCTGACGACGACCACCCCGACGATCCGGACCCAGCTCTCACCTCAGGTGGGCAGCCGCATCAGCATGATGACGTGCCGGTAGTCGGTCAGCGGCTCGCTGTCGAGGTCGGCCAGACCCGTCAGCTGACACGGCTTGCTCGGCGCGGTGAAGGCGAAGTTCACGTACGGGGTGTCGAAGGCGCCGAGCGCATCCAGCAGGTAGGTCGGGTTGAACCCGGCTGCGGTGACCACCGGATCGCCGCCGCCCGGCTGGTCGATGGTCGCCTCGATCGACTCCGAAGCCTGGGCCTGGTCGCCGGTGGCCGCCTCGAGGGTGACCACCCCGTCGCCGATGAGCATCCGCAGCGAGGTGTTCCGCTCAGCGACCAGGGCGACCCGCTTCGCCGCCGAGATGCAGTCGGCGGTGTTGACCCGGACGTTCATCAACGCCGCGGTGTTCATGATGTGACGGACCTTGGGGAACTCGCCGTCGAGCAGCCGGGTGGTGGTCTGGCGGTCACCGGCGGCCCCGTGGCCCTCGAAGCCGATGATGCCGTCGCCGGACCCACCGTTGGCCAGGCTGAGGGTGACCTCCTGACCGGCGGTCATCGAGCGGGAGGTCTCGTTCAAGACCTTGGCCGGGACGAGCGCGGTGGCCGAGACCTGCGTCGAGCTGGGGTTCCAGGTGAGCTCTTTGAGCGCCATCCGGTAGCGGTCGGTGGCCAGCAGCGAGATGGTGTCGCCTTCGATCTCGACCCGCACGCCGGTGAACACCGGCAGCAGCTCGTCGCGACCGGCGGCGACGACAACTTGGGCCACGGCCTGGGCGAACGAGTCGCTAGGCACCGCACCGGTGGCCTCGGGCATCGACGGGAGGGCCGGATAGTCCGCGACCGGTAGCGTCTGCAGGGTGAACCGAGCACTGCCGCAGATGAGCTCCATCTTGGAGTCGTCGGCGCTGATGTCGACCGGCTTGGCCGGCAGGCTGCGGGAGATGTCGGAGAGCAGCCGACCCGAGATCAAGGCCTGGCCTTCGTCGGTGACGACCGCCTTCACGTTGATCTGGGCGGAGGTCTCGTAGTCGAAGCTCGAGAACGTGACACCGTCAGCGTCGGCGCGGACGAGCAGCCCAGCCAGGATCGGCACACTCGGGCGTACGGGCAGGCTGCGCGCCGCCCACTGCACGGCCTCGGCCAAGACGTCGCGCTCGAGTCGGATCTTCACACTGCCTCCTTACAGATTCTCGGCCTTGCGGGCCCGGCCCAGGGGCGGGCAGGTGCGATCATACCGACGCTTTCGCCGCTGTCAGCCCTTCTCGCCCGGGAGCAGCTGCCGCAGGTCGGCGGCCGCGGCCATCACCTCGTCCTGGAGTGGCCCGAGCGCCGCGAACTTTTCCGGAATCTCACCGCTGAACACCGGCCGGACCTCGAAGACGATGTCCAACAACGCGTCCCGGGTCGGCTCGCGCCGCAACGCCATCGCGTCGCCGGCCAACCGGCTGTACTCGTTGACCCGGCTGCGCCAACCGGGGTCGTCCACGGTGTGGATCTCGCGCATCCGATCGGCCAGCTCGTCCAGGGCCTCGACCAGGCGGGTCAGCTGAACCCGTCGGCGCTCCACGTCCAAGGTGATCGGCGCATCCTCGGTCGTATCGTCCTCGCCGCGCTTGAAAAGCTTCTGGAACAAGCCCATCTCGGTCTCCTCGTCGATGCCGGGTCCTGAGCGTATCCCGGGGCGGAAGGGCGCAGATATGCACACCTGGGCGCCGTTGTGACTTAGACCTTCTTCTCTACGTGTATCTCATCGTCTTAGTCGTAGGTTCTGTGAATTGTGTGGACAACCCGTGTCTGACCTGGTCAGCTCGGGTTTCGACCTGAGGACCGCGGTGTGTGAATCCTAAAATCACACGGGGAGGATTTTGGGACGAGCTATCAGGTCGGCCAGGGCCGTCCACGACTCCTCCCCATCGGACTGGGGACAAATCCACAGTTGTCCACAGCCTTGTCCCCAGCTGTGCGGACGCCGTTACCGTGCGTTCACATACCCGAAGGGCGGGGCCGACCGAACGCCGGATCAGATCGCTCAGCCCAGCAACGCCATCGGCCGCATCTCGGCTCCAGTCGCACCGGCCAGCCGGTCGAACCAGCCGCGCAGGAGCTCGGCGTTCGGCCCGCCCACCTCGTTCGTGGCGCCGTCGAAGCGCTCAGGCCGCCAGAGGTCGTACTGCGAGCAGACGTAGATCACGAGGTGGTTCCCGTACGGGCTGACGTCGAAGCCGAACCGGAGCGACAGCAAGGCCTCACCGCGGAACCGCTGCGCCCCGCCGACGATCCGCCAGTGGTCGGTGTCGACCGGCGCGAGCGGCACCTCACCCAGGTCGACAAGGTCTTCGGTGTCGTACGCCAGCACCGTGAGCCGGGCGTCCGGCAGCACCACGACCGGTTGGCAAGGCAACACGAGTCCGAACGGCTGGACGTCGTGGCTGTGCGCGGCGAGCCGTTCGCGCAACGAGGCGATACCCGACACGTCGGTGGTCACGGGCCATGACTCCACCTCGGGCTGCTCGATCGGGCCCAGATCGACCTCGAGCTCGCCTTGCAGCGACCCGAGCGCAGGCTCCTGCTCGAGCGCGGCCAGCACCTCGAACAGCCTCGACCACACCTGGGGCCAGCTGTCGAGCCCCGGCCAGAGCAGCTCCAGCAGCTCAGCGTCCTCACGGGACGAGAACAGCGTCTCGGTCACTGGATCACCTCACGTCGACTCGGAGCTCGAAGGGGCCGGATGGCAGGTCGATGTGGATGATGATCGCATCGACGGTCTTACGAGCGCCCGGGTTGCGGGCGATGTACTGCTCGATGGTGGCCCGCATGGCGGCCGTGTCGAACCCGGGGATCGTGATCTGGGCCCCGTACTCGACGTCGACGAAGTTGAGCTTGCCGCCGCCCTTGGCCGCGCTCGGGATGCCGATCGCGGTGTACTTGCCCACGCCTTCCTTGATCTGGCTCAAGAAGAGGTCCGGGGTGGTGATCTCGGGGTTGACCCGCTTCAACTCCCACCGCTCCGTGCTCGTCTCCACGTCGATGTTCTTGTGCTGCTCCTTCACGAACTTGGCCTTGTCCGCCTGCTCGCGGATCCGTTCCTCGCGGGTGATCCGCTTGCCCTTGTAGTAGTCGACCTCCACCGCCAGGTCGGTCGCGAACCCGCGGAGCTGGATGGCCTTGTTGAGGCTGGCCTCCAGGTCGAGCAGCCGCGCCGGCTGGTTCAGCTGCCGGCTGGCCAGAGTGACCCAGGCGTTCATGCCCTCGATCTCGAGGTTGGCCATCACCTTCGGAAGGATCCGGGTGGCGTCGGCACCGGTGTGCGCAGCCAGCTTGACCAGCCCGGCCTTGGCGTTCTCGGGCCAGCTCGCCATCTTCACGAGCGCATCGCCGATCGAGTCGACGACGGGAGCGCCGCGAGCCTTCAGCTGCTCGAGCAACGGACGGTCGATCCGGTCGACCCGCGCGAGCTCGTGGGCCGTGCTCGGCTTGACCGTGGAGCCGAAGACGTCGTCGACCAGCCGTTCGGAAGCGGCGAGCTTGACCGCCCGTACGCGGGCCGTCACCGCAGCCTGGCCGAGGGTCTTCTCCATCAGAGCGTCCAGCTCGGCCGCCGAGCTGACCGTACGCAGGTCGGCGAGCGCCCCGGCGCGGTCAGCGGCCCGCTTGGCCAGGTAGTCACCGACCACCGCCGAGGGCGGCAGGCCCTTGGTGGCCAGGATCGACTCCACCTCCGGGCCGAGACGCGAGTGCATGGTGAACGGGGTGCCGAACGAGCCGTCCACCGCCTGCGGGGTGATCTTGGCCGTCGGACTGCCGGCGGCGTCGAAGCCCTCGACGACGCCCGACCCCTGCTGGCGGTGCTTCGCGAGCAGGTCGGCATACACGGCCGGCTCGGCGATCACGTGGTCGGCCTGGGTCTCGACCTTCTGCATCAAGGCGTTGATCTCGCGTTCGGTGAGCTCGCGGGACGCCGTCTTGGTGGCGGCCGCCAAGGTGGCCAGCTCCCCGGTGGTCAGCTCCAGGTTGTGCTTCTTCGCCTCGGCGGGGTTCGACGCGATCTCGTGGATCTTCTGCCGAGCCGTCACCTCGGCCCGGATGCTCTCGGTGTCGGCGCGTACGAGTGCGGCGCCCAGGCTGTCGTCACCCTTGTCCAGGAACTTCTGCGCGACCGCCTCCGCCTCGCCCTGCTTGGCGAGGTAGAGCTGGACCTCTTTGAGCTTGTTGATCTCCGCACGGCCCGCGACCAGGGCGTTCGCCCCCCGGCCGATCACCCGGCTGGCGAAGCTGATCAGCATCTGGTGGCCGAAGATGGTCGACGCCGTCTGCGTCGTCATCTTCTCGCCCTTGCTCAAGCGGGCCTGGATCTCCTCGTTGGCCTTGGTCGCGGCGACCATCCACAGACCTTCGACCGTCATCTCGGCGGCCTTCTGGGCCAGGGTCAGCTTGCCGCCGGCGAGCAGCTTGGCCCCGCCGCTGATGGCCCGCAGTCCACCGAAAGTCGCGAAGTTGATGCCGAGCTCGGCCATGAAGCCGCCGAAGGTCTGGTCGGTGTTCAAGGTGCCGGTGATGGCGGTGAACGTCAGCGCTTCCAGGCCGGCACCGACGACCGCGCCGGCCACGCCCCCGATCGCACCGCTGGCCAGTCCGCCGGTGACGGCGGCCAGCAACGCGGCGGCGATCATCACCCCGATGGCGATCATGCGCTGGCGCTCCGCCTCGTCGGTCTGGAACGAGGCGACGGCCTGGATCAGGGTGGGCAGCTGGGTCTGCTGCCGCAGCGCCTCGACCCGGCGGCGGATGTCGGCCATCGACTTCTCGTCCCGCTCCTTCCCCGCCCGCCAGAGCTGCTCGTAGTCACCCGCGAGCACCGACCAGGGTTGGATGGCTGCGTGCAGCTGGTCGTAGATCTCGGACTCACGCTCGGTGTCGGGCGACCAGCTCTCGGAGGCGAACAGGGTGCCCTTGAGATCGTGGATCGTCGAGATCATCGACCCCACCGTGCTCTGCAGGTCGAGCATCGCCAGCTGCGTCTTCAGCTCACTCAGCCGGTTCACCGCCGTGCCGTCCCCGTTGACCACCGCGAGCCGGAGCTCGGCCACCTGCCCCGAGATCTCAGCCTGCAAGGCATCGAGCCGCTCGCGCGAGTACGACTGCATCGGCACCGTCGCGTAGTCGTCGACGACCGCGATGCGCTTGCGGATCAGGGCGAGCATCCGGTCAGCCATGTCGAACGGGTAGGCGGCCATCCGCTGCTTGGCGGTGACCAGGCGCTGCTGGGCGACGTCGAGCTGGTCGCTGGCCGACACGACGCTGGCGTAGGCGTTGGTGATCTCGACGGTCGGGCCCTGCATGGAGCCGGTGACGTCCCCGACCAGCTGCTCGCCGTCGGAGGTGGACACCGCCGGCAGACCGGTGGCGAACATCTGCTGGGTGATCGCGTCGAACCCGGTCTTGACCTCGGACAGCACCGAGATCTGGGTGGCGGAGTGCGCCGACCACTTCTGGGCCTCGGCGTTGTCCGCGGCGCAGGCGGCCATCCGGGTTTTGATCCGGGCGAGCACCGGTGCGACGAAATCGGCCACCCCGAGCGGACCGGCCGCGGTGGCGATGGCCGTCAGGTGCGCCTGGATGATCTCCAGCCGTTGCACGACGGCCGCCTGGTCGCCGTCGGCCGGATGCGCAGCGGCGGTGTCCAGCGCCCGCAGCTCAGCGTGTTCCTCGTCGAGCCCGAGCAGCGGATCGCTCGGCGCCCGGCCCCGGATGAGGTCGAGCACCCCGCCACCCTCGTCCTGCTCGATGTGCTCGCGCCACATGCTGTCGTACGGTTCGGCCAGTAGCCGGCTCGGCGGGAAGGCGAACGAGAAGCTCGACCCCCATCCGGCCACCAGGTGCGCCATCTCCGGACTGCCGAAGAGCTCGTTGGCCACATCCACCGGCCGGGCGTCGGCGGGCTTGGTGACCCGTACGGTCTTCCAGTCCCCCGAGCCGCGTTCGAAGTCCAGCTCCACCGGACGGGGTGCAGCAACCAGCTGGGGCACGTAGAGCATCCCGAACGCGGCCTCGTCGAACTCGACGAACGTGCCGCTGACTAGGGCTTCGGCGACGCCGTGCTCGATCGTGGTCGTCGCGCCCAGGGACAGGGACAGCGGTTGGGCGCGCGCAGCGGCGTCGGGATCGGGATCAGCGACGGGCCCGGGTAGCGCGGGCCCCAGTGGGTTGGTGGCCCGGGCATCGGCGACCGCCTTGGCCCGGGCGAGCGCGTACGGCAGGGCGAGCCGGCTGGTGGCCTGCCGGAGCCCGAGCCCCAGCCGCTCGACGATCCGCTCGGTGACGGCAGGTTCGTAGGCGTCCGCGCCGCGGTCCAGGTCGTCGAGCACCCGTACGCTGTCGACGAGCTGGGGCACCGGGGTGTCGAGGAGCTGCGAGACGTCGGTGGCCTCGAGCCGCTGCATCCGTCCGGCCAGCGCGAAGTGGGTGAAGGCGCTGCACTCGCCGGGATCGAACCTCAGTCCCGGGCCCGAGATCTGGAAGTCGACCTTCGCCACGGTCCGCTCGAGTGCGGCGTCCAGGTGCGCTTTGCCATGCTTCTTCCAGTAGTCCTCGGCATTGACCGGGTCGGTCGCCTTGGGGCCCGTCGGCTGTCCGGTCAGCTGCCCCGCCTGGCCCCGCCGGATGTACTCGTCGCCGTAGCGGCGGCGAACCTCGGCGAGCACCGCGCGGCGCTGATCCTCGGGCAGGGCGGCGATCGCGGTGAACTCGGTGTTGCCGACCACCACGTGCTGCTTGAACCACTGCTCGACGAACGCCTGCAGCGGGTCGGGTGCTCGTTGGACCGCGGCGACCGCGGAGCGGGTGGGTGAGCCCCCCTGGGTGCCACCCGGTCTGACCCGACCGGTGAGAAGGGCGTTCACGGCCGCGTTGCCGGCGGACTGCTGCAGGTCGTCCAGGCCGGCCGGAGCGACCGGGCGCCGAGCGACAGTGGGCCGGCGCTTGCGCTCTGCGCGTGCGTCGCCGGTCGCCTTGGCCGCACGCGCCGGATCGGTCATCTCATCATCGCTCCCGAGTCGGCAACTACCCCACTATCCGGCGCCCGGCCGGCTCGAGGGAGATGCCGAGGTGTGGTCCTTCGGGCAGCACCACCTGCCCGAACAGCCCGCACCGCGGGTGCCGGACGGGAGTGGTCAGCTCAGGCCGTGCTGATGGGCCCAGATGACGGCCTGGACCCGGTCCCGCAACGCCAGCTTGGTCAGGATCCGCCCGACGTGGGTTTTCACGGTGGACTCCGACAGGTGGAGCTCAGCGCCGATCTCGAGGTTGGACAGCCCGCGGACCACGGCCGAGAACACCTCGCGCTCACGGTCGGTCAGGGCGGTGAACCCGTCGGGCGGGGCGGCGGCCGGGCCGGACGGCAGCTGGCTCCCGAACAGGTCGAGCATCTTGCGGGTGATCCGCGGCGTCACGGCAGCGTCGCCCTGGGCGACGGCCCGCACGGCGGCCAGGATCTCCGCGCGGGTGGAGTCCTTCAGCAGGAAACCGCTGGCCCCGGCGTTCAGGCCGCCGAACGCGTACGCGTCGAGGTCGAACGTGGTCAAGACGATCACCCGGCAGCTGGGGAGCTCGCGGACGATCCGGCGGGTGGCCTCGACGCCGTCGAGCTGCGGCATTCGGACGTCCATCAAGATCACGTCGGGCTCGACCTCCCGGGCCCGGGCCACTGCGGCCACCCCGTCCGGCGCCTCGGCCACCACCACCATGTCGGTCTCGGCGTTGATCACCATGGCCAGACCCAGGCGTACGAGGTCCTGGTCGTCGGCGATCATCACCCGGATCGTGCTCAACGGTCCCGGTCCGCCTCGGGCAAGGTCACCCGTACGCGCCAGCCGTTGCCGCCGCTCGGCCCGCACTCCACCGTGCCACCGTAGAGGGCGGCCCGTTCCCGGATGCCGATCAGCCCGCGGCCGGCACCGGGGTCGACGGTCGGCGGCACCGCACTGTCGTTGACCACGGTCAGAGTGACCCCGGACCGGAAGTCGATGTCGAGGTCGACGTCGTGGGGGGACACGGCGTGCCGCAGCGTGTTGGTCAGCATCTCCTGCACCGACCGGAAGACGGCCAGCTGGACCCCGGCCGAGGTGGGTTCGTCGCCTCGGATCCGCCAGCTGATCGGCAATCCGGCCTTGCGGTAGACCCCGATCAGCACCGCCAGGTCACCGACCTCGGGCGACGGGTCGAGCTCGGAGCCGGATGCGTCGCTGTCCCGCAGCACCCCGAGCACTCGGCGCATCTCGCCGAGCGAGGACCGACCGGTCTTGCCGATCTGCTCCAGCACCGCTTGCGCGCGGTCCGGGTCGCTGACCAGGACGGCTTCGGCCCCGTCGGCCAGTCGCACCATCACCGACAGCGAGTGGGCGACGATGTCGTGGATCTCGCGGGCGATCCGGGACCGCTCGGCCGCGGCGGCGAGCTGCGCCTGCTGGTCCCGTTCCCGGGCCAGCTGGGCGGCATGCGCGACCAGAGCGGCGATGTAGCGCTTGTGGTTGCCGGCATTGACCCCGAGCAGGGTGGCGACCAGCAGGGTCAGGGTCAGCGGGATCATCTCGGCGTGGGTGCTGGCCAGCCGGGTGAACGGCGAACCGGTGGGCACCGGCGGGGTGATCAGCAGCGCGTACTTGATCAGCAGCGCGACCTCGGTCGCGGCGACCGAGGCCAGGCAGCTGGTCCAGCCGGCCTTCGGTGACACGTACGCGGCGATCGTGAACAGCGAGACCGCCAGGGCCAGGCCGCCGACCTGCGTCGGGGAGGTTCCCAACGGCACGGTCACCAGGGCCACCAGCCCGAACCCCAGCCAGGGATGGCGGCGACGCAGCAGCAGCCCCACGGCGCAGACGGTCACGCCGGCCAGCGACAGCAGCAGCGGCCCGGTGGTCGCGCCGACGTGCTCGCGGACCAGCACGGCCAGCACCTCGAGCCCGGTGGCCAGCCCGGCCACGGAGACGTCGGCCAGCTGCGGGTGCTGGCTCCAGAACTGGCGGAGCAGCCCCGGCGGCCGCGGCAGCTGGTCGGCCGCCGCACGCGCCGCGTCAGCCCGGGTCGGCGCAGGCGGGCCGGCCGCTCGGTTGCCCACGGCGAGCTCGGCGGGGGTCATGAGATGACGGTCGGTCGGTCGTCCTCGCCCGGTGTCGGGGCGGGCGGGGTCGCGGGAGCGGTGGCCAGCTGCGCCCGGGCGGGCTTGCCGGCCACCCGGGTGACCAGGCCGTACAGGACCGGCACCAGCACCAGGGTCAGCAGCGTCGAGGACACCAGGCCGCCGATGACCACCACGGCCAGCGGACGGGAGATGAACACGCCCCCACCGGTGAGCCCGAAGCCCATCGGCAGCAGGGCGCAGATCGTCGCGGCGGCGGTCATGATGATCGGCCGGAGCCGCAACCGAGCGCCGTCGATGATGGCGTGCAGGGTGTCGCTGCCGCGTTCTCGATAGGTGTTGATCAAGTCGATCAGCACGATCGCGTTGGTGACCACGATGCCGATCAGCATCAGCAGGCCGATCATGGCCGGCACGCCCAGCGGAGTGCCGGTGAGCAGCAGCCCGGCCAGCGCACCGGTGGCCGCGAACGGCACCGCGACCAGCAGGATCAGCGGCTGGACCAGGCTCTTGAAGGTCGCGACCATGATGATGAAGACCAGCACGATGGCCAGCCCCATGGCCAGACCCAGCTGCCGGAACGCGGTGGCCTGGTCGTCCGACGCCCCGCCCTGGTCGACCTCGAGGCCGGCGGGCACCGGGAAGGCGTCGACGGTCGACTTGAGGGCCGCGGTCACGGTGCCGAGGTCGGATCCGTTGGGGGTGGCGGTGATGGTGACGGCCTGCTTGAGGTCGGTCCGGCGTACGGTGGTCGGCGCGTCCTCGGTCTTGACCGACGCCACGTCGCCCACCGTGATCGCCTTGGCCTTGACGTCGGCCAGGTCCTCCTGCTCGTCGGCCAGCTTCTTCTGGTCGTCGCCGATCGCCTTCTGCTCGTCGGTCAGCTCGTCCTGGGTGGCTTGCTGCTCCTCGGACTCCTGCTTCTGCTCGCGGAGCGCCTCGACCTGGTCGTCGAGCTGGTCGACTCCGGACTCGGCCTGCTTCACCCCGGCCTCAGCCTGGGCGATGCCGGCCGCCCGGCCCTGGAGCTGCTGCTGGTAGACGAGCATCTGCTGCTGGAAGGCCAGCACCTGGGTCGGGATCGGGTTCACCGGCATCACCGGCACCGCCGGCGTCGGGGCGCGCTTGGCCTTGGCCAGGGCTGAGCGCGCGTCAGAGAGTCCCTCCCGAGCGTCCGACCGCGCCTCCAGCAGGTCGTCCTCCTGCTCCTGGGCTTTCTCCTCGGCCTTGCGCTTCTGCTCCTCGGCCACCGCCTCCTGCCGGTCGCTGAGCTCGTCGGACCGGTCGCTCAGATCGTCCTGCTTGTCCTTGAGCTTGTCCTGGGCCCGCTCGGCTGCCTTCTGCTGCTGCAGCTGGGAGATCGGCAGCTTGAGGGCGGCGATCTGCTTGGGGGTGGCGTTGCTCGGATAGGTGCGGACGTAGACGTCCTCGGTGTCGTCGGCGATGGTCACGGTGCCGGCCTTGGTGCCCTGCAGCGCGGCATTGACCGCCTGACCGATCTCGGCCTGGGTGAAGCCACGCCGGGCGGCCTCCGCGCGGTCGATCCGTACGCGCAGCACGGGCCGCTGGTCACCCAGGTTGGACTCGACGTCGGTCAGGCCCGGCACCTGCTTGACGGCGACGAGCATCTCCTCGGACGCCTTGCGCAGGGCGGCGGTGTCCTTGCCGGTGATGGACACCGTGAGGTCGTTGGACTGGTACGCCGCGCTCCCCGGCTCGACGACGATGTCGCCGGCGTCCGGGGTCTCCGTCAGCTGACCGCGGAGCCGCTCCGTCGCTGTCGTCGGGTCCGCTGCGTCGGCCAGGGTCAACGAGTAGGTGACCACGCTGGGCTGCCCGGGCTGGCCGATGGTGGCCTGGTAGTTCTTCACGTCCGGGTTGGCGGCCAGCTGCTCCTCCACCTTGGCGGCCGCTTTGTCGGTCGCGTCCAGGCGGAGGCCGGCCGGCAGGGTCTGGGTGATGAACAGGGCCCGGTCGTCGCCGAAGGAGCCGAGGAAGTCGGTCTTCAGCAGCGTCGACGCGCCCAGGGTGCCGACGAAGATCATCAGGGCGACCCCGAGGGTGACCAGTGGATGCCGCAGGCCGAAGGTGAGGACCGGCAGGTAGCCCTTCTGCAGCGGGGTCACCCGGTCGGCCTCGTCGACTCCGGAGGCGAGCTCACGCTCGCCGAGCGGCTTCTTGCCGCGCATGAACCAGAACGCCAGCAACGGCACGATGGTCAGCGAGACCAGCAGCGAGGCGCCCAGGGCGATGGCCACCGTGGCGGCGAACGGCCGGAACAGCTCGCCCGTGGTGCCCGACACCGACGCCACCGGCAAGAACACCGCGATGGTGGTCAGGGTCGAAGCGGTGACCGCACCGGCCACCTCCTTGACCGAGCTGACGATGCTGTCCATCTGCAGCCGGTGGGTGTGCCCGGCGTGTCGTTTGATGTTCTCGATCACCACGATCGAGTCGTCGACCACCCGGCCGACCGCCACGGTCAGCGCCGCGAGGGTGAACAGGTTGAGGGAGTAGTCCCCGAGCCACAGCCCGATCAGCGCGATCAGCAACGACATCGGGATGGAGATGGCCGTGATGACGGTGGAGCGCACCGAGAGCAGGAAGACCAGGATCACCAAGATGGCGAAGACCAGGCCGAGCCCACCCTCGGTGGTCAGGTCGTGCAGGGACTGCTCGATCAGCGGCGACTGGTCGAACGCGGTGGAGAACTTGGCGTTGTTGCCCAGGGAGCGCTCGAGCTCGGGCAGGGCGTCGGTCACGGCGTGCGAGATCTCCACCGAGTCGGCGTCGGAGTTCTTGAGCACGCCGACGCCCAGCGCCGGCCGCCCGTCGGCCCGCGAGATGGAGGTGCGGTCGACCGAGGTGATCTTGACCGTGGCGAGCTTGTCCAGTCGGATCGGGCCGTCGTCCGCGGTGGCGATCGGCAGCTGCTTGACCTGGTCGACCGAGTTGGGCGCGGTGCCGACCTCGACCGACAGCTCGTTGTCCCCGGAATAGCTGGTGCCGGCCGGGATGGTGGTCAGCTGGGCCTGGACGGACTGGGTGACCGCAGCGGCGGTCAGCTCGTACTTGTCGAGCTGCTTGCCCTTGAGCGTCACCTCCAGCCGGGTGGTGTCCTGGCCGCTGACCTGGACCAGGCGTACGCCCTCCAGCCCGCTCAGCCGGGTGACCACGATGTCCTCGACCAGCGGACCGAGCTTGGTCAGCGGCAGATCTGAGGCGACCGCGAGCTGGATGACCGGGATGTCGTCGGTGCTGCCGGCGAACACCGACGTCGTGATGTCGTTGCTGGGCAGGTTGGTCTTGGCCGACTCGACCGCGCTGGTGATGTCGGACAGGACCTTGTCGTTGTCCAGGCCGTAGTCCCACTCGACCGAGATCTGGGTCGAACCGGTGGTCGAGGACGAGCTCACCTTGGTGACGCCCTTGACCCCCTTGAGGGCCTGCTCGATCGGGTCGGCGACCTCCTTGGCCACGATGTCGGGAGACACACCCGGATAGATGGCCGACACCCCCGCCTGCGGCGGCTGGGTGGACGGGATCAGCTCCTGCTTCAACGAGGTGACGGCGATGACCCCGAAGATCACGATGGCGATGGAGACCAACGCCACGACCAGTCGGTTGACCAGGCTGAGGCGAGTCAACAAGTGCATGGCGAGGATCCCTCTCGAACAACGGCAAGCAACAGCAGGCGCTGATGAGCGCAAGCGCAAGGCTAGGCGTTACCTGTGAATCCCCGCATCGGTCGCACGGCCCGCTTACCCCCGGCGCCGTCGTACGAAAGGACTAGGGCCCGTGAAGGGCGTCCAGACCAGAGGAGGCGGTCGACCCCTGGTTTTGCCACACCAGTGACCACGACACGCCGCCACGGAGACTGGAGACGCCCACTGGTGATGAAAAACCAGGTGCATCGCTTGGTGACGGAGCGCACGAGGCTGGGCCTGTGGGTGGGCGTGCTGAGCGTGGACGGGCCTGGCGGGAGCCCGCGCAGTGTGACCAACCTGGCCTGGACCGGGGACGCGAGGCACTGCGCGGGCGGATGGTTGCGAAGCACGCCCACCCACAGGCCCAACCGGACCCGACCACCCTCCGACGAACTCAGGGAACGTGCGTGGGAGCTCAGGGCAACTCAGCGCTGGGACGCCTGCTGCTTGATCCGGTTGGTCAGCTCGGTGACCTGGTTGAAGACGCTCCGGCGTTCCGCCATCAGGGTGCGGATCTTGCGGTCGGCGTGCATCACCGTCGTGTGGTCGCGGCCGCCGAACTGCTGGCCGATCTTGGGCAGCGACAGGTCGGTCAGCTCGCGGCACAGGTACATGGCGATCTGACGCGCCGTCACCAGCACATGGGTCCGGCTCTGTCCGCACAGGTCGTCGATGGTGATGTCGAAGTAGGAGGCGGTCTGGGCCATGATCATGCCGGTGTTGATCTGGGTTTCCCCGCCCTCGGGAATCAGGTCCTTCAGCACGATCTCGGCCAGCGCCATGTCCACCGGCTGGCGGTTGAGGCTGGCGAAGGCGGTGACCCGGATCAGGGCACCTTCGAGCTCACGGATGTTGGTCTGGATCTTGCTGCCGATGAACTCGAGCACGTCCGGCCCTGCGGTCAGACGCTCCTGCGCGGCTTTCTTGCGCAAGATGGCGATCCGGGTCTCCAGGTCGGGAGGCTGGACGTCGGTGATCAGCCCCCAGCCGAACCGGCTCCGCAGCCGTGGTTCCAGGTTCTCCAACAGCTTCGGCGGCCGGTCGGAGGTCATCACGATCTGCTTCTGCGCGTTGTGCAGCGTGTTGAAGGTGTGGAAGAACTCTTCCTGAGTCTGTTCCTTGCCCTCCAGGAACTGGATGTCGTCGATCAGCAGCACGTCGATGTCGCGATAGCGGCGGCGGAAGTCGGCACCCTTGTTCTGGCTGATCGCGTTGATGAAGTCGTTGGTGAGCTCTTCGGTCGAGACGTAGCGCACCCGTACGCGGTCGAAGTAGTTGCGCACGTAGTGACCGAGCGCGTGCAGCAGGTGGGTCTTGCCTAGCCCGGACTCGCCATAGATGGTCAACGGGTTGTAGGACTTGCCCGGGTTCTCGGCGACAGCGATGGCCGCGGCATGGGCGAACCGGTTCGAGCTGCCGATGACGAAGGTCTCGAAGGAGTACTTCGGGTTCAGCCGCGAATCGGACTCGCGACGGTTCCGAAAGCTGTCGGGGTCATAACCGGACGGCTCGTTCTCGCTGCGGTTCGACGGGCTCTGGGCATCCGGCCCGTTCGACCGGATGTGGTCGGAGGCGTAGTCGTTGTCCCGATACCCGTCCATCCGTGGGAACTCATTGGGCTCGCCAGGTCCGCGGTGGTCGAACGACCCGTGGCCGCTCAGCGAACCCTGGCCACCGAACGATCCGGGTCCCTCGTACGGGCGCGGTTCGTCCGCACCGACCGGGGTGAGGGACTCGTCGACGATGACCGCGAGCTGCACCGTACGGCCGAAGAAGCTGCCCAGCGCGGACTCGATGTCGGACCGGAAGCGACCTTCGAGAAGGTTGCGGGTGAAGTTGTTGGGCACCGCCGCCATCAGGACGTCTTGGTGCAGGGCGACCGGCTTTCCGGTGTCCAACCAGCGGCGCAGCTCGGGCGGCGCGGACGCATGCACGTGCTCCCAAGCGAGGAGAGTGGGTTTGGCCGCGCTGTCAGAGGCTTCGCTCACTCGTTCTCCGCTGCGTTTTGGGGCATGCCGACCGGTTCTCCGCCTGTACGCCCCCGAGTGGAGGTGCGACGGTCCTTCGCGGTAGGTCGTGACTTGCGATCAGATGGCACCTACATCCTCGCACTCCCCAGAGTTATCCACACCTTGTGCACAATCGGTGGAAAGCCGTCCGCATCGAGTCGACGATGGCGGGCGGGAGTTCGTTTTGGGAAGTAGAGGCGAACCGCGACGCTAGCAATCTCCGGGGTTGTGTGCAAGCGGTTCGAACAGATTGACCCGCGACCTCCGGCGTGTCGGCTGGACAGCGAGTGAGCAGCCACGGAGGGTGCCGGACTTCCGTCGGTTTGACCCGGTTGGCGCCTCCCCGTACCGTTAGAAGGTCGCTGTCCACAGCGTGCCTCGGTTGCTGCCCGTCGTGTTCGACGGTGCGCCGTCGGTGTGATCAGGCCAGTGGCGTCCACTCATCAGCACTCGAGAAATATGGGAGTCCTCCCGTGAGCAAGCGCACGTTCCAGCCGAGCAATCGGCGCCGCAGCCGCACCCATGGCTTCCGCCTTCGGATGCGGACCCGCGCCGGCCGCGCGATCCTCGCCGCTCGTCGGCGTAAGGGCCGCTCCGAGCTGTCTGCCTGATCTGTTCTGAGCCGCGGTGTTGCCACGTTCTGCACGGATGAGCAGCTCGGAAGACTTCCGGCGGGCGACCAGGGGCGGCGTTCGCGTCGGCCGTTCAACCCTGATCGTCCACGCCGGCCGTACGCCGAGCCACGAATCCGTACGCGTGGGCTTCGTCGTGTCGAAACAGGTCGGCAACGCCGTGATCCGCAACCGGGTGAAGCGTCGGCTTCGCCACCTGGTTCGTAGCCAGCTGGCCGCCACCCCCGGCGGGATCGACGTCGTCGTCCGCGCGCTGCCCCGGGCGGCCACGGCCGGCACTGAGCTGGGCACTGATCTGACCTCGGCCTGGTCGCGGGCTGTCGCCCGGGCCTGCTCATGAAATACGTGCTGATCGGCTTCTTGAAGGCCTACCGGTTGCTGATCAGCCCGCTCTACGGCAACGTCTGCCGCTACTACCCCAGCTGTTCGGCGTACGCGCTGCGTGCGGTTCAGGTGCACGGGGCGATCAAGGGCAGCTGGCTGGCCGGACGACGCTTGTTGAGGTGCCACCCCTGGAGCCCGGGTGGGTACGATCCCGTACCGGGAACCCCTGAATTCGACGAAGAGATGCGCGAAACGGCGGCTGCGTCGGGGACAATGGAGCCGACCCGGGGCGCCGACAGCTCGAACCCGCATCCGGGCACCACGAACCAACTCGACCGGAACGGTCGAATCCGGCCTGAGACCGATGCCGCCCTGGCATCACAACGAGGTGTGAACTGATGGAACTGCTGCTCATCCCGATGGGAATCTGGGATCCCTTCATCAAGGTCGGCAGCACGATCATGCAGCCGCTCTACTGGGTGGTCTCCGGGATCTTGGTGCTGTTCCACTCGCTGTGGTCTCCGCTGCTCGGCGAGGACAGTGGCTGGACCTGGGCGTTGTCGATCGTGTCGCTCACCGTGGTCATCCGGGTGGCGCTCATCCCGCTCTTCGTGAAGCAGATCAAGTCCTCGCGTGCCATGCAGATGCTGCAGCCCAAGGTCCGCGAGCTGCAGAAGAAGTACGGCCACGACCGCGAGAAGCTCGGCGCGGAGACGATGAAGCTCTACAAGGAGAACAACGCCAACCCGTTGGCTTCGTGTCTCCCGCTGCTGTTGCAGTCCCCCATCTTCATCGCCTTGTTCCGCGTCCTCGACGGCGCTGCCCGGCTGGACGCGAACGGCAACCCGATCGCCCGTGGGCACTGGCTGAAGCAGGACCTCAACCTGGTCGAGTCGCTGAACCAGGCGACCATCTTCGGCGCGCGGATCTCCGACACGTTCATGAAGGTGCCGATCACCAACGGCATCAACAGCGTGCACCTGGTCACCTTGGTGCTGATCATCGCGATGACCGTGACGTTGTTCATCACGCAGCTCCAGCTGATGCGCAAGAACATGCCGGCCGATGCTCTCACCGGCCCGTTCGCGCAGCAGCAGAAGATCATGCTGTACGTCTTCCCGCTCATCTTCGCCATCGGTGGCATCAACTTCCCGGTCGGCGTCTTGATCTACTGGTTCACCTCCAACCTGTGGACGATGGGTCAGCAGTTCTACGTGATCCGCCGCAACCCGGCGCCCGGCACCCCGGCGTACGACGCCTGGGAGGAGCGGCGCAAGCACAAGGGCAAGGACCTGGCCATGGCCACCGTCCCCGACCTCGATCCGGAGCCGAGACCCCGAGCCGACCAACCGGGTCATCCGCCAGCAGCCGCGCAAGCAGACCCGCGCCAAGCGTAAGAACTAGGCCTCAGGCCCCCACCAGACCAACGCCGGCCTCAACCGTCAGGCGTCAACCAGCAGTCGCGCGGATCAGTCAGGCTCCAGCGCGAGGCAAACAGAGGCGTTCGACTCGCCTCGAAGAAAGGATGCCGTGAACGACGAACGCGACCAGGCCGGCGACGACGAGAGCCCCGAGGACCTCCAGGACACGGCGGAGGCGACCGAGGTGTCCGTCGAGACGCCGGCGGCGCCTATTGACGAAGCCGTGGATTCGGCGCCGTCGGGTGACACTGTCGAGGCGCCCGGCGAGGGTGGTGCAGACGGGGAAGACTCCGAGTCGGATGACGACTCCGATGACGATGGCGATGACGATGGCGACGAGAACCCGCTGGACTCTGAGGCGGAGATCGCTGCGGACTACCTCGAGGAGCTCCTCGACATCGCCGACCTCGACGGCGACATCGACACCTACATCGAAGGCGACCGGGCGCACGTCTCGATCGTCAGCCAGTCGGATGTGCTGGTCGGCGCCGACGGGTCGGTGCTGGACGCTCTGCAAGAGCTCACCCGTCTCGCGGTCATGACCGAGACCGGTGATCGCAGCCGGTTGATGCTCGATGTCGCCGGCTATCGCGATCGCCGTCGGCAGGAGCTCATCGCCCTGGCCTCGGACGCGGTGCAGGAAGTCAAGACCACCAGCGAGAAGATCCCGCTGGCACCGATGAACCCGTTCGAGCGCAAGATCGTGCACGACGCGGTGGCGGCTGCGGGCCTGACCAGTGAGTCCGAAGGTGAAGAGCCCCGCCGGCATGTCGTGGTGCTCCCGGTCTGAGGAATGACGCCGACCGAAGCGGCACAATCGTTATACAGATCAAACTATAAAACGATTAGTAGATATGTCGACACCTCTAGCCACTACCGGTGTCGAGTGGGGGCTGATCGGTCCCCTAGAAGGAGATCGGCTATGGGATCGGCACATCCTCAACTCGGCCGCACTCGCTGATCTCATCCCCACCGGCAGCCGGGTCGTCGACGTCGGCAGCGGCGCTGGTCTGCCTGGCATCCCCTTGGCCATACTGCGATCCGACCTTGAAGTGACGCTGCTCGAACCGTTGCTGAGGCGCGCTACGTTCCTTACCCACAATGTGGATGACCTGGGGATAACTTCGCGCGTCCGTGTCGTCCGGTCGCGCGCGGAGGACCACCGAGAGCAGTACGACATCGTGCTCGCTCGGGCCGTCGCACCCCTGGGACGGTTGCTGACCTGGTGCAATCCGCTGCGGTCGGGCGACGGCGCCATCCTCGCCCTCAAGGGTCGATCGGCCCAGGATGAGGTTCGATCCGCCGGCAAGATCCTCAAAGCCGAGCGGCTGACCGCCGAGGTGCTATCGGTTCGAGCGACGCCAGACAGTGAACCGACGACCGTCGTACGGGTACGTACGCAGTCCTAGGTCAGTCACCCCGCCAAACCTGGATCAAGTTCAAACTCCTCTGTGGACAACCGTCGTGGCCACCTGGGTCGGACGGTCTTCTTTAGTAGCGTGTGCCCGTAGCCGATGCTGTTAGAGGGGATTCATGAGTAAGGATGCGTTGATCGAGAACCGAGTAGCTCCCGGATTGGGCTGGCCTCGATTCGTCGATCCGGATCCGGTGATCGGCTTCCCTCATGTTCCACGTGAAACGTTGACGTGGCCACAGCTGGTGCGCACACTCGAGCAACGACCACGACCGCCCATCGAGGACGACCGTGCTGTCGACGCGCCGGGTTCGGCCGTCGCTGCCCCATCAACGACTGTGACTCCCCCGCTCCGACCTCCAGGCCCACGTCGGGCTCGGTTCGACGAGGACGAGGTCCCCCCCGTTCCAGTTGTCGACGCGAAGGTCGCTGTTTCACGTGAAACCGCGGCGGCATTCCCGGCACCCGCCGAGACACGCATCTTCGTCGTCGCCAACCAGAAAGGCGGCGTCGGTAAGACCACGAGTTCGGTGAACCTTGCCGCGGCGCTCGCCCTTGGTGGCCTATCAGTGCTGCTGATCGACTTGGATCCACAAGGCAACGCCTCAACTGCCCTCGGGGTCGACCATGGACAAGGTACGCCAGGTACGTACAACGTCCTTATCGATGGCGACACCATTGCCGACCACGTCGTCGACTCCCCCGAAGCGGCTCGGCTCAAAGTGTTGCCGGCAACGATCGACCTGGCCGGCGCCGAAATCGAACTGGTTTCCGTCGTCGCCCGGGAGAACAAGCTGTCGCGAGCCCTTCGTACGTATCTCAAGGACCATCAGGTCGACTACGTCTTCCTCGACTGTCCCCCATCACTCGGTCTGCTCACCCTCAACGCCTTGGTTGCCGCTCGCGAGATCCTGATCCCCATTCAGTGCGAGTACTACGCCCTCGAGGGCGTCTCGCAACTCGTACGAACGATCAACCTCGTCAAGGGTGAGTTGAATGATGAGCTCGAGGTGAGCACGGTTCTTCTCACTATGTATGACGCCCGCACCCGGCTGGCGGCCCAGGTAGCCGAAGAAGTGCGCAAACACTTCGCCGCGCAGACCCTTCCGACGGTTATCCCCCGGTCGGTACGGATCTCGGAGGCGCCCAGCTACGGTCAAACCGTGCTGACCTATCACCCCGACTCGGCCGGCGCGGTCTCATACCTCAAAGCCGCCCAGGAAATCGCCCGCCGCGGCGCCAAGGAGTCAGCATGAGCACCAGCACGGAACGCCGCGGCCTCGGTCGCGGCCTCGGCGAGCTCTTTCAGCGTACCGAGCTGCCAGAATCTGTCGCGACGCCCGACTCAGGGGCCGTTCTCACTGCGGAGCAGCCGTCGGGAATGATCGCAACCCCCAGTGGGTCCTTCTTCGCGGAACTGCCCGTCGAGGCCATCAGACCAAACCCGCGCCAGCCACGTACCGTTTTCGATGAAGACGCGATGGACGAGCTGGTCGAGTCGATTCACGAGGTGGGGCTGCTGCAGCCGGTGGTTGTCCGGCCGCTGGGCGGCGACCAGTACGAGCTGGTGATGGGGGAGCGACGTTGGCGAGCTACACAGCGCGCCGGCCTCGACACCATCCCGGCTATCGTTCGGGAGACCGAAGAGCATGACCTGCTTCGAGACGCCCTGCTGGAGAATCTCCATCGCGCCCAGTTGAATCCCCTCGAGGAGGCGGCGGCCTACCAACAGATGCTTGAGGACTTCGGCTGCACCCAGGACGAGCTGGCCCAACGAATCAAGCGTTCACGGCCGCAGATCTCTAACACCATCCGGCTGCTCCGTCTCCCTCCGACCGTTCAGCGCCGGGTCGCTGCCGGCGTGCTCAGCGCCGGACACGCTCGAGCTCTGCTAGCGGTGCCCGATCCGCTTGGGCAGGAGCGGCTCGCCCAACGAGTGGTCGCCGAGGGACTCTCCGTGCGAGCGGTCGAGGAGCTTGTCACCCTGGGTGAGACCGGCCGGGAGGAGCGGGACATCCAACACCGAGGGCCCAAGGAGATCCCGGCGCAGGCTCGCGAGCTGGGGGAGCGGCTGTCGGATCACTTCGAGACGCGGGTCCGGGTTGACATGGGCCGATCCAAGGGCAAAATCACCATCGAATTCGCCAGTGACGAGGACTTGGAACGCATCGTCGCACTGATGCGTGTGAGCGCCATCGATAAGTCGATATAGCTACTAGTCGATCGAGCTCGGCGCAGGCGTGGGAATCTTCTGCTGGTGGGCCAGCTTGGCTCGCACATCCTTGGTTGCCGACCGCTCAGCGACGAAGGACAGGAACGGCACCGTCCCGGCGAGGGCGATGAGCAGCAGCCGCTTCCAGCTCCACTTGGCTCGGCGACCCAGATCGACTGCAGTGATCAGCAGGAGCATGTAGAGCCAGCCGTGCGGGATGCCTGTCCAGGTGACGACACTGCCGTTGCCGCCGAGGTACTTCAGGGGCAACCCGACGCACACCAGCACCACCAACAGGGTGCCGACGACATAGGCCATGACTCGATAACGGATCAACGCGTTGCGCACGCCAGCGAGCCTATGTCGGCTCTCCCAGCCGTTCAGCCGTGATCTCAGGGTCGATCTCCGCCTGCCGACCGACGTCGCGGGCCATCCGGATGGCCATCGCGACGGCAAAGGCGGCGAACAACCACCACTGCACGGCGTACGCCCCGTTCCTGAGCCGCCCCGGCGCGTCGGGCAGGGCAACCGGCGCGGGCTGCAGCCCTTGGACCCGAGCGTCATCGGCCGCCAGCGTCACGAACCCGCCGACCAGGGGACCGGGCCACTGCTGGGCCAAGGCCGGGATCCGAACCGAATCCACCTGACCGGGCGGCAGCGACCCATCCGCCGTGGTGTCCTCCGACGGCAGCAGCACACCGGTCTGGTGTTGGACTCCGGCCGGCGGAGCAGCCACCTCGCTCGAGCCCACCAGCCCGCGGACGACCGGCACGACACTCCCGTCCGGTTGCCGCAGGGCGGTGAGCACCCGGTAGTGACCGGCCTGACCCGGAACCGGCACCAGGAGCTGCAGGCCCGGGTCGTAGGTGCCGTCGAAGCGGACCGAGCGGCCGTAGCCGTCCGTGACCGCCGCGCCGGCCGGTGCCGCAATGGTCAAGGCGAGCGGTGGTTCAGCGGCTCGACGAGCCGAGGCATCAGAACCTTGTTGGCGATAGACGTCGAGCTGCCACAGCCCGAGCAGCACCATCCCAGCGGCCAGCGCGACCCCGAGCAACAGGATCAGCACCTGCTTGAGTCGGGTCATCCAGCGGCACTCAGGAGATCGACACCGGCGCGACGGCCGGGCGTCCGCCGCGGCTGGAGGCGACCCGGACGAGGTCAGCGCACATCTTGCCGAGGCTCCAGCCGGCGGCCTCGATGGCCAGCGGCACCGCCGAGGTTTCGGTCATCCCCGGGGCGACGTTGACTTCAAGGAAAACCGGCTCCCCATCAGGGGTGATGATGAGATCCGTACGAGAGAGGTCACGCAGTCCGAGCACCTCATGGACCTTCAGGGCCAGCTCGGACGACCGGGTCGCGGTCTCTTCAGACACCTCGGCGGGACACAGGAACCGGGTCGCGCCGGCGGTGTACCGGGCCGTGTAGTCGTAGACGCCCGAGTCGGGCCGGATCTCCACCGCCGGCAGGGCCGAAGGTCCGGCGCCGCGGTCGACAACCGCCACAGTGATCTCGGTTCCCTCGACGAACTGCTCGACGACGGCGACCTGACCGTAGGCGTACGCGCCGACCATGGCCGACGGGAGCTCCTCCGCGCGGCTGACCTTGCTGCAGCCGAGAGCGGACCCGCCGCGAGAGGGCTTGACCATCATGGGAAATCCGATCTGGTCCCCGAGCGCCGCCACCAGCGCTTGGGCCCCCAGCTCCCGGAAGATCTCGTGGGGGAGTGCGACCTGCCGGGGCGTACGGATTCCGGCGTCGGCCACCACCGTGGTGGCGATCGACTTGTCGAAGGCCACCCGCGAGGCGGAGCCCACCGACCCGACGAAGGGGACGCCGAGCAGGGCCAGCACCTCCCGGAGCGCACCGTCCTCACCGGCCTCGCCGTGCAGGACCGGGAAGACCACCGGGTTGCCCAGGTCGGCCAGCCTCGGCACCAGGGCGGAGTCGACGTCGGATTCGGTCACCTCGATGCCGCGCGACCGGAGCGCCTGGCTGACCCGGCGCCCAGACCTCAGGGAGACGTCGCGTTCGTGTGACAGACCCCCGGACAGCACGACGACAGACTCCGGGAACTCCGACTCGCTCAACTCCTGCTCACTTTCTGCTGCAGTCCGACCAAGATCAACAGTGGTCCTTGATCAACAATACTCATGATCAACACCGACCATGATCGACATAAACCATGATCATCAAGCCTGGTTGGCGCCCGGCGCCTCGTAGAGCCGGGGCTGGGGTCGCTCGTGACCCTCGCCGACCGCCGTGCCGAAGGTCTCGTTGACCTTGGTCTCGTACTGCAGCACCTCGCCCAGCCGCCGGGTGCCCTCGATGATCCGCTCGGGGGTGGGGAAGCAGTAGGAGAGTCGCATGAAGCGGCTGCCGAACCCGTCGGCGTAGAAGGCGGTGCCGGGCACGTACGCGACCCGGGCGGTCACCGCTCGGGCCAGCATGGCGTGGCTGTCCAGGCCGGGCGGCAAGGTCACCCAGACGAAGAATCCCCCCGCCGGCACGGTCCACGACGTGCCGCTCGGCATGTGGTCGGCCAGGCCGGCGATCATGGCGTCGCGGCGTTCGCGGTACATCTCGGTGAAGATCTTGATCTGGCCGCGCCAGTCGTGGTTGCGCAGATAGGACGCGATGGCGAACTGGGAGAACACCGGTGGGCACAGCGTCGCGGACTCCTGGGCCAGCACGAGCTTCTCGCGGACGGCGTGCGGCGCCAGCACCCAGCCGACCCGGAAGCCCGGAGCGAACGTCTTCGAGAAGGAGCCGAGATACACCACTCGGTCCTCGTTCAGCGACCGCATCGCCGGCGTCGGGCCACTGTCGAAGCCGAGCAGACCGTACGGGTTGTCCTCCACCACCAGCAGATCGGCTTCCTCAGCGATGCGAAGTAGCTCGATCCGGCGGTCCAAGGACTGGGTGACGCCGGCCGGGTTGTGAAAGTTGGGAATGGTGTAGAGGAACTTGATCCGCTTGCCGGCCGCACGCAGGGCCGTGATCGCCTCGGTCAGTGCCGCCGGGTCAAGTCCTTGCTCGTCCATGGCCACATGGGCGACCTCGCACTGATACGACCGGAAGACCCCGAGGGCGCCGACATAGCTGGGCGCCTCGCAGAGCACCACGTCACCGGGGTCGCAGAAGATCCGGGTGACCAGGTCCAGACCCTGCTGGGAGCCGACGGTGACGGTGACGTCGTCGGGATGAGCCGAGATCCCCTCGAGCTTCATCACCTCGCAGATCGCCTCGCGGATGGCCGGCTCGCCCTGGCCCGAGCCGTACTGCATGGCCTGACGCCCGTTCGAGACCACCAGCTCGTGCAGGGTCGAGCCGACGACGTCGAGCGGCAGATCGGCGATGTTGGGCATCCCGCCGGCCAACGAGACCACTTCGGGTCGGTTGGCCACCGAGAACAGGGCGCGGATGGCCGAGGCGGTCATGCCGTGCGTGCGGGCGGCGTAGCGGTCGACGTAGCTGTCCAACCGGGTGTCCTGGCGGCGCAGCCGGTCCAGGCCCGAGTCCTTTCCTGACGGCTGGGTCGGCGACGTTTCGCTCACAGGTCAAGGGTGCCTCATGCGCGCGCGGGGTGCACATCGGTCCATCGGCAGGATGCATGGCTGTCACCGGTTGCGGTCACCCGCCTACGATGACTGCATGGTCAAGATCGCACCGGGCGAGGTGCCGCGCCCGATCCGATGGTCGATCTGGCTGGCTGCGGGGGTCGTCTTCGGACTGGTCCTCGGGTTCGCGGTCGGACTGGCCAAGCCACGCACCAGACGATAACGATCTCCTCTCGGGAAGGGAGATAGCCGATGGGCTCTCGACGCCTGCGACCGATGACGCCTGCCGACATCGCGCGGCTGCCGGGTCCGTGCTCGACCTGCACGTTCTGGGAGGCCAGCCTGACCGACCTGGCGGCGTCGAGCGAGCATCACAACCGAGCCGAGGTCAAGGCGGAGTGGGCCGAGGCGGTCACGGCCCGCTGGGGCTACTGCGGCGTGGTGGCCACCCAGGAGAACGACATCATCGGCTACCTGACCCTGGCCCCGGCCATCTATGTGCCCCGGCTCAACGCCTTCGCCACCACCCCGGTCGGACCCGACGCCGCCGTGGTGATGTCCGGCCTGGTGATCGAGGGGTTCCGCGGCAAGGGGATCGGCCGGCAGCTGATCCAGTCGGCCGCCGGGCTCGTCGCTCGTCGTGACATCCGGGCGCTGGAAGCCGTGGGCACCTATCACGAGGGGCCGTCGTGCATGCTGCCGGCGACCTGGCTCGAGGCGGTCGGGTTCGCCGTGGTCCGGCCGCACCCGAGCACCCCCCGGATGCGGATGGACCTGCAGACGACCGTGCGCTGGCGACCCGACCTGGGAGCCGCCTGGCACCGTCTGACCGGCCTGGTCACCCAGCCCACCCCACCCGAGCCGGCCACGTACGTGCAGCGCGAGGGCGGCGACACCCTGGTCCCCGACCACCCCTGAGCCCCGCCGCACGCTGCCGCATTTCGCTCCGCCGGGGGTGCGCAACCACAAGGTATACCTGGGAAACCGCCGCCTGACCCAGGAAGTTTTGTGGGTAAAGCGTGAGTTTGCTGTGTGGAGTGGTGGCGTACGAGTCGGCCGCTAGCCTTCGACCATGCGCTGCAGGAGCCGTCGATGAGCGACACCCAGGCCGTACGGATGCTGGCGAACGCGGTCCCGGAGCCCTACTGGCTCGACCGTCCCGAGCGGCCGGCAGCGCGTCCGCGGTTGGTCGGTGACGTCGAGGCCGACCTGGTCGTCGTCGGTGGTGGATTCACCGGGCTGTGGGCCGCGCTGCAGGCGGCGGAGGAGAACCCGGCCCGCAGCATCGTGGTGGTCGAGGGCGACCGGATCGGCCAGGGCGCTTCGGGCCGCAACGGCGGGTTCTGCGCGGCCAGCATCACCCACGGGCTGGCCAACGGCGCCGACCGCTTCCCCGACGAGCTCGCGACCCTGCTCCGGCTGGGTGACGAGACATTGGACGCCATCGAGGCTGCGGTGGCGCGGCACGGGATCGACTGCGACTTTGAGCGCACCGGTGAGCTCGACGTCGCCACGGCCCCCTGGCAGGCCGAAGGCCTGCGCGAGCAGCACGAACTGGCGCGGAGCCTCGGCCTCGACCTCGAGCTGCTGGACACCGAGCAGGTGCGGGCCGAGGTCGACTCGCCGACCTACCTCGCCGGCCTGTACGACCCACGCGGGGTGGCCATGCTCGATCCGGCCAAGCTGGTCTGGGGACTGGCGCGCGCCAACGAGCGCCTCGGCGTACGCATCGTCGAGCACACGCCGGCCACCGACCTCCGGGCGGAGCGGTCGGGCGTACGCGTGGTCACTCCGCACGGCACCATCCGCGCCGCCAAGGTGCTGCTGGCCACGGCGGCGTTCCCGCCGCTGGTCCGCAGGATGAGCGCGTACGTGGTGCCGGTCTGGGACTACGCGTTGATGACCGAACCGCTGCCCGCCGACCTCCGCGCCTCGCTCGGCTGGGCCCGGCGCCAGGGCATCGGTGACTCCGGCAACCAGTTCCACTACTACCGGCTGACCGCCGACGACCGGCTGCTGTTCGGCGGCTACGACGCGCTCTACTTCTTCGGCGGGGACCGGGACGCGCGGCGGGCCCAGCATCCCGAGACCTTCGCCGTCCTGGCCGCGCACCTGGCTCAGACGTTCCCGCAGCTCGCCGAGGTCAAGATCTCACACAGCTGGGGCGGCATGATCGACACCTGTAGCCGCTTCAGCGCCTTCTGGGGCACGGCGATGGGTGGCCGGGTCGGCTACGTCGCCGGGTTCACCGGCCTCGGCGTCGGCGCCTCCCACTTCGGAGCGCGCACCGCGCTGGACCTGCTCGACGGGCGCGACACCGAACGGACCCGACTGCAGATGGTGGGCTCCAAGCCGATCCCGTTCCCGCCCGAGCCGGCCCGGTGGGCTGGGATCCAGCTCACGCGGAAGTCTTTGGCCCGGGCCGACGCCCATGCGGGCAAGCGCAACCTGTGGCTGAAGGCGCTGGACAAGGTCGGTCTCGGGTTCGACAGCTGAGGCTGCTGGTAGGTGAGGCGCAAACCTTCGACGTCAGGGGCGGGTCGAGCTCAGGGTGCGGGTGGAGCTTCGGGCGCGGTCAGGGAGATGTCAGAGACCAGCCACCGGCGGCTCGCCGGTCTCCGGCACCAGGATCGGGGTGTCGGCGTTCAGGGTCTCGCCGCGGAAGAAGGGCTTCAGGCGGACGGAGCAGGCGAGCATCAGCGGCACCCCGAGGGCGAGCATCCCGACACCGATGACGAAGACGCCGCCGAGCGAGCCGAAGCTGGTCTCGCCGTAGTCGACGTCGATCATGTCGTACGCGCTCTGGCCGAAGGCCCAGGCCATTCCGGCCCCACCGAGCAGCGGCAGCAGGCCGCGGAGGAAGAAGTGCCGGGCGCTGGTGAAGATCGAGCGCCGGAAGTACCAGACGCAGGCGAACGCGGTGATGCCGTAGTAGAACGCCACCGCCAGACCGAGGGAGGCGATCGAGTCAGCCAGCGCGTTCTCGCTGATCAGCGAGAGCACCAGGTAGAAGCAGATCGAGGTCGCGCCCATCACCATGGTGGCGAAACCGGGCGTCTTGTAGCGCGGGTGCACGTTGGCGAACCGCTCGGGGATGGCGCCGTAGACCGCCATGGCCAGCGCGCCGCGGGCGGTCGGCAGGATCGTGGTCTGGGTCGAGGAGGCGGCCGAGACGGCCACGGTGAGCAGCAGCACGAAGGTCATCACCACGCCGAGCACCGGTGCACCGACGACGGTCAGCACGTCGTCGAGTTCTCCTCGTTGTTGAGGCCGATGCCGGTGTCGCCGAAGCCGGCGAAGGCCTGGACGGCCACCGCGACCAGCAGGTAGGTGAACAGCAGGATGACCGTGCTGAGCAGCGCCGCGCGACCCGGTGTCTTCTCGGCGTCCTTGGTCTCCTCGGCCGACCGCCAGGCAGGAGTCCCAGCCCCAGTAGATGAAGATGCACAAGATGACCGCCTGGGCGATCGAGGTGGAGTCGAGCCCGGCGGGGTGAACCAGGACAGCTCGGGCCGCACGGCCTGCTCACCGGCGCTGCCGCCGTAGACCCGGACCAGCGCGATCACGCTCATCACGATCAGGACCACGAACTGGAACGACGACCAAGATGGCCTGGATCCGCTCGCTGATGCACGATGCCGCGATAGGAGACGTAGGTCATCACGGCGATGAAGACCACGCCGAAGCAGCACCTTGACCAGCTTGTTCTCGGCCAGCGCGTCCTGGCCGAGGAAGCGCAGCAGGTAGATGGCGGCGATCTCGGCGACATTGGCCAGCACGATGATCGCCGACACGGCGACCCCCCAGCCGCCGAGCCAGCCGACCCACGGACCGAACGCCTTGGTCCCCCAGGTGAAGGTGGTGCCGCAGTCCGGCAGCCGCGCGGTTGAGCTCGCGGTAGGCGACCGCGACCAGCAGCATCGGGATGAAGGCGAGGATGAACATGGCCGGCGCCTTGTCGTCCACGGCCAGCACCACGTAGCCCAAGGTGGCGGCCAGGCTGTAGGCCGGGGCGGTCGAGGCGAGACCGATCGTGACGTTGCCCCACAGGCCGAGCGCCCCGTTCTCCAGCCCCTTGCCCGTCCGCTCCTGCGTGGCCACGACGTCTGCCATGACAGCTCTCCTTCGCGCCCGTTGACCGGGCAGGTGGAAACTCTTTGAGTCGTTCTCTACCCACCGGCTGACGTTCGCCTGACACCGCCGGCCTTGTGGGATCGATTGTGTAACTGATTCGACTGCCGCGAGCGGAATCACGCCATAAAGTTCACGACAGGATCGAAATCATGAGAGGAATCACGGGAACCATGCGGATTCTGTTGGTAGGAGCGGGGGGTGTGGGCGATGCCTTCGCCCGGATCGCCGCTCGGCGCGACTTCTTCGAGGCGCTGGTGGTGGCCGACTACGACCGGTCCCGGGCCGACCGTACGGTCGCGGCCGTACGCGAACGGCACCCGGCCGACGAGCGGTTCTCCGCCGCCCAGGTGGACGCCTCCGACGCCGACTCGGTGTCCGCCCTGGTCACCGAGCACCAGATCACCCACCTGATGAACGCCGTCGACCCGCGTTTCGTGATGCCCCTCTTTCACGGGGCGTACGCCGCCGGAGCCGACTACCTGGACATGGCCATGTCGCTGTCCCACCCCCACCCCGAGCAGCCGTACGAGCTGACCGGGGTCAAGCTCGGCGACGAGCAGTTCGCGGTGGCCGATGACTGGGAGCAGGCCGGCCGGCTGGCCCTGGTCGGCATCGGGGTCGAACCGGGTCTCTCCGACGTCTTCGCCCGCTACGCCGCCGATCACCTGTTCTCCGAGATCGACGAGCTCGGCGTACGCGACGGAGCCAACCTGAGCGTCGACGGCTACGACTTCGCGCCGTCCTTCTCGATCTGGACCACGATCGAGGAGTGCCTGAACCCGCCGGTGATCTGGGAGGCCGAGCGCGGCTGGTTCGTGACCGAGCCGTTCACCGAGCCCGAGGTGTTCGACTTCCCCGGTGGCATCGGACCGGTCGAGTGCGTCAACGTCGAGCACGAGGAGGTGCTGTTGATGCCACGGTGGGTCGACGCGAAACGGGTGACCTTCAAGTACGGCCTGGGCGGGGAGTTCATCGACGTGCTCAAGGTGCTGCACAAGCTCGGGCTGGATCGAACCGACCCGGTGTCGGTCAAAGGGGTCCAGGTCTCACCGCGGGACGTGGTCGCCGCCTGCCTGCCCGATCCGGCGACCCTCGGCGACGTCATGCACGGCTCGACCTGTGCCGGTCTGTGGGTGACCGGGACCGGCAAGGACGGCCAGCCCCGCGAGGTGTACCTCTACCACGTGGTCGACAACGAGACCACGATGCGCGAGTACGGCGCCCAGTGCGTGGTCTGGCAGACCGCCATCAACCCGGTGGTGGCGCTGGAGCTGCTGGCCACCGGCGTCTGGTCCGGGGCCGGGGTGCTGGGCCCGGAGGCCTTCGACGCGAAGCCGTTCCTGGAGCTGCTGGCCGACGGCTACGCATCGCCGTGGGGTCTGGAGGACCGTACGCCGAGCTGATGCACGCTCACCGCGTAGCCGCCGCCATCGACGAACGGGTCGCCGCCCCAGGTGGCGAACCGATCAACCAGCCGGAGTCCCGCGGCCTCGGCCGCGGCGTCGTAGTCCGCCAGGGGGACCACCGGGCAGCGCGGTGGCAGGTGCTGGGCGTCCAGGCCGAAGCCGGTCACCAGCAGCGCGCCGTCGCCGAGCGGCCGGGTCAACCGGTCCAGCACCGGCTGGAGGGTGCCCGGGGCGAGCAGCGGGATGACGTTGCCGGCGCACACCACCAGGTCGAAGGGTGGTTCGTCGGCCAGCTCGAGCTCGACCAGGTCGGCCAGCCGCCAGTCCAGGCCCGGCGCCTGCTCCCGGGCCACGGACAGCATCGAGTCGTCCGCGTCGACCCCGACCACCGGGTGGCCCAGCTCAGCCAACCTGATCGCTACCCGTCCGGTGCCACAGCCGGCATCGAGCACCCGGCCGAGGGGTCGACCGATCCGCTCCAGCCAGGCCCCGACGAGGGTCGCCTCCCCGTGCATGTCGACACCGGTCGCGGCGGTCTTGGCTATCCGGGCTGCGTAGGTCCGACCGAAGTCGGGACCGAACAGCTCGTTCCAACTCGTCATCGAACCACTGTGGCACAGTCGTGCCATGAGGATTCGACGATGAGCGACGAGGCTCGCACAGTGGATCTCGAGCGGATCAGCCGGCTGCAGTTCCGCGCGACCAACGCCCGCGGCGGCACGCTCGATTTTGGCAGCGGTGATGCCGGAGAGTTCACTCCGGTCGAGCTGTTGCTGGTGGCGATCGCCGGCTGCACGGCGATGGACGTGGACGCGATCACCGCCAAACGGTCCGAGCCGAACCGGTTCACCGTTCACGCCGCGGCCGACAAGATCCGTGACGAGCACGGCAACCACCTGAGCAACATCGTGCTCGACTTCGCGGTCGAGTTCCCCGACACCGACGGCGGTCGGGCGGCCACCGCGGTGCTACCGACGGCGATGCTCAAGTCCCACGACCGGCTGTGCACCGTCAGCCGTACGGTCGAGCTGCCCAGCCCGGTGGCGGTCCGGCTCGACGGTGGCCCGGTCGGGACGGACTGAGCGATGCCCACCGCTCCGCACCTGGCTGAGCTCGAGCTCAGCTACGCCACCCCCGAGCGGACCGACGACTTCTTCGCTGTGGTGCTGCGTGGCTTCTACGACGACTACAAGCCAGAGCTGTGGGAGGCCGGCCGCGGCGTGTTCGAGCCGGAGCGCAACTTCGGCTTCACCGTGGACGACCGGTGGGTGAGCACCTGCGGCGCCTACAGCCGTCGGATGGCCGTCCCCGGCGGCGAGGTGCCGGTCGCGGCGGTCACCTTCGTCACGGTCAACCCCGGTTACCGCCGCCGTGGCCTGCTGCGGCAGATGATGACGCACCAGCTGGCCGACATCGCGGCGCGGGGGACCGAGCCGGTGGCCCTGCTCTGGGCTTCCGAGTCAGCCATCTACGGCCGGTTCGGCTACGGCCCGACGACTCCGCGGCTGAAACTGTCGGGGTCGACCCGCGAGCTGCAGTTCCTCTCCACCGTCGACCTCGGCGGTGGCTCGGTGGGTGAGGTCGAGCGCGACACCTACCTGCAGATCGCCCCCACGCTGCAGCAGCAGCTGCTGCCCGACCGACCGGGTGCGCTGGCGCGGAGCGCGGCCTGGTGGACGGTCGCCCTGCACGACCCGGAGCCCTGGCGGGACGGGGCGTCGGAGCTGCGGTTCGTCCTGCACTTCGACCGGTCCGGTGAGCCGGACGGCTATCTGGCCTTCCGGGTCAAGGACAGTGGGGTCGAGCCGGGTGCCGAGGTGCGGGTGGTCGATGTCGACGGAGCGACCCCAGCGGCGTACGCGGCGCTCTGGCGATTCGTGCTCGATCTCGACCTGGTCCGCTCGTTCACCCGGTCAGCCGCCCCGCTGGACGATCCGTTGCGCTATCTGGTCAGCGACCAACGGGCGGTCACCACCGAGATCGCCGACGGCACCTTCGCGCGTTTGGTCGACGTCCGCCGGGCCCTGACCGCTCGGCGCTACGCCGCCGACCTCGACGTCGTCATCCAGGTCGAGGACCCGCTGCTGGATCACAACAACGCCACGCTGCGGTTGCAGGCCGGCCCCGAGGGTGCCTCCGTGACCCGCGCCCGGCGCAAGCCCGATCTGGTGCTGAACGTGCGCGAGCTGGCCAGCATCTATCTCGGCGGCACCCCGCTGTCCACGCTGCACCGAGCCGGGCTGGTCACCGAGCAGCGCCCGGGCGCGGTGCGAGCAACCAGCGCCGCCTTCACCTGGTCGCCGCTGCCCTTCTGCCCAGACTTCTTCTAGCGACTGGCGGTTATCCGGCCATTCCCTGCGCCGAGCGCTTCGGCGCCACCACGGTCTTCTTCCGCGCGCCGGTCAGCCAGCTGGTCCCCGTGTGATATCCAGAGCAGGTGCCTCCTCACTATGCGAACGGCAAGATCTGCTACCTGGAGATCCCGGCGATCGACGTCGACGCGTCGGCCGAGTTCTATGAATCGGTGTTCGGCTGGAGCCTGCGTCGGCATGGTGACGGCACCCTGGCTTTCGACGACACCGTCGGCGAGGTCAGCGGCATGTGGGTCACCGACCGCGAGCCGATGCGCGAGCCCGGCATCATCATCTCGATCATGGTCGACGACGCCGCGGCCACCGTCGACCAGCTGGTCGCCGCCGGCGCCGAGATCGTGCGCCCCCTCGATCCGGACTTCACCGAGATCGTGGCCTGGTTCCGCGACCCGGGAGGCAATGTGATGGGGATCTACCAGGAGCCGACGATGGACCAGGACGACTGACCGGCCCGCCCGGGGATCCTCGGGGCTAGATCAGAGGTATTCCTCGATCGCACCGAGCAGGACCGACTTGGACTTCGCGCCCTTGAAGGCCTTGACCAGCTCGCCGCCGACGTAGACCTGGATCGTCGGAAGCCCGAGAACGTGGTTGTTGGCCGGGGTCACCGGGTTGGTGTTGGTGTCCATCTTGACGAAGGTCACCTTGTCGCCGTGGGTCTTGGCCAGCTCTTCGATGATCGGCGCGACCTGCTTGCACGGGCCGCACCAGTCAGCCCAGAAGTCCACGACCACGGGCTTGTCGGACTTCAGCACCACCTCGCTGAAATCGGCATCGGTCACGTCGGCTACTGCACCCATCACATTCTCCTGAACTCGTGGTGCCCGGATCGGGGGATCGGGGCGGATCGAAAATCTAGTGTCGCGGTGACCACTGACAGTTCCATCGTGACCGTCAGCGGTCGTCGTTGTCGCCGGTCTCAGGTGTTGGCGCCGGTGAGCACCGACTCGCGGCTGGCCAGCAGCGCATCGGCGCCGTCGTCGAGGTCGGCCAGGTAGCGCTCCGCGTCCAGGGCGGCCGAACAGCCGGTTCCGGCCGCGGTGATGGCCTGACGGTAGGTGTGGTCGACCAGGTCGCCGCAGGCGAAGACCCCGGGCAGGTTGGTCTGGGTCGACTTGCCGTCGGTGATCACGTAGCCCTCACCGTCCAGGTGCACCTGGCCGGGCAGCAGCTCCGAGCGCGGATCGTGGCCGATCGCGATGAACAGGCCGGAGATCGCCAGCTCGCGGGTCTCGCCGGTGGTGGTGTCGGTCAGCGTGACGCCGGTCAGCGACTTGTCGCCGTGGATCTCGGAGACCGCGGAGTTCCAGGCGAAACGGATCTTCGGGTCGCGCTCGGCGCGGGAGACCATGATCTTGCTGGCCCGCAGCTCGTCGCGGCGGTGCACCAGGGTCACCGACTTGGCGAAGCGGGTCAAGAAGGTGGCCTCCTCGACGGCGGAGTCACCACCGCCGACCACGGCGATGTCCTTGTCGCGGAAGAAGAAGCCGTCGCAGGTCGCGCACCAGGAGACGCCGTGGCCGGAGAGCCGCTCTTCGTCGGCCAGTCCGAGCTTGCGATAGCCCGAACCCATGGCCAGGATCACCGTACGAGCCGCGAAGGTGTTGCCGTAGCCGTCGGTGACCGTCTTGACGGCGCCGGTGAGGTCCATCGAGGTGATGTCTTCGGCGACCAGCTCAGCGCCGAAGCGCTCGGCTTGGCTGCGCATGCTCTCCATCAGCTCCGGGCCCATGATGCCGTCGGGAAAGCCCGGGAAGTTCTCGACCTCGGTGGTGTTCATCAAGGCGCCACCGGCGGTGATCGAGCCTTCGAAGACCAGCGGCTTCAGGTTGGCGCGGGCGGCGTACACCGCAGCCGTGTAGCCGGCTGGGCCGCTGCCGACGATGATGACCTCGCGTACGTCAGTGCTCATGATCCCTTAATTCAGCTCTCGTCGTTCCGCAGTTGGTGGCCCGGGGGAAGCAGCGGGTGTGCCGATCAATCCGCACACCTTACTCCTGACCCTGGGCCTGCACCGGGCACAACAGCGGTGGTCGGCCGGCTATTCCGGGCCGCCACCACCCGGCCGGGTGCCTCAGCGGGTCAGTGGAGCCGACGGTCCGGCCGAGGGATCGGTGCTGCAGCCGGTGACCACCGTGACCTGGGTCAACCCGTCCTCACGGGTGTAGACGAGCAGGGCGGGGGAACGGTCAACGGTGGTCGAGGCGAGTCCGATGATCCGACCGTCGGTCACCTGGCGGGCGCACTGCCAGGCTCGGGAGAAGCGGTGCGGGCTCAGGTCGGCGGCCTGTTCGAGCGCGCGGGCCTGCGGGCCGAGCTGGCCGGTGTTGACCACGGTGGCGATGTTCGGCGGTTCGTTGAGACCGGCGCTGGCACTGAGCACGTAGCCGCCGAACCCGACCAGGCAGGCCACCGAGGCCGCGGCCAGCAACGGCGCCAGCCAGCGGCTCGAGGAACGCCGCGGGAGCTCCGCGCCGAACAACCCGAGGGTGGGCTTCGGTCCGCGCGTTGAGCGGTCCGGTCCGTGCGGGGCTTCGGTCCGGCGCGCGTCGGCCAACCCGGCGAGCACCGAGTCCAGACGGTCGGCGACGCCGGCCGGCATGGCTGGGGTCGGCTCGGCCTGGAGCCGCGCCGTCACCTGGCGCAGGGCTGCGACCTGGGCCTGGCACTTGGCGCACGTCGTGAGGTGCGTCTCGACACCGGCGGCGCGCTCGGGGGAGAGGAGCCCCTCGGCTGCGTCGGCGAGGTCGTCGATCGTCGGATGGTCGGGCACGGTGAGCTTTCCTTACAACCAGCAGGAAGGGGCCCGACAGCCGGGCGCTGAGTGTTCGACGCAGCGACCCTCCCGATCGGTTCCCCTCTGGTCAAGAATCTTCTGAACGTACGCGAGCGCCTGCTCGGTCATGCCACCAGTCCCCGTTCCCGGAGCCGACCCAGGGTCTTGCGGGACCCCTTGTCGAGCTCGGCTTGCGGCGCGTACGCCAGTATCCAGGTGAACAGGGTCGCGTGACCCTGACGCAGCAGGGCGACCGGGGCGACGACGCGGCGTACGGCCCCGCTCGGCTCCCGCACCCACAGCTTGTACGACGGCCCGTTCGGTGTGTGGAACTGGGCAACGCGCACCACACCGTCGCCCTCGATGGTGTGGAAGCGACGGGTGGTCCGTACGGTCAGCCGGGAGCCGTCGACCATCAACGACGCCCGGGTCCGCAGGTAGACCAGGCCGAGGAACCCCAGTCCCAGCACCAGCACGAGCACCGCCGCTGATCCCCAACCGGGCACCCGGCCGCGGATCAGCAAGCCTTCGCAGACCACCACGCCGAGGCTGGTGAACAGCGCCGGCGTACGCCAGTTGTAGGCCAGCTCCAACGGGTGGGCCATCAGTCGTCCGTCCGCTCGAGGTCCGCGAGCAGCGGCACCAGCCGGGCGCGGCCGCGAGCGCAGCGGCTCTTGATCGTGCCGGGCGCACAGCCCAGGATGGCTGCCGCCTCCTCCACCGAGTAGCCCTCCATGTCGACCAGCACCAGCGCGGCCCGCTGGTCGGGGTTGAGCTGCGCCAGCGCGGCGGCCACCACCGACTGCTGCTCCCGGGCCTCCAACGGATCAGCGCCGCCGGTCGTGGCCAGGTCCCCGACCCGGTCCAGGTCGTCGGGCAGCGGGTCGGCCGCCCGCGACTTCATCCGCCGCAGCCGGTCCAGGCAGGCGTTCACCACGACCCGGTGCAGCCAGGTGGTGACCTGGGCCTCGCCGCGAAAGCTGTCCGCCCGGCGGAAGGCCGAGATGTAGGCCTCCTGCAGGGCGTCGGCGGCGTCCTCGGGGTTGCGCATCGTCCGCAGGGCCACGGCCCAGAGCCGGTCCCGGTGCCGCCCGACCAAGGTGGCGAAGGCGTCGGGATCGCCGGCCACGTGGGCCTGCAGCAGCTCGGCGTCGGTCGGCCCGGAAGGCTCGGACAGCTCGGAAGGTTTCGGGAGCGCGGGGGGGTCGGGAGTCGGGGGTGACCCTGGCTCAACGCAGCACCTCGACCTCGTAGATACCGCCGCGGTAGCCCTTCCCCTCCTTCGGCAGCGAGGTCAGGTACACCAGGACGTACCGGGTCGTCACGCTCTGCCCTGGGGCCAGGGTCACCGACGAGCCCGCCTGTGATCTGCGACGCCACGCTAACCCAGCGACTTGTCGGAGGTCATCGGCGGCGTCGTGGTCTGGGCCGCGTCTCCCTTGGGGATCCGCAGCTCGACGTCGGTGCCGTTGCCGCTCAGCGCGAGCTTGACCGACTTGACCGGCTGGGCGCTGCCCAGGTCGACGACCAGGCCGACGCCGCGCTTGAGGTTGCCCAGCTTGGGGTTGCCGCAGGTACTGCACCGTCCGCCAGCGGGTCTTGGGGTTGCCGTCCCAGGCGAGCTTGACCTCGTTGGGGTTCTCGGCCCGCGGGCTGCCCTGCGGGTCGAAGTCCCGTGACGCCGCGGATGGCGATCGGGCCGGCGGCCGGCGGCGCCGGGGTCGGGCGCCGGCGGCGGCGTCGAGGTGGCCGGAGCGGTGCCGGCCGACATCCGCTTGTTCAGCACCAGCCCGGAGACGATGGCGCCGGCGACCAGCAGCACGGTCAGCAGGATCAGCAGGCCGATCCAGCGCTGCGGGCTGCCGGGTTCGTGGTCGGCCGGGCGTGACGGCCTTGCGGATGACCGTGGTGTCGCCGGTCGGTGGCGGCGGCACCCGGGTGAGCGCGGGTCCCGGGGTCGCAGCGGCACCTGGGCTCCGGGGCGGCTCGGCGGTCGCGGCCGGCAGGGTCCTGGGCCGGATCGGGTCCATCGGCTCGGTCGGCTGGTCGAGCAGCGCGGAGACCGGGGCGGCGGTGGTGACCAGGCTGGGCCGCGGCGTACGGGCGCCGACCTTGGGGATCGGCTGCTTCAGCCGGCGCTCGAGGTCCATCGACGCGTCGGCGGTGCCGAGCACCTTGGTCAAGGCGTTCACCACGGCGTTGGCGGTGGTCAGCGCCGGCGCACCGGTGCCGCGGCGGGTCGCCGAGGATCTGGTCGCAGACGTTGTCCAGGGCGGGGGAGACACCGGCGCGGACCTGCCGCGGGGTCATCCAGCGCCGGCCGACCAGCGGGCGCGTCGGGCAGGCTGAACGCCGGTCCGCCCGGCCAGCGGGCGACCAGCGAGGCGTAGAGCAGCCGGCCGAGGTCGAGCACGTCGACCAGCTCGGGGGTGTCGGCGCCGTGCACGATCTCGGAGCGGTTGGGCCGCAGCGCCGCCTCGATCAGCAGGCCGACGATCTTGACGTTGCCGGTCGGGGTGATGATCACCGTGTCCGGGTTGATCCGACGGTGGTAGAGCCCGAGGCTGTGCACGCCGGAGAGGGCGTCGGCCACCTCGCGGACGACCCAGGCCGCTTCCAGACCGGACAGCGGGTCCGTGGCTGAGGATGACCTCCAGCGACTGCCCGGTGGCGTACTCGCAGACGATGTAGGAGCCCAGCTCGGGGTCCTTGCTGTGCACGGCGTCCAGCACCCGCAGGAAGCGCGAGTCGGTGGCCACCGAGGCCCGGCGGGCGGCCGACAGCAGATCGGCTTCGTCGGGATCACCCGGAGCGAGCAGGTGGACCAGCACCGAACGCGACAGCACCTGGTCGAAGGCCCGCCAGGTCACCGTCGGACGTGACTCGGCGATCAGCTCCTCGAGGCGGTAGCGCGACGCGAGGACCGTGCCGGCCGGCAGTGTCGCTGCTCTGGGGGCGTCACCCAGCGCTCCCGAATCAGCGTCGTCGTCGTCAGAGTAGGTACGGACTATCGCCGCCTGGGCCATAAGTTCTGCGTTCTCGGTCGGGCCGCTCGGCTGCTGGGGTGCCATCACGGCGGTGGCTGCTTCGTCCTCGATGCTAGGAGAGACCGGCCTGATCACGGTGGTGGAATCGCCGACCGTTCCGAGATCGTTTCCTTCCGCGCTGCCGGCCGGCCGCTCGACCGGCTCGGCTTCGGCCTGCTCGCCGACGGACGAACCCCCGGAACGGCGCAGCACGGTGGCGACGATCTCGGTCACCTCCCGGATGCGCAGCAGGCGAGCGGTGACCAGGAACAGCAGCACCGGCACTGACCCCGGCCAGGGCCAATGCGGCGAGCAGGGCGAGCTTGGAGCTCGACCACGCGGTCATCCCCCAGCAGATCAGCCAGGCCACCACGGCCGCCGGCGCCACGGCGGCGAACAGCCGTACGCAGTGCCGGACCAGCTCGATGCCGTCCAGAGTCGGCAGCCTGCGCTGCAGCCAGCGGAATGAGATGAGCACGCCGATCAGGTAGGCCGCGGAGTACGCGATGGCCAGCCCGGTGGCAACCAGCGAGGGCCGGTCGAGCAGCAGCACCACCGCGACGCCGAGGCCCACGTTGGCCCCGGAGATGACGAGCTGGAGGAAGAACGTGCTCCGGGTGTCCTCCAGCGCGTAGAACGCGCGCAGGCAGATGTATTGCACGGTGAACGGCACCAGCCCGATGGCCAGCGCCATCAGTGCCCAGCCCACGAAGGGGGCATCCCGGGCACCCTGGCCGAAGCCGAAGGCGAGCTGGGCGATCGGCAGGCCGAGCACGACAAGTCCGACGGCGGCGGGCAGCAGGGCGGTGATGGCCAGCCGGATGGTCCGGGTCGTCTCCTCGGCGACCCCGGCCAGGTCACCGGCCGCGGCCAGCCGAGAGGCTGAGGGCAGCATGGCCGTGGCCAGCGAGACCGTGATCAGCGAGTGCGGCAGGATCCAGACCGCGTACGCCGAGTAGTAGGCGGCGAGGCCGGCTCCACGACCGTCCACCGTCGCTCCGGTCGCCAGCTTGCTCACCACGACCAGGGCGATCTGGGTGACCAGGACGAAGCCCAGCGTCCACTTGGCCAGCCGGAAGGTCTTGCCCAGCCCGGTGTTCTTGAAGTCGAAGCGCGGCCGGAACCGGTAGCCCGCGCGCTTCAGGAAGGGGATCAGCACCGCCGCCTGGACGGCGATGCCCAGGGTCGAGCCGAGCCCGAGCAGCAGCTCCTGGCCGTTGCTGAACGGCTTGGTCGACGTTGGTCCTGGCGAAGGCGGCCAGGAACAGCAGCAGCACCAGGATCGACACGACGTTGTTGGCGATCGGCGCCCACATCATCGGGCCGAACTTGTCCCGGGCGTTCAGCACCTGCCCGGCGAGCACGTGCACGCCGTAGAAGAAGATCTGCGGCATGCAGTAATACCCGAGCATCACCATCGAGTCGTACTGCGCGCTCAGCGCCGGGCTCTTTCCACGCCGCCGCCGGAGTAGAGGTTGATGACCAGCGGCACAGCCAGGGTCAAGGCGACGGTGATCAGTCCGAGGACGATCAGGCCGGCGGTCATGATCCGGTTGGTGTAGGCCTCGCCGCCGTCGCGGTCGGTCTTGATGGCGCGGACGATCTGGGGCACGAGGACGGTGTTCAGCACCCCGCCGGCCAGCAGGATGTACATGCTGTTGGGCACGGTGTTGGCGATGGTGAACATGTCCGCCTGCCGGGTGCCGTTGCCGAACAGCACCGCCAGCAGCATCAGCCGCAGCGAAGCCCATCACCCGGGACAAGGCGGTGCCGGCCGCCATCACCGCGCTGGCGGAGATCAGCCGCGACGTACGGGTCGGGCGTCGGGCGGTGCGGCCTCGGGGGCCGTCCGCCGTGGTCGTCTCAGGCATCGAAGCGGTCGCGCCGGCTGTCCTCGTGGCGCCGCCGGCGCGATGTCGGTGGGTGGTGCCGAGGACAGGGCGTCGACCGGCTCGGTCGTTGGCGGCCAGCTCGGCCTGCGCGGGCCCGTCTCCCTGGTCACCTGACGGATGCGCAGGGAGGTGGTGCCGAAAAGCACGATGCCGGCGGCGATGGCGATCGCCCAGCCGGTGGTGCCGTTCTGGGTGACCTGGACGTTGATGGTCGACCGGTCGGCCGACCTTCAGCCCCGACTCGGTGACCAGCTGGGCGGTGACCGGCACGGTGCCGTTGGCCTTGGCGGTGACCTTGGCGTTCTCGGTGACGTTGTCCTGGGCCCGGATCAGGTGGCGCCCGTGATCGGGCTGATGGTCAGCCGCTGGGTGTTGTCGGAGGTGAAGACCAGCCGGACCCGTACGGCGTTCAGCGTCGGGATCGGTGCTCGGAGCGGGGCAGGGTGTTCTTGATGGTGATCGGGAACTCGACCCCCTCGCGAGCGACGGTGCTGACCCGGCGGGTGCTGCTGATCTGGACCAGGTCGTCGACAGACCGCATCGAGCCTCGGCCTGCTGCGGGTCGAGCCAGGCGTCCTGGGCTCCGGACTGACCACGCCAGGCCGAGCTGGTCGCGCGGGCGATGGCGGCGCTGGTCGCTGCTCGGTTGCCCCCGGAGTCGACGAGCAGGTCGGCGTAGGTGCGCTGGCTGGTGCTGAACTGCCGCGCGCTGTCGACCTGGGCCCGGGCCAGCTCGGCCGCCCGGGCGGCGGCCGGATAGCGGTAGTCGCCGTCCCACTCGCTCGGCCGGGTCTCCAGCAGGTCGCTCAGCGTGCTCGCGCTTCATCCAGGGCGCGTCGATGCCGGCGTCGTCGCCCTTGGCCTGGGCGGGGCTGGTGATCAGGCGTACGCGACCGTCGGGTGGCGTCCGGATCGGCGGTGCTGGCCTCGATCCAGGTGTCGGCGAGCATCCGCTGCTGCAGGTGGACCGGCGTGTTCTGCGGGTCCGGTCCCGGACCACCACCGAAGGCGGTCGAGGTGAAGCTGACCACGGGTGCTTCGCCGGGCCCGGTCAGCAGCGGAGAGTCGCCCTTGGCCGAGGTGTCGGCCAGCAGGATCGCGGCCGGGTCGAGCTTCTCGGCCTCCTCGACCGTGGCCTCGTTGGCCGCACCGCCGGCGGGCAGCACCAGCAGCGGCAGCGACCTGGTCGACTCCACCGCGGCGCCGGCCGACTGCACCGCGGCCAGCAGCGAGGTCTGCTGGTGGCGGACCAGCGCGGCGAGGTCCGGCGACCCGTAGAGCAGCCGATAGCCGTCGTGGTCGGACGTGAGATCGTCGAAGTCGTCGAGCCAGCGGGCGGCGGCGGCCTGGCCGGACCCCCCATCGCCGTCGAGCACCTGGTAGCCGGCCTTCATGGTCTGCAGCTCATCGATCAGGGCGGGGTCGACGGCGAAGGTCATGTCGTCCGCGTCCGCCGCGGCGAGCAGTGCGCTCAACCGGCCGCGGGGTCCCGACCTCGGCGGCCAGGTGGTCGTCGGAGAGCACACCCTTGCGGACCAGTGACGGGCGGGAGCTCAGCACCACCACCGAGGTCATCCGCAGCGCGTTCGGGGGCTCGTCGGCCAGCACCGGCACGAAGATGCGGGTGCGGGCGACCGCCACGGTGTTGCCGTTCTGCAGGACGTGCACGCCCATCAGATAGATGCCGTCGGTGGGTGACAGCTCGAGGTCGGACACCTTGGTGGTCAGGGTGAACGCGGCCGACTTGCCCGGCTCCAGGTAGGGGTCGCCCACGGGGTAGAGGTCTTGGTAGACGCTGACCTCCCGGGCTCCGATGGGGTCGTTCGACGCGGAGCCGAGCGCCTGGTCGAGGCCCTCCCGGCCGGCGATGGGGGCCTGGTTGCGCCAGAAGATGGCCTGCAGGCGGTAGAGCCGTTCCTTGCTCGTGTTGGTCACCCGGCCGGTCAAGGTGATCTCCCCGTCGCGGGTCGGTAGGGCGGGTTTCATCGAGGTCAAGGTGATCGTGGCCAGCGCGATCGGCTCGTCGGCCCGGGCGGTCGGTGGGCTGGTCACGGCGGCCCAGGCCAGGCCGAGAACGGTCAGCACCACGGCCGACAGCGCGCGCGTTCTCCGCACCGCGCGCCGCCTCTGCATCCGGTCATCCTAGTTGCCGGAGCCTGTCCGGCCCGTCCTCAACCGCCGGGCTGATCGGTCCGCACACATTAGAGTGGGGCAGCGTGTCCACTACTCCGCTGAGCGAGGCGCAGACCAACGCGGTCTCCGAGTTGATCCGCATCGCCCCCGTCGTCGACCGGCTGGGCGCGTTGTTCGTCTCGGCCGGCCACGACCTCTACCTGGTCGGCGGCAGCGTACGAGATGCTCTGCTCGGCCGCCTCGGGAACGACCTCGACTTCACCACCTCGGCCCGGCCGGACGAGGTCGAGGCGCTGCTGAGGCAGTTCTCGCCGGCGGTCTGGACCATCGGCAAGGAGTTCGGCACCATCGGCTGCAAGGTCACCGAGGGGGCGGCTTCGTGGCTGGTCGAGGTCACCACCTACCGCTCCGACGCGTACGAGGTGGGCAGCCGCAAGCCGGTCGTCGCCTTCGGGGACACCCTCGAGGGCGACCTCGTACGCCGCGACTTCACGGTCAACGCCATGGCCGTCTCGATCCCCGACAAGCAGTTCCACGACCCGTACGGGGGCCTCGGCGACCTGTCCCGTCGGGTCATCCGCACCCCGGCGACGCCGGAGCAGTCGTTCAGCGACGACCCGCTGAGGATGATGCGGGCGGCTCGGTTCGCCGCGCAGCTGGGGTTCATCCCGGCGCCTGAGGTGGTCGCAGCGATGACGGCGATGGCGGAGCGGATCACCATCATCTCGGCCGAGCGGGTGCGCGACGAGCTGACCAAGCTGCTGCTCGCCGACCGGCCGCGGCCCGGTCTGGATCTGCTGGTCGGCACCGGCCTGGCCGAGCGGGTGCTGCCGGAGCTGCCCGCGCTGCGGCTGGAGCGCGACGAGCACCACCGGCACAAGGACGTCTACGAGCACAGTCTGATCGTGCTGGAGCAGGCGATCGAGCTCGAGGCCCGGCTGCCGCCGCGCGACGGTGCGGATCCCGCTCGGCCCGCCCGACCGGACCTGGTCAGCCGGCTCGCCGCCCTGTTGCACGACATCGGCAAACCGGCGACCCGGCGCTTCGAGACCGGGGGCAAGGTCTCCTTCCACCACCACGACGTGGTCGGGGCCAAGCTCGTCCGCAAGCGGCTGACCGCGCTGCGCTTCTCCGCCGACGAGGTGAAGGCTGTGGCCGAGCTGGTCTTCCTGCACCTGCGGTTCCACGGCTACGGCGACGGCCAGTGGACCGACTCCGCCGTCCGCCGCTACGTCCGCGACGCCGGGGATCAGGTCGAACGGCTGCACATCTTGACCCGGGCTGACTGCACGACCCGCAACAAGGCGAAGGCGGCGCGGCTCCGGTCGGCGTACGACGACCTCGAGGCCCGGATCGCGGTGCTGGCGGAGGAGGAGGAGCTCGGCGCCATGCGTCCCGACCTCGACGGTCGGCAGATCATGGAGATCCTGGGTATCCCCCCGGGCCGCGACGTCGGCCGGGCGTACAGCTATCTGCTGGAGCGACGGATCGACGAGGGTCCGCTCGGTGAGGAACGGGCCCGGGCCGACCTCTTGGCCTGGTGGGCGGCTCAGAGCTGAATAGCTTTTGGCGGGTTAGCCACATCAGGGGTGGCTGACGCGCCAAAAGATTCAGGTGGCGACGGGCTCGCGCAGTGACTCGGTGCCCTCGTCCATGCTCAGACCCCGGCTGGCCAGGGCGAAGAGCACCCCGACCACCGCGTAACCGACCGCGAGCACGACCAGGATCGGCACCGACTTGCCGTTGGCCGGCAGGATCAGCGGCGCCGATCACCGCGGCAACCACCAGTGCGACGTTGAAGATCATGTCGTAGATCACGAAGACCCGGCCCTTGAGCTCATCGGCCACATGGGCCTGGACCAGGGTGTCGACGCAGATCTTGATGGTCTGCGCGGTCACACCGAGGAAGAAGGCAGCGACGATCAGCGGCGCCTTGGCGAAGACGGCGCCGGGGAAGATCTGGAACACCGCCGAGCCGGCCAGGCAGGCGATGATCGAGCCGCGTACGCCGAGCCGTGGGCTGAGCAGCGGGGTGACCGCCGCGGCGACCACGAACCCGGCGCCGGTGACGACGACGAGCAGGCCGAGGTCGGCGATGGCCGCGTCCACCTGGTCGACGGTGTGGAAGTAGTTGCGGTAGGCCAGGATCATCGCCACCGTCACGATGCCGTAGATGATCCGGTGGGCACCGATGGTCAGCAGCCCGAGCGCCGCAGGCCGGTGGTCGCGCAGGTGGTGGAGCGCCTCGGCGAGGCCGGCCACCACGTCGCGGGCCTTGGCGGGCTCGACGTCGTCCGGCCCGAGCTGGCGGCGGGGGATCCGCAGGGCGAGGCTGGCGCTGAGCACGAAGCCGGCCGAGGCCACGCAGAAGAGGATGGCGTTGGCCTGGTAGTCGGCGATGAACTGCCCGAGCACCAAGCGCAGGCTGGTGCCCACGCCGACGCCGATCAGCACGCCGGCCGGACCGACGGTCGGCACCACCGCGTTGGCCACCATGTACTCACCGGGCTCGATCGTGTGCGGCAGCGAGGCCGACAGCGCCGCCAGCAGGAACCGGTTGAGGCTCATGGCCAGCAGCACGCCGCCGTAGAAGATCGTCTCGATCCCGTCGGTCCGCAGCCCGGTCGCCACCAGCGCAGCCAGGCCGAGGGCCAGCGCCGCGCGGGACAGGTCGACCACGACCAGGATCTGCCGGCGCGACCAGCGGTCGAGGACGACCCCGACGAACGGCCCGAGGATCGAGAACGGCAGCAGCGTGATGGCCAGCACGGTGGCCACCGACGCGGCGTCGGGCTGCCGCTCCGGTGAGAACAGCACGTACGAGGCGAGCGCGATCTGCAGCACGCCGTCGCACGACTGCGTCGCCACCCGGACGGCCAGCAGGCGGCGGAAGTAGCGGTGCCGCCACAGCTGGCGCAGGCTTCGGACGAACTCCACCCCTAGCCCTCGGGGTATTTCGCGATGTAGTCGGCGATGGTGTCGTTCTTCAGCGCCTTGGACAGCTCGTCGAGCTTGGCCGTGTCGACCACGTCGATGCTCTGCCCGTCCGGTGCGGTGCCGAAGCCCGCCAGCGGGGCTTGCATCAGCTCGATGTCCTTGCCGCTCAGCCGCAACGACAGGGCCGTGTTGCGGATCTCGTCATCGGTCAGGCTGTTGTCCACGGTCAGGTGCTTGGCCAGGTTGCCGATGAACGTGGTGAAGGTCGCCGGGTCGGAGATGACATCCGCGCTCAGACCCTTCTGCACGATCGCCTTGATCACATTGCGTTGGTTCTCGGCCCGGTCGAGGTCGCCGCGGGGCATCGCGTGGCGCTCGCGGACGAACCACAGCGCGCGTTTGCCCTTGATCGTGACCTTCCCCTTCTTGTACGTGAAGCCGTGCGATCGGAAGGCGACCTTGTTGGGAACGGTGACCCCGCCGAGGTCGGTGGTCAGCTGGATGAAGCCCTCGAAGTCGACCAGCACGACGTGATCCATCCGTACGCCGGTCAAGGTCTCCAGCGTCCGCACGGTCAGCGGGGCGCCACCGAAGGAGAAGGCCGCGTTGATCTTGTTCTGGCCGTAGCCGGGGATGGAGACGTACATGTCACGAGGAAAGGAGATGATGTACGCCTTGTCCCGCTTGGCGTTCAGGTGCACGACCATGATCGAGTCGCTGCGGCCGTTGCCGTCGTTGCCGGCGTCGCGGCTGTCCGAGCCGAGCAGGACGTAGTTGAGCGTTCCCGTCTCCTGGGGCTCCTTCGACGGCCGGGTGTCGCTCGGGTCGTCACCGGGCAGGTCGACGCCGCGGGTGATGTTGTCGGTGACCTTGCGCTCGATGGTGATGCCGTAGATGACGGTGGCTCCGACGGCGACCACCAGCACGGCCGCGACGATGATCAAGATCCGCGGCCACAGCCTGCGACGCCGACGTCTCGGCCCGGCGCCCGCGGTCGGCGGACCCGGTGCTGGGGTGTCGGTCATCGGTTTCCTGTCTGGAAGAGCAAACGGAAGTCTATGTCGAGCGGCGCGAACCGTTGGGCGAACGAGTCGAGATGCCTACCTTCGGCGTACGCTCGAGCCATGTCGCGCGCCGAGGAAGCTGCTCGCCGGGCCGAGTTGGCCGCGGCCCAGGAGCGGGGCGAGTCGGTGCAGGCGCAGAAGCTGATCGAGGCGTTCCTGCTCGAGGCCCGGCAGCGCGGCATCGCGCCCGAACCGCTGCGGGCGACCCTCTATTCGGGGCAGTCGGTGAAGACCGACAAGTCGGGTTGGTACCTGCGCAAGAACCACAGCCTGGCCATCGGCGACGACGGCTCCTACTACGTGCTGACCGTCCCGGGGGGTCTGCGCGAACGGATCTCCGGTGTGAAGCTCCGATCCAGCCCGCCGCCGTTGATCATCGGCAAGGGTGGGCGCGACGGGGAGTCCGGCGACATCGCCGACTTCCTCAAGTGGCGGCTCGAAGCCTAGATGTCCTCGAGCGTGGTCGCCGACTTCTTCACCTTGACGAACTTCATGTAGGCGTTGACCACCTCGTCGGGCGACCCGCGCATCATCAAGGTGCCGTGGTCGAGCCAGATCGCCTCGTTGCACATCTCCTTGATGCTGCCGAGGCCGTGGCTGACCAAGAACATCGCTCGGGCGTCCTGCCGGAGCTCGGCCATCTTGGCGTTGGCCTTCTCACGGAAGTGGGCGTCGCCGGTGGAGAGGGCCTCGTCGATCATCAAGATGTCCGGCTTCATGTGCACGGCGACCGAGAAGCCGACCCGGGCCGACATGCCGGAGGAGTACGTCCGCATCGGCATGTCGATGAACTCACCGAGCTCGGTCCATTCGGCGACCTCGTCGGCCCGCTCCTCGACCTCCTTGCGGGACAGGCCGGACGCGAGCCCGCCGAGGATGATGTTCTCCCGACCGGACAGGTTGTTGTTGAAGCCGACGCCCAGCGCCAGCAGCGTGCTGGCCTTCCCCCAGACCTCGATCTGACCCTCGGTCGGCGGCAGGATGCCGGCCATCGCCCGCATCAGCGTGGACTTGCCGGCACCGTTGGAGCCGATGATGCCCATCGCGGTGCCGGTCGGCACGTCGAAGGTGACGTTCTTGAGCGCGAACACCTCTTTCACCGCCCGCTGTCCGCGGCCGAAACGGACCAGTGCCTGCTTCAGGGTGGGCTTGCGTTCGAAGGTGGTGCGATAGGTGATCGAGAGGTTCTCCACCCGCACCGCATAGCTCGATTCATCGCTAGACAAGGCGGACAGCGAACTCACGCTCCCTCGACATGAAGAACAGGAAGCCGATCGCGGCCGCACCGATGGCCCAGGCGGCCGAGGCGTACCAGACGAAGGTCGGTGGCCAGACGTCGGTCTGCAGCAGGTCGCCGTAGCCGGTCAGCATCGAGTACATCGGGTTGACCTTGATCAACGCCTCGGTCACCGGGGTGAGCCGGCCGGTCAGGTGCTCCGACGCCCAGAGCACCGGGGACAGGTACATCCAGATCCGGACGAAGAACGGCAGAAAGCTCGAGGTGTCGCGGAAGTAGACCTGCAGAGCGGCGAAGAAGGCCGACAGGCCCATCGAGAACAAGATCATCATGGCCAGGAAGTAGATGGCCAGGATCATCTTCGGGTGCCACACGTCGGTGAGGAAGATGAGGTGGAAGACGAAGTAGACGGGGATGGTCGGCAGGAACCGGAAGAACGCCGTACGCACAGCCGACAGCGGGATCAGCAGCCGCGGGAAGGCTGTGTTGATCAGCAGCTTGCCCGAGCCGGTCACCGAGGTCGTGCCGGTGGTGATGGAGGTGGAGACCATGTTGAAGGCGAACAGGGCGAGGGTCAGGTGGGCGAAGAACCGCGGATCCTGCTCGCGCCGGATGATCGCGACCAGCAGGTAGTAGACGGCGGCCAGCAGCAGCGGGTTGAGGACCAGCCAGGCCTGACCGAAGAACGTCGTGGTGTTGGCCCCACGCATCGTCGCCTTGCTCATCTCGGTGGCGAAGCCGCGACGCAGCCAGAGCTCCCGGACGTAGGGCGCGATCGGCGGCAGGCCGGCCCGGTGCGGTCCGTAGCGGTGGTAAACGGGCTCGAACTCGGTGTCACCTGCGCGGCTCGGCGCCGTCATGGCAGCGGCCTCCTGGTCATGGTTCGTCGGGTCCCTGGTTCGAATGCGATGGACAGTCTGCCACGATCACGCTCGGCCGACGGGCAGCACGCGGCTGACCCAACCGACGGCTCAGAGCGTGGCCGGGTGGTCGGGCTCCGCCGGCAGCGGCTCGCCGCGACGCTTGGCCGAGCGATCGCGGACGCCCAGCCGCCGCGTACGGAACAAGATGACAGCCACCAGCAGGGCGGCAAGCCCGAAGCTGGCCGTGATGCCGGGCACCAGGACCTTCCCCTCGCCCTTGATCCGGGCCGACGCGGGGTCGGCGGGGTCATAGAGCACGCGTACGTGGTCGCCCACCTTCAGCCGCTGGTGGTAGCGGCCGTGCGCTGCGGTGTACTCATAGGTTTTGCCGTCGACCACATAGCTGACCTGCGGGGCCTGCGAGACCGTACGCGCGTTGGCCGGCTGAGTGCGGGTCGACCCGATCGGAGCCCGGGCGACCAGGGCGATGACCGTCCCCTCGGTGCTGGCCGCGTTGCGGGCGAAGTGGCTGCTCTGCTGGGTCAGCATGCCGAACACCGCCGCGATACCGAGCAGGTAGAGGCAGACGACGATGCCGAGAGTTCGGGGAAATCGGAGCCACCTCACGGCGACAGCCTAATGACCCGGGAGGGCCGGTCGAGAAAAACTTTTGCACCGGGGGTCGAAGCCTGTCGATTTTCCGCCATCGTGCTCGTAGAGGTGATGTCAGAATCATTTTCACGAGCGTGAGGAGCTCACCATGAAGTACGTCGTGATGTTCACCAACCGGCCCGACCTCGATGCGGCGGTGCCCGATGAGCGGCGGCAACAGGTCTATCAGGAGGTCTACGGCTGGTTCGGCAAGCACGGGGCCTCGATCGTCAATGAGGGGGCTGAGCTGCAGGGCCCCGAGACCGCGACCACCGTGAAGTCCGGTGAAGACGGTGGAGCGCCGGTCGTCGTAGATGGTCCGTTCTCGGAGGCCAAGGAGAACATCGGCGGCTTCAGCATCATCGATGTCCCCGACCTCGACGCCGCCATCGCCATGGCCAAGGACTGGCCGTCGTTCGTCTTCCCGGGCGTCGCCATCGAGATCCGGCCGATCATCGACCACGAGAGCATGGGCGGCTGAGCGGAGGTCCGTGACGTGTCGACCGAGGATGTGGCGCTGGCTCGGTTGGTCCGTCGCGAGGCCGGGCTGATCGTCGCCCAGCTGCACGGCCGCCTGCGTGACTTCGATGTCGCGGAGGAGGCCGTGCAGGAGGCGATCGCCGTCGCCGTCGCGGTGTGGCGGCGAGATGGGGTGCCGCCGAACCCGGGTGGGTGGTTGTTCACCACGGCCCAGCGCCGGGCGATCGACCTGTTGCGCCGGCGTACGCGGGAGCAGCGGCTCGCCGCCGAGCTGGCTGCGGAGAGCGCCGGCCCAGCCGACGCCGCTGCCGACGAACGGCTGCCGATGCTCTTCGGCTGCTGTCACCCCGCACTCAGCGTCGAGGCCCGGCTCGCGCTGACCCTGCGGGCGGTCGTGGGGATGACCACGCCCCAGATCGCCCAGGCCTTCCTGGTGGCGGAATCGACCATGGCCCAGCGGCTGGTCCGGGCCAAACGCAAGATCACCCTCGCCAACATCCCGTTCGTGATCCCGGACGATGACGAGCTCGGCCCTCGGCTCGATGACGTGCTGACGGTGATCTACCTGAGCTACAACGCCGGCTACCTGGACCCGTCGGCCGCCGGCCGGGAGCTGAGCGAGGACGCGATCTGGCTGGCCGAGCTGGTCGCCCGGGCGCTGCCGGCCGAGCCGGAGGCCTGGGGTCTGCTGGCCCTGGTCACCTACCTGTCGTCGCGCTCGACGGCCCGGTTCGACCCGCACGGTGATCTGGTGCTGCTCGCCGACCACGACCGGAAACGCTGGGACACCGTGGCCATCGCCCGGGCGGACGGCTACCTCCAGCGCGCGGCGAAGCGAAACCAGCCCGGTCGGTTCCAGCTGCAGGCCGCCATCGCCGGCTGCCATGCGAGCGCCCCGAGTTGGGCCGAGACCGACTGGCTGCAGATCGTGACGCTCTATGACCTGTTGCTGCGGTGGGACCCTTCACCGGTCGTACGCCTGAACCACGCCATCGCCCTCGGCCACCTGGACGGCCCGGCGGCCGCCTTGACCGAGGTCGACACGATCGCCGACCGGCTCGACGGCTACCACCTGCTGCACGCCACCCGGGCCGACCTGCTGGCTCGTCTCGGCGACCACGACGGTGCCCGCCGGGCCAACGAGCGGGCCCTGCAGCTCGCGGTCAACCCCGCCGAACAACGCCTGCTCCGCGCTCGCCTGTGACTCGGTCGCACGCAGGCTGAGCCTGATTGACGCGGGCTGAGCTAGTCGAAGCGCTCGCAGAGCTCCGCCCAATCTGCCCTAGCGCTATCACGGTCCGGCTGATAGAATAGAACAGAGGTTCGATAAAATCAGGAAGGGGTGAGTCGCAGGTGACTAGCACCGTTCCGCTCGACCCCGAGCCTGACCTTTCTTGGCTGGTCGTCGACGAGCTCGCCGAGCGCGATCCAGAATCCGGCCTGCTCTGGACCGAGGACGACGAACTGGCCGCGACCGCCTGGTCGGATTTCACCGCGACGGCGACCCCCGGCCAGGTGCGGGAGCTCGACCGGCTGATCCACGAGCCGCTCTGGCCCCTTCCATCACTCGAGGATGTCTGGGCCCGGACCGAACGGATCGCCCCGCGTCCGCTGCCCGGGATCAGCGGGGTCACCGGACCAAGCTTGGCCGCACCACTTGCAGCTCTCGACGTGGCAACGCTGTCCCCGGCTCAGCTGGTTGAGGCGATGACCGGTGCGGAGCGGCTGATTCGCTGGGCCCAGAGTGTTCAGCTGTCTGCCATCCGTGCGTTCGCCGACTACGCGGTCATCACCGACGAGGACAGTCGCGATCATCCTCTTCCGGAGCTGCCCGGCGGGTCGCACACGGTGGAGACCGGCTTCGGGACCCAGCGTGAGATCGAGACCTTCTGCGCAGATGGCATCGGGGCGGCCCTCGGTGTCTCCTTCACCGCTGGACAACAGTTGATCGATGCCGCATATTGCGCCTCCGATGTTCCCCTGGTCCGGCAGCTGTTGGCCTCTGGCCGCATCGATGTGGCTCGGGTCAAGGTGCTCGCACGCGAGCTGGCGTCGGTCGGCTACGGCACGCCCGAGACCTGCGAGTTCGTCGATGAGCTGCTCGACCAGCACGCCGAGTTGACCCCGAGGAAGCTGGAGGGCGTCCTACGCACTGCGGTGATGGCCCGTTCGCCGGAGGATGCACGCGACGTGCGCCAGCGGGCCGAAAGGTCGCGCGGTCTTTGGCTGTTCCGCAAGCCAGCCGGGATGGCCACCCTCAACGTCCGGCTCACCGCCGAGGAGGCTCAGCTGGCCTACCAGACGCTGAACGCCGCCGGCTGGCAACTGCACGACCAGGCGCTGGTCTCCACCGGCCGCAACTGCGAGCTGGGCGAGTTCCGCTCCTTCGACAACTTCCGGGCCGACGCGTTCATGAAGCAGATGCGCGACCTGCAGCTGCGGTTCCTGCGTCGGGAGGATGGTCTCGACGAGTCGGTGCCGGATGCACCAGGCAAGCGCTGGATGGACCCGGCGCGGGTGATGCTGCACCTTTATATGGACGCTGCCACCCTCGTCGGTTTCGAGGACCGTCCGGCCACCCTGCTCGGATACGGGCCGATCGACGCTGACCGAGCTCGCGAGCTGGCTGCCGACGCTCAGGTCATCCGGCTGCTGACCGATCCGTTCACCGGTGAGGTCAAGGCCATCGACATTCCGTCCTACCGCGTGCCTCGCATCCTGCGCTGGGCCGTCCAATCTCGCGACCGTGGCTGTGTCTTCCCCGGCTGCGACGTGCCGGCGTACGACACCCAGCTCGACCATATTGACCCGCACCCGTTCGCCCGGAAGCTGCGCAAGGCTTTTGCCACCGGCCGGACGAGCTTCGCCAACCTGCAGCAGCTCTGCGTGCGGCACCACTACGTGAAGACCCACGGCGGCTGGGTCGTCCAGTCGACCGCCGGCAGTCGGCTCGAGTGGATCAGTCCGACGGGACATTCCTACCGACGCAATCCAGAATGGGGTCCACCGAAGACCTTCTGGGATGACCACCATCCAGGACTGCCGATCGATGCGCCACCGACGGCCAGACCCGAGCCGGAGCAATCCGGCGACTGTCCCTTTTAGCTGAGTCCCACCGAGGAGGGGGTCTCGCGCGCCCAGCACCGTCCGCAGGTAGGCGTTGCCGAACATTTGACCCGAGTCGAGTCGATCGCGCACCCGTACGAAGTTGGCGAAGCGTGGATAGAGCGCGGCCAGCTGCTCGGCGTTGCGGGTGTGCAGCTTGCCCCAGTGGGGACGTCTGGCGTGCTCGGCCACGATGGCCTCGAACGCGGCGAAGAGGGTCGGTGGTCGACGCGGTAGCCGGTAAAGATGGGGTCGAGATGGTCGACCGAGTCGACCCATGACGATGATGTACTGGTTGAGCCACTCACCGGCGGCGAGCGACTCTCGATCAACGGTGGGATAGCCGACGACAATGTCGGTCTTGCCGTCACGCGCGAGCCAGATCGTCTCGGCGAGGGAGTAGGCCATCACACCGCGAGAGGCGTCGGTGCGCAGGGCTCGGCCAATCATCGAGCGACAGCGGATCGACTTCGAGACGACTCTGATCGGCGGCCGACCGGGCTCGCTCAACCATGGATGCGGCATTCGCTCGGCCAGCTCGGTCATGCGGTCGATGTAAGCGCGGTGACACGCCTCACGTTCAGTTTCAGGACAACACCGCGGTGGCTCGGACAACACCTGACCACTTCCGGACAACACCTCTGACAACACCACTTGGACAAAGTCATCCCTACGACCTAGGTGGGGAGGGTGATGTGGCACAGAAGTCAGGTGCGGCCGGCGTTCGAGGATCAAGAGAAGGCATCGTCGAAGCGCTCAACCATGAATGGCTCCGGCTGGATCAGGAGCATGGTGATCGGGGGATCGTGGCGACCTGGGCGGGCCGTCACACTGCGCTGACTGGGTGCCGCTCGATCATCGAGGTCCTCGACGCCGTCCGCGCGGACTCAGACGCCAGCTTGCACGCCCTCCTCACCGAGGTCTCCAAGGGCGACCAGCTTGCTGGTCGGGTCGTCCTCCAGTCGATGGTCGGTCGCTTGGTCCGCATGGCCCACCGCGACGTTCGAGCTGGCGTCGACGACTATGTCGCCGCCATGTGGTGCGAGATCATCAAGTACCCGCTGGAGCGGCGCCCGGTGAAGATCGCTAGCAACCTGGCGCTGGACACGCTCAAGGCGGTCCTACGTGAACATCGCTGGCTCGTTCGCGGCGAGGTGACCACCTGGCCGCCGGGGGAATTGCTGGACGAGCTTTTCGACGGACTGCATAGTCGAGCTGCGCACACAACGAATACGCCTTCAGTCGGCGCGGAAGGCGTTCTGGCTGCTGCTCATCGACTGAATGTGATTGATGTACGTGCACGCAAGATCCTCACCAGCGTGTATGTCGACGGACTTTCGGGAATTGAGGCTGCGCACCGCCATGGCACCAGCCCGGGTTCAATCCGGGTCGGCTGCAATAGAGCGATCAGGCGGATGTCTTTAGCCCTGCCGGTCCTGCTGGAAGTCGTCTAGATGAACCAGTGCCACACCACAGTTCGGCGGCTCCTCGAAGCAATTGCGTCTGAGACACGTCAGGGTGCGAACCGCGAGGTGACCGGCGGGCGTGAGAGACGTCTCGGCGTCTGCCTCGACTCGTGTCGAACGACCGAGCGGCCGATCCAACCCTCGACGGTGAAGCGAGCCTGCGATCTCGTACCGTCAGGCCTCGGCGAAGATTCGGCCGCCAGGGCGTGAGACCTTCACCACATCCTGGCGCAATGGACCGGCTCCCCGGCTTCCTCGTCTCTCAGGTGGCGCTCAGGTCACGAACAGCGGGTCCTGAAGCACGAGTTCTGGTCAACTTCGGGCCACAAAGCGAGCTAGATGAGCCCAGTGGAGCGACGTCGCGCCGGGGGAAGAGCGGAGGGCTTCGGGCCGGTTCCATGCCCAGGCAGCCAGATCTGGAGACCAGATCTACCGATTGGGGCTTGGGGAAACGCCGTCGTTTATGTGATTGTTATCCCTCCCTCTCCCAGGAGCGAGTCGTGTCACTCAGGAAGCGGGCCTTCGCGAGGTTCGGGGCCGTCGTCGTGTGCTGTGCGATCGCTGCTGCCTGCACCCCGGAGGACGGCCCGCTCGAACCGACACCGACCCCCACCTCTGCGACTCCCAGTCCCTCGCCGACCGAGACCGACCAGGAGCGTGAAGAGCGGCTGGCGTACGAAGCGGCCGAGACGGCGTACCGAACGTTTCGGGCTGAATACGACCGAATCACTACCCACGGCTACAGCCCGACGACATCGCAAGTGATGCGCGACAACGCTTACGGGCCGTACCTGAAAGGGTACGACGAATTCATAAAGGGACGCCGAGCGGACAAGGTTCGGTCGACTGCTCCGATCAATATCGTTTACATCAAGAGAGATGGCTATTCATCCAAAGAGGTCATTCTCAATGTGTGTGAGGACGGGTCTTCGGTGCGGCTGCTGAATAGTAAGGGCAAAATGGTGGGTAAGGGTTCAGTCGTTGAAGGAAAACTCACTGTTAGGCGCCAAGACTCTCGATGGAAAATCTGGGACGTCGACCAGAAGGTGGTCGAGTCGTGCGGCGATTGACGTTGGCAGTTGTTTTCTGGCTCGCTCTTGCGAGCGCTGTGATCAGCTTATCTGCTCAGGCTTCGCCGATCGTTGATGCCAGCGGCCGGGTGGCCGTCAGCGAGACGTCGGAACCACACGCTGGTAAGACCACTGGTGGTCAGAGTGAATCCGGATCGTCAGCGCGCGGGGACAAGTTGGCCAGGCTGGAGGCCGAGACCGCAAGGTGGTCAGCGGCAATGGAGCAGTACAACCGCGACGCAGTCGCTTACCAAAAGTGCCTCGCGGCCGCGGCCGCCATCTGCAGCGGACCGGCATACCCGGGCGGTCCGCCCAGGCTAGAGGAGTTCGGCGGCCTCCCCGGCGCACCGGCCATCGATCCCCGCACTGCGGCGCAGATCGCGTTCGCGCGGCTGAAACTGGCCGCACCCAACCCCGTGATTGGACCGTCGCCAAGCATCAACCAGTGGAAGATGGCAGCAGTGGGCTACCCGCTATGGCTCTCGGTCGCAGGCGACACCCACCCGCCGGCGGTGTCCGATTCAGTGGCCGGGCTGAGTGTTCGGTTGGAGGCGAAAGTTTCGAAGGTCACGTTCAACATGGGTGATGGCCACCGGGTGGCCTGCACCGACGTGACCAAGAAGTGGACCAGCTCGGTGACCCCGGGAAAGAAGTCGCCGGCGTGCGGCTATGCCTATTCCAAGCCGTCGTTGCCACGAGGTGAATACACCATCACGGCCACCACCCAGTGGTCGGTCGTCTGGTCCACGAGCACTGAACGCGGCGTCATCGATTTCTTCCAGAGCTCGTCCACCCAGCTACCAGTCGGCGAGCTGCAGGTGCTCGTTCGCTGAGCGCCACTCACCCATAAACCTCGCCGTCATCGCTGCCGGCGGATTGCATCACCTCGGGGTTTCGTGATCTCGAAGCCTGATCTCGAAAGGAACGCAGATGTCGCTGAAGCACATCGCACTCTCCACCGTCGGACTGCTCGTGCTGCTCAAGGAGCCGCAGAAGCGTGACGAACGGGGCCTCAGTCAATCAGCTGAGAGCGCCATCCTGCTCGCGGGCGCCGTGCTCATCGCCGCCTTCGTGGTCGGCCTGATCACCAAGTTCGTCAAGGCCAAGCTCAACAGTTTCAACTAGTGCCTTGACGTCGCTACGGCGAAACCAACGAGGCATGAGTGAGAGCGTGCAGTTCGCCGTGATCCTGCCCCTGCTCATGCTTCTCACCCTCGGCATCATCCAGACCGGCATGTGGCTTCACGGTCGCAACGTGGCGCATCGAACCGCAGTCGCCGCCACCGATATCGCTCGGGGCAGCTACGGCAGTGCTACCGAGGCTCGGCTGCACGCGGAGAAGCTCGCCCAGTCGGGCGGGCTCACCAGCGTCTCGGTTGATGTGTCGGTCAGCGCTGATGAAGTGCGGGCATCGATATCAGCTCGAGCCCCAGGAATTCTCGACATCGGGCTTCCTAGGCTGCACGAGACTGCCGCAGCCCCACGCGAACGGGTGACCCAGCCATGACGTCACGCCTAAGCAGGAACGAGCGCGGGTCAGTGACCGTGGAGCTGACCCTGATGATTCCGGCTCTGATCCTCGTCGTGGGCATGCTGGTGGCCGGTGGTCGGCTGTGGTTCGCCAGATCGACGGTGGTCGAGGCCTCTCAGACGGCTGCGCGCGCGGCCTCGCTGGCCCGTTCCGCCGAGACCGCTGGGGTCGAAGGTCGTTCGGCTGGTCAGCAGTCGCTGGCCACGGCCGGACTGAGGTGTTCCTCGAGTTCGGTCTCGATCAACACGGCCAGCTTCGGCGTCCCGGTCGGGACTCCCGCCACTGTGACCTCAGCGATCCGATGTCGGGTGTCTTTCGCCGATCTCTTTCTACCGGTCGTTCCTGGGTCAATCCAGCTCTCAGGTGAGGGCGCCGCCGCGCTCGACACCTATCGGAGTCGCTGATCATGAGCCGACTCCGCACCGATGAGCGGGGCATGTCGATCAGCGTCCTGTTGCTCATGATCATGGGGGCGCTGATCGCCACGGCTGGGCTGGTGATCGACGGCGGCCAGAAGATCACGGCGACCAGCCGAGCCGAGACCGCGGCGGCCGGCGCGAGTCGGGTCGCCGGCAACGCTGCGGCAACCCGGCAGCTGGGAGGACAGGATCCGACCGGAGCGGCAGTCCTCGCCGCAAAGGCTTATCTAGCCGGGCAACCCGGCGTACGCGGCTCGGTGTCCGTGAGCAGGGGCATCGTCTCCATCACCACGACGGCCACCGAACCGACCATCTTCCTCTCGGCGCTGGGTCTTAATTCGGTCACCGGACGGGGCGCGGCCGAGGCAAACGTCGTTGCCACCGGAGAGAAGCGATGACCCCACCTCGGCCTTTCCCTCACTACGCCTCATCCGCCCCAACCTCCACCACGTCAGGAACACCATGAGCGTCGACCTCGATCCGCCCCCGGTCCTCCGCCGCCGGCGGCCTCAGCGAACTGCTCCGAAACCCGCAGACCTGCCGACCACCCCGGAGCCGCCTCGGATGCCCGGCCGTCGCAATCCGAAGTGGATCGCTCTGGGCGTCGTTGCCCTGTGTCTCGGTGCACTGCTGTCCTACCTGATCTACTCCAAGGTCGCGACCGAGACCTCTGTGGTGGCTCTCGCTCAGACGGTCTACCGCGGTGAGCAGATCGAGGCGGGAGACCTGGCGACGGTCGTCGTTCAGGGTGACACCCTGAGGGACACGGTGCCGGCGCGCGATCGGGACAGCCTGATCGGCAAGAGAGCCGGATTCGACCTCCCTGCCGGATCGGTGCTGTCCCGCACCTCGGTCACGGATACAGCCGTTCCCGAGCCCGGGAGCGCCGTGGTCGGACTCAAGCTGGCCGCCGGGCGGGCTCCTGCGGCCCTCCTGCTTCCGTCATCGCCGGTTCGTCTCGTCGCCTTGCCGCAGTCGGGAACCGAGATCAACGCCACGGACAAGCTTGCCGGGAAGACCTACGTGGCTCAGATCATCGACAAGCGCGACGGTGCCGACGGCACCTCGATCGAGGTCAATGTGACGGTGGCGTCCGACCAGGCGCCCACGATCGCGCTGCTGGCGGCCCAAGACCGCATCGCCGTCGTCCGAGATCCGGGAAAGTAGGCCGCTCGTGGCGATCTTGATCCTTACCTCCACCGGCGGTTCACCCGGTGTGACCACTCTGGCGGTGGGTCTGGCTCTGACCTGGCCCCGTCCGGTCCTGCTCGCGGACTGCGATCCTGGTGCCCACCAGTCCATCTTGGCCGGCTATCTTGCGGGCCAGACCGCCAACGGCAAAGGTCTGCTGAGAGTCGCCGAGGCACACCGGGATCGACGACCGCTACGTGAGGTGGTGATAGATCAAACCATCGGCCTTTCCAGTGAGGACAGCGAGCGCCGGCTGTTTCTGCCGGGGTTCAGCAAGCCCGGTAGCGCACTGCACTTCGGACCGGTGTGGGAGGAGTTGGCCGACACCCTGGAGCGGCTGAGCGACGTAGACATCGACGTGATCATCGATGCCGGTCGGCTGGGCCCTTCCGGCTTGCCTTCGCACCTGCTCGAGCGCAGCGCGCTCACCGCTGTCGTGCTCCGATCGAGCCTCCGGGCGGTGATGTCGGCCCGAGTCCACTTGCCGTCACTCACCGACGAGGCTCGGCCGGCCCAGGATGACCGCGGTCACCTCGGCCTCGTCGTCGTGGGCGAAGGTCAGCCGTACGGACGCTCCGAGATCACCAAGGCGCTCGGCCTGCCCGTCGTGGCTGAAATCGCCTCCGATGCGGCGTCCGCCGCCCACCTGTCCGATGGGCTGCCGCGACATCGTCGGTTCGAGTCCGCACCACTGATCCGGAGCATCCGGGGCGCGGCAACCACACTGGCCGCCTCGTTGCAACGCACAACCGACCTCGTGCGGAGTTGATCATGGACGAATCCACCGAAGATCGCGGTCCTGTGCTGACCGACATCCCTCTGTTCGCCGAGTTCCAGAGCGAGGTCGAAAGCCGTCCGCCGTACGCGGTGACCTCCGAACCGGTGCGGAGTCAGCAGGGCATCTATACCCGGGAGCAGCTCCATACCACCGCCAGATCCTTGCCGATCACTGATCTGGACTGGCTCCAGGTGGTGGAACTGCGCCGACGGGCATCGGAAGCAATCAGTGAGGAAAGCGAACACCAGCTACGCACGGCCGGTCGGCCCCTGCTCGGTGACGACCGGATGCTGATGGGACGGGCCATCATCCGCCGGGTGGTCGGCGGACCACGTTCGGTCGTTGCACCGCGAAGGCTCGGCACTCTGGTCGCCGGCTCAGGAAGAGGCGTACGTCAACGCGGTCGAGGACGCGGTCTTCGGCTACGGCCGGCTGCAGCCCTTGTTGAGCATGCCGGACGTCGAGAACATCGAGATCCACGGCTGGGACTCGGTCGTCGTCCAGTTCGGTGACGGACGACGGGAGAAGATGGCCCCGGTCGCCGACAGCGACGAGGAGCTGATCGAGGCGATCCGGTTCCTCGGGCAGAACAGCGAACCGGCCCGCCCGTTCGACGACATCCATCCGACCATGACCCTGGCGCTGGGTGAACGATTTCGGCTGCACGCCATCGGCTTCGGCCTGTCCTACCGACCGAGCGTCGTCATCCGGCAGCACACGCTCACCCAGGTGTCTCTGGCCGACCTGGCCGAGGGCGGCCTGATGCCCGTCGAGGTGGCCCAGTTCCTCGATGCCGCGATCCTGGCCCGGAAGTCGATGGTGATCTCTGGAGATCAAGGAGCGGGCAAGACCACGCTGCTCCGGGCGTTGATCAACTCCATCCCGTCGAACGAGCGGTTCGGCACGCTCGAGACCGACTACGAGCTGATGACCCACCGCCAACCCGGCCGGGAGAACATCTTGGCCCTGCAGGCTCGGGTCGGCCACGGCGAAACCAGCGGTGGTGCCCGCGTCGGTGAGTTCAGCATCTCGGATCTGATGCCGGAGGCGCTACGCCAGAACCTCTCCCGGCTGATCGTCGGCGAGGTCCGAGGAGGTGAGGCGGCAGCGATGTTCGAGGCGATGCAAGCGGGCACCGGCACCTTGTCGACGACCCACTCGCACTCGGCTGAGTCCACCATCGACCGCCTGGCCTCTCGGGTCGCTCAAGGCGGCGTGCTCACCATCGACGAGGCCTACCGTCAGATCGCTCACAACATCCACCTGTTCGTCTACGTCCGGCTGCTCGACGAGACCTGGAAGGGCGGCACGCGCAGGCGCTACGTATCGGAGATACGCCAGGTCATGCGCTCGGTCGAGAACGGCCGACCCGTGACCCACCTGACCTATTCCGCCGCGGGGACCAACACCCAGCCAGCCGGGTTCTTCCCTGACGCGGACTTCGAGGCTGAGCTTCTGCCGTTCCGCAGAGAACTGCCCAGATCGAACGCCGCTTCCCGCCGAAGGTCGCGATCATGACGTCGGTGGTCGCGGTCGCGGCTGGGTTGTTGATCACTGCTGGCCTGCTGGCGGTTGTCGCCGGTCTGCACCGGCGGGAGGTGAGACCACATGCCCGGAGCTCGGAATCGCTGGCCGATCTCTGGGCGCGGCTCACTCGTCGGCCGACCGGGCGGCGCGGTCGTCGTCGCGACGTTCTCCTCCTGATCAGCCTGGGGATCGGCTTCGTCGTCGCGGCCGTCAGCGGTTGGGTGATCGCCATCGGGCTGGTACCGGCCGCGGTCCTCGGTCTCCCCTCCTTGTTGGTCGTCCCCCGCCCCCGCGATGTCGAGCTGCTGGAGGCGATGGACCGTTGGGTCCGTTCACTGGCCGCCACCTTGTCCACCGGCAAGTCGATCACCGACGCGATCCGGATCTCCCGCCGCACCGCGCCGCCGCTGATCGCTGACGAGGTCAGCACGCTGGTCGTCCGGCTCAACAACCGGTGGGAGACCCGGGACGCCCTGATGCGGTTCGCCGACGCCCTCGACTCTCCGGACTCCGATGCGGTGGTGGCTGCGTTGATGCTGGCGGCGAACCGAGGAGCCAACGGAGCCAGCACCACGCTGAACGCGTTGGCCGAGTCCATCCAGAGCCAGCTCCGCGGTCGACGGGTGATCGAGATCGAACGCTCGAAGCCGTACGTAGTGGTTCGGCAGGTGACCGTCATCTCGATGCTCACCCTGGTGGCCGTCTACGTCCTCGCCCCGACCTTCTTCGACGGGTTCCGCACTGCCGCGGGCCAGGTCATCTTGTCGGTGCTGATCTTGCTCTACATCGGATCGCTGATCTTGATGCGGCGCAAGGCGCGGTCGGTCAAACGTCCACGCATCCTCGTCGGGACAGTGCGGTGATGCTCGCTCTCGTCCTGGTGACCGGGGTGACCCTGGCGGCCGGGCTGGTGAGCCTCGTGGTCGCCTTCGCTCCTTCGGCGCCTCGACTCGACTTCGCTCTGGAACGCGTCGGTGGGATCGACCCGCAGTCCGAACGGTGGCGCGAGCTCGGCCCGGTCACCACCCGGTCCGAGCGTCTCGGCGCCTTCGTCTATCGAATGAGCCCGATCCGGCTGTCGGACCAGCACCGGCGGGCCTTGCGCCTGCGGAACAAGTCGATCGCGGAGTTCTACGCCGACAAGGCCGTGATGATGATCATCGGCGCACTGCTTCCCGCGCTCGCTGCATTCGTGCTGGCGTACTTCGCCGGCGAGCTGACGGCCCTGCCGGCGGTGCTCTCCTTGTTCGGGGCCGTCGTCGGCTTCTTCGTCCCCGACCTGCTGCTGGGCCGAGACGGCGCCATCGCGCGAGTTGGCGCGGTCGAAGCGCTGCTGGTCTACATCGACCTGGTCACGCTGGAGCGTCTGACCAACGCGTCGGCGACCCAGGCACTGCACAATGCAGCCGTCCTGAGCGAGGTTCCGCTGTTCGTCCAGATCCGGACGGCCCTGGAGCGGGCGAGGCTGGAACAGCAGTCACCGTACGCCGAGCTCCGTCGCCTCGCCGACCAGCTCCGGTTGCCAGAGCTGGCTGATGTCGCCGACGTGATGCAGCTCGACGAGACGGGGGCAGCACTGTCCGGAGCGCTGCGAGCACGGGTCCGTGAGCTCAGAGACGCCCACATGACCAAGCAGCAGATCAAAGCCAGCGCCGATGCCGAGGGCATGACCCTTTACATGACGCTGCCGGCTCTGATCTTCGGACTGATCTTCCTCGTGGCCGCCATGTTGCAGATCTTCCTCGGATAGCGCGTCGTGTTCTTCCAACACCATCGGACAACACCTCGGTCATATGGACAACACCTGAGCGTTCCTTTAGGCCCGAGACTGCGGAACAGTGAGGCGGAAGCCGATCGAAGGGAACGGAGGTGGAGCTCATGTCGCGTCTGATGCGTGGTGCCGTAGCGCTCATCGCTCTACTCCTCGGCCTGATCGGCGTACCTCTGGCGCTGGTCGTCCTGGGCGGCAATCCGCTGCCGGCTGAGCTGAGCTGGGCGGGAATCACCCAAGCTCTGTTCTCCCCAGATGACGGGACCATCCTGCTCGGGCTGATCACGATCATTGCCTGGGTTGCCTGGCTGGTCTTCGCGCTGTCGGTGCTGAGCGAGCTGGTGGCCCTCGCGTCGCGCGAGCGCCTTCGATTTCGAGTGCCCGGCCTCGGTGGTCCGCAACGGGTCGCCGCTGGTCTGCTGGTGTCGGTGTTGGCCATGGTGTCCGCACCCCAAATCGGCACCTTGCCGACGCCCGCACCATTGGAGGCCGCAGCAGCCCCAGTGACGAGTGAGCCGTCCGTCTCGGCCGAGGAGTCTCCCGCGGTCGCCACGGCGGCGAGCACCGAAGCAACCCCTGACCCCGACCGGGTCATGCACAAGGTCACGGTGGGCGATGACCTGTGGAGTCTGGCTGAGCGCTACTACGGCGATGGACGCGACTGGCGCAAGATCGCCCGGGCGAATCCTGATGTGCTGACCGGAGGACCCGACCGCCTCGAACCCGGGTGGAAGCTGGCGATACCGGACATCGAGGCGCCGGCTGAGCAACCCGGTGAACGGATGGTGACCGTACGACGCGGCGACACCCTGTCAGCCATCGCTGAGCGCGAGCTGGGGACGGCCGAGAAGTGGCAGGTGATCTATCGGCTCAACCGAGCCCAGCTGAGTGATCCGGACGAGCTCGCTGCCGGCCTGCGGCTCCGGTTGCCGCAAGCCAAACCCGCCCCGGCCGTCGACGCACGGTCACAACGCTCCGGCGGACCAGGAGTCGCCGCCGCTCATGACGAGCCCTGGCGCAACAACGAGCGAAGAGTCAACCCTGAACCCGACGCGCGTCCGCGCGACCATCGAGCGCTTCAGTGCCGACGACAAGTGCCCCGACCGCGGCGCCGGTCAGCTGGATGCCGTTGTTCTTCCGCTGGCCGGCGTCGGCGGCCTGCTGGCCGCCGGGGTCATCGGTGGGCTGCTTGATGCGCCGGCGGCTGCAGCTCCAGACCCGGCCGATCGGCCGGCGGATCGCGCAACCGCCGCCACCGGCCCAGGCGGTCGAGGTGGCTTTGGGCAGCCGGCAGCGGCCGTTGAGCCTGCGGACGCTGGACCGGGCCATGCGGGCCATCGCCGCACATTGCCGGACCACTGGCGCGCCGCTGCCGCCGCTGTTGTTCGCCCGGGTCGGCGAGGAGCAGATCGAGCTGACCTTCAGCCAGCAGTGCCCAGATGCTCCGGTCGGTTTCACCTCCCGCGGCCGGTCCTGGCTGCTGAGCCAGGCCGACGCGGGCTACCTCAGCTCGGTGCCCGGCCTGGCCGACGCTGGCCGGCCCTGGCCGGCGCTGGTGACGCTCGGCCGTGATCTCGAGGACCGCCAGGTGCTCGCGGATCTCGAGGCGGTTGGTCTGCTGCAGCTGCAGTCGTCTGCCGACGCCGACGCGGAAGGAGTTCTGGCAGCGATGGCCGTCGAGCTGTCCTTCTCACCCTGGGCGGACGAGATGATCCTGACCCTCGTCGGCAGCTGCCCGCGGTTGCCCGAGGCGCTGGGAAAGCACAACGTCACCCTCACCGATGACCTCGACGGTCTACTCGACCGCTTGGAGCAACGAGCGGCGGTGCAGCGGACGCACCAGCCGCAGGTCGTGCTCGGTCAGCACCGGATCGATCCTGATCTTGCTGATCCGTGGGCTCCGGAGATCGTGTTGATCAACACGGTCATGAGCGCCGCCCAACGACACCGCCTCAGTGCCGTTGTCTCGGCGGAGCCTCGCGTCACGGTGGCGGCTGTCGTCGTCGATCCCCAACCGGCATCGGGGTGGGCGCTGGTGCTGGACGGTCAGGGTGACAACTGCACGGCGATGCTCGATCCGGTGCGCATGGCGCTGACCCCGCAGTACCTGGCCCCCGCCGAGGTGCAGGCCGTGATGGATCTCGTCGAGACGACCGGCAGTGAGATCACCACACCCGCACCGTGGTGGAACGACGTCTCGGTGCCTCCCGACCCGCCGCCGGACAACGTCACCTACTTGGGCAGGCGGTTCGGCGGATGGAGCAAAAGCGAGACGACGGGGGAGGGGGAGGTCATGGCGGCACTAGCGGCGGCAGGCGGGGCCTTCGACCATCCGACGCTGCAGCTCCTCGGGCCGGTCGAGCTGTTGAGTGCCGCCGGGACCCCGCCACCCAGGGCCGGCAAGCAGTGCCTCGAATACTGTGCTTGGCTGCTCGAGCATCCGGGTACGACCGCTCAGGCGATGGCCAACGCGCTGATCGTCGCCGAGGGCACCCGACGCTCCAACATGAGCCGGCTGCGCGGCTGGCTCGGCGCGACGACCGACGGTGAGCCTTATCTGCCCGACGCCTACACGGGGCGCATCCGGTTGCACCCGGCGGTGAGCTCGGACTGGCAGCGGCTGCAGATCCTCACCGCTGCCGGGGTCGATGCGGCGAGCCTCGACAGTCTTCGGGCGGCCTTGGAACTCGTACGCGGTGCGCCCCTGGCCGATGCCGCACCCGGTCAGTGGCACTGGGCCGAGCAGCTGCGGACCGACATGATCTCCTGCCTGCGTGACATCGGCGTGCAGCTGGCCAACCGCGCCCTCGACGATGGAGATGTCGATCTTGCTCGCTGGGCCGCCGCTCGGGCCCTGGTCGCCGCACCGGGGGATGAGTTGTTGATGGCGGCCCGGATCCGGACCGAGCACCTGGCCGGCAACGCCGCCGAGACCGAGCGACTCACCCTGCAGCTCGCCGCTCAGGCCCGGTCCCTCGGCATCGACCTCGATCCCAGCACGGTGATCTTGCTGCAGCAGGTGATGGAGGGCCGGGTCCGAGCCCGGATGGCCTGATGTCGACCGCTCATAACTGTCACCGGTCAGTGCGACGCTGACCCCATGACGACTCAGTACTACACCGCCACCAGCATCGACGGCTTCATCGCGGACGCCGACAACTCGCTGGAGTGGCTGTTCCAGCTCACCGGTGAGGCGACGGGCATGGAGGAGGAATACCCGAGCTTCATCGCCGACGTCGGCGCCATGGCCATGGGGTCGACGACGTACGAGTGGATCGCCAACCACACCGGATTCCTGGACGACCCGAGCAAGTGGGAGTACGCGATGCCGACCTGGGTGTTCAGCAGCCGGCAGCTGCCGTCCGCCGACGGCCCGGACATCCGGTTCGTCTCCGGCGACGTCGCACCGGTCCACGCCGAGATGGTCGAGGCGGCGGCCGGCAAGAACGTCTGGCTGGTCGGCGGCGGGGACCTCGTCGGCCAGTTTCATGATCAAGGACTTCTGGACGAGCTGATCATCGGCGTCGCCCCGGTCTTCCTCGGCGCCGGTGCGCCCCTGCTGCCGCGCATGATCACCAAACCGCAGCTCCGGCTGACCGAGGTCATCCAGTACGGCGAGGTGTTCGCCAGCCTGCGCTACCAGGTCCAGCGCGGCTAGGTGATCGCGGCCGACCGACCGATGACACGAGAACCGACAAGGGGACAGGGACCAGCCGACTGCCCCCAATCGGCCGATCCCTGTTCTCCCTCGAGATTACTTCGAGGGTCAGACACTTGACGACCTCCGAGCGCTGGTCGGTGCACAAATGTGCAGGCTGATCAACGTCCCGTGAGGACCCGATCGACCGCCCGGCCCGGTCGCCGCCACGCCACCTGATCAGGTTCGAGCACCGCCCCGCAGTCGGTGCAGTGGTCGGCCGACAGGGTGATCGACCCGCACCCCAGGTGCACGATGTCGAGCGCCGGATGGCCCGCACTGGACGCGTGCTTGCGCCCCCACAACAGCATCGCGTGCAGCACCGGCAGCAGGTCGACCCCGGCCGGCGTCAGCACATACTCGGCGCGAAGCCGGTGGTCGTCGCCGTAGGGCACCTTGGTCAACAGACCACCCTCGACCATCAGCGCAAGCCGCTTGCTCAAGACGTTGTCGGCGATATCGAGCTGGTCGCGAAACTCGGCGAACCGCCGCGAGCCATAGAACGCCTGCCGGGCGATCAACAGCACCCACGGATCGCCGAGCACGTCCAAGGACCGAGCGATCGGACACGCTGCGTCCGACCAGTCCGATCGAAGTGGCATCAGTCTTCGCCTCCGTGGCAGAGATCTCGCTTGCTTCAAGCAAGCCTAGGGTTCTAGCGTGGCCAGGACAACCCGGCGACGACCCGAAAGCCCTTCATGGATCTCAGCACCACCACCCCGGTGACGCCCACGCAGACCCGCATCCACCCGGCGTGGTGGGTCGCACTGGTCGCGTTCATCGCGCTGCTCGGCGCCGCGGGCTTCCGGGCCGCGCCCGGTGTGCTGATGATCCCCTTGGAGGAGGAGTTCGGCTGGCCCCGCACGCTGATGTCCAGCGCGGTCAGCGTCAACCTCGTCCTCTACGGCGTGATGGCGCCGTTCGCCGCCGCGCTGATGGACCGCTTCGGCATCCGCAAGGTGACCAGCTTCGCCCTGGTCCTGGTGGCCGCCGGCAGCGGACTGACCGTCATCGTCAACCAGGGCTGGCAGCTGGTGCTCACCTGGGGTGTCCTGATCGGCATCGGCACCGGGTCGATGGCCATGGTCTTCGCGGCCACCATCGCCAACCGCTGGTTCGTCGCCCGGCGCGGGCTGGTGATGGGCATCCTCACCGCCGCCGGGGCGACCGGCCAGCTGATCTTCCTGCCGGTGATGGCCAACCTGGTCGAGAGCTCGTCGTGGCGGATGGCTTCCCTGGTCGTCACGCTGGCCTCCCTGGCGGTGGTCCCGTTCGTGATCGTGGTGCTGCGCAACTACCCGGAGGACAAGGGCGTCCGGGCCTACGGCGCTCCGCTCGACGTCGCGGACCCGCCCCGACCGGACCCCGCCGGCGCCGCCCGTCGAGCCATCGGTGCCCTCCGCCGGGCCGCCCACACCAAGACCTTCTGGGCGCTGGCCGGTGGCTTCGCCATCTGCGGCGCCACCACCAACGGCCTGATCGGCACCCACTTCGTGCCCTCGGCCCACGACCACGGCATGTCCGAGCCCACGGCCGCCGGCCTGCTGGCCCTGGTCGGGATCTTCGACATCATCGGCACCATCGTCTCGGGCGCACTGACTGACAAGGTCAACCCGCGCATCCTGCTGGTCGGCTACTACTTCTTCCGCGGTGTCGGCCTGCTGGTGCTGCCGTGGCTGCTGTCGGACAAGGTGCACCCGGTGATGCTGGTCTTCATCGTGATCTACGGGCTGGACTGGGTGGCCACCGTGCCGCCCACCGTCGCCTTGTGCCGCGAGGCGTTCGGCGCTGACGGCACGATCGTGTTCGGCTGGGTCTTCGCCGCCCACCAGATCGGCGCGGCCATCGCGGCCTCGGCCGCTGGGCTGATCCGGGACTACACCGGGCAGTACACGATCGCCTGGTTGGGCGCCGCGGCGTTGTGCGCCGTGGCCGCAGCGGTCTCGTTCGGGATCAGACGGCCGCAACCGGCCCAGCGCTGAGAGCGCTCGCCCTCAGGCGAACAGAGCCTGGCCGACGAACTGGCCGGGCTGCACGCCCGGCGGCACCGCGAACAGCCCTGACCCGGTGTGCTGCAGGTACTCGCTCATCCCGTCCCCACGCCCGATCTTGTTCTGGATCGGGATGAAGTGGGTCCGCGGGTCACGGACGTAGGCGATGAAGAACAGGCCGGCGTCGATCCGGCCGAGGCCGTTGCTGCCGTCGACGAAGTTGTAGCCCCGGCGCAGCATCTGGACGCCGTTGTTGTGGTCGGGGTGGACCAGCCGTACGTGAGCATCGGTGGCCACCAACGGCTCGTCGCCGCGACCCTTCAGGCTGAAGTCGGGTTGGCTGAACTCCGTGCCACCGGACAGCGGCGCCCCCTCGGCCTTGGTCCGGCCGATCACCCGCTCCTGCTCGCTCAGCGGCTGCCGGTCCCAGGTCTCGATGGTCATGTTGATCCGCCGCGCCACCAGGTACGACCCGCCGGCCAGCCAGGCGGCTCTCGGGTCGGCGTCGCCGGGCACCCAGACGTGCTGCTCGATGGCGGTCGGATCCTCCGCCTTGAGGTTCATCGTCCCGTCCTTGAAGCCGAACAGGTTGCGCGCCGTCGCCTGGGTGGTCGAGGTCGACGACGTACGCCCGAAGCCCAGCTGGGACCAGCGGATCGCCGCCCGGCCGAAGCCGATCCGGGCCAGGTTGCGGATGGCGTGCACCGCCACCTGAGGATCGTCGGCGCACGCCTGGATGCACAGATCGCCATCGGACCGATCCGGGTCCAGCTTGTCCTGGCGGGAAGTGGGGCAACCGCTGTAGCGCCGCCGGCTGCCGGGCGGCGATCCTGAACCGGTCCTGGCCCGCCTGGCGGAACAGCGAGGGCCCGAAGCCGAAGGTGATGGTCAACCGCGACGGGCGGCAGTCCGATCGCCTCGCCGGTGTCGTCCGGGCGGGGCGTCGTACGAGCCGGAGGTCGGCCCGAGCTCGCCGGCGCCCCGACCCCTGGGTCATCCGAGCCGCCGCCTCGGTCCAGTCCTTCAGCAGCTGGACCAGCTCGTCGCGCGACGAGGTGGTGACGTCGAAGGTGGCGAAGTGCAGCCGGTCCTGGACCGGGGTGACGATGCCCGCCTGGTGTGTCCCGTAGAACGGGTAGCTGGTCAACGATTGCGGACCGGCCGCGGCGGGGCCCGCGCTGTCCCGGTTGACCGCTACCGCCCCGGCCGCCCCGGCCGCGATGCCGGCCAAGCCGACACCGGCGGCGCCGAGGACGCCGCGCCGCGAGACTCGCCCGGCCCGGTCCGGCTCGAGATCGGCTGCGTCCGTGGTCACCATCTGATGATCGCTCAGACGACGGCCGCGGCCAACTTGGACAGTGGCTCGGACAGCGCGTTGACCGCGTTGGACAGGTCCTTGACCTCGGTCTTGCTCAGCTCGTCGTAGAGCGTGAAACCGTCGCCCTGCCTTCTGCGCGTCGAGCAGCGTCTGCAGGGCGGTGAACTTCTCGTCGATCTGCTTGTCCAGCGCCGGGTCCTTCTTCTGCAGCAGCGGACGCAGCCCGTCGAAGCCCACCCGGGCGCCGTCGACGTTGGCCTGGAAGTCCCACAGGTCGGTCCGCGACCAGTACTCCTCCTCGCCGGTCACCTTGCCGGTCGCGACCTCGTCCAGCAGGCCGCGCGAGCCGTTGGCGATCTGGTCGGCGGTGAAGGTCAGGTCCCGGGTCTTGTCGAACAGCGTGTTGGTGTTCTTCATCAGGTCGTCGGCGTACTCAGCGCGACCCGCCTTGTCCAACGCGGTGTAGCCCTTGGCGCGGGCCGGCCACAGGTCCTTCTCGATCCGGTGCCAGCCGGTCCACTTCTGGCCCTTTTCGAGGTCGGCCTCGCGCAGGTCCATCTTGGGGTCGAGGTCACCGAACGACTCGGCCACGGTCTCGATCCGCTCCCAGTGCACCCGGGCGGCCGGATACAGCGTCGCGGGCCTCCGTCGTCGTCGCCGGCCTTGTACGCCGTCGACGAACTGCTCGGTCTTGGCCACCAGCTGCTCGGTCTGGTCCTTGACGTACGCGCGGTAGTTGCTTGTTCGCCTCGGCCACCAGCTCCTTGTCGTCGCCGGTCGGCGCGAGGTCCTCACCGGAGTCGGAGACGCTGAACGTCGAGCGGATCCCGTCGCCGACCATGCCCGGCTTGCACGCGGTGAAGTAGCTACCGGGCGCGGCATTGAGGACGAGGTCGCGGGACAGGCCCGGGCCGATGTTCTCGATCTCGCCGACGATCCGCAGACCGTCCTCGGCCAGCAGGTAGAACTCGGTCACCTGGGCACCGCCGTTGGTCACCGAGAAGCTCAGCTTGCCCGACGGCGCGGTGGCCGCCGAGATCTGTGCACTCGGCGTCGGTCGCCTGCACGGTGAGGGCGCGCGCGTTGGGCGTCGCGTCGTCACCCGCGGCGGGGGCCGGAGCGTTGTCGGTGCAGGCCGCGAGCAGCGGCAGGGTCAAGACAGCGCAGGTCGTCGCCAGGGCGAGGCCACGGCGGTGAGGGGCGGTCATGATCAGTTCCTTCCGGAGGGAACCGCCGCGGCCGGTGCCGGGCGGGTCGAGACGTGCGCGCGCTGGCGCACCTTGTAGAGAAAGATCGCCATGGTCGGCACGACGTAGAGCAGCCACGCAGTGGCCTCGAGCTTCGTGGTCACGGGCGAGAAGTTGAAGACACCCTTGAGCAAGGTGCCGTACCAGGAGCCGGGCGGAATCGCCTCGTGCACGTCGAAGGCCAGGTTGTTCAACCCGGGCAGGAATCGCGCCTCCTGCAGATCGTGCATCCCGTAGGCCAGCACGCCGGCGGCGACGATGATCAAGAACCCACCGGTCCAGGTGAAGAAGCGGGTCAAGTTGATCTTGAGTGCCCCGCGGTACATCAGGTAGCCCAGGAACACCGCGACGACGATGCCGATCAGTGCGCCCAGCAGCGGGCGCGCGGTGGCTCCGGTGTCGCGGGCGGCCGCCTGGGTCGCCGCCCAGATGAACAGCGCCGTCTCCAGACCTTCGCGGCCCACGGCCAGCAGGGCCACGATGGCCAGCGACCACGGCCGGGCGTCGGCCGCCTTGTCGATCTGCGCGCGCAGCTGGCCCGACATGGACCGGGCGGCCTTGGCCATCCAGAAGATCATCCAGGTCACGAACGCCACGGCCAGGATCGACAGCGAGCCCCCGATCAGCTCCTGCGCCTCGAAGGTCAGACCCTTGGGTCCGAACGTGAGAGCGGCGCCGAAGGCCAGCGAGATCCCGATGGCCGCGGCGATGCCGAGCCAGATCCGGGGCAGCAGGTGCCGGCGCTCGGACCTCACGAGGTAGGCGATGAGGATGCTGACGACCAGCGACGCTTCCAGCCCCTCGCGCAAGCCAATCAGGAAGTTGGCGAACATCGGTCCTCGATCCACTTGCTCCCCGACGACAGCCGCGTCCACTGCAGGCAGGCCGTCACGTCAGCGCACCAGGAGGTGAGCCTTCCCTAAATTAAGCCAGCCTGCCCATACCTGGCAACTCGGTGTGACCGGAGACACTCCCTTGCCCACTAGGGTCTGGTCATGTCGACCAGCCACCCCGTACGCCAACGCATCCTCATCACCGGCGCGTCGTCCGGCCTCGGCGCGGAGATGGCCAGGCAGTGGGCCGCCGCTGGCCGTGACCTCGCGCTGTGCGCCCGGCGGCTGCCCGAGCTGGACCGGCTGCGGACCGAGCTGCTCGCCGCGCATCCCGGTCGCACCATCTCCATCCACCCTCTGGACGTCGAGGATCACGACGCCGTGCAGCAAGTGTTCGCCGAGGCGGCCACGGCGCTGGGCGGGCTGGACCGGGTGGTGGCCAACGCCGGTGTGGCCCGGGGCGGCTCGATCGGCACCGGGCTGGCCGAGGACAACCGGGCGACCGCGCGTACGAACTTCCTCGGTGTCTTGAACCAGTGCGAGTCCGCCCTCGCCCACTTCCGCGCGGTCGGCCACGGCCATCTGGTCGTCGTCACCTCGATGGCCGCGCTGCGGGGCCTGGCCGGTGAGCTCAGCGTCTACTCGGCCACCAAGGCTGCGGTGGCCACGTTGGCCGAAGGACTGCACGCCGAGCTGTGGGACAGCCCGATCGCGGTGACCGCGATCTACCCGGGCTACATCCGTACGCCGCTCAACGCCGCCGACACCAACGTCCGCTGGTCGGTCGACGTGCAGACCGGCGTCGCCGCGCTGATCGAGGCCGTCGAACGCGAACCGGCCCGGGCCTACGTGCCGCGTACGCCGTGGGCGTTCCTGGCCTGGCCGATGCGGCTGATGCCGATGAGGATCTTCCGCCGGGCCACCGGCTACTGAGCCAGCACCCGGCTGAGCAGCTCCTCGAGCCGGCCGTGCACCACGTCGGCGCTCAGGTCCGGCCGGCGTGACATCAGGGCCGCGATGATCGGGGACGGCTCGGGCAGGAAGCCGAGGATGTCACTCAGCGCCCAGAAGCGTGCAGCCTCGGGGTCGGCGTCGGTGACCCCGCCGAGCCGGCGGTACGCGGCGGCGAAGGCGTACGCGCTGTCCAGGTCCTGGAGCATGGCGAAGTTGGTGACCGAGTGGGCCACATCGAGATCGGCCGGGCCCCAGGAGGTCTCGGCCCAGTCGATCACACCGGTGATCCGGTCGCCGGCCCACAAGATGTTGCCGGGATGGAAGTCGCGGTGCACCAGTCCGGACAGGGTCGACGGCGGTCCGTGGTGGAAGATCGTGATCGCGCGTCGCCACAGGTCCGGCTGGGTGGCCCACACCGGGACGGTAAGGTCGGCCGGGGTCCAGAAGGCGTACGGCCTCGGGCGCAGCTTCGGATCGACCGGGGTGGCGTGGATGACGGTGGCGACCCGGGCCAACTCGTCGATCGCTGCCGGCCCGAGGGGGTCGAGCCGGACCTGGCCGGGCAGCCAGGTCGTGAGGTTGGCGTAGTCACCGGTCTGGTCACCGACGGGATCGGAGGCCAGCAGGGTCGGCACCGGCAGCCCTGACCCGACCATCAGCCGACAGCCCAAGGCCTCGGACTCGACGTGCCGACGCCCGACCTCGCCCCACTTCTCGATCGAGACGTGCCGCAGGATCAGCGGGTCGCCGAGCGGGCGGTGCAGGGCCGAGATGGTGTCGGTCCGGCCGCCACCCACGGGCTCGACAGCGACGATCGGTTGGTCGGAGTGCTCCTGGGCCCAGCGACGTACGCGCTCGGGAACCATCCGAGCAGGATAAACCGCCTCAGCCGGCCAGCGCGCGCCGCAACAGCAGCTCGCTCTTGGCGTACTTGCCGATCTGACGGGTGGCGATCCCGTCGATCACCGCGCCGACCCCGCCACCGACCAGGGGCACCTTCTTGGTGACCACCAGGGCGAGGTTCTTGCCGCCGATCCGGGCGGCCAGGTCGGCTACGACCTCCTCGGCCACCCGCTGGTCGAGGCCGGCGTCGAAAACTGGTGCGGTGGCGATGGCCATCGGGGAGGTGGGCAGCTTGCCGCTCAGGATGTTCTTGGCCACGGTCTCCCCGCCCAGCAGGCACATGACCAGAGCAGTGCGTACGCGGTTGTCGGCCAGGTCGTAGCCTCGCAGGTGGGCGATGGCTGCGACCATCCGGACCTGGATGACGGCGACGCCGGCCAGGTTGGCCGGCAGCGAGACGGCGATCGCGGCCAACCCGCCGATGTTGGTGACGAATCCCTGCGCCGAGGCCAGCCGCACGTGGAAGTCGATGACGGCGTCCACGGCTCCGTCGACCGAACCGCCGTTGCGCTGCAGCTGCCGGGCGGCGGTGGCTTTGGCGCTCGGCAACCGGCCGTAGCCGTCGATCGCCACCTCGAGGACCCGGCGGAGCACTCCGCCGGCCGCATGGGAGTTGACCGGACCGATGCTGCGGGCGATCAGCTTGCCGAAGTCCTGGGCGGTGGGCATCTCAGCCTCCAAATGCTCTGCGCGTCTGCTGCGAGCGGGCAGCACCGTCTGAGCCCCTAGCGTACGTGCCGTCGACGACCCTCTACTCGCCGAGCGACCCCGGCCGGACCCCGACACGACCCTGAGCGGGAGGATTCAGCCGTGTACTCACCGTTCGGACCGCCTCAGAGCTGGCCCGACGACGACCTGATCGGGGTCTCGCGCGACTTCGATGCCGAGCTGACCCTGGCCGCCTATCGCAGTGGGGTGTTTCCGATGCCCGCACGCGGCCGGCTGATGGGTTGGTACTCGCCGCTGGACCGAGCCGTGCTGCCGCTGGACGGTCTGCGGGTCACCCGGTCGCTGCGGAAGATGTCCCATCGTTACGAGATCCGGGTCGACACCGCCTTCGAGGCGGTGCTCGACGGGTGCGCCGACCGGCGCCGCCCGAACGGATGGATCGACCAGGCCATCCGTCGGGTCTACCTCGAGCTGCACCGAGCCGGGGCCGTCCACTCCGTCGAGGCCTGGACCCACGACGACCAGCTGGCCGGCGGGCTCTACGGGGTGAGTCTCGGCGGCCTGTTCGCCGGCGAGTCCATGTTCCACCGGCCCGACATCGGTCGGGATGCTTCCAAAGTGGCGCTGATGGGACTGGTGGAGCGGCTGTCCCGCGACCGGCGACCCGAGCGGCTGCTGGACGTGCAGTGGCCGACCGAACACCTGGCTTCGCTCGGTGTCATCGAGATCGGTCGGTCGGCCTACCTCCGCCGGCTCGAGGTCGCCCTGGCCCTGCCGCCGCCCGACTGGACCTGAACCCGGCGCCGACCCGGCCGCCGTGGCCATAATGGGCGCATGCCTGAGATGCCGGAGGTCGAGTCGCTCGCACGGTTCCTGAGCGAGAAGTGCGTCGGCCATGCCATTGCCCGGGTGGACCTCGCCAACTTCAGCGCGCTGAAGACCTATGACCCCCCGCTGTCGGCCCTGCAACGGCCTCGAGATCGACGGCGTGACACGCCGGGGCAAGTTTCTCGACATCTCCGCCCAGGGCCTGCACCTCGTCTTCCACCTGGCCCGGGCCGGCTGGCTGCGCTGGAAGGAGACCCAGCCGGACGCCCCGGCTCGCCCCGGCAAGAGCCCGCTGGCCCTGCGGGTGGTGCTGGACGACGGCTCGGGCTTCGACCTGACCGAGGCCGGGACGCAGCGCAAGCTCGCGGTGCACGTGGTCACCGACCCGATGTCGATCATGATGGTGGCCACCCTGGGGCCTGACCCGCTGACCGACGACTTCGACCGGGCCGCCCTGGGCGCGGTGTTGGCCAAGGCCGGCCGAGCCCAGCTGAAGGGCGTCCTCAAGGACCAGCGCACCATCGCGGGAATCGGCAACGCCTATTCCGACGAGATCCTGCACGCCGCTCGGCTGAGCCCGTTCAAGCCGTCGAGCAGCCTGACCGAGGACGAGCTGACCACCCTGTACGACGCGATCAAGGGCGAGCTGAGCGGGGCGATCAAGCGGGCCGAGGGACTGGCGGCCAAGGACCTGAAGGGTGAGAAGAAGTCCGGTTTGCGGGTGCACGGCCGTAAGGGGGAGAAGTGCGACGTCTGCGGCGACACCATCGCCGAGGTCTCGTTCGCCGACTCGTCACTGCAGTACTGCCCGACCTGCCAGACCGGTGGCAAGAAGCTGGCCGACCGCCGGCTGTCGAAGCTGTTGAAGTGAGCGGGGGCTTAGGGTTGCCGTGTGTTTGCCCACGACATCCCGACCATCACCAGCGCTGACGTCCAGGCCAAGCTGGACCAGGGCTGGATGCTGCTCGACGTCCGCACCGACGAGGAGTGGGCTCAGGCTCACATCGCCGGCTCGGTGCACATCCCGATGGACCAGGTGGTGGCCCGGCTCGACGAGGTCGCCGATCAGGTCGTCTGCGTCTGCGCCGTCGGCGGCCGCTCGGCCCGGGTCGTGCAATACCTGAACGGTGCCGGCCGGGACGCGGTCAACCTCGACGGCGGCATCTACGCCTGGGCCGACGCCGGCCGCCCGACTCACCGCGGGCTGATCAGCCGGCGATGGTGATCTTGTCGCCGGGCTGCAGGTAGGCGAGCACGGTCTTCATCTGGGCCTTGGTGACGCCGACGCAGCCACCGGTGGGGCCGGAGGACTTGACGTGCAAGAAGATGCCGGTGCCCCGGTACCGCTTGCGGTAGTCCGGCGCGCGGTTGAAGTTGATCACCACGGCGTAGCGGTACTGCGCACCGTAGGAGGCCAGCTTCTCCGAGGAGTTGATCGAGTTCGACGAGCTTCCAGCGGAAGCCGCCCTGGGACTTGTTGCGCAGCGAGTTGTAGTAGGAGCTCTTGTTGTCCCCGACCCAGTAGTCGCCCGTCTTCACCCGGTGGTAGGGCATCGACGTCTTCGGGGCCGCGCCGTTGCCGAACGCCTCGGTCATCGTGTACGTGCCGCGCGGCGTCGTCCCGGTGCCCTGCTTGCGCTGCGTTCCCAGCACCGTCCCGCCGTAGCCGAGCCGGGCCGTCTTGGTCAGGAACTTGCGGGTCATCGAGCACCGGCTGTCGGTGCGCACCCAGAACGACACCCGGGCCTTGGTCTTCGAGGTCTGGTTGACGATGGTGACCGTACGCTGCTTGGCCCCGAGCTTGGTGGTGATGCCGTCCAGCTTCTTGGTGCAGGCCCGCCAGGCGGGCGAGCTGACCGGGGTCGAGGCGGCCTCCGCTGCCACCACCGTCGGTCCGACCAGGGCCAGGGCGGCGCCGAGGCCGAGAGCTGAGACGAGCCGAGACATTCGCGTCATGCGCACCTCCATGGGTTTCGGGCCCCCCGGACCGGGTCATGGTAGCCAATCTGGCTGGAGTCGGGACAGAGCCGTCACAGGTGTTAGCGTGGTCGACGTCAACCTTCGGGAGCTCACACCACGTGGTGGGCTGAGAGGGCGGAGTGCACTGGTCCAGCCGGACCGGGCGGGTCCGCCGACCGACCGAACCTGACCGGATAATGCCGGCGTAGGGAGTAGCAGTCGTGTCTGTCACCACCACCGAGGTCCCCTCGACCACCGCCGCAAACCGCGAGGCGCCGCTGGTCCTCACCACCGACCCGCCCCGGCCGCTGCGCTTCTCCGACCAGCTGGCGATGTGGGGCAACCTGGGCATCAGCCTCTTCGGTCCGCTCACCGGCGCGCTGATCGCCACCACCGTGGGCTCGGTCGGGCTCGCCATCGTGGCGATCGTCGTCGGCTGCGGGCTCGGCGCCCTGCTGCTCGGCGCCTCGGCCATGTTCGGTGCCACCACCGGGGCACCGGCCATGGTCTCGCTGCGCGGCCTGGTCGGTCGCCGCGGGTCGGTCGTCCCGACGATCTTGAACATCGGCCAGAACATCGGCTGGGCCACCATGGAGATCATCGTGATCTCGACCGCAGCGGTGGCGGTGATCGGCGAGGGCTGGCGCTGGCCGTTCGTGATCTTGGCCGGTGCGGCCGCCACCGTGATGGCCGTCCGGCCGCTCGGCAGCGTGCGGCTGCTGCGCAAGATCATGGTCTGGCTGGTGCTCGCCGCATCGGTCTTCCTCTTCGTCCAGGTGCTCCTGCAGCCACGCCAGGCGATCCCGCAGGAAGGGGTGCTGGGCTTCTGGCCCGGAGTTGATCTTGCCGTCGCCGGCGTGATCTCGTTCGCACCGCTGGCCGCGGACTACAGCCGGCACTCGCGTACGCGCAAGGCCGCCTTCTGGGGCGCCTCGCTCGGCTACGGCCTGGCGGCCATCGCCTACTACGCGCTCGGCGTCTTCGCGGTGGCCAACCTGGGTGGCGGCGACGTGATCACCGCCCTGGTCACCCTGCCGGCCGGCGGCATCGCGCTGGCGATCTTGCTGGTCGACGAGGTGGACGAGGCATTCGCCAACGTCTATTCCACGACCATGTCGGTGCAGAACCTGGTGCCCGACCTGGACCGCCGGATCGTCGCGGTGGTCATCGGAGTGGTCGCCACGCTGCTCGCCGGGCTGCTCGACTTCGGTCAGTACCAGTCGTTCCTGTTCCTGATCGGCTCGGTGTTCGTGCCGCTGTTCGCCGTGGCGGCGGTCGACTTCTTCGCCGTCAGCCGGCAGCAGTGGGACGTCAGCGCCACGGCTCGCCTGCGGATCGCTCCGGTGATCGCCTGGGCCTGCGGCTTCGTGGCCTACCAGCTCGTCTACCCAGGCACGGTCGGCGGCTGGGCGGCCTTCTGGACCGCGGTCAACGGCCTGATCGGCTTCACTGCACCGACCTGGTTGGGCTCCTCGGTAGCAGCGATCGTGGTCGGCGGGGTGGTGATGTTGATCCTCGGTCGACTGACCCGCCGCAGCCAAACTCCCGGCCCGTCAACGCCAGCAGCCCGAGCCGACCACCGGTAGAGTTCACCCCACGGGGCCCGGCTAGTGAGCGGTTCCCGCCAGAGCCGCCCCGACTCGAGGAGCGTCGTGATCCGCTTGGCGCGGCCCGACGAGGTTGCTGTCGTTCGAGACATCGACCGGATCGCCTGTAAGGCGTTCGCAGCCGTGGGCATGGACACCATCGCGTCCGGACCGGGCACTGCCCCCGAGGACATCCGGGCGATCATCGAGGCCGGCCACGCGTGGGTGGCGACCGACGACCTCGACACCCCGGTGGCGTTCGTCCTGGTCAGCGTCGTGGATGGCGGGGCCCACATCGAGCAGATCGCGGTCCACCCCGGCTGGGCCCACCGTGGCGTCGGTGCCCGGCTGCTCGACACGGTCGAGTCGTGGGCCCGCTCCGGTCAGCTCGGGACCCTCACCTTGACGACGTTCATCGATGTTCCGTGGAACGCCCCGTACTACGAACGGCTCGGGTTCGGCCGAGTTGAACCCGCCGAGCTCGGCCCGGGGGAGCGGAAGATCTGCGACGCCAACGATCAATCTCACCTGGGCGCTTGGCCACGGGTGACCATGCGGAGGAGGGTGAGTCGTGGGTCGTGAGCACGTCCGTCCGGTGCGACGTCCAGATGAAGCGGAGGCGCTGCCCAACCACTGGGTGCACCAGCCCGAGTGGGACAGTGGCCGGCGGCTCTGGTCGTTCTACTTCACGTTCGCCGACGCGCACGCCTTGCACCGCACCGTGGCCATGGCTCAGGACCGCCTGCACCATCCCGGGCTGGACCTGGTCGAGCCCCGGTGGCTGCACCTGACCATCCTCGGCACCATCTTCACCGACGAGATCAACGACGCCACCTTCGAGGAGATGTTGCGGGCGGTCCACGGCGTGGTGGCGTCCGAGGGTCCGGTGGAGCTGGTCGCGCACCCGCCGGCCATCGACTACGACGCCGTCTGCCTGCCCGTGTCCACGAGTCGACCGCTCGAACCACTACGGGCCCAGCTGCAGGAGGTGGTCTCGGCCATCGTCGGGCGCGACCTCTACGCCCTCCCGCTGCCGATCGGCGGCTTCAGCCCGCACGTGACGATCGCGTACGCCGGCCCCGGCGCCCCGTCCAGGCACCAGGTCGAGTCCCAGCTCAGTCAGCTGGTCTGGCCCGACGAGCGCTTCGAAGCGAGTGAGCTTTCCCTCGTCGAGCTCGGCCGCGCCGATCGACGCTGGTCCTGGGACCGGGAGGACCGCTTCACCCTCGGCTCGGGGCAGCCGTCCGCACGAGCGGGATCCATGGCGAGGTCATGACCACGTCGTACGCGGCGGCCGGGCTGGATCCGCCCCTGCAGTTGGCCGTCGACCGCTGGACGTCCACCGTCAAGGGAGTCGTCTGGTCGGTGTGCGTCCGGCGGACCGACGGGAGCCCGTGCGCCACCCACGAAGAACAGACGCAGCTGCCCACGGCTAGCGTCGGCAAGATCTTGTTGCTGGCCGAGATCGCCCGCAGGATCGAGGTCGACCCGGCGGTGGCGGCTCACCTGCTGAGCAAGGCCGGTACGGAGCCAGTCGGCGAGGCCGGGGTGTGGCAGCTGATGACAACGCCCGAACTGTCAGTGACCGATGTGATCACCCTGGTGGCGAGCGTCAGCGACAACCTGGCCACCAACGTGCTGCTCGACTTCGTCGGGATGCCGGCCGTCCAGGCGGTGACCAGCCGGCTCGGCCTGACCCAGACGGCCCTGCTCGACCGGATCCGCGTTCATCGCTCCCCGCAGCATCCGCCGCACCTCTCGGCCGGCACCGCGTCCGAGCTGTCGGAGCTGATGTCGCGAATCGAGGCGGACCGACTGCTGTCGGTCGACGTGTCGCGCCAGCTGCGAGGCTGGCTCGCCGGAAACGCCGACCTGTCGATGGTCGCGGCCGCGTTCGGCTTGGACCCGCTCGCCCACCGGTCGGCCGACCACGGCTGGTCGCTCTACAACAAGACCGGCAGCGACCCGGGCACCCGGGTCGATGTCGGCACGGTGCGCTACCGCCGGGCCAGCCTCAGCTACGCCGCCATCGCGCGCTGGACGACGGACCGCCCGGAGTTGCACGATGCCGCGCTGCTGGGCCTGCAGTCCATCGGCGGGGCCATCCGCCAGTACCTTCTCGACCATCAGTACCTTCTCGACCATCAGGAGCGTGATGACTGACCTCCGCGATCTCAACCGGGAGAGGTGGTGACGGCATGTGGCTCGATTACGTGAACTCCGTCGGCATAGTCGGCGCCCTGGGCGTGGCCGTTGTCCAGACCCAACGGCTGGTCCTCGACACCCGCAAACGCGATGAGGACCGTCGGGTCGAGCGGGCCCTCGAGCTCTACCGCGATCTCGTCGTCGAAGGCGACACGGCCACCGCCTTCGACCAGCTGTCGGTCCTGCTGCGGACCGAGGGGGCCAAGCGGTTCCACGTGAAGACCTGGCTGCTGGTCGACGACTCGGAGTTCGAGACCGGCGGGCTGCTCGACCCGACGGTGCCCGGCTTGGGCACGACCTTCCAGAACATCTACCGGGTGCTGTGGTTCTTCGAACGGGTCGAGACGGCGCTGTCGTTCGACCTGGTGGCCGACCAGGTGATGTTTCGGACCATCGGCTACCACTGCTGGTGGTGGGGGCAGCTGCTGCGCAACGTGCACTCGCCCAAGGCGGCCGCCGCCCTCCACGGGCTGGCTCCGAAGGCGGCGGAGTGGGCAGCGACGAGCGGGGTCTATGACGAGTGGGTGGCTCGCTGCGCGAACGACTTCGATGGGGCCGGTCCGATCGCGTGGCCCACCCCGGCCCCGCCGGGACCGGCTTGACCCGCTCCGACGTCGGACGGGAGCCGGTGGCACTGGACCTGCACACTGCGGCTCAGCGTCGACGGGAGCAGCTCGGTCGGCAGGCTCCGCACGTCGCGATCCTCTACGGCCCGGCGTCCAGTGAGGACCGGGCCTACTTCGACCGGCTGGGTTCGGCTGCTCGGTCCACGCACGATCTGGCGGGTGAGATCCAGCGCCTCACCTGCGCACCGGTCACCTTGATCGACGTGTCGGCGTCGACCCGTTGGTTCGAGGACCTGGCCGGTGTCGACCTGGTGGTGGTCAACCTGCACGGATCGCCCGGGGAGGACGGCACGGTGCAGGGTTTCCTGCGGACGCGGGGACTGCGCTTCGTCGGCTCCGACGTCGAAGCCAGCGTGCTGGCGCTCAACAAGGGGGCGACCAAGCTGCTGGCCATCGCGCTGGGCGTGCCCACGCCGGCGTTCCTGGTGGTCCGTGACTCCGAGCCGGTGATCGGCGCTCTCGGGGCCCACGTCCTCCGGATCTGCAAGCCGTTGCGTGGGGGCAGCTCGCTCGATGCCCGGTTGATCGCCGCGCATGCTGCGTGGCCGGCCGAGGGTGAGTGGCTGGTGGAGGAGTACGTGGCCGGCGAGGACGTCACGGTCACGGTCGTCGAGGTCGAGGGGCGGCCGGTCGCGCTGCCCGCAGTCGTGCTGCGCCACGATCACCCGATCTACGACGCCGACGTCAAGCTGGTCAGCGATCCCGCCCACAAGGCACGTGCCGTACGCCCTACCCACCTGCTCGAGCGGCTGCGTGAGTGCGAGGAACTGGCGGTGCAGATGCATCGCGGTCTCGGCGTGGCCCACGTCAGCCGCAGCGACTTCGTGGTCGGCGATGCCGGATCGAGCTATCTCGAGACCAACACCCTGCCGGGGCTCTCCGCGCTGAGCAATGTGACCGAGTGCGCGCGGGCCGGCGGGATCGATTACACCGCTCTGGTCGCCCTGGTCGTCGGAGCCGCGCTGGACGGGTGATCGGACCGACCGCGGCCTGCCGTTCACTCCGGCGCGTTCTGCTCCGGCCCGCCGATCGCGTACGGGGTCGTCACCCCGGCGTACATCAGGTGCGCAACCATGCCCTGGGCCGCGTGGGTGAGGTTGTGACAGTGGTCCATCCACAGGCCCGGGTTGTCGGCGACGAAGGCGATGTCGAAGGTCTCCTTGTCGAGCACGTTCAAGGTGTCGACCCACCACGGGCTGCCGGTGACCGGGACCCCGTTGTGCTTGATCACCACCGCGTGATGCCCGTGCAGGTGCATCGGGTGCACGTCACCGCTGTGGTTGTCGATGTGCATCGTCACGATGTCGCCCTCGGCGACCATGAACATCGGCACATCGGGATAGAGGTGCCCGTTGACCGACCACCACAGGCCCGGTCGACCCTTCACGAAGCCCGGCCGGTGGCCGATCGAGTACTCGAAGTGCCGGTTGGCCCGAGCGGGGTCGAACCCCAGCGGCGCGGGGGTCCCGTAGCCGATCAGGTCGAGGATCTGGGTCGGCTGCGGAGGTGCTGGTGGGTCACCGCCACCCAGGATCACCGCCGTGCCCTTCGAGACCTGGACCCGTACGCCGCTGCCGTCAGCCGGCATGGTCAGACCGAGATCAGCACGTCCGCCCGCCGTCAGGGTGGTCGACTGCTCGCTGACCGGGGACGGCTCGTGCACGTCGGTGCCATCGGTGGCCAGCACGGTGAACGGGACGCCGGCCCAGGTCTGGATCGGCCCGTTGTCGGTGTTGATCAAGCGCAGCCGCACCTGCTGGCCGGGCCCGGCCGGCAGGCGGAGATCGCCGGCCTGGCCGTTCAGCGTGCGTACGGAGTCGTAGGTGTGCGAGATGACGGTGAGGTCCACGGATTGGGCGAGGGGCTTCTTCGGCAGCACGACCAGCGACCCGAACAGGCCACCGGCCACCTGGGCGTCGGAGACCTGGTGCGAGTGGTACCAGTAGGTGCCCACCTGGTCGGCGACGAACCGGTAGGTGAACTCAGCCCCGACCGGCACCTCGTTCTGGGTCACTCCGGCGACGCCGTCCATCGCGTTGGGCACGTCGAGCCCGTGCCAGTGCAGAGCGACTCCGTCGGCCACGGACGCGTTCCTCAGATGCACCTCGACGAGCTGACCCTGCTTGAGCGGTGATGGTCGGACCGGGGCTCTGCCCGTTGAGCGTGAAGCCGGGAATGGTGCGGTCGCCCTTGACGAACTTCTCCTGCCCGGCCACCAGCTCGACGCGAGGTCGGCCTTACGGGCCGGGTCGACGCGGAGGTCGTCCACGCTCCGGCCACCGGCATGACCGCCGGCGTGGTCGACCGGTTCCGGCCCGCCGCCGAAGTCGGCATAGCCCATCGTCGCCGCCGAGTAGCGGTCGGGCACCAGGCTGGCCTGCCACAGGTAGATCAGCGGGCCGAGGACCACGACCGTGGCCAGCACAGGCAGGATCACCCGCAGTCGCCTGCGGGTGATCTCGTTCAGCGGCACTGCAGCCTTCTCGCTCCTGTGGTCAGACCGTGGCCATCTCGGCTGGTGCCGAGACGGTGGCGACCCGGCGCACCCGGATGCCGGCGCTGACCGCGACGCCGAACAGGATCAGCGCGTTGATGCCGTGCAACCAGCCGAGTCCGGCGAGCTCGTGGGCGAAGAGTCCGAGGGCAACCTGGACGACCGTGACACCGAAGACGATCAACGCCCACTTGATGCCGCCGGGCACCTTGGCGAAGAAGGAGCTGATCAAGAACAGCAGCGCGATGGCCGGCACGATCATGATGCCGCCGGTGCCGTGCAGCGAGAAGCCGGCGTAGCCGCCGAGCGAGGAGTTCAGCTCGGTCGACTTGTCCAGCGTGTTCCCCTTGTCGATCCAGGCCAGCAGACCGAACATGCCGTACGCGATGGCGGCAGCCTGCAAGACCACACCGGCAGCGACCAGAAAGGCCAGCACCCGATAGACGTTCTTCATTTCCCCTGCATCCCCTTACCTGTGATTGAGCGAAGGACATCCCTAAGCACAGGATGACCTAGAGCACGGAGGTTCGCAGGCAGTTTTTGATACAGGTGGTAGGAGGCGGTTCGCGCGGGTCTGGGCCCTCAGTCGCGGCTGATCGGGCAGGACATGCAGCGAGGCCCGCCCCGACCCGAGCCCAGCTCCGAGCCGGCGATGGCGACGACCTCGATGCCGGCCTCGGCGAGCCGGGCGTTGGTCTCGGTGTTGCGCTCATAGGCCACGGCGAGCTTGGGCTCGATGGCCAAGGTGTTGTTGCCGTCGTCCCACTGCTCGCGCTCCGCCGTCACCGGGTCGAGGCCGGTGTCGATCAACCGCAGCCGGTCGATGCCCATCGCCTCCGCGGCCGCCTCCAGGAACGGCGCCGGCTCCGACATCACCAGCTCGCCGTCCGCACCGGCGCGGACGGCCAAGGCCGCGAGCCGGTGAGCGACATTGGGATACATCGTCACCGCGTCGACATCGACCATGGTGCAGATCGTGTCCAGGTGCATGGTCGCCCGGTCCTGGTCGATCGGCACCACCAGCACGGTGTGGGCCAGACCCAGCTCGAAAGCCGTACGGGCCAGTCGTTCCGCTCCCGCCGGCCGGGTGCGTTCCCCGACCCCGACCGCGAGCACCCCGTCGGCCAGGGCCAAGACGTCGCCGCCCTCGAGATACTCCTTCTCCCAGCCGTGGATCCGTTCGGTGCCGACGAAGCGGGGATGGAAGGTGTAGATCAGCTCGGTCAGCTGGGTCTCGCGCTGCCGGGCCGGCATGGCCAACGAGGTGATGGTGGCCCGGTCACGGATCCAGACGCTGGAGTCGCGGGTGAACAGCAGGTTGGGCAGCGGGTCGATCAAGAAGTCGTCGGGAGCGTGCAACGCGGCGACCAGGCTGCCCGTGCCGTGCACCTCGTCGTTGCGGAGGCCGGCCATCACGATCTCGGCCAGGTCGTGCGGACCGAGCTCGGACAGGTAGCGAGCCAGGAACGTCCGCAGCGTGTCGCCGAGCCGGATGTCGCGTACGGCCTGCTCGATCGCCACCGCACGTGCCTCCGGCTCAGCGAGGGTCTCGATCAGGAGCTCGTGGAGGTAGAGCACCTCGACGCCGCGGCTGCGCAGCGCGTCGGCGAAGGCGTCGTGCTCGTCCTGGGCGCGGTCCACCCAGGGCAACCCGTCGAACAGCAACGCGTCGTTGTTGCGCGGGGTGAGCCGCCGCAGCTCGTTACCCGGACGGTGCAGCATCACCGTGCGCAGGCGGCCGGTCTCCGACCGGACCCCGTGCGGAGCCGTCTCCGACGGCGGTCCCAGTGGCGCAGTTTCCGACATGCCGCGACCCTATCGGCAGCGTCGACGATGAGATCTGGCGCGCCGGTCGGCACGCTATAGCCTTAGGCCGTGAGTTCCGCCCTGTCCCGCGTAGCCTGCATCATCCCCGCGAAGGATGAACAGCAGCGGATCGCTGCGACGGTGGCTGCGGCCCAACGCCTTCCCGGCGTGCAGATGGTCATCGTCTGCGACGACGGCAGCAGCGACAAGACAGCCGAGTACGCCGCGGCCGCCGGAGCCATCGTGGTCTCGCACTCTCGCAACCGGGGCAAGGCAGCGGCCGTCGAGTCCTCGGTCAACGCCTTGGGCGTGCTCGAGCAGCGGGACAAGCTTCCCGAGTGCGGCAGCGTGCTGCTGCTCGACGCCGACCTGGAGGACTCCGCCGCCAACTGCGCCCCGCTCATCGAGCCGGTGGTCTACCGGTCGGGCCGACCTCACCATCGGGGTGCTGCCCGCGCAACACACCGCCGACGGCCGGGCTCCCGGCGGGTTCGGTCTGGTCATGACCACCGCGGCCCGCGGCATCGCCGAGCTGACCGGCTGGATCGCCGCGGGCGCCCCTCTCGGGTCAGCGCTGCCTGACCCGACGGGCCTTCGAGCTGGCCAGCCCGCTGGCGGCCGGCTGGGGCGTCGAGGTGGGGATGACCATCGACGTGCTGCGGGCCGGGCTGAAGGTCGAGGAGATCGAGATCGACCTGCGGCACCGCGCCACCGGCACCGACCTGGCCGGTCAGCTGCACCGGGCCAAGCAGCTCCGTGACGTCACCCGGGCCCTGGCCGCCCGCGGTCTGGTCCAGGCCGGCCTGAAGGACTTCAAGGACACCGGCGGGAGTCTCCGGGCTGTTCAAGAAGCTGAAGCGATGACCACCACCCGGCAGCGGGGGTCCGGGCACAAGCGGTCGGTCGGCAACCCGGCTCGGCCCCCGAAACCGGTCTACCGCCCGACCCGATGGCACCGGGACCACCGCTACGCATTCGGCGGCATCATCGGCGCCACCGCCCTGACCGTGTTCGCCGGCTTCCTCGGCCCGTCGGCGGTGACCCTGACCCTCGGTCCGCGCAACTCCTACCTGCCGCCGTGGTATCTCCCGGCCGGCATCGTGACACCCAACGAGTGGTTCGTCTCCGAGCCTGATCTGGGCGGCCATCATCGTCGGCGCGATCGGCCTGTGGATCGGCCTGCGGGCCCTCGCCGACGGCTGGAAGCCCAGGCTCAAACGGCTCTTCGCGCTCGGCACCGGGCTCAGCCTGCTGACCATCACGCGTGCCGCCGCTGACCTCGGCCGACGTGCTGATGTACGCCGCGTACGGGCGGTTGCAGGCGATCGGTCGCGACCCGTACGAGATCACCCCGGCCGAGGTGTTCCGCAGCCAGTTCGACCCGGTGCTGCGAGTGGACCGAACGTCCGTGGCAGGACACCCCGAGCGTCTACGGGCCGATCACCTCGTGGTCGCAGCTGCTGGCCAACCACCTCGGCGGCGAGAACATGCACAACATCGTGTTCTGGCTGCAGGTCTTCGCGGTGGTGCCGTTCATCATCGCCTGCGCCGGGGTGGTCGCCCTGGCCCACGGCGACCGGCAGCCGGCAGGCCCGGGCGACGCTGCTGACCATCGCCAACCCGGTGCTGATCTGGGCCGTGGTCGCCGGCGCGCACAACGAGGCCATGTCGGTGATGTTCGCCGTGGCCGGCATGCTGTTCATGCGCAAGAACCCCTTCGTCGCCGGTCTCGGCATCGGGCTGGCCGGCTGCGCCAAGGTGAGCATCGGCATCTGGGGGCTGGCCATGCTCTGGGCCTACCGCCGGGAGCCGAAGAAGGCGCTGCTGCTCTGCCTGGGCACGGCGCATCCCGATGGGGCTGGCGTACGTGGTCTGGCAGCCGACCGCGTTCTTCCAGGCGCTGCGCAACGGCGGCTACGTCTCGGTCGGCTCGTGGGCCAACCCGGTCTTCCGGTTCCTCGACCTGTTCATGACCGGGTTCCACGCCAAGGTCGTCGTCGGGATCATCTCCTACGCCGGGCTGTTCCTGATCGGCTGGATCCTGTCCCGGGTGGTGCCGTGGACGGCCGCGCCGGGTCTGGCCAAGGGTGCCGACCTGCGGCGGGACCCGCTGACCATCGCCCTGCGTACGGCGCTGGTGCTGTCGGTCGCCTGGCTGATCACCTCGATGTACACGCTGTCCTGGTACGACCTGATCGCCTGGATGCCGCTGGCCGTGCTGGCGGCCAGCAAGCTGGACCGGATCATGCTGATGCGCATCGCGCCGCTGTCGCTGGCCTACGTGCCCGGGCCGGGCGATCGACGTCGGGCCCGGCCCTCGACTTCACCGCCAACCGGGTGCGGGACACGTTCTCCCCGATCGTCCAGTTCGCGGTGCTGCTGGCGGTGGTGCTGTGGTGGCGCCGACCCGACCGCCCGGAGCTGTTCCCGCTGCGGGCGGTCGGTGGCGCACCGCCGAGCCTCACATCGTCCAGACCGCCAGGCCAGCACGGCGCACCGGTCGAGGACCAAGCGAGAGCCAGCCGCAGGACCCGCCGCCGCTCGGCGTAGGCGGGTAGCGTCGGACCACGGGTCAGGCCACAGCGCGGCAAGCACCACGGTCAGGCCCGGTCAGCGCGCCCCAGATCCAGCCCGGCACGAGGGCCCACGGTCCGTGGGCGAGCAGCACGACCAGGCCGGTCACGCCGGTCAGCACCGCGGTCACCACGGCCAGCCGGTCGCCGGCCGCGGACTGCGCTGTAGGGCGAAGCTGAGGACAGGACCAGGCCGACGACCGCCCAGTGACCGATGACCGGCCCGGGGCGTCGAGCGCGGTCGCCGTCGAGCGCCTCGCCCCGGGGCGGCGGCGGCCAGCCGCATGCCGGCGCCGTCGGCCGCCCGGGTGCTGTTGCTCAGCATCACCACGGCCTGGCCCCGGTCCCGGTCCAGGCCAGGATGGTCCGATAGCCGCCGGTGCCGCCGTTGTGCCAGGTGATCGTGCCGGCCCGGTCACGTCGCGGATGTGCCAGGCCAGGCCGATCTCGCCGCCGGCGATCGGGGCGACCGGATCGAGGGCCGCCGCGCCGGGCACCCGGCCGGCCAGCAGCGCTGTGGCGTAGCGGCATCAGGTCCTCCGCGGTGGTCCAGGTCGACGAGCCGGCCGGGGCGAAGGCCGGGCCGTACCAGTTGGCCGCTGCGCCAGCCGTTCTCGTTGTGCGGGCCGGGCGGCATCGGCCGGGCACGTCGGCTGCGCCGTCGGGCGAAGTGCGTCTGAGGTCATGCCGAGCGGATCAGCAGCCGCTCGGTGGCCAGGGTGGGCCAGTCGGCGGCGCCGGCCGCCCGCGCCTCGGCGTGGCCGAGCAGCGACATGCCGAGGTTGGAGTAGCGGTAGGTGCCGCGCGTCCGTGACCTTGGTCGTCCGGGTCGGCCTCGAGCATCGCCGCGGTCGAGCCGTCGTAGGTGTTCTCGTTGCCGAGCGGTGCGCAGCAGACACCCCGGGCGTCATGCGAGTCCGGGAAGGGCGGCAGCCCGGCGGTGTGGGTGGCCAGCTGCGCCAGCGTGGCGTCGCCCGACCGGGGTGCCGCGCAGCTCGGTCAGGTAGGGCCGAGACCGGGTCGTCCAGCCGCAGCTCGCCGCGCTGTACGCCGTCGGCCAGCAGCAGTGCCGGTGAACGTCTTGGTGATCGAGCCCAGCTCGTACGGGGTCTGCGGGGTCGGGCAGCTCCGTCGGGGAGCGGTCCGAGGCCGGCGTAGCTGACCTGGCCGTCCTGGACCGGCACGACCGAGAGCGTCTGGTAGCCGCCGTCCGTGAGTCCAGCGACCGACGCGCACGTCGCTGCGCCAGGGCGGGGTCCCCGGAGGTCGCCGCCCGAGGTCGGGCGTCCGTGCGGCCCGCCGACCAGGCTGAGCAGGGCGCCGACCAGCAACGCGGCCGCCAGGCAGACTGGCAGGAACAGTCGTGGTCGAGCGGCGCGAGCTGTCGCATGGAGCCTCCGAGATTCGGTCATGGCTCCTCAGTTCGTGCGTGGCCGAGATGACATCACCAGCAGCGGAATGACCCGCTGCGGGGCGACGGCCCAGCGGCCCGGCCGGTGGAGTGCAGCCAGCCCGCGGCGACCAGGGCGCGCAGGTGGTGGTGGAGCTGACCGGTGGTGCCCATCGCCGCGTCCTCGGCCAGCTCGGCCGTGGTGCGTGGTGCCGTTCAGCACCTGCTGCAGCAGCCGCAGCCGGACCGGGTGGGACAGGGCGTCGAAGACGGCCGACGGCCGGCGTCCCAGTCCTGGTCGCGAGCACGTTGTCGCTGAGCGCGCCCCACTGCCACTCCACCTCGCCGTCGCCGAGCTGGGCGGTGCCGCCGAAGGCGACCGCCCCCTCGGGATGCCGGCGCGCGGATCTCGTCGAGCAGCCAGAACGGGTCGTCGGCCTCGGGCCGGCGGCGGCACGTGGCCGGGCGGGTGCCCTGCAGGTCGGCCGACGGCCGCCTCCAGCGCAGCACGCGGTCATCCAGGGAGTCGGTCATAGCGTCAATAATACGTAGTTACGTACTTAACGACGCAAGACCATCCTCGGGGAAGTGATCGAGCGACAGGTCGTGCGTAGCGAGCCGCGTACGCGTCGATCTCGGCGGTCAGCCGGGCCTCGGATCTGCGGTCCGGCGAACGAGGCGTCGGACCGCCGCCAGCGCGAGATCGGCGAGCCCGCGCTGGTCCAGGTCGAGCAGCCGGGCGGCGATGGCGTACTCGGTGTTCAGGTCGGTGCCGAACATCGGCGGGTCGTCGGTGTTGATGGTCACCGGGACGCCGGCCGCCACCAGCTCGCGGATCGGATGCTGGTCGAGGTCGGCGAACCACCTTGAGGGCGACGTTGGAGGTCGGGCAGACGTCCAGGGTGATCCGGTGCTCGGCGAGGTGCGTCGAGCAGCCGCGGATCGTGGACCGCGCGTGATGCCGTGCTCGATCCGCTCGGCCCCCAGGTTGGTGACGGCGTCCCAGATCGTCTCCGGTCCGGTGGTCTCGCCGGCGTGGATGACGCTGTGCAGCCCCGCCGCCCGGGTCCGGTCGAACTGGGCGGCGAACATCGACCGCGGGAAACCCCGCTCCGAACCGCCGATCCCGAAGCCGACCAGCCCGGGGACGTCGTGGTCGAGCGCGGCTGATGCGGTCACCTCGGCCGCCGGCAGGCCGAAGTCGGCCGGGATGTCGAAGATCCAGCGCAGCTCGAGCCCGTGGTCGCGCGGAAGCGGCCTGCCGGGCATCCTCGATGGCCTCCAGAAACGCCTCGACCGGCAGGTCGTCGGTGATCGAGATGTAGGGGGTGACGGTCAGCTCGGCGTAGCGGATCTGCTGACGGCCGCCATGTCCGCGGCCACCTCGTAGGTGAGCAGCCGGACGTCCTCGGCGGTCTTGATCAGGTCGACCACGGAGAGGTAGATGCGTGATGAAGTGGCCGAAGTCGTCGAACTGGAAGAAGGACGCCAGCGCCGCCGGATCGCTGGGCACCGTGCCCGGGTGCCGTTCGGCCAGCTGGGCCGACGATCCGCGGCGAGGCCGAGCCGACGTGGTGGACGTGCAGCTCAGCCTTGGGCAGTCCGGCGATGAAGTCGTCAGTCGGTCATGGTCACCTTCTGCGGGTCGTCAGTTCAGCATGGTCGACGAGCCGAAGCGCCGGCCCGAGATCTCCTGCTGCGCCATCCGGCGCAGGGCCAGCAGCAACGGTTCCACCAGCACCGTGCCGAGCACGACGTAGCGGACGGCGGCGGCGGCCGAGTCGGTCGGCACGCCGGCGATCTCCGCCTCGGCGATCGTCCAGACCTGCTCGCGATAGGTGTCCAGAGCGCCGTCGGGCAGGACGAAGCCAGCGGCGTCGAGCGCCGCGCAGAGCGTCGGCCAGGGCAGCGTGGGTGGCGCAGTCCTTCTCGTCGATCTCCCAGCCCCACTCCCGCATCAGCTCGTGTACCCGGCCGTGGTCGATGTCCGGGTCACCGGGCGGTCAAGAGCGGCGGCGGCGACGCCGAGCAGGTCGTGCACCGACGCTGGTGGGTGCTCGATGGCGGTCGAGCACCGTCGCGGGCCTTGGCGACCGTCAGCCCGCCGGGGCCCAGCAGCGCACGGATCAGCCGCAGCCGGGCCACGTGCTCTCGCCGTACTGGGCCTGGGTGGGCTGAGGTGCGCTCGCCGTCGGGCAGCAGGCCTTCGCGCAGGTAGAACTTGATCGTCGCCACCGGGACCCCGGACTGGCGAGACAGCTCCGAGATCCGCATGGCCCTCCCCCTTGACACTGGATAGTGCTAGTCTCCAATATATGGAAACTAGCACTCTCTATTTCGAGGAGCCACTATGCCACAGGTGATCCCCAGTCGGATGACCCACAACCACGACGGCGAGCTGGTCGTGTTCTTGATCGGCATGCGGATCAACAAGGCCTGGCGTCCCGACCTGTGGCTGCCGGTGTTCGCCGCCATGCCGGGCATGCTGGCCGAGCTGTCCCGCGACCCGGACTCCGGCCTGCTCGGCTACCGCTGGTCTTCGACCCACGAGGTCCCTGGCTGGTCCAGTACTGGAGCTCGCACGAGAAGCTCTACGCGTACGCGAGCAGCATCGGAGGCCAGCCACCGACCGGCGTGGACGCGCTTCAACCAGACGGCGCGCAAGGCGCCCGGCGCGGTCGGGATCTGGCACGAGACCTTCGTGGTCGACCGGGCCGAGTCGATCTATGTCGGGATGCCGGCCGGTGGCTTGGCAAGGCGACCGGGCTCGTGCCGGTCAGCCGTCGAGGCGACCGTGCGGCACAGCGGTTGGCCGGCAGCACCGATCGGGCCGCGGCCTGATCCGCCCCTATCCTGTGTGCCGTGACCGAGCAGACGGCAGGCTGGTACGGCGACCCGCGGGGCGCCGAGAACACCTGGCGCTGGTGGGACGGCTCGCGCTGGACCACCTGGCTCAGCGACGATGCGGCAGCGCCGAGCCCGGCCTCGCCGGGTGGACCTCGCGTACGGTTGCCGCTGGCCGTTCTCGTCGTCGTCGCTGCCGTGGTCATGTCGTTGCTGGTGGTCGGCGCCGTGGTCTGGATCAGCACCCCGCGCCTGTCCACCGGCCCAGCGGTCGACCCACCGGCGCCGGTCACGGTCAGCACCCGGGTCGACTACGACCCCGGCAGTCGGGCGGCGGCGGTCGAGCAGGTGCGGATGGTCTTGCCCGCGATGCCGTACGGGTGCGAGCCCGAAGGGGCCAAGCCACCGATCTTCACCTCGGTGGTGATGTGCAACGCCGTGGTGCACGACAACTACAACAGCGCTGGTGAGGACTGGTTCGCCACGATCGGGATCGGCGTGCTGCCGAAGGACCAGGTCGCCGGCACCCTCAGCGACACCGCCACCCAGCTCTTCGACACCCTGCGAGTGGCCTTCTTCACCGATCAGAAGACGACGGTGAAGAACCTCACTCGGCAGCAGCGTCGAGCTGGGCTCTCCGTCGAGCAGCATCTACGGCAACATCACCTACTCCATCGACGGGCTGTCCAGCAGCTATGACCGGCTGCTGCTCGTCGTGGTCGAGCTGGAGGACGACGAGTACGCCGCCATCTTCTCGGTCCGGCCCGAAGACACCCCTGCGCCGACGCTGGACGTGCTGAACGCCTCGCTCGGCTCGCTCACCGCCCGGCGGTAGCCGACCGGTAAAACTCGCCTGCCCTGCAGGCCCGGGCGGGATAGCCTGTCGGGCGTGCCTGGAGTCCCCCCTGCCCACTACGGTTTCTTCGGTCCTGTCGGCACCTTCACCCACCAGGCGCTACTCACCCTGCCCGCGGTGGCCGTCGAGCCCACCGCGTACGCGACGGTCGGTCTGGCCCTGCAGGCGGTGCGCGACGGCGAGGTCACGGCCTCGTTGGTGCCGATCGAGAACTCGGTCGAGGGTGGGGTGTCGGCCACGTTGGACAACCTGACCTACGGCGACCCGCTGGTGATCACCCGCGAGGTGCTGCTGCCGGTGCAGTTCACCCTGTTCACCCGTCCGGGGGTCGGGCTGGCCGACGTGCGCCAGGTGCTGACCCACCCCCACGCCGCCGCCCAGTGCCGCGACTGGCTGGCCGACCACCTGCCTGACGCCGTCGTCACCGAGAGCGGGTCCACCGCGGGGGCGGCCGCCGAGGTCGCCGATCCCCAGTCCCGCTTCGACGCCGCGATCTGCGCCCAGGTCGCGGGCGAGATGTACCGGCTGAGCCCGGTGGCCCAGGGCATCGCCGACAATCCGGACGCGGTCACCCGGTTCGTGCTCGTCTCCCGCCCCGGGCCGGTGGGGCCACCGACCGGCGCCGACAAGACCACGCTCGTGGTGTTCATGCGCGAGGACCACCCCGGCGCCCTGCTGGAGATCTTGGAGCAGTTCGCCAGCCGCGGTGTGAACCTCTGCCGGATCGAGTCCCGGCCGACCAAGCGGACGCTGGGTCGACTACTGCTTCTCCTTCGACGCCGAGGGTCACATCGATGACGCCCGGTTGGCTGAGGCGATGATGGGCCTGCACCGTACGTGTGCCGACGTCGTCTTCCTGGGCAGCTATCCCCGAGCCGACCGGGGCCAGCCGGCCATCCGGGTCGGCACGGCCAACTCCGACTACGCCGCCGCCTCCAGCTGGCTCCGCCGCCTCCGCGGCTGACCTCCGGTGCCAGTTCTCGAGGTATACCTTGTGGTTGCGCAGTTTGGGCCCGCGATTTCCTGGGTGAAGCGTCTAACTGCTGCGTAGAGTGCCAGTCGCCGGTCGGCTCAGTCGCCGCCGTCAGGGTCGACCGTGGCCCGGCGGGCGAGGCCGAGCGTACGCGGCACCCGCAGCGTCAGGGCCCCGGGCATGCACCTCGGCGACCATCCGCCGGCACTCACCGACGGTGTCGCCGTCGAGCTGGTACTGGTCGTGCTCCTCGACGCTGATCGTCACCTTGCGGCCGGTCATCCGGTCCAGCTGAGCGTCCTGGCGGCGCTGCCGGGTCAGCACCTGGGTGGTGATCCGGACCCAGTCCCGTGCCGTACGCGGCGAGGCGATCAGCACGTCCAGCAGCCCGTCGTCGGGCTTGGCGTCGGGGAGCAGCGGGATGTTGGCCTGCAGGTAGCCGACGTTGCCGACCACGATGACGTGCGCCTTGCGCCGCAGCGGCGGCCGGTCGTCGACGGTGATCGTGGTGTGCAGCGCCGGGTGGTTGGCGTTGCGGGCGGCGGCGACGAAGTAGGCCGCCGAGCCGACGGCCTTCTTCAGGTCGGGGTTGGTGCTCTCCATGATCACCGCGTCGATGCCGATCCCGGCCATCACCGCGAAGTGGTCCGAGCTCGCCGCCGTCCACGGTGATCTTGACCAGGTCGATCGGCTTGTCGACGCCGTCGAAGGCCACGTCCAGGGCGGCGCCCTCGTCGAGCGGGATGCCGATGTTGCGGGCCAGCAGGTTGCCGGTGCCGGCCGGGATCAGGCCGAACGGGATGCCGGTGCCGGCCAGACCGGCGCAGATCACCCGGATGGTGCCGTCGCCGCCGGCGCCGAGGACCAGGTCGACGCCTTCGGCTCGACCGCCTGTTCGGTCATCGCCCGGCCCGGGTCCTCGGGCGTCGTCTCCAGCCACAGCGCCCGGTCCCAGCCGCGACGTCTTCAGCTCGTACTCGACGTGGCGCCGGAAGGTGATCCAGTCGGTGACCTTGGCGGGGTTGAAGATCACCGCCGCCCGCGGTGCCGGCGGACCCGCCGGTCTCGGTCACCGCCCGGCTGCGGACGATCTCGGTGACGATCTCGTGCGGCACCGGCACCTTGACCCCGGCGATCGATCAGGGCGGCGGTGGCGACGAGCGCCCCGTAGAGGCCCCGCCGACGATGTCGGAGACGTAGTGGGCGCCGAGGATCCAGCGGTCGAGCGCGACCGCCAGGACCAGGACCGGCGGCCCCGGCGTTCCAGATCAACCGGGCCCGGACGGCTCTGCCGGGTGACCGCGAACGCCGCGCCGACCGCGATCGGAGCAGGCGACGACGCCGGTCATGTGGCCGGACGGGATAGGCGAAGCCGTGGGCGGTGAGCAGGTCGAGGGCTGCGGCCGGTCGCTCCGGCGGATGATGATCTTGGCCAGGTCGACCCCGCCCCAGCCGAGCACGACCACCAGCACCAACGCGAGCGGCCAGCTGGCGCAGCCGACGCCGGTAGGCCCAGACGGCCAGGGCGGCCAGGGTCAGGTACTCCAGCCCCGGCCAGGTGAGCAGGGCGAAGGCCGACGGCGATCTCGGCGGTGGCCGAGGTCGGGTCCAGCGGCGCCGGGGCCAGCCGGCGGTCCAGCGAGGCGGGTGAGCGGCACGTCCAGGGTCAGCGCAGGTCCACGCGACGACCGCGACCAGCAGTGCGCGACCACGATGATGATCGAGGAGCGGGTAGGGGGCCGGCGGACCATGGTGGGCCCCATCATCGCAGTCCGCGACGCCCAGCACCGGCACAGGCCAGCAGCGTGTGCCGCACCGCGTAGGACTCGCTAGGCTGACCCGGTGATCGACGTCAAGGTGCTGCGCCAAGATCCCGACCGCGTACGAGCCTCCCAGCGGGCCCGCGGGCGACTCGGAGTCGCTGGTCGACGACCTGGTCAAGGCCGACGAGGCCCGCCGCGGCGCGATCGCCCGCTACGAGGAGCTGCGGGCGGAGCAGAAGGACCTCGGCAAGCAGGTCTCACGGGCCCAGGGTGACGAGCGGGCCGCGCTGCTGGCCCGGACCAAGGAGCTCGCCGACCTGGTCAAGAAGGCCGAGGCCGGCTCAGAACGAGATCGAGCGCGGCCTTCGACCTGATGCTCAAGCAGGTCGGCAACCTGGTGGCCGACGACGTGCCGCCCGGCGGGGAGGACGACTACGTCGTGCTGGAGACGATCGGCAAGCCGCGCGACTTCGCCGCCGAGGGCTTCGCCCCGCGGGACCACCTCGAGCTCGGTCAGCTGCTCGGGGCGATCGACACCGAGCGCGGGCGCCAAGGTGTCCGGCTCTCGCTTCTACTACCTGACCGGGCAGGGCGCCGAGCTCGAGCTGGCCCTGATCAACCTGGCCATGAGCACGGCGCTGCGCAACGGGTTCACCGCCGATGATCCCGCCTGCGCTGGTCAAGGCCGCAGGCGATGGAGGGCACCGGGTTTCCTCGGCCAGGCGGCGCAGGACGTCTACCACCTGCGAGGAAGACGACCTCTACCTCGTCGGCACCGCCGAGGTCCCGCTGGCCGCGTACCACTCCGACGAGATCCTCGACGCGGCCAAGCTGCCGCTGCGCTACGCCGGGCTACAGCCCGAGCTATCGCCGCGAGGCCGGGGCGCACGGCAAGGACACCCGGGGCATCTTCCGGGTGCACTGGTTCGACAAGGTCGAGATGTTCGTCTTCTGCGCTCCCGAGGACGCCGCGGCCGAGCACCAGCGGCTGCTGGCCTGGGAGAAGGAGTTCATCGACGCGCTCGAGATCCCGTTCCAGGTGCTCGAGCTGGCCAGCGGCGACCTCGGGCTGAGCGCCGCCCGCAAGTACGACTGCTACGGCTGGCTGCCCACCCAGGACCGCTACCGCGAGATCACCTCGACCTCCAACTGCACCGAGTTCCAGGCCCGGCGGCTGAACATCCGGGCCCGGTTCGACGGGCGGCACCGGGCCGGTGGCCACGCTGAACGGCACGCTGTGCGCGATGACCCGGACGATCATCATGATCTTGGAGAACCACCAGCAGGCCGACGGCTCCGTACGGCTGCCGCTCGCCCTGCGCCCGTTCCTCGGTGGCCGAGAGGCGCTGACGCCCGATCTCATGATCACGACTCCGATCGCCGGTCGACGTCCGGCTGGCGACCCCGTCTGGTCGCCTTCGACGTCGACGGCACGCTGGTCGACCGCGACGACCAGCTGCCCGGACGCGGTGGCCGAGGCGGTCGAGCTGACAGGTGCTCGCCGCAGACGTGCCGGTCGTGCTGGCCACCGGCCGCTCCTGGCACAGCACCCGCGAGCTCGTCGACCGGCTCGGCGCTGCCGCCCGGGCCGGCGGTCTGCTCCAACGGCGCGGTGATCGTCAGCTATCCGCCGCGAGCAGATCGTGAAGGCGATCACCTTCGACCCGCGCGACGTGATCGACCAAGGTGGAGGAGCTCGCGCCCGGGACGCTGATCGCCGTCGAGGAGATCGGTCGTGGGCTATCGGCTCAACGACCACTTCCCGGGTGGCGACCTGACCGGCGAGATGATCATCGAGGACGCCGACCAGCTGGGCTCTCGGCCGGTCACCCGCGTCATCCTGCGGGATCCGCGGGCCTCGGACCAGGACTTCATCGCAGCTGGCCAACCACCTCGGTCTGCACGGCGTGACCTACTTCGTCGGGTGGAGCGCCTGGCTGGACATCGCTCCGCAGGGTGTGAACAAAGCCACCGCGCTGGCGGAGATCACGGCGGGCCTGGGCATCCCGGCTGCGGACGTGCTGGCGTTCGGGGACGGCCGCAACGACCTGGAGATGCTGCGCTGGGCCGGCCGCGGGGTGGCCATCGGCGACGCTCCACCCGAGGTGCAGGCTGCGGCCGACGACGGTGAGTGACCGGTTCGCCGACGGCGGTGCGGTGGCCGAGCTGCGGCACTGGTTCGGCTGAGGCCGGCTCAGCGGCGGCGGACCGGCTCCGTGATGTCGCCGGCGTGCTCGGACAGCAGGGCCAGGGCGGCGTGGCGGTCTTCGGGAGCCAACCGGCGGAAGTAGGCGGTCACGGTGTAGGTCGGCAGGGTCCGGCGGCTGATCCGCTCGGCGATCATCGACGAGGCCACCAGCAGCAGCGCGGTGAGCACGGCGCCGCGGCCAGGATGGGCCCGGTCGTCGGGCTGTCCGGCCCGGGCGGGCTGATCAGCAGCATCAGCGATCCGTACGACGGTGTAGATCCCGATGCCGAGCCACAGCCAGCGTCGTGGGTGCGGCTGCAGCCGATGGGCGGCGAAGACCGCGAACACCCCGGTCAGGATGAGCACCACGGGGATGACGATCAGGCTGCCGACCAGCAGGTACGCCTGGCTGAACTTCGCCGGGTCGCCGCCGGAGACCCGGATGACATAGCGCGTCGACCGGCTCATCACCAGGCCCACGGTGCTGTCGACCAGGAGCACGGCGAAGGCGAACAACGACGCGACCAGGATCGCCGGTGGGGACGGTCGGCCGCGGCCAAGGTCGCGGGCGCTCGACCGTCGAACCCGCGTACGGCGGCTGTCGGACGCCGTCGATCAGCAACGGTGCCGCCCCGCTGGCCGCGCCGGCGGCCTGCGAGGCGAGCTCACCGCCCCAGCCGACGACGGCGAACAGCTTGCTGACGCCGACCGCGATGACGATGCCGAGCACCAGGGCGGCGATCGAGGTCCGGTAGTCGTTGGGTGACGTCGACGGGGCCGCCTCGATCACCTGCTCCGTCGATGCCGGTTCGAGCATGCTGCGTCCTTCGGTCGGGGGAGCTGACCGGACCAGCGTCTCATCCGTCGCCGCCTGGTGGGGTAGACGTCTCGCAACACCATTTCGTACGCGGTCAGGCCGCTACCGGCGCACTGACGGCCGGTCGGCGACCTCAGCGGCGACCGCGACGACCTGTTCGATGGTCGGTGCCTCGGCTGCGACCTTGGCCCCCGACGGTGCTGTCCGCTCGCGCCGCAGATGCCGCTTCACGGTCGACAGCGAGCAGCCCAGTCGTCGCGCCAGCGTTTCCAGGCTCTCGTGGGGATTGGCGTGCCGCAGCCGTACGACCTCGTCGTGGTCGATCTGCCGGTGCCGACCGGTGACCCCGGCGAGGGTGTCGAAGTCCTCCGGCTCGACGATGACCTGCAACCGCCGGCGGATCTGGGTCCGCTGCCGCGCGGTGGTTCCGGCCGCGAAGCCCGCCACATCGTGCTCGACGACCGCCCGGAACAGGCACTCGGCGATCAGCGGGCAGGCCCGGCAGATGTTGTCAGCCTGGCGGGCCAGGGTCACGTAGCGGCGGCGGAGCTCGGCCGGTGCGTTCGGTGCTGGGGGCTCTTCCAGCAACGGCGCCTGGAACAGGTCGGCGAACTCGACGCAGCCAGCTCGGCGTGGGGTCGTTCCGGCGCCGGACAACTGGTCGGTGGACGTCCCGGCGGGGGTGTTCGAGCTGAGGGGCATGTGCATCTCCAGGAGGTCTCGTCGTTCTCAACAGGCCTCCCATCCGACGCAGCGCCCGGTGGACTCGGTTCCCGGGGATCAGGAACTTTCCCGATCTTTCCCTGGTCGTGGGCTACAGGTACATACCTCCACTTTGCTGCGTAGTCTCGGGGTTCGGGGCCGGAGCCGATCCGGGCGGCAGAGCCCGACGCATCTGCTCGAGCTGGGCCCGAGCAGCCATCTGCTGGGCGAACAGGGCGGTCTGGATGCCTTGGAACAACCCTTCGAGCCAGCCGACCAGCTGGGCCTGCGCGATCCGCAGCTCCGCGTCCGATGGGGTGGAGTCCTCACTGAACGGCAAGGTGATCCGCTCGAGCTCGGCCACCAGCTCGGGCGCGAGGCCGGCTTTCAGCTCGGCGACCGAGGCGTGCTGGATCTTGCGCAGCCGCTGCCGGCTGGCGTCGTCGAGCGGCGCCGCCTTCACCTCGTCGAGCAGCTGGCGGATCATGTTGCCGATCCGCATCACCTTGGCCGGCTGCTCGACCATGTCGGTGACCGAGCGGGCCGAGTCGTCGTCGGTCTCGACCTGTTGCCGCGGAGGCCCTTCGACGGCCATCGCCTGCGGCGTCACCACGTAGACGCGCCCGTCCTCGGTCGCCCCGGCCACACCCTGCGGAGGGCCGTCAGCGGTCTGGTCGCCAGCACTTGCGTCGTTGGTCATGCGTTGATCCTAGGCGGGGCCACTGACACCGCCGAGGAGGCGGTGGGCGCTGGAAAACCAATGGAGACCGACCACCGCCCGACCTAGAGTGGTGGATCTGATGCACGACTTTCCGCCGGTGGTTCCGGACTTCGACCGTGCCGCCCCAGCCGGTGCCGGCGCCGGCGGACCACCACCGGCTGGCTCTCGATGGCGACTTCCGGCTCGTGACTTCTCCGACCCGAAGACCCGCGGTCCGGTGAGCTTCCTGCTCTGGCTGATGTGGCAGCAAGCCCCGCTGCTGGCGCTCAGCTCCCTGGTCAGCGTGGTCGAGTGGCTGCCCGGGTCGGTCGGCCCGTACGTGATCGGCAAGATCGTCGACAACGGGATCCGGGCGGGCGACCTGGGCACGGTCGGCTGGCTGTCGTTGATCATGCTCGGCCTGGTGCTGGCCGGGGTCGCCGCCGGTGTGCTCGGCCACACGCTGGTCGTCCGGGGCTGGCTGGTCGGCATGTACGCACCGATGAAGCTGGTCACCAAGAAGGCCACCCAGATGGGTCACGTGCTGCCGCAACGAACGCCGACCGGGGAGGTGCTGAGCGTCTCCGCGTCCGACTCCGACCAGTTCGGGGCGCTCACCGAGGTGATCGCCCGAGCGGCCGGCGCCCTGATTGCGTATCTGCTGATCGCGACCCTGGTGCTGTCGACCTCGGTCAAGCTCGGCCTCGCGGTGTTGATCATCGCGCCGGTGATCGCGTTGCTCGCCCGACCGCTGCTGGTGCCGCTGCAGAACCGGGAGGAGGCCGAGCGGTCGCGGTCCTCGGAGCTGACCTCGCTGGCCACCGACATCGTGGCCGGGCTGCGGATCCTCCGCGGTATCGGTGGTGAGCGCACCTTCGCCCGCAACTACGTCGAGCAGTCCCAGCGGACCCGCGACGCGGGGGTGTCGGCCAGCATCTGGCAGGGCGCGGTGGACTCGACGAGCGTGTTGTTCTCCGGTTTGTTCCTGGTGATCTTGACCTGGCTGGGCGCCCGGGAGGTGGCCGTCGGCGCGTTGACCGTCGGCGAGCTGATCAGCTTCTTCGGCTTCGCCGTCTTCATGGTCTGGCCGATCCAGACCTTCTTCGACCTCGCGCAGAAGGGCGTGCGGGCGCTGGTGTCAGCGCGCAAGACCATCGCCGTGCTCGGCCAGCAGCCGCCCTGGGCGCCAGTCACCGGCGAGGTCGAGCTGCCGGTCGGGACGGCCTTGATCGACCATCACTCGGGGTTCGCCGCCGCTCCGGGCCAGCTGACGGTGGTGGTCTCCGCCGTTCCCGACGACACGGCCGCGCTGGCCGACCGGCTGGGTCGCTACCTGCCCGGAAACACCGAGCCGATCGCGCTCGACGTGGATGACAAGATCCGCGGTCGCGCGGCCCGGCGGGAGCGGGCCCGGCAGCAGGCCGAGCGGGTCCGGCGGGCGCAGGCCGATCGTGAGCTGGCCAACCGCACCTGGGGCGTCAGCCTGGGCGGGGTGGACCTGGCCGACCTGCCGATCGACGTCGTCCGCCAGCACATCCTGGTCTCCGACAGCTCCAGCCACGTGTTCGCCGGCACCCTGCAGTCCGCGCTCGACCCGCACGACCGGCTCAGCCTGCGCGAGGCCGAGACGGCGCTGCACGTGGCGGCCGCCGAGGATGTCTTCGAGTCCCTGCCGGGAGGCTGGCAGGGGCTGATCGACGAACGCGGTCGCGGACTGTCCGGCGGCCAGCGGCAGCGGGTCGTGCTGGCCCGGGCCATCGCCGTCGATCCCGAGATCTTGATCTTGGTCGAGCCGACCTCGGCCGTGGACGCGCACACCGAGGCGGAGATCGCGCGGCGCCTCGCTCAGCACCGCTCGGGTCGCACGACCGTGGTCACGACCGTCTCACCGTTGCTGCTGCACCATGCCGACCGGGTGGCGTTCCTGGTCGACGGCCGGGTGACGGCGTACGGGACGCACGACGAGCTGGTCCGCACCGACCCGGCCTATCGACGCGTCGTCGGCCGCAACCTGGAGCTCGACGATGACTGAGCTGCAACGCGGACTGCGAGGTTCCGCAGAGACGTGGCGGGTCGGTGCGGCACCGGACCGCATTCCCACGGCGCTGATCCCCACCGGCTCCGGCCCATGGCGGGCCCGGCTGCGGGCCTGGCGGCAACGGCACTTGCTGCGGGAACGGCGTGCAGTGGACTACTTCGCCAGCTCCCGTGCCCCCGAACGCGGTCTGCCGGTGGCTGACCGCAGCGCCGTGCTGATCTTCGTTCGCGGGCTGCTGAGCCGTCGCCGGCGGATGATCATCGCCTTGCTGGTCCTGCACGGGCTGGCCGCGGCGGCCGCCCTGGTGGTGCCGCGGATCCTCGGTGCCCTCGTCGATGCGGCGGCGGCCGGCGGTGACTGGGAGTCCACCCTGAACGGCCTGGCGCTGGCCGTCGTCGGAGTCGTCGTCGTCCAAGCCGGCTTGACCTTCCTGGCGTTGCGGACCTCCGCGGTGTTCGGTCAAGACGTGCTGGCCGACGCGCGCGAGGATGTCGTACGCGCCGTGCTCCGGCTGCCGCTCGGACGGGTCGAGGGGGCCAGCTCCGGCGATCTCGTCACCCGGGTGACCCGCGATGTCAGCACCATGAGCGAGAGCGCGCGCTACGGCCTGCCCGAGATGGTGATCGCCTCGGTGACCACGGTCTTCACGGTCGTGGCCATGCTGGTCAACTCGCCGTTGCTGACCCTGCCCCTGCTGATCACCATGCCGGTGCTGATCTTCTCCGGCCGGCGGTACCTCAAGCGGGCACCCCGGGGCTACATCACCGAGGGTGGCACCTATTCGTTGATCAACTCGACGCTGACCGAGACGGTCGAGGGCGCTCGTACGGTGGAGGCCTTGGGGCTGCAGTCACGCCGGGTGGCCCAGGGGGACGGCGACATCGCGGTCTCGGCGCAGGCTGAGCGCTACACGATGGCGCTACGCAACATCTTCTTCGGCTTCATCGGCATCGCGTACGACACGCCCCTGGTGATGGTGCTGCTGCTCAGTGGGGTCGGCTACCTGAACGGATGGCTGACGCTGGGGCAGATCACCGCGGCGACGCTCTACGTCCAGGCGCTGGTCGAGCCCTTGGACCGGTTGATCCGCAACATCGACCGGCTGCAGGTCGGCATCGCCTCGACCACCCGGCTGCTGGGGATCGCTGCCGTGCCACCGGACCGCGAGGCCGGACTGGAGCGGCCGCAGTCGCAACCGGCTGGTCGGCCGTGACCTGCGGTTCGCCTACCGCGAAGGTCACGACGTGCTGCACGGCATCGACCTCGCCCCACGACCGGGCGAGCGGTTGGCCATCGTCGGTCCGAGTGGGTCGGGCAAGTCGACGCTGGGTCGGCTGCTGTCGGGGATCAACGGTCCGCGTACGGGTTCGGTCACCGTCGGCGAGGTCGAGCTGACCGCACTCCCGCTCGAGGTGCTGCGTACGCAGGTCGCCCTGGTGACCCAGGAGCACCACGTCTTCGTCGGCACCGTCCGCGACAACATCGTCCTGGCCCGGGAGGAATCGCCGCGACGCGGTGGTGATCGAGGCGCTGCGGACGGTGGACGCCTGGGACTGGGTGGCGCGGCTGCCGTCCGGTCTGGACACCGTGCTCGGTGCCGGGCACCAGAAGCTGACCCCGGCTCAGGCTCAGCAGATCGCCCTGGCCCGGCTCGTCGTGGCCGACCCCCACACCCTGGTGCTGGACGAGGCGACCTCGCTGATCGATCCCCGCACCGCCCGGCACCTGGAGGGCTCGATGGCGGCACTGCTGGCGGACCGTACGGTGGTCGCCATCGCCCACCGACTGCACACCGCCCATGACGCCGACCGGATCGCGGTGGTCATCGACGGCCGGATGGCCGAGCTCGGCAGCCATGCTGAGCTGATCAAGGCCGAGGGTGAGTATGCCCGGCTGTGGCGGGCCTGGACATCATGATCCGGGGGTCGGCGACGAGCCAGGGCGACCGCGTTGTAGACATGTGCTGAAGCGGCGGGTCAGCCGTCGATGGCTCGAGGAGGCTCCATGCATGCGGCCCTGTTCTTGACGGCCCCGCAGCAGGTCGTGCTGGCGGTCAGCGATGCGCGGTTGATCATTGCGGCGATCGCAGCGTTCGCGGTGATCATCTTGCTGATCACCTGGCTCAAGCTCAACCCGTTCCTGAGCCTGACCATCGGTTCGATCGGGGTCGGACTGGCGGCCGGGCTGGAGGTCGGCAAGGTCGCCACCAGCTTCGGCACGGGTTTCGGCAGCACCATGGGTGGCGTCGGCGTCCTGATTGGTCTCGGCGCGATGTTCGGCAAGCTCCTGGCGGACTCTGGTGGTGCGGATCAGATCGTCGACACCCTGGTCTCGCGCTCGAACCCGAAGTCGTTGCCGTGGACCATGGCCCTGGTCGGCGCGATCATCGGCTTGCCGATGTTCTTCGAGATCGGCCTGGTGCTGCTGATCCCGGTCGTGATCTTGGTCGCTCGCCGCTCCGGCCTGCCGTTGATGCGGATCGCCATCCCCACCCTGGCTGGTCTTTCGGTCATGCACGGTCTCGTGCCGCCGCACCCCGGCCCGCTCACCGCAGTCGGGACCCTGGGGGCCAACTTGGGCATCACCCTCGGGTTCGGTGTGCTGCTGGCCATCCCGACGGTGATCATCGCCGGGCCCCTGTTCAGCACGTTCGCCGCCCGGTGGGCGCCAGTGCCGGTGCCTGACCTGTTCGTCACCGATGAGGACCTGCACCAAGACACCCCGACCAAGGCGCGCCCGACCTTCGGGGCTTCGCTGTTCGCGATCTTGCTGCCGGTGATCTTGATGCTGGCCAAGGCGATCGCCGACGTGACCGCGCCGTCGTCGAAGTCCTTTCTCAAGCAGACGCTCGACTTCCTGGGCAATCCACCGATCGCCTTGTTGCTGGCGGTGATCTTCGGCATCATCATCTTGGGTCGGGGCGGCAAGATGAGCCGCGACGCCATCGCCGAGTCGCTGGAGACCGCGCTGCCCCCGATCGCGGGCATCCTGCTGATCGTCGGTGCGGGCGGCGGTTTCAAACAGGTGTTGATCGACACCGGAATCGGCAACGTGATCACCAAGGCTGTGGTCGGCAGCGGGCTCTCGGTGCTGCTGCTCGCCTGGGTGGTCGCGGTGCTCGTCCGCGTGGCCACCGGCTCGGCGACCGTCGCCACCGTGACCGCGGCCGGCCTGCTGACCCCCGTGGCCGCGACGCTCGAGCCCAACCAGGTGGCCTTGATGGTCTTGGCCATCGGCGCCGGATCGCTCTTCCTCTCCCACGTGAACGACGCGGGATTCTGGCTGGTGAAGCAGTATCTCGGCACCAGTGTGGCTCAGAACTTCAAGACCTGGACTGTGATGGAGTGCCTCATCTCGGTCGTCGGCCTGATCGGGGTGCTGGTGCTCAGCTTGATCGTCTGACGCTTTCCGACCGACCCTCGACGACGAGAAAGGTTCGCCCGATGGATGCACGCGACGCTGGAGATCGACCGCCCGTACTGGTCGTGATGGGTGTGGCCGGGACCGGGAAGTCGACGGTGGCCGGGCTGCTGGCCGACCACCTCGGCTGGGAGTTCCGAGAGGGTGACGCCCTGCACCCGCCGGCGAACATCGCCAAGATGACGGCGGGGACGCCGCTGACCGACGAGGACCGCTGGCCGTGGCTGGACAAGATCGCCGAGTGGATCGACGAGCAGGCCGCGGAGGGCGCCCCCGGCATCGTCACCTGCTCGGCGCTCAAGCGGTCCTACCGGGACCGACTGCGTCGTCCCAACGTGATCTTCGTGCACATTGCCGGCTCGCGGGAGGTGATCGCCGCCCGGATGGCCGTCCGCAAGGACCACTTCATGCCCACCTCGCTGCTGGATTCACAGCTGGCCACGCTCGAGGCGCCCGGGCCGGACGAGAACGTGATCACGGTCGACCTCGCTGATCCCCCGGCCGAAGAAGCGGCCCACGTCCTGCGGGCGCTCGGTCAGGTGTAGTTCTCCGGAACACCATCGGGGGTGTCAGGGACGGCGTCAGCCCCGCCAGCGGCGGTCTCCGCGTTGTCCAGTCCGGACGGGCCGTGCGATGCCTCGCCGTCGCTCGGTTCTGCGGTCGAGGGGACGCTGGTATCCGACTCGACTACGGAGGCTCCGGAGGCGGCCGCCGGCCCCGAAGCGGCCGAATCGGAGTCGGAGTCGGTCACGGCGTGTTTGATGCGGTCGACGATTCCCATGGGCCCAACGTACCCAGCCGATCTCACGAGGTGCCGACTGCACCGAGGTCCGGTGGGAGTTGCGCCTCCGGGCCGTCGGCAGACACCCGCAGGATGATCTTGCCGGAGTGGTCGCCTGACTCGCATCTGAGCGTGGGCCTGCGCCGCCTGCTCGAGCGCGAACACCTGGTGCTGGGTGGGCTGGATCGTGCCCGCAGCCAGCAGTGGCCAGACCGAGTTGACCACCCCACGGCAGATCTCGGCTTTCTCGTCGACCGGTCGAGACCGCAGCGAGGTCGACGTCACCCAGGCGCGCTTGGCCATCAGCCGGCTCAGGTCCAGCTGGCCCTTGCTGCCTCCCTGCATGCCGATCACCACCAGTCGGCCGTGGGTTGCCATCAACGTCACGTGGTCATCGAGGTACTTCGCCCCCATGTTGTCCAAGATCACGTCGACCCCGTGGTCCACGGTGAGGGTCTGGACGGCGGTCACCCAGTCGTCGCGATAGGAGATGGCGTGATCGGCACCGAGCCGGCGGCAATAGCTGAGCTTCTCCTCGCTGCCCGCGGTGGTGATCACCGTGGCCCCGAGGGCCTTGGCGTACTGGATGGCGAAGGATCCGATCCCACCGGCGCCGCCGTGCACCAAGAACACCTCGGCTTCGCTGAGCCGGGCCAGCTGCAGGTTGGAGAAGACCGTGGCCGCGACCTCGATCACCCCGGCCGCGGCCAGCAGGTCTACGGCGGGGGGCGGCAGGACCACCTGGCCCGCCGGCGCGACGACCTGGTCGGCGTAGCCGCCACCAGCCAGCAAGGCGACACACGCATCGCCGATGTCCCACCCGGTCACTCCCTCACCCAGCTCGGCGATCCGACCGGACACCTCCAGCCCGATGATCGTGCTGGCGCCGGGTGGAGGGGGATAGTGCCCCTGGCGTTGCAGCAGGTCGGCCCGGTTCACTCCGGCGCCGACGACGTCGATCAAGATCTCGCCGGGTCCAGGACGCAGATCTTCGACCTGACCCATCTGCAACACCTCGGGTCCGCCGGGCTCCCTGGCCATGATCGCTCGCATGGCTCTCAGCCTTCCATACCGAGCCCAACCGGTCGGCTAGGATCTGGGTGCCCATCGCAGTGGGCGAGGTCGCATAGTGGACTAGTGCAGGCGCCTTGAAAGCGCCCGAGCGGGAGACCGTTCCGTGGGTTCGAATCCCACCCTCGCCGCCGGACCCCTCCTCGACGAGCGGAGATTCCGCAACGGCGGTCACTGCAGCGGAGGCGCCGGCAGCGGAACGACGAGCCGGTAGATCCGGCGGGCCAGCCACGACGGCAGATAGCGGTGCCGCTCCTCGCGCCAGACCCGGGCCCGCCGGTGCGGCCGTACGGTGCGCAACGCGCGCTGGATCCTCCTGGTCGGGTGGTAGAAGCCGACGGGCTCGGAGCGGTAGAGCTCGATCCGGCACAGGTGCTTGGTGCTGACGAACCCGTACTGGTTGGGGCTGACGAGGCGTACGGGGGCACCGTGGTCGGGCGGAAGCGGCTGTCCGTCGAGGGTGTCCGCGATCAACACGTCGTCGACCAGCAGGTCTTCCAGCGCGACGATCGAGCGATAGCCGTCGGCTCCGACGAAGACGACGTAGCGCACGCGGGCTCCTGCGGACAGGGCGGGCTCGATGACGAGGCCGTACAGGTCGGGAAAGCTCACTCCCGCCCAGGTCAGCCCGACGGCCGACCACCCGGCCACGCAGTGCAGGTCAGCCACGAGCGTGCGGCGAGGCAAGTCCGCGAGCTCGGCGGGAGTGATCGAGACGTGGCGGACCAGCTCACCGGTGATCTCGATGATGAGGTCGGTGGCCGGGGCGGGTGGCGGGTGGGCCAGATCGACGCCGAACCGGGGGAACCCGTGGACGGCGCGTTGTCCGGGTGGGAGCTTCAACAGTGAGCCTCCTGATCCATACGTACGCGTATCCATACGTTAGAGTATGGATGAACGTGACGTCAACGAAAGGAAGCCCCGCCGGTGTCTGCTCCAGTCCGCACTCCGCGTCAGAGCTGGGTCGACGAGGGACTGCGCCTCCTGGGCACCGGAGGTCCAGACGTGGTGCGGGTCGAGTCGCTGGCCAAGGCGCTGGGCGTCACCAAGGGCGGCTTCTACTGGCATTTCCGCGACCGGCAGGCGCTGCTCGACGCGATGCTCGACACGTGGGAGACGACGTTCGTCGACCAGGCGATCGAGGCCGCCGACCGGGGTGGTGGTTCGGGTCGTACGCGGTTGCGCCGGCTGTTCGCAGTGGCGGGTGAACGCGACAGCATCCTCCAGGTCGAGCTGTCGGTCCGGGACTGGGCCCGCCGTGACCCGAAGGTCGCCGACCGGGTGACCCGGGTCGACAACCGTCGGCTCGACTATCTCCGACCCCTCTTCGGCGAGTTCTGCGACGATGCCGCCGACGTCGAGGGACGGTGCCTGCTCGTGCTCACGTTGTTCGTCGGCGTCTCACTCGTCAACGCAACCCACGGCCGGCGGTCGCGACCGGCGGTCACGGCGGCGGCCCTGAGGCACCTGCTGACGTAGCCGGCCTTCGCGGCGCGATTTGTCAGTGGCCATGACGAGACTGCGGATATGGAAACCCGCCCGCCGTTGACCGCCCGCCTCACCGGGACCGAGCTGCGGCGCTGGTACTGGCTGCACAGCGAGCTGATCGATTTCGCTCGTACCCTCGGTGTCGCCACCGCAGGGGGAAAGGTCGCGCTGACCGAGCGGGTGGCGTTCGCGCTGGACGGCCAGCCGCCGCCACCCGGATCGGGAGGCCGGCGCTCGGTGGGCGGAGCGCAGCTGGTCGGGCCGCTGACCGAAGACACGGTGATTCCGACCGGTCAACGCTGCTCGCAGCGGTTGCGGGCGTACTTCGTCGCCCATCTCGGTGCCGGCTTCCACTTCGACGCGCCCATGCGCGAGTTCATCTCCACCGGCGGGCGCACCCTGGGCGAGGCACTCGAGTACTGGCGTACGACTCGGCCGGCACACCCCAGGCCATCAGCCGCCACCGAGATCTCGGCCCAGTTCGAGCTCAACCGGTTCACCCGAGCCTGGCACCAGACGCATCCGGGCAGACCGCGAGCTGAGCTGCTCGCCGCCTGGGCGCACTACCGGTCGCTGCCCGTCGAAGCGCGGTCCCGCGCATCCGTCCCCTGAGTGTCGGCGCCACTGGCGAGCTCTGCCCCGCTCCGTGAGGGGCTGGATAGGGTGCTCAGGTGACCCACTCCACCGAGCTGCCGGCCGGCCAGCGGTTCGACTTGACCGCGGTGGCCCCCGTACGCGCTCTGGCCATCTCGGCTGGAGCGGCCGTGGTCGCGATCGCACTCATCGCCGTCTGGACCTTCACCGAGGCGGTGGTGGCTCTCGTCCTGGGCCTGGTGGTGCTGATCTTGGCGGTCGGCTTGGCCCTCGTCGCCCTGCTGCTGACCCGGCGGCTCCGGACGTCGGTGGTGCTGGATCCGCGAGCGATCAGCGTCCGGGGCCGGCGTACGCAGTCACTGGACTGGTCTGAGGTGGAGCACGTCACCCTGCGAGGGTCGCGCCTGACCCTGACCGCCAAGACCGGTCCCGGCTCCAACCTCGTCGTGGTCAACCCCCGAGCCGCGAGCGACGCCACGTTCGTGTCACTGGTTGCGGCAATCAGATCCAGGCTCGACGATGACCGAGGTTACGGCGACCGGATCTTCTGACCGACGCCGTCGCGAGGAGCTTGTCCCTAGCCGGTGTAGGGACGGGCGGTGGCGGCCACCTTCGGGTCGTACGCGCAGCTCGAGTCGACATCCTCGCTGGTGGTCTTCGATGAGCTGTCGGGGTCCTTCTTCGTCGTCGAGCTGCCCGACGGCTTCTCGGTCTTCGCCTCACCGAGCGCCGTCTTCACCTGCTTGCGCATCAAGGTGAAGTTGGGATTCGGGCTCAGGAAGCCGTTGACGCCATGCTTGAAGACGATGCTGCGGACGTTCCCGTCCTTCACGCGCAGGCTCAGGTCGACCATCAGCGGCAGGACCTCTTGCGGCATGTCGGTGTAGACGATGGTCTTGCCGGCCTTGGCGATGTCCTCGTAGCGCGACAGCATGGTCGCCGGATTCGCCTGCTTGATGATGGCGTTGATCACGCAGCGCTGCCGGTCCATCCGGTGGTAGTCGTCGGAGCCGTACCGACCTCGGGCATACCAGAGCGCGCTGCGGCCATCGAGCTTCTGGTTGGCTCCGGGCTTGAGGTAGGACTTCGGCGGGATGTGGGCGTCGGTGTCGCCGCCGATGGGGATGTAGGTGTTGATGTTGAGCCGGATCCCACCCAGCGCGTTGATCATCTTCGAGAAGCCCTGCAGGTCGATCAGCATGTAGTAGTCGACCTTCAGCCCCAGGGCCTCACCCACCGACACCTTCATCACGTCGGCGCCCAGGTTGTCGGTCTCACCGAGCACATCCTTGGGGACGTTGCTCGGCACGTTGTCGTACATGGCGTTCAAGAAGTACTCGGCGTTGTTGCCGTCTCCGTTGGTGAAGCCGTTGGGGTAGTAGCGGTGCAACGGGGACTTCTCCGGGAACGGCATCCGGCCGGTGTTGCGCGGCAGGCTGAACATCGTGGTGTCGCCGGTCTTGGTGTCGATGCTGGCCAGGATCACGGTGTCGGTGCGGGTACCTGTACGACCCTTGCCGGCGTCACCGCCCAGCAGCAGGATGTTCAGCCGCGGCTTGTCGGCCCACGGGTCCTGAGCCTCGGTCTGACCCTTGGTGGGCTTCTGCGCATCGAAGGTGGGCCGGGTCGCGCTCTTGGTCTTGGACTCGCTCTGGAACACCGCGTTCACCGAGCCGGCGGTGATGAAGGAGTAGTTGGCCGCCACCGCCATCGGTGCAGCAACGAGCGAAGGCCAGCAAGCCGACGAGCACCCCGCCGACCGCGCGTTGGCCGGGGCTCGGCTGTTTGCGCAGGCTGAGGTGGCTGGCGATGATGACGCCGACCCAGATCACCGCGATCACGATCAACGCAACGGCCAGCCGCTTGAGCACGGTCGGCTTGAGCGCCAGGCCGACCAACCCCTGGAGATCGGTCGCCGCATAGATGCCGAGGCCGAGCAGGGTGGCCGCGAAGATGCCGAGGATGATGCCGCCGATGACCCGCCGGCGAGCGGCGATCAGCCCGAGCCCGGGAAGCGCCGTGCCAGCCACGGTGAACAACACCGTACGGCGGAAGTCATGCTCGGGTTCGAGCGCGCGTTTGGCGACGGCAGGGGTCTGCGACGGGTCGGGCACCGCCCAATCCCACTTCCCCGAGTCCGGTTGCTGGTCCGACATTCACACATCCTCAAAGGGTGGTGCGGGCGAGAAACTCGCTCCACTGTACGTGCTGACCAGGGCAGATGCCATCTGATGCCGTGTGATCTGCGCCGTCGTGCCGCCTGCCGGGGTGGCTCAGCGGGCAATGACTTTGCCTCGCCCCGGGTCCGGTCGGTAGTCTTGCCCAGCGCTCCGCCGTGGTGGAGCCTGGAGGTGTCGCCTAGTCCGGTCTATGGCGCCCGCCTGCTAAGCGGGTTTAGGGCACAAACCCTCTCGCGGGTTCAAATCCCGCCACCTCCGCCGCCGAGGCCACGCTTCCCGAGGACCTATCTCGGGAGCGTACGGCCTGGCCGGGCCGGGTTTCCCTGGCCACGGCGCGGTGTCCGAGGTTCGACCTGGTCGTCCGAGCAGCTCTGGGCTGAGAATGGGAGTCGACCAGACACCTCGACCGAAGGAGCCATCATGGCCAACAACGTCTACCGCGTCACCGAGATCGTCGGCACCTCACCCGACGGCGTCGACGCCGCCATCAAGATCGGCATCGAGCGGGCCGGAGCAACGCTGCGCGGACTGGACTGGTTCGAGGTGACTCAGATCCGCGGTCACCTGGTCGACGGTGTGGTCGCCGACTACCAGGTCGGGCTCAAGGTCGGGTTCCGGCTCGAGGACGCCTGACCCGCCGACCAACGCTCAGTGGAACTGGGGGATGATCCGCCAGAGCCCGACCAGCACCAAGATCGCGGCCAGTCCGATCAGCGCATAGCCGACGGACAGGCTGGCGGTGCCGGAGCCACCCTGGTTGGCCCGCAGCCGGGCGGCTGAGACGAATCTGATGCCGCCGGCGAGCAGCACGATGAAGACCACGGACGTGCCGATCGAGACGGCAGCGACCATGCCGAGGGCGGGCCAGTCGATGTTCATCAGACGCCGGTCTTCATCTTGGGCTTCTTGGCCTTCTTCTTCTTCGGTCCGTGGGAGTCGAGCCGCGGATCGTTGGCGTACGTGCTCGGCGACGCTCCGGCGAGCACCATCACCTCGCGGCTCTCGGTGACGTTGGTGTGGTCGACGTGGTTGCGGCGCGAGATCGCGAAGATGACGGCGCAGGCCACAGCGAGCAGGACCAGCAGCACGATGACCCCGGCCGAGTCCGTGGTCGGCGAGCAGGGCGGCGAGGCCGCCCACGATGCCGGCGCCAGGGAGGGTGAGCAGCCAGGCGATGACCATCTTGCGAGCGACGCTCCAACGGACCTCGGCGCCGGCTCGGCCCGACCCCGGAACCCAGGATGGATCCGGTGCTCACGTGGGTGGTGGAGAGTCCGAACCCGAAGTGGGCCGAGGCCAAGATGGTGGCTGTCGTGGTGGCACCGGATGCGGCGCCCTGCGGGGTCTCGATCTCGACGATGCCCTTGCCCAGCGTGCGCATGATCCGCCAGCCGCCGGAGTAGGTGCCCAGGCCGATGGCCACACCGGCGGCGATGATGACCCACCACTGCGGCCCGGTGTCGGCGGCCTGCATGTTGGCGGCGACCAGCACCAAGGTGATGACGCCCATCGTCTTCTGGCCGTCGGAGGTGCCGTGGGCCAGAGCCACGAGTGAGGCGGTGAACGCCTGGCCGTACTTGAATCCGGTGTTGCTCTGGGCGCTGGGGGTCTTGCGGATGATCCGGTAGGCCAGCCGGGTGGCGAGCGCCGCGCCGATCCCGGCAACCAGCGGCGCGACCACCGCCGGCAGCAGCACCTTGGACACGATCACCCAGCCGTGCACGGAGCTGAGGCCGGCGCCGACGACCACAGCGCCGATCAAACCACCGAACAACGCGTGGGACGAGCTGGAGGGCAGGCCCAGCAGCCAGGTGAGGAGGTTCCAGATGATGGCGCCGATCAGCCCGGCCAAGATGATCGGCGCGCTGATGAGCTTCTCATCGAAGAAGCCGCCAGAGATCGTCTTGGCCACTTCGGTCGACAGGCAGGCACCGACGAGGTTCAAGACGGCGGCAATGATCACGGCCGTACGCGGCTTCAAGCGCGCCGGTGGCGATCGGGCCGGCCATGGCGTTGGCACTGTCATGGAAGCCGTTGGTGAAGTCGAAGATCAACGCGACCACGACAACGGCGATCACGATGAACAGCAGTGTCACTTCAGTCCCCATCTGGAACGGGCGGCATGGTGTGGAGCAGGGCGCGACCGGCTTGAGCCCTCAGATCAACGGACCGAAAGAGCCGTCATGTGAACAATAAGTGAACGGTTGGGGTTGTCAATCCAGTCGTACCAGTGGCGGAGTGGTCTGTTTCCGGGTGCAGTGGAGGGGTCCGATGGGCCCGCTGGCGTGCGGGTGGACGTCAGGGGAGGCCAAGGCGTACGCGGAGGGCAGATTCCGACCTGCGGTGGGGAATCACCCGTCAGCGAGGGGCGAGGGAAGTCCGTTCCCAGCGGTGGGCGTGTCCAGAACGCGAAGCGCCATCGCCAGGTCTGGACTCCACGGGCTCGGGCCGTCAGAGGCAAATGATCTCCATCTCTTGACGATCCTCTCCACAATACTTACTGTGAGAGCGCTCCCAATTTTGGGAGCGCTCTCATAACGAAGGAGTGTCCGTGAGAATGCAACCGCCGATGGAAGGCCGTTTCGGCCATCGCCGCCGCCCTGGCTCTGAGCCTGACCGTGTCCGCCTGCGGCGGCAAGGGAGATGCAGCACCGCAGGCCAGCACCGATCCCGATGCGCCCGTGCAGCTCACGGTCGCCACCTTCAACGAATTCGGCTACGAGGACCTGTTCGCCGAGTACATGAAGGACCACCCGAACGTCACGATCAACCACAAGAAGGCGGCGAGCTCGAACGAGGCACGCGACAACCTGACGACGCGGCTCGCCGCCGGCTCAGGGCTGTCGGACATCGAAGCGATCGAGGTCGACTGGCTGCCCGAGCTGGTGCTGAACGCTGACAAGTTTCGTCGATCTCTCCGATCCGAGCGGTCAACGGCCGTTGGCTGGAGTGGAAGACCCAAGGCGGCCACCGCCCAGGACGGACGGCTGATCGGCTACGGCACCGACATCGGCCCGGAGGCCATCTGCTATCGCGTCCGACCTGTTCAAGAAGGCCGGGTTGCCGACCGACCGCGCCGAGGTCGCCGCACTGTTCGGAGACAGCTGGGAGAGCTACTTCGCTGCCGGCGAGAAGTTCAAGGCCAAGTCCGACGTGCCGTTCTTCGACACCGCCACCTCGAACTGGCAGGGCATGGTCAACCAGATCCAGAACGCCTACGAGGACAACGACGGCAACGTCATCGCCACCACCAACCCGCAGGTCAAGCAGTACTACGACCAGGTGCTGAACGCCTCGATCAACCGGGGGCTCTCGGCCAAGCTCGAGCAGTGGGGGTCCGGACTGGACCAAGAGCTTCCAGAGCGACGGGTTCGCCACCAAGCTGTGCCCGGGCTGGATGCTCGGCGTGATCGAGGGCAACGCCGACCGGCGTGAAGGGCTGGGACATCGCCAACACCTTCCCCGGTGGCAGCGGAAACTGGGGTGGGTCGTACCTGACCGTGCCGACGCAGAGCAAGAACGCCGAGGCCGCCAAGGCGCTGGCCAGTCTGGCTGACCGCCCCCGAGCAGCAGCTGAAGGCGTTCGCGGCCAAGGGGACCTTCCCGTCGCAGGTCGATGCGCTCAAGAGCGAGACCCTGCTGACCTCCAAGGACGCGTTCTTCAACAACGCACCGACCGGCCAGATCCTCGCCGAGCGGGCCAGCAAGGTGACGATCCAGCCGTACAAGGGGGAGAAGTACTTCCCGATCAACGACGCCATGACCCAGGCGCTGACCCGGGTCGAGACCGGCCAGATGAGCGCCGACGCAGTCGTGGGAGAAGTTCGTCTCCGACGTGGAGTCGCTGGGCTGATCCGCTGAGCTCGGTGGCGCCGTACCCATCCGACGGCGCCACCGAAGCCCGGCCTCCCGACCCGCCTCTCATCGAGTAGGCTCTGCATGGCTGTCGCCACCCGGTTGTCGCACCGGCTGCCAGTCAAACCGCGCCGTGGGTTCTTGTCGCCGGAACGGCTGAACCGCTGGGACGTCAAGGCGTCTCCGTTACCTCTACATCTCCCCGTTCTTCCTGATCTTCGCCGTGGTCGGGGCGTTCCCGCTGATCTTCACCGCGTGGGTGTCGGTGCACGACTGGAACCTGATCCGTGGGCAGGGTGAGTTCGTCGGGTTGAAGAACTTCGTCACCGTGCTCGGCCAGGAGAACTTCTGGAAGGCCCTGCGCAACACCTTCAGCATCTTCTTGCTCTCGTCGGTGCCGCAGGTGCTCATGGCCATCACCATCGCGGCCCTGCTCGACTCCAAGCTGCGCGGCAAGACGTTGTGGCGGATGGGCGTGCTGCTGCCCTACGTCGTGGCCCCGGTCGCGGTGTCGCTGGTGTTCGGCAACCTGTTCGCCGAGCAGTCGGGCCTGGTGAACCACGTTCTTGGCATCCTCGGTGTCGATCCGGTGCCGTGGCAGACCGGCGTCTTGTCCAGTCACGTGGCGATCGCCACGATGGTGAACTTCCGCTTCACCGGCTACAACACCTTGATCTTCCTGGCGGCCATGCAGGCCATTCCCCGGGACTTCTACGAGGCGGCGATGATGGACGGAGCGAGCAGGCTGCGCCAGTTCTTCTCGGTGACGGTGCCGCTGCTGCGGCCGACGATCGTCTTCGTGGTGATCACCGCCACCATCGGTGGGCTGCAGATCTTCGACGAACCGCGGCTGTACGACTACTACGGTCGCGGCGGAGCGGACCGGCAGTTTCAGACCGTCACCCTCTATCTCTACGAGCTCGGCTGGGGCCAGCGCAACTTCGGTCGCGCGTCGGCGGTGGCGCTGCTGTTGCTGATCATCATCCTGGTCATCGCCGTGATCAACTTCTTGGTCACCCGGCTGATCGCCGACACCGGCACTCGCGAGCCGGACCCCCACTCGAACCGGTCCACACGGAGGTCGCGATGAACACCATGACCACAACACTGCCGGCGCTGGCGGCCACGCCTCAGACCGCCGTACGCCGCAAGGCCCGCGGCTACGTCGACCGGCCCGGGTTCGTCGTCTATGGCTGCCTGGTCGCGGTCTTGCTGGGGTCGGTGTTCCCGCTGTGGTGGTCGTTCGTGATCGGCAGCTCGGACAAGACTGCGGTCAACAGCGCGAACCCTCCCTTGGTGCCCGGCGGCAACTTCTGGCGCAACGCGGCGACGGTGATCGACTCGATCCCGTTCTGGAAGGCTTTCGGAAACAGCCTGGCCGTCTCGACCGGCGGTCGCCCTGTCGGTGGTGTTCTTCTCCACGCTGGCCGGCTTCGCCTTCGCCAAGCTGCGCTTCCGGGGAAGAACGGCCTGCTGGTCTTCGTGATCGCCACCATGGCGGTGCCTCCACAGCTGGGGGTGGTGCCGCTGTTCATCGTGATCTCCAAGATCCAGCAGGGCTTCGGGCTGCAGGCCGGGATCTGGACGGTGATCTTTCCCAGCCTGGTCAGCGCGTTCGGGGTCTTCTGGATGACCCAGTACCTGCGCGAGTCGCTGCCCGACGAGCTGATCGAGGCGGCCCGGGTCGACGGCTGCTCCATGATCAAGACCTTCTGGCACGTCTGCCTGCCCGCAGCGCGTCCGGCGGCGGCCATGCTGGGCCTGTTCACCTTCGTCTCGTCCTGGACGAACTTCTTCTGGCCCTTCATCGTCTTGGATCCGCAGAACCCCACGCTGCCGGTGGCCCTGCAGCAGCTGCAGGCGGCGTACTTCGTCGACTATTCGCTGGTGCTCTGCGGCGTGGTGCTGGCGACGCTGCCGCTGCTGGCGCTGTTCATCGTGGCCGGCCGGCAGCTGGTCTCCGGCATCATGGCGGGCGCGGTCAAGGGATGACGATCCTGATCAACCCGTACGGGGCGGTGTAGCGTGCCGCGCATGGTCCAGACCGAGGACGCGCCGTCGGCCCAACCGGTGGCAGCCACGCTCGAGATGGTTGCCGCTGAGGCCGGGGTGAGCCGGTCGACGGTGTCCCGGGTGGTGAACGAGTCGCCCAACGTACGACCTGATGTCGCGCGGTCCGTGCAGGCCGCGATCACCCGGCTCAACTACGTGCCCAACCGGGCCGCCCGGTCGCTGGCCAGCCGGCAGACCAACTCGATCGCCCTGGTCGTGCCCGAGGACACCGCGCGGTTCTTCGGTGATCCGTACTTCGCTTCGGTGGTCAGTGGCATCACCGCTCGGCTGGACGAGACGAACTACATGCTGTCCATGGTGGTGGCCAGCTCGGGTTATCGACACAAGACCCGGCGTTATCTGCAAGCCGGCAGTGTGGACGGCATCCTGGTCATCTCGCATCATGCGGGCGTCCGTGACCTGGTCGATCTGAGCACACCGCTTCCGATGGTGTTCGGTGGTCGACCGACCGATCCCGAGCTGGGCGACGCGTACTTCGTGGACGTCGACAACTTCTCCGGTGCCGAGCTGGCCACCCGGCACCTGTTGAGCCTGGGGCGGCGGCGGATCGCCACCATCACCGGATCCGCCGACATGCAGGCATCGTTGGACCGGCTCGCCGGCTTTCGCGCCGCCCTGCAGCAGGCCGGCCAGCCGGCCGACCTGGTGGCGGGCGGGGACTTCACCACCCACGGCGGCGCCCTGGCGATGGCGCAGCTGCTCGACCAGGAACCCGAGCTGGATGCGGTCTTCGTGGCCAGCGACCTGATGGCCCGCGGTGCGTTGATGACGCTGTCGGACCGGGGGCGCCGGGTGCCGGCCGACATCGCGGTGGTCGGCTTCGACAACTCTCCGCTCGCCGAGGCCGGCTCCATCGGGCTGACCAGCGTCGACCAGCCGTCGATCGCCATGGGGGCGCGGATGGCGGAAGTCCTCCTCCAGCTGCTGGCCGGGGAGCAACCGGAGCAGTCGACCATCCTGCCGACCGAGCTGGTCGTCCGCGAGTCGGCCTGATCTTCAACCGGTTCGCGGTCGGCGCCGGAGGTCGCTACACTCGTTGATCGTTGTCCACACCACGGTGTGGGCACTGCACCCGTAGCTCAACGGATAGAGCATCTGACTACGGATCAGAAGGTTGGGAGTTCGAGTCTCTCCGGGTGCGCCAGTCGTTCTCCGCGCACACCCGACCTTGACCGTGGTGAATGCGTGGCCCAGCTCGGGCCCCGCCGATACACAGACCAGCCGTTCACCGAACGCACCCGGGCATGGCGCTTATTGGCCGACCCCGAGCGCAACGAGTACCGCATACGTGGCGAGCTTGATGGCAGATCAGGAATGCGCGGCTTTGTCGCGCTTGCGGTAATGATTGGGTCGGCGGATGGCCAAGGCGTGGCCGGTAAGGATGATCAGCGCTGGTCCGAGAACCAGACCGGCGGTGACGGCGGCGATGTAGCGGGTGGTGCCCATCTCGGCGATGTCGGCCACGACCCACGTCAACATGGCGAGGGACTCCATCCGGGCTAGGAGGCTGATCCACCGCCATCCGGGGCGGACGCGTCCAAGGGTTGGTGCCAGAAGCGTGAAACCGATGGCGATGAGGATGTATCCGGACCGCAGAAAGTAGTTACCGATGTTGTCTACGACGTCCTGGCTGATGCCAAAGGCCACGATGTCGGGCGTCGGGGAGAACCCGCCGTGACGCCACCACCGGGTGTAGCTGAGGTACATCAGGTCGTTGAGCGTACCGAGCGAGGCGCCGAGGACCACTACGAGGGCGGCGATCTCTTGCCGGGGCTGGCGGGTTCCGGCGACCCGAACCACAGCGATGACGAGCAGGATCAGGGCCAGGTAGCCGATCGGGCCAGCGATGTCGCGGAGGGCGACATCCCACCAAATCGTGTGCATCCGTTCGTTGACCGCGAAGTAGTACGCCGCCCGGTCCTCCATCACACCGGCTGGGGTGTCCACGAAACGTACTGGGGGCGCCAGTGCGCCGGTTACATCGAGGAGAAACAAGTAGGTCTGGAGCAGGAACAGCGGGCCGGCCACGTAGCCGGCGCCCCGTCCCCAGCGCCGCCAGGCGTCGGCAGCGGCCGGATCATCTGGAATGTTCGGCGAGGCAGACAAGGGTGAGTTGGTCACGCCACCGGAGCCTTTCCGGTGAGCCGAGCTAGGACATGCGCGACCAACTCGACCGGCGACGCCTCGTCCGGCATCGGCGGCCCCCGGTGCCGCCAGCCGACGTGCCCGTCGGGACGGACGAGGACCGCACCAGACGGCTCGACTCCGTAGCGGTCGGGCCAGGACGGGTCGGTGATCACATGCCTTTCGAGTGGCACGCCGCGGCCGTCAGGTCGCTGTGCCAGGTCCGATGACCAGCTGGTGCCGGCTGGACCGTGGAGCAGGACGAAGCTCTGGTCGAACAGGTCGATGGTGGACCGCTCGTGCGGCGGCGGGTCGAGCCACAGGTGAGGTGCTCGGTGGCCGGGCGCCGCCGGGTCCGCCTGATCCCCCAGCGGCGGTGGCGCTGTGCAGGCGTCGTCGATTACCGCGGGCGAGGCGTACCGGAAGCCGAGGTCAACCTCGCGGAGGCTGCGGCCAATCGGCGGTAGATTCCCGAATTGGAAGGCCGTCGCCCATGCTTGGCCGGATTCAGCTGCGTTCACCCGCCCGATTGGCTCCCGTTCCGCCGAGTAAGTGTCCAACAGGCTTGAGCCGGCCTGCCCTTTCAGCACGGCGGCGAGTTTCCAGACGAGGTTGTGGGCGTCGTGGATGGCCATGCTCATGCCGGTGGCTCCCATCGGAGTCACCCGGTGTGCCGCGTCACCGAGCAGGAAGATCGGTCCCTGACGGTAAATTTCGGCGGACTGGGCCCCGGGGGACCAGGTCCGGTCGGCGAGCACCTCCAGGGCGACGTCGGATGCACCCAGTGCGGTACGGACAAACCTTTCGGCCGCCAGAGGGTGGGTGTCTGGCGCATCGATCACCCAGCGGTGGTCGGGATGGGTCCAAAACAGCACGCCCGGGAGGTCGGTCAGGAAGTACATTCCCCGCGGCCTGGCCCCGGTCCAGGGCGAGAGGTCGGCCCGGAACGCGACCGCGCGTTGACGTCCGAGATCTGCGGGTCCTCGAAGTGAGATGCCGGTCGCCTCGCGAACGGCGCTCCGAGCTCCGTCCGCGGCCAGTACGTAACGCGCCCTCACGGTCGAGACCCGTCCCGAATCCAGCTCCCGAAGGCTGACGAGCACACCGTCGCCGTCGACGCGCACGTTTTCCGCTCGCGTACCCCAGCGGGCTGGGCGCCGCGCGACGGCATCCACGTGGCGACGGAGAACCTCCTCGAACACGTCCTGCGCCATGGCCAGCCCCTCACACGGGCTGATCCCATCGTCGATCGAAGCCGGCAGCGACAGTTCCCGGTCCGGCTCGGCGGTCAGCGTGCGTCGCCACTCCAGACCGCTTCGGATCAAGAGCTGCCTTGCCCGTAAGTCGGTTGCGACCCCGGACACGCGCAGAATCTCCATGGCCCGGGAGTGGACGCCGCGAGCCCGGGGCAACGAGGAGGGTGTCATGTTCCGATCGACCAGCAAGGCATCGACGCCCGCCCGGCCCAGTAGGAGAGAAGCGGTCAGCCCCGCCGGTCCACCACCCACGATCAGGACCGGGACCTCCAAATCAACCGGCCTAGACGAACGGTTCGACAACAGCTGCTCGACCATGGGGCGGCCCATCCTCGACTCCATGCTTCAGTGATACTGAGGCAGTTTTACAGTAGCACTGAAATGAAGCATGCCGCCGGGTTACACTCCGCCCGTGACACCCCCAGAAGGGAACCAGGACCCGCGGCGTAGGGAAACCACTCGAGATCGTCTGCTACGGGCCGCCCAGACCTGCTTCTTAGAGCAGGGCTATATCCAGGCGACAACCAGAAGCATCGCCGACGCGGCCGGCTTGTCCGAGCGGACGCTCTTCAACCTCTTCCCGACCAAGGCCGACCTGTTCCGCGACGCGGTCGCCGCCGCCGTATCTGAGATCGATAGAGGCCGGGTCCGGGACATGGTCGAGGTCCACGAGCTTGCCGCCGCTACTGATGTGGGAGCGTTCTTGAGCTCGTTCGCGGAGACCACCGCCCGGCTCCACCAACGATCCGCGCCGTACGCGGCGGCGACCCTCCAAGCCGCCGCCGCTGACGACTCTGCCGCCGAGCTTTGGCGTTGGGGGAAGCGAGAACAGGAGCAGGACATCCGCGCCGTTCTCGGCCTCCTGGTCAACCGAGGCTGGCTCACCCAGACCCACGCAGACAACGCGATCGATGCGGTCCTCACCCTCACCAGCCATGAAACTTACGCTCAACTCTGCCTGGAAAGGGGCTGGGCCGAGGACCGCTACGTCAACTGGTTGACGTCGCACCTATCCCTAGACCTCTCCTGAGATCTGAACGTCACAGAATGACCGAAGGTGGTCACCACGGTCCTGGCCAGCGCAATCCCCAACACTCGAACTCAGCGGTGCGGAGCCGATCCCGGTCGACCGCATGCACTGAGTCAGGAACCCGGTGACGATCTAGCCTCCGGCGCAGTACCCTCCACGCGGCCCGCAGGATCAGGTGACAGTTAGTTTGCTTTCGGCGGCCGCCGCACCGACTCTGCCTCAGACCTTTCCCAATTGCGATCATGTATGACAGCCATCCCGTCAAGTCCCAGGCTTATCCGTGCAGCCTCGAGCATGCTTTGCTTTGCTTGACGATTTCGCTCACGCTCCGCATCAAATGCGTCGACTTCAGCGTCAGAGGGGGCGGAATCAGGCGCCCAGCTCAGGTCGAGCAAGTGGTTGTCGCAACGCTGCAGTTCTTCAGCTGCCGCAATCACGTTCCTATCAGCCAAGAGCCGCAGGCGCGCCAGGAGGCCCGACGACACATCATGGAGTCGAACCTCTCGTTCTTTGAGTTCGTTCAAGTCAAAGGCGGCAGCACCTCGGCGCGTCTCGAGCGCGCTAAAAGCCGCAAGACTGCGTTCGAAACTGATCTCAACAAAGCGCTGGTATGTCCCAAGAAGAACCTCCCGGCGCCACTTCCGCTCCTCACGTCTACCGGTGACGTAGAGTGTCATTCCGGAAAATACAGCCGCCGCTAGTGCGGCTACCGCACCGAAGATGATAGCTAGATTTGTCATCATCGCTCCCCTCGTGCAGCGGCCTCGTTGCTGCCAACCGATTATTCACACCAAGCGACGATGGCGTCCACGCCCCAGCGCGACGGGCCCGGTGAGCCGATGTGCAACACGCTTGTCAAGGGATTCGTGGTCAGCGACTCCGGTGGTCCATTACGCCGGCGATCGAGGAGATCAGCCATCGTCGCGAGGCGTGGCTGGCCAAGTTGAGGGTTATGCAGCCCAGAGCGTCAGCGGCGCCAGATCCTCGTCAACCGGTGCCGCAGCCGGTGCAGCAGACGTGGCTCGGCGCTCGGCTCAGCGGTGAACTCCTCACTCAGGGTCTGCACCCGGCTCGCGATGTCGTCCTGGGTCAGGTCCCACGCCTCGTAGCGGGGCCCCGGGAGCCGGGCTACGTCGAGATCGGTGCCCAGCACGATGACCCGGTCGGCGGCATGCAGCTGTCGCGAGCTGAGGGGCTGCTTGTCGGCGGGGTTGAGGCCCATGCCGACCAGCATCTCGTCCGAGCGGCTGGTCGGGTCGACGGGCTTGGTGACCGCCGTGAACACGTCGACCTGGTCTCCGGCCAGCTGGCGGAACAGACTCGCGGCGATCTGTGGGGAGCCGCCGTCACGGTCGACGAAGAGCACCCGCGGCCGGGTCGAGCGAGCCAAAGTTGAAGCGATAGTCATGTCGGTCTCCGGGGCTGGGACATCAGTTCCAGGCGGCATCGACTGGCGCGCAGAACTGCGCGCGGACGGAGTCAGTCTAGCCGCCCTCGACGTCCGGCCCGTTTCCTCACTCGAGCGAGCGGATGTCCTCCGGCACGTCGACGGCGAACTGCTGCAGCACGGACAGCTCGATCACCTCGAGCGCTCGCCGATTCGTCGAAGCCAGCACGACCGGTGGCGCGACACCATCGGCGTACGCCTGCGCCCACCGCTGCGCGACCACACACCAGCGGTCCCCGGCGAGCAGCCCCGGGAAGCCGTACTCCGGCACCGGGGTGCTCAAGTCGTTGCCCACGCGACGTTGGTGGTCGAGGAAGTCGGCGGTCACGACCGCGCACACCAGGTGCGCAGCGGCCTGCGGGCCTGACGTGCAACAGCCGTCCCGGTAGAAGCCGGTCACAGGCTCCGCGCTGCACGGCTGCAGCAAATCCCCGAACACATTCGTCTCGTCGGCCATCCCTCCAGTCTGGCCGGTCGAAGCCGCCCGCGCGCCCGGCGGGTGAGACTTACCGGCCCGACGTGGCCGACCGCAGGGCGCTGGCTGAGGTGGTCGGCGATGTGCCGACCTCCACGGTCATCGACGTCTTGGTCTGCTTGGTGACCTCCAGCGTGACCCCTCGTGCGGCGGTCCGGACGCTGTTCAAGGGCGCGGTCGCGTACCAGTAGGTGCGCGTGTCATCGAACAGCGGCTGAGCGTCCTGCCCCCGGAGGTGCTCCAACCGTCCGTTGGTGTGCAGACGCAGCGTGTCGGACCGTTCGCGGCCGAACGGTGCGTCGTACGCGTTGATGGCGGCCGGCCAGACCCGGCCATCCAACCGGTAGAGCGGGTTCGGGTTCGCGTCGATCGGCAGGATCAGGCCGGCCCCGGGGTGCTGGCTGACGTTGTTGTTGGTCTGCGAGCTGTCCCAGTAGGACACCAGCAACCCGTTCTGGTAGGGGAAGTGCTCCATCCAGTCCGGCCGGGTGCTGAGGTAACCGAAGTTGTACGGCCCCGACTTCAGATACTTGTCGTAGGACACGTAGGCCCGGTAGGAGGCCACGTAGTAGTTGTCGTAGTCCGTGGTCACCGATGCGGGAACCGAGGTGAAGCTGCGCAAGGTCCAGCCGTTCGGCGGGTTCTCCGCGCCGTCACTGAGCAGGGTCGTCCCGCCGGCGGTGATCGACAGGTCGTCGATGAACAGGCCGTGCTGACGGTCCGGGTCGTTACCCTGAGCCGCCCCGTCCGTCCGGTAGCGGAACCGCAGCCCGATGGTCTTCCCGGCGTACGCACTCAGGTCGAAGGTCGCGGGCACCCAGCCTTTGGTGATGCCGTCGATGCCGTTGCGCTCGGCCGGCTCGGTGATGTTGCCGGGGATGGAGACCCAGCCTCCACCCTCGTTGACCTGGACATAGGCGTAGTCGCACGGGTCGGGACCGCAGTCCTCGATGTCGTACTGCGCCTGGAAGCTCAGCTGCGCGGAGCCGGCCGGGAGCGTGACGTTGCGGGTCATGGTGTGGTCGATGCTGTCACCGGTGCCGCTCCACCAGGAGCGCTGACCCTCGTACGGGTCGGCCATCTTCTCGGTGACCCTCTTCTTGGGCAGCACGACGACCAAACCCTGCGCGTTCTTGCTGTTGTACTCGTGCGGGCCGAGCTTGTACGTGCGGCTGTCTCCGGCGCGGATCAGCTCGTAGTCGAGCCAGCCGAGCTGCAGCTTCTCCCAGGCACCGAGGTCACCAGGACGGGTGCCGATCCCGACGTCGCCCTTGGCCGACAGCCGGCTCTGAGCCATCAGGCTCCACCAGCCGACCGCGTTGGCGCCGCCGACGGTGTCGTAGAGGTCGGGCAGACCGAGGTCGTGGCCGTACTCGTGGGTGAACACCGACAGCCCACCGTTCTCCGGCTGGACGGTGTAGTCGCTGACCCACACCCCGGTGTCGGCGATCTCGAAGCCACCGTTCTCGTTGTTGGGCGGTCCGTCCGGCACATCGAACTGGGAGTTGCCACGGTGCGACCAGATGGCGTCCTCACCCTGCTGCGGATCGCCGTCAGCCTGGTCACCGCCGGCGTGCACGATCTGGAAGTGGTCCAGGTAGCCATCCGGCTCGTTGAAGTTGCCGTCACCGTCGAAGTCGTTGCGGTCCCACTGGTCGTAGGACTTCAAGGTGGCGGTGATCTGCGCGACGGTCTGGCCCTTGGCCTGCTGGTCGGCGACCCAGAGCCCGATCGCCTCCTTGAGCAGGGCGTCGGTGTTGGAGCAGACGATGCCGCCGCACGGGAAGCCGTTGCTGCGCCCGTAGCGGGCCTCGTTGTACTTGACCTTCACCCAGTCGGTGACCAGTCCGTCCACCGAGTAGCGGCCAGAGGACTGCTTCTCGTAGTAGGTCTTCAACGACTCGACCCCGGGACCGGTGCCGAAGTAGAGGTTGCGGAAGTAGTCAGCGCTGTAGTCGGCCTGCCAGACGGTGCTGTTGTCCACGGCCCGATCCGGCTCCGGGATCTTGTTGTGCAGCGGCCCGTCGAACACGGTGGGGCCCGCGGTGTTCGGGTCGGTGTCGATGTCGCCGTAGCGGGGATCGATGTCGGTCCCCCGCTCGTTGCCGAACTCAGTCAGCACCACGAAGATCTTGTCGGTCTGCTCCCGGGAGAGCTCGACGTACTGGTCGATCTTCCGAGACTTGAGGACCTTGCCGTTGCGGACCCGCGTCTGTTCCGCTCTGGTCAGGGGCGCCTCCCGGCTGCCCACCTTGACGACGCGGGAGCCGTTGATCGTCTGCACCTTGCTCTGCCCGTTGAGCACCATCCGCAGGGCGCGCTCCCGGAGTGCGCGCCGCTTGGTCTCCTGCGGGCTCGGTCGGTCGTCCAGCGTGGCGGCCTTGGCCACCGGAGCTGGGGTGGGGGTCGGTTCGGCCGGAGGGGCCGCGACCGCGAGCGAGAGGCCGCTCACCGTGAGGGTTGCTGCGAGGCCGAGCCCCACCATTCCGACTAGCGATTTGCGCACAAGAATCTCCCGAAGAGCCCGGATGACCGAAAGGATTTTGCTTCGTTGTGACAGTAAAGGGATTCTCAGGTGCCGCACAAGGGCCTCACAGCAAATGCTTCGGTGACCTCTGCTGGCCCGGCAGCGCGCAACACGGCTGACTCAGCCGGTTGGATAGCCTCGAGGTCCGAACGTCAACGGAGGCAGCTGTGAACGAGTTCCGCCCGGTGTCGGCGGGTGAGGTGCACCCATCACCGAGTCCGGCGTCGCTGCGCAAGTGGCGCCAGTATCTGGCCGACGAGCGGGCCGAGGCCTCGGTGTATCGCGATCTCGCCCGGCACCGCACCGGCGAGGAGCGCGACATCTTGCTGGCGTTGGCCGACGCCGAGGGGCGCCACGAAGCGCACTGGCTGGCCCTGCTCGGCGACCGGGCCGGCCGACCCCGTCAACCCGATCTGCGTACCCGGCTGCTCGGACTCCTCGCTCGCCGCTTCGGCTCGGTCTTCGTGCTGGCGCTCGCCCAACGAGCCGAGGCGCGCTCACCGTACGAGAACGATGTCGACGCGACGGCCACGATGGCGGCCGACGAACGGATCCACGAGGAAGTCGTCCGGGGGCTGGCCGCCCGGGGGCGCAGCCGGCTGTCCGGCACGTTCCGGGCCGCCGTCTTCGGGGTCAACGACGGTCTGGTCAGCAACCTGTCCCTGGTGCTCGGGATCAGTGCCAGCGGCGTCGCCAACCACATCGTGCTGCTCACCGGGCTGGCCGGCCTGCTCGCCGGCGCCCTGTCCATGGGCGCGGGTGAGTACGTCTCGGTCCGGTCCCAGCGCGAGCTGCTGGAAGCCTCGACGCCGGACCCGGAGAGCCAGACGGTGCTGCCCGAGCTCGACTTCGACGCCAACGAGCTCGCTTTGGTCTACCGCGCCCGGGGGATGGCTCCCGAGGAGGCTCAGGCCCACGCCGACGAGGTCCTCAGCGGGCCCCGCGCCACCTTGGGCGCACCGGCGGTCGTGGATGAGGAGGCGGTCGACGAGCACGAGGCGATCGGCACCGGCCTGGGCGCTGCGCTGTCCAGCTTCTGCTTCTTCGCCTCCGGCGCCTTGATCCCGGTCCTGCCCTACCTCTTCGGTCTGGAAGGGACGGCCGCGGTCATTGTGGCATCGGTGCTGGTCGGGCTGGGGCTGCTCGCCACCGGCGCGACGGTGGGCCTGCTCTCCGGTGCCTCGCCGGCACGGCGGGCGCTGCGGCAGCTGGCCATCGGCTGCGGCGCCGCCACCGTCACCTATCTGCTCGGTCTCGCCTTCGGCACCTCGACCGGCTGACCCGGCCTGGCCTGATTCTGCGCCGCCAGTGCTGATTCCAATGGCTCGTGGCGGCGTGTTGCGTCAATGGGTGGCGCAGAATCAGACACCTCCGATCGGCATGGCTGATCACTCGGAATAATCCCGGCATATCCGCACGTTCGTACGGATATGAATGATCTAACTTTGGGGCACGAACACCCCGTCGACCCGGCCCGTGTTGCCGAGGCGCGGAGCCGGCTGCTGTCCGCTGCTGATGCGGAGCGACTGACCGCGCTGCTGGCCATCTTTTCCGACCCGATGCGGACCCGCATCCTCTACGCCCTCGACACCGTCGACGAGCTCTGCGTCGGCGACCTCGTGCTGGTGCTCGAGGCGTCCCCCGACGCCGTGGGCTACGGGCTGCGGATGCTGCGGACCGCTGGACTGGTGGTCAACCGCCGCGCCGGTCGCGTCATCTACTACCGGCTGGCCGAGGACTTCCCGGCCCCGCTGCGGGAGCACTGCCTGCGGCGCCTCGTCGAGCTGACCCGCACCTCCGACGGTGAGGAGCTCCTCACCGAGGCGGAGGTCGAGCGATGAGCGGCGCGGCGGAGGTCCATCAGCATCACCACCACGAGCACCAGCCCCCCGAGGGCCGAGCTCTTACCCGCACGGCGGTGTCGGCGACCCTGCACTGCTTGACCGGCTGCGCCATCGGCGAGGTGCTGGGCATGGTCCTGGCGACCTGGTGGGGCTGGTCGAACGCGCCGAGCATCGCGCTGGCGGTCGTGCTGGCCTTCGCCTTCGGCTACTCCTTCACCCTGGTGCCCGTGCTGCGTTCAGGGCTCGTGCTGCGGTCGGCGATCGGGATCGCGCTGGCGGCGGACACCGCGTCCATCGTGACCATGGAGGCCGTGGACAACGCGGTGATCCTGGCTGTGCCCGGAGCGATGGCCGCCGGCTTGGGCAGCTGGCTCTTCTGGGCCAGCCTCGCCCTCGCGTTGGCCGTCGCCTTCGTCCTCACCGTGCCGGTCAACCGGGCTCTGATCAAGCGGGGCAAGGGCCACGCCGTCGTGCACCAGTTTCACTGAGCCGGCGACTTGCTGATCAGGAACGACGGAGGGCCCGCGGACCGACGAGCCCGATCAGGATGGCCGCCGCAGCGACGAGGAGCAGCGCGAGCTTCAGCGTGGTCGCATCGGCGGTCAGGCCGATGAGCGGTGGGCCGATCAGGCTGCCGGTGTAGGCGACGCCCGCTACCTTGTTGACCGCGGCGCCGGACGCCACGCCGGGCAGGTTGCCCGCAGCGGTGAAGACGATGGGGACGATGCCGGCCATCCCGATGCCGACCAGTCCACAGCCGATGGTCGAGCCGATGACCGAGTCGGTCAGCAACCCGGTCGCCAGCCCGACGCCGGCGATGAGGCCACCCCAGCGCAGCACCTGGCGGGGGCCGATCCGAGCCGTCACCCGATCGGCCAGGAACCGGGTGACCACCATCGACAACGCGAACAGGATGAAGCCGTAGGTCGCCACGCTGCTCGTGGCCCCGAGGTGGTCGCGCAGGTAGACCGCGCTCCAGTCGGCGATGGCGTGCTCAGCCATCCACGCCAGCAAGGCGATGCCCGACAGCATCACGAGGATGCGCGACCAGGGTGCCCGGTGACTACCGGACGTGGCGCTGGTCGGACGGTGCGCGTCGCTGGAGCCCGGGAGCAGCAGCAGGCGCACCGCCAAGGTGGCCGCAAGGCCCCCGGCCGCCATGGCCGGAAAGTGCAGCTGGGTGCCCACGTCGAGGCGTGCGGCGCCGCCACCCCCGAGAGCCCCGAGGAGGGCGCCCAGGCTGGCGAACCCGTGGAACGACGACATGATGGGTCGGGCGTAGGCCCGCTCGACGGTGACGGCGTGCGCGTTCATCGCCGTGTCCGTGAAGCCCATGCCCACGCCGACCAGGATCAGCGACAGCAACAGGGTCACGAATCCACCGGCGAAGGCCGGCGCGACGACCGAGGCTGACAGGAGCAGGGCCCCGATGGTGGTGATCGGTGAGCTGCCCCAGCGGGTGATGAGCCGACCGGTGACCTGGACGGCCAGCAGGCTGCCGACCGGCACCCCGAGCAGAGCCAGACCGAGCAGGCCGTCGTCCAGGCCGGCCTGGAACTTCAGTGCCGGCATCCGGCTGGCCAAGGTGCCCTGCACGATTCCGAGCAGCACGAACACCACGGCTGTGCCCAAACGGGCGCGCGCCAGCCGCTGGGCACTTCCGACATCGTTGATGGTCTGGTTCAGGGTGGAGGTCACGAGATGCTGGCTTTCGCTGGACGAGATGGCGGGTAGTTCTAGCGGGGCTGACTGGCGGGCGGGCGCAGGTTGCCGGCGAGCAGGATGGAGACGCCGAGCAGCACGGCGACCGCCGTGATCGCCCGCAGCACGCCGATGTTGTCGCCCAGAAAGCCGATCAGCGGAGGTCCGGTCAGGAATGCGCAGTAGCCGATCGAGGCGATCACACTGACCCGGGGGGCGGCCATCTCCGGCTCATCGGCCCCGGCGCTCATGCCGACCGGGAACCCGAGGGACAAGCCGATGCCCCACAAGATCGCGCCGATGAACCCGAGCACGGTCGACGCGCCGAGGATGAACAAGACCACTCCGACGACGCTGATCAGCGCGAGGCCCCGGACGACGCGGACGCGTCCGTAGCGGTCGAGCAGGTCGGGACCGAACCAGCGTCCGACGGTCATCGCGGCGAGGAAGGCGGCGAAGCCGAGGGTGCCCACGGCCGCCGACGTCTGGTAGCCGTCGATGAAGGCCACGCTGGTCCAGTCGTTGCCGGTTCCCTCCGCGAAGGCGAAGGCCAGCACGAACAGGCCGATCAGCACCGTACGCGGTTCGCGCCACGCGGCGACGGCTCGTCGGCCGGCGCTGCCCGAGGACGTGGTCGCCTCGTCGTCACCGGCGTCGGGCAGGAACTTTCGCACGGCGACCGGGACGCCGGCCGCGACAATCACCGCGACCACGGCCAGGTGCGCGGTGACCGAGACCCCGAGCGCGACCATGCCCGCGCCGATCAGGGCGCCGGCGACGGTGCCGACACTGAAGCCGGCGTGGAACCGTGACATGATCGCTCGACCCAGTCGGCGCTCGACCGTGGCCCCCTGGACGTTCATGGCCACGTCCCAGGCGCCCTGGGCGAAGCCGAAGCCGAACAGGCCGATCACCACCGGGACCACCCCGAACTGGTAGCCGATCGCGACCACGGCGAGCGAGGCGGCGTTGATCAGGGCCATCACCATCACCGTCCGCCGCGATCCGGACCGTCCGACGATCAGCCCGGAAAGGGGCAGCGCGACCAGCGAACCGGCCGCAATGGCCAGCAGCACCAGGCCCAGCTCCGCCGGGTCGAGCTCCAGCCGGTCGCGGACCTGCGGGATCCGCGATGCCCAGCTGGCGAAGGCGAAGCCGGTGTAGATGAAGGCGGCATAGGTCGCCCGGGTCCCGGCGGAGACAACGGGATCGGTGAGGCGGGTGCCGGCGGCAGTCATGAGCTGAACGCTACGCATCTCGGTTCGCGAAAGCAAAGCGAAATGCTTACGTTCGAAACCTACTCCTGTATGTTTGTGAGATGGGCAGCAATCCCCGGCACGAGTGGATTCTCGACCAGCTTCGCGACCACGAGCGGGTCGAGGTCGCCATCTTGGCTCAGGAGCTCAACACCTCGGAAGTGACTGTACGTCGTGACCTCGACCTGCTCGCCGAGAGCGGGGCGTTGCGGCGGGTGCACGGTGGGGCTGTCAGCCTGCTGCTGCGGGGTGAGGAGCTGCCCTTCGCCCTGCGGGAGCTCGAAGCGGGTGAGGCGAAGGAGCGAATCGCGGCGCGCACCGCCGGGCTGATCCGCGACGGCGAGGCGGTGATCGTCGACAGCGGCACCACCGGGGTCGCCCTGGCTCGTGTCCTGGTGCACCGGCGGCTGACCGTCATCCCCTTGTCCCTACCGGCGGCGAGCGTGCTGTCCACGAGCACGACCAGCAGGCTGATCCTCCCGGGCGGCAGCATGCGGCCCGGCGAGGGTGCCCTGACCGGACCCATCACCGAGACCGCGCTGCGGTCCCTCCGAGTCGACACGGCGGTGATCGCCTGTTGCGGGGTCTCACTGGTCGAGGGCATCACCGCGTACGACCTGGCCGAAGCCGCCGTGAAGCGCGCCGCCATGGCGTCGGCCCGGCGGACGATCCTGGTGGCCGAGACGGCCAAGTTCACGCGTACGTCCCTGGCCGTGGTCGGTCCGTTGACCGACGTCGACATCTTGGTCACGGACCGCGACGCTCCGTCCGAGGTGGTCGAGGCGTTTCAGCTGGCCGGGGTCACCGTTCACCTGGCCTGAGGCGACAGCTTCGTCGTCAAGAAGTCCAGGACCGCGTCGACGGCCTTCTCCTGGCGGTGCGCGGTCAGGGTGGAGTGCCCCTTCCCTTCCAGCGGGATCCGCAGGAAGGCCGGCCCGAGCTCGCGCTTCAGCCGGTCGAACCGGGTGCCGATCGCGCGGTCCCCGGCGTAGGCGACCCCGAGCACCTGGCAGCCGGCCGCGGCCCGCGACTTGACCTGGGCGAGGTCGTCATCGGACAGGTTGAGGTCGTCGGCTCGAGCCTTCCCGATCGCGAACGGCAGCGAGGGTTGAGCGAGCACGGGGGCGGCCACGGCCTCGTCGACCATCATGGCCAGGGCGAACCCGCCGGTGAAGCACATGCCGATGGCACCCACCCCGGGGCCTCCGGTCTCGGCGTGCAGCTGCCGGGCCAGGGCGCGAAGCCAGCCGGCGATCGGCGACGTGGTGCGCAGTCGCAGCTTGTTGAACTCCCGGTTGATGCAGACCCGCGGCATGGTGGTGAGGAACGCCTTCAGGCTCATCGGCGCCTCCGGCGTGCCGAACAGGTGCGGCATGACCACCGTGAAGCCGGCGGCCACGACGTCGTCGGCGAACTGGATCACCTCGGGCGTCATGCCGGGCAGCTCGTGGATGAGAATCACGCCCGGCCCGGTGCCTCGTCGATAGGTGGGGTGAGTCACGCCGTCGGCCGAGAAGTGGCCGCGGGTCCAGGCATCCGGAGAAGTCATTCCTGCAGTATCACGCCGACCGGCCGACGAGGTGCGGCAACTCCATAGCCCGCCCACACACCAGCGCTGAGATGAACTAGCGTGATCGTGTGCCGCGACCGTGGACTGTCGCGCTGGTGCAGGCTGCACCGGCGACCGGGGCTGATCCCCTTGCTCAGCTGGACGATGAGGTCACCGCGATCCTCGCCGACAATCCGCGGGTGCGGATGATCATCTACCCCGAGATCCACCTGGTCGGCGCGGGAGACGAAGCCGACGATCCCCAAGCCTGGTTCGACGCAGCGGCGGAGCCGTTGACCGGGCCCCGGGTGCAGGCGCTGGCCACGATCGCCGCCCGGCACGGGGTCTGGTTGCTTCCCGGGTCCCTGCCCGAGCGCGGCGACGACGGCCGGATCTACAACACCGCGGTGGTCTTCGACCCCTCCGGTCGGGTGGCGAGCTCGTACCGCAAGATCTTTCCCTGGCGGCCGTACGAGACGTGGGCCTGCGGCAGTGAGTTCGTCGTCTTCGACATCGACGAGGTCGGTCGCTTCGGACTCTCGATCTGCTACGACAGCTGGTTTCCCGAGTCGACCCGCCAGCTCGGCTGGCTGGGCGCCGAGGTGGTGCTCAACATCGTCAAGACGATCGGACCGGACCGCGCTCATGAGCTGGTGCTGGCCCAGGCGAACGCGATCGTCAACCAGCTCTACTTCCTCAGTCTGAACGCGGCCGGACCGACCGGCTGGGGTCACAGCATCTACGTCGACCCGGATGGCGTCGTGCTCGAGCACGTCGCCCAGGCCGAGCCGGCGGTGACCGTGCTCGATCTCGACCTGGACCGGGTGACCCAGATCCGCACCGAGGGCACTGCGGGGCTCAACCGCCTCTGGGAGCAGCTGCGTGACGACGATGCGGCGATCGAGCTCCCCGCGTACGCCGGCTCGATGATGCCCGGGCGCTGGAACCCCGCCCGCTTGACCCCCGACGACAAGGGAACGAGATGACCATCGAATCCAGCTCCGCCCACGACACGGAGCTGAGGAAGACGCTGGGGCTGCGCGGCGGTCGTGCTGTTCGGCCTGGCGTACATGACCCCGATCATCGTGCTCGGCATCTTCGGGGTGATCGCTGCGGCCTCGGAGGGGGCCAGCGCGGGAGCCTATCTGCTGGCCACGGTGGCCATGCTGTTCACCGCGTCCAGCTATGCCCGGATGGCCGGGCACTATCCGGTGGCCGGCTCGTCCTACACCTACGTGCGCCGTTCGCTCAACCCCCATCTCGGGTTCGTGGTGGGCTGGACGATCCTGCTCGACTACCTGTTCCTGCCGCTGGTGATCTGGCTGATCGGCGCGGCCTACCTCGGCGGCGAGTTCCCCGGGGTGCCCTCCTGGGTGTGGATCGTGCTGTTCATCGTCCTCACCTCGGCGCTCAACGTGATCGGACTGAAGGTCGCCGACAAGGCCAACTTCGTGCTGATGACCTTCCAGATCCTCGTCCTCGGGTTCTTCGTGGTGCTGTCGGTCAACTACCTCGTCGGTCAGGGCGGGGCGGGATCGTTGGTGTCGAGCGTCCCGTTCGTCGGCACCGGGGAGTTCGGTGCGGTGACCTCGGGTGCGGCCATCGCGGCGTACTCGTTCCTGGGCTTCGATGCCGTCAGCACCTTGACCGAGGAGGCGCGGGACCCGCGACGGACGATCCCGAGGGCCATCGTGCTGATCGCCTTGATCGGTGGCGTGATCTTCTTAATCGTCTCCTACGTGGTGACCCTCGTGCAGCCCGGCGCCACCTTTCCCAACGCGGATTCGTTGGCGGCGGACGTGGCCCGGACCATCGGCGGGGCACTGTTCGCCTCGATCTTCATCGCCGGCCTGATCGTCGGCCAGTTCACCTCAGGTCTGGCCGCTCAGGCCAGCGTGGCTCGGCTGCTCTACGCCATGGGTCGCGACGGTGTGCTGCCCAAGCGCTTCTTCGGGGTGCTCTCGGAGCGGTTCCAGACGCCGATCTTCAACATCGGCTTGTGCGGCATCATCGGGTTGGCCGCGATCTTCCTCGACGTCACGACCTCGACCTCGTTCATCAACTTCGGTGCGTTCCTGGCTTTCACCTTGGTCAACGTCTCGGTGATCGCCTATTTCCTCCGGCACCGTCCCGATCGGTTGAACCCGCTGCTGGTACGTCGTGGTCCCCGCCATCGGAGCATTGATCGACATCTATCTGCTGACCAAGCTCGATGGACGCGCGTTGATCTTGGGCGCCTGCTGGCTGGCCGCTGGGGTGATCTACCTCGTCGTGCTGACCAAGGGGTTCCGACAGGCGCCACCGGAGATGACGATCACCGAGTAGCCGTCCGCCAGCGGTCGGCCAGCTGCTCGCTGCTCGCCGCCGGGCCGGGCAGCCGCTCGGCATCCACGGCGTGCAGCGACTGCAGCAGCAGCGTGAGGTAGCGGCGCCGCAGGCCGGCGGCCGAGCGCGGGTCGGGGAGCTCGACCAGCATGATCATCTCCAGCAGCACGATGATGTCGGCGGCTTCTACGTCGGAGCGCAGCGCCTTGGCCCGGCGGGTGCGCTGGTGCAGCTTCTCGTAGAGGTCGCCGGCTCGCGTCGCGAGGGCGGTCAGCTCGGCGGTCGGGGTGAAGGTCCCGGCCAGCCTTTGAGCCAGGGCCTGGCTGCGCCCGTCCAGCACCCGGTGCAGGCAGGCGACGTAGGACTCCCAGGGATCTCCCCGGTCGGCCAGGGCCAGCTCCAGGTCAGCAGCGAACCGGGTCAGTCCGTCGGCGGCCAGGTCCTGCAGCAGCTGGTCCTTGCTCGGGTAGCGCCGATAGAGGGCGCTCATTCCTACTCCGGCCTGCGCGGCCACGGTGGCCATCGGCGCCGCCGGGTTGGCCAGGAACACCTCGCGGGCCGCTTCGAGGATGCGGTCGTCGTTGCGTGCCGCCTGGGCTCGACGCCCGTTCATCGGTGGAAGCGTGCTGCTCACGGACCTGACTGTAACACTGGAATAGATCATTCCGTTCTGCTAGACTTGAGAGAACAGAACATTCCGTTCTGAGAACTCTTGAGCCCACCCGAAGGGATCACCATCATGGACCTCCGACTCGAAGTCATCGGTGTGCCGGTCAGCGACGTCGACCGTGCACTCGCGTTCTACACCGACCAGGTCGGCTTCCATCTGGATCACGACATCAACCCGGGCAACGGCATGCGGGTCGTCCAGCTGACTCCGCCCGGCTCACCCTGCTCGGTGGTCATCGGGACGGGGATGCCGCTCGGTCAGCCCGGCACCACCAAGGGCCTGCAGCTGGTCGTCGACGACATCGACGAGGCACGGGCCACGCTGGCCGGCAACGGAGTGCAGATCACCGAGGTCCAACAGCTCGGACCCGAGGGCGCACCGGGGTCGAGGTTCGCCTTCTTCGCGGACCCCGACGGCAACGGGTGGGCGGTTCAGGAGCTCAAGCGGGGCTAGACCGGCCCGCTTTCCACGCCTCGTAAGCCTCGGGCAGGCAGTCGTGGCACGGTCGGTAGCCGGCGGCGATGGCGGCCGGCTCGTCGGCGAAGAACACCCGGTGCGAGACGTAGTGTCCGCGAGCGATCCAGCGCAGGGCCGATCGGCAGTCGAGGAGCCCGTAGATCTTCGATCGGCGGTGGCCACCCAGGGTCCCAGGCCGGGGGCTCGCGTACGGCTGGCCGTCGCCGCCCACCAAGGTGAAGGCCGAGCTCATGGCGTAGATCCTCCTCCCGGCCGCGACTTATTCGTACGCATGTTCGATACTGAGGCATGGCCACCGCCGACAACCTACTCATCTCAGCCTTGCACGGAACGGCCTGGCGCTATGCCGTCGAACGCCGTCCGCTCGAGTCCTCCATCGCCGAGCTGCGCCAGATCGCCGGTGGTCGCGACGACCTGATCGCCGAGGCGGCCGGGGTGACCGCTGGATCCTGGTTGGCCTGGCCCCAGGTGCACGTGGGTCACGAGCTGGTCGCGGTCGGGATGTTGATCATGGCGGCCCAGCGGCTGGACTTCGACCTGCTGGCCCACTGGGTCCGCGTCGGCTACGACCGCGGGGTTGCGGCCAAGTCGCCGGTCCACGGCGCGCCGTTGGGCAACGGGATCGACTGAGTCGTACGCCGTGCCCTGGCCAGTCGGCCGGGCCACCAGAACCGGTCATTCAGCACGTGGACGAGGGCGGGCACCAGCACGGTGCGAACCAGCAGCGTGTCCAGCAGCACCCCGATGCCCACGATGATCCCGATCTCGGTCAGCACGATCACCGGCAGCACCCCGAGGACGGTGAAGACGGCCGCCAGCAAGATGCCCGCGCTGGTGATCACCCCACCGGTGACGGCGAGGGCATTGATGATTCCGGCCCGGGTGCCGTGCTCCTCGGTCTCCTCCTTGGCTCGGCTGACCAAGAAGATGTTGTAGTCCACCCCGAGGGCGACGAGGAACAAGAAGGCCAGCAGCGGCACCTGGTAGTCCAAGGCGGGAAAGTCCAGCACGTAGCTGAAGACCAGGCTGCCGGCGCCGAGAGCGGCGAAGAAGCTGATCATCACCGTGACGATCAGGACCACCGGCGCGACCAGGGCCCGCAGCAAGATGATCAGCACCAGCAGGACCACGGCCAAGATCATCGGCGTGATCACCCACAGGTCGCGGACCGACGCGTCCCGGGAGTCGAGGTTGGTGGCCACGGCGCCGCCGACCACCGAGTCCGGGTCGGCCTCGACCACCGCGGTCCGCAGGGCCCGGATGGTGTCGTTGCTCTCCGGCGTGTCCGGTGCGGCGGTGAGGACGACGTCGAGCTCGGCGATGCTCGACGTCTTCTCGCCCGGCCGGACCTCCACGACCCCGGGCACCGCTTCAGCCTCGGCCGCTCACCGCCTTAGCCAGCGCTGGGGTGGTCATCACCGCGACGGGTGACACCGTGCCCGCCGGGAAGGCGGCGGACAGCGTCTTCAATCCGTCGACCGCCTCGGCCTTGGTGCGGAACGTGTCCTCCTGGCTGAGCCCGAATCCCGTGGTCGCGGTGCCGGCGCTCAACGCGGCCAGCACCAGCAGCGAGGCGGTGATGACGATCACCGGACGCCGGGCGGTTGCCGTGCCGATCCGGCGCCAACCCCGACCACCCACCTCGACGAGGCCGCGGCGGGGCGTCACGTGGGGGACCAGTGGCCAGAAGAGTCCACGCGGACACACCACCAGGGCAGCCGGCAGCACGACCAGACCGAAGACGAGGGCGACCACGATGCCGATGGCACCGCCCACGCCGATGGCGGTGTTGCTGCCGAACGTCGCCGCCAGCAGGGTGAGCAGGGCCAGGATGACGGTTGCTCCGGAAGCCCCGATGGCCGGCGCGGCGCCGATCCACGCACGACGCATGGCGACCCGGCGGTCTGGCTCGCGCCGCAGCTCCTCGCGGTAGCGGGCGATGAGCAGCAGGGCGTAGTCGGTCCCGGCGCCGAACACCAGCACCGAGACGATGCCGTTGGTCGACTCGTTGAATGCGAGGCTGGTGTGCTGGGAGGCGATGGCGACCAGCACCGAGGTGAGCCGGTCGGCCACGCCCACCACGGCGAGCGGGATGATCCACAAGATGGGGCTGCGGTAGGTGATCAGCAGCAGCAGGGCGACCACCGACGCGGTGGTGATCAGCAGCTTCACGTCGGCCCCGGCGAACGCGGACTGGAGGTCGGCGGTGAAGCCGGCTCCGCCGGTGACCTGGGCGATCACCCCGTCGGGCAGGCCGGTCCGCGCGGTCTGTCGGATCTGCTCGACCGCTTCGGCGGTCTCGCCACCCGGCACCTCCCCGGACAGCGGCACCACGACCAGTGCGGCTGTGCCGTCCGGGGCCGGTTGCGGCGGGCTCACCCGGCCATCCAGAGCCAGCGGACCGAGTCGCTCACCCTGTTCGGCGATCGTGCGCAGGTCGGCGTCGGACAAGGTCCCGCCGGGCCGGCTGTAGACCACCAGGGCCGGGTTGAGCGAGCCGGAGGGAAGCTCCTTCTGCAGCTCGGCCACCCGGGTGGACTGGGCTGCGGCCGGCAGTCGAGCCGACAAGTCGTCGTTCACCCGCAGATCGGGTGCGGCGGCGATGAGTCCGCCGCCGATGGCAACGGCCGCCACGATGACGAACCACGCGCTGAGCCGCCCGGATACACATCGAGCCACCGCGGCTGGAAACCTGGTCACAGCAGAACATCCTTCTCATCAACTAATAAACTTAGTCACTAAGGTATATCCTACGAGCAGGTGGAAGGAAAGTGATGGTGGACCTGGATGAGCAACGGCGCCTCCGCGCCCGCATCGAAGATCATCTACGGCGCTACGGCTCCGAGGCCGAACGGGTGATCGAGGTGTTCGCGAAGACCCACGCGATGCATCACAACGACCTCCGGGCGCTGGTCTTGATCATGAACGCCGAGCGCCAGGGTGCTCCGGCCACCCCGAGCGACCTCAGCCGCGATCTCGACCTGACCTCCGGCGCGGTGACCGGCACGGTGGACCGGCTGGTTCAGGCGGGGCACGTACGTCGCGAGCCCGATCCTCGCGACCGCCGCCAGGTGCGGCTGCACCGCGCTGCTCCGGGGCAGGCCCTGGCGTTCGAGTTCTTCGCCCCGCTGGGTCGGCTCGGCGATGCGGTGATGGACCGCTTCGACGTTGATCAACTGGCGGTGATCGAGGAGTTCATGGCCGGCATGGTGGAGGCGATGATCACCCACCGGCTTGCCATGGCCGGCTCGTCCAGCACCCGGCCCGGAGGATAGCCAGCCGAAGCCTGGATGTGGCTCGCTCGATGGAGCCACAGGCCTTCGACGTGCTGGCTGGATCGGGTGTGCACCTCGAGCCCGTCGGACAGCACGACGTCGAGCCGATCAGGCAGCTGTCGTTGTTCGCCGTTGTCAGCTGAGCGAGCCGAAATCGCCGACGATTCGTCTCCGGCCGAAACATGTGCGGTCGATACACTTGACTACGACGGCCGATCCAAGGACTCTTCGTTGGGTATGGGCGTCGTCGCGCTCTTGAGCCCCCGATCACGACCGTGACGTGGACGAGTAGTCAGGGGGTGCCAGCGCCATGCCGAGAGGTGAGCTGACGCGCGGCCCCGAGTCCTTCGGCGCGATGGTCCGCCGCTACCGGCTGGCCCGGGGACTCACCCAGGAGGAGGTCGCCGGTCTGGCCGGGGCGGGCCTGAGCGTGGACACCGTGTCGGCCATCGAGCGGGGCCGGTCACGGCCCTACCGGGCCACGCTCGAGTCTTTGCTGCAGGCGCTCGCGCTGACCGCCGACGAGCGGGTCGAGCTGCTGGCCGCCTGGCGAGCGAAGCGGCCGTCCCCGGTGACCCCGGAGGAAACGGGCCCGGTGGCCGCGTCCAGCACCCGTGGTCCGCCGGCGCCGATCTCGGTGCTGGTCGGCCGCGAAGCCGAGCTCGCGGCAGTCGAGGCGCTGCTGCGCAACGATGAGGTGCGGCTGGTCACGCTGGTGGGCCCCGGTGGTGTCGGCAAGACCAGCGTTGCGCAGGAGGTGGTGCATGCCCCGGCCGTCACCGAGAAGTATCACGACACCGTGGCCTGGGTCGATCTGGCCACGTTGACCGGATCGAGCCAACTGCTGGCGGCGCTGCTCCGAGGCCTGGGCGTGCCGGAGGAGAGCGGCACCAGCCCGCTCGACCGCGTGGTCGCGCACCTGGGCAGGCGGCGGGTGCTGCTGGTGCTGGACAACTGCGAGCGCGTCGCTGACGGCGGTCCCGACCTGGTGGAGGTGCTCCGACGATGTCCGGCGACGGTCGCTCTCACCACCAGCCGGACCCCACTGCAGGTGCGCGGTGAGCACCTGGTGCAGATCGTGCCGCTTCGGCTCCCGGAGGCGGCCGAGCGCGCGGATCTCGAGCGGGCCGGACAGTCCCCGGCGGTGGAGCTGTTCGTGGAACGGGCTCGAGCCGCTGACGCTGACTTCACCCTGACTGCGGAGAACGTCGAGACCATCTCCGAGATCTGTGCCCGCCTGGACGGACTGCCTCTGGCCCTCGAGCTCGCAGCCGTACGCCTGACCCTGTTCTCGCCGCGCGAACTGCTGGGCCGGTTGAACCGGGGGATGACGTGGATGAGCAGCGGGCCTCGAGACCTGCCGGACCGTCAGCGCACGCTCGACGCCACGGTGGCCTGGAGCTATGAACTGCTGTCGCCCACAGAGCGGGCGGTGTTCTGTAGCTTGACGGTGTTCGTCGGCGGCTGCACCCTCGACGCGATCGAGGCGGTGGCCGCCGGCCCGGTCCCGGCGGCTCAGCTGCTGGAGGTGGTCGAGACCCTGCAGCTGCAGTCCCTGCTCGTGGGTAGCGGGGGTGACGGCGACCGCCGGTTCACGATGTTGGAGACGGTGCGTGCGGCGGGTCAACGCTGCTTGTCGGCCGACGAACGCCGCCGGCTGCGAGCCCGGCACGTGCGCTACTACCTCGGGCTGCTCGAGGAGGCGGCGCCTCACCTTCCCGGCGCCGACCGGGGTGGCTGGCTCGACCGTCTCGACGCTGACCGCGACAACCTGCGGACCGCGTTGTCGTGGGCCCAGCGGACCCGGTCGCTGACTCTCACGGTTTCACTGCTCGATGGTCTCGGCTGGCTCTGGTATTTCCGGGGACCGCTCAGCGAGGGACGCGAGTGGATGGCCGACGCCTGGGAAACCTCAGATCTGACCGCCGAACCGCTGACCAGGGCCACCGCGGGCTGGCACGCGGGCCGCCTCGCCCACCTGCAGGGCGACGAGGAGACGGCGCAGGTGCTGCTGGGCGCCTCGGTCGAGCTGTGGCGCCAGGTCGATGACGAGCGCGGACTGGGCTACGCCCTGGCGGACCTGGGCCAGGTGCGATGGCTGGTGGGTGAGCTCGCCGATGGCCGTCGCCTGGCGGCCGAGAGCGTGCAGCGGTTCCGCCGCACCGCGGACCGTTGGGGACTGGGCCTGGCTCTGCAGGACCTCGGTCAGGCCCTCATCTCGGCCGGCGAGCTGGTCGAGGCGCGCCGGGTCTACGACGAGGTCCTGGACATCTACCGGAGCCTGGACGACTCCTGGGGTCTGGGGCTGCCGTTGCTCGGCCTAGGCCGGGTGGAGCTGGCCGAGGGCAACCTCGAGCCGGCCCGGGACTACCTGACCCAGAGCCTCGCCATCTTCGAGTCGGCCGGAGACCGCCGGATGGCGGCGTACGCGTGGATGCGGTTGGGCCAGCTCGAGCGCAGCGCCGGCGCTGGGGCGGCGGCCGCCGGCGACTACGTGCAGGCACTGCTGGCCTGGCAGGAGCTCGGCAACGTCGCCGGCATGGCGTCGGCCGTAGCCGGGTTGGCCGCGACGGCGGTGGTGCTGGGCCAGCCGGAGCGTACGGCGCTGCTCGGTGGCGCGTCTGAGGCCCACCTGGCTGCCGTCGGTCGCACCCTGACACTGCTCGATCACGCTGACTACGCCGGCTACGTGGCTCGGGCCAGGGACGAGGTGGGCGAGCCGCGCTTCGGCCAGCTGTGGGCCCGGGGCGGCACCTGGACCCAGGCCGATGTCATCGCCAACCTGGCGGACTACCCCGATCTCGGCTGAGCCGGTCGTCGGGTCGGGTGCTCAGCCGGCCAGCTGACCGGAGAGCCGGGAGTGAAACCGTGCGCTCCGTTCATCCAGTCCGACGAAGGTGACCGTGGTGCCGTGCTGGGCGAACTTCGCCTCGATCGAGTCCAGGGCGGCGACCGTCGAGGCGTCCCAGATCTGCGCCTCGGTCAGGTCGACCGTGACCTGGGTCGGGTCGGCGGCGTAGGAGAAGCGTTCGACCAGGTCGTTGCTGCTGCCGAAGAAGAGCGGTCCGCGGACGACGTAGGAGGAGCTGGCGCCGTCGTCGGAGACACTGCGGTCGACATCGATCACGTGGGCCACCCGGCGGGCGAACAGCACCATGGCCAAGATCACCCCGATCAGCACGCCGATCGCCAGGTTGCCGGTGGCGACGGTGACCGCCACCGTCACCACCATGACCAGGGTTTCCGGTATCGGCATCCGCCGCAGGGTCGACGGTGCCACGCTGTGCCAGTTGACCGTGCTGATCGCCACGATCATCATCACCGCGGCGAGCGCCACCATCGGGATCTGTTCCATCACCGGACTGAGCCCGGTGATCACCGCGAGCAGGAACAGGCCGGCGACCAGGGTGGAGATGCGGGTCCGGGCCCGGCCGATCTTCACGTTGACGACGGTCTGGCCGATCATCGCGCAGCCGGCGATGCCGCCGTAAAAGCCGGCGAGGATGTTGGCCACGCCGAGGGCCCAGGACTCGCGGTTCTTGTGCGACCGGGTCTCGGTGATGTCGTCGACCAGCTTGGCGGTGAGCAGCGTCTCCATCAGACCCACGAAGGCGACGCTCAACGCGGTCGGCCAGATGATCGTGAGGGTCTGCAGATCGAAGGGCGCCAGGAACGGGGTCAGACCGGGCAGACCCCCGGTCAACGGACCCTCGTCGGCGACGTCGGGCACGGACAGGTGCGCGATCATGACGATCGCGGTGACGACGACGATGGCCACCAGGGGCGCGGGGACGGCCGTGGTCAAGCGGGGCAGGAAGAGAATGATCAATACGGTCAGCGCGAACAGCGGGTAGACCAGCCAGGGCACCCCGAGCAGGTGCGGGACCTGGGCGACGAAGATCAAGATGCCCAGCGCGTTGACGAAGCCGATCATCACCGACCGGGGGATGAACCGCATCAACCGGGCCAGACCGGCCGCCCCGAAGCCGATCTGGATCACGCCGGCCAAGATCACCGCCGGCAGCACGTAGTCGACCCCGTGCTCCTTGACCAGGGGGGCGACGACCAGGGCCACCGATCCCGCCGCGGCGGTGACCATGGCCGGTCGACCCCCGAGCAGTGACATGCTGACCGCGAGCACGACCGAGGAGACCAGGCTGACGATCGGGTCGACGCCGGCGATGATCGAGAACGAGATGACTTCGGGCACCAGGGCCAAGGTGGTCACGATGCCAGCCAGCACCTCGCGGGTGAGCAGCCGCGGACTTCGCAGGGCGTCGAGAACGGTGATCTCGGACTGTGGCGTGGATCGTGGGGCGGGGGTGCTGGCCATGGCCGGGAGACTCCGATGCGACGTACGGAAACGGTGAGACTGCGCCACGGTGCGCGCCTCAGTGTGACGCACCAGACGGCGCAAGACGGAATCGTGATGCCCGGCTGCGGGTTTGGCTGGGTGTGACGCATCTTTTCGAACCTATGACTCTGCGCAACCTGACCATCAAGAACCGGGTCTGGCTGGCGCCGATGTGCCAGTACTCCGTCGAACGTCGCGACGGCGTGCCGACCGACTGGCACCTGGTGCATCTCGGGGCCCGAGCCCAGGGTGGCTTCGGGTTGATCCTGACCGAGGCCACCGCGGTGACCGCCCAGGGACGGATCAGCCCGCAGGACACCGGGATCTGGAATGACGAGCAGCGGCTGGCTTGGTCGCGCATCGTCGACTTCGTGCACGACCAGGATGCCTCCATCGGGATCCAGCTGGCCCACGCCGGCCGGAAGGCGTCCACCTACCGCGGCTTTCCGGGTGAACCCACCGGCAGCGTCCCGCTCGCCGACGGCGGCTGGACGGCCATCTCCCCGACGCGGACGGCCTTCCCGGGCTACGCGGCCCCGACCGCGATGACGACGGACGACATCGCTGCCACAGTGGCCGCCTTCGCCGACGCCGCTGAGCGCGCCGACCGGGCCGGGTTCGACGTGGTCGAGATCCATGGCGCCCACGGCTACCTGGTGCACGAGTTCTTGTCGCCGCTGTCCAACCAGCGCATGGACGGCTATGGCGGGAACTTCGCCGGGCGTACGCGCTTCCTGCTCGAGGTCGTCGATGCCGTCCGTGCCGTGTGGCCGGCCGAGAAGCCGGTGTTCGTGCGGATCTCGGCGACCGACTGGGTCGAGGGCGGCTGGGACGCCGAGCAGTCCGTACGGCTGTCGTCGATGCTGCGCCAGCGAGGCGTCGACCTGGTCGACGTGTCGACCGGTGGCAACGTTCTCGCCGACATCCCGGTCGGCCCCAGCTATCAGGTGCCGTTCGCCCGGCAGATCCGTCAGCAGGCCAAGATCGCGACCGGAGCCGTCGGCATGATCTTGTCCCCGGCCCAGGCCGAGGAGATCTTGGTGGACGGTGACGCCGACGCCGTGCTGCTGGCTCGCGCGGCGCTGCGGGAGCCGAGCTGGCCTCTCCGCGCGGCCGCGGAGCTCGGCCTGGGCTGGCGCGAGGCGCCCTATCCGGCGGCCTACACCCGTGGCGCGTGGGACGACGTGCTGGTCAAGGCCTGAGGCGCCTCAACCTCTCGTGGATCTTCGACATCAGATGTCGAAAGGCCACGAGAACTTCGCCGGTGGAGCGGATCGTGCACGTAGAAGGGTTCGGCTGAGGGGGCCAGCGGCGTACGCCCCATGATCAGGTCGGCCGCCTTCTCGGCCAGCATCATCACCGGGGCATAGATGTTGCCGTTGGTGACGTAGGGCATCACGGAGGCGTCGACCACCCGCAGGCCGTCGATGCCGTGCACCCGCATGGTCTCCGGGTCGACCACCGCCATCGGATCGGACGCCGGCCCCATCTTGGCGGTGCAGGATGGGTGCAGCGCGGTCTCGGCATCCTCGGCCACCCAGTCCAAGATCTCCTGGTCGGTCTGCACGCCCGGCCCCGGGGAGGTCTCGCCGGCGTTGAAGGGATCCATGGCCGGTTGGCGGAGGATGTCGCGGGCCACCCGGACCGCCTCGACCCACTCCCGCCGGTCCTGCTCGGTCGACAGGTAGTTGAACTGCAACGCCGGATGCCGGCTCGGATCGGTCGAGGTGATCGCGAGGGTGCCGCGGGCGTCGGAGTACATCGGCCCGATGTGCACCTGGTACCCGTGGCCGGTCTTGGCCACGCCCGGGGTGACCGTGCCGTCGTAGCGGACCGCGATGGGCAGGAAGTGGAACATCAGGTTCGGGTAGGCGACGTCGTCGTTGGAACGGACGAACCCGCCGCCCTCGAAGTGGTTGGTGGCAGCCGGGCCCCGGCGACCCAGCATCCACTCCAGCCCGATGAACGGCATCCGCCACTTGTCCAGGTAGGGCTGCATGGTCACCGGCTGGCTGCAGGCGTGCTGGATGTAGACCTCCAGGTGATCTTGGAGGTTCGCGCCGACGCCTGGCAGGTCGACCACCGGCCGGATGCCCAGCGGCTGCAGCACCGCGGCCGGACCGATGCCGGCCAGCTGCAGCAGCTGTGGTGAGTTGATCGCCCCGCCGGACAGGATGACCTCGCCGGCGTCGACCTGGTGCTGCCGGCCGTTGCGGCGATAGCTCACGCCGGTGGCCCGGCTGCCGCTGATGGTGATCGCGGTGACCATGGCGCGGGTCCGCACCGTGAGGTTCTTCCGGGTCATCACCGGCCGCAGGTAGGCCCGGGAGGCGGACAGCCGCTGGCCGTGGTGGACGTTGCGGTCGAACGGTGCGAACCCTTCCTGACGGAAGCCGTTCACATCGTCGGTCAGCGGATAGCCCGCCTCGGTGGCCGCCTCGAAGAAGGCGCCGAACAACGGGTTGCGGGCCGGCCCGCGCTCGAGCACCAAGGGGCCGGAGTGCCCGCGGAGCGCATCGGACGGCTCGGCAGCGAGGCAGTTCTCCATCCGCTTGAAGTAGGGCAGGCAGTGCGCCCAGTCCCAGGTCCCCATCCCGGCGTCGGCGCCCCAGCGCTCGAAGTCCAGCGGGTTGCCGCGCTGGAAGATCATCCCGTTGATCGAGCTCGACCCGCCCAGCACCTTGCCGCGGGCGTGCGAGATGCGACGTCCGTTCATGTGGGGCTCGGGCTCGGAGGAGTACTGCCAGTCGTAGAAGCGGTTGCCGCTGGGGAAGGTCAGCGCTGCGGGCATCTGGATGAACAGGTCCCAGGGGAAGTCGCTGCGACCCGCCTCGAGCACCAGCACCGTGCGCGACCCGTCGGCCGACAGCCGGGCCGCCACGGCGCAGCCGGCGCTGCCGCCGCCGACGACCACGTAGTCGTAGGTCTCGCGACCTCCGCTCATACCTCGATCTTCTCCAGCAGCCAGTCGTGGAACAGCCCGATGTGGTGCTCGCTCGGCACCAGCACGCCGCCGTCGCGATACATCCGCGACGACATCGCCGGCTGCGTCCGCTCGCAGGCGTCGAAGTCCTGCTGGTTGACCCGGTGGAACAGCTCGACCGACTTGGACACGTCCTTGCCGGACTCGACCACGCTGGGCAGGAACAGCCAGTCGCACTCGACGATCGTCCGGTCGGCCGACATCGGGAACATCCGGTGGAAGATGATGTGGTCGGGCACCATGTTGACGAAGACCTGGGGCTTGATCGTGATGGCGTAGTAGCGCCGGTCCTGGTCCGGGTCGATGCCCGGCAGCAGGTCGACACCTTCGGACCCGTCGACCGTGAAGCCCTGGACCTCGTCCCCGAACTCGGCCCCGTGGTTGACGAACGCCTGGGCGGCCATCCCGTCGGCGAACTCCGGCAGCACCTCGGTCAGCTCGGGGTGGATGGTCGCGCAGTGGTAGCACTCCATGAAGTTCTCGATGATCAGCTTCCAGTTCGCCTGAACGTCGTAGACGATCCGGCGGCCCACCGAGAGGTTGGCCAGGTCGTAGTGGTCGAGGTTCTCGACCTCACCGAGCCGCTCGACGACCTCGTCCATCACCGTGGCCTCGAAGACCGGCGGCTCGTCGGCCAGCGACACCCACACATAGCCGAGCCACTCACGTACGTGCACCTGGCGCAGACCGTAGTCGGTGCGGTCGATGTCGGGCATCTTGGTCAGGTTGGGGGCCGCGATCAGCTTGCCCTCGAGGTCGTAGGTCCACGCGTGGTAGGCGCACTGGAAGTTGCGCTTCACCTCGCCGCTGTCGTCCAGGCAGATCTTGGCACCGCGGTGCCGGCAGACGTTGAAGAAGGCCCGGATGCCTTTGCGGCTGCGCGAGATGATCAAGGACTCACTGCCGACCTGGACCGTACGGAAGGAGCCCGGGTTGGGGAGGTCGCTGGAGCGTACGGTGCAGAACCACATGTCCTCGAAGATCTTGGCCTGCTCCAGCGCGAAGATGCCGGCATCGGTGTAGTAGTGACCCGGCAGGGTCGAGATGAGTGACTCGGGCAGCTGCGTGCTGGTCATGGCTCTCTTTTCGCGGGTGTTGACGGGCTAGGCGGTGACGCCGGGCGGCAGGCGGGGGACGTCATCGGAGAAGGTGACGAAGATGTCGCCGCCGTCGAGGGTGACGGTGTGCGCGCGTACGCCGATCTTGGCCGGCGGGGCATCGACCGCACCGGTGCGCAGATCGAACCGCGAGGCGTGCAGCGGGCACTCCACCTCGCAGTCCTCGACCCAGCCGTCGGCCAGCGAAGCGTCCTGGTGGGTGCAGGTGTCGTCGATCGCGAACACCTCGCCGTCCTCGGTGTGGAACACCGCGATGGGCGGCGACACCGTGTCGACCCGGAGCGCTTCTCCAGCGGGCAGGTCGGCCAGGGGGCAGACCCGGAAAGCGGTCACGTTCGCAGCCATCAGTCCCTATCTCTGGTTCGGCCCGTTCAGTCTATCTTCGCGTCAGGCACAACTTAGTTCGCGATGCGCAACAGCCTGGTGACTTCGTCGACCGCTGTCAAGAAGCGCTGCGCATCGTCGTCGAGCCGGTAACGTCGTGTGTCCGGCCGGTAACAGGTGGCTCTCGGCGGGCGGTCCGTCTTGACACGTTTTGACCGTGGGCCACATGCTGTTGCTCAGCGAGGGAAGCGCTGCATGATACGCAACAGCAGGACCGGTTTCAACGGTCGCTGACGGCAGATCGAGGGGATAGCAGGCCACGTGGATCAGACCGTTGTCGAGACGAACACTGTGGCTCGGGGCCTCTACCGGAGCGGCGCCTGGGCTGCTTCCTCCGGCGGCTCGTTGCGAGAGATCCGCTGTCCTGCCGACGGCATCCCGGTGACCACCGTGGTCGAGGCCAGCCAGGCCGACGCGGAGGCTGCGGTCAGTGCCGCTCGGGCGGCTTTCGACACCGGGAGCTGGCCGACCACGCCCGAGAAGGATCGCGGCGCGCTGCTGCTGCGGGTGGCTGACCTCCTCGAGCGCGACACCGCGGTGTACGCCCGGGCGGAGTCGCTCGACACCGGGAAGCGGGTGGTCGAGTCGGAGTACGACCTCGCCGACATCATCGGTTGCTTCCGCTACTTCGGGGGTCTGGCCGGCACGGAGGCGGGACGCGTCGTCGACACCGGCCGCAACGACGCGATCAGCCGGATCGTCTATGCCCCGGTCGGGGTCTGCTCCTTGATCACACCGTGGAACTACCCCCTGCTGCAGGTGTCGTGGAAGGTCGCACCCTGCCTGCTGGCCGGAAACACCTTCGTGCTCAAACCCTCCGAGCTCACGCCGTCCACCGCGATCTTGCTGATGGACACCCTGACCGAGGCCGGTCTGCCCGCCGGGGTGGCCAACCTGGTCACCGGGGCCGGCGCCGTGGTCGGACCGCTGCTGACCACGGATCCGCGCGTCGACATGGTCAGCTTCACCGGCGGCCTGGCCACCGGCAAGGCGATCATGGCCGCCGGAGCCGACACCATCAAGCGGATCGCGCTCGAGCTCGGCGGCAAGAACCCCAACATCGTCTTCGCCGACGCCGACCGCGAGGCGGCTCTGGACAACGCCTTGACCGCGGTGTTCCTGCACTCGGGACAGGTCTGCTCGGCCGGGGCCCGGTTGATCGTCGAGGAGTCCATCCACGACGACTTCGTGACCGAGCTGACGGGGCGGGCCGAGAAGATCCGGATGGGCGGCCCGCACGATGACAACGCCGAGACCGGACCGCTGATCAGTGCCGCCCACCGAGAGAAGGTGCACGGCTACGTCGAGCGGGCCGTCGCCGAGGGTGCGGTGCTGCGCTGCGGCGGCGCGATCCCCGACGATCCGGCTCTGGCCGACGGCTTCTTCTATCCGGCCACCGTCCTGGACGGCTGCCGGGCGGAGATGGACTGCGTACGCGAGGAGTCCTTCGGTCCGGTGCTGACCGTCGAGACCTTCACCACCGAGGCCGAGGCGGTCGGCTTGGCCAACGACTCGGCGTACGGGTTGGCGGGTGCGGTGTGGACCTCCGACGCGGGCAAGGGTCAGCGGGTGGCCGGGGCGCTGCGCCTCGGCACCGTCTGGATCAACGACTACCACCCATACGTCCCGCAAGCCGAGTGGGGCGGTTTCGGCCAGTCCGGCAACGGTCGCGAGCTGGGACCAAGTGGCCTGGCGGAATATCGCGAGATCAAGCACATCTGGCACAACATCGCCCCCGCGGCTGGATATTGGTTTCACAAGTAAGGGGTCGGCACCGATGCCGGCCGTCGCCGCACCCCTCGTCCGAGGAGAAGCCCCAAGGAGCAGCATGGCCGAGTCGACTGATCACCCGGACTTCTCCGTCCGCAACCTGTGGAAGGTGTTCGGCAGCAAGGCCGCCAGCATCCCGACCAACGCCGCGCTGGCCGGGCTGAGTGGTCCGGAGATCTTGGAGCAGACGGGCTGCGTGGTCGCCGTCCGGGACATGAGCTTCGACGTCGCCCGCGGCGAGGTCTTCGTGGTGATGGGGCTGTCCGGGTCGGGCAAGTCGACCCTGGTGCGCTGCCTGACCCGGTTGATCGAGCCCACCTCAGGCCAGGTCCTGCTCGAGGGGCAGGACATCATGACGTCGTCGGAGGCCAGCCTGCGTGAGCTGCGGCGGCGCAAGATCTCGATGGTGTTCCAGCACTTCGGACTGCTGCCGCACCGTACGGTCTTGGGCAACGTCTCGTATGGGCTGGAGATCCGCGGCATGAGCAAGACCGAGCGCTATCGCCGGGCCCAGGAGGTGATCGAGCTCGTCGGGCTGCACGGCTATGACCAACGCTTCCCCGACCAGCTCTCCGGCGGCATGCAGCAGCGGGTCGGGCTGGCTCGGGCGCTGGCCGGTGATCCGGATGTGCTGCTGTTCGACGAACCGTTCTCCGCCCTGGACCCCCTGATCCGCCGGGACATGCAGGCCGAGGTGATCCGGCTGCACAAGGAGATGGGCAAGACGATGATCTTCATCACCCACGACCTGTCCGAGGCGCTCAAGCTGGGCGACCGGATCTTGATCATGCGGCACGGCGAGCTGGTCCAGATCGGCACCGGTGACGAGCTCGTGGGGGCCCCGGTCGACGACTACGTCGCCGACTTCGTCTCCGAGGTGCCCCGGGCGGACGTGCTGACGCTGAAATGGGTGGCCCGGGCCACCGAGCCGGTGGCCGACGCGAACGCCGGCCCCGAGCTGCCGTCGACGATGGTGATCCGGGAGGCGATCCCGACGGTCCTGTCCAGCACCGAGCCCGTACGGGTGACCGAGGCCGGCAGGATCATCGGAGTCGTCGGCCGCGACGACATCCTCCGGCTGGTCACCTCGACCCGCGACAGCTCGGCCGTGGTCGCCCAGGACGGGACCGCGGCCTGATGTCCACCCTGGCCACGAGGGTCGAGACGTCGAAAGAACCGAGCGAGCCGACGGCCCCCACCTCCTCGGGCACCCCGGGACGCTCGGGCCTGCGCGGGCGGGTCGGAATCGGCACGCTCGTCATCCTCGCCACGATCGCCATCTGGATCGTGCTCCGGATCGCCCTGGGTGGCCAGTGGACGCTGGAGATCGGGCGGTCGCAGCTGACCCCGTTCCAGGAGAGCCTGAACAACCTGAATGCCTGGGTCGGGGAGAACCGCAACAGCTCACCGGTCTTCCTCTACTTCCTCAACTACATCCAGCTCGGCGTCGAGGCGATCGGCACCTTCTTCACCCATCTGTTCTCGCGCACCGAGGTCGGCCTGGGCATCCCGGACATCGGATGGTTGGGCACCACGGTCTTGCTCACCTTCGTCGCGTACGCGATCGGCAACGTCCGGGTCGCCGTGCTGACCTTGGTCGGTCTGCTGGTCATCGTCAGCCAGGGGCTGTGGGCCGAGACCATGGACACCTTCGCCCTGGTCGTCGCGTCGGTGCTGCTCGCTCTGCTGTTCGGCCTGCCGCTCGGCATCTGGGCCGGCACCAGCGAGCGGGTCAACAAGATCATCACGCCGGTGCTCGACTTCATGCAGGTGCTGCCGGCGTTCGCCTACCTGTCGCCGCTGGTGCTGATCTTCCTGATCGGCCCCGCCCCGGCCATCGTGGCCACCTTGATCTTCGCCATCCCCCCGGTCATCCGGCTGACCGCGCACGGGATCCGTCAGGTGCCGGCGGCGACCCGGGAGGCGGTCGACTCCCTCGGGGTCGGCCGGTGGCAGCGACTGCGTACGGTGCTGCTGCCGATGGCCAAGCGGACCGTGGTCATCGGCATCAACCAGACGACCATGTCGGCGTTGTCCATGGTCACCATCGCCGCGCTGATCGGAGCGCCGGGGCTCGGCCTCGTCGTCACCCAGGCCTTGCAGTCCCTCGACGTGGGCACCGCCTTCAACGGCGGGGTGGCCATCGTCTTGCTGGCGATCATCTTCGACCGGGTGACCACCGCGGCCAGCCTGCGGTCCGAGGTCGCCGCCCGCAAGGGCAGGACCGCTCGGCGGCTGCGCTGGATCACCCTCAGTGTCGGTGGTGCGCTCACCCTGGCCGCGATCTTCGTCTCTCGCACCATGCTCTGGGCGGCTCAGGCACCCACCACCTGGCCCGACCTCGGCTTGGTCCTGACCACGGCCGGGAACGCCGTGTCCACCTGGGCCCAGACCAACCTGGCCTGGCTCACCCAGAACTTCCGCGACGCAGTCACCTACGTGATCTTGAACCCGCTCGAGTCGCTGCTGGCCGGTTCGCCGTGGTTCGTGGTCGGCGCCGTCGTGGTGATCTTCGCGTGGTTGGCCGGCCGCTGGCGCACGGCGCTGCTGGCGGCCGTCGCCGTCGGCCTGCTGGTCTGGCTGGGGGTTTGGAACGACGCCATGTCGACCCTCGCGGCCACCCTGATCGCGACGGTGATCGTGATGATCTTCGGAATGGTCTTCGGGGTCTGGATGGGCCGCTCGGTGATGGCCGACCGGATCATCCGGCCGGTGCTCGACGCGGCCCAGACCATGCCCGCCTTCGTCTACCTGGTCCCGTTCCTGGCGTTGTTCGGCGCGACCAGGTTCACCGCGATCGTGGCGGCAGTCGTGTTCGCCGCACCGGCGGCGATCAAGATCATCGCCGACGGCATCTCCCAGGTCTCGCCGACCACGGTGGAGTCGGCCCAGTCCGCCGGGTCCACCCGCTGGCAGATGATCACCAAGGTGCAGATCCCGATGTCGGCGAAGGCCATCGGCATCGCCACCAACCAAGGGTTGATCTACGCCCTCTCGATGGTGGTGATCGGCGGCATGGTCGGTGCCGGCGCGCTGGGCTACGACGTGATCGCCGGCCTCAACCAGCTCGACCTGTTCGGCAAGGGCCTCGCCGCCGGCCTGAGCCTGGTCGTGCTCGGCATCCTGCTCGACCGCTTGGCCCAGGCGGCGACCGACCGCTCCCGGAGCCGGATCGTCCCCCCACCCTCTCGCCCTCGAGGCCAGCTCGGCCTCGTCTGACCACCCTGCTCGCTGCTCAACTCACACAGGAGAACGCATGATCATTCCGTCCAAGGTGGCCGGCCGGCTGGTCGCCGGTCTGGCGGCCACCGCGCTGCTGTTCACCGCTGCCTGCGGTGGCGCCACGGTCAACGCCGGCGGAGAACCCGCCGCCGGCGCCTCGTCGGGAGCCAGCGGTGCCGCGTGCGGCACCGTCAACCTGGCCATGAACGACTGGGTCGGCTACACCGCCGACGCCGCCGTCGTGACCTACGTGGCCGAGAGCAAGCTCGGCTGCAAGGTCACCCAGAAGGCTCTCAAGGAGGAGATCGCCTGGCAGGGCTTCGCCTCGGGCCAGGTCGATGTGATCATCGAGAACTGGGGCCACGCCGATCTGACCAAGAAGTACATCGAGCAGCAGAAGGTCGCCGTCGACGGTGGTCCGACCGGAAACATCGGGCAGATCGGCTGGTACGTGCCGCCGTGGCTGGCCGCCGAGCACCCCGACATCCTCGACTGGAACAACCTGAACAAGTACGCCGACCAGTTCAAGACCTCCGAGTCGGGCGGCAAGGGACAGCTGCTGGACGGCGACCCGTCCTTCGTGACCAACGACGAGGCGCTGGTCACCAACCTGAAGCTGAACTTCAAAGTGGTCTACGCCGGCTCGGAGGCCGGTCTCATCCAGTCGTTCAAGGACGCCGAGACCAATAAGAAGTGGATGCTCGGCTACTTCTACTCCCCGCAGTGGTTCCTCTCCGAGGTGCCGTTGAAGAAGGTGGCGCTGCCGCCGTACACCGACGGCTGCGACGCGAAGGCCTCCGAGGTCGCCTGCGACTATCCCGACTACACCCTGAACAAGATCATGGCCACGAAGTTCGCCAACTCCGGCTCACCGGCCGCGAGCTTGATCAAGAAGTTCACCTGGACCAACGACGACCAGAACCTGGTGGCGAAGTACATCACCCAGGACAAGCTGTCGCCGGAAGAGGCCGCCAAGAAGTGGGTCGACGCCAATCCCGACAAGGTGCAGGCCTGGCTCACCAGCTAGCAGCACCACGTTCCTCCACGGCGTCCGCGCCGATGTGGGTCCTAGACCACATCGGTGCGGGCGTCGTGGTCTGCCTGGGAAAAGGATCGGCCCTCAGTACTTGATGTACGCGGTCAGGGCCAGGTGGTCGGAGTACTTGCTGGTCGTCTTGATGGTCTCGACGTGGCCGAAGCCGCTCAGGCCCTTGGCGAGCAGGAAGTCGATGCGACGACCGCTGTTGGTGTTGGGCAGATCCCCGCAGTTGGCTTTGCCCTTGTCGCGATAGCAGTCCTCGGCGACCAGGTCCTTGAACCCGTAGCCGTACGCGGTGTTCCACCAGCCCCTGGAGCCGACGGTGGTATTGGCGTCTCCACCCAGGATGCGAAGGGAGGCGGCAGGGCTGGTGGCGGTGGCTTTGGCGAGCTGAGCGAACTCGGCATTGGCCTCGGCGATGTTCACGTCGGCGCAGTCGGGGCCACGCCAGTAGTACGGGTTGTCTGTGTTGCCTACGCCGTCGTCGCCCGAGGTCGGCCAGTGGAAGGTGCCGACCACGATGCGCCGGTGGTTGGCCAGGGGCTGGTTGTCGACCAGGCGGACCGCGACGTTGGCGACACGGTCCTGCGTGTGGTTCTCGGTGCCGTAGAGGTTGGCGCAGGTGCCCTTCCACTTCCCGGCCGAACGCCATCGGGTGACGGCCTCGGAGCTGAACCGGCCGGTCCGCCACAGCACCGCGTTGGTCTGCTGGTCCTTGAGGGCGCGCTTGCAGGCGTTGTCGTCGTTCTTGTAGCCCATCGGTCCCGGGTTGGGAAGGGCGATCACCCCCGAGTACTCGTAACCGAACTGCTTCTTCAGCTCCTTCTTCAGCCGTTCGAGCTGGTCGTTGTTGCGGACCTGCTGCACGGTGAAGACATCGGGCACCTTGGGCAGCCCCTTGATGTAGTCGAACAGGTGCACCAGATGCTTGTCGTTGCAGGGCTCGTACTTGTTGGCGTCGTAGAACGGATCGGCCATCCAGTTCTCGATGTTGTCGTTGAAGGCGACGACGTAGTTCGGATCGGTGTTGTGGTCGGCCGCGGCTGTCGCGGTGACCGGAGCTGTCGTGGCGACGGTCACCACACAGGCCGCGGCCAGGGCAGCGTGCGCGAGCCGACGGATCATGATTCTGCTCCCGAGTTTCATGGGCTGACCTTATAGCTGGCGAGGGGCATGGACGGGCCCCCCGAGAAGTCGGGGCGACCGGCGGAGTGGCCGTTGATCAGGGGCGTCGGGGCGGGCTGGTCGGTGGTGGTGGCGGGTTGGCCGGTGGGGGTCCCGGTTGGCCGGGGTAGTCGAACGCGGCGAGGCCCTGGTTGGTCTGCGCAGTTCCGGGCACGGCGGCACCGATGGGCCCGCCCCCGACCACGTTCACCGAGATGTTGGGTCGTTGCGCTCGAAACTGTTCGAGGAACGTGGCGCACTGACCGCACATCGTTCGCTCGGTGTAGAGGACGACGCGGCCACGAGATGCCGCCGTGGTCTGGTCGAGCAGCGTCTGCAACACCTTGCGCTCGGCGTCGTAGGCCCGGTCGGTGTCCACCGGTCCGCCCAGGTACATGCGGGCCGGTGCTTGTCGGGGCAGCGCCATCGGGCTGGGCACGGAGCCGGCCGGGTTCCGGCCGGGAGCTTCGCCGGCCAGCGCCCAGCCACCGTTGGCGACACCGTCGATCTCACTGCGAAAAGCCGCGACATTCGCCCGGGAGGCGGTTCGCGACAGGCCGGCGCGGGCCTGGGCCACCATTGCCGCCCCCTCGGTCTCGGTCAGCAGCGGTGCCGCGGCGACGACCCGGTTGGCGACCAGCCTGACCGCACCGGCAGCCGCCACCGTCGCGGCAACTGCCGCGACCGCTCCGACCCACTCGATGACGGCCAGGGAGTGGCTCTGCTCCTGGTAGCGACGCACGAACGCTTCCCGAGCGGCCGGGTTGTCCTCGAGCTGCAGGATCCGGGTCGACCGCCACTGGCCGGCCCCGGCATCCCAAGCGATCTGGAACCGGGTCTCCGTCGTGGCCCGTTCAGTCCCCAGGTTCCGGGGCTGGACGTGACGTTGGTTGAGGTAGGCGGCGAACTGCTCGGAGCGCCACTGCAGGTCGGCCTGCAGCTCAGCCCGCGCCCTGATCGGAGCCAGCAGCCTCTCCCGCCGCTCCATCTCGGCGGCCACCCGCCCGGCCCGGCCTGGTGCCCCGCCATTCATCGTCGCGTACCGGTTCGCGATGTCGTCGGGCGTGGCGAGCGCTCGGCCCTCGGGTTCGTGCGACTGGCGCTGCACCAGCGGCTCCAGAGCGGTGGTCACTGCCTGGTTCCCGGCCGAACGCTGGAGGGCCAGGACGGCGCCAGCTCGAGTCGGGCGCGGCCCCGAGGTCGATGGACGATCGGCACCGGGACCGCTGTCGGTGCGGCGCGGGTCGACCTCGGTCCGGTCGCGAGCGCCGCCGGAGTCGGCCCGGATGACCTCCACGCGAAGCCGCCTTTCAGACTCCCCTGGGCACCCGCCCAGAAACCCCGAGGTCCATGGTGCTGGGTGGCTCTTCGGTCGGGCAATACACAAATGGGCTAGTCGGGCAGGTGGCGGGTCTTGAGCCGTTCTTTTTCTGCGACCACCGCGGCGTAGGTTTCGCGCTCGCGGACGAGCCAGGACGGTGGCCGGGCCAGCAGCTCGCCGATCTGGTCGGCGTCCAGGGCGTCCCCGACCTCGCCACGGGCCAGACCGGCGCGGGAGATGCCCAGCTTCTGGGCCACCACGTCGCGGGGGAACGGGCCGGTCCGGCGAAGCTCGACCAGCCAGTCCGGCGGGTCGTTGCGCAAGGCCTCGACCTCGTCGCGGGTGAGGGTCGCCCGCTGGAACTCCTCCGGGGTCGCCGGCAGATAGATGCCGAGCTTGGTGGCCGCGGTGAGGGGCTTCATGGTCTGGCTCACGGGCCCACAGTAGCGGCCGCTATAGCCTGCGGAGGTGACCAAAGCCGAGACGCCCACCCCCGAGGGCTCTGGCTCGGCGTCGCGGCTGACCGTCGGATTCGTGCCCGGGGTGACCTTGACCAAGTGGCGGCGGATCTGGTCGGAGCGTTTTCCCCGCGTCCGGCTCGAGGTGGTCGAAGTCGACCAGCGGGATCAGCGCTCAGCCCTGGACCAGGGTCAGGTCGACATGTGCTTCGTCCGGCTGCCGCTCGACCAGCACCAGCTTCACCTGATCCCGCTCTATGAGGAGGTGCCGGTGGTCGTGGTGCCGAAGGATCATCCGGTCTCGCTGTTCGAAGCGGTCACCCTGGCCGACCTCGCCGACGAGTACGTGATCGATGCCGCCCAGACCACCGACGCGATCGACCTGGTGGCGGGCGGGGCCGGGGTGCTCTTCGTGCCGCACTCCATCGCGCGGTCACACAGCCGCCGGGACCTGGTCTACCGTCCGGTCAGCGATGCGGTTTCCACCACGATCGGGCTCGCCTGGCCGGTGGACGGCGCCCCCGACCTCGCCGAGGACTTCATCGGGATCGTCCGGGGCCGGACGGTCAACAGCTCCCGCACCCCCCGGCCGCCCGAGCCGCCGGCCCGTCAGCCCAAGCCCCGACCGGCCAGACCGGGGCCACGCGGCGGCGGTCGGCGCCGCTCCCGCTGAGCTCAGGCGTCGGGCGAAGGTCCCGGTTGGCAGGTCGGGCACCACCACGTACGCCGTTGCTCCGGGTCACCGGTCACCTCAGCTCGGACCCGGATCAGCGTGCGGCACCGCCGGCAGTGCTGGTGCGCCCGGCCGGCCACCCAATGGTCCTCGCCGCGGCGGTTGCGGCCGGTGGTCACCTGAAAAGCGCCCGGCGTCATGGCGGAGTGGCGTAGCGCCCGCGCCGCCAGGCGCACCAGCGCCGGCAGATCCACCTCACCGACCGGGGTCCAGGGGCTGATCCCTCGGAGGAAGCAGAGCTCGTTCACCCACAGGTTGCCCAGTCCGGCCATGGCGCGTTGGTCGAGCAGGGCCGCGGCGATCGTCCGGTCCGGACGCTCGGCGAGCCGGGCCACCGCCTGGTCGTGGTTCCAGTCGGCCCGGAGCGGATCCGGTCCGAGGTGACCGATCGCCTCGTGCTCGCTGCTGGTGAGCAGCAGCTCGACGACCGGGACCAGCAACCCGTACGCCGTCGGCCCGTCCTCAGCGGCGAGCAGCACCCGGATGTCGGGATCGAGGTTGCGGGGCAGCTGGCGGCCCGGGCGGACGACGGTCCACGAGCCGTCCATCCGCAGGTGGGTGTGCAGGGTGTAGCCGTTGTCGAATCGGGTCAGCAGATGCTTGCCGTGCGTGTCGTTCTCGAGCACGGTGACCCCGGCCAGCTCGGCGCCGACCAGCTTGCCCACCCGCAGCTCCCCGCGGGCCAGCCGTCTGCCCTGCAGGGCGGCGTCCAGGTTGCGCGCCGCCACATAGATGCTGTCGCCTTCTGGCACCGCCCCATCATGCCCGGCGGTTGGGAACGGGGGAGATGCTGGCCCGGTGAGCGATCTGGTGTTCCCCGACTGGTTCTTCGACCGAGACGATCCGAGTGCGGACGACACCTTCTACTTCCCGACCCGGCTGGTCACCCACATCGACGACGAAGCCATCGCCGCCGTGGGACGGCTCTACGCCGAGCTGGGCGTGGACGGCTCGGCAGGCGGTCCCCGTCGGGTGCTTGACCTGATGTCCTCGTGGGTGTCCCACCTCGAGGTGGCCCCCGCCGAGCTGGTCGTGCTGGGCATGAACGCGGCGGAGCTGGCGGCCAACCCGATGGCCACCGAGCGCGTGGTGCGAGACCTGAATGCTGATCCCAGCCTGCCATTCCCCGACCAGAGCGTCGACGCGGTGCTGTGCTGCGTCTCGATCGACTACCTGGTCCGCCCGGTCGAGGTGCTGGCCGAGGCGGCCCGGGTGCTGCGACCCGGAGCGCCGTTGGTGATCACCTTCTCCAACCGCTGCTTCCCGACCAAGGCCATCCACGGCTGGCTGAGCACCGATGACGCGGGGCGCGGGGCGATCGTCGCGGCGTACGTCCGGTTGGCCGGCGGTTTCGGTGAGCCGCAGATCTCGCTGCGGACCTCCGCCGCCCGCCGCTATCGCGGCGATCCGCTCTACGCAGTGGTGGCGTACGCCCTCAGCTCAACTGGTTGACGAGAGCCTCGCCGAGCTGCCGGCCCGAGAGGTAGGCGGCCTCGACCCGGGGCTTGGTGGACCAGGCGTCGCCACACAGCCCGATCCCGGCCTCGCCCAGGAAATAGCCGTCGTCGCGCTGATGGACCGGCTTCGCGAAGGTCCAGCGGTGCAGATGGGTGGACTCCGGCTCCTCGTCCAGGCCGAGCACGTCGCGTACGGCCAGGGCCAGCAGCGGGGCCGCCTCCTGTGGGGCGGCGAGGTGCTCGGCGGCGAACTCGCTGGTCGAGTGGGCGACCAGCACTGGTGCGTCGTCGCCGCGACGGCGGCCGTCGTCGGCGATCCACGAGATCAGCGGGTCGTTGGCCACGAACGCGCCGTCGAGGTCCCAGGACCGCTCCCGCCAGCGAGCGGTCAGGACGAGCACCGGCGCGAACGGGTCGTCCAGCGCGGCCAGCTCCGCGGCGTACGTCGGGTCGAGCAGCCGGCGGGCCTGGGGATCGGGCATGGCCAGCACCACGGCCGCGGCGGCCAGGCCGTCGACCTGCAGACCGGGCTGGATCGCCGAGACGGTCTGGGACCGCACGTCCAGGCCCGCGGCCAGATCCTCGACCAGGCCGCGCAGCCCACCGGGGGCCGCCCAGCGCACCGGCCCGGTCTTGTCGGTCCTCGTTCCCCCGTCGAGGGCGGCGAAGGTGTCTGTCCAGGGACGGGCCAGTCCACGCTGCTGCCAGTCGGTGACGACCGCCTCGAACCGGGGGTCGGACACCGTGAAGTAGGACGCACCGGTGTCGGCCAGCCGGTGGTCGATCCGACGGCTGGCCATCCGTCCACCGATCCGGTGGCCACGGTCGAGCACCAGAACGGGCAGGCCGGCGTCGGCCATGGCACGCGCTGCGGCGACACCGCTGATCCCACCCCCGACCACCACCACCGGATCCATGGCAGCCATCGTGTCAGGTGGACGCCGATGAGTTCGTCCCGCTGTCCGGGTCGTATCAGCGGGGGCGGCAGGTGGCCGCCCGTTCACGCAGGAGGGTTGGACCGATGACCGAGGACCAGACCGAGATCCGTGACCTCATCCACCGGTGGGCGACGGCTGTGCACAGCGGGGATCTGGACGGGGTGCTCCTCGATCACGCCGACGACATCGTGATGTTCGACGTGCCTCCGCCGGAGGTCGGCGTACGCGGTCGGTCGGCCTACCGGGACACCTGGCCACCGTTCTTCGAGTGGCAACGCCAGGGCGCCTCGTTCGAGATCGTCGAGCTCGAGGTGGCGGCCGGATCGGACGTGGCGTTCGCGTACGCGCTGCTGCGGTGCGGCAGCCCGGCAGAGCTGGCGGCTGACCCCGAACGTCGCCTCCGGCTCACCCTGGGCCTGCGGCGCGATGGTGGTCGATGGGTGGTGGCGCACGAGCACCACTCGTTCACTGATCGCAGCTGAGCCCGGTCCGTACGGGGTCACTCCACACAGCAGTTGCCCGCTCCACCCAGGAAGTTTCCTGGGTGAAGCGGGCATTCGGCAGGTATACCTGGGGAACCGACCGGGTCAGTTGCCGCCCTCGTTCAAGGTCACGGTGAGCGGCTTGAAGCTCTTGCCGTCGGTGTCCACGCCTTCGGACTTGAGCTCGGACAAGGCCTTCTCGACGTAGGTGTTGGAGTACGCATTCTCCGGTGGCGCCTTGGTGATGATCGTCGCGCCGGTCTCGTTCTTGGTGCCCATGGCGATGTCGACGGTCTGCTTCCAGGCCGCCTCCTGAATGGTCCCGACGCCGGCGGTCGCCGGCCAGATCAGCTTGTTCACCTCGTTGGTCTGCCACAGCTGGTGGCTCTCACCGAGCTGCGAGCCGGCGGCGGTGACGATCTTGGCCGCCTGCTCGGGGTTGTCGCGGGCGTAGACCCAGCCCTTGATCGAGGCCTTGATGAACTTCGTGGTCTGGTCCTGGTAGGCGGCGTCGCCGAGCTTCTCGGAGTTGGCCCAGATCGCGTCCTGCAGCATGGCGGTGCCGACGTCGTTCCAGTTGACGACGTTCAGGTCCTCGGGCTTGAACAGCTCGCCGGTCTTGGGGTTCTTGCTCTCCAGCACCTGGGCGTACTCGTTGTAGGTCATCGCCTGCGCGGCATCGATGTCACCGGACAGGAAGCCGTTCATGTCGAAGGCCTGCTTGACCAGCTCGACGCTGCCGACGTCGACCCCGCTCTTCTGCATTCCGGCGAACAGCTCCCACTCGTTGCCGAAGCCCCAGCTGCCGATGTTCTTGCCGGCGAACTGGGTGGGCGAGGTGATGCCCTTGTCCTTCATCGAGATCTGGGTGGTGCCGCTGCGTTCGAAGATCTGGGCGACATCGGTGATCTTGGCGCCCTTCTCGATCGAACCGAGCACCTTGGGCACCCAGGAGATGGCGTAGTCCACGTCCCCAGCCGAGAGCACATCCTGCGGCACGATGTCCGCGCCACCCTCGACGATCTCGACGTCCAGGCCCTCGTCGGCGTAGTAGCCCTGGTCCTTGGCGGCGTAGTAGCCGGCGAACTGGGCCTGGGCCACCCACTGCAGCTGCAGCTTGATCTTGGTCGGCGCGGCGGCACCGCTGCTCGCCGAACCACCCGCGGCGGGCTCTGCGTCGCCTCCGCCGCAGGCCGACAGGACCAGCAGTGCCGCGACGCTGACCGCGGCCAGCGCTCCCCGAATCTTTCTCTTCCCCATCAGATCTCCTTGGTTGTACAAGCATCTTGGTGCCGTCCGCGGCGGTGCGGGCGACCTACGGTCAGGTGGACTGGCGATGTCGCCCGATCCAGGTCTCCACGGCTAGCGGCCACGCAGTAGAAGCCGAGGCCGAGCAGGATGGAGCCCAAGCACGTAGGCCCAGGCCAAGCGGGTAGTCGCTGCTGCGACGCGGCGGAGGTGATCGACTGGCCGAGGCCGGCGGACGGGACCACCGAAGTACTCCGCGACCAGGGCCGAGATGACCGCCAGCGAAGAGGCGATCCGCAGGCCGGTGAAGACGTACGGGCGCCGCGGTCGGCAGCGTGACGGCCAGCTGCTGCTGGCGGGGGGTGGCGGCGTACGCGCGCATCAGGTCCCGGTGCACCGGTCGCACCTGACGCAGCCCGCGGAGGGTGTTCAGGTAGATCGGGATCAGCACGGCCAGCGCGGCCACCAGCTGGCGGGCGGTGTCGACGTTCGGCGCCGTACATCGTGTAGAGCACCGGGGCCAGGGCGACGATCGGCATCACCGACAGCGCGGCCACCAGCGGGGCACCGAGGCGGTCGAACACGGGCAGCTGGCTGGCCACGATGGCGGCCAGCACGCCGACCACGGTGCCGACCACGAGCCCGATCAACGCGTTGCCGCCGGTGCGCAGCGAGCCGGTGACGATCGGGTCGAGGTTGTCGACGAACTCGCCGACGATCGCGGCCGGCGACGGCACCACGGACGGCTCGATCTCCAAGGCGGTGACCAGCAGCTGCCACAGCCCGATGAAGATGCCACCGAAGACGACCGGGGCCAGCACCGTACGCCAGGCCGAGCCGCGGGCCAGCACCCGGCTCGGGATGGTCGTGGTGGTGGTCATCGGGTCTCCACCCCGCGGGCTCCGGGGATCGGGGTGCCGTGCAGGGCCTCGCGCACCCGGGCGACGCCGCGGAAGAAGGCGTCGTCCTCGCGCACGGCGTCGTCCCGCGACGCCGAGCGAGACCGTCGACGACGTCGGTGATCCGACCCGGGCGAGGCGACATCACCACGACCCGGTCGGACAGGAAGACCGCCTCGGGGATCGAGTGGGTGACGAAGACGACCGCGGCCTGGGTCTCGGCACAGATCCGGACCAGCTCGTTCTGCATCCGCTCCCGGGTCATCTCGTCCAGTGCGCCGAACGGCTCGTCCATCAGCAGCAGCCGGGGACTCTCGGCCAGCGCCCGGGCGATCGCCACCCGCTGCTGCATGCCGCCGGACAGCTGGTCGGGGTAGGAGCCGGCGAAGTCGTCCAGTCCGATCAGCTCGATCAGCTCGGCCACCCGGGCTCGACGGGCGGCGCGGGCGCTGCCGTGCAGGGCGAGCGGCAGCTCGATGTTGGCCGCGACCGTACGCCAGGGCAGCAGCCCGGCCTGCTGGAAGGCGATGCCGTAGTCCTGGTCCAGCCGGGCCTGCCGGGCCGACTTGCCGAACACCTCGAGGGTGCCCGCCGGTGGGCGAGTCGAGGTCGGCGATCAGCCGGAGCAGGGTGCTCTTGCCGCAGCCACTGGGTCCGATCAGGGAGACGAACTCACCCGGGGCGACGTCGAGGTCCACCCCCTCCAGCGCCGTGACCGAGCCACCCTTGCGGCTGCTGAACACCCGGTCCAGTCCGGCGACGTGCACCGCCACGTCCCCTGGGCTTGTCGAAGGGCTTGAGCCGCCCCCGTCCCTGAGCTTGTCGAGGGCCTGAGCTTGTCGAAGGGCTCATGCGGGCACCTCGGCGCGACGGTAGGGCTTCAGGAACAGTCCGATCAGGGTGACGAAACCGGCGGCGACCAGGCCGATGGCGATCGCCCCGAAGATGGGGGCCCAGGGCTTGGCCGGGTCCCCGCCGGCCGACTGGGCGTACTCGATGATCAGCCGGCCGATCCCGCCGCGCAGCCCGATCGACACCTCGGCGACGACGGTCCCGATCACCGCCGAGGCCGCGGCCAGCCGCAACGCAGGCAGCAGGTAGGGCACGCTGGCCGGCAGCCGCAGGCTGATCAGGGTCCGCCACCAGCCGATGCCGTAGGTCCGCATCAGGTCGAGGTGGGTGCCGTCCGGCGCCTTCAGCCCGCGGAGCACCCCGACGGCGACCGGGAAGAAGGCGAGGTAGGCCGCGATCACGGCGACCGAGTTCTCGTTGCTCCACTGGAAAGCCGCCGATGGTGATCTGTGACCCCCAGCGGCGCACCAGCGGCGCGATGGCGATCAACGGCACGGTCTGGCTGAGCACCACCCAGGGCAGGATCGCCGCCTCGGCGATCCGGACCCGCTGCATGATCAGCGCCAGGACGAAGCCCACCACGACCCCGATCAGCCAGCCGATGGCGGCGATCTTGAGCGAGAACAGGCAGCCGTCCAGCACCGTCTGCCACAACGGGTTGCCCGAGCGGCCGACGGCCGGCTCGAACAGCCGGTTCGCCATCTCCCACAGGTGCGGCATCGCCCGGTCGCTGGTCCTCGGCAAGATCGCGCGACCCCCGACCACGACACCGGTCTCCGGTCCGATCGCCTTGTAGAGCTCCCAGAGGGCACCGAGGATGATCAACCCCAGCGCCCCGAGCCCGATGGTCCTGGCCTGCCTCACCGAGCGCAACCTCTGACGAGGCCTTCGACAAGCTCAGGGCGCGCAGGCCCGGCGAGCGTCGGCAATAGTGCGATGCGCGAGCCGGGACTACAGAGCATCATGTCCGAGCCGCGACGTGGTCACGGAGGGCGGGGATGATGGTCTCGCCGTAGACTGCGCAGGGTCTCCTCCTTGTTGTCGTGCTGCAGATAGCCGGCGAACTGGTCGACTCCGATGTCCTTGAGCTGCTTCAGCTTGGCGATGTGGTCCTTCGCGGTGCCGAGCACGCAGAAGCGGTCGACGATCTCGTCGGGCACGAACGTGGTGTGGGTGTTCCCGGCACGTCCATGCTCGTTGTAGTCGTAGTCCTGCCGGCCCTTGATGTAGTCGGTCAACGCATGCGGGATGTCGCTCGACTCGCCGTACTTGGCGACGATGTCGGCCACGTGGTTGCCGACCATGCCGCCGAACCAGCGGCACTGGTCGCGCATGTGCTCCCAGTCCTCACCCACGTACATCGGTGCCGCCACGCAGAAGGTGATGGCCTCTGGGTCGCGTCCGGCGTTGGCGGCGGCCTCGCGTACGGAGGCGATCATCCAGGCGGCGATGTCCAGATCGGCGAGCTGCAGGATGAAGCCGTCGCCGACCTCGCCGGCCGCCTTCAGCGCCAACGGTCCGTACGCCGCGACCCACACCTCCAGCGAGGACGTCCGCGCCCAGGGGAACTGCAGCGTGGATCCCTTGTAGTCAACCGATCGGCAGTTCGCCAGCTCGCGGATGACGTGGGTGGCCTCGCGCATCTCGCGTACGGTCACCGGCTTGCCGTTGGTCACCCGGACCGCCGAGTCGCCTCGGCCGATGCCGCAGACCGTGCGGTTGCCGAACATCTCGTTCAAGGTGGCGAACACCGATGCGGTCACCGTCCAGTCCCGGGTGGCCGGGTTGGTCACCATCGGGCCGACCATGATCCGGTTGGTCCGGCTGAGGATCTGGCTGTAGATCACGTACGGTTCCTGCCACAGCAGGTGGCTGTCGAACGTCCACACGTAGTCGAACCCGTGCGCCTCGGACAGCTCCGCGAGCTGGACCGTGCGCCAGGCCGGCGGGTTCGTCTGCAGGACCACCCCAAAATCCATCTTCATCGCCTCCGCTTCGCTACGGCGCAGATCGCGCTCTGATCCGCCGGCGTCGTCGTCACCTGTGAACGGAAAAGCGTGTTCACAGGCTCCTTCTCCGTCCCGCGGCGCGCGATCAGATGGTGGTCGAGCATCAAGCCGCTCATAGGAGGTACTGCGATAAGCCGCGCTTCAGGTACTTGCCGTGACCCTTGCTGCCGATGTAGCCGGTGTCGTCGACGACGACCGTGCCGCGGGACATCACCCAGTCCACGTGGCCGTCGATCTCATAGCCCTCCCAGGCCGAGTGGTCCATGTTCATGTGGTGGGTCTTGCCGACCCCGATGCTGGTGTGGCCCTGGGGGTCGTAGATCACCAGGTCGGCATCGGCTCCGGGCTGGATGACCCCTTTGGTGCCGTAGAGCCCGAACATCCTGGCCGGGGTCGTCGAGGTCAGCTCGACCCAACGGGACAAGGAGATCTGGCCGGTCACCACCCCCTGGTACATCAGGTCCATCCGGTGCTCGATCGACCCGATGCCGTTGGGGATGGCCCGGAAGTCGCCGGTGCCCAGCTCCTTCTGATCCTTCATGCAGAACGGGCAGTGATCGGTCGAGACCATCTGCAGGTCGTTGGTCCGCAGCGCCTGCCACATGTGATCTTGGTGGCCCTCGGCCCGGGAACGCAGCGGGGTCGAGCAGACCCATTTCGCCCCTTCGAACGCACCCCACTCGGCGCTGCGAGCGCCCAGCTGGTCCTCCAGGGAGAGGTAGAGGTACTGCGGACAGGTCTCGCCGAACACGTTCTGACCATGATCACGAGCGGTGGCGATCTGCGCCACCGCCTGCTTGGCACTGACGTGCACGACGTAGAGCGGCGCTCCGGTGAGCTGGGCGATCATGATCGCCCGGTGGGTCGCCTCCTCCTCCAGCTGCCAGGCCCGGGCGATCCCGTGGAAGTACGGCGTGGTCTTGCCGGCCTGGTAGAGCTGCTCAGCCAGCACATCGATGGCCGGACCGTTCTCCGCATGCATCATGGTCAGCAGACCCGACTCCGCCGACTTCTGCATGGCCTTGAGGATCTGCGCGTCGTCGGAGTAGAACACCCCCGGATAGGCCATGAACAGCTTGAAGCTGGTGATGCCCTCATCGATCAGGGTGTCCATGGCCTTGAGCGAGAACTCGTCGACGCCACCGATGATCTGGTGGAATCCGTAGTCGATCGCGCAGCGGCCCTGTGCCTTCTGGTGCCAGGCCGCCAGCCCGTCCTCGACCCGCTCGCCGTAGCGCTGCACCGCGAAGTCGATGATGCTGGTCGTGCCGCCCCAGGCCGCCGCCCGGGTGCCGGTCTCGAAGGTGTCCGATGCGTTGGTGCCGCCGAACGGCAGCTCCATGTGGGTGTGCGCGTCGATCCCGCCGGGAATCAGGTACTTGCCGGTGGCGTCGACGATGTGGTCGACGTTGGCAGCAAGATCAACACCGAGCAGCTGCGACCCCGGCGCGAGCACCGCGGCGATGGTCTCACCGTCGACCAGCACGTCGGCGACAGCGGTGCCGGTTGCATTGACCACCGTGCCGTTCGTGATCAGCGTCGTCATGGCTTGGGGATCGAGACGTAGGAGTCGGGCCGACGGTCGCGGTAGAACTGCCAGGCGTTGCGCACCTCACGGATCATGTCGAGGTCGAGGTCACGGATGACGATCTCCTCGGTCTCGCTGCTGCCCATCGGACCGACCAGGTTGCCTTGCGGGTCGCAGAACTGGCTGGAGCCGTAGAACGTGACCGCGAGGTCGCCGTACTCGTTGTCCTCCCGCCCGACCCGGTTCGGCGCGGCGACGAAGTAGCCGTTGGCGGCGGCCGCAGCCGGCTGCTCGATCTCCCAGAGCCGGTTGGACAGCCCGGGCTTGGTCGCGTTCGGGTTGAACACGATCTGCGCGCCGTTGAGTCCGAGCTCACGCCAGCCCTCCGGGAAGTGCCGGTCGTAGCAGATGTACACCCCGATCGGCCCGACAGCGGTCGAGAAGACCGGGTAGCCGAGGTTGCCCGGTCGGAAGTAGAACTTCTCCCAGAACTTCTCGAGGTTGGGTAGGTGGTGCTTGCGGTACTTGCCGAGGATCGTGCCGTCCGCATCGACGACCACCGCGGTGTTGTAGTAGATGCCGGGCAGGTCCTCCTCGTAGATGGGCAGGATCATCACCATCTGCAGCTCAGCGGCCAGCGTGGCGAAACGCTGCACGATGGGTCCGTCGGCCGGTTCCGCGAAGTCGTAGTACTTGACGTCTTCGGTGATACCGAAGTACGGCCCGTAGAAGAGCTCCTGGAAGCAGATCACCTGGGCGCCCTGGGCGTGGGCGTCGCGGGCGAACTGCTCGTGCTTGTCGAGCATGGACTCCTTGTCGCCGGTCCACGTCGTCTGAGTGATCGCTGCCTTGATGACCGTCACGTACATCCTCTCCAACCCACTCGTGACGGGCATGATGAACCCGTCCAGGCATTGAACGAAACCCCGGTTTCAGCAGTGTGTCAATGGGTGACGGTTGGATGAAGCCCGGACCGGAGATACTGCTGCTACGACAGCTGGCCGCAGGTCGGAAGGGGAGTGGCGCCGTGTCTGGTGGTCCGTGGAGGAAGCAGCTCCGGGCGGCGGCCCTTCTCGCGTCGGTGGCGCTGCTGGCGGGATGCTCGCTGCTGCCGGGCCAGGGTCCGGCTGCCGATCCGGGGAGCACCGGCCCCTCACCGTCCGCAGTCGCGGCCACCTCCGCCGCGCCGTCGCCGGCCGCCAGTGCGAGTGAGCCGTCGATCCCGATGGGCACCACTTTGCCGACGGTGATCGTGCCGAGCGCCGAGCCGGACGGCAAGGGGCAACAGGTCGGGACCACCCGGATCCGCGGCCGGTCCACGACAGCGTCGTGGGACATCACCGTCCCGGTGTTCTCCGGCGGGCGGGCGGCGGCCGAGGCGACCCGCCGCGTACGAGCCGCTGCTGACGGTCTGATCGCCCAGGTGCGCCGCGAGGAGAAGGACGACGCGGGTGCCGAGCGCATGCTGACCGGGGAAGGCACCGTCGTCACCAACGACGATCGGACCGTCCAGGTGACGATCATGTTCGTCGACTTCTTGGCGGGCACCGCCCATCCCTCGCTGTACGTGACCACCACCGTGGTCGATGTCGCCGAGGTGCGACCGGTCTTGTTGCGGCAGGTGATCCAGAACCCGCCCGAGGGGCTCCGCTTCCTGCGCGAACAGGTCGTCAAGGTGGCCAAGGCCGAGGGCGACACGGTCGACCCGGCTGGACTGGCCCCTCGGCTCGAGCTCTGGGCCAACTGGCAGACCACCGAGGAGGGCATCACCTTCTCCTTCGACGACGGTCAGCTCGGTGGCCGGGGGATCCGCAGCTACACCGTCCCCTGGAGCTCAGCCCGGCTGGTGCTGTCGGAGTACGGCGAGGCCCTGCTGGCGCCCCGTTGAACCAGGTCGCCGAATCCGTACCCTGGCGTGAGGATGGCGCAGGCCCTACGTTCGAGCAGGGTGTCTCGACACCATCAGCCGCCGCCACTCAGGAGACCGTCATGCCGACCAAGATCACGTTCATCTACGACAACCCGACCGACCCGGCCGCCTTCGAAGACCTCTACGGTCGCGAGTTCGTCGAGCTGGCCACCAAGCTGCCGGGCCTGCAGCACATCGAGACCTCGAAGGTCTGGCCCAAGGAGGACGGCAGCCCGACTCCGGCCTACCGCTTGGTCGACCTCTACTTCGCTGACTACGACTCGGCCAGCGCCGCGGTCACGACCGCCGAGGCCGGAGCGTTGTTCCCGCAGGCCATGGCGCTGGCGACCGGCGGCGTACGGATCCTGTTCGCCGACGTCGAGCAGTCCACCGACCTGCCGTGACCTCGGCCCGATGATCCCGAGCATCGACCGCGGACTCGGCAGATGAGCCAGGGAGAGATCCTGCAGGACCGGCCGGACCACCCGGTCGTACGGATGGGCGAGTCGGTGCTCCACCCGCGTCAGGCTTGGTCGGTCTCGACCCATGCGCTGCTCGGCCATCTGCGCGAGGTCGGTTTCACGGAGGCTCCGGTTCCCGGGCCCTTAGGGGCGGACTACGACGAGCTGCGCTTCATCCCCGGGGTGTCGGGTGACGAAGCCTGCACGCTGGTGTCCTCGGACGCCGCTGTCGCTGCGGTCGCCGAGCTGCTCCGGCGCTACCACGACGCGGTCGCGGACTGGCAGCCCGACGTGCCGCCGGTCTGGTTCGACGGCCAGGTCGGCGTCGGTGGTCCGGACCAGCTCGTGGTGCACGGGGACCCTGGTCCGTGGAACCTGGTCTGGCGCGACGGCCGGTTGGTCGGGCTGATCGACTGGGAGTACGCGACGGTCGGCACCCGGCGCACTGACATCGCGTACGCCATCCACTACCTGGCGCCGTTCCGGAACCGGAGCTACTGGTCCGGGGTGCTGGGCATGTCGGCCAAACCCCGTCGGCGCCACCGGATGGCGGTGTTCGCCGAGGCGTACGGCATCGCCCTGGACGAGCAGCTGGTCGACGACGTCATCGCCTCGCAGCGGGCCGGGGTCCAGCTGATGGTCTCGTTGGCCGAGCGGGGCCGTACGCGGCAGCAGCAGCTGATCGCCGACGGTGAGCTCGATCGCGAACGCCGCGCGACGGCGTGGATCGAACGCCGTCGCGCGAAGCTGGTGCCGCGAGCTACTTGAGCCCGGTGGTGGCCAGACCCTGGACGAAGAAGCGCTGGAAGGCCAGGAACAGCGCGACCAGCGGAGCGACCGAGAGCAGCGTCATGGCCATCAGTGCGCCGTAGTCGGTCTGGTACTGCCCCTTCAAGAACTGCAGCCCGATCGGCAGGGTGTAGAGCTCGGAGTCGCGCAGCACGATCAGCGGCCAGAGGAAGTCGTTCCACTGGTACATGACGCTGAGGAGGGTCAGCACCGCCAGCAGCGGCTTGCACAGCGGCAGCACGATGCTCCAGAACGTCCGCAACGTGCCGGCACCGTCGATCTTCGCCGCCTCGATCAGCTCGTTGGGGATGGCGATGATGAACTGCCGGGCCAAGAAGATGCCGAAGCTCGCGGCGGCCCCGGGGATGATCACCGCCCAGAAGGTGCCGACCCAGCCGAGGTTGTTGACGATCTTGAACTGCGGGACCAGGATCGCCTGGGTCGGGATCATCATCGTCGCCAGCAGCAGCAGGAACAATGGTGTCTTGAGGGGGAACCGGAGCTTGGCGAAGGCGTAGCCGGCCAGGACGCTGATGATCACCGTCAAGATCGTGGTGATCACCGTGATGGTGATCGAGTTGGCGAACCACTGGCCGACCGGCCAGGCGTCCAGCACCCGGCTGAAGTTGGCGAAGGAGATCCGCTTCGGCCACAGGTCGAAGGACCGGTCGAAGACCTTCTGGCCGGAGAACGCGGTGACCACCATGATCCACAGCGGGAACGCCATCACCACGAAGATGACGGCGGCCAGCACGATGCGCACGATGAGGCCGGCCCGGCTGCCCCGGCGCCCTCGACGCGGCGTGGTGCTCTCGATCGGCTTGATCAGCGGTCGGTCCGTGGCGATCGTCATCAGGCGACCTCGTCCCGGGTCCGGTTGCGACGCCACTGCAAGATGGTGAAGGCCAGCGTGAGCAAGAAGATGATGACGCCGATGGCCGCTCCGTAACCCTGGTCCCGGGCCGGACCGAAGGCGGTCTTGTAGGCATAGGTGCCCAGCACCTCGGTCGCCGATCCCGGCCCGCCGTTGGTCAGCACGAACACCGTGTCGAAGACCTGGAAGGAGTAGATCACGTTCATGATCAGCAGGAAGAACGTCGATGGACCGAGCAGCGGCACCGTGATGTAGCGGAAGCGCTGCCACGAGGTCGCACCCTCGACCTGCGCCGCCTCCTGCAGCTCGACCGGCACCGACTGCAGCCCGGCCAGGTAGATGATCATGGTGAACCCCACCCGGATCCACAGCGTGATCAAGATCAGCGAGGCGAAGGCCGAGGCCCCGCCGGACTGCCACGGCACGCTGGGCAGGCCGATCGAACCGAGCAACCGGTTCATCACCCCGATGGTCTCGTTGAACATGAAGGTGCCGATCAGACCGACGGCCACGCCGGAGATCACCAGCGGTAGGTAGATCATCGTCCGCACGACGTTGCGACCGGGCAGCACCGAGTTCATCAACACCGCCAACGCCAGCCCGATGATCATGCTCAGCGGCACCGTGGTGAGGATGAACAGTGCCGTGTTGAGCAGTGCGCGGTAGAACGTCGGGTCGGCGAACATGGACCGGTAGTTCTCCACCCCGATCCACGTCACCTTGCCGCTCAGCGTCGCGATCTTGGCCGTGGAGTAGACGAACGCTCCGACCAGGGGGACGATCAAGAACGCCAGGGCCAACAACACGGCCGGCGCCACGAAGAACAGCGCTGAGCCGTCCCACCGCCGGTGCCGGCCCGACCGGCCGCCCGGCCGGGACGCCGGAGCCACCCGGACGTCGGTCGGCAGGGCGGGGGCAGCCGTCACGGCGCCGCCTTCTCCACCGCTGCGGCCAGGGCCGCGGTCGTCTCAGCCGGCGAGCGTCCACCGAGGAAGGCCTTCTCCAGCTCGGTCTGCAGTGCCTGGTTGAGCTTGCCGAACTGGGGGACGGTGACCTGCTTGACCTGGTCGGGGGTCAAGGTGGTGGCCTGCTGGACGAAGGTCTCCATCAGGTCGGGCCGGATCTGGAAATCCAGCTTGGACTGGGTCAGCGACTTCAGGGTGGGCAGCTGACCGGTCGCCTGGCAGAAGGTCTTCTGCTGGTCCTCGCGGACGCAGAACTCCAGGAACTTCGCCGCGGCGGCGGTGTTCTTGCCGTCCTTGGCGGCCACGATGGCGTTGCCGCCGAGGTCGGTCGCCGCCGCCTTGTCCCGTGGCTGCACCATCGAGGCGTACTCGAACTTCTTGCCCACGCCGTCGTCGATGCCGGGGATCAAGAAGTCGCCGGCGAACACCATGGCGGCCGAGCCGGCGATGAACTCGGTGTCGGGATAGGTAGAGCTCTTCACCGACGTGTTCCGCGCCACCCACTTGTTGGTGAAGAAGCTGCTGGTGAACTCGACGGCCCGACGACCCTCGTCGGTGTCGATGGCCGGCGACGTGAGGTCCGGTCCGAGCAGGCTGCCGCCGGCCTCGAAGAGCCAGGTCAGCCAACGGTAGGCACCGGCGGCCTGCCAGTCGTACACGAAGGGGCTCTGCTTGTTCTTGACGATCCCGGCCAGCTTGCGGGACGCTTCGGCGAACTCGTCCCAGGTCCAGGCCTCCTCCAGCGAGGTCGGGATGTTGGTGATCTTGGCCGCCTCGAAGGCGTCCTTGCGATAGAGGATGGCCGTCGTGTCGATCTGGTGGGGCACGCCGTACGGCTTGCCGTCGTAGACCACGCCCTCCCACAGTCCCGGTTCGAAGGCGTCGATCTTGGCCTGGTCGAACTGGCCGGAGACATCGAGCAGGACGCCTTCGCTGGTGTACTGCCCGATGTCGATGTAGGAGACCCGGAACAGGTCCGGGGGATTGCCGGCCTGGAACCGGGTGTCCAGGTTGGTCTGCACGTTCTCGTACGGCACGGTGTCGGTCTTGATCGTGATCTCGGGGTTCTCCTTCGTGAACGCGGCGATCACCGCGTCGAAGGCCTTCTTCTCGGTGTCCCCGGACCAGTTCACGAACGTCAGGTTGGCGGGACCGCCCGCAGCGGGCGTGGGGTCGGTGCCACCCTTCTTGCTGGTCAGTCCGGCGCATCCGCCCAGACCCGCGGCGGCTCCGAGGCCGAGACCACCCAACAGCACTTGGCGTCGATTCAGCGTCATACGACATCCTTCCGTTGCTGGCGCACGAGCAGTCCGGCGCCTGGGCGCCTGCTCAACCAGCCACGACGGCAGTTGTCGCAGTAATCCCCTATCCGATTTCTGATACTGGGCTGAGAACGGATGCAGGTCAACCTTCGGCTCGGTCAGTCAGCCGAAGGACCTTTCACCCGTCCCGCGTGCTGGTCGTAGTGACGGCGTACGCGGTGGCGATTTCCGCAGTCGGCTGAGCTGCACCAGCGGCGGTTCTGGCGGCGGCTGGTGTCCAGGAAGACCCATCGACAGCCCGGGTCAGCGCAGCTGCCCAGTCGGCCGTGGGGGCGGGTGAGCAGATCCAGCAGGTCGAGGGCCAACCGGCGGCGAGGGGTATCGACCTCGAGGTCGGTGACCGACCATGCGTGGTGGTCGCCGACCGGCACCAACCGGCTATGCGCGACCGCCTCGGCCAGCACGGGGCCGATCAGGGTCAGGTCCGGTTCCGCCGCGGCGAACAGGCTGGCCTCGACCGCGGACCGGAACTGCACCAGGCCGGTCAGCAGGTCCTCGCCCGACCGCGGCTCGGCCCGGACCAGCTCGCTCAGGCTGTTCGCCTCCGGCACGGACACGATGCCGGTCAGCCGACACCAGGTCAGCGCATCGTCGGGGCTGACCAGGCGGTCCTCCCGGCGCGTCGCATCGCCCCGCCACCAGACCGTGTTGACCAGATCGAGTGCCGGCCGGCCGGCGATGAGTCGCACGACGGCGGCTCTCAGTCCCGTGGTCACCATCGATCCAGGCTAACTCTCTTGAGCATCTATGGCCATTAGTTTAGGGTCGTGATGACGGCGAGCCACACACCACGAGGGGTAGCTGGATGACCGACGACAGCTGGCGCGACGGCGTACGCACGTCATGGCCCCTCGCCCTGCCCACGCTCGCGGTCGGCCTGACGTTCGGGCTGCTCACCGGACCGTTGATCGGCGTGCCGGCCACCATCGCGATGTCGGCGCTGGTGTGGTCGGGGACCGCCCAGTTCGCGGCGCTGAGCGTGATCTCGGGTGGCGGCGGCGTCGCCTTGGCCGCGGCGTCCGGCCTGCTGGCCAACCTTCGGTTCGTGCCGATGGGCTTTGCGGTCGCCCCGTCGGTGACCGGCGGCGCCCTCCGGCGGATCGGCGTCGGTGCGTCGCTGGTCGATGCGTCGTTCGCGATGGCCCAACGCGGTGGGGGGCGCTTCTCGGCGGCGGCGCTCGTGGGGGCCATGCCCGTGCAGTACGGATCTTGGCTGCTCGGCACGGCGGTCGGCGCACTGGGCACCGGCCTGATCGCTGACCCGGACCGCTGGGGGTTGGACGTGATGTTCCCCGTCTTCTACCTGAGCCTGCTGCTGCCGGCGCTGCGCGAACGCGGGAAGCCGTGGCTGGTGGCCGGCGTGGCGGCAGTGATCACCGTCGTGCTGACTCCGGTTGCTCCGCCGGGGGTCCCGATCCTGGTCGCCTCCCTGGCTGCGCTGATCGGACTCAAGCGATGACGTGGATGCTGATCGCCGTGCTGGCCGTGGGGACTGTGGCGGCCAAGGCGCTCGGACCCCTCACCGCCGGAGGGGTCCAACCGTCGCCACCGGTGACCCGGGTGATCGAGATGCTGACGCCGGCCCTGATCACCTCGCTGGTCGTCTCGGGGACGTTCGGGGATGGTCAGCAGCTGGTGCTCGACGCTCGTTGTCTCGGTGTGGCGGGCGCCCTGGTGGCGCTGCGCTTCCGGGTCCCCCTGGCTGCGGCCTTGATCCTGGCGGCGGTGGTGACCGCGACGGCGCGGGCCTGGTGAGCCGGGGTGGGCTGCACCGGTCCATCTTTGCCTCGTCCGAAGGCGCAACGGCCGGCGCCGGGCACAATGACGCGGTGACGTCCGACGACCGGCCTTCGAGCCCGACGGCCCGCCCGCGCATCCTCGCTCTGGTCGCCCTGCTCGCCCTCGCCCTGAACCTCCGTACGGCGGTGGCCAGCCTGGGTGTCGTCTTGCCGCAGCTGCGAGCTGATCTGCAGATGTCGGCCACGTTCGGCGGTGTCCTGACCACCGTGCCGGTCATCTGCTTCGCCCTCTTCGGCTTCGGGGCCGGAGCCGTCGCCGGCCGACTGGGGGTCGACCGGACCGCCGGGTTGTCGCTCGGTCTGGGCGTGGTGGGGCTGGCCGCCCGCCCGTTCGTGGACAGCCGGTGGATCTTCCTCGTCCTCACCGTGGTGGCCCTGGCCGGGGCTGCGCTTGGCAACGTGATGCTGCCGGCACTGGCCAAAAAATACTTCCCGGACCGGCTCGCCCTGGTCAGCTCGCTTTACGGGGCCATGCTGGTCGGCGGAGCAGCCCTCGCGTCCGCGACCACCGTCCCGGCCGCAGAGGCACTCGGCGGCTGGCGCGGTGGCCTGCTGCTGTGGGCCGGCCTGGCCCTGGCGTCCCTGCTGCCGTGGGTGGCCCTCGGACGTCGCGGGTCCGTTGGCCCGCCGACGGAGCAGCGCTGGCCGTTGCGCTCCGTGGCCCGTTCGCCGTTGGCCTGGACGATGGCCGGTCTGTTCGGGGCGCAAGCGGCTCAGGCGTACGCCCAGTTCGGTTGGTACACCGAGATCCTGGTCGACGCCGGTCTCACGGCGAGTCGGGCCGCGTTGATGCTGGCGGTCGTCTCGGCGGTGAGCATCCCCTTGACCCTGGTGCTGCCGGCGGCCATGCGGCTGGCCGGGCACCGACCGCTGCTGCCCATCGCCTACGCCGTGATCACCGTTGCCGGTTGGCTGCTCGTGCTGGTCGCGCCGACCCGGCTGACGCTGCTCTCGGCGGTGCTCCTCGGCGCCGGGTCGACCGCGTTCACCTGGGTGCTGGCCCTGATCGGCCAACGGTCGCGTACGCCGCAGGGGACCGTCGCGTTATCCGGCTTCGTCCAGGGCATCGGGTATCTGATCGCCGCCCTCGGTCCGTTCGGCACCGGTGTGCTGCACGACCTGACCGGCTCCTGGGTCCCGCCCCTGATCGGCCTGATGATCCTCGCGGCCATGATCGGAGTCCTCGGTTGGGTGCTGCGCCGCCCCCGGTTCGTCGAGGACGAGCTCGGCGCGCGTTGAGCTTGTCGAACCGCTCGTCAGAGCTCCCGCAGCTGGTGCCGACCTCGGGCGAGGGCGAGGGCGAGGCGGCGGTCGAGGTGGCGCTGCTCGGCCGGGTTGGTGGCCAGGGCGCGGGCCCGTTCGAAGGCGGCGGCGGCCCCGCTGTGGTTGCCGGCGCGCAGCCGCAGCTCCCCGCGGGCGGCGTGGAACAGGTGGTAGTTCTCTAGTCCGGCGAGGTCATCGAGCAGCCGCAGACCGACCTGGGGGCCGTCGGCCATGGACAGCGCGACGGCCCGGTTCAAGGCGACGACGGGGGACTGGGTGAGCTGCGAGTAGCTGCTCGTAGACCGCGGCGATCGCCGGCCAGCTGGTGTCGGCCGCGACCCGCGCGTTGGCGTGGTAGCCGGCGATCATCGCCTGCAGCTGGAACGGTCCGCATGGCACCGTGCCCGGCCGCGTCGGCGAGGACCCGGTTGGCGATCGTGATCTGGGCCAGGTCCCACCGAGAACGGTCCTGGTCCTCGAGCAGCACCAGCTCGCCGCCGTCATCGACGCGGGTTGCCATCCGGGCGCGGTGGAACAGCTCCAGAGCCAGCAAGCCCTTGCACTCCGCTCGGGTCGGGGCGAGATCGACCATCAGATTCGGTCAGCCGTACGGCCTCGTCGACCAGGTCGACCCGAGTGGGCGTGGTGGTGTCGCCATGCGCGAGGTAGCCCTCGTTGAAGATCAGGTAGAGCACCCGCAGAACGGTGTCGATCCGGTCGTCGAGCGCCGCTGGAATGGTCAGCGGGATCCGGGCGTCGCGGATCTTGCGCTTGGCTCGGACGATCCGCTGGGCCAGCGTGGCCTCGGGCAGCAGATAGGCCGCGGCGATCTCCGGTGTGGTCAGGCCTCCGACCAGGCGCAGGGTCAGGGCCACCTGGGCGTCGACGTCCAGGGCCGGGTGGCAGCACAGCAGGATCAGCCGCAGCTGGTCGTCGCGGATGCCCGGTGTGGTCGATGGTCATGGCGCCCGCCTCGTCTCCCGCGTCTGGTCGGTCGAGCCGATCCGGTGCGACCAGCTCGGGAGCGGCTTGCAGGGTGCGGCGCAGGGCCGAGGTGGCCCGCCGCGTACGGTCGATGGCTTTTCGCCGGGCCACCGTCAGCAGCCAGCCGCCGGGGTTGGTCGGGCACGCCGCGGTCCGGCCAGGTGCGGACCGCTTCCTCGAGCGCATCCTGGACCGACTCGTCGGCCAGATCGAGGTCGCGGAACTGGCCGGCCAGGAGGGCGACCAGTCGGCCGCCTTCCCGGTGGGCGGCTTCGGTGATCGCCGCCTGGGTCGCGGGATCGAGTTCGCTCACGCGCCCGGTCTGAACGACAGCGGTCGCACCTCGACCGAGCCGTTGGGGATCGGCAGCAGCTCGGCCAGGGCCAGCGCCTCGTCGAGATCAGCGGCGGAGACCAGGTAGAAGCCGCCCAGCTGTTCCTTGGTCTCGGCAAAGGGTCCGTCGACGATCTGGGTCGGCTCACCCGACCGCTTGCGTACGGTGGTCGCCGTCGGGGTGGGTTGCAGGCCCGCCCCGGCGATGAAGTGGCCGTGCTCGATCAGGTGTTGGTTGAAGCCCATCCAGGCGCCCATCCAGGCGTCGAACTCGGGCGTGTCGCGGGGCGGGTTGGCGGTCTCGTCGGAGGCGATGAGGAGCAGGTAGTCCATGGTGGTGGCCTTTCGGGGTCAGCGAGGTCGGGTCGGGTCGGAGTTCGGTCAACGGGTGCGGGTGGACGACTCAGCCGCAACGGCGGCCGTCGCGAGCCGGCTGAGGGTGGTGGCCATGCCGGCTCGCAGGTGGGCTTCACGGTCGCGTACGCCGGCCAGCCGGGTCATGGCCCGGATGGCTGCGGGCATCACCCGCTCGCTGCGGACCGACTCGGTGACCAAGGTGCCCCCCTCGACCGGCTCGAAGGTGTAGGTCCAGGTGGCCGCCGCCCCACTGGGGACGCGGAAGGCGAAGCGGCGTCCGGGTTCGGCTGCGGTGACGGTGGGTTTCGTCGTCCAGCGCAGCTTGCCGATGGTGTTGACCCCGGAGAAGCGGGCGCCGACTGCGGCCGCGGAGGCACCGTCCAGCCAGGAGGTCGAAACCGTCTCGGGGCTGAACCGGCTCATCTGGGTGATGTCGGAGATCAGGTCGTAGACCGTCGCCGGTGCGGCGGGGACGATCCGGAATTCACTGAGGTCGATCGGGGACTGACTCATCGTGGCTCCTTGGCACTGAGGTTGCGGCCGGTGTTCCCCGGCCTCTACTCCCATGACGCAGCTCCTCGACCGGATCGACAGCAGCCGGACGACTTTCTTCGGGATCGTCGGTCGGAGCCCCGAGCGGTTCAGTCCGGGAAGTCTCCGGCGGTCCCGTCGATCAGCTCGCGCAGGATGTCCAGGTGGCCGGCGTGCCGGGCTGTCTCCTCGATCATGTGGATCAGGACCCAGCGCAGGGTGACGTCTTGGCCGAACCATGCCGTGCCGGTCTCCTCGACCTCCAGCTCGTCGATGACGGCATCGGCGGCGACGTGGGCCCGGGCGTTGAAGGCGAGGACGTCTGCCGTGCTCTCGCCCTCGGCGACCCGAAGATCAGCTTCAGGATCCTCGTCGCTGAACGGCAGCGGCTCGGTCTCGCGCCCGAATGTCTCGCAGAACCAGCCGTACTCAACGGCGGCGAGGTGCTTGACCAGGCCAAGCATGCTGGTGCCGGACGGAGTCATCGGCCGCCGCAGGGCCTCGTCGTCCAGGCCCTCGAGCTTCCAGAGCACGACCTCCCGGTGCCGGTTGAGACTGGCGTGCAGGCTCTCCTTCTCGGTGCCCTGGAACGGTACGCGGGTCATCTCGATCTCTTTCCGGTGTGAGTGCTCAGAGCAGGAAGCGGAACATGGGGCTGTCGGCAGGGATCTGCTGGATCTTCGGCGGCGCGAGCTCCATCCGGGCCAGCAGAGGCTCGAGGTCCTCGGCGTAGGCGAGCTCGATGCCGACCAGGGCGGGTCCGGTGTCGCGGTTGTTGCGCTTCACGTACTCGAACAAGGTGATGTCGTCGTCCGGTCCGAGCACCTCGTCGAGGAACCGCCGCAGCGCGCCGGGCTCCTGCGGGAACTCGACCAGGAAGTAGTGCTTGCGGCCCTCGTAGATGAGGGCGCGTTCGATGATCTCGCTGTAGCGGCTGACGTCGTTGTTGCCGCCGGACAAGATGGCGACCACGGTCGAGCCCGGTGCGATGCCGGCGACCTCGCCCAAACTGGCGGAGGCCAGGGCGCCGGCCGGCTCGGCGATGATGCCGTCGGCTTGGTACATGTCGAGCATCTCCACGCAGACCCGGCCTTCGTCGACCCGGATCAGCTCGACCGCCGAAGCGGCGATCAGGGGCGTGGTCAGGCTGCCCGCGCGACGGACGGCAGCCCCGTCGATGAAGGTGTCGAGATCGTCGAGGTCGACCGGATGACCCGCGGCCAGCGCTGCCGCGACGTTGGCGGCCCCGGCCGGCTCGACCCCGACGACCCGTACGTCGGGGTGCCGCTCCTTCAGCCAGGTCACGCAGCCGGCGAGCAGTCCGCCCCCGCCCACCGGCACGATGATCACGTCGGGCGCCCGCCCGAGCTGGTCGACGATCTCCATGGCCACGGTGCCCTGGCCGGCGACCGTACGCGGGTCGTCGAAGGCCGGCACCAGGGTCGCGCCAGAGGTCTGGGCGTGCTCGATCGCGGCGTACGCGGCCTCGTCGTAGGTGTCGCCGATGACCACCATGTCGACCGCGGTGCCTCCGACCGCGGCGATCCGGTCGCGCTTCTGCCGGGGTGTGTTCCGGGGCAGGTAGATCCGACCGTGCACGCCGAGGGCGGCGCAGGCGTACGCGAGTCCTTGGCCGTGGTTGCCGGCGCTGGCGCAGACCACGCCGCGCGCCTTGGCGGCGTCGTCGAGCTGGGCGATCACGTTGTAGGCACCGCGCACCTTGTACGAGCGGACGACCTGCAGGTCCTCGCGCTTGAGCCAGACCGAGCCGCCGATCCGATCCGACAGCCGGCGGTTGGGCTCCAGCGGCGTACGGGTGATCACGCCGTCCAGCCGGCGGGCTGCGTCCTCCACCAACGCGGCATCGACCACAGGCTCGTTCCTCACCCCGCGATCATGACGCAGCCGACCGGTCGGACCACACGCGGGCGGGTCGGCTGGGGCGGGCTTCGGGTCGACGGAAGTTTCTGACCTACCGCCGTGAGAATCCGGCGGAAGCTCACTTAAGGTATCCGCAACCCCCCTGCCCCATCGAAGGACCGCCCGATGATCACTTTCCCCCGTTGGCGCCGCCATCTCACCCCGCTGCTGATCGCGGCCGCTGGCCTGGCCGGTCTGGCCGCCGCCCCGGCCACGGCCCAGACGACCCTTCCGATCCCCACCGCCGAGGCCCGTCGGGCCGGGGTGACCCCAGGCAACGCCGAGATGGGCTGGCGACAGAAAGCCCTCGACCGTCAGCGCCTCACCGGCAAGGGGGTCGACGCCAAGGCGTTCACCCCCTCGGGCCTGCTGGGCATCGATGTGTCCAGCCACCAGGGCAAGGTCAACTGGACCAGCTGGGCCAAGAAGGGCCGGCAGTTCGCCTACGTCAAGGCCACCGAAGGCACGACGTACCGCAACCCCTACTTCTCGTCCCAGTACAAGGGCGCGGCCGCTGCGAAGATGATCCGCGGCGCCTACCACTTCGCCAGCCCGTCCGGCAAGAACGGCAAGGCCCAGGCCCGCTACTTCGTGAAGAACGGCGGCGGATGGAGCGCGGACGGCAAGACGCTGCCCGGCGTGCTCGACATCGAGTACAACCCGTACGGGTCGACCTGCTACGGGCTGAGCAAGGCGAGGATGGTCACCTGGATCACTGACTTCGTCACCGAGTACAAAAAGCTCACCCGGCGCGACGCGGTGATCTACACGACCACCGACTGGTGGACCCGCTGCACCGGCAACACCAAGAAGTTCGCCCTGACCAACCCGCTGTGGGTGGCTCGCTACGGGACCACGGCACCGGGCACGCTGCCGGGCGGCTGGCCGCGGGCCACCTTCTGGCAGTACACCTCGTCACCGCTGGACCAGAACCGGTTCAGCGCGAGCCGCGACCGGCTGGTCGTGCTGGCGACCAAGACGCGTTAGCGGAGCGTACGACTAGCGGACGTCTTCGTCGTCCTCGTCCGCCGTGCCGGCCAGCTCGCCGGGATCGACGGTGCCCTCGGGCTCGTCCTCGACGGTCAGACTGCCGTACTCGTCGGGATCGCTCACCGTCTCGACGTCGTCGTTCGGCTGGTCATCGATGCTGGGGGTGGACATGATGCTCCTGTCTCGGCCGGGCAACCCTGACCGACTCGTCGGTGCCAGCAGTCTAGGTGGCGGCGGTCGGCCAGCCTGTGCTCGACCCGACCGCCCGAGCGAACCGGGTAACCTACGGCCCAGTCCGCGGCCGAACCGGCGGCCGCGCAGGAAAGGCAGGGGCATCGGTGGGGGACGCGGATCGCAGCGGTGTCGTCGTCGGTGCGGCCCGCCGGTTGGGCGGCTATGTGTCTGCCCACACCGTGCTGGTGGTGACCGCCGCGATCGGCGGTCTGCTGGTGCTCGGGCTGACCGCGGCCAGCGCAGGCGTGTACGAGGCGGTCGTCGAGAAGGACGGCGTTGCCGGGCTCGACCGACCCGCCCTCGACCAGGCCATCGCCCTGCGGACCCCGACCACTGATCGGCTGCTCACCTGGTTCACCCATCTGGGCGGCCCGATCGGGATGCCGATCATCGCGACACTCATCACCGTGGTGCTGGTCTGGCGCTGGCGCTCGAAGACGCCACTGATCTTGATGGTGGCCGCCGCCGGTGGCTCGCTGCTCTTCACCAACGTGGGCAAGGCCATCGTGGGGCGGGCGCGACCGCCGCTGACCGATGCCGTGCCGCCGTACGAGTACGCCTTCTCATTTCCCTCCGGCCACACCCTCAACAGCACGGTGATCGCCGGGATGATCGCCTATCTGATCGGTCGCCGGCTGGCTAGCCACTGGGCGCGGGTGCTGTGCGGGGTGGTCGCTGCCGGGTGGGCCATTGCGATGGGGCTGAGTCGGGTCTTCCTCGGCCACCACTGGCTGACCGACGTGATCTTCGCCTGGCTGCTCGGTCTGGCCTGGCTGGCCCTGCTGATCACCGCCCACCGCATCTTCCTCGCGGTCTGGCGGGTCCGGAACCGGACTCAGAAGCCGGGAAACACCTGACGCAGCTGGTCCAGGTCCACCCCGTCGGCTTCGAGCGTCGGAGTGTGGTCGGGGTCCAGTCGGCCGTAGACCAGTCGGATCAGAGCCTCGGCCGGCAATCGCAGGGTGGGCGAGCCGTCTGCGTGATCGGTCTGGTCGGTCAACGAGGCCGCTCCCTGGGCGACTTCCAACCGGAACGAACGCTCGGGCTCGGTCGTGTGCACGGCGAGGCTGAGGTCGGCCTCGCTCGGCTTGCTGGCCCGGGCCACCATCACCGGCAGCTGGTCGAGGATGAGCGCGACACCGTCGGCCGCCAACCCCGTGGTCGGGTCGAGCGCCACCAACACATCCCAGCTGTGCACGGTGTGCTCATTGAGCCGCATCTGCAAGAAGCCGGCCAGATCCTGGAACCCGGTGAACATCTCGATGCCGAAGCTGTCGCGCTGGCCCGGCTCCGCCGCGCGCACCTGATCGAGGAACGCAGCGTCGACGGTCAGGCTGTCGGCTGCTTGATCCTGCGGCGACTTGGCGTTCCAGACATCCCAGATCTGGGCGAACACCTCGCGCTCGGGAGCGGCCGAGCCGTCGAGACCCGAGCGGAGGAACAGGGTGAAGATCTCCGCACCGGACCCGAGGTGGGACATGACCTGGGCGATCGACCACTCGCTCGGATAAGCCGGCGCGCTCACCTGTTCGGGGCTCAGCGGAGCGACCGCAGCCTCGAGCCGGTCGTGCGAGCTGGACAGGGCCGAGAGGATGGCATCGGGTGAGGTCACGAGACTGGACTCTAGTAGCCCCGTGGTCGAGGCTCGGCGGAGGTGAGAAAGGATCGTGGCTGTGGACAATGTCAGCTGCGCCAGCCAGTCGGACGGAGAGCGACCGTGAGTCATTGGGTCGACCACGTCATCTGGTGGCACGTCTTTCCCCTGGGCTTCGTCGGGGCGGAGAAGGAGCTCGCCGCGGCTCGGCCCGAGCCGCACCGGCTGCGGCGGCTGATCGGCTGGCTCGACCACCTGGTGTCGCTCGGCTGCAACGGGTTGGCGCTCGGACCGATCTTCACCTCGAGCACCCACGGCTACGACACGGTGGACTATTTCGCCATCGACCCCCGGCTGGGTGACGAGGCTGACTTCGACGCTCTGGTGGCCGCGTGCCGGGAGCGAGGCATCCGGCTGCTGCTGGACGGGGTGTTCAACCACGTGGGTCGGGAGTTCCCGCGCTTCCAGCAGGTGCTGACCGAGGGTGTGGGATCCGCCTCGGCCGAGTGGTTCCACCTGTACGACAACGGGCCGGACGGCATCTCGGCCAACTACTTCGAGGGGCACGACCAGCTGATCGAGCTGAACCACCAGACGACCGCCGTCCGGGATCTGGTGGGAGACGTGATGCGGCACTGGCTCGACCGTGGAGCCGACGGCTGGCGGCTGGACGCGGCGTACGCGGTGGACCCGGAGTTCTGGGCGGCCGTGTTGCCGGCCGTCCGGGCCGAGCATCCCGACGCCTGGTTCGTCGGGGAGATGATCCATGGGGACTACGTCGACTACGTCGGTCGCTCCGGACTGGACTCGACCACCGCGTACGAGCTGTGGAAGGCCACCTGGTCGGCGCTCAAAGAGGTGAACCTGCACGAGCTGGACTGGACCATCGGACGGCACGCCGACCTCATCGACTCGTTCGTCCCGATGACCTTCCTGAGCAACCACGACGTCACCCGGGTCGCCAGCCAGATCGCCGATCCGCGGCATGTCCCGCACGCCGTCGCGCTGCTCGGTTTCATGCCCGGCATCCCGAGCATCTACTACACCGATGAGTTCGGCGCCGAGGCGATCAAGGAGCAGCGGTCCGGCGGTGACGACGCCATCCGGCCGGAGCTGCCGGCCGATCGTGGGCAGTACAAAGCCGCCCACCCCGAGATCGAGGAGCTCTATCGGCGAGTCATCGGGGTGCGCCGGCGGAACCCGTGGCTGGTCGATGCCAAGATCAGCACCGCCGACGTCAGCAACGAGCACATGACGATCACGGCCCGCCCGCGGCACGAGGCCGGCCCGGGACTGATCCTGGTCCTGAACCTCGACGACCAGCCCGCCACCCGTCCCGCCGGCGAGGTCATCGAGTCGGGCGTGCTGACCCCCGACGGCCAGCTCGCGGCCCACTCCTGGGCAGTCCTGCAGGCCGAGTAGAGCAGGCACGTACGGTGCCGACCTCTGGCGAGGCCCTTCGACACGCTCAGCGGGTTCAGGGGGTGTTAAGGGTGGCGGCGCCGGCGCGAAGCAGGCCGAGGTCGGTGGCGACGGCGAGGCAGTCGATCCCGGCGGCGCGGAGCGCTCGGGTCTTGCCCGGGTCGCCGGCGAAGGCGGCGATGGCGCGCTGAGCGCGAGCGGCGGCGGCGACGATCCGGCGTACGGGTCCGGTCGGGTCGGTGATTGCCGCATCGCTGTCCAGGCCGAGCGACAACGAGAGGTCGAAGGGGCCGACGAAAAGCATGTCGACGCCGGGGACGGCGGCGATCGCGTCCACGTTGCTCAGCGCGGTGGCCGACTCGATCATCACGGCACACCGTACGGCCGCGTTGGCCTCGGCCGGGGTGGGCGCCGCCCGCCCCCACATCGCCGGAGCCGGCCCCCAGCTCCGTGATCCGCGGGGCGGGTAGAACGTGGCGGCGACCGCGGCCGCCGCCTGCTCGGCCGTGTCGACCTGCGGCACGATCACGGTGCTGGCGCCGGCATCCAACGCGCTGCCGACCCAGGCGAAGTCCAGCTCGGGCAGTCGGACGACCAGCTCGATGTCGACGGCCGCCAGGCTCCGCCCCAAGTCGTACACCGCGCGGCGGTCGATGTCGCCGTGCTGCGCGTCCAGAGCCAGCCAGTCGAAGCCGAGCGAGGCACAGGTCAGTACGACGTTGGCGTCGGCCGTCGTGCACCAGACGCCGCGGGAGCTCGGATCCATCGTTCTCCTTGGTCGGAAGGGACGATCCTGACGATACGGTGGGCGCGTGCTGGAAGGACTGCGTGCCGAGCTGGAGGTCGTCGGGCTGACCCCGTTCGACGTGCAGCTGCCCGGCGAGACAAGCGCAGGCTGAGCACCCACACCGTACGGGGGCAACGTCAGCTGCTCGGCGTGCTCCGCGACCGGCTTCGGCCGGCGGCCGGGGACCGGGCTGATTCTCTGCGAGCGAACAGCAAATGGGTTGCTGGCTCTGGCCCCAGCTCTTAGCGTAGGAGCGTCGGGTTCGTACCCGTGGTCGAAGATTGCCGACGATCGCGGTTGGCCGATGAGTTCTGCACTCACCGGGGGTCTGACCATCGAGGGACCACAACTGGCGACGACGCCGCCCTGACTGATTCGCACGAGTGAAGGATGGTTCGGCGTGACCACCACAGCGGCCGAGAGCACGACGACATCGGCGATGAGCACCCGCGACCGGAGCGTCATCATCACGTTGCTGGTCGCGACCTTCGTCGTGATCTTGAACGAGACCATCATGGGCGTGGCGCTGCCGCGGCTGATGAGCGACCTCCAGGTCAGTGCCCGGACGGGTCAGTGGCTGTCCACCGCCTTCATGCTGACCATGGCCGTGGTCATCCCCACCACCGGGTTCCTGCTGCAGCGGCTGAGCACGCGTACGGTCTTCGTCTTGGCCATGAGCCTGTTCTGCGGCGGAACGCTGCTCGCCGCCGTCTCACCCGGCTTCTGGCTGCTGCTGCCGGCTCGGATCGTGCAGGCGTCGGGCACCGCGATCATGCTGCCGCTGCTGATGACCACCATCCTCACCCTGGTCCCGAAGGAGCGCCGGGGCGTCGTGATGGGCAATGTCAGCATCGCCATCTCGGTCGCTCCGGCCATCGGGCCGACCGTCTCCGGGGTGATCCTGCACTTCTTCTCCTGGCGCTTCATGTTCGTCGTGGTGCTGCCCATCGCGCTGGCTGCCTTGTTCTACGGCGCACGGCGGCTGGTCAACGTGGGCGAACCCGGTCACCAACGGCTCGACCTCTTCTCGGTGCTGCTGTCGGTGCCGGCGTTCGGTGGGGTGGTCTACGGCCTCAGCCAGCTCGGCGGCGATTCCACGGCCAGCTCCTTGGCCCTGGTGTTTGTGGGCATCGGGGTGCTGTGCCTGCTCGCCTTCGGCTGGCGGCAGGTGCGGCTGACCCGGCCGGGCAACCCGCTGCTCGATCTGCGGGCCTTCCGCTACCCGATGTTCAGCCTGAGCGTGGCCCTGCTCTGCATCGCCATGATGGGCTTGTTCGGTGTCGTCATCTTGTTGCCGATCTATCTGCAGAGCGTGCACGGCATCAGCGCGCTGCAGACCGGTCTGATGCTGCTGCCCGGCGGGCTGCTGATGGGGCTGCTCGGCCCGGTCGTCGGCCGGCTGTTCGACCGCCACGGACCCAAGGTGCTGACCATCTTCGGTTCGGCCCTGCTGACCTTCATCATGTGGCGCCTCAGCACGGTCAACCCGACCACCCCGGTCTGGCTGCTGGTGGTGTTGCACGTGACCCTCTCGCTCGCCCTGGCCTGCCTGTTCACCCCCGCGTTCACCACTGGCCTGAACCCGCTGCCCCCCAACCTGTACTCGCACGGCAGCGCGATTCTGACCACGCTCCAGCAGGTCGCCGGGGCCGCCGGCACCGCCTTGCTGGTGGCGATCATGTCCGGTCGGACCGCCGAGCTGGTCGGCACCGGCACCGATCCGGTGCTCGCCCAGAACGGCGGCATCCAGTCCGCCTTCTTGGTGGCCGCCGTGCTGTGCGCCGGATCGATCGTCTGCGCGATCTTCATGCGCGGTCCGAAACCGTCGGAGGACCAGCACGCCGTTTAGGCTGCACCCGTGACCAAGCAGACCGAGCGGGTGGCCGTGGTGACCGGCGCGGGCAGCGGGATCGGGGCTGCCGTGGCGGTGGGTCTGGGAACCGCAGGCTGGACCGTGGTGCTGGCCGGTCGGCGCCCGGGCCCGCTTCGCGACCTGGCCGGCGCTCATCCGGAGCTGACGTTGGACCCGAGTCCGGCCGATGTGACCCAGGAGGACGACGTACGCCGGCTCTTCGACTCGGCCGTGCAGCGGCACGGCCGCGTCGACCTGCTGTTCAACAACGCCGGCATGGGTGGACCTCCGCACGAGCTCGACGAGGTGCCGCTGGCCGAGTGGGAGGCCGTGGTCCGGGTCAACCTCACCGGGGCGTTCCTGTGCACCCGCGAGGCGTTCCGAGTGATGCGGCAGCAGCGTCCGCAGGGTGGGCGGATCATCAACAACGGCTCCATCTCCGCCCACGCGCCGCGACCCCGGTCGATCGCCTACACGGCCACCAAGCACGCAGTCACCGGACTGACCAAGTCGACCGCGCTGGACGGGCGACCGTACGACATCGCCTGCGGTCAGATCGACATCGGCAACGCCGCCACCGACATGACCCAGGCGATGAGCGACGGGATCGTGCAGGCCGACGGCAGCCTGCGGGCCGAACCGCGGATGTCGGTCGGCGAGGTGGCCGAAGCGGTGGTCTACATGGCCGGTCTGCCCCTCAGCAGCAATGTGGCGACGATGACCGTGATGGCGACGACGATGCCGTTCATCGGCCGCGGCTGAGCCTTCAGGCTGAGCACCGGTGCCCGAGCTCATCGGTTTGGCAACAATCCGGTGACGAGCCCGTTTGGGTAGGTAAAAAACTTCCCCGTGGTCCCAGAATCAACGCATGCCGACCTTCTCACGAGGGCGGTGGGGGGCATTGTTGTTGGGCGTGGCGGTCATGGGGGTGATCGCCACCATGGTCTTTGCGCTTGTGGTTGTCGTGCGCGATCGCGTCGACGAGCAAAACGCATCGCTGTCTATCAGCGTGCTCTCCAGCCGTCCAGATGCCGTATCCGGTGCCACTGCCAGGATCCAGGTTTCCGCACCAGCCGGGGTGCCGCTCAGCGCCGTCCGGGTGATGCTGAACGAGACCGATGTGACCAGCCAGCTCAAGCTGACCGACATCGGCCTCGCCGGAGTGGTCAGCGGACTCACCGCCGGCAAGAACACCGTGCGGGCGGTGGCGCCGGGGACGCAGAGCGCGTACGCGTTGCTCACCAACCACCGGCTGGCCGGTCCGCTGCTCAGCGGCAGCCAGCAGCAACCCTTCGTCTGCGAGCTGAGCCGCTTCGCCCTGCCGACCCGCCGCGGTCTGGCTCCGGCCCCGGACGGCGAGTGCACGGTGGCGCCGAGGTCGAGCTACCTCTACCGCTCGGAGCGGCAGCAGAAGTTCCTGCCGCTGGTCGGCGCGGCCTTGACCGACCCGGCCCGGCGACCGGCCGACCTGGCTGAGGTGACGACGGCCACCGGCGCTCGGCAACCGTTCATCGTCCGGGTCGAGACCCTGACCATCGACCGCGGGGTCGCCCAGATCGCCATGCTCGACGACCCGGCCGACGCCACCGACGGCGACTGGAACCGCAAGCTCGTCTACGGCTTCGGCGGCGGGGGATGCGGCAGCGGCTATCGACAGGGCAGCCGGACCTACGACGTGATGTCGCCCCGCCTGCTCGCCCAGGGCTTCGCCATCGCCTCCAACTCGCTCAACGTCACCGAGAACAACTGCAACGACGTCGTGGCCGCGGAGGCGTTCGCGATGACCCGGGAGTACTTCGTCAAGGCCCACGGCGTGCCGACCTACACCATGGGGATCGGCTGCTCCGGTGGGGCGGCGCAGGCGTACCAGATCGCCGACAACTATCCCGGCCTGCTCGACGGCATCGTGGCGGGCTGCAGCCTGGCCGACCTCGGCTTCGACCTGGGCCAGCTGGCCTTCGACTCCCGGCTGCTGGCCGGCTACGAACGGCGCTATCCCGCGGCCCTGTCCGACGTCCAGCTGCGTCAGGTGACCGGTTTCGGATCGTGGCGTCAGCTGGACACGATGAGCCGGCTCGCCAGCGTCCACGATCCGCGCAACGGCAACGCCGCGTTGCCGGCGGCGCTCCGCTACGACCCCAGGACCAACCCCGACGGCGTACGCACCTCGATCTGGGACCAGACCCAGACGGTCTACGGGTTCACCGCGGACGGACGGGTGCGACGGCCGATCGGCAACACCGGCGTCCAGTACGGGCTGCAGGCGTTGAACGCGGGCATGATCTCGGCCGGCCAGTTCCTGGATCTGAACGAGCGGATCGGTGGTCTCGACCAAGACCTCAACCCCACCGCCGACCGGACCGAGGCCGACAACCGAGGGATCCGTACGGCCTACTCCACCGGCCGGGTGCTGAACGGCGGCGGCGGCCTGGCCACCATCCCGATCATCGACTACCGGGCCTACTCCTACGGTGCCGGACAGGCCAGCCTTGACCTGCGCTACCACACCTTCGTGATCAAGCAGCGGCTGATCGAGGCCAACGGCGACGCCGACAACCAGGTGCGGCTGACCGACTCCGGCCGCGGCCGGTTCAACGTCGACCGGGGGGTGCTGGCCGAGGCCATCGACCAGATGGACGCCTGGATCACCGCGGTCAAGGTCAGTCCGTTCGGCGGTCACCAGGCGGTCGTGGCCAGCAAACCGACGGGGCTGGTCGATGCCTGCTGGACCCCGGACGGCCGCAAGATCGCCGAGGAGCAGTCGTACGCCGGCTCGAGCCGCTGCAACCAGCTCTATCCGATGACCCGGTCGCCGCGGATGGTCGCCGGTGGCCCGCTCACCAGTGACGTGCTCGCCTGCGTGCTCTCACCGGCCGACCGGGCGGACTATCCCGCCTCGATGACCGACGCCGAGTTCACCCGGCTGCAGAAGGCGTTTCCGAAGGGGGTCTGCGACTGGACGGCGGGCAGCGACGGGCAGCGTGATCTCAGCGGCACCTGGCTGACCTACTGAGGGGTCGCAGGGCCGGCGTACGGTGTCGCCTCGGCTGCCGGATGGCCGGTCGTGGTGGCACCATCGGAGCATGGACAATCTCCCGAGACTGATGGGAGGCGAGGTCCCGGGCCACGAACGACGAGCACGGGCGCTGCAGCAGCTGCTCAAGGTGGCGGGCGGCCTGGCCGTGGTGCTGTTGGTCCTCGCCGCCGTGCTGGGTGGGTCGGCCGGTGAGGTGCTGGCCGGGCTGGGGTGGGCCTTGCTGACCGCGCTGCCGCTGTTCGGCGTGGTCAACCTGAGCTTGAACCGGCACTGGCTGCAGCCTTATCCCGACCTGGGGGACCGGACCCAGTTGTGGCGGGCCGCCGGCGCCTCCCGCGAGCAGCTCCGACTGCTCAACGAAGCGCACCGGCTCGACCGGCTGAATCCCCCTGTCGGCTACGGCGACCGTCGCACGTTGATCAACCCGCTGGCCGACGCGTACGCGATCTTCACCTCACCGGCCTGGCGCGATCCGTGGCTGGCCGACCGTCAGCTGCTGATCGACCCGGTCGTCGAGGCGGCCGAGATCATCGCCTACGTGCACCGGGTGACCGGCATGCTGAAGGAGGTTCGCGGCAAGCTCCGGACCACTGCGCCGGGGTCAGCCGCCCACCGCACCTACCGTGGCTACGAGCAGGCCCTGCTGGCCTCGCTGGACGACGGGCTCAAGCGCGCTCGCGCGCTCACCGCCTACCGCGCCGAGGTGCATCGGCTCGAGGTGCTGCTCCGCAACCAGCTCGCCCTGCCGGAGGCCGAGGCGTTCGCCGACCGGGTCCTCGACGTGCTGTCGGAATCGGCCCGCCAGGAGATGGCCACCCGCCAGATCGACGACAGCCGCGAGCAGCTCGCCATGCTCGAGGCCGGACTCCGGGAGATCACCGACCTGCTGTCCTCCCCCTCGACCTTCCCCAAACTGGTCGAGTAGCCCCCGCAGCCTTGAGCTCCCCCCACGCGCCCTGAGCTTGTCGAAGGGCTCGTCAGAGCTTCCGCATCAACCCACGAGCGTGACGGCGTCGAAGACGCTACCCAGGGCCCGCCGGGCGGTGGCGATCGTCGCGTGCCGGTCGGCCACCTCGGCGGCGGGCACGGGAGCGGAGATCTCGGTCCGCAACCGGTCGGCCAGAGCCAGCTCCCGGGCGGCGTCGTGCGGACGACCCAGCTCCAGTGCCGCCGCGGCCAGCTCGTCGTGGACGCTGGCCGCGCGCCACCGGTCGCCGAGCTCGCGGTGCTCCGCCAGGCTCGCCTGCTGCAACCCGAGGGCTCGCTCGGGCTGGCCCTGGCCACGGGCGACTGCACCCAGCTGGTTCAGGGCCCAGGCGATGCCCTCTCGGAAGGCGAGCTCCTCACCCAGGTCGAGCGCTTCGGACAACAACAGCTCCGCCGTGCCCAGGTCGCCCAGGTAGCGAGCAGTGGTACCCAGGTTGATCAACGCCCAGATGACGCCCTCCTGGTCGCCGGCTGCGCGGAGCCGGGTCAGGGCCTCCCGGCCGAGCGGCTCCGCCTCGGCGAACCGCCCGCGCAGCCAGCTGAGAAAGGAGAGAAAGTTGATCTGCGCCGCGACCTCGTGATCATCACCGGCGGCCTCGGCCAGGGCCCGGGCCTGCTCGTGCAGCAGCTCGGCCGCGTCGTAGTCACCCAGCTCGCGGGCGATGGAGCCCAGCCGAGCGGTCGCCCAGGCGACCTTGGCCGGATCGTCGACCTGCACGTAGAGCCGGTGGGCTTCGGCGATCAGCGACCGGGCATCGGTGTAGTCGCACTGCAGGAAGGCGAGCATGCCCGCACTGGCCAGCGCGGCCGCCCGCAGCTCGGCCGGAGCGGTCGGAGCCGCGGCCAGCGCGGCCGTCGCCCAGTCCAGTCCGTCGGCGTAGCGGCCACGGACATAGCACCAGTGGCTGAGCGCATCGACCATCCGCAAGGCTGTCTCGGGTGCGTGCGCGACCGCCCAGCTCACCGCCTGACGGAGGTTGGGCAGCTCACGGTCGAGGACGTCGAGCCAGTCGTGCTGGTCGTGTGAGCTCAGGTGGCCGGCTGCCCGAATCGCCAGGTCGCCGAAGTAGTCGGCGTGCCGGCGGTGCACAGCCATCGCGTCCGGGCGCTCGGCCAGCCGTTCGCGGCCGTACTGGCGGATCAGCTGGAGCAGTCGGAAACGGGCCTGCGGGCTGCCGTCGTCGCGCCGGACGACCAGCGACTTGGAGACCAGCGAGGACAGCACGTCGACCACGGCCACCTCGGACAGTCCTTCACCGCAGATCGCCGCCACGGCCTCCCGGCCGAAGCTGGCCGTGAAGACCGAGAGCCGGTCGAACAGCAGCCGCTCCCGAGCGCTCAGCAGCCGGTAGCTCCACCCGACCATCGCGTCGACCAGCTCCTGGTCGCCGTCGGGTCCTGGTGCCTGCAGGATGCTCAGCTCGGACTCCAGGGCCTCGGCCAGCTCGGACACGGTCAAGACGTTGGTCCGGGCCGCGGCCAGCTCCAGGGCGAGCGGCAAGCCGTCCAAGCCGGCGGCAGATGCGTACGACGGCCTCGGTTTCGGCCGGGGACAGCGGCGCTTGCAGACCCGCCCGGGTCAAGAACAACGCCGCGGCCGCGGCCGCGGGCAGGTCATGGACACCGGTGCTCGCCGTCGGCAGGGCCAGCGGGGCGAGCACCAGGGTGCGTTCGGCGGCCGTACGCAGCAGGTGCCGGCTGGTGATGATGATCTTGATCCGCTCGGCGCCGGTGAGCAGCGCCGCGCAGATCTGCGCCACCTCGCTCAGCTGGTGCTCGGCGTTGTCGATGATCAACAAGGTCCGTTGCGGCCGTAGATGATCAACGATCTCGGCCAGCGAGGTGCCGGGGGTGCCGCGCACACCCAGAGCCCCCGCCAGCAACGGAATCACGCTGGCCGCTTCCATCACCGAGCCGGCCGGCAACCAGTGCACGCCGTCGGGGAAGCGCGCCGCATCCGCCCTGGCGTAGGCCACCGCGAGCCGGGTCTTGCCGACCCCGCTGGGGCCGACGCACGGTCATCAGCCGGTTCTCCGGTCGGTTCATCAGCTGAGTCAGCAGGTCGAGCTCGCGCTCGCGACCGATCAGCTGGTCGGGGAAGACCGGGAGCACCGGGGCCGTCGGCTCGGCGAACGACACCGAGGAGAACAGCTGCGTACGGTCGGCCTCGGGCAGGTCCATGGCACTGGCCAGCAGCCGCATGGTGGTCATCCGGGGGGACCGTCGGCCGCGTTCGAGCAGGGAAACCGCCTCCGGGCTCAGACCGGCCCGCGACGCCAAGATCTCCTGCGAGAGACCGGCTCGTCGCCGCAGCCGGCGAAGCTCCTCACCAAACCCACTCATGTCGCTGCATCCTGGCTGTCTGAGCTGACCCGAGACCTTGTGACCGAATCCAACTGTAGTGCCCGCGGGACCGGCTTTGTCCGGTCGTTGTTCGTGGTGCCACCGACCGGCAGGAGCGAAATAATTGGTCGCGTTGAAACAGATCCGCGGGGGTGGATCTGCTCGGGGGGTCGCTCGGACTGGTTCCGGCTGCCCTGTGTGGCGTCAGCCACCGAGCGCTTGCTGGGAGGGCGCAGGTCGATCGGGGGAGCCTGTTTGGCGTAGCAGGCTGGTCGGCGCCCTCCACGCTCGTGGCCCGGGCCGCCGGCCAGCTACGCACTTAGGCAACCCTCACCAAGCGCCTCTACACTTCACTTCGATCGAGGAATCGGAGTCGAAGTGCACTTCATGGCGGGTTGGCCCTATCCGCTGACCGTGGCGACGTTGTTCGTCATCGTGATGCTGCGGGCCGGCAGCACGTACGCGCGTGGGCCGGGCCGCCCAGGCCGGGGCGCGGCGTACGCGGTGGGCCCACTGGTTGGCGTCGGCCGGGTTCGTTCAGGCGCAGCGACCGTGGAGCGCTGGGGCGCGCCGGTGGTCACCGCCTCGTTCTTGACCGTCGGGCTGCAGACGTTGATCAACTTGGCGGCCGGGGTGGGCCGGATGCCCCTGCGCCGCTACGTTCCCGCGCTGGTCGCGGGCTCGGTGCTGTGGGCCTTCTTGTACGCCACGGTCGGCTTCGTCACCTTCGCGGCGTGGCGGCGCCTGTACGAGCTGTCACCGGTGGGCGCGGTCTCGGCCGTCGTGGTGCTGGCGGCGGCACTCGCGGCGTACGTGGTGTGGCAGGTCCGGCAGCGCCGGGGCGCTAACTTGGAGGCGTGACCAGCCCCTTCGACCCCGACCAGTGGACCGCCGTCGAGGGCTTCGACTTCACCGACATCACCTATCACCGGGCCGGTTCGGCGCCGGTGGTGCGGATCGCGTTCGACCGGCCCGAGGTGCGCAACGCCTTCCGGCCGCACACCGTCGACGAGCTCTACCGGGCCCTGGACCACGCCCGGATGTCCTCCGACGTCGGGCGCGGTGCTGCTGACCGGCAACGGGCCGTCGGCCAAGGACGGCGGCTGGGCCTTCTGCAGCGGCGGTGACCAGCGGATCCGGGGACGCTCCGGCTACACCTACGCCGAGGACGAGGCGCCGGCGAGCGTCGACCCTGCGGCGGCTCGGCCGGCTGCACATCCTCGAGGTGCAGCGGCTGATCCGGTTCATGCCCAAGGTCGTGATCGCTTTGGTGAACGGCTGGGCGGCCGGTGGGGGGCACAGCCTGCACGTGGTCTGCGACCTCACCCTGGCCAGCGCGGAGCACGCCCGGTTCAAGCAGACCGACGCCGACGTGGGCTCGTTCGACGCGCGGCTTCGGCTCGGCCTACCTGGCCCGCCAGGTCGGCCAGAAGTTCGCCCGGGAGATCTTCTTCCTGGGTGATGTCTACGACGCGGCGGACGCGCACCGGATGGGCATGGTCAATCGGGTCGTGCCACACGCCGAGCTGGAGACCGTGGGCTCTGGAGTGGGGCAAGAAGATCTGCGCCAAGAGCCCCACGGCGCAGCGGATGCTGAAGTTCGCCTTCAACGCCATCGACGACGGCCTGATCGGCCAGCAGGTCTTCGCCGGCGAGACCACCCGGCTGGCGTACATGACCGACGAAGCCGTCGAGGGCCGCGACGCCTTCCTGCAGAAGCGCCCTCCGGACTGGTCCGCCTTCCCGTACTACTACTGACCTACCGGCCGCGCGCCGTTCGGCGCCCGGCCGACGTCCGGCGTCCGGCGTCCGGCGTACGGGTCGACCCGCACCCGCCCCGCCAAACCACAAGGTAAACCTCGAAAACTTGCGTCTGCGGCCGTTATTTCCTGGGTGAAGCGTGTAATTGCGAGGTTTACCTTGTGATTTGCGAGACGGGTGGGACGTACGCGGGGGCGCAGAGAACAGGGTCAGACGACGCCGTAGAGGCGGTCGCCGGCGTCGCCCAGACCGGGCACGATGTAGCCGACGTCGTTCAGCTTCTCGTCGACCCCGGCCAGCACCAGGGTGCAGGGGACGTGCAGCCCGTCCAGCAGCTCGGTGATCCGGGCGATGCCCTCGGGGGCGGCGATCAGGCAGATGCAGGTGATGTGGTCGGCGCCGCGGTTGACCAGGAACTGCACGGCGGCGGCGAGGGTGCCACCGGTCGCGAGCATCGGATCGAGCACGTAGCACTGCCGCCCGGTCAGGTCGTCGGGCAGCCGCTCGGCGTACGTGGTGGCCACCAGGGTCTCCTCGTTGCGGACCATGCCGACGAAACCGACCTCTGCCGTCGGCATCAGCCGGGTCATCCCCTCGAGCATGCCGAGCCCGGCCCGCAGGATCGGCACCACCAGCGGTCGCGGTGGGCTCAGCTGTACGCCGGTAGCCGGCTCCAGCGGGGTCCGCACCGTCCGTGGCTCGACCCGCACCTCCCGGGTGGCCTCGTACGCCAGCAGCGTCACCAGTTCCTCGGTGAGGCGGCGGAAGGTGGGCGAGTCGGTCCGCTCGTCTCGCAGCACAGTCAGCTTGTGCGCCACCAGCGGATGATCGACCACGACGAGTTCCACCCCTGAACGTTAGCGAGCCCGCTCGCTTTTGGGGAGCGGAGTCGTCGGATGGTCGGAACTCTGACACCATTGGGGACGGCTCCTCAGGGGCCGCGACCCCGATCGGGTCGACGCGGTGACGGGCTGACGAGGACGAAGGAGGGGACATGCCGGACTTCGATGACGAGGAGTACGTGTCATTCGATCTGGACGACACGGAGCGCGCCGCTCCGAACCCTCCAGCGGCCGGTCCAGACGTCGACCCGGACGTCGATGACGACGACGAGGAGGACGACGACCTCGACGACGATGAGGATGACGACCTCGAGGACGCGCTCGACGAGGAGATCGACTTCGTCATCGCGGCCTACCGCGAGGACGGCCAGCCCTACGTCCAGGCCCTGGCCAAGGACCTGGCCAACGATCTCGACGAGCTGATCGTCCAGCTCCGCCGGCTGCCCGGCGACGGCGGGGCGACTGGGTTCGTCAGCCTGGTCGAAGAGCTGTTCGTCATCGTCCGGGTCCGGGGTCAGCACGTTCAGGTGCTGCTCTCCGACGCCGGCGCGGCCACGGACTGGCCGATCGCCCGCGACGTCGCCGACTTCCTCGGCGAGGAGATCACCGACGACGAGGACGAGGACGAGCCAATGGGTGACCTGGCCATCCTGGCCGACCTCGGGCATCAGCGACTTCGACATGGGCGCCCTGATCGACAACCTCGACCTGAGCAGTGACCAGATGCTGATCGAGGTCGCCGACAAGATCAAGATCAACCCGCAGTTCCGCAAGGTCGCCGAAGCCGCCTTCAGTTCCTGAGCCGATGCCGAGCCAGTGGGACGCGGCCATGGGGCTCGCGCTCGACCAGGCGCGGCGGGCCGCAGCCCTCGGCGACGTGCCGATCGGCGCGGTGGTCCTCGACCCGACGGGCGTGGTCGTCGCCGCGGCCGGCAACGAGCGCGAGCAGCACGGCGACCCGACGGCCCACGCCGAGGTGCTGGCCCTGCGCCAGGCCGCGCGCCGGCTCGGCGGCTGGCGGCTGGTCGACCACACGCTGGTGGTCACGCTCGAGCCGTGCACGATGTGTGCCGGGGCGCTGGTGCTGGCTCGGATCAGCCGGCTGGTCTTCGGCGCGTACGACCCCAAGGCCGGCGCGGTCGCGTCGCTGTGGGACGTCGTACGCGATCCGCGGCTGAACCATCGGGTCGACGTCCGTGGGGGGATCCTCGAAGCCGAGTGTGGAGCGGTCCTGAAGGACTTCTTTGCCCACCGCTGAACCGCTCGAATTCGCGCCGACCCCGTCCGGTTCGGTAATCTCAGCGGCGGTGGCGTGTCTGAGCGGCCTAAAGAGCGCGCCTCGAAAGCGCGTGAGGGTAAAACCTCCGCGGGTTCAAATCCCGCCGCCACCGCCATCTGATGCCCCGCCCGTTCCGGACGGGGCATCGGTGTTTCACGCCCGTAAAGCGGTTTCGGAAGGATGTGGCCATGTTCGATCTCGACCGCATCCTGCTGGTGAGCGCCGTGGTCCTGATCGCCGCCATCATCGCCGCGCGGATCGGATCCCGGGTCGGGCTGCCGTCGCTGCTGCTGTTCCTCGGGCTGGGCATGCTGCTCGGCGAGGACGGCTACGGCGTGCCGTTCGCCGACGCCGACCTGGCCCATGCGCTCGGTTTCGGCGCGCTGGTGGTCATTCTGGCCGAGGGCGGTCTGACCACCCGGTGGAAGGACATCCGCTCTTCGACCGGGTTGGCCGTGGTGCTGGCCACCGTCGGCGTCGGGGTCAGCGTCGGCCTGATGACCCTGTTCGGCTATTTCGTGCTCAACCTCGACATCTGGACGGCAGTGCTGCTCGGCGCCGTCACCTCTCCCACCGACGCCGCCGCCGTCTTCTCGGTGCTGCGCCGGGTGCCGATCCCGCACCGGCTCCGCGGCGCGCTCGAAGCCGAGTCAGGGCTGAACGACGCCCCGACCGTGCTGCTGGTCGCCCTGGCCAGCTCCTTCGCCATCGGGCACGGTGAGGCTGGCGGCCCGATCGCCCTGGCCGGCCTGATCGTCCTCGAGCTGGTCGGCGGGGTGCTGATCGGGCTCGGGTTGGGCTGGATCGGGGTCCAGATCCTGCGCCGGGTCGCTCTGCCCTCCTCCGGCCTCTACCCCTTGGCCACGCTGGTGTGGGCGGTCTTCGCGTACGCCACCACGGCCAGCGTGGGCGCCAGCGGCTTCGCCGCGGTCTACACCTGCGCGCTGATGCTCGGCAACGCTCAGCTGCCCCACCGCGCCGCCACCCGGTCGTTCGTGGAGGGAATCGGCTGGATCGCTCAGATCGGTCTCTTCGTGATGCTCGGCCTGCTGGCCGACCCGAGCCGGCTCAACTGGCACACCACCTGGGTGGCGATCGTGGCCGGGGTGTTCCTGACCTTCGTCGCTCGGCCGCTGTCGGTCTACGTCTCGGCGGTCTGGTTCAAGGTGCCGATCCGGGAGCGCGCGTTCTTGTCCTGGGCAGGGCTCCGGGGCGCGGTGCCGATCGTGCTGGCCACCATCCCGCTCTCCGACGGCATCGCCGGCGCGGACTTCCTGTTCGACGTGGTGCTGGTCTTCGTCATCGTCTTCACCTGCCTGCAGGCCCCGACGCTGCCCTTCGTGGCCCGGCGGCTCGGTCTGCTCGACGACGACGCCACCCAGGACGTCGAGGTCGAGGCCGCTCCGCTGGACAAGATCTCAGCCGACCTGCTTCAGGTGCGGATCCCGCCCAAGTCGCGGCTGGCCGGGATTGAGGTGGGGGAGCTCCGGCTGGGCCGTGACACCGTCGTCTCGCTGATCATCCGGGACCAACGACCGTTCTATCCCGCCGCCCGCGAGCGGATCAAGGTCGGCGACGAGCTGCTGATCGTCACCCCGGAGGCCCAGCGGGAGGCGACCGAGGACCGGCTGCGCTCGCTGGGGCGGGGTGGCCGGCTGGCCCGCTGGCGCTCGGTCTCGCCCGACTGACCCGCTCGTACGCGGTCGGCCCGTCTCGCGACTGACCCGCTCGTGGCCCGTCCGTCCTCCCGGTTCCGGACCGCCGCCCCGCCCCGTCTCGGTCCCATGCGCCCCACCGGTCCCGCAAACCACAAGGTATACCTCGGAAACTGGCAGTTTGGGGGCGATATTTCCTGGGTGAAGCGGGTGATCCGGAGGTATACCTTGTGGTTGCGCACCCCAGGCCGCCGCCTTGTGGTTGCGCACCCCGGGCCGCCGCCTTGTGGTTGCGCACCCCAGGCCGCCGCCTTGTGGTTGCGCACCCCAGGCCGCCGCCGGGTGCGCACCCCGGCCGGCCGGGTCGCGACGCCCCGGGGTGGGCGGGGGTCAGTTGTTGGGGGCGGGGGAGCCGGACTGGGCCTGGGAGGGCAGGCAGACGGTGTCGGCCTTGACGTCGTAGGTGGCCTTGGCCTTCTTGTTGAAGCCGCCGTACTTGTTGCCGACCAGGACGTCGACCGAGTGGTCGGGGCGCTTGTCGGATCGTACGGTCGCGTCCTTGAAGAAGGTCTTCACGAACAAGACCTCGGGGTTCTTCGCATCGGCACCGACGATGACCGTCTTCTGGATCTTCTCGTTGGTGTTGGTGGTCTTGGCGACCCGGAAGCCCTTGCCGCGCAGCGAACGCCCGACGTCGCCGGCCAGCCCCTTGCGATCGCCACCGTTGAAGATGCTCACCGTGACCTGGTTGGCCTTGAGCTGGCCCTCGGCGACGGTCTGGGTGACACAGGGGTCCGGCGGCAGCGGCGGGACCTTGCGGATGACGTTGGTGTATCCCCAGTAGGCCCCGTAGAGCAGCACCGCGAGCAGGATCAACAAGGTGACCGGAGTCCGCACGATGCGGAAGATCCGACCGATCAACGTCGAACTCCTTCTCTCCCACGCGAGCAGCGATGCTGGCGTACAGCCACGTTTTGGTGGCGGCGCTCGGTCGTCGTCGTGCCTGACCTGGCCCCCGTTGCCGGTGAGCCTACCCTGGCTCGGCTTTACTTCAGGTCAAGAACGCGGGCGTGCATGGTCTGTCGCTGCTGCAACGCGGCCCGGAGCGCGCGGTGCAGACCGTCCTCCAGATAGAACTCGCCCCGCCAGGACACGACGTGGGCGAACAGGTCGCCGTAGAAGGTGGAGTCCTCTTCCAACAGGGCTTCGAGATCCAACGTCCGCTTCGTGGTGACCAGCTGGTCCAAGCGCACCTGATGGGGGGCGATGGCCGCCCACTGCTTCTGTACGTACCCATGATCTGGGTACGGACGAACATCCCCGACACGCTTGAAAATCACTGTGTCACTCTAGTCAAGGTTTGATCGATGTGTTGCACAAGCCATCGTTACGATTTGGCCTATGACGCAGCCGGCGGCGACGCCCACATCCGAGTCCGACGAGTCCTCTGCAGCGGTGCAGGCGATCGTCGACGGCTACACCTTCGAGGAGCCGGCCATCGAGCTCGGCGTGCTGATGGAGAACGACACGCCGGTTCCCTCCGCCGTGGTCCGGATCCCGCTGAGCATGCTGAACCGGCACGGTCTGGTCTCCGGGGCCACCGGCACCGGCAAGACCAAGACGCTCCAGCTGATGGCCGAGCAGATCTCCGCAGCCGGGGTGCCGGTCTTCGCCGCCGACATCAAGGGTGACCTGTCGGGCATCGCGTCGCCCGGGCCAGTCGAGCGAGAAGCTGCTGAACCGTACGCGCAAGATCGGCCAGGACTGGCAGCCGCTGGCCTGCCCGACGGAGTTCTTCGCCCTGGGTGGGCAGGGCAACGGGGTGCCGCTCCGGGCCACCATGAGCTCGTTCGGGCCGGTGCTGCTGTCCAAGGTGCTGGGCCTGAACGCCGTCCAGGAGTCCTCGCTCGGGCTGGTCTTCCACTACGCCGACCAGGCCGGCCTGCCACTGCTCGACCTGGCCGATCTCCGGGCCGTGCTGACCCACCTGACCGACGACGAGGGCAAGGCGGAGCTGAAGAACATCGGCGGCTTGAGTGCGGCCACCGTCGGGGTCATCCTCCGCTCGCTGATCACCTTCGGCGACCAGGGTGCCGAGTCGTTCTTCGGCGAGCCGGAGTTCGACACGATGGACCTGATGCGGGTCACCCGGGACGGCCGCGGGGTGGTGTCACTGCTCGAGCTGCCCAACCTGGTCGACCGGCCGGCCTTGTTCTCCACCTTCTTGATGTGGCTGCTGGCCGACCTCTTCCACGACCTGCCCGAGGTCGGCGACATCGACAAGCCCAAGCTGGTCTTCTTCTTCGACGAGGCGCACCTGCTCTTCAACGATGCGTCCAAGGCGTTCCTCGACGCGATCGCCCAGACCGTACGCCTGATCCGGTCCAAGGGCGTCGGGATCTTCTTCGTCACCCAGACCCCGAAGGACGTCCCCGACGACGTGCTGGCCCAGCTCGGCTCCCGGGTCCAGCACCAGCTGCGCGCGCACACCCCGAACGACGCGAAGGCGCTCAAGCAGACCGTCGCCACCTTCCCCAAGTCGCACTACGACCTGGGCGAGACCCTGCAGTCGCTGGGGATCGGCGAGGCCATCGTCACGGTGATGGATCCCGACGGGGCACCGACCCCGGTGGCCTGGACCCGGATGCGGGCCCCGCAGTCGCTGATGGCACCGACCCCCGAGGAGGTGCTCCGCCCCGGCATCGCCGCGTCGTCGCTGATGGCGCGGTACGGCCAGGCGATCGACCGTGACTCGGCGCGGGAGATGCTCGCCCGCAAGCTGGAGGCCGGCGCCGAGGCGGCCGACCGGGAGCGGCAGGCCAAGGCGGCCGCCGAGCAGGCCGAGCTCGACGCCAAGGAACGCGCCAAGGCGCAGGCTCAGGCCGAACGCGACGCCCGGGCCGCTGAGCGGGCCCAGCCCACCCCCCGAGCGACCTCCTCCAGGCGCCGCGAGAAGAACGTCGTCGAACAGATCACCGGCAACACGGCCTTCCGCCAGTTCGCCCGTACGGCGGGCCGGGAGATCGTCCGCAGCCTCTTCGGCACTGCTCGGCGCCGCTGACGCCGTCCCGGCCCCTAGGTTAGGCGAACTCGGGATAGAGCGTCTCGAGCGGCGAGGACAGGGCGCTCTTGACCTGCCGGCTGGTCTCGTCGGCGAGCACCTCGATCGCTCCCGCCTCGAGCCCGTCGTACACCGCTCGGACGATGTCGCGCGGATCCTCCTTGGCCACGTCCAAGGCGGCGATCATCGGGGTGTCGGTGTAGCCCAGATGGACCCCGACGACCTGGGTGCCCTGCTCGGCCAGCTCCAGCCGGAGTGAGTTCGTGAACGACCACAGGGCGGCCTTGGTCGCGCTGTAGACGCCGCCCCGGGCGAGCCAGCTGAGGGCCGAGTGGATGTCCACCAGGGCTCCACCGCCGTTGGCCGCGAGGACGGGGGCGAAGGCCTGCGCGACGGCCAGCGGCCCGAAGGCGTTGGTCTCGAACAGCGCCCGGACCTCGGGCACCGGCTGGGAGAGCAGCCGACCCGGGCTGGTGGCACCGGCGTTGTTGATCACGATGCTGACGTCGCCCGCGGTCACCGCGGCGGCGGCGATCGAGGCGGCGTCGGTGACGTCCAGCTGCAGCGGCACGACCCGCGAGTCGTCCCAGCTTCGCGGGGAGCGGGCCGAGGCATAGACCCGGGCGGCTCCTCGCTGCAAGGCCTGGTGCACGAACTCGGTGCCGAGCCCGCCGTTGGCGCCGGTGATCAGGAGGGTGGCGTTGCGAACGTCGGTCATGAAGGAACTCTTTCTGTTTCGAGGGTCTGGAGGAGGGTTGAGGCAACGGGCCGCGGCTGGGCCAGGAGCAGGGCAGCGACGCCCATGGCGATGATCACCGGCGACCCGATCTCCAGGGCCCGCTCGAGGCCGGCCGCGGTGGCCACGGCTCCGAGCCCGAGGGCCGTCGCTGCCTGCGCGAGGTAGGCGATGGCGTACGCGGCGGACAGGATCGCGGCCCGGTGGTGCACCGGCGAGCTCTGGGCGATCAGACCCAGGCCGCCGGCGAAGAGCAGGCTGTAGCCGCCGCCGGAGATGACGGCGGCGACCAGGAACAGGACCAGGGACTGGGTCGCCCCGGCGGCGATCAGGGTGGTCAGCCCGACGGCCGCGGCCGCGGTGCCGAACGAGACCGCGAGCCGGGGGGCCAGACGTCGGGCCACCAGGGCGACGACGCCGATCACGATGGCCGACACCGAGATCACCGCGCCGTCGAGGAAGGCGTTGGTCGAGTGGACCAGGTCCCGGGCGATCTGTGCCCCCAGGGCCAAGAAGATCGCGCCGCTGGAGTAGGCGGCGGCCACCCCGAGGGTGCCGGCGGCAAAGACGGACCGAAGTCCACGAGGCAGTCGTACGGTCCGCGGCCGCCACCGTCCGGCCTCCTCCGCGGCGTTGTGCCGGGGCAGGAACCAGACCAGGACCAGGGTGGCCATGGTGACGACGAACAGCACCCAGAAGGTGAGGTGCAGTGGCTGGGGGGCGTACTGGACGAGCGCGCCACCGACCAGCGTGGCCAGCGCCAGCCCGCTCGCGGTGGCCGCAGTGGTCGTCGAGCTGGCCCGGCTTGCGCGGGCGGGACCACCGAACTCGACCATGGCGGCGGTGGCCGGGCTGAGTGAAAAGCCCACCCCGACCCCCATCAGGACGCGGCCGATCAGCACCCAGGTCAGATCGGGCGCCAAGCCGAAGGCGAGCGACCCCGCCGCCAAGGTGGTGACACCGATCAGGATCGTCTTCCGTCGGCCGATCACGTCGGACAGGTTGCCGAAGACGAGCAGCACCGGGATCAGCGCCACCGGATAGACCGCGAAGATGGCCGTCGTCACCTGGGGGGTGAGGTGCCACTCGCGGGCGTAGACGGGGTAGGCGACGGTGGGAGCGGCGCTGGCCCACAACGCCAGGCCCGCGACGACCGCCGCGGTCCAGAAGCTGGCACGGGGCGACAAGGTGGGCACGGGCAACGCCTCTTCATGATCGATCGAAACACCTGAGTTGGTCTAGCCAACTTAGCATGCTGAATTGGAACTACCAACCCAGCATCGTAGGATGGAGGCGTGAACACCAAACCCACCTGGTCGGAGTCGCGCTGCTCGATTGCCCGGAGCCTGTCCGTCCTCGGGGAGAAGTGGACGCTGCTCATCGTCCGCGAGGCCCATCTGGGGCGTACGCGGTTCGCTGACTTCCGCTCCCGGCTGGGGGTCGCTCCCGACGTCTTGACCGACCGGCTGACCAAGCTGGTGGCGGCCGGCATCCTCGACCGACGCTCCTACCGCGAGCCGGGCGAACGTGAGCGTGAGGAGTATGTACTGAGCGAGGCCGGGCGCGAGCTGCTGCCGGTGATGGCGGCGCTGGCCGGCTGGGGGGAAAAGCATCGCCACTCGGAGTTCGGGCCGTCGGCCCTCTACACCGATGCGTCGACGGGTCGTCCGGTCCAGCTGGCATTCGTCGGTGAGGACGGGCGGCCGGTCCCGGTGGACGAGGTCGCCGTGGTGCCCGGACCGGGGGCCTTACCCGGTTAACCGGGCGCCGAGACACCGACGGGCTCAGACCCGGAGGTCTGAACCCGTCGGTGCGGTCGGGTGGGTCACGCCGCCTTGACCATGACCGCTCGTACGCGGCGGTCATGGCGGGCGCGCTTGGCCTGAGCCTTGCGTTCGGCGACGGCGCTCAGCTGCGCGTGCCGTTCGGCGGCGCGGACACTGAGCTGGTAGTGCGAAACGAGTTCCGCGGAGTTGAACATGACGAAATCTCCTTGCCAGGTGAATGAGGACGTGGTCGATCGACCCAGGGCGCGCGACAGGCGTCGTGGGTGTGGATGAGATGGGTCAGCGCAGCAGGCTGCCGGGATGAAGCTGGTGCCGCCGGGCGGCGGTGGGTCGACTCAGGCGCGAAGGCCGAGGGTCGGGCTCACCGGGTCCACGCCGGTCCAGCGGTCGGCTGAAATGTCCGGAGTCATCATGGTCATCGTCAAGGTGAGCACCCCCTCTCGTGGTCGATGGCGCAGCATGCGCCTCATGTCCCACCAGGGTAGGGGCGGGTTCGAGACCGGGGCAACTGGTTAAAACGGCGGGATTAGGGTGTCCGGATGTCCACCACAGGAGCAGACTTCCCGCCCGACGAGGTGCCCGAGGCCGACTGGGCCGAACAGAGCATCGACGCCGATCCGCTGGCCGAGGCTGAGGGCGAGCCCGGCGAGCGGCCGGCGACGCTGGCGCAGGGATCACGCGAAGCCGACGAGGCCGACCTGGCCGAGCAGGAGACCATCGCCTACGTCGACGACGAGGACCTGCGCTGACCGGTCCGGGTCAGCCGGTCCAGAAAGGCGATCATCAGCTGCTCGCGTAGCGGCGGCGACGCCAGGTCGAGCAGCGCGTTCACCGGTGCCATCCGCTCGGGCAGAGCCAGGCCGTCCGGGCCGCCGAGACCGGCCGCGTGCAGCAGCTGGCTGAACTCAGCTGGGTGACCAACCCGTGCGGCCCGCGCAGAAGAGCAGCGCGAAGCCGATGGCCAGGGCCAGACCCCACTCAGGGGAACGGCCGGCGGGCGTGGTGGCGGGAGCTGAACCGATCCCTGAGCCGGCCGGTGATCGGGTTCAAGATCACGTCCCAGGCCTTGGGGAGGAACACGATCAGGCCCGCCGCGGCCGCGGTGTGGCCTTCGTCTCGATGCTGGGGTTTCACCTACGGTCGCGTAGACTTCAGGCATCTACGTGGGCTGTGCTCGAAGGGATTCGACTCGCTGCTTGCATCGCGACTGGGAAGTCGACGACCAACAGGGAGTGCCGATGTCCGGCTCAGTTCTACCTTCGCCGTCCGCTCTACGAGCGAGAAAGCGCGCCGAGACCAACCCGGTGACGCGTACCTACACCGCGCTGTCCCAGACGGCGCGCGAGCAGGGTCTGCTCGCTCGGGCGCACGGCTTCTACCTCGCCGTCTTCGTGGCTCTGGTGCTCGCCTTCGGAGGGGCCGTCACCGGTTTCCTTCTGCTCGGCGACTCCTGGCTGCAGCTGCTGATGGCCGGCGCGCTCGGCCTGATCTTCACCCAGTTCGCCTTTCTCGGCCATGAGGCCTCGCACCGCCAGATCCTCAAGTCCGGCCCGGCCAATGACCGGGTGGGGCGCATCCTGGCCACCTTCTTCGTCGGCATCAGCTATTCGTGGTGGATGAACAAGCACAACCGGCACCACGCCAACCCGAACAAGATCGGCAACGACCCGGACATCGAGATCGACACGGTCTCCTTCTTGGAGGAAGATGCCGCGACCCGCAAGGGTTTCCTGGGCTGGCTGACCCGGCGGCAGGGTTATCTGTTCTTCCCGCTGCTGCTGCTCGAGGGCATCAACCTGCACCGGCTGTCGCTGACCGACCTGGTCACCCGCAAGGGCGTCAAGGGTCGCTGGTTCGAGCTGAGCATGATCACGTTGCGCTTCGCCCTCTATCTGGCCGTCATCTTCTGGCTGCTGCCGCTGGGCATGGGCTTTGCGTTCCTCGGAGTCCAGCTGGCCGTCTTCGGTCTCTACATGGGCGCCTCGTTCGCACCTAACCACAAAGGCATGCCGATCGTCCCCCGCGATGTGAAGCTGGACTTCTTCTCCAAGCAGGTCCGCACCTCGCGCAACGTGACCGGTGGTTGGTGGGCGACCCTGCTGATGGGCGGCCTGAACTACCAGATCGAGCACCACCTCTTCCCGAGCATGCCGCGTACGCACCTGGCCAAGGCCCGGACCCTGGTCATGGAGCATTGCCGTAGTCTGGACGTGCCGTACACCGAGACGACCCTGATTCGCTCGTACGCGATCGTGGTCGGCTACCTCAACCGGGTCGGACTGTCGGCCCGCGACCCGTTCGACTGCCCGTTGGCCGGCCGGCTGCGCGGCGTTTGACCCCAAGATTTCACCGCGTTCCCGCGCGGTGGACGGAGCAGGATCTACCCGCTCCTAATAGGCCCGACCGGGCCCAACACAAGAAATAAGGAACACATCATGGCAACAGGAATCGTCAAGTGGTTCAACGCGGAAAAGGGCTTCGGATTCATCCAGCCTGACGACGGCAGCGCCGACGTCTTCGCCCACTTCTCGGCTATCGCATCCAGCGGCTACAAGTCGCTCGAGGAGAACCAGCGCGTCGAGTTCGACACGCAGCCGGGTCGCAAGGGTATGCAGGCCGCGAACATCAAGCCGCTCTGACCCCAGACTTGTGAACGAGCCCCCCGGGCTGGCCTCAGGCCAGTTCGGGGGGCTCGTTGCTTTGTCCCGCCGACCCGTGGGTCGACTGGATGTAAACGTATACAGTGTTGATGGTGAGCGTCATCGGGGTCGAGCTGGGGGCCACCGGCGTACGAGCGGTGGCGTACGACGCCTCGGGCGTCGAGCAGGCGTCGTGCCTGGTTCCCGTGCCGCCGCCGGCCCGCTCCGAGGCGGTGGGCCTTCGAGCCGAACCGGTCCGCCGGGCCGCTGAAGCCGCCGTGGCCTCGGTCTGTGTCCGACTGACCGACGTGGCCGCCATCTCGTTCAGTGTCATGGAAGACGCCCTCCAACCGGTCGACCACAACGGTCTTGCGGTGCCGCGCCGTGCGGTCCCTCCCGACGGCCACAGCGCGCTCACCGCCGGGGCGGGGGGCCCGGCGCAGCAACGATGTCGCCGGCCATCGCAGTCTCGGCGACCTGGTGGCCACCCGGTGGGGTGCCGCTCCGGCCACTGACTGGACCTCGGCCGCTCGAACTGGTCGGTTCGACGTCGACTCGCGGACCTGGGCGACGGACACCTCGACGACGGACGCCGGGCCGGCCCGGTGGTTGGGTGGTGACGCGGACCTCAGCCGGCCGGTTCCCCCCGGCACGCCGATCGGCAACGTCTCGGCCGGCGTCGCTGAGCGGCTCGGCGTGAGTCGCCGTACGGTGCTGGTCGCTGGGTTGCACCAACCCGCTGCCGCCTTCGTCGGGGCCGGCGGTCGTGCCGGACTCACGTCGGTAGTTGCTCTCGGCCCGGATGGCTGGCTCGCCGTGGGTACGGCGGAACGGCCGGCCTGGCTGATCGGTCCGGGGTTCGCCAGCTATCCCTACGACGAGGACCGCTGGCTCACCTTGGCCGGGTTGGCCCCGGCCACCATTGACGGCACGCCGGACCGGGGCGATCTCGAATCCGCCGGCCACGCCCTGGCCGCCGCAGTGGAGGCGCTCGCCCAGGCGGGGGTCAGCTGTGGCGAGCTGCGCGTTGTCGGCGGCAGCGCCGCCGAGGCCGGTGGTCTGGCGATCCCGGCCGCGGTGTCGGGCCGGTCTCTCGTCCCGGCCCCCGGGCACGCGGCGGCCCGCGGAGCGGCGATGATCGCCGCTATCGGAATCGGTCGGTACACGTTCGACGACCTGCCGCCGGCGCCTCTCGGACCACCGGCCCATCCCTAGCCGGCAACGGATCGGTGAGGCCGACCTCCGGATCGGGGCCGTCTTGCCGCTTGGGGCCGTCTTGCCGCATGCCGGTCTGAGGCCGACGATAGCCTCGGTGTCGTGAGGGTCGGGCCATGACGACGATTCGCGACGTGGCTCGGCTGGCCGGTGTCTCGACCGCGACGGTCTCGCGGTTCCTGTCCGGGGACGTCCCGGTGAGCGAGCAAGCGGGCCGGCGGGTCGAGCGGGCAATCGAAGAGCTCGGCTACACCCCCAATGCGATCAGTCGGGCACTGCGGGCCCGGTCCTCGACGACGGTGGCGCTGCTCGTCGCCGACATCGAGAACCCGTTCCTGACCACGGTCATCCGCGGCGTCGAATCGGTGCTTCGCGATGAGGGATATGCACTCCTGCTGTTCAACTCCGACGAGGACCCGGCCCTGGAGGCGGAGAATCTCCGAGCCGCTCGGGAGGCCCGGCCGGCCGGCCTGATCATCACCCCGGTCGCCGCTGCGCCGGATCTGCGCGCCTACACCGCGGCCGGCACCGCGGTCGTCGCGGTCGACCGGCCGATCGACCGCGCTGTCGCGACCATCGACACGGTCCTGGTCGAGACGCGGGAGGCGGCCCGGCGGACGGTCGAGCACCTGCACGAGCTCGGGGCGCGTCGCGTCGCCCTGATCACCGGACCGCACGGCACCTACACCGCCGACCAGCGGCACGCCGGCTGGCTGCAGGCACTGGGTCAGGAGGAACGGGCGGCGCAGGACCACCTCGTACGGTTCACGCGCTTCCAGGTCGCCGGCGGCGAGGCGGCCACGGCCGAGCTGTTCGCCCGGACCCCGCGCCCGGACGCCGTGCTGGCGGCCAACAGCCTGCTGGCCATCGGGGCGTTGCGCACCCTGCGGACGCTGGGGCTCCAGATCGGGGTCGACGTTCGGTTCGCCGCCTTCGACGACGCGCCCTGGACCGGCCTGCTCGGCGGCTCGCTCGACCTGGTCCGCCAGCCGGCCCTGGAGGTCGGGCGCCGGGCGGCCGAGCTCTTGCTGGCCCGGATGGCGACGCCGGGCGGCCCAGTCGCAGACGGTGTTGTTGCAGCCGAGCCTGTCGTTCGGCTGACCGGCCCCGCAGACAGCTCCGCCCGGCGTACGGGGTCGTACGCCGGGCGGAGAGTGTCAGGGCAGCTGAGTTGTTACTTCTTGCCCCAGCAGAGGTCGAGGCCCTTGGTGGTGTCGATGCTGTCCAGGCCGTCGACCGGGTTGTCGGTGACCAGCGCCACACCGGTGTCGAAGAAGTCCAGGCCCGGCGTCACGGCCGGCTTCTCCCCGCCGCGGGCGATCTTGGCGATCGCCTCCACACCGAGCTGGGCCATCTTCAACGGATACTGCTGCGAGGTCGCCCCGATCGTGCCGTTCTTCACGTTGCTGACCCCCTCACAACCACCATCAACCGACACGATCGTCGCCTTCACCCCAGCCGCGCTGAGCGCCTCCGACGCACCCGCCGCCTCCGGCTCGTTCAACGTGTACACCAAGTTGATGTCGTTGCTCTTCGACAAACACGTCTCCATCGCCGTCTTGCCCTTGTCCTGAGCACCACCAGCCGGCTCGTTGCACACGATCTGGTAATCCCCACCCTTACCACCGGTGTACTTCCCGGTCGGGTCCTCATCACCGTTCTTCTTCTTGTCCTTGGTGTCGATCCCCATCCCGGTCAAGAACCCCTGATCCCGGTTGTAGTCGACCGAGATCACCTTGTCAGTGAACCCGTCCAACAACGCGATGTTGGCCTTCTTGCCATCCATCCGACCCGCCGCCCACTTACCGATCTCCTCACCCGCCTTGAAGTTGTCGGTCGCGAACGTGATGTCCACCGTGTCCGCCGGCTCCGGCGGCGTGTCCAACGCAATCACGAACAACCCCTGCGTCCGCGCGTTCTCAATCGCCGGGTTCACCCCAGGACCGTTGATCGCAATCAGAATGCCCTTGTCGCCACGCGCGACCGCAGCCTCGACCGCCTTCACCTGGCCATCCTCATCACCATCAGCCTTACCCGCAGCAATCGTCAGATCAACATTGTTCGCCGTCGACGCCTGCTTCGCACCCTCCTGCATCGCAATCCAGAACGGGTTCACCGAGTCCTTGGTGATCAACGTGACCGCCACCTTCTCCGAGCTGTCACCACCACCACTCGCACTCGCACCCGCGCCGGGATCAGCCGAACCCCCGCCACAACCGGCCAGCACCAGGGTGGTCGCGCTGGCAAGAGCGAGGGGTAGTACAACCTTGCGAAAGAGGTTCGAGCGTCGATGCATCAGGTGCCTCCGAAAATGAGATGTGGGGTGGTGGGTCGTTACGTCGACATTCTTACATAAGTTGTCAACCTTAGGTTTGACTTTCATACACAATGGCGGCATTATCCCAAATTAGGAGGACGGTCATCGATGAGTGTCAGCGGATCTTCGTCAGCGCCGATCGCCGAGGCGGCCACCGTGGACGAGCTCGTGCAGCAGGCCCGCCGCCTGATCGCGCCGGGTCGACGGTCCTTCCTCGGCATCACCGGCGCCCCGGGGGCGGGCAAGTCGACCCTCGCCGAAGCCCTGGTCGCTGGGCTCGGTGCGGACGCGGTGCTGGTCAGCATGGATGGCTTTCACCTCTCCAACCCTGAGCTGCGTCGTCTGGGTCGCCTGGACCGCAAGGGAGCCAGCGACACCTTCGACGCCGCGGGATACGTCAACCTGCTCCGCCGGCTCGCCGCGCGCGAAGACGCCGTGGTCTATGCGCCGAGGTTCGACCGTGGGCTCGAGGAGTCGATCGGGTCGGCGGTGCCGGTGCCGGCCGAGATCCCGTTGATCGTCACCGAGGGCAACTACCTGCTCGCCGACGGACCCGCCTGGGGTCAGGTCCGCGACCTGCTCGACGAGACGTGGTACGTCGAGCCCGGTGACACCGTACGGCTGGACCGGCTGGTCACCCGGCACCTGCACTTCGGTCGCAGCATCGAGGAGGCCCGCGAACGCTCCTTCGGCAGCGACGGCCGCAACGCCGAGCTCATCGCCGCCACGCGGGTGCGGGCCACCCGGATCATCCAGGTGGCTCCTATCGCGTCGTGAGCACGGGGGCGAGCTGAGTTCGACCGAGCACGACGGCAGGGAAGTGGGCGCGGAATGGCAGGGCTGACGACGGGGGTGAGTGCGGGCGAGGTGCTCGCGCTGATCGCCTCCGGCGAGGCCCGGACGCGGTCGGCCATCACCCAGCAGACCGGCCTGTCGCGCTCGACGGTGGCCGAGCGGTTGGAGGTCCTCTTCCGGGCCAAGCTCATCCGCGAGGGGGCGGAGGCTCGCTCGACCGGCGGGCGGCCGTCCAAGACCCTGACCCTCAACAACGAACGACACCTGATCTTGGCGGCCGACGTCGGCGAGGACCACGTCCGGCTGGTCGTCACCGACCTGACCAGCACCGTGCTCACCGAGACGGTCGGCGCCATCTCGGTCAGTGCCGGCGCCGAGACGGTGGTCGGCTGGATCGTCGACCACGGCACGCAGCTGGTCGCCGAGCTCGACCGCGATCTCGCCGACCTGATCGGCGTCGCGCTCTCGGTGCCCGCCCCGGTCGACTTCGTCCGCGGCGAGGTCGTCGGGCCCTCGGTGATGGCCGGATGGGAAGGTGTGCCGATCGAGGCCCTGGTACGCCGGACGCTGGATGTGCCGGTGGTCGTCGAGAACGACGTGAACGCCCGCGGCTACGGCGAGTACCTGCAGGCCTGGAGGTCGTTCGACGAGGTCTTCTACGTCAAGGCCGGCACCGGGATCGGCAGCGCGATCATCAGCTCGGGTTCGGTGTTCCGCGGCTCCCGGGGTGCCGCCGGGGACATCGGCCACATCCGGCTGGAGCCGGGCACCGGTCCGCTGTGCCGGTGCGGCGCCGTCGGCTGCGTGGAGGCCTTGGCTGCGGGCTGGGCCCTGGTCCGCGACCTCCGCGCCGCCGGCATCGAGGTCGCTGACACCCGCCAGGCGGTCGAGCTGGTCACGGCCGGCTCGCCGGAGGCGATTCACCTGCTGCGTCAGGCCGGTCGCACCCTCGGTCGAGCCATCGCCTACTCGGTCAGCCTGCTCAACCCGGCCTTGGTCGTCGTCGGCGGCAGCCTGGCCGGGGCCGGCGACCACCTGCTGCTGGGCATTCGCGAGTCCGTCTACCAGTACTCACTGCCCCTGGCCACCCGGGAGCTGTCGATGGTGCAGGCCGTCGGCGGCGAGCAGTGTGGGGCGGTCGGCGCCGCCAGTCTGGTCATCGGCCGCACCCTGCGCGCCGACCGGATCAACTCCCGGCTGAAGAGCATGGCCTGAGCTCTGGTTGCTGGCGCGTACGGGCCGATCGGGCATACGTTGAGAGGTGCCCTGATCGGGGGTTGGTGTGTCCAAAGGGGGACCCATGCGTCGACTTGCGGGAATCGTGCTCGCTGGTGTGCTGTTGGCCGCTGGCATCGCCGGACCGGCCCACGGCGAGGAGATGGAGCCTCTGCCCTGGGAGTCCGTGGCCCTGACCTCGGTCGACCTGGTGGCCCGGGGGGCAGCCGTACGGGTGGAGTTCGACCTCGCCTGTCAGCGCGGCGGCGCCTTCACCGAGCTGTTCGCCACGGTGACCCAGAACGTCCGGGGCGTCCCGGTCGCAACCAGCGCGCGCCGCAACCTGGTCTGCACCGGCGAACCGCAGCACGAGTCGTTGCTGATCATCCGCGACGCCGGCCAACCGGCGTTCCGTCGGGCGGCGGTGGTCGTGAACGGCGGCTGGGGCAACTGCATCGACCTGGGCACCTGCGTCAGCCGGCAGCTGGAGACCACGACGAGGGTCAAGCGGGCCAAGCCGGAGGCACCTCAACCGGCCGACTTCCGGGTCGCCGGGGCCAGCCTGGTGAACAAGGGAGCCGGCGTACAGCTGACCTTCGACCTCACCTGTCAGTCGGGCATCTTCGACCTCTCGCCGTTCTCGGCCTCGATCGCTCAGCGGATCCGGGGGAGGGTCGTCCGCGCGGGGGCGGGCCAAGACATCCGCTGCAACGGCGAACCGCAGCGGGTGCAGATCGTCGTGAACGCCGAAGCCGGCCAGCCGCGCTTCACGGCCAAGAGCGCCCTGGTCACCGCATCGGTCCGCAACTGCGCCGTGCCCGGTCCGTGCGTGCTGCCGTCGGTGGAGACGGTCGTGAAAATCCGCACGAGGAACACCTGAGCGTTCCGGCCCGTCCTCAGGGCGCGGTCAGCGGTGGGTGCAAGCTGGCCAGCGTGAACTGCTGACGTTTGCGCACAGTCAGCACGAGCAGGGCAAGCACGACGACGAGCACACCGGCCAGCAGGCCGGCGTCCCGGGCGAGGTGGCTCAACAAGCCGCCGGAGATCGTGACCCGGTAGGCGTCGATGAAGTAGGTCAGGGGCAGGAAGGGTCCGATCGCGGCGAAGAACGGCGGCAGCAGGGGTGCCGGATAGGTGCCGCCGGACGCGCACAGCTGCAGGATCAGCAGCACCAGCAGCAGCGACGACCCGGCCGTGCCGAGCGCGATCCGCAGCAGGTGGGCGATGGCCGAGAAGCACATCGCGCCCAGCGCGACGATGCTGAGGAACAGGCCCGGATGCACGGGGTCGAGACCGAGGAAGAGCCAGACGGTGCCGGCCATGATCCAGCCGGCGGCGACGGCGATCGTGGCCACCGGAGCCCAGGCGGCGAGGGCCAGGCGCAGCGGGCTGGCCCGGCCGGCGAGGATGCGGCCGGTGATCGGGCGGACGACCAGGAAGACCGAGATGCCGAAGACCCACAAGGCGATGGACAGGAACAGCGGGGCGAGCCCGCGGCCGTAGTAGGTGGCCGGGTTGTCGATCACGGTGGTGACGTCGGCGGGCGAGGACAGCACCTGGACCGCGTCGGCCTGCTGCTCGGCCGTCACCGCCGGGATCCGGGCGGCCCCGTCCTGCAGCGGGGTGTGCAGGGTCTTGGCGCCCTCGGCCAGGGTGGTCCAGACCGGAGTCGAGGGTCCCGGCGCCGTCGTGCAGCGTCGTGAGGCCGGTGGACAAGGTCGGCGGCGCCGTCGGCGAGCTCGGTGTGCCCCGGTCGGCGGCGGACGCGATGCCGCCGGCCAGCGTGGACGCCCCGGACGACGCCGTGCCGATCCCGCTGTGCAGGGTGGCGGCACCGGTCGCCACCGCGGGCACCCCGGTTGAGGGCGACCACGTCGTCCTTGATCTGTCCGACGTCTCGGCTGAGGTCTCCCGCCTTCTGGACCGCAGTGTTGATGGTGTGCACCGTGCCGGCCGCCTGGCGGGCGTCGGTCGCAATCCGGTCGGCGCGGTCCGAAGCGGAGTCGACCCGGTTGGCGAGGCGCTGGAAGGCGGGGTCGTCCGCCAGCTCGGGGTGGTCCTTGGTCAAGGTGGCCAGTGCGGTGGAGGCCTGGCCGAGGTCGCTGGCCACCGAGTCGGTGCGCCCGGCGACATCGTCGGAGATGGCCGTCAAGTCGGCTGCCCGGTCGCCTTGGCATCCTCCTCGATGCCCGGCAGAGCCTTCTCCAGCTCGGTCAGCGGCGGAACCACGCTGTCGCTCAGCTGCTGGGTGCCGTCGGCGACCTGGCGCGCGCCGCTGGCCAGCTCGGCCGACCCGCGTGTCGAGGCTGACCCAGCCCGCCGGCGAGGTCGGCCGGCGCCGGTCTTGGCCGAGTCGAGTCCGGTGGCCAGGTCGGCGGCCCCGGTGCTGAGCGTCTCGGCACCGGTCGGCGGCGTCGGCTGCGCCGGTAGTCGAGCTTCGGCCGCGCCGGACTGGGCTTTGGCTGAGCCCGTCGGAGAGTCGCCCGGCTCCGTCGGCCGCATCGGTCGAAGCCCGGCGCGGATCGTGGCCAGGTTGGCGTAGACGGCGTTGAAGTAGCTCTCCTGCGCCGACGCGTCGACGGCCCGGGTGATGGTGTTCTGCGCTGAGTTGGTGATGCTGCCGACCACGAAGCCGTTGGCGTCGTTGCGCCGCAGCTCGATCTTGGCCCGCTGCGGGTCGTCCCCTGAGCCGCTGACCAGGTTGGCCGAGAAGTCGGCTGGGGATGGTCAGCACCAGGTAGTAGTCGCCGTGCGCCAAGCCCGTACGCCGCGTCCTCGGCGGTGGCGTCGTGCCAGTCGAAGGCGTTGCCCTGCGTGCAGGTTGGCCACCAGGTCGGAGCCGGCGTCGACCGTCTTGCCGTCGACGTGGTCGGCTGGTCCTGGTTGACCACCGCGACCGGCAGGTGGTGCACCTTGCCGTAGGGGTCCCAGTTGGCGCTCAGGTAGATCGCGGCGTAGAGCAGCGGCACGAGCAGCACGAAGACCAGGGCGACTCGGGGCATCGTGCCGCGGAAGCGACGCAGCTCGTAGCGGGCGAGTCGGGAAGCGGGGAACGCCATGGTCAGATCTCCTGACGTGCTGCGTTGGCTTGGTTCGCTGATCGGGGCGGCCAGGTCGACGACGACGGCGTGGTCGGGGACGGGCTGCGCGATGGTGGTGCTGGCGAGCACCGCCGGGCCGCTGGTCGGCGACGGCGGTCAGCGCGGCGTACAGCAGCTGCTGGTCGCCGGGGTCGAGATCGGGGTCGACGTCGTCGAAGACGATCAGGTCGGCCGGCCGGACACAGGCCAGCGCCAGCGCGAGCCGGCCGCGGTCGAGCCGGGACAGGTCCTCGACCAGCGTCGAGCGGGGGAAGGTGACCCCGACCAGGTCCTCTGCCTCGCGCAGCGCCCGGTCGGCCGCCGGACCGTGCACCGCGTCGGTGAGGCTGCGCTCGACCAGGGACTCCTGCACGGTGAGCTGGGGCTCGAGATCGACCAAGGTCGCGACTCTGGCCACGGACGTACGCCGGCGGACCGCGGCCGCCTGCTCGATCAGGTCGTGCCGACCGAGCCGGCCACGACCGGTGATACCGCCCATCCGCCCGCTGGCGGCCAGCAGCAGCGATGACCGTCCCGAGCCGGACCGACCGTGCAGGACGCCGAGTCGGCCGGCGGGCAGCTCGAGACTGACGTCGGCGAAGACTGGCCCGTGCTTGGTGGTCAGGCCGAGGTGGCTGAGCTGGAGCAGTGAAGGGGTTGCGGACGGTCGGGTCACGGCTGGACGCCCCGGAGGAGCTGGCCGAGGGCGGACTCGATCACGGCCACTGAGGTGACCTCGGGCGCGAGGGCATGCTCGACCGCCAGCCCGGTGATCACGGTGATCAGCAGCACCGCGACGCCGTCGTGGTCGACATCGGCACCCAGGTGCAGGGTGGCGTCGTCGGCGCGCAACCGGGCGGCCAGGTCGCTCTGGGCTTGGCTCCGCAGCCTCGCGTAGACCGCGGCGGCCGCAGGGTCCCGGGAGGCGACCACCCGGAACTCGTTCATCAGCAGCGACCACGACTCACTCACCACCAGCTCGGCGAGCTGCCGGACGAGGGCGCCGGACTGACCGCCGCCCAGCAGTGCGGCGGCCTGGATCGCGCTGGATGTTCGTTCGGACAGCCGATCGGCCATCGCCGCCGCGAACAGCTCCGGTTTGCCGCCGAAGTTCGAATAGATCGCCCCCTTGGTGAACCCGGCCTCCTGGGCGATCTCGCCTAGCGTGGTCACGGCGTAGCCCCGACGGATGAACAGATCGCCGGCGGCGCGCACCACCGCGCTGCGTACGTCGTCCCGCGCCGGCCTGCTGTGCACACTCATCGCCGCTCCTCGTCTCGTTCAGTACCGTCGGTATCCGATACTAACAGTACTGAGACGACGAGGCGCACGCGAACCTGCTCAGTTCAGGCGGTCACCAATGGATGCGTCCTCGGCATGGGGCTGGCCCGAAGAGGGGGTTGGGCGTACGCGATCCTCAGGATTGACTCTTCAACTACCTTCCCCTGAGGTCAGCTGGACGGCCGACCTGAGGTCGCCTTGATCTACGCCGAGACACTCCACGTTTCCTCAGCGAGTCGGGCCGAAAGTGCTGAGTCAAGGCTGCCGAGACGGGGACCGGGAACCAGAGATAGTCCCGAGGTCAACCGACGAGTCTTCTCTTGCCGGCCACAAGGGGCCGGGAATCCCCCCAGGAGCATGTGATGACCACCCTCGAAATCAGCCCGGATCTCTTCGCCCGCAGCCACTCGGCCGTCCACGGCGCGGTCCGCATCAGCAACGCGATGACCACCCTGGGCCTGGCCGCCAAGCGGGCCCTCGACGTGATCGGCTCAGCCGCCGGACTGCTCGTGCTGGCTCCGGTCATCCTCCTGGTCGCCGCCCTGGTCAAGGTCACCGACCCGGCCGGTCCGGTCCTCTACCGCCAGAACCGCGTCGGCCGGGGCGGCCGCGCCGTCGGTGTCTTGAAGTTCCGCTCGATGCGCTGGGAGTACTCGACCGGCCCGACCCGCCCGTACAAGACCGCCGCGGAGGCCTTCGAGGCCATGGGTCGCCAGGACCTGGTCGAAGAGTTCGAGCTGGAGCAGAAGGTCGCCAACGACCCGCGGATCAGCGCCCTGGGCCACTTCCTGCGGGCCACCAGCCTGGATGAGCTTCCGCAGCTGATCAACGCTCTGCTCGGTCACCTGAGCCTGGTCGGCCCCCGGCCGGTCATCACCGCCGAGCTTGAGCGCTACGGCGCCGACGCGGCCAGCTACCTCGCCGTCAAGCCTGGCATCACCGGCCTCTGGCAGGTCTCGGGCCGCAGCAACACCGGTTATGACGAGCGGGTCCGTCTCGACGTGCACTACGTGTCGCAGTGGAAGCTCACCCTCGACGTCTTCATCCTGGTCAAGACGGTCCGCACGGTCCTCGCTCGCGAGGGTGCCCACTGAGCAAGGAACCGCCCGTCATGTGAGGCCAGCCCGGACCCTTGCCGGGCTGGCATTCAGTCTGGTAAGACCCCATAATTAATGGATGTCCCCCGCACGCGCCATCCGTCATGCTGCAACGTCCATCCTGGGTCTTGTGCTGGCCGGCGTGGCCGTCGCGGCGAGCACTCCCGCTGCCGAGGCCGCGGTTGTTGTCCCACGACCGTTCGCCACGTCCAGCCCGTTCAACCGGTCGGTGGTCGCCAACCCGACGTTGGATCCGCTGAGTGAGTCGATGGTCGCGTACGCGACGCGGGATGGCCGCGTGCACGCGAACCTGGTCGACTACGCCGTGCCGATCTATCAAGCCACAGCCACCACCTCGACCTACAGCGTGACCTGCGGAATGGCTCCGGCGTGGGGCACCTGCCCATTCAGCGGCAAGGCGATGGCCATTCCGGATGGCGCCACCCCGAGTGCCGGCACGGACGGCGCCATGGTCGTGGTCGACTCCGGGCGCAACGTCAGCGGTGAGTACTGGCAGGCGGCTCAGACCGGCAACGACTGGTCGGCGAGCTGGGGTGCGGTGAACAGCTTGACCGGGTCGGGCTGGGGTGGGGCCAGCACCGGCGCGGGAGCCTCGCGTCTCGGCGGTGTCATCCGGGTCAGCGAGATTCAGGCCGGCTGGATCGACCATGCGCTCGTCCTGCAGTCCGACAACGTCTGTCGCACCATCGTCCGGCCGCCGGCGATCAAGACCGACGGGGACTCCGACCGAGCGGACTGCATCCCCGAAGGCGCGCGGCTGCAGCTGGATCCGTCGATCTCGGTGGCCTCCATTCCTGGGCTGACCCCGGCCGAGCGAACCGTTGCTCGGGCGCTGCAGTTCTACGGCGCCTACCTGATCGACCGTGGCGGGGCTCCGCTGAGCATCAGCTTCGAGCGGGCGGACGACGCGGCGGGTGAGAACCCGGGAACGGCCTACACCTCCGCCGGACTGCGGTGGGACTACGACAACATGCCGCACATCCCCTGGGACCGGCTGCGGGTGCTGAAGAGCTGGAACAACGTCTGAGTTCTGACCGGGCTAGGACGCCGATCGCGGCCAGCAGGCGCGCGGACTCGGGGCCGCGGTCTACTACTGGTCACTGGTCTTGGTGCTTGGTCCTGGCCTGCGCCATCCCGCACCGTCCGGTGCCCACCGGTCAACCGGACGCTCACGGTTAGCCGAGCACGACCTCGCTGACCGCGGTGCTTTCGTCTGGTCGAACCGGTGCGACGAGCTACGCTGCTCGCGGAACCCGATAGGTGAGCTGGACGATGCCGCGGCTGAAGTCCCTTCGCTCGGTGAGCTCGAGATCGAGCCGGAGATCCTGCGGGATGACCCGCAGCCCGCGCCCGATGATCACCGGGAAGAGGACGAGCGTGAGCACATCAACGATGCCGGCCAGCAAGGCCTGCCCGCCGAGGTCCGCACCGCCGATGCCCACCTCAGAGTCGGCCGCATCGGCGATCGCCCGAGCAGCGGCCGGATCGAACTCCCGCTCGATGCGGGCGTTCGGGCCCACCAGGTCGATCGACCGCGAGTACACCACCTTGGCCGAGTCGGCCCATGCGCGCTGGAACTCGGACTCCACCTCGGGCGCCCCCGCCCGTGCCTCATCCCAATACCGCATCACCTCGTAGGTGCGTCGACCGAGCAGATGAATGCCGGTACGGGCCGCCGCGTCGTTCGCGGCGCGGTGCACATCCTCGGGGGGAAACGCCCAGGAGAAGTCCCCACCCTCGTCGGCGATGAGTCCATCCAGGGAGCACTGGGAGTAGTAGACGAGATCGGCCATGCGCCCATCCCATCGCATCCAGCCAGCCTCACTCAAGGGCCTGAGCTCAGCGAGCGGGCTGCAAGGCCTCGGGAGGAGGGCGTCGGCTGCCGCCGCTTCCTTTCCTGCAAGGGCTCGCTGGACGTTGGTGTGATCAGTTTGCTCGCGGTTGCGTCGTCGCAGGTCAGTCCTGCCGAGATGATCAGGGCGCGATGACCGATCCGCTTACGGCGGTGACTCCCGGAGAACGAAATGCCTTCAACCCATGCCGCAGCATGTCACCTGCCCGAGCCCACAACGCCATTGGTAGGAGACCGAGGATCAGGTGCACTGGCACCGCTGCCCGGCGTCGAACACCATCGCGTCGCGTGTTCAGGTCTCAGCGATCTCGAACGACGCCTTCGGCGGCCATGTGCATTCTGCTGGCCCATTCGACTGCTTTGCTGGCGTCCGCAGCCGACACCGACCGGGACGCGTACTGCGACCGGGTCTTGAGGTTGAGTAGCCGACTCAGCGTCGAGGTCAGTGACGCGCCCGCCGGGCCGGACTTTCTTAGCTCTTCGACGGCTTGGGCGTGGTTGTCGCTCTTGCTGGTGCGGCCCATGAGGGCGAGGCTGATCGCATCCTTGCTGTTGATGGCCGAGATGACGGCATTAGACGCCGCAGCGTTGTTCAGCCCGAGCTCACGGCTGGTCTCGGCGGCGTCAAGAAACTCTTACGCCTTGACCAGGTGAAGCCGCGCTTCCTCGAACGCCGTCAACTGGCCCTCCGGCTCAGCAGAGCATGCGGTTGTGCACCGGCTAGGTGGATCGCGTCCCGTCGCAGTTCGTCGATCAGTCGATCTCCCCGGTGCACGGCCACCCGAAGCTCGCTTTCGGTCAGCACGAGCAGCTCGCATTCGTTGCCGGACCACCGGTGGACCTGGGCAGCGAGATCGTCCAATTGCTGTTGCCAGGCCTCGTCGCCCGATTCTTGCTCCTGGCGAATGACCAGGATGTCGACGTCACTGGCTCCGTCCGCCTCAGCTCGGGCAGCGGAGCCGAACAGCCACATGGCCACCGGCTGCGCCGGCCACTTCGCCAGTGATGTCCGGATGCGATCAAGCAGCGTCTGCCACATCGTCGCCAAGGCGAGGATGCCCGGGGCGGCGACATGTTCGCGGTTGAGCCGGTAGTAGCGAGCCGGTGGACGATCATCCACGTCGGCGATCCCATCCTTCGCCAACTCGCCGAGGACACGATTGACCCGTGACTGGCTGAACCGCGGGCGGGTCAGTGTTGCGATGCGGCGCCCGGTTAATGGCTCTGAGGTCCGAGCGAGCACGCCCAACACTGCTCCGTGGGCGCTGGGGATGACTGACTGCATCGGATGATCAAGCTTCATGGTGTTGACCAGCATACGACTCACTTGAACTCTATTGAACTCAACTGGCCTCGATAGGACTCAACGCGGCCCGGATGGGTAGCGCAGCAGGACGCCGTTCCGCGAAGGGAGTTCGATCCGCCTGTGCAGGGAGTTGGTAAGGAGGAACGGACGATGTCAAGGTCCATCCACGTTCGCCGATGTCCGCCTGCGTTCACGAATTTGACCCAGGCGTCTGTGGCGGAGGATACGAGATTCGAACTCGTGAGGGCGTAAACCCAACCCGCTTTCCAACTCTGCGCCGGCCCGTTCGCCGACGTTCATGGACGTTCGCCGAGCGTGAATTCGAGGCGGAGAAGACGTCGGCGAACGTCTGCGAACGATGGCAACTGAGACCAGGGCCATAGGGGGAGGACGACGGGGCAGCTCCCGGCCGATTGACTCACCAAGGAGCTGTTCGAATAGTAAGCGGTGCGCGAGGGGCCGATCCTGCGATGTCGGACGTCCGAGCAGCACCATCGTGCCGGCAATGAACTGGCGGGGCCGCTTCCGAACGACGTCCAGACTGGGGAAGCTTCTCGCTAGTTGGAGCACAGGTCGTACGGATACGGAACCCTGACTGATGAGAATCTCCCCGTCGCCCGTGAACCTTAACGCGGTGTTAATATTCATGCATGGAAGGGCCGCTGACCGACTTGGAACGACTGCGGGAGATCGCTGTCGACCAGCACGGCCTGGTCACCTCGGCAGAGGCAGTCGAATCCGGCGTCTCGCTCGCCTCGTTGAGCATGATGGTGCGGCGGGGGCGTCTGGAGAAGGTCGCCCGCGGCCTGTACCGGGTGCCTCAGGTTCCGGTCACACCGTATGACTCGTTCATGCAGGCCGTGCTCTGGACGGGCTTTCCGGAGGCCTGCTTGAGTCACGACTCGGCGCTTGACGCGTGGGAGATCAGCGACATCAATCCCGACAGGGTCCACCTCACCGTCGCGGCCCGACGCCGCATCACCAGGCAGATCCCGCACAGCTACGTCATTCACCACCACGACCTGCTACCAGTACAGGTGACCTGGTGGGAGGGAATCCCCACCGTCACGGCGGCGACTGCGATCCGGCAGTGCCTGGCCTCGGGGGTCCCGACCTACCTGGTCCGCCAAGCCATCGAACGTGCCGCCCCCACGGGCCTTGTCTCGGCCTCCGAGCGGCAAGCGCTCACTCAACTGATGGAGGCGCGCTATGTCCGACAGCCTTGACCTGAGTTCTCGGCTTCGTGGGCTGACTCCGAAGCAGAAGCAGCCGAACTCGGCGACCGTCCTCAACAACTGGATCGCACGAGCCGAACAAGACCTCGGGATCGACGAGGGCGGGCGGCTTGGCTGGCTGGTCGCGTCCACGATCGTGACGGCCGCACTCCAGCGCGCCGTCGCACCTGACGGCCAGAGTCGATTCCTGCTCAAAGGCGGCACGATGCTTCAGCACCGACTGACGATTCCCACCCGGGCAACCAAGGATCTGGACGGTCTGATTCGCGGCGACATCGAGGACTTCTTCGCCGACCTGGACAGCATCTTGTCCCAACCGTGGGGACCGGTCGGATTCAGGCGAAGCGCGGTTCGGGTCATCGACACACCCGCGAAGGTGATCAAGCCGCGCCGCTTCCAGGTGGCGCTGACATTGCGAGGGGTCACTTGGCGCAGGGTGCAGGTTGAGGTGTCACCCGACGAGGGCTCAGCCGGGGAGGCCGGCGAAGCGTTCCCGGCGCCGGAACTTGCTGGATTCGGGCTGCCCGATCCCGACAGGCTTGTCGGTCTGGCAATGCGCTACCAGATCGCACAGAAGCTTCACGCCTCCACCGACCCCCACGACCCGCCGCAGTCCGTGAATGATCGCGCCCGCGACGTCGTGGACCTGCTGCTGCTCAAGAACCTCGTCGGGGATGCCAATGCCCTCAAGCCGGAAGACATCCGCACCGCAGCCGTCGATATCTTTACGGCTCGCGCCACCGAGGCGCGGGCTCTCGGTAGAACAACCCGAGCATGGCCGCCGCGCATGACGTCCCACCCACACTGGGTGGACGACTACGCGAGAGCCGCAGAATCAGCGAATGTTCTCGTGCAGCTCGATGACGCGATCACGATCCTAAACTCGTGGATCGACGAGATCGACAGGGTCTGACAGATGTCCACCCCGGACGGGTTCAGCGATCTCGAGCGCCGACTCGCTTCCCTCCGCCTGGAGAATCAAAGACTGCGGAACCTGCTTCGGGTGAGTGACGGAGTCGAGCCACCACCAGAGCAGCCGACCCTTGCGCCGACGGATCCGGGCCTGGTCACGAACTCCTCGCCGCCGGAAGCGAAGCTTGCGTTGTACATGCGGTTGTTCGCAGCGAGACGAGACGTCTACGCCCACTACTGGGAGAACCTGCGGAAAGGAACCAAGGGCTGGTCGCCGGTGACACGTGACCCGTTCAGCCGTGGCTCGCTGTGGGATCGCCGACCGCTGCCCTTGACGGCTGCCGTTATCGCCAACCACCTGCGCAACGACACCGATCTGTTCATCGGCCTATATCCGCTGCTTGCGGATTCGGCCTGTTGGTGGCTTGCGGCAGACTTCGACGGCCCACAAGCAATGCTTGACGCCCATGCGTACCTGAAGGCGGCCGCGTCCCTTGGCGTGCCGTGCGGACTCGAGGTCTCTCAATCCGGACGCGGAGCGCACGTGTGGACGTTCTTCACCGCCCCTGTAGCGGCGGCCGACGCTCGCGCGATGGGCACCGCCTGCATCCACCGCGCGATGGGCTTGCGCGGGTCCATGCCGCTGGCAAGCTACGACCGGCTGTTCCCCAACCAGGACACGGTCCCCACCGGTTCATCCGGTGTTGGGAACCTGATTGCCGCGCCCCTGAACGGCAAGCGCCGCTCCGAGCGGGGCACGACGCTGTTTGTCGACCTCGCGACCTGGGAGCCGTGGCCGGATCAATGGGAGTACCTTTCACGCCTCGACCGGATCACGCCACGACAGGTTGCGGCGGTCGGCCGCAAGGACCGGATCACCGTCGGTCCCGAGGTGACCAGGCTGGAGACGTCGCCCGCGACGGCCATCCATCCCCAACCTCCGGCGAAAGTGCGGGCAACACTTGGGTCAGCCTTGGCGATCCTCGATGAAGACCTCACACCCGGATTGTCCGCGGCTCTACGGCACGCAGCCACCATCCACAATCCGGGCTTCTACGAGGCACAGCGAGCCCGCCGCTCAACCTGGAACATCCCACGCTTCATCCAGGGCTTCGACGTCGCCGTCAATGGCGACCTGATCCTCCCTCGGGGCCTCCGCGACCAAGCCGCGGCTCTGATCACCCAAGCCGGCGCAGAGCTGACTTGCGTCGATGAACGCGGCCAGGGCAACGAACTGGCCGCGTCCTTCCTCGGTGAACTCGACGACCGCCAGACCACCGCCGTGGACGCGATGCTCGCCCACGAGGATGGCATCCTGAACGCACCCACCGGCTCCGGGAAGACCGTGATGGCCTGCGCCATCATCGCCGAGCGCGCGGTCAGCACGCTCATCCTGATCAACAAGACCGCACTCGCCTCACAATGGCGAGAACAGATCAGAGCTCTGCTGGACGTCAAAGCTGGGCAACTCGGAGGCGGACGCGTCAAGACCCACGGGCAGGTCGACATCATGCTGCTGCAGTCCCTGGCCCGTCACAGTCCCCCGAGATCCGCGAGCTGACGTCGGGCTACGGCCAGGTCGTCGTCGATGAGTGCCACCACATCGCGGCCGGATCGTATGAGAAAGTCGTGTCCCAGATCAACGCGGCCTGGTGGCTCGGCCTCACCGCGACACCCGAGCGCAAGGACGGGCTGGAACAGATCACCGCCTGGCAGCTCGGTCCAGTACGTCATATAGTCACCGACACCTTGCCCAGCCAAGTCAACCTCCTGAATCACTACGACGGACCGCGCCGCGAACTCCACCTTCACGAAACGTCGTACCGGTGCCCGCCCGATCTCGACCTCGCCCGCCCTGGCGCAATCACCCAGCTCGGCGGCCTGCTCGCCACCGACGCCGACCGCAACAACCAGATCGCCGCCGACATCTCCGCGGCTCTCAGTCAAGGACGCAAGTGCCTCGTCCTCTCCCGCCGCCGCGACCACCTCAGCGCACTCGCGGCGCTACTTCCCGACGCCGAAGCGTTGATCATGCGCGGCGGCACCGGCGCCAGAGCATTGGCCGAGATCCGGTCCCGAATCGCCGACACGAAGCCTGAAGACCCGCTGCTAGTCATGACAACCGTTCCCTATGGCGGTGAGGGCTTCGACGCACCCATCATCGACACCGTCTTCCTCATCGGCCCGATTTCCTACCCGGGTCTGGTGATTCAGGCCGTCGGACGAGCGCTGCGCCGCCACGCGGACAAGACTGACGTCATCGTCCACGACTACCTCGATCCCAACGTGTTTGTCCTCAAGGCGCAATACTCCCGACGCCGCACGGCCTACCGACTGATGGGCTTCACCGACTAAGGACCACCGAGGCTCGACCCTCGCCATGACCGCGCTAACGGGGGGCCCGAGCCGCCGGAGTCGCCGCTGCCCGCAGCCCCCGCCGCCGCCGCAAAAGCCCACCCGCTTTTGCAGAGTGCGCCACCCGGAATCTGCCTGTGAATTGTCCTCCAGCGTTCGTCTACGTTCGCCGATGTACCCGAGAGGAGGCCAAACCAGCTGCAAGTGAGCCTAGAACTGAGACTAGACGTCTAGACGCGCCTCGAGACCGATCAAGCCCGAGCAGCGTTCACCCTGGTCAGAGTGGCGGAGGATACGAGATTCGAACTCGTGAGGGCGTAAACCCAACCCGCTTTCCAAGCGAGCGCCATAGGCCTCTAGGCGAATCCTCCGCGCGGAACCTTACCGGCTATCGGCGATCGGACCCAACTCCGCTCGTCCGGGCGACCTGGCCGAGACCGGCGCGGCCCACGCCGATCCGATCTAGGCTTGGTCCGATCCGTGGAGGTGTGGTGCGACGCAGGACCTGGACCGTACGGCTGGCGGCCGCGGCCGGCGTGATGACGCTCAGCGGCTGCGGCCTGAGCCCGGTCGGCGGCCAGCCCACGCCGGCCCCGGCCCCGCTGCCGGCGGACCAGCTCGTCTTCTCCGTACGCACCGGTGGCGGATTCGTCCCGGCCACGGTGGCGGCGATGGAAACTCCCAGTCTGCTGGTCTACGGCGATGGACGGGTGATCCAGGTCGCCGACGCCGGGCAGAACTTCGGGGTGCCAAAGGCGTACGAGGTGACCACCATCGACCCGCTGCTGGTCGCGCGCTTCGCCATCGAGACCGAGGCCCTGGATCTGATCACCGACGCCACGGACTTCGGCGACCCCAGGGTGACCGACATGCCCTCGACCAGCGTGCGGCTGCACGGCGCCGGCCAGCCGCACGCCGTCAGCGTCTACGCCTTCACCGACCAGTTCGAGGATGATCTGGACGCCGATGAGCGCAAGGCCAGGCGGCAGCTCTCCGAGGTCATCGACCGGGCCCAGTCACTGGCGGGGGACGCCGAGTCAAAGACCTATCAACCGGAGACGGTCAAGGTCCAAGAGCTCGACCGCAGCGCGGCCGACACCAAGGCGGCCGCGTGGCCCGGGCCGGATCCCGACGGCTTCTTGACCAAGGACGACCGTGGTTACATCGGCATCGCCTGCGGTCTGCTCAGCGGACCCCAAGCGAACGAGGTGTACCTCGCGGCGCAGGACAACGCCGGCGCGACCTGGACGGTGGACGGGCAGCGACGGGTGCTCATCGTCACTCCGGCGCTCCCCCTGGATACCACCTGCTAGTCCTGAGCCGACGCGGATGTGACTTCCACGTCACTGGTCGCCAAATGCGAGTGTCAGCTTTCGCCTGCGGCCGCTGGACCTCTAACCTTCCTTCCGTCCCCCGGGACACCCTCACGTTGCCGTTCCTCCTGGAGTTTGTTTCTCATGTCTTTGCGCATCAAGTCCGACGCCACCAGCACCCGCATCCAGTTCGTCCTGCCCGACGACGTCCACACCGGTCCGGTCTCCGTGGTCGCCACCTTCAACGACTGGGCTCCGGGCAAGCACAAGCTCGTACGCCGCAGCAACGGCACCCGCAGCGTCACCGTGGCAGTCCCCAAGGGTGAGCAGGTCGCCTTCCGCTACCTCGGCGAGGGCGGCGTCTGGTTCGACGACGAGGACGCGCACGCCATCACCCCCGAGGGCTCGCTGGTGCTCGCCTGATCAGACCGCAACGGCTGACTCGGCCAACGACTCGGTGTAGCGCCCGCTCAGCTGCCGGTAGTACTTGCTGAGCAGCGCTGCGCTGGTCAGCGCGATGCCGACGATCCCCGTCAGCACGAAGACCAGGGCGATCCCCCGGGCTGCCCCGGTGCCGAACCAGCCGCCGATCAGATCAACGCCGGCGCCGGTGGTCATGTACGGGATGAAGACCAGCTGGGTCAGCGGCCCGATCAAGAAGGCAGTCAGCGGCGACGCGGCCTGCTCGACGCTCTGAGCGAAGCCGAACACCCGACCCTGCCTCTCGTACGGGACGACCCGTTGCAGGATGGTCTGCTCAGCTGCCTCCGCGTACGGCGCGATCAGCATGTAGATGGCCAGCCCGACCGTCATCATCGCGATGGACGCCTGCAACGGGAACAGGCAGGTGACGACCCACATGACCAGGTTGAGCAGCAGCAGCAGCCGTAGCGGGTTCTTGCCCAGCCCCGTCTTGGCCACCAGCAGACCGCCGACGATGAAGCCGGTGCTGAGCGCACCCCACAGCAGGCCCCAGCTCTGCACCTTCATCATCGACAGGCCGTACGCGTCGAGCAGCGCCATGAAGGCGCCGCCGAGGAAGTTGTTGAGGCAGGAGAAGAAGATCAGCGCCAGCAGGCCGGGGACGCTGCGGACCAGCCGCAGGGTGCCTCGGAGGTCGACCTGGTTCTTGCCCCGGGCGACCGGGGCGCCGGCTCGGCCGCCGGGTCGACCTCGACCGCCGGGTCCGGTGGCCGCTCCTCGTCGACCGTCACGCGAGCCAGGTGGGCGACGGCGAGCAGCAGCACGGCCATGGCCAGCAGCAGCACGTAGAACATGTCGCCGGCGGCGACGAGCAGACCGCTGATCACCGACGTGACCAGGATGGACACGCCCAACGTGCTGCCGACCAGCCCGTTCGCCTTGTCGCGCCGATCCTCCTCGATCAGCAAGGTGACCATCGTCGGCAAGCGCGATGCCGCGGACGTTGCCGGCGATCACGCCCAGCATCGACGTCACGATGAAGACCCACAAGATGACGCTGTCGGCGCGGGTGAAGGCCGAGTCGGGGCGAGCTGGTAGAGGGCGAAGGCCAGCGCGTACGCCACCAGCGAGCAGATCGCCGAGACCTGCATGACCACCTTCTTGCGGTAGTGGTCGACCAGGCTGCCCAGCCAGATCCCGGTCAGCGAGGTGACGACCAAGAAGATGCCGGCGACCATGCCGGTGGCCAGCACGGACGTGGTTTGCAGGAAGACCCAGAAGGTGATCGCGAACCAGACGGTGAAGTTGATCACCGACACCACCAAGACGTTGACCAGCAGGTGGCCGAACGTCCGGTGGGCCGGCGTCGTGAAGTCAAGGCTGGGTCGGGTTGTCGCGGTCACGGGTTTCCTCCTCTTCGCCGATGCTAGAAGTGGGGACTGACGAAACGGAAAGAGTCATCGGGGGCCGGTCGATCCCGTACACTCTTCTTCGGTCCCCCGCGTGGCGATAACTCACCCAACTCCCCCAGGGCTTGACGGCAGCAAGGGTAAGTGAGCTCTTTCGGGTACGCGGGGGACTCTTCAATCTCTCCGACGCCGCTGCGGCTGGGCGCCCGGCTGGTGGTGGTCAGCAGCTAGCTCAGGCCGTGCCGGCTCAGGATCCGCGCGAGCTCGGGCGCACCGGCGTGCCGCTCGAACAGCTCAGCCCGCAGCCCGGCGGACCGTGCACCAGCCACGTTGCGGGGTTGGTCGTCCATAAACAGGGCCGCCCCCGGCGAACACGCCGAGCTGGGTGGTCACGTAGCTCGAAGTAGGCCGGGTCCGGCTTGGCCAGACCGATCTCGCAGGAGTAGAAGGACCGTTCGAAGACCTCGTCGTAGCGCAGCGTGCGCTGCATGGCCGCCGCCCGCTGGGCGTGCTGGTTGGTGGTCAACACGCACCGCAGACCACGCTCGTTGAGCCGTCGGACCCCTGCGATCATCTCGGGATCGACGTCGATGTCGTCCCACAGGGCCAGCACCTCGGCGACCGGGCGGGTCACTCCCCAGGCTGCGAGCACCGCGGCCAATGCCTCGGCGAAGTCGACCTCCCCGGTCAGGGTCGGCACCTCGGCCACCGAGATGTCGTCGAGGAAGCGGTCCTGCGTCGCCGGATCGGTCGAGTCGATGAGGCCGACCAGGTCGTCGCGCCAGGTCCCACGGGGCTGCTGCAGCACCCCGTCAGCGTCGAACAAGACCACGGACGGCGTCATGACGGACTCCCCGGGGCCAGACCCAGCCGATCCAACAGCCCCATCGCGTCGTACGGAGCTCGGACCTTGGCGTCGTTGTCGCAGTAGACGAACACGTCGTGGCCCTGATCCGCCCAGCTCCTGATCCTGGCCGCCCACTCGTCGAGGGCCTGATCGCTGTAGCCACTGGCGTAGAGCTCCTCGTGACCGTGCAAGCGGACATACATCAGGTCGGCGGTGACCTCCTCGATGATCGGCCACTGCCCGGGGTTGTCGGCCAGCACGAGGCCGATCTCGTGCTCGCGCAGCACGTCGTAGAACTGCCGCGACCGGAACGTCTCGTGGCGGACCTCGACCACGTGCCGCAGCCGGTGCTGCGGACGCTCCGTCGTGGTCAGCGCTCGGTCGGTCGGCACCTTCTTGTCGTGCCCGGCCGCCAGCTCGGCCGCCGCACCGGCAGTGCGGGGGAGCCGGGAGAAGAACGCGCGCATCCGCTCCACGTCAAAGCCGAGGTTGGGGGGCAGCTGCCACAGGATGGGTCCCTGCTTGTGCTGGAGCGCCAGCATGCCCGAGGCGAAGAAGTTGGCCAGTGGGGCGTCGATGTCGTTCAGCTTCTTCAGATGGGTGATGAACCGCGGCCCCTTGACCGCGAACACGAAGTCGTCCGGAACGGCGGCGGCCCAGGCCTGGTAGCTGGTGGGACGCTGCAGGGAGTAGAAGCTGCCGTTGATCTCGACGCTGTTCATCCGCTCCGAGACGTAGCTCAGCTCACGGCGGTGCACCAGGCCCTTCGGATAGAACGTGCCGCGCCAGGGCGCATAGGTCCAGCCGGAGATGCCGATGCGGATGTCCACGGTCGTCATGGCTGCTCCTCTTCGTCGGCGGCCGCAGCGGCCCAGCGTATCCGCGAGCGGCGAACAGCGAGACCCTTGTCTGTCCGAGAGGAGCTGTCAGTCCCGGGGCATAAGGTGCATCCGTGGACGAACCCCTGCTCGAGGAGCCGTCGGACGACTTCTCCCCCGGTGAGGGAGCAGAGGCGTTGTTCGACGAGCCGGTTTCGAACGCCGCCGCGCCATTGGCGCTCTATCGACGCTACCGCCCGGACACCTTCGCCGACGTCATCGGTCAAGAGCACGTCACCGAGCCCCTGCAGCGGGCCCTGACCAACAACCGGGTCAACCACGCTTACCTGTTCTCAGGTCCGCGTGGCTGCGGCAAGACCACCTCGGCCCGGATCCTGGCCCGCGCGCTCAACTGCGAGCGCGGACCGCGTGCCGAGCCGTGTGGGGAGTGCCAGTCCTGCCGCGATCTCGCCCGGGGCGGGCCGGGCTCGATCGACGTGATCGAGATCGATGCCGCCAGCCACGGCGGCGTCGACGACGCCCGCGACCTGAGGGAGCGGGCGTTCTTCGCCCCGGTCGCGAGCCGCTACAAGATCTACATCGTCGACGAGGCGCACATGGTCACCACGGCCGGCTTCAACGCCTTGCTGAAGCTGGTGGAGGAGCCGCCGCCGCACGTCAAGTTCATCTTCGCCACCACCGAGCCCGACAAGGTGATCGGCACGATCCGCTCGCGTACGCACCACTACCCGTTCCGGTTGGTGCCGCCCCGGCTGCTGAGCGACTACCTGGCCAAGCTCTGCGTGGCCGAGGGCATCGCCGTCGAGCCGGCCGTGCTGCCCCTGGTCGTCCGGGCCGGCGCCGGGTCGGTGCGCGACTCGCTGTCGGTGCTCGACCAGCTGCTCGGCGGCGCCGAGGCCACCGGCGTCTCGTACGGGCAGGCCACCGCGCTGCTCGGCTACACCCCCGACTCGTTGCTCGACGAGTTCGTCGACGCCTTCGCGGTCGGCGATGCGGGCGGAGTGTTCTCCTGCGTGGACAAGGTGATCGAGGTGGGCCAGGACCCGCGGCGCTTCGCCGAGGACCTGCTCCGCCGGCTGCGTGATCTGGTGATCGTCGCCGCTGTGCCCGACGCCTTGACCTCCGGCCTCGTCGACGTCGCTCCCGACCAGGCTGAACGGCTCTCCTCCCAGGCCGCATCCCTCGGTGCCGGCGAGCTGACCCGGGCGGCCGAGGTGATCGCCGCCGGGCTCACCGACATGCGGGGGACGACAGCACCCCGGCTGCACCTGGAGCTCATGTGTGCCCGGGTGCTGCTGCCCGGCGCCGACGTCGACGACCGCGGCATCCACGCGCGGCTGGACCGGATCGAACGCCGGCTGGGCGTGGCCGGATCCGCAGCCCCGCCGGCCGCCGGTCCCGCCGCCACCTCCGTCACGACTGCTGCCCCGGCGGCTGTCGCCCCGACCGCTCCGGAGGCGCCGAGCGCCCCGACGACTCCGCCGACCGAGCCGGCTCCACCGCGCCCGGATGCCCCGCCCATCGCGACCTCCCCGGCCACGCCGGCCGGCAAGCCGCCGAGCGAACCGGCCCCGCAGGACCTCCGCGGTCCGTCCGGGGGCGAATCGGACGACACCCGCCTCGGGCCGGCCCCCGATCCCGAGCCCAGCCCAGCCGGCTCGGGCGGTCCACAGCTCACCGTGACCGACGTCCGCCGGCTCTGGCCGGAGGTGTTGGAGGAGGTCAAGGGAAAGCGGCGGTTCACCTGGATCCTGCTCAGCCAGAATGCTCAGGTGGCCGAGCTGCGCAACGGCGTGCTGCTGCTGGCGCTGGCCAATGCCGGCGCCCGGGACAGCTTCTCCCGCGGTGGCAGCGAGGACGTCCTCAAGGAGGCGCTGATCGTGGTGCTGGGGGCCGACTTCAAGATCGAGACCATGGTCGACTCCGGCTCGACCGGCCCGGCCCCCGGCCGCCCCGCCCCGGTGAGTGATGACGCGGCCCGGTCCTGGGCCAGCCCGGCCCCCGTGCCGCAGGCGGCGCCGGCGGTGCCGCCACCCCCCGCGTCCCCGCTCAGCCCGGCCGACCCGGCGGTGCGCGAACAGGCTCGGCAGAGCATCCGACCGACCCGGCAAGGTCAGACGGTGACCTCCGCCGACGACGAGCGCGACGCGGCCGCCAACGTCAACGACAGCGACCTCGAGGAGTCCACCGAGTCGCACACCGAACTGCTGGCGCGCCATCTCGGCGCGGAGATCATCGCCGAGGAAGAACATGGCGCATAGGCTGGGCCAGCGATACGCCCGTACGACCTCGACGCGGCAACGAACCAGGAGCGCTCACGATGATTCCCGAAGGTGACATGTCCGGGCTTGCTCGCGCAGGCCCAGGCGATGCAGGCCCAGCTGATGCAGGCCCAGCAGGAGCTGGCCGAGACCGAGATCCAGGGCTCGGCGGGCGGCGACCTGGTCACCGCCACCATCACCGGCGCCGGCGAGCTGGTCGGTCTGGTCATCAAGCCCGAGGCGGTCGACCCCGAGGACACCGAGACCCTGGCCGACCTGATCATCGCGGCCGTACGCGATGCCAGCGGGAAGTCCCAGGCCTTGGCCGCGGCCAAGCTCGGTCCGTTGGCCGGCGGCCTCGGCGGCGGTCTGCCGTTCTGAGCCGGCGGTCCGGAGCTAGGGGTCACAGGTGTACGAAGGTCCGGTCCAGGATCTGATCGACGAGCTCGGGCGGCTGCCCGGGATCGGACCGAAGAGCGCCCAGCGGCTGGCGTTCCACATCCTGGCCGCCGACCACGACGATGTGCTCCGGCTCGCAGCGACCCTCAAGCTGGTCAAGGAGACGGTCAAGTTCTGCGAGACCTGTTTCAACGTCGCCGAGGACACCCAGTGCCGGGTCTGCCGTGACCCGCGGCGCGACCAGGCCACGATCTGCGTGGTCGAGGAGTCCAAGGACGTGGTGGCTGTCGAGCGCACGCGGGAGTTCCGGGGTCGCTACCACGTGCTCGGCGGCGCGATCAGCCCGATCGACGGCATCGGTCCGGCCGACCTGAAGATCCGGGAGCTGTGCATGCGGCTCGCGGACGGCACGGTGACCGAGGTGATCCTCGCCACCGATCCCAATCTGGAGGGCGAGGCGACAGCCACCTACCTGAGCCGTCTGCTGCTGCCGATGGGCGTACGGGTCAGCCGGTTGGCCAGCGGGCTGCCGGTCGGCGGCGACCTCGAGTACGCCGACGAGGTCACCCTCGGGCGGGCCTTCGAAGGCCGCCGCTTCGTCGAGGTCTAGCCGGGTCGCATCAGGTTGACCCGTGGCCCGCGAGCCCGCTCGGTCTGGTGGAGCCAGACGCCGATGCCGCCGAACACGACCACGAAGATGATCGACGGGTAGCCCAGCAGCGGGGCCCACTCGGCGTACGTGAGCGGGGTCACCCGGGCCCGGCCGATCACCATCGCGTTGACCACCGTCACGACGACGAAGGCCAGCAGGGAGCCGGTGAGCCAGGCCCGGACCACCCCCTGGTGGTTCCAGGTCGCCTTCAGGACCGCCCCCAGAAGCGCGCCGAACGACGCGCCGGCCAGCAGTGCTGGGCCCAGGCTGAGCAGCCCACCGATCACGTAGATGCCGAAGATCCGGTCGGCGGACTCGGGCACCGGAAGCGTGCTGCCGCCCGCCGGCACGGTGTGGTTGCGAGCCAGGTGGAAACCGATCCGGATCGCGACGTAGACCACCGAGACGGCCAGCTCGACCGCCGCGCCCGCGGCCGCACCGGCGAGCACAAGGGAGCGGGGTGGTGCCGGAACCTCGACGGTCATGCTCACACCGCGACCCCGGCGTCTTCGCGGTGGTGCACGCCGAGCTGCTCGCAGGCGCCGTTGAGGATGCGCTGCACGGCGAGGGTGTCGTCCAGCGGCATCACCGCGCTCTCGGTTCGACCGGCCCGCAGGTTTTCGTTCGACCTCGACCAGCTCGTGGGAGTAGCCGGCGCCCTGCGCCGGGCGCTCGATCGTCTCCCGTTCCTTGCCGGTGCGCTGTAGGACGATCTTCTTGGGGTGGTGGAAGCGTGGCGGCACCTCGATCCAGCCCTTGGTGCCGTGGATCCGCGCCATCCCCGGCGTCGGGTTGCGCAGCGAGATGAGCAGCGAAGCCGCCCGACCGTCGTCATAGCCGAACAGCAGCCCCGCCTCGGCGTCCACCCCGGTGGGGGCGAGCGAGCCGCTGACCGTCACCCGGTCCGGGTTGCCCAGGAAGTGCTGGGCCAGGGAGACCACGTAGACGCCGAGGTCGAGCATGGCCCCGCCGCCTTGGGCCGGGTCGAACAGCCGGTCGCTCGGATCGTACGGACGATCCACTCCGAGATCGGCCTGGACCTGGCGAACCTCCCCGATCGCCCCGTCGGCGATCAGCTCGCGGGCGGCGACGATGGCCGGCTGGAAACGGGTCCACATGGCCTCCATCGCGAAGACCTGGCTTCGGCGGGCCGCAGTGACGACCTCCTCGGCTCCAGCCACGGTCGCGGTGAACGTCTTCTCGACCAGCACCGCTTTGCCGGCCTCGATCGCGGCCAGGGCGATCGGCGTGGTGCTGCGGGTGCGGGGTCGCGATGTAGAGGGCGTCGAGGTCGGGGTCGGCCATGATCTCGGCGTAGGACCCGTACGCCCGCTCGATCCCGTGCGTGGTGGCGAAGGCCTGCGCGCGGTCGAGTGAGCGGCTGGCCACAGCTGCGGCGACCGAGCCCTCGGCGTACGGGAAGTCCTTCACCACCTGCTCGGCGATCCGGCCCGGTCCGACGATGCCCCAACGAATCTGGCGCTCAGCAGTCACGTCCGCCACTCTAGGCGGACCTGGTCAGCGGCCCGTGGTGACGGTTGTGCTGGTTGGAGTCCTGATGGTTCTTGCCGGCGATGCTCGAGATCATGATGGGGATGAAGATCAGCCACCAATAGCTCCAGCTGGTCGCGAAGAGGAACAGCAGCGTGGCCGGCCAGGCGACGCTCGAGGCCACGACCAGCGCGGTGTTCCACTTCTTCTGGGTCGGGGCGACGGCCTGGCTCGAGGGTTCGACCGGGGCCACCGCGTTCTGGTTCTGCCACGGCGGAGCCTGGAACGCCGGGCTCGGCACCACCCCCTGGCCCGGCCGGGGACCGGGCAGGTCACTGAACAGCGGGTCGAGGTCGGCTGCGGTTCGCGCCGAGAGTGCGGTGGTCAAGCGCTCGTCGAACTCGACCTGGTCGAGACGGCCCTGAGCCATGTGCTCGCGGAGCAGCTCGACCGCGCGATCGCGCTCGGCGTCGCCGATCCGCTGCGGGACGGGATCGCTGGGGGTGCTCACGCTCGCCAGTATTTCACCGCCCCGGTCCGGATCACGCGGGCAGCGCCTGCTGCAGCTGCGGGACGAGCGTGTCGGCGACGTAGGGCAGGCTGAGGACGGTCGAGAAGTAGATGGCGCCGGCCAGCTCGCTGCCGGTGTAGAGGGACCGACCCTCCCGTACGGCCCGGAGTCGCCCGAACAGCTTGTTCTTCTCCAGCTCGGCCTTGGCCTTGGCGTCCTCGGTCGCCCAGATCAGCACGTCGGCAACGTCGAGGAGGTCCAGCTTCTCGACCGGGATGTAGAGCGGCGCGGTCATGGTAGGAGAGGCTAGCCTAAGTTGGACGAGCTCGTACGTGGACAGCACCGGGTGGACGCCCAGCCCGGGTCTAGAGTGTGGACGGCCAAATTCCGACCCGCTGGGTCGCGGTTGAGAAGGAGACGGCGTGGGCCGCGTAGTGCAGAAGTACGGTGGCTCGTCGGTCGCCGACGCCGAAAGCATCAAACGGGTCGCCAAGCGCATCGTCGCCACCAAGCAGGCCGGCCACGACGTGGTCGTGGTCATCTCGGCGATGGGTGACACCACCGACGAGCTGATGGACCTGGCCCTCCAGGTCTCTCCACTGCCGCCACCTCGCGAGCTCGACATGCTGCTGACCGCCGGGGAGCGGATGAGCGCTGCGCTGTTGGCCATGGCCATCCACGACCAGGGTCTGCACGCCCGCTCGCTGACGGGTTCACAGGCGGGCATCATCACCACCGGCACCCACGGCAATGCCCGGATCATCGACATCACCCCGGGCCGGATCACCACCGCGCTGGACCAGGACGACATCGTCATCGTCGCCGGCTTCCAGGGGGTGGCCCAAGACACCAAAGACGTGACCACCCTGGGCCGCGGTGCCTCGGACACCACGGCGGTGGCCCTGGCCGCCTCGCTCGGAGCCGACTACTGCGAGATCTACACCGACGTGGACGGGATCTACACCGCGGACCCGCGAATCGTCCCGTCGGCTCGGCGGATCCCCCACATCTCCTACGAGGAGATGTTGGAGATGGCCGCCTGCGGCGCCAAGGTGCTGCACCTGCGGTGCGTGGAGTACGCCCGGCGCGAGAACGTACGCGTGCACGTACGCTCCTCGTTCTCCGACAAGGACGGCACCTGGGTGCAAGAGCTCGAGGCGATACCCACCAGAACCTCACAACTCGACCAAGAAGGGAACGCCATGGAGCAGGCGATCATCTCCGGTGTCGCGCATGACCGCAGCGAGGCCAAGATCACCATCGTCGGCGTGCCCGACCAGGTGGGCGAGGCGGCCCGCATCTTCGAAGCGGTCGCGGCGACCGAGATCAACATCGACATGATCGTGCAGAACGTGTCAGCGGTGGCGACGTCACGCACCGACATCTCGTTCACGCTGCCCCGCACCGATGGGGTGGCCGCGATGGCCGCACTGGACGCGCTGAAGGCCGACGTCGGGTTCACCGACGTCCTCTACGACGACCAGATCGGCAAGGTCTCCGTGGTCGGGGTCGGGATGCGCTCGCACCCCGGGGTCACGGCCAAGTTCTTCTCCTCCCTCGCCGCCGTCGGGGTCAACATCGAGATGATCTCGACCTCGGAGATCCGGATCTCGGTGGTCGTCGACCAGGACGACGTGGACCGCGCCGTGGCGGCTGCGCACACCGCTTTCGGTCTGGACGCGACCGAGCAGGCCATCGTCTACGCCGGCACCGGTCGCTGAGCGCCCGCTAGTCGCAGCCGACCCGGCCGGTGCTCACCGTGGTCGGCTTACCGCCGTCCGCCGGGGTGAACACCGCCCTGGCGACCACACACCGGTCGTCGGTGTCGTCGAGGTAGACCGCACCCGAGCGCAGGGCGTTCGGGCTGCTGCGGTGGCGAGCCAGCCGCGGCCAGCTCGTACCGTCGTAGCTGGCGAATCGCAGGGTGATGCTCAGCTGTCCTTTTCGGCGGTTCAGGGTGTCGGCCCTGGTCGCGACGGCGCAGTTCCGGCCGCCGGCGGTCGTGCTGTAGTAGACCCGGAGTCCGACGGCGGCGGTGCCCCGGCCGGCTGACCGGTTGGCGATCACGTCCCCACCGCAGGCGAACAGCGGCCCGCCGGGGATGTTGGTGGAGGTGCTGGCCGCGGTCGAGGTGCGCAGCGTCCGCGCGGTCGGGGTGGACGTCGGCGTGCTGCTGGGGGACGACGTGGGCGCGAGCGGATCGCCGTTCACCGACGCGATGACCGCGACGACGGCCACTAGCACCAAGATGACGCCGACGAAGGAGTCGGTCCCTGAGTCCGCCATGCTCTGCCCCGATCAAAGCCTGTTCGGACCGGATGATCAACGGCGCTGTCGACCAACCGGCTCATGATCAATCTCGCTCTCCAACCACGAACTGTCAAGCAGGTGCCCGATCGAGCTCAGTCGATCAGCCTTCTTCCGGGTCGCCGGTCAGAGTGGCGGCATGGTCGGGGACGTAGGTCGCGAGCTCCCGCGGAGGGCGTACGTAGTTCGAGCTCGATGACAGCCGGTCAGGGAAGTGCACCTCGGTGGTGGGCACGTCCTCGTACGGGATCGTGGAGAGCAGATGGGCGATCATGTTCAGCCGCGCATGCTTCTTGAGGTCGGATTCGACCACGTACCAGGGGCTGTTCGCGGTGTCGGTGTGGGCCATCATCACATCCTTGGCCCGCGAGTAGTCCTCCCACCGGTTGATCGACTCGAGGTCCATCGGGCTCAGCTTCCACTGCCGGACCGGATCGTGCAGCCGGGACTTGAACCGTTTGAGCTGCTCGGCGTCCGACACCGAGAACCAGTACTTCCGCAACAAGATGCCCTCGTCCAGCAGCAGCTGCTCGAAGATCGGCGTCTGGCGCAGGAACCGGTCGTACTGCTCGGCGGTGCAGAAGCCCATCACCTTCTCCACGCCCGCGCGGTTGTACCAAGAGCGGTCGAAGAGCACGATCTCGCCTGGTGCGGGAAGGTGGCTGATGTAGCGCTGGTAGTACCACTGACCGCGCTCGCGTTCGGTCGGCATGGGCAGGGCCGCGATCCGGGCGATCCGCGGGCTCAGGAACTCGGTCACCCGCTTGATCGTGCCGCCCTTGCCGGCGGCGTCGCGGCCCTCGAAGATCACCACGATCCGCGCGCCCGAGTGCCGCACCCACTCCTGCAGCTTGACCAGCTCGGTTTGCAGCCGAAAGATCTCCGCCTCGTACGCCTCGTCAGAGATCTTGCGCAACGTGGCTTTCCGCTTCTTCGTCATGTCTGGGAAAGTAGCGAGTCGGTCGGGCGTGCTAACCCAGGGGTGGCTCGGTCCGCTGGCGGATCTCGTCCTCGCTCACTCCGGGAGCGGTCTCGACCAAGATCAACCCGTCCGGGGTCACGTCGATCACGCCGAGGTCGGTGATGATGCGCTGGACGACCCGGAGGCCGGTGTAGGGCAACGAGCACTCGTGGACGATCTTGTACGACCCGTCCTTGGCGACGTGCTCCATCAAGACGATCACCCGCTTGGCCCCGTGCACCAGGTCCATCGCACCGCCCATCCCCTTGATCATCTTGCCGGGGATCGTCCAGTTGGCGATGTCTCCGTGCTCGGACACCTGCATCGCACCGAGGATCGCGACGTCGATCTTGCCGCCCCGGATCATCCCGAACGAGGTGGCCGAGTCGAAGATCGACGCACCGCGACGCAGCGTCACCGTCTCCTTGCCGGCGTTGATCAAGTCCGGGTCTTCCTCACCCTCCAAGGGATACGGGCCGACGCCGAGCAGGCCGTTCTCGGACTGCAGCACCAGCTCGACACCGTCGGCGACGTAGTTGGGCACCATCGTGGGCAATCCGATCCCGAGGTTCACATAGCTGCCGTCGGTCAGCTCCGCCGCCGCCCGGGCCGCCATCTCCTCCCGCGTCCAGCTCATCCCGCCCCCGTCCCTGTTCCCTGAGCTTGTCGAAGGGCGGGCCGGACCGTACGCCGTTCGATCCGCTTGTCGGCCGCCTGCTCGGCGGTCAACGGCACCACCCGGTGCACGTAGACCCCAGGGGTGTGGACGTTGTTCGGGTCCAGCTCACCGGGCTCGACCAGCTCCTCGACCTCGGCGATGGTGACCCGACCGGACATCGCGGCGAGCGGGTTGAAGTTGCGAGCCGAATCCCGGTAGACCAAGTTGCCGTGCCGGTCGCCCTTCCAGGCTCGGACGAGTCCGTAGTCGCAGATGATCGCGCGTTCCAGCACGAAGGTCTTCTCGCCCTCGCCGGTGGAGAAGGTCCGGGTCTCTTTGACCGGTGAGGCGACGACGACGTTGCCCTGCTGGTCGTAGCGCCACGGGAGGCCGCCCTCGGCGACCTGGGTGCCGACCCCGGTGGCGGTGAAGAACGCCGGGATGCCGGATCCGCCGGCCCGCAGCCGCTCGGCCAGCGTGCCCTGCGGGGTCAGCTCGACCTCCAGCTCCCCGGCGAGGTACTGGCGGGCGAACTCCTTGTTCTCTCCGACATAGGAGGACACCATCCGTCGGATCCGGCCGGCGGAGAGCAGTTGCCCGAGCCCCCAGCCGTCGACCCCGCAGTTGTTGGAGACCACCTCCAGATTGTCGCTGCCGATCTGCAGCAGGGCCGCGATCAGCACGCTGGGGACACCGCACAGGCCGAAACCACCCACCGCCAGCGAGGCGCCCGACGCGATGTCGGCCACTGCGTCGGCGGCCCGGGGGACCACTTTGTCCATCTGGTTCTCCTTCTGTCGGCTCCAGACTAGGACGTGCCCGGCCCCCCGATGAGCCCTAGGCTGATCGAGGCCGGAACTGGTCGAGGAGGAGGCGGAGATGGCAAGCCGGAGCGTGCTCCGCCATTGGCTTCCCGGATTGGTGCTGCTGGCTCTCACGGCTTCGGGGTGCACCCAGACCCAGGCCAACCCGCCACTCAGTGCGCCGTCGTCGGTGCCGAGCAGCGCTGCGCCACCGTCTGCTCCGCCGGATCGAGTGACCCCGACCCCGACACCGGTTGCGCCGACCACCGCCCGGCCGGCCGCCACGCCGACACCGAGCCCGACCGAGCCCGCCGAGCCGGGTCCGATGATCGTGATCGACCCCGGCCACAGCGGTCGTTCGATCAGTGGGACCGACGCCGAGACCGGCCTGCGCGACATCGACTACCCGAACTATCCCGAGATCTACGAGATGTTCGACGTCAGCTCCTGCGTGCAGCAGGGCCTGCAGCGCGACGGCTACCGGGTCGAGCTGACCAAGAAGCGTGCGCTGGACAGCGTGAGCCTGTCCAAGCGAGCGTCGGTGGCCAACCGAGCAAAGGCCGCGTTGGCCGTCAGTGTGCACAACGACCACAGCCAGACCGCCGCGTTCCAGGCCACGTACTCCCAGCTCGGGGTGAACGGCCACCCGATGTACCGCGGCTCAGGCAGCCGGCGAACGGTCTTCCGGCACGCTGCGGTGGCCCGCGCCAGCGCGCGTTATGCCACGATCATCGCCGGCGAACGGACGAAGGCCCAGGACCGAAAGGTCAGCGTGCGCGAGAACATCTTCACCGGTCGGGCACCGCTGGAGCCGGGCAACCTCGCCCTGGTCCAGCTGTTGGCCGACGTCCCCTGGGTCTACAACGAGGCCGGCGCCAAGGTCGGCGGCAGCACCACCAAGGCGATGAGCATCGAGGCCGAGACCGCGTACGCCATGGGCCTGCTTCGCGGTATCGAGGCGTCGGTCCCACTCTCCGAGGGCACCGTGGCACAACCGAGCGACGGAGCGAACTCCGTACGCGGTTGCCTGGTCAAGCAGGTCGAGCCCAGCCCGGGGAACTACACCCGTCCGAAGCGGTATCTGCCCAACGGGTTCTGAACCCGAGACCTCGCCGGCTGCCCATGGTCGGGGTGACAGGATTTGAACCTGCGACCTCGTCGTCCCGAACGACGCGCGCTACCAAGCTGCGCCACACCCCGCACTCCACTGAGCCTCGGAGAGTCTAGCCCATCTCCGACCCCGGCTCGCACCACCAGCACCCGTCAGTCGGTCAGACCGCAGCCGTCAGGGTCAACAGGGTGGCCTCGGGTGGGCAGGCGAAGCGGACCGGGGCGTACGGCGAGGTCCCCAGACCCGCCGAGACGTGCATCCAGGACGTGTGGCCACCGGCGCTGTGCCGGGACAGGCCCTTGACCCGCCGGGTGTCCAGGTCGCAGTTGGTGACCAGCGCGCCGTAGCCGGGGATGCAGACCTGGCCCCCGTGGGTGTGGCCGGCCACGATCAGGTCGTGCCCGTCATAGGCCATCGCGTCGATCACCCGGCGGTAGGGGGCGTGGGTGATGCCGAGGGCGACGTCGGCCTCGCCGCGATCGACCGGTCCGGCCACCTCGGCGTAGCGGTCCAGCCCCAGGTGGGCGTCATCGGTGCCGCGGAAGCCGAACCGGGTGCCTTTGATCTCCAGCGTGGTCCGGGTGTGGGTGAGGTCGAGCCAGCCGGACTCCTTGAACCCGTGCCCGAGGTCGGTCCAGGGGAGCGACACCTTGTCCGGGACGTTGACCTTGCGAGGCCCACCGAGGTAGGCGAGCGGGTTCTTGAAGCCGGGCGCGTAGTAGTCGTTGGACCCCCACACGTACACCCCGGGCACGTCCAGCAGCCGGCCGAGGCTGCGCAGAACGAACGGGACAGCGTCCTCGTGAGCCAGGTTGTCGCCGGTGTTGATCACCAGGTCGGGCTCCAGGGCGGCCAGGCCGGAGACCCAGCGCTGCCGCTTCACGGTCCACGGCGTCAGATGCAGGTCGGAGACCTGCAGCACCCGGATCGGTGCGGCGCCGGCTGGAAGGACCGGCACGTCGAAGCGACGCAGCCGGTAGGCGTTCACCTCGTACAGCCCGGCGTAGGCCAAACAGCCCAGACCGGCCACTCCGATGCCGAGCGCACCGGTCGCCAGAGTCTTCACGGTGCTCCGGGTCGTCGACATAAGGAGAAGGCTACAAGCGGGCCCGGCTGCCACACTGGTGGCATGTCTGATGTCTCCACCCCGCTCAAGGAACGGCTGCGCGCCGACCTGACCACCGCTATCAAGGATCGCGACAAGGTCCGCTCCGGAACGATCCGGATGGTCCTGTCGGCGATCAGCGAGGCCGAGGTGGCCGGTCGGCAAGCGGTCCAGCTCTCCGACCAGCAGGTCCTCGACGTGGTCATCCGCGAGGCCAAGAAACGCCGCGAGGCCGAGGAGGCCTACGTCGCTGCCGGCCGCGAGGAGCTCGCCGCCAAGGAGCGGGCCGAGTCAGCGGTGCTCGCGGACTACCTGCCCCAGCAGCTCTCGGCCGAAGACGTGACCCGGATCGTCGCCGACGCGATCGCCCAGACCGGAGCGGCCGAGCTCGGGCCGCGGGGCATCGGCAAGGTGATGGGGGTCGTCACGCCGCAGACCAAGGGCAAGGCGGACGGCGGCTCGGTGGCCGCCGAGGTCCGCCGCCAGCTCGCCGGCGGCTGAGCGGAACGGCTAGCCGCCGCCCTTCTTGGCGTCGTCCTTCTTCTTCTGTTCAGCCTTCTTCTTCTTTTCCGCGGCCTTCTTGCGTTCGGCCGCGGCCTTCTTCTTCTCGGCCGCGGCTCGGCGTTTGGCGGCCTCGATCGCCGGGTCCTTGCCCTTCGACCGCAGCTGGTAGACCGTGCCGAACTCGGGCACGCTGGCCCCAGGCCCGGGCGCCCAACCGAGGAAGCTGCCCCGGGCGGCGTTGCTGTAGACGTACTGCGTCTCGACGTTGAAGCCGGCCTTCTCGAGCTTGCGGGTGGCCGCCCCGATGCTCATGCCGTAGAGGCTGGGGACGCGGACCTGCTTGCCGATCTGGACCCGGCGCGAGGGCTGCTTGAAGGAGGTCTTGGGGACCTGCTTGAAGTACTTCGCCATCACGGGCTTCCAGATCAGCCGGCCGGAGTCGCCGCTGCCCGAGCCCTGGAGGTAGACCCCGGTGGAGGGAACGCGATAGCCCTTCACGCCGCCGCGACGGAACTTGCCTTCACGTTTCATCTTGGCGGTCTTGATGAACGGCCGCTTGGTGTTGTCGATCGAGATCATCGCGACGCCGGCGATCTCGGGGGTGTAGCCGGCGAACCAGACGGCCTCGTTGCTGTCGATGGTGCCGGTCTTGCCCGCCATGTTGCGGCCGTCGAACACCTTCGCCCGCAGACCGGTGCCCCGGTCCATCACCGACTTGAGGATCTTGTTGACGCCGTCGGCGACCTCTTTGTCCATCACCCGCTTGCAGTCCGCGCTGGGGGCGTCGAGCGACTTGCCGGCCCGGGTGGTGATCTTGGAGATGATCACCGGGCTGCAGTGCACACCGCGGGCGGCGAACGTCGCGTACGCCTCGGCCATGGACAGCGGGCTGACCTCGACGGTGCCGAGGGTGAACGAGGGCTTGTCCTGGTAGTAGTCGACCAGGTCGCGGCCTTCGGTGCCGAGCTTGACGCCGAGCTTCTTGGTCATCTTGGTGACCCGGCACATGCCCGCCGCCAGCTCGAGCTGGACGAAGTAGGTGTTCACCGAGTACTCGGCAGCCTCGATCATCCCGATCGTCTTGCTGTGACCGACCGAGTTGCGCACGTTCCAGCTGCCGTAGACCCGGTTGCGACCCTCGCACGACTCGTACGAGCGGCCCGAGAAGTTGAACGGCGAACGCGCGTTGAACTTCTTGCTGATCGGGATGCCCTTATCCAGGGCCGCCGCCATCGTGAAGGCCTTGAAGGTCGAGCCGGCCTGGTATCCCTGGATGCCGCCCATCGCCGGGTCGACGGCCAGGTTCCAGTAGGTCTGGCCCTTCTTGCTGCCCATCACCGGCCGGCTCTGCGCCATGGCGATGATCTGCCCGGTGCCGGGCTGGATCATGTTCATCGTCGAGATGACCGGGTCCTTGGCGCCGACGACGGCGGAGACCCGCTTCTGGGCCAGATCCTGGATCTTCGGGTCGATCGCGGTCTGGATGGTCAGCCCGCCGCGGTTGACCATGTTCTTGCGCTCGGCCAGGGTCTTGCCCAGGCTCGGCGTGTTCCACAGCGAGCGGAGCACGTAGTCGCACAGGAACGGGTAGCGGGTGCCGACGCAGCCCTTGCGGGTCGGCTTCACCAGCTTCTTGTCGAACCCGGTCTTCTTCGCCTTGGCGACCTGGTCCGGGGTGATCAGCTTGAGCTCGGCCATCCGGTTGATCACCACGTCGCGACGATCGAGCGCGGCGCTCGGGTGGTCCACTGGGTTGCTGGCGTCCGGGTTCTGCACCAGACCGGCCAACATCGCCGACTGCGGCAGGGTCAGCTTGGCCGCCGTGGTGGAGAAGTAGTGCTTGGCGGCCGCCTCCACGCCGTACGCGCCCTCGCCGTAGTAGGCGATGTTGAGGTAACGCTCGAGGATGTCGTCCTTGCTGAACTTCTTCTCCATGGCAATCGCGTACCGCAGCTCGCGGATCTTGCGCTCCATGGTCGGCGCCGTGGCCTCGTCGACGCAGATCTTGTCGGCCTTGGCCTGGCAGGCCTCGACCTGGACCATCTTCACGTACTGCTGGGTGATCGAGGAGCCACCCTGGGTGCCGGAGTCGCTGGTCGAGTTGCGAACCAGCGCCCGCAGCGTGCCCTTGAAGTCCAAAGCGCCGTGCTCGAAGTAGCGGTGGTCCTCGATGGCGACCTGCGCCTGGCGCATCGACGGGGCGATCTGGCTCAGCTTCACCGGGATGCGGTTCTCGTCATAGAAGTAGGCCAGGGTCTTGCCGTTGGCCATCAGCACCTTCGACCGGGTGGCCGGCGCCGGCGTGGAGAGCTCGGCCGGCAGGCTGTCCAGCTCGGAGGCGGCGGCCTTGCCGCCCACTCCCGCGAGGCCGGCGAACGGCACGAACAATCCGGCGATCAGCACGCCCGCGAGCACGCTGACGATGACGAACATCACCAGCGAGTAGGCAACGCTCCCCATGCGTTTCGGGCTGAATGGCATGCCAAACAGGGTACGTGAGGTTCTCTGCCACACCGAATCTCACGCGCGTGCCGACTGGACATGTGCTGGCCCGGCGACCTGAGTGACGCCAGGGGCCAACGTTGTCACCAATTATCACAATGCCGCAAACATCCGGTCAGGGTGTCTAGCCAGGATCGGAGCCCGTTCGTAGCATTCGAATTGGTCGCGCCATTACGGGCTGGGGAATGCCCGGCGCTGACCATCTATCAGTACCAAGGGGAGAACCACCGTGACTGCAATGCACCGTGAAGACTGGACCATGCGCGCAAAGTGCCGAGGGATGGAAGATGCCCTCTTTCCAGAGGCTTCCGACCAAAAGCGAGCCCGCCTCATGTGTTCCGGGTGCCCGGTCCGCTTCGAGTGCCTGGCCGAGGCTCTGGACAACCGCATCGAGTGGGGAGTCTGGGGCGGGATGACCGAGCGCGAGCGTCGGCTGTTGCTGCGGCAGCGTACGGATGTCGTGTCCTGGAGCTCGGTCCTGGTGGGCAAGGGCAAGCAGCCCGTCGCTCCCTGACTCTTCGACGACTCCGGTCGTCAGTCCTTGTCGGCCAGCAGGTCACCGATCCGTCGCAGTGCGGCGAGATCGGTGACATCGGTGGGCAGCGCCTGCACCCGGGTCTGAGGGATGGCCGGTCGCGAGGTGGCGAACCGGTCGAGCAGCCGGGTCTCGGCTTCGATCAGCCGCATCAGGTCGGCGTGCCGACGCAGCGCCTCGACCTCGAGGACGGCCGTAGCCGGATTCAGGTCCTCGGCCAGTGAGAGGGCTCGCTCGGCCGACACGGTGAGCGCGGTCTCGTGCACCCGGTTGATCACCATGCCCGAGAGCGGCATCTGCTCCTCGGTCAGCCGGTCGACGAAGTAGGCCGCCTCGCGCAGCGCGTCGCGCTGGGCGGTGGCGACCACCAAGAAGGTGGTGTGGGTCGACGACAGCAGCTCGAACGTCTGCGTCGCGCGCTGCCGGAAGCCGCCGAACAGCGCCTCGAAGGCCGTGACGAACGTCTGCACGTCGCGGATGATCTGGCCCCCGAGCACCTTGTTCATCGCCGATGACACGAGGTTGAAGCCAACGCTCATCAGTCGCAGCGGACCCCGTGCCGGCGCCAGCAGCAGCCGGAGGAAGCGCCCGTCGAGCAGCGAGCTCAGGTGCTCGGGCGCGTCCAGGAAGTCCAGCGCCGACCGGGCCGGCGGGGTGTCCACGACGATGAGGTCCCAGCGGCCGTCGGCTTGGCCCTGCTCGTGCAGCTGGCCGAGCTTCTCCATCGCCATGTATTCCTGGGTGCCCGAGAACGACGACGACAACGCCTTGTAGAAGGGGTTGTCCAAGATCGCGGCCGCCTTGTCGGGCGTGGAGTGAGCGGCCACGACGTCGTCGAAGGTCCGCTTCATGTCCAGCATCATGGCGTCGAGGCTGCCGCCGGCGGCGGTGTCGATGCCGCGTACGGGACGGGGGGTGTTGTCCAGCTCACCGACCCCCATCGACTGGGCCAGCCGGCGGGCGGGGTCGATGGTCAGCACGACCACCTTGCGCCCGGCCTCGGCGGCGCGTACGGCCAGCGCGGCCGAGGTGGTGGTCTTGCCGACGCCACCGGAGCCGCAGCAGATGATGATCTTGGTCTCACGATCGGCCAGGATGGTGTCGACGTCGAGGAACGGGACTGCCATCACGCCGCCTCGAGCACGAGCTGCTCGGTGAGCTGGTCGGCGATGGCCAAGATCGCCCCGGTGTCGATGCCGGCCGGGTCGAACTCGACCTGCGCCAACGGCAGGGACAGCTTGCGCAACCGATCATGACGAAGCTGTTGCTGCAGCGTGCGCGAGGCCTCGACGCCGAACTCGGCGGCCAAGGCCTTGTTCTGCTTGGCCGTCCAGCCCGGGATCTTGATCATGACCTCACCCTGGGCCGCGGCGTCGAGCTGATCATGGTCGAGTGGGGTCGGGATGACCATGTTCTCGATCACCGTGGCGACTTTGATCTTGGTCGGCGCGAGCCCCGCAACCGCCTCCTCGGTCTCGGTCACCGGCATGTCCTCCAGCAGGGTGACCAGGTGCACGACCGTCTCCGACGAGCGCAGCACCCGCATGATCGAATCGGCCTGGTGGCGGATCGGGCCCATCCGGGCCAACCCCGAGACCGCTTCGTGCACGTTCAAGAAGGCCGAGATCCGCCCGGTGGGCGGGGCGTCGAGCACCACGGCGTCGTACGCGTTGGGTCGGTGGGTCATCTTGCGGCGGACGGCCTCGTAGACCTTGCCGCTGAGCAGCACGTCCCGCAGGCCGGGAGCGATCGAGGTGGCGAAGTCGACCGCGCCGAAGCGGTCCAGGGCCTTGCCCGCCAGCCCGAGGTGGTAGAAGGTCTCCAGGTACTCGAGCAGGGCGTCCTCGGCGTCGATGGACAGACCGAACACCGTGCCGCCGGCTGGCGTACGCGTGACCCGACGTTCCTCGTCACCGACCAGGGCGGGCACCCCGAACACCTCAGCGATGCCCTGGCGGCCCTCCACCTCGCAGAGCAGGACCCGGCGATCCTTGGCGGCCAGCGAGCAGGCCAGAGCCGCGGCGATCGTCGTCTTGCCGGTGCCGCCCTTCCCGCTGACGATGTGCAGGGAGTGCCTCGGACCGGCCGGCAGCTCCGCGGGGGAGGAGTGGCGCGATGGGCTCATGGCCGGTGGGTGGTCATCGGCCGCCACCGTGGTTGCCGATGCGCATGACGCCGATAGTAGTGCGGGCCCATGCCTATCGAAGTGTCAGTGCAGTCGGTCAGGATGATTCCATGACCGAACCCTCTGAGCCCGCGGCCCCGAGCCGGCCCCGGATCGCCTTCGACCTCGTCGTGCTCGACACCGATGACCCGCCACGGCTGGCCGAGTTCTACAACGACCTGTTGGGGTGGCAGACCGAACGGGTCGAGGACGACTGGATCACCATCAGCGGCGGTTCCGACGCCCGGTTGGCCTTCCAGCTGGCCGTCGACCACAAGGCCCCGACCTGGCCGGACAATGAGGTGCCTCAGCAGTCCCACCTGGACCTGCGGGTCGACGACCTGCAGGCGGCGGCGGCCTACGTCGAGTCGATCGGCGGGCGAAGGGCCGGATCCGACGAGGACTTCATCGTGTTCCTGGACCCGAGCGGTCACCCGTTCTGCCTGTGTGACTGAGTCCCGGCCCACGACCCGATCAGGCGGTCGCGGGCAGATCCGGCCGCGGCACAGCGGCGAACCGCGACGGTGGGAACCATCCCGGCAGGGCCCGACGCAACCGCTCCGGACCCTGCAGCTGGACCGCTCCCGTCCGCAGAGCCTCGGCCCAGCCCAGGTCACCGCGCCAGACCTCGACCATCCGTCGCAGGCTGCCGGTGACCGAGACGGCGACGTCGTACCCCGGGTCGACGTCACACACGTCGACGTCGTCCTCGGTCAGCACCAGCCACCAGTGACGCTGCTTGGGCGGAACGTCGTCGAAGGAGAAGGTCACCACCGTTCGCCCGGCCGGGATGACCTGCGGGTCGACGTTGCGGTGCAGGTCCCACATCAACAGCTTGGGGTCGAGGTCGGCCTCGCCGAGCTCACCGATCCAGCGGACGCCCCAGGCTCCGAGCATCTCTACCACCGGCCTCAGCTCCTGCCCGGCCGGGGTCAGCTGGTAGGTGACCTCGCGACCATCGGTGCGTCGATCGACCAGGCCGGCCCGGGCGAGCTGGCTCAGCCGCCTGGACAGCAGCGAGGGTGACATCTTGGGCACGCCCCGCCGCAGGTCGTTGAAGTGCCGGCTGCCGGCGAGCAGCTCGCGGATGACCAGCAGCGTCCAGCGCTCGTCCAAGAGCTCCATCGCCTTCGCGACCGGACAGAACTGGTGGTACGAGTTGCCCATGTCGCTCACGCTAGGCCCGGCACCGCGCCGTCGCTAGTCCAGATCCAGTACTAGTGGTCGGCCCGGCGACTCCTTAGCCTCGAAGCAGGCCACCAAGGGCGGTGGCGAGGATCTGGAGGGGGAACCATGACGCAGCTGATACACACCGAGGCGGCCGATCTGGGGGAGGCCGACCGTGCGCTGAAAGCCAAGCACCGGTCCATGTGGGCGATGGGCGACTATCCAGCGGTGGTCTCCGACGTCATTGCCGAGCTCGGCCCGGCTCTGGTCACCGCCGCCGGCATCGGGGCCGGTGATCACGTGCTGGACGTGGCCGCCGGTTCGGGCAACGTCGCCATCCCGGCGGCGCAGGCCGGTGCCCGGGTCGTCGCCTCCGATCTGACCCCCGAGCTGATCGACGTCGGTCGGCAGCTGGCCACGGCTGGGGGCGTCGAGGTGACCTGGGAGACCGGTGACGCCGAGGCCCTGCCCTACGCCGAGGGCAGCTTCGATGCCGTGCTGTCCTGCGTCGGGGTCATGTTCGCACCGCACCACCAGACCGCGGCCGACGAGCTGGTCCGGGTCTGCCGCCCCGGCGGCACCATCGGGCTGATCGCCTGGACCCCGGCGGGGTTCATCGGACAGATGTTCGCGACCATGAAGCCGTACGCCCCGCCGCCCCCGCCGGGGGCCCAGCCACCTCCGCTGTGGGGCGACGAGAATCACGTACGCGAGCTGCTCGGTGATCGGGTCGAGGACCTCCAGGTCGAGACCCGACGGCTGCACGTGACCCACTTCCGCCGACCGGAGGACTTCCGGGACTATTTCAAGGCGGTCTACGGGCCGACCATCGCGGTCTACAAGGCCCTCTCCGGCCAGGACCCCGACCGGTCGGCCGACCTCGACCGCGACCTGGCCGAGCTCGGTCGACGGTTCGACATCGGCACGGGCTCGACGGAGATGGACTGGGAGTACCTGCTGGTCACCGGCCGCCGCCGGGCCTAACAGGCGGCCCGCCTGAACAGTGCGGATCCGACCGGGCCGCGCTCTATACAGTGTGGCCATGACCAAGTGGGAGTACGTGACCGTTCCGCTGCTGGTGCACGCCACCAAGCAGATCCTGGACAACTGGGGCCAAGACGGCTGGGAGCTGGTGCAGGTCGTGCCCGGCCTCAATCCGGAGAACCTGGTCGCCTACCTCAAGCGTCCGATCGCCTCCGGCGGGTCCGCGTGAGCCTTCCGTCCGAACGGTTGGCCGGGCTGGGTCTGGCCCTGCCGGCCGTCGCGGCGCCGCTGGCGGCGTACGTGCCGGCCGTGCGGGTGGGAGACCTGGTCTACAGCTCTGGGCAGCTGCCGACGGTCGGCGGCCAGCTCGGGGTCGTCGGCAAGGTCGGCGCCGAGGTGTCGGCCGAGCAGGGTGCGGCCTGCGCGCGTACGGCAGCCCTGAATGCGGTGGCCGCCGTGGCCGCCGCGGCCGGGGAGGTCGATGCGATCAGCCGGGTGGTCAAGGCGGTGATCTTCGTGGCCAGTGCGCCGGGCTTCACCGGACAGGCGCAGGTCGGCAACGGGGCCAGTGAGCTGCTGCAGGAGATCTTCGGCGATGCCGGTCGGCACGCGCGCAGCGCCGTCGGAGTCGCGACCCTTCCGCTGGATGCCCCGGTCGAGGTCGAGCTGATCGTCGAGGTCGGCTCCGTGCCGACCATCCACTCGCTCTAGGTCAGTCATGGCTCCACGGGGGTCGAACTCACTCGAGGTGCTCGCTGGTCTAGCCCCTCAGGTGCCGGCGCGGCTGGCCGAACGCGCTGAGCAGTGGGTGCCCGGGACGGCGCCCGCCACGCCCCGGCGCTCGGCCAGCGTGGTGCTGCTCCGGGAAGGCGCGGGTGGTCTGGAGACCTACCTGTTGCACCGGCATGCCCGGATGACCTTCGCCACGTCGATGGTGGTCTTTCCGGGCGGCGGGCTCGAACCGGTTGACGAGACCGGCGTGGACCCGCTTCGCTCCTGCGCCTGCCGCGAGACCGCTGAGGAGACCGGGGTGGTGCTGCGCCCCGACGACCTGCTGCCGTGGGCCCACTGGGTCACGCCCGAGCTCGAGCCCCGGCGCTACGACACCTTCTTCTACCTGGCCACCTTGCCGGCCGGAGCCGAGGCGCTCGATATCTCGGGTGAAACCGACCGCGCCGGCTGGATGACCCCATCCGCCGCACTCGCTGCCGAGCGGGCCGGCCAGATCGCGCTGATGCCGCCGACGTTGTCCATCGTGACCGAGCTGGCTGACGCCGGCACGATCGACGCGCTTCGGGAGCGGGCCCGGGACCGGGTGATCGAGACGGTGCTGCCGAGGTTGGTCCGAGCCGAGGACGGATGGCGGTTCGACTACCCACGACCCGGTGCTGGGCCGGCCACCGTGGTGCGGCTGGTCCGAGCCCCCAACCCGGGCCCGATGACCCTGCAAGGCACCAACACCTGGGTGCTCGGCGACCCGGCGCTGGGGCCGTGTGTGGTGGTCGACCCCGGTCCGCTGATCGAGAGCCATCTGGACCAGGTCCTGGCCGCCGCCGGTGGCCGGATCGCCACGATCGTGCTGACCCACCGGCACCTGGACCACTCCGAGAGTGCCGACGCGCTGGCCGAGCGGTCGGGCTGCGGCGTACGAGCGGCTGATCCGACCCTTCAGCGAGGACCCGCCGGCCTGGTCGACGGTGACGTCATCTCCGCGGCCGGAATCCGGCTGGAGGTGCTGGCCACCCCGGGGCACACCTCGGACTCGACGTCGCTGCTGCTCACCTCCGACGACGGGGCGGCTCGGCTGCTGACCGGTGACATGGTCCTCGGACAGGGCACCACGGTGATCACCCACCCGGACGGCGACCTGGGTCGCTACTTCACCTCCTTGATCCGGATGCAGCAGGTGGTCGCGGCCCGTCAGGTGGCGGAGATTCTGCCCGGGCACGGTCCCGTCGTACCCGATCCGGCCGGCACCCTGGCCTTCTACCGCCGCCACCGCGAGGATCGGCTGGACCAGGTGCGGGCTGCCCTGGCCGCCGGTGACCAGACACCCGCCGCGGTGGTGGCCCGGGTCTACGCCGATGTCGACCGGTCGGTCTGGCCTGCGGCGGAGCAGTCCGTACGCGCCCAGCTGGACTACCTGCGGGATGCGGCAGGACCCTGATGATTCCCAAGCTGCTCCTCTACTACGCGTTCACCCCGCTGCCCGACCCCCAGGCCGTTCGGCTCTGGCAGTGGGAGCTGTGCTCCCGGCTGGGTCTTCGTGGCCGGATCCTGATCTCCCGGCACGGCATCAACGGCACGGTCGGCGGCGACGTCGCCGACTGCAAGGCCTACGTGCGGGCCACCCGCGGCCATCCGAGTTTCGCCGAGCTCGACGTGAAGTGGAGCGAGGGAACCGGCCACGACTTCCCGAGGCTCAGCGTCAAGGTGCGCGAGGAGATCGTCACCTTCGGTGCGGGCGAGGAGATCGAGGTCGACGAGCACGGCATCGTCGGCGGTGGCGTGCACCTGAGCCCAGCGCAGGTGCACGAGCTGGTGGCCGAGCGGGGCGATGACGTGGTCTTCTTCGACGGCCGCAACGCATTCGAGGCCGCGATCGGCCGGTTCCGCGACGCCGTCGTGGCCGACGTCGAGACCACCAAGGACTTCGTGGCTGCGCTGGACAGCGGGGCGTACGACGAGCTCAAGGGCCGACCGGTGGTCACCTACTGCACCGGCGGCGTACGGTGCGAGGTCTTGTCGTCGCTGATGATCAAGCGTGGCTTCGGTGAGGTTTACCAGATCGACGGCGGCATCATCGGCTACGGCGAGACGTTTCGCGACGACGGCCTGTGGGAAGGCTCGCTGCACGTGTTCGACAACCGGAGGAAGGTCACCTTCTCCGAGCAGGCGGTGGTGATCGGGCGCTGCGAGCGATGTGAGGCGCGCACCGACAACTATCGCGACTGCGTGGCCGAGCAGTGCAAGGGGCGAGCGCTGCTCTGCAACCGCTGCTCGACCCGGCCGCTGTGTGCGGCCCACCGGTCCTGACCGGCGGGCAGAGTTCCCAGGGACTTCACGCAGATCGCACAGGGTAAGCACAGATTCGCGAGGCAGTCTCTAACCATGAGCACAGATGACCGGGGTTTGAGCACTCCACCGTTCGGCAGCTACCCGTCGTACCAGGCACCGCAGTACCTGTCCGGCGCCGCCCCGCTCGGCGGCTACACCAGCGCAGACTTCCCGGCTCCGGCCGGCGTCCAGCCGCTCGGGCCGGCAGCCACCGCGACGGCCGTCAAGCCTCGGCGACGGATCGGTGCGCTGCTGGTGGCCGCCTCCTTGTCCGCGGTCATCGGGGCGGGCGCCGGGGTCGGCTCGTACGCCTACCTGGTCGACGACGGCGCGCTCGCCACCTCACCGATCAGCGTCACCACGGTGCCGGCCAACCAGTCCCCGACCCTGGACGGCACCGTCACCGCCGCGGCCGACAAGATCGAGCCGTCCGTGGTCACGATCACGGTGCAGGCCGGTCGCACCGGAGACATCGGCAGCGGCGTGGTGCTCGACAACGACGGTCACATCTTGACCAACAACCACGTGGTCGAGGCAGCCGCCCAGCAGGGCACGATCACCGTCACGTTCAAGAACGGCACCACGGCCAAGGCCTCGTTGGTCGGCACCTCGGTGACCAACGACCTCGCGGTGATCAAGGTCGACGGGGTCAGCGACCTGACTCCGGCGGTCTTCGCCAAGTCCGGCTCGCTCAAGGTCGGCCAGTCCGTCGTCGCCGCCGGCGCGCCGCTCGGACTCTCCGAGTCGGTGACCAGCGGCATCGTCTCCAACACCGCCCGCCCGGTGCGTTCGGGCAGCAACGACGACGCGGTCTACCTGGCCGTGCAGACCGACGCGGCTATCAACCCGGGCAACTCGGGCGGTCCACTGGTCGACCTGAACGGCGCCGTGGTCGGCATCAACTCCTCCATCGCCAGCACGGGCTCCGGCTCGTCGGACAGCCAGTCCGGCAACATCGGGATCGGCTTCGCCATCCCTGCCGATGTGGCGGTCCGCGTCGCCTCGGACCTGATCGCCAAGGGCACCTCGACCAACGCCGCCCTCGGCGTCACCGTCGGTGGGTCCGACACCGAGCTGTCCACCGCCACCGGAGTCACGTTGCAGACGGTGACCGCCGACGGGGCAGCCGCCAAGGCGGGCCTGCAGGCCAACGACGTGGTGACCAAGGTCAACGACTTCCACACCACCACACCGGACGGGCTGATCGCCGCGACCCGGTTCTACGCCCCGGGGTCGAAGGTCACCGTGACCTACACCCGGGACGACGGGCCGGTCCAGACCGCTGAGGTCACGCTCGGCACCAACTGAGTCTGAGCCCCGGTGGGCTCAGGGGTGGACGGCGGGTCAGCGAGCCCGTCGCTCCACCCGCTCGACATCCAAGATCGTGACCGAACGGGGTTCGAGCCGGATCCAGCCGCGGGCCGCGAAGTCGGCGAGCGCCTTGTTGACCGTCTCCCGCGAGGCCCCGACCAGCTGGGCCAGCTCCTCCTGGGTCAGGTCGTGGTGCACGTGCACGCCGTCGTCGCGCTTGTCGCCGAACCGCTTGGCCAGCTCGAGCAGCTGCTTGGCCACCCGTCCGGGGACGTCGGAGAAGACCAGGTCGGCGACGACGTCGTTCGCGCGCCGCAGCCGAGCGGCCAGCTGTCCCAGCAGACCCTGGGCGACCTCGGGGCGGCCGGTCAGCCAGTCCATCAGCTCGTGGTGCTCCAGCGTCCGGATCTCGCAGCTGGTGACCGCGGTGGCGGTCGTCGAGCGGGGACCCGGGTCGAAGAGGGACAGCTCACCGAACATCTGGCCCGGGCCGAGGACAGCCAGCAGGTTCTCCCGACCGGCCGAGCCGCTACGGCCCAGCTTGACCTTGCCGCTGACCACGACGTAGAGCCGGTCGCCGCCGTCACCTTCGTGGAACAAGATCTCGCCCTTGTTCAAACGGACGGTTCCCATCGTTTCGGAGAGCTCGGTCGCGGCCTCGTCTTCCAGCCCGGCAAACAGCGGTGCCTTCTTCAAGACTTCCGGATCCACGCGCGCATCCTCCTCATCGCCTCTGACGACTTCGGGGTAAGGCTACCGTCGAAAGATGTGGAAGGGCAGGGGCATCCCCTTCTGGCCGTTTCGACCCGCAAGAATTGTCCGGCTAGGAGAAACGGTGCTCCGCGTAGGGTGAGGCCATGAGCTCGGACCTGGCCCTGGTGCGGCGTGCACGCGCCATCAACCGTGAGCTTGCCGCGACCTATCCCGATGCCCACATCGAGCTCGACTTCACCAATCCGCTCGAGCTGTTGGTGGCGACCATCCTCTCCGCGCAGAGCACCGACAAGCGGGTCAACCTGGTCACCCCAGCCCTGTTCGAGCGCTATCCCGACGCTGCGGCGTACGCGGCCGCCGACCGCGCCGAGCTCGAGATGATGATCACCCCGACCGGGTTCTTCCGCGCCAAGACCGACAGCCTGATCAAGCTGGGCGCGGCGCTGACCGAGCGCTTCGGCGGCGAGGTGCCGGGCACGGCTCGACGGACTTGGTCACCCTGCCCGGCGTCGGCCGCAAGACCGCCAACGTGGTGCTCGGGCAACGCCTTCGGAGTTCCCGGCATCACCGTGGACACCCACGTCGGACGTCTGGCCCGTCGCTTCGGCTGGACCACCGAGACCGACCCGGAGAAGGTCGAGGCCGACATGGCCGCACTGTTCCCGCGCAAGGACTGGACCCAGCTGTGCCACAACGTGATCTGGCACGGCCGGCGGCGCTGCCACGCCCGCAACCCGGCCTGCGGGGCCTGCCCGGTCGCGCGCTGGTGCCCGGCGTACGGCGAGGGTGAGACCGACCCGGTCAAGGCGGCCAAGCTGGTCCGGGAGCCGCGCGGATGAGGTCGTCGGCGTACGCAATTGCGGCCGTGCTCGTGCGCTGCTCTGCTCTGGCCGGCTGCACCGAGACCCCGACGGTGACGCGATCGGCGCACCGCCGGGCCGCGTCGGCCCCGGCCAGTCGCGCCGCGCCGGCGCCGAGCTCGACCGCCGATCTGGCCGCGCTCAAGAAGGCTGCGGGCATTGCCGACTGCCCGACCTCCGACGCCGCGGTCGACGCGGTCGCCAGCCGGACTGCCTGACGTCGCCTTGCCCTGCCTGGGTGGCGGCCGGCCGGTGCGGCTGGCCGGGCTGCGCGGCCGGCCGATGATGATCAACGTCTGGGCCCAGTGGTGCGCGCCCGTGCCGGCAGGAGGCCCCGTTCCTCGCCGAGGTGGCCGCAGTGAACGCGTCGCCTGTTGATCGGTCTGGGCGTCGACCACGACGACCCCCAGCCGGAGCTGGCCATCGAGTTCGCCCAGTTCGCGTCCTGGACCTATCCGCAGCTGCAGGATCCGGACCTGGTGCTGCGCTCGACGCTCCAGGTCACGGCGCTGCCGCAGACCTTCTTCGTCCGGGCCGACGGCACCATCGCCTATCGCCACAGCGGTCCGTTCGACTCCGCCGACGAGATCCGGCAGCTGGCCGGGCAGCACCTGGGAGTGACCCCGTGAGCAGCGACCGTCCCGATTGGCTGGCCACGCTGACCTCGGCGCTGGCCGACCAGGCCAGCCTCGACCGGGTGGTGGCCATCCGGCCCGGGATCGGGGCGCGAGCGGCTGCGGTGCTGGTCCTGATCGGTGACGGAGACCGCGGTCCGGAGATCGTGTTCGTGGAGCGGGCGGCGACCATGCGCAGTCACCCCGGGCAGATCGCCTTCCCCGGCGGGGCGGCTGACCCGGGCGACGTCGACCTGGCCGACACCGCACTGCGGGAGGCCGAGGAGGAGATCGGTGTCGACCGAGCAGGGATCGACGTGCTGGGAAAGCTGCCGGCCGGCGCACGTCTCGGTCAGCGGCTTCGACGTCACGGCGGTGGTCGCCTGGTGGCGGGTGCCTGGTCCGGTGGGGGCCCTCGACCCGGCCGAGGTTGCCTCGGTCGCCGATCGTCCCGGTCGCCGACCTCGTCGACCCGGAGCACCGCGCCCGGGTCCGGCACCCGGCCGGCTACATCGGCCCGGCGTTCGAGGTGGCCGGGCACCTGATCTGGGGTCTCACCGCCCACCTGCTCGACGGCGTGCTCGACCTGGCCGGCTGGCAGCAGCCCTGGGACGAAACCCGCGAGCTGCCCATCCCCGATCGCTATCTGAGTGATCGTTCCCATGCTGGAGGTCCCAATGCTCACTGAAAATCCAGGGCCGACTGAAAATGAAGGGCCCACTGATTCTCAACACGAGGACCTGATGCGGCGGTGGAACGCCACCCTGCCGCACCAGGAGCCGTTGGGCGAGTCGCTGCTCCGCCGCTACGCCGAGCCGCACCGGCACTATCACAACCTCGATCACCTGCAGTCGGTGTTGATCACCATCGACGAGCTGGCTGATGATCATGACCTGTTCCTGGTCCGGTTGGCCGCCTGGTTCCACGACGCGATCTACGACATCCCCTACCGCGAGCTGACCAACGAGGAGGCGTCCGCCCGGCTCTCGGTCCGCGAGCTCAGCCGAGCCGGCCTGGAGCAGGAGGACATGACCCAGGTGGCGCGCCTCGTACGCCTGACCGCCACCCATGTGCCTGGCAGCCGCGACCCCGAGGGGGAACTGCTCTGCGACGCCGACCTGGCGATCCTGGCTGCCCCGCCCGAGGCGTACGCGGCCTACGTGGCGGCGATCCGCGCCGAGTTCGCCGCTGTGTCCGAGCCGGAGTTCGTGGCCGGCCGGCTGGCCGTGCTGGAGCCGCTGGTCGAGGGGGAGCTGTTCCGCACCGGCAAGGGGCGGGCCCTGACCGAAGCCGCTCAGGCCAACCTGGCGGCGGAAGTCGCCGGTCTGCAGGCTCGCCTCGACGAGCTCATGGCAGGATCGGGAGATGACCTCTACCGCGACGAGAGCACCCGACACCCGTCCTGACGGTTGGTGGAAAACCGCCGTCGTGTACCAGATCTATCCGCGGTCGTTCGCCGACAGCAACGGTGACGGTATGGGCGACATCCCGGGCATCACCTCGAAAGTGGACTACCTCCACCAGCTCGGTGTGGACGTGGTCTGGCTGTCGCCGGTCTACGCCTCGCCGATGGACGACAACGGTTACGACATCAGTGACTACCAAGACGTCGACCCGCTGTTCGGCACGCTCGCGGACCTCGACGAGCTGATCGCCCAGGTGCACGCTCGGGGGATGAAGCTGGTGATGGACCTGGTGGTCAACCACACCTCCGACGAACACCAGTGGTTCGTCGAGTCACGTGACCCGGCCTCGGCCAAGCGCGACTGGTACTGGTGGCGGCCGGCTCGGCCGGGCTTCGAGCCCGGCACGGACGGTGCCGAACCGACCAACTGGGGCTCGGCCTTCTCCGGGCTCGGCGTGGGAGTTGGACCCGGTCAGCGGCGAGTACTTCCTGCACATGTTCTCCCGGAAGCAGCCGGACCTGAACTGGGAGAATCCCGAGGTCCGCCAGGCCGTCTTCGCCATGATGAACTGGTGGGTCGACCGCGGGGTCGACGGCTTCCGGATGGACGTGATCAACCTGATCTCCAAGCCGACCGAGCTCACCGACGGCAAGCTGGGCCCGGACCGCAAGTACGCACCGTGCTTCGAGTCGATCGCCAACGGACACCGCCTGGAGGAGTTCCTGGAGGAGATGAATGCTGCGGTCGGGTTGGACGAGCGCAACCTCATCACGGTCGGGGAGATGCCGGGTTCGACCATCGCCACGGCCCGCAACGTCACCGACCCGGACCGCCACGAGCTCAACATGGTCTTCACGTTCGAGCACGTCGGGCTCGACTCGCTACCCGACGGGTCGAAGTTCGACCTGCGCGAGCTCGACCTGGCCGAGCTCAAGCAGAACCTCAGCGAGTGGCAGGTCGGACTGGCCGACGTGGGCTGGAACTCGCTCTACTGGGACAACCACGACCAGCCCCGGGCGGTGTCGCGCTTCGGGGACGACTCGCCCGAGCACCGGGTCAACTCGGCCAAGACGCTGGCCACGGTGCAGCACATGCACAAGGGCACGCCCTACGTCTACCAGGGCGAAGAGTTCGGCATGACCAACACCTACTTCACCGACATCGGCCAGTACCAAGACATCGAGTCGGTGAACTACCACGCCGACGCCATGAGTCTCGGGCTGGAGGCCGAGCTGGTGATGCAGGGTCTGGCGGCCCGCAGCCGGGACAACGCGCGGACCCCGGTGCAGTGGGACGACACGCCGCAGGCCGGTTTCACCGAGGGTCGCCCCTGGCTGCCGGTGAACCCGAACTACGTGACGATCAACGCTGCCGCAGCGGTGGCCGATCCCGACTCGGTGTTCCACCACTTCCGCAAGCTGATCGCCCTGCGCCAGAGCCATCCGGTCATCGTCGAGGGCCGCTTCGAGCTGCTGCTGCCCGATCACCGCCAGATCTGGGCGTTGACCCGGACCCTGGGCGAGCAGCTGCTGATCATGATCGCCAACTGCTCGTCGGAGCCGGTGACCGTCCCCGACGGTGCTTTGCCCGACCTCTGGCGGTGCGGTCATCCTGTTGACCACGCACGGGGACTCCACGGCGCCGCAGCTGCAGCCGTGGGAGTCGCGGATCTACCTTCGCGGATAGGGAGAACCCGTCAGGGCGCGGTGGCGGCCGGCTGCTCCTGTGTGTCGGCGGCCGCCGCGACCCGGCGGGCGCGGAGCAGGAAGGGCAGGGCAGCGGCTGAGCCGACGTGCGGAGAACAGGTAGGAGACCTGGATAGCCCCAGACGTCTGCGCTCCTGCCCAGGGCCGGCTGGGCGACGATGCCGCCGGCGCTGGTCATCAGCGAGTCGAACGACAAGATGGTCGCTCGCTGCTGGGAGGGGATCATCCCGTTCAGGTAGGTCTGCCGGATCGGTCGGCTGGCGGCCGCGGCCAGCCCCCAGATGACGATCAGCCCGACCGCCGCCCAGAAGTTGGCGATCAGCCCGATCAGGACCAGCACGGCGACGCTGACCACCTCAAGATCAACAGCGCCGACGTCCGCCGTCGGAACAAGCCGCGGATCTTCGGGGTCAGCAGGCCGCCGATGATCTGCGCGCCGGCCACGATGGCGGCCACCAGGCCCGCCACCCCGTACGCCTTCGGGTTGCCCCAGAGCTCGAGCAGGTAGGGCTGCAGGGCGTAGAAGACGTAGATGCCGATGCCGCCGGAGAACACCCCGGCCAGCATCACGGCACGGATCGCCGGCACCCGCAGCCCGTTCTGCACCGAGCTCTCGACGAGGTTGCGCATCGGCCCGCAGCGGCCGCTCGCCGCGTTCGGGGGTGAAGCCGATGTCGCGCATCATGATCGCGGCCAGCACGAAGACGACCAGCAAGATCGCGGCGCGGGCCACGTAGGGAACGCCGAGGTTGGTCAGCTGGGCCAGATAGCCGCCGGCGACCGAGCCGAGCAGCATGGTCACCCCGGCCACCACCTGGCCGCGGGAGAAGACGGCGTCCAGCAAGCCGTCGAATCGGTCGCGGTCAGGGCGTCGACCAGCCAGGCCTCGGTGGCGCCGGAGAAGAAGGTGAAGCCCAGTCCGAGCAGCGTGGACACGATCGCCCACCAGACGAACGCGCGCGCGCTGCTGCCAGAGCAGCACGTACAAGCCGGTGGTCACGGCGAGGGTGACCGTGCCCATCAGGAACGAGATGCGCCGACCCCAGGAGTCGGCGACGATGCCGGTGGGGATCTCGAAGATCACCATGCCCGCGGTGTAGAACGCGTTGGCGGCGAACGCTTCGAGATTGGACAGGCCGGCATCGAGCAGGAAGATCGTGTTGATACCCCAGATGAGTGACGCGGCCAAGGTGTTGCCTGCGGTCAGCACGTAGTACGTCCGGCGTACCGTCGCCGCAGTGGGAGTCACGGCTCGACCCTAGGGCGCGGGTCTGACACGACCCTCAGGTGGCTGGGACCGGCGCGCTCCGGCTCAGCATCCAGGCAGCCAGAGGCAGCCAGAGATGGGCCGGCCACAGGGCAAGGCGCTCGAGCAGGCCACCGTCGTTGCCACCGAGCCAGACGCCGAGGATGACGACCGCCGCGATCGCCGCCGCCCCGGCCACCGCGCCAACCCAGCCGATGACCGGACTCCGGCCGCGGGCCAGCAGGCCGGTGAGCAGCAGCGCGCCGGACTGGAAGATCAGCAGGCTCACCCAGAACACCGAGTGCAGCGTCGGCTGCCGGTCCAGCGGCGCCAGGCCGGAGCCGACCGAGCTGAGCCCGCCGAGCACCCAGCCGACGGTGGCAGCCGTAGCGGCCGGGCCCGGTGGCCACGACCGGCGCACCGTGATCGCGCCGAGGGCAGTCATGATGCCGAAGACGACCAGGGCGGCATTGAACAGCAGATGGGCGGGCGAGCAGACCGGCAGCGACCCGTACGCACGCTCGATCGAGGTGCAGGTGGTGGCACCGAGCTCACTGACCGAGTTGTCGAGCATCGAGTAGGTCACGGTGACGGCGTTCGCCGAGGCGATCTCGGCCACCAGGTACAACGGCTGCACCAGCCACATCGCCAGCCCGACGCGCGACCAACCCGAGCCGCTCACGGCAGGGTCACCAGCCACTCGATGATCCGGTTGCTCACCACGACAGGGTCCTCTTCATGCGGCAGGTGACCAACCCCCGGCAGACTGATCAGCTCGCACCGACCGGTCACGTACGCCTCGGCGGCGGTCATCGCGGACTCGGGCACGACCGGGTCGCGCTGGCCGTGGATGGACAGCAGAGGTTGGACGACCGGTCGCCGCAGGGCGCGGCGGTAGTCCAGGCCGGCGCTGCGCACCTGGTTCCGGACGAACATCCGCTGGTACTCCAGCGCGCAGTGCGGGCTGGGCCACAGCATCAGCGCGTCGCGGTAGTGCCGGGCTTCGGTGCTGGTCAAGAAGTCGGGCCGAGCGGCTCGGCCGCGCAGCAGCTGCTCGATGTAGAGGCCGTCGTCGGCCATGATCCGTCGTTCGGGAAACAGCGGGACCTGGAAGAAGGCGAGTGTCCGCAGATCCGGCCACCACGGGAAGGCCAGCGGGTGCGGGGCGGCGACGCTGACCAGGCCCCGGACCTGAGCGGGCGCGTACGCCGCGGTCGACCAGGCGGCCATGCCGCCCCAGTCGTGACCGACGAGCACGGCGGAGGAGAAGCCGAGACTGCGGACCACGCCCGCGATGTCGGACGCGGTGGTTCGCGGGTCGTAGCCGCGCGGGGTCTTGTCGCTGGCGCCGTAGCCCCGCAGGTCCAAGGCGGCGACGCTGAACCCCGCCGAGTCCAGCGCCGGGATCTGGTGTCGCCAGGCCCACCAGAACTCTCCGAAGCCGTGCAGCAGCAGCACCAGGGGCCGGGTGGGCCCGAAGCTGCCGCCGACTGCGACGTGGAACCGGATCCCGTTGGCTGCCAGGTCGCGGTGTTGCCACGGACCGTCGATCAAGATGTCGCGTACGCCGGCCCCGGCCACGGCGGCGCCCGGTTGCCCCGTGCGGCTAGTTGAGCTGACGGGTCGGGACGACCTGGCCCTCGATCTGCGGAGCCTTGGCTGCTGCGACGGCGTGCTGGGTCGCGGCCTTCACCTCAGCGACGGTGAGGTTGGCCTGCTTGATGGTGCGCTCCGGCGCCTTGACCTTCTTCACCCGGCTCAAGCCGATCGCAGCGAGGATGCCGGCGAGCGCCAGCAGCACGACACCGACGATCAAGAACGAGAGCCAGTAGTCCCAGTCGAAGGTCGCCGAAAGGCCGAACGCGGCGGCGAAGTAGAGGATCGACAGCGCGCAGATGGCGAAATAGCCTGCGGCGCCGAACATGCCGGCGCCGATCCCGGCGTTCTTGGCTGCGGGAATGAGCTCGGCCTTGGCCAGCTGGACCTCGTCGCGCACCAGCAGCTTCACGTCGTCGGTGATGGCTTTGATGATGTCGCCGACCGGTTGGTCTGCCATAGTCGCTCCCTTTCGTCTCTGGTGAGCCTAGTCTGTCGCCTCGGTCGAGGCGGGGGGCAGCCGGGCGGCGTTTCCAGCGATGGACGAGCTGATCGCCGGGGCTCTACGCACCGGTCGTGGCCAAGGTGATGGCGGCAACCTGTTCGGTGCCGCCGGTGACCACGATCCGGTGCAACCCCCGGGGAAGTCCGTCGACGCCGAAGATCAGCCGTGTGTCCTCGGCCTCGGTCCGCGACAGCTGCCAGCTCCGTTGCTGAAGGGTGTCGAGGTCCTCGCTGATCACCCGGACCACGGTCAGGGGGAGCCCGGGGTTGTCTACGGCCACCGTGACCGGTGCACCGCTGCGAAGCATCGTGGGCGCGTCCAGCCCGAGGTCCCCGTAGCCGAGGGTGGCGGTCAGCGGCTTCTTGAGCAGCTTCTGCTGCACGTAGTAGATGGCCCGGCCCTTGGCCAGCGCCCCGTGCTGCTGGGCCAATGGATAGTCCTCGGCCCACTCCAGCTGCGCGGCCGGCAGGCAGACCGTTCCGTCCCCGCTGTGGTCGGCTCCGTCGAGCTCGCGGCGGAAGGTGGCCAAGCCGGCATCGACGCTGATGGTCTGCGAGGTCGGCTGGTTGCCGCCGACCAGGTGGTGCAGGGGGATCTCCTGCTCGGCGGTGAGGATCGGAGCGGCACGCTGCCAGCGTTCCGCGGCGGCCTCAGCCTGTTCGACGACGCTCGCCGCGGCGCCGGGTTGCGGGCACAGGGCCCCGAGGTCGGCCGGAGTGAGATCACGTTCACGCTGGCCGAGCGGCGCGATGCAGGAGTACCGGGGTAGCAGGTCGTAGACGCCGGGGCAGCTGCGAGCGAGGTTCCGGGCGGCGATGGTCGGGGTGGGGAACGGCATGCCGTCACCGGTGACCATCATCTCGACGGAGTTGATCGACCCCCGGTAGGGCGTTCCGAGAGTGATCACCCGCGAGATGACCTGCTGACCGAGCAGCTCGTACGACGCCAGCCGGGCCAGCAACCCGCCCATCGAGTGGGCCACGACAGCGACGCGTACGGTCCGGCGGTCGACGTCGGGATGCCGAGCCGCCAGCAGCTCGCGGTAGGTCCGCAGGTGGTCGCGACACGCGTCGACCAGCTTGGCGACGTGCCACTCGACCGGCAGCCGCCAGTCGTACGCGAAGCTGCGGACCGCCTGGGGGTGCAGAGCTGACGCTCGCAGCGTGTCGACCAGGTCGGTGTACGGCTCGATCCCGCCGAGCAGTGGGAGGTGCCCGGGAAACCGGAGCAGCCCGTTCGCGAACACCCGCCCGCGCGTGCCGGACCGCTCCTGGGGGGTGACCTGGAGCTCGGCGAAGGCTCGGTCGCTGACCCAGGTCCCGGCCAACAGGTCCGGGCGCAGTCCCCACAGCACCTTGCCCGACATGTCCTCCAGCTGGGAGCCCATGATGCCGGGCACCACGATGACCGCGTCCACGGGGCGCAGTGGAGCGGTCATGGGGGAACCCTATCCAGCCGGCCGCTCGCGAACTAGGCGATCGCCAGCTCCGGCAGGTCGAGGGTGATCAGCCCGTCGTGAGCCATCACCATGAGCCGGGTCCCGTCCAGGGCCAGATCCAAGGGTTGCGACGGCGCAACGTCGAGAACCCCGTGCTCTCGCCACTGACCGCCGTCGAGTCGCGAGATCGTGATGGTGCCCTCCTCTTGGGCGGTGATGACCTGGTCGGGGACGCCGCTGAACGGGGCCAGCAGGGCCGCCTCGACCCGGCCCGCCGAGACCAGAGCGGGCCGCACCTCACCGCCGGCCGCTGGATCGAAGAAGCGGACGACGTTGTAGCACAGGGCCAGGATGGCCGGCCAACCGTCCAGACGAACGCTGCTCAGCCGGTCGACGGCGACGTCCGGGACAACGATGGTCGTCACAGGCACCTGGGGTCGATCGACGGCGACGACGTTGACCGCCTGGAGGTCAGGACTGGATTTTCGCGAGTCGGAGACGCTGTAGGCCAGCAGGTCCTGGCCTTCGTTCGAGCGGAACAAGGCGACGCCGTTGACCTGTCCTCGCTCGAGTGGAACGGTCGTGCTGTTGTGGCCCGCCACCTCGGGATACCAGAGCTGCACAACCTCGGTCCCGCCCACCGCGATGATCAGCGACCCCCCGCGGAGCCGGCCGGCGGCTAGGCAACGGATGGTCGCCTTCGCCGTGGGCCAGGTCGAGACGGCCGATCCGGTCTCGATATCCCACAACCGGACGATGTTGTCCCAGCCGGACGACGCGACCCACGTCTGATCCTGATCGGCCGAGGTCACAGCCGCCAGACCGGTGACATAGCTCCGGTGTGCCGTCAGCCGCGGTCTGACCTCCCGGCCCGACGCCAGATCCCGGACGGACAGGGAGTGCTCGGAAGACGGCTCGGTCGCCACGACGACACGCTTGCCACCGACCTGGGTGGTGATCACCCGACCCTCGTAGAGCGGCACAACGAACGGACGGTCGGGAATGGTCAACCGGGGATCCCAGAGCCTGACGAAATTGTCCCGGCTGCCGGAGGCCAGCCGGGTCTGCCCACCGGGGAGATGGGCAAAGGCCACGGAGGTCGTCGTCCCGTTGGCTCCGGTGGCCGGCCGACCGATGGGCGCTGCCGTTTGAGGGTTCCACAACCAGACGGCATAGTCGTCGCCGCCGACGGCCAGGAGGACCGAGTCGTCGAGCGTGGTCAACGCGACCGACCTGACCCAGTTGTCGGTCTCGACGTCGAAGACCAGTTCCGAGACGAATGCGCCCCTCGAGCCGACGCCGACTCGCCACAGCTGGAGGCCGGTGGTGTGGCCCACGGCGACCAGGAGTGTGTCGTCGAGGACGAGACCGGCCACCGCGTCCACGAAGATATCCTCGACTGGCAGCCGGAAAAGCTCCGCCCCGCTCAGCGGGTCCCAACCTCGTACGGTCCGGTCGTCGGCACCGCTGAGCAGGATCAGGTGCTGGATCCACTGCACAGCGGCGAGGTCCTTGACGTTAGCGTCGTGTCGCAGCACGCGTGGCGGGGTGTCGGGTCGGTCGGCCCGCCAGATCTTGATGCACTGGTCCTCGCCACCGCTCATGATCAACGTCGTGCCTCCCCGGTCGTTACCGAGCGCGAGCGCGTTGACCGCCGCCTGGTGCTGAAGTGTCGCAACCAGGTCACCGCTCAACGGATTCCACAGGCTGATGCGACCGCTGGAGTGCGCAGTGGCCACTAGCGGCGGGAACTCAGCCGTCGCCGTCATGGCCATGGCCCGGATGCCGTCGGTCATCGGCGTCGCGATGGGCTCCCGCAGCGGGCTGCCGTCGACGGGGTCCCACAGGTAGAGCGCGTGCATATCGGCGCTGGCCAGGACGACCTTCGTCCCGATCAGCCCGAAGGCGACATCCTGGACCCAGGACTCCGACTCGGTGAGCGGGATGTGGGGTACGACGGCGATGAGCTGGGTCCAGCCGACCCGAGGGTCGTCCTCCTGCGCCGACGGTGAGCCGCCGAGCCGGCGCCGGCTCAGGGTTCTGGCGAGAGAGCGGTCGCGGGCGTCGCGGGCCTGAACCAGCTGCGGGGTCGCGACGAGGGCCACTTGCAGCCTCAGGCTGAACTCGGGTTGGCCGAACACGGTGCGGGTGAGCTCGACGGCCAGGGCCTGCGGGTCGAGGGCATCGATGATCTCGGGATGGTCGGCGATCTGCTCCCAGTTTGAGGCTGACCGGGCATGGCGGGGCAGGTAGAACCGGAGATAGGGGTTGAGCTGTGGGGTGGTCTGGGCGGCCAGCGCGAACAACGCCTCGAAGATCGCGTTCGGCGCTGGGCCGGGGACATCGAGGTAGGTCTGCACGAAGGTCTGGTGGGCCAGTCGATAGGTCGTCTGGTCGTGTTCGCCGTCGACCATGATGTAGGGGCCGGCGATGGTCAAGATGGCGTCGATGTGGGATTCAGAGATCGGCACCGGGCTGAGTGGTCGGGCGGCCGCCGCCCAGACACCATCATGGCGGGGATAGCCGTGGCCCTGGGCCTGAGCCAGTGCCTCGAGCAACGCGGCCCCAGCCGGGTGGGTCAGGGTGATGCGCTCGACGGCGAGGCGGAAGATGGCGGCGTGCCCCCCGGACAGCAGCACGGCCAGCTGCTCGGCGAACTCCGGCAGCAGGAGCAGGGGGTTGGCCACCAGCTCGTGACTGATCAGCCGCACGAAGAGGAACGGTTGAGCGGCGTGGGCGATCTGCTCGATGGCGGCGGGCACCAAGGGCGAGAAGGGTGGCTCGACCGAGCTGAGCTTGAGCTCCAGGTAGCGGCTGGCCGCATCAGGATCGCGCTGCAGGAAGATCACCGTCTCGGCGGCCAGCGCGTCGAGCAGCTCGGTGGGAGCGTCGGGGTCGTACTGGTCGACCCGGTGTTGCAGGGTGGCGCGGCAGCCGAGAATGATCTTGATCCCCGGCAGAGCCGCCAACCGGCGGACGAACCCAGAGGCGATGGTGAGCGGGTCCCGGGCCTCGTCGAGCGCGTCGAGCATGATCAACAACGGCCGGTCGCCCTGACGGAGCAGCACGACCACCGCCTCGGCATCATGCACGCCCTTCCAGGTCGAGTCGTCGAGGTCGGCAGCCTCCAGAGTCGTGGCCAGGCGGTCGAAGCAGTCCGCCAAGGTCAGGCCGCGCAGGTGCAGGACGAGGTCGAACCTGACATCCGGGTTGATCTCGCTCGTCCCGAGCGAGAAGCCGGTCGAGGCGATCACGCGGACCAGGTCGGGGTGCGTTCCGGCCAGGACCATGCCCAGGAGCGCCGACTTGCCGGCCCCCGGCTCGCCGGTGACCACCAGCAGGCCATCGGGTCCACGCTCCAGCCACTCCTTGATCGCGGCCCGTTCGGTCTCGCGGCCGCTGAAGTACCAGGCCAGCTCACCGAGCTCGGCGCCCTGGGCCTTGACGATGAAGTGGTCCCGCTGGTCGGGCGGAAGCTGCCCGACCACGCGGCTGAGCTCTTGGTAGACGTCGTTGGGCATCGTCCCGCCCACCGCGTCCAGGCGGTGAGGGAGCAGGGCATCGGCGCGGAGGGAATCGAAGGAGATGTAGTCCAGCTCCAAGCGTGTCCGCAGCTGGTTGACGACCTCCCGCAACGGGATGCCGTCGGTGTCATTCCTGGTGAAGCTGCGCAGCGTCTCCTCCAGCACGGCGGGCAGCCGCCCGGAGAAGCTCACCCCGTAGTCAGCCTCGGTGGTTCCGAGCAGGGCCAGGTTCTTGGGTGGGCGGATGTCGTCCGGCAGCGCCTTCATCACGCCGAACGTCCCGCGGGTCGACGCGCAGGTATCCATGATCATCAAGGCCCAGCGCTGCGGGTAGCCGCTCGCCGCAGCACGCACCAGGCGGTTTCGCACGGCCTCCACGAGCTGGTCGGCGTCGTACCAGCGATCACGCAGGGCCGAGCCGTTCACCGCCAGCCGGTAGTCCTTGCTGGTCTCCATCCGTCCGTGGCCGATCCAGTAGAAGATCAATGGTGCGTCGGTCGTGGTCTGGAGCTCCTGCAGCTTGGTCTGCAGATGAGCGTGGTCAGCCGGCCACTGCTGCCACTCGACACCGTGCTGGCCCAGCACCGCAGCGACCGTGGCCGCCGACTCGTCCGCGTGCAGATGGTTGTCGGCGTCTGGCGGATCGTCCGGAGCGATGGTGATCAGGCGCGGCGGGACTTCTGGATCCATGGGCCTCACCTGTCCGAACGCGCTCGCTTACGTCGTCTGAGGGACACACTAGCGAGCAACCCAGCCAGCAGGGAGGCGATCAGCACGGCCGCCTTGGCTTGCTCCTGGGCCCGGGTATCCCCGACGAAGGCGAGGTCGGCCACCAGCAGCGCCACCGTGAACCCCACCCCGCTCAGGACGGCGACGGAGAAGATCTCACTCCAGCGCAGGTCGCCGGCCAGCTCGGCTCGGGTGAAGCGCGCGGTCAGATAGGCGCCACCGAAGACGCCGATGGCCTTGCCGAGCACGAGTCCGGCCAGGATGCCCCAGGCGAGAGGTTCGCGGGTCAGCTCGGCCAGCGTCGTCGGCGACACCGTGACACCGGCCGAGAAGAGGGCGAAGACAGGCACCGCGACGCCGGCCGAGATGGGCCGCCAGGCGTGCTCCCACACGTCAACCGGGGATCGGCGGCCAGCGGCCGAAGATCTCGACAGCAGACCCAGGACCACGCCGGCGATCGTCGCGTGGACGCCGCTGCTGAGCATGCACCACCAGCAGACCAGGGCCAGCGGGGCATAGACGTACCAGCCGGTCACCCGTCGTCGCTGCAGCAGCCACCAGACCGCACAGCAGCCCAGTGCGCCGAGCAGCCAGGCGACGGTCACGTCCTCGGTGAACACGATGGCGATCACGGCGATCGCACCCAGGTCGTCGACGATGGCCAGGGTCAGCAGGAAGGCCCGCAGGCTGCTCGGCAGGCCGGGGGCGACGACGGCCAAGATGGCCAGCGCGAACGCGATGTCGGTGGCCATCGGGACCGCCCAGCCCTCAGGTCGTCCACCGGGGGTCACGAGGTTGATCACGAGATAGGTCGCGGCGGGCACGGCCATGCCGCAGAGGGCCGCCACCACCGGAACCAGCGCCTCGGCCGGTCGGGCCAGCGACCCGACGGTCAGCTCGCGTTTGAGCTCCAGGCCCGCGACGAAGAAGAAGATCGTCAACAGCCCGTCGGCGGCCCAGTGCTCGACGCTGAGTGGGCCGAGGTGCAGGTCGCGGACCACGTCGTACGACCGGTGCCCGACGTTGGCCCAGACCAGCGCCACCACCGCCGCCGCGAGCATGATCACCCCGCCCACGGTCTCCTGACGCAGGATGTCGGCCACGGTGACCGACTCCCGATCACTGGCGCGGCCGAACAGCACCAGCCGCTTCACTCCTCCTGCGCGACCGGCTTGTTGAGGTTCTCCTTGATCAAGCTCATCACCGACGAGTCGGTCAGGGTGGTGACGTCACCGAGCTCACGGTTCTCGGCGATGTCCTTGAGCAGCCGGCGCATGATCTTGCCCGACCGGGTCTTGGGCAGCTCTTCCACCACCATGATCTGACGGGGTTTCGCGATGGCGCCGATCTCCTTGGCCACGTGCCGGCGCAGCTCGTCGACCACGTCGGGCCCGCCGTCGCCCGCTTCGGACCTCAAGATCACGAAGGCGACGATGGCTTGGCCGGTGGTCGCGTCGGAAGCGCCGACCACGGCGGCCTCGGCCACCTTGGGATGAGACACCAGTGCCGACTCGATCTCGGTGGTCGACATCCGGTGACCGGACACGTTCATCACGTCGTCGACCCGGCCGAGCAGCCAGATGTCTCCGTCCTCATCCTTCTTGGCGCCGTCACCGGCGAAGTAGAGGCCCTCGAAGCGTGACCAGTAGGTGTCCTTGTAGCGCTGGTCGTCACCCCACAGGGTGCGCAGCATGGCCGGCCAGGGCCGCCTGATCACCAGGTAGCCGCCCGAGCCGTCGGGCACCGACTGCGCCTCGTCGTTGACCACATCCACCTGCACGCCCGGTACGGCCTTCATCGCCGCCCCCGGTTTGCCCTCGGTCACGCCGGGCATCGGGGAGATCATGTGCATCCCGGTCTCGGTCTGCCACCAGGTGTCCACCACCGGGGTGTTGTCACCGCCGATGTAGTGGCGATACCAGACGTAGGCCTCGGGGTTGATCGGTTCACCGACCGAGCCGAGGATGCGTAGCGAGGACAGGTCGAACTGGTCCGGCACCTCTGAACCCCACTTCATGAAGGTCCGGATCGCGGTCGGTGCGCAGTAGAGGATGGTCACCCGGTACTTCTCGATCAGCTCCCACCAACGGCCCTTGTGCGGGGTGTCGGGGGTGCCTTCGTACATGACACTGGTTGTTCCGTTGACCAGCGGGCCGTAGACCAGGTAGGAGTGCCCGGTCACCCAGCCGATGTCGGCGGCGGTCCAGAACACATCGGTCTCGGGCTTCAGGTCGAAGGTCGCCCAGTGCGTGTACGAGGTGCCGACCAGGTAGCCGGCCGTGGTGTGCAGGATGCCCTTGGGTTTCCCCGTGCTGCCGGAGGTGTACATGATGTAGAGCGGGTGCTCGGCCGGAAACGCCTCGGCCTGATGATCATCGGACTGCTGGCCGACGAACTCGTGCCACCACAGGTCCCGGCCCTCCGTCATCGCCGTGTCCTGCTTGGTGCGCTGGATGACCAGCACGTGGCGTACGTCGGGGCATCGGGTCAGGGCCTCGTCGACCGCGGGCTTCAGGGCCGACGGTGACCCGCGGCGGTAGCCACCGTCGGCGGTGATCACCACCTCCACGCCGCAGTCGGTGATCCGAGAGGCCAGCGCATCGGCCGAGAAGCCGCCGAAGACCACGGTGTGCGGGGCGCCGAGCCGGGCGCAGGCCAGCATGGCCACCACGGCTTCAGGGATCATCGGCAGGTAGATGGCCACCCGGTCGCCGGTCTTCACCCCGAGCTCGACCAAGGCGTTGGCCGCCTTCTTGACCTCGGTGGTCAGCTCGGCGTACGTGATGGTGCGGGTGTCGCCCGGCTCGCCCTCGAAGTAGAACGCCACCCGCTCGCCGTTGCCCGCCTCGACGTGACGATCCAGGCAGTTGTACGCCGCGTTGAGCGTGCCGTCGGCGTACCAGGTGGCGAAGGGCGGGTTGCTCCAGTCCAAGGTCTGGGTCGGCGGGGTGTCCCAGGTCAGCCGCTCGGCCTGCGCCGCCCAGAAACCCTCGAAATCGGCATCAGCCTGGGCGTAGGTCGCTGCTGTCACATTCGCATTCGCCGCAAGGTCATCAGGCGGTGCGAACCGCCGGTCCTCGTGCATCAGGTTCGACAGCGCTTCGTCGCTCACGGCGATCTCTCCTCGGTCTCGTAGGGCTGGGGAAACCGTACTGCGGGGGAGTTGCGCAGATCACATTCAGGGCGGACCGGATTGATTTGGTAAATCACCTTAACCTGAGATAACGTTGTCAATGCCGGGGGGAAGCAGGCTCCGCGATCTGGGGGACAGATCGCGTCGGGAAAGAGCCGCTGAAGGCAGCACGGCGGATCGGTGACGATCCGCCACACCACAGACCACTGCTTGGACGCGCACCGTCGTTTGTGCGCGCGCTTTTCGCCTTTCCTGTCCTGACTCGGGGGACCACTTACTTTCCAGGAGTCCGTCCCATGCCTCGCTCATTCACCTCTTTCGTTCGCGCCCAGAAGACCCGCGTCATCGTCGGTGCAGCCCTTGGCCTGCTGGCCGTGGCGGTGCCCGCCGCGCAGACCGCCCACGCCGAGACGACCACCGTCACCTCGTCGGTCCCGGCGGCTCCGACCGGGCTCGACCGCACCGGCGCCACCATCCCGAAGACGAACTACCCGATCCCGGCCGGCGCGATCTTCATGTCGCCGCAGGGCAACGACAACAACGCGGGGACCCAGGCCGCGCCGGTCCTGACGATCAACAAGGCCGTGAAGCTGGCCACCGACGGCGGCACGATCGTCCTGCGTGGCGGGGACTACCGCGACTGGTTCCACGACTCCAAGATCATCACCAACTACGGCTTCGTCGCCAAGTCGCTCACCCTGCAGGCCTACCCGGGCGAGTCCCCGTGGTTCAACGGCTCCGACATCATCGCCACCAGCGCCTGGACCAAGGTGGCCGACCAGACCCAGTACACGATGCCGTGGTCAACGGCCAACTTCTGCGACGGGCTCTACTACTCCCGGCCGCTGACCGAGCAGTCGATCAAGCCGAACACCGGTCCGTGCGCGCACTTCGACATGTCGAAGGACCCCTCCAACCTGATGGCCGCCGACCCGCAGATGGTCTTCGTCGACGGCAAGGGCCTCAAGCAGGTCACCAGCCAGGCCAAGGTGGACGCCACCAGCTTCTACTACGACTGGACCAACAAGAAGATGGTCATCGGCGTCGATCCGGCCGGCAAGACCGTCGAGGCCTCCTCCCGCCCCATCGCGATGATCTTCAGCAAGGGGAACTCGAAGGTGCTGGGCATCGGCTTCCGCAAGTTCGCCACCAACGAGTACCACAACCTGACGGCCAACGCGCTCTACTTCGGCGGCTCCAAGTCCCTGGTCGAGAACAGCGTGTTCACCCTCAACGCGGCGGCCGGTCTCGGCTACTCGAACCCGCAGCCCGGCTCCACCGTCACCCGCACCGTCTTCGCCTACAACGGCTACTCGCCGCTGGGTGGCAACGGAACCTCCGTGAACGGGACGCGGAACGACTTTACGCTCTCCGACAGCATCTTCTACCGCAACAACACCGAGCTCTTCGGCACCGACTGCACGATCTCCTGCGGACAGGCCGCCGCCAAGTTCGCCCACATGGTCGGTCTCACCCTGACCAACAACCTGGTCGAGGAGACCCGCGGTGTGTCGGCCGGTCTGTGGTGTGACCTGGACTGCTCCGACACCAAGATCACCTACAACACGATCAAGAACAACCCGGGCTCGGGCATCTTCTACGAGGTCTCCAACAAGGGCATCATCGCCGGCAACGTGATCTCCGGCAGCACCTTCGGCATCTCGGTCGCCTCGGCCAACACCAAGGTCTACAACAACACGCTGGTCGACAACGTGCAGGGCATCAACATCTACGACGACCAGCGCACCAAGGGCGTCGACGGCTGGAGCGACGTCGGCCCGGACACCCGCGGCATCGAGGTCGTCAACAACGTGGTCTCGGGCAAGAACTACTCGCTGAAGGCCTCCGCCATGCGGATCAACCCGGTGGCTCCGAACACGGTGCCCGATGACTTCTTCACCAAGGTCGAGCACAACGTGTACTACCAGAGCAACGGCACCGCCCCGATCTACGTCTCCTGGCGGGCCCGCGATGGCAAGGAAAGCCTCTACCGCACGCCGTTGGCCGCCTCCACCGAGCGGAACATCGAAGCCAAGAGCACCTTCCTCGCCGGCACCACCGACCCGCTGTTCGTCGACAAGGCCTCGGCCGACCTGCGGATCCGGCCCGGATCGAGCGCGTACGAGTCGGCTTCTGACCTGCCGAGCGACGTGGCCGCCGCCCTCGGTGTCCAGCTCCAGAGCGCGACCCGCAGCAGCGGAGCCCTCGCTCGCTCGTAAGGTGCAACTTCTAGCGGCCAGGGTCCTGGCGGGTCATCACCCGCCGGGACCCTGGCCGTTCGTCGTTCAGTGGGCGCTGGCCTTCTCCGCGCCGGCGCCGGTCAGCGAGCGTACGGACAGCTCGTCGTAGCGCCGTTGGCTCGACTCGTCCTTGCTGATCAAGGTCCCGACCACCCCGCACAAGAACCCGAAGGGGATCGAGATCAGACCGGGGTTGCGCAGCGGGAACCAGGCGAAGTTGGTCGTGGTGATCAACGACGTGGCCGTGCCGGAGGTGACCGGGGAGAAGATCACCAGCACCAGAGCGCAGATCAGACCTCCGTAGATGCTGAACGTGGCGCCCATGGTGTTGAACCGGCGCCAGAACAGGTTGAACAGCAGCGCCGGCAGGTTGGCCGAGGCCGCCACGGCGAAGGCCAACGCGACCAAGAAGGCGATGTTGAGCCGTTGCGCGGGGATGGCCAAGGCGATGGCGATCGCGCCGATGACGAAGGCCGCGATCCGTACGACGATCATCTCGCTCTTCTCGCTGGCCCGGCCCTTCATGATCACGCTGGCGTAGAGGTCGTGGGCGACCGAGGAGGCTGAGGTCAGGGTCAGGCCCGCCACCACTGCCAAGATGGTGGCGAAAGCAACCGCCGAGATCAGGGCCAGCAGCACCGATCCGCCGAGCGTGCCGTCGCCGCCACCGACGGCCTGGGCCAGTAGCGGTGAGGCCGCATTGCCCGACGAGGTGGCGACCTGGCTGCCCTTGCCCGTGTCGACCAGGGCGGCCGCACCGAAGCCGAGCACCAGGGTCATCAGATAGAACGACCCGATCAGCCCGATGGCCCACAGCACCGATTTGCGCGCGGCCTGGGCGGTCGGGGTCGTGTAGAACCTGATCAGGATGTGGGGCAGCCCCGCGGTGCCCAGGACCAGCGCCAGACCCAGGGACAAGAAGTCGAACTTGCCGACCAGGTCCTTGCCGTAGAGCTGACCGGGTTGCAGGAACGCCTCGCCCTTGCCCGACTTCTGCGCGGCAGCGCCGAGCAGCTCGGACAGGTTGAAGTTGAACTTCGCCAGCACCAAGATCGTGATCAGCAGCGTGCCGACCATCAGCAGGACGGCCTTGACGATCTGCACCCAGGTGGTGCCCTTCATGCCACCCAGCGTGACGTAGATGATCATGAGCACGCCGACGCCGATGATCACCAGGTTCTTGACGCTCTGGTCGCTGACCCCGAGCAGCAGCCCGACCAGGCTGCCCGCCCCGACCATCTGGGCCAGCAGGTAGAAGATCGACACCACGATGGTCGACGTGGCCGCAGCGCTGCGGACCGGCGTCTGGCGCATCCGGTAGGCGAGCTGGTCAGCCATCGTGTAGCGCCCCGAGTTGCGCAGCAGCTCGGCGACGAGCAGCAGAGCGACCAGCCAGGCGACCAGGAAGCCGATCGAGTAGAGGAAGCCGTCGTAGCCGTAGAGGGCGATGGAGCCGGAGATGCCGAGGAAGGACGCGGCCGACATGTAGTCGCCGCCGATGGCCAGCCCGTTCTGGAAACCCGAGAAGGACCGGCCGCCGGCGTAGTAGTCGGCCGCGGTCTTGTTCTGCCGCGAGGCCCAGAAGGTGATGCCCAGGGTCAGGGCCACCACCGCCAGGAACAACCCGATGGTCAGTCCGCGGTTGGTGGCCAGCGGGATCAGCAGGGCCGGGGTGGACATGGCGCTCATCGTCCGGTCTCCTTCTCGAAGTCGGCTCGCAGCTTGTCGGACAACGGGTCCAGGGCCCGACCGGCATGCCGGGCGTAGAAGAACGCGATCGCGAAGGTCGAGACGAACTGCAGGAGGCCGAACACGACAGCCACGTTGATGTGGCCGATCACCGGGGTGTCCATGAAGCCGCGGGCCCAGTTGTTGAACACGACGTAGGTGATGTACCAGACCATGAAGGCGATCGTGGCGGGAAAGGCGAAGCGTCGATAGCGACGGCGGAGCTCGAGGAAGTCGCTCTCCCCGGCGATGCGGGTGTAAGCCTCGTCTGAGCCGTCGGCCTTGATCGAGCCGTCGGCTCTGGTCGAGCCGGCCACGTCTGCGGGCCGGTCGGGGCTCTGGGGCCGGTCGGGGTTCTGGGGTCGTGGGGTGGTGCCGTGAGCCATCGCAGCCTCCGTCGGACATAGCGTCGAAAGTGGGACCAGTGCAGTCACTGGTATTTCGCGCAGTCTAACCAGGTGCAGACGGCTCAGAGGCGGATCTCCAGCGCGTCCTCGCCGAGATCGTCGAGCACCAACCGGGAGTGGTCGACCACGGCCCGCCAGCACGAGGTCTGGTAAGGCAGCAGCAGCGGTTCGGGAGCCCGGGCGGACGAGTCGTAGAGCGCGCCGACCTGCTCCAGCAGGTCGGTCCGCGCCGACTCCTCCAGCTGGGCCACCGACGGTCGACGCTGCACCATGGTGACCAGACCCGACCGGGTGATCGGCACCCACTTGCGAAAGTTCTTGCGTTCCAGCGGCCCGAAGTACGGGCTCTCAGCGATGGCCTGGACCGAGTCGACCCCGAAGTCGCCTCGCATGGCCTCCGGGTCGGCCTGGTGCATGAGGGCCATCAGCCGCTTGACCCAGGGGACGGTGTCGTCCCGGGTCGTGTAGACCACGGCCAGGTGACCACCCGGGTTGAGCACCCGGGCGATCTCGGTCAGGGCCAGACCCGGGGCGAAGTGGTGCAAGGTCTGCGAAGCGGTCACCACGTCGAAGTGACAGGACAAGAACGGCAACGACTCCACCTGACCGGCCACGTGCAGCCGGGTGCCGAGCCGCTCCGGCAGCTGGGCGACCAGGTCGACGTCGCGATCGAGACAGAACACCTCGTGGCCGGCGTCGTGCAGCATCTGAGCGAAGGCCCCGTTGCCCGAGCCGAGGTCGAGCACGCGCGTACGCCGCTCGCCCACCATCCAGGCGGGCGCAGCCTCAGGATAGGGACTCCGCCGCGCGCGGTTCATGATGCAGACTCTAACGGTGGCTGACCCGCTTGCCGATCTAGCGCGCCTGGAGGGCGTGCCCTCGGCGGTGGCGGCCGCCGTTGCGGCGGTCGATGCCGTGTTGCGAGACCGGGGGCTACGGACCATCTCGGGGGAGACGAGGGCCGCCGCGCTGGCCACCAGCGCGACAGCGAGCGCCGAGCTGACGACCGACCCGGCACGCTGGCTCGTCGGCTCGCTCCGGTTGTCGGCCGAGCTCGCCGAGCTCGCGCCTCTGATCAGGGTCGCACCGGCCCAGGCGCTCGCCCGGGCGCACGCGGTGGTGGCCCGGGGCGAGGTGGCCGACGACGACCTGGGTCGGGTGCTGGACCGGCCGGGTGTCGGTCCGCGGATGCAGGGTCTGTCCGCTCTGCTGACCACTCCCACGCTCGCGTCGGCGGCGGTCCTGGGGGCGGTCGTGCACGCCGAGCTGGTGACCGTGGCCCCGTTCGGCGAGGCGAACGGTCTGGTGGCCCGCGCCGCCGAGCACCTGGTGCTTGATGGCGTCCGGACTCGACCCCAGTGGCGTCATCATGATCGAGGCCGGGCACCGGGCGAGCGGGGCGGCGTACGGGCAGGGGTTGCGCGGATATGCCGAGGGCGGGCCTGGTCGGCGTCAAGGTCTGGCTGTTGCACGGGGCGGCGGCGCTGGCTCGAGGCGCAGAACTGTCGCCGGCTCGACCGCGAAGTTGATCTTCGTCGGGAGCGTTGCGGCAGAAATGATCTTGGACGTGACGCGGCGCCTGCCGAGGCAGGCGCCGTGCCTGGCCCGTCATCGCTGAGTGACCATGCGTGCTGTTCAACGTGTTGGCCCAGGGAAACCTGGATCGCAACTGCCCGTCGTGGATGGGTGATCGCCGCGTGGGTACTCGAATGCCGAGCAAGGATCTGCCGACTCGTTCTAAACGACTACGCGTGACGTCCGATTATGGACTTCTCCCAGGAGGTTCCTAGATCGCGTACTCAATTACAACGACTTGGTGTTTCCTTGTGTCATTTCTACCTTGAACGTCCTCCAAAGGAAAGACCTCCGAGGAAGAAAATGGTGAACGTCTGTTCACTTGATCAACAACGCGACCGGCGATCACCGACGTCAGTCGCCGTGTTCCGCGACTGTCCACAGGGTCGAGGGTCGCAGCTGTCCGCTGTCCACAGATCTGGCTGAACCCGACCGTTCTCACCCCGGCGTACGCAGACTCCCGACATGGACCACGTCGCCACCAGCCACGCCCTCGTGCTGGTCACCGCTGATGCCGAGCTGTTGGACAACGTGTTGTCCGTGACCGCAGCGGTGGGGATCGAGCCGCAGCTGGCCAGCGATCCTGGAGCACTCAGGCCCTGCTGGTCCACGGCCGCCGCCGTCCTGGTCGGCGTCGACCAGGCGGCCGAGGTGGCGGCCATGGTGCTGCCCCGCCGGGCGGAGATCTATGTCCTCGGCCTGGAGCGCGACCGGGATGCGGTGCACGCCTGGTCGGCACCGCTGGGGGCGGCCGTGATCACCCTGCCCGACGGCGCCGGCCGGCTGGCCGCCGCGCTGGCCGATGCGGATGGACAGAGATCGGGCGACGGTCAGGCGGTCTGCGTGGTGGGCGGCTCCGGCGGGGTCCGGGGCCTCGACCTGTGCGGCGGCCCTGGCATTCACCGGGGCTCGGCTCGGCGTCCGGACCATGCTGGTGGACGCGGATCCCCTCGGCGGTGGCATCGACCTGCTGGTGGGTGCCGAACGGATTCGCCGGCTGGCGTTGGCCGCGGCTGGCCACGGCCCGAGGCCATCTCGGCGACCTCAGCGGCCAGCTTCCGCGAGTCGACGGGTTCGACGTGTTGTCGATGGCCCGTTCCGAGCCCGGCTCCCAGGGTCCAGACGCTGAGCAGATGGTCGCGGTGCTGCGGTCGGCGACCCGGAGTCACCGGCTGACCGTGGTCGACGTGCCCCGAAGCCTGGGCCCGGCGGCTCGCGAGGCGCTGCGCCGCGCTGACTCGGTGCTGATGGTGGTGCAGGCCGATGTTCGCGGGGTGGCTGCCGCCCGTGAGCTCCTGGTCGAGCTCGAGAACGCCTGCCGCGAGATCCGGCTGCTCGTCCGGGTCGGCCGCTCGCGCGGACTCGAGACCACCGTGGTGGCGGCGGGCCTCGGGCTGACCGTCGGTGGGCACGATCAGCGACGACCCGACGTTGGTGGTCGCCGCCGAGTGCGGCGACCCGCCCGGCGCGGTCGCTCGACGCAGCCCTTGGCCAGGGCCTGCCGGCATCCTCGATGACCGACTGCTGGCCGAACGGGCGGCGGCATGAGCGTCGCCGACCTGGAACCGCTGCGGACGCGGCTGGCCGGTCTCGGCCGTCGGCACACTCCGGCCGACGTGGCGGCGGCCATGCGGGCCGAGGGGCTGATCGTCACCGACGCCGCGGTGATCGAGACCGTGGAGGCGCTGCGCCGGAGCAGCGTCGGCGCCGGGCCGCTGGAGCCGCTGCTGCACGAGCCGGGGGTCACCGACATCTTGGTCAACGGCCCGAGCCAGGTCTTCGTCGACCGCGGGGCGGGCCTGGAGCTGACCGACATCACGTTCCCGCAGGACGACGAGGTGCGGCGTCTGGCTCAGACGACTGGCGGCCTCGGTCGGCCGGCGGCTCGACGACGCCGTGCCGTTCGTCGACGCCCGGTTGGCCGACGGCAGCCGGGTGCATGCGGTGCTCGGCACCCTGGCCACGCCCGGGCACCTGCATCTCGCTTGCGGGTGCCCGCGGCCCGCACCTTCTCGCTGGCCGACTGCGTGGCGACGGGTCGCGATCAGCCCCGGTGCCGCGCAGCTGCTCGACCGGCTGGTGGCGGCCAAGCTGTCCTTCCTGATCAGTGGAGGCACCGGGTCGGGCAAGACCACGCTGCTCGCTGCGCTGCTGGCACTGGTGCCGCCGACCGAACGGATCGTGATCGTCGAGGACTCCCGTGAGCTGGCCCCGCACCACCCCACGTCGTACGGATGGAGGGTCGGCCGGCCAACGCCGAGCTGGCCGGGGCGATCACCCTGACCACCTGGTCCGGCAGTCCTGCGGATGCGACCGGACCGGCTGGTCGTCGGCGAAGTCCGCGGCGGGGAGATCTGCGACCTGCTGGCGGCGATGAACACCGGCCACGAGGGTGGCTGCGGCACGGTGCACGCCAACTCAGCCGCCGACGTGCCGGCGCGGTTGGAGGCGCTGGGGGCACTCGGAGGGCTGAACGGACAGGCCCTGCACGCCCAGGTCGCCTCCGCCCTGGACGCGGTGATCCACATCGACCGGGACCTGACAGGGACGGCGACGGGTCACCGACATCTCGGTCTTCGTCCGTGATCCGGACGGCACGACCCGCACCGAGTGCGCCGTCGCCTTTGGTGTCGACGGGCGGACCCGGCGCGGTCCGGGCAGCACCCAGCTCGAGGAGTTGCTGGGCCGATGATCGGCATCTGCCTGGTGTTGACGTCGGTGGCGGTCGTGTTGGGGATGAGGGCTCCGGCGGCCCGGGGCCTGGAACGCCGGCTCGGCGAGGCACCACCGCTTCGCCGCCGGCTCGACCGGCGGAAGGTCCAGATCATCGTCGCCGTCGCCGCAGCGCCGGCGGCCGTGGCTGGGGCCGGGCTGGCTGCGGGTCCGCGCGGCGCTGCGCTGGCGGTGGCCGCGGTCATCGTCGTCGCGGTGCTCGCCTGGCTGATCGGGCAGCGGGCTGAACAACGGACGGCGCTGCGGGCGCAGCTGCAGGTTGCGCACGGCTGCCGGGTGCTGGCCGGGCAGCTGCGGGTCGGGCAGGTGCCGACAGAGGCGTTGGCTGTCGCGGCCGAGGATGCTCCGGTGCTGATGGAGGCCCGCCGGGTTCAGCAGGTCGGCGGTGACGTGTTGGCCGTGTGGCGCAGGCAAGGCCGCCGACGGGGTCACGGCGGACTGCTCGACCTGGCGCGGGCCTGGCAGGTGTCCGCCCAGACCGGCGCGCCGTTGTCCACGACCTTGGATCAGGTGGCGGCCGGGCTGGCGTCGGAGGAGTCGTTGCGGGCGGTGGTCGCGGGCGAGCTGGCGTCGCCGCGGGCCACCAGCAAGGTGATGGCTGCTTTGCCGGTCTGTGGGCTGGCGATGGGCTACCTGCTCGGCGGCGACCCGGTTCGACTGGCTGCTGGCCGGCCCGGTCGGGTGGGCCTGCATCGTGGCCGGTGTGGCGCTGGCCGGCACCGGGGTCGTCTGGATCGAGCTGCTGGCCCGCCAGGCGAGCGCACCGGAGGGCTGAGATGAGCGTATCCGTCGTGGTGGCCGCGTCGCCCCAGATGCTGCCGCTGGCCACCTGGCTGCCGTCAGGATTGACCCCGGCCGGTGTCCTCAGCGCGGCTCTCGCCGGGCTGGCTGCCTTCTGGTGGATCCGCAATCCTCGCCGCGCCTGGCTCCGGCTGGCACCGCGGGGTCAGCCGAGGGTGGGTCACGCCCGGTGGTCGCGGCTGCTCCGGGGGCGGGCCGACGCGCCATCGATGCCGCGTCGGCTGGCGGTCAGCGGCACCATCGCCTTGGCTCTCGGCCTGGGCGCTTCCACCTGGGGCGGCGGTCCCGGACCGCTTGGCTGGCTGGCCGTCCCGGTGCTCGGCCTGGGCGGTGCGGTGGGTCTGGGCTGGCTGGAGCCGACGCGAGCCCGGCGGCGGCAGCAGCGACTGGTGCTGGAGGCGCCGCAGGCCCTGGAGCTGCTGGCCGCCGGCCTGGCGGCAGGGCTGCCGATCCGGACCGCGTGTGCTGCCGTGATGGACGTCTTCGACGGGCCGGTTGCCGAGGACCTCGGCCGGGTGCTGGCGGGTACGGCCCTGGGCGTGTCCGAGGCGGACGCGTGGCGGGTGCTGGCCGCGCACCCCCAGTTCGGCGGAGCCGCCGTGGACCTCGCCCGCTCGGTGGAGTCGGGCACGATGATGGTGGAGGGGCTCCGGCATCACGCCGAGGTGGCTCGAGAGCGACGTCGAGCGGCCCAGCAGGTACGGGCCCGGGCGGTCGGGGTGCGCAGTGTGCTGCCGTTGATGATCTGCTTCATCCCCTCCTTCATGCTGCTGGGCGTGGTGCCGACGGTGATCTCGGCCGTCACCCACGCCCTCAGCTGATCCGGCTCCTCCTCTGTCCACAAGGGAAATCGGGTCCCGAAGCCTTGTCCACAGATCTGTCCACGAGCGCACGATCTCCACCCGGCGTCCACAGACTCCAGGTGCATCCGACGTGATGCCGCACCCCAGGTGCGCAATAACAAGGAGGAACGACATGTCGACAGACATCAGCACGACGGGCGACCAGGTGGTCCCCGTGGTCGAAGCCGATCTGCTCGCGGACACCACGACGGCGACGGGGCCGGACACCACGCTCGCCCGGCGGAGCCAGCGGGGCATGGTCAGCGCGGAGTGGACCGTCGGCATCATCGCCGCCATCGCCATGGCCGGGGTGCTGCTAGCGGTGGTCACCTCGGGACCGGTGGAGAAGCTGTTGCTGCAGGTGATCATGCAGATCATCCGCGCCTTCACCGCTGGACTCTGACCGGGCGACCGCGCTAGAGCGGCGGGGCGCACCGGTGGACCCACGACCTGCGCGCCGCGGCGACCGGGGCATGGTGACGGCCGAGCTGGCCGTCACCATCCTCGCCGCCCTGGCGTTGCTGACCATGATGTGCTGGGGCATCTACCTGCTGGTGATGCAGCTCCGGTGCGTGGACACGGCGACGGCGATTGCGCGTCAGGCTGCGCGCGGCGACAGCGCGGCCGTCGCCACGATCAAACGGGCGGCGCCGGTCGGCGCCACCGTCGACATCGACACTAAGCCGAGTCTGGTGACCGTGACCGTACGGCTGTCGGCCAAGCCACTGGCGGACTGGCTGGTGGCAGTCCCGCTGCGGGCTCGGGCCCAGGTTGTGCCGGAGCCGCAGGGGTGACCGGCGCGGATCGTGAACGCGGATCGGCCACCCTGCTCGTGGTCGGTCTGATGGCGGTGGTCGTTGTCCTCAGTGGGGCCGCGATGGTGATCGCCGGATACCTGGTGGCATATCACCGGGCCCGGGGCGCAGCCGATCTGTCGGCCCTGAGCGCCGCGGCGGCCTTTGAGAAAGGAGAGAACGGCTGCGGGCAGGCGCGGCGTACGGCGGCCCAGAACGGGGCCCGGCTGACCCGATGCGACCGGGTGGGCGACGAGGTGGACTTCGTGGTCACCGTACGGGTGGCTTTCGTCGTGCAGCCCCGAATGCCGGGACTTCCCGGACTGGTCTCCGCCGTGGCTCACGCCGAGCCGCTCGGCTGAGGTCCAGGCCGCGGCGGGGGCCTCAGGTGGGGGAGCCGGCCGGTTCGTCGTCGCTGTCGTCTTCCGGCTCCAGCACGACGCCTTCGGGATCGGCCGGCTCCTCCGTGGGTTCGACGACCGGCTTGGCCGGGATCCGGATCTTGGCCACCCCAGCGGCCAGATCGATCCCGAGTGGGGCACCCCCACCATGGGTGGGCTTGGAAACCAGCATCTTTTGTCGGTCCTTTTCTTCGCGCAGGTATTTGAGGCCGGGTTGGAAGATCTCGAAGAAGCTCATCTGGGTGGGTCGTCGGCAGCGGATCGCTCGGTCTCGACGAGCAGGGCCGGCTCGAGAGGGCCCGGCGCCGGTGCTGACACCTCCGTGGGCCCCACCGGGGCGACCGGGGGTGATGTCGGGTTGGACGGGACGACCGGGTCCGCCGAGGGCCCCGGACGGCCCGGGGCCGGAGGTGAGGCAGGGATCGGTCGGGGCGCGGCGTCAATGGCTTGGAGCTGACGCCGGTGCTTGCGCGAGCGGACGACGCCCTGCTGGATCAGCAGCAGGCCGAGCAAGGTGACCAACAAGGCCCCGGCTCCGGTGAAGTAGACGCCCGACATCGTCACCGGGACGCTGGCGTTGAAGATGCTGAGCTCGACCACGGCCGGGTTGCTGACCACGATCGCGACGCTCAAGACGACCACGAGCACCAACAAGACGAGGCCGAGGACGATCATGCCGTTCATTATTGCTCGCCGGGTCGGCCCGGCTGGGCCTCACAGCAGCTTCCTCGGGCCGAAGTTCGTCCGGCGGCGCGCCTGGGTCAGCAAACCAGTGGCACCTGTGGTTAGACTTCGCCGGTCACGAGGTCGCCAAGCGCGCCCACAGCCATCAAAAAGTCTGGCCGGCGCGACGTTAGTCAGAAGTATCAGGGAGACGCTTTATGTCCATACCTCCAACCCCTATGGAAGTCACCACGTTGTCGGGTACCAACCTCACACTCGTCGCCATCGTCGGAGTCATCGCCTTGGTGGCCGTTGTGATGGCGATGGTTTTCCGCCGCGAAGTGCTGTCGGCGGGTGAGGGCACCCCCAACATGCAGGAGATCGCCAAGGCCGTGCAGGAAGGCGCCAGCGCCTATCTCGGGCGTCAGTTCCGAACGCTGGCCCCGTTCGCGGTGGTCGCTTTCTTCCTGCTCCTGCTGCTGCCCGTCCATGGCAGCACTGACTACGGCAGCTGGACGCTGAAGATCTTCCGGTCCATCGCGTTCATCGCCGGCGCCTTCTTGTCGGCGTTGATCGGGTTCCTCGGCATGTGGCTGGCCGTCCGCGCCAACCTCCGGGTGGCTGCGGCCGCCCGCAGCGTGGGTCGCGACCCGGCCATGAAGATCGCCTTCCGGACCGGTGCCCACGTCGGCATGGCCACGGTCGGTTTCGGACTGCTCGGCGCGGCCATCGTGGTGTTCTTCTTCCGCGGCGATGCACCGACCATCTTGGAAGGCTTCGGCTTCGGCGCCGCCATGCTGGCCATGTTCATGCGCGTCGGCGGTGGCATCTTCACCAAGGCCGCCGACGTCGGCGCTGACCTGGTCGGCAAGGTCGAGCAGAACATCCCCGAGGACGACCCCCGCAACGCCGCCACCATCGCCGACAACGTCGGCGACAACGTGGGTGACTGCGCGGGCATGGCAGCTGACCTCTTCGAGTCGTACGCAGTCACCCTGGTCGCCTCACTGATCCTCGGCCGGGCCGCGTTCGGTGAGTACGGCCTGGTGTTCCCCCTGATCGTGCCGGCCATCGGGGTGGTCACGGCGCTGATCGGCATCTTCTTGATGAAGCCGCGGGCCGGCGAGAACGGTCTGAAGACCATCAACCGGGCGTTCTACCTCAGTGCTGGCATCTCAGCGGTGCTCTGCGCGATCGCCTCCTTCACCTACCTGCCCAGCAGCTTCGCCGAGCTCGGCGACACCGGGGTGGCGTTCTCCGGTCCGATCGACGACCCCCGGGTCGTCGCCTTCGCCTCGGTGATCATCGGCATCGTGCTCGCCGCCGTCATCTTGGCCCTCACCGGTTACTACACCGGCACCGAGGACCGCCCGGTCCGCGACGTCGGCAAGACCTCGCTCACCGGCGCGGCAACCGTGGTGCTGGCCGGCATCTCGCTCGGCATGGAGTCGGCCGTCTACACCGCGATCGTCATCGCGGCGGCGGTCTACGGCGCCTTCCTGGTCGGCGGTTCCGGCATCATCGGGCTCTTCGCCATCGCGCTCGCCGGCTGCGGGCTGCTGACCACCGTCGGCGTCATCGTCGCCATGGACACCTTCGGCCCGGTCTCGGACAACGCCCAGGGCATCGCCGAGATGTCCGGCGACGTCGACGGCGAGGGCGCCCAGATCCTCACCGAGCTCGACGCGGTGGGCAACACCACCAAGGCCATCACCAAGGGCATCGCGATCGCCACCGCGGTGCTGGCGGCTACGGCGCTCTTCGGCTCCTACACCGATGCCATCCGCGGCGTGCTCGCCGAGCGCTACAACGACTTCATCGAACAAGCGGTCGTCTTCGCCCCGCAGACCCTGGTGGGCATCATCCTCGGTGCGGCCGTGGTGTTCCTGTTCTCCGGTCTGGCCATCAGCGCCGTCGGTCGGGCGGCCGGCGCGGTGGTCTTCGAGGTCCGCCGTCAGTTCCGCGAGATCGCCGGGATCATGGAGGGCACGACCAAGCCCGAGTACGGCAAGGTCGTCGACATCGTGACCCGCGACTCGCTGCGCGAGCTGGCCACCCCCGGACTGCTCGCCCTCGCGGCCCCGATCGCCGTCGGCTTCGGCCTCGGTCCCTCGGCCTTGGCCGGATACCTCGCCGGAGCGATCGCCTGCGGCACCTTGATGGCGGTCTTCCTGGCCAACTCCGGTGGGGCCTGGGACAACGCCAAGAAGCTGGTCGAGGACGGCCACCACGGCGGCAAGGGATCACTGGCCCATGAGGCCACCGTCATCGGCGACACCGTCGGCGACCCGTTCAAGGACACCGCCGGCCCGGCCATCAACCCGCTGATCAAGGTGATGAACCTGGTGGCCGTGCTGATCGCTCCTGCCGTGGTCGCCATGTCTCCGCTCAGCACCACCCCGAGCGCCTTCCGGTTCGTCATCGCGGCGATCGCCGTGGCGGTCATCGTGGCGGCCGTGGTCATCAGCACCAAGCGCCAGGTGGTCATCGCCGACGAGCCGGACGCCCCGACGGCCATCGGTTCCGCGGCCGAGGAGGCCATCGAGTCGCCGGCCGGTCGAACCGAGCACAACACGACCAGCTAGGGCCCGACCGAACGATCTGCCCGCGCGACGCGAGGCCCCGGCACGCCGGGGTCTCGCGTTTCGCATGTCCAGCCCAACCGGCTGGCCCGGGCTGTCGCGCCGTGCCAGGTTGCCCAAATCGTGACGTCTGGAGTCTCGCCGTGGCCAGCCTGACGTCGTACGGTGAGAGGTGGGCTGGGGGGCCAGCCGCATGCACCGGCCGCGGGTCTCGCGGCCGTGATCGGGGGCGATCGTGTTCGAGCATCGTGGGTTGACATCTGTCCTGAGATCAATGGCCGTTCTGGCGGTGGCCGTGGCGCTGGTCGGGCCAGGATCGGCCGGCTCGGCCGCCGCCGCACCCCGGGAACGAGCCGGACAGGTCTACTCCGCCACCATCTTGAAGGCCAGGTCCGGCGCATCGTTCATCCCGGCCGGCGGCGCGATCAACAACCGTGGTCAGGTGGCCGGCAGTACACCGGTCGGCGGCAACGACCGGGCGGCGGTCTTCGACACCAGAACCCGCTCGATGCGGGTGCTCGGCACGTTCGGTGGCCAGAACTCCTACGCCACCGACATCAACCGGCATGGTGATGTGACCGGCTACGCCCAGGACCGCAACGGGGTGGAGCGCGCCTTCTTCTGGTCGGCTCGGAACAAGATCCTGCAGCGCCTGAAGAGTCCGGCCGCAGGTTCACGCGCGGTCAGCATGAACGACCGGGACCAGGTCGTCGGTTCGGTGGCGGATGCGTCTCTCGGGTCGATCCCGGTGCTGTGGCAGAGCCCGTCGGCCTCGCCGCGGACACTGCCGGGTCTCCAGGCGGCGGCCACGGTCATCAACAACAAAGGCTGGATCGGCGGTCGGGCCTTCGACGAGACCACCTTCTTGATGAGACCGACCCGCTGGCGGCCGAAGGCGTACACGCGCGAATGGCTGCCGATCCCGGCGGGCAACGACAGCGGCCAGGTGAACGACATCAACGACCGGGGTCAAGCGGTCGGCTACGTGTTCAGCTTCGCGACCGACGACCTGCTCAACCGAACGGTCCTGTGGAGCGGGCGGGCAGCGCGGCCCTGTCTGCTCGACGGACCGGGATGGACCGGGAGCGCTGCGGCGATCAACAACCGCGGGCAAGTCATCGGTCAGCAGGTCTCCACCGACTTCGACCACATCCGTGCCGCCACCTGGCGCTCCTGTGGATCGACCACCATCGTGCTGCCCGCGGTCTCGGGGGATGACCGTCCGGGCGGCATCAACAACCGCGGGCTGATCGTCGGCACGTCGGCCGGCGCCAGCCCGCAAGGGGTTCGCTGGGATCGGTCCGGCCGATAGGCAGGGCCGGAGGCACCCGCAGCTCGACGTCAGACCGTTGTCTCACCGGCCAGGGCCCACCGGATGGCGTCGAGCGCTCGTCCGGCGAGCGGGCGGACGAGGAACCGGTCAGCCGTGGGTAGCGTCGGCAGCAACAGCGACGCTCGAGCCCAGTCCGGCAGGATCGCGACGGCTCCGGCCGCCAGCACCCGGTAGCCGACCTTGGCCGGCCCGGTCAGCGGAGGGGTCTTCAGCAGCAGGTCAGCCGTCTCCCGAGCAGGACCCGTGAGCGTCAGCTCCGGCCGGTAGCCCGTGATCAGCTGATCCAGCTCGGCGACGCTGGACGGCGGGTCGAGTACGCCGAGGCGGCCGGCCACCAGTCCGGTCTGGCGAACGTAGTCGTCGGCGCCCCGGTCGTCCAACGGTCGGTCGCCGTAGAGCTGATGGGCGACCAGGAAGCTGTCCACCTCAGTGGCGTGCACCCAGGCCAGCAGGTGCGGGTCGTCGGCGCGGTAGGCCGAGCCGTTCGTGGTGGTCCCGGTGACCCGGCGGTGGATGGCCCGGACGATGGCGATGCTGCGCTCGGCGTCGCTGATCGTTCCGTACGTGGTGGTGGCCAGGAAACGGCTGGTGCGCTGCAACCGGCCCCAGGGATCCGCGCGGAAGTCGGAATGCTCGCTGACCCCCAGCATGGCCACCGGATGCAACGACTGCAGCAACAGCGCCCGGATGCCGCCGATGAACATCGACGTGTCGGCGTGCACCCGCCAGATCGCGTCGTCCTCGCGGAACCACCGCGGACCGGGCGTGTGCCAGATCTGCTCGTGGACCGTACGGAACTCCTCGCCGGCGATCCGGTCGCGGACGGCCTTGGCCAGCCCCCGACGGGGCTTGTCCAGCATCGTGACGGTCACGGGCGGATCGTACGCTGGGGCCAGAAACCTCACGCTCGACAAGGAGCAGGCATGGTGGCCTATGACGACGAGTACCAGCGCAGTCTGAGCGATCCGGACGGCTTCTGGTCGGAGCAGGCCACGGCGATCGACTGGTTCACCCGGCCGACCCGGGTGCTGGACTCCACCGCGGCGCCGCTCTACCGCTGGTTCACCGGCGGCGTGCTCAACACCTGCTACAACGCGTTGGACCGACACGTCATCCGCGGCCGCGCCGAGCAACCGGCGCTCATCTTCCATTCGGCCGTCACCGGTGAGGTCCGGACATTCAGCTATTCCGACCTGCTGCAGCGGGTGGCCCAGTTCGGCGGGGCCCTGCGCGAGCTCGGAGTGGTCGCAGGCGACCGGGTGGTGATCTACCTGCCGATGATCCCTGAAGCCGTGATCGCCATGCTGGCCTGCGCCCGGATCGGGGCCGTGCACTCGGTGGTCTTCGGTGGGTTCGCGCCGGCCGAGCTCGCGGCCCGGATCGACGACGCCCGGCCCAAGGTCATCATCTCGGCCTCCTGCGGGCTCGAGGCCAACCGGGTCATCGCTTACAAGCCGCTGCTCGACGCCGCCCTGGACCGGGCGACCCATCAGCCGGACTACTGCGTCATCCACCAACGGCCGGAGCTGGAGGCCGAGCTGATCACGCCCCGCGACCTCGACTTCGCCCTGTTGATGAGGCCGGGCGCCTTCCAGCCGGCGGTCTGTGCCGAGGTGGCCGCAACCGATCCGCTCTACATCCTCTACACCTCGGGCACCACCGGGAAGCCGAAAGGCATCGTCCGCGACCACGGTGGCCATGCCGTCGCCCTGGCCTACTCGATGCGGACGGTCTACGACGTCGGCCCGGGCGAGGTGATGTTCACGGCCAGCGACGTCGGCTGGGTCGTCGGCCACTCCTACATCGTCTATGCGCCGCTGCTGGTCGGGGCGACCACGGTGCTCTACGAGGGCAAGCCGGTCGGGACTCCGGACGCCGGAGCCTTCTGGCGGGTCGTCGCCGAGCACCGGGTCAAGGCGATGTTCACCGCACCCACCGCGATCCGGGCGATCCGCAAGGTGGATCCGGATGCGGAGCTGATGAGGAACTACGACCTCAGCTCGCTGCAGACGCTCTTCCTGGCCGGCGAACGACTCGACCCCGACACCTACGCCTGGGCGGGCGAGCAGCTCGGAGTGCCCGTGGTGGACCACTGGTGGCAGACCGAGACCGGCTGGCCGATCGTGGCCAACCTGCGTGGGCTGGACCCGATGCCGATCAAGCCGGGCTCGCCGTCGGTGCCGGTGCCGGGCTACGACGTACGAGTGCTGCGCCCCGACGGCAGCGAGTGCTCGGCCGGCGAGGAGGGGGCGATCGCGATCAAGCTGCCCTTGCCGCCCGGCACCCTGCCCGGTGTGTGGGGTGACGACCAGCGCTTCATCGACGGGTATCTCGCGGCCTTTCCCGGCTACTACCTGAGCGGGGACGGCGGCTACCGCGACGAGGACGGCTACGTGTTCGTGATGGGCCGAACCGACGACGTGATCAACGTGGCTGGTCACCGGCTGTCGACCGGGTCGATCGAGGCGGTGCTCGCCTCGCACCCGGCGGTGGCCGAGGCGGCAGTGATCGGCGTCGCCGACGAGCTCAAGGGCCAGCTGCCCCGTGGTCTCGTGGTCCTGCGAGAAGGCTTCTCGGGCGACCTCCCGCAGCTGAGCGCCGAGCTTGTCGAGCTGGTGCGGTCGGAGATCGGTGCGGTGGTCAGCCTGCGACGGGTCGACGTCGTGCCCGCGCTGCCCAAGACCCGTTCGGGCAAGATCTTGCGCAGGTCGATGCGGGAGATCGCGGACGGCCGCTCGGGACCGGTGCCCTCGACGATCGAGGACCCGGCCGTGCTGACCAACCTGATCCCGGTGCTCCGCCACGCCCCGGACTGACCTCCCGCAGCATTGGACGCGAAATGGCGCGGGTGTCGAACTCAGGTTAGGCTCCCCTTATGACTGCCCTGGCTGTGCGCGCCGAGCGCCCCCTGGTGGTCGAGTCGTCCCGCCGGGGCAGGTCGAAGCGGGTGATCGGTCTCGTCGCGGCGCTGGCCGTGGTGGCCCTGCTCTGCTTCTTGAGCATGGCGATCGGCACTCGGGTGACCAGCCTGTCCACGGTGTGGCAGGCGATCTGGAACTACGACCCCAGCAACACCGACCACCTGGTGATCATGGAGCTGCGGCTGCCGCGTACGGTGCTGGGGCTGCTGGTCGGAGCCTCGCTCGGGCTCGCTGGAGCGGTGATGCAGGGTGTCACTCGCAACCCGCTGGCCGACCCCGGCATCCTGGGCGTCGACGCGGGCGCCGCGATGTGCGTGGTGATCGCCATCGCTGTCTTCAACGTCACCAGCGTGCTCGGCTACGTCTGGTTCGCCTTCTTCGGCGCCGGGCGTCGCGGCGGTGGTGGTCTACAGCATCGCGTCGCTGGGCCGGGAGGGGGCGACGCCGATCAAGCTCGCCCTGAGCGGGGCCGCGGTCAGCGCGGCCCTCGCGTCGGTGACCACCACCTTCTTGCTGATGAACCAGTCGACCTTGGACCAGTTCCGGTTCTGGCAGGTCGGCGCACTGGCCGGGCGTGACCTCACCGTCGCGAGCCAGGTCGCGCCGTTCTTGATCCTGGGCTGCTGCTTGGCGCTGACCCTGGGCCGGGTGCTCAACACGCTGTCCCTCGGCGAGGACGTGGCTCGTGGGCTCGGCGCCAACCTGGTCGCCTCGCGGGTCCTCTCGGCGCTCGCCATCGTGCTGCTCTGCGGCGGGGCGACCGCGGCCTGCGGTCCGATCGGTTTCGTGGGGCTGACCATCCCGCACGTGGCCCGGATGATCGTCGGGCCGGACTACCGCTGGGCCCTGCCCTACTCAATGGTGCTGGCGCCGATCCTGCTGCTGTCGGCCGACATCATCGGTCGGGTCATCGCCCGGCCGGGAGAGGTCCAGGTCGGCATCGTGACGGCGGTGATCGGAGCTCCGGTCTTCATCGCGTTGGTCCGCCGCCGCCGCTTGGCCGAGCTGTGACCGCCCTCGCCCGCCCCCCGGTCGTCCTGGACGACGGCGCGTACGCGGTCCGCACCGTACGCCACCGGCTGCGGCGACGGTCGGTCTCGGTCGGCGTCGCCCTGGTGACCCTGGCCGCCGTGATGTTCCTGCTGTCGTTGGCGATCGGTGACTTCCCGCTGTCGATCGGCGACGTGCTGAACTCCTTGACCGGACGCGGCACCCGCGCATCGGACTTCATCATCTACGAGCTCCGGCTGCCGCGCGTTCTCACCGGACTGCTGGTGGGCTTCAGCTTCGGCATCTCCGGGGCGATCTTCCAGTCCATGATCAGGAACCCGTTGGCCAGCCCGGACATCATCGGCATCACCTCCGGTGCCAGCGCCACGGCGGTGGTTGCGATCTTGATCTTCGGTCTGAGCGGACTCGTCGTCTCGGCCTTCTCCTTCAGCGGGGCGATCATCACCGCCCTGTTGATCTACGGACTGGCCTGGCGCAAGGGGATTGCCGGATATCGCCTGGTCCTGGTCGGCATCGGTATCGCCGCGGTGCTCTACTCGGTGATCGACTACCTGATGACCCGCGCGGCGGTCTTCGACGCGCAGGTCGCCCTGCTGTGGTTGACCGGCAGCCTGAACGGCGCCTCCAACGCCGAGCTCGTGCCGTTGGCCCTGCTGCTGATCGTCATCGTGCCGGCCACGCTGTGGTCCGCCGCCTCGCTGACCGGGCTGCAGCTGGGCGACGACACGGCCAAGAGCATCGGCATCCGGGTCGAGCGCTCCCGGCTGATGTTGATCATCTTCGGGGTGGCGCTGGCGGCGGTGGCCACGGCGGCGGCGGGACCGATCGCGTTCGTCGCCTTCGTCTCCGGACCGATCGCCAAGCGGCTCACCCACGGCACCGGCAACGCGCTGATCCTGGCCGGGCTGGTGGGTGCCTGTGTGGTCTGCCTGGCCGACTTCGCCGGTCAGCACCTGCTGCCGATCCAGCTGCCCGTCGGGGTGCTGACCGCGGCGGTCGGGGCTCCCTACCTGCTCTATCTACTGGTCGTGTCCAATCGCGTGGGAAGCGGAGGCTGAATCATGGTGCTCTCGGAGTTCCCCGTGGTCCGACACACGTTGGAGGCCGCCCGGCTCAGTCTGGGCTACGGCGACCGGCTGATCGTCGACGACCTGACCGTGCAGATCCCGACCGGTCAGGTCACGGTGATCATCGGGGCCAACGGCTGCGGCAAGTCGACCCTGCTGCGCGGCCTGGCTCGGCTGCTGACCCCGGTCAGCGGCGCCGTGCTGCTCGACGGCAAGAGCGTGCACGGGATGCCGTCCAAGGAGGTGGCCCGGGTGATGGGGCTGTTGCCGCAGGCGCCGGTCGCCCCGGAGGGCATCACCGTCGCCGACCTGGTCGGTCGCGGTCGCTATCCCCACCAGGGGTGGTTCCGGCAGTGGTCGGACGAGGATGACCGGGCGGTCGCCGAGGCCCTGTCAGCGACCGACACGCTGGAGCTGGCGGGCCGTCCGATCGAGGACATGAGCGGTGGCCAGCGGCAACGGGTCTGGATCGCGATGGCTCTGGCCCAGGAGACCGACCTGCTGCTGCTCGACGAGCCGACGACCTACCTCGACCTCTCCCACCAGGTCGAGGTGCTGGATCTGCTGACCGACCTCAACCGCCGGCGCCGGACCACTATCGTGATCGTGATGCACGACCTCAACCTGGCCTGCCGCTACGCCGACCACCTGATCGCCATGACCGACGGCCGGATCACCGCTCAGGGGCCGCCGTCCGAGGTCGTCACCGTCGAGACCATCGAGGACGTGTTCGGCCTGCGGTCCAGCATCGTCGCCGACCCGGTCTCGGGCACCCCGACCGTGATCCCGATCGGACGGCACCACTGCAGCCCATGACCGGCGGGCAGGTCCTTCGCGGCGTCTTCGGGCGCCAGCGTCGCCGAGCCCTGCTCGCCGCCGGCTGCTGGGCGTCGCACCAGATCTGCGAGGCGATGGTCCCGGTGGCGTTCGGGCTGGTGATCGACCGCGCCGTACGCACCGCGGACGGCACCGCCATGGTCTGGTCGGTGCTCGGCATCCTGGCCCTGTTCACCGTGCTGACCATGAGCTGGCGCACGGGGGAGTGGTTCGTCAGCCAGGCCACCTTGCTGGAGTCTCACGGTCTTCGCCTGCAGCTCGTACGCCGCGTGCTCGGCTCCGCTCCTCGCCCGTCCGAACCGGCTCGCCAGACCGGGGAGCAGCTCTCCATCGCCACCTCGGACGCCCAGCACACCGCCGACGTGCTGGCCATCTCGGCCTGGCTGGCGGCGGCGTCGGTCGGGCTGATCACCTCGGCCGTGGTGCTGTTGCGGATCGACGGCGTGCTCGCCCTGGGCATCCTGCTCGGGGTGCCGCTGCTGATGCTCGGGCTGAGCGCGCTCGGCCCGCTGATCCGGCGGCGCACCGAGGCCCAGCAGGGCGCCCTCGGTCTGGCCGCGGCGATGGCCGCCGACCTGCTGCAGGGCCTCCGACCGCTCCGGGGGTTCGGTGGGGTCGGCGAGGCGTCGCGGCGCTACGGCGTGGTCAGCCAGACCTCCTTGCGGGCCGGCGTCGGGGCGATCCGGGCCTCGGCCACCTTCGCCGGGATCACCGCGTTCGGAGCCGGGCTGCTGCTGGCCGCGGTCGCCGGGGCGGCCGGGGCGTACGCGATGGCGGGCCGGATCAGCGTCGGCGAGCTGATCACGGTGGTCGGGCTGGCCGCGTTCTTGTCCGACCCGGTCAGCTCCATCGGCAACTGCGTGCGCCAGCTGGCCACGGCCCGGGCCAGTGCCGGGCGGGTGGCCAGCCTGCTGGGGACAGCCGAGGTGGCCGGGTCGGCCGCCGATGCCCAACCCGGGCCCGGGCTGGAGCTGGTCGAGGTGTCGGGACCCGGACTGAGCGAGCTGTCGCTGCGGGTCGAGCCCGGCGAGCTGGTCGGGCTCGTGACCACCTCGGTGGCCACCGCGGCCGGGCTGGGTGCCGTGCTCGCCGGCCACACCGAGCCGACGGCCGGAGCCGTACGCCTGGGCGGGGTGCCGCTGGCCGAGGTGACGACGGACCGGCAGCGCGGCCAGCTGCTGGTCGAACCGCACACCGTCGACCTGTTCGGCGAGACGGTCCGAGAGGCCCTGACCACCGGGGACGACGCCGACGACGCCACGCTGCGTCGCGGGCTGGCCGCGGCCGCCCTGCCCGAGCTCGGGGCAGGTGACCCATTGGACCACCGGTTGGACGACCACGGCCTCAACCTGTCGGGTGGACAGCGGCAACGGCTGGCCATGGCCCGCGCGCTGGTCGGTGACCGCCCGGTGCTGGTCTTCCGCGACCCCACGACGGCGGTCGACGCGGTCACCGAGAACGTGATGGCCGAAGGCTTGCGGCACTGGCGGACCGGCGACCGCTCGACCCTGCTGATCACCGCCAGCCCGACCCTGCTGGCCCGCTGCGACCGGGTGCTGTTCGTCACCGCGGCGGAGACCGTCGACGGCACTCACGCGCAGCTGCTGGCGCGGTCCGACTATGCCGAGGCGGTGCTGCGATGAGCACAGCCACCGAGGGCCGGCTGCTGCTTCCGGTCGCCACCCTCCGTCGGTCCTTCGCCACGCTCGGGCGCCAAGCGGCGGCCCGGCCCCGGCTGGTCGTGCTCGCCTTGGTGGCCACCGTGGCGGCCTCGGCCTGCTCGGTGCTGGCCCCGCTGCTGCTCGGTCGGCTCGTCGACGCGGTCATCGCCCGGGAGGTGTCACGGCTTTCCGGCCTGGTCATCGGGCTGGTGGCGACGGCACTGGCGGCGGCCATCTTGTTGGCGCTGGCCAACCGATGGTGTGGCGAGCTGGGCGTCACCGTGGCGGCCGGGTTGCGGGAGCAGGTGCTCGACCGGTCGTTGCGGCTCGACCCGGCGACGCTCGAGGCGGCTGGGTCCGGTGATGTCGCGGCCCGGGTCACCGAGGACGTCGAGCTGGTCAACGAGTCGGCCAGCGTCGCCTCCCAGGTGCTGATCGCGCTGGTCACCGTGCTGGTCACCGCCGCCGGCTTCGCCAGCCTGGACTGGCGGCTGGCCGTGGCCTTCTGTGCGGTCTTTCCGGTGTACGCCGTGGCGCTGCGGGTGTTCCTGCCGGCCGCGTCCACCCGTTACGGCGCCGAACGGGTCGCTGCGGCCGGCCGGACCCAGACCGTGCTCACGGTGCTCCGCGGATCGGCGACGGTCCGCGCGTACGGGATGGAGGCGCGGCAGTCCGCGGTGGTCGAGCGGGCCTCGATGCGGGCCGTGCAGGCGGCGCTGCACGCGCTGCGGGCGTTCCTGAAGTTCGCCAACATGATGAACGCTGCCGAGGCCGTCGGGCTGTCGGCGTTGCTGGTGACCGGGTTCTTCGGCGTCCGGGCCGGGTTGCTGTCGGTCGGCGAGGTGACCGCGGCCGCGCTGCTGTTCCACCGGTTGTTCGGACCGCTGGGCACCTTGTTGATGAGCTTCGACGAGGTGCAGCAGGCCGGCGCTGCGCTGGCCCGGCTCGTCGGAGTCATCGACCTGGACCCGCCGCCGCGGCAGCCGGAACGGCCGTGGGTGACACCGATGGGCCTGCGCGCCCGAGGGGTGACTCACCACTACGCAGGTGGCCCGGCAGTGCTGCGGTCGGTCGACCTCGAGGTGCCGGCCGGGACGAGCCTGGCCGTGGTCGGGGAGAGCGGGGCCGGCAAGACGACCCTGGCGGCGCTGCTCGGTGGCGTCTTTCCGGCGGTGGCCGGTGATATCACCGTCGGCGACGTTGCCATTGGCGACCTCGATCCGGAGCAGCTCCGCCGCCGGGTGGTGGTCGTGACCCAGGAGGTGCACACGTTCACCGGGACGTTGGCCGAAGACCTGCGGCTGGCCCGGCCGGCGGCGAGTGAGGATGAGCTGCGCGCTGCGCTCCGGGTGGTCGGCGCCGCCGACTGGGTGGCCGTCTTACCGGAGGGGCTGCAGACCGTGGTCGGGGCGGGCGGGCTGGCCCTCACCGCCGACCAGGCCCAGCAGCTCGCCCTGGCCCGCGTGGTCCTGGTCGACCCGCCGGTGGTGATCCTGGACGAGGCCACGGCCGAGGCGGGCAGCGCCGGGGCCCGAGCCCTGGAGCGCTCCGCCCGGGCGACCATCGCCGGTCGTACGGCCGTGGTCGTCGCCCACCGTCTCACCCAGGCCCGGGAGTGCGACCAGATCGCGGTGATGGCCCATGGCCGGATCGTCGAGCAGGGAACCCACGACGAGCTGGTGGCCGGCGGCGGGGCGTACGCGACGCTGTGGTCGGCCTGGAGCCACTGACTTCTGGCCTTGCACCACACCCGAACAGGTGCACCCCCTATATCGGGTGCAGGTGTGCGAAGTGGGTGCAGTCACGCCTGACGCCCCCGGTCGAAGGCCCGCTGCAACCGACGGGTCAAGTTCTCCGGCTCGGCCAGATCGCTCCAGGTCCAGCGCACCATCTGCCAGCCGAGCTCGCGCATCGCATCCTCCCGGCGCTTCTCGGCGAACAAGACGTCCTCGATGTCCCGACCCGGATGGAGCGAACGCCCGTACTTGATGCGGCCGTCGAACTCGCCAAGTGTTCGCAGCTCCGGCCAGCCGAAGTCGGAGCGCCCGATGAGGCGCGCATCGCGATCGAGCACAGTGAACTGGAGCTCGGGAGCGGGGACGCGATGATCGATGAACAGAAGCCGGCTTCGCGACTCACCGGGACTCTCGCTTCGAGGATCCAGCAGACCGATCACCCGACGGGCCCGTCCGATGCCCGTACGGCGGCCGGCTCGAGCCAGCTGCTCGTCGAGGTCGCAGCGTTCGAGACCTGAGCGAAGGGCGGCGTCGCCGAGCGCTATGGCGCGGTCGGCCGGCAGACAGCACGACAGGTCCACGACCGTACGGGCCAGGCTGGTGGTCTGGAGATCGTCGACCAGCACCACATCGTGGGCCTCGAGGGGATGACCGTGGACGACGACGTAACGGCGCTGTCGGCCACCGCCGCGCCGGTCTCGGGTCAGGTGGACCCGCTCCAGGTCGGTCGACCACAGAGGCAGGCGATGCATGACTGCGGCCGACACATGACTGACCACGGCGCCGTCATGGGACTGGCGCACTGTCGCCTCGATCAGTTGGCGGTGGCGACTCGTGAGGTCATGAGCGGTCGAGCTGACTGCCGCGTAGGCGCCGCGCCGAACGCGTACGAGCTGCTTGGAGCGGGTGAGGCGGGTGATCTCCATGGAGCTCACGCCTCGGGCTCGAAGCTCCTCAGAGAGGGTGACCTTGGACATGCCAACACACCAGCAGAGAGGTTCGGCAGTAACCAGGGGCTCGGTCGGATCTGTGGATAAGTTGAACGGCTCACCCTGTCTCAGACCGTGCACCCCCAGCGCACATCTGCACCGTGTATAGCCGGTGCAGATGTGCCGAGAGAGTGCGAACCGTCGGTCAGAGGGGCTTGGAGGTGGTCAGGGCCTTGGCGAGGTCGGCGAAGATCGCGATGTTGGCCGCGTACGAGTAGGGGGCGGCGGGCTTCCAGGCGAAGACCTGGTTGGCCTTGACCGCGGGCAGTGCGTCCCAGGTGGCCGAGACGTCGGAGCCGGGTTGGTCGGCGTAGTTCCGAGAGTCGTTCAGGATCAGGTCACCGGAATACTTGTCCAGCTGCTCGTAGCTGATCTCGGTGAAGTAGTCCGACGCCTTGCCGCCGTGGTCGACGAACTTGACGCCGAGCGTGGCCAGGTAGGCGAGATCGGGATGCTGCGTGGCGTTGGCGATGTACGCCTTGTCCGCGGCCCGGCTGATGGCCAGCACGGTGAGGTCGGGCTGAGCGGCCACGGCCGTCTTGATGGCGGCGACCGAACCCTCGAACTCGGTCTTGGCTGCGGCGGTGGCGGTCGCGGTGTCGGCGCCCAGCTTGGCGGCCAGGTCCATGAACTGGCCGATGATGTCGAGCAGGTTCTTGCTCAACATCTTCATCCCGAGGGTCGGCGCGAGCGCCTCGACCTTGTCGGCCGACTCCTGCGGCACGTACCAGAGCGTCTTGTCGTCGAAGGACATGTCGACCAGCAGCTGCGGGGTGATCGAGGCGTACTTCTCGACGTTGAACTCCCCGTACGTGCTGCCGATCACGGTCAGCTCGGACAGCTGGATGTTGCCGGCCTGGTAGTCGAGCTTGCCGTCGGTCTCCTTGAGCTCGCCGTACGCGCCCTTGACCTTGAAGCCGGCGTCCCACAGCGCGGCCGCGGCGCTGCTCTGGGCGACGACCACGGTCGGGACGGCCGGCAGGTCGATCTGCTTGCCCCGGGCGTCGGTGTAGGTGAAGCCGCCGGCGGATGAGGCGGCCGGCGAGGCGCCGGCTTCACCGCCACCGGCGGACGCGTTGCAGCCGGTCAGGACCAGCGCAGCGCCACCGGCGCCCAGGATGAGCGCGCGTCGACTGAGCACGCGTGAGGAGAGAGTGGACATGTCCCCGCTTTCGACAGTTAGGTGAGGCTCACAATACTTAGGCGAGCCTATCTGGTGGTCTAGGGAAAGATGACCTCGTGCTTCAAGACGCCGAATGCCGAGACCTGGCCGCCAGGTTCGCCGACCAGGACTACACCGTCGACGCCGTCATTGGTCTGATCGGCGAGCCGGCGCACCGGGCCATGGGCCGCAACAGCACGGTCGCCGCCGTCCGGGCGATCGGCGACCGCCGCGACCCGTTGGCCACCTTGACCCTGCTGTGGCCACTGCAGCGACCGGTGTCCCGGCGAGCGATGGACCGAGCGCTGCCCGGGTTGGTGGAGCCGCTCCTGCGGGCCGGCATCGTGAGCGCGACCGGCGAGACGGTCGTGGCGGCCGTCGACATCCGCCCGTACGCGAGCGACGATGGCGCCACCGGGTGGATCGTCTCCGACCTGTCGCCGGGGCTGGACACGGTCACGACCCCGATGCGACCGGACTTCGTCCTCGGGGTGTCGTCGGCCTCGAGCACGCTGGCTCAGCTCACCCTGCGGCGCCCCGTCGGACGGGCGCTGGACCTGGGCACCGGGTGCGGCGTGCAGAGCCTGCACCTGGCCCGGCACGCCCGACAGGTGGTCGCCACCGACCTCAACCCGCGAGCGCTGGAGCTGGCCCGGCTCACCACCATGATCAACGCGGTGCCGGTGGACCTGCGGCTCGGCAGCCTCTACGAGCCGGTGCGCGGCGAGCGGTTCGACCTGATCACCTCGAACCCGCCGTACGTGATGTCCCCGCCCAGCAAGGAAAGTGAGCGGCTCACCTATCGCGAAGGCAACGTCGCCGCGGATGGTCTGGTCGAGCACGTCGTACGCCGCGGGATCGAGCACCTGGCCGACGACGGGGTGCTGCAGGTGCTCGGCAACTGGGCCCACGTACGTGGCACGCCCTGGTCGGAGCGCCTGACCGGCTGGGTCGATGGCTCGGGGTGCGACGTGCACGTCGTGCAGCGCGAGACGCTGGACCCTCAGGAGTACGTCGAGCTGTGGCTGGCCGATGCCGGCCTGAGTGGCACGGCCGGCTACCGCGAGCGCTACGCCGAGTGGCTGGACTACTTCGACGCCCTGGACATCGAGGCGGTCGGGATGGGCTGGCTGGTGCTGCACCAGGCCGGACATACTGACCCGCGGATCACCATGGAGGACTGGCCGTACGCGGTCGAGCAGCCGATCGGGCCGGCGTTCGGGGCCGAGCTGCGGGCGCTGGAGCAGATCCGTCGGCTGAGCGACGAGGAACTGCTGGCCCGGCACTGGCAGCTCGCCGAGGATGTGGTCGAGGAGACCCAAGGCGTGCCCGGGTTGGGCGACCCGCAGCACATCGTCTACCGGCAGCAACGCGGGTTCCGCCGGGCTCGTACGCTCGACACCGAGACCGCGGCCGTTCTCGGCGCCTGTGACGGGGAGCTGAGCCTCGGGCAGATCGTCGCCACGGTGGCCCAGCTGCTCGGCCGAGACGCCGACGAGGCCCGGCAGCGGATGCTCTCAGCGGTGGACGATCTGGTCATCGAGGGCTATTTGACCTAGCGCCGGCGCCGTGGGGCGCGGATCGAGACACGAAGCGGTTTCTCGCACTCTCGGCAGGCTGGACGTAGAGTAAGCGCCGCTGACGTGCGGTGACCGGGCATAGGCTCGACACTTCCGACAGCTCGAAGGTCAGTGCCGATACACACGTCGGGGTTAATGCGTCAGGGAAAAGGACAACACGTGGCAGCGAAAGTTGGTGGCCGACGACTCGTGATCGTCGAGTCGCCCACCAAGGCGACCAAGATCGCCAGCTTCCTGGGCGACGGCTACATCGTCGAGTCCAGCCGTGGACACGTCCGCGACCTCCCGACCGGCGCCGCCGAGGTGCCCGCCAAGTACAAAGGTGAGAAGTGGGCGCGGACCGGCGTCAACGTCGACAACGACTTCGAGCCCCTGTATGTCGTCAACCCCGACAAGAAGGCCACGATCCGCTCGTTGAAGGACGCACTCGCCGGCGCCGACGAGCTGCTGCTGGCCACGGACGGTGACCGCGAGGGCGAGGCCATCGCCTGGCACCTGCTGCAGGAGCTGAAGCCCAAGGTGCCCGCGCACCGGATGGTCTTCCACGAGATCACCCCCCAGGCCATCGCCGAGGCCGTGGCCAACCCGCGTGATCTCGACGAGGACCTGGTCGACGCGCAGGAGACCCGGCGCATCCTCGACCGCCTCTACGGCTACGAGGTCTCGCCGGTGCTGTGGAAGAAGGTCATGCCGCGGTTGTCGGCGGGCCGGGTGCAGTCGGTGGCCACCCGGCTGGTCGTCGACCGCGAGCGGGAGCGGATCGCCTTCCGCGGTGCCAGCTACTGGGATCTGGACGCCATCCTCGACGCCGGTGCCGAAGCGGAGCCGCCGCTGTTTCCCGCCCGGCTGACCCACGTCGGTGATCATCGTGTGGCCCAGGGCCGGGACTTCGACAGCCGCGGCAACCTGATCATCAAGGGTCAAGATCAACTTGTGCACCTCGACGAGCCGCGAGCCGTTGCGCTGGCGGATTCCTTGCGGGAGGCCCAGTTCTCCGTCCGCAGCGTCGAGTCCAAGCCGTACACGCGTCGCCCGTACGCCCCGTTCCGCACCACCACCATGCAGCAGGAGGCCGGGCGCAAGCTCGGGTTCACTGCCCAGCGGGCGATGTCGGTGGCGCAGGAGCTCTACGAGCGGGGCTTCATCACCTACATGCGTACGGATTCGGTCACCTTGTCCGAGACCGCGATCAAGGCGGCGCGGGCGCAGGTCACCCAGCTGTTCGGTGCCAACTACCTGCCCGACAAGCCGCGGGTCTACACCAGCAAGGTGAAGAACGCGCAGGAGGCGCACGAGGCGATCCGTCCCGCCGGCGAAACCTTCCTGACCCCTGCGCAGACTGGTCTCACCGGTGATCAGTTCCGGCTCTACGAGCTGGTCTGGATGCGCACCATCTCGTCGCAGATGAAGGATGCCGAGGGCCAGTCGATCACCGTCAAGATCGACGCGACCCCTTCGACGAGCTCAGGGGACGGGGACGGGGATGGGGAGGCCTGCACCTTCGCCGCGACCGGCCGGACGATCTTGTTCCACGGTTTCCTCAAGGCGTACGTGGAAGCGGTCGACGAGGTCGACGGGCAGTCCGATGATGCTCAGACCCGGCTGCCGCGGCTGACCGAGGGCCAGTCGTTGCGGCCCGACTCGGTGACCCCGACCGGGCACGAGACCCGGCCGCCGGCGCGCTACACGGAGCCGTCGCTGGTGGCCAAGCTCGAGGAGCTGGAGATCGGGCGGCCCTCGACGTACGCCTCCATCCTGCGGACGATCACCTCGCGCGACTACGTGTTCAAGAAGGGCTCCGCGCTGGTCCCGACCTGGCTCGCGTTCGCGGTCACCCGGCTGCTCGAAGATCATTTTCCCAAGCTCGTCGACTACGCCTTCACCGCCGAGATGGAGGAGGTGCTGGATCAGATCGCCGGTGGGAACGCCCAGCGCGTCGGTGTCCTCACCGACTTCTACTTCGGGGCCGATGATCGCGAAGGCCTCCAGCGGCTGGTCTCCGAGCTCGGCGAGATCGATGCCCGCAAGCTGTCCACCTTCCCGCTGGGCGGACTGGACTCCGACTCCGGGATCGCCGTCCGGGTCGGCCGCTACGGCACCTACGTGGAGGATGCCGAGGGTCGGCGGGCCAACGTGGCCGAGGATCTGCCGCCCGACGAGCTCACTGTTGATCATGCTCTCGAGCTGCTCTCCAAGCCGGTCGGCGAGGAGCGCGAGCTGGGTGCCGATCCGCAGACCCATCGGATGGTGGTGGCGAAGAACGGCCGCTTCGGTCCCTACGTCACCGAGATCCTCGAGGACGACGCGCCCAAGAGCGCCAAGCCGCGTACGGGTTCGCTGTTCCAGTCGATGAGCGTCGAGACCGTCACCCTCGAGGACGCACTCGCTCTGATGAGCCTGCCCAGGGTCGTCGGCGTGGACGCCGACGGGGTCGAGATCACCGCCCAGAACGGACGGTACGGGCCCTACCTGAAGAAGGGCACCGACTCCCGGTCGCTCGAGTCGGAGGACCAGATCTTCGGCATCACGCTCGACGAGGCGGAAGCCATCTACGCCCAGCCCAAGCAACGGGGCCGAGCCGCCGCCAAGCCGCCGCTCAAGGAGCTCGGTCCCGATCCGGTGTCCGGCAAGCCCATGATCATCAAGGACGGCCGGTTCGGGGCCTACGTCACCGATGGGGAGGTCAACGCGACCCTGCGTCGCGACGACGACCTCGAGACGATCACGTCCGAACGAGCCGCCGAGCTGCTGGCCGAGAAGCGGGCCAAGGGACCGGCGCCGAAGAAGCGGGTTGCTCGCAAGGCGCCGGCCAAGAAGGCCCCGGCCAAGAGGGCTGCTCCGGCGGCCAAGAAGGCTGCGGCCAAGAAGACCCCGGCCGCGAGCGGCTAGTCCGCGCCGGGTCGGACTGTGGCAGGGTTGGGCCGTGGGCAAGGTGGAGCAGGCGAAAAAGAGTAAGCGCGCCAAGAAGAGCAAGGCTGAACGCGACGCGCCCTTGCCGACGGCGCTGCTCCCCGAGTCCGAAGCCACCCCGCCGTGGCTGGACGGCGACCGGCCGCCGGGCCAGCGCTTCTACGACATGCCCTACAGCTCGCCCTCGCCACGGCTGATCAATCCTGATCTTGGTCTGCACAACCTGATGTCGCGGGCCGGCCACAACGCGGCGTACAACATCGACGTCACCTTGCTCGACGCCCCCGACCACCGGCTGATCCGCTCGGGGGTGCTGCTCGCGCACCGGGTGCTGGACGGCCGCGGCGAATGGTTCCTCACCGCGCCGGACTGGCAGCCGCTGCTGCCCAAGGACCGGATCGAGCTGATGGGCCACGCCGAGCTGCCCGACGAGCTGGCCGACCTGATCCGCCCACTGCGCCGTCGGGCCACTCTGGGCCCGGTTGCGGGGCTGCGCTGTGAACGCCGCGAGTTCGCCCTGCGCGACGACCACGGCACCACGATGGCGCTGCTGCGCGACGACAAGGTGACGGTACGACGGGGTGGCCTCACCACCGCGCGCTACCGCCAGGTGATGATCACCCCGGTCGGCCCCGGTCTGACCGAGGAGCAGAAGGCGTGGGTGGACCGGGCGCTGACCCAGTCCGGGGCCAACCGGATTCCCAAGTTCCCGCGGCTGGTCACCCGGCTCGGTGCGCCCGCCACCGGCCCGACCGACATCCCCGAGCCGGCCCCGTTCGACCCCGAGGCCCCGTTCCGCAAGTTCGTCTCCCAGCTGATGGCACTCCGGTTGCGGCACATCGTCGAGGCCGACCTCGCCATTCGCGGCGGTGACCTGACCGCGGCTGCCGCGCTGGCCGACGAGGCCGCGCAGCTGCGGCTCGAGCTCAAGGGGCTGTCCTTCGTGCTCGACGCCGACTGGATCGAGGACCTCTACGACGAGCTGGACTGGATCATCGTCGAAGCCGAGCCGGGCACCGACGGCGATCCAGCCCCGCACCGCCATCTCGTCGCCCGACTGCGCAGCGAGCGCTACCTGACCCTGCTCGAACGGCTGGTCAACGCCGTACGCTCGCCGAAGCTCGCTGACGCGCCCTCGATCAGCCACCCGGGCGCCCATCCGACGTCGGAGGTGCTGGCCGAGCTGATCACCACCGCGGTGAACAACCTGCGGCGCAGTGCCGACCCGTTGACCGTCGACTCCAGCGACCACGCCTGGCTGGACGCCTACCGCGCGCTGGCCCAGCTGCAATGGGTGGCCGACCTGACCGGTCACATCCTCAGCGACCGCACCCGGCAGCTGTCGGAGCGCCTGGCCAAACCCCAGCGGTTGTTGGCCGCCGTCCGCGACGCCCAGGTGGAGACCGAGCAGGCCCTGGCCGCAGTGGCCGAGCTCGACCCGGCCGCGGCGTTCGAAGCGGGTCGGGCCTTCGAGCAACGGGCGGTCACGACCCGCTCGCTGCGCCAGGAGTTCGTCGACCAGTGGGCCAAGAGCAAGAAGAAGCTGGACGGGTGACGGTGGATCCGGCGGCCGGCCGGTTCATCGTCTTCGAGGGCGGCGACGGGGCCGGCAAGACCACCCAGGTCGACCGGCTGTGCGCCTGGCTGCTCGAGCAGGACCGCGAGGTGGTCCGGACGTTCGAACCCGGGGACACCACCGTCGGCCGGCTCATCCGCCGGATCGTGCTCGACCCGGCGACCGGGGAGATGTCGCCCCGGGCCGAGGCGTTGCTCTACGCCGCCGACAAGGCCCATCACCTGTACGCCGTGGTCCGCCCGGCCCTGGCCCGGGGCGCGGTGGTGGTCTGCGACCGCTACGTGGACTCGATGATCGCCTACCAGGGCGCTGGCCGCGTGCTGCAACCGGGCGAGGTCGAGCAGGTGGCTCGCTGGGCGACCGAGGACCTGCGACCGGACCTCACCGTGCTGCTCGACGTCGACCACCGGCAGGCGGTGGCGGTGAAGGTCGACAAGGACCGGGTCGAGGCCGCCGGAGACGACTTCCACTCCCGAGCACGCGAGCACTTCCTGGCGCTGGCGGCCCGCGATCCCGAGCACTACCTGGTGCTCAACGCCCGGAACACCCGGGACGAGATCGCCGGCCGGATCCGCGACCGCGTACGCGAGCTGGTGTCAGTGGCTCGTGGCACGGTGGAGGCATGACGACGGCGGCCGTGGCGGGCGGGGTCTGGGCCGAGCTGATCGGCCAGGAGAACGCGGTGGCGGCGCTGCGTCGCGCGGTCAACGGCGACGACCACGCGATGAGCCACGCCTGGTTGGTGACCGGGCCGCCCGGCTCGGGCCGCTCCAACGCCGCCCGGGCCTTCGCCGCCGCCCTGCAGTGCGAGTGGGGCGGGTGTGGTGAGTGCAACAACTGCCGTACGTCGTTGAGCGGCGCCCATCCCGACGTCACCCTGGTGCGCACTGAGATGCTGTCCATCGGGGTCGAGGAGGTTCGCGACCTGGTTCGGCGGGCGGCGATGAGCCCGACCATGCGGCGCCGGCAGGTGATCGTGGTCGAGGACGCCGACCGGGTGACCGAGCGGGGTGCCGATGCACTGCTGAAGAGCATCGAAGAGCCGGCCGCCAAGACGGTCTGGATCCTGTGCGCCCCGACCGCTGACGACGTGGTGGCCACGATCCGGTCGCGCTGCCGGCTGCTCAATCTCAAGACCCCCAGCGTGGCCGCTGTCGCTCAGCTGCTGGTCAGCCGAGACGGCGTCGAGGAGTCGTTGGCGGCGTACGCGGCACAGGTCTCCCAGGGTCACGTCGGACGGGCCCGGGTCCTGGCCCGGGACGAGAAGGCGCGCGACCGGCGCCGTGACGTGCTGCAGATCCCACTTCGGCTGCGTGACCTGGGCGCGTGCCTCATTGCTGCCGACCAGCTGGTCAAGGCTTGCAGCGAGGAGGCCTCAGCGGCCACCGGCGACCTCGACGCGCGGGAGCGGGCCGCCCTCGAGGAGGCCCTGGGCTTCGGCACCAAGGGGGCCCGGCCACGCCAAGCCCAGGCCGCGCTCAAGGAGCTCGACGAGCAGCAGAAGGCGCGGGCGAAACGGTTCCAGCGTGACGCCATCGACCGGGCGTTGACCGAGCTGACCGGGTTCTACCGCGACGTCTTGAGCATCCAGACCGGATCCGGGGCGCCGCTGGTCAATGCTGATCTGCAGCCTCAGATCGCCGTTCTGGCCAGGAAGTCCAGTCCTGAATCCACGCTACGACGGATCGACTCGTTGCTTCACTGTCGGACCGCCGTGGAGGGCAACGTGGCCCCCTTGCTGGCGGTGGAGGCCACCCTGATCGCGCTGGTCGAAGGGTGACGACCCACAACCTCCGTCGGAGCGAGTGAGTTCGCACTCATTTCGGCGTTTCTTGGGGTTCATTTCCGGGCCGTTCTTTAGTACCATAAGGACCGGGTTGCCGGAGGGAACGAACCCCCGAGCGTTCTCTCCGACAACTCTCCACGGTGATCCCGGCTCGGCGAGCCGGGCTTTTTCTTTGCTCGCGGGTGGTGCACCCCCTGCTGGAGCAGAAGTTGCGTTTTGGTAACGCTAGCCTCTACGTTGGTCCCGGCTCGTATCCAAACCGTTACCAAGCGCTTGGTGAGAGTTTCACATGAACGACTCGGGGGACGTCGGATACGTCGGCCTGGGATCGCGTGTCCGTCATGCCGAGCTTCGCTGGGCGGACACCTCGCCGAGATCGTCTCGGGCGCAGCGGAGGCGGAGGAACCAGCGAATCGCTCGCGTCAGGAACGAGCGGTTCACGGGGTGAAGTGCCGGAGGTGACCGAGCTGGTCCCACCGGTGCCGGGCACCTGATAGCCCGAACCCGTCAGCTAACTTCGCAGGCGCGCATCAGGAGGGAATACGACGTTGTCAACGTCAATCATCGTCAAGCGCCTGGTCGGGATCGTCGCCGCACTTGCCCTGGCTATCGGCATCGGCGCCGTCGGGGTGTCCCCGGCTGAAGCCAAGACCACCGTCTGGGACAAGGTCGCCAAGTGTGAGAGCGGCGGCAACTGGAAGATCAACACCGGCAACGGCTACTACGGCGGGCTGCAGTTCTCGGCTCGGACCTGGACCGGCCACGGCGGCAAGAAGTACGCGTCGAAGGCGCACAAGGCCACCAAGAGCGAGCAGATCGCCATCGCGCGCCGGGTGCTGGCCAACCAGGGCGCCGGAGCCTGGGGCGGCTGCGCCAAGCGCGCCGGCCTGACCAAGAAGAACGGCAAGGCCAGCAAGAAGGCGACCCCGTCGACCAATCCGGGAGCGCCGAAGCCCAAGGCGAAGAAGTCCACGACGGCGAAGAAGCCGGCTACGTCGACGCCGAAGAAAAAGGCGGAGAAAAAGAAGTCCACCGCGGCCAAGCCGAGCACCTCCACTGGCGCCAAGACCGTTAAGGTGAAGCGCGGTGACACGATCGCCAAGATCGCGAAGCGCCACCACGTCGCTGGCGGGTGGAAAGGCTTGTGGAAGCTGAACAAGAAGACGTTGAAGAATCCGAACAAGATCTACGTGGGGCAAGTCCTCAAGATCAAATAGACGTGACATGGCGCGGGTGGGTCCCTGCCCCCCAGAATGCCCACCCGTGGAAGCCCGGCAGACCCGCATCTGCCGGGCTTCCGCCTTTTCTGCCTGCCGGAATCGCTAGGGCGGAGGCCGCCCGGGGACCTACGCTGAGCACATGGGGCGGGTCATGGCGGTGTCGTTCGAGCGATACGGACGCCTCTACTACCTGGACCCGGGAGAGCAGACCTACGCGGTCGGGCGATCGCGTGCTGGTGCCCACGGAGTCCGGTCCGGAGGTCGCCGAGTGCGTGTGGGCCCCGGAGTGGGTCGAGGACGACGGGCTGACCGACCTCCCGGTGTGCGCAGGTCCGGCGGAGGACAACCACGTCGAGCGTGATGCCGCCAATCGTCGGCGCCGCGCCGAGGCCAAGCTGGTGGCCAAGCGGCTGATCAAGAAGCACGAGCTGCCGATGAAGGTGGTGGCGGTCGACTACGTGGATGCCGGCGGCGAGTTCGACCAGCTGATCGTCATCTACTTCACCGCCCCGCACCGGGTCGACTTCCGCACCCTGGTCGGTGAGCTCGCTCGAAGCCTGCATGCCCGGATCGACCTGCGCCAGATCGGCTCCCGCGATGCGGCCCGGCTGGTCGGTGGGTTGGGCAACTGCGGCCGGGACCTGTGCTGCGCGACCTTCCTCTCCGACTTCGAGCCGGTCAGCCTGCGGATGGCCAAGGTCCAGGACCTGCCGCCGAACCCGATGAAGATCTCCGGGGCCTGCGGTCGGCTGATGTGCTGCTTGAAGTACGAGCACCCGCTGTACGTCGAGTTCGCTCGCCAGGTGCCGGCGGTCGGGGCCAGCGTTCAGACCGACGAGGGCGACGGGGTCGTCGTGGCCCACCAGGTGCCGGCCGACTCCGTGCTGGTGCGGATGACCTCCAGTGGCGCCATCTCCAGCTGTTCGCGAGCCAGTGTCTGCGGGTCGCGTCAGGCGTACGAGACGCGGCCGGAGCCGGCCCAGGCCCCCGCTGAGGTCACGGCGGCGCCGACAGCGACCTCCACCCCGAAGCAGTCGGCGCCATCGGCGCCATCGGCGTCGGGCGGGCGGGCGCGCAAGCCACGGCTGCGCCGCCGTCGGCGTACGGAGGAGCCTGAGTGAGGTTGCCGCCCGCGCGACGGCGCTGGGCGAGCTTGTTGGTGCTGGTCGCGCTGACGGCCTGCTCGGCGCCCGGGCCGGCGCCGAGACCGGAGGCCCCGCTCCCTACCCCGACGAGCACGGTCGGACGCCCGCTGCTGGCCATCCCCGACGTACGACCGGCCGGGTTCGCCGACCCGCCCCCGGGCAGCGGCCTGGCCCGCTACGAGGCTCAACCGGTGGACTGGCAGCCCTGCGGAGCGCCAGCGCTGTGCGCGACGGTTCGGGTCCCGTTGGACTACGCCCAGCCTGACGGCACCGCGATCACCCTGGCGCTGGCCAAGATCCCGGCGACCGCACCGGTCAGGCGCGGGGCGTTGTTCCTGGATCCCGGTGGTCCCGGCGGCTCGGGCTTCGACTTCGTCCGGGGGTTCCGGCCCGCCGGGCTGGAGGCGTTCGACCTCGTCGGGTGGGATCCGCGTGGGGTTGGACGATCCACCCCGGTCACCTGCTCCGCCGACCTGGACCGCTTCAACTCGATCGACGTGTCGCCCGACACCCCGGCGGAGAAGTCGGAGCTGCTGACCGAGAGCCGAGCCTTCGGCGCCTCCTGCCTGGCCCGGTCCGGGATCCTGCTCGAGCACATCTCCACGGCCGAGACCGTCACCGACCTCGACCTGCTGCGGCGGCTGGTCGGGCAGGACAAGCTGGACTACCTGGGCTTCTCCTACGGCACGCTGCTCGGCTCGCTGTACGCCCAGCGCTATCCGCAGAACGTCGGGCGGCTGGTGCTGGACGGCGCCACGGACATCACCGGCCAGGGGGCGGTGAGCCAGATCTCTGGCTTCGAACGGGCGCTGAACCACTTCGCCACCTGGTGTGCGGGGCAGGCCTGCGGCCTCGGCGCCAACCGGGATGAGGTGGTCGCGACGGTCAGCACCCTGCTGCGTGACCTCGACCAACGGCCCCTGAAGGTCGGCCGCCGCGAGCTCAGCCAGCAGCAGGGGGTGCAGGCGGTGATCAACGCGATGTACGGCGGGGTCCGGGGCTGGACCGAGCTGGGGCCCGAGCTTCGTCAGGCGGTGGCCGGGGACGGCCGGTCCCTGCTGGCGCACGCCGACCGGGCGAACGAGCGCACCGGGAACGGCCGCTATGGCCAGATCGCGTACGCGTTCCCGGCCATCCGGTGCCGCGACTCCAACGACGTCGACGTGGCCGAAGCGGAGCGCGAGTCGGTGGAGGCCAACCGTCAGGCCCCGATTCTCGGACCGCTGAACGGACCTGATGTGCTGTGCACGCAGTGGCCGGTCGCGCCCGGTCCCCGCTCGCCCAAGATCACCGCAGCCGGGGCGCCGACGATCGTGGTGGTGGGCACGACCGGGGACCCGGCGACCCCGTACGAGTGGGCCGTCTCGATGAGCAAGCAGCTCGACGCGGCGGTGCTGGTGACCTTTGAAGGGGAGGGGCACACCGCGTACGGACAGAGCCGGTGCGTGCAAGCCCGGGTGCAGGACTTCCTGCTCAACGGGGTGCTGCCCGAGGCGGGTACCCGTTGTTGAGCGGGGTTTCGGCCTAGCCGGTCTGGGTGCTCGGGGCTCCACTGGGTAGGGCGCCGCCGGGACCGCCATCGGCGAAGCCGCCGCGACCGCCGGGGCCACCACGCTGGCCGGTCTGGGTGCCCTGGGTCTGGGTGTCGGTGGAGTGGACGGTCGCTGCGTAGGTCGCGCCGCTGCCCGCGACCAGGCCGGCGGCGACCAGGGCGGCGCCGGAGAGCCACTTCCGGACGTTGCTGGGGCTGTTGATGGTCTCGGCTGCGGTGGTGCCGGAAGCCGGCGCAGGAATCGTGTCGACGGGAATGGTCTGGTGTTCGGTCATGACGAGAACGATCCCGGTGGAAACTGTGCCGGAGTTGGCCAGGGGCTAGGCGTGGGCTGAATGATCCTGTGCCGAACCTGTGGAGGTGGCGGGTGCCCGCTGGTCGAGCACGGCGGGCCGCTCGGCAGGACCTCCGACGCCGCGGACCAGGGAGCCCAGCACAGCGCGGACCACACTGGGACTGAAGAGCAGCAAGGGTGAGCCCATCAGGTGGTAGACCACAGCGAACGCGCGGGTGCAGTCCTCGTCCCCGGCCGCGGCCAAGCGGATCATCCGGGTGGTCCACCGGCCGATCAGCCGCTGACCCAGGCTGCGCTCGCCGGCGCTGGTCGGCTGTCGCAGATCCTCGCTGGTGGCCACCGACCACGGCAGGTCGGCGACCGCGGAGATCCGGCGCTGGATGCGGCGGGTGGATCGGGAGCTGCCGTCGTAGCGGGCGAGCAGGGAGGACAGCTCGGCGGCTTGGGCGGCGGCGACGGAGATGCCCTGGCCGTAGACCGGGTTGAACGCACAGAGTGCGTCGCCGACCGCGAGCAGGCCGGGCGGCCAGTCTGGTTTGGCGCCGTAGGCGAAGCGGCGGTTGGCTGTCTGACGGTGGATGGCGACGTCGCCGGCCGGTTCGAGCCGGCTGGCCAGCTGGGCCAGGAGCGGATCGCGCAGGCTGGCCAGGAATTCGTCGAACTCAGCAGCCGTACGCCCCGGCCGGCGCTTGCCGTAGCCGCCGGCGCAGACGATCCAGCCGCTGTGCTCGACTGGCATGATCAACGCGCCGGTCTGGGTGACTGGGGTTGCCGCGACGACCGCGCCGGTCGAGATGGGCAGGGTGCCGCGGTAGAGCCGGCTGGCGTATCCGAGCTTGGCCTCGACGACGGTGGGCTCGGGCACCTTCACACCGAGGTCGGCGAGCCAGTGCGGGAGCCGCGAGCTGCGGCCCGAGGCGTCGATGACCACCGCACCCGCGGCGACAGATCGACCGTGGTCGAGAACCTGCCAGCCCGGCTCGGACCGGCGCAGCCCAGTGGCCCGTACGCCCTCCTGAAAGGTGACGTTGGCGAGGGATTGGACCCGACGGCGTACGACGAGCTCGAGAAGGGGGCGGCTGAGCGAGACAATCCGGTACGACCAGTCCGTCTGCGGCATCCAGCCGTGTTCGCCGAGCCAGGGCATCCGCGCGGTGTTGAACGGCAGACCGCCATGGGCGATCAACTCGTGTTCGACTCCCGGTAGCAGTGACTCGATAGCGACCAGACCGCGGTGCAGCAGGACGTGGGCCTGCTCGCTCTGCGGTACGCCCGGGCGGGGTGTGGCCTCCGGCGGCAGCTGGTCGCGCTCGAGGACGGTGACCTGGTATCCGGCCTGAGCGGCCGCTGCCGCGGCGAGCAGCCCGGCGAAGCTTGCGCCGATGACCACAGCCGTTCGGGTGATCGGAGGCGCGGCGGACATGGCACAAGTCTCCACGTTTGCCGCCCGCTGACAACGACTTCGACGCATGCGGCTCGGATCGATATAGTAGGCGACCGTGCGCCTCCGGGCTGACCGTCCGTACGCCACACGCCGCCTTAGCTCAGATGGCAGAGCAACGCACTCGTAATGCGTAGGTCAAGAGTTCGATTCTCTTAGGCGGCCCCAGAACGTTTCCCCTGGGCAGCGACTATTTTCGCCGAGCTAGGACCTCTCGGGAGAGCGGCGCCGTGACTGGATGCCGACGGCTCGGTCCGGATCTAGTAGGGCGCGGGCGTGATCACGGAATGCACCCTCGCCAAGTGGACGCTGGGCCCAGGGACGGTGATCGGCCCGCCGTCGGTCGGCACCAGCAGGGACCGGGATCCCGTCGCCGGCGAGCTCACGCACGAGCGGGTACATCATTTTCCCGGCAGGTTCGCCTGCGACAAATAGGCGGCGGCCCGGCGCAGCACCTCGTTCTCTTGTTCGAGCAGCCGGTTACGGCGTTTCAGCTCACGCAGCTCCGCTGACTCCGGAGCGGCGCTCGCACTGGGCCGGACACCATCGGCCTTGGCGAGCCAGTTGCGCAGGCACGGCTCGCTGATGCCGAAGTCCTTCGCGATCTCCGCGATCAGGGCTTCGCCCTTACGGGCCACGGCCACGACGTCGTCGCGGAACTCCTGCGGGTGGGGTTTGGGCACGGTCAACATCCTTCCAGCGGCGCCCTCCGGCACCACAGATCAGATGTCACCTATTCGTGCAGCAGTCCCTGGCTGTGATCTGAAGTGAGGCAGTCGGGCCCGTCACTGCCGCCCGGTTGGCCTTCGCGGGTACCGATTAATCGCGGCCGGCAGGGTGGTGAAGTTTTACCCGTGCGGGTCAATGTTGTTGATCATGCCGTCAATGCGGCGGGTTGATACTCCACATCGTCAAGGCTGCTGATCGCCTTGGACCCTGGGTGCCCACCGTGCAAGGCTGACGCATGCTCGTCTTCGACCTGCCCGTAGATCAACTTCCGTCCTACGCCGGACGCAATCCCCGGCCGAACGACTTCGACGATTACTGGGCCCGGGCTCTGGTCGAGCTTGACGGCACCGAGCCCCAGGTGTCGATGGAGCCGGTGGGTCATCCCACCCCGATCGCCGACGCGTACGACCTGCATTTCACCGGAGTCGGCGGGGCCCGGATCTACGCCAAACACCTCGTGCCGCGAACTCCCGGACCGCATCCCGGCGTCGCGCTGTTCCACGGGTACAGCGGGCGGAGCGCTGACTGGTTCGACCTGATCCCGTACGCTGCCCAGGGTTTCGCCGTCCTGGCCATGGACTGCCGCGGTCAGGGCGGCCGGTCGGTCGACGTCGGCGGCGTACCCGGCAACACTCTCGAGGGGCACATCATCCGCGGCCTCGACGGCCGGCCCGTAGATCTCCTCTTCCGCAGTATCTTCCTCGACACCGTCCAAGCCACCCGGGTGCTGGCTGCGCTGCCCGGGGTCGACCCGACCCGGATCGGCACAGCGGGCGGATCGCAGGGTGGAGCCCTCAGTTTGGCTTGCGCCGCGCTGTCACCGCTGGTCAAGGCGTCCGCCAGCATCTATCCCTTCCTGTGCGACTACCAGCGGGTCTGGGAGATGGGGCTGGCCGCCGGCGCGTACGCCGAACTGCGGCAGTATCTTCGGCTCTTCGACCCCACCCACCAGCGGGTCGGCGCGATGTTCACCCGGCTCGGCTATATCGACGTGCAGCATCTTGCCCCCCGGATCTCCGCCTCGGTGCTGATGTTCACGGGTCTGGAGGACCAGATCTGCCCGCCGTCCACCCAGTTCGCCGCGTACAACAAGATCTCCAGCCCCAAGTCGGTCGAGTTCTATCCCGACTTCGCCCACGAAGTCCTTCCCGGAGCTAGCGACCGGATCCTGGAGTTCCTGGCCCAGGAGCTGGTCGGCTCAGAATTGGTCTGAGGGTCGAGTGATTGGCTTACTGACGGTGCCTGCGGAAGTGTTCCGCGTGTCCTGACGCCATCACCCACCCCGCCGGGGTCTATAAACTGTCGGAAACCTTCAGAGTTTGGGGCATTGCGACGATTTCAACGAGCGTCGCCGGTTCGAGATTCTACGAGACCCTTCTTCATGCCGGGCCGCGGAGTGACGTCGCCGGCCGATCGTCCCGAGCGGTCCATCTGGAGTTCGACGACCCGCCTGACATCTTTGAGCGTGGCTCCCACGGGGCATAATGATCTATCGTCGAAACGTGAGTCCGACCGCCTATAATGCGACCCTACCCTCGTATCCAGACGCAACCGCCCAATGGAGAGCCGTGCGCTGGCCGAAAACACTGGGGAGAACGAATGTCCTCTCCTGACGAAACTTGAGTTGTGATGCCAATACTGCAAGGCGAAAGCTCTCCGGTGGATGCACCCGTTGTGCCAGAGGTCCGCCGGCCCCGCAAGACCCTCGCTGAGCGGGCCAGGACGAACCCCCTGAGCACGATCATCACGGTGTCGATCGACGTGTTGGCGACGACGGTCGCCGTTGCGATAGGCATGTGGTGGGCATCGGCAAGCGAGGAGCAGGTCCCGCCACTATTGCTTTCGACGCTTTACGTACCGTTGGTCATCTCAGTATTCGCGCTCCGAAAAACCTATCTTCGCAGACTGAATCGCCGGTTCCTCGACGAGATCGGGCCGGTCCTGGCAGGGCAGGCACTCGCGGCGATGCTGCTGCAAAGCATCTTGGTACTCCTCGATGTTCCCGGGCAGCTGGGGCGCACGGTGGCCAGACTCTGGATATGCGCGGCGATTGTGGTGTTGCTGTGCCGCGCCATTCGAGCGATGGTCCAACGCAGTCTGCGACAGCACGACCATCTGGTGTCACCGGTCATCATCGTCGGTAATGGTCGTGTGGCCTATCGGATCATCGAACGACTGCGGTCCAGTCCCGAACTCGGGCTGTCGGCGGTTGGCCTCCTCGATGCGGAGCCGCCGTGGTTCGGCTCAGAGTCCGGGGAGAACCCCGCCGACTTTCCATATCTCGGGGCTCCGGAGGACATTGACCGGGCAATCCGCCAGACCGATGCCGAAGGTGTGATTATCGCCTTTTCCCGAACACAGGACCAACTGCTCACCTCGATGGTGCGAGTCGCCCATGCCCGTGGGCTACGGGTATGGGTCGTCCCGCGAATGTTCGATTCCGTGGGCGAACACGTACGAATCGAGCATGTCGGCGGCTTGCCGTTGCTCGCGGTGCCCCACACCAATCCCCGGGGATGGCAGTTCACCTTGGTCAAGCATTTCGGAGATCGGGTTCTCGCCGCCTTCGGGCTGCTGCTCATATCGCCGATCTTCCTGACCTTGATGGCACTGGTCCGGCTGAGCTCACCCGGACCGATTCTGTTTCGCCAACCACGGGTGGGACGCGATGGACAGGTTTTCGACTGCCTCAAGTTCCGCTCGATGCGCCCGCCCCGCGCCTCCGACGCCGAATTCAAGGTGGCCGACGGGCGAGCGCCCGGTGGTGTCGAAGGAGTGGACCGCCGCACCGGTATCGGCAAGATCATGCGCAGAACGTCATTGGACGAACTGCCCCAACTCCTCAACGTCATCAAGGGTGACATGAGTCTGGTCGGCCCGCGGCCGGAGCGACCAGAGTTCGTCGAGCTCTTCGAAGCTCAGATCCTGCGCTACGGTGAACGCCATCGTGTCAAAGCCGGTGTGACGGGCTGGGCGCAGGTCCACGGCCTCCGGGGCCAGACATCGATCGCAGACCGCGCGGAATGGGACAACTACTACATCGAGAACTGGTCGGTGGCACTGGACCTCAAGATCCTCGCGCTGACCGTGCTAGCGGTGATGCGCCGCGCGGAATGACGCGATGCAATCAGGGTCTTCACGCCAGATAACTTGCTCAATATCGACACCGCCCGTGCCAGATCGCGGCGGACGCCCGCGCTCATCACCAGTCAGTGAGGACGGGACCGACCACGTCCGGGTCGACCACGTCCGGGTCGACCAGGTGGCATCCTTCGCTCAGGAATCGCGTCCGATGAGTTCGCAGGCAATCTCGGCCCAGCTCCGGCGACGCCGCCTCGTGGCGCCGGCTGAAGAGGGAGGAGTCGTCGGACGAGAAAGCTGGTCGTGTAGACCTCGGTGGTGACCTTGAAGGGCAGCAGCATTTCGGCCTCAATCTCCCAGGACACCGAGGTTGCGAGCGAGCCGGGCGACCTCGTCCAGTTGAAGGAGTCGGCCCGCCTGGATGGTGTGGTCGAAGCGAGGTCCGAGGCGGGTTCGCAGGAGGTCGATGTCTGCCTGCGCGCGCTGACGGGAGGCGGGGAAGGCGCCGAGCAAGCTGGGGGAACCGGTGAACGAGGCGGCGGCGCCGAGGAGTCGGCCGGCCACGTGTGGCTCGTCGAGCCGCATCGCGACCCCGGCCAAGGCGGGCAGGGCAAAGGCGAGCGGCCAGCCCATCCGTGCGGCGACACTCTCCTCGACCGAGCTCACCAGTAGGCGACAGGTCTCGACGAAGTCGCCCCGCCGCTCGCTCACGGTGGCCCGCATGTTCAAGGAGATGGCTACGAGGAACGGGTTCTCGAGCGCGAGTGCCGATTTCCACCCCTCGTTGAGGTGAGCCGCGGCGGATTCCAGGTCCCCGGCCAGGATGCTGAGCTGGCCGTCGATGAGCTGCATCATGGTGAATATCCACGGCAGGGACTGACCCCGCGCCGAGTCGGCCAGCCGAGTCGCCTCTGCCCGGTCGCCGAGGTTCAGTGAGACCAGACTGCCGAAGAGGGCGGCCTCGGCTGCCACCAGGTCTTGGCCGGCCTGGTGGGCGAGCGCGTGTGCCTCCCTCAGTTCGGCCAGGGCCGATTCACGTCGAGACGTTGCGTAGTCGAGGAGCCCGGCCGTCGCGGCGTAGCGCCCACGGGCCGTCGTGGGTAGGTCGGAAGGAAGCGACAGGCTCAGCCGGTCCCGCCACTGTCGGGCGTGCCCGCGCAGCAGCACGCCGAGCGCGAGCCCGTGCACCAGGTCGATCGCCTCCTCATGCCGGCCCTCATCGACGAGATACTGGTGCGCCGCCAGATGATTCGCGTGGTCGAGGTCGACAGCCTCCAACGTGGTCACGAGGTCGTCCCTGCGCAGTCTGTGCCAGCTGCCACGAGCGACGTCCAGGTAATGCTCGGCATGTACCCGCCGATGTCCGGGCGGGGTGAAGCGCACGGCGTACTGCCGCACTGGCTCCAGCAGTCGGTACCGGGCCTCCGGCCCGGGCAGGCGCATCAGCAGGGACTGCTCGACGAGTTCCGCGAGGATCACGAGTGTGTCCGGTGCGCCACCGAGCAGCGCCTGCGCTGCGGACAGTGTGAAACTACCTGCGAAGGCGGCGAGCCCCACGAAGACCTCGCGCTCGCGCTCGCCCAAGAGCGACATGCTCCACTCCAGCGTTGCACTCAAGGTTCGTTGCCGCGGCGGCAGATCGCGAGGCCCGGGCCGCGCCAAAGCCTCCTCGAGTCGAGTCAGGAGCGTCTCCAGCGAGACGGCCCGGGCCTGGGCAGCGATCAGCTCGATCACGAGCGGCAGGCCGTCTGCGTGGCGGCACAACTCGGCGAGGATCGTCGCGTTGCTCGCAGTCACCTCGAGCGGAGCGCCCATGAAGGTGCACCGGTCCACCAGCAGCATGACGGCTGGCGACGACCGAACTGAGGCCAGGTCTGCGTGCAGCCACGCATCAGGCACCGGCAGGGGGTGTACGACCACCTCGTACTCGGCGCGGATCCGCAGCGGTGCCCGGCTCGTGGCCAACAGCCTGAGTGAGGGGGCCCGCTCGACCAGGGCGGCGAGCTGGGGCCCGACCTCTACCACCTGCTCCAGATTGTCGAGGACGAGCAATGTCGCCCTGCCCTTGAGCCGCGCGAGTCAAAGCGGCCAGAGGCTCGCCCGACTCGGGAAGCCCGGACGCGGCCGCCACCGCCGCGAGCACGAGGTCTGGGTCGCTGATGGAGCTTACGTCGACGAAGAGCGCTTCGTCGCGGAACTCTCCGCGCAGGCGACGTGCGACCGCTCTGGCCAGGGTCGTCTTGCCGACGCCACCGGGGCCGGTCAGGGTCACGAGGCGGGCGCGGCCGGAGCCGAGGACGGTGGCCACGTGCTCCGCCTCCACCTCCCGACCGATGATCCCTGGCGTCGCCGCGGCACTGGTGTGCCGGCGGGGCTGGGCAGCGGCCACCAACTGGGCGCGCTCGGCCTCGGTCAGGTCCAGCGCCGCTGTCAGTGCACGCACCGTGTGGGGATAGGGCCGGGTCCGTACGCCGCGCTCCAGCGATCCGATCGCGTTCGGAGCGAGCCCGGCGCGCTCGGCCAACTCCTCCTGCGTTAGCGCCGCACGGCGCCGGAAGGATCGTAGAAGGGTGGCGAAGTCCGGCTCGCCGACCGTGGTCATGATGGCAACCTACTGAAGTGGCGCGTCCCGTACGGGATGCCCCCTGGACCGAACTGTGTGCGTGGTGTGCGGGTGACGTGGCTGGGGACAGGGCAGCCCTCCCGGGAGTCTGAATGAGTCGCACACGCGACAACCAGACCAGGGGAGGACCACCATGACCACCACCTCATCCGACGCCGTCGGCCCCGTCGCCACGGTCGAGATGAAGGCCTTGCACAGCGCCTTTCGACGTGAGTACGCGACGGCCGCGGCTCTCGTCCGCGCCGTACCGCCCAGTGACGTCGACCGGGTCCGAGTCGTCGACCGCCATCTCGAGTTCGTCGATCGGTTCCTGCACCACCACCACACGCTCGAGGACGAGAAGCTCTGGCCCAAGCTGCTCGGCCGAGTGCCGGTCGAGATCGCACCGGTCGTTGAGCTGATGGAGTCCCAGCACGAAGTCGTCGACGGCTGCCTCGAGCGGGCCAACACCCTTCGGGAGCAGTGGCGCACGACTGCTGACCCGATGCTCGGCGAGCAGCTCGCGAGTCTCTACAGCAGACTGCACACCGCCTTGGTGGAGCATCTCGACGCCGAAGAGGCCCGGGTGATGCCGTTGGTCGAGGTCGCCATCACCAACGCTGAGTGGGCCGAGCTCGCGAAGGCCGGCCAAAGCGCCTTCCCCGGCCGGGAAGGGGTGCTCCTCTTCGGCATGATCCAACGAGACGCTGGAGATGACGTCATCGCTCAGATGCTGTCCGACGCACCCGCACCGGTGCGCTACCTCCTGCCCAAGCTGGCGCGTCGCAGCTACCGCAGGCAGAGCCGAATCCTCGCCGCGACGAGCTGAGGCTGCCTTAGATCGCCCGAGCTCGTCGCTCCCCGTACCTGCCTGAGTAACGCCTGCTGGCGCAAGGGACTCAAAGGTGAGGAGGGGGGTTCGTACTCGCGCGTCGCTGAACTCGAGCCGGAGCTTCACCCGCCGCCATTCGGCGCCACGCCCAACCACTTCAGACACAGAGGAACACATCATGACCGACCTATTCACCCGCCCGATGCATCTGGCGGACCAGATGGCAACCCTCGCCGCCGACCTCGACGGCACCCTCGTCCTGCCCGGCGAGACCGGATGGGACGAGGCGCGAACAGCGTGGCACCTGGACGTCGACCAGCGCCCCGCCGCCGTCGTCATCGCCACTTCGGTGCGTGACGTCGTGACGACGGTGACGGCCGCCCGTCGACTCGGGCTCCGCGTCGCCCCGCAGTCCACGGGTCACAACGCTTACCCGCTGGGCGACCTGTCCGACACCGTCTTGCTCAAGCTCCACCGGATGAGGGGGGTACACGTCGATCCGGTCGCTCAAGCCGCCTACGTCGAGGGCGGCGCGTTGTGGATGGATGTCACGGCGTCCGCAGCCAAGCACGGCCTGGCCGCGTTGGCCGGCTCCGCGGACGACGTCGGGGTCGCCGGCTACAGCCTGGGCGGTGGCATCTCCTGGCTGGCGCGCTCGCACGGGCTTGCCGCCAACAGCATCCTCGCCCTCGAGGTCGTCACCGCCGACGGTCGGCACCGCCGCGTCGACGCCGAGCACGACCCCGATCTGTTCTGGGCGCTGCGCGGTGGCGGTGGCAGCTTCGGGATCGTCACCGCCCTGGAGATCCGGCTCTTCCCGATCACCCGGATCCACGCCGGCACGCTGTTCTTTCCGCTGGCTCGTGCCGAAGATGTCCTGCAGGCCTGGCGTGAGTGGGTCCCGAACGTGCCCGACTCGGTGACCTCAGTCGGACGGATGCTGAGATTCCCGACCTCACCCGACCTGCCGCCGATCCTCTCGGGGCAGAGTTACGTCGTCGTCGAAGCTGCGTGCCAGATGAGCAAGGAGGAGGCCGGTCGGCTGCTGGCGCCACTGCGTGCTCTGAGCCCGGTCATCGACACCTTCGAGACCATTCCCATGCCAGCCCTGGCGATGCTGCACATGGATCCGCCGGGTCCTGTGCCGGGCCGCGGCGACGGGGCCTTGCTGCGCACCCTTCCCGCTGAGGCCATCTCCGCGATAGTGCGGGCAACCGGTCCGGGGGTCAACAGCCCGCTGCTGTCGGTGGAGTTCCGGCACCTGGGAGGCGCCATGACCCCAGGGCGGATGCACGCTGGCGCCATGTCCGGCATCGACGCCGAGTTCGCTTTCTTCGCTGTTGGAATCACCCCCACACCGGAGTCAATTGTCCTCGTCGAGGATGCCGTCCGGGCCAGCCAGGACGCCATTGCGCCCTGGGTCAGCGGCTGCTACCTCAACTTCGCCGAGGTTGGCAAGGACGGTGACACTCTGTGGGGTCGCAACGTGCACCGGCGGTTGCAGCGCGTGAAGGCGACGTACGACGCCAACGACGTTATCCGCTCCAACCACCCCGTCAAGCCGACCACGGCCTGACAGGTTCTCGCCGTTGGCGCCGTGGCTGGCCCGTACGTCCGCTCGGTCGTCAGCGGGCCTCGACAGGACTGCTCTGACTCACCTGCGGTGAGACTGCTTCAGCAATCTTGACAGTGTCCTCGATCGCTTCGAACCGGGTGGCGCGGCCGTCGTTCATGGTCCACCAGTGAACGAACCGAGCCCGGAAGGCGATGCCGGTCGCCTTGTAGGTGCCCGACACCCAACCGAGCGCCGCCACTTGGTCACCCTCGCCGACGAAGGTGTCCGGTTCGACGAGGTACGTATCCCACTCACTTCCTAAGGGGACGAAGACATTCTGCACAATCGCGTCCGCCCCGGTGAAAGTACCGGCGTAGATGTGCCCGGCTGGCTGGGTCCACTCGATCTCGTCGTGGAAGGAAGCCAAGACCCTTGGGATATCGCCAGCTGCGAAAGCGGCATAAGCTTCGCGAAGGATGGCTGAATTGCTCACTCTGACGCCCCTCAAATCGCTATGGCCACTCAATAGAGGCCTGGGAACTGCCTAGCACAGTGCAATGATGCGCGGCAATAGAGAAGGCACTAACCGAAATCGTGGGCCTCGAAGGATGTTTTGCTCAGGAACCGAGATGCCGTCGGGTCGGGTCGCGTGCTCCCCGCGGTGAGAAGCCTGGTCAACAACGCGGGCGTTCGCGTTTCTTTCGCCGCTGATCACCGCTTCGATGTCGCGTCGCTCGACCCGACCGGTTGTCCCTCAATCTCCGGCCGGGTCGGCGATGCCTCGGGCCGGGCGCGCTCGTCGGAGCAGCCACACACTGTAGGCCAGGATGATCACCATGAATCCGAGCGCAGCCGCATTGTCGAGCACGTCGAGTCCGAAGAAGTAGAGCACGACCCGGGCTAGCGCTACCGCGGCCAGCGCCCAACCGCAGATCCGGAACCACGGGGGATTCCCGCGGCCGGTACAGGCGTAGCCGAAGACGACGACGACCGCGAACAGCAGCACGTCACTGAGATCGGTGGCCGACGCCAGGCGACGGGTCACGCCCTGGGACGGATGGGAAACCAAGGCCAGGGCCAGGACGGGCGCACTGGTCAGCACCGAACAGGCAGCGAGGGCCCAGGCGCAACCCCGCAGCAGCCGCGTCCGGCCGGGATCTGGCTGGATCGCTGCCAACGCGCGGACAAAGCGCCAGAGGAACACGGTGATGATCAGCTCACCGAGCTGGGTCAGCGAGATGGCGGTGCGATGGTCGGCATAGTAGGCGGCGATGAAGTCGGTGGTGTGCGTGGTGGCCGGGAGGGCGACGGCACTCTGACAGAGAAGGTTGCCGATGACGAAGACGATTCCCCACCAACCTTCATGGCGGCGGCTGCCGCCATGAGAGCCGGCATCGCCGCCGTCGGTCGGCTGGGATGTACGACGCGCTGCGTACGTCGCCATGGTCACGCTCCTGTTGAGGTGCTGATGGTTGTTGGGGAGGTTTCCGCGCTTGGCTACGGATAGGCCTGATTCAGGTAGCCGGACTGGGTTTGACGAGGCCGGTTTCGTAGGAGAGCACGATGAGTTGGGCCCGATCGCGCGCCTGCAGCTTCATCAGCAGCCGGCTCACGTGGGTCTTGACGGTGGCTTGGGTGACGTACAGGCGGTTGGCGATCTCGGTGTTCGACAAGCCCCGCGCGACCAATTTCAGGACCTCCTGCTCGCGCTCGGTGAGACCGCTGAGTTCGGTGGTCGCCCAGGCGTCCGCGGAGGATGATCGGGTCACGAACTGCTCGATCAGGCGACGGATCACCTGAGGTGAGACGAGCGCCTCGCCGGCCGCAACGGTCCGGATCCCGTTCAGCAGTTGGTGCGGCGGAGTGTCCTTCAGAAGGAATCCGCTCGCCCCCAGGCGAAGGGCGGTGACGACGTACTCGTCGAGGTCGAACGTGGTGAGCACCAAGACCCGAACCTCGGCATTCGACGACAGGATCAGTCGGGTGGCCTCGAGGCCGTCCATCACGGGCATCCGGATGTCCATCAAGATGACGTCGGGCTTCGTGCTCTGCGCGAGGTCGACTGCTTCAGCTCCGTTGGCCGCTTCGCCGACGACGTGGAATTCCGGGTCTGAATCGACCAGGACCCGAAAGCCCCCGCGCACCAGGGCCTGGTCGTCGACGATCAGCACACGGATCACGAGACCACCGCCTTGAGCGGCAAGGTCGCCCGGACGCCGAAGCCGCCGTTCGGGCTAGGGCCGGTCGTGAGTTGACCTCCGAAGACGGCCACTCGTTCGCGCATCCCGACCAGGCCGTGTCCGGATCCGGCGGTGGTCGTCCAGACCGGTTGCGGGCCGTCGCTGCCCTCGTCTTCGACCAGGATCGTCAGCTCGGCCTCGGCGAAGTCGAGGATGATGCTCGCCTTCCGGCCACCATGCCGGATCGTGTTCGTCAGTGCTTCCTGCACGATGCGGTAGATCGACGAGTTCATGCTGTCGGCGGACATCCCGCACTCGACCGCGCTGTTTCAGGTCGACCTCGACGCCGGCGCTCCTGGCCTGCGCGACCAGACCCGGCAGGTCATCGATCCCGGGAGCAGGCACGAGTTCAGCTGGTGCCTCGCCCTCGTCGCGGAGCACTCCGAGCAGACGCCTCATTTCGATCAGCGCCGACCGCGACGTCAACTCGATCGTGGCGAGCGCTCGCTTGGACTCCTCGGGCTGGCTGTCGATCACGTGGTGACCCATGCCGGCCTGGACGGCGATCACACTCATCGAGTGGGCGACGGAGTCGTGCAGCTCACGGGCGATCCGAAGCCGCTCGGCAACGATGATCTTGCGGGCTTGCTCCTCCTGCTGATGCTCGAGGTAGGAGTTGCGCTCGCGCAGGCTGAGCCAGCGGCCGCGCCGCAATCGCCAGTTCTCGCCCCACAGCCAGGCGATGACCGTGCAGAGCAGGTTGGAGATCCAGTCGGAGACGTTGGTGACGCCGGCCGGCTGGTCGGCCAGGGCGAGCATCATCACGGTCAACGTGGCGACGAACGCGATCAACGAACGGCGACGGTCGCTGTGCAGGGCGATGCCGAAGAGCATGGCGAAGGCGTTGAGGCCCGGGAACGCCGCGTAGTGCATCAAGGCGTAACCGCTCAAAGAGGTGAGCTCTATCCCGAGCATGACCATCGGGAGCCTGCGGTGACCCAGATACGGCAAGCACATCCCAGCGATCAGTAGAACGCTGAACAGATCGAAGGGATGCTGGCTCGGCAGCCGGACTCGCCCCGATGCCCCCACGACCATCAGGGCGACAAGGACGGCAACGACGAGGCCGTCGATGAGCCAGACCCGCACCGGGGACAGTCCGGGGCGGGTTGGGGCGGGTGAGGACACCCAAGTCACGTTACGCACCGGATGACCGCATCGCATCGTTCTTCAGACGTACGCCACGCGGCGGCCGGCTCCTCGGTCCGGTGGCCGATGACCGACCGGACCAACCCGGCAACAGTGAAAGGACAAGCCAACCACCGGGAGAGACCATGACCGCCACGCCACGACCAGTCATCACCACCGCGCCGCCGTCGGCCGGCCCGCTACGCCGCACCCTCGGACACCACCCGGTGCTCGTCGCGAGCAGCCTCCTGATCGGTATCACGTGGCTGGCGCAGCTGATCACCCTGCTGGCCGGGTGGCCGACGGCCATCGCCCTGGTCGTCGAGCTGGCCGCGTTCGTCGCCGTACCCCTCGGCTTGTCAGCCGTTCTGGGCGGCAAACCCAAGCTGAAACACCTGCTGGCGGGCTTTCTGAAGGTGCGGATCGGGTTCGGTCGTTGGCTCCTGATACTCCTGGCCATGCCGCTCCTCACCATCTCGGTGGCCGTCGTCACAGGCAGCTACGTCGCCCCACCCGACGGCTGGGGTGCTTTGGCCACCGCCTATGTCGTGGGCGGGTTGCTGTTGTCGGGCGTCACCGGGAACATGGCCGAAGAGGCCGCCTGGTCGGGCTTCGTCCAGTCTCGTCTGATGAGCCGACACGGACTTGTCGTCGGCTCGCTGTTGACCGCCATCCCGTTCAGCCTGATCCACCTTCCTCTCGCGTTCGACGAGCACGGTCTTTTCGCCACCCCGTGGACCGATGTCGCCATCACCTGGATGGTTCTGATCGCCGTGGCCCCGGCCCTGAGGCTGCTGATCGGCTGTGTGTTGACCGACACCAGCGGCAGCCTGCTCGCCGTCGGCTTCCTGCACGCGGCGTTCAACGCCTCCGGCGGGCTGTCGGTCCTCGGCGGCGGCTGGTGGCAGAACGTGGTTGCCCTGGTCATCCTCACGGTGCTCGTCTTCGCACACCACCTGTTTCGTCGCTCAGTACGTGGCGGCCGAATCACTCGTCGGCGATGAGGCCGGCGTAGATCTCGAGGGCGATGCCGTCAGGGTCCTTGAAGTTGAGAACGTGCCCGTACGGAGTCTGCTGGGTGGGGTCGTAGCTAACGCCGAGATCGCTGAATCGACGTTCCCAATCCGCTAGCTGGTCCGGTGAACCGACGGTGAGGGCAAGGTGGTCAAGTCCGATCCGGGTCGGGTCGAACCCGCCAGTACCGCCATTCTCATACTGTCGTAGGCCGATCAGCGTCCCACCCGGCAGCGTCCCGACCGAGAACGTGACGCCGTCCCCTTCGCCTTCCATGACCGGCTGCCAGTCCAGCACCCGGCTGTACCAGTCCTTGCTTCGAGCGAGATCTTTCACAGTCATAGCAACGTGTGCGACACCGGTGAACGTCATGAACTGCCCCCTCTTGATGCTCTCGATGCTAGAAGCCCACATGGCCGCCGTCCAGAGGGACGCTCGTCGGCCGCCGGCGAGCGGCGGCAGACCTGTGACGCCCGTCAATGAGCGAGAGTGATGGCGAGGAAGCTCTCCAGGCGATTGCGGATCAGGTGTGCGGACAGATCGGGACGCGTGGGACCCACCGCGGGAAGGATGTGGGCGGGGTCGGGCAGGAATCCCAGGACATCGCTGATCGTCCAGAAGCGGACGGCGTCGGGATCGGGGTCGAGCTGGCCCCCGGCCCGCAGATAGGCGGCGCGGAACAAAGCGGCGTCCGCCGGGGCGTGCATCATGGCGAAGTCTGCGCACATGTGCGCCACATCGAGGTCTGGCGGGCCCCAGGAGGTCTCGGCCCAGTCGATGAGTCCACTGACCTCGTCGTCTTGCCAGAGGGTGTTGCCGAGGTGAAAGTCTCGATGCAGGAGGCCGTGTGCGGTGGCGGGGACGCCGGCGTGAAACACCTCGATGGCCCGCCGCCATAGCTTCGGCCGGTTGGTCCACCCGGGCACCTGCGGATCGTCGACTCCGCGGAACGCGAAGGTCGGAGGTTGATCACGTCGCAGTACCGGCTGCTGGTGAATGGCGACTGCTGCGTGCGCGAGAGCGTCGATCGCCGACCCGCTCAATGGATCTAGCCGTGAGGCACCGGGGAGCCAGGTCAGCAGGTTCGCTGGACCGGCAGCGGAGGTCCCGTCTGGATCGCTGGCGATAAGGACCGGGGTCGGCAGTCCGGAGTCGGCGAGCAACCGGCAGGCGAGAATCTCTCGGCGGACATGCTCGCGACCAGTCGACCCCCATCGAGCGGGATCAGCCCACCGCATCACCAGCCGCTCACCCGTGGCCAGGACCAGAATCCATTTGGTGTTGGTGATGCCGCCGCCCACTGGAGTGACATGGGCAACGTCGTACGGTGCCGCCGACGTCGCCCATCGCAAGGCGGTGGCGGACAACCCGGACAGATCTGCTGAGCTCATCGGGCCAGGATTACAGGTGACGCTGACGACCAGAAGAATTCAGGGTGGGGCAGTCAATCCTCTGACCAGCGCGTCAGCTTCTGGGTGAGTTGCTCGAGGTACTCGGGCGGTCCCGCCTCGGCGAACCACAACCAGAGTTCGGCGGCGTGGATCGGAAACCAGGCTCGTACGCGTGCGGGATCGGCTCCGTAGCCGAGGACGAGAGCGTCGATCGACCTCACGTCTTTGAGGGACGCTCCCCAAGCGGCACGGGCCAGCTCCCGAAGAGGATCGCCCAGGTGCGCCGCCTCCCAGTCGACGATCGCCGTGATGTCGGTGCCCACGGCGAGAAGGTTGCCGTCGGTCCAGTCTCCGTGGCAGAACACCCGTGGACTAGCTGGCGGGATGACCAGGGGAAGCGGGGGCCCGCCGGCAGCTCGATAGCGACGGATGATCGCGGCGTCGTCCGGGGACGGCGGCAGTCCGGCCGGGGGTCGTCGTTCGTGCAGCCGTCGCAGCCAGGTCGCCGAGGCTTTGAAGCCGCGCGAGTCGGAGGTCGGCGCTGCCGCTGTCGAGGCGTTCGCCCGGCATCAGGGTCATCAAGATCGACTCGGGTCCCACCTCGACGAGTCCTGGGACCGGAAGGTCTGAATGAGCCAGGACGCGAAGAGCCAAGGCCTCCACTTCCAGCCGGGAGCGATCGCCGAAGCGTTTCTGTACGACCGGCAGACCGCGGCACTCGGTCAGATGGACCTGCCCCACTGCTCCTTGCTGCACGTCATCATCCTGCGCGATGGTCGGGCGAGGGCGCTTTGGCGTACCAGCGGCGCAGCAGTCGGGCCGCTTGTCTGCCGAGCTGGGGCTGGGGTCCGCGGCGAGGTGCCGACTGGCGAGGCCCTTCGACAGGCTCAGGGGCCGGGGTGCGAACGCTCTTGGGGCGGGAGGGTGCGCCGCTAGACGTGGGGGAGTCCGCCGGGCGCGCGCAGGCGCCGAAGCTCCATCCGGCTGGCGATGCCCAGCTTGGAGTAGATGCCGCGGAGGTAGTACTCGACGGTTTTGGCACTCAAGAAAAGGTCACGGGCGACCTCCTTGTTGGTGAGTCCGCGGCTGACGAGGGCGACGACATCCTCTTCCCGCGCGGTGAGAGCTCGGGGGTCGGCTCCGACGGATCGCAGGCCGGCGGCGGTCAGGTCGACTCGGCAGCGTTCGACGAACGGGGCTGCGCGAAGCCGCGCGAACAGGTCGTGGGCGACGGTGAGGTGCAAGACCGCTTCGCGTCGTCGTCCGGCGGCTTGTTCGAGCCGGCCCATGGTGTGGCGGAGCTGGCCGTGCACGAACGGATCTGTCGTGGTGTGCGGATCGGCGAGGTCGGCCTGGAAGTGGTGACGAGCCACTTCGGGCTCGCCCCGGGCATGGGCCAGCAGGCCGCGGAGCCAGCCGAGCCGCGCGGGCTCGATGCCGCCGGGCCAGCGCTGCAGCATGGTGGCGTAGCGGTCGAGCTCGTCGCTCGGCGTCGGCGAGGCGTCCGGCGTGGATGGCGGCGCTGATCCACGCAGGAAGGATCCAGCGATGCGAGCGAAACGCAGCCAGATGTTCCATGTGACCGCCGGTCCGAAGCGGCTCGAGCAGTCTCAGCAGGGCACCATGGTCGTCGCGGGCGATGTGGATCGCGCTCTCGTGCCGAGCGACGAAGTCGACCACCCGGATATAGGGGAGCTGGGCGAGCGCGGCGCGGGCTTCGCTCAGGTGATCAGCCGCGATGTCCCACTGGCCGCGGCTGGCCGGCACGTCGATCGACGCCGCTCGGGCCCAGACCACGCTCCACACCTCCGCCTGGCCGGCCAGCGCCCGCGCCGCCGCCGCGTCGCCGACGGCACCGTCCCAATCGCCTCGGGAGTAGCGGGCCAGGCAGCGCATCACGTAGACCCGGGGCTGGTTGGTCGACGGTCGCCAGAGGTGCGACATGCCGATCGACCGGTCGAAGTCACTCGTAGCCTCGGCGGGCTCACGCGCGTACAGGTGGATCATGCCGCGCAACGACGAGCAGGTCGGCTTCCCAGGGACTGCCCTCGGGGCTGATGCGACGCGGCTCCGAGCTCGGCCGCCGCCCGGTCAGCCTCGCCGCTCTGCCACAGTCCCATGGCCCGCAGAGTCAGTGCGTCGCCGGCCAGCTCGGGATCGTCGATCTGGTCGACGGTGTCGAGCGCGGCAATGGCCAAGTGCTCCCTCGCCCAGCCGCGTGAGCAGGGACGCGATGGCCACGGCGGCACGCTGACGGACATCGGGGTCGGGCGGAGCCGTCGGCCAGCTGAGTGCTTCTTGGAGGTAGGTCCGGGCTTCTCCGATCCGGCCGCGTTCGCGAGCGAGCAGGCCCAGGGCGAGGCTGCGCAGCGGCGCCGGGCTCTGTGAGGCGGCCTGCTCGGCGAGGGTGTCGGCGTGGTCGAGGTCTTGGGCTGATACCCGGTCGATCAGAGCTTCGCAGAGCAGGGTGTCGCGTTGGGTCGGATCGGCTGACACGGAGCGGGCCCGGAGCCGGTGCGCCGCGGCCAGGTCGTAGCGGCGTGATGAGCGGGCCTGATCGGCGGCGGTGACCAGGTCGGCGACCAGCCTCGGGTCCGGGCGGGTGACCGCTGCCGCCCGGTGGCCCAGACGACGGTCCCCGGTGGTCCATTGCGCCGCCCGGGCGTGCAGATCCTGCCGCCGACCGAGCGGCAGCAAGTCATAGACCGCTTCCCCCAGCAGGGCGTGGGTGGCCGACACCGCGCCGTTGCTGTCAACGGCCAACAGCCCGGCCGCAGCCGCAGCATGGGCACGAGGCGCCGCCGCGGTCAGCTCGGCGATGCCGCCGAGGGTGACCAGGTCGGCCGGTTCAGCCAGCACCGCCGCCGCCTCGACCAGTCGCCGGCTCTCCGCATCCAACGAACCCGAGCATCCGCAGCGCCGCACCGCCGCGGTGGCCGGCACATCGGTCCAGGTCGTGAGCTGGTCGTTGGTCGACCGCGTTGTGCAGCACGCTGGAGATCAACAGGGGGTTGCCGCCGGTCTGGTCGACGACCCGCTCGGCCTGTGAAGGGTCCAGGGTCCAGCCGCGGGCACCCCGGGCCAGGTCGCGCACCGCCGCAGCATCCAACGGCTCCAGTGTGACGCATGGTGGTGGCCCGCTCGTCGTCGGTGGCGAACAGGTCAGCGGCCAGCTCGCTCGGACGCCTGGCCACGATGGCCAGGACGGGCTCGACCTGGAGCCGCCGCACCGCGAACCGGAGAGCCCGAGTCGAAGGGCCGTCCATCCAGTGCGCGTCGTCCACGACCAGAACCGTCACACCCCGCCGCCGGGTGGCTGTCGCCGAGCCGGACCAGCAGATGCCCGCCCGACCTCCAGCTCCGAGGACGCCGCGTCGACCCGCCTACCCAGCAACAACTCGGCAGCCGCGAACGGGAAGTCCTGCTCGAGCCGGTCGCACCGCAACCAGATGACCTCCGCGGCCTCGGCTCAGCGAGGCGACGAACACACGTCAACAACGCCGTCTTGCCGATCCCGGCCGGGCCGTCGACGACCACGACCTGAGCGTGCTGCGAGACCTGCCGCCAGCAACCCGCCACGAAGAACGGCAAGCTCCCCGTCACGGCCCACCAACACTGACGGGCCAGATGTCGATCCACGCATCTCGACTACACGGTAGAACACCCCCACCCGACCCCGGCAGCACCCTTTGGGGTCGAAGTCCCACCGTTGAGCAGCGACGGGACTCGCCGGCGAACGGCCGGCGGTCGGCACGGGCGTGGTCGAGCTACCGCGGCGGTTGGATCGGACGGCGTGGCTCTCGACAGAACCGCGGCTTTTTGACCACGCTCAGCTCGCCACTCACGCGGTGCGCAGCACTGTGCGCGACGAGCCGGTAGCGCAGCGGCCAGTCCGAACGACGCACCGTGATCCGGGCCGCCACCCGGATCGGGTCATCATCGGGACCGATGGTCTGCGGTCGCGTGCGTCGCCATCGGCCGTGGCGGGTTCGGTACTCGAAGTACCACTGGGTGCGGTACGCCGTCGCCGCGAGTCGGCCGGTCAGCAGCGCCGATCCGCACAGCGCGGTTGGTCGCCCCGGCGGCACCGGGACCTGCGGGAGCGGCTGAGACAGCGGGAACGGTGGTGGTGTTCAGCCGGGTGACGGCGCCGGCCGTGGTCGAGCTCACGGCCAGGTCCGGGTCGTTCGTCGTCATCGAGGTCGGCTGCTGACCAGCCAGGTCGGCGTTGGGCCTGAGCCCAGGGTGGTGGTCGGCACCAGGCCACCCGTGCCGTCGCCCAGCAGGATCCCGATCGTGGTCGAGGAGGCGTTGAGCACGGCGACGTCGGGATTGCCGTCGCCGTTCAGATCGGCGGCGGCCGCCGCGACCGGCTGCTGGCCCGGTCCGACCGGGGTGGCCACCGGCGTGTTGATCGCCGGGGGGAAGGTGCCGTCCCCGACGCCGAGCAGCACGGCGAGGTCGTCGGACGTGCCGTCGGTGACGATGGCATCGGCCCTGGCGTCGTCGTTGACATCGGTGAGCAGGATCGACGACGGTCCGCTGCCGCCGGTCGGAGTCGATCCCGACGAGACGAAGCCACCATCGCCGTTCCCCAGCAGCACGCTGACGTTGTCGGAGCCGGCGTTGCTGACCACCACGTCGATGTCGCCGTCGCCGTCGAGGTCGTTGACATCGAGACCGCTGGGCGCAGCGCCGGCCGGAAAGGTCTGGTCGCCGGAGAAGTTGCCGAATCCGTCGCCGAGCAGCACGCTGATGTTGTCCGACCCGGAGTTGCTGGTGATCAGGTCGAGGTCGCCGTCGCCGTCGACGTCGGCACTGGCCACCGAGCTCGGCGCGCGGCCGACCGGCAGCACCGGCCCGGGCAGGAAGTCGCCCACCCCGTCGTTGGTCAGCACGACCACGGTGTCGCCGGTGCTGATGGCCAGATCAAGCGGGCCGCCGGTCCGCAACGGGGCGGCCAGCAACGCCGTCGGTGCTCCGCCGGCGGCGAACTCGAACCGGGACGGGAAGAAGCCGCCGCCGCCGCCGGGCAGCACGTTGACCTTCCCGGCCGAGTCGGTCACCGCCAGGTCGACCTGGCCGTCGGCGTTCAGGTCAGCAGCGATCAGCGAGGTCGGCCGATCGCCGGCCGGCGAGGTGACCGAAGTCCCGAACGACGGGCTCACCGGATCCGCGTACGCCGGAACTTCAGTGAGCAGCGTCAAGGAGATGGTCCCCGCGACGAAGGCGATCAGCCGGCCTCTCACCTCAGCTGCAACCGGTCTCGTAGCTGAACTTCTGCACCCGGCCGCCCTCCTTGTCGGAGACGTAGACGTTGCAGTCGTCGTCCAGGGCGACCCCGGTGACGCGGTTGAAGTCACCGTCATCGGTGCCGTGCGAGCCGATCTGCACGTAGGGGGCGTACGTGCTCGGATTGACCTTCGCCACCGTGTCGTTCTGGGCGTCGGCCAGGTAGAGCAGACCGTCGCGGTCGCTGGCGGCGCCGGCGTACGAACGTGTTGTTGAAGATCGGGGCGACGCCGATCGGACGGCTCGCGCCTCTCTCGAACAGCTGGACCCGACTGGTGCCCACGTTCGCCGTTACATCGCCGACGGCCAGGTAGAGCCGGCCGGCATCCGGCGAGACGGCCAGCGCGTTCCACAGGCCGACCCACCGGGTGTCGGTCCCCGAAGGTGTTGGGCACCCACAGGCCGCGGATGTACTCGGCCCCCTCGCTGAGCGTCGGGGTGTATTGAACGACGAGCGTCTCGTCAGGGTTCGGATCGGTCTGCAGATCGGCATAGACCATGCCGGTCCGGTCCACCGTGACCGCCCACGGAATCACGGAGACGGAAGCGACGTGGGTGCCGTTGGCGGTGAACTTCTGCAGCTGGCCCTCGGCGCCCGCCGGGTCAGGCACTCCCGGCGTGCTCGCGTACAGGCTGCCGACGTAGACGTTGCCCTGCCCATCTGCGGCCACTCCGGTGATCTCACCGAACTGCCCGGGGAGGTTGCCTTCCGAGCCGAACGCGAGCTGGAACTTGCCGTCGGTGTCGAACTTGAGCACGCGGTGGTTACTCCGATCAGCCACGTAGACGTCCCCCGTGACCCGGTTCACCCCGAGGGGACCGGGGCCTTCGTCGCCGAACTGACCGGTCCCGCTGCCCGATCCGGTGCCGATCTCCACGGCGAAGTCCGGTGCGCGGTAGCAGCCGGGGCAGAACGCCAGAGCGGCGGGCAGACCCTGCTGGCCATCGAGCAGGCCGTCGTCGTTGGTGTCGGGCAGGTTGGGGTCGGTCTTGCGCGCGCTCTCCTGTGCGTCAGCGGAGAAGTCGCCGTCGAGGTCGGCGGACAGTGGGCTGGGGTAGACCTGGTAGGCCTTCGCCGGACCGATGGCCGGCACGGTCCAACCGGTCTGGGTCTCGTCGAAGTCGGTGATGCCGTCACCGTCGGTGTCGGCGGTGGTGATGTCGGTGCCGTACAGGTTCTCCTCCACGTCGAAGAGCTTGTCCCCGTCCGTGTCGACGGTGTAGACCATCCGCAGCACCGAGCCGGAGTTCAGGGTCAGGTCGTCGAAGTTACCGCTGTCGATCGGCAGATCCTCCGAGGTGAACAGGCTCCAGAACTTCGTCGGATCCGCACCCGCAGGGGGATCGACGGTTGCCACGTTTCCGACCCGGCACAAGACCTGGCGCCCACTCGTCAACGGACAGGTCGCGTAGCCGATCCGAATGATCGAGTCGAGGGCTGTCTTGATGTTGATGCCGGCCGACGACCCGTCGGCGTTGCGGGCCACATTGGTGGCGACGAGGTAGGTCTTCGGGCTGCCGCTGCCGTCGTCGACGGTGATCCCGGCGGTCTGCGACTCCACGGTCTGACCGACGACCGAGTAGTCCTGACCGGTCGTCGCGTTGACCAGCTGGGGCGACGGGATCGAGTAGATGATCCCGTCCGGGTTGGCCAGCAGCTTGATCAACAGGTCGGAGGAGACCGTCTTCGACGCCACCTGGTACGGACCCTTGGTCTGGCCCGGCGCGATGGTGATGTCGCCCACCGACGAATCCAGCGTCAACGTGGCGATGGGCTGGACGCTGCCGGGATTGTCCGAGTCACTGCGGAGCGCCGTGACGGTGAGGTTCTTGACCGTGTAGGTGATCTTGCCCGGGTTGGTCAGGTTGATCAGCGGTGGACAGCTGACCGGTTGGTTGGGTGACCACGTTGGACGTCGTGGTGTCCTTGCGGTACTGCTGGTACTTGCTGCTGGGTACTCTTCACCGTGTCCTTGGTCGAGCCAGTCTGGTGATCAGTCGACCGTGCCGGTCTCCCAGGTCGACGCCACATTGACGTGGGCGACGCCGAACGGCTTGCCTTCCTTCTCCCCGCCCTTCGCACCGACGTCCAGCGTGGTGCTGTTGGTGTGCATGGTCTTCACGTTGGTCAGGTCGACGTCGTGCGTCTTGGTGGTGTCGGTGCTGGTCGTCGTCTTGCCCTCGTAGGTCTCGCTCGACGTGCCGTCGGTCTTCTCGGTGAAGATCTGGATGTCGGTCTCGGCGCTGTCGGGAACCCCGACTTCGAGCTTGGGCATGTCGGCGATCAGCGGGTTGAAGCCGCCGCTGTTGATCTCGGTGTAGTCGCTGATCGAGTCCCCGTCGGTGTCGGCCAGAGTCGGCGAGGTCGAGATGGTCTTGCCGGCGAAGGCGTAGCCGTTGACCTCGCTGCCGTCCAGCAGCCGAGGATCGGCGCTGCGCGGGTTGGAGTTCGGGTACCACGGCATCGCCATCGGAGTCCACGTTGGCCGGCAGGCTCTTGTAGATGATGAACTCCTGGTAGTCCGACAGCCCGTCGCCGTCGGTGTCGGCTGCTGGACGGGTCGGAGGCGAAGCCCTGGTACTCCAGCGCGTCGCCGATCTTGTCGCCGTCGGTGTCGGGGTTGTTCGGGTCGCTGGTCACCTTCCGCTGCGCCACCGATCCAGTGCCGGTGGTGGCCACGTTCAAGGTGAAGCCGGCGAGCTCCGCGCAGTCCTTCACTCCGTCGTTGTCGGTGTCGGTCGTGGTCGGCACCGGGCAGGCGCCGGCCGGGATTGGTCACCGGGCCGACTTCGAGTGCACGTCGTCGCGGCCGAGCCGGCGTCGTTGTCCGCCGTCACCGCTCACCCGCAGCAACAGGCCGTTGTCGGCGGTGGTGACGGTGTAGCTGGCCCTGGTCGCCCCGCGATGTCGGACCAGCCTCCCGAGGCGGTCGAGCGTTGCCACTGGTAGTCGTAGTCGTCCGGGCTGCCGGCCCAGGTCCCGTTCGTAGTCGTCAGGGTCGATCCGATCACCGTCTTGCCGGAGATCACCGGCAGGGTGGTGTTGACCGGCGGTTGCGCCGGATTGGTCACCGCCGCGGTGGCCGACGAGGTCGCCGCGGCCTGGCCACTGGCGTTGCTCGCGGTGACCACCACGCGCAGCTGATCGCCGCTGTCGCTCGAGGTGGGGGTGTAGGCGCTGGCCGTCGCCCCGCCGATCGGATCCCAGTCGCCGCTGTCCAGGCGTTGCCACTGGTAGGCGTAGCTGGTCGGAGAGCCGGACCAGCTGCCCGGGTCGGCTACGAGCTGGCCACCCACGGTGGCCGTCACCACTGATGTCGGGGACGCTGATGTTCACCGGTCCCGATGCGGCGCCGTCGATCGGGCCGACGTCGTCGGAGATCTGCTCGGCGGCGCCGGCGGTGTTGGTCGCCGTCACGTTGACCCGCAACGAGCCGCCCCGAGTCACTGGGCTGGATCACGTACGTCGACGATGCGGCACCCGGAAGGTTGGGCCAGCCTCCGGTGGCGTCCTGGTACTGCCAGCGGATAGCTGAAGGTCGGAGCCGGCGTACCTGACCAGGTGCCGGGCTCCGCCGTCAAGGTCGAGCCGACCGTGGCGCTGCCGGTCGTGGTCGGAGGCACCGTGTTGCCCGGGGCCACCCCGGCCGGAGCCCCCGAACCGGATACAGCGTCGGGCCAACCGGAACTTGGCCGCCGCGGTGATGGTCATGAACCGGGGAATGCTCTCGCGTGCCTTGAAGCACGACGACCACGCCGGTGCCGGTTTGTCCGTCGTCACCGGACCGGCGACAAACGGCGTCCGGACGAGGAACTCATCCGGGATCCCCCAGACGTTGTCGGCCGGATCAGCCTCGTTCTTGCCGCCCGTCCCGTCGATGTCGTCGTCGAACGCGTCCGACACCCCGTCGCGGTCCTGGTCGATCGGGAACTCCCTGGCGTGCTGGGCCGGCGTCAGGACTTTCTTCGCCGCCGGCAGTGACGGCAGGAAGCTCATCGTCCCGGTGCTGCCCGCCGCTCGGCCCATCCGCTCGACCTGTCGCTGCAGGTTCACGAAGAAGTAGAAGCCGTTGTCGCCACTCAGATGCGCGATGGGTCGCGTTGAAGGCCGGCGCCATCTCCGAGCGAACCACTGCCTGCAGCAACTTCTGCGCCTTGGCGTCACTCATCTTCGACAGCTCCTTCACCGCCACCGGCGTGAGCTTGTCGAGCTGTCGCACGTCAGCCTTGACTCGCGACGGTGCTGATCGGACCAGCGGTCTTCCGGGCGCCGATCGACTCCAACCACAGCACGAAGCTGGTGACGCCGCTGGGCGCCTTGGCCACCACCAACCGATCAGCCTTCAGCTGCTGTGGCCGCGGCCTTGGCCCGGGCCTTCACCGCCGTACGACCCTGACCGACCGGAGGCACGGAAGGACCAGCCGTCGGTGCCGTCGGCGGCTCCGGCTTGGCCGTGGCCGTCGGAGCCAGGGGTCCGAGGAGAGCGAAGGGAAGCAGGATGGCGGCGAACACGGCCACCGTCCGGCGCGGGCGAAGCGATCGACTGGACGGCACGACTACCAACCTCATAACGCGGGGGAGCTGGAATGGCGTCGACCACCTGCGGTGGCACGCCAAGGTCAATGTGGTGGTTGGTGCGCCCTCACCGCCCCGATGAAAGTCCCTAGTTCTTGATCCCTAGGGTCGCGCCGTGGTGCTTGCGGTGAACGCAGGACCACCCCGTGTTCGCCGATCGGGGGACCCGGCGTTCATCCGCGTGGTCAGCCAGCTGGCGGACGGTGCGGAACGGTCTGCGACGCGACGATTTAGTCAGCCGGAAGAGATCCGGTCAAACATCCACACCAGGAGCAATGCAACATGAAGCCCCAGATCCGCGCCGCCAGTGCTGCCACCGCGTTCGCCGCGGCGGCCCTCATCGGGACCGGTGTCGCCGGCACCACCCCGGCCACGGCCGCCACCAGCACGGCCAACCCACCCGCCAACTCCTACATCAGCTATCCCACCGGCGTGCACAACGCGCCGAACAGTCTGGCGCCGGTGACGAAGGTGCTGGCCGCCGGCACCCCGGTCGCTGCGCTGTGCATGGTGCCCGACGGCAGCGAGGAGGGCGGAAACATGACCTGGTTCCGGATCGCCACCGATCAGCCGGGCGGTGGCTGGGTGCCGCGCGGGGTGATGGGCGGCGTACCGGATCTGCCGAAGTGCTCGCCCGCCGCCTAGCAGCGACGACCAGGCCCTCGACCGCCCGACCCGGGCGGTCGAGGGCTTCGGCGTTTGCGACCTCGACCGCGGGCCCCGATCAGTCGCCGGGCACCGGCCTCCACCGACCCCCGGCGGGACTGCTGACAGCCGACGGGTCGGAGTGGCACCCTGTGGACACCAGACCGTGAGACGGAGGCGGCATGAGCGACACGGGACGTCAGACCTCGACCCGGGCATCGACGCGGGTGGTGGTGGTCGATGATCATGACTTCTTCCGCGACGGATTGATCCGCGGTCTGCGCAACAGCGGCTATTTCGAGGTGGTCGGCGAGGCCGGGGATGGTCGCGAAGGTCTGCAGCTGATCCGCGACGCTGCTCCCGATGTCGCGGTGCTGGACTATCAGATGCCCGAGCTCGACGGGCTCGAGGTGGTCCGCGCCATGGTCCGGGATGGACTGCCGACCCGGACGCTGATCCTGTCCGCCATCACCGACAGTGCGGTGGTGTTCGAGGCGATCCAGAGCGGAGCGAACGGCTATCTGTCGAAGGAGTCGCGGCGGTCGGAGATCGTCGATGCGGTTCAGCAGGTCGCCCGTGGCCGGACGGTCGTGCCTCCGGAGCTGACCAGTGGTCTGGCCGAGCAGATCAGGCTGCGGGCGCAGCGTACGGGTCCGGTGCTCAGCGAACGAGAACAGCAGGTGCTGCGCGGCTTCGCCGAGGGGAAGTCGATCCCCGACCTGGCCGCAGAGCTGTTCCTGGGTGCGAGCACGGTGAAGACCCACACCCAGCGGCTGTACGAGAAGCTCGGGGTGTCGGACCGCGCTGCCGCGGTCGCGGAGGCGATGCGCCGAGGGTCTGATCGAATGAGGGGGAGCCGGCGGCCATGAGGTGGCGGCTGTCCAACGACACTGCTGACCCAGGGCGCCGCCGGCGTCCCGGCCGAGCTGCTGGCTGATCAGGTCCGGCATGGCGCCCTCATCCGTCGGCGGCTGCGGTTGATCTTGGTCCTCTTCTTCGTCGCCGTGATGATCACCGAGCCGCCGGCCCGGAATCGCCTTGTGGTGCTGGGTTGTGGTCGGCGGGCTACCTGCTCTGGACCTTGAGCGTCGACGTCCTGCGCCGACGCGTCGGAGAGCGGGCGGAACGTCTGGTCTGGGTGGGCCTGTTCGTCGACATGGCGGTCCTGGCCGCATTGACGTTGCTGACCGCCACCACCGCCGATGTGTCCTGGACGCCGTACGTGCTGCTCACCGGATTCTTCGTGGTTCCGGTGATGGCCGCCGCGCAGCTGAACCCCGTCGTCTGCACGATCGTCACCGCGCCCGCCGTGGGCGTCTACCTCGCGGCCGGACTGGCGATCCGCCGTCTGGATGACGAGCCGATCTCGTACGTGCTGCTCCGCACCCTGTTGCTCGGAGCCGTCTGCTTCGGCGCCGTGCTGCTGACCCGCCTGCAGCGCTCGCGGGTGGACACGGATTGCTGCCCTGCTGGCCGAACGCACCATCCTGCTCGGCGAGCTGGTCTCGTTGCAGCAACGAGAGCAGCGCGAGCTGGCGGAGACGCTGCACGACGGGGCGCTGCAGTACGTGCTGGCCGCGCGCCAGGAGCTCGACGATGCGATCGAGGGTGACCAGCAGGCGGCGAACCGGATCGACCAGGCGCTCGGGGAAGCCAGCCGACTGCTGCGGTCGACCATGAGCCAGCTGCACCCCGCCGTCCTCGACGCCGCCGGGCTCCGCGCCGCCCTCGCCGACCTGGTTGAGACCGTCCGGGCGCGCGGCCGGTTCGCGGTCGACCTCGACATCGAAGGGTGGGGTGACCAGGCGCGTACGGCGGCCGATGAGCTGGTGCTCAGCACGGCCCGTGAGCTGCTCACCAACGTCGCCAAGCACGCGCGGGCTCGGCAGGTTCGGGTCGAGCTGCGCCAGGTCGACGGGCTGGCCGATCTCGTCATCGCCGACGACGGCGTGGGGATGAGCGGGGTCGACGTCGACACCCGTCTGCGCGCAGGCCACCTCGGCCTGGCGTCGCGCCGCATCCGCGTCGAAGCCGCGGGTGGAACCATCGACTTCCGCCCGGTGCAGCCGCACGGCACGCAGGTCCGTGTCCGGGTGCCGCTGGCGTCGGTGGCCGCCGGTTGATGACCTATTTTCCTCCTCCTCCTCCTCCTCCTCCTTCGCGCGGGCCCGTGGGCAAACCACAAGGTATACCTCGGAAACTGGCAGATCCGGGGCGATATTTCCTGGGTGGAGCGTGCAATTGGCAGGTATACCTTGTGGTTTGTGGGACGGGTGGGACGTGAGCTGAATGAGCGTCGGGGCCTCAAGGGGGGTTCGGATCGAGGGAGGGTCGTCAACGTGGTGAGCCGTCGGTGAGCAGCGACCTGGTGGTCGTCGGCGCCGGCATCGTCGGCGCCTCGGTGGCCTATCACGCCGCCCGGGCCGGCGCCGCCGTGACCCTGGTCGACGCCGGGCGGCCGGGCGCCGGCGTGACGGCGGACTCGTTCGCCTGGATCGGAGCGTCCGGCGTACGCACCGGTCCGGCCGCCGCGCTGCGGGCGACCGCGACGGAGGAGTACCGCCGGCTCGAGGCCGAGCTGCCGGGACTCCCGGTGACCTGGTCCGGCTCGCTGTCCTGGGGCGCGGACGGACGGCGCGCCGGAGGCCGGGCCCGGGCAGGAGATCGTGGACGCGGCCACCGTGGCGACGCTCGAACCCACCCTGCGGCAGCCCCCGGAGTGGGCCGTCTGGGCACCCGGTGACGGCGCCGTCGACCCGGTGGGCGTGACCGAGCGGCTGGTCGCGGGCGCCCGCGCCCACGGCGCCCGGGTCCGTCCGGACACCCCGGTCACCGCGGTCCGCCGGGACGCCGCGGGTCGGGTCGTCGGGGTCGAGACGGCCGCAGGACCCCTCGTCCGGTGCGACGGTGGTGCTCGCGGCCGGGGTGGCCACGGCCGCGCTGGGCGCGCCGCTCGGCGTACGCGTCCCGGTCGACCCGTCGCCGGCGACGCTCTTCCGGTTCCGCGCTCCGGCCGGTCTGGTCCGCACCGTGGTCAACAACCAGGACTTCGATCTCCGGCAGGTCGCCGCGGACCGGCTGATCGCCGCCGCCGACTCGCCCGAACGGACTCTCGCCGCCGTCCGGTCCACCTTCCGCGGCGCCGCGGACGTCGAGCTGCTCAGCACCCGGGTCGGCGTACGCCCCATGCCGGCCGACGGCGAGCCGATCGTCGGCCCGGTCGCCGAGGTGCCCGGCCTCTACGTGGCGGTGCTGCACTCCGCGGTCACGCTCGCCGCGGCCGTGGGCCGCCTGGTCGCGCGGGAGCTGGTCGACGGCGACCGTCGAGCCGGTGCTGGCGGGCTGCCGCCTCGACCGCTTCTGACCCGGGCTCAGAGTCGTCCCGGCTACTCGGGTAGCTGATGCCGGGCGATGTCGGCTCCTGCGCAACGATGAGTTGGTGAGCCTGCCTGGGGGCACCAGGCACAGCGGCATCCCGGAATCAGCTGTAGCGGTGGCTCTTCTCGGAGTGGGCGGCCGCGCGGGTGCAGGCCCGACCGTTCATCGACTTGTGCCCGCAGCGCTCACCGGTTTGCGCGGCAGCCGTCGCTGCGGGGTTCGGCCACCCGAGCCGGCTTGCTGGCCGGCGCAGGCGTGGCTGGGGCCGTGGGTGTGACGGCGACCGGGGCTGCCTCACGACGGCTGGGGGCATTGAGACGGTTGCGGGCGTACTTGGCTTCCCGCATCGCCCTCTGGGCATCGACCTTGCTCATCGTCGGCTCACGGGCACAGCGTACGACGGATCACCTCGCCGAGTGGCGGCGTGCGCGAGTGTTCGATGGGCAGCTCAGGCAGCCAGGTGGAACGTGCTCGCGAAGCGGTCGAGGAGGTCGCCACGCCCGCGCAGCACCTGGACCACCCCAGTCGCGATGGCACGGTCCGCGGCCAGTTCGCCGGAGATGATCCGGCGGATGCCCGGGCCCGTGGCGAAGGCGAGGTCGACGGGTCCATCCCCGCGCGCCACGTCGAGGGCGGACCCGTCGACCCGGATGAGCAGCTCGGCCAGACCGAAGGACGCCGCGTACGTGGTCGCCGGGAGATGCTCCGCGACCTGCGGTCGGAACGCGGTGCGAAGGGTGATGGTCATCGAGTCTGGCGTGATGATCTGCTCCTCCCGCGGGTCGTCCATCGCCTTGAAACCCCACGCGCCGAGCCCGAGCACGACGGGCTCAAGATCGCGACCGAACGGCGTCAGCTCGTAGACGATCACCCGTAGGTGCGGCACCCGGCGCAGCACCCCGGCGGCCTGCAGCTCCTTGAGCCGCGCCGCCAGGATGTTGCTCGGGATGCGGGGCAGCCCCGCAGCGAGCTCGCCGTAGCGGCGCGGCCCGACGAGCAGGTCACGAACGATGAGCAGGGCCCACCGCTCGCCGACCAGCTCCAGAGCCCGCGTGATGCCGTCGTACTGCCCGTAGTCGCGTGCGGCCACCGACCTCAGGCCTGCTGACTGGCAAAAGCCTCGGGCCCCTGCTCGGCGGCCGCCGGGTCCATCCAGCCGAAGTCGATGACGTTGCCGTCGGGATCGAGGAGCCCGCGCTGGTACATGAAGCCGTAGTCCGTGGGCGAACCCGGCTCGGATCCGCCGGCCCCGACGCCGGCGGCCACCGCGACATCGACCGCCTCCCGGCTGCTGAGGAAGATCGCGGTCGCGGCCGAGGGGCTCACCGCCGGATCGCCGATCGGTAGCTCGGTCATGGTCTGGAAGAACTCGCGCACCGAGATCATGAAGTAGCTGTGGTCCTCCTCGACCACGACGCAGGCCGAGTTGTGATCGGTGAAGAGCGGATTGATGGTGAATCCGATCGCCGTGTAGAACGCCTTCGCCCGCTCCAGGTCAGTGACGGGCAGGTTGACGAACATCATTGTCATGAGTGATCTCCTTGGAAGTGTGGTGGACAGCGACAACACTTGCAAAAAGCAAGTGTTACGTCAAGATCCAGCGTGCTCACAGCGTCACGAGGACGACTCCGCCCGCGACCACGACGGTGGCGACGATCCGCCAACGGCCGAACCGCTCTCCGAACAGCACCGCGCCGATCACCGCGCCGACGATCACGCTGGTCTCGCGCAGTGCTGCGATCGGGGCCAACGCGCCCCGGGTCTGAGCCCAGAGCACCAGGGCGTAAGCGGCGAGCGACAGTGCCCCACCCGTCAACCCGGCCAGGAGGTGCGGTCGAACCTGACGCCACAGCAGTCGACGTCGGGTCAGCGCCGCCGCCAGCGGTAGGACCGGTCCCTGCAGCAGGAACAGCCAGCCCGTGTAGCCGGCGACCGTGCCTGCGCTGCGGACACCGAGTCCGTCGACCGTGGTGTACGCGGCAATGGCCACGCCAGTCAGGACGGCGGCGGCGATGGCCGGCCGAGCGGCTCTGCTCGGCACGCCGCCCACGAAGACGAGGGTGCCCAAGCCGATGGAGATGACCACCACCCCCACCAGCCGGATGACGGAGAGCTGCTCGCCGACGAAGACCGCAGCGGCGATGGCGACCAGCCAGGGCGACGTCCCCCGAGCCAGCGGATAGACCTGGCCGAACTCCCCCAGCCGGTAACAGCGCATCAGCAGCAGGTTGTACGCCACGTGCAAGCCGGCGGAGAGCAGGAGGAACGGCCAGCTCGCCCGGCGCGGGCGCCGCCGAGGCCCACACGATCAGTGCTGCACCGGCGGTGACGGACACACCGATCAGCGCGAATCCGATCAGCTGGTCGTCGATGGCGTGCGCCACCGCGTTCCACACCGCATGCAGCACCGCAGCCAGCAGCACGGCTCCGGTGACGGCGAAGCCGATGGAGGTCGAGACGGGCACGAGCTTGTCGAGATCCGGCTGGGGGAGCTCAGCGCCGGCGGCGCAGGCCGATTTCGAGCACCTCGACTTGCCCGGGCAGGGATCGTACGGGGCTGGTGCCGGTCCAGGCTGGGAAGGACGACTCCTCGTCATCCCGGCTCCGGTCGGGCCGTCGCCGTCGGGGAGTGCGTTCGGGCTCGGTGCCCCACTCGAGAACGGGCCGCGGCGCACCGCCGGGGAACACGTCAGGGATGCGGCTCAGCTCCTCGAGGACCTGGTCGTACGCGATGCGGTTCCCCAGCTGGCGCGTCGCCGACATCCCCTCGTCCCACACCAGCAGTCGAGCGATCCGGTCGCGTGCGGCACACAACCGGCAGCGCTTGGACCACAGCCACAGTGCTTCCTGCTCCGGGTCGACGGGGAACTTCCGGGCTGCACGCGCCTTCGTCCACTGGTCGAGGCGTTCGACCAGCCGACCGCAGGCGCGCAGCACGGCCGGCCGGCTGAGCAGGGGCACGCCGACGAAAACCAGCACGACGACCAGCCACTGCCCGGCGTCGAGCATCACACTGCATCACCTCAGCGTCCAGGGTGATCCGTACTCACAAACTTCGCAAGGACCTTCTTTGTGGGCAGCCTCAGAGAGGGGCGGCCGGCACCGGCGTCGGAGCAGCCGGCTGGCTCACCCACTGGTCGCGCCGCGTCGCATGGTGGCGGCCCACCAGCACCGCCATGATGGCCAGCACCGCGTAGAGGGCGGAGAGCAGCAGTCCGTAGCGTTCCTGGTCGGCGCCGGTGACCATGGCGGTGAAGAAGGACCCGCCGAACGTGTTGAGCGTCGCGTGCCAGACGGCGGCCAAGGACCACCGTCCCCCGCTGCTGCTGAACAGCTGGAGCAAGATCAGCTGGAACGCGGCGTTGCCGACGACGCCCATCACCACCGAGCTGTCGCCGGTGATCATCAGCGGCAGGTGCCACAGGATGCGCAGCGCCGAGACAGGATCGCCCAGGCTTGCAGCAGACCGTGACGGTGCAGCAGCAGCGGTGCGGCGAAGGCCATCCAGCCGGCCTCCTCGCCGATCCCGATCGCGATCGAGGTTGACCACGAAGGTGGCGGGGAGGTCCGGCCAGTGGCCGAGCTGAGCCGGCGTGGGCAGCGGAGCCCCGAGGCCATGGTTGACCAGCACGATGACCAGGTGCACGGCGAGGGGAACGAGCACGGCCAGCGCGTACCAGACGGGGGAGCCCGCCACGTAGCGGAGCCGTCGCCACCAGCTGTCCAGGCCGGCCCGGCCCTGGCAGGCGGCGACCACGAGCGCGGCCACGCAGCGGACCCACCGGGTTGTTGCCGGGATCCGAGCCGAGACCGAACGCAGCTGCGATGTAGTTGGACCAGCCGAACAGGCAGGCCAGGGTGGCGAAGGTCGAAATGGGATGGTGGCGGACGAAGCCGATGGGGTTCATCGGACTGCCGTCACGACCGGCGCCGGCCCAGCTGACCCGGCCCGAGCTGACCACGTCGGTGAAGTGGTCGGCCAGCCGGCGGTGGCCGCCCAGCGGGGCCAGGAAGGCGTTGGTCAGCGCTCGCGAGGCGAAGTCGGTGACCTCACTCAGCCGGGGGTGCACTGGCCGCAGCAGCGCCGACCCGGCGAGCAGGGCCCGGCGCGGGAGGTGCAGGATCCGCGGGCTTGGTGCCCACCGCCCGGAAGGCCAGTCTCGACGATCTCCTGCCGGGTCAGGATCTCGGGGCCGCCGACCAGCATCGAGTCGGCTCCCGCTCTGCTCAGGACCTCCAGGCAGGCCTCGGCGACCTCGTACGGGTGGACCGGGTTGGTCGGCGCCTGCCCGTCGCCGGGGATCCAGGCGATGCCGCGCCGGGCCATGGTGAGGAACGGGTCGAAGATCGGGAACATGCCGGTCGGCCGGACGACCCCGTAGGACAGTCCGGAGGCGGCCAGCTGCTCGACCACCTCCTCGTGGGCCCGGGCGTAGGCGGTGTTGGACCACGCCGGCCGGACCAGGAGCGAGACGTAGACGAACCGCCGTACGCCGGCCGCCCGGGCCGCCCGGATCAGGTTGAGGTTGGCCACCGTGTCCAGATCGCGGAAGCTGCGGCGGTCGCCGCGGCTGAACGCCATCGGCGCGCCGAGACACGAGATGACGGCGTCGACCCCGTCGAAGGCGCCTCGCAGCGTGTCGGGCCGGGTCGCGTCGCCGAGCACGATGGTGTCGGCGATAGCCGCTGAGCGCCGCGGCGCGGGCCGGGCTGCGGGACAGGCTGGTCACCCGCGCCCCGGTCCGGTGCAGAGCGGCCGCGACCGCGCTGCCGAGCATGCCGGTGGCGCCGGCGACCAGCACCGTGCGGCCACGGGTCGGGGTGGGGGTCGAGCTGGGGACGGACTGGTTCATCTGAGCACTCCTTGGTGGGTGGTGGGCGAGAGGCGTCGAGCCGCCCGGCCGAGGACGGCGCGGACGAGGAGGGGATGGAGAAGGCGGACGGCCGTGAAGTAGGCGGCACCGCGGCGGTTGTGGATCTGGACGACGGTGCTGAGCACGACCCGGTCGCGTGCGGCTGAGGACCGAGGCCCGGAAGCTCAGGTGGCGCTCGTCGGTGCCGAGCAGGAACTCGTCGTCAGTGCGGGTCCGGGTGGCGAAGGTGTTCGGGTCGACCCCGGTCGATCCCCACGAGCCCGACCGTTGCCTGGCGGAGGGCGAGCAGGGTGCGTACCCAGGCTGGTGCGCTGGGAGAAGATCGCGTCGGCCCAGACCTGGGGATCCGAGCTGGGCGCCGGTCGGACGTACCACCGCGTACGCGTCAGACCAGTCGACTCGAGGCAAGGCCCCGTCCAGGAGCTCGGCTGTCGGGCACCGTCACGGCGCGGGGCCGAGCCGATCGACTGCAGGGTCGGAACGGCGCCCCGACGTGCTCGTTGCGTACGCCGATGGCCAGGAACCGGGAGAACAGCCGGCGCAGCGGGGCGAGCTCGACTGAGCACCCGCAGCGGCCGGGGCAGGTGCACCGGCGCGTCCGGGTCGCCGGCGCCCGAGATCAGCTGCTGTTGCACCAGCAGCTGGATCCGCTGGGTGAGCCGCGGCGGCAGGGCCCGGCGGCGCTGCACCGCTGCGAGGTCGTGCTCGGTCGACCGTGCCGCGCGCAGCAGGCGCGGCGAGCAGGTTCGCGGCGGCGACGGCGTCCTGGATGGCCAGGTTGATCCCGACCCCGGCGATCGGGCGACATCGCGTGCGCGGCGTCGCCGATGCACAGCAGGCCGGGCCGGTGCCACCGCCGCAGCCGGTTCACCCGGACCTCGAGGAAGCCGGTGTCGTCCCAGGACTCCGCAGCGCGGCGTCGATCCGGTCGGCGGGAAAGGGCAGCCAGCGGTCCAGGTCGGCGCGCAAGCGCCGCGATGCCGGCGGCCTTCACGTCGGCGTAGCTGCCCTTGGGCATGGTGAGGCGCCCTGCCAGTACGTCCCGCGGTCGATGATCGGGAACAGCCGCCCGGGGCCGAGCCGGGCGAAGGAGCCCTCCGGGTCGCCGGGGCCCTTCGGGATCCGGAACCAGAGCACGTCCAGCGGCGCGCCGAACTCGCCGACGGCCAGGCCGGCGGCGGCGCCGGACCGACGGAGTGGCGCCCGTCGCAGGCGACGGTCAGGGTCGCGCGCAGCTCGCCGTGCCGCCGCCGGCGCGGTGTAGCGCACCCCGCGCGACCGTGCCGTCTCGATGATCGAGATCGGTGACGTCGGCCGGGCGGTGCAGCGTGAAGGACGGGTACTTCGCGGCCTCGGTGGTGACGAAGGACAGGAAGTCCCACTGCGGCACCATCGACAGGTACTGGAAGTCGCCCGGCAGCCGGCGGAAGTCGCCGAGGGTGACCATGCCGTCGTCGGTCATCATCGCGATCGTGCGGGTGGGCTGGTGGGGCAGCTCGTCGAAGCCGGCATCAGGCCGAGCTCGTCGAGCACCTGCAGCGTCGAGGCGTGGATGGTGTCGCCGCGGAAGTCGCGGTGGAAGTCCGGGTGCTTCTCGAGCACGACGACCTCGACGCCGGCGCGGGCCAGCAGCAGGCCGAGCATGGCGCCGGCCGGGCCGCAGCCGGCGATGCAGACGCGTGGTCTCGGCGGGATCGGTGGTCATGGCGAACGCTCCTCGATCGGGTGGTGACGGGCAGGACGTCGTGGCCGAAGTCCCAGAGCAGGGTCAGCAGCCCGCGGATCGCGGGCTGGTCGACGTCCGTCCAGGTCGAGCACGGTCTGGCGGGTGCGCGTGGTCGAAGCTCAGCGCCAGCCCGTACTGGGCTCGGAGGGCTCGGGTGGCGGCTGCGCTCAGCGGTCCGGCCACGGTGACCCGGCAGTACGGCGTCGCGGTCTGCTCCGCTTCCGGCTCGGTCGGAGCTCGGGGCGCTGTCTCGCTCATCGTCGACCTCCTGCGCCCTCGCGTGGGGGCTGCTGGGAGGACTGTCCGGGTCAGGTGGGTGGTTGCGCACCACCCCGCGGTCGGAAACCACCCGGTGTGGACGATTGGCGGCGACGGGTCAGATCAGGCCGAGGTCGTGGCCGGCGCGGACGGCCTGGGCTCGGGTGACCACGCCGAGCTTGCGGTACAGGCTCTTGGTGTAGCCCTTCACCGTGTTGATCGACAGGTGCAGCTCGTCGCCGATCTCGCGGGTCGACAACGGCCCGCGCAACGCCCGAAGGATGGCCAGCTCGCGGTCGGTGAGATTCTCCACGAGGTCCCGGCGGCTCCGGGCGTGCCGGCGGCCTCGCGGCCGATCCGCGCGTCGAGCGCGGCCAGCTGCTCGACGACCACCGGCTGGGCCGGCTCGGCAGCGCTGGCCTCGTGGGCCTGTCGAGGGGCGGCGGGCACCGGAACGGTCACCGGTCGCCCAGCGGGCCGCGGTCAGGCTGGTCAGGCCAGCCACCAGCAGGGACCTCTGCCCCCAGTCCTGGGCCAGCTGGACGCTGCGTCGAGGACGGCGACGGCCGCGGCGGGATCCGTCGCGGCGGTCAGCCGGCCCTCGGCGAGCCGCAGCATCGCCAGGGCGGCCGCCGCCCCGTCGCCCCAGGCCCGCTCGGCCTCGATCGCCAGTCCTGCACGGTCGGCGAGCACGGCGCGGGCCCGGTCGGGCTCGCCCAGCTGGACGAGGGCGAGCGTCGAGCAGGCCGGCCGCCTGCAGCACCAAGAAGGCCGGCAGATCGCGGCGGGCGGGGACATCCCACGCCCGCTGCAGGACCTCGGCGGACTCGGCGATCCGGCCGGCGCCGAGCAGCGCCCCGCCGAGGCAGGTCAAGGCGACGACGTGGCCCCACAGCGTCGGGTCGGTCTCCAGCGCGACGGCGCGGCGGGCGTGGACCAGAGCGGCCTCGACATCGCCTGTGCGTGCCGTAGATCGCCCAGATGAAGTCGGCGTAGGCGCGCAGCGTGCGCCAGCCGGGCACCGGCCGGGATCGGCCTCGATGTGCGGCTCGGCCGCCGCGAGCCAGTCCACGGTCCGACCGGCGTGCCCGGACAGCCCGGCGGCCAGGGCCAGGTCGAGGCAGAGGTGCGCATCGGACTCGGCGCCGGGCAGCTCGGCACCCAGCCGCAGCATCGTGCCCATCGCGCCGCTGTCCAGGAACCAGCGGGTGTGGCTGCGCAGCAGGGCCGGCGCTCCGGCGACGATCGCCGGCGGCGACCCGGTGTTCGACGGCCTGCTCGACCTGACCCTGGGTCAGGAACCAGTCGGCTGCGCGACCCAGCAACGCCGGTGCCGAGTCGAGGCGTCGAGTCGGCCAGCTCGCGGCGCAGGACGTCGCGAAACAGCCGGTGGCAGCGGTACCACTGCGTCATTCAGCGGCGAGATGAACAGGTCGGCCCGGGCCAGCTGGTCGAGCAGGGCGGCAGACCCGGACCGCTGCAGGACGGCGTCGCAGAGCGGACCGGAGAGCCGTTCGAGGACCGACGCCGCGGACCAGCAGGTCGCGTTGGTTCGCGTCAAGCCCGGCAAGCACCTCGGTCGAGAAGTAGTCCAGCAGGTGACGTTCCCCGCCGCTGATCCGCGCCGCGGCAGCCGCCGGGTCGGTGGCGCCCCGCAGCGTCAGCGCGGCGAGCTGCAGCCCGGCGGGCCATCCCTCGGTGCGCTCGGCGACCGACCCGTGCGGTGTCAGCGGCGACCTCGGTCACCCCGCCGATGAGCGCCACCGCCCTCCTCGGTCGGTGCACCGCAGCTCGTCGACCCGGATCTCAGCCAGCGCACCGCGGGCTCGCATCCGAGCCAGCGGCAGGGGAGGGTCGGCGCGGGCCAGCGATGACCAGGTGCAGAGCAGGTGGAAGGTAGGCCAGCAGGAACTCCACGCTCTCGTGGATCGCCGGATCCCGGAGCAGGTGGTAGTCGTCGAGCACCAGCACGTAGGTCTCCGGACTTGTCGGTCGCCGCGTTCAGCAGAGCCTCGACGGCGATGCTGACCGGGTTGAGGCCAGGAGCGCGCAGCGCACTCAACGCATCGGTGGTCAGGTCTGGAGCGACGACGTCCAAGCGCGGAGAGCAGGTAGGTCCAGAAGCGCACGGGCTCGTCGTCGGCTTCGTCGATCGACAGCCAGGCCACCCGATGTGACCGAGACGGATCATGCCGCCCAGGCACTCAGCAGCGTGGTCTTGCCCCAGCCCGCGGGCGCGACGACGACGGTCATCCGGGTTTCGGCGCGGCCGTCCAGATGCCGTGCAACCGGGGCCGCGGCACCGCGCCCGGACGCGCCGAGGGCATCATCAGCTTCGCCGTCAGCAGAGGCCGGGCGCCCGGAGTGCCCACCCTCGAACGGTATACCGCTTGAAGCCACCCCGCGCCTGGGCCGCGGGCTGAGCTTGTCAGCGCTCGTCGTCTGAATGCCAACCTCTGGCGAGGCCCTTCGACAGGCTCAGAGGCCGGAAGAGCGCGGGCTCAGGTGGCCGAAAGAGCGCGGACTCAGGGGGCCCAGGTGCCGGGCGAGGTCGGGGTTACTCTGCGGCGATGGAGATTCGAGCCGGTCAGACGGTGGTGCACTACGTCGAGCACGGCACCGGTCGACCGGTGGTGGTCCTGCACGGCGCCGGTGTCGATCACCGCGAGGCTGAGGCGTGCTTGGAGCCGGCTCTCGCCGGTGATGGAGGGCTTCGGCGGATCTATCCCGACCTTCCCGGCATGGGGCTGAGCGCCGCTCCCGAGACGCTGAGCAGCGCCGACGATGTCCTCGACACCCTGCTCGAGTTCGCGGACGCCGCCGCCGAGGGAGAGTCGTACCTGCTGATCGGTCACTCGGCCGGTGCCTACTACGCCCAAGCCATGGCCGCGCGGTGCCCCGATCGGGTGGCCGGCCTGGCGCTTCTCTGCCCCATGCTGCCGGGTGTGCGCGACGTCCCCGAGCACCGCGTCGTGATTGGGTCGGGCGACCTCGGCGATGACGACTTCCGCAGCTACTTCGTGATCCAGAGTCCGGAGATGCTCGACCGGTACGAACGCTATGTCGCCCCAGCCGCTGCCCTCGCCGACGAGGCCGCGCTCGAGCGCATCGGAGAACGATGGGAGATCACGACGGGTGATGCGCCGGCGTACAAGGGTCCGACCCTGGTCGTGGCCGGGCGGCTGGACTCGACTGTCGGCTTCGCCGCCGCCATCGATGTGGTCACCGAATACCCGCACGCCTCCCTCGCGGTGGTCGACGAGGCCGGACACGCCCTGCCCCATGAGCAACCGCGAATCCTGCGCGCCCTCATCGAGGAGTGGCTCGTACGGGTCGCTCGGTCGAGCGGACTCTAGGATGTCGAGCCGAATGTTCAGCCGACCAGCAGCGAATCGAGCCTCCATGCCCACCTCCCTCGGCGACTGTCCGACGAGAACGTCGTTTCCCGGCCACCAACGCCGGATGGAGGCTGTGCGATGAGCCGCAATCCGGCCGTGTCCGACGAGGCGATCAGCCGTGCCCTGGGCATCTACGCCGGGATGGTCCACCGGGTGCTCTCCGAGCCCGGCCGTTGGCTGGGCCTGGACGACGACCCGCCGCCCTCAGCGGGGTTCCCGGCTCGTGCCTTCGACGCAATCCGGGACCGAGCCTTCGGCGAGACCACGCCCGCGTCACCGGCCTGGGCCGAGCAACCCAGGCAGAAGCGGGTCGACTGGTGGGTCCGCAGGATCGGCGTCAGTGCCGGCCTCGCGGCGGCCGCCCCGCGGTTCGCCGGCGCCCTCGCCGACCGTCTGCCGCTGCAGGCCGCTCTCGGTGCCTCGGCGGCCGGTCTCGCCGTCTGCGCCACGGCTCGCGAGCACGGGCTGACGTCAGCCGAGGAGTGGGTGCCGCTGCTGGCCCAGGTGCTCCTCGACCGCGACCTCACCCCCGAACCCGCGTCGATCCCCGAACCGAGCGATGCCGAAGACCTCCTCGACACCGACGATGAGGAGAGCGAGCAGGAACACCGGGATGCGGGCCGGGCGGCCACGCTGGGTCGGGGGGCGCAGCGCGCGGTCAAGACGATTTGGCGGCTGGCTCGCGCGTTCTGGGACCTGCAGAACATGCTCGACGAACGGCCGCGTGGGAATCTCCTGGTCCGGGGAATCGCGAAGCTCCCAGTGGTCGGCCTCGCTGGTGGCTGGCTCGACGAGCGCGGTGGCATCCGGAAAGCCTCCAAGCAGACGGCCGCCCTCCTCGGGACGGCTCGCTAGTCCTGGCTCGCCTCGCGGACGGCTTGGTGAAGCAACGCCGAAGCTGCCCACCGTTTGACTTCGGCGGCCTCGGCGTCGGTGAGTCCGCACACGTCCCGGGTGACGATGAAGCTCTCGACGCCGACACAGAGCGACAGCGCGGCGATGAGTCGCCGGCGTTGACCGGGCGCGAGGTCGTCGCTGATCGGGGTGAGTGCTGCCGCGAGGTAGCGCAGCCGGTTGCCCGGTCGCCGGGGTCCGGACGGCTGGTCGGCGGTGTCGTCCTTGATCAGCGCCCGCAAGGCCGTACGGAAGGCTGTCTCGTGCTTGGCGACCAGCAGGTCGTCACGGCGTACGACGTCGTCCAGCCGCTCGGCGGGCTCGGCCGCACCCTGGGCCACGGCGTAGACCTGCTCGAGGTCCTCGCGGATCGCGGTGTCGAGCAGGACCTCGGCCTGCAGGCTCTCTGCCGAGGGGAAGTATCGGTAGGCCGTGCTTCGCGAGACCAGAGCCGCATCGGCGACTTCGGCGATGGTGGGCGTGGCCCCCTGCTCGATCAAGGCGATGGCGGCGGTCTTCAGTGCCGCCCGGGTCCGGTGCTTCTGCCGCGTCCGACCGAATGTCTCGTACGACGTCACGTTCCTCCAGTCGCCTCTTGACGCACCTTAACCCGGTTGATGATACTTGTGCCATCTTGGGACATCGTCCTATGAAAGGTCGTCAACATGCCGGCATCTCAGTTCTGGGTCAGTGACCCTTCGAAAGACGACGACCACTGGTTTCTCGGCACGCTGGCCACCGTGAAGGCCCCCGGGTCATCGACCGGCGGGGCGCTCTCGGTCGTGGAGTTTCTGCACCCACCCGGGTTCGCCACACCGAGCCACGTTCATCACCGAGCTGACGAGGCGTTCTATGTCCTCAGCGGCGCGATCCGCGGGTTCTGCGGTGACGAGACCTGGGAGGCCGGCGAGGGTGCCTTCGTCTGGCTGCCCCGGCAGGTCCCCCACGGCTATCGGGTCGACGACGGGGAACCGGTGCGGACGTTAGCGATCACGCTGCCCGGTGGATTCGACCGCTTCGTGGTCGAGGTCGGGGAACCGGCCGCTCACCACGGACTTCCGCCGACCGTGCAGATGCCGGAGCTGAGCGTCCTCCTGGCCGCCGCCGCGCGGGACGGTCAGGAGATTTTGGGGCCGCCGCCGGGGGTGCCGGCGACATGACGATCCGCCGTCCTCATCGGCTCGCGCTCGTCGCCGCCCTGCTGGCCGCGTGCTGCTTCGGATGTGGGCAAGGCGAGACTGCGGGGCCGGGCGCCCCGACCTCCAGCTCGGTGGTTCCGTCACCCTCGGCGTCGCCGTCCGCCTCCCAGTCGAAAATGTGGACTGCGGACGGGCCCTCCTTCGGGGTCGACCGAGCGCGCTGGCCGACGACCGTCCAGGCCGCCGGTCCTGCCCTGACCCGGCTGCCGAAGACGTTCGCGGGAAAGGCCGTGAAGACCCATTCCTCGCCGGCCGAGGCCGACGAGGACGAAGAGACCGGGGCCACGGCCGGCGCCGACTACGGCGATCAGGTCTCACTCGACATCTTCGAGGCGTACACCACCACCGACACCGAATCGGGCGACCCACAGCGGCTGAGTGCCCAGGACTTGATGGCCGCCTCGTTCGGTCTGGTCCTCGGATGCGCCAAGGGCACCTACCGGGGCACCGCCCCATCCGGGGAGGACGGGCTGGGCCCAGCAGTGCCCGAGAAGCCGTCCGCCGATCCAGTGTGGTTCTCCTGTGCGGTGGACGTCGCGGAGGGCGATGACGACTTCGTCGGCCACGCGGTCGGCTGGACCAGTGGGGAGACCGCCTGGCAGGTACTCGGCCCCGATGAGGCGACCGTCCGTTCCTTCGTGACCGTGCTGCACGACGCGACCAGCTGACCGCGAACCGGTCGTTGCCCAGCTGGCCCTTGCGTGGGTACGTTCGACTCAGGGCTGTCGACCGAAGGAGTTTCCATGCACCTCGCCACGACGATCATCAACGACGATCCGATCACCTGCGTGGTCACCGACCGCGGCGTGGCCCCGGTCGCTGAGCTCGCTCCCCACCTACCCACTGACCCGGCCGAGCTGCAGAGCGACAGCGTCTGGCCTTCGCTGGTGGCGGCCGTCGAGGCGGCCGATGACTCGCTGTTCGTCCCCGTCGAGACCGTGACCTTCGCTGAACAGCCCGGCTGACCCGACGTCGGTCAGCAGAAGCAGGACCAGGCGTACCAGGGTCCGTCGAGGTGGGTGAACCCGCTGGGGCTCAGTCCCTGTCCGTCTGGACGTTGCGGCCGGAGGCCCTCGGGTAGCCACGCGATGCCGGAGTCGTCGGTGATGGCGTTCTCCTGCTGCAGGAACAAGAAGCCGCCCTCGAACGCGCGGCACTCGACGATGGCGTACGCCCCGATGGCGGCGGGGCACTCCCCGGGGAAACGGGTGAAGGTGGCCCGGTCGGCGAACGAAGGTTCCCCGGACCCGCCGTTCCAGCTCTGCTCCGGGAAGCTCGACGCCGGCAGCGGGTCGTGTCCGGCTACGACGGCTTCCAGCGCCGGCCGACTGGCCTCGAAGCGCAGCGTCGCCGGGGTGCTGGAGGTGAGGATGGACAGAGCGAGCGCGGTCGCCACGCCGAGCACGCCGACCACGACGGCCGGATGGATGCGGTTCTCGCGCCGCCTCAGCAAGCGCACGGCAAGGACCAGGCTGAACACGCCACCCAGCAGCGCGAGCCCGGCCCAACCGAATGGCGGGCCGGGGAAGCTGACGGTCCAGGCCAGCGCCGCCAGCGTGACCACCAGCAGCCCGATCAGCAGCGCGAACCGCCGGCCCCCCACGTCGGATCGGGAACGGGACGTTGCGACCGCGAGCGCCATGCGCTCACCGTAGCGCTGATCTCGGCTCGACGCGTCGCACCGACTAGGGTCCAGAGCATGCATCTTGATCTTGAAGGCAAGGTCGTGGTCATCACCGGATCCGGCCGGGGCATCGGTCGGGCGATCGCCGAAGCGTTCGTCCGCGAGCGAGCCACGGTTGTGGTGACCGACGTCGACGGCGAGGCGGTGTCGTGGTTCGAGCCGGTGCGCGACCGAGCCGGGGTGGGCGGGTCGGCCCTGGTCTGCGATGTCAGTTCCACCGCGTCGGTGCGCGCGATGATCAGCGAGGTGGTCGAGCGGTTCGGGCGGGTCGATGTCTTGATCAACAACGCCGGCATCCTGGGTGAGGGTCTGATCGAGGACACCGACGACGCCACCTGGAACCGGGTGTTCGACGTCAACGTCACCGGGACGTTCCGGACCAGCCAGGCGGTCATCCCGATCATGAAGCGGCAGCGCAGCGGTCGGATCATCAACGCTGCCTCGTTCGCCGCGATCGTGCCGAGTGTGGGGAGTGCCGCGTACGCCGCGTCCAAGGCCGCGGTCGTCCAGCTCACCCGCACGCTGGCCGGCGAGCTCGGCCCGTGGAACATCACCGTGAACGCGTACGCGCCGGGCATGATCCCGAGCGCCATCAACAAGTTCACCGAGCAGGACCAGGTCGTCCAGGACCGGTTGCTGGACACCCTCACGCTGCGCCGCTGGGGCGAGACCGGGGACGTCTGCGACTTGATCATGTTCTTGGCCAGCGATGCCTCCCGCTACATCACGGGAACCTTGATCGACATCAGTGGCGGCAAGCTGGCCACCCAGCTGCCGCAACGGGCGTACGAGATCGCGGGGCTCCGATGAGCGACGGGCGGGTGCTCTGGGTGACCGGTGCGGGCAGCGGCATGGGGCGGGCAGCCGCCGTCGCCGTGGCGTCAGGGCGGCGGGTCGCGCTCAGCGGTCGGCGTCCAGAACCGTTGCAGGAGACCGCCGCGCTGGTCGAAGCGGCCGGCGGGGAGGCACTGGTCCTGGCGTTGGATGCCCGGGAGCCGGACGCCCTCGCCGAGGCGCACACCACCCTGCGGTCAGCCTGGGGCGGCGTCGACGACGTCGTCTTGTCCGCCGGGCTCAACTCGCCGCAACGGACCTGGGCCGACCAGTCGATGACCGAGGTCGAGGCAGTGATCGCCACCAACCTGAACGCCGTCCTGCGCACCGTCGACGCCGTGCTGCCCGATCTGCGAGCGCGCGGCGGCGGTCAGATCGTCGTCGTGTCCTCCTACTCGGCTTGGCGGTTCACCCCGTACGCCGGAGTCGCCTACAGCGCCAGCAAGTCCGCTCTCGCGGCCGTCTGCCAGACCCTCAACGCTCAGGAGGCCGCGCACCGGATCCGGGCCTGTCACCTGTGCCCCGGGGACGTGGACAGCGAGTTCCTCCGGCTGCGACCGGTGGTGCCCGACGCGCAGGCCCGCTCGGCCATGCTCAGTCCTGACGACGTGGGCCGCGCCGTACGGTTCGTGCTCGAGTCGCCTCCGCACGTCCGCATCGACGAGCTCGTCATCAGTCCGGTGTCGCAAGCCTGAGGTCGATGGTCTCGACGGTGAGGGCAGGCGCCGAGCGCCGGTGCCCAGCGAACTCGATCAACCGGCGAGCCGACGGCGCAGGGTCGACTGCGAGTGGGCGGCGGTGACGATGCGGTGCCCGCCGTAGGGGACGCCACCGGTCAGCCGTCGTCCGAGCGCGATCCACACGCAGACGGCACGCTCGAGCAGCCACGCCGGCGCCCACAACGCGCTGCCCGCCGGGAAGACCGCGGCGGCCCCATCGCGCCGTCGGCCCACCTCAGCCAGCAGAGCCGTGGCCCCGGCGACGACCACAGCGGCCCCGGCCGCCGCCTTCGGACCGTGAACCCGGCCGGCGCGACGACCGACGAGCCCGAGCACCGGGAGAACGGCGGCCTCGAGGACCAGGCGCCCCGGCTGAGCGAGGTCGTCGTAGGCCTGCCGGACGCGCTGGTGCACGAAGTGCTCAGCAGTGGGTGGCACCCGGGCGACGAAGATGGAGCGGGCCAGTTGCTCACGCCCGCCGGCGGCTCGCACCGTACGGCTCAGCTCGAGGTTCTCGAACAACACGTCACCGTCGTAGCCACCCATGGCCACGAACGTGCTCCGCCGCAGTGCATAGGTGCCTGGGTAGTCGGCCCCGAAGGCACGGTTCACCAAGGTGCGGCCGGTGTCCCAGCGGGCGTGCCAGGGGCGGTGGCAGAAGTAGTTCTGCGGCCGGACCAGGTCGGCTTCGTCGAGCAGGGGCAGGATCCGTACGAGGTCGGCGTGGGTCCACCGGACGTCGTCATCGGCGATCACCACGCGTTCGTGCCGAGCAGCGCGGACGCCGGTGACCACGCCGGCCACCTTGCCGTTGCGACCCGGCCACGGCTCGGGCGGGATGTGGCGGACCTGCGCTGGCCAGCGGGCGGCATGGTCGGCGAAGACCTCCGGTGGGCTGCCGTCGACCACCGTCACATCCAGCCACCCGACCAGCTCGCTCAGGTAGGCGCTGAGCTCGTCGGTGTCCTCGCGGCGCGACGACTTCAAAGGCAGGACGTACTCGGCGTCCAGCCGCTCATCCGTTCCCCCCACCATGTCCTGCCACATTCCCCGAAACCGGCGGAAGTAAACAGGTAGAACGTGGGCTGACCTTGTCGGCGCTCAGGGGGGATGGGGTGGGGCGTCAGTCGCTGACGTGGTCGATCAGGTGCTGGACCTTTTCGACGTACGCCTTGGGGTCAGCTTTGCGCTCGAGGCCTTCGGCGTTCATGTAGCGGACCTTGCCGAAGACGTCACGTTCGGTCCAGCCGCGGTCGTGGCGGCCGAAGACCCAGGCGACGTTGGCGAAGGAGTTGGCGTCGCGACCATCGAGGAAGTACTTGTTGTTCAGGTAGAGGGTCGTGCGGTACGCGGTCTCGGGGTTGTCGGACCACTCGATGATCTTCTTGCCCCAGTACATCCGCATGTAGTTGTGCATGTAGCCGGTGAAGCGCATCTCGTTCATGGCGGCATTCCAGTACTCGTCGTGCGTCTCGGCCTTCTCCAGCTGAGCCCTGGTGTAGGTCTGCCGACGCTGGTCGGACTTGTGCACGGCCAGAGTCTCCTGGGCCCAGCGGGGCAGACCCTGGTACGAGTCGTACCGGGGCTCGTAGAACACGAAGTTCATCGGGAGCTCGCGCCGGATGATCAGCTCCTCGAGGAACGAGTCGGTGTTCTTGCCGCCGCTGTGCTCGCGCACCTCGAGGGCCAGGTAGACCGGCGAGATCTGACCGAAGTGCAGGTACTTGCTCATGTGCGAGACGTCGTTGGTCTCGGGGTGCATCCGGTGGTCGGCGTAGTTGTCGAAACTGTTGCGCAGAAAGGCTCGCAGCATCTTCTTGGCTGCGCTGGTGCCACCCTCGAAGATCAACACTGGCTCGATCTGCTGCTCCAGCTTCAAGCGTGGCGAGCAGCGCGTCGAGGTCACTGAGATCCTCGCCGGGCACCGACGAGGTGAGCTTGGTGATCTTGGGGGTGGTCTTGGTCAGCGGGACGAGGAACCGGTCCAGGTGCTTGGTGATCTTGGGACGGATGGTCCGCGCCGCGCTCTCGGCCTTGTCCGAGACGAGCTCGACCGGGACCACCACGTCGCTCTCGACCTGGATCACGGGGCAGGTCGCGTCCCGGGCGACGTGGTCGCGCCACTGCCGCTGGTGCCGCAGGTAGCCGCGGTCGCAGACCACCAGCGCGGCATCGCCGGACAAACGCAGGGCGACCTCATCCGGCGCTCCCCGCTGGACCACGAAGGTCACGCCGCGGCTGGACAGCTCGGCCTCGACGTCACGCAGACCCTGGAGCATGAAGTGGTAGTGCCGGAGGTTGGCCTCGGGATAGTCGTCCATCAGCCCGAACGCGACCAGCACGGGCAGGTCCAGCTCGTTGGCCCGGTGCACCGCGTACTCCAACGCGTGGTTGAACTCGGTGCGCTGGGCCTGTTGCATCCAATAGAGGACGTAGTCACCCTCGAGGTCATCGCGGTCGGCGCTGAGCGCGTTCAGCTGCTGCACCCGTTCGCGTTGGATACCGGCATAGACGTCGTCCTCAGTAGCCACGCTCTTGCTTCTGCGCTGAGGCCGAACTTGGTTTCACCCCCTCTTGCCCAGGTGTCGTCACTATGGTATATAAAACCTATACCGATCAATACAGATTGATCGGGGCGCTTCGACAGTCCAACACGACACACGGAGGTGGTATTCGATGTTGATGCGCACTGACCCTTTCCGTGACCTGGATCGGCTGACCTCGCAGGTGTTCGGCACCGCGGCCCGTCCGGCGGTGATGAGTATGGATGCGTGGCGGGAGGGGGAGCGGTTCGTGGTCGAGTTCGATCTGCCGGGGATCGATGTCGACTCGATCGATCTTGATGTGGAGCGGAATGTGTTGACCGTGCGGGCGGATCGGCCGGCTCGGGAGGGTGTGGAGGAGCTGGTGGCGGCGGAGCGTCCGCGGGGGGTGTTCAGCCGGCAGCTGATCTTGGGGGACAACTTGGACACCGAGCGGATCTCGGCTGAGTATGCCGGTGGGGTGTTGCGGTTGGAGGTGCCGGTGGCGGAGAAGGCGAAGCCGCGCAAGATCGCGGTGAGCTCGGCTGATGACCGGCGCTCGGTCAGCGACCGCGAGCACGCCGTCATCAACGCCTGACGCCAGCTCCCAGGACGAGGCCGATCTCTGTCCTGGGCCCCAGCACTGACCCGGAGGGCCCCGGCGCCCGCGGCGAAGCTCGTAAGTCCTCACCTGAGATGACGGCAGGCCGAGCTACCCGACCGCTGCCGGCCCTCCGGGTTGGTCCCCCGCCAACGCCGCAGTCCACGAGCTAGGGACGGCGCCAGTCGTTGCTCTGCAGATGCGAACCGGCCTGCGGACCCATCTGCAGCATGCCGCCGTCGACCGGGATCGAGGCGCCGGTGAGATAGCTGGCTCCCGGGCTGGCCACGAACGCGACGGCGGCGGCGATCTCGTACGCGTGGCCCGGCCGGCCCAACGGCACCCCCGGCCGGTCCTCGGTGGTGGGATCGGTGTCTTCCTGCCCGGTCATCGGGGTGGAGATCTCACCCGGCGCGATGCAGTTGGCCGTGATGCCGTGCTCGGCGAGCTCGAGGGCAGCGGTCTTCATCAGCCCACCCAGTCCGTGCTTGGCGGCGTCGTACGCGCTGGAGCCGACGCGCGGCTGGTGCTCGTGCACGCTGGTGATGGCGATCAGCCGGCCACCGGTTCCCGCCGCCACCATCCGTCTGGCCGCCCGTTGGATGCACACGAACGCGCCGTCGAGGTCGACGGCGAGGACGTGTCGCCACTCGTCCAAGGTGGTGTCGACCAGCAAGGTGCCGGTCCCGGTCCCGGCGTTGTTGACGAAGACGTCGAGGCCGCCGAGCTGTTCGGCGAGGTCGTCGATGACGTCCCCGCAGCCGGTCAGGTCCGAGGTGTCGAGCTGGGCCACGATGGCGCGCCGGCCGAGGGCGCGCACCTCCTCGGCGGTGCCCAGGGCCCCTTCCTCGTCGGTGTGCCAGGTGATGCCGACGTCGAGCCCTTGCTCAGCCAGGGTGACGGCGGTGGCCTTGCCGATGCCGGAATCGGCGGCGGTGACGATCGCGAAGCGCGGTGTGAAGGTCATGGTCCGACTTTTTGCACATGCCGACCCCCCCGCGGACCCCACCCGGAGGCCGCTGCCCCAACTCAGGAGGCGCAGAAACATCGATGCCCTAGAATCTTCAGTGCGGCCGGAGGTATCCCGAAGGCTGCGTCAGATCCGCCCCGGGGGGCGTCGCCAACGCTGTGTCGGCGGCACGGATGCCCCCACTTCCCGTCGAGGCGGACCCGTGAAGATCAGCATCGAGCGAGTGCTCACCGACGAGGCCACCCAGGCCCTCTATCCGACGTACGCGCTCGCCTTCAAGCCGCTGCTGACTGAGGCGGCGGCTCGGCACATGCTCAGCGCGGAAGAGTTCGCCAAGGAGATGAACGATCCGCGGATCGAGAAGTACCTGGTCCGCGACGATCACGACCAGGCCATCGGGCTGACCACCTTGACCACCGACTTGTCGGTGATCGACTGGATCAACGAACACTTCTACGCCAGCCGCTACCCCGAGGCGGTCGCCCGCAACGCGTTGTTCTACCTCGGCTACACCCTGGTCGACCCGGACCACCGGCGATCCAACGCCTTGCTGCTGATGGCCTCGGAGGTGAACCGGCGGGTTGCTCGGGTGTCCGGGGTCGTCGCCTTCGACATCTGCCGGCACAACGTCACCCACGGGGTGGGCCGGCTCACCGCCCGGATCTTCTCCTCCAGTGACCGGATCGACACCCTGGACACCCAGACCTACTACGCCGCCGACTACCAGCACCTGCTGCAGGCCGGAGCCGACCAGGTCCCGCCCCGCTCCGCGGCGTTGGGCGGGATCGGCACACTCAGGCCGACCACGCTCGCCGAGCGTCCCGATCTCGCCGACGACATCAGCGCGGTGCTCGCGTCCCGGTGGCCGGCGTACATGCTTGCCGGCCAGGCTGGTCACACGGCCGACCTGGAGGATCTGCTGCTGGCCAACCCGGGCCACCAGGTGATGTTGCTGGACGACCAGGACCAGGTCCAGGGAGTGGGGTTGTCGCTTCCGCTGTGGTGGGACGGCACCGTGGCCGGCCTGCCGAGCGGCTGGGATGATGCGATCGAACGCTCGGTGGCCCAGCTGCAGGACGGGGTCGCACCGAACGTCAGCTGTGCGCTGTCGATCACCATCCCGCCGTCGGCCGCTCGCAAGCGGCTGGCGGTCAAGGTGGTGGACGCCTTGAAGGCGGTGGCTCGTGACGCCGGTGGGCACACCCTGCTGGCGCCGATCCGGCCCATTCTCAAGCCCGAGTTCCCCCTGGTCGACATGGAGAGCTACGTGGGCTGGCGTACGCCGGACGGCCAGGTGTTCGACCCGTGGATCCGGCTGCATCTGCGTGAGGGGGCCGACCTCCTCCAGGTCGCTCCCGAGTCGATGGTCATCTCGGGCCGGCTCGAGGAGTGGGAGCGTTGGGTCGACGCTCCGCTGCCGGGCAGCGGTGAGTTCGTGATCGATGGCGGGCTGGCGCCGCTGCAGGTCGACGCCGACGCCGGAACGGCGGTCTACCGCGAGCCGAACGTCTGGGTCGCGCACCGCCTCACCAGCTGAGGCCGGTTTCGAAGCGCGGCGCGTCGGTCAGGGCAGCTCGCTCCAGGGGCTGACGGCGAACGGCGCGATGACCAGGGCGCACACCGGCTCCCCGTGGCAGTGTCCGCCCTCGACGACCATCTCCGGCTCGGTGAAGGCGTCCTCGACGCCGACGGTCATGTCCTGCAGGCTGGTGGTGATCGCCTCGGTCACGAACCCCTCGCTGCCACCCTCGTGCTCGACCAGCCAGCCGCCGCCGCCGTCACGCCGTTGCACCCAGCCGATCCCGGCCCAGGCCTCCTCGCCGCGGACGCTGGTCCGCTGCTCGGCGTACACGCAGTAGAGCCGGTCCCCCCAGCCACCCACGGCCGGCAGCGCGCCGGTCTGCGGCACGACCACCGCTCCGGGCGGGATGACGCTGGAGAGCCGGATCAGGTTGAAGGACCCGACCCCGACCATGGTGAGGGCGCGGTGGAACGCGGCGAGCTGGGTGCTGCCCGTGGCTGTGGCCGCCAGCACCGGCAGCCGGTGCGGCAGCAGCGAGGCGGTCACCGTGACGTCAGCGGGGAGACGACGTCATTCAGCGCAACAGACGCCCGGCTGAGCTCGACCTCGAGGTCGTCCAGCTGGGAGGCTGACACGGCGGTGCCGTCCCGCCCTGCCCGCTCGAGCGCGCCGCTGATGGCGGCCACCCGAAGCGCTCCGATGGTGCTGGCCGAGCCCTTCAGCTCGTGGGCGGCGAGGGCGAGGCCGGATGCATCACCGGAGCCGACCGCCGAGCGCAGCGCCTCGATCCGGTTGGCGCTGCGGGAGGTGAACGTGGTGACGAACGTGGTCAGCAGGCTGGATCCATTCGGCGCCTGCAGGCCGCGAAGGACCTCGAGCCGGGCCAGGTCCAACACGTCGGAGTCCGTCGGCAACTCGGGCTCCGGCTCGGGCACGCGGTCGTGCTCGGAGGTGCGAGGCAGCCACCGGGCGAAGACGTTCTCCAACGCCTCGAACTCAACCGGCTTGGAGATGTAGTCGTCCATTCCCGCGGCCAGGCAACGCTCGCGGTCCGACACCAGGGCGCCGGCGGTCAGGGCGATGACCGGGGTGCGGCGGCCCCGGGTCTCGCGCCGACGCAGCTCGCGGGTGGCGGCGAAGCCGTCCATCACCGGCATGTGGCAGTCCATCAAGATGCCGTCGTACGCGGTCCGCTCGGCCGCGTCCAGCGCCTCGGCGCCGTTGCCGACCGTGTCGACCTCGTAGCCGAGCCTGGCCACCAGGCCGGCCGCGACCATCTGGTTCAAGGCGTTGTCCTCGACCACCAGCACCCGTCCCCGCGAGGCGGCCGGCTGCGCCGCGGCCGGGCTGGGCTGGGAGCGGCGCTTCTCGCGTACGTCGTTCACCGGCGACAGCAGCCGGGTCAAACGCTCGTGGAGCTCGGAGCTGCTCACCGGCTTGGTCTGCCACTGGCCGATCCCCGCTTCCTTGAGCACGGCCTTGGGCAGCCGCTGGGCGGAGGTGAGCATGATCATCGGCGTGCCGGTCAGAGCCGGGTCGGCGGTGACGATCCGAGCCAGCTGCAGTCCGTCGACGTCCGGCATCATCATGTCGAGCACGGCCAGGTCGTAGGCCTCGCCACGCTCGGCCGCCGCCCGCATCTCCTCCAGGGCCGAGGTCGCGTTGTCGATCAGGTCGGCCTCCATCCCCCAGGAGGTGAGCTGGGCGTCGAGGATCGCCCGGTTGGTCGCGTTGTCGTCGACGACCAGGACGCGCAGGCCGCGGAGCACGTCGTGCCGGGGCTGGGCGGAGGGCGTTGCCGACGAGGTGCCGAGCGGCAGCGTGAGCTCGAACCAGAACGTGCTGCCGAGCCCGGGCTCGCTCTGCAGCCCGATGGTGCCGTCCATCACCTCGACCAGCCGGCGGCAGATGGCCAGCCCCAGCCCGGTGCCGCCGAAGCGACGGGTCGTCGAGGCGTCGGCCTGGGAGAACGACTCGAACAGCCGCAGCTGGTCCTGGGCTGCGATGCCGATCCCGGTGTCGACCACCTCGAAGCGCAGCGCGACCCGACCGTCCCCGGTGTCGCGGGACTGGACGCTGACCGCGACCTCCCCGGTCGCGGTGAACTTCACCGCGTTGGAGGCGAGGTTGAGCAGGATCTGGCGGATCCGGACGTGGTCCCCCCGGACCATGGCCGGGACATCCGGCGGGCAGGAGATCAGCAGCTCCAACCCCTTGGCGAACGCGGCCGGGGCGAGCAGGTTGCCGACCTCCTCCATCAGCCGGCGCAGGTCGAAGTCGTCCTCATCGATCATCACCTTGCCGGCCTCGAGCTTGGAGAAGTCGAGGATGTCGTTGATCACGTCGAGCAGCGACTGACCCGCGCTCTGCACGCCCTCGGCGTACTTGCGCTGGGTCGGGTCGAGATCGGTCTCGATCAGCAGGGAGGTCAGCCCGATCACCCCGTTCATCGGGGTGCGGATCTCGTGGCTCATGGTGGCCAGGAACTCCGACTTCAACCGCGATGACTCCAGCGCTTCCTGGCGGGCCTGCTCCAGGCTGGCGGCGATCTGGCGGCGTTCGGTGATGTCCTGGCCGATGATCGAGATGCCCTGGACGGTGGAGTCGTCGACCACCGGAGACACGGTCATGGCCACCGGCACGGTGGTGCCGTCCGGGCGCACCCAGTCAATCTCGTACGAGCGCAGCCGGTTGCCCTGCCGAGCGTCGTCGAGCAGACCATGGACGGCCGTCAGGGCCCCCGGGGACAAGAACTCCGGGCTGCGGCCGAGCACGTCGGCGCTGCGGTGCCCGTAGAGCCGTTCGGCCGCTGGGTTCCACGCCGTGACCACGCCGGCCAGGGACATCCCGACGATGGCGTCGGACGACGAGGTCACGATCGAGCCGAAGGTGGCCAGCTCGGCCGTGCGAGCGGCCACTTTGGACTCGAGGTCGCGGGTGAGGATCAGGTTCTCGTAGACGATCATCACCTGGCGGACCGCCACCGTGAGCAGCAGCAGCATCGACTCGACCAGCAAGAACGCGTCGTTGCGGACCGAACGAACACCGATCACGACGAGCGCGGCCAGCACCGGGAGGTAGGGCACCAGGCGTACGGCCAGGGCGAAGTCCCAGCCGTGCCGGTTCTGGACCCGGGGAATCAGGGTGGCCAGGCCAACCAGCACTGGTGCGGCCATCCAACCGGCTACCAGTGGGGTGCCGGTGGAGTTGACGACGCCGTCGGCCCGCCACAGACCGTAGATGCTGTCGGTCACGGCCAGGCTGACCAGGCCGGCGCCCAGGCAGAGCCAGGGCAGGCGGTTGGCCGGGGGCTGGCGCATCCCCAAGGTCAGCACCAACGCACAGATCGCCAGGTCGACGATGGGGAAGGCCAAGCTGCTCAGGCCGTCGAAGGAGGTCAGGTCCGAGGCGGCCCGGACCCGGTGCAGCACGGTGGCCTCGCTGACCAGCACCACTCCCAAGGTGATGACGGTCGCGTCGAGGATGCCCCGGAACCGGGAGATGAGGCGCTCCGGCGGCCGCGGGAAGACGAACAGCGCCACCACGATGGGCAGGGAGTATCCGAGGTAGCCGATGGTGTCGGACACCGCGCTGGACTGGGTCGACGACCCGTCGAGGACGGCGAAGGTGAAGATCAGCTGGCCCAGCGCACCCATCAGCTCGGCCACGGCCATCCAGGCCCATCCCCGGCTGGCCGCCGTGCGCAGGCGGGCCGCCCGGAAGCAGGCTCCGGCACTGAACAAGAGGGCGACGGCGACACTGACGTTGCCGAGCACCATCGACGACACGGTGGAGGGATCCCGGGTGGCCAAGACGGCGGTCACGACAGCGATGACGGCGGCCCACCCGATGGCGAGCGGCACGAAGCGGACGGAGGTAGAGCGGGCCGGAGCGGGCGCGGTGGCCGGCGAGACAACAGTGCTCATCGTCTGAACTTCCCCTGTTTGGGCCCCGAGCACGTAGGTGGATCTTGGCCAAGGTTACCGCAGCGGGCTGCCGGTCCCCATCACCGGCGACCGGGAGGGGTTTCAGGCGGGAAGATAGAGGGCCGCCTGGCTGGCGGTGGCGACGGCGCCGACGAGCTCCGAGCGCAGACCGAGCTGCCCGGTCTTGATCTCGACCGCCTCGGCCATGGCCGGCTGGGCGTAGCGGTTGATGGACTCGCGGGCGCCGTCGACCAGCGGTCGGCCGGCGGTGCCGAGCTCGCCACCGAGGATGATGCCGGCGGGGTTGAGCCAGTTGCAGACATCGGCGAGAACGCGTCCAAGGGTGCGTCCGGCCTCGGTGACGGCACGGGCGGTGACCGGGTCGCGCAGCACCCGGGCCAGCGGGAAGGCCCCCGCCTCGGGCTGCAGACCGGCCTCCCGCATCCGTTGGTGGATGACGTCGGTGCTGATCACCGTTTCCAGGCAGCCGCGGTTGCCGCACCGGCACCAGGCGCCCTGCTCGCTCAGTGGGGTGTGGCCGATCTCGCCGGCGAGCCCGGCGGAGCCGTGGTAGGCGGCTCCGTTCAGGAACAGACTGGCCCCGACCCCCTCGGAGACCTTGACGTAGAGGAAGTCGCGGAGCCCGCGGGCGGCGCCGAACCGGTGCTCACCGTACGCACCCATGTCGGCGTCATTGGCGGTCACCACCCGGCAGCCCAGCAGCGCGGTCAGCTCGGCTTCGGGGTTGAACCCGGACCAGCCCGACATGATCGAGGTCGAGCTGATCTGCTTGGTGTGCCAGTCCAGCGGGGCGGGAATGCCGGCGCCGACGCACTTCACGTCGGCGATGGTCAGTCCGAGGTCGTCCAGCAGCCTGGACAAGATCCCTGCGGCGATGTCCATCGACGCTTGGGCCTCGGTGTCGACGTCGACCTGAGCCCCCTGCTCGGCGAGCACGTCGCCGTCGGTGGTGGCGATCGCGACCGACAGGTGGTCGTGACCCAGATCGATGCCGGCGACGGTGGCCGTGGCTGCCGTGGGGATCAGCAAGGTGGTCGGACGGCCCCGCCCGGCACCCTTGCCGCCGGGCGTCTGCTGGTCCTCGGCGATGAGCCGGTCGCTCAGCAGATCCTGCACGCCGTCAGCGATGGTGCTGCGGGACAAGCCGGTAATCCGGATGAGATCGGCCCGGCTGACCCCCGCCTCGGCGCGGATGACGTTCAGCAGCTGCTGTCGTGACCGTTGCCGTCGAGCCGACGGGACTTCCTCGCGTGCCACGGTCCAACTCTAGTGTTACGGCGACTGACCAGCGCATTTCGGTCGAGGATTTTGCCCGTTCACCGGAAGATGATCACGGCAGGTACAGCGCCTGGTGGCCTGGCGAAGGCCACCGCCCCCATCAGCTCGGACCGCAGCCCGAGCTGGGCTGAGGCGACGGTTTGACGGAGTCGGCCATGGCCGGCTGGGCGTGGCGGTTGATGGACTCGCGGATGCCGTCGACCACCGGCTGTCCGGCGGTGCCCAGCTCGCCGCCGAGGATGATGCCTGCGGGGTTGATCCAGTTGCAGACGTTGGCCAGCACCTTACCGAGGGTGCGCCCGGCCTCGATCACGATCCGCCGCGACCACCGGATCGTCGGACGACGTCGGCGCAGGGGGAAGATCGGGATGGGCGGGTTGCCCGCGGTCTCCCGCATCCGTTCGTGGACGACATCGGTGGAGATAACGGTCTCCAGGCAGCCGCGGTTGCCGCACCGGCACCAGATGCCCTGTTCGTCGAGCTGGGTGTGCCCGACCTCGCCGGCGAGCCCGATGGAGCCGTGGTAGGCGGCGCCGTTCAGGCTGCAGGCTGGCGCCGACGCCCTCTGAGACCTTGACGTAGAAGAAGTCGCGCAGGCCGCGGGCGGCGCCGTAGCGCAGCTCGCCGTACGCGCCCATGTCGGCATCGTTGGCGGTGACCACCCGGCAGCCGAGCAGGCCGGGTCAGTTCGGCCTCGGGGTTGAGCCTGACCCAGCCCGACATGATGGAGGTCGAGCGGATCTGCTTGGTGTGGTGGTCGAGCGGCGCGGGGATGCCGGCGCCCACGCACCGCAGATCAGCGATGGACAGACCGACCTGAGCCAGCAGTCGGGAGACCATGCCGGCAGCGACGTCCAGCGAGGCCCGGGCCTGGGTGTCGACGTTCAGCGCGGCGCGCTGCTCGGCCAGGACCTCTCCCTCAGTGGTGGCAACGGCCACGGCCAGCATGGTTGTGACCGAAGTCGATGCCGACCACGTTGGCGGCCGGCGCTGTCGGCACCAGCAGGGCTGACGGGCGCCCTCGCCCCGCCCCGCGCCGCCCGGCTCGTTGCACGTCTTCGGCGATCAGCCGGTCGTTGAGCAGGTCCTGGACAGGCCTCGGCGACGGCGCTCCGGGATAGACCGGTGAGCAGGCTGAGGTCGGCGCGCGTTACACCGCTCTCGCGTCGGATGACGTCGAGGAGAGTGCCGGCGGGAGCGGTGGCGTCGGGTGGAGTGAGCGTCGTCGTTGAGCATTGCGCGAACGCTAACAGTCTTTTAGTCCGGTAAACAAATAGAAATTAAGTACTTATTAAGTAGTTTAAAGGGATTTAGTATGGGAGGTTGATCCTTGCCGGTTACTCACTGGAGGGGTATGTAATCCAGATTCACAACGCGAGTCTCGAACCCGGGCGTGGAAGCCCTGACCTTCGGAGACACCTGAATGCCAGCGAATCTCAACGTCGCCGTGCTCGGGCCGATCCCGTTCGACCGCGTCACCACGCACCGCGGCGACGTGCTGGAGAAGTACGGCTGCGCGCTCTACACCGTGGCCGCCCTGTCCGCGCTGCTCGGCCCGGACGACCGGATCTGCCCGGTCGTCCACGTCCGCAGACAGGACGAGGCGCACGATCAAGGAGCTGCTCGTCGCCAGTTCCCGCAGGTCGACCTGACCGGCGTCCGGTCCGGACCTCGACCGCGGCGACGTGGTCGAGCTCGACTATCTCGACCAGAACCGCCGAGCCGAGCGGCAGACCCACTTCATGGCCCCGATCCGGCCCGAGGACGTCGAGTTCGTCCTCGATGCCGACGCCTTCGTCTGCGTGCCGATCACCGACTACGAGGTCAGCCAGGACACGCTGCGGTACATCAAGCAGCAACAGCCGCGGCATCATCCTGCTGGACGCGCACGGACCGACGGTGGCGCTGACCCGCGGCGGCGAACGCGGGCACCGGCTGTGGACCGAGCGCGACGCCTGGCTGCCCTACATCGACATCTTGAAGATGAACCTGGAGGAGGCCGGCTGCAGCTGGTTCCCCGCCGGGGACGTCGCCGGCACCACGCACCGCCGCGCCGCTGGCCATGGAGGACCTGCCGCTGTTCGCCGAGCACTGCCTGCGACCGCGGCGTGAAGGCGGTCTGCGTCACCCTGGACGAGCAGCGGCTGCGCGGTCTACCACCGCGACGCGACGGGACCATGCGTCGAGGACCTGGTCGACCGGCTGCAAGGTGGAGCACGTCGTCGACACCACCGGCTGCGGCGACTCCTTCGCCGCCGGGATGGCCTACGGCTACCTGCGAGTACCGACGACTTCGTCCAGGCCGCCCGCTACGGGAACGCGATGGGCGCCCAGCGCTGCGCCGGCACCGAGCTCGCCGTCTACCTGCCGCTGGAGGAGACCGACCGGCAGATGGCCGACGCGTACGGCTTGAGTCCAGTGTCTAGCGCCACGACCGACGACCGGGCACGCAGCTCGACGCGACCGACGCGCGAGCTCGCCGAGGAATGGCTGGTCGACCGAGTCGGGCTTCGACCCGGCGCAGGCCAACGTCTGCGAGACGCTGTTCACCGTCGGCAACGGCTACCTCGGCACCCGCGGCACCCTCGAGGAGGGCCACGTCGGCGAGCTGTCCGGCACCTTCCTGAGCGGGGTCTACGACCGGCTACGAGGTCCCGGTGATCGACCTGGTCAACGCGCCGGACTGGCTGCCGCTGGCCGTGGTGCGTCGACGGCGTCCGGCTGGACGTCGCAGTCCTGCGACGGTCGTCGACCACGAGCGGGCCCTGGACTTGCGGCACGGCGTGCTGTGGCGGCGTACCGTCTTCGCAGGACCGGCAGGGCCGGCGGACCCAGCTCGAGTCGCTGCGGTTCGCCAGCTTCGCCGACCGGCGGCTCGTGTGCGCTGCGCGTCGAGGTCACCCCGCTCGAACCACGATGCCGCGGTCGAGCGTGCACAGCGGCGCTGGACGGGCACCGGCGCAACCTGGAACGGCTGCCGGTCTACCCGCCGGGCACCGACGTTCGCCGCCCGAGGTGCGCTGGGAGAAGTGGGCGCCGGTCCAAGCACCTGGACCGAGGTACCGCACCGGCGCGGACGGCGACGGGCCGTCTATCTGGAGATGCGCACGCATCGAGCACCGGCATCAAGCTCGGCTACGCGGCGCGGACTGCGGCCGACCGGTCACCGCCGCGGTCGACGTAGGTCCGGCAGCGCTACGAGCAGATCGAGGAGCGAGCGAGCTTCACCGTCGCCAGCGGCGAGAGCCGCTGCGGCTGGACAAGCTGGTCACCATCGCCACCTCCCGCGACGCGCGGCGCCGCTCGGTGCAGGACGGCTGTCTGGCCGCGCTCGCCGCGCACGCGTGCGGCCGGCTTCGACGCCGGCCTCGGCGACCAGCCGCGGCGGTCTGGGAGCAGATCGTGGGCGCGACTGCGACTGCGCGGATCGACGGCGACGCCGAGGCACCCGGGCCGTGCGGTTCGGCATCTACCAGCTGCTGATCGCGGCCAATCCCGACGATCCGACGGTCAACATCGGGGCCAAGTCGCTGACCGGGGAGGGCTACCGGGGCCACGTCTTCTGGGACACCGAGGTGTTGATGCTGCCGTTCTTCATCTACACCCAGCCCGACACCGCGCCGCAGCCTGCTGCGCTACCGCCACCACACGCTGCCCGGCGCCCGGGAGCTGGCCGCCGAGAGCGGGCTTCGCGGGCGCGCGCTACCCTGGGAGTCGGCCGACACCGGGCGCGAGGAGTGCCCGAAGTGCACCAACGACGGGCGCAACCGGTTCTGGACCCGCGACGAGGAGATCCACGTCTCGGCCGACGTCGCGTACGGGATCCTCACCTACGTCGACGGCGACCGGCGACGACGCAGTTCCTGATCGAGTACGGCGCGGAGATCCTGTTCGAGACCAGCCGGTTCTGGGTCGACCGGGTCGAGCCGACCCGGCGACCGGCCGCTACTCGCTGCAGCCAGGTGATGGGCCCGGACGAGTTCCACTCCCACGTCGACAACAACGCCTTCACCAACCGGCTGGCGCAGTGGCACCTGACGCAAGCCGTCGCGGCTGCACGACGAGCTCGCCGAGCGCACACCCGGCCGCGCTGGCGGCGATCTCGTCGGCCGATTGGGCTCGACCGCGACGAGGTGGACCAGCTGGCGCGAGGTCGCCGACGAGCTGCGTCTCGCCGTCGACCGCCGAACCGGCGTGATCGAGCAGTTCGCCGGCTACTTCGACCGGCTGGACGTCGCCGATCACCGAGTGGGACGAGAACGACATGCCCCGCTACCCGCCGGGCTACCACCACTTCAACTGCGAAGACACCATGCTGCTCAAGCAGCCCGACGTGGTCATGCTCATGCACATGCTGCCCGACGACTTCGACGTGGCGACCAAGAAGGCCAACTTCGAGTTCTACGAGGCGCGGACGCTGCACAAGTCGTCGCTCAGCCCGGCCATCCACGCGATCATGGGCATCGAGGTCGGCGACCCGAGCGCGCTCTGCAGTACTTCCGCCGCTCGGCCTTCGTCGACCTGGCCGACAACCAGGGCAACACCGCACGAGGGCATCCACATCGCCTCGGCCGGCGGCACCTGGCAGATCCTGGTCTACGGTTTCGGCGGCTTCCGGGTCGAGCACCACCAGATGACGTTCAACCCGTGGCTGCCGCGCGGAGTGGCAGGCGCATCCACTTCCGGCTGCGGTGGCGCGGCACTGCGAGTCGGGGTCGTCGATCGGCCACACCGAGGCCACGCTTCGACCTCGACGGCCCCGACCGGCACGACGAGTCGAGATCGTGGTCGGCCGGTCGACCCGATCACTCTGCACCGCCGGCGCATCCCGAGACCGTCGCCGCCTGCTCGAATCCGGCCCTCGACCTCCGTGACAGATCAGTCCACCCCCAACGAAAGGACATGCAACGATGGTCGGACATGAGCGGCCTCAGCCACCGAGCCGAAACATCGATCTACGACGACGACAGCGCCACCGGGAAAGGGGTCATCCGGATCGCCGTCGGTAGCCGCGCTGGGCGGCTTCCTCTTCGGCTATGACAGCGCCGTGATCAACGGCGCGGTCGCCGCCGTCGAGCGCGAGTTCAACGCCGACGCCGCCTCGCTCGGCTTCGCGGTCGCCTCGGCCCTGCTGGGTGCGGCGGCCGGCGCCTTCGCGCCGGCCGGATCGCCGACCGGGTCGGCCGGCTGGCCGTGATGCGGATCGCCGCCGTCCTCTTCCTGATCAGCGCGATCGGCACCGGACTGGCCGCCGAACCTGGCGATGTTGATCGCTCTTCCGGATCGTCGGCGGTCTCGGCGTCGGCATGGCCTCGGTCATCGCGCCCGCCTACATCGCCGAGATCGCGCCGGCCCGGATCCGCGGCCGGCTCGGCTCGCTGCAGCAGCTGGCCATCGTCACCGGCATCTTCATCTCGCTGCTGGTCGACTTCCTCTTCGCCCGCGCCGCCGGCGGCTCCGAGCGAGCCGCTCGTGGCTCGGGCTGGACGCCTGGCAGTGGATGTTCCTGGCCATGGCCGTCCCGCGGTGATCTACGGCGTGCTTGTCGCTCACCATCCCCGAGTCGCCGCGCTTCCTGATCTCCAAGCACAAGATCACCGCCGCGACCGCGATCTTGTCGAAGCTGCTCGGTGAGACCAACATCGAGATCAAGATCGAGAGGATCCGCGAGTCGATGGAGCGCGAGACCGAGCCGTCCTGGCGCGATCTGAAGGGCCCGAACGGCAAGATCGCCGGCATCGTCTGGGCCGGTCTGCTGCTGTCGGTGTTCCAGCAGTTCGTCGGCATCAACGTGATCTTCTACTACTCCAACATCTTGTGGGAGGCCGTCGGCTTCGAGGAGGAGCAGGCGTTCGTGATCACCGTGATCGGCGCCACGATCAACATCCTGACCACGTTGATCGCCATCGCCTCGATCGACCGGTTCGGCCGCAAGCCGTTGTTGATCATCGGCTCGATCGGCATGACCGTCACCCTGGGCACGATGGCGTTCATCTTCGGCACCGCCACCGTCGTCGACGGCAACCCGGTCCTGACCGGGGCCCAGGGCCCGATCGCCCTGATCGCGGCCAACCTCTTCGTGGTCGCCTTCGGCATGTCCTGGGGTCCGGTCACCTGGGTGCTGCTGGGCGAGATGTTCCCGAACCGGATGCGGGCCGCCGCGCTGTCGATGGCCGCCGGCGGGCAGTGGGTGTCCAACTGGATCATCACGGTCACCTTCCCCGGACTCAAGGACGTGTCGCTGGCGCTGGCCTACGGCCTCTACGCCGGTTCGCGCTGCTGTCGCTGCTCTTCGTCGCGCGGTTCATCACCGAGACCAAGGGCAAGGCGTTGGAGGACATGAAGGACAGCGTCCGCTCCGCCTCCGACCGCAGTGGGACCTGGTCGGGAAGAAGGACACCCCCTAGGGACCGAGCCACCGGGGCCCGGGTCGACGGCTCCGGCCCAGGCGTCGGTAGAGGTGTGGGCTGGCGGTGGCGACGGCGGCAAGTAGGGCAGAGCCACCCCTGGTTTCACGACGCCAGTGCGGCCGACACGCCAGTCCGGCCGCCCGGCGAAGCAACCAGCGCCGCAGAATCAGGGAGGCCACGTTGGTTGCGTCGAGTCGGAGGGCATTGCACGGTGGAGTCATGCCGACCCCTGCCGAGCTTCGCACCGGACATCGCCACGCGGTGGCCGCCGCCACCGAGGTGGTCGCGCAGGTCCGGACCGATGACCTGACCCGTCCCACTCCGTGCGAGGAGTGGGACCTCGGGCAGCTGGTCCGGCACCTGATCGGTCAGAACCTCGGCTTCGCCCGAGCTCTGTCCACCGGCGACGCCGAGGGAGGGGAACTATCGGGCCCCGGCGCCCCCAGCCGAAGGCCTCACCGATGCCTGGAACCGGTCCGCCGACCGGCTGCTCACCGCTGCCGCCGGGGTCGATCTCGACCAGCCGGTCCGCCTGGTCGAGATCGACCCGACGAGACGGTTCCCGGCCTACGTCGTGCTCGGCATCCACCTCCTCGACACCGTGGTGCACACCTGGGACGTCGCCGTCAGCCTCGGTCACGATCACCGACCGGCCGACTCGCTGATCGGCCTGGTCGCGGCCCAGGCGGCTCGGGTGCCGGCCGGCGCGGGCCGGGAACGACCGGGTGCGGCGTTCGCTCCCATTCTCGAGAGTCCCGTCGGTGATCCGTGGGCCACCACCTTGGCTCAGCTGGGACGCCCGATCGGCTGGACTCCTCCGACGTCACTCGAGACGCGGCACCTCGGCGTGCGGATCGAGCGGCCGGCGGCCGAGGTCTACGCGTACGCCGTCGAGCCCACCAACCTGCCGGACTGGGCGTCCGGGCTCGGCTCGTCGGTCGAGTGGGTGGACGGGCGCTGGGTGGTCGACTCACCGCTGGGCCGGGTGAGCTTCGTGTTCGTCCCCCGCAACGAGTTCGGTGTGCTTGACCACCAGGTGACACTGCCGAGTGGCCAAGTGGTCGACAACCCGCTGCGGGTCCTCGGTGACGGGCCGGCCTGCGACGTGGTCTTCACGCTGCGCCGCCGGCCGGAAGTCAGCCGGGACGACTTTGCTCGCGATGTCGAGGCGGTGAGCGCCGACCTCGAGTCGCTCAAGCGCCGGGTGGAAGGCCTTCACGGGCAGGGGTGACGGCGGTGGTCAGCCGCCCGGGCAGCGGGTGTCGCCACCGCTCAGCTCTTGGCACACGGACCGGGTGGAGGAGGGATACGGATCCGGGGTGATCGCCTCGTCGAGCCGGGCGGGCAGGCCGAACGCGACCGCAACCACGACGGCGAACCCCAGCCCGACCAGCGTCATCGTGGCGAACACCGCCACCGTGAGCCGCCCACCGGTCCGGACCGCCAGCACCAGGGCGACCATCGGAAGTGCGACTGCCGCCAGGCCGGCGGCGAAGGCCCACCACAGCGCCTGGTCGCGCTCGAGTGGGGTCGGCGGTGTGCCGCCCGCCAAGGTGAAGACCAGTGCGAGCGCCTGCCACCCGAAGACGACGGCCAGCACGGGTGCGGCCAGCCCCAGCACCGGTAGCGCCACGGCGCGGAAGCGCACCCGGTGGTCGGTCGGCTCGGGGGCGTAGGTGTCCATACCGACGACCGTACGGATCGGTGATCACGCCCGCGTCAACCCACGGGCGGGTCCTTCGCTCCACCCAGCGGTGGACCAGGGCTAGCCCCGGTCCTGCCAGGTGCACAGGCAGACCAGGTTGCCGTCGGGGTCGGACAGCACCCAGAACGCGGGGGCCTCGCTGTCGCGGTGGAGCGTGCCGCCCGCGGCGACGGCGGCGTCGATCCGCGGCTGGACCTGGGTCGGGTCGACCCAGACGTCGGGGTGCCAACGCTGCCGCGGTTCGTCGTGACCCGACGCCTGGAACCAGACGGTGGGGAACGCCCCGTACGCATCGCTCAGCTCGTCGCCGACCTCCGGGTCGGCGCTGCGCTCCAGTCCCAACACCGCGGCCCAGAACGGCAGGATCGTCGTACGGTCGGGTGCATCGAGCGCGAGCTCGAGCCGGGACACGGTTGCGCACTCCAGCTCGACGCCGGCCGCGGCGGCGATGGTGGTGATGTGGCGGGCCAGTCGGATGTCGCGCCCGGTGACCCCGTGCTCGTCGTGGCTGGTCAGCCGGACGTCGACGTGGCCGTAACGCAGGTCGAGATCGGGATGGTGGTCCATCGCCTCCGCGGCCGCCCCGATGGCATCGACGAGTGCGAGGCCGGTGGCGAAGTCCGGCGTACGGATGCGGGTCTGCAGTCCGCCGAGCAGGTTGGCCCAACCGACCAGGGCTGCGTCGGCGATCTGCTGTCCGGTGAGCTTGGTCATGAGGCCATGCTCGCAAATCCGACCGGCGGGAGGAAGGGTGCCTTCACACGGTTCGGCGCCCTGCAGCGCCATTGGCGGTACGACGAGTTCACCGGAAACGCCGGGCCGCCCTTTGACCGCTCGCCACCCACCCGAAGGGGTCTTGCCGAGTGCTCGTGGGCGGGTGCAAACTGGTCTGCAGAACCAGCGAGGAATTCATGTCTGTGCCGTGCAGGACGCGTTCTCCACCGTGCTCGAGCTAAGGGTGGAGACGGCCGTACGCGTGCTTCGGACCTCCTGGTAGGACCACCTTCGCGGATACGCATGGGCAAGACCGGCCGAGTTCGGCCGGCCCTAAACCGTTGAGTCGTCGAACTCCGGTGCATGGGTTAGGTCGCCAGGGTCCCACCGGCTCAGTTTTGCTGGGTGCAATGTGCCGCTACGAAAGGAGCAGCAAATGCCCGATGCCAAAAACACAGAGTCCATGGGTTCGACTCAGCCGGGACACGAAGTGGCCGACAAGGATTTCGATCCTCGCAATTTCGCCCTCTTTGCCTCAGGTGAGTTGCTCAGTGGTGAACAGGCCGCGTTGGTGAAGCGGCTGTCCCTGACCTTCATGAAGAACCCGGACCTGCTCAGGAGCGTTCAGGACGCGACAGCCGAATTTCGAGGTCAGTTGAACGAGGAGGAGCTCGGCCGCACTGCTCTGGCCAGCTTCGGCTGGTCCGACGACGAGAAGGCTTTCGCCGACGAGCTCGTCGAAGGTGAGGGCGGCCAGGGGTTGGAACTCTCTATGCCATCGCCAAAGCAGGCAGCTGCAGCGGTAGGAGCCGCGGTAGCCGCAATTGCCGGTGGACCAGGTGTCGCTGTCGCCGCTGTTGCCTGAGGCACGCGCTGTCCGACCGCCTCTCAACGGCCCTGCCGCTGGCGGCTGGGGTGGTCGGACACTGCGGTTTCGGGGCATCGAGCTTCGCGGCACCAAGTCCTTCAGTCTCGGGACTCATCGGGCCCGCAAGCCCGAGGCGACATTGAAGATGGTTCGCCCCTTTCTGCCCTCCGCCGGAATCACTCGGATCGCTGACATCACCGGGCTGGACCGGGTGGGTGTCCCCACGACTCTCGTGTTGCGCCCCAACGCGTTGACCATCGCCTGCTCGTCGGGGAAGGGCATCACGATGGACCAGGCGTACGTCTCGGGTTGCGTCGAAGCCATCGAACTGCACGCTGCCGAGACCGCACGACTGGATTCGGTGCGCGCTTCGTACGAAGAGCTCTCCCGCCGGGCTGCAGTTCCGGATGAGCGTGACCTGGCGCTGACCCAGTACAGCCTGTTCAATCGCGATTGGCCGTTCCACTGGTATGAGGCGTGGGACATCGCCAGCGACCAGCCGCTGATGGTGCCCTTGGCCATGGTGGGGATGTCGCGGTCAGAGGCACTGATGGCGAGCCTGGGCGCGTTCCAGGTCAGCTCGAACGGACTGGGTGGCGGTAACACCTTGGCTGAGGCAGTGGCCGCCGGTCTGTACGAGGCCGTCGAACGCGACGGGCTTGCCTGTCACAATCTCGCAGCCATGCTGCGCGGCCACCGCATGCCGGTCGTGCGGGCGGAAGCGGCTTCTGAATATCCGACCGTCGCGGCAGTCCTGGACCGTTGCACCCAGGCGGGGGTGTCCTTCGTCATCTACGACTGCACGACCGACGTCGGGGTGCCGACCTACTCAGCCTCCATCTACGACGACCGCGAACAAGGTGTCGGCGTCGTCCGTGGGTCGGGCGCCCACCTGGATCCCGAGATCGCCATGCTTCGAGCCGTCACCGAAGGCCTGCAGGCCCGGCTCAACTTCATCGCCGGCTCGAGGGACGACATCTTCAGGTCGGCGTTCCGACGTTTCCAGGTCGACCGCGCCGACGCTGTCGAACGGATCACCCACGATGCGGCTACGGCTCCGACGGCGCCACGACGGGTCTCGACGGCCAGCGCCGACTTCGGCACCGACATCATCAACGTCGTCGACCAGCTGGGTGGGGCGGGGTGCCACCAGGTCGCAGTGGTTGATCTGACCCCCGCGAGCAGCCCGGTGAGCGTCGTCCGGGTGATTGTTCCCGGTCTCGAGGGCTACATGCACCACAGCTATCGACCTGGCCATCGGGCAACTTCCTTCACCCAAGCATCCGGCCCGATCCCACGGGCGGTGCGGTGATGCCGGTCACGGTCTTCGTCGGGCCTTCCCTTCCGGGTGAAGAGTGTCGTGCCCTCTTGCCCCAAGCCAGTCTCCGGCCGCCCGCCGAGCAAGGAGATCTGCTCCACGCCTGCGACGCCGACGGAGCTGACGTGCTCGTTCTCGTCGACGGCACCTTTCACCAGAACCTCTCGGTCTGGCACAGCGAGGTCTGCTATCTGCTCAGCCGGGGGGTGACGATCTTCGGCGCCAGCAGCATGGGGGCCCTCCGAGCGACCGAGACCGAAACCTTCGGGATGATCGGCGTGGGAACGATCTTCGAGTGGTATCGCGACGGCGTCGTGGTCGCCGACGATGAGGTGGCCCTGGTGCACGGCGACGCCGACTCGGGGTATCGCAACCTGTCCATTCCACTGGTCAACATCCGGGCCTCATTGCAAGCGGCGGTCGCCGACCAACGCCTCGGAAAGCGGTCCGCGGAACTCGTCATCCGCTCCGCCGCCGCGCTCTACTACCCCAACCGCCAAATCCCCACCATCGTCGAACGATGTCGGGCGGCCGGTATGAGCGCGCTCACCGCTCGCCGGGTGACCGCCGCCCTCGGTGAACACCTGGTCGACCAGAAGCAGCTGGACGCCCGGGCGTGCCTCGAGCGGGTCAACGCCTTCCTGTGCGGCGATTGGCAACCGCCTCAGCGGCCGAAATTCGACTTCACCCGGTCATCGGTCTTCGAGACCCTCTACAACCTCGACCGTCGGGTCCCTGAGCACGACAGGATTCGCCTGCAGGAGGTGGGCGAGTTCGCTGCCCTCCACCACCCGGACCACGTCGACATCCGGACGGCCGCCCTCAACCGGGAACTGGTCGTCTTCCTCGGCATGCTCATCGGGATCAAACCCTCGCCCGAGGAGATCTCGGCCGAAGCGCTCCGGTTCCGGTCCACCCAGCACCTCGCCACCGACGGCGACCTCGCCACCTGGCTCAAAGCCAACGCGCTCGGCGAGACCGATCTTGGTGAATATCTGGCCCAGGAGGTCGTCTGTCGAACCCTGCGCACCTGGATTGCCTTCGCCCGAGGATTCGATCGCGGGCTGAAACCCGTTCTCGACGAGCTCCGGCGCAGGGGCGTGTTCCCGCTCTTGGCCGAGCAGGCCGCCGAAGAGAAGCTGCTGGCCGAGGCCTTCTCCTCCAGGTCGGACTATGCCGACGTCGACTCCATCAGCTCGGCGGTCCTGGCCACCCGACACGCGACCCGTGGTGGGGCGTCGATCACCGGTGACGCCCGCCTCTGGGCTCAGGAGAACGGCTTCGAAGGGGTCGACGACTTGGCTGACGGCCTTCGGCGCTCCTTCATCGCCAGCGACGTTCGCGAGCGCGTTCTCGCTCACATGTCTCGGCTCGCTATGTCGACCGATCTTTCCGCCATGGACGGCCGTGCTCCTGATCGATGGGTTGATCGATCGCGAAGCCACGACCTTCACCCCAAACCACGTGCTGTGCCGGATGCCCTCTCGACACCATCGGACGTGGGTGAGGCCCGTATCCGTCCATAATCCGTATCGCAGATCGACCCTCATCAGAGAAGTCGATATTCAACCAGAGCAGGTCATGACGCCGAGGAGGGCGGGATGGAAGAGGTACCATTTTCCGAGAGCAATCAATTCACGATCTCGGATCCAGGAATGTACGGCATCGAGTCGATTCTCTTAATGAAACACACGTGGTTTCCGGGTCACGACGTGGTTCGGGGGGCCCTGGTCCACGACCGTACGAACGGACGGCAGTATTTCGTCACCGACAACGATCTTCGTCGTTACCTCATTCCACCCAAAACGCCCGTTCTCGAATGATGCTGGCTAGAGCAGTCTTGACCTAGCTATCTGGCCGCCTCGGGTATCAAATCGTCGAGGTTCACATGACCGGCCCTGGCGTAACTCATCCGGTCCAATCTGGCGTCAGGAAAATTCGACGCCAGGTCGTCACGAATTGCTTCCCAGTCGCCTTCACTCATCTGGTGTCGCTGATGCTGGTACGCCAGATAGTAGAAGGCCTGATCACCGGTGCGCGGCGGGTTCGGGCCCGGATTGGCGTACCACGCCCTCATATCTGCCTGGGCCGTCTCTACGGCGGCAGCCATGCGCTGACGTTGGGCCGGCCAGGCGGCGAGCAGCGCTGCGTTTGACCGATTGTGGGCGATGATCTGTTCTGCCCAAAGCCGAGCATCGTGCGAGAAGTTCTGTCCGCACGCGTGTTCAGTCATGTGCCCGACCAGGAATTCCCAGAGTGTGCCTTCGTGGTTGTAGGTGTTGGCTGGCGCACCGACCATTCCTTTTGCTGTTGAGAGGGTCGCCTGCTCCGGTGTCCCTTGCGACAATACGAAGGCGTGTAACGCCGCCGAGACGTCCAGCGCCTCGGCCTCGGTCAGTAGCCGATATCCTCCGAGTCCGGCTTCCACCATCGTGGTCATTGCCTCAACCACCCGGAGCTTGACCTCGCGACGGGCAGCTATGGCCATTGCGCTTTTGCCGAACAAGCGCGAAACCGCTATGTTCCCCGCAGCTCTTTGCAGGTTCAAGAGACGGTCGTGCGCGGGAATGGGAACACGGCAGCGGCCGACAGCGCTTTCGGATTCTGCATTCTGGCGGCGCGAGTCCTTGCGCTGATTGCCCATGGTGAGACGGTATCCAAGGTGAATATCCGTCTGACCGGGGCGGGCGCCGTGACGTGGCGTCGACGGCCGCATCGGCGCATAATGATCAGCCATAAAGAGGTGGGCCCGGGCGGGGAGGCGACATGAGCAAGAAGGTGCGGCGCTCGTTGATGAACGGGCTGGACGGTCTGCGGCACGAGCCTTCGGCGAAGCGGATCCGGGCGGCTCTGGGTGATCAGGTCGTCGTGGACACGACCCGCGCCGTCCTGGTCTGGGAGCCACGGCGGATCGTGTCGTCCTGGGCTGTTCCGGTCGAGGACTTGAGTGCGGATCTCGAGCCCGCCGGGCCAGCCGGCAGTGCCGCCGGGTCGGAAGGTTTTCCGCTGCCCGATGTGTCCGACCGTCCGGTGCTGGACCCGTCCATCCCGTTCGCGGTGCACACCGCAACCGGCGACGTCGTGGACGTCCGCGCCGGTCAGCATCTCCGGCGTGGGGCGGGCCTGCGGTTGGCCGACCCGGATCTCGACGGCTACGTCGTGCTCGACTTCGACGCCTTCGACACCTGGTGGGAGGAGGACGAGGTCAACGTCGGGCATCCGCGAGAGCCGTTCCACCGGATCGACGTGCTCCGCAGCTCGCGCCCGGTGCGCCTCGAGCTCGAGGGCCAGGTGCTGGCCGAGTCCAGCCGGCCCTGGATGCTCTTCGAGACGTTGCTGCCGCCGCGCTACTACCTCCCCCGGGAGGACGTCGTGACCGAGCTCATCCCCAGCCCGACCCGGACGACCTGCGCGTACAAGGGGTTCGCCTCCTACTGGTCGACGGTGGTCGGCGGCCGTGAGGTGACCGACCTGGCCTGGACGTACGCCGAACCGCTCCGCGAAGCCGGACAGGTCGCCGGCCTGGTGGCCTTCTTCGACGAACGGGTCGACGTCACGCTGGGCGGCGTACGGCGGGAGCGGCCGATCACGCCCTGGTCGCGCAGCGCCCCTGCGCGCTAGTCGCCGGGCCCGCTACCGTGGTCCTCCTTCGGGGGGCCCGGCCTCGGGGGCCCGCCGCGGCCACCGTCCATCCGGAGTGCTTCCATGCCCCGCATCCCCGCGGCCGCGGCCGCCGCCTTGTCCACTCTGGTGCTGATCCTCTCGGCACTGTTTCCCCCGCTCGCCGCCGCCGCCGAGCCGCTCACCGTCCGGCTGAGCTCGCCGGCCGATGGCTCCTCCACCCACGACCCGACCCCGACCTTCACCGGCTCGGGCACCGTCGGAGCGACGCTCGACGTCGAGCTGGACGGCATCACCTTCGCGGCGGTCGCCGAGATCGAGCCGGATGGCCGGTGGAACTGGACCACTCCGGAGCGGCTGACTCAGGGTGGACACCGGGTCCGGGTCACGGCGCGGGCCTCGGGGAGCGATCCGGTCTCCACCGGGCTGATCGGCTTCACCTTCGACTCGATCGCCCCCGCCCAGCCCAACCTCTACGCACCCTCGTTCTCCGCCCAACCTGACGGACGCCCCCAGTTCACCGGAATGGCCGAGGGCGGTTCGCAGATCGACCTCTACATCGACGACGTCCGCGTCGGGCGTACGACGGTGGCGAGAGGTCCGGGGTCTGGCTCTTTCGAGGTGGGCCCGGACGAGGACGTTCCGCTCGCCCCCCAGCACCGCGCCACCGTGACCGCCACCGACGCCGCGGGCAACACCTCGACACCGTCCTGGGCGGTCACCTTCGTGGTGCCCAGCCAGCGACCGACGGTCGAGCTGCGGCAGGGCAGCGTGACCAACGACCAGACCCCGGACGTGATCGGCTCAGCCGCTCCGAACGCTGAGGTGCAGCTCGTCGTGGACGACCGCGTGGAGAACGTCCGCAGCGGTTCCGACGGAAGCTTCGCGTACGCGATCACCACGCCCTTGGGCGAGGGACCCCACACGTTGAGCGCGGTCGTGGTCCGGAACGGCACCGAGATCAGCCCGCGCGGCACCATCACCATCGAGATCGACCTGACCCCACCGCCCCCGCCGCCGATCTACACCGAGCTCGAAGGGCGGATCGTCGGGCCGCGGCCCCGTCTGTCCGGCGGCGCCGAGGGCTCTCCGGGGCCGCGGGTGAACATCTTCCTCGATGGTGCCTTCATCGGTCGCGCGCTGTGGGGCAGCTACGAGGGGATACCCCACGACTGGTGGGACTTCCAGTTCACGACGCCGCTGAGCGATGGGCAGCACGCGTTGTTCGCCACCACCGTCGATGCGGCCGGCAACACCTCGGCCCGGTCTCCACTGATCACCTTCACGGTCGACGGCACGCCGCCGACCGCGCCGGTGATCGAGACCCCGGCCGAGGGCGGGCTCGTCTCGCGGGTCGTCCTGACCGGACACGCCGATCCGCGGGCGACCCTGACCTATCTGCTCGACGGAAGCCGGACGCCGAGGGCCGTGACCCTGGACGCCGCCGGCCGGTTCCACCAGGTCCTGGAGATCTACTCGGGAACGCACCGGGTCGTGCTCACGTCCACCCTGGCGACCGAGGTGACCTCCTCGACCAGCCGCTCGTTCTCGGTGGACACGACGGTGCCCAAGGCTCCGGTGGTCACCCACCCGGCCGCCGGCTCGGCCACGGTGGACCCCACCCCGATGTTCGAGGGCACCGGTGAACCGGGAGCCACCGTCCGGGCCAGCCTCGTCGGCTATCCGACCCGCACCGTGGTGGTCGGTCCCAGCGGCGGTTGGACCCTGCCGCCGCCGTCGCCGCCGCTGCCGGCCGGTGAGCACACCGTACGGGTCGACCAGGTGGATGCGGCCGGCAACGTGTCCGCGCTGGCCACGGTGACCTTCGTCGTCCGGGCTCCGGAGCCGACTCCGAGCCTCACGACGGCACCCGCCCCGACTCCGAGCGCCTCGACGTCGGCGTCGGCGAGCCCGAGCACCAGTGCTCCCGGGTCGCCGAGCTCGCGCCCGGTCAGTCCCACGGCGGCAGCTTCGGCCGGTGCCGGACCCACCTCGGCAGCAGTTTCGGCCGGGGCGGGACGCACCTCGGTGGACGCCGGGGCAAGCCTCGCCCGTACGGGTGGGCCCTCGGTCGTCTTGACCGTCCTCGGAGCCCTGCTGCTGGCTGGGGCCGCCTTGCTGCTCCGTCGTGGCGGGCGGCGTCGGTGAGACCTGACGAGGCCGCGACTGCCCATTGACACCGGCCGGTCGCGGTCGGAGGGTGGCTTGGAGAGGACGTTCGCTTCAGGGGAGGAAACATGGGCAAGGTCGTGCACTTCGAGATCCCGACCGATGATCTCGGTCGGGCCAAGGCGTTCTACAGCTCGGTCTTCGACTGGAAGCTCGAGACGATGCCGATGGGGGGCGGTGACTACACCGTCGCCATGACCACACCGGTCGATCCGGCCACGCAGATCCCCACCGAGGCGGGGAGCATCAACGGCGCGTTGACCCAGCGCGACGACCAGACGCCGACGCCGGTGATCACCATCGACGTGGACGCCATCGACGCGACGCTCGCCGAGATCGAGTCGCAGGGTGGGCAGACGATGACACCGAGGACCGAGATCCCCGGGATGGGTGCGTTCGCCTACTTCAGGGATTCGGAGGGCAACGTCGTCGGTCTGTGGGAGACGACGACCTAGTGCCGGCGAGCTACTAGTCCGTCAGCACCGAGAGGCGCTCACGATGCGGTGGGCGTCGACAGCTGTTGGCTGAGGGCGGCGTAGTCGAGCCAGACGTTCTCGCGGGAGATCAACCCGTCCCAGAATTCGAACACGTGCATCAGGCGGAACTGGGTCAACGTGCGCGGTCCACTGAGTCCGAAGGGCAGACCCGTCGTGTAGCCCGCCCAGATGATGTCGTCGACCGCTGCGTGCGTTGTCGACATAATCCAGCCTCCGGTCGATCGATGACCCGTCCAGACAAGCACCGTGCACGGACAGCGTCAACGTCAGCGCCGTCAGGTCGGTCGACCTAGTCCCGACGCGCTCGCGACGCCGACCGCAAGTGCTTCAAAGCCGACCGAGCGGTCCGCCGCAGTGAGAAGTCGTTGGGCAGCGACAACCGGATGACCTGCTTCCAGGCGGAGGCAACCTGGTGCGGGAGCGAGCCGGTGGTGTACGACAGCCCGTAGCGCTCACAGATCGCCTGCACCTTCGGCGCGATCTCGGCATAGCGGCTGCTCGGCAGGTCGGGGAAGAGATGGTGCTCGATCTGGTGGGACAGGTTGCCGGTCATGATGTGCATCAGCTTGCTGCCCTCGATGTTGGCCGAGCCGATCATCTGCCGCAGGTACCACTCGCCCCGGGTCTCGCCCTCGATCGACTCCTTGGCGAAGGTCTCGACCCCTTCGGGGAAGTGCCCGCACATGATCACCGAGTGCGACCACAGGTTGCGGATCAGGTTGGCGGTGGCATTGGCCGCGATGGTGTGGAAGAACGACGGGCCGGAGAGCAGCGGGTGGACCAGGTAGTCCTTGCGCGCCTGCCGACCGATCTTGCCCAGCACCGCTCGACCGTCCTTGCGGAACTGCTCCTGGTCGCTACGTCCGCGCAGGCCCTTCCCGAGCTGGAGGTCGTACGCGGCGATGCCGTACTGGAACAGGCAGGCGTTGACGAAGTTCCAGAGCGGCTGCCCGAGATACATCGGCACCCACTTCTGGTCCTCATCGACGCGCATGATGCCGTAGCCCAGGTCGTTGTCGCGTCCGAGGACGTTGGTGTAGGTGTGGTGCAGCTCGTTGTGCGAGCGCTTCCACAGCTCGGCCGGCGAGGCGTGGTCCCACTCCCACGTCGAGGAGTGGATCTTCGGGTCGCGCATCCAATCCCACTGACCGTGCAGGATGTTGTGCCCGATCTCCATGTTCTCCAAGATCTTGGCGACCGCGAGGCCGGCCGTGCCGGCGATCCACGCCGGCGGGAAGAACGAGGCCAGCAGCACGGCCCGGCTGCCGAGCTCCAGCTTGCGCTGCACCCCGATGACCTTGCGGATGTACGCGGCGTCGCCCGCACCCCGTGAGCTCAGCACCTCCTGCCGCAGGGCGTCGAGCTCGCGAGCCAGCGCCTCGACGTCGGCCGCAGTCAGGTGGGCGGTGGGGTCGGGCTTGCCTGATCGCTTGGGCACGTGGTGCCGCTCGGTGGTGACCAGGGACAAGCGGCTGTTGGGTCCGCGGGTCGAGCGGGCGGCCGCGGTGGTGACCGGGGATTCCGTACGCAGTGCAGTCATGGTTGCTCCTAGAGGTCGATCTCACACGGGCCGGCGGCGGCCGAGATGCAGGTCTGGATGGAGATGGCGTCGCCTTCGGTGGCGACGGTGAGCTGGCCGTCCCGCAGGTCGCGGACGACTCCTTGCCGCAGCGGCACGACGCAGCCGAAGCAGATGCCCATCCGGCAGCCCGACGGCATCAGGGCGCCGGCGTCCTCGCCGGCGTCGAGGATCGGCGTGGCCCCGGCGGCGTCCACGGTCAGACCCTGACGGCCGAACGTGACGGTGCCGCCCTCGCCGTCGGTGACCAGCGTGGTCCGGAAGCGCTCGGTGTGCAGCCGGTCGGCCACCCCGGCGGCCTCCCAGTGGGTCTCGAGCGCGTCGAGCAGGCCGACCGGCCCGCAGGCCCAGGTGTCCCGGGAGCGCCAGTCGGGGACGACGGCACCCAGCTCGGCTGGCGCGAGGATCCCGTCCATGGACGTCTGCCGCTCGACCAATCGGAGCCGACCGGCCTGAGCCCAGGCCCGCAGCTGGGGGCCGAAGATCATGTCGGCGCTGGTCGGGGCGGAGTGCACGACCACCACGTCGTCCAGGGCGTCGAGGTGGTTGCGCAGCAACCCCATCACCGGCGTCACCCCGCTGCCGGCGGTCACGAACAAGGCCCGCGCGGGCAGCGGCGAGGGCAGCGGCGAGGACAGCGTGAAGTCCCCGGCCGCCTGGTCGAGGTGGATCAGCGCGCCGGGGGCGAGGTCGCGTACGACGTGGTTGCTGACCGTGCCGCCCGGGATGGCCTTGACGGTGATCGACAGCAGGCCGTCGGCCGGCTCGCACACCGACGTGAGGGAGTAGGCCCGCCAGTGGCGGACACCATCGACCTCGACCCCGACGCGGATGTACTGACCGGGTTGGTGGCCCAGCCAGGACCGGCCGGGTCGAATCCGTACGGTCACGGCCTGCGGCGTCTCAGCGGTGATCGAGACCACGCGGCCCCGCAGGTCTGCGGTGGCCCGGAGCGGGGCGACGAGATCGAGGTAGTCCGCCGGCAGCAGCGGGGTGGCGACTGTCTCCGCCAGTCGGCGGAGCAGGCGCGACAGGCCCGGAGCCGGGCGGAGGCGAGTGAGTGGTGGCGACGACATCGAGACCAGTCTAACCTACGCAACCGTAGGTTACGGAACCGTAGGTCACCGCTGCGCTCAGCGGTAGCGTCGAGGAACGGTCCAGAACCGCCCGAACTCCAGGTTGTAGCTCTCGGGATAGAAGGGACTGTCGCCGCCGGCCGGATAGCTGGTCAGCTCGCCGAAGACGATGCGGTCCGGCAGGTGGTAGAGGTCGACCCGGACGAAGTCGGTCCCGGCGCTGAGCGACTCGGCCAACGCGATCATCTCCTCCAGCCGGGCCGGTCGCGGCTGCAGTTCGGGCGCCCAGGCAGGTCCACCGCTCAGGTCGAGGTGCTCCCAGCTGCGGCGGTAGAAGTCCTGGGTGCGGCCCCCGAAGCGGCCGGTGTCGACCTGGATGAACTGGACCTGCTGGTGGAACACGAAGAACTTGTAGTCGTCGGGGATGCCGCCGCCCGGTCCGCCGAGCAGCTCCTCCACCAGGACCTGCCGAGGAACATGCCCGTAGGCCCACTCCTTGTTCGGCCCCTGCCCGTAGAGCTGGGCGATCCAGTCCGCGGCCAGCGCGACCAGCTCCGCGCGATCGACGACGTCGGGCCGTACGTGCCGATAGACCCAGCCGGCCCCGGGCGCGGGAACGCGGGCGTCCGCCGGGGCAGCGGGGGACACCACCAGCACCGCACCACTGCCGTGAGTGGGCTTCACCACGTACGCATCGGGCAGCTCGAGGTCGGCCAGGGCGGTCGGGTCGGAGACGATCGCGTACGCCCGGGGTAGGTAGGCCTGACCGCCCCGGGCCGCCACGTGGTCGCGGACCGCGGCCTTGTCGGCGAACGTGACCAACAAGGGTCGGTGGTCACGCAGCATCTTGTAGCGGACCTTGTCGTTGAAGGTGCGCGGTCGGGTGGTGCGGAGCAGACGCCACAGCCTGACCAACCGGCTGCGCTCGCGCCAAGGGGCGAATCTCACCAGCGCCACTCTGCCAGAGCGGGTCGCCGCACCTTTCCGGTAAGCCAACCACGGCAGCGGTGGTCAAACGGTCAGAAAATGTGCGGAGCCTCACACAAAGGCGGAATTCGTTCGCGAGTTTACCGAGTAAACGTGTCGCCGACGAATTTGCCAGGAGTAGTCAGGACCCCTAGCGTTTACAACGTAAATCTATGGCGTACATCTGCACCGTAGTCAGCGGACTTGCCTGATGCGCAGCCGCTCCTAGCGCGACGGAACACCGTCGCCGATATCCAGGAGATCTCATGACCACCACCAACCCGACCCAAGACAACACTGCCTATTCCACGCCGGCCCGGCGCCTGACGACCGAGACGAAGGCCGCCTTCAAGACGACCGAGCTCGTCGTCTACGTCTTGTCCGTCGTCGGCGTCCTGATCGCTTCGGCCATGGTCGACGTGAATGAGGATGGCCAGGGCTTCGGCGCTCACCAGGCTTGGTTCCTCGTCACCCTGCTCACCATCGGCTACATGGTCAGCCGTGGGCTGGCCAAGTCCGGTAGTCGTGAGCGCTACGACGCCTGATCCAGATTGACAGCTTCCCGCGTCTCGCACCTGCTCGGTGCGAGGCGCGGGAAGTGCTGTTTAAAGCGTCAGATATCTCACGGGCGGTCGCGCTGAGATGGCTCGGCTCACTGGCAATTGGCTAAGGATTTCGGGGGCTGGTCACGACCCACGGCCCCGAGGGTTTACGGTGTAAATGCCCTGTGTTGCACACGACCCCGCGTAATGCGACCGCTGCTCACCACTGATCGGGCCGCTACCGGCGTCGACACGCCAGCGCGGCGGCCAACCACCCGGCTCGCTGGCCGGCTCGGCGATCACCGTCTCGCCCGTCCAGCGCACCCGCTAATCGAGGAGAACCATGACCACCGACAACATCGCGCCAGACGGCGCTCCCGTCCCCTCGGCCGCCTCGGTCCCCACCGAAGCGGCCTCGACCCCCAGCGCCCAGGCTGAGTGGCCGGTGCTCGCGCCCGAGGCGCCGCCCGCTGCCACCCAGGACGCAGCACCGGTTGCGCCCGCCGCGCCGGCCAGTGCCCCGCAGTCCAGTCTGGCCGCACCCCGTGGACTCAGTTATGCCGTGGACATCGTCTTCTGCGTGGATGTCACCGGGAGCATGACGCCGATCCTCGACGCCGTGAAGGCCAACGCTCTGGGCTTCTACGACGACGTCCAAACCAACCTCACCGCCAAGGGCAAGAACGTTGCCCAGCTGCGCGTTCGCGTGGTGGCCTTCCGCGACTTCGTCGCCGACGGAGCAGCGGCCCTGGAGGAGTCTCCGTTCTACACCCTGCCCGATGAGCGCAACGACTTCTCCGAGTTCGTCAACAGCCTCATCGCCCAAGGCGGTGGAGACGCACCCGAGTCCGGACTGGAGGCAGTCGCACTGGCCGTGAACTCCCCGTGGACCACGACCGGTGACCGCCGTCGGCAGGTCATCGTGGTCTGGACCGACCAGCCGGCTCACCCCCTCGACCCGTCCGTGGTTCCCGCAGACCTGTCGTCGCGGGTGCCGGCCGATTTCAGCGCCCTGACCGATGTCTGGGAGGACGAGCAGGGGTTGATGGGGTCCAGTTCGAAGCGGCTGATCCTGTTCGCTCCGGACGGTCCGGGCTGGAGCGACATCTCCGCAGTGTGGGAGAACGTCGTGCACCATCCGTCCCAGGCCGGGGGTGGACTGTCCGAGGTCGACTACGGAACGATCATCGACTCGATCGGCAACTCGGTGTGAGCACCTCCCGGGCCGGGGCAGCTGCTCCTGAACCAGCACCGACCTCAGGACCGAGTGTGTCGTTCGCGTTCAATCTCGCGAAGATCGACGGTCAAGGTGAGGACGCCGACCCGATCGTCCGCGACGGCCCGGACCTGGGACTGGTTGGGGTCTTCGATGGGATGGGCGGTGCCGGCGGCACCGTCTATGAGACGTCCGACGGTCCGCGTACGGGTGCGTATCTCTCCTCGCGGATCGCCCGCGACGTCGTCGAACGCCGGATGCTCGACCTGCTCGAACCCGACTGGAACCTGAACGGTGACGCCGCCGCCGAAGACCTCCGCCGGTCAGTGCGGCAGGCCCTCGAACAGCGGTTGGTCGAGCTGAAAGCGCCGCCGAGCCGGCTACGGTCCAAGCTGTTGCGGGCGCTGCCGACCACCATGGCCGTCGTGGCACTGCAACGGACCCACCGCAATGGTTCGACCTGGTCGGCTCACGTGTTCTGGTCCGGGGATTCGCGGGCCTACGCGTTCACCGCGGCCGGTGCGCACCAGCTGAGCACCGACGACCTCCGTGATCCAGGCGATGCCATGGCCAACCTGCGTCAGGACTCGGTGGTCAGCAACGCCATGTCGGCCGACACCGACTTCCGGGTCAACTACCGGCGCGTCGAGCTCCGAGCGCCGTTCCTCGTGGTGGGAGCCACCGACGGGTGCTTCGGTTATCTGGAGACGCCGATGCACTTCGAGCACGTGGTGCTCAAGGCCCTGGCCGGGGCCCGCAGCACCGCGGCGTGGTCGCGCGAGGTGCAATCGAGGGTGGCCGAGGTCACCGGGGATGATGCGGCCATGGCCGTGATGGGTGTCGGTGCTGATCTGGAGGAGTTCCAGGCTGCGCTGGCACCGCGGCTGGAAGTCCTCGAGCGCGATTTCATCGAGCCCCTGGCCCAGCTCAGGCTCGCCGTACGAGAAGCCGAGCGCACCCTCGAGGCTGCTCAGCTCCGTGAGCGCGACGAGAAGGCCGCGTTGTGGTCCGGCTACCAAGGCGACTACGAGCGACACCTGCGTCCGGGAGTGACGGCGGAGAGCCACGCGGAGTCCGGGGAGCCGGTGGGTGACCAGCCGATGAGTGAAGGCCCAGCTGTCACCGAGGACGTCGGAACTTCGGCCGAAGGCACCTCGGACGGAGAAGGCCCATCGGCGTCCGAAGGTGGCACCACGACCGAAACCGAGGCCGACCGTCCCGCGGAGGTGAGCTCATGAAGGCCGGAGACGTCATCAACGGCTACGCCATCTTGGAGGACTTCAAGGTCGTGGGCGCCGGCTTGAGCAAGTGGACGTTCGCCGAACGGGGCGGTCGGCAGTTCTTCATCAAGGAGTTCCTGAGCCCGACCTATCCCGATGACGATGCCCCTGGCAGCGAGAAGACCAAGGCCAAGAAGCGGGCGCGCTGTGCGGTGTTCGAGAGCCATCACCGCGGCATGCAGGCCGCCCTCGCACCGTTGTCGGCCTACGGTGGCAACCTCATCGTCACCCTCGACTTCTTCCGCTGGGGTGCCAAGTACTACAAGGTGACGGAGAAGGTGGACGCCGAGGCGTTGGATCCGGCCGGCATCGCCCGGCTCGACCTGCGGCTCCAGCTCGTGCTGATGAAATCTGTCGCCCACAGCCTCAAGATCCTGCACGACCTGCGCATCGTGCATGGGGATCTGAAGCCGAGCAACATCTTGGTCAAGCGCACCGAGCTGGGCTACACGAGCAAGCTGATCGACTTCGACAGCTCCTACATCGCCGGCAACCCACCCGCCGCCGAGGAGATCGTCGGGACGATCAACTACTACTCGCCTGAGCTGCTGGGCTACATCCAGGAGGCAGGGGTGACTCCTGCTCAGTTGGGGCCTCCGTCAGACGTGTTCGCTCTCGGCCTGATCTACACGGAGTTCCTGACCGGCGCGCCCCCGCCGTTCGATGTGGCGACCTACCACGAGCCCGCAGTGGCCGTACGGCATGGCGAAGTGCTGCGCATCCCGAGGGCCGGGATCGCTCCCGAGCTGGCCGACCTGGTCGACGCGATGCTGTCCGCCGACCCGGCCGTGCGCCCCTCCATCGCCAAGGTGCACGCGACGTTGATGGGGGTACGGGTGGCACCGGTCGCTTCGGCCGCACCAGCCACCCCGTCTGCTCCCAGCCGACTCCGAGGCAAGGGACTTCGTACGACGCCGTCGGACGCCACCGACACGGCTGCTCGCCCCACCGGGCGCCTCGTCGGCAAGCTCATTTCCAAGATCACCGATCGACCTCGCTCGTGAGTGCCGGTGGTCTGATCTGGCGCTGCCGGGTCTGTGAGGGGGTCAACCAGGGCGGTCGAGTCTGCGTCACCTGTGGCACCCAGGTGCCGGCGGGGGAACCGCTGCGCGCCGCCGTACGGACCCGGTTGCCGAGCAAGCTGGATCCGGCGCCGCCGCCCGTGCCACCCACGGTGCGGCGTCGCGAGCTGCGGTCCCTCCCGAGCCCGGCTGACCTGGGGCGCATCGAACCCGAGGGCGGGTTCTCGGCGTTCGAGGGGATGAAGATCGTCCCGCTGCCCGGGGGTTGTCTGGTGATGGGTCGCAGCTGACCGCACTTTTCGGTAGACCAGCCACCGCAGAGGTGGTCAAACGGTCAGAAAATGTGCGGAGCCTGCGTTCAGGGCTCCGCCGCCGCATGCAAGGGTGGGTCCCGAAGTCGTGGCCGGGACCGCGATCTGGCGACAAGGGGAGTCATGAGCACTACCAGTGATCCGATCGACGCGTCACCCGCGGCGGAGACGTCCGCGCTCGACATCGACCGTCTGCTGACCGAGCTGACGGTCGAGGAGAAGGCCTCGCTGACCAGTGGCTCCGCCTTCTGGTACACCGCACCGGTCGAGCGGCTGGGGGTGCCCAGGATCATGGTCTCCGACGGGCCGCACGGACTGCGCGCGCAGCCGGGGGAGGCCGACCACCTCGGTTTGGGCGGGTCGCTCCCGGCTACCTGCTTCCCCACAGCCTCAGCGATCGCCTCGGCCTGGAACACCGAGCTGCTGACCCGGATCGGCCACGCCCTGGCGCAGGAGGCACGGGCCTGCAACCTGTCGGTCATCCTCGGACCGGGCATCAACATGAAGCGCTCGCCACTGTGTGGACGCAACTTCGAGTACTTCTCCGAGGACCCCTTCCTGTCCGGCGAGCTGGCGGTCGGCATCATCGACGGCATCCAGTCCCGCGGGGTCGGCACCTCGGTCAAGCACTACGCCGCCAACAACCAGGAGACCGACCGGTTGCGGGTGGATGCCCAGGTCGACGAGCGCACGTTGCGCGAGATCTATCTGCCCGCCTTCGAGCGTGTGATCACCGGCTCGCAGCCGTGGACCGTGATGTGCGCCTACAACAAGGTCAACGGGCAGTCCGCGTCGGAGAACCCCTGGCTGCTGACCACCGTGCTGCGCGAGGAGTTCGGGTTCGAGGGTCTGATCATGTCGGACTGGGGGGCGGTCTACCACCGGGTCCCGGCCCTGCTGGCCGGGCTCGACCTGGAGATGCCGCCGGCGCTGGGGCGGAGCCCGGAGCAGGTCGTGGCGGCCGTCCAGGCCGGCGAGGTGCCGATGGCGGTGCTCGACGAGCGGGTGCGTACGGTGCTGGAGCTGGTGGCCAAGGGCATGCCGGTGCTCGAGCTGGACGAGTCGTTCGACGCCGACGCCCACCACGCCCTGGCCCGAGAGGCGGCCGCCGAGTCCGTCGTGCTGCTGAAGAACGACGGCTTGTTGCCGCTGGCCACCGGTGCGAAGGTCGCGGTCATCGGTGAGTTCGCCCGGACCCCACGGTTCCAGGGCGCCGGGTCGTCCCAGGTGAGCCCGACCCGGGTCGACGTGCTGCTCGACGAGCTGCGCGCCGTTTACGGTGAGGTGGCCTTCGGTGCCGGCTACGGGATCGGGGAGACCGCCGACGACGAGGCGCTGCTGGCCGAGGCGGAGCAGGTGGCCGGCTCGGCCGACACCGTGATCGTGATCGTGGGGCTGCCCGGCGCTGACGAGTCGGAGGGCTTCGACCGTACGCACCTGGAGCTGCCAGCCAACCAGCGGGCGGTGCTGAGGGCCGTCGCTGCGGTCAACCCGAACGTCGTGGTCGTCCTGGTCAACGGCTCCACGGTGGTCCTGGGTGAGGTGACCCCGTACGCGAAAGCGCTGGTCGAAGCCTGGCTCGGCGGCCAGGCGGCCGGCGGCGCCATCGTCGACGTGCTCAGTGGTGCGGTCAACCCGTCGGGCCGGCTGGCCGAGACCATCCCGCACCGGTTGGAGGACAACTCCTCCTACCTGAACTTCCCCGGCGACCCCGGGGTGGTGCGCTACGGCGAGGGTGTGTTCATCGGCTACCGGGGCTACGACAAGGCGCGTCAAGACGTCGCCTACCCGTTCGGCTTCGGCTTGTCCTACACGACCTTCGCCCACTCGGACTTGCAGGTCGCCACCCGGGGCTCGGTCGTCGACGGCGACCTCGCAGCGACCGTCACGGTGACGGTGACCAACACCGGCAGCGTGGACGGCGCTGAGGTGGTCCAGGTCTACGTGCAGGATGTGGAATCCAGCGTGTCCCGTCCGGTGCGGGAGCTGAAGGGCTTCGCCAAGGTGGTGCTGGCTGCGGGTGCGGCCGAGACGGTCACGGTCGAGCTCGACCAGCGGGCCTTCGCCTTCTGGTCGGTGCAGCACGGCCGCTGGGCGGTGGAGGCCGGTGACTTCGTGATCGCCGTCGGCTCGAACTCGCGCGACCTGCCGCTGGCGGAGACGATCTCGGTGGACGCACCCCGGCTGGCCGGCCCGCTGAGCCGCGACTCGACCCTGCACGAGTGGGTCAACGACCCGGTGGGCCGTCGGCTGGTCGAGCGCGAGGTGGCCAACGGTCAGCCCTCAGCAGCGATGGACGAGGAGCTGCTCGACGTCATTGGCACCATGCCGATGAGCACCCTGGCCAACTTCGGGGGCATGAGCCTCGACCACGACGCGCTCGACCGGGTGGCGGCGGAGTGGCAGGCCAGCACGAGCTAGCCGCGATGCGGCTGGCTGGCCAGCACGGACTCCGCCGGGGCGTGCCGGGCGAAGTCTCGCCGAAGGAGCGCCTCGGCATCGGGCCTCGCGTCGGGGCCGGTCAGCCGGAACATCTCACCGGTCACCGCGCTGAGCCGCAGCAGCCGCTGCAGGTCCGGATCATCGAGCCCGGCCGGGTCCACCCCGGCGAGACGGGCGAACCGGATGGCCATCTCGTTCTGCTGTCGGTAGCCGCCGTGGTGGTCCTCTTCGACGCACGCGCGGAGGCCGCGCTGCAGCTCGGCCGGCGTCGGCGCGGGAATAGACCCGCCCCAGGCATAGGCCAGGTACCGGGCCTGTTGTTCGAGCACCACCGGATACGGGCCCCGCTGCGCCCAGAGGCCGAGGAACGCCAAACCTTCCAGCTCGGGGTGGAAGGTGAAGTCGGACAGCACCAGGCCAGCTCGTGAGCACTGCAGCGTCCGGCGGATCCGGTCGTCGAGGAACGGGAGGTCGAGATCGAATCCCGTGCCGAGGATGATCGCGTCGGCGGGGCTGCTGCTGCCGTCGGTGAAGGTGACGGTGGTGCCGTCCACGGCGGCCAGCCAGGGGCGTACGTCGATCCGGTCCTCGGCGACCAGGCTGAGGTAGTGCTGGCTGAGGGTCACGCCGGCTCGGGCCGGGTCGGGGTGCGGGGCCGGGGCGCCGTAACGGGCGGGATCCCCGGCGATGCGCAGGATCAGCTCCCGGGTGGCGACAGACTGCTCCGGCGCCGGCCGGGACTCGGCGTCGAGAGCCCGACCTCGGGTGAGCATGTGGTATTCGACCGGTGATCCGGCAACCACCTTGGGCAGCACGTAGCGCTGACGCCGCTGAGTTAGGATGACCCGGGCGGCCCCCGCCATGGCCAGGTCACAGGCGATCTCCAGCGAGGAGATGTTGCTGCCGCCGACCACCACCCGCGCCCCGCGGTACCGCTCGGGGCTGTCGTAGTCGAAGGTGTGGGTGACCCCGCCGGTCCCCCCGAAGCCGGACAAGCCCTCGACCGGCGGGATGCTCGGCCGGGTGAAGCGACCGCTGGCCACGACCACGCGGTCGACCTGGGTCTGGCTGGTCTCACCGCCGCGGACCCAGGTCACCTCCCAGCCGCCGCCCGGACTGGCGCCCACTCGAGTCACCTCGGCTCCGAAGACGGTTCGGGACCGCAGGTCGTACGCCTCGGCGAAGGTGTCCAGCATGGCCAGCACCTCCCCGTTGCGCGGGAACAGCGCGACCTCGTCGGGGTACTGGACATCGGACAGCTTGGTCAGACAGGCAGCGGTGTTGGTGCGCATCTGCGGCCAGACCCCGCTGCGGGGGTTGCGCCAGTTCCACTGGCCGCCGAGGTCGTCGTGGCTCTCGAGGATCGTGACGTCGAAGCCCTGGGCGCCCAGGTAGCGCGCTGCGCTCAGCCCGGCCACGCCGGCACCGATGACCACGATCCGCTCAGCCGTCACCACGCTCCATCCTCCGCCCTGGTGGACAGCATGACGCGGATCAGTGCGGTGGCGGCAGCTGGGCTCGGATGAACGCGGAGAGCTCAGCCAGCTCGGCGTCGGAGACGTTGTGGCTCAGGCCGGGATAGACCCGCTCGGTCAGGGCGGTGTTGCGGGCCAGCCAGCCGCGGGAGAGCTCGACCAGCATGGCCGGGATGATCGGGTCGGAAGCCCCGCGACCCCAGAACACCGGCAGCCGGCGGGCCGCCAGCTGAGCGTCGCGCTCGCCGGGGAACGGCACCACGACGCCGGACAGGTTGACCGCGTACGCGAATTTCTCGGGTGCTTGCCGGACCATCTGGAACGCCGTGGCCGCGCCCTGGGAGAACCCGAGCACCCCGACCGGCTGATCGAGCTCCAGCCCGTTCAGCCACTCGAGGACGGCGGCGGCCGACTCCTCGACGGCCTCGACGCTCAACGTCGAGTCCATCGGAAACCACCCGTAGCCACCGCCGACCGCGCGCGGACCGCGTACGGCAGCCAGCACCAGCTCGCTCGGCAGCTGGTGCCGCAGCTCGAAGCCCACCCGTTCGTCCAGCCGATGACCGTGCAGGACGACCAGCACCGGCCGGCCCGCCCGGTCCTGTTCGGGGGCTGACCACAAGACGTGGTCCGGATTGATCACCATCGTGGACAACTCGTCGGCCGCCTGCTCGGGTAGGGAACGCACTTCGCGTTTACATCGTAAAGGCCGCGACGAGGCGATGTGGTCAGCGGCGTTTGCGCTGCTCCAGGGCGTTGCGGATCCGGCTTTCCCGCTGCCCGGTGATCTTGGCGATGAGGGGCACCCGGTAGCGGTAGGCCACGACGGCTCCGACGATGAGAAGAAGGATGATCACGAGGGTCATGGTGGCTCCGTACGCGAGAGTCGGCTGGGTCTTCCAACGTACGCGGCAAAGCCGGCGGCGCGGCTGTTCGGCGACCCTGGGTTCTCCCTGAGACGGCGGCCTTCAGTCGGCTCGACGTCCCAGCAGGTAGAGCCGTTCGGTCGTCGCCTCCTGGGGCAGCGGGCTGCGCCGGTACCACTCGAGCTCGACCAGGCCGGCGGCCTCGGCTGCCGCGACCACCGTGGCGGGGTCGTGCAGCACGAAGCTGAGATCGGTCGGCACCCCCCACAAGGTGCCGGGCCGGCGGATCTCGTGTCCGACGTGAGTGGCCACGGCGAGGACTCCGCCTCGACGCAGCACCCGGGTCAAGGCGGCCATCGTCGGGACCAGCTCTGACGCCGCCAGGTGGACGAAGGCGTACCAGGCGGTGACCAGCGCCCAGCCTGGATCGCGCGGATCGCCGCCCCGCGGCATCGGCGGCACCACGAAGCTGCCCTGGATCACCGGCAGATCGGGGTGCCGGGTGCGGGCCTGGGCGACCATCTCCGGCGACAGGTCGAGGCCGGTCATGGATACGCCGAGGTCGGCGAGGTGCCCGGCGACCTGGCCCGGCCCGCAGCCCACGTCTAGGCCCTGGCCGCTGGCCGCATCGGCGGCGAGGCGGCCGAGCAGCCAACGGTCGAACGGCTTGGCCTCCAGCTCGTCGCCGAGCGCGGTGGCGTACGACTCAGCCAGCCGGTCGTACTCGGCAGCCACGGCGCGGTCCCGGGCGCCCGACCCACCGGCCAGCACCTGCTCCCGGTCGACCTGTGGAGCCGGCTCCGACGGCGCGGCCTCCGCCTCGCCGAGCAGATGGGTCCAGCGGCGGTCGTGCTGACCGGGTTGACGGTCGAGCTCGCGGACCAGCGGTGGGTCGGCGACCGACAGCTCCCGCAAGGCGACCTCGACCGCCTCGCGATCGGCGAACGGGTGCAGCCGCTCGGTTCGGGGTCGCAGCTCGCCCGGAGTCTGCGGGCCACGCAGCAACAAGACAGCGATCAACGCCGCCTGTGGAGCGCCCAGATTGAGCTGCTCCTCGAGGCGTTGATGGTATTTGACCACCCGGATGCCGGTGAGCTTGACGAACCGTACGAGGGCGCGATCACGCAACCGGCCCAGGGTGTCGACCAGCGTCGTCTCGTCGTACGCGACGACCGGGTCACGGCTGGTGGACTGGTTGCAGGCCGTCCGCAGTCCGTTCAGCGACAGCGGGTAGCTGTCCGGGACGGTGCGCTGCTTCTCGAGCAGCGCGCCCAGCACCCGCTGCTCGACCGGATCGAGCTCGAGACGTTCAGCCACGCGCTCAGCCTGCCACCACCCGGCGTCGCCCGCTGAACCGCAGCCCGTCGCCGCGCACCCGGCCGAACCAGAACATGGCGAGGTCGCGCGGATAGCTCTGGTGCAGCCGCCACGGCGTACGAGCGCCCTGCTTGGGCATCTGGGCGATGCCGCGGCGGATGTAGCCGGAGCTGAAGTCGATCAGCGGGTGCAGCTCGCCGAGCTCGGCCGGCGCGGTGGGCACCACGGCCGACCGTCCGGTGCGGTCGAGCCGACGCAGGATCCGGGCGACGAAGTGCACGACCAGGTCGACCTTGAGGGTCCAGGACGAGTTGGTGTAGCCCATCGCAAAGGCCAGGTTGGGCACGCCGTCGAGCATCATGCCCTTGTACGTCACCCGGTCGGCTGGGTCGATCGCTACGCCGTCACAGCTGAGCCGCAGACCTCCGAAGAACAGCAACGAGAGCCCGGTGGCGGTCACCACCGCATCAGCGGGCAGCTCGTCGCCGGAGCCGAGTCGGATGCCGGTCGCGGTGAAGCCGGCCACGGTGTCGGTGACCACGCTGGCCCGGCTTTCGCGGATGGCGGTGAACAGGTCGCCGTCCGGGACGATGCACAGGCGCTGGTCCCACGGGTCGTAGGTCGGACCAAAGTGCCGGTCGACGTCGTAGTCGGCAGGCAGCCGTTTCTTCGCCTGGTGGCGCAGGATCGACTTCATCACCTCCGGTCGGCGACGGCTGATCCGATAGCTGATCAACGACCGGTTGATGCCCCGCCAACGCGAGACGAACGAGGCCACCCGTTGGGGCACCCGACGGGCGACGAGCCGGTCGAAGCCGTCGTCGCGCGAGGGCAGGGCCGCGACATAGCTGGGTGATCGTTGCAGCATGGTGACGTGCCCGGCCGTCCGGGCCAGCGCCGGGACGAGGGTGACGGCGGTCGCGCCGCTGCCGATCACCACGATGCGGCGGCCGGTCGGGTCGAAGTCCTCGGGCCACTGCTGCGGGTGCAGCATCGGCCCGTTGAAATCCTCGAGCCCCGGGAAATCCGGCCGGTGGCCCTGGTCGTAGCGGTAGTAGCCCGAGCACATGAACAGGAACGAGCAGCTGAGCGTGGTCGGCTCCCCCTCACCGTGGTCGACCTCGAGGGTCCAGCGCGCGTCGCGGCTGGACCAGTCAGCGCTGATCACCCGGTGCCGGTAGCGGATCAGCCGGTCCACCCCGTACGCGGTCGCGGTCTCGCGCAGGTAGTCCAGAATCGCGGCGCCGGGGGCGATCGAGGTCGAGTTCGCCCAGGGCCGGAAGGGGTAGCCGAGGGTGAACATGTCACTGTCGGAGCGGACGCCGGGATAGCGGAACAGGTCCCAGGTCCCGCCGCTGGTCTCGCGGGCCTCGAGGACGGCGATCGACTTCGACGGGAAGGTCGTGGTCAGACGACAGGCCGCGCCGATGCCGGACAGCCCCGCGCCGACGATCAGCACGTCGAGGTGTTCGGCGGACATGACGGCTCCTTCGATCAACCGCGAGCGTAGCAAACATGATGTCGGGTTACTCAACACACAGTCGAGTACAACAACATAGTGTCGACGCCAAACGCTATGCTGCGCCAGTGACCTCATCTGCCGCCACGGCCGCCCCGAACCGGGGTCGCCGCAGCAGCCGGATCTCCGGCGACGACCGGCAGCGCGCCATCCTCACCGCAGCCGAGCGGCTGCTGGACACGAAGGACTTCGGCGAGATCACCGTCGACGACCTGGCTCGGGGAGCGGGCATCTCGCGACCCACGTTCTACTTCTACTTCGCTTCCAAGCAGCAGGTCCTGCTGGCGCTCCTGGATCAGGTGGCCCACGAAGCCGAGGCCCGGTCGGCCCATGTCTTCGACGACTTGGCCGCGTCACCGTCCGCCGGGTGGCGGCGGGCCATCGAGGCGTTCACCGAGACCTTCACCACCCACCGCGGGGTGTCGGTCGCCGCCGTCGCCGCCCGCTCGTCCGAGCCCGAGCTGGCGGCCCAGTGGGGAACCCTGATGGACCGGTGGGTCGATGCGACGGCCGCCGCGATCCAGGCTGAGCGGAACCGGGGCGCGGCGACCGCGGGGCCACCGCCCCGCAGTCTGGCGACTGCGCTCAACCTGCTGAACGAGCGCGTCATCGTGGCGGAGCTGACCGGACCACGTCGGCCGGGTGCCGGGCGGGACATCGTCGACACCCTGCTGCACGTCTGGCTGTCCAGCATCTACGGCGGCGCCCCGCCGCTGCGATGACTGGTCCTGTCCGCAGCATTCCATCCGAACCGAAGGAGCACTCATGCTGGCTGGTCGACTGACCGTGTCCTCGTCATCGTTCGTCATCGAGGAGGTGCCGACTCCGCAGGCCGGGCCGGGGCAGGTCCGGATCGCCGTCCAGGCGGCTGGGGTCTGCCTGTCCGACGTCCACCTGATCGAGGGGATGCTCAAGCCCCTGTTCCTGGCCGGTGACACCGTGACCCTCGGCCATGAGGTTGCCGGGGTGATCGACCAGGTCGGAGCCGACGTCGCCGGGTTGGCCGTCGGCCAGCGCGTGCTTCTGCAGGCCGGCGAGCTGCGCAACGGCGTGGTGCACACCCGCGGCGTCGACTACGACGGCGGCTGGGCCGAGTTCGCCGTCGCCACCGCCGACACCGTGGTGCCGCTGCCCGACCGGCTGCCGTTCGAGGAGGCCTGCTTCATCCCCGACGCGGTCTCCACCCCCTGGGCGGCGATCACCACGACGGCGCAGGTGCGGCCCGGCCAGCCGGTCGGGGTCTGGGGCGTGGGTGGGCTGGGAGCCCACGCGGTCCAGCTGCTCCGGCTGATCGGTGCGGGTCCGATCGTCGCCGTCGATCCGCTGCCCGCCGCCCGGGCCCGGGCGCTCGACTACGGTGCCGATGTCGCTCTCGATCCGAGCGATCCCGATTTCGGCCGAGTGATGACCGAAGCCACCCGGGGTCGGGGGCTCGCGACGGCGTTCGACTTCGCCGGCGTCCCGGCCGTCCGGGAGCAGGCCGTTCAGACGCTGGGGCTCGGCGGCAAGCTCGTTCTCGTCGGCCTGTCCGACCAGCCGCTGCAGGTCAGCCACGCGACCCGGTTCAGCTATCTCCAGCAGCAAATCCTCGGTCACTACGGGTCCGGCGCCCACGACGTGACCGATCTCGTCGCGTTGTACGACCTGAAGCGGATCGAGTTCTCCCGCTCGGTCAGCCGGGTGATGCCGCTGGCCGAGGCTGCCGACGCCGTACGGATGCTGGCGGCGAAAGAGGGCGACCCCGTACGGATCGTCCTCAAGCCCTGATCCGCGGAAACTTCTCGTGGATCGAGCACACCCGATGTCGAAAATCCACGAAAAGTTGGTGAGGTCAGCGAGGGCCGGGAGCTTGGACGTGAGGTCGGGACTCCCACGACGCCCAGTCCCCACTGACCCGGCCGGCCGCCTCGAGCAGCAGCGGCAGGTAGGCGCCCAGCAGGTGTTCGGTCGAGGTCTCCGCCGCGTGCACGGTGACGTTCATGGCCGCTCGTACGGTGCCGGTGCCGTCTCGCACGGGGGCGGCGATCGACCGTACGCCGGGAGCCAGCTCCTCATCGGCCAGCGCCCAGCCCTGAGCACGCACCCGGATCAGCTCGCGCCGGAAGTCGGCCTCCGGCCGCTGGTTGGTGGCCGGAGGAAGACCGGCCCGGCTGGGCTCGGCCATCACCGCTGCCGCCTCGGCCTCGGACAGGTTGGCGAGCAGCACCTTGCCCTGGGAGGTGCGGGCCGCCGGGAACCGGGTGCCGATCTCCACCCGCAGCGCCACGATCTTGGGCACCGAGACCCGGGCCACATAGACGATGTCGGAGCCGTCGAGCTGGGCCATCGAGGAGGACTCGCCGGTCCGGGCGACCAGCGCCTCCAGGTGCGGGCGGGCGAGGTCCCACAGGCCGAGGGAGGAGACGTACGCCGTGCCCAGGCTGAGCACCTTCGGGGTCAGCGCGAACCCGGTGGTCGTGACCCGCACGTAGCCGAGCTCGGCCAGGGTGAGCAGCAGCCGCCGCGCCGTCGGCCGGGCCAGTGCCGTCGCCGAGGCCACCTCGCTCAGGCTCAGCTCGCGGTGGTCGGCGTCGAAGCACGTCAAGACGTCGAGTCCGCGGGCCAAGGCCTCGACGAAGTCGGGCCCACTGCCGCGTCCGGCCATGTTCCACCTTCCCGTCGACGAGGTAACCGACCCTAGCGACCCTGGACCGCGCCTAGCTCGACTCCGCCTCGCCGAAGATCGACTCCCGAGCCTCGCGGGTGGAGGCCGACCGGTAGTCGGTGTAGGTGTAGGGGTTGTCGAGCACCTTGTCGTCGGTGGGCAGGTCCGGGTTCATGCCTGCTTGCCAGACCTCCTCGCCGAGCGAGGAACGCAGGTGCTCGATGGTCTCCTCGACCGCCGCCCGGGCCTTGGCCAGGTCGACCCCGACCAGCTGATGGTCGCGCTTGACGATCACGCCGTCGATGATCACGGTGTCGACATCGGCTCGCTGGGCTTGGAAGACCACGTGCCCGTACGGGTTGAGCAGCGGGAACGAAGCCGGTGAGGCGTCGTTCTTGATCAGGATCAGGTCGGCCTTCCTGCCCGGCTCGAGGCTGCCGATGTCGTCCCGCCGCAGCGCCTGGGCGCCGCCCCGGGTCGCCCAGCCGACGACGTGCTCGGCCCGCAGGTGAGATGCGGTCACCGTGTCGCCGGCCACGTGGGCCTCGAGGTGCTCGCGGGCCCGGTCGGCCCCGAGGGTGCTGCGCATCGCCGAGAACAGGTCGCCGCTCCACCAGACGCTGGTGTCCATCGACAGCGACACGGGAATGTCGTAGCGGCGGACCTGCCAGGTGGGTGGATAGCCCTGACCGGCGCTCTGCTCCGACTCGGTCGAGACCGAGATGGAGCCACCGCTGGCGGCGATCCGCAGATAGGAGTCGGTGCTCAAGGTGGCGGCGTGGACGTAGACGGTCTCCGGCGTGGCGAAGCCGTTCTCGTGCATCAAGCGGATGCCGTCGTCGTTGGTCGCGCCCCAGACTCCGGCGTGCGTGGTCACCGGCAGCTCCAGCTCGCGGGCCACCTCGAAGGCGGCTCGCTCGGGGAAGCCCGGGTCGCCGGTCACGTCGAAGGCCAGCTGGACGCTCAGCCGGTCGTCGGCGTCCCGCTTGCGGTCCTCGAGGAACCGCCGGACCTCCGGCTGGGCGCTCCACTCCCACGGGCCGGCCTGGATGTTGCCGTAGGCCAGCACGAACCGGGCCGGCACCTCCGAAAGCGCCTGCACGGCGGCCGCGGCATGCTCCACCGACTGCAGACCGTGGGACCAGTCGACCGTGGTGGTGACGCCGGCGTCGATGGCCTCGATGGCGCCGAGCAGGTTGCCGGCATAGACGTCCTGCGGGCGGAACTTCCTGCCGTGCTCGAGGTAGTACCAGACGAAGTACTGGGTGAGCGTCCAGTCGGCGCCGTATCCCCGCATCGCGGTCTGCCACAGGTGACGGTGGGTGTCGATCATGCCAGGCATGACGATTCCGCCGCCGGCGTCGATCTCCTGGGTCCCGGGCGGCACCTCCAGCGCCGGGCCGATCGCGGCGATGCGATCACCGACCACCAGCACATCGGTCTCGCTCAGCACCCGTCGGTCCGAGTCCATGGTCAGCACGGTGCCGCGACGCAGCACGATTCCTGCCCGACCTCCGGACTCGACACGCTCTTCCGTCATGGCCCCTCCTCGATCTCCCCAGATCGCGGACATTTGTCCGCAGAGCGCCCAATGACGGCCCTATCGGCAAACTACGCCCGTGCTGACGTGGTTGTCCACGACTTCTTGACACCTGATCGAACGCGATTCAGACTCAGAGGCAGGAACGGATAGTTGTCCGTTTACCGGACAGATCGCGGGTGCCGATGTCGGAGGAACGTGCGTCAGGGCCGCTGGCCGGTCTGCTCATCGCTGACTTCTCGCGGATCCTGGCCGGTCCGTACGCCACCATGCTGCTGGCCGACCTGGGTGCCGAGGTGATCAAGGTCGAGGGTCCGCGCGGCGATGACACCCGGACCTGGCAGCCGCCGGTGCGAGACGGCGTGGCCACGTACTACCTCGGCATCAACCGCAACAAGCGCTCGGTCGTGCTCGACTTCGGCGACCCCGATGATGCGGTCCTCGCCCGCGAGCTCGCGCACCGAGCCGACGTGGTGATCGAGAACTTCCGCCCAGGTGGGCTGACCCGCTTCGGGCTCGACTACGACACGGTCGCCGCCACCAACCCCAAGATCATCTACGCCTCGATCAGCGGCTTCGGTACCACTGAGCGGGCGGCGGTCCTGCCGGGCTACGACCTCATCGTGCAGGCGATCTCCGGCCTGATGAGCCTGACCGGAGACCCGGACGGGCCGCCGTACCGGGCGGGCATCTCAGTCTTCGACGTGATGGCCGGGCTGCACGCCACCATCGGGGTGCTGGCCGCCCTGCACAAGCGGCACGAGACCGGGCGCGGGCAGCACGTCGAGGTGAACCTGCTGTCGTCGGCGTTGTCCGGCCTGGTCAACCATTCCAGCGCGTACGTGGCCGCCGGCCACATTCCCTACCGGATGGGCAACGCCCACCCGAGCCTGTTCCCGTACGAGCCGCTGCCCTGCTCCGACGGCGACTTGATCATCACGGCCGGGAACGACGGGCAGTTCCGGAAGCTGTGCGACGTGCTCGGCGTGCCCGAGCTGGTCGAGGACCCGCGCTTCGCCCGCAACCAGGACCGCACGGCCCATCGTGACGAGCTCCGGCCGCTGCTGGTCGCCCGGCTGGCGACGCGGACGACCCACGAGTGGTTCCGCGACATCATCGGGGCCGGGGTGCCGTGCGGTCCGATCAACACCATCGACGGTGGAGTGGCGTTCGCCGAGGATGTGGGACTGGACCCGGTGGTCGACGTCGGGCCGCCCGGGTCGGCGGTGCCCTCCATCCGCAACCCGATCACGCTGTCCGAGACACCACCCGACTATCGCCTGCCGCCGCCGGGGCTCGACGAGCATGGCGCACAGATCCGGGCCTGGTTGGCCCGACCGGAGGAATCATGACCGAGCCGAAGTTGGAGTTCCCCACCTCGCTGGGCACCTCAGACGCGGACCACATCCGGCTGCTCGGACTGGACGTGGCCGAGGACCTGATGGGCCAGGTGGGGTTCGGTGAGCTGGCGTTCTGGCTGGTCGCGATGCGCAGGCCGAGCCCCGCGGAGGTCCGCGTGTTCGAGGCGGTGCTGGTCGCCCTGGCCGACCACGGCTTCACGCCGACGGCCATCGCGGCCCGGTTGACCTACCTGTCGGCGCCGGACTCGCTGCAAGGCGCACTGGCCGCCGGGCTGCTCGGCGGGGGCTCACGGTTCCTGGGGGTGACCGAGGACTGCGGGGCCTATCTGCACACGGCGCTCGCCGGGCACGACGGTGAGCTGCCGACCGACGACGCCGGCTGGGATGCGCTGGCGCTGGCCACCGTCCGCGCAAGTCGGGCGGCCGGACGTTTCGTGCCGGGGCTCGGTCACCCGGTGCACAAGGAGCAGGACCCGCGTACGCCGGTGCTGATCACCATCGCCACGGACGAGGGACTTCGAGGGCCGCACCTGCAGCTCTTCGAGGCGATCGGCCGGGTCCACGACCAGGTGCTCGGCCGCCGGTTGCCGCTGAACGGGGCCGGCGTGTGCGGAGCGGCACTCGCCGACCTGGGCCTGCCGATCGAGCTGCTCCGTGGTTTCGCGCTGCTGGCCCGAGCGGCCGGACTGCTGGGCCAGCTGGCCGAAGAGCGGCGACGGCCGATCGGCATGGAGGTCTACCGGGCGGTGGACGGCAACGCGACCTACGTCGAGCCGAGTTCAGATCAACAACCAGGTTAGGAGGCACCGATGGCCACCGTGTGCGCCGTGATCGCGTCGACCCACCATCCCTTCTACTACCGGGCGAGCACGTCGAGCGGCGCGGACCGGCCACCGTTCGCGGACGAGTGGGTGGAGAAGATCGAACGCTTCCGGGCGACGCTGACCCAGGCCGAGCCCGACGTGCTGGTGATGGTCGGCAGTGATCATTTTCACCAGTTCTGGCTGGACAACATGCCGCAGTTCCTGGTCGGCAAGGCGCCGTTCTTCGACGCCAACTTCTACAACGAGGAACGCGAGTTCGGTCTGCCGCGGATGACCCTGCGGGGACAGGAGGATCTCGCGGCCCACATCCTGCGGAACGGGCTGGACAAGAACTTCGACCTCGCCTTCAGCAACGAGCTGCGGATCGACCACAGCATCAGCTGCCCGATCATCACGCTGCGGCCGCAGGCGGACCTGCCCATCGTGCCGATCTACACCAACATCTTCGCCCCGCCGATGCCCCAGCCGCGTCGCTTCGTCGAGCTCGGCCGGGCCATCCGGGAGATGGTGGAGAGCTGGCCGTCCCACCTGCGGGTGGCGATCATCGGCACCGGACACCTCTCTCTCGAGCTCGGCGGACCGCGACAGTTCGGACCGCACGGGCCGGACCCGCACTTCGACCGCCGGGCCGTGGAATGGATCGCGACCAGCGACCTCGAGGGCTGCCTGGCCGAGGTGACCCTGGACAGCCTGCACGCACCCGGCAACGCCACCCACGGGTTCATGGACTTCATGTTGATGATGGGGGTGGCGGGGGAGGGCGTCACTGCTGATCATGTGGACACCCTGGACCTGTTCCACACGATGGAGGCCTACTTCACCTGGTACCCGCAGGGGTCCTCGACCAAGAGCGGGAAGCGATGAGCAAGTACCTGCTGGACAAGTTCTTGTTCACCGTCGACCGTGACCCCGACCTGGTCGAGCGCTACCGGACGGATCCGGTCGGCACCGTGGCCTGGTGGGAGGAGAACCTGGCCAACACGATCCTCAACTGCACCGTCGACGAGCACAGCACCTGGCTCGCCTTCGACGACGCCGAGCGGCGTGCGCTCGTCGAGCATGATCACGTCACGCTGTTCGCGATGGGTGCTCATCCGTTCTTGACCTTGACCCTGTTCATCGCGCTGTTCGAGCGTGATCATGGTCCGCTGGAGTACCAGCTGGCGTACGCGAAGGCCATGGCTCATCTGAAGCTTCCCTATCCGGATATCGCGACCTGATCATGAGAGCTGCTCTGCTGCACGCGTACGGGGCCGCACCCCGGCTCGGCGAACGGCCCGACCCCGAGCCGGGGCCGGGCGAGTCACTCATCCGGGTCGGTGCGGCGCCGGTCGTCCCGCTGGACCTGCTGTGTGCCTCGGGTGCGTCCTACTTCGGCCAGCAGCCGCTGCCCTACGTCCCCGGAGTGCAAGGGGTGGGGACGGTGGTCAGCTCGCCGGATCTGGTCATCGGCAGCCGGGTCTGGTTCGCCACGTCGGCCGGCATGGCGCCCGGCGACGGCAGCCTCGCCGAGCTGTGCGCGGTCAGGGCCGCCGACCTGGTCCCGATCACCGCCGACGTGCCGGACGCGCTGGTGGCCGCGCTGGGCACCTCGGCCATCGCCGCCTGGATGGCGTTGACCTGGCGCGCTCAGCTGCAAGCCGGTGAACGGGTCGTGGTCCTCGGGGCCACGGGGGCGGTCGGGCAGGTCGCCTGCGCGGTCGCCCGCGAGCTGGGCGCGACCCGGGTGGTCGCGGTCTGCCGCTCCGAGCGTGGGGGCGAGCTCACGCGTACGCTCGGCGCCGACGCGGTGGTGGTGCTGCGGGCGGGCGAGCCGCGGGCCGGCCTGACCGCCAGACTCGTCGACGCGGCCGAGGGGGCGGTCGACGTGGTGATCGACCCGGTCTTCGGGGAGCCGGCCGCCGCCGCCGCGCTGGCCCTCGGTCCTCGGGGCCGGCTGGTCAACCTCGGTGGCGCGGCCGGTGACACGGCCGACTTCTCCTCGGCTGCACTTCGAGGTCGGAGCATCGACATCCTCGGCTACACCAACAACGCGATCTCAGCGCCGCAGCGCGCGGATGCCCTGTCCCGGGTGCTGGCCCTGGCCGAGCGTGGCGCCGCCTCGGTCGAGCATGTCGTACGCCCGCTGGCCGAGTGCGCCGACGCTTGGCGCTCGGCCGCCGGGTCGGGACCACGACTGGTTTTGTCCGTCGATCGGGCCGGCTGCTGAATGGTAGGTTTGACACGAATCAACCGGAGCCCGCGCAATCGTCCCGGAGTGCCCAGGCGGTGACCCAGGAAGGTAGCCGTGGCGAAGTCGTCGGTCAGCGTGAAGGATGTCGCCGCTCTCGCCGGGGTCTCGGTCGGCACGGTCTCCAACGTGATCAACTCCCCGACGGTGGTCTCTGAGGCCACCCGGGCCCGGGTCGAGGACGCCATCGCCAAGCTCGGCTGGGTGCGCAACGAGTCGGCCCGTCAGCTTCGGGCGGGCCGGAGCCGCTCGATCGGGATGGTCGTGCTCGACATCGCCAACCCCTTCTTCACCGACCTGGTCAGCGGCGTCGAAGACTACGTGCACACCCGCGGCTACACCGTCCAGCTGGGCAACAGCGCGCAGCAGGTCAGCCGTGAGGCGCTGCATCTGGAGCTGTTCGAGGAGCACCGGGTCCGGGGTCTGCTGTTCGCGCCCATCCACAGTGCCGGCGACCGAGTGGCCCGACTGCGCCAGCACGGCATCCCGGTCGTGGTCGTCGACCGCGCCGCGGACAAGGCCGACTACTGCTCGGTGTCGGTCGACGACATCGAGGGTGGTCGGCTCGCCGTAGCCCATCTTGTCGATCTGGGCCACCAGAAGATCGTCTTCGTCGGCGGTCCCAGCAGCCTGCAGCAGGTCCGTGACCGCCGGATCGGCGCGGAGATGGGGGCATCCCGGCTGGCCGCCCCCGAGGGTCTGCTGATGATGTCCACGCCGCTGCTCGACGTGGAGTCGGGTGCGCGAGCGGCCGCGGAGATCGTCGCCATGCCGGACGCCGAGCGTCCCACCGCGGTGTTCGCGGCCAACGACCTGCTAGCCATCGGCCTGCTCCAAGGCTTCGTCACGCACGGGCTCCGGGTGCCCGAGGACATGGCGATCATCGGCTACGACGACATCGCCTTCGCCGCCGCGGCCGCGGTCCCGTTGTCCTCGATCCGTCAACCGCGGCAGATGCTGGGTCAGTGTGCGGCGGAGCTGTTGTTCGCCGAGGTCGAGGCGCTGGACGACAACCTCCCGCACGAGCACGTCCAGATCCAGTTCACCCCCGAGCTGGTGGTCCGGCGGTCAACGGCGGGTCCGCCCATGGGGGTACGTCCGCCCGGCTGACTGCTCGAGCCGGTCACCGCCAGGGCCACACGCTGCCGAACCGACCCGGTGCTTGACACGTTTCAGCCGACGAAGTACGCTCACGCCAAGTCGTTAGAACGTTTCAATCGTCATCGTCGACAGGTGTCCGTCATATGAGCAGCCTCGATCCACAACCACCAGTGCCAGCGTTGGAGTTGACGGACGTCTCGAAGGCTTTCGGGGCGGTGGTCGCTCTCCGGTCGGCCACCCTGACGCTTCACTCAGGCTCCATCCACGCGCTGGTCGGTGAGAACGGCGCGGGCAAGTCGACCATGGTCAAGATCATGGCTGGTCTCTATCAGCGCGACTCAGGCACGTTCACGCTGGAGGTCGGTCGGTCGACTTCAAGACAACTGCCGAAGCGAAGGCTGCCGGCATCGCGGTGATCTACCAGGAACCGACGCTGTTCCCTGACCTGACCGTGACCGAGAACGTCTTCATGGGACGCCAGCCGGTCGGTCGGTTCGGGCGGATCGACCGGCAAGGCGATGCGGGCCGAGGTTCAAGCGCTGATGACGCGGCTCGGGGTCCGGATCGACCCAGATCGACCCGCCGAGGGGCTGTCGATCGCCGACCAGCAGATCATCGAGATCGCCAAGGCCATCTCGCTGGACGCCAAGGTGATGATCATGGACGAGCCGACCGCCGCGCTGTCTGGGGTCGAGGTCGAGCGGCTGTTCACGGTGGCCCGGAGCCTGCGCGACGAGGGCCGGGCGCTGATGTTCATCTCGCACCGCTTCGACGAGGTCTTCGACTCTCTGCGACACCATCACCGTGATGCGGGACGGCGCCTACATCTCCACCGACGCTGCCGCCGACACCACGGTCGCCCAGATCGTCCGGCGGATGGTCGGGCGCGACATCAACGAGCTCTTCCCCAAGCAGCAGGCCGAGATCGGCGAGCCGCTGCTGGTCGTCGACGGACTGACCATGCCCGGGGTGTTCCACGACATCAGCTTCACAGTCCGGTCGGGCGAGATCGTCGGACTGGCCGGACTGGTCGGCGCCGGCCGCAGCGAGGTGGCCCGGGCCGTCTTCGGCGTCGACCCCTACGCGGTCGGCCGGGTGAGCATCGAGGGCCGGCCGGTCCCGCCCGCAACCCGAGCGCCGCCATGCGCGATGGGTGTGGCGCTGGTGCCGGAGGACCGGCGCAAGCAGGGCCTGGTCGATCGACGCCACGGTCGCCCAGAACATCACCGCCGCGATCCGGCAGCCGCTGGCCGGCTGGGGCTGATCACCACCGGGATCGAGAACGCGTCCGCCCAGGTCTGGGCCAGCCGGCTGGAGGTGAAGACGAACGCGCTCGACGCGGTGGTCGGCACGCTCAGCGGCGGCAACCAGCAGAAGGTCGTGCTGGGCAAGTGGCTGGCCACCAACCCCAAGGTGCTGATCATCGACGAACCGACCCGCGGCATCGACGTCGGGCACCAAGTCCGAGGTGCACCGGATGATGTCCGAGCTCGCCGGCCAGGGGCTCGGCATCCTGATGATCTCCTCCGAGCTGCCCGAGGTGCTCGGGATGGCCGACCGGGTGCTGGTGATGCGGGAGGGCCGGATCACCGCCGAGCTGGACCGCAGCGAGGCCAGCTCCGAGTCGGTCATGTTCGCGGCCACCCATGCCAGGCCAGGAGGTCCCCGCATGAGCGCCACGACGACCACGGTCACCCCCACCGCGCCGGTCCCCGGCGTTCTCGTCCCGCCGTCGGGCGCCGTCGGCCAAGGCCCGGGAGACCGGGATCATCCTGGCCCTGGTCCTCGTCGTCGCCGTGACGACGGCCAAGAACCCCACCTTCCTGTTCAGCGCCGACGGGTTCCGTGACCTGCTGCTGACCCCGTCGATCCTGATCGTGGTGGCCATCGGCCAGGCCGTGGTGATCATCACCCGCAACGTCGACCTGTCGGTCGGCTCGGTGCTGGGACTGACCGCCTACCTGACCGGCCGGCTGTTCCTCGACGTGCCGGGGATCCCGATCGTCGTCGTCTTCGTGATCGGCATCGTCGTTCGGCGGCCTGCTCGGGCTGATCAACGGCGCATTGGTCGCCTTCGCCCGGGTGCCGGCTCTGGTCATCACCCTCGGCACGCTGTACGCCTACCGCGGGATCAACGTCGCCTGGGCCGGCAGCGACCTGATCAACGCCTCCGACATGCCGGCCGCGTTCCTGGCGCTGGGCACCAAGACCATCCTCGGGCATCCCGCTCCTGACCCTCATCGCCGCCGTCGTGCTGGTCGCCGGCGCCTGGTACATGAAGAACATCCGCGGCGGTCGTGAGTTCTACGCCATCGGCTCCGACCCGGCCGCCGCCCAGCTCTACGGACTGGCCGTCACCCGGCGGGTGCTGATCGCCTTCCTGGTCAGCGGCGCCCTCGCCGGCCTCGGCGGCGTCCTGTACGCGGCCCGCTACGGCACGATCAACTCCCAGGCCGGGCTAGCTTCGAGCTCGAGGCGGTCGGGGCCGCCGTCATCGGTGGGGTGGCCATCTTCGGCGGCAGCGGCACGCTCTGGGGCGCGGCCTTCGGCGGCATCTTGCTGCTCACCATCAACCGGGCGCTGCCAGTCCTCGGGGTGCCCGACTTCTGGCAGCGCGCCGTCGTCGGTGCGCTGATCATCGGCGCGATCGTTCTCGACCGGGTCCTGGCGCTACGCCAGTCACGCAAGCTGATCGAAGCAAGGGACGAGAACCATGGCTAGTCTCACCGCCCCCGACGCTCGACGGTGGCCCCGGTCGAGCGCAGCCTACCGCGACCACGGCGCTCCGGCCTGGAAGCGGCTACCTGCTCACCCGCGAGATGGCGGTCGTCGCGCTCCTGCTCGTCGGTGATCATCGTGGCCTCCGCGATCGTGCCCAAGTTCGGCACACCGATCACCATGTACTTCCTGCTGCTCGACGTCACGCCGATCCTGTTCATCGCCCTGCCGATGACGATGGTGATCATGACCGGCGAGATCGACCTGTCCGTCGCCAGCATGGCGGGTCTGAGCAGCGTGCTGTTCGGCGTGATGTTCGACGCGGGGCTGCCGATCCCGGTGGCGGCATTGATCGCACTGCTCGCCGGTGCGGTCGGTGGAGCCATCAACGGTCTGCTGGTCACCGTCGTCGGGCTGCCCTCGCTGGCCGTGACGATCGGCACCCTGGCGCTCTACCGTGGACTGGCCGTCGGGCTGCTCGGGACGACCGCGATCACCAAGTTCCCGCGGGACTGGACCCAGCTGGCCAAGGCCAAGATCGGCAGCACCGACATCCCGGTCGTCATGATCATGTTCGTCGTTCTCGCGCTGGTCTTCGCAGTCGTGCTGCACTTCACCCCGTTCGGGCGCGGGCATCTACGCCATCGGGCTCTCCTCGGAGGCGGCTCTGTTCTCCGGCACCAAGGTCGGTCGTACCAAGTTGATCCTGTTCGTGCTGACCGGCACCGTCGCGGCGCTGGCCGGTATCTACTACACGCTGCGCTACGGCAGTGCCCGCGGCGACAACGCCACCGGGATGGAGCTCCAGGTGATCGCCGCCGTTCTGCTCGGCGGTGTCTCGATCTTCGGCGGTCGGGGCGCGCTGCACGGCGTCATCGCCGGTGTGCTGCTGATCGGCGTGCTGGCCAGCGCGCTGCGGCTGGCCAACATCACCTCCGATGTCATCAACATCATCACCGGCGTGCTGCTGGTGCTGTCCGTCGTGTCGGCGAGCCTCCTCGCCTGGGTGCAGAAGAGCGTCCGCGCCCGGGCCGACCCCGCAGACCGGCAGCCTGATCTCTCCCTCATTTGCAATCACCTTCGCGCGTTCGCAACCTCGAGCACGCCTCACCAAACCGAAAGGCACCACATGAAGTTCGCCAACAAGCTCCGCGCCGTGGCCGCGCTGGCTGCGGTCAGCCTCGCCCTCACGGCCGCCGGCTGCTCCAGCGGCGACTCGGCCGAGCCCGGCACCGGGGCGAGCTCGGCCGCCGAGGACGCCAACCTCGCCATCACGTTCCTGCCCAAGAACCTCGGCAACCCGTACTTCGACACCTCCGACAAGGGTGGCGAAGGCGGCCATCAAGGAGTTCGGCGGGACGTACGCCGAGGTCGGGCCGGCCGAAGCCAGCCCCGACGCCCAGGTGAGCTACATCAACACCCTGACCCAGCAGCAGGTCGGCGGCATCATCGTTGTCGGCGAACGACAAGACCGCCGTCGGCGACGCTCTGCAGCAGGCCCGAGACGCCGGACATCAAGGTGGTCACCTTCGACTCCGACACCGACCCGGAGTTCCGCGACCTCTACGTCAACCAGGCCACTGCGGAAGGCATCGCCAAGGTGCAGGTCGACATCATCGCGGAGCAGATCGGTGACGCCGGCGAGGTCGCCATCTTGTCCGCTTCGGCCAACGCGACCAACCAGAACGCCTGGATCGAGCTGATGAAGACCGAGCTGTCCACCAACCACCCGAACATCAAGCTCGTCGACACCGTCTACGGCAACGACAAGGACCAGGAGTCCTTCGACAAGACGGCCGCGCTGCTCCAGAAGTATCCGGACCTGAAGGGGATCATCTCTCCGACGACGGTCGGCGTGGCCGCGGCGGCTCGCTACCTGTCGACCTCGACCTCCAAGGGCAAGGTCGCGCTGACCGGCCTGGGCACGCCGAACCAGATGCGTAAGTACGTCAAGGACGGCACGGTCAAGGAGTTCGCGCTCTGGAACCCGGCCGACCTCGGCTACCTGGCCGCGTACGCGACCAAGGCTCTGATCACCGGCGAGATCAAGGGCGACGAGGGTGACAAGTTCACCGCGGGCAAGCTCGGCGAGTTCACCGTCGGGGCGGAGAAGACGGTCCTGCTCGGAGACCCGTTCAAGTTCAACGCGGAGAACATCGACAAGTTCACGTTCTGATCGCGTCACTGACCTCAGGGTGCCCGGCCGAGACCGGCCGGGCATCCGGGTCCCCCCAACCCCGACCCTCGCACAGAAGTGATCACACTATGACATCGTTCGAATCCATCGCTGATCAGCTGGCCTCCCAGGCCATCGAGCTGCCGTCCTGGGCGTTCGGCAACTCGGGCACCCGCTTCAAGGTGTTCGGCACGCCGGGCACCCCCCGGACCATTCAGGAGAAGCTGGCCGACGCAGCCAAGGTGAACGAGCTGACCGGCTTGGCGCCGAAGGTTGCTTTGCACATCCCGTGGGACAAGGTCGAGGACTACGGCGCGCTGAAGGCGTACGCGGCTGACCTGGGAGTGGCGCTGGGGACGGTGAACTCCAACACCTTCCAGGACGACATCTACAAGTTCGGCAGCTTGACCCACATCGATGAGTCGGTGCGCCGCAAGGCGATCGAGCACCATTTCGAGTGCATCGAGGTGATGAACCAGACGGGGTCGCGGGATCTGAAGATCTGGTTGGCCGACGGCACGAACTACGCCGGTCAGGGTGACCTGCGGGGGCGGCAGGATCGGCTCGCCGACAGCCTGCAGCAGATCTATGACCGGATCGGGCAAGATCAGCGGCTGGTGCTGGAGTACAAGTTCTTCGAGCCGGCGTTCTACCACATGGACGTGCCGGACTGGGGAACGTCGTACGTGCAGGTCGCGGCGTTGGGGGAGCGGGCGACGGTGTGTCTGGACACCGGCCACCATGCGCCGGGTACGAACATCGAGTTCATCGTGGCCCAGCTGTTGCGGCTGGGGAAGCTTGGCTCGTTCGACTTCAACTCGCGCAACTACGCCGACGACGATCTGATCGTGGGTTCAGCCGATCCGTTCCAGCTGTTCCGGATCTTGTTCGAGGTGATCCGCGGTGGCGGGTTCGGCCCCGAGTCGGACGTGGCGTTCATGCTGGACCAGTGCCACAACGTCGAGGAGAAGATCCCTGGTCAGATCCGGTCGGTGCTGAACGTGCAGGAGATGACGGCGCGGGCATTGCTGGTCGACCGGGACGCGCTGCTCAAGGCCCAGCAGGCCGGCGACGTTCTCGGTGCCAACGGCATCTTGATGGATGCCTTCTACACCGACGTACGCGCCGACCTCGCTGACTGGCGGGTTTCGCGTGGGCTGCCGGCGGACCCGATGCGGGCCTTCGCCGAGTCGGGTTACCAGAACACGATCAACACCGAACGGGTCGGCGGCCACCAAGCCGGCTGGGGCGCATGAGTCAACCAGCTGACATGCCGAAAGCGCCGTCCCCCTTGGACCGGTCGCGGGCGGCGGAGTCACGGCCTCGACTCCGCGCCTGCGACCACATGCAACCGTGAATTGAGGAAGTCATGACGAACAACGCTGTCGCCGACCTGATCGGCCGGTCGAACCGGCTGGGCTCGGATCCGAAGAACACCAACTACGCCGGGGGAAACACCTCGGCCAAGGGACGTGAGACCGACCCGGTCACGGGTGAGCCCGTCGAGCTGCTGTGGGTCAAGGGGTCCGGTGGTGACCTGGGCACGTTGACCGAGTCCGGGCTGGCCGTGTTGCGGTTGGACCGGATGCGCGCCCTGGTCGAGGTCTATCCGGGCGTTGACCGTGAGGACGAGATGGTCGCCGCGTTCGACTTCTGCCTGCACGGCAAGGGTGGTGCCGCGCCGTCGATCGACACCGCGATGCACGGCCTGGTCGACGCGGCGCACGTCGACCACTTGCATCCTGACTCCGGCATTGCGATCGCGACGGCGGCCGACGGTGAGGAGCTGACCGGAAAGATCTTCGGCGACAAGGTGGTGTGGGTTCCGTGGCGCCGGCCGGGATTCCAGCTCGGCCTGGACATCGCGAAGATCAAGAGCGAGAACCCGCAGGCGGTCGGTTGCATCCTCGGTGGCCACGGCGTCACCGCCTGGGGCGACAGCTCGGCCGAGTCGGAGGCCAACTCATTGTGGATGATCGACACCGCCGCCGACTACATTGCCGCGAACGCCAAGGCTGAGCCGTTCGGACCCGTGGTCCAGGCCAACACCGCACTGCCGGAGACCGAGCGTCGGGCCAAGGCGGCGGCGCTGGCGCCGACGTTGCGCTCCATCGCCTCCTACGACAAGGCGATGGTCGGTCACTTCAACGACGACCCGCGGGTGCTGGACTTCCTGGCCTCGACCGAGGCGTCGCGGCTGGCCGGCCTCGGCACCAGCTGCCCGGACCATTTCCTGCGGACCAAGGTCAAGCCGTTGCTGCTCGACCTGCCGGCCGACGCCAGCGTCGAGGAGTCGATCACCCGGCTGACCGAGCTGCACGAGGCCTACCGCGCCGACTACCAGGGCTACTACGACCGCAATGCGACCGCAGACTCGCCGGCGATCCGCGGCGCGGACCCGTTGATCATCTTGGTGCCCGGGGTGGGCATGTTCTCCTACGGGGCGAACAAGCAGACCGCCCGGGTGGCCGGGGAGTTCTACCTGAACGCGATCAACGTGATGCGCGGTGCGGAGGGCCTGTCCAGCTACGCCCCGATCGATGAGTCGGAGAAGTTCAAGATCGAGTACTGGGCGTTGGAGGAGGCCAAGCTGGCTCGGATGCCCAAGCCGAAGCCGCTGGCCGGCCGGATCGCCCTGGTCACCGGCGCCGCGTCGGGCATCGGCAAGGCCATCGCCGTCCGACTGGCCGCCGAAGGCGCGTGCGTGGTCATCGCCGATCTCGACCTGGCCAAGGCCCAGGCGGCCGCGGCCGAGATCGGCACCGCCGATGTCGCCGTCGGCGTCGCGGCGAACGTGTCCGACGAGCAGGCGGTGCAGGCCGGGATCGATGCCGCGGTGCTCGCGTTCGGCGGGCTCGACCTGGTCGTCAACAACGCCGGGCTGTCACTCTCCAAAGCCTTGCTGGACACCACGGTCGCCGATTGGGACCTGCAGCACAACGTGATGGCCAAGGGTTCGTTCCTGGTCTCCAAAGCAGCCGCGCGGGTGCTGATCGAGCAGAAGCTGGGCGGCGACATCATCTACATCTCGTCCAAGAACTCGGTGTTCGCCGGACCCAACAACATCGCCTACTCGGCGACCAAGGCCGACCAGGCCCACCAGGTCCGGCTGCTCGCCGCCGAGCTCGGCGAGCACGGCGTCAAGGTCAACGGCATCAACCCCGACGGGGTCGTCCGCGGCTCCGGCATCTTCGCCGGCGGCTGGGGTGCCAAGCGGGCTGCGGTCTACGGCGTGCCCGAGGAGGAGCTCGGCGCCTACTACGCCCAGCGGACTCTCCTCAAGCGCGAGGTGCTGCCCGAGAACGTCGCCAATGCCGTGTTCGCCCTGTGCTCGGCCGACCTCAGCCACACCACCGGCCTGCACATCCCGGTCGACGCCGGAGTGGCCGCCGCCTTCCTGCGATGAGCGCGACTGCCACGATCGTGCCGGCCGGAGGGAAGACCGCGGGTTGGGTCGCTGCGGTCGATCTCGGGGCGACCAGCGGACGGGTGATGCTCGGACAGGTGGGCCCGGGCACGCTCACGGTCGAGGCGGTCCACCGGTTCCCCAACGAGGCCGTGCGCACCGCCGACGGCCTGCACTGGAACATCCTCGAGCTCTATCGCCAGGTCTTGATCGGTCTCGGCAAGGCAGTTGAGCGTCAGCCCGGGATCGCCAGTGTCGGCATCGATTCCTGGGCCGTCGACTACGGTCTGGTCCGCGGCGCCCGACTCACCAGCACCCCGTACCACTACCGGGACGAACGCACCGGTCGCGGCGTTGAGCTGGTCGAGCGGATCGTCGACCAGGCCGAGCTGTACGCCGCCGGCGGGCTGCAGTTCCTGCCGTTCAACACCGTCTACCAGCTGGCCGTCGACGGTGCTGAGGGACTGCTCGATGACGACACGGTGATGCTGATGCTGCCTGACCTGTTCGGCTTCTGGCTGACCGGTGAGCGGGTCGCCGAGCGAACCAACGCCTCGACCACGGCTCTGCTGGACGTGGTCAGCGGCACCTGGAACAGCGGTCTGATCGACAAGCTCGGCCTGCCCCGCTCTCTGTTTCCACCCGTCGTCGACCCCGGCCAACGGATCGGCACCCTGAGGCCGGCCGTGGCCGCCGACCTCGGCACCGACCGTGCGATCGATCTGATCGCCGTCGGTTCGCACGACACGGCCTCCGCAGTGGTCGCGGTGCCGATGACCACGCGGGACGCGGCGTACATCTCCTCGGGCACCTGGTCGCTGGTCGGCGTCGAGCTCGATGACCCGGTGCTCAGTGCGGCGAGCCGCGACGCCAACTTCACCAACGAGGGTGGTGTCGACGGCCGGATCCGCTACCTGCAGAACGTGATGGGCATGTGGCTGCTCAGCGAGTCGATCCGGAGCTGGGAGCGCCGTGGAGACACCATCGACCTGCCCACCCTGCTCGCCGAGGCGGCAGCGATCGAGACGCCGGTTGCGGTGTTCGACGCCAACCACCCGAGCCTGATGCCGCCGGGAGACATGCCGAAACGGATCGTCGGCCTGTGCGCCGGCCAGGACGCGCCGGCGCCGACGACGCCGGCGGAGTTCGCCCGCAGCATCCTCGAGAGCCTGGCCAGCGCGTACGCCACCACCCTGGCCGAGGCGGAACGGCTGAGCGGCGTCACCATCACCACGGTGCACATCGTCGGGGGCGGCAGCCAGAACGCGCTGCTGTGCCAGCTCACCGCCGACCGCTGCGGGCGTACGGTGTTGGCTGGGCCCGTCGAGGCGACCGCGATCGGTAATGTGCTGGTGCAAGGCCGCGCCGCGGGATTCGTCTCGGGCAGTCTCGAGGATCTTCGCGAGCTGGTGGCTCAGACGTTTCCGCCGATCCGCTACGAACCGCGCAGCAGTCCGGAGCCAGGAAGAAGCTCATGAGAATTGCACTGTTCATCACGTGTCTCGCCGACGCGATGTTCCCTGATGTCGGGCGGGCCACGGTGACGATCCTGGAGCGCCTCGGCCACACGGTGGAGTTCCCACCGACACAGACGTGCTGCGGGCAGATGCACGTCAACACCGGCTACCAGGAGCAGGCGCTGCCGTTGGTGGAGCGGTTCGCTGAGGTGTTCGAGCCCTTCGACGCGGTCGTGGCCCCGTCGGGTTCGTGTGTGGGTTCGGTCCGGCACCAGCACCGGATGATCGCGGACCGGTTCGGGACGCCGGCTCTGGCCGGGCGGGTGGATGCCGTGGCGGCCAAGACGTACGAGCTGTCGGAGCTGTTGGTGGATGTGCTCGGGATGACCGATGTCGGGGCGTACTTCCCGCACCGGGTGACCTATCACCCGACCTGCCACTCGTTGCGGATGCTGCGGGTGGGGGACAAGCCGTATCAGCTGTTGCGGGCGGTGCAGGGGATCGACCTGGTCGATCTCGGTGAGGCGGACCAGTGTTGTGGCTTCGGGGGGACGTTCGCGATCAAGAACGCGGACACGTCGACGGCGATGCTGGCCGACAAGATGCGTCATGTGGTGGACACGGGCGCGGAGATCTGCAGTGCGGGTGACAGCTCCTGCCTGATGCACATCGGTGGTGGCCTGTCCCGGATCCGGGCTGGGGTGCAGACCTTGCACCTGGCCCAGATCCTGGCGTCGACGGTGGAGGAGCCGCTGTTGCTGAACCCGCCACCGGAGCAGAAGAGTGTCGGAAGACGACGGTTCCTGGGGCGTCGGCGGGTGGCACCTTCCGACACTCTCGTCGAGGGCAGGTCGGGGGTGGCCGGCGCATGAGTGTGGTCGAGCTGGGGATGCCGCGGGTGCCGCCGACCTCGCCGCGGGGCGTAGGGAACCTGCGGGGGGATGAGGGGTTTCCGGCGGCGGCGCGGAAGGGCCTGGCCGATGCGCAGCTGCGGCGAAACCTGGGGAACGCGACGGCGACGATCCGGGGCAAGCGGGCGGCGGTGGTCGGTGAGGTTGCCGACTGGGAGGAGCTGCGCGAGGCCGGGCGGCAGCTGAAGGTGCACACGATGGCCCATCTCGACCGTTATCTGCTGCAGCTGGAGGCGGCGGTGACCGCCCGGGGCGGGGTCGTGCACTGGGCCCGGGACGCAGCCGAGGCCAACCAGATCGTGATCGACCTGGTGCGCGCCAAGGGGGTCGACGAGGTGGTCAAGGTCAAGTCGATGGCCACCCAGGAGATCGGGCTGAACGAGGCACTGGAGGCCGTGGGGATTGCCGCGTTGGAGACCGACCTGGCCGAGCTGATCGTGCAGCTGGGCCACGACAAGCCGTCGCACATCCTGGTGCCGGCGATCCACCGCAACCGGGCGGAGATCCGGGAGATCTTCCTGCGCGAGATGCCGGGCGTCGACCCGGCTCTGACCGATGAGCCGGCGGCGTTGGCCGGTGCGGCTCGGCGACATCTGCGGCGCAAGTTCTTGTCGGCGAAGGTGGCGATCAGCGGGGCCAACTTCGGGATCGCCGAGACCGGCACCTTGGCCGTGGTCGAGTCCGAGGGCAACGGCCGGATGTGCCTCACGTTGCCGGAGATGTTGATCACCGTGATGGGGGTGGAGAAGCTGCTCCCGACGTGGCAGGACCTGGAGGTGTTCCTGCAGCTGCTGCCCCGGTCGTCGACCGGCGAGCGGATGAACCCGTACACATCGATGTGGACCGGGGTGACACCCGGTGACGGCCCGCAGGAGTTCCACCTGATCTTGCTCGACAACGGCCGGACGGCGGTGCTCTCGGATGCGGCCGGCCGGGATGCGTTGAACTGCATCCGGTGCAGCGCGTGCCTGAACGTCTGCCCGGTCTACGAGCGGACCGGCGGGCACGCGTACGGGTCGGTCTATCCCGGCCCGATCGGGGCGATCCTCTCGCCCCAGCTGACCGGCATCGAGGACAACGCCTCGCTGCCGTACGCGTCGTCGCTGTGCGGGGCCTGCTACGACGTCTGCCCGGTCAAGATCAACATCCCGGAGATCCTGGTGCACCTGCGGGCTGAGCACACCGAGACCTACGCCGCCGAGCACAAGGTGCCCAGTGCCGAGGCGAGCGCGATGAAGGCGGCGGCGTTCGTGATGAGCAACCCGACCCGCTGGAAGCTCGCTCTGCGCAGCGGACGGCTCGGCCGGATCCTCGGCCGCAAGCGCAACACGATTGGGGAGATCCCGCTGCCGCTGGTCAAGCAGTGGACCGACGCCCGCGACTTCGCCCGACCGCCCCAGCAAACCTTCCGGGACTGGTGGGCCAAGGAACACGGAGAGTCAGAATGAGCGCCCTTCGACAAGTTCAGGGGGCGGGGGGTCCGGCTCAGGGGGCGGAGGGTCCGGCTCAGGGGGCAAAACAGGCCATATTGCAACGCATCGCGCAGGCGCATGCGGCGGCACCGCCGGATGCGCCGACCTATGCGGAGGTCGCACGCGACTACCGGACTACCTCAGACCTCGATGATCATGAGCTGGTCGAGCGGCTCGTCGACCGCCTGATCGACTACAAGGCACTGGTCCGGCGCTGCCCTGCCCAAGACCTGCCGGCCACCATCGCTGCGGCATTGACCGAACGCAAGGCCATGCGGATGGTCGTGCCCGCCGGCCTGGACCCCGCCTGGCTGACCAACACCGACGCCGATCTACGGGTCGACGGCACTGACCGCGACGACCAGCTCAGCGTGGCCGAGCTCGACGACGTCGACGGCGTGATCACCACCTGTGCCACGGCTGTCGCCGAGACCGGCACCTTGATCCTCGACGGCTCAGCCGGGATGGGCCGCCGTGTGATCACGCTGGTCCCCGACTACCACCTGTGTATCGTGCTGCCCGAGCAGATCTGTGCCGACGTGCCGCAAGCGATCAGCCGCCTCACCCCGACCTTGCCGCTGACCATGATCAGCGGCCCCAGCGCCACCAGCGACATCGAGCTCAACCGGGTCGAAGGGGTTCACGGCCCCCGGACGCTCGAGGTGATCATCGTCGGATCGGCTCCGATCAGCCAGTGACAACCGGGTGGGGCTGCCGTCGTCACCCAGTGCAGAGAGCAGGACACAGATGTACTGCACGGTTCGCTCAAGTCGGGTGCACTACGAGGAGTTCGGCCAAGGCACGCCCCTGATCAATCTGCACGGCTGGCCGGCCGACCACGGCCAGATGATGGCCATGATGGAGCCACTCTTCGCCGACCGCTTCGGCTGGCGTCGGATCTATGTCGATCTTCCGGGCATGGGCCAGACTCCTGGCCCGGACTGGCTGACGAGTCATGACCTGATGTTGGACTTCGCGGCCGAGTTCATTGGAGCCGTTGCCGATGAACCCGTCGTTCTGGCTGGTCACTCCTATGGCGCGCAGCTCGTCGAGGGACTGCTGCAGAGCGACCCGCACCGGTACGCGGCCGCGCTGCTGCTGTCGATGGGCGCGAGGGGGCAGCCGATGGAGCGTCCGGATCCGGTGGTCCTGGTCGAGGAGCCCGGGTTCATCGACGCGCTGGCCGAGGAGCGACCTTTCCTGGACATCTTCGTCGTGCGTACGAAGGCGGTCCTGGACATCGTCCGAGCCCAGTCAATGCCCGGTGTGCTGACTGCCGACTACGGGTACCTTTCGAAGGTCGATGCCGGCCCTGGCTTCTCCTACCTCTCGGAGCTCCGGAAGCCCTTCCCCGGACCAGTGCTGATCTGCGGCGGCCGTCAGGATCGTACGGGGGGCCAGGGCCTCGGCGCCGTGCTCGGGGCCTACCCACGGGGGACCTGGGCGATCCTCGACCGGGCCGGCCATCTCCTCTTCGCCGAACAACCCGGGTTGTTCACGGCTCTGGCCAACGAGTGGCTGGATCGTGCCGAGGAGCACCTGGCAACCCTCACGCCGCCCGGAGCGAAGTTCTCACCGCCTGGATGAGGGCCCGCCACCGAGGGTCACCCGCCGGACCGATGTTGCGCATCCGGCTGCAGATGTAGCCGAAGCCGACCTCGTGGTCGGGGTCGGCGATGCCGAGCCGACCACCGGCCCCGGTGTGACCGAACGAACGCGGGCCGAAGCCGGGCATGCTCGGCGAGGCCAGCTGGTAGCCCAGTCCGAAGCGGATGTCGGGCCCGGCGGTGCCGCTCTCGATCAGGGTCTCCACGTCGTCGGTGCGTGGCCGGGTCACCGCACGCAGCGTGTCGTCGGTGATCAGCCGGCGGCCACGGACCGGGCCGATGAGCGCGGCGTACATGGTGGCCAGGGCGCGGGCGTCGGTGATCGCCGCGATGCCCGGCCGCTCAGCCCCGTAGTGCTCCGCGACCTCGGCGGCATCGGTGAAGTCGGGGTCCATCGGCGGGTTCTCGCGCAGGAACTGCTGGCGACGGGCGGCATAGCTGCCCGGCTCGGGCGGGGTCTCGTCGGCCAGCATCGGGCTGGCCTCCTCCCACCGACCCGGGACCACCCGGGGGACCAGTGAGGCGGGCAGCCCCATCCACAGGTCGACCCCGAGCGATTCGGCGATCAGCGACCGCACGTGCGCGGCGATCCGTTCGCCGGTGGCCCGGCCGACGATCTCGTCCAGCAGGGTGCCGTAGGTGACCGGGTGGTAGGCCATGGCGGTGCCCGGCTCCCACTCCGGGGCGGCCGCGGCCAGCGCCCGGGTGACGGCATCACCACGGTGCTGGTCGAGGCCGGTCAGACCCGTCCCCAGCGGGGCCCAGGGCAGTCCCGCGGTGTGGGCCGCGACCATGCCCACGGTGACGTGCTCCTTGCCGGCCGCGGCGAACTCGGGCCAGTAGCCGGCCACCGGCTCGTCGGGGTCCAGCCGGCCGCCCTCGACCAGCATGGCCAGCACCGTGGCCGTGACCCCCTTGCTGCACGAGGCGACCATCATCAGCGCGTCGTCGGGCATCGGTCGGTCCAGCACGACATCGGTCCCGGCCCACAGGTCCACCACCATGGCTCCCTGGTGGACCACCGACACCGCCGCCGCGTCCTCACCCGGATCGTCGAAGAGGCCACGGAACGCGTCCGCCACCGCTCCGAAGCCGTCGGCCACTCCACCGGAGACGTCGATACTCATCCCGGCAGGCTCTCACAGCCTCGGTGCCCGACCGCCTCGTGCCCCGGCGTTACGATGCCCAGATGGTGAGGCCGGAGCTGGCGGCAGCGCATGCCGCAGTCGACGAAGCGGTGGCGATCTTACGAGACGGCCGGTCCCGACCGCAGAAGCGGATCGACAAGGCGGCCAAGGACTTTCTCACCGAGGTGGACCTGGCCAGCGAGTCGGCGATGAAGCGGTCCCTGGCGCTCTCCACCCCCGACATCGGCTTCTACGGGGAAGAGGGTGGCGGAGCGCCACTCGAGTCCGGCCGGGTGTGGGTGGCGGATCCGCTGGACGGGACGGTCAACTACGCCACCGGCTCACCGTTGTGCGGGGTGATGCTGGGCCTGCTGGAGGACGGCGTCCCCACGCTCGGGGTGATCGACCTGCCGTTCCTCGGCGTACGGGTTGACTCGGGTGCGGTGGTCGACGTCGACTCGTTCGCCGACGGGATCATCGGCATGGGTGATGCTTTTCACCGTGGAGGCGCCCGGATGGACCGCTACCTCGAGCTGACCATGACCGTGCATCGCGACGCCCTGCGGTTCCGGTGCGTCGGTGCGGCGTCGGTGCTGTGGACCTGGCTGGTGACCGGTCAGCTCCAGGGGATGCTGCTGGCTCACAACAACCCGTACGACGTGGTCGCCGGGCACGCCATCGCCCGCGCGGCCGGGGCGATCTGCACCGACTACGCCGGCGCACCGCTGACCCTGGAGTCCAGCGGTGCGATGGCGGCGGTGCCCGGCATCGCCCCCGACCTGGTCCGCCGGGCTGCGGACCTCGCCGCTGCCTCGGTCTGAACGGCGTCGCCGAGGGCGAGCTCTAGTGGGTGTACGGCCGGACCAGCGGCACGTCCGGGTTCAGCTCCACCCCGAAACCGGGCGTCTCCGGCAGCCGCATCCGCCCGTTCACCGGCACCGGCTCACCGAGCAGCAGCGGCTGGAACATCGGCACCACCTCGTCGGCGTTCGGCGCCATCATCAAGAACTCGGCGAACGGGCTGTTGGTCCGGGTGATCACGAAGTGGTAGGAGTAGACGCTCGAGCCGTGCGGCACGACCAGGGCCCCGTAGGCGTCGGCCATCGCGGAGATCTTGATCAGCTCGGTGATCCCGCCGCACCAGCCGACGTCGGGTTGCAGGATGTCGGCGCAGCCCATCTCCAGCAGCATCCGGAAGCCGTAGCGGGTCGACTCGTGCTCGCCGGTGGAGACCAGCATGCCGCGGGGCACCGCCCGCCGCAGGTCGCGATAACCCCAGTAGTCGTCGGGGATCAGCGCCTCCTCCAGCCACTTCAGCCCGTACTCGTGGGCGGCGGCGGCCAGCCGTACGGCGTAGTCGAGATCGAGCGACATCCAGCAGTCCCACATCAGCCAGAAGTCGTTCCCGACCTTCTCGCGCATCGCGGCCAGCTCCTCGAGGTTGGCCCGGAGCCCCGGGACTCCCTCGTGCGGCCCGTGGTGGAGAGCCATCTTGCCGCCGATGAAACCCATCCCCTGAGCCAGGTCGGGCCGGGCTCCGGTGGCGTAGAAGGTCAGCTCGTCGCGGACCGCACCGCCGAGCAGGTGGAAGACCGGCTCTTGCCGCAGCCGACCGAGCAGGTCGTAGAGGGCCAGGTCGACCGCGCTGATCACGTTGAGGACCAGGCCCTTGCGACCGTAGAAGAGGGTGGACCGGAACATCTGGTCCCAGACCTTCTCGATGTCGGTGACCTGCGCACCCTCGATGAACCGTGCCAGGTGCCGCTCGACGATCCAGGCGCCGGGCTCACCGGCGGTGGTCACCCCGAAGCCGATGGTGCCGTCGTCGGCCTCCACCTCGACGACCAAGGTGCCGAGCACGTTGATCCCGAAGCTGCGCCGGCTCTGGTCGTAGCCGGGATAGCGCGACATCGGCGTCGAGATGTGGTCGTCGATCCAGTGGTAGCCCTCCTGGTCGTGGTAGTCGGCGCCGCCGCCGGCGCCCACCGTGTAGGCGCGGACATGGGCGATCCGTTGGGTGCTCACGGCTGCTCGCGATCCGGCGGCCCTTGCGGGAAGACCAGGATCTTGCTCGCGGCGCTGCGGCCGCGGGCCAGGTCGTCGAAGCTCTGCGGCGCCTGGTCCCAGCCGACCCGTCCGTCGATCAGCGCCTCGATCCCGTCGGGCACGGTGCCGACCCAGGCGGCGGTCTCGGCGAAGTCGTCGGCGGTGTAGGTGAAGGCGCCGATCAGCGTGCGCTCGCCGGTGCTCACCGCGTACGCGTCCAGCTCGAGCCGGGGCGAGCCCATGCCGACGAGCACGATCCGCGCGCCCAGACCGGAGGCGGCGAAGGCGTCGGCCACGGTCTTGTCGACCCCGACCGCGTCGATGACCAGGGTCGCCGGCCCGCCCAGCTGTGCGGTGACCGCCTCGGCCAGGTCCTGTGACGTCGGGTCGATCACCCGGGCTCCCAGTCGAGCGCAGAGCTCGCGCCGCGACGGGCTGACGTCGGAGACGGCCAGGGCACTCACCCCGGCCCGGCGGGCGGCGAGCAGGCAGGCCTGGCCGATCGGCCCGCCGCCGATGACCAGCAGCCGGTCGTCCGTACCGGCCCCGCCCCGGCGTACGGCGTGGTAGCCCACGGCCAACGGCTCGACCAGCGCACCGAGCTCTTCGGGCATCTCCTCCGGCAGGGCGACCACGTTCTCCGCCCGGACCGTCACCCGGTCGGCGAAGGCGGCCGAGATCTCCGGGGCGACGCCCAGCACGACCCGCCGGCTGCACCACTGCTGCTGTCCGCTCTGGCAGGCCGGGCAGGCCCCGCAGCCCATGACCGGGTTGACCGTGACCAGCTGCCCGATCGAGAACCCGCTGACCTCGTCACCGAGCTCGTCGATCCGGCCGACGGTCTCGTGGCCCATCACCTGACCGGGGTGCCGGCGGCCGTTCTCCCCGGAGTAGCCGTGGAAGTCCGATCCGCAGATTCCGGTGGCGATCACCCGGATCACCACCTCGCCCGGCTCGCAGCGTGGCTCGGGCCGGTCCTCCACGCCGATGTCGTACGCCCCGCGCAGCACCAGTGCTTTCACCTGAGCTCCTCGTCCGGTCGGATGGTTTGTCGTGACCCGGTCACAGTGGTGCCGAACCGAGCTCGCGGAGCAGCTGGCCCAGTCGGGCGTACGCGGTGTTGCGGTAGGCGATCAGCTTGCTCTGGTCGCCGGCCGGAATCACGAAACCGCCGCCCTGCTTCACCCCGTAGTGGCCCTGGTCGACCAGCTCGGTGAGCATCTGCGGAGCGGCCAACCGCTCGCCGTAGTGCTCCTCGAACGTGGCGAAGCAGGCCTGGTAGACATCCAGCCCGGCCATGTCGGCGATGGCGAACGGACCGAAGAACGGCAGCCGGTAGCCGAAGGTGGTGCGCACCACGATGTCGATGTCCTCGGCCGTCGCCACCCCCTCCTCGACCAGGTTGATGGCTTCCTTGAGCAGCACGTACTGCAGCCGGTTGAGCACGAACCCGGCCTTGTCGTTGACCCGGGCGGTGAGCTTGCCGGTCCGGGCGATGAGGGCCTCGACCGCGGACACCGCCGCTTCGTCGGTGCCGGCGTGGGCGATCAGCTCGACGCCGGGGATGAACGGCGCCGGGTTGGAGAAGTGCACGCCGAGGAACCGCTCAGCGTGGGTCAGGTTGGTGCTCAACTCACCGATCGGCAGGGTGGAGGTGTTGGTGCCGATGATGGCCTCGGGCCGAGCCGCCGCCTCGATGCTCGTCAGCACCGGCCCCTTGACCTCCGGCTTCTCCAGCACCGCCTCCTCGATCAGGTCGGCTTCAGCCACCGCCTCGGGCAGGCTGTCCGCGGTCCGCAGATGGGCGCGGACCAGGTCGGCCGACCCTGGGTCGAACAGACCCTGGGACTCGAACTCCTCAGCCTCGCGGCAGAGTCGTTCGTGGTGCCGCCGGGTCAGCGCGGGGTCGGCGTCGACGATGACGACGTCCAGGCCGGCCATGGCCAGCACCTGGGCGATGCCACCGCCCATGTAGCCGGCCCCGACGACCGCGACGTGCTCGATCGGGTCCGCCATCAGTGCAGCACAACCGGGGCGGAGTCGACCTCGTCGAGTCGGCCGGCCTCGATCTTGTTCGCTTTCTTGAACAGTCCGGTGAGGCCGAACAAGATGGCGCCGAGGACGGCTCCCACGGCTAGTGAGTAGAGGCCGGCGTTGCCGCCGGCCGTCCGGGTGAAGTAGTCGCGCATGATCGGGGCCATGAACCCGCCGAGGTTGCCGAGGGAGTTGATCAGGCCGATGCCCGCGGCCGCGGCGTAGCCGGTCAGGTATTCGGTCGGCAGGGTCCAGAAGATCGGCTGCATGGCCACGAAGCCGATGGCGGCCAGGGCGAGCCCGGCGACGGCCAGCACCGGGGTGCCGCTCAGGGCTCCCGAGATGACGATGCCGAACGCGGTGGTCAGCAGCAGTCCGCAGCCGATCGTGCGGTGCTTGCGCGTGCGGTCGGCCAGCCCCGGGAAGAACGCGACCGAGGCCAGCGCGAACACCCAAGGGATGGCGGTCACCAGCGAGGCCTGGAAGCCCAGCTTCTGCCCGGTGATGGCCACTACCTGGCTGGGCAGGAAGAACGTGAAGCCGTACACCGCGATCTGGATGCAGAAGTAGATCGCCGCGAAGTACCAGACCCGCCAGTTGCCGAGCGTGGCCCAGACCTTCTGCGGGGCGTGGCCCTCGGACTTGACGGTGTCCTCGGCCGCGATCGTCTCGACCAGCGCCTGCCGCTCGTCGTCGGGCAGCCATTTCGCGTCCTTGGGCCGGTCGGTGAGGTAGAAGTACGCCCACACACCCACGATGACCGCGATCAACCCCTCGACCAGGAACATCCACTGGATGCCCCGCAGACCGGCGACGCCGTTCAGCTCGAGCAGGCCGCCGGAGAGGGGGTTGCCGAGGATGCCGGCGATGGCGATGCCCATGTAGAAGTAGCCGCGAGCCCGGCTGAGGTGGCGGGCGGGGATCCAGTAGGTGAGGAAGAGGATGACCCCGGGGAAGAAGCCGGCCTCGGTCACACCGAGCAGGAAGCGCAGCAGGTAGAAGCTCTTCTCACCCTGCACGAAGGTGAAGCAGGCGGCCACGATGCCCCACGACACCATGATCCGGGCCAGCCACCAGCGCGCCCCGACCTTGTGCAGCAAGATGTTGCTGGGCACCTCGAAGACGGCGTAGCCGACGAAGAACAGGCCGGCGCCGAAGGCGTACGCGGCCGCACTGATGCCGAAGTCGATCTCGAACTCCTTCTGGGCGAAGGAGACGTTGCTGCGGTCCAGGAACGCGATGATGTACATCAGCAGCAGGAACGGGATCAGCCGTCGGAAGACTTTCTTGGTGGCCTGCTCGCTCAGGTCGTGGCGGCGCCGGGCTTGGTCGATCGTGGTGTCAGACATCTTCGTCTCCTTGCTGGTGGTGGACGGGTGCCGTTGATGGGTTCCCCCGCCGGGTCGCCCCGGTCAGTGCATGTACTTGCCGCCGTCGACCTGGATGGTCGCGCCGTTGATGTAGCCGCCGCCGTCGGACAGCAGGAACGCCACGGTGGCGGCGATCTCGTCGGGCCGACCGACCCGGCCCAGCGGGATGCCGGCCGACATCGAGGCCTTGCGCTCGTCGGTCAACCGGCCGCCCATGATCTCGGTGTCGATCGGTCCGGGCGCGAGCACGTTCACCGTGATCCCGTACGGCCCGAGCTCGCGTGCCCCACCGTGCGCCATCCCGATCACGGCGGCTTTGGCGGTGGCGTAGACGCCCTTGGAGAAGGTGCCGCCGCCGTCGAAGGCGGTGATCGAGGACGTGTTGATGATCCGCCCGACGCCTTGCGGGATCATCCGGGCTGCCGCCGCTTTGAGCATCAGGTACGAGCCGGTCACGTTGACCGCCATCACCCGCTCGAACTCGGCCACCTCGCACTCGTGCAGGGTGGCGGTGCAGGCGATGCCGGCCAGGCTGACCAGGCCGACCACCGGTGGCAGCTCGGCGTCCAGGCGGGTGAAGAGCTCGTTCACCGATCCCTCGGAGGCGATGTTGGTCGGGACCGCCAGGACGTTCTGGTGGCCGGCCTCGCGCAGCTCCGCCTCGACCGCCGCGAGGCCGTCCGCGTTGATGTCGACCAGGGCGACGTGCCAGCCGTTCTCGGCCAGCATCCGCGCCGTGACCCGGCCGATCCCGGCCGGCCCTCCGGCTCCGGTGACCACGGCGGTGCGTTCGGCGGGCAGCCGTCCGGGGACGCTGGGGGACTCCTGGTCGGTCGTCATGCGGTGCTCCTTCGCTGGATGGGTCAGTCGAGAACGGTCGCGAGAATGTCGCGGATGTAGGCCCGGTTCTTGCCGATCACGGTGATGGCGTCACTGCCGTAGTGCTCGCAGAGGAAGGCGCCACGGAAGCCGAGGGCGATGGCCTGGGTGATCGCGGACCGGTAGTTGATCAACCCGAAGTCCATCGGCACCGGGAAGGTCATGACCTGACCGGTGGCCGGGTCCTCGTCGCGCAGGTAGTTCTTCACGTGCCAGTAGTTGGTGTGCGGCAAGAGCTTGTCGAGCATGTCCTGGACGGGTTCGAGCGGGCCGGTGCAGCCGCACGAAGTTGCCGATGTCCGGGTTCAACCCGCAGGCTTCGTGCCCAACCTCCTCGAGGAAGCGCACGGCGCCGTCGGCCGTGCCCACGTAGGTGTCCTCGTACATCTCGAGCGTGATCTGTTGCCCGTTGCCCTTGGCGTGCTCGGCCAGCTCGCGGATCAGGCCGGCCGCTCGCAGCCGGGCTTCGGATGACTCGTCGTCGTGCCAGCCCTCCTCGAGCCAGAACCACAGCGCCTTCTCCTGGGCGGGGGTGAACTTCTGGAAGAAGCCGAAGCTGACCAGGGGGATGTCGAGCTCGGCGGCCTTGTCCAGCAGCCGGTGGCTGTAGTCGAGGTACTCCTGGCCGCGCTCGGGGTCCATCACGCTGCGGCGCGAGGTGGAGATGGCCGGAATCGTCAGCCCGACGTCGGTCATCACGTCCTTGAACTCGGCCAGCCGCTCCGGGCTGAGGTCACCGACCCGGACCCAGGTGTCGGTCGGGTCGAACTCGGTGAAGCCCAGTCGTCGGACCAGGCGCAGATGCTTGGCCCACTCCTCAGGCTCAGCGTCGTGGATCGGACCGCCGTGAGAGTCGGTGCTGCCGAACGGCAGCATGGCGGCCGCGATGGGCCAGGTCTCGGCGGTGTGAGCAGCAGTGGTCACGCGCATCTCGCTCTCTCGGCGGGTCGTGATCCAAGACCCTATAGGATCCAGAAAAGAGGAACAAGGCTGCCCTCAGCCGTCAGCCAGGGCCCGCGAGCGTACGGCGGAGAGGTGGTCGCTCATCGAGCGAGCGGCGACCTCCGGGTCGCCGCCGCGTACGGCCTCCAGCAGGGCGGCGTGCTCGGCGACGGCCTGCTCGACGTCGATCGCCCCGTGGTTCATCGACTGGCGCAGGCGGTGCACGTGGGGGGCCAGCCGCCCGGCCATGTCGACCAGGTATGGGTTGTGCGCACTGCGCAACAGGATGAGGTGGAACTCCCAGTCGATCGCGTAGTAGCTGCGCAGCGTCGCCCACTCGGGCTCGCCGGGGCGGGCCATCATCTCGAGCACCCGATCGGCGGCCGCTCGATGCAGTTGGCTCACCGACTCCAGCTCGGCGATGATCTCGGGCGCGACCGGAACGCCTCGTCGGACGGCGGCGACCTCGACGACGGCCCGGGCGTCCATCAGCTCGGCCATCCGTGCCGGGGTCAGCGGCGGTGCGACCCGGTAGCCCTTGAGGGCCGCCCGGGTGACCAGCCCGGTGTGCTCGAGCAGCCCGAGGGCCTCTCGGACCGGCGTCGGGGACACCCCGAGCTGGCGGGCCAGTCCGTCGATGGCCAGCGACTCGCCCGGATGGACCCGGGCGGCCAGCAGAAGCTCCAAGATGGCGTCATAGACACCGTCGCGCAGCACCCTTCGCTCGACGAACGGGCCAGCCGTGCCCTCGCCACCCCCGGTCGGCTGCGATGAGGCAGAGCTCATGTCGAGTGAGGTCCCTCCGGTCGGCACACGGTTGTCGTGGTAGGACAGAATCCTATAGCCTGCATGAAGTTCACTGGTGAACGGCCGCATCGGTGGAGCAGACCACATCCACATCGCCGACACCGGCGGCCCCGAAAGGCTCCAAAGATGACCGTGTCGAGCCCGCAGACCCCGCAGCCGCCCTTCTCCGGGCCCGCGTCGATGCCCGAGCTGGTGGCCACCCAACCGCCGGTCCGCGAGGTCGGCACGAACCTCGAGGAGATCCGCGCGGGCCGACGGCTGGTGGTGCTGGACGACGACCCGACGGGGACCCAGAGCATCGCCGACCTGCCGGTGCTGACCGGCTGGACGGTGGACGATCTCCGATGGGCTCTGCAGCAGCCGACGACGGCGTTCTTCGTGCTGACCAACACCCGCAGCCTGTCGGAAGCGGATGCGGCCGAGCGCAACCGGCAGATCGTCCGGGCCCTGGCCGAGGCGGCTCGGTTGGAGGGCGATATCCCGTACGCGATCGCCAGCCGGAGCGACTCGACGTTGCGCGGCTACTTCCCGCTCGAGACCGACGTCCTCGCCGAGGAGCTGCAGCAGCTGGGCACGGCCACCGATGGGGTGGTCATCTGCCCGGCCTACATCGAGCCCGGCCGGGTGACCGTGGACAGCGTGCACTGGATGCGGACGAACGACGGCATGATCCCAGTGGCCCACGGAGAGTTCGCCAAGGACGCGAGCTTCGGCTACCGCAACTCCGACCTGCGGGACTGGGTGGAGGAGAAGACCGGCGGCCAGATCGCGCGCTCGGGCGTGGCCACCATCACCTTGTCCGACATCCGCCTTGGTGGGCCCGAGCGGGTCGAGGAGATCGTGTCCGGTCTCACCGAGCGCCAGCCGGTGGTCGTCGATGCGGTCGAGGACGCCGACCTCCAGGTGGTGGTCCTCGGCCTGGTCCGGGCCGAGGCGGCCGGGAAGAACTTCGTCTACCGCACCGGACCGTCCTTCGTCCGCGCTCGCAGCGGTCAGGTGGCCACGCCGGCCATCGACGGCCGACGGCTTCGGGAGGTCGTCGACCGGTCGGACCAGGACCGGTCCGGAGATGATCGGCCGGAGGTGCGGCACGGGCTGATCGCGGTCGGGTCGCACGTCGGCCTGACCACCCGCCAGCTCGACCAGCTCCGTACGGGGGGCCAGATCATCGAGCTGGAGCTGAACGTCCCCACGCTGCTGGAGCCGGACAGCCGCGACCGGCACGTCAGCGAGATCGCCGCCGAGGCGGCGCGGCTGCTGCAGGACAACACCCGGGACAGCGACCTGGTGATCCGGACCAGCCGGACCCTGGTCACCGGCACCGACGCGAGCGACAGCCTGGTGATCGCGCGTACGGTCAGCGCCGCCCTGGTCGGCACGGTCCGCGAGGTCGTGGCCCTGGTCCGGCCCGCGTTCGTGCTCGCCAAGGGCGGGATCACCTCCTCCGATACCGCCACCGAGGGACTGGCCATCCGTCGAGCCTGGGCCCGCGGCACCATGCTGCCCGGCATCGTCTCGCTCTGGGAACCCGTCGCCGGGCCGGCCCAGGGGATCCCCTACATCGTGTTCGCCGGCAACGTCGGCGACGACCATGCCCTCGCTGCGGTGGTGGCCACCCTGCGGGCGGACGCGCGATGACCGACCGTCTGTCAGGAAAGGTGTGCTCTCGATGAACGACAACGTGGATAACGGCAGTGCCAGCGATCGTCCCCGGGTTGCGGTGATCGGCCTCGGCGCCATGGGTCTGCCGATGGCCACCCACCTGGCCACGAAGTTCTCGGTCAGCGGGTTCGAGCCCTACCCGCCGCGTCGCGGGCAGGCCGAGGAAGCCGGCATCCCCGCCGAGTCGACCCCGGCCGCCGCGTGCGTGGACGCCGACATCGCTCTGCTCGCGGTCCGCGACCAGGCCCAGGCCGAGGCCGCACTGTTCGGCACCGACGGGGTGGTGCAGACACTTCGTCCGGGGTGTCCGGTGATCCTGACCAGCACCGTCGGCCCGGACGCCGCCCGCGCGCTCGCCGACCAGCTCGAGGCCGGCGGGCACCCGCTGGTGGACGCCCCGATCAGCGGTGGCCCGGTTCGGGCCGGCAACGGTGACCTGCTGATCGTGGTCGGGGCCGACGAGGCGGCGTTGGCCACCGTCCAACCGGTGCTCGACCACTTGGCCTCCACCCTCACGGTCGTCGGTTCGCGAGCCGGCGACGGGCAGGCCCTGAAGACGATCAACCAGCTGCTGGCCGGAGTGCATATCGCTGCCGCGGCCGAAGCCATCGCCCTGGCCCGCGGACTCGGCCTGGACCCCGCGGTGGTCATCGACGCCTTGTCCCAGGGAGCGGCCGGTTCGTTCATGTTCGCCGACCGCGGACCGCGGATGCTGCAGGCTTACACCGGGGGCGCCGAGGTCAAGTCGAGGGTCGACATCTTCGTCAAGGACATGGGCATCGTCACCGGCGTCGGTCGTACGGCGCACGTGCCGCTGCCATTGGCGGCAGCAGCCCAGCAGCTGTTCCTGATCGCTGAAGCGGCCGGCATGGGTGCCCAGGACGACTCCAGCGTGGTCACCATCTTGTCGCCGAACGCACCCGACCCGGCTGCTTCGGACCAGCCGGGCTAGCGCCCTCGCCAGAGCCGTCGGATCGTTCTAGGCTGGATCCGACGGAGGGGGTGATGACCATGCCGCGACGCGGCAAGAAACTCCTGGCCGTGCTGGGCTTGACCTGCGCGCTGGCTCTGTCGATGTCGGGATGTCCGACGTCCAGCGACGGAGGCTCGGGCGGCGGCTACAGCATCCGCAGCTGAGCTAGCTGGCCGCGGCGAGCGAGCTCGGCATCGGCGTGCCGGTCCACATCCGCTGGTCGAACCAGGCCCAGAACTCGAACAGGTCCTCGATGCCGCGCCCGTCGGCGAGCGAGGCGTCACTGAGGAACATGTCCCGGACCAGGAGCGAGATCCAGATCCGAAAATTGTCGGTGTCCTCGTCGAACAGCCGGCGCTCGATGACCCGACGACATCTGATCCGCAGCTCGCGCTGACGGGCTCCGAAATCTCCCTCGGACTCGCGGGCGTACAGCTCCGCCAACGCCTCCGGCAACGCCTCGTCCTGCATCACAGCCTCCCAGTAGTTTGCGTACCGCTACGGAATCACCACGACGGCACGGATTTTTCCGCGCCGGCGGAGGCCGCCGCATCCGGGGAGACCCTGGGTTGTCCCTGATGGCGCGCCAGTGGGTCTGGGCCTGGACCGGGCGGTCAGCCCTGGCGGGGTAGCACGGTCAGCACCCGGGCCACGTGGTCCCGGAACTCGGTCATGTAGTCGCGCAGGAACGCGGCCGTGGAGTCGTTGGTCACCTCGCCGTCCGGGCGGAAGACCTCGGAGGAGAACTGGATGTAGGCCTCCGGGGACGTCATCTGCCGGGCGTTGCAAAAGCTCAGCACCGCCCGCAGGCTCTGCTGGCCGACGGCCGTGCCGATGGCGCCGATCGAGGCACCGATGACGCCGGCCGGGATGTGGTGGAACGAGTTCTGGCCCCACGGCCGCGACGCCCAGTCGATGGCGTTCTTCAGGGCACCGGGAATCGATCGGTTGTACTCCGGGGTGACGAACAAGATCGCCTCGGCGGCCGCGATGGCCGCCTTCAGCTCGAGCGCCTCCGGGGGGTAGTTGTCGTCGAAGTCGGGACTGTAGAGCGACAGGTTGTCGATGCGGATCTCGGTGAACTCCAGATCCTCCGGGGCGAGCCTGATCAGTGCTTTCGACAGCACCCGGTTGATGGACGTCGACGACAGGCTGCCGACGAAGTAACCGACCTTGTACGTGCGCATGCGGACACTCCTTCAGGGTGGGGTTGGGCGCTCAGGGCGAGCGATGACGCTGCTGATCTGGGGCAGGACGGCCGACGAGATCTGGTGGCCGCCCGGGTGGTGGAGCTCGACGACCTCAGCACTGCGTGCTCGCAGCTGGTCGACCAGGGTGAGGGTCATCGCGGCGGGGATCATCGGGTCCTGGGTCCCGTTGGAGATGACGACCACGGTGCCGTTCAGGTCGGCGTCCGGTGGGTCGGCGAAGGGCACCATGGCCGAGAGCAGGACCGCGGCGCCGATCAGGCCCGGCCGGCCGAGCAGCAGGGCCGAGGCGATGTTGGCGCCGTTGGAAAACCCAACGGCGACCAGCGACTGCGGGGCCAGCCCGTACGCCGCGCCGGCTGCCTCGACGAAGTCACCGAGGTCGTCGGCCTGACGGCGGAGATCGTCCTCGTCGAACACGCCTTCGCGCAGCCGTCGGAAGAACCGCGGCATCCCGTTCTCGAGCACGGTGCCGCGCACCGAAAGCACGGCGGCGCCGGGGGAGAGGTGGTCCCGCAACGACAGCAGGTCGTGTTCGTCCCCGCCGGTGCCGTGCAGCAGCAACAGCGGTGCCCCGGCCGCCGTCGGCTCGGCGGGCAGGAAGATGTGCGGCCGGTCGAGGCCCGACCCGGGGCTCACGCGACGTCGTCGTCGAGCCGCAGCGGGGGCAGGGCGGCGGCGATCTGCGCGCGGTTGGGCTCCAGCCACGGCGGCAGCTTGAGGTGGCGCCCCAGCTCGAGCAGCGGCTCGTCGACGGCGAAGCCGGGCGCGTCGGTGGCGATCTCGAACAGCACCCCACCGGGTTCGCGGAAGTAGATGGACTTGAAGTACTGACGGTCCAAGATCTCGGTCACCGACACGCCCTGGGCCATCAGCTCGGACTGCCAGCTGGTCATGGTGGCCAGGTCGGGGGCTCGGAAGGCGACGTGGTGGACGGTGCCGGCCGCTTGCAGCCCCCGGTCCCGGACGCCGGAGAAGACGTCGACCAAGGCGCCCGAGCCACCCCCGGCCATGCCGAAGCGGGACCGGTCGCCGTCCTCACCGCTGAGGCTCATGCCCAACAGCTCGGTCAGCATCGTCGCCGACGGGTCGAGCTGGCGCTCGGACAGCGTGATGGCGTGCAGACCGCGTACGGCGTGCTCGGCGGGGATGTCGGAGACCCCGTCCCAGCCGGACCGCTGGTCACCGTCGGAGGCCACCAGATCGATGATCATGCCGGTCGGGTCGCGGAAGGTCAGGACCTCCTCGCCGTCGCGGTCCTGCGGTCCGTCGGTGTCGACGGCCAGCGCCTTGAACCGCTCGTGCCACCAGCCCAGCGAGGATCCCGGCACGCTGAACGCGGTGGCGGTCGTCATCCCGGCGCCCTGGCGACCGGACGGGATGTCGGGCCAGGTGAAGAAGGTCAGCAGGCTCGAGGGGCTGCCCTGCTCGTCGCCGTAGTAGAGGTGGTAGGCGTCCGGGGCATCGAAGTTGACCGTCTGCTTGACCAGCCGGAGCCCGAGCGTACGGGTGTAGAAGTCGACGTTCAGCTGCGGATCGGTGGCGATCGCGGTCACGTGGTGCAAGCCGTGCGGCGCTACGTCGGTCATCAGGTGCCTCTCGCTCTGGCCCGCACAAGATGTGAGGATCAGGGCAAACGATAGTGACATCGCCGTCCGGCGGTAAGCCCTCACCCGTCGGTGACGGGTGCTTCGGCCGGGGCGGCAGAGTGGGGTCATGACGGAAGGTCCGGAGCCGCTTCGCCCGTACGCCCGCTCGGTGCTGCTGCTGAGCGGCGCCGGGGCGTACGCCGATGCCTGGCACGCGTTCCCGGCGACCTCGGAACGCCTGGCGGCGGCTCTGACTGAAACGGGTGCCGAGGTCAGGGTGAGCGATGACGTCGAGGCCGAGCTGCTGCGGCCGGTCGAAGCTGACCTGCTGGTGCTCAACCTCGGCAGTCCCGCTGAGCCCCGGCCGCTGGAGCTGATGCGGCAGGTGCACGACACGCTGCGCGACCACCTGGCCCGCGGCGGCGCGCTGCTCGGGGTGCACTCGAGCGCGAACGGCTTCCCCACGATGCCTGGCTGGTCGTCGATCCTCGGTGGGCGGTGGGTCGCCGGCACGAGCATGCATCCGCCGCTGTCCCCGACCACCATCGCGGTGCGGACCGGGCACCCGATCACCGACGGCCTCGACGATCTCGAGCTGGTCGACGAGCGCTACAGCGACCTGCGGACCGAGCCGGACATCACCGTGCTCGGCGAGCACGAGCACGACGGCCGGCGGCATCCGATGATCTGGGCCCACACCGTCGGTGCCGGTCGGGTCGTCTACGACGGCCTCGGCCACGACACCCGGTCCTACGACAGCCCCAGCCGGCTCGAGCTCCTGCGCCGCGAGGTGGGCTGGCTGCTGGACCGGTCCTCCGGTCCCCCCGGGTGCTAGCGGCCCCCTGGGTGCCAGACCCCCCGGGTGCCAAACCGGCCACCCCGCTGCCACCCGCGCCACCGGCCCCCGGGGTGCCACCCGCGCCACCGGCCCCCGGGGTGCCAAACCACAAGGTAAACCTCGAAAACTTGCGTTTGCGGCCGATATTTCCTGGGTGAAGCGGGAGTTTCCGAGGTATACCTTGTGGTTTGCGGGACGGGTGGGACGTACGCGGGACGGGTGGGACGTACGCGGGACGGCTTGGGACGTACGCGGGACGGGTGGGACGTACGCGGGGCGGGCAGACGGGACGGGGCGACCGGGCTCACTCGTGGGCGAGCAGCTCCAGACCCACCACGGCCAGGCCGAGTGCGACCTCGGCGAACAGCACGATGATCTTCTGCCCGGTGGGCAACCGCAGCCGCCGTACGGCCAGGTAGCCGACGACGGCCAAGGTGGCGATCAAGACGACGACCGAGACGCGAAGCGCTCGAGTGGTCGGCCACACGTCGAGGGCGGCCAGCCCGAGGAAGATCAGCGGGGCGAAGACCACGCCGATGGCGCCGACGCTGACGGCGACCATGTGCCGAAACTCGGCCCCGTTCGGCATGACGGCGTGCACGGTCAGGTGGCTGAGGAAGTCGGCCACGAACACCGCGAGCAGGGTCCCGACCACCGCGATCAGCAGCGTGGCGGCCGCCCCGCCGGGCGTCGTCTCGGCTGCGTGCGTCTGCAGAGCAAGCACGACGGCCAGGCTGGTGAAGGTGACGTAGATGCGTTCCTTCAGGCTCTCGGCGCGGTCCTCCGGGGAAGCCGTACGACGTACGGGACGGGCGCGGGTCATGACCGCGAGCCTAGGGGTGACGCCGACCAACACGACTCAGGCTACGGCGGCAGCAGGTGGTCAGCCCGGGCTGGCGGGTCCGAGAACGCTAAGGCGGCCTCCTCGACCTGCTGGTCGCCGGCGGTCAGCCGCCCGCTGTGCTGGCGCAGGTGTTCCTCCCACGACGGGACCCGGAAGCTCTCGACGAAGCGGTCCGCCCGTTCGGCGTCGCGGTACAGCTCCCACCGGGTAGCCCCGTGCAGCCGAGGGCGGATGAGGCACGATGGCGGCGTGGGCGACGTGGTGAGCGGAGCGGATGAGCTAAGCCCGGCCGCCGGCCGGTTGGCGACGTACGGCACCTTGGCCCCGGGCCGGCCCAACCATCACCAGCTCGATGGACTCGAGGGCCGCTGGTTGAAGGGGCAGGTCATGGGCACGCTCGTCGATGCCGGCTGGGGAGCCAGCCTCGGCTACCCCGCGCTGCTGCTCGAGGCTGACGGAGCGGCGATCGACGTCGACGTCTTCGAGTCCCGCGACCTGTCGGCGCACTGGGCGCGGCTCGACGCCTTCGAGGGAGCCGGGTATGCCCGGGTGGTGACGACGGTGCGTACGGACGAGGGCGACCTGGCTGCGTCGATCTACGTCCACGTACGAGACTAGACGCCGTCCGCGTTGCACCCGTCTTCGTCCCACCCGTCCCGGAAACCACAAGGTTAACCTCGGAAACTGGCAGGTTCGGGGCGATATTTCCTGGGTAAGGCGGGCAATTGGCAGGTATACCTTGTGGTTTGCGGAGGCCCCCGGGTGTGGTTTGCGGAGGGGCCCGGGTGTGGTTTGCGGAGGGGCCCAAGGGTGATCCGCGCGGGGTCTGGAACCGGGGCTAGGGGTAGGTGACGAGGTCGGCCGTACGGGTCGGGGTGGGGCTGAGCCAGGGGACGACGAGATCGCGCCAGCGCTGCACCATGGTGGCGAGCACCTCGTCGGCCGGGGAGGCCCAGATGTCGGCGTTGAAGATCTCGACCTCGACCGGGCCGTCGTAGCCGGTGTCGGTCGACCAGCCGGGTGATGGCGGCGAAGTCGATCACGCCGTCGCCCATCATGCCGCGCGACAGCAGGGCGTCAGCGGCGATCGGCAGGTTGAAGTCGCAGACCTGATAGCTGGCGAGCCGACCCTCCCGACCGGCCCGGGCGACCTGCGCAGCCAGCTCGCGGATCCCACCAGACGTGGAAGGTGTCGACGACCACGCCGACGGTCTCCGCCGGGTACGGCGCGGCCAGGTCGAGCGCCTGGCCGAGGGTGGACAGCACGGCCCGGTCGGCGGCGTACATCGGGTGCAGCGGCTCGAGCACCAGCCGGACGTCGTGCTCGGCCGCGTACGGGGCGAGGTCGGCGATCCGGTCGGCGACCCGGTGCCGGGCGGCGACCAGATCCCGGTCTCCGTCCGGCAGGCCACCGACGACCATGATCAGCTCGCTGGTGCCCAGGGTGGCGGCCTCGTCGATCGCCGCCCGGTTGTCCTCGAGACCGGCCCGCTGGCCCGGCTCGTCGGCCGCGGTCAGGAAGCCGCCGCGGCACAACGAGCTGACCCGCAGTCCGGCGTCGCCGACCAGCCGGGCGGCCTGGTCCAGGCCGGTCTCGGCCACCCGGTCCCGCCACAGCCCGATCCAGCTCAGCCCAGCGGCCGTCGCCGCTTCGACCGCCTCGGGCAGGGTGAGCGCCTTGGTGGTCGCGGTGTTCAGCGACAGCCGGCCAGGTCGGTCATCGGCCGGCCCCGATCCCGTGGACGGTGAGCAGCTGGCCCATCCGCTGGGCGGCCAGCGCCGGGTCGAGCAGCAGGCCCGCCCGGTCGGCCAGCCGGAACGTCTGCACCAGGTGCGGGATGGACCGCCCGGCCTGCAGGCCGCCGACCATGCTGAAGTTGGCCTGCCGCCCGTTCAGCCAGGACAGGAAGGCGACACCGGTCTTGTAGAAGAAGGTCGGGGCGCTGAAGATGTGCCGGCCCAGCTCTCGGGTCGAGTCCAGGATGGCCCGGCCCCGCGTCCGGCTCGCCCAGCGTCGTAGGCCTGCAGGGCGGTCGAGGCGGCCGGATAGATGGCCGCGAAGATGCCCAGCAGGGCGTCGGAGTGCAGGGTGCCGTCGCCGTCGATGAGCTCGGGATAGTTGAAGTCGTCGCCGGTGTACATCCGGACCCGGCCGGGCAGCGTCGGCCAGGCTGGCCCGCAGCGAGCGTCTCGTGGGCGGCGTCGAGCAGCGAGACCTTGACCCCGTCGACCTTGGCCGGGATGGGCGGCGATCAGGCCGAGGAAGGTCTCGGTCGCCGCACTCGACCGGTCGCTGCCCCAGTAGCCGGCCAGCGCCGGGTCGAACATCGGGCCCAACCAGTGCAGGATGACCGGCCGGTCGACCTCGCCGAGCAGGGTGTCGTAGACCTCGATGTAGTCCGTCGGCGGACCGGGCGGTCGCCGCCAGGGCCCGCGAGGCCATCACGATCACCTGGGCGCCGGCTCCGGCGACCGTCGTCGATCTGCTCGCGGTAGGCGTCGATGACTGCTTGACGACCTGCCCGGCCCGACGGCAGCGCGGCCAGGTCGAGCTGGTCGGTGCCGGCTCCGCAGGCGATCGCCCCGCCGACCGAGGCGGCCTCCGCGGCCGAGCGCTTGATCAGCTCCTGGGTCGCCGCCCAGTCCAGGCCCATCCCGCGCTGCGCGGTGTCCATCGCGTCGGCGACGCCGAGCCCGTAGGACCACAGCTCGTGCCGGTAGGCCAGGGTGGTGTCCCAGTCGATCACCGCCGGCGCCGCCGGGGACGTTGTCGGCCAGCGGCGTCGCGGCACGACGTGGGCCGCGGCGTACGCGATCCGGGAGCTGATCGGCGTCGTCGGCTCGGTCCAGGCGCCCGGCTCGCCAGCTCGTACGGCTCCAGCGCACCCGTGCTGCTCGGGCAGTCGAAGGGTCGGTCACAGCACGATCTCCGGGATGTCGACGCGTGCGGCGCTCGGCCGAGGACTGCAGACCGAGCTCGGCCAGCTGCACGCCGCGGGCGGCCGACAGCAGGCCGAAGCGGTGCTCGCGGCCGAGCGACGACGTCGGCCAGGAACTCCTCCCACTGCAGCTTGAACCCGTTGTCGAGGTCGGCGTTGGCCGGCACGTCCAGCCACTGGTCGCGGAAGGACTCGGTCACCGGCAGGTCCGGGTTCCACACCGGCTTCGGGGTGTGGCTGCGGTGCTGGGCGACGCAGCGGTTGAGCCCGGCGACGGCCGAGCCGTGGGTGCCGTCGATCTGGAACTCGACCAGCTCGTCGCGGTAGACCCGGACCGCCCAGGAGGAGTTGATCTGGGCGACCACCTGGTCGCCCGCCGGGGTCTCGCACTCGAAGATGCCGTACGCGGCGTCGTCGGCGGTCGCGTCGTAGGGCTGGCCCTGCTCGTCCCAGCGGGTCGGGATGTGGGTGACCGCGTCGGCGGTGACCGAGCGGACCGGGCCGAGGATGTTCTCCAGCACGTAGTTCCAGTGGCAGAACATGTCGGTGGTCATGCCACCGCCGTCTTCCTTGCGGTAGTTCCAGGACGGCCGCTGGGCGGTCTGGCCGTCGCCCTCGAAGACCCAGTAGCCGAACTCGCCGCGCAGCGAGAGGATGCGGCCGAAGAAGCCCTCGTCGACCAGCCGGCGGAGCTTGACCAGGCCGGGCAGGTAGAGCTTGTCGTGCACCACGCCGGCGGTGATGCCGGCGTCGCGGGCCAGCCGGGCGAGCTCGACCGCCTCGGCGAGCGTCTCGGCCGTCGGCTTCTCGGTGAAGACGTGCTTGCCGGCGGCGATCGCGGTGCGCAGGGTGGCGGCCCGCAGGTTGGTCATCGACGCGTCGAAGACGATGTCGACGGTCGGGTCGGCCAGCACGGCGTCGAGGTCGGTGCTCCAGTGCTCGACCTTGTGCCGCTGCGCGAGCTCGGTGATCTTGGCCTCGTTGCGACCGACCAGGATCGGCTCGACCTGGACCCGGCGTCCGTCGGGCAGGGTGATGCCGCCCTGGTCGCGGATCGGCAGGATCGAACGCACCAGGTGCTGCCGGTAGCCCATCCGTCCGGTCACCCCGTTCATGGCGATCCGCAGCACGGTGGGGGAGCTGGAACTCGAACGGACGCTGGCACGATGCTTTCTCCATTCTCGGGAAGGCCTTTCCCAGATCAGGATAGGCGTGGCCGAGACGACGTGTCAACCCGTACTGGCGGTACGAGTGTGATCTCGGCTACAGTAGTTCGGGAGAACGCATTCCTCGTCGCCGGCGGATCGGGCGCCGTCGGTCACGTCGACGGTAGAGTGCGACCCGTGCAGACCAGGAAGGGAGCGAAGGTCAGGTGAGCGTCTGAACGCTCTCGGGCGCCGCCACGCTGGAGGAGGTGGCCCGGGCCGCCGGGGTCTCGCTGGCGACGGCGTCCCGCGCGCTGAACGGCAGCACCCGCAAGGTCAACCCCGAGTATCGCGACCGGGTGCTGGCCGCCGCCCGTGCTCTCAACTATCAGCCCAACCTGGCTGCCCAGGCCGTGGCCAAGGGCGGCACCTCGACGGTCGCGCTGGTGGTCGCCGACATCTCCGACCCGTACTTCTCCAGCATCGCCTCCGGGGTGATGCGGGCCGCGGAGGAGCGCGGCCTGATCGTCACCATCGGGTCGACCGAGCGACGGCATGACCGCGAAGCCGCCCTGGTCCGGGTGCTCCGCGGCCAGCGGCCGCGCAGCATCATCCTGGTCGGCTCGCGTTCGTCGACCGAGGGTGCCGACCGCGACCTCGAGGCCGAGCTTGCCGCGTACGAGCGGAGCGGTGGCCGGGTCACGATGGTCTCCCAGCCGCAGCTGCCGTTCCGGACGATCGACATCCGCAACCGGGAGGGCGCCGCGGCGCTGGCCAGCCAGCTGATCAAGCACGGCTACCGATCGGCCGCCATGCTGACCGGGCCGCCGGATCTGATCACCGCCCGGGACCGGGCCGTCGGTTTCGCCGAGGCCTTCGCCGCCCACGGACACCCGATCGAGGACCGCTGGCTGGTGGCCGGCGAGTTCACCCGGGACGGCGGTTTCCTCGGCGCGGCCGAGCTGCAGCGCCGCGGGCTTGGCGAGGTCGAGGTGATCTTCGCGGTCAACGACATCATGGCCGTCGGCGCGATGGCCTATCTGCGCAGCGCCGGCGTGCGGCTGCCGCAGGACGTCGCGGTCGCCGGCTTCGACGACATCTCCAGCCTGCGCGACATCACCCCGGCCCTGACCACGGTGTCGCTGCCGCTCGAGCTGATCGGGCGGCCGGGCGATCGACCTGGCCTGGACGACGACGGCGACCGGCAGCACCGCGGATCGCCATCGACGGGGTGCCGGTGCTTCGGGAGAGCACGCCCCCTGGTCGCCGCTGCCGAGACGACCAGCAGATCCTGACCCGGCAGCTCGACCAGCACCGGGTCAGCGCGGCGGAGGACGGCCGGCCGAGGTCGGCCGCCGATCCGTCGGACCGTCGGCCAGGCCGGGTCGACGGTGAGCACCTCGAGCCGCCGACGGTGAGCAGCACGGTGTCCTCGACCTTCGCCCCCGGGGCCCAGGGGTTCCAGGCGAACGCCTGTCCGACGTCGATCGGGTGGTCGGTCTCGGGGGTGGCGCGGGGATCGCGGCCGTCGTAGCCGGCCATCCCACCCTGGTGATGGCCGCGCCAGTGATCGGCGCCGAAGCCGACCGACCGCGTACGCCGCGGCGATCGCGGCCAGCACGTCGCTCAACCGCGCACCGGGCCGGGTGGCGTCGAAGGCGACCTGCTCGACCTCGAAGATCGCCTGCTGTCGGCTCTGCTCGAGGGCGGTCGGCGACCGAAGGCGACAATCCGGCTCAGGTTGGCGATCAGTCCGTGCCCGGCGCGCACAGCACCACGACGGGCGCGGCGGCCGATCGGTGCCGTCGGTCGGTAGCGGGTGCGGGAGGTTGGCTCGGGCGCGCCACCGACCAGGACCACCAGAGGATCGGCTCCGCGGCTCGACCAGCCCGCGGCTGACCTCGGCGGCCAGCCGCCGCTCGGTCCAGCCGGGCTCGGCGGCGCTGAGCACCGAGGTGAGCACCTCGGCCGCGTCTCGGCCCGAGGGCGCGGAAGCGCGCGGTCTCGTCGGGCAGCAGCGGCCAGCGCGCCGCCCAGAGCTCGCGCTCCAGTTCGGTCTCGCCGAGGCGTCGAGCTCGGGCGCGGCTCGTACCAGCGCGCGTGCGTGGAGCTCGACGTCGGTCCGGCAGCTCCTCGGCGACCAGTCGGGCCGACTTCGTTGTCGGTCAGCCAGACCTCGTCGCCGGCGGCGGTGACCCGGACCGCCAGCACCGGCGCGGCGGCCAGCGAGACGTGGGTGCGGGCGCCGTCCAGGTACCAGTCAAAGTGGTGGCACTGGTCAGCAGCACGGCCTCGGCCCCCCGCTGGTCGAGGAGCGTCAGCACCCGTTTCCGCTTCACCGCGCGGTCGGTGGCCGTGCTCACGTCGGTCCGAGCGCGGCGACGGCCGAGGTGACGGCTTCGGCGTCGCAGCCGCCCGTCGACGACCAGCACCTCGAACCGCCGGGCCCAGGATGTCCCCGGCCTCGAGCACCACCGGACGGTCCCAGGCCAGCGCCGACCCGAGCCCGGGGTAGCCGTCGACCCGGACGAACCACGGGTCACCGTGTCGGCCGCTCGCGGCGGCCACGATCACCACCGTGGCCGGACCGCTCACCCCGGGGCCCGCGCCGAAGTCGGCCGCCCAGGCGATCCACGGCGTCACCGAACCGTGCACGTCGTCCTCGCCGCGAGCGCTCGCGGTGAAGACCTCGACGTCGGTGCAGCGCGGGAAGCGCCAGAAGAACCCGCCGTAGCCGCCCCCGACCCGGCCCTTGCTGCCCGGCGAGCCGAGCACGACGCGGTGGTCGCGGCGTCAGCTCGGTGCTGAAGGAGAGCCGCCAGGTCGGCGCGTCGAACGGTCGCCAACCGACCTCGCGCTGCTCGACCAGCTCGCGCCGGCCGTCGGCCCGAGCCAGTCGAGCTGTCTGTCGGAAGCCGGTCGTCGGCCTGGTCTCAGCGGCCCGCCGACGACCGGCCGTGGTCGTCGGCCATGGCGTAGCCCGCGGCCGTGGACGTAGGTGCCGCCGCCCCACAGGTTGGTGCCGTTGACGTCCGGGATGGCCAGCCCGACGCCGGTGTGCCAGTCGTGGTCGGCGGGATGGGTGGCCGAGACGACGACGCCGCTGGGGGTCCGGACCGGATGCAGGTACGGCCGCGGGGTCGAGGTCGCGATGGTGCCGGCGCCGTCGCGGTAGTCAGGACCTCGGCACCGCCGTCGGTCAGCCGCCTCGGACCATGACCGTGTCCCGGCCGCGGTGTGCGTCCAGGGCAGCCCGAGCTCGGTGAAGGTGCGGCCGGTCGCGGTCGCCTGCACCAGCGCGTGCTCGATGTCCGTCGATCACGGCGCGTCGGTCGGCACCCTCGCCGGACCAGGTGATCGCGCGCGGATCGACGCGTACGGGTTCGCCGGCCCGGCGACCGCGTCCAGCACCCGCATGAAGGCACCGGTGCTGGCCAACGGCACCAGCAGCTCCGCCTCGCCGCGACGGAAGGCCAGCAGGTTCTCCAGCAGGTCGGCTCGACCGGCATCGACCGTACGCCGATCGTCGCCGACCTCGATCGACAGCCGGTCGCTCGGTGTAGGCGAAGTCGGCGCGGCCTCGCGATCCCTCGACCTGCACCACCGGTTCGTGCTGCTCGGGGGCGCACAGCGTGTACGCGCAGGTGACCGTGAGTCCCGATGCCGGTCTGGATCCGGACCACCGAGGTGTCGTCGGCAGTCGATCGCATTGGCTCGGTAGAGGTCGGTGTCGACCCTGATCACGTCGTCGGCCGTCCGGCAGCCGACCACGGCGAGCGCGGTGGCCGTGGCGTGGGCCAGCGGGTTGGTGACCACTCCGTCGACGACCGGCTGCCCGGCGATGCTGCGGCGACCCGACCCATGGCGAGCGGCTCCAGTAGCCGACCGTACGCGACCAGGCGCCGGTCGCGGTCGACCTCGACCAGCTCGCCCGAGCCCGAACGTGTCGTCGTCGAAGCGCGGGCAGCCCGTGCGACCCAGGCTCTGGAAGCCGACCTGGACGACGCGACCGGTGCTGTCGCTCCGACCTCGAGCAGCCGGTTGAAGTCGTCGAACGAAGCCACCGGCGGCTTTTCCAGCAAGACGTCGGCGCCGCCGTCCAGCGCCAGCTCGGCCAGCCCGACGTGCTCGGGGATCGGTGCGGCGATGATCACGACGTCGACCGGCCCGGTGGCGGCGAGAGCCTCGGGCAGGTCGAGGTGGATCGGCGTGCCGGCGATGGCCGGCGGCGCCGTCGTCCCGAACCGGGTCGACTGCCGCCACCAGCTCGACCACCCCGGCCGCCTGCAGCAGGGCGATCCGCTCGGCGTGCACCGCGCCCGAAGCCGCCGACCCCGACCAGGATCAACCGGGCCGGCCGGTCTGCCGCTCCGTCGCCGGGCTCATCGGGGTCAGCTCCAGTCCGAGGCCGGCCGCGTCGGTGGTGCTGAGCCGGCCGTTCTCGATGCGTGATCGGCGACGGACCGGCCAGCAGGCCGAGGGCGTCGAAGGAGGCGTCCTCCACGTCCTCGACCAGCGCGGTCTGTTCGGCAGCGTGAGGGCGAGCTGGCCCGAGATCTCGGGCAGCAGATGGGGGTGCAGCGTCACGTCGCGCTCGGCGGCCAGACGCCGCGATCCGCAGGAACGGGGTGATGCCCCCGACGCGGACGACGTTGGGTTGGACGACGTCGCAGGCGCCGAGATCGATGGCCTCCCGGAAGCGGTAGAAGGTGTGCAGGTTCTCGCCCAGTGCGACCGGGGTGGCGATCCGGCGGCGCAGCTCGGCGTGACCGGCGAGGTCGTCGGCCAGCAGCGGTTCCTCGATCCAGGCCGGGATCGATAGCCGGCCAGCGCGGTCATCGCGGTGGTGGCCCGGTCGAGGTCCCACCGCTGGTTGGCGTCGATCATCAGCGCGACGTCGGGTCCGACGGCTCGCGTACGGCGGCGACCCGCTCGCAGTCCTCGGCCAGATCCGGCTTGCCGACCTTGATCTTGATCGCCGCGGTGCCCGGCGCGCCCGCCAGCGCTGCACCTGGGCGAGCAGCTCCTCGAGCGGGTAGTGCAGGTTCACCCCGCTGCCGTACACCTCGACCGTGTCGCGTCGGCGGCCGAGCAGGTCGGTCAGCGACTGGCCCGACCGGCGTCCGGCCAGGTCCCACAGCGCCAGGTCGAGCCCACTCATCGCGATGGTGGTCAGCCCGCCCGACCCCGCCTCGTGCAGCCGACGCCACAGCAGCGGCCAGACGACCTCGGGGTCGACCGGACCGCCCAGCACGAAGTCGCGGATGTCGTGGTCGAGCAGCGCGCGCACGGCCCGACCGCCGATGGTCGGGGTCCACGACAGGCCGGTGCCGGTGGCCCCGGCGCTGTCGGTGACGTGCACGCCGATCACGTGCAGGGTCTTGACGTCGGCGGCCCAGGGACGGCTGAGCGTCGAGCTCGTGCCACGAGGTCCGCAGCTCGACGATCCTCGCGGCCGAGGCGCCGGCCCGGCTGGTCACCGGACCGCCTGAGCCGGTCGAGGCCGCTGCGAGCTCGCGGCGCCAGGTGTGCTGGGGCTGCCAGCCCGAGCAGCCGCTTGGCCTTCTCGTTGGAGAAGGCGGGTGCGGTTCCGGTGAGACCGGCGGCGACCTCCGCGGTGCCCGGGTGGTAGATCGGCATCAGCTCGGCCAGCGGACGTTCGGCCAAGCGCGTCGTCGGCGCCGACGATGAACGTCTCGCCGTTGGGGATCGACGTCCATCCGCTCCAGCAGCCGCAGGACGAACGCGGCGGCGTCGCGGGCGTCGAGGTAGTTGAACAGCGCCGGAGCCGACAGGGCCGGGTCGGCCAGCCGCGGCCGCCACGGTGTGACCCTGCTGGGTGATCGCGCCCCGCCACTCCTCTGGGGCGATCACGAAGCAGGGGCGGAACGCGGCGAGCCGCACCCGGTCGCCGAGCTGGGCTGCGAACATCGACATCACGCCCTCGGCGACCAGCTTCGACAACGCGTACGCGTTCCACGGCCGGGTCGGTGAGGTCTCGTCCAGTGGCATGGAGTCCGGCACCCAGCCGGTCGGGGCGTTGTAGCCGTAGACCGTGGGGCTGCTGGCCACGACGACCCGGCCGACGCCGCCGCCTCGATGGCCGCCTGCAGCACCGTGAACGCCAACATCGTGTTGGTCTTGAGAATGGTCGGTTCCGGTGCGCTGAACGGCGTGGCGATGGCGGCGAGGTGGACCAGCGCTTCGGCCCCGCTGTCACTCAGCACGGCGCGGGCGGCAACGGGGTCGAGCAGATCCGCCTGCCGGCTCTGTCGGGTCAGCCGGGTCGGCCTGCCGGTCGACCGAGATGACGGTGTGTCCCGCCTCGCGCAGACCGGCCACGACGCTGCGTCCCAGCCGGCCGGCGCCGCCGGTCACCACGATGCGGGTCATCGGACGGTCTCCGCGGTCGGAGGGCGGACGGCAGATTCGGACATGGCAGGTGATTCCTCAACTCGTTGACGTGGTTGGCGCTTCGACAGGCTCAGCGAACGCGTTCCCTGGGCTTGTCGACGTTCCCGGGCTTGTCGAAGGGCGGTTCAGCGGGACAGGTCGACGCCGAGACCCAGGTCGGCGATGGTGACCGGCAGCCCGGTGCGCAGCGACTCGTTGCCGGCCATGCCGACCGAGATGGACCGGATGCCGTCGAGCCAGTTCGAGGGGCGCTCGAGCCAGTCCTCGCCCGGACCGACGAAGACGTCGGCCAGCAGCAGCGCGTCGCCACCGCCGTGTCCGCCCTCGCCGTCCTCGATCTTGATGTCCTGCGCCGATTCCCAGTGGCGCTGCAGGGTGAGCCGCTCGCCTCCGGCCCGGATGTCGGAGACCGGCTGGGCGCTGGGGTCGAGCACCACGTTGCCGTCGGCGTCGGTGAGCACGGCGGCCCGCTCGACCACCTCCAGCTCAGCCCGACCCTCGGTCCCGTTGACGTAGATCCGGTAGCCCTCCCACGGTGAGTGGGCGTTCAGCGCATAGCTCAGCGTCGCGCCCGACTGGTAGTCCACGATCACCGCGAGGTTGTCCTCGGTGCTGACGCCCGGCCCGAACACATCCTGGTCGCGCTGATAGCCGTCGTACGACTCGTTGTCCAGATAGAGCGCCTGCAGCCAGGGGTCCTGGCGCAGGTCGAGCTCCCAGGGGCTGTGCGGTCCGTCGTGGGTGCCGCGATCGGCCCGGGGCGCCAAGCCGCGGGCCTCGGCGTTCTCGGCGCCGTAGAACCGCACGCCACCGCGGGCGTAGACCTGGGTCGGCGTGCTGCTCAGCAGCCAGTTGACCAGGTCGAAGTGATGCGAGGCCTTGTGGATCAGCAGTCCACCCGAGTTGGTCTTGTCGCGGTGCCAACGCCGGAAATAGTCTGCGCCGTGCGCCGTGTCCAGCACCCACTCGAAGGTCACCGACAACGGCGTGCCGATCGAGCCGTTCTTGATCAGCTCCTTCAGCCCGGAGTTCCTCGGTGAGTAACGGTAGTTGTGTGTGACGACCACCTGACGACCCGTACGTTGCACCGCCTCGGCGATCGCCCGGGTGCTCGGCGGGTCGATGGTCAACGGCTTCTCCACCACCACGTCCGCCCCGGCTTCGAGGCTGCGGACGATCAGCTCGGCGTGGGTGAAGTCCGGGGCGGTGATGATCACCCGGTCCGCACCCGTCTCGGTGACGATGCGTTCCAGGTCGGCCGGCTCGCCGGTGCGGATCGCCTCAGGATCGAGGCCGGCCTCGGCCAGCTTGTGCAGGTGCACGGCCAGCCGGCCGGGGTTGGGTTCGACCAGCCCGACCAGCTCGGCATCGTCGCGGTGGGCGCCGGTCATGGCATCGAGGTACATCCGGACGCGGTGGCCGGTTCCGACCACGACGTAGCGTCGCTTGGCAGTCACTGAGTTGAGCCTTTCGCTGTCGAGCTTTCGAGGTGTTGTCCTCGACCCGGACCCCGGGTCGAGGACGATCGCTATTTGCCGCCGGTCGTGGCGATGCCCTTGACCAGGAAACGCTGACCGAACAGGAAGGCCAGGAAGATCGGCACCAGAGAGATGATCGACATCGCGAACATGGCCCCCCAGTTGCTGCCTTCCGTTGAGTCCAGGAAGGAGCGCAGTGCCAGCGGGACGGTGTAGGTGTTCGGGGTGGTGAGGTAGATCAAGGAGATGAAGAAGTCGCTCCAGGTCCAGATGAAGGTGAAGATCGCCGTGGTGGCAATCGCCGGGCCCATCAGGGGGAGCATCACGCGGCGGAAGATCTGCCAGTGACCGCAGCCGTCGATCCGGGCCGCCTCGTCCAGCTCACGCGGGATGCCGCGGATGAACTGGACCATCAAGAACACGAAGAACGCATCCGTGGCCAAGAACTTCGGCAGGATCAGCGGGATGAAGGTGTTCACCCAACCCAGCTTGTTGAAGAGGATGTACTGCGGCACCACGACAACGTGGATGGGCAGCATGATCGTCACGAGCATGATCGAGAACCACAGCGTCTTGAGCCGGAATCGCAGACGTGCGAAGGCGTACGCGGCGAGCGAGCACGACAAGAGATTTCCGGCGACCGCACCGATCACCACGAGCACCGAGTTGAACAGGTAGTGGCTGAACGGATCCTGCAGCGCGTTCCAGCCCTGGGTGTAGTTGTTCAGGGTCAGGTCTTTCAACCACAACCCGGGAGTTCGGAAGATGACCTCGGTCGGTCGGAACGAGCTGACCAGCAGCCAGAGCAAGGGATAGATCATCACCACGCTGGCCGCGATCAGCAGGAGGTGCTTGACCACGGACCGCACCCGATCCGATGCGCTGTGCCGGATCTCGCCGGCCTCCTGGGGGCTCTGACCAGTGCTTGGAGTCTCAGTCAGCGTGCGGGTTTCGAGATCAGTCATCGTAGAACACCCAATACTTTGAGGCGAAGAAGTTGATGGCGGTCAGGACGCCGACGATGATCACCAGGAGCCAGGCCATCGCCGCGGCGTAGCCCATCTGGAACTGGCCGAAGCCCTTCTGGTACAGGTAAAGCGTGTACTGCATGGTCGAGTCCGATGGGCCGCCGGTCCCGTTCGAGACCACGAAGGCCTGGGTGAAGGACTGGAAGGCCCCGATGATCTGCAGCACCAGGTTGAAGAAGATGATCGGCGACAGCAACGGCAGCGTGATCCGAGTGAACTTGACCCAGCGCGTGGCCCCGTCGACCGAGGCTGCCTCGTAGTACATCCCGGGGATCTGCCGCAGGCCGGCCAGGAAGATCACCATCGGCGAGCCGAACGTCCAGATGTGCAGCAGGATCAGGGTGCCCAGAGCGTACTTCGGATCGGCGATCCAGCCCGTGGTGGAGTTGATCCCGACCAGCTGAAGGACCTGGTTGACCATGCCGTCGCTGCCGAACAGCTGACGCCAGAGCAGCGCGATGGCGACGGACCCGCCGAGCATCGACGGCAGGTAGAAGATCGATCGATAGAGGGCCAGGCCCCGCATGCCCTTGTCGAGCAGCAACGCGACGGCCAGGGCCAGCATGAGCTGCAGCGGAACGGACACGAACACGTAGATGACCGTGACCTTGAGCGAGTTGTGCAGTCGCACGTCGCCGATCATCCGAGCGTAGTTCTCCAGTCCGACCCATTGGGGCGCCTGAATCAGGCTGTAGTCGGTGAAGGAGAGGTACAGCGACGCGAACATCGGACCTATGGTGATCACGACGAGCCCGATCAGCCACGGCAACAGGAACAGGTAACCGGCCTTGTTGTCCCGACCGGCCTCCTTGGCCCGGGCGCGGCGCTCTTCCGGCGTCTTGGCCTTGTCGACCTTGAGGTGTGAGAGCTCTGAGATGGCGCTCATGGCGTCAGACCTTCAGGCTCGACTTGAGCTCGTCGGTGAACTTGGCGGCGGCGTCGGCGGTGCTGCTCCGGCCGAAGAGCACATCGGTCTCGTAGCGCAGCAGAACCGCGGCGACCGTGCCACCACCGGGGGGCGGTGCGATCGGGGTGGCGGCGAGCTCCGGCTTGATGTCGGCGATGAACTTCGCGACCGCCTTCTGCGGCGCTGACAACTTGGGCGTGACCAGGGCCAGGGTTTCGGTGTTGGCCGGAATGCCGCGCTCGGCCAGATTGATGGCGGCACACTCGGGAGAGTTCACCCACCAGTTGATCAACTTCACCGCCTCCTCGGGGGACTTGGTGCGGCTGGACGCCGAGAACAGCATCGACGCCTTGTACCAGGCCTTCCGATCGGTGGCCTTTCCGGTCAGGCTCGGGAAGCGCAGGATCTTCAGCTCTTTCCCAGCCGCCGCCGTCAGCGTCTCCAGCTGGTTGGAGTTGCCGTATTGGAGGGCTGCTCGGCCACCCGCGATCGCACTCTGGTCGATCGGCTTGGGAGCTTCCTCGCCGGGGCTCTGGGGCGAACCGATCGCTCCGGCCTTCTGGAACTTCATCATCAGGTCGAACCAGGCCTGGGCGTCGGCCGCCTCGAAGGCTAGTCCCTTGTCATTGAACAGCTCTTTGCCGTTCTGTCGCAGGAATGCGGTCAACATCGAGTCCTGCCTGAACACCTCCGCGATGCCGATCGGCGTTCCGGCTTTCGAAGCGACCTCGGCCGCGACGCTCGCCATCTCGTCCCAGGTCCAGGTCTTGTCGTCGGGCAGTTCCACCTTGGCCTTGGCGAAGATCTCCGGGTTGGCGATGATGCACGCGCTGTTGATGCCGGCGTTGATGCCAACCAGCTTGCCGTCGATCCGGCCCGAGTCGACCGTGCCTTCGGCGAACTTCGAGGTGTCCGCGCCGTATTTCTCCAGGTCGAGCAGCGCGCCACGGGTGCCGTACTCCGCGATGTACAACATGTCCATCTGGATGACGTCGGGTGAGGTGTTGCCGGCCGTCTGGGTGGCCAGCTTGTCCCAGTACGAGCCGAACTCACCCGGCTGGGGAGCGATCTTGACCTTGGGGTTGGCCGCCATGTAGGCGGCGATCCCGTCGGCGGTGTTCTTGTTTCGCACGGCATTGCCCCACCAGGCGAATGCCAGGTTGGCTGAGCCGTCGGCGCTGCCACCAGAGCCCGAGCCGCAGCCCGCCAGACCCAGTGTGCTCGCCGCAACCGCGAGGCCGCCTCCGAGGAGAAATTGCCTTCGGGTAACCGCCATGATCTTTCCCTTCGCCATTGAGTGTGAAAGCGTTTTCCCAAACAATAAGTCAGGTTGGACGCTCTGTCAACAGGTGCGAATTCCTACTCCGAAGTAGTATCGGAGAGCGCTGTCTAAGCCTCACGGCGCCCCCTAGCCCTCGGCGGATGACGCCCTCGAGGCATCCCATCAGCAGCGTCAGGCCGTCAGCTCGTCCTGGTACGGTCGGGACCGAGTTTCGCGACCAGTGAACCGGGAGGTGACGACGTGTTGAGCGACCCCGAACCGGCGGCCGACCCCGTCCCCCCTGACTCCTCATCCGAGAGCGCCGACCTCGGCGAACGAGGCGGCATCCGCGAGGTGAAATCGGCGGCTCGTACGGTCGAGCTGCTGGAGCTGCTGGCCGCCAACCGCCATCAGCCGATGAAGCTGCGGGACGTGAGTGATGCGATGAGGGCGCCGCGCAGCAGCATCTATGCGCTGATCCGCACCCTGGTGGACCGCGGGTGGGTGCGCACCGATCCGACCGGCACGCTCTACAGCATCGGCATCCAGGCGTTGCTGGCCGGCACGACCTATCTCGACGTGGACCCCATCCTGCGCATCGTCCAGCCCCAGATCGCCAACTTGAGCGTGCAGCTGGACGAGACCATCCACTATGGCCGGCTGCAGGGCACCGATGTGGTCTATCTGGCGACCCATACCTCCAGTCAGTACCTGCGACCATTCAGCCGGGTCGGTCGACGACTGCCCGCCTTCAGCACGGCCATGGGCAAGGCGTTGTTGGCCGAGAGGCTGCGCAGCGAGGGTGAGCCAGGACTCTCGGCTCATCTCCCGGCGACCCTCACTCCGTTGACGCCGCGGACGGTCACCGACCTGGCTGAGCTGCAGGCTCAGCTCGAGGAGACCCAGACCACGGGCTTCGCGGTGGATCGGGAGGAGAACGTGCTCGGCATCATCTGCTTCGCGGTGGCCCTCAGCTTCGGCGGGGCGAACCTTGACGCGATCAGCTGCTCGGTCCCGCTGGAGCGGCTGCGCGACGGTCGCCAGGACGAGATCCTCGGTGCGCTCCGGGCGACCAAGCACACCTTGGAGCTGATGGCTCCTGGGAGCACGCTCTACAACTACCCCGGCTTCTAGGGTCGCGATCGAATCATTATGTCATCCGTATGCATCCTTGGTTAGTGTCTACCTACGTAGACAACTGACAGAGATGCGGCTATTCTCGGGTAACCGCCGCGATCAACCCGCGGACGACGTCGTCCGGAAGGACCACCTCCATGACTGATGTGCTCGAGTCGTTGGCTCCGCACCCGCTGATCGCCATCCTGCGAGCTCCGAACGCCGACCAGTTCGTCCGGGCCACCGAGATCTTGTACGAGACCGGTTTTCGCTGCGTCGAGTTCACCTTGACCACGGCGGGGGCCATCGAGGCCATGACCACCGTGCTGTCGACGATGCCGGACGACCTGCTGGTCGGCATCGGCACGGTCCGGACGGCCGATCACGTGCAGGCCGCCATCGACGCCGGGGCCGCGTTCTTGGTCAGCCAGGTGTTGCGGCGTCCACTGGTCGAGGCGGCGCAGCAGCAAGGGGTTCCCTTCTTTCCCGGAGCGCTGACCCCCACCGAGATCCTCGATGCCTGGGAGTGCGGTGTCGCCGCCGTCAAGGTCTCGCCCATCGGGCCGGTCGGCGGCCTGGACTACTTCGACAACGTGCGCGGCCCGCTCCCCGACATCCCGCTGATGCCCACCGGCGGCGTGGGGCTGCACGAAGGTCCCGCCTATCTGGCCAGGGGTGCGGTTGCCGTCGGTTTGAGCGGTGCCCTGTTCGGAGACGCTCTGCTTCCCGGTGGCGACCTGGCCGCGTTGGCCGACCGCGCGGCCCAGGCCATCGCCTCGCTCGCTGACCGCTGATGATCACCCGCTTCGGTCACGTCCTCATCGCCGCCGACAAGTTCAAGGGCTCGCTGACGGCCGCCCAGGTCGCTGAGCACCTGAGCCTCGGGCTGCGGCAGGTTGTCCCGGGCACCGACATCGCGGTCGCGCCGGTCGCGGATGGCGGTGAGGGCACGATCGAGGCTGCGCTGGCCAGCGGCTACACACCCTTGCTGGTGACGGCGACCGCCGCCGACGGCTCGCCGGTCCGCGCGACCGTCGCGACCCGCGACGGGACCGCGGTCGTCGAGCTGGCCCAGGCGAGCGGCCTGCAGCACGTCAACCGCTTCCGCCGGCAGCCGTTGGCCACGACCAGCTTCGGGACCGGGCAGCTCATCCGGGCCGCCCTCGACGCCGGCTGCCACACGATCGTGCTGGGTCTCGGTGGCAGCGCGTGCACCGACGGCGGCGCCGGTCTGGTGCAGGCGCTCGGCGTACGGCTGCTGGACCGGCAGGGCGAGAGCATCAGGCCGGGCGGGGGTGCCCTGGAGCACCTCGAGCGGATCGACCTCTCCGGTTTGGACGAGCGAGTCAGCCGTACGCGCTTCATCGTGGCCAGCGACGTGGACAACGTCTTGCTCGGTCCGGAGGGGGCGGCAGCCGTGTTCGGCCCGCAGAAGGGCGCCAGCCCGGTGCAGGTCGGTCAGCTCGAGGCGGGACTGGCTCGCTGGGCCGAGTGTGGTGACCGAGGCCATCGGACAAGACCTCGCCGTCCAGCCGGGCGCCGGTGCCGCGGGCGGGGTGGGCTTCGCCGCCATGGCTGTGCTGCGCGCCGAGCTACGCCCAGGCGTCGAGCTGCTGCTCGAGATGATCGACTTCCCGGAGCTGCTGGCCGGCGCAACCGTGGTGATCACCGGCGAGGGCTCGCTGGACCGCCAGAGCCTGGGTGGCAAGCTCCCGACCGGAGTGGCGCGAGCCGCGGGCCGGGCCGGGGTGCCGACGATCGCCGTCGCCGGGGTGACGTCGCTGTCGAGCGAGGCGCTGACCGACGCCGGATTCGCCCAGACCTACACCCTGCAAGCGATCCAGCCGAATCTGCGGCGCTGCATGGTCGAGGCCGGATCACTGCTGTCCGAGATCGGGCAGCAGGTTGCTCGGGACTGGTTGTCGCCGGAACCGATCGCGGCCACGCTCGCTTCCCACCATCACGAGAGGACACCTCAGTAATGCGGATCGGATTCATCGGGCTCGGCATCATGGGCAAGCCCATGAGCAAGAACCTCATCCAGGCTGGACACGAGCTCGTGGTCAGCGCCCACAACCAGTCGGCAGCCGACGAGCTCGTGAAGCTGGGAGCCAGCCAGGCCGCCACCCCGCGGGAGATCGCCGAGCAGGTCGACCTGATCATCACCATGCTGCCGAACTCCCCGCAGGTGAAGGAGGTTGCCCTAGGAGCCGACGGCATCATCGCGGGCGCTCGCCCCGGACTGGTCTACGTCGACACGAGCTCGATCGCACCCCTAGTGGCCCGCGAGGTGGCCCAGGCGCTGGCCGAGCGCGACGTGGCGATGCTCGATGCGCCGGTCAGTGGCGGCGAGCCCAAAGCCATCGACGGGACCCTCTCGTTCATGGTCGGCGGTGATCGAGAGGTCTTCGACCAGGTTCAGCCGGTGCTGTCGGCCATGGGCGGCGCCGTGGTCCGCGTCGGGGAGGTGGGTGCGGGCAACATCGCCAAGCTGGCCAACCAGGTCATTGTCGCGGTGAACATCGCCGCGGTGGCCGAAGCCCTGGTCCTGGCGCACAAGGCCGGTGTCGCACCGGATGCGGTCTTCGAGGCCATCCGGGGCGGCCTGGCCGGCAGCACCGTGCTCGAGGCCAAGGCGCCGATGATGTTGGACCACAACTTCACCCCCGGTTTCCGGATCAACCTGCACATCAAGGACCTGGTCAACGCGCTCGACACCTCCTCGGAGGTCGCGGCACCGCTGCCGCTGACCAGCGCCGTCTTGGAGTTCATGCAAGGACTGCAGGCCGACGGGCACGAGTCCGACGACCACAGCGGACTCCTCCAGCACTACGAACGTCTCGCCGGCACGACCATCGAACGGAGCCAGTCATGACCGACCCAAGCCGGGGATCCGCAGCCGCAGGCGATCGGATCCGACACGTCAAGCTGTCCACCCTGACGCTGCCGCTGGACACTCCGATCAGCGACGCCAAGGTGCTCACCGGGCGGCAGAAGCCGATGACCGAGATCGTCTTCTTGTTCGCGGAGATCACCACGACCGAGGGGCATGGCGGGCTCGGCTTCAGCTATTCCAAGCGAGCCGGCGGTCCGGCGCAGTACGCCCACGCCAAGGAGGTCGCCGAAGGACTGCTCGGTGAGGATCCGAACGACATCGGCCGGGTCTACGAGAAGCTGCTCTGGGCCGGCGCCTCGGTCGGCCGCAGCGGCGTGGCCACCCAGGCGCTGGCCGCCTTGGACATCGCGCTCTACGACCTCAAGGCCAAGCGGGCGAACCTGCCGTTGGCCAAGCTGCTCGGCGCCTACCGCGACTCGGTGCCGACCTACAACACCTCGGGTGGGTTCCTGCACGCCTCGATCGAGGAGGTCAAGGAGCGGGCGAGCCAGTCCTTGGCCGACGGCATCGGCGGCATCAAGATCAAGGTCGGTCAGCCCGACAGCCGGATCGACCTTGCCCGGGTCGCAGCGGTCCGCGAGCACCTGGGCGATGACGTGCCGTTCATGGTCGACGCCAACCAGCAATGGGACCGGCCGACCGCCATGCGGGTCGGGCGGGCCCTCGAGCAGTTCAACCTGGTCTGGATCGAGGAGCCGCTCGACGCGTACGACGCCGTGGGTCACGCCCAGCTGGCCGCCGCCTTGGACACCTCGATCGCCACCGGCGAGATGCTCTCCAGCGTGGCCGAGCACCTCCAGCTGATCGAGCACCGCTCGGTCGACATCATCCAGCCCGACGCACCGCGGATCGGCGGCATCACCCCGTTCCTGCGGCTGGCTCACCTGGCCGACCACGCCGGGCTGCAGCTCGCGCCCCACTTCGCGATGCAGATCCACCTGCACCTGGCCGCCGCCTACCCCCGAGAGCCCTGGGTCGAGCACTTCGAATGGCTCGATCCCTTGTTCAACGAGAAGCTCGAGACCCGCAACGGCCGGATGCAGGTGCCGACCCTGCCGGGGTTGGGGTGCACGCTCACCGAGCAAGCCTTCGCCTGGGTCACCGACACCGTCGAGTTCGGCCAGCGCTAGCCCGGTGCCCTGGACGCCCGGAACCCGTGGTGGCCGACCTGCCCGGACTGCTCGAGACCTCCGGGGTGCCGAGGGTGTCGATCACGCCGGTGACACCCGACATCGGCGTCGAGCACCGTCGTACGGGGATGCTGACCTCTACCTCGTGATCAACACCTGTCCGGGCAGCACTTCACCCTGGCTCCTCGCGCCCATAGAGCCGGATTCGAGGACTGAGATGCCTTCGCGGGCATGATCAGGAAGTCACCGGACTCGAGCAGAGTTGATCATGAACGCTTGCGAACGCCACACACGACCGGCCCGTGGGTGATCAACTTCGGCGACCCACGGCCGCTGCCCGCCGGTGAAACCGAGCCAGATGGGCTGCGCGGTCACTCGTACCGGGCGGAGATCGATCCGCCGATCGGGGTGCTGGCCGCGGTTCGGGTCAACGGTCTGGGTTGCGGGCTCGTCTGGGCGCCGCCGTACGAGGTCGATGTCACCCGTGCCGCCCGACCGGGAACCAACACCGTTGAGATTGTCGTCTGGAACACGGCGGCGAACGCGCTCGCCCACGACGAGCATCTCGCCGCCCGGGTGGCACTGGTCGAACAGCACTACGGACGGCGATTTCAGATGCAGGAGCTCGAACGGGCCATGGACGGGGTCCGCTCCGGGCTGATCACGGTGCCCACACTGGTGGTCACCGACCAGGGTGACCAGCCCGGCTGACCGGTCAGAACCCGTAGAGCGTGCTGCCCAGCCACGCGCCGCCCATGCCGGAGGAGGTGGGTACCAGGTAGAGGGTGGCCCGGCCGTCGCTGGTCGAGGTCAGGGCGTACGGGATGCTCGTGGTCTGGCCGCCGGTGGAGACGCTGCTGACCACCACCGTCGACGGGTTGCCCGTGCCGCCGATGGTCACCGAACCACCGCCATAGACCCGGAGGCTGATCCAGACCAGCAGCTGCCGGTTGGCGCCCAGGCCGACGAAGTCGTTCCAGATGATGCCGCCGGACGAGCCCGACTGGCTCCGGAACGACACCTCGGGGTTGTTTCCCGCTGCGAACCACTGCGGGAAATAGCAGTAGACCGATCCTTTGGCGGTGAACGGAGTGCGAGGCGTGAGGCTGCTCAGTCCGACCAGGTTGGTCGGCTCGACCTGGCTGGGATCGGGACGCCACACTGTCTCGACGGTCTTGGCCGGGAGTAGGCCAGCGGAGCGGACGGCCGCGATCGCCTTCTCGGCGGGCTGGCCGAAGAGATCTTCGGTGCGGATGATGGTTTCAGTCATGTTCTCTCCTGATGGGTGGGTTGTTGTTGAACCTTCATCAGGATGGCTCCGCGACCTGGGGTGGCAGATCCGTAGTCACTACGGAGTTTGGCGGCCAGATCTGCCGAGATCGGCTCCCGTAGTCCCGTGTCGCGGTGAGCGACTTATCGGTGGCGAGTTCAGTGCATCGACGGCGGCAGCCCTGGTCGTGGCGGCCGGGGTCGGGGCGTCGGAGAGCAGACCCCTCCGACCGGTTGCCGACGTGTCTAGGGTGGTCCTATGACGCAGTTCAACGGTTATCTCACGGGCGAAGTGGTCGAGGACTACTCCGATGGATTGATCGGCCGTCGGGAAGCGTTGCGCCGGCTGGGCATGCTCGGGGTTGCCGCCGCTGTCGCCGTGCCGCTGCTGGCCGCCTGCGACACCGCTCAGCCCTCAGGATCACCCAGCTCCACCGGGCCCGGATCAGCTGCCTCCACCGCACCGGGCACTGATGGACCGGCTCCGACGCCGGCCGGCCCGTCGGCCCAACCCACCGAGGCGATCACCTTCGCCGGAGCCGACAACCGCACGGTCCAGGGCGCCTGGTCGGCCGCAGCCGAACCCCGCGGGGCGGTCCTGGTCGTGCACGAGAACCGCGGCCTCACCGACCACATCCGCTCGGTCGCCGGCCGGCTGGCGACCAGCGGCTACTCGGCCCTGGCGGTGGACCTGCTCTCGGAGGAGGGTGGCACGGCGTCGTTCCCTGGTGAGGCGGAGGTCAGCGCCGCGCTGAACAAGATCCCGGACAGCCGGTTCGTCGCCGACATGAAGTCGGCGATCGACGAGCTGGAGCGTCGTGCGCCCGACGCGAAGATCGGGGCCATGGGCTTCTGCTTCGGCGGCGGCATGGTCTGGACGCTGCTCGCCGCGGGGGAGCCCCGGCTCGCCACCGCGTCGCCGTTCTACGGCCCGCTGCCTGAGGGTGCCGACTTCGCCGGATCGCCGAACGCCGCCGTGCTCGGGTTCTACGGCGAGCAGGACGAGCGGGTGAACGCCAGCCGTGATGCCGCCGAAACGGCGCTGGCCAAGGCCGGACTGACCCACGAGCTGGTGACGTTCCCGAACGCCGGCCACGCGTTCTTCAACGACACCGGGCAGCGCTACAACCCAGCCGCCGCAGCCTCGGCGTACGAGCAGCTCCTGAAGTGGTTCGGCACCCACCTCGGCTGATAACCGCGGGCTGAGCTCAGGGGGCGAACATACGCGGGCTGGCGAGGCCCTTCGACAAGCTCAGGGGGCGAAGTCGTGGTCTCAGGGGCGGAAGCCCGACGTAGTAGGCAAACTGCCGGTTTACAGCGTAAATTCGAGCTTGACCAGGAGGAAATATGAACAGCTCAGCAGCGACCCCTCACTCGCCGGACGACCAGTCCCGCACCGCGTCCAGCCGCACGGAGGTCAACCCGTCTCCAGCGACTCGGAGGTCCGAGACCCGCGAAGTCGTCCGCCAGCAGAAGCAACGCTTCGGGGGCATGAAGTTCGGTGCCTGCTTCTTCGGCTGGCTCACCGCGACCGGCACCGCCGTCTTGTTGACGGCGCTGATCACCGCGGTGGGTGCCGGAGTCGGCCTCGGCAAGAACCTCACCGCAACCCCGACGCCAGACCAAGCCCAGACGATCGGACTGTTCGGGGGCATCGGCCTGCTCGTGGTGATCTTCATCGCCTACGTCTGCGGGGGCTACGTCGCCGGTCGGATGGCTCGGTTCAACGGGGCCAAGCAGGGCCTCGGAGTGTGGCTGTGGGCGATCATCATCGCCATCGTGGTGGCCGTCCTCACCGCCGTGGCCGGATCCAAGTTCAACATCTTGGGCACCCTGAACGGCTTCCCGCGGATCCCGGTCAGCGAAGGCACACTGACCACGGGCGGCATCATCGCGGCCATCGCCTTGGTCATCGTGGCGCTGGTCGGTGCTGTCCTCGGCGGTCTCACCGGCATGCGCTATCACCGTCGCATCGATCGGGCCGACCTCAGCACAGTCTGACCGGGACGGCTCAGGCGAGGGGTCCGAACAGCGCCGTCTTGTCGAGCGGCGTCGTCGATGGCGTTCAGCACGTCGACGAGCTGCTTCTCCTCGAAGGCCCGCCGCAGCCGCACGTGCACGGCACGGAGCTCTTCGCCCCAGGCGACCAGACGATCAGACACGCGTCCGGGTCAGGCCTGGGGGGCGGTCAGACCCCGGTGCGCGACGATCTCGGCCGCCGTCTCGCCCAGCGGCCTGCGCTGATTTTCGGCCACCTCAACCAACATCGTGAACGCCTCGGCCATACCGAGGCGGTGCTGGTAGGCGATGATCCCCTTCGCCTGCTCGATGACCACCCGCCCGTCCAGCCCCTGCACGATCTGCCCGTGCAGGGCATTGGCGTCGACGGTGGGTGGCTGAGCGATCAGCACGGTGATCAGGTCGGCGAAGACCTGGCCGACCTTGAGGCGCCGAGGATTCAGCGGCTCCGGATCGGCCGAGAAGAGGTTGAGGGCGCCGAGCGGGACGCCACGCCACCGCAACGGAAAGGCGTAGATCTGCTGGAAGCCAGAGTCCCGCATGGCTGATCCGACCGGCTCCCACGCCGCGAGAGCCTCCTCGGTGCTCGCGGTGACGATTTCACCGGTTCGGATGGCCTGGATGCACGGTCCGGACTCGTGCTGGAGCTCATACATCTCCAGCTCCTCGGCCCGGTGCGACGTCGAGCCCAGCAGCTCCAGACCGCTGTCCCGGGTCACGACCATCAAGCCGGCGGCCTCGGCACCCAGCTGGTCGACGCAGTCGGTCATCAGCACCAGCAGGTTTCCGGCGATGTCATCGGCGCTGACCAGCCGGCTGATCGCGGCGGCCAGCGCATCCAGCGTCTGGTCATCCATCACTCACTCACCGCCCGGTTCGTGGTCGACGACGGTGAAGTCGATCCGCCAGGCCACGATCTCGACGCTGATCTCGTCCAGGGTGGCCTCGTGCGCGTACGCGTGCGCTCGGATCAGCGCCAACGCATCGGCGGCGGAGAGCCCGAGCTGAGCCATCACCATCCCGGTGGCCTGGTGGATGCGGGCCCGGCTCGACCAGGACTCGGCCTTTGCGAACCGGTCGTCGTCCAAGACGTCGGGATCGTTGACCAGAGCCACCCCGACGGCATTCAGCAGGAACTGACAGGTGTGCAGATCGAGCAGCAACGCCGAGCGATTCACCTGGTAGAAGGTGGCCACGCCCATCGTCTCGGGGCCGGGCATGATCGGCACCGCATAGATCACACATTCGCCGATCGTGTTCTTAGCCGCCTCGGAGAACAGGGGCCACCGCTCATCGGCGACTCCGTCGATCCGGGCGACGACAAGGGTGCGCTGCTCGTACGCGTCGTAGCTCGGCCCCTGGCCGATCACCTCCTGCACCTCCTCCAACCGCGCGGCACGCTCGTCGGTGGCACACAGGGTCACCCGACCCGGGTCGTCGTAGGCCAAGGTAATCGTGCCGCCGTCCGTCCCCAGGATGGACTGGCAGGCTCGGCACATTCGCAACGACAGCGGGTCCTCGACCGACGAGGAGGCCACGACCTCGGCCAGCCGGCCGAGCGCGGTCATTCGATCAGTCATCTGTTTCCGCCTCCGCCAGGTCCTTGTCGACCCCTCCACGCTACGTCGCCGCGGTCAGCCAGGCCACCCGGGCTGGGCGGTGCTCGGTCGAGGGCGGGCGGCGAGTCGTCGGCAGGCCTGTCCGGTCTGCTCCTGGACCCACCCATCAGTGACCGGTTCGGGCTGACGCCGGGCCCGGGCCACCATGGCGCGGAGCTCGTCGTAGGCGGCGGCCGACAGGCCCATCTCCTGATAGTCGTACCCCTGGTCGGGGGCATCTGGCTTCAAACTCGCGGTGACCCAGTAGGTGAGCTGACCGACGCATCGGGCGATCGGGTCGACCTGGGATGGACTCGGTGTCGCCGTGCGTACGGGCTCCGACGGCTTCGGCTCTGGCCCGGCCGTGCATCCCGCAAGTGCGATCAGCACCCCCGCCAGGGTGCCAGCGGCGCGGTGACGGTCGAGCCGAATGTGGAGCGGCACAGCAGTTACACTACGACAGCAAAAAACCCGACGAGTGTCGTCGGGTTGTGTGAACGAGAGCCGAGAAGAAGCTCGGGGGTTCATCTCCTCGGCCCTCGTTGTCGTGAACGCTATCGACCTCTGGACCGGGCCACAAGCGGTCTGCGTGTCCACTTTAGGACATTGCATATCTAGGACAAGGCTCCTAGTCTCCGTGTACACCTCCGGGTTGCCGGGGCTAACGTGCCCATGTCTCGCTGGTGAGGTCGACGGATCGGGGGATCCGGCTCCACTGAGTCTCGGGGCATCGAGTCTCGGGGTCGGGCTGACATTGTTGTCGGCCCGCCCCTGCTCGAGAACTCATCGAGAGTCGAGGCGACAGACCTGCGGCCGGGCTGTCAGGCTGAGGTGATGGCCACCATTGTGCCGAGCAGCACCGAGGCTTCGGTGGCTTCCGGCCTGACCTCCAGCGAGGTCGTCCGAGCTCGAGCGCTGAGGGGACCGGTGCGCCGTCCGCGCGCCTCCCGCAGCTACGCCCAGATCATCCGGACCAACGTCTTCACGTTCTTCAACAACGTCTTGTTCGTGATCGGGATCGGCCTGCTCGCACTGGACCGGGTCAACGACGCTGTCGTCAGCGTCGGTCTGGGGCTGCTCAACGCGGTGATCAGCTCGGTGCAGGAGGTGCGGGCCAAACGCAAGCTGGACGCGTTGCGGCTACTGCACCGTACGGCCGTACGCGTCGTCCGCGACGGTGCTGAGCAGGAGGTGCCGCCCGAAGAGCTGGTCCAGGGTGACCTGGTGCTGCTCACCGCCGGCGACCAGGTGATGGTCGACGGGCCGGTCGAAGGTCCTGGGCGGCTCGAGGTCGACGAGTCATTGCTGACCGGTGAATCGCGGCCGGTGACCAAGACAGCCGGCGACCAGGTCCTGTCGGGCAGCTTCGTGGTCAGCGGCACCGCTCATCAGCGAGCCGTGGCGGTTGGTGCCGACAGTCATGCCCAGGCGGTGACCGCAGCCGCTCAACAGTGGACGACCACCCGGACCCCGCTGCAGCGGCAGATCGACCTGGTGGTGCGGGCCGTCATCTTGACCGTGGCGTTGGTCAGCGGCGCCATCTTGGGGCAGGCCGCCCTGGAAGGTCTCCCGCTCGTACGCGTGGTCCAGACCTCGGCGGTCTTGTCCGGGCTGGTCCCGTACGGGCTGTTCTTCATGGTCGCGGTGGCCTACGCGAGCGGGGCTGCCACCCTGGCCCGCCAGGGAGCCCTGGTTCAGCAGGTCAACGCCGTCGAGTCGCTGAGCAACGTGGACGTGGTCTGCACCGACAAGACCGGCACGCTGACCACCGGCCGGCTGCGGCTGCACCTGCTGGCGCCACTCGTTCGCGACCTCGATGACACCAGCTTCGCCGCCCTGGTCGGCGCCGTGGCCCGCAGCGCCACGACCAAGAACGCGACCACGACCACGCTTGGCCGAGGCGCTGCCCGGACCGGTTGCCGAGGTCGTCGAGGAAGCCCCGTTCGCCGCCGTCCGGCGGTGGAGCGCGGTCACCCTGGCTGGACCGGAACCAGCGGCGGGGACCTATGTGCTCGGCGCGGTCCAGGCGCTCGCACCCGCACTGCCGGCCTACGCCTTGGCGCCCGAGAGCCGGCTGGCGGCGCTCGCCGGCGGACACACCGCTCACGGGCTCCGGGTCCTCGCCTTCGCTCGGGCCGTTTCGGGTCCAACGCCACTCCGCGACCCGACCGACCAGCTCATCCTGCCCGACCTCGAGCTGCTCGGGCTGGTCGTGCTGGCCGACGAGCTGAGACCGCACGTCCGAGAGACGTTGGCGGATCTGCACGAACGGGGCGTTGCGGTCAAGGTCGTCTCCGGCGACGATCCTCGGACCGTGGCTGCCCTGGTCGCGCAGCTCGGGTTGACCGATGACTCACCGGTCTCGGGTGCCGAGCTGGCCGAGCTCGAACCGGACCGCTTCGACGAGGTCGTGGGTGAGCGCTCGGTGTTCGGCCGGATCGCGCCCGAGCAGAAGGAACAGATCGTCGAATCACTGATCAACGCGGGCCGCTACGTCGCCATGATCGGCGACGGGGTCAACGACGTCCGGTCGCTCAAGCGCGCCCACGTCGGGATCGCCATGCAGAGCGGCAGCAGCGTGGCTCGCGACGTGGCCGACCTGGTGCTGCTCAACGACTCCTTCGCCGCACTGCCGCTGGCCACCGAGGAGGGGCAGCGCATCATCGGTGGGCTGACCGTGTCGCTCAAGTTGTTCCTGAGCCGGGTCGCGGTCTCGATGGTCTGCATCATCGGCATCGGCATCCTCGGCCTGCGTTTTCCGTACGAGCCGGCGCAGGTGGCCCTGACCTTGTTCACCGTGGGGCTGCCCAGCGTGTTCCTCACGTTCTGGGCCCGGCCGCAGCGCCCGGACCGCCACGTGGTCGCGGAGCTGGTCCGGTTCGTCGTCCCGGTGGCGGTGGTCACCGGCGTCTTCGCCATCGGCCTCTACACCGCCTTGGCCACCCTGCTCACCAACGGGTTGCAGAACGGCATGCTGCCCAGCGGTGCAGTCGCCCAGTTCGAGACGTTCACCGGGCTGAGCCGGACGGATCCGACGTTCGTCGAGGCCACCGCGACCGTCGTGGCCCAGACCGGGCTGTCGATGTTCACCGCGGTGACCGCGTTCGTGCTGGTCGTGTTCCTGGAGCCGCCGATCCAGTTCTTCACCGGATGGGCCGAGGTCAGCCCGGACAAGCGCCCGGCGGTCCTGGCCGCGGGCCTGCTGGCCGCCTTCGCCGCGGTGCTGGCCATCCCCCAGACCGCCGCCTACTTCGACCTGGTGCAACCCGGCGGGTTCATGATCCCCTTCGTCGCCATGACGACCGTCGTCTGGTTCTTCGGGCTTCGTGCGACCTGGCGGCACCACCTGCTGCAGCGTTCCCTCGGCCTGCCTACCGACGCGGAGCCGAGTGAGTGAGCGTGGCTGCCGTCAACGGGTGGTGGCCACGGTCAGGTTGCGGCCGGCGAAGGTCGCGGTCGTCGCAAAGCTGAGCCGCCAGGTTCCCTTAGTCGACGTGCTCACCGAGCCGCTGAAGGCACCGGAGGCGGTGGTGGTCAGCGTCTTCTTCGTCGACCAGGTCGAGGAGCCGCGGGCCTTGAGCTGGAGCCGGACCGGTCGGTTGGACTGGCTGGCGTAGGACCGGGTGTTCCACCGGCTCGCGGTCAGCTGACCGGACACGGAGACCTTCGCTCCACTCACCGTGGCCTTGCCCACGATGTCGGTGCCGCGGCGCAGCGAGAAGGTCGCCGCCTTCTCCTTGATGGCGATCGAGCCGTTCTTGGCTTCGACCTGGGTGAACACGCGCCACGACCCGGCGTCTTGGTCGCGGAGCTCGCCCGGGCGTACGACGAACTTCGTCGTGCAGGTCGCGGCGGTCTTGCTGGTGTTCTTGCAGGTGGTCTTGCCCAGCCGTACCGGGCTCGCTCCCGACACCAGGCTGAACGGCCGGACGACGGCCTTCTTGATGCCGGAGGAATGTTTCGCCTTGACGGTCACCGTGACAGTGCGGTCGGACGCGGACCACACGGTCGCTGAGGAGACCTTGGTCGAGCTGATCGTCACCTTGCCCTTCGCGCTGGCTCGCCGGATCGGCGGACTCCAGACCGTGCTGTCCGGGGTGTACGGGTCGTCGCTGGCCCCGATCGCGGTCCTCGCCATCATGCGCAGGGTGGTCGCGCGGTCGAAGCAACGCGACGGGATGCTGGCCTGGAGGCGTCCGCCGACGTAGCGAGCGGGGAAGACCGGCGGCTCGTTCGGGCAGGGTCGGGGCAGCAGGAACCGGAACGTCATGTCCTCGCCGGGGATCGTCATGGAGTCGTTGTTGGTGATGTGCTGGAAGCGGCCATGACGGTCGCGCGGCGTCCGCAGCTCGACGTCGAACATCACGGTGCCGCCCGGCCGCTTGAACTTCGGGTCGGTGTAGGGGTTCACCGGCTTGGCCGCTTTGACCGACAGGGTGAACGTGTCGCCGTTCGTCGCCCCGGTCAGCGACACGAGATCTTGGGCCGGATCGCTCTGGTCACCGGTGCGGTCCTTCACCTCGTACGGGGATCCCACGCTGGCCGGGCCACCCGTCTTGACCGCCTTCGACGTGACCACCGGACCGTTCCCACCCGGTCCCCGCGCCTGCACCGAGAACGTGTGGTTGGTCAGCTCGCGCAGACCGGTGAAGGTGGTCGATGTCGTGGTCCCGGCGACCTCGACGCTGGCGCCGGTGCCGAGATCCGACGTGGCCTTGACGAGGTAGGTGCTCACCACGCCGACCTTGGGCTTGGTCCAGCTCACGGTGGCGGTGCCGGTCTTCTTCGCGGCGGTCACCTTGAGGCCGGTCGGCGCGCCGGGCGGTGACGTGGCCGCGCCCCCCTCGCGCAAGATGGTCACGCTGGACTCGAACAAGCTCTCGTCGCCGATAGCCACCCGGCCAGCCGAAACGGCGAGAGTCACGTCGAAGTCCTTGAACCCGAAGAAGTCATCGACACCGGGCAGCCGGAGGCTCGAGCTCTCCGCCCACGTGCTGCCCGCCTTGCGCCACAGATGAACCCGTCCTGTCGCATCGAGGATGGCCAGCTCCGAGCCGGTGAGTGACACATCCATCAAGCGGTTCGGCACGGCCAGCTGCTGCGCGACCTGCCAGCTCGATCCGACCTTCGCATAGACGTAGACCGTGGTGCCGGACTCGAAGCTGTCGTTCGGTGTCACGAGGAGAGTGTTGCCATCGACCAGCATGCCCGACTGGGAGTCGAGCTGGCGTCCGGTGGGGGAGGGCAGCGTCGCCTCCAAGGCCCAGCCGCTGGCCTGTCGACGGTAGAGCGTGACCTTCGAATCCGTCGGGTACCGCCGCCAGGTCGCCGGAGACGTCCAGCTGGGTGCCGAAAATGCCACTGTGAGTTCCGTCGGGTGACAGGAGCGCCCCGGGGCCCGGAGCCCAGACCCCGTTCGTCCGCTCGTACGCCATCGCGTACCGCTCACCGATGCCGCCGTCGAGGGCGACGAGCATCCGGCTGCCGTCGAGGGAGACGCCGTAGCCGAACCCGGTACCCGACCCGTCGACCGGCACGGGCAACGGAGTGGGCACCACCACGGGCGCTGCCGCGGGCTGGTCGAGTGCGTACAACCGCACCTCACCAGCGTGGGTGTAGGGCAGAGCGACCGCGACGGTGCCGCCGTCGATGCTGATGTTGTACGGGTACTCGTTGCCCAGGGCGATGGTGCGACGCAGTGACCACGACGTACCGGTGCGGCGGTCGTACCGCACGGCGTAACCGCCGGCCTGGGGGCGGCCGGCGATGACCAGCCGGTCGCCGTCGAGGCCCAGCTGGCGGCCGTACTCAAAGGGGTCGCTCTGGCCGGGCAGCAGCTGCTGCTCCAGCACCAGGGGAACCGCTTTGGCCCCGGCCGGGGCGAGCGGCAGACCGAGCAGCGCCGCGGCGGTGACCAGACCGAGCACCAGGAATCGGGATCGGAACAGGGCCATCGTCGGCTCCTCGCACGGGGGATGAGTTCATCATGTCGCCGCGACCCCGGCGGTGGCAATGCCTACCGAGCGCTCAGAGAGCGGCGGCGGCCGCGGTGACCCGGGACTTCTGCCGGCGGGTGATCACGGTCAGGTAGACGCTGGCTACGAAGTAGTAGGCGATGTAGGCCAGGGACAGGCTGACAACGATGGGGTTCGGTGCGGGCACGGCGGCCAGGATCACCGCGTAGAGGATCAACCAGAGGGCCGCCAGGCTCAGGTTCAGCCGATGCAGGAACTTGGTGCGCGACGGGTAGACGTACTTGATCGGCACGAAGACCAGCACCGAGCAGCCCAGCAGGATCACCGCGGTGATCGCAGGAGTGAGACCGAGGACCACGACGTAGAAGGCGACGACGTTCCAGTAGCTGGGGAAGCCCAGGAAGAAGTGGTCGTCGGTCTTCGCGTCGGTGCGGCAGAACTGGTAGCCGGAGGCCATCAAGGGGATGGCGGCGATCACCGCGCCCCGCGACCCCGTCGGGAAGGAAGCCGCCGGTCCACAGCAGGACCATCGGCACGAACGCGTACGTGATGTAGTCGACGATGTTGTCCAGCTGGGCTCCGTCGAACTCGGGGATCGTCTCCTTGACCCGCAGCTTGCGGGCCAGCATGCCGTCGGTGCCGTCGATGACGAGGGCGACCAGCAGGATCCAGAGTGCCCGCACCGGATTGCCGTTGACCGCCGCGGTGACGGCGAGCAGGGCGAGAACCGTCCCGCTGGCGGTGTAGGCGTGCAGGGCCCACCCGGCCACCCGCAGTCGGGTCGAGGCCGGCGCCGGCTTTCGCGCCGCGTCGCTGCTCGTCAAGGAGCCCCCTGGCGCCACTAGTTCAGCCGTTCGGACGCGCCGATTGTTTCACAGGCACGCGATGGGGGCCGGGATCGTCAACCCTGCGGACGTCCGGGTGTCGTGTCTGCGTTGAGGGGCCTCGCCAGAGGACTGGCGTCTTGCAAAACGCGGGAGCTCTGACGAGCGCTTCGACAGGCTCAGCCCGCGTTTCCGCCCCCTGAGCCCGCGTTTTCGCCCCCTGAGCTTGTCGAAGGGCCTCGGCGGCAGGCTCAGGCCCCCAAGGTCGGCAGATGTCGGTTCCCGTGGTCGCGGCGTAGGCTCACGGGATGGTGACTGACCTCGTTGGACTGTCGATCGTGTCGGCGGTCTTCGTCGTGATCCTGGCGGGCCTGGCCTGGTTGGCGGTGCGACTGCGCCGCCACGGCGGAGGTGGGTCGGTGCTGGGTCCGTTCGAGGAGCTCTGGCACCCGGCGGCGCAACTCGTCCGGGTCGAGGTGCGCGAGCAGCAGGAGCGGCGGGCGCCGAGCAACTCACCCAGCGACTGGTAGTCGAGCGGATCGCGTGACTGCTGACTTCGCCGAGAACGACGGCGTCCGGATCGCGTACGAGACCTTCGGTGACCGGCGCAACGGTGAGCCGTTGCTGCTGATGATGGGGCTGACCTTCCAGATGATCTGGTGGCCCGACGAGTTCTGCGCCGCGCTGGTCGACCAGGGATTCACCGTGGCCCGGTTCGACAACCGCGATGCCGGGCTGTCCACTCACTTCACCAGTCCGCCGACGAGCATCGTCCGTACGCTCGGAGGCACCCGCGCTCCGGCGGTCTACACCGCGAACGACATGGTCGGTGACGCCCTGGCCGTGCTCAACGCGCTGGGCTGGGACAGCGCCCACCTGATGGGGGAGTCCCTGGGTGCGTCCTTGGCGGCGCTGCTCGCGCTCGACCATCCCGGGCGCGTCCGCAGCCTGACCTCATGCATGGGCAGCCCCGGCGGCGGGCTGATCGACTCGTTGCGCTACCTCAACGTGAGGACCGTCCTGCAGCTCGCCCGGCGGCGCTATCCAGACACTCGGGACGGCGGCGTGCAGCGGATGGTCGACACCTACACGACCCTGGCCGGCCGCAGCCATCCGCTCGATCACGGGTGGATCCGCGACACCGCGGAACGATCGTGGGACCGCGCTCATGACCCGTCCAGCACCCAGCGGCAGCTGGCTGCGATCGGCACGGCCGGTCGCTTCGGGCGACGGTTGCCCAGCCTCGATCTGCCGACGCTGGTCCTGCACGGCGAGGACAACCCGTGGTTGCGGGTCGGCGCCGCGCGGCGGCTGGCCCGCCAGGTTCCGGGGGCTCGGCTCGTCACCTATCCCCAGATGGGTCATGACTTTCCACCGGCCCTGTGGCCGGAGATCACGGGGGAGGTGCGACGGCTGGCCGAGGCAGCCGCTCTCTAGAGTGGTCGGATGAGCGAGCAGTCGGCTGAGGTGGGTGACCTGCACGTCGGGACCGTGGTGATCAACGTGACGGACATGCCGCGAGCGGTGGAGTTCTGGTGTGCCGCCCTGGGCTACCGTCCGCGGGAGACGATCGTCGACCCGGACTTCACGATGCTGCAGGATCCGACCCACCGGCATCCGACGGTGTCGTTGCAGCACACCAACGACGCTAGGCCGAAAGAGCCGGTCCGGTTGCACCTCGACCTCTACACCGACTCCCAGGCCGCACAGGTGCATCGCCTGGTCCAGCTCGGGGCGTCGGTGGCCGCGGACTGGGTCTATCCGAAGAACCCGGACTTCATCGTGATGCGAGATCCCGACGGGAACGAGTTCTGCGTGATCAACCACGCCGATCTCGAATAGCCCGGCAGCAGTATCAGCCACGACGACGCCCCCTCTTGAAAGGCGTCGAACTCGAACCTGCGCGGACTGATCCGCGATCCCACCTCGCGTGGGTCGGTCACTGCTCCTTGACCGAGGCATGTACCCGGCTTTCGTTAAGCCGGATGGAGCCATAATCATTTCCCCGCGCCCGGCATCCCGCCCCCGTTGCGCCTCCGACGAGCGTCGCGCAGCCGTCTCACTGATGCGCACCAAGTCAGTCCCAAGTCATCCCCCATTCGCACCAGGCATGGTGCTCTCATCACCACAGGAACCGGGGTGGCGAAGGCCACACCCGATCGAAAGGAAGTCCGACATGCGCAAGTCCCTGGCCGCTCTCGCCGCCTGCTCCCTGATCCCCACCGCGCTCGCCGCGAGCACGGCTCCGGCCGCGGCTGCGGTCGCCTGCAGCAAGCCCACCATCGTCACCACGTCGATCTCGCCGAAGACCGTGGTCGTGGGCATCTCCGAGATCAAGGGCATCACCGCCACCGCCAAGGTCCGCAGCAACGGCTGCCGGGTGGACCGGGTCGAGATGGGGCTCTTCGGGCCGAACTTCGTCGACGCGTACGACCTCGACAAGTCCGGCACCAGCAACGGCGTAACCACGTATGAGAAGGGCCTGCGGATCACGCCCGGCACCCTGCCCAACGCCGAGGCGGGCACCTGGACCTCGTGGTTCACGGTCTGGGGCCAGAAGACCGCCGAGACCGCCGGCCCGCGGATCAAGATCATCCGGGCCGCTCGGCTGACCACCAACGCCACCCCGGAGCCGGTCAGCAAGGGCAAGACCATCACGGTCAAGGGCAGCCTCAAGCGAGCCGACTGGGACACCCTGACCTACCGGGGCTACGGCAACCGGAAGGTCGAGCTGCAGTGGCGTACCCCGAACGGCGGTTACACGGTGGTGAAGACCGTCACCAGCGCGGCGAACGGCAGCGTGAAGGCGTCGGTCAAGGCCACCAAGGACGGCTGCTTCCGGTTCGTCTTCAAGGGCAGCACCACGACGGCCCCGGTGGTCAGCACGGGCGACTGCGTCGACGTCCGGTAGCACTCGCTATAGTCCCTTGGGGATGACTGACTCGAGGACCACGTCCGCGAACCCCCGGGAGCACTCATGACGACCAGCGGTGGGTTGACGCCGACCTCGTACGCCGTGCTCGGCCTGCTCGCGATCAAGCCGTGGACGACGTACGAGCTGGCCAAGCAGATGGACCGGACGCTGAACCGCTTCTGGCCGCGGGCGCGGAGCAAGCTCTACGAGGAGCCGAAGAAGCTCGTCGTCCAAGGGCTGGCCGAGGCCGACCCTGGGGCCCACGGTCGTCGGCCCCGGACGGTCTACTCGATCACCCCTGAGGGTCGGCGGGCCCTGGCCACCTGGCTCGCGACCGAGAGCGACGAGCCGGTGTTCGAGTCCGAGCACATCCTGAAGGTCTTCTACGCCGAGAACGGGACGACCGCCGACCTGCAGGCCACCCTGCACCAGCTCCGGGCCTGGGCCCATGAGCTGACCCTGCGCAACGTGCAGGTCGGTGCCAGCTATGCCGCGGGGGCCGGTCCCTATCCCGAGCGGCTGGCCACGCTCGTCCTCACGGGGCGCTTCCTGGACGACTACCTGGAGACGATCGACCGGTGGGCGGGCTGGGCCGCCGAGGTCGTGGCCGACTGGCCGGCCGACCCCGGCCAGGCCCGTCCCGATCTCGACGCATTGGCCGGCACCGTCCAGCAGGCCACGGCCCGGGCCGAGCGCTGGGCCGCCGATCAGCCTCCCGGCCCAGACTCGGATCAGCCGACCAGCGACCCCGACCGCAGACCGCCGAAGGCACCGGAATGATCGCGGGCGAAGTCTGACCAGTGCCGGGCGGGCCGGCCGGTCAACGACGGAACGACGTCGGTCGTGCTCGCCTGACCTCCGCGACGCAAGGTGTCGAAGACGGCGACGATCTGATCGGCCGCGAACGAGGGAACGCCGCCGTCGACCATGGCCGCCGCGGCCGCCTCGGGTGGGATGTCGACGAACCTGATCGCCCGGCCGGTGACGGCTGACAGCTCCGCCGCCACCTGGGAGAAGCCGATCGCCGCTGGTCCGGTCAGCACATAGCTTTGCCCGTCGTGGCCTGGGGTGGTCAGCGCCACTGCCGCGACCGCGGCGACATCGGCCGGGTCGATCATGGCGACCCGCGCCTCGGCGGCGGGAGCGAGGAGCAGACCCTGCTGCCGCACCGGCTCAGCGGAGCCGAGCAGGTTGCTCATCAGGAACCCTGGTTGCAGGACGACCGCCGGCACGCCCGATGCCCGCAGATGCTGCTCGATCAGGCCATGCCAGTGCCAGAACGCGACCGGTGCGCCGATGGCGGCGCCGCGCGCCGACAGCTTCACCACCCGGAGGCCGGCCCGAGCGGCCTCATCGATCAGGGCGCTCTCGTACGCCACCTGCTCGGGCACGTTGCCGCAGGCGAGGAAGACGGCATCCACGCCATTCAGGGCGGGCCGCAACGAGGCCTGGTCGGCGAAATCGCCGACGGCGACCTCGACCTCGTCGGAGGCGAGCTGCCCCGGACGGCGGACCAGCGCGCGTACGCCGACGCCGCGGGCCTGCAGCAGGGGGATCAGCCGGGATCCGATGGAACCGGTCGCACCGGTCACCAAGATGGTGGTCATGTCGTGCTCACTTTCGGGTGGGGTTGGGGTGATGGAGGGATGTTGCGGTTGAACCGGAAGAGGTTGGCCGGGTCGTAGGCGGTCTTCAGCCGGACCAGGCGGTCCCAATCGGCCGGCGAGTAGGCCGCCCGGATGCGCTCGGGGGTGGCGCCCTCGAGGTCCAGGAAGTTCAGGTAGGTGTCGCCGGTGGCGTACGGCTGGATCCTGGAGGCCAGCAACGACAGGTGGTCACGCACGGCAGCGGCCTGCGTCGGGGTCGGCGTCACCCCGACGGCGTTGAGGCTGTAGGCCGCGGCCGTGTGCGCCATGGGGTCGAGCGACTGGGGCGACCCGGCCAGGGCCCCGCCCAGCTGTCGGAGCTCGACCATGGCCAGCGGCGACTGCGACTGCGGGCCGGCCACCTCGACCACAGCGTCGATGGCTGAGGGGGTGAGGTCGCGGATCAGCTCCAGGTGGTTCAGCGCACCCACCGGCAGCACCGGATCCAGGCTGATAGTGGCGAGGTCCGCCGTCGAGAGTGCGGTGAAGGTGTCGACCAGGCCTGGACCCAGGGCGTCACGGGCCCCATCGACCAGCGCCTGCCCGGCGCCCAGGTCACCGCAGAAGCAGCCACGCACGGCGACCAGCGAGCGACCGCGCAGGGCCGCGGGAACACCGGGCAGCGGCGGAAAGCTCCGGAACGTGGCGGCTGCGGTGAGCTCGACCGGCGTGGTGGGGGCCCACTCGGCGAAGAACTCCAGCACCGCGCGAGCCTGGTCGAGGGGGTAGTAGAGGTTGCCGCCGTAGACCGAACGCACCGGGTGCAACCGGAACTCCAGCGCCGTCACGAGGCCGAGGTTGCTGGTGCCGCCCAGCAATCCCCAGAACAGGTCGGGATGCTCGTCGGCGCTGGTCATGACCAGCTCGCCGTCGGCGGTGACCACCTCGGCGCGGATGACCGAATGGGCAGCGAGACCGTACTTTCGGCCGAGCCAGCCGAAGCCACCTCCCACGGTGGAGCCGACCACCCCGACGGTTGTGCTCGAGCCCGGCAGACCGGTCAGCCCGTACGCCGCGGCAGCCGTCATCACGTCCTGCCAGACCGCGCCGGCGGCGACCCGAGCAGTCCGGGTCACCGGATCGATGCTCACGTCGCGGAGCCGGGAGGTGTTGACCAGCAGGCCATCCTCGGTCAGGGCCGGCGTCCCGTGGCCGGTGGCCAGCACACCGATCCCCAGGCCCGCCTGCCCGGCGAGTCGCACGGACTGGGCGACGTCGTGGGCCGACTCAGCCAGCACCACCACGGCCGGTCGGTGGTCGACGTTCAGGTTCCAAGCGGCCCGGGCTCGGTCGTAGCCCGCATCTCCGGGTCCGACGACCTCTCCCTGACAGGTGTCCCGCAGCCGTGCTGCGAGTGGGTCGAGGCGCCCGGAGGGCCTGCCTCTTCTGGTCGTGCGGTCAGTGCTCGTCGCCGTCATGGCGACCTCCCCGTGGGTGAGTGGTGACGCCGACGGCCGGTTGGTCGCCGGGGCGGTGGTGGCGGAGGTGCAGGCCGAGCATCACGGCGCTGGCCGCCAGGTAGAAGCTGTGCAGGAACCAGATCGGTCCGGCCGGGAGGCTGAACACGTAAACCGCCTGCACGACGTTGCCGACGTTGGCGATGACCAGGCTGGGCCGGCTATAGGAGGCGAGGTCCCGCGTACGCCAGGCCCGATAGAGCATCGGTAGATAGCTGACGACGAACAAGCTGGTCGATGCGAGACCGGCCAGGAAGGACACCTGAGCCACTGTCATCACGCTTTTCTCCTCGGAGCCGCATTAGTCCCTAAGGGACTAATAGAACAATATTGGTCCCAAAGGGAGCAAGCGTCAAGGCCTGGTGATACCCGCCCGCGGAAAATTTGGTCCCAGCACTGAACCGGGCCGCGGTACTGGGAAACGAAACAACCCCGCCGCCTGGATCAGGCGGCGAGGTTGGCAACGAGGTTCGGGTCGGGCAGGGCCCGAACGGGTCAGGCGGCGGTGGAGATGGGGCTGACTGCTGCGGCCAGGGCCCGGCCGTGCTGCCGGGCGTTGCGTTCGGACTGTCGGCGCAGGTCGGCGGCCAGCTCCTTGAACTGGTCAAGAGCGGGATTGACCCCGACCAGGGTGAACTCGGTCTCGACCACGGCCAGGTCGAGCTGCCAGACATCTTCCAAGATCCGACGCATCCAGCCGGTGGCGTGGTCCCAGCCCTCGCGGGGGGTGCCGGCGGAGTAGTTGCCTCCGCGCACGGTGACCAGGACAGCCGGTTTGCCGGCGGTGCCCGGGATGATCCCGGCCTGCATGCGCGGATCGGTGATGACCAGGTCGACCCAGGTCTTGAAGTGCTGGGAGACGCCGAAGTTGTAGAGCGGTACGGCGAACAGGAGGGCGTCGGCGGCCAGCAGCTGGTCGACGGCCTCGGCTGCGAGGGCCGCTGCGGTCTGCTGCTCGGCGCTGCGCTGGTCCCCGGGCACTCCGAGACCGCTGACGGCGGCGGCCCAGGCGGTGGCGGGGACTGGGTCGGTGCCCAGATGGCGGCGGACGACGTCGTCCTCAGGGTGCTCCGCGAGCCACTCCTGCTCGACGATGTCGGCGATCTGACGGCTGTGCGATCCCTCGACGCGGATGCTGGCGTCAAGACGGAACAACGACATGGTGAACGCTCCAAGAATCCTATGTGATAGCGATGTGCTACCTACTTGTGAAAGACTAGCAATTAACTTGCAAAATACTAGCAGCAAGGGCGATGCGAGTGGTTGTAGGATCGATCACATGGTGGAAACCTCGGAACGCCGCGCAGACGCGGCTGCGGTCGAAGGTGGCCACCTGTGTGACGCCGGGGTGCGGCGGGCTTTCGACCTGCTCGGGAAGCGCTGGAACGGGGTCATCATCGGCACCCTCACGGCGGGGCCGGTCGGCTTCTCCGAACTGCGCCGCAGCGTCGGCTCCATCACCGACTCGGTGCTCTCCGACCGCCTGGCCGAGCTCGTACGGGCCGGGCTGGTCGAGCGTCAGGTGACCGACACCCGCCCGCCCGGCGTGAACTACAGCCTGTCGTCCGCCGGTCAGGAGCTGCTGCCGATCCTGCACCAGCTGGGGACCTGGGCGGCCAACCGGCTGCCCTCGGGGGACGCGACGCCGGTCTGCTGAGCCGACCGGTCCGTTCCCACGAGGGAATCCGGACCGCTCAGGACCTGGCGAAGGCGGCGATCTCGGCCAGCCCGGGGCGGTACCCCGACGAGGTGTCGACATCCATGGTCGGGACGTCCAGCTCGATGGGGGAGAACGGCGCCGCCGCCCGCAGGTGCTCGGCGTCGGCGTGGGCAGCACGGGAGGCGACGCTGGCGAGCCGGCTGGTGGCCCGCTGCTGGGCGGTCCCGGGGTCGACCTGGCAGCGGACGATCCGCAGCTCGGCCCGCTCGCGAAGGGGTTCCAGACCCTGCCGCCACAGCCGGTCCTGGAATGCGGCCTCGGCGACGTGGGTGACACCGCCGAGCAGAAACAGCTCGATGGCGGCGAAGAACAGGTCGTAGGTCCGCAGGGTGAGCGGGTCGCTCGGGCCGGGGACGAAACCGGGCGTCGCGTGGACCATCCCTTCCTTGATCTCGTCGCGGCACAGAGCCGGGCAACCGATCTCGGCGGCCAGCCGGTGGGCCAGCGTCGTCTTGCCCGCGCCCGCGGGGCCGCTGATCACGATGAGGTGCGGCAGGGTCATGCTCGGAGGCTACGTCGCGGAGCGGGCGACCGGTCCGCCGGTCAGCCTTCCTGCTCGGTGGGTCGGATCAGCAGCTCGTTGATGGCGACCCGCCGGGGCCGGCTGACGATGTAGCCGATGGCGTCAGAGATGTCCTCGGCCTCCAACCGCTCCATCCCTTCCCAGCGCGCGGCGTTGGCCTCGCGGATCTCCGGCCGGTTGTGGCTGGTCAGCTCGGTCAGGACGGCGCCGGGCTCGACCAGCGACACCCGTACGTGACGTTTGGTCACCTCCTGCCGGAGCGACTCCCCGAACGCACCGACCCCGTGCTTGGTCAGGTTGTAGACCCCGCTGCCGTTGCGCGCCACCCGGCCGGCGACGCTGCTGACCAGCACCAGGTCAGCCACGTTGCGGGGTCCGGTCGAGGCGGCGGACAGCAGGTGGGGCAATGCGGCGTGCGACACGTAGAGCAGGCCCAGGACGTTCAGGTCGACCATCCGCTGCCATTCCTCGACCGGAGCGTCCACGATCGGCCCGAGCAGCATCACCCCGGCGTTGGCGACCACCGTGTCCAGCCGACCGAAGCGCTCCACGACCGCCTCGACCGCCTCGCGGACGGCTGCCTCGTCGGTCACGTCGGTCTCCAGCACGAGCGTCTCGCCACCGCTGGCGCTGATCCGCTCAGCCAGGTCGTCGAGCCGGTCCCGGCGGCGGGCCGCGAGGGCCACCGTGGCCCCCAACGACGCCAGCTCGATCGCTGTCGCCTCGCCGATGCCGCTGCTCGCGCCGGTCACCAGCGCGGTGGTTCCCTCGAGTCGATCACCCATGTCGACATCTTCGTCCACCTCGCTCGACGACCGCACGCGGGAGGGCCGGCGACGAGCGACGCTTTGTTAGGTTGGGGTCCTAGGAGTTGATCATGGACCAGATCACAGGCGACGGGGCCAGCGGTGACGGCGGTGGCTCGGACGCTCCGACGGCCCCCATCGTCATGCCCGGGGAGGCGCACCCGACGATCTACGACGTCGCCCGGGTCGCCGGTGTGGCTCCCTCCACCGTGTCGCGGGCGCTGTCCAACCCCGGACGGGTCAGCTTCAAGACCGCCGAGCACGTCCGCCAGGTCGCCGAGGACCTCGGCTACCGCACGGGCCGGATGGAGCGCGCGGTGTCCGAGCGCGGTTCCGGGATGCTCGCCATGGTGGTGGCCGACATCGCCAACCCGGTGTTCTTCGGCATGATCCGTGGAGCCGAGCGAGCGGCGAACGAGCTCGGCTTCACCTTGTTGGTGGTGGAGACCCAGGAGTCCGAGCGGGCCGAGCGAGCGGCACTGGACCGGCTGATCCCGGTGGTCGACGGGGCCATCCTGAGCTCCTCGCGGATGTCCGACGCGACCATCCGCTCGCTCGCCAAACGCAAGCCGGTGGTGCTGCTCAACCGCATGGTCAGCGAGGTCCCCGCGGTGCTGACCGACCAGGTGCACGCGATCAAGAAGGCGACCGAGCACCTGACCGAGCTGGGCCACACGTCGATCGCCTACCTGGCCGGTCCGCCGGCGTCGTGGGCCGACGGTGTGCGCTGGCGAGGACTGCGTGAGGCCGGCCTGGAGCTCGAGCTCCAGGTCCGCCGCCTCGGACCGTTCCTGCCGACGATGCGCGGCGGCGCCGAGGCGGCCGAACAGTGGTTGGCCAAACCGACGACGGGGGTCATCGCCTACAACGACCTGATGGCCATCGGCTTCGTCCAGGCGGTGCTGGCGGCCGGGCGCTCGGTGCCCGACGACGTCAGTGTGATCGGGTTCGACAACATCGTCGACTCCACGTTGATCGAGCCGCACCTGACGACCATCGCCGCCCCGCTGGTCAGCCTGGGGTCGGCCGCCGTCGCCCACCTGATGAAGGGTCACAAGCGGGACCCCGCCGACGTCGTCGAGCCGGTACGGCTGCCGGCCCGGCTGGTCATCCGCGACTCGACCGGGCCGCGGCCCTAGCTGCTGCTAGCGCGGCAGCAGGTCGCCGGCCGCATCGGTCGGGGTGAGGTCGATGTCGGCGACCGCCGACTGCGTCGTGGTGAAGATCTTGATCGATCGGGTGGAGAAGGTGTCGGGCTCCATCACGGTCACGATGTTGTGCCCCGGCGGTGGCAGCCGCAGCTGGTAGCGACCCTCGCCGTCGGTCCGGGTGATGGCGCGCACCTCCCCGGTGTGGGCGCTGAGCGTGACCAGGGCGTCGGCCAGGCCGGTGCCGCCCCGGCGGACCTGGCCGGTCAGCATCAGGCGCTCGAGCAGCTGAATGCGCTGCACGTCGGGCTGGCCGGAGAAGTCGACGACCCGCGACCGCGGTGTCCAGCCGTCGGCGTTGGCGATGAACAGGTAGCGCCCGGCGCCCGGCAGGGCCAGCGAGAACTTGCCGCCGTTGTCCGCCCGGCTCCAGTCGAGCGGCTGGCCGTCGAGGCTGACCGCGGTGACCACCGCTTGGGCGATCGGCAGGTCGTCGGACTGGCAGACGCGGCCCCGGACGACGATCTCCGTGCCCTCGCCGACCCGGGTGGTCTCCACCGGACCGACGACCGAGGGCCGGTCGGCACTGACCACCACGGCCTGGCGGACGCGCTTGGGCACGAACCACACCACGCCGCACGACACCAGCGCCGCGAAGGCGGCCAGCCAGAAGACGTCGCGGAACGCCTCGGCCGTGGGCAGCTCGACCGTCCCGACGGTCACCGTCACCAGGGACAGCAGGGCGGCGATCACCGCACTGGCGGTGGACGTGCCGAGCGCACGCAACAAGGCATTGAGGCCGTTGGCCGATGCGGTTTCGGTGATCGGCACGTTAGCCATGATCAGGCTGGGCATGGCGGCGTACGCGACCGCCGAGCCGATGCTGACCACGGTGGAGCCGACGATGATCGCGATCAGGCTGTCGTCGTAGAAGACCCGGCCGACGTAGCCGACGCCCATGATCACCGAGCCGGCCATCAGCGTGACCCGGCCGCCGAGCCGGTTGATCATGGCACCGGACACCGGTGAGAACGCGACCATGGCCAGACCGGACGGCACCATGGCCAGCCCGGCGCCGACCGCGGTCAGCCCGAAACCGCTGCCGGCCACAGGTTGCTGCAGCTGCTGGGTGCTGATCAAGATGTTCGCCATCAGGGCGAAGCCGACCAGGATGGACGCGATGTTGGTCAACAGGATGGGTCGGCGGGCCGAGGTGCGCAGGTCGACCAGCGGCTGGTTGACCCGCAGCGAGTAGGGGAACCAGACCGCGAGCACCACCACGGTGAGCCCGAGCAGCACGATGGTGCGCTCGACTGCTCCAGCCCCAGCTGCCGCCTTTGGAGATGGCCAGCAGCAGGGACGCCAGGGCGATCGAGAGCAGCACCGCCCCCAGCAGGTCGAAGCGACCGCGGGTCTTCACCCCCGACTCGGAGACGACGAGCAGGACCGCCACCAAGATGGCCACGCCGACGATCACCGACAGCCAGAACACCGACGTCCAGCCGAGCTGTTGGAACAAGATCCCGCCGAGCGGCAGTCCGAGGGCGCCACCGATGCCCAGGGTCGCGCTCATCAAGGCCACGGCCGAGCCGACCCGCTCCTTGGGCAGCTCGTCGCGCATGATGCTGATGCCGACCGGGATCAGCGCCGACGCGAAACCTTGCAGGCAGCGCCCGATGACCAAGATCGCGAAGCTGCCGGCACTCAGCGCGGCGATCAGTGAGCCGAGCCGTCATCAACAGGATGCAGATGAGCATCATCAGCCGCTTGCCGTAGCATGTCGGCGAGCCGGGCCACCACCGGGGTGGCGACGGCTGAGGTCACCAGGGTCGCGGTGACCAGCCAGGACACGCTGTCGGTCGAGACGTCGCAGCAGCGACTGAGAAACCGGGCAGCAGCGGCACCACCATGGTCTGCTGCAGCGACACGGTGGTGCCGGCGAGGCAGAGCACCGCGATGATCGCTCCGGTGGGCATCTGCCTCGGCGCGGTGCGGTCGGCCATCGCTCGTCCTCCAGCTCGTGGGCGCCCGGTGGTGGTGCCCCGGGCACAGTCTTGTTGCTCCACGACCGGGTCCGACGCTGGGGTCGGCGCCGGCGGGTCAGCCCTGCGGGGCGGCTCAGATGCGGGCGAAACTCAGGGCCTGCTTCGCCCAGGCGAACGAGATCTGGTGGGAGTCGAAGCGGGAGTCCACGCTGGGCTCGTCGATCTCGATCATGTAGTCACCGTCGTAGTCCTCCGGCATCGCGGCGACCACGGCGTCGAAGTCGACCACGCCGAGACCCGGCTCGGCCCAGAGGCGCTTGGTGGCCCCGATCTCGTGATAGCTCAGCCCGGCGCGGGCAGCGGGATCGAGGTAGTCGGCGAAGCAGTCCTTGATGTGGATGCCGCCGACCCGATCGGCGTAGCGGGCGATCATGGCCGCCGGGTCGATGCCGGCCCAGCGCAGATGGCCGGTGTCGGGACCGAAGCCGATCACGTCCGGTCCCAGCGTGTCGAGCACGGCCGAGATCTCGTCCTCGGTCTCGAAGACGCCGCCGACGTGGGAGTGCGTGCAGCGGACGGAGGCCCTGGCTCTGCAGCACCTGGCAGACGATGCCGGCGTTCTCGATGGCCAGCGCGAGACGGTCAGCGCTGAAGTCGGCACCGACCGCCGGTTCGGCCATCCGAGCGGGGATGGCCATGGACGAGACCATGGTGCGGTCGAGTCCGAGGGCCACCTGGTCGGCGGCGAAGCGCTTGGCCCGCTCGATCTCGTCGACGATGTCGATCGTCTCGTCGAAGGGCGAGCTGAACAGGCTGAGCGAGGGGGCCAGCCCGTAGCCGGCGATCCAGCTCGGCGTACTCGGCGGCGGTCATGCCCTCGGGCACGTCGGCCTTGACGGCGGTGAAGCCGATGGCGGCGAAGTCGGCGAAGGCCTGGTCGAAGACCGCCTTCGACTTGTCGACCTTGCCGTCGCGCGACCCAGTAGGGGATCGGGTTGGCCGCAACCCGCGACGTACGGTGGGGTTCGGTGGCGGCCTGGGGCTCGGGGATCTCGGTGTCGATCATGAAGTGGCCTCTCAGGCGAAGGGGATGTGGTCGGCGTTCAGCAGGTCGGTGAAGGCCCGCCAGGCCTCGGTGAACAGCGCCGGTCCGGAGAAGCCGCCCAGCTCGTGGGTCTTGCTGAGGTGCGGCTCCAGCGAGAAGAACCCGTCGAAGCCGTCGCCGCGCAGCGCCCGCAGGGTCTGGACCATCTCGCCGTCACCCCGGCCCGACGCGACGACCTCACCGGTCGCGAGGTGAGCGTCCTTGATCTGCATGTAGGCCAGGTGCGGCCGGAGCAGCTCGTAGCCCTCGCTGAACGGCCGGACGCCGACCTGGACGAAGTTGGCGGCATCCCAGGCGAGCTTGAGGTGCGGCGATCCCACCGACTCGACGATGTCGAGACAGCGGCGCGGGATGTCGCCGAAGATGTGCTTCTCGTTCTCGTGCAGCAAGATCACCCCGGCTTCCGCGGCGACCGCGGTCAGGGCGCGCATCCGCCGCAGGACCTCCTCGCGATGATCATCGGGGTCGTCGCCCTCGGGGATGAAGAAGGAGAAGACGCGGATGAACGGCGCTCCGAAGAAGCGGGCGACGTCCGCGGCGTGGCGCATCCGCAGCAGGTGGGGCTCGAAGTCCTCGTCGATGAAGATCTTCCCGATCGGCGAGCCGATGCTGGAAACTCCGAGACCGTGCGCGTCCAGCGTCTGCTTCGCTGCAGCCAGCTGGTCGTCGTCCAGGTCGAGGACGTTGACGTCCCAGGCACTGCGGAACTCCAGGTACTTCAGGCCGAGGTCGGAGACGAGGCCGCACTGGGTCTCGAAGTCGGGCGAGATCTCATCGGAGAAACCGGACAGCGTCCACATGGACGAACCTCCTGGTGGTGGGGGGTGATGAACGTCATTCAGCCACGCGGGCGACGGGGTGCACCAGTTGTTGCCACTTGTTGCAACCACTGGTGTCACTGAGCCGGTCGGCCGGGCCGCGACAACTTACGGCAACTGGTTGGCACGCCGCTGTCCCGCTCAGCAGGATGAGGCCATGTCCTCCACTGCTGCGCTCGACCTCCATCCGGACCGCCTGTTGCCGTCCGAGCCCGGGCTGCGATCGATCGCCCGCCGGCTCTACGAGTCGGTGGCGCAGCTGCCGATCATCTCCCCGCACGGCCATGTGCCGGCCCAGTGGCTGGCTGAGGACACGCCCTTCGCCGACCCGACGTCGCTGCTGATCACGCCCGACCACTACGTCAACCGGCTGCTGCACGCCCACGGAGTGCCGTTGTCGGCCCTGGGGGTCGCCCAGGGAACGCTCACCGAGGCGGAGTCGCGGGAGGCCTTTCGTACGGTCTGTGCGCACTGGAGCGACTACCGCGGCACCCCGGTGCGCTTCTGGTTCGATGCGCAGCTGGCCGACATCTTCGGCGTCACCCAGCGGCCGAGCGCAGAGACCGCCGACGACATCTACGACCAGATCGCCGGCTGCCTGACCACTCCGGAGTTCCGGCCGCGCGCCCTCTTCGACCGGTTCGGCATCGAGGTGCTGGCCACCACCGACGATCCCTGCGACGACCTGTCGGCCCACCAGTTCCTGCGCGATGACCCGACCTGGAACGGCCGGGTGATCCCGACGTTCCGGCCCGACCGCTACCTCGAGCCCGGCCGGGCGGAGTGGAACGCCGATGTCGACCGACTGGCCGAGGTCAGCGGGGTCGAGACCGGTGACTACGCGGGGTTCATCGCCGCTCTGGAGTCGCGCCGGCGCTACTTCCGCGACCACGGTGCGGTGTCCACCGACCACAGCCATGTCGACGCCCGCACCGACACGGTCGAGCCGGCCGAAGCCGAACGGATCTACGCCGCGGCCCGGCACGGTGAGGTCAACGACCGCGAGGCCACCGCGCTGCGCCGGCACCTGGTGTCGGAGATGGCCAGGATGTCGTGCGACGACGGCCTGGTGATGACCATCCACCCCGGCGTACGCCGCAACCACCACGAGCCGACGCACGCTCAGTACGGCACCGATGTCGGCACCGACATCCCGATCCGGGTTGAGTTCACCGACGCGCTACGGCCGATGCTCAACCGCTACGGCACCCACCCCGGCTTCCAGCTGATCGTGTTCACCCTCGACGAGACCGTCTTCTCCTCCGAGATCGGGCCGCTGGCCGGCTTCTACCCCTCGGTCTACGCCGGGGCGCCCTGGTGGTTCATCGACGCCCCGGAGGCCATCCGCCGCTATCGGTCCGCGATCACCGAGTCGGCCGGCTTCGCCAAGACCTCGGGCTTCATCGACGACACCCGCGCCTTCTGCTCGATCCCGGCGCGGCACGACATGTCCCGGCGCGTGGATGCCGGGTTCGTCGCCCAGCTGGTCGCCGAGCACCGGCTCGACGAGGACGAAGCCATCGACACCATGCGTGACCTCGTGGTCACCAACCCCAGAAGGGCGTTCAAGCTGTGAGCACCATCATCGAGAATCCTGCGGTTGCCGCCGACATGACCCCGGTCCGGCTGTCGCGAGCGCTCCCGGGCACTCCACCGGCCCCGCCGGTCCGGATCGTGCACCTCGGCATCGGCAACTTTCACCGCGCCCATCAGGCTTGGTACACCGCGCATGCCGGCGACGCCTCGGAGTGGGGGATCGCGGCCTTCACCGGCCGCCGCGCCGACATGGCCGAGGCGCTGGCTCCCCAGGACGGGCTCTACACCGTGATCACCCGCAGCCGGGAGGGCGACACGTACGAGCTGGTCGGTTCGATCTCCGCCGTGCACGGGTCGGGCGAGCACGAAGCCTTCCTGGACTACCTCAGCCGGCCCGAGGTGGCCGTGGTGACCATCACGGTCACCGAGGCGGGCTACCTGCTCGGCGCCGACGGTCACCTGGACGCCGAGCGTGAGTCGGTCGTCACCGACGTCGAACGGCTCCGCCGCGACCCGCGAACGCCGGTCACGACCCTGCCGGCCCGCCTGGTGGCCGGCCTGTCCGCCCGCCGGTCCGCCGGCGCCGGTTCGATCACCCTGCTGTCGTGCGACAACCTGCCTGAGAACGGGGAGGTGACCCGGACGGTGGTCACCGAGCTGGCCCGGTCCACCGATCCGGCGCTGGCCGAGTGGATCGAGCAGCACGTCGACTTCGCCACCTCGATGGTGGACCGGATCACCCCGGCCACCACCGACGACGACCGCGCCCTGGTCGCCCGCACCCAGGGCTATCTCGACGCCTCCCCGGTGCCGACCGAGCCCTTCAACGAATGGGTTGTCTCCGGAGCGTTTCCCGCCGGGCGGCCCCGTTGGGAGGACGCCGGCGTGCAGCTGGTCGACGATGTCGCACCCTTCGAGCAACGCAAGCTCTGGCTGCTCAACGCCTCGCACTCCCTGCTGGCCTACGCCGGCAGCATCCGTGGTCACGAGACCATCGACGAAGCGATCGACGACCCGGCCTGCCGATCCTGGGTCGAGCTCTTGTGGGACGAGGCCGGCCGGCACCTGCCGCTGCGGGCCGAGCTGGTGACCGACTACCGGACCGCGCTGGTGGACCGGTTCTCCAACCCCCGCGTCCGCCACCGGCTGGCCCAGATCGCCGCCGACGGGTCGACCAAGCTCGTGGTCCGCACGATTCCCACTCTGCGATCCGAACGCGCCGCCGGCCGGCTGCCGCTGGGCTCGGCGACCGCCGTCGCGGCCTGGGTGCTGCACCTGCGCGGGCTGGGGGCTCCGGTCAACGACCCCGGCGCCACGGCCGCGCGGCAGGCCGCCCAGCACGACGACCTGAGCAGCGCCGTACGCGGTGTGCTCGACACGCTCGATCCCGGCCTCGGCGCTGACCCCGACCTGGTAGCCGCCATCGTTGCTCAAGCCGAACAGATCACCACGACACCGCCCAACGAAGGAGCCGTCCGATGACGAACACCACCATGCCCATCCAGACCGTCAGACTCGGCATCATGGGTCTGGGCGCCCAGGGCTCGATGTACGCCGGCCTGATCGCCGACGGGCTCGTCCCCAACATGGTGATCGGCGCCATCTGCGACCACGACCCGGCCAAGGCTGAGCTGGTCGAGTCGACCTACCCCGGAGTTCCGTTCTACGACGACTACGAGGCCATGCTCGACAGCGGCAACGTGGACGCGATCGTCACCTGCGTTCCGCATTATCTGCATCCGCAGCTGGGGATCGACGCACTGAAGCGGGGAATTCACGCGCTGGTGGAAAAGCCGGCCGGCGTCTACACCAAGCAGGTTCGTGAGCTGAATGCGTACGCGGCCAGCAAGCCGGAGCTGACCTTCGCCATCATGTTCAACCAGCGCAACAACCCGCTCTACCGCGCGATCAAGGAGATCGTGGACAGCGGCGCGATCGGCGCGATCCGTCACACCAGCTGGATCATCACGACCTGGTGGCGGCCGCAGGGCTACTACGACCAGAGCGCCTGGCGGGCGACCTGGGGCGGCGAGGGCGGCGGCGTGCTGGTCAACCAGGCGCCGCACCAGCTCGACCTGTGGCAGTGGATCTGCGGGGTGCCGCAGTCGGTCTACGCCAAGGTCGCGTACGGGTTCCGCCGCAACATCGCCGTCGAGGACGAGGTGACGGTGCTGGTCGACTACGGCGACGGCGCGACCGGTGTCTTGATCACCGCGACCCACGACCTGATCGGCACCGACCGCTTCGAGATCCTCGGCGACAGCGGCAAGATCGTGGTCGAGAACAGCAGGACGGCCACGGTCACCCGGCTGGTCAAGCCCGAGCGTGAGATCAGCGACGACATGGGCATGGAGGACGTGCGGCGGCTGTTCACCGGCCAGCTCGACACCGCCGACTACTACACCACCGAGGTGCTGGAGTTCGAGTCCGCCTGGGGAGCCCAGCACGCCGGCGTGCTGGAGAACTTCGCCGCCAACATCGTGGACGGCACGCCGCTGATCGCGCCCGGCTCCGACGGCATCAACGGCGTCCGGCTGGCCAACGCCATCCACCTGTCCAGCTGGCTCGGACGCGAGGTCTCGCTCGACTTCGACGAGGACGAGTACCTGGCCGAGCTGAACAAGCGCATCCGCGAGGAAGGCCAGTTCGAGGAGAGGAGCTGACCCCGGTGACGAGAGCTGCGATCGTCGGTTGCGGCGACATCTCGGTCATCCACGTCGAGGCACTCGCCGGGCTCCACTCGGTCGACCTGGTGGCGGTCTGCGACCTCGACCCGGACCGGCGGGCGGCGGCGGCGCAGGCGTACGGGGTGCCCGGTTTCGCCGACCACGAGGCGATGCTGGACGCGGTCGCTCCGGACGTCGTGCACATCTGCACGCCGCACGACCAGCACGTCGTCGTCGCCGCGGACTGCCTGAGCGCCGGGGTGAACGTCGTGCTCGAGAAGCCACTGGCGCACACGCTCGCCGACGGGCGACGGCTGGTCGAGCTCGCGGAGCGCAGCTCGGCCAAGATCGCGGTCTGCTTCCAGAACCGCTACAACGCCGCCGCCGCCGCCCTGCAGCAGCAGCTGACCTCGGGCGAGCTCGGGGCCGTGGTCGGTGCCTCAGCGGCCGTGGTCTGGCACCGGACTGCGGACTACTACCGGAGCCGGCCGTGGCGGGCGACCTGGGCCGGCAGCGGCGGCGGTCTGTTGATGAACCAGGCGATCCACACCGTCGACCTGGTGCAGTGGCTGCTGGGCGAGGTGACGTCGGTCTCCGGTCACGTGGCCACCCGCTTCCTCGCCGACGCCATCGAGGTGGAGGACACGGCCGAGTTCGTGCTGGCCCACGCCGGCGGCGCCCGGAGCGTCTTCTACGCCACCTTGGCCCACGTGGCCAACGCCCCGGTGACCCTGGACGTCGTGACCGAGCAGGCGACGCTCAGCCTCCGGGGTGACCTGACCATCAGTCACGCCGACGGCCGGGTCGAGGTGGTCCAGGAACGTCGCGCCGACTCCGGTGGCCGGTCCTACTGGGGTGTCTCCCACGAGCTCCTGATCGCCGACTTCTACGCCCGGCTCGACGACGCCGCGCCCTTCTGGATCGGCCCCCGCGAAGCGCTCAAGTCCTTGGACATCGTGAAAGAGGTCTACCGCCAGACCTTCCCCGACTCCCTCGACCTGGTCTCCTGATTCTTGGGCCCCGGCCCCTTCGTCGGGAAACTGCGGGAAAGTCGCGTACGGCCGATCGCCTTAGTGATCGCCGCGACTTTCTCGCCTTTTCCGCGTCCGGCCCGGCCTGGCTCTGACCCTCGCCGACCCGCCCGGCTTGTCCGTCGATCGCGGCGCCCGGGCTGGCCAGCTGAGGGGGCGGCCAGCTAGGGGGGCCAGTTTCCGAGGTAAACCTTGTGGTTGCGCGATTTGCCCTGCGTAATTGATGGGTGAAGCGGGAAATCACAAGGTATACCTCGGAAACTGGCAGGGGGGGTGGGCGGGCGGGGCGCCCGGGCAGAATCCGGTTGCTCAGGGACGGCGGGATTCGTCAAGCGCAGCAGGGCGACGTGGCAACAACTGGCAACACTTGGACGCCCGAGTTTTCAGGTAATTGAATAGAGAAATACCCAGTCTTTTCCCCGCAAAACTACCGAGGAGTTCTTCAATGACGAAACTCGAGACGTTGGACAAATCGAAGCTACGGTCATTGGACCGGCTCCCCTTCAAGACCGTTGCCGGCTATGGTGCCGGTGATCTCGGCTTCAACCTGGCCTTCAGCCTGAGCACCACCTTCTTGCTCTACTACTACACCGATGTCGCCGGCATCTCCGCCGCGGCGGTCGGGACCATGTTCTTGGTCGTACGCCTGTGGGACGCCTTCGCCGACCTGCTGGCCGGCCGGTTGGTCGACCGGACGATGACCCGGTGGGGCAAGTTCCGGCCCTTCTTGATGTTCGGCGCGGTGCCGCTGCTCTTCATGAGCTTCCTGGTCTTCCACGTGCCCACGAGCTTCAGCAGTGGCACCAAGCTCATCTACGCGTACGGCACCTACGCCATCCTCGGCCTGGTCTACTCGCTGGTGAACATCCCGTACGGCTCCCTCGCCTCGGCGGTCACCCAGTCGGTGCACGAGCGGGCCAAGCTGGTCGCGGCTCGGGCCTTCGGAGCAGCGATCGGCAGCGTCGTGCTGACCTTCGTCATCGGCGGCCAGATCAACGCGCTCAAGGACCAGAAGAAGACCATCACCTCCCCCGAGGACCTGATCGCCTACCAGGCGGCCGTGCAGGGCGCGTTCACCAAAGTCACCGTGGCCTTCATCGTCATCGGCACCGCCGCCTTCTTGTTCACCGCCTGGGCCTGCCGGGAGCGCGTCGTCCGCACCCAGCCGCGGATCAGCATCAAGGAGACCATCGGCACCCTGAAGAGCAACAAGCCGCTCGCCTACCTCTGCGGGTCCAGCTTCTTCTACCTGATCGGTGTCTTCGCCGTCGGCGGCACCACCGCCTTCTACGCCACCTACGTCCTCGGCAACGTCGGCCTGGTCGGCGTCATCACCTTGGTCAACGTGGGGATCTCGCTGCTGATCACCCCGTTCATCCCCAAGATCATCGACCGGTTCGGCAAGAAGAACGTCTTCCAGTACTGCGGTGTGTTCACCGTCGTCGGCGGTGTCGGCCTCTTCTTCGCCCCGGCCAACCTGCTCTGGCTGGTCCTCATCACCTTGGCCATCAAGGGCATCGGCGCCAGCCTGATCAACACCTTGATGTTCGGCCTGGAGGCTGACACGGTCGAGTACGGCGAGTGGATGACCGGCAAGCGCAGCGAAGGGGCCACGTACGCCCTGTTCTCCTTCACCCGCAAGGTGACCCAGTCCATCGGTGGCGCGGTCGGCGCCTGGGCGCTGGCCATGGGTGGCTACATCGCCGCCAGCGCAGCGAACCCCAGCCCGGTCCAGCCGGACAGTGCCATCTTCGCCATCAAGGCGACCATCGGCCTGCTGCCCGCCGCCGCCGCGCTGATCGCCATGATCATCTTCGCCAAGTACCCGCTGACCGACGAGAAGTTCAAGCAGATCCGCGACGAGACCGAAGCCCGCAAGCTGGCCGCCATCGAGTCGCACCACGAGGACCCCGAGTCGTTCATCACGCCGAACCACGGAGTCTGAGCCATGACCGCCACGACCACCACCGAAGCGAGAGCCGAGATGAGCACGCCCGACCTGACTGCCACCCCGTACGGGCTCGACCAGCCCGGCATCGACTGGGTGCGCGCCACCATCGACGCCATGACGGTCGAGGAGAAGGTCGGTCAGCTCTTCATCAACCTCAACAACCGCTTCGACGACGAGTTCGTCAACAAGATCGTGGACGGTTACCACCCAGGGGGGATGCGCTACAACCACACCGACTCGGCCAGCATCCAGGCCCACATCCGCTCTGCGCAGAGTCGCAGCACGGTGCCGTTGCTGGTGGCGTCGAACATCGAGGCCGGCGGCAACGGGGCCTGCAACGACGGCACCCTGGTCGGGAGTCCGCTGCAGACCGCGTCCACCCCGGACACGGAGGCGGCCCGGCAGATGGGACTCGTCGGGGGTCGGGAGTCCCGGGCGCTGGGCTGCAACTGGGCCTTCACCCCGATCGTGGACATCCACCACAACTGGCGCAACACGGTGGTCGCCACCCGGGCCTTCGGCAACGACCACGAGACGGTGATCAAATACGCCGAGGCGTTCAGTGAAGGCGTACGCGAAGGCGCCGGCGACCGGCCGATCGCGCTTGTGCATGAAGCACTTCCCCGGCGACGGTCGCGACGAGCGCGACCAGCACGTCGTCACCTCCTACAACGACTGCACGGTGGAGGAGTGGGACGCCACCTACCGCAAGATCTGGGAATGGGGGATCGGCGCCGGGATCGAGTCGATCATGGTCGGACACATCATGCTGCCGGAGTACTCTCGCCGGCTGCGACCGGGGATCGCCGACGCTGACATCCTGCCGGCCACGGTGGCGCCCGAGCTGTTGACCGACCTGCTGCGTGAGGATCTCGGCTTCAACGGCGTGATCTTGACCGATGCCTCGATGATGGTGGGACTCACGTCCGCGCTGCCCCGGGAACGTCAGATGGTCCAAGCCATCACCGCCGGCTGCGACATGATCTTGTTCTTCCGCAACCACGACGAGGACTTCGGCTTCGTCAAGGCGGCGGTCGAGTCCGGCGAGATCACCGCGGCCCGGCTCGACGCTGCGCTGACCCGCATCCTCGGCCTCAAGGCCAAGCTCGGGCTCCACCAGCGCAGCGTCGACGACCTGGTGCCCCCGGTGGCCGAGCTCGATGTCATCGGGTCGGTCGAGCACCACGAGATCGCGGCCCGGGTCGCCGACCGGACCATCGCGCTGCTCAAGGACACGGCCGGCACACTGCCCTTGGATCCCGTCCGGCATCGCCGGCTCCGGCTGTTCTGCCTGGAGAGCGCCCCCGACTTCACCGGCATCGTGCCCGAGTTCAAGCGGGTGGCGATCGAGGAGCTGACCGCCGCGGGCTTCGAGGTGAGCGTCTTCCGGACCGCCGCCGAGCTCGCGGCCGGCGGAGAGCCGTTCGACTTCCAGACCTTCATCTCGTCTGAGACCGAGGGCTTCGCCGAGCGCTACGACGCGGCTCTGGTCTTGGCCAACGTCTCCGACTTCGCCCAGCAGGGTGCGTTGCGGATCAAGTGGTCGATGCCGATGGGACCGGACATGCCCTGGTACGCCGCCGAGGTCCCGACGGTGTTCGTCTCGTTGAACATGCCCAACCACCTCATCGACGTGCCCATGATCAAGACCGCGATCAACGCCCACAACCCGACGGCCGAGACGGTCCGCGCACTGGTGAGCAAGCTCACCGGCCACAGCGAATTCGTCGGCACCCACAACGACAACGTGTGGTGCAACTCCTGGGACACCCGGCGATGACGGTCACAGATCCTTGTGTCCATCAGCCGGGAAGGGGCATGGTGACCACATGACCACCACGCTGAGCCCTGACACCCGATCGAGCTACGGCACGGATCCGGGCAACCCCGAGCGGGCGCTGCGGATCGGCGGCGTCGGGCAGCACCTGAGCCCCGACGAGGTCCGGGCGTTCGTGGTCGACGCCTTCGCCGGTGCCGACCTCGAGGGAAAGAAGATCTGCCTCGTCGTCCCCGACGGCACCCGGACCTGCCCGCTGCCGCTGCTGCTGCAGGCTGCGTACGAGGCCCTGGCCGGCCGGACCACCGAGGTCACGGTGCTGATCGCGCTGGGCACCCACCAAGGAATGAGCGAGGACCAGCTGGCCCGCCATCTCGGCTACCCGCCGGGGGAGTCCGAGCAGGTCTATCCCGGCTGGACCATCCTCAACCACGAGTCGTGGCGGCCCGAGACGTTCGTGTCGCTGGGCACCATCGGCGCCGAGCGGCTCACCGAGCTGACCGGCGGCCTGATGACCGACACCTCGGTCGAGGTCAGGATCAACCGGCACGTCGCCGAGGCCGACGTCGCCATCGTCGTGGGGCCGGTCTTCCCGCACGAGGTGGTCGGCTTCTCCGGTGGCAACAAGTACTTCTTCCCCGGAGTCTCAGGCCAGGAGCTGATCGACCTGTCGCACTGGGTCGGGGCCTTGATCACCAGCAACGAGATGATCGGCACCCGAGGGGTGACCCCGGTCCGGGCGCTGGTCAACGAGGCCGCAACGCTGATCCCGGCGCAGCGGCTGGCTCTGTGCCTGGTCGTGGCGTCGGGCACCGACACCTTGCACAGCGCGGCGTTCGGCACCCCCGAAGATGCGTGGGCTGCCAGCGCGGAGATCTCGGCGCAGACCCACGTCACCTACCGCGAGCACCCCGTACGCCGGGTGCTGTCGATCATGCCGACCAAGTACGAGGACATCTGGACCGCCGCCAAGGGTTTCTACAAGCTGGAGCCCATCGTCGCCGACGGCGGCGAGGTGATCATCTACGCCCCGCACATCACCCAGGTGTCGGTGATGCACCCGCACATCGCCGAGATCGGCTACCACAACCGGGACTACTTCCTCGGCCAGTGGGAGCGGTTCTCCGACCAGCCGTGGGGCGACCTGGCCCACTCGACGCACCTGCGCGGCCAGGGCACCTGGAGTGCCGAGGACGGCGAGCGCAACCGCGTCACCGTCACCTTGGCCACCGGGATCCCGGAGGACGTCGTACGGTCGGTGAACCTCAACTACCTGGACCCGGCCGACGTCGATGTCGCAGCGTACGAGGCGGACCCCGACACCTTCGTCGAGCCGCACGCCGGCGAGGTGCTCTACCGGCTGGGGACCCCCGGGCCGGCTGCCGGCGAGGCGGACGGGCGTGCTCCCGACGAACACGGGCTGGAAGGATGACGGCCATGGACAAGACGGTGATCGTCGTGATGGGTGTGGCCGGGTCGGGCAAGTCGACCATCGCCGACGCCTTGGCGCGCCGGCTCGGCTGGTCGCAGACCGAGGCCGACGACCTCCACAGCCCCGCCAACGTGGCCAAGATGGCCTCGGGCACGCCGCTGACCGATGCGGACCGCTGGCCCTGGCTGCAGCTGATCTGCGACCGGATCGACCGTACGGGTGGGCACCAGGTGGTCACCTGCTCAGCCCTTCGGCGCAGCTATCGCGATGCGCTGCGGACCGCCGGTGCCCGGGTCCGGTTCCTGCACCTGAACGGCAGCCGGGCCACCATCAGCGCCCGGCTGGGTCTGCGGACCGACCACTTCATGCCCCCGGCCCTCCTGACCTCCCAGCTCACCACCTTGGAACCGCTCGGACCCGACGAGGACGCGGTCAGCGTCGACATCGACGGCACCCCGGACGAGATCGTCCAGCGAGCCATCGAGGCCCTCGGGCTCGCCCCGGCCGAGACGACGCGATGACCGCACTGACCACCGACCGCACCGAGTCGTTCGCCGCGGACATCGGCGCTTCGCTGGCTGGGGTCCACCGGCTCGGGGTGGCCTTCTCCGGCGGCGTGGACTCGGCCGTGCTGCTCGCGGCGGCGGTCCACCTCCTCGGCGCCGACCGGGTGGTGGCCGTGCTCGGGGTGTCGCCGAGCCTGGCCGCGGCCGAGCGGGTCCAGGCCCACGAGGTGGCCGCGTTCATCGGTGCTCCGGTGGTCGAGGTGCACACCAACGAGGGCGACAACGCCGCCTACCGAGCCAACGGCCCCGACCGCTGCTTCCACTGCAAGGACGAGCTGTTCGCCCGGATCTCCGACGACGTCGTGGCTGCTCACGGGCTGGACGCCGTGGCCTACGGCGAGAACGCGGACGACGCCCGTCGGCCCGACCGACCCGGCTCCCGAGCAGCCACCAACCACCGCGTGCTGCGACCCCTGGCGGATGCCGGTCTGACCAAAGCCGACGTTCGCGAGCTGGCCCGGGCCTGGAGCCTGCCGTGCGCCGACAAGCCGGCCGCGCCCTGCCTGGCGTCGCGCATCCCGCACCATGAGGAAGTGACCCCGGAGAAGCTCAGCCAGATCGACCGTGCCGAAGCGGCGTTGCGAGCGCTCGGCTTCGAGGACCTGCGGGTCCGCCACCACGGAGACATCGCCCGGCTCGAGCTGCCGTTGCCCGACCTGGTCCGCGCCGCCACCGACCCCGTACGCGAACAGGTCCGTCGCGCCGTGCTGACCGCCGGTTTCCGTTACGTCACAGTGGATCTGGCCGGCATGCAGTCCGGCGCCTTCACCCTCACCGTGCTGCAGGACGGCCATGGTCGAGCGCTCCACTGAGGACCCGATCGCCGCGTATGCCGACCTCGACCTCGGTCGGACCGCGCGGCGGGGCTACCCCGAGGCGATCTACTGCGAGGGCAAGTCGGTCGAACAGGTCGCCGGTATCGCGGCCGTGCTCGGTCAGCACCGGGAGGTCAGGTCACTGTTCACCCGGGCCAGCCCGGAGCAGGCCAAGGCCATCCTGCTGGCGCTGCCGGACGCGGCGTACGACGTCGAGGCCCGGCTGCTGGCCTGGCCCGCTGCGCTGCCAGAGCCCACCGGGGGGCTCGTCGTCGTCGCCGCGGCCGGCACCTCGGACCTGGCGGTGGCCCGCGAAGCCTTGTTGACGGCGCGCTACCTGGGCCGGGCGACCGAGTTGATCATGGACGCCGGTGTCGCCGGCCTGCACCGGATCCTGGCCCGCCTCGACCTGCTGCGCCGGGCTCGGGCGCTGGTGGTGGTGGCCGGGATGGACGGGGCCCTCCCCAGCGTCGTGGCCGGGTTGGTCTCGGCCCCGGTGATCGCCTTGCCGACCTCGGTCGGCTATGGCGCCTCCTTCGGCGGCATCGCCGCCCTGCTGACCATGCTGAACTCCTGCTCACCGGGGGTCAGCGTGGTCAACATCGACAACGGCTACGGCGCCGGCTACCTGGCCGCACAGATCGCCGCCCCGCATGATGATCATGGTGGGGCCGCCGCCACCGACGATCCGTCGTGACCGGGCGGCACGCCTGGATCGACGCCTCAGCAGGGATCGCGGGCGACATGCTGCTCGGGGCTCTGCTCGATGCCGGGGCTGAGCTGGCTGCTGTGCAGGCCGCCGTCGACCAGGTCATCCCCGGATCGGTCACGATCACGACGGCCACGACGACCCGGGCCGGGATGCGAGCCACGAAGGCCGAGGTGGAGCTGCTCGCGCAGGACCCACCGCACCGCACCTGGTTGAGCATCCGTTCCATGATCACCGACGCCGGGCTCGACGAGTCGGTCCAGGTCCGGGCCCTCGCCGTCTTCGAGGCACTTGCGGTGGCCGAGGCCCGGGTGCACGGCACCGAGCCCGACGACGTGCACTTCCACGAGGTCGGGGCCCTGGACTCTATCGCCGACATCGTCGGGGTCTGCGCCGCGCTGGTCGACCTCGGGATCGGGTCGGTCACGGTCGGTGAGGTCGCGCTGGGATCCGGCCAGGTCCGGTCGGCGCACGGCACGGTGCCGGTCCCAGTCCCCGCGGTGGTCGAGCTGTCCCGCGGTTGGCGGGTGCTGGCCGGCGGCACGGGCGAGCTGACCACGCCGACCGGCATGGCGTTGCTCGCCGCGCTCGCCGAACGCGGCGAGGAGCTGCCCGCGCTGGTGGTGGAGAAGATCGGGGTGGGCGCCGGCACCAAGGACCGGCCCGGTCGGGCCAACGTCACCCGGGTCGTGGTCGGCGTACGCTCGAGCGCCCGACCCAGCGCCACCAGCGCAGCGGTGGTCATCGAGGCCAACATCGACGACCTCGATCCTCGGCTGTGGCCAGACATCGTGGCCGGCCTGCTGCGCCAAGGCGCCGACGACGCCTGGCTGGCGCCGATCCTGATGAAGAAGGGTCGGCCGGCGCACACCCTGCGGGTGCTCTGCGACGAGGGTCGCGCGGCCGCTCTGCGTCAGGCGATCTTCGCCGCGACCAGCACCATCGGCGTCCGGCAGAGCAGCTGGGCCAAGTACGCGCTGCCCCGGGCCTGGGTGCCGGTCGAGGTCGACGGGCACCCGGTGCCGATCAAGATCGCCCACCAGGACGGGTTGATCACCCAGGCCAGTGCGGAGTTCGACGCCGTGGCGTCGGTGGCCGAGGCCGCCGGGCGCAGCCAGGGCGATGTGCTGGCCGCCGCGATGGCCGCAGCCGCCACCGCCGGGCTGAGCGCCGGCCGCCCCTGGCCGCCCCCGGAATCCTGACTGCCGTGCGCGGCTGAGCGCCGCGAGGGCACAATGACCCCATGATCCCCACGCAGCCCTTCGGCCGGACGGGCCACGACAGCACCCGCATCATCTTCGGCGCAGCGGCCCTCGGCGCCGTCACCCAGGACGAGGCCGACCAGACCATGGAGCTGGTTACCGCCCACGGCATCAACCACATCGACGTGGCCGCCAGCTACGGCGACGCCGAGCTGCGGCTCGGGCCCTTCCTCGAGCAGCGTCGCGACGAGTTCTTCCTCGCCACCAAGACCGGCGAACGGGAGGCCGAGGCGGCCTACGCCGAGATCTGCCGGTCCCTGGAGCTGCTGCGCACCGACCACGTCGACCTGTTGCAGCTGCACAACCTGGTGGACGAGGCCGAGTGGCAGACCGCGTACGCCAAGGGCGGTGCGCTCGAGGCGGCCGTCCGGGCCAAGGACGAGGGTCTGGTCCGCGCCATCGGGGTGACCGGCCACGGCGTGACCGTCGCTCGTCAGCATCTACGGTCCCTGGAGCAGTACGACTTCGCCTCGGTGCTGCTGCCCTACAACTACCCGATGACCCGCAACGCGGCCTATCTCAGCGACTTCGAGGAGCTCGCCGCCGTCTGCGCCGAGCGGGGGGTCGCGATCCAGACGATCAAGTCGATCACCAAGGCGCCCTGGCCGGACCAAGATCAACAGCACTTCGCTGCCACCTGGTACGAGCCGCTGACCGACCAGGACGCCATCGACACTGCAGTCGGCTGGGTGCTCGGTCGTGACGGGATCTTCCTGAACACGGTGGGGGACATCCACCTGCTGCCCAAGGTGCTGGACGCCGCCGAGCGCTTCGACTCACGTCCGGACGCGGCGGCGATGGCCGAGCTGGAGCAGGCCTGGGACATGGCGCCGCTCTTTGTCTGAGTCCACCTCGGTGCGCCCGGTCGCCGCGGGGCCGACCCGGTCCGAGCGCTTGGACCGGCTGCCGTTCACGCCGGCCCACCGTCGGCTGCTCGCGGGCTCCGGCGTCGGCTGGGCCCTGGATGCCATGGACGTCGGGCTGGTGTCCTTCATCTTGGCGGCGTTGGCCGTGCAGTGGAAGCTGTCGGCCGGCGAGCTGTCCTGGCTGGCGTCGATCGGGTTCGTCGGAATGGCTGTCGGCGCCAGCCTGGGGGGTCTGCTGGCTGACCGGGTCGGGCGGCGGTCGGTGTTCGCGGTGACCCTGGTCATCTACGGCCTGGCCACCGGCGCTTCGGCGCTGGCCGGTGGGGTGGTGGTGTTGATCATCCTCCGGTTCGTCGTCGGTCTCGGGCTGGGCGCCGAGCTGCCCGTCGCCTCGACCCTGGTCAGCGAGTACGCACCGGCCCGGATTCGCGGTCGGGTGGTGGTCATCCTGGAGTCGTTCTGGGCGGTGGGCTGGGTGGCGGCAGCCCTGATCGGCTACTTCGTGGTGCCGTCCTCGCCCGCGGGCTGGCGCTGGGCGTTCGCGATCGGTCTGCTGCCCGCCCTCTACGCCATCGTGGTCCGGTGGCGGCTGCCCGAGTCGGTGCGCTTCCTGGAGCGCCAGGGGCGGGTCACCGAGGCCGAGGCTGCCGTACGGCGGTTCGAGGCGTCGGCCGGGGTGGAGCCGGCGCAGTCACCGGACCGGCCGCCGACCATCGAGCTCGCGCCCACGCCGGCGCAGCTGTGGACCTCGACCCTGCGGGTTCGGACGGCGGCGCTGTGGCTGGTCTGGTTCGGGGTCAACTTCGCCTACTACGGTGCCTTCATCTGGCTGCCGAGCCTGCTGGTCTCCTCCGGGTTCGGGCTGGTCAAGTCGTTCGAGTACACCTTGATCATCACCTTGGCCCAGCTGCCGGGATATGCGCTGGCTGCGGTCTTGATCGAGAAGTGGGGCCGTCGGCCCACGCTGATCGCGTTCCTCGGTGGGTCAGCGGCTGCGGCCGCGAGCTTCGGCCTGGCCGACAGCGTGCCCCAGGTGCTGGCGGCGGGAATGGCCTTGTCGTTCTTCAACCTCGGTGCCTGGGGAGCCCTGTACGCCGTGACTCCCGAGGTCTACCCGACATCTCTGCGGGCCACCGGCGCCGGGAGCGCCACCGCGTTCGGGCGGATCGCCTCGATCATCGCCCCGCTGCTGGTGTTGCCGCTGCGCGAGGGGATCGGCAACCTCGGATTGTTCCTGACCTTCGCTGCCGCGTTCCTGCTGGCCATGGGGGCGGCGTTCTTCCTGCCCGAGCGCCGAGGTCAGCGACTGCTGGACTGAGCCGACGGCGCGGGTTCGCTCAGGAGGTCCTCGACCAGCTCGATGAACCGGACCGGGTCCCCGATCGGCCACGAGTGCGGCGCGTCCGGGACGATCACCAACCGACCGCCGAACCGGCGGGCCAATCCGGCGGCGTACGCGTGGTCGCTGAGCTGGTCGACGTCACTGTGCGCGATCACCAGTCGGCTTCGAACCGCAGGCAGCGCGTCCTCCAGGTGCACCCGGGTGGCTGAGGTGAAGCCCCGGAAGATCCGGGACACCCCGGCCTGACGCCAGTCCGGGATCTGCTGCCGGGTCTTGGGCGCGTCTGGGTGGTCCTCGCCCTGCAGCCAGCCGGTCAGCAGCCGCAGGCGGTTGCGGTGGCCCGGGTCAACCGTCGGGCTGATCAGCAGCAGGCGCTCCACCGCACTGCCGGCCGCCGCCACGGCAGCGGCCTGGGTGCCGACCGACAGACCGACCAGGAGCTGGACCGGGCGCTGCTCACGGTTGATCCGCGCCGCGAGATCGCGGCCGTAGCCCCTCAGGTCGGTGTCCGTGCCGCGCCAGGTCGGCGGTGGCAGCAGCTCGGCTTCGTGGCCATGTTCGCGCAGCGCGTCGGCGGCTGGCTCGGCGTAACCGCGGACGGCAAGACCGGGAACGATCAGAACGCGTGCCATAGCGAGGATCCTGTCACTGCCGAGCGGCCGGGAGCACAGAGGTCGCGGTCGTCGAACCCCCGTGTTTACGATGTACACATGCGGCGACGCCCCAGCCGCGACCTCGAGCCCTCGGAGGTCGTCGCCTCGTTCGACTCGGCCAGCGTGCTGCACGCGGCCACCGCGGCCGCCCTGCGGGGTGAGCCGTTCCCCCACCTGGGTAGTGGGCGGCTGATGGCGGCTGCGGTGCGGGTCGGGGGCAACCTGCCCTGGCCGGTGCTGCGCCAGATCTACACCCGGATCGGCGGCTCGGAGGGCATCGACGCGGAGCGGCTCGGCGACGTCGACCTCGCCGCGGTCGCTCGCGCGTTCGCTGACGGCTACCCCGAGCAGCAGTTCCCGGCGATCATGGTGGGGTCGAGCAACGGCGCCTTGACCCACCTGGCCGCGGCGCTGCAGATTCCCTGGCTGCCGACCACTGTGCTCGTGCCGGTGGCGCACGTGTCCGACCCACAGCGGCCGGTCGACGCGCTCGACTTCGGAGCGGAGGTCGGACCCAGACTGCTGGAGCGCAATCCCGACGTTGGACTGCACCAGATGCACGACGCGGTCCAGGACACGTTGATGGCGGCCCGGATGGCCTACTTCCGGGTCAAGTGGCAGCGGCTGCCCGAGGCGTACGCGACGTTCATCTCCGAGCGGTTGCTGCCCGGTGGCCAGGTGATCCTTGTCGACGACGAGTCGCCGTGGCCGGTCACCCGGGTGTCCGACCGGCATGTCTTCCAAGTCGGCGGGCAGGGCGGCATCACCCCGCAGCAGTACCTGGCCCGCCCGCACACCCCACAGCCCGACGACCAAGCACCGGAGGCCGAATGGGGCCTGGAGCCGGGGTTCCGCGCCGACCTGGTGACCTGGTGCGCAGGCCGGCGGGTCGGGCTGACGGCAGTCCGCTACTCCGGGCCGCAGGCTCCGGCCGGCGCGGTGGCCGAGGTGATGCGGCAGTGGTACCGCGATCGGGGCGAGCCGGCGGAGACACTGGTCGTGCCGTCGTTCGTCCTCGGTGACCCTTGGCTGACCATCGGTGCGGCGGCGGTGCCGTTCTGGACCTTCTTCCCGGTGCAGCCGGCGCTGCGGGCCCTGGAGGACCACCTGGCCCGAGCCGATCCTTACCGGGACGTGCACGTCTTCTTGTTCGAGCACGGCGTGGACTCGGAGGGGATCGCCCGCCCGGAGGAGTGGGAGGCCGTAGTCCGGCGGCACGGGGCCCGACCGCACCTGGCGGCCCTGGTCCGCGACCGCTTTCCGCACGACATCGGATCACTGGCCCGCTACGGTCCGGCGTTCGCCGACCTGCCGAAGGCCCGGCAGCCGTGGTCACCGCTGGAGCCGGCGGCAGCGCTGTCCGGGCTGGCAGCAGCAGGATTGGACGTCGGCTCGATCGACGTCGCTTCGGCCGTCACCCAACCACCGGGGTTGACGCTGCAACAAACCCGAGAGACCGACGACAGGAGCTGACCGTGGCCGTGACGAGCTTTCAGGACTTTCCGCTGGCGGACCGCGACCGGGAATGGGACGGTGCCGCGGCGGAGAAACGGGTCCGGGCCTGGGCCGGAGCCGAGGACGGGCCCAACGAGAAGTACCGGGACGCCCACGTCTGGTACGACGCGGACAAGTCGGACAACTTCACCGCCTACAAGCTGCTGATCGCCGACGTGGTCGACGGGAAGATCAAGGCGGTGCCGCGGGGCTTCATGGCCGCGGCGGCGGTGATGCAGGGATCGCGGGGTGGGGTGAAGCTGCCCAAGAATGACGTCGACCGGGTGAAGAGCCACCTGGCCAAGTACTACGCCAAGCTCCAGGAGGACCCGCCCTGGGACTGAAGCGGGCTCCGACAGGCCAGAGGTCTTGTGGGGCATCCGCGTTCCGCTCCATATTGAGCTATGAGAAATCCTCCGCTCGTCGCCCTCAGTGGCCTGACCTTGTTGCTGGGCGGCTGGGCCGTCGCCTCGACCGCCTCGGCTACCCCCCCGACCCCAGCACCCAACAACCCCGTTGCGACGGACAGCGTGATCGGCACCCTCGAGCCGGTGACGGCCAAGAACGACCGGATCAAGCTGCAAGTACGCCGTGACACCGACGTACGCTCGTTCACCCTCACCTATCCGGTGGGCAGCACCTCGGGCTGGCACGAGCATCCCGGGATCGTCGTCGCCGTGGTCCGCTCGGGCCTGGTCGAGCAGCGGGTGGGCTGTCGGCGCCACACCTTCGGCCCGGATGAGGCCTTCACCGAGTCGTCCCTGCACAAAGTCACCAACATCGGAAAGGTGCCTGCCGTGTTGGAGATCACGCAGTTCTATCCGGCCGGCATCGCCGTGCCCGACCTGCGCCTCGACCGACCGGCGCCGCGCTGCAGCTGAGGGGTGCGCTTGTCCGAGCCCGGACGTCGTCGGCCGGTCGGCGGCGGCCTGCCGGGGAGGAGCCGGCGGAGCTGGCGCCGCTCGACGCGGATCGAAGCATTGCGCGAGTACACCACCGGAGCGCTCTGGGTGCTGCCCAGCGTCGCGGCCGTGGTCGCGCTGGCTCTGGGGTTCACCGCGTCGCAAGTCGAGGTGGAAGGGGGCTCGTTCTTGGAGCGCGTCTCGTTCCAGGGCACCGGCGACGATGCCCGCGTGCTGTTGACCGCGATCACCAGCACCGTGGTCACCGTCATCGCCCTGGTCCTCGGCCTGACCGTCGTCGCGCTGCAGCTGTCCTCCACCCAGTTCTCACCCAGGCTGCTGCGCAACTTCCTGCGTGACCGTGGCACCCAGGTGGTGCACAGCGTGTTCATCGCCACCTTCGTCTACAGCGCCGCTGGCTTGTTCACGGTCGGACTGGCCGCCGGCCAGCGGACGGAGGACTATCCCCGGCTGGCGGTCAGCGGCGCAATCGTGCTGCTCTTCGCCAGTCTGGGGATGGTCGTCTACTTCGCCGACCACCTGGTGCACTCGATCCAGATCGACTCGATCACCCGACGGGTGGAAGGCAACACGCGGCGGGCCATCCACCGCAGTCACCCCGTTCGGGTCGTCGAGGCACCGCCGGTGGCACCGAGCTGGGCCGTCCGGATACCCGCCGGAAGCTCCGGCTACGTCCAGACCATCCATCCCGAGCAGCTGGTACCGCTGGCCGCCGAAGCGGAGCTCACCATCTGTCTGCGGCCGCGGGTCGGTCAGCACGTGGTGGCCGGCACCACGCTGGCGTGGGTCTGGGGCCGAGTCCCAGGTGGGCGAGTGCCCGACGTCGACGACCTGACCGGGGCGGTGAACGGGTGCGTACGCCTCGGCTTCGAGCGGACCCTCGAACAAGACGTCGCCTTCGGCATCCGCCAGCTCATCGACATCGCCTCGAAGGCTCTGTCCTCGGCGATCAACGACCCGTACACGGCTGTGCAGGCGATCGACCACCTGACCGGCATCTGCTGTGAGCTCGCGGTCCGCCCGTTGGGGGCCGAGGAGCTCGCCGGTCCCGCTGGCCGGGGCCTGGTCGTCGTGCCGGCCAACACGTTCGACGACTACCTGAGCTTCATCTGCGCCCTGGTCGGCCGCTATGGCGCCAAGGACGTCACCGTCATGCAGGCGCTGCTGCGGTTGCTGCGCAGCTGCGCCGCCGTGCTGCCCGAGGGGTCCACCCGGCTCGGGTCGGTCGCTCGTCAGGTCGACGTGGTGCTGGCCGACGCCGAGCGCGAGATGGTCCGTCCGGACGACCTGCGTGCGTTTCGCCAGTCCACCGAGTCGTTGCAGCGCAGCCTGCAACGGCGGACCGACGGCGAACGGGATCTGCGCTAGCCGCCCGGGGCGGTTCACCCGCGCGGTCGACTCCGGGACCGCCCGACCTCGACTATCTTTTCGGTCATGCCCGTTCGCTTCCCGGGGTGGCGATGACCGGCGCCGCCGGAGCTGGCCGACGAGCGCCAGGCGGCGCGGGCCGCTACGGCTGTGCCGTCGCCTTCAGCACCTAGCCAGAAAGCAGGATCACCTCGTGCCTTCGCCCGGACAGCCGTTGCGCAAGCTCGGCTTCTTGACCATCGGCCTCTTCGACCCGGCCGACCCGGGCCCCGGCCACGAGTCGACGCTGGAGATCATCCAGCTCGGCGAACAGCTCGGTTTCGACAGCGCCTGGGTCCGGCACCGTCACCTGCAGTACGGCATCTCCTCCCCGGTGGCGGTGCTGGCCGCTGCGACCCAGCGCACCAGCCGGATCGAGCTGGGCACCGCGGTGATCCCGCTGGGCTGGGAGAATCCGCTGCGGCTGGCCGAGGACCTGGCCACGGTCGACCTGCTGTCCGGGGGCCGGCTGAATCCGGGGGTCAGCGTCGGCCCGCCGATGCGCTACGACGACGTGAAGCAGTCCCTCTATCCGCAGACCGCCGACCTCGAGGACTTCAGCTACGGTCGGGTTGAGCGGTTGCTCGGCTTCGTCCGCGGCGAGCCGGCCAGCGAGTTCAGCGGAGTCCAGGGCATCGAGGTCTTCTCGAACCGGGTCGAGCCCCACTCGCCCGGGCTCGGTCGCCGCCTCTGGTACGGCGGAGCGAGCCTCCGCTCCGCCCAGTGGGCGGGTCAGCACGGGATGAACTTCTTGACCAGCAGCGTCGTCCGGGCCGAGGAGTCGGAGGACTTCGCCGAGATCCAGCGCTCGCACATCGAGACCTTCCGCAGCCACCATCCGCACGGAGCGGCCGCCCGGGTGTCGCAGGGACTGGTGGTCATCCCGACCGACTCCGCCTCGACGCAGCAGCGGGCGAAGTACCACGCGTACGCGGAGTCGCGGCTCGCTCGTACGGCGACTCCCCAGGGCCCGGCCCGGATGATGTTCGCGGCGGATCTGGTGGGTCGGTCAGCCGAGATCGCCGAGCGGTTGTACGCCCATGCCGCGTTCGCGCAGATCGACGAAGTGGCCTTCGCGCTGCCCTTCAGCTTCGACCACGACGACTACGTGCAGATCCTCACCGACATCGCCGCCCACCTCGGTCCGGCACTGGGCTGGACGCCGTCGGCGGGCTGACCGGCTGGGCGGGACGGGCGCCGCCAAGACCGGCTGGCCACTGAGGATTCTCTAAGGAATGGGGTTCACGCTAAGCCTGTCGAGGCTGTGGCAACCCTATCGGGGGAGTTGTCCGGGCCGACCCGAGGCTAGCCGGCCCACAACGTTTACGCTGTAAGAAGAGATCGGAACGACGGGGAGGGCCGGCTTGGCCCGGGACGCTGGTCCCGGCCCGGAGAGGAACGCTGACGCATGGCCGACGGCAGCATCGTCCTCGCCGACCGCTATGAGCTGGGGGAGCGCCTCGGTCGTGGTGGAATGGCCGACGTCTTCCGCGGAGTGGATCGACGCCTCGGACGGCCCGTTGCCGTCAAGCGGCTCAAAGCCGAGCTGGCCGACGACCCGGAATGCCGCAGCCGTTTCGAGCGCGAGGTGCAGGCTGCCGCCAGTCTGAACCACCCGATGATCGCGGCGGTCTACGACACCGGCAGTGAGCCGGACCCGGTCACCGGCCTGGAGATTCCCTACCTCGTCATGGAGCTGGTCGACGGATCGACCCTGCGCTCGGTCCTGGACGACGGTCCGCGGCCGACTCCTGCTCGAGCCCTCGAGCTGGTCGCCGGCGTGCTGTCGGCCCTCGACCACGCTCACCACGCCGGGATCGTGCACCGTGACATCAAACCGGCGAACGTCATGGTCACCGGTGCGGGGGCGGTGAAGGTGATGGACTTCGGCATCGCCGGCTCCTTCGGCGGCGACGCCGATACATCCGAAACCACATCGGTCGCGGGCACCGCCCAGTATCTAGCCCCCGAGCTGGCCCGGGGTGCAGCGGCTGACCCGCGCAGCGACATCTACGCGACCGGGTGCCTGCTCTACGAGCTGCTGTCGGGCCGACCGCCGTTCGACGGCGACTCGGTGCTGCGCGTCGCTGCCCAGCACGTGCATGAGCCGGTCGTGCCGCCCAGCACGGACAACCCCGGCGTCACTGTGGCGATGGACGAGATCACGGGAAAGGCCCTGGCCAAGGACCCGGCGGAGCGCTATCAGACGGCGGCCGAGATGGCGGCCGCCGTCGAGCGGGCCCGGCCGAGTGCCGGCAGCGCCCCGGACGGCCCAGCAGAGGCGCCGGTGCCAGTGACCGCGCCGCTGACCGAGGTGCCCGAACCCGGCAACGGCCAGGACTCGGACGACCGGGCGTCGAATTCTGCGGTGGTGCCCGCCCCGGCCCGCCGGGCGATGGGGGTGGCCGCATTGGCGGTGGCGGTGCTGGTGCTCAGTGCGGTCGGGCTCTACTACGTCTTCGCTCGCGACGCGGTCGTCCGCGGTGGCGTACCGGATGTGGTCGGCATGAGTGTGTCCGCGGCCGAGGGCAAGCTGCGGGCGGCCGGCCTCGAACCGGAGCTCAAGAAGGTGGAAGGTCCAGCCGACAGCAACGGCAACGTGGTGAGACAGCGGCCGCGGGGTGGGTCCAAGGTCGCCCCCGGCCTGACCGTGGTCGTCGAGGTCAATGTGGGAACGGCATCGACCGAGAACAAGGAACCCACCATGGTCGCCACCGCGGACGCGACCCCCGAGTCCAGTCGCGCTGGGCCGGCATCTGCCAATCAAGCCGAACAGGCCGATCAGGACGAACAGACGATGGGCGGCGGATCTGGCGGGAACGCGGACACCTCGGACCGGTCTGACCCGTCGAGCTCGACGAAGTCGTCCAGCGGCGCCACCTCCAAGGCCGGCACGCCGACGAAAGCCGGCTCGACGCCGAATCCTTCCACCGCGAAGTCGAAGAGCCCCACGTCGAAGACCTCGAAGTCGAAGAGCCCGAAGGCGAAGAGTCCGAAGTCGACGTCGCCGAAGCCAGAGACCAGCGCGTCACCCAAGGTCAAGAAGTCGGCGAAGCCGACGACAGCGCCACGGACCGCCCGACCGACCCCGTCCCCGCGGGCAACCCTGCGTCCGAAGAAGACTGCGCCGCCGCGATCTACGGCCTCAGCGAAAGCCAAAAGCCCCAAGCCGGGCAAGCCGTCGTCCTCAGCGTCCGTTCAGGACGGGTAGGACCGGGGCCCGTCGTCGGACCACTCTAAGAAACGTCCAACCCGGGTCCACCAGTGTGGTCAGCACAACCAGAGCCTCGGGTGACCGGGCGGGAGGTGGGACGTGGTCGAGATCGAGGTTCCGGCAACCGGGTCGGCCACCCGCGTCCTGCTGGTCGAGGACGACCCGTCGTTGTCGGAGATGCTGGACGAGATCTTGACCAGCGAGGGTTACGTGGTCGAGTCGGCCCGCGACGGTCAGCATGGCCTGCACCTGGTGCTCACCCGGCACTACGACGTGGTGATCCTCGACCGGGGACTGCCGGCCATCGACGGGCTCGACCTGCTGAGCCGGCTCCGTACGCGGGGGGTCGGCACCCCGGTGATCATCTTGTCGGCGCTCGGCCTCCCCCGGGACCGGGTCGAGGGACTGGACGCCGGTGCCGAGGACTACCTGGCCAAGCCGTTCGACGTCGCCGAGCTGTTGGCCCGGGTGCGGGCCCTGCGGCGGCGCCACAGCGACCGATCCGAGATGCTGCCGGTTCCCGGCGGCTGGCTGGTGGTCCCCAACCGCGAGGTCGAACGGCCCGGGAGGGACGCCGTCGCGTTGTCCGACCGGGAGTGCTCGCTGCTGGAGATCCTGGCCCGACGACCCCAGCTCGTCTACAGCCGGTCCGAGCTGATGCTCCGGGTGTTCGCCGGGGCTGACGACGAGGGGGTGGTGGACACCTACGTGCACTACCTCCGGCGCAAGCTGGACAAGCAGGTGGTCCGAACCGTACGTGGACTCGGCTATCAGCTGGGCCGGCTGTGAGCGACGGGCCGGAGCTGGAGCTGCGGCGTACGGCCTGGCGGATCGCCACCCAGACCACCGCGCTGTTGCTGGTCTGCCTGCTGGTGGTCGGCACCTTGATGTTCGTCGTGGTGGTCCGGGGCCAGACCCGGGTGATCGACGCAGCGCTGACCTCGGCCGCTCTCGGGACCGACGGCGGCGACGCCGACGTGGGGACGGCGGTCCTCCAGGGTGACCGGCTCCGACGGGCCGACCGGCTGCCCGCTGATCTCCCGGACGTCGCCGTGATGGAACAGGTGCGCGCGAGCGGCAAGCCGGACCGCCGCAACGTCCGGATCGCGGCGGACCGCTTCGCCCTGATGACCGTACGCCGCGACGACCAGGTGATCCAGGCGGTCTACCCGCTCGACGAGCTCTACTCCGAGCGGGAGCGGCTGCTGACCGCGCTGGGGGTCGGTGGTGGCGTGGGCATCCTGCTCGCGACCCTGGTGGCGGCTTGGCTCGCCGATCGAGCCGTCCGACCGATGGGTGAGGCGCTTCGGCTGCAGCGTCGCTTCGTGGCCGACGCCAGCCACGAGCTCCGCACCCCCCTGACCCTGCTGAGCACCCGGAGCCAGCTGCTGCGGCGGCGGCTCGAGGCCGGGCCGCGAACGACCGGGACGCAGGACCGCGGCGAGCTGGACCGGCTGATCCGGCAGGACGCCGACGGCTTGGTCGCCGACAGCCGGGCGCTGGCGGCCATCTTGGAAGAGCTGCTGCTCGCTGCGGACACCCGGACGCCGGTACCGGCCGAACCGGTCGACCTCACCGGCCTGGTCACCGAAGCGGTCTCGGCCGCCCAGGCGAGCGCCGACGAGCGCTCACTGGCTCTGCGGACCGTGGTCGGCGGGCCGGTGGTCATTCCCGCCGGTTCGTCGACCGCCCTGAAGCGGGCCGTGACTGCTCTGGTGGACAACGCCCTGGCCCACGCGCGGAGCTGCGTCGAGGTGTCGGTCAGCCAGGAGCGGGACCGGGCGACCATCCAGGTCAGCGACGACGGACCGGGAATTCCTGACCAGCTACTCCCCCGCATCTTCGAACGGTTCGCCAGCGGTCGGACGCCGTCCAGCGCCGCACCGCGTCACTACGGACTGGGTTTGGCGCTGGCCAGCGAGGTGGCCCGCAGCCACGGCGGCGACGTGACCGCTCGCAACACGACCGGGTCGGGCGGAGCGGTGCTATCTCTCGTGTTGCCACTCCGGCGGCCGGCAACGCGCACCCAGGGCTCTAACTCCGACTAAGGAAGTTCCCACTTTGGTGCGCCAGGCTGATCTTGTCGGCACTGAGTTCTTCAGCGCCTGATCTGCGTCAGGTCCCAATCGGACTGGGAAGGGAGTAGTCGTGAACAGAGGACTCATCGGCACCATCATCGGTGTGCTGGTCGTCATCATCTTGGTCATCGTCATCCTGCAGCTCACCTGAGCCGCCACAAACCAGGGGTGGGGGAGCAGTGGCCGGGGTCTTCGGACCCCGGCCACTTTCTCGTCATCCCGCGTTTCCGCCCCGTGAGCTCAGCCCGCGTCTCCGCCCCCTGAGCCTGTCGAAGGGCCTCGCCAGAGGTTGGCATCAAGAGCGGCTGCGGCCGCACACCGTCCAGGCGGTGGCGACAACGCTGAACGGTCCGCTCGGCAGCAGGTCCGCGCAGTGCGACCGGAGAGCCTCTCGATCGACCGGGTCGAGCCGGGCCACGTACGAGCCGGCCGGTCCGACGCCCAAGGTGTAGGGATCCCACCAGTGGTCGAAGTCCGGACAGGGCACTGACACCGACAGCTCAGACGACACGATCTGGGTCCAGCCCGCCGCCGCGGCCAGCTCGGCCAGGTGACCTTCACGAGCGCCGGCCACCACGGACTCACCGACCGCGCCGGGTGCGAGGTCGGCGGCCGCCCGCCAGAACCTCGACAGCGGGCTCCGATCCCCGACGTGGTCCCAGACGCTTGCGGCAACCACCCCGCCCGGCTCGCACACCCGGGCCATCTCGGCCAGGCCCCGGATCGGGTCGCTCATGAAGTGGACGACCAGCTGAGCCAGGGCGGCGGTGAAGCTGCCGTCCGCGTACGGCAGGTCCTCGGCGACCCCGACGCGAACGTCCACCCCGGGACACCGGGCCTGGGCCGCGGCCACGAACGACTCCGAGGGGTCGATGGCCGACACCCCGTCTGACCCCAGTCGTTGCACCAGCGGAGCGGTCAACGCGCCGGGCCCACAGCCGACATCCAGCACGTGCATCCCCGGCTCGACGCCGGCCAGCTGCACGAACTGGGCGGCCAGAGGCTCGGAGTAGCAGCCCATGAACCGGCCGTACGCCTCGGCCGCCACGTCGAACGACATACCCCGAATATAAACCCGGTTCGACGCCGCGGGCGCCTCTTTCGGCCTGTCCAAGCGCCCGCCGGGCTGGCACGATCGAGGCGTGCAGATCCTCACCGCCACGCTGGTTCCGCTGGTTGGTCGGTGAGCAGCGCTCGGTTCGCGGCGGCGGACTCGGCGGCCGGCCGTGCGACCCCGCGCCTGGTGCCGTTGCTGGTCTTCGTGCTGCTCGCCTTCGCCGCCAACTCCTTGATCACCCGCCACGTCGTCACGGCGGGCCTGCTCGATCCGGGCCTGCTGACCGGCGTACGGGTGCTGGCCGGAGCGCTCGCCCTGGTTGCGGTGGCCCTGGTCCGTCGGGAGCGGATCGTCGTCGGTCGGCGCAACCTGGTGCCGACCCTGGCGCTCGGGGCGTACGCGGTGGCCATCTCGTACGGCTACCGCTTCATCGGCGCAGCCGCCGGCACCTTCGTGTTCTACGCCACGGTGATGCTGACCCTGATCGGCTCCGACCTGGTCGGGCGGACGGTCGTGCCGCCGCGTCGGCTGTTGGGGGCCGGGATCGCCCTGCTGGGCATCGGCGTGCTGGCCTTCGGACGGGCCGGCACGGTGACGCTGCTCGGAGTCTTCCTGCTCGCCCTGACCGGGGCGGCCTGGGGGGTCTACACCGCCGCCGGGAGGGGGGCCGGAGATCCTCGGGTGGCGACCACCGGCAACTTCGTGCTGCTCGCCGTCGTGCTGACCCCGCCGACGGTGGTCGGCGCGGCCGCCGGGCTGCCGAGCAGCGTCCGTGGCTTGGCCTGGGCCGTGGTGATGGGCGCGGGCACGACAGCGTTCGCGTACGTGGCCTGGTACGCCTGCCAGCGCTCGCTGTCGGGCGTCGCCGCCGGCTCGACCCAGCTGGCCATCCCGGTGATCACCGCCCTCGGCGCGGTCGCGCTGCTCGATGAGTCGCTGTCGTGGACCCTGGTCGCCGCCGCGCTGCTGGTCGCGGTAGGTCTGTGGCTCAACCGCCCCGGCCGGGCGGCTCAGTCCCAGCCGGTCGGCCCGTCCGAGCCGGCGGCGTAGCTGTCCATCGGTGCGCCCTGCTGGCGCCAGACCTGCAGCACCGGGTCGACGATCCGCCAGCACTGCTCGGCGGTGTCGCCGCGGACCGACAGCAGCGGGTCACCGTCCAAGACCCCGGACAGCACCTCGCCGTAGGCGGGCAGCCGACCCGGGTTGAGGTCGGCGGACAGGGCCACCCGGTCCAGCTCCATCGGGTCGTCGGGGCCGTTGATATTCATCTCCAGGGCCATCCGATCCGGCGACATGGTCAGCCGGAGCTGGTCCGGCACGGGATCACCATGCAGTCCGGCCGGCAGGTGGGGGAGCGGCTTGAAGGTGATCAGCACCTCCTTGCGCAGCTGGGCCAGCGCCTTGCCCGAGCGCAGCCGGAAGGGCACTCCGGCCCAGCGCCAGTTGTCGATCTCGACCGTCAGCTCGGCCAGGGTCTCGGTGTTGCGCACCGGGTCGACCCCGGGCTCGGCGGTGTAGTCCGGCACATCGCGGCCCTCGATGGTGCCGGCGGTGTACCGCGCCCGGCGACCGGCGGTTACCGGGTCGTCGTTCCACAACCGGCAGGCCCGCAGCACCTGGGCCTTGGCATCGCGCAGGTCCGTCGCGTCGACCCGGGCCGGCGGGTCCATCGCGACCAGCGCCAGGATCTGCAGCAGGTGGCTCTGGATCATGTCGGTGAGGGCGCCGGCCTGGTCGTAGTAGCGGGCGCGGTTCTCCAGGGTCAGCTGCTCGTCGAAGGTGATGTCGACGCGCTCGATGTGCTCCCGACTCCACATCGGCTCGAACAGCCGGTTGGCGAACCGCACCCCGAGCAGGTTCAACACGGTGGAACGGCCCAGGAAGTGGTCGATCCGGTGCACCTGCTCCTCGGGCACGAGCTGCACCAGCAGCTGGTTCAGGCTGGCCGCGCTCTCCTGGTTGGTGCCGAAGGGCTTCTCCAACACCAGCGTCGTGCCGGTGGGAATGGCCACATCCTTGAGCGCGGTGCAGGCCCGTACGGTGACCGCCGGCGGCAGCGCGAAGTAGAGCGCCGGGGGTGGCGGACCGGCGTCGACCAGCTGCTGCAGATCGGCCACGCTGGTCACGTCGGCCTGGCGGTAGTGGGTGGTGGCCAAGACGGCGTCGATGGTCTCGGCGGAGACCTTGCCGGCCTCGAACGAGGTCCGGACGCGGTCCTGCCAGGTGGCGGCGTCCCAGGCCTCACTGCCCGCACCGACCAGGACCACGTCCCGGCGGGCCGGCTCGGCGTCCATCAGCTGGCCCAGGGCCGGCAGCAGCAGCCGCCCGGCCAGGTCGCCGCTGGCTCCCAGCAACAACAGGTTCCCGATCGCAGCCGACACGTCGTCACTCCTCGCAGGTGCGCCCGCCCGACCGGTCGCCGGTGCGGTCGGTCCCGGACGAACCGGGACCGACTGTCACCTTAGCGAGCGTCGCGGCGGTGGTGCGAGGTCAGGAGCGTACGGCCTGAGCCGCCTCCAGCAGCACCTTCGAGGCGACCTCCAGACCCTCGACCGGACCGAGCGAGACGTCCTCGTGCTCGATGTTGACGATCATCTCGGGATCGACCTCGTACAGCGCCTTCACGAACTCGGTCCAGAACGCCGTGTCGTGCCCGTTGCCCAGGGCGACGAAGTCCCAGGCGGAGTCCTTCGGCCACTCGTTCGCGTACTCGTCGCCGCCCAGACCGGTGCGCTTCTCGTCCGGCGAGAGGCGCCGGAACCGGTTGTCCAGCACGCTGTAGAGGGCGGCGTTCGGGTTGACCCGGACATCCTTGGCGGCGGCGTGCACCACGTGCTCGCCCAGGTAGCGAACCACCGCGACCGGGTCCATCCACTGCCAGAACAGGTGGCTGGCGTCCAGCTCGACCCCGACGTGGGTGGCGCCGGTCCGCTCGATCAGCTCCAGGAAGCTCGGTGGGTTGAAGACCACGTTCTGCGGGTGGAGCTCGATCGCCACCTTGACGTCGTTGTCCCGGGCGAGGGCGTCGATCTCCTTCCAGAAGGGCACGACGACCTCCCACTGGTAGTCGAGGATGTCGAGCGCGCCGGAGTTCCAGGCGTTGACCACCCAGTTGGGCCGGGTCGCCCCAGGCTCACCGCCCGGCAGACCGGACATGGTGACAACCCGCTTCTGCCCGAGCAGACCGGCGGCCCGGATCGACTTGCGCAGGTCCTCGGCGTGGGCGTCACCGATGACCGGGTTGGGGTGCAGCGGGTTGCCGTTGCAGTTCAAGCCCAGGAGCTCGGCCCCCTTGTCGGCGTAGATGCCGAGGTAGTCGTCCCGCGCCGACTGGCTGGCCAGCACGTCGTCGATCGGCAGGTGCACCGAGGGCAGGAAGCCGCCGGAGTTGACCTCGACGCCGTCCAGACCGAGGGACGTGACCACGTCCAGCGCCTCCGCCAGCGGGCGGTCGTGCAGGATCGCGTTGTAGACACCGAACTTCACAAGGTCACCATCTTCCCGTTGTCGCCGGCGGACTCGGCCACCGCAGCGAGGATCTCCATGTTGCGTACGCCTTCGGCGAAGGTCGCACAGCGGGGCAGCGACGCTGCCTCGTCCAGCCCCACGACCTCGTCCAGGAAGGCCCGGGCCTGGTAGGTGAAGGCGTCATTCTGCCCGAAGCCGACCCCGGGGGCGTCCATGGGCAGACCGCCGGCGATGTAGGGATGGTCGGGACCAAGGACAATCTGGCGGTAGCCGTTCGTGGCGTACGGGCCCTCGTGCAGGAACAGCTCGATCTCGGCCGGGCGGCGCTGGTCGAAGCGGGCCGCGCCCTTCTCGCAGAAGACCTCGAAGATCAACGAGTTGGCATGACCGGCCGCCACCCGGGAGACCTCCAGGCCGCCGACGCCGTGCGCGAACGCGGCGGAGAACGCGGCGTAGTCGTCGTTCTCGACCGCCACGTACTCGTCGCTGACCTCGACGTGGTCGTGGCCCATCACGGCGCCGAGGGGCTTCGGACGCTCGGCGATCGCGGTGCTCAGCCGGCCGCCGCTGACCGAGGTGATGTCGCCGGCCAGGAACTCGGCCACGTAGGTCAGGTGGCTGCCCACGTCGGCCAGGGCGCCCGATCCGGCACCGCCGAGGTAGCGCCAGCTCATCGGGGCCTGCGGGCTGCAGCCGTAGTCGGTCCAGTAGCGACCGCTGAAGTGCAGCACGTCGCCGAGGGTGCCGTCCTTGATCAGCTGACGGATGTAGGCGACGCCCGGCGTCCGGCGGAAGGTGAAGCCGATCCGGGCGATCGAGGATGCCTCCGCCTCAGCCTTGGCCATCGCCCGGGCGTCGTCGAGGGTGTCGCTCAGTGGCTTCTCGCAGAGCACGTGCTTGCCGGCGGCCAGCAGCCCTTCGACCACCTCCCGGTGCAGCGAGTTGGCGATGACCACGCTCACCACGTCGATGTCGTCGGCCTCGGCGATCGCCTGCCAGCTGGCGTCGGTCCGCTGGTAGCCGAACCGCCGAGCGGCGGCGCCGCCGAAGTCGGGGTTGACGTCGCCGATCGAGACGAGCCGGATGGGCGGCAGCACCGAGCTGAACACGGTCGAGGCCGAGCGGTAGGCGGCGGCGTGGGCCTTGCCGGCCATTCCCGCACCGATCACCGCGACGCCGAGGGAGTCGGGCATGGGTGTTTCTCCTTTGAGGACGAGCCGGACGATGTTGGGCATCCCGGCCGAGAGCCGATAGTATTGGAGCGCTCCACAGAATCTAGAGCGTCCTAATATGTCCTGTCAAACGATGCGTCGGAACTCCTTCGGGTCCGGCTGAAGGAGCACCCATGACCTCCAGGTGGGAACGCCGCAGGTGAGTGACCGCGAGGCCCGCCGACCGACGATCTATGACGTGGCTGAGGCGGCCGGGGTGTCCAAGTCGCTCGTCTCGTTGGTCCTGCAGGGCTCGCCACGGGTGTCGCCCGCGCGGCGAGCGGCCGTCCAGGCGGCCATCGAACGACTGCAGTACCGGCCGAGCCAGGCGGCCGCCGTGCTGGCCGGCCACCGGACCCGCACCATCGGCATGCTGCTCGACGACTACCGCAACCTGTGGTTCGTCGACTTCCTGGACGGGATCCAGCAGGACCTGGCGCCGTCGCACTACCGGGTGGCGGTGGAGAACTTCTCGGTCAACGCCCACCTCGACCCGAACCCGTTGGACGGGTTCCTCTCGCTGCGGGTCGACGGGATCGTGATCGCGATGGAGCCGACCCAGGCCATGACCGTCGACATCGGCATCCCTGTCGTCGTGGCCGGGGCGCGGGACGTCGTGGTCCCGGGAGCCGACGTGGTCGCCAACGACGACCGGCTGGGTGGTCGGCTGGCGGTACAGCACCTGGTCGAGCTCGGTCACGCTCAGATCGGTCACCTCACGGGGGCCGGGGGCTCGGCCCGGCTGCGGACAGAGGGCTATCTGGAGGCGGTTCGGGCGGCCGGGGCGACTCCGTCGGTCGCGCGGGCCGACGGCACCGCTGAGCTGGACGGCTACCGCGCGGCCGAGCTGCTGCTCGACCGGCATCCGGAGACCTCCGCGATCTTCGCCGCCAACGACACCATGGCCTTCGGAGCCGCAGCCGCCCTGGCTCAGCGCGGGCTGCGGATCCCGCAGGACGTCTCCGTGATCGGCTACGACAACTCACCGCTGGCCTCCTCGCAGCTACTGCAGTTCACCACCATCGATGGCCAGAACCACCGAGTGGGGACCGAGGCTGCGCGGGCACTGCTCAGCCGGATCGAGGATCCGGCCCGGCCCACCCGTACGACGCTGGTCGACCCCACCTTGGTGCTGCGCGGTTCGACGGCTCCGGCCGGCGCCCGCCGGTGACCTCTCTGCAGCAGGGTCCGGCCTCATCGGAGAATGGTCGACAAGCAAAGGAGCTCCAGATGAGATTCGGTCTCGACATCGCGCAGCAGCGCATCGGATTCGACGAGGTGGTCGCCCGCGCCCAGCTCGCCGAGCGGCTCGGTTTCGAGGGCGCCTGGGGGTTCGACCACTTCCAGCCGATGTACGGCGAAGGTCCCGGCGAGTGCTTCGAGGGCATGACCACCCTGGCCGCACTGGCCGGGGTCACCTCGACCGTCCGGCTGGGGCTGTTGGTCACCGGCGTGACCTACCGGCACCCGTCGGTCTTCGCGGCCCAGGCCCTGACCGTCGACCACGCCAGCCACGGTCGTCTCGACCTGGCTCTGGGGGCGGCCTGGGCCCAGCCGGAGCACGACCAGCTCGGCATCCCGTTCCCCCGTACGGGCGAGCGCTTCGACCTGCTCGAGGACACTCTGGAGATCGTGCAGCGACTGTTCACCGGCGAGCGGGTCTCCTACGCGGGGCGCCGGGTCTCGCTGCAGGAGGCGCAGATGCGTCCGCGGCCGGTCCAGTCCCCTCGGCCGCCGCTGTGGATCGGTGGCAGCGGGCCCAAGCGCACCTTGCCGCTGGTCGCCCGGTACGCCGACATGTGGCACACCGGCGGTGGTGAACGGTACGCCGAGCTGTCCGCCCGGGTCGACGCTCTCGCGGCGGAGGCCGGCCGGGACCCCGGGGAGATCGGTCGCGCCGGTTCCCTGTCGCTATCCGAACCGTGGGACCAGGTCCGGGCCGCGATCGAGAGCAGCACTCTGGCGGGCTTCGGCTACCTGGTCTGCGGCTGGCCGGGAGAGGGCGCGGACCGGGTCCAGGAGTTCGCCGAGACCGTCCTGGTCGACTACCGCTGAGAAACCGCCGTTCGCCCTCGATGGGTCAGCGGGTGAGCTTGGGGAGGACGTCGCGGCCGAAGACCTCGATCCACTCGCGTTGGTTGCGGCCGACGTTGTGGAGGTAGATCCGGTCGAAGCCGAGGTCGACGAAGCGCTGGATGTGGGCGCGGTGAACGTCGGGATCGGAGTCGATCACCATCCGGCCTTCGAAATCCTCCGGGCGTACGAGCTTGGCCATCTGCTCGAACTCGAAGGGTGAGCGGATGTCGCCCTTGGGAAACTTCATGCCGCCGTTGGGCCACTCCACCATGGCGTTGGTCAGGGCCGCCTGATCGGTGTCGGCCCAGGAGAGGTGAAGCTGCAAGACCTTGGGCATGGTGTCGGGGTCCTTGCCGGCTTCGCGGGCGCCGGCGGCGAACTTGCCGAAGAGCATCTCGATCTTGTCCAGCGGCGCTCCGACGGTGATCAGGCCGTCGACGTGCTTGCCGGCGCGTTTGGCGGTGACCGGACCGGCAGTGGCGACCAGGATCTCCGGCGGTTGTTCGGGCATGGTCCACAGCCGGGTCGACTCCAGCTTGTAGAACTGGCCGGCGTGCTTGGTGTCCTTGCCGGCCAGGGAGGCGGTGAACAGCTTGGTGATGATGTCGATGGCCTCGAACATCATGTTGATCCGTTCGGGCGCCTCGGGCCAGTAGCCGGCCACGATGTGCTCGTTGAGGGCCTCGCCGGAGCCGAGGCCGAGCCAGTGCCGACCCGGGTACATGGCGGCCAGGGTGGCGGAGGCCTGGGCGATCATGGCGGGGTGCCAGCGGAAGGTCGGTGCGGTCACGCCGGGTCCGATGTCGCCGCTGGTCCGCTCGCCCAGCGCGGTCAGCACGTTCCAGACGAAGGCGGCCTGACCTTGCTGGGGGACCCAGGGCTGGAAGTGGTCCGCGGCCATCACCCCGCGGAAGCCGTGGCTCTCGGCGTACGCGCTCAGTGCGACCGCCTCGCTGGGGTGGAACTGTTCCAACATGGCCGCGTAACCGACCTGCAGAGAAGTCATGACGACAGGCTGTCACAGCGGCTCTGCGGCTGCGGCGCCATGGCGACCCTGGCCGGCCACGAGTCGTAGATCCAGTCGGATCCAGATGCGTTGGCTGATGCACCCGACTATCCGGAGGCCCACCCCTTGACTTCGGTCGCTGGTTACCGTGGACGGCATGCCAGCGCTACCGGGCCACCGACCACCTCTGCTGCTCGAGCTCGACCTGACCGAGCTGCCGGCTGCCCCGGACGCGGATGACCCGCTCGGTCGGCTGCGGGCTCGGGGCCGCCGGCTGCTGCGGCCCACGCTCAAGGCGCTGCACGAGGCCGCCGAGGACGACCGGGTCGTCGGGCTGGTGGCCAAGGTCGGCGGCGCGCTGCCGTGGGCCGGCATGCAGGAGCTGCGTCTCGGCGTACGCGAGTTCGCCGCTAGCGGCAAGCCCACCGTTGCTTGGGGCGAGAGCTTCGGCGAGGAGTCCGGCGGCATGGCGGCGTACGTGCTGGCCACGGCGTTCGGGGAGATCTGGCTGCAACCCGGCGGGGGAGTCGGGCTGCTCGGCGTCGGGATCCAGACCACCTTCCTGCGCGGGGCGCTGGACCGGCTGGGGATCGAGCCGCAGCTGGAGCAGCGCTACGAGTACAAGAACGCGGCCGACCGGGTGACCCGCACCGAGTTCACCCCGGCGCACCGGAAGTCGCTCGAGCGGCTGGCCGAGTCGATCTTCACCGAGGGGGTCCAGGCGATCGCGGCCGGCCGGGGCCTGAGCGAGGAGCGCGTACGCGAGCTGGTCGACACCGGTCCGCGGACGGCGCCGGAAGCCCGCGCGGCCCACCTGGTCGACCAGCTCGGCTATCGCGACCAGGTCTACGCGGCCGTACGGTCCCGGGTCGGGGACGAGGTCGAGCTGCTGTTCGCCGACCAGTGGCGGCCGCGGACCCGGCCCAGCCTGCGATCGCTCCGACCGGAGCGACGCCGCGACCATGTCGCCCTGGTCGAGGCGAGAGGCGGCATCGGGTCCGGCCGGACACGGCGGGGGCCGATGGGTCGTCAGCTGGGCAGCGACTCGGTCTGCGCCGAGCTGCGTGCCGCGACCGACGACGAGCACGTCCGCGCGGTCGTGGTCCACGTCGACTCGCCCGGCGGGTCGGCCGTCGCGTCGGACACGATCTGGCGCGAGGTCTGCCGGGTGCGCGAGGCGGGTAAGCCGGTGGTCGTCTCGATGGGCGACGCGGCGGCCTCCGGTGGCTACTACATCGCCTGCCCCGCGGACGTGATCGTGGCTCTGCCGACCACCCTGACCGGGTCGATCGGTGTGTTCGGAGGCAAGTTCGTGGTCGCCGACCTGCTCGCGCGGGTCGGCCTGACCACCGGAACCGTCGAGCAGGGCGACCGCTCCTTGATGTTCTCGGCCCGGCGCGGGTTCAGCGAGCCGGAGCGGGCGCGGCTGGCGGCCACGATCGATGCGATCTACGCCGACTTCGTGAGCAAGGTCGCCGCCGGACGCCGGCGCACCGTCGAGGAGGTCGAGGCAGTTGCGCGTGGCCGGGTCTGGACCGGCCGGGACGCGCTCGAGGTCGGGCTGGTCGACGAGCTCGGCGGACTGCGGGACGCAGTCCGGATCGCTCGGCAGCGGGCGGGCTTGAGCAAGGACGCCCCGGTGTTGCGGGCGTTGCACGTGCCCCCGTTGGCTCGGCTCGGCCGGGCCAAGAACAGTGAGGATCCGCGAGCCATGGTCACCGCCACCCTGCCGAGCCTGACCGAGCTGACCGCGGCCCTCGGCCTACCCGCCGGGGCCGAGCTGAGGATGCCGTCGCTGACACTGCGGTGAGTCGTTCGGTCGGTGCGCGGGAACGTGCCCGGGCGGCTGGTCGTCGCCTACGCCAGCGGTCTGGTGCCTGAACTGAGTTGGTTCGATGGCCTGCCGAGTGTCAGTGGTCGGAGTTAGTCTGCGGATATCTGATCACCATCGCGAAAAAGGACGGCATTGTGGCAACCACGCTCAACCCCTACCTCAGCTTCCGTGGCAATGCGCGAGAGGCGCTGGAGTTCTACCACGGCATCTTCGGCGGCGAGGTCACGACCAGCACGTTCGGGGAGTTCGGGCAGGCTGACTCGCCGACCGCCGATCAGCTGATGCACGGCAGCCTCACCACCTCCGACGGGCTGACCCTGATGGCCGCGGACACCCCGCCGGAGATGCCGCTGAATGTCGGCGACAACATCAGCGTCAGCCTGAGCGGCGACACCGACGAGCTGCGGGGCTACTTCAGCGGCCTGTCCGAGGGCGGCACGGTGACCGTGCCGCTCGAGAAGCAGATGTGGGGCGACGAGTTCGGCATGTGCGTGGACAAGTTCGGCATCAACTGGATGGTGAACATCGCCGGATCGACCGACTGAGCGCGCCGCCCCACAGTTCATCGGCTTCGTCGGTGCTCAGAGATCGACCGCCAGGTCCTCGACCGAGTAGGGCAGCCAGCCCAGGTAGCCGAGATCGCCGGTGATCAGGTTGACCGAGTAGAGGCCGTGCTTCCCGTTGACGCTGAAGGCAGCGAAGCCGGCGGCGCTGACTGACGTGCCCTTCTTGACCTTGGCATAGATGTCGAAGCCGGCGTCCCCGGCGACGTCGACCCCGAGCTTGCCGGTGGCGGCCAGCGACCCGGAGTTGGCCGGTGACTGGATCGCGATCTGGTCCAAGGTGGTGTCGAGGTCGAACAAGGTGGTCGCCGTGTCCGGACTCAGGTCGTTGTTCGTGTACGCGGCACCGACGACGCCGGTCGCGGGCACGGCCAGGTAGTTGAGCGAGCCGTCGACGACGGTCGCGCCACTCGGGGCGTCGCCCGCACCGAACGGCTGGCGGAGGTTCTGGCCGGTGTTGCTGACGATGCGCAGCGCGTTGGCCACCGGGTTGAAGTCGACCCCGAACGAGGTGCCGGTCAGTCCGGTGCTCAGCTGCCCGACCTTGGTCGCCTTGGCCGATCGGGCCGACAGGGTGTAGACGCCGCCCTGGTTGCCGACCCCGTAGAGCTTGCCGTTCTGCACCCGCCGGTCGATCCCGACCAGGGCGGAGTCTCCATTCAGGTTGTGGACCACGCCGATCCGCTTGGCCCGGTCCGGCCGGTCGGTGTCGAAGCGGACCAGCTTGGTGCCTGCGCTGGACAGACCCACAGCGTCCGGGCCTGCGCCGGAGTTGGTGGCCATCGCCGCCACCGGGACGGTCAGCGCGCCGGCACCCACCACGGCGGCCGCAACGGCCAATCGACGAATCCTCATGAATCAGTTCCCTTCACTCGCCCGACCCGGGCTCTGGCGCCGCCGAGTGGCGGCACCGATGTCTACGCAGCCGCCTGGCCTCGTGTTGAACATCTCGGCCGGCGATCTCCTGTCCTGTGGACGCGCCGCTCCGAATCCCGCGTGAACAGCGGCCGGCCGACCTGCGTACGCACAGGCCAGCAGACTCGAGGAGGCGGCGTGCCCCGTGGCGGAGACCTCTCCGGCGAAAGCGGGTTGCGCGCGGCGTACGCGGCCCACGGTTCGGAGCTCTACCGGTTCGCCCTGCGCGGGCTGGGCGACACCGGACTGGCCCAGGACGCGGTGCAGGAGACTTTCCTGCGGGCCTGGCAGGCAGCCGCCAGCTATGACCCGACCGTGGCCAGCCTGCGGGTCTGGCTCTTCGCCATCGCCCGGAACGTGACGATCGACCTCCATCGCCGGCGGAGCACGGCTTCGTTCGCGCACGTGGCCGTGGAGGAGGCCGCCCTGGTCGCCCGGTTACCACCGGTGGCCGACCGGACCGACAGCGTGCTGGCCCAGGCCGTCGTGGTCGACGCGCTCGACCGGCTGAGTCCCGAGCACCGCCAGGTGATCGTGGAGACTCAGCTGCGGGGACGCAGCTATGAGGAGCTGTCGGTCGACTGCGGGGTGCCGGCCGGCACCTTGCGCAGTCGGATGTTCTACGCCTTGAAGGCCCTGCGGGTCACGATGGAGGAGATGGGGGTGTCACTGTGAACGAGGAGAACCACCGCGCGCTCCGGGAGTCGTTGGGGGCGTTCGTGCTGGGCCAGCTGGACGAGACCGATGACGCCCGCGTACGCGCTCACCTGGCCGGCTGCGCCTCCTGTCGGACCGAGGTGGCTGATCTGCAGCCGGTGGCCAGTGCGCTCCGCGACCTCGACCCCACCCAGCTCGACGTCGCGGAGCCGCCGGCCGCCCTGGGCGATCGGGTCATGCAGCACGTGCACGCCCGTCATCGGTTGTCCCGACGGCGGACCCGCGTCCGGCGGCTGGCCGGAGCCCTGCTGGTGGCCGCCTCGGTGGCCGTGGCCTTCGGGGCCGGCACCTGGTGGGCCGGTCCGCGCGCTGACCCGCCGGTGATCGCTGTCGCCCTCAACCTCGACGCTCCAGGCATCCAGGCCGCTGCTGGCCTCGTCCGGCACACCTGGGGGACCGAGCTGAAGCTCGAGGCCACCGGCCTCACCGATGGCGGCAGCTACACGGTCACCTTCCTCCGTGACGACGGGACACGGGTCGGGGCCGGCAGCTTCTTGGGAACGGGTCCGGCTCCGCTGCGCTGCAGCGTGAACGCGGCCCTGCCGGTCGATGCGGCCACCCAGGTCATGATCACCGACGACTCCGGTGCCTTGGTGATGGACGCCGACCTGCGCTGAGCCGCGATCGGCTCGTCGGCCGGTCCCTCGGAACATTTCCGGGGGACCGGCCATCGAAGATGCGTGACCACTTACACCTCGCGTCTGTCGGCGACACCTCCTGCGGGCTGGTTCGTCAAGGAGAGCATGACCCTGCTCGCTCCCTCGGGCCAGGCGAACGTCATCGTTTCCTCGGAGCCGCTGGACGCTCGCATCGGGGCGACCGAGTACGCCCACACCCAGGGCAACCTGCTGCGTCAGGAGTTCCCGGGCTATCGGGAGTTCGGGTTCGGTCCGTTCATCGTCTTCGGTCGCTACCCCGGGTTCCTTCGACACTTCGAGTGGTCCCCGCCCGACGGGGTGATGGTGACCCAGCTCCAGTGCTACTACGCGGAGAACGGCCGGGGCTACACGGCGACGGCGACCACCCCCTCGACCAGCTATCCGGCGTACGGGCGAGAGCTGTGGCAGATCCTGGGCGCGCTCGTCGTCTACGCCTGAAGGCCGGCCGGACCGTTCTGCACTGCGGACCCCCTCAGCGGACCGCAACCGGAAAGCGCAGCGGTCCGCGCAGGGTGGTGCCTGGCCGCATCACCACCGGCCCCGTACGCCGCAGCTCCGGGAACCGGGTGGCCAGGGCCCGGAGCGCCTGGGCCAGCTCCATCCGGGCGAGCGGGGAGCCCAGGCAGTAGTGGATGCCGCCGGAGAACGCGAGGTGGTCCGCCGGATCCGGTCGGGCGATGTCGAAGCGGTTCGGGTCGGGAAAGATCTCGGGGTCGCGGTTGGCCGCGGCCAGCAGCGTGATGACCCACTGGTTCTTGCGCACCGGCACTCCACCCAGCTCGACCGCGGCATGGGCCACCCGGGCGGTCTGCTGGACCGGTGGGTCGAACCGGAGCACCTCCTCGGCGGCCGCCGAGGCGCGGTCGGGATCCTCGACCAGCCGCTGCCACTGGGCCCGGTCCTGCAGCAGCCAGCGCATCCCGTTGCCGATGGCGTTCACGGTGGTTTCGAACCCGGCCAGCAGCAGCAGCCGGACCAGCGGAGCCAGCTCCGCCGCGGTGATCGCCTTGCCCTGCTCGGCGACCAGGGCCGAGACCAGGTCGTCGCCCGGTTGATGCGCGCGGCGGGCCAGCAGCTCGGTGAAGGTGGCCCGGAGCTCGGCGTCCGCGGCGGCCAGATGCCGAGCCTGGCCCAGCGACCAGATGCCGTCCAGGGCGCGGGCGATGGTGGAACCGAGCCGCCGGAACTTCTCGGGGTCGTCGGGAAGTCCGAGCAGGTTGGTCATCACCGCGATCGGCAGCGGTGAGGCGAAAGCGTCCATCAGGTCGAACTCACCTGCCTGCTCGGCCCGGTCGAGCAGCCGGTCGATCGCCTGGTCGACCAGCGTGGAGTAGCCGGCCATCCGGCGGGGCGTGAAGGCCGGCCCGGCCAGCCGACGGATCCGGGTGTGGTCCGGAGGGTTCAGCTGCAGCAGCGACAGGTCGAGGGCCTCGTTGTGCGCCACGTCCACGCTGCCGTCGTTGGGACTGGCCCCGAAGGTCCGGCTCCGGAGCACCTCGGAGCAGATCCGGTAGCTGGTCGTCGTGTAGTTGCCCAGCCGGGTCGAGAGCATCGGTCCCTGAGCCCGCATCTGCTCGTAGATCGCGTACGGGTCGGTGCGGTCCCCCGGGCGGACGAGGCGGCTGAACAGATCGCCCTTGACCCGGGCCCAGTACGAGTTGGCCAGCCGCTCGCGATAGATCTGACCGACCACAGCTACGGTTCGAGCGACCACGGTCTCGACCTTACGTCGGTCCGACCGCGCAACGGGGAAGGGCGTCCCCCGAGGTCGGGGCAGAGATTCCCCAACGAACATGGCCGGCCTCAGCTGTGCCGGATCCGCTCGCGGTAGGCCGCGGCCTTCATCTTGTCGCCGCAGCTCTTCATGTCGCACCACCGCCGCTGCCCGGCCCGGGACCGGTCCACGTAGGGGCGGGTGCAGCGCGGGGCAGCACACAGCCGCAACCGATCCAGGTCGGGGCTGGCGAACAACGCCAGGCACTGATCGGCCAACAGCGCGAGGACCGAGTCGAGGTCGCCGCTGGCGGTCAGCTGCCCGGCGGGGGTGAGTCGGCGTACGGGCGGGGGGTGCGCGGCCAGCCGATTGACCAGCTGGCGGTCCCGGGGCCGCGGCGAGCTGCCGTCGATCAACGCAGCGATCAACGCGAACATCGCCTCCCGACCCTGCCTCGCCGCAGCCAGCTCATCCGCGCTGATCTTGATCGGCTGGTCGACCAGACGGGCCTCAGCCAGCCACTGCTCGAGATCAGCCGGCGTTCGCAGCCTTTCGTCGTCGGTGCTCCCGCGCTCGGCCAGAGTGGCCACGAAGTCCAGAACTGGCTGCTCGGCAATGAACTCAAACCTCATGTCACCAGTTTGACAGGTGATGCGCCTTCCCGCTTCGCCGTGCCCGGGCCGAGCTCAGTGCGGCGGAGGTTCGGGACCCCGGTGCGGTAGTGTCGTCACTGGTTGAACAGGTGATGAGGCGAATCCAAGGAGGACACCATGGCAGGGTTGAGTCGCTACGTGCTGGCCGCGTTGCTGGTCCGTCTGGCCGACGAAGGGGCGCGGGTCGCCCTGGTGCTGCTGGCCCTGCGACGCGAGGACAGCGCGGCCGTCGGCGGGCTGCTGATCGCTGTTCTGCTGGTCCCGCACGTGCTGGCCGCTCCCGGCGTCGGTCTGCTGACCGACCGCGTACGGCACCCGCACCGCGTGCTGGCCGCGGCCGCCCTGGGTTTCGGGGCTGCCCTGGTGGCCTGCGCCGCCCTGCTCGGCCGGGCACCGCTGCCCGTGGTGATCATGGTGCTGCTGATCGGAGGCTGCTGCGGTCCAGCGCTCACCGGCGGGCTGTCGAGCCAGCTGGCGGGACTGGTCGAGGCGGACCGGCTGCCCCGGTCGTACGGGCTCGACTCGATGACCTACAACGTCTCCGGGATCGTCGGGCCGGCACTGGGGGCGGTGGTGGCCGGGTTGGCCGGTCCGGGGTGGGCGGCGATGGTGCTGGCCGGCTCGGCGGTCGTTGGCGGGGTGGTCCTGCTCACCCTCCGGATCGACCAGGGCGCGAACCGGGCGGCGACGTCCCGGACCTCACTGTGGGCCGGGTTCTCCGCCCTGGCCCGGGACCGCGTGCTGGGCACGGTGACGGTGGCCAGCAGCCTCGGTCAGCTGGGGCCGGCCGGCCTGCCGGTGGTGGCCGCGATCCTGGCGGCGCGCGAGGGCGACCCGGCGCTCAGCGGCTGGCTGCTGACCGCGGTGGCGGTCGGCGGGCTGGCCGGTTCGCTGGCCTGGACCTGGCGTCCGGCGTCGGTGCACCGCTCGCCGGCGGTCATCACGGCCGCGCTGATCGGGGTCGGTCTGCCACTGGCCGTGGCCTCGACCACCACGTCGTTCCCCGTGCTGGTGCTGCTGTTCGGGTCGTCGGGGCTGTTCCTGGGCCCGTTGACCGGGGCCCTCTTCACCGTCCGGCAGGACCGCTCGCCCGAGCAGCTGAAGGCCCAGGTCTTCACCATCGGAGCTGGGCTCAAGACCACGACAGCCGCCACCGGGGCTGCCCTGGCCGGCGCCCTGGCCGGGCTGCCGGTCGGCCTGCAGCTGCTGGTGGCGGCGAGTGGGCCGTGCCTGGCCGGAGCGGGTGGCGCGCTGGCCCTCCGGCTCCGGCCCGACCCGGGTTGAGACGATCGCCAGGCTCAGAAGGTGCGGCTCCGCTGGTCGAGGCCCATCTCGCCGTACGGGTAGTCCGAGGCACCCAGGTCGCTGGTTGCGTCCAGTGCCGCCGTCTCCTCCGCCGTGAGCCGTACGTCGACCGACTTGAGGTTGGTCTCGAGCTGCTCCAACGTACGGGCTCCGAGGATGGTCGAGGTGACGGCCGGCCGGTTGGTCACCCAGGACAACGCGACCTCGGCCATCGAGACGCCGCGGTCCTCGGCGATCTGCTGCACGGCTTCGATCACGTTCCAGGTGCGGTCCGTGCCGCGCCGGTCCCACGCTTCCATGCCGCGTTCGGGGTTGTCGCCGAGGCGGGTGTCGCCGGTGGGTCGCTCGTCGCGGCGGTACTTCCCGGACAACCAGCCACCGCCCAAGGGACTCCAGGGCAGCAGGCCCAGACCGGCATCGAGAGCGGCGGGGACGATCTCCCATTCGATCTCCCGCACGATCAGGCTGTACTGCGGCTGCAGCGTCACCGGCGGCGCGACATTCATCGCCTTGGCCAGGTGGACCGCTTTGGTCAGCTGCCACCCGGTGAAGTTGGACAGCCCGTAGTAGCCGATCTTGCCGGCCCGGATGAAGCCGTCCAGAGTGCGCAGGGTCTCCTCCAGCGGGGTCCACGGGTCGTAGGCGTGCACTTGGTAAAGGTCGACGGAGTCAAGCCCGAGCCGGGTCAACGATGCGTCCAGGGCCCGAGTCAGGTGGCGGGCCGACAGCCCGGCCCCGTTGGGGTCGGTGGCCATCGGGAACCGGCCCTTGGTGGCCAGCACCACGGGCTCGGTGACCTCGGCCGGTCGAGCGGCGAACCAGCGTCCGATGATCTCCTCCGACACCCCGGCCGAATAGACGTCAGCGGTGTCGACCAAGGTGCCGCCGGCCTCCACGAACCGGTCGAGCTGGGCGTGCGAGCCGGCTTCGTCGGTCTCGTTCCCGAAGGTCATCGTGCCCAGGCAGAGAGTGGAAACGGCGCATCCGCTGCGCCCCAGAGTTCGATAATCCATACCCCAGTCCTACCCGTACGGCCAACTGGACTGCGGGCTGCCCGGTGGTCTGCCACTCGAAGAGTGTCGGAAGATCACCTCATTCCGGGGTGAATCCGTGCAACCTTCCGACACTCTGCGGCTTTCAGCGAGCGGATGCCGTCTCTCGCTTGGCCAGCCGGAGCCAGGTCTCGACGACGGTGTCGGGGTTGAGGGACATGGATTCGATGCCTTGGTCCAGCAGCCACTCGGCCAGATCCGGGTGGTCGCTGGGGCCCTGGCCGCAGATGCCGACGTACTTGCCGCGCGCCTTGCAAGCCTTGATGGCTGCGCTCAGCATGAACTTCACCGCCGGGTCGCGCTCGTCGAAGGTGTGCGCAACCAGGCTCGAGTCACGGTCCAGTCCGAGGGTCAGCTGGGTCATGTCGTTCGAGCCGATGGAGAACCCGTCGAAATGATCAAGGAAGGCATCGGCGATCACGGCGTTGGACGGCAGCTCGCACATCATGATCACCTGCAGGCCGTTCTCGCCCCGCTTCAGCCCGTTGACGCCGAGCAGGTCGATCACTCCTTCGGCCTCGGTGACGGTGCGGACGAAGGGGATCATGATCTTGACGTTGGTCAGGCCCATGGTGTCGCGGACGTAGGTCAGCGCCTCGCACTCCATCGCGAAGCACTCGGCGAAGTCCGCAGAGAGATAGCGGGACGCTCCCCGATAGCCGATCATCGGGTTCTCCTCGTGCGGTTCGTAGAGCTCGCCGCCCACGAGGTTGGCGTACTCGTTGGACTTGAAGTCCGACATCCGTACGATCACCGGCTCCGGCGCGAACGCGGCGGCGATGGTGGCGACCCCTTCCGCCACGCGCTGCACGAAGTAGTCGCGAGGGCTGGGGTAGGCCGAGATGAGGTCGGTGATCTGATCATGAACCGGGCCGGTCAGCTGGTCGAGGTCGAGCAGCGCCTTGGGGTGGATGCCGATCTGCCGGTTGATGATGAACTCGAGCCGGGCCAGACCGACCCCGGCGTTGGGCAACCGGGAGAACGCGAACGCCTGGTCGGGGGTGCCGACGTTCATCATGATCTTGACGTCCAGCTCGGGCATGGTCTGGGTCTCGGTCTCCTCGACGTCGAAGTCGAGCAGACCGGAGTAGACGTAGCCGGTGTCGCCCTCCGCGCACGAGACGGTCACCTGCTGGCCGTCGTCGAGCTCGCGGGTGGCCTGCCCGGTGCCGACCACTGCGGGAATGCCGAGCTCGCGGGCGATGATCGCCGCGTGGCAGGTGCGACCACCGCGGTTGGTGACGATGGCCGAGGCCCGCTTCATGATCGGCTCCCAGTCGGGATCAGTCATGTCGGCGACCAGCACCTCGCCGGGCACGAACTCGTGCATGGCCTCCAGCGACCGCAGCACCCGTACCGCACCGGAGCCGATCTTCTGCCCGATCGCTCGTCCCTCGATCAGCAACGGGCCCTGCTCGTGGAGCCGGAACCGTTGCACGCTGCCGGCTGCCTGGCGCGACTTCACGGTCTCGGGCCGGGCCTGCAGGATGTAGATCTGGCCGTCGACGCCGTCGCGACCCCACTCGATGTCCATCGGCCGGCCGTAGTGGTCTTCGATCGCGACCGCGTAGCGAGCCAGCTCCTCCACCTCGGCATCGCGCAGGCTGAGCACCCGCCGATCCGCCTCGTCGACGTCGACGAACGCCGTGGTCTTGCCGACCGTCGCGTCATCGGTGTAGGTCATCTTGATCGCCTTGGCCCCGATGCCCCGCTTCAAGATCGCCGGCCGGCCGGCGCGCAGAGCCGGCTTGTAGACGTAGAACTCGTCCGGGTTGACCGCACCCTGGACGACCGCCTCGCCCAGCCCGTACGAGGAGGTGATGAACACCGCGTCGGTGAAGCCGGACTCGGTGTCCATGGTGAACATGACCCCGGAGGCGCCCACGTCGGAACGGACCATCCGCTGCACCCCGGCCGACAGGGCGACGGTCTCGTGCTCGAAGGAGTGGTGCACCCGGTAGGCGATGGCCCGGTCGTTGTAGAGCGAGGCGAAGACCTCCTTGATCGCAATGAGGATCGCGTCGATGCCGCGTACGTTGAGGAAGGTCTCCTGCTGGCCCGCGAACGACGCGTCGGGCAGGTCCTCGGCGGTGGCGCTGGAGCGTACGGCGAACGAGAGCTCGTCACCGGCGTCACCGACCAGCGTGCCGTAGGCGGCGCGGATGTCGGCCTCCAGGTCCGGGGGGAAGGCTCGCTCGACCACGGCGGTCCGGATCTGCTGACCGACCACGGCCAGCCGCTGCACGTCATCGGTGTCGAGCCCGGCCAGCTCCGCGGAGATCATCTCGGCGAGCCCGGTCTCGCCGATGAAGCGGCGGTAGGCCTCCGCCGTCGTGGCAAAACCGTCGGGCACCCGGACCCCGGCCGAACCGAGGTGACTGACCATCTCGCCGAGCGAGGAGTTCTTCCCGCCGACCTTCTCCAGATCGTTCAAGCCGATCTCGGCAAACCACACGACGTTTTCGCTCATTGACGCATCTCCTTAGGACGGCCTGCGCTGGCCGTAGAAAAGACCACTTGCTGGGGTGGCCTGAAACCTAGTCCACCAGCCCGACTGGTCTTACCCTAGGCCGTTGTGAGCCTGGCCACACCAAGGGACATCGCAGCGCGACCGCCGCCGGTGGAGCCGACGGAGTGTGGCCCGCCTCACGCGACCGCCGTCCCGAATCCTGAGCCGGCGGGTTTCGCCACGGTTACAGGACCAGACCAGTGGGTGGTCTAGCGTCGAGTCGTGTTCGAGGGATTCGTCGAGGAGATCGTCGAGGTCAACGGCGTACGGCTGCGGGTTCGGCACGCTGGAGAAGGCCCGCCGGTGCTGCTGGTGCATGGCCATCCCCGGACCTCGGCCACCTGGCACCGGGTCGCTCCGCAGCTGGTGGCAGCGGGGCACCGGGTGGTGTGTCCGGACATGCGGGGCTACGGCGGCTCGAGCAAGCCGGCGGTGCTGGAGGATCACAGCCAGCAGTCCAAACGGGCGGTCGCGGCCGACCTCGCGGGCCTCATGGCGACGCTCGGACACCGTCAGTTCGCCGCCGTCGGTCACGATCGAGGCTGCTATGTCGCCTCCCGGCTGGCCCTGGACCACCCCGACCGGGTGACCCAGTTGGCGGTGATGGACGGCGTGCCGATCATCGAGGCCCTCGAGCGCTGTGACGACCGATTCGCCCGGCTCTGGTTCCACTGGTTCTTCTTCGCCCAGCCGGACACTCCGGAGCGGGTGATCAACGCCGACCCGCTGGCCTGGTACCGCCCGGACCGCCAGCTGATGGGGGCGGAGAACTACGCGGAGATGGTGGCGGCGATCCAGGACCCGGCCACCGTACGAGCCATGCTCGAGGACTACCGGGCCGGGCTGACCGTGGACAAGCAGGCCGACGGGGAGGACCGCACGGCCGGTCGGCGGATCAGCTGCCCGACCCTGCTCCTATGGTCGTCCCGCGATGACCTCGAGCTGCTGTACGGCGACCCGCTCGCCATCTGGGCCCGCTGGGCCGACGACCTGCGCGGCCACCCGATCGACTCCGGACACCACATGGCCGAAGAGAACCCCGCCGCCGTCTCCGCCGCCCTGCTCGACTTCCTCAACGCGGGCTGAGCTCAGGTGCCGGAACGCGGGGTGCGCTCGCCGATCTCGCGGACGGCTTCGGCGACGGCGGGGGCGACGGAGGGGTCGAAGACGCTGGGGATGATGTAGCTGGCGTTGAGCTCGCCCGGAGCGACCTGGTTGGCGATGGCATTGGCGGCGGCGGAGAGCATCTCGTCGGTGATGTCGCGCAGGTTGCCGTCGAGCAGGCCGCGGAAGAAACCCGGGAAGGCCAGCACGTTGTTGATCTGGTTGGGGAAGTCGCTGCGGCCGGTGGCCACCACCGCCGCGTGCTGCTGAGCCTCCAGCGGGTCGACCTCGGGGATCGGGTTGGCCAGCCCGAAGACGATGGCGTCGGGGGCCATCGTCGCGATGTCGGCGCCGTCGAGGATGTTCGGGGCCGAGACACCGACGAACACGTCCGCGCCGGCCAGGACGTCCTTCAGGCTGCCCGAACGCTTGTCGGCGTTGGTGTTCTCGACCAGCCAGCGGCGCATGTCCGAGGAGCCCTCGGGGGCGTCGTGCACCGCACCCTTGCTGTCACAGCCGATGATCGTGGTCGCGCCCTGGCGCTTCAGCAACCGGATGATCGCGGACCCGGCCGCGCCGACCCCGGAGACCACGATCCGGACGTCGGCGATGTCCTTGTCCACCACCCGCAGGGCGTTGATCAACGCCGCGAGCACGACGATCGCGGTCCCGTGCTGGTCGTCGTGGAAGACGGGGATGTCGAGCTCGGCCCGCAGCCGTTCCTCGATCTCGAAGCAGCGGGGCGCCGAGATGTCCTCCAGGTTGACCCCGCCGTAGACCGGGGCGATGGCCTTGACGATCATCACGATCTCGTCGGTGTCCTGGGTGTCCAGGCAGACCGGCCAGGCGTCCACGCCGGCGAACCGCTTGAACAGCGCAGCCTTGCCCTCCATCACCGGCAACGCGGCGGCCGGTCCGATGTTGCCCAGGCCCAGCACCGCCGAACCATCAGTGACCACCGCGACCGTGTTGCGCTTGATGGTCAACCGGCGGGCGTCGGCCGGGTTCTCCGCGATGGCCAGGCAGACCCGGGCCACACCCGGGGTGTAGGCGCGGGACAGGTCGTCGCGGTGCTTGAGAGCCACCTTCGGGTTGACCTCGATCTTGCCGCCGAGGTGGAGCAGGAACGTCCGGTCCGACACCTTGCGGACGGTGAACCCGTCCAGGCCGGCGATCGCGTCGGTGATCGACTCCGAATGGGCCACGTCGCTGGCGTTGCAGCTGACGTCGACGACCAGTTGGTTGTGCTGGGACTCCACCACGTCGAGGGCGGTGATCGCCCCGCCCGCGTCGGTCACCACGCTGGACAACCGGGCGATGGCGCCCGGATCGGTGGGTGCCTCAACCCGTACGGTGATCGAGTAGCCGGGGCTCGGTGATGCCATGTCACGTCCTTGTGAAGGGTTGGGTTTCCGCCATACGGACCTTAGTTTCTGGATAGCGAAAGCCGCAAGCCGTACGCGCGGGTCCATAGCCGCTGTGCGAAAGTGTGCCGGTGGACTATGTGAATCTGGGTGCGACCGGGCTTCAGGTGTCGAGGATCGTGCTGGGCTGCATGAGCTTCGGCGACTCGGCCAGCGGCACCCACACCTGGACCCTGGACGAGGAGCAGAGCCGCCCGCTGATCCGGCAGGCCGTCGAGGCTGGCATCAACTTCTTCGACACGGCCAACGTCTACTCCGCCGGCACCAGCGAGATCATCGTCGGTCGGGCACTGGCCGACTTCGGCCGCCGAGACGAGCTGGTCGTGGCCACCAAGGTGCACGGCAAGATGCACGACGGTCCAAACGGTCAGGGGTTGTCCCGCAAGGCGATCATGGCCCAGATCGACGCCAGCCTGACCCGTCTGGGCATGGACTACGTGGACCTCTACCAGATTCACCGCTGGGACCCCAACACGCCGATCGAGGAGACCCTGGAGGCGCTGCACGACGTGGTCCGGTCCGGCAAGGCTCGCTACATCGGAGCGTCGTCGATGTGGGCCTGGCAGTTCTCCCAGGCGCTCTACACCTCGAAGATCAATGGCTGGACCTCGTTCGTGTCGATGCAGGACCACTACAACCTGCTCAACCGCGAAGAGGAGCGGGAGATGCTGCCGCTGTGCCTGGACCGCGGCATCGGGGTGATCCCGTGGAGCCCGCTGGCCCGCGGCAAGCTCACCCGGGACTGGGACGCCGAGACGACCCGCAGCGAGACCGACGAGTTCGGCAAGAGCCTCTACCGCGAGAGCGACCGTTCGATCGCCGATGCGGTCGCGGCCGTCGCGCAGGAGCGCGGTGTGCCGCGCGCGCAGATCGCGCTCGCCTGGGTGGCCCAGCAGCCGGCCGTCACCGCGCCGATCGTCGGGGCGACCAAGGCCGTCCACATCAGCGACGCCGTCGCCGCGGTCGACCTGGTCCTCAATGATGAGGAGTGCCGCCGGCTCGAGGCCGCGTACGAGCCCCACCACCCGGCCGGTTTCTGACTGGTCGGGCCAACGAACAGGCGACAGGGACAAGGAGAACGGCATGGGCGCCCCCCTCAGCTTCACCGGCACGGTCGAGGCCAGCGGCAAGACCGCGACCGGTATCGAGGTTCCTGAGGAGGTGGTGGACGGCTTGGGATCAGGCCGCCGGCCGGCCGTTCGCGCGACGATCAACGGCTACACCTACCGCAGCAGCGTGGCGTCGATGGGTGGCCGCTTCCTGCTCAGTGTCAGTGCCGAGGTGCGCAAGAACGCCGGGGTGGCCGCGGGGGACGTGGTCGAGGTCGCCCTCGAGCTCGACACCGAGGAGCGCACCGTCACGGTGCCCGACGACCTGACGGCGGCCCTCGACGCTGAGCCGGAGGCCAGGTCCTTCTTCGCCGGTCTGTCCTACAGCAACCGGCTCCGGCTGGTGCTGGCCATCGAAGGGGCCAAGGCACCGGAGACGCGAGCCCGACGGGTGGCGGCCACGGTGGCCAAGCTGAAGGCGGGTCGGTCGTGACGGATGCCGACAGACCGCGGATGAGCTGGTGACTCCAGTGCTCGGCTCAAAGCTCGATGGAGCGCGCATCCTGGTGACCGGGGAGCACGGAAAGATCGGAACGGCGGTCGCCGCCCACCTCCGTGACCTCGGAGCCGTGGTCGTCGGTGCGTCGCTCCCCGAGGTGGACGTACGCAGTGCTGAGGCGGTGGCCGCGGCCATGACCGGCGTCGACGCCGTGGTCCACCTGGCCGCGATCCCGAACCCGGACCGCGCCCCCTGGCCCGAGGTCTTCGGCAACAACGTCACCTCCACGTTCAACGTGTTGTGGGCCGCAGCCGAGCACGGCGTGCACCGGGTCGTGATCGCCAGCAGCATCAACGCCTCGGGTCTGCCCTACAACTCGCACCCCGTGCTGCCGGCCTACTTCCCGTTCGACGAGCGGCTGCCCGCCGACATCGACGACCCCTACTCGCTGTCCAAGACGGTCGATGAGCAGACCGCCCAGATGGCGGTCCGGCACTGGGGGATCGACGTGGTCGCCATCCGGTTCCCGTTCACCGCCGGCCGAGACGAGCTCGTCGAGCACAGCGAGGCGCTGACCGAGGATCCGGAGCGCGGCGTACGGGAGGGTTGGACCTACCTGGACGTGCGCGATGCCGCCCGGGTTGTCGAGTTGAGCCTGACCCGGCCGCTCCAGGGCCTGCAGACCGTCTTCGTCAGTGCGCCCGAGACGGCGGTGCCCTACCGCACCGAGGAGCTGCTGGACGCGTACGCCCCGACGGTGCCGCGGCGGCGGGCCGTTCCCGGTCGTGCCGTCCCGGTGGACCTCACCCGGGCCGAGACCATCCTCGGCTTCCGGGCCGTCCGCACGCTCGAGCTGGAGATCAGACCCCTTCCGCGCGATTAGGCTGACAGGCATGTCCGCCCCGGCTGCACGCGTCCGGTCCGGCCGCCGGCCGGCCCCCGGCGCGGTGGTGACCTTCGGGGTGAGCGTGTTGCTGGTCATCGGACTGACCGTCGCCGGATCGCTGATCCGCCAGCCGGATCCGGCGGACCCGCCGCTGGTCGCCGAGACCTTCGTGGTGGATCCGGACGCCCAGGCCGCCTGGCTCGGCGCCGGCACAGTTCCCGTCGTCCCCGAGCTCGGCGACTCGACGATGGTGGCGTACGCACTGCGTGACCTGCACGCACTCAGTCAGGCCCACGGGGTCCCGGTCGCCAGCTGGAACCGGCACTGGCGCTTCGTCTGGCCGCGCGACTCGGCCCTGGCCGCGGCCGCGTTGGCCCGGACCGGCCATGCGGCCGATGCCGAACGCGTCGTCGCGTTCCTCCAGCGGGTGCAGCCGGCATCCGGGGTGTTCCAGGCCCGCTACCTGCCGGACGGCAGCGGGGTGCCCGACGGGCGTGGCGAGCAGCTCGACGGCACCGGCTGGGCTTTGTGGGCGACCGATCAGGTGGCGGCGGCCCTCCCAGTCACCGAGCGCACCGCCTTCGTCGAGCGGCACCGGGCTCTGCTCGACCGCTCCGCCGCGACCGCTCTGGCCTCGATCGCCAACCGGCGTGGGCTGCCCCCGGTGTCGCCCGACTATTGGGAGACCTGGGAATGGCGCCGGACTTTGTCCACCGCGGCGCTGTTGCTGGCCGGCCTGCAGTCGGCGGCGCAGCTCTACGCCCTGGTGGGCGACGAGGACGGCCGGCAGCGGTCCAGTGCTGGGGCCGACCGGCTGGCCGCCACCATCGAGGCCCGTTTCGGGCCGGACGGCTATCCGCGCCACCTGGGCGGCCGGGCGGCGACAATCGACCTCGGCGTCGACTTCTTGCTGCCGCCGTTCAGCTCCCGCTCCGACCCCGGCGTGGTCGAGGCCTGGCGGCGGGCCGGCCAAGTCATGGCGAGTCCGGGCGGCGGGCTGTCTCCCGGCGGTTCGTGGCGGGACCGGAGCGTGAGCTGGACGACCTCCACCTCGATCTACGCGCTGACCGCAGCCTCGATCGGTGACCGGGACGAGGCCGTACGCCGGCTGCGGTGGCTTGACGAGCATCGGACCGCCGAGGGCTCGCTACCCGAGAAGGTCACGGCGGCGGGGGAGCCGGCCGATGTTGCGCCGCTGGCCTGGTCGGCTGCTGTCGTCGTGCTGACCGCCGACGAGCTCAGCCGCTGACGGATCGGGACTCAGCGGTCCAGCGGTCTGGTCAAGATCAGCGGGTCGTAGAGGCAGGCGTCGCGAGCGGCCAGCGCGGCACCGGAGACGGCCCGGGACATGGCTTCCTCGAGAGGCACCACCGTGGTCGAGGCGTAGGCGGCGATGCCGACCCGGTCGGCTATGCCGGCCTGGATGTTGTCCATCAGGTAGGGGCTGAGCACGCCCAGGTAGCCACCGAGGATGACGGCGTCGGGGTTGACGATCCCGATGATGTCGTCGATCACCCGGCCCAGGGCTGTAGCGGCGTCGTCGAGCACGGTCAGCACCGCGGTCTCCCTGGCCGCCGCCGCCTCGGCGATGAGCTGGATGGCCTTGTGGGGTTGGTCGCTGACCAGGTGGTCGGCCTCGGCTGCCGACAACAGCTCGCTGCTGGTCAACAGCCGATGAGGTCCGACCAGTGACTCCAGGCAGCCGCGGCGCCCGCAGCGGTCAGGGGGGCCGGCGGGATCGACGTTCTGGTGCCCGAAGTCGCCAGCCCCGCCGTTGGCCCCGCGGAAGATCTCGCCGTTGATGATCACCGCGCTACCGATGGTGCGGAGGCCACCGAGGTAGGCGACCACGCTGTCCGATGGCAGGGCCAGCTCCACCCGCGCCGCATGCAGCGCGTCCAGGTGGGCGTCGGTCGCGATCCCGACGTGGGCGTCGTGGATGCCCCGATCGGCCAAGGTCGAGGTGATGAGGTGGTGCAGCGGCAGGTCGCGCCAGTCCAGGTCGGCCGACCAGCCGACCGTGCCGCGGTCGCGAGCCACGTAGCCGGGCAGCCCGACCTCGAGGGCCACCAGCTCCTTGTCCCGCGGGAGCTTGACCAGCTGGGCCCGTAGCAGCTTGTCGAACACCGCGAAGCCGCGGTCGCCGCCGGCCTGACGCAGGTCGACGGGCACGGTCTCGCGCCACAGCTCCCGACCACCGACGGTCGTGACCAGGAACTGGACGGCGTCGATGTCGATGTGGGCGCCGATCACGCACCACGGCTCCCCGTCCAGGTCGATCGGCCGGGTCGGACGCCCGGCGCCGGGTCGACGGACCGGTTCCAGCTCCTTGACCAGCCGGCGGGAGCGCAGCTCACCGACCAGGTCGGTCATGGTCGAGATCCCGAGCCCGCAGCCGTGCGCGATGTCGTGTCGACTACTCGGGCCGTGGTCTCGTACGTGACGGAGGATCTGGGTCAGATTTCCTTGTCGCAAATCCCCCGAACCCCCACTGCGTCGCGCCCCCGGGAAGGGGTTCTCGACTGGTGGCATGACCATGATCGTAGCCGTTTCAACGAGTTTCATCAGCCGTTCACGGACATACACCGCAGGCGCGAAGTTCGCCGGAGGACCTGCTCGACCGGACGTACTGCGTACGATTTCTGGTCGCGCCAGCCGGAGCCGCCCGCGGCTGGTCCGCAGCTCGCCGGTTCTGTCGGGGCCCCCTTGTACGGTTGGCGACTCGGGCGGGATTCGGCCCAACCCCGACGACGCGCGCCCGTCAGACGACATTGCGAGGTCCCGAGGAGGACACGATCCACCACTATCAATACCTCGGCCTGATGGCGGCGTGCCTGCTCATCACGCTGCCGTTGGAGTTCGTCCTCGGAGCCCGGGTCTACCGACGGGTCCGCGGGCTGCTTTGGGCGCTGGTGCCGGTCGTGATCATCTTCTCGATCTGGGACATCGCCGGGATCATCCGCGACCACTGGACCTACAACCCGAGATTCGTCACCGGAGTGCAGCTGATCTTCGGCATGCCGTTGGAGGAGCTGGTCTTCTTCGTCGTGGTTCCCGTCTGCGGGTTGCTCACCTACGAGGCGGTCGGCCAGGTGATCGGACGGCTCAGGGGACGGTCCCGGACGGCGGAGCACTCCCGTGGTTGAGTCGGGTGGGGTGCCGGAGTACACCGTGCTGACCGTGATCGCGGTGATCGCTGTGGTGGTGGTCGAGCTGACCTGGTTCAAGACCGGCATCTTCCGCACGGCCCAGTTCTGGTGCTCGATCGTGATCGTCTTCGGCTTCCAGATCCTCGTCGACGGCTGGCTGACCAAGCTGTCCGACCCGATCGTCATCTACAACCCGGACCAGATGCTCGGGGTTCGGGCGCCGTGGGACATTCCGATCGAGGACTTCGGCTTCGGGTTCGCTATGGTCACCCTCGCGATCCTCTGCTGGCGTCGCTGGCTCTCCCGCCATCCCATCTCCGACCCCGAAGGCGACCGACGACCATGATCACCACTCACGAAGTGCCGGTCACCTTCGATGACGCGGCCCCCCGCTACGACCTGATGGTCGCGCTCAACCCGGGCTACCACCGTCACCTTCGTTCGGCCGCGGAGGCGCTGATCGAGTGCCTGCCGCCGGCGGCCACGACCGGGCGGGCACGATCGGTCCCGTTGGCCGATCTGGGTTGCGGCTCCGGTGCCTCCACCCGAGCTCTGGTCCGGGCGCTGGAAGCCGACGGCCGTGAGGTCGACGTCGTCGGAGTGGACGCCTCCGCGGGCATGCTCACGCAGGCCCGGGCCAAGCGGTGGCCGCCGGGGCGTCTCGTTCGCGCACGGCTTCGCCCAGCAGCTGGGTCATTCTCGGACCGAATGGGGTATCACCGAGCCGCTCGCCGGCGTGCTGGCGGCCTATCTGTTCCGCAACGTGGACGAGCGGGACGAGGTGCTGGCCGCTGTCCATGACCTGCTGGCCGAGGACGGCACGCTGGTCGTCCAGGAGTACTCCGTCGCCGGCAAGCCGGCCGCCCAGCTGATCTGGACCCTGGTGTGCTGGCTGGTGGTGATCCCGCTGAGCCTGCTGACCTCGGGCCGTACGCTGCTCTACCGCTACCTGTGGCGCAGCGTGAACGCCTTCGACTCGGTGCAGGCCTTCACCGACCGCTTGTACGCCGCCGGGTTCGTCGACGTCGAGGTCCGTACGGTGCCGGGCTGGCAGCGCGGCATCCTGCACACCTTCCGGGCGCGCAAGGGCCCGGAGCTGGGCGCGGGACGCACGACGTGAGCAACGACTGGCGCCCGGGACGTGACCGGCAGGCCGTACGGCATCGGGCCCGGCCGGGTGGCCGGCGGGCGACCGGAGGTGCCCGACCCGTCGTGGTGGCCGGCGGCGGCATCGCCGGCATCGCCGCCGCGGTGGGGCTCGGCGAGCGCGGCGTGCCGGTCATCCTGGTGGAGCCGCAGGGTCAGCTGGGCGGTCGCGTACGGGCCTGGCCGGTGCGCCACGGCGACGAGCAGGTCACCATGAGCCGCGGGTTCCACGCGTTCTTCCGCCAGTACTACAACCTCAGGTCCCTGCTGCGGCGAGCCGATCCCGGCCTCGAGGCGCTGGTACCGGTGCCGGACTATCCGCTGGTGCTGGCCGACGGCCATGCGGACTCCTTCGCCCGGATCCCGCGTACGCCGCCGCTGAACATGGCGGCCTTCGTCGCCCAGAGCCCGTCGCTTCGCGGCTCGCGACCTGGCCTCGGTCGACATCGGGGCAGCGCTGGAGCTGCTCGACGTCGACTTCCCGGCCACGTTCTCCGCCTACGACGGCGAGAGCGCCGCGTCGTTCCTGGACCGGCTGCGGTTCCCCAGCGGAGCCCGGCACCTCGCCCTCGAGGTCTTCGCCCGCAGCTTCTTCGCGCCGCCGGAGGAGTTCTCGGCCGGCGAGCTGGTCGGCATGTTCCACACCTACTTCCTCGGGTCCTCCGAAGGGCTGCTGTTCGACGTGCCCCGCGACGACTACGACACGGTGCTCTGGGCGCCGCTGGGCCGCTACCTGCACTCCCTCGGGGTGGAGGTGCGCACCGGGTCTGCGGTGCACGCCGTGGATCTGTCGCCGGGGACCGACGGCGTACGGGTCGAGGCTGGACGGCGGTGCGGTCGAGGCGGCGGCGGTCGTGCTGGCCACCGACCCGGCCAGCTCCCGCCGGACTGCTGCTCGACGCTGGATCTCGGCGACGAGTCCTGGCGGCAGCGGGTGGCCGGGCTGCGGCTGGCACCGCCGTTCGGCGGTCTGGCGGCTCTGGCTGGACCGGCCGGTGAATGCCGACCGGGCCGCCGTTCCTCGGCACCAGCGGCTTCGGTGCCGCTGGACAACGTGACGGTGCTGGAGCGCTTCGAGGCCGGAGCCCGCGAGTGGTCGAACCGGCACGGTGGATCGGTCGTCGAGCTGCACGCCTACGCCCTGCCCGCGCCGGTCGTCGACTCTGAGGTCCGGGCCGGCCTGCGATCGCCAGCTGAACCGGGTCTACCCCGAGCTGGCCGACGCGGAGGTGCTGGCCGAGGAGTGGCTGGTCGAGCAGGACTGCCCGCTGTCCAGTCCCGCACCGTGGCAGCAGCGGCTCACGGTGACCACCCCGGATCCGCGGATCATGCTCGCCGGCGACGGCATCCGCTGCGACTATCCGGTCGCGTTGATGGAGCGAGCCGCCACCACCGGGTTCCTCGCCGCCAACGAGCTCCTGGCCGCCGCCGGGACTGGCGGGCCACGACCTGTGGACCGTCCCGATGCGCAGCCGGCACCGCCTGCTGCGCTCCCGCCGCTCAAAGGCTCTCGCAGGCTGAGCGCGAGACGCGGGGTCAGCCGGGGAACTCGCCGCGTTGGCGGAGCTCGTAGCGGCGCTCGGCGTAGTCGAGGTCGTCGACCCAGAGCTTCTTGGCCGTGCGCTTGATGCCGGGGCGCAGCAGGGGGGAGAGCCACTTGGCCACCTGGAAACCGGGGCGGTCGGAGTAGGCGATGGTCGCCTCGGTGACCATGGTCAGCGGGCGGCCTTCGGCGTCGACCCCCATCGGGGTGGCGTGGGTCTCGACCACACTGCCGGCGCCCTCACCCTCGACGATCCGCATCACGATGGTCCGGGCGTCGGGGCAGCTGAACTCGGCCCGCACCGGCACCCCCCAGGTTCGGCTGAGCCGGAAGGTCACGTCGACGACCAACCGGTGGTCGTCGGACGCCTCGTCGTCAACGACCAGGTGGCTGAACGCGTACGGGTGGAACCAGGAGCCGTGCCAGGGGTCGAGCCGGTTGGCGATCACGTCCTGCGGCTCGCAGATCCCCGGTTCGGTGATCACGGCGGCCACCGACCCGTCCAGCGGCGGGCGCGGTGGCGATGGTCGGCCGTTCGGTCGCCGGTCTCGCCGTCGGTCGGCAGTCCGACCCAGATCAGCACCCCGTCGTCGTACGCGCGGTAGGGGCTCCAGGTCCGGTCGCCCTGCTCGGTCAGGGCGAGCCCGTGCCAGCGGCAGTACATGGTGCCCTCCATCACCGGGCAGCGGTCCAGCAGGGCGCCGAGGTGCGGGCAGGCGCCCGGGCCGGCCACCAGACCGCCGGTCGGCGTTGCGCCAGAACACCACCTCCCGGCCGGCGATGGTCCGGGTGACCGACTCCTTGCGGCCGACGTCGCCGCTCGCGCCGGCGACGAACCAGCCACCGGGGTTCTGCTGCTGCGCGACCTTCAGCGCGGCCGCGATCCGGGCCGGCTTGGCCAGCCGCCAGGTCGAGGTCATCCGGTCCTCGCGCGGCTGCGGCACCCGTCGAGATCGGGATCCGGGCGATCGCGGATCGGGAGCGGCAGCGCTAGTGCGGGTCCGCAGAGACATGGATCTTGCTCCTTCGCGTGTCGGGTCCGGTCACCATGATGCGGGCGGCGGTCACGGCCTTGCGCCAGGTCGGCACGCGGGCTCGGGCGCTGAACACGTCGTAGTCTGCCGCCTCGATCCGCTCGAGGATGCGGGAGTAGAGCACCCGGGCCGCGCCGACGCAACGGGCCGAGCGGGGCGGCAGCAGAGCGATCCCGCGGTCGGCTTCGGCGTAGAGCTCCCGGTTGCGTTCGATCTGGTAGGCCAGGAAGGCCTTCCACTCCGGGGTCGACGTGCCGACGGCGACAGGTCGACGCCGAAGCGCCGCAGATCGTCTTGGGGCAGGTAGACCCGGCCCCGGTCCAGGTCCTCGTCCACGTCGCGCAGGAAGTTGGTCAGCTGGAAGGCCAGTCCCAGGGCCCGGGCCGGCTCCCTAGCCGCAGGGCTGGTCGGCTCGAGCACCGGCAGCATCATCTCGCCGATGACCGCTGCCGAACCCTCCATGTACCCGCACAGATCCTCGAAGATCGCGTACGACGGGGTGGTCAGGTCCATGGCCATGGCGCCGAAGAAGCGGTCGAAGCACTCCGGATCGATGCCGCAGGTGATGACGGTGTGCACGACCGCAGCGATCACCGGGTCCGGGCTGGTCCGCTCGGCCAGGGCGGTGCGGAAGTCGTCGGCGAAGCGCTCCAGCCGGGCGGCCACCTCGGCCGGCGTCGAGGACCGTACGACCTCCTGGTCGTCGACGATGTCGTCGGCCAGCCGGCACAGCGCGTACACGGCGTAGACGTGGCGGCGCCGAGGCTTGGGCAGCAGCAGCGCACCCCAGAAGTAGGTCGTGCCGTAGCGCCAGGTGAGCTTGGCGCACTGCCGGTAGCCCGCGGCCAGCCGGCGCTCGGGATCCGGGTCGACAGCCGCCAGCTCGGTCGACGAGGAGCTCATGGCAGATAGTTCTCCGACCCGCTCGGCGGCGAGCTTGCCGGAGACCAGCACCATGGGCACGCCGACGCCCGGCACGGTGCCCGAGCCGGCGAAGAACAGCCCGGGCAGTCGCCGCTCCACGTTCGCGGGCCGGAACGGTCCGGTCTGCGGGAAGGTATGGGCCAGGGCGAACGGGGTGCCGGCGGCCATGCCCTGAGCCTGCCAGTCCAGCGGTGTGACCAGGTCCTCGGTCACGATCTCGCTCGGATAGCCGTGACGACCCAGGAAGGCGTGCAGCCGATCCCGCATCGGCCGGGCCTTCGGTCCGCCAGTCGATCTTGCCACCGCTCAGGTTGGGCACCGGCTCGAGCACGTAGATCGTCGAACAGCCCTCGGGGGCCAGGGTCGGACTCGTCCAGCGACGGCACGGTGACCAGCCGGGACGGGTCGGGCATCAGCTCGCCCTTCTTCAGCAAGAAGTCGAACGCCTCACCCCACTGCTCACCGAAGTGGATGTTGTGGTGGGCCACCGGCGGCTCGGGCACGCCGCGAACGCCGATGTGCCAGACCACGGCCGACGGGGAGTACTGCCCGTTGCGGGCCGCCCGCGGTGGCTTCAGGTCCTTGACCAGGGTCTCGTACGCGTGCGGCAGGTCGATCGTGCAGACCACGGCGTCGGCCATCAGCTGCTCACCCGGACGCCAGCTCGACCCCGGCCACCCGGCCGTCGCGGGACCGGAGGATCTGCTCGACCCCGTCCCCGTAGCGGAACGTGGCCCCGGCCTTCTCGGCCGCCTGGGCCATCGCCCGGCGGCACTGCGTGCATGCCGCCCGTCGGGGAAGTAGACCCCCTCGATGCTGTCCATGTAGGTGATCACCGCGTAGAGGGCGAGCGCAGACGTCGGGGGCCAGGCCGGCGTACATGGCCTGGAAGCTGAACAGCCGGTGCAGGCGCGGGTCGCGGAACCGCTTGCGGACGGCTGGCCCCAGCCGACCGAACGCCCCGAGGCCGCAACAGCTTGAGCCGCGGCGGTGGGGGAGTGCAGCAGACCCAGCGGGGAGTCGAAGTTGTGGTCGATGAAGTTGGGCATCTCGACCTGGTAGAGCTTGCGCAGCCAGTCGACGAAGTCGTCGAACGCCGCGGCATCGAGGCTGCCGCAGGTCTGGGCGATCTCCTCCCGCATCGCCTCATGTCCGTAGCGCACGTGGATCGTGCTGCCGTCGGCGAAGTTGGCCCGGTACGCCGGGTCCAGCCGCTTCATCGGCAGCAGTCGTCAGATCGGCGTCCGACGGCCCGCAGCGGCGTCGGCGATCAGGTCGGGCATGGTCAGCACGGTGGGACCGGTGTCGAAGGTGAACCCGTCCTGGACGCAGGAGACCGGACCGGCCACCCGGGCTCCGATCCCGGTCGACCACGGTGACGTCGTGGCCGCGGCCGGTGAGGTAGCAGGCCGCGGAGAGTCCGGCCAGGCCCGCGCCGATGACCAGTACCCGGTTCATCGGTCCCGCCAGGCGATGCGGTGGGCCATCTGGGTCAGACCGGCGACGCCGTGCGGGTCGAGACCGGGGTGGTCGAGCAGGGCAACGGCATCGCGTACGTGGGCGCTGATCCGTGACTCCACGGCATCGACGACCCCGTCAGCCTGCAGCGCTTCCTGCAGCTGCTGGACGTCGGCCGGGCTCAGCGCCGGGGTCCCGACCCGGCCCAGCACCTACGAGCCGAGCCGGTCAGCCGGTCATGGGCCAAGGACAAGATCACCGTGGGCTTGCCGGACAGCAGGTCGTCGCCGGCGGGCTTGCCGGTCAACCGCGGGTCGCCCCAGACGCCGAGCAGGTCATCGCGCAGCGCGAACGCCTCACCGACCTCGCGGCCGAACTGGCTGATCACCGGCTGACCCCAGGCGTCGGCCCGCGGCCGCCGCCGCGCCGAGCTCCAGCGGTCGCTGCACGGTGTAGGAGCCGGACTTCATCCGGGCCACCTGGCGGGCATGGTCCAGGTCGCGCCGGCCGGCGGCCGTGCCGGTCAGGTCGCGGCTCTGCCCGTGCACCAGCTCGATCACCAGCAGCCGCCAGAGCCGGCGCATCGGCGCCGGTAGGTCCGCGATCAGGTGGTCGGCCTCGGCGTGGGCCAGATCGCCCACCAGGACGGCGATGCTCTCCCCGAACCGTTGGGCGTTGCCGCGGGCCCGAGCGTGCAGGTGGAGCTGGGCGGTGAGGGTGTGCACCGACGGCTGGCCTCGGCGGGAGTCGGACTCGTCCATCACGTCGTCGTGGATCAGGGCGAAGACGTGCAGCAGCTCGAGGGCGACGCTGACCTGGATGACGTCGTGGTCCAGGCTGGTCCCGCGACGGCCGCGCCGCCGGCTGCGACCCAGCCCCAGAAGCACATGGTGGGACGGATCCGTTTGCCGTTGGCGGCCAGCGCCTGCAGCAGCTCGGGCAGGTCCCGGTCAACCAGAACGTCGACCGGTCGGTGCTCAGCGAGGTCGGTGTGCCAGATGGTGGTCAGGTCCTCGACCGCGTCGGCCAGCCGCTGGTCGACCAGGGCCAGGAAGTCGTTGCTCTGCTCCGACGTCCGGGTCGGGCATCGCGACGACCTGACCCGCGCCGCCGCGCTCGCCCGCAGTCCCGATCGGTCGCCGGCTGGCTCATTCCGCCCACGGTCCGCGCTCGGCCAACAGGCTCACCTGCTGCACCGCCCACGGGCTGAAGACGAACGGCGTCAGCTCCTGCGGTCTTCGCCAGAGTTGTCCCATGGCACCCACTTCCAGTCCATGACTTCGTCTGGATTCGGTGAAAGCCCGGGGCATTGGATGCGTCAGACGGGTGGTGAAGACCGGGCAGATCTCGTTCTCGACGATGCCGCTGGCGTCGGTGGCGGTGTAGGCGAAGTCGGGCAGCACGCAGCTCAGCTCCCCGACCGACAGGCCCAGCTCGTCGTCGAGCCGGCGGCGGATGGCGTCGGTCATGTCCTCGCCGGGGCGCGGGTGACCGCAGCAGGTGTTCGTCCACACTCCGGGCCAGGTCTGCTTGCCCGAGCGCCCGGCGGGTGAGCAGCACCTCGTCGGCGTCGTTGAAGACGTAGCAGGAGAAGGCCAGGTGCAGGGGGGTGTGCTGGCTGTGGCACGTCGGCCCGGGCATGCTCGCCGATGACTTCGCCGTTGTCGGCGAGGAGCACGACGTTGTCGGCGGGCATCTCCAGCTCGAGGGAGCGGCTACTCATAGGTGGAACTGTAATAGGCGCCACACGGCTACCTAGTACGCGCGATCACCACCGAACGTGCGGCGTAGGTCTGGGTCTTGGCGAAGCTCAGCCGCCAGGTGCCTTTGGTCTGGCTCGAGATGGTGCCCGAGACGTTGCCGTCGGCATCCGTGGTCAGCTGCCGGATGGTGGTGTAGGAGCTGCTGCCGACGGCCTTGCGCTGCAGCCGGACCGGACGCTTCGCCAGGTCGCTGTAGCCACGCTTGTTCCAGCGAGCTCCGCTCAGGTGACCCTGATAGGCGATCTGCGATCCCGTGACCGTCGCCGCACCGGTCAGCTCGACGCCCCGGCGCACGGAGAAGGTGACCGCGTTCTCGTCGACCGTCGCGGCGCCGCTCGTGGACTGCACCTGGGCGAAGACCCGCCACAGACCGGAGTCCTGGTCCCGCAGCTCCCCGGGCCGTACGACGAACGTCGCCGAGCAGGTCTTGGTCGATGCGCTCTTCGTCTTGCACGTGACCGCGCCGACCCGGACCGGGCGAGCGTCGTTGGCGATGTTGAAGGGCATCAGGATGACCCGCTTGATCCCGCTGGAGTGCTTGACCGTCGCCGAGATGGTGATCTTGGCGTCGGTCTTGGCCCAGACCGTGGGCGAGCTCGCCTTGGCCGAGGTGATCTGGACGTTGCCCCGCGTCGAGGTCACCCGCTTGATCGGCTTGGTCAGGCTGGTCTGATCGACCACGCCGGTGTTGCCCAGATTGGTCAATGCCCGCAGTCGAAGTGCGCGACCGTGGTCGAAGCATCCGACCGGGATGCTCGCCTGGTAGTTCCCGTCGACGTACCGGGCCGGCACGATGGCGTTGCCACAGGTGCCGTGCGGACGCGGGAGCATGAACCGGAACGTGAAGTCCTCCCCGACGATCTTCTGCGACTGGTTGTTGCTCACGTGCTGGAACCGAGCCCGTCGCTCAGCCGGGGTCAGCAGGGTGACGTCGACGAGCGCCTTGTCGCCCGGGTCGTGGAAGAACGCGTCGCTGTACGGGTTCCGCGGGCCGGCGGTCCGGACGGTCACCGTGAAGGTGTCGCCGTTGGCCTCGCCCTTCAGCACGGTGAGGTCGAGCCGGGCGTCCGCGACGTCCTTGGCTGGATCTTTGAGCACCAGCGGCGACGTCGCGGCCGCTGGCCCGGGCACGTACTGGGTCTCGTTCTTGGCCACCGCACTCTCGCCACCGGGGCCGACGGCTCGGACGGAGAACCAGTACGGAGCCAACGGGACCAGCTTGTCGAAGGTCGCTGACCGGGTGCTGGCGGACACGTACCGCTCAGCACCGGGAATGATGTCGATGCCCGACTTCAGCTGGACGCGGTAGCGGGTGACCGTCGGTCCGCTCGAGGCCTTCCAGGTCACCTTGGCGCTGGCGCTGGTGGAGAAGGTCGCTTTCACCTGGGTCGGGGGGTTGGGCAGGGTGACCGGGCCGTTGCCCGGGTGCAGCCCGACGGCGCGGCCGGGACCGCGGTTCGGGTCGCCCCAGACGAAGCCCGGTTGACCGACGGCGACCTTGCCGTCTGACGTCGACACGGACAGCCCACTCGTGGCGAAGGTCTCGGGCTTTCCGCCCGCCACCGACGTCGAGGGTCCAGCGACCCAGGTGCCCTTGGTCTTGGCATAGAGCTGCACCTTGCCACGTCGATCGACCACGGCGAGATCAGAGCCGTTGAGCGAGGCATCGGTGATCCCGTCGGGGACCGCGATGGTCTGGCTGACCGGCCACTTCCCGGCCTTCTTGGTGCGGACCTCGAGGGTGCCGCGGGTCGCGGACTGGTTGACCGCCACCACGATCGTGTCGCCGCTCAGCAGGAAGGCGCTGCCTTCGGTGGGAAATCCGAAGACCGAGAGCCGGTCGACCACCGACCACGTGTTCGCGGCCTTCGCGAGCACCCGGACGTCGGACTCGCCCCCGGCGAGAACGGTGTTTCCCGACACCTTGAGGACGGACGCGAAGTTGAAGAGCTCGGGTTCGGGCAAGGTGGTGGTGGGTGCCGACGGCCAGGTCCCACCGCTGCGCTCGTAGACCAGGGGTTTGATGTCCAAGCCGCCCACGACGAGCCGGTTGCCGTCCAGGGCCACCGAATTGGCGAAGGTGAAGGCATTGGGAACCGCCGCCGGTGCGTTCAGCACAGTCGGCGCGGCGGCCGGCGAGTCCAGCTCGTAGAGCTCGACCTTTCCGACGCCGGCGCCGCGTCCGGCGACGGCAAGGGTGTTGCCCGAGAGGGCCAGGTCGAACACGAAGACGCCAAGGGTGAAGGTGTGGTCCAGCACCCAGGCGCCGCCCTGGCGGCGGTAGGACCGGACGGTGTCGCCCGACTCTTTCCGGCTCTGAACGACCAGGCGGTTCCCGTCCATCGCGGTGCGTTCGGCGAAGGTGTCGTGCGGGGCCAGGCTGGCGTCGCCGAGCTGCGGCTCGATCAGCAGCTGGTTCGCCGCAGCCTGGGCGCTCGGTGGCGGCAGGCTGGTCAGCGCGAAGGTGATGGCGATCAGGATCGGCAGCGACCACCGTTTCCGATTCGGGGACCGGGTCGTGCTCGGGTGGGGTCTACGCAGACCGTTCATGAGATCACCTCGTTCACCAAACCTGGCCTCAGCCGGGTCCGGGGTCAACACACTTTTATGCGGTTCGCGGTGCGAATGACGAAAATGTGATGATCGCCGCAGGAACGCTTTCAGGTTCAGGCGAAACTCCTCGATGGCCTACGATAAGGACCGGCTCGACTCATCTGCGGGGATGAAAGAAAGACGTCGGGCTCCATTCAGCGGTGTTCACCACTGATCCGATGTTGTCCACTAACTGTCGTTCGTTCACGCGCCGGGTTCCCTGGGGCGCAGTGCACCACAGGGGGAAGTCATGACGAGGGCCGGAGCGCGCACCACTGTGCTCATTGCCAACCCATCGCCCGACGTCTACGGGTCGGACCTGCAGATGCTCGAGAGCATCTCGGCGATGACCGGGCGGGGGTGGCGGGTCATCGTCGCCATCCCGCGGGACGGCGAGCTGGTGGCCAAGATCCGCGACCGTGGCGCCGAGGTCGAGTTCTTCGACTTCCCGGTGCTGCGTCGCGCCAACCAGTCCGCTGCCGCCTTCGCCGGCATGGCCGCGTCAGCCGTTCTCGCGGTGCCGCGGATCGCCCGGCTGATCCGACGCCTGCGTCCCGATGCGGTCTACGTCAACACGGTGACCCTGCCCTGGTGGCTGCTGGCCTCGCGGCTCACCGGCACGGCGACCATCTGCCACCTGCACGAGGCGGAGAAGAACGACAGCCTGCTGGTCCGCAAGGCGCTGATCACCCCGCTCCGGCTGGCCCACGCCGTGATCGTGATCAGCCGGTCCGCCATGTCGGCCATGGTCGAAGCCGACCCGGGTCTGGCCAAGAAGGGTCGACTGATCTACAACGGCGTGCCGACGCCGCCGGCGGAGCCCACCCGGCCCGACCGGACTGATCCGCTGCGCGTCGTCGTCGTTGGCCGGCTGTCGCCGCGCAAGGCCCCCCACCTGGCCCTGGAAGCGGTCGGCCAGCTGCGCGAGCAGGGCCTGCCACTGGAGATCGAGCTCGCCGGCTCCGCCTTCGAGGGCTATGAGTGGTACGTCGAGCAGCTCGAGCAGCGCGCCGCCCAGCCGGACCTGGCCGGCGCGGTCACCCTGTCCGGATACTGCTCGCCGATCTGGCCCGCGCTCGAGCGGGCAGACATCGTCGCCGCGCCGTCGCTGCGGGAACCCTTCGGCAACGCCGTGGTCGAGGCCCAGCTGTCGCTCCGACCGGTGGTCGCCACCGCTGCGCTCGGCCACCTGGAGAGCATCACCGACGGCGAGACCGGGCTGTTGGTCCCGGCCGAGGACGTGGACGCCATGGCCAAAGCCATCCGGCGGCTGGTCGAGGACCGCGAGCTCGCGGAGACGATGGCGGCCAACGCCCGGCAGAACGCTCTGGCTCGCTTCACCACGCCGCGCTACAACGCCGAGATCACCGATCTGGTGACCGAGCTGGTGCACGAGAAGCGACCGCACGTGAGCCTGCTGCCGCGCCGCAAGGCCCGCCACCCCAAGACCGTACGGATCCTCGGCACCCACGGCGTGCCGGCCAACTACGGCGGCTTCGAGACCGCGGCCGAGAACGTCGCCAAGTTCCTGCGCGACCAGGGCTGGCGGGTGGTCGTCTACTGCCAGGTCGAGGGGTCGGGCGAGGTGACCACCGACACCTGGCAGGGCCTGGAGCGGGTCAACATCGGCGTCAGCCGTGACGGCTGGCTCGGCACCTCACAGTTCGACTGGCTCTCGATCCAGCACGCGGCCCAGCACGACGACATCTGCCTGACCTTCGGCTACAACACTGCGGTGTTCAACCTGGTGCAGCGACTCAAGGGCATCCCGAACGTGATCAACATGGACGGCATCGAGTGGTCCCGGGCTCGGTGGGGCAAGCTGCGGCAGGCGATCCTCTACACCAACGAGCGGATCGGCTGCTTCGTCGGCAACCACCTGATCGCCGACCATCCCGAGATCGAGACCTATCTGCACACCCGGGCACCCAAGCGCAAGGTCACCACGGTGACCTACGGCGCGGCTGCGGTCACCGAGGCGTCGGCCGACATCCCCGCGGCGTACGGGCTGACCCCGGGTCGCTACCTGAGCCTGATCGCCCGGCCCATCCCGGAGAACTCGATCCTGGAGATCGTGCAGGGGTTCTCGGCCCGGCCGCGCGGCATCGACCTGGTGATCCTCGGCGGCTACACCCCCGAGACCGACGCCTATCACCAGGCTGTGATGGCGGCCGCCAGTGACGAGGTCAGGTTCGTCGGCGGCATCTACGACCCGGAGCAGGTGCAGGCCCTGCGGTTCCACAGCCTCGCCTATGTCCACGGGCACACCGTCGGCGGGACCAACCCGTCGCTCGTCGAGGCGCTGGGCGCGGGCAACCCGGTGATCGCGCACGACAACGCCTACAACCGGTGGGTCGCCCAAGACGCCGCCCTCTACTTCAGCACCGCCGACGACGTCGATGCCCGAGTGAGCGAGCTCGTCGACCAACCCGAGCTCGCCAGCCGGCTCAGTGCGGCAGCTCGGGCCCGGCACGCGTCGGAGTTCACCTGGGAGCACGTCGCCGGGCAGTACGAGCAGCTGCTGCTGCCCTACGTCGACCCGGCCCAACGCATCAGCGAATCGTCAACGAAGGTGCGCGTCAGCGCATCCTCAACGGAGGAGAAGTCGTGATCAAGGTCGGCCTCGTCGGACTCGGCAAGATGGGTCTGTCCCATCTGTCGATGTTCAACGCCCATCCAGACATCGAGGTCGCCGGTATCTGCGACTCGACCGGATACATGCTCTCGGTGCTCGGCAAGTACACCGGTCTGAAGACCTACTCCGACATGAACACGATGATCGAGGAGGCGGACCTCGACGCCATCGTCATCTCCACCCCGTCGTCGATGCACGCCTCGATGGTGCGGACAGCGCTGGACAAGGGCCTGCACGTCTTCTGCGAGAAGCCGTTCTGCCTGGATCCAGCCGAGTCCGACGAGCTGGCCGCCCTGGCCCACCAGAAGAAGCTGGTCACCCAGGTCGGCTACCACTACCGCTACGTCGGCGCCTTCCAAGAGGTCAAGCGGCTGATCGACTCAGGCGCCATCGGCCGGGTCACCCACGTGCTGGCCGAGGCGTACGGGCCAGTCGTGCTCAAGCCGCAGGGCGGCACCTGGCGCAGCCAGAAGGGCCTGGGCGGCGGCAGCCTGTACGACTACGCGGCCCACCCGCTGAACCTGGTCAACTGGTACGTCGGGGAGACCCGACGGGCCGGCGGCTCGGTGCTCAAGCCCGTGTTCTCCCGGGAGACCGACGACGAGGTGTTCTCCACCTTGTTCTTCGACAACAACGTGACCGCCCAGATGTCGGTGAACTGGAGCGACGAGTCACAGCGCAAGATGACCACCAAGATCACCGTGTGGGGCACCGAGGGTCGGCTGTTCGCCGACCGGCAGGAGGTGCAGGTGTACCTGCGCGAGACCGCGCCGGTGCCCGAGGGCTACGTGGCCGGCTGGAACGTCAAGTACACGACCGAGCTGACCGACGAGGTCTGGTTCTACCTGCGCGGCGAGGAGTACAGCGCCCAGGTGGACGACTTCGTCAAGCGGATCCTGGCCGGCTCCCTGGAGGGGGTCAACTCCTTCGAGTCCGCGGCCGCGACCGACCGGGCCATCGCGATGATGGTCAACGACGCCGAGCACGGCACCGCGTCGGCGAGCACCACGGTGGCGACGACCGAACGGTCACCGCCGCGGGGGACTCCGGTTCCCCTCGTTCCTCAAGAAGCTGGTCCGGCGATGACCACGACGATTTCGGAGAAGAGTTCCATGGACCGGCTGCTGTTCGGCGACAACCAGTTCTTCGGCGTGAACCACATGTCGGAGGAGAAAGCCCGCGCGCAGGCGATGAAGTTCCAGGACATCGCGGTCGTGCAGTCGGTGCTCGACGCCGCGTACGACGAGGGTGTCACGACCTTCATGTGCACCACCCATGACCGGATCGCGCTGGTCGCCGACCACGTACGGGCCAACCCGGAGCGCTATCCGGAGATGACCTTCTACCCGTGCATGCCGTACGCGCACAAGTACGCCAACGCCATGACCGAGGACGGCCCGATCGGCGCGATCAAGCGGTTCCTGCCCGACGAGGGCTTTCTCGACGCGGCGGTCCGGGGCACCCGGTCGCTGGCCAAGAAGGACATCGAAGGCATCGTCACGCTGCTGATCGACTCCGAGATGAAGATGTTCGCCGGCCTCAAGACCCCGGTCATCTTCTTGCAGAACGTGGTCGTCGACCTGCTGCTGGGCCTGGGCTTCAACGAGGCGTTCAAGATCTTCCACGACCACGTGCGCGCCCGTTACAACGCCGAGCCGGGCTTCATCACCATGAACACTCCGATGCTGCTCGACGTGCTGGACAAGCTCGGCATCGAGAACCCGATCGTCTGCTCCAACATCAACAAGGTCGGCTTCCGGATGAGCGGAGGCATGGAGGGCTACCACAAGATGCTGGCCGAGCGGCAGTTCCGTGCCATCGCCATGTCGGTGTTCGCCTCCGGAGCCATCCCGCCGCGGGAAGCGATCGAGTGGGTCTGCGAGCAGCCCAACATCGAATCCATCGTCTTCGGCGCGTCCAGCCGGGGCAACATCCGCGCCACGCGTGAGCTGGTCGACGAGTTCTGGCCGCGTCGCGGCTGAGGCTGCGACAAGAATCCGTCCCGTGCATCAAAGCGGTAACGACCCCGCTCTGATGCATGTGACCTAGGGCTCATAGTCTTCCAAAGGGGCGACGGGCCGACTCAATTGCAGTACGCTACGGGCGTCGGTACATAGCAGTACCCGGCGTTTCTGCGGGGGAACAAGACTTTTCCGGGGGGAAGTTTCTTATGAGTGTTGGCTATTTGCCGCACAGTTTTGATCTGATCAATGTCCGTGATCTGGATCTGATTTCACAAGCGGTCGCGCGTTGTTCGCGCTTGATCGTCGGCGTCTTGAGCGATGACATCGTGGAGCGGCTTTCTGGCCGTCGACCGGTGGTTCCGCTCGTCGAGCGGATGGCCCTGGTGGGCCATGTGCGCGGCGTCGACGACGTGGTCGTCCACGACGCCGCCCGACTGATCGAGCTCGAGCCCGACGCCCTGGTCTTCGCGGTGGCCGACGACTTCTCGCTGGGTCTCGAGCCGCACATCACCTTGACGCCGACGCGGGACACCGAGAGCGTGATCCTCCGCAACGCGTTGCGGCCCACGGAGCAGGAAGCGGTCGCGTAATGACCGCCCTTTCTGCGGAGGCGTCGAGTTTCTCGACGGCCTACCGCCAGCTTCGTGACGCCCAGAAGACATCCAAAGGCGCTCCGGCGTACTCCCTCTACATCAACCGGCCGCTCGGACGCGTCTTCGCGGCCGCCGCGTTCCCGGTCGGACTGACCCCCAACCAGATCACCGGTATCAGCGCCCTCTTCACCTTCGCCGGCATCGCCTTGCTGGCCGTCATGCCCCCGACGTGGTGGGTCGGTGTGCTGATAGCGGTGCTTTTGGTCATCGGCTACGCCCTGGACTCCGCCGACGGCCAGCTGGCCCGCCTCCGCGGAGGTGGTTCCATGGCTGGCGAGTGGCTCGACCACATGATCGACTCTGGCAAGAACGTCGCCCTGCACCTGGCTGTCCTGGTCGCCGCCTTCCGGTTCTTCCCGCTGCCCAACCGGGCCTGGCTGCTGGTGCCGATCGGGTTCACCATCGCCACCGTCGTGCTGTTCTTCGGCATGTTGCTGAACGACCAGCTGATGCGCGTGCACCGGGCCAAGCACGATCTGGCGGCGCCGTCCAAAGAGGGTCTGACCCCGCTGCGCACCCTGATGAAGATTCCGACCGACTACGGCGTGCTCTGCCTCATCTTCGTGCTGTTCGGGGCCCCGCTGGTCTTCTTCGGCGCATACGCGCTGATGGGCCTGGGCGCCGCTGGCTACCTGGCCGTGGTCGCCCGCAAGTGGTTCTACGACATCGTCGCGCTCGACGACTTCAACCGTGAGGCCGCTCGCCGCGGCGAGCTGGCCGGGAGGCTTTGATGAGTGCAGTCGTCGGCTATGTGCCGGGGGCGTGGGACATGTTCCACGTCGGTCACCTCAACATCTTGCTGCGCGCGCGTGACCTGTGCGACAAGCTCATCGTCGGTGTGGTGACCGACGAGGCGCTCTACCGGGTCAAGAACAAGTACCCGATCGTGCCGTTGGCCGAACGGATCGAGATGGTCCGCGAGCTCGACATCGTCGACGAGGTGGTCACCGACTTCTCCTCCAACAAGCTGGAGGTCTGGGACCGCGTACGGTTCGACGTCTTGTTCAAGGGTGACGACTGGCGGGGCACCGCCAAGGGCGACCAGCTCGAGGCGCAGATGGCCTCGGTCGGCGTCGAGCTGCGCTACTTCCCCTACACCGCGCACACCTCGAGCACGCTGCTTCGCTCGATCCTCGCCGACCGCTAGCCCCGGCTGAGGCGCCGGCCGGTCAGGACCAGCCGGCCGTACGCCCGATGACTCGCGCTGGGTTCCCGGCGACCACGGTGCCCGACTCGACGTCCTTGGTCACCACGGCGGCGGCCGCCACGATGGCGCCGTCGCCGATGGTCACCCCCTTGATGATCGTGGCTCCGACCCCGATCAGCACCCGGTTCCCGATGGCGATCGGCTTGGTCATGGGCCGGGGGTGCCCGTCGGCGTCCAGCACCTGATGGAAGTCGGTGTCGAGGAGCTGGCAGTCCCACGACATCTCGGAACCTTCACCGATGGTCAGCCCGGCCGCCACGTTCACGGTGGCCCGGATGCCGATGATCGAGTTCCGACCAAGCGTGAGCGTCGCGCCCGGTCCCACCCAGATCCGAGCGCCGGTGCGGATCCGCGCCCCGGGCGCCAGGTCCAGGCGCCCCGGTCCGGTGATCTCGACGTCGGAAGCGACCCGTACGCCACTGAGCTGGTGCCGCCGCCCCCGGGTCCGATCGATCGCCTTGCGCGCCGCTTAACGCCGCAACGGCGAGTTCAGCAGCCGTCGAAGGTCCTGGGCCGCAAATCGCATGAGGCGAGTATGCCGCACCCGGATGGTGCTCCTGAGGGTCTGATCACGGAGCGGCGATGTGCCGGTCTTCAGGCGCCGTTCAGAGTTCGACACCGGCTTGGATCGTTGCGATCTTGGTCACACATGGATAACGACAACGTTGCCAAATTGCGCCGGATCAGCCGGTTTTTCGCCTGGATCGGGGTCAATCGGACGCAATTCGACCCAGACGGGGGACTGTTGGTGGGGTGCAGGCCAACACTATGAGGAGCCTGTGAATATCTCAGGTTGATGCTGTCGTTACCGATCCGTTATGGTCAACGCAGACTGTGGCCCACTACGGGGGTAGCGAGACCACTCAAAACTCCCAGTCTGGGCCTTGCCCCCAGCCTAGGAGAATTTTCAATGACCTTTCTACCCCAGCGTGCCCGCCGCCGGTTGAGACCGGCTCCGCGAGCCCGGCACCTCAAGTCCCTCGCGTTGATGGCCACCGTGGCCACCGCAACCGCCGGCGTCGTCCTCAGCGTCGCCGTGCCGAGCTCCGCTGAGGTCCCCAACGGTTGGCGCGACATCGCCCATGACTCGTTCAGCCGGACGTCGACCTCCGGTTGGAGCAACGCCGAGCTCGGCGGTAACTACGCCTTGAGCACCTCGAACTCGATCGGGACCATCTCCGGCAGTGACGGCGTGGCCACGCTCAAGACCGGCAGCAGCTTCGGAGCGACACTGGCCAAGATCTCGGTCGCCGACGTCGACATCTCCGACACCTTCAAGCTCGACGCCGGCTCGGCCTCGAGCTACGACGTGTTCGCCAGCTGGGCCGTCCGCCAGCAGGGCGCCGGTTCGGCGTACACGTCGCGGGTGCGCTTCTCCCAGACGGGCAAGGCTTCACTGGGCCTCTCCCGCAAGAACGGCTCGACCACGACCGCCCTGGCCGCGATCGACCTGCCGTTCACGGTCAAGGCCGGCCAGGACGTCCGTGGCGAGCTGCAAACCACCGGCAGCTCGCCGGTGATGGTCCGGGCTCGCGCCTGGCTCGTCGGCCAGCCGCGACCGGCCTGGCAGCTGGTCCACACCGACTCCAGCAGCTCGCGACTCTCCAAGGGCGGCACCGTCGGCCTGTGGGCGTACGCCTCGTCGACCAACGCCACGGTCAAGCTGTTGCGCGACGACCTCTCGGTCGGTGCCGGGTCCGCAGTGACCACGCCGACCACGACCCCGACCACCACCCCCACGCCGGTTCCGACCGAGGAGCCGCCGGCTCCGGCGCCCGCGCCGGCTCCGACCGGTGGCAAGGGCACGACGGTGGGCTCGGCCACGTACGCGCCGCCCTCCGGCGCGATCTTCGTCGACGTCAAGAGCGGCTCCGACGGCAACGCCGGCACCCAGTCCAGCCCGTACAAGACCGTGGCCAACGCGGTAGCCAAGGCGGCTTCGGGTAAGACCCTGGTGCTGCGGTCCGGCACCTACCACGAGTCGGTGACGGTGCCCAACTCCAAGACCCTGACCATCCAGAGCTACCCGAACGAGGCCGTCTGGTTCGACGGCTCAGTGCCGGTGAGCAACTGGGTCAAGTCCGGAACTGCCTGGGTCAGCTCGGGCTGGAAGGCCAAGTTCGACTCCAGCATGGGCGGTGACGCGACCTTCAAGTCGCGCTTCATCAAGGAGAACCCGATGGCTGCCGACCCGGACCAGGTCTTCGTCAACGGGTCACAGCTCAAGCAGGTGGCCACCGGCGCCGCCGTGGGCGCCGGTCAGTTCTCGGTCAACGACACGGCCGGCACGCTCACCATCGGCACCGACCCGGCCGGCAAGGACGTCCGCGCCTCCGACCTGGGTCAGGCCCTCAGTGTGTCCGGTCCTAACTCGACCATCCAGGGCATCGGGATCCGTCGCTACGCCACCACGTATCAGCAGTACGGCGCCCTGCGGATGAGCAACACCGGCGGCACCATCCGCCACGTCGAGGTCAGCGACAACGCCATCGCCGGAATCTCGCTCAGTAGTACAACCAAACTTCTCGACCACGTGGTGACGAACCGCAACGGCATGGTCGGCATCGGTGGCACCCAACTTGACGACAGCACGATCAAGAACTCGATTATGAACGGCAACAACACTCAACTGTTCAAGGACCAGCCTGTGTCGGGCGGCATCAAGTTGACCCGGACCCGCGGGCATCACGGTGGCCAACAACGAGGTGAAGAACAACAATGCGCGACGGCATCTGGTTCGACGCCTCGTGCTACGACATCAAGGTCGTCAACAACGATGCGCAGAACAACCGGAACCGACAGATCGAGCTCGAGGTGTCCGCCACCGCTATCGTGGCCAACAACATCGCGTACGGCGGTGATACCGGGATCGTGATCTACGACACCTCAAACGTGAAGGTGTGGAACAACCAGTTCGGCGGTAGTAAGACCTTCGGAATACAGATCTACGCAGGACGCCCGTCGTCAAGCCACGAGTGCTGGGAACGAGGCCATCGATCCGCGTCGCCCGATACCGGACCCGACGGTGACCTGGGAAGTGAAGAACATCCAACTCTCTAACAACGCGTTCGGCAACGGCGGGCTCTTCCAGTTCTACGCGCTGGACAAGGAAACTTACCGGTCAGCGGACTCGATGAACATCACGCTGAACGGCAACCTGTTCAACAAGCGGGTCAACAAGAACCCGTCGCAGCCAACCATGGTCGCCTGGGGCCAGAGCGACAACAAGACGCTCGTGCGCTACGAGACGCCGACCGAGCTGAAGGCCAAGAACTCCAGCTGGAACAACGCCCAGACGCCGGGCAGCATGGCGATCGCCGACATGGGCGCCCTCAAGACCCAGTACGCCTCGACGGCGCTGGGGCTTCCCTCCGACGTCGCCGCGGCAATCGGGCAGTCGGCGGGGTCCAAGAAGATGGGTGTCTACTGAGTCGGCACCAACTGACTCACCGGGAGGCTCAGCGACGCTGAGCCGCCGGCGAACCCGCTGACCAGCTACCGGCCGGCGACCTGGACTGACGACCAGGTCGCCGGCCGGTTCTGGTTCTCCTCCCCGGAGGCGTCAGCGAGGTGCCTTGCCGCGGAACGCGGTCACGGGGGTGCCGACCGAGTAGTCGACGGTGATCAGCACCTCGTCGCGGGACTTGACCGGCACGGCGAAGACGAAGACCCCCCGGGCGGTCCCCTTGGCAGCGATGTTCGCCGGCAGCGGTGCGACGCCCGGGCCGCTCAGCGGAGAACCGGGGGTCTGTTTGCCGCCGTAGTAGAGGTTGACCACGGTCGTGTCCAGCGGCACCTCCTGGTCGGTGCCGTTGGTCAGGACCACGGCGAAGCGGAGCGCGGCACCGGCAACCTCCCCGGGCCCCTCGGCCTTGCCCTCGACCGCCTCCAGGTCCTCGATCGCCGCCCCCAAGCCCGGCTCGACCTCTGAGTCCTTGTCCAACGGCACCGGCTTCTTGGTCGAGGAGTTGCCACCGGTCGGCGGGGCACTCGTGGCCGCGGCGTGGGGGTGGCCGGGGGTTCGGTGCTCCCTGTGGACCTCGGGGCGGTGGGGCTGACACTTTGCGGTGAGGAGGTGGTCTCGCTGGGCGCAGCGGTCGCCGTGGCCGCCGTGGCTGTCGTGGCGGTCGGAGTGGCTGGGGTCTGCGGTGGCGGCACGACGGCCTCGCGGGACCGGACCGCCAGCACGATCACCACGACGAGGACGACGGCGACGACAGCGCTGATGATGATCGCGATCCGTCGGCCCGGGCCACGGGGTTGTTCCTGGTCTGGAAGGGACATGTCCTGCGGTCTCCGATCGGGCTGCGGCCAGCTGACCAGCCGCTGAGGTCGAGCGATCACTGTACGCGCGACGAGCGCCGCCCCGGTCGCGGCGATACCATTTCGTTGCGGCGACGAAGGGACGGTGATGGGGGCGGTCAGTGCGGCGGCCCCGTTCACCGTCTTGATCGTGTGCCGAGCCAACCTGTGCCGCTCGCCGCTCATCGAGCACCTGTTGATCGAGCGCTGCCGGACCAGCGAACTCAACTGGTCGGTGTCCTCAGCCGGCCTGCAGGCGCAGCCGGGGCTGCCCATGCACCAGCACGCGTCTCGGCTGCTCGCCGACCGACGCGTGCAGACCGCCGAGTGGCGCTCCCGGCAGGTCTCGGACGACATGCTGGCGGCGGCCGATCTGGTGCTCACCGCCGATGCGAACCAACGCGGGGCGGTGGCCCGGCTGCGGCCGGACGCGTTGAGCCGGGCCTTTACCCTGCTCCAGCTCGCTCACCTGATGCGCGCCGTACGCCCGCACCTCGCCCCGCCCGCCGCCGACCGGGGATCGTGGCTGCTCAGCGCTGCGGCCTGGGCCCGCCCCCACGTGCAGCCGTTGCCCCGCGAGGAGGTGGCCCTGGCGGATCCGCTCGGGCAGCCCTACCGGCGCTTCGAGGAGTGTGCGACGACGATCGACCGTTCCCTGCGCGCCATCTTGCGACCGAAGCCCGCGAACCTGGAAACGGCACGAGCCGGACTCGAGTGAGTCCGGCTCGTGCCGTTCGGGCTAGATCAGCAGCTCAGCTCTCGGCGTCGGTCCTGGTCGAGGACTTGGCTGCGGTTCCGTTCGGGTCCTGGACCCGCCGCGCGGTCGCGGCCGACGTGGCCGCGGCGCCCGATAGCGCACCGTTGGCGCCGGAGGACTTCAGGTCGGGCAACGTCGAGCCGTTGGCGCTGGAGCCGTTGGACGAGGGCACAAATTCTGCGCCGGAGGACTGCAGGCGGTGGGTGCCGTAGCGACGGTTCTCCGAGCGGCCGGCACGGCGCATGTTCAGCACCGAGCCGACGACCCGGGCGCCGACGTTGCTGAGCGAGCGGGTCGCCGAAGCGACCTGGCCGCGGCCGCTCTTGCCGTAGTGGATGACCAGCACGACCGCCTCGGCCAGGGCTGAGGCCACGACCGCGTCGGTGACCGGCAGCACCGGCGGGGAGTCGATCACGATCTTGTCGTAGCTGCCCTTCAGCCGTTCGACCAGCTCGGCCATCCGGGCCGAGCCCAGCAGCTCCGACGGGTTGGGCGGAGTGGAACCCGCGGCCAGCAGGGAGAGCCCACTGGAACCCCACGGCTGGATGACGCTGTCCAGCTCGACCTGACCGGCCAGCACGTTGGACAGACCCACCTCGCGAGTCAGCTCCAGCAGGTCGGCCGCCTTGGGCCGGCGGAGGTCGGCTTCGATCAGCAGCACACGCTCACCGAACTCGACGAAGGCCAGGGCCAGGTTGACCGCGGTAATCGTCTTGCCCTCCAGTGGGACCGCCGAGGTGACCAGCACCACGTTGGCCGACTTGGCGGCGTCGATGAACTGCAGGTTGGTGCGCAGGTGCCGGTACGACTCGGCGCGTACGGAGGTCGACTCGTCCCCGATGATGAGGGGTGACCGCCGGGCCTCCGGGTCGTAGGCGATATTGCCGATGACCGGGGCCCCGACCAGGCGCTGGGCACTTTCGACGGACCGGACGCTGGTGTCGAGAAGCTCACGGATCACGGCGATGATGAGACCGATGACCAGACCGGCCGCGATCCCGGCGCCGATGTAGAGGCGCGGGTCCGGCGAGACCGGGTTCTTGTTCAAGGTGGGTCCGGAGACCACGTTGATGGCCACGATGGCGTCGGCCCGGCCGGCGTTGTCCAGCTCGTCGACCATCTTGCCGAAGTTGTCGGCCACACCCTGGGCGATCTGCAGCGACCGGTCCGGTGAGGTGTCGGTGACGGTGGCGTTGACGATGACCGTGTTGATCTGGGCCGAGGCCTCGATCTTCTGCGACAGCTGGACCGGGGTCAGGCTGACGCCGGTGGACTGGACGACCCGCCGAGCGAGCTGCTCACTGGACAGCAGCACGATGTAGGAGTCGACCCGGGACTGGGCGAACTGGCCCGAGGACTGCGGTGTAGCGTTCTCCGTCTTGGGCGTGCTCACGTAGAAGTCGACGGTCGTCGCATACTGCGCGGGCGTGGCCAAGAACAGTGCGGTGCCGACGCCGGCACCAAGGAGCGTGGTGGCGACCAGCAGCAGCCAGCTCTTGCGCAGGGCGGCCAGATACGTTCGAAGGTCCATGCAGACCAGTTCCTCTCAACAACATTTTCCCCGGGCGATACCTGCGTGCCACCCCCATGAAGCACGACCGGCCAAGTCTAAGGGACGCAGACGCCCACGCCGACCGACGATGTGACTCGTTATCTCCTTGCGACGTTGAACAATGTTCGTGACCTAGTGCACAATTCGGGAGCCGGAGCCCAGATTCCCGCCGGAACCGCAGACCCACGGCGAAAGTCGACGCCTCGCGATATTGGGGAGATCGACCCGTCGGGGCCGTGCCGAGAACGAAAGTGTGAGCAGAATCATCGAATCGAATGCGGCTTCGGCCATCGGAGTCGTCGTGGTCAACTACGCCTCCAGTGACTTACTCGTCAGTAACCTCGTGGGCCTGTCCACCCCCTGGACCAAGATCGTCGTGGTGGACAACCTGTCGACCCACGAGGAGCGCGTACGCGTCCGCGCACTGGCCGATCAGCACGGCTGGGAGCTGGTCGAGCTACCCGACAACCGCGGGTTCGGGCCTGGGGTCAATGCCGGGGCCCGGCGCGCGGCCGGCCTCGGCTGTGCCAGCGTTCTGCTGCTCAACCCCGACGTCGAGGTCACGGCAGACGTGGTCGAGGAGCTGCGCGCCGCAGCCCTGGCCGAGCCGTACGCGCTGGTCTCCCCTCGGCTGGTCGACCTCGACGGCCGGGTGGTGTTCGCGGGCTCCAGCCTCAACCTGGTCGACGGCCGGATCCGCAGCGCGGTCAAGGCGAAGGCGGCCCCCGACCCCAGGTCGCGGCCGTTCGAGTGGCTGACCGCCGCCTGCCTGGCGCTGAGCACGGAGCTGTGGGACGCGGTCGGCGGCTTCGACGAGGACTACTTCATGTACTGGGAGGACGTCGACTTCAACTACCGCTGCCGAGCGGCGGGGGCCCGGATCGTGTTGCGGGAGGACCTGCAGGCCGTGCACGACCAGGGCGGCACCCAGGGTCCGCGCCGGGGACGGGCCAAGTCAGGGCTGTACTACTACTACAACAACCGCAACCGGATGCTGTTCGCAGTGCGTTACCTGACCGGGCCCGAGATCCGCCGGTGGATCGCTACGACGCCGCGGATCAGCTACGAGGTCTGGCTGCACGGCGGTCGCCGGCAGCTGCTCGAGACGCCCGGTCGGGCGCTTTCAGCTGCCCGCGGCGCGGCCAGCGGAATGGTCAAGTCGGCGAAGTTCCTGCTCACCCAGCGAGATCAGGTCGCCCGATAGCGGGTCTGGGGCCGGGGTCGGCCGGCGAACCAGCATCAGCGCCAGCATCAGCTCCAGGTGAGTGAGTCCGCTGTAGTAGGGCGCGAAGAAGATGTTCCACAAGGTTTTGACGAGTAGGTAGATCAGCACCGCGCTGGCCACCCCCGAGGTCACGGTGACCGTCAACCGGCGGATGAGCAGGATGAGGATCAGGCCGGTGAAGACGATGCCGCCAATGCCGAACACTGCCCACAGGTCGCCGAACATCGAGTGCAGCGAATAGCCGGTGCCGAACATCCAGTTCTCGACGTAGCCGTTGTTGGGGTCGTACGCGATCTCCGCCATGCCGTTCTTGGCCACGGTGATGTCGTGGAAGTTCGCCATCACCCCCGGGCCGTAGCCCCATGGGTTGTCCCGCATCAGGTTCACGGTGGCCAGCAGCTCGGGCCGGCCACCGATGATCAGCGACCCGGTCTCGCGCAGCTGGGCCGCCGTCCGGGCCCGGGTGACCTCGCCGAAGGCGCCCTGGAGGATCAGGAACTGGCCGATGTAGTAGACCGAGACCAGCACTGCACCGACTCCGAGCAGGGCCCGGACGGTCGAGCCTTTCCGGGTCCTTGCGGTCGGCCGGAGCTGCCAGGCCATCAGCATCGCGGTGAGCAACATGATCGCGAAACCCGACCGGGCGTCGGTGAGCGCCGAGACCACGGCGAGGGTAGAGGCGATCGCCAGCTCGAGCCAGCGCTTGCCGCTGCGGTGGGCCAACCCGAGGGCCAAGATGGTGACGCCGACCGAGAAGCCGAACTTCCACGGGTTGCTCGGATAGAGGTTGCTGTTCGGGTTGATGCCGATCAGCAGCCCGAGACCGAAGAGGGCGGCGACCGTGGCTGTGCCGAGCTGCTCGCGGGCCCAGAGCAGGAAGCCCATGCCGGCCAGCAGGCTGATCACCAAGATCAACGACGTGGACATCGGGCCGTACCTGATGTCGTGGTCGACCGAGGAGGCCGCGGTCAGGATCAACCCGTACGCCATGGCGGCCACGCCGACCAGCATGATCAGCCGGGCGTGCCGGTAGAACCGGGTGATCGGGAACCACAGGGGAAGCAGGAACAAGGTGAAGATGTCACCGACGGTGAGCTCTTGGGGCAGCCGGATCCGGATGGCGACCAGCAGCACGCCGGCCACCGCCAGCGTGCGTTGGGCGGTCTGCCAGCTGCTCACGTTCGGGTTGTCGACCGACGCGCCCGGAACCAGGTCTGGTTCCGCCAGCGCGTAGGTCGGCCGCTCAGCCGAAATGGTCATCAATTCCCCTTGGTACGTCGACGCTCGTCACGATCCCCGTCATCGCGGCGCGTTCCCCGTGCGGTATAAGGCTATACGCCAAAGCGGTGATCGCCGCATCGTCAGCAGGCCCGGAAGGGGCCGATAACGTTTCCGTCACGAGACCCCCAGGATTTGGTTACCCTTCTTACCGCAACTTACGCTTACGCGGGGACAAGCTCAGTCGAGCAGGTCTAAGGGGAGCCCGGCTTATGGTCGGGCAGGGGAATCTTGGGGATTTCATGCGGGTAATTACTTCGCCGGTCAAGCGCGTCTTGATGGGCATCATCACCTTACTCATCGGGCTGGGGAGCCTGCTGTTCGCAGCCACGGTGACGGCGACCACGGCCGAAGCCGCAGTGCCGCCGATCGAGCAGCGCAGCGCCACCACCGTCACGGCCGACGCACTGCCCACCGTGCAGATCGACGGCGTGGTCTGGGACCAGGAGATCGTCGGCGACACCGTCTACGCCGGTGGCCAGTTCTCCTACGCCCGGCCGGCCGGTGCCGCGGCTGGGGCCAACCAGGTGGCGCGGACCAATCTGCTCGCCTACAACATCCGTACCGGGGAGCTGATCACCTCGTTCGCGCCGACCCTGAACGGTCAGGTGAAGACGATCGCCAAGTCCCCGGACGGCTCGCGGCTCTACGTGGGTGGCTCCTTCACCCGGTCAACGGGGCCAACCGCTACCGGCTGGCCGCGTTCAGCACCGCCACCGGCGCGCTGGTCACCAACTTCGCCCCGAGCGTGAACAGCACCGTCAACTCCGTCACCGTCTCCGACACCACGGTCTACGCCGGCGGTGCCTTCACCGCCATCGGCAGCCAGCCCGCGTCCGCACCTCGCCGCGTTCAGCGCCGACCAACGGCGCCCTGCTCGGCTGGGCTCCCACGGCCGACGACCAGAGCGTCAGCGCCATCTTGTTGACCCCGGACAAGTCACGAGTCATCGTCGCCGGCTCGTTCTCCTCGCTGAACGGTTCGCACCGCGACCGGTCTCGGTGCGATCGACGCCGCGTCCGGCGCTCTGCTGCCGTGGGCGGCCAACCAGACGCATCCACAACTACGGCACCAGCGCCGCGATGCTCAACCTGAGCAGCGACGCCAACAACGTCTACGCCACCGGCTACTGGTTCGGCGGCACCGGCAACTTCGAGGGCGTGATGGCGGCCGACGCCAACACCGGCGTCATCAAGTGGCTGGCCGACTGCCACGGTGACACCTACGACAGCTCGCCGGCCAACGGCATCGTCTACGCCGTCAGCCACTGGCACTACTGCACCAACATCGGCGGCTTCCCCGACACCAACCCGCGCAAGGCGTGGTACCGCGCCAACGCGATGACCGTCGAGGCCAAGGGTGACGTCGCCCCGAACGGCCAGGGCGGCTACTACGACTTCAGCGCGTTCAAGGCGCCCCGGGCATGGTCAACTGGTTCCCGACCGTCGACGTCCGGCACCTTCACCGGCCAGAGCCAGGGCGGCTGGACCACCGAGGCCAACAGCGAGTACGTCGTCCAGGGTGGCGAGTTCCCGAAGGTCAACGGCACCGCCCAGCAGGGTCTGGTGCGCTTCGCCGTGGCTCCCATCGCCCCGAAGAAGCAGGGCCCCCGGCTGGCCGCGCCGGACACCAACCCGACGCTGCTGAACATCGGCAACGGATCGGTCCGCGTCAAGTGGGCCACCAACTGGGACCGCGACGACCAGGTGCTCAGCTACGAGGTGCAGCGTCAGGGCACGGCGTCCCCGATCTACACCACCACCGCCACCTCCCAGTTCTGGAACCGGCCGTCCCTGTCCTTCACCGACACCACGACCGTGCCCGGCACCACCTACAACTACCGGATCTCAGCCACCGATCCCGATGGCAACCGGGTCAACAGCGCGTACGTGAGCATCAAGCCGACCACCGGCACCTCCAGCTACGTGTCGCAGGTCATCGCCGACGGCGCGGCCGACTACTGCCGGATGAGCACGACGGGCTCCTACCCCGACTACGTCGGCAACCTGGACCTGACCGCCGGCACCGGAGCCACCGTCAACGCCGGTGGGGCCGTCAACGGTGACCCCGACGGTTCGGCCACCTTCAACGGCACGGAAGCCGGCACCTCCGGTGCCGCGGCGACCACCGTCCCGGGTCCGCAGACCTTCTCCGCCGAGGCCTGGTTCAACACCACCTCGACCTCCGGCGGCAAGATCTTGGGCTTCGGCAACGCCGGCTCGGGCCAGAGCGGCAGCTATGACCGGCACGTCTACATGGACAACTCCGGACGCATCCTCTTCGGCGTCTACCCGAACAGCGTCCAGACCGTCCAGAGCGCGGCGGGCTTCAACGACGGTCAGTGGCACCACGTGGTGGCGCAGCTGTCCTCGTCGGGCATGGCGCTCTACATCGACGGCCTGAAGGTCGCGACCAACGCCGGCGTCACCAGCGCCCAGACCTACGACGGCACCTGGCGGATCGGCGGCGACAACATCAGCGGCTGGACCAACCAGCCGAGCAGCTTCTTCTTCGGCGGCTCGATCGATGAGGTCGCGATCTACCCGACGGTGCTGACCGCGGCCCAGATCCGTGACCACTTCACCAAGTCGGGCCGGACCGTCGACATCCCGGCGGCCCCGACCGACCCGTACGGCGTCTCGGTCTACAACGACAACCCGACTCTCTTCTGGCGGCTCAACGACGCCTCGGGGACCACGGCCAAGGACGTCTCGCCCAACAAGCAGGACGGCCAGTTCGCCGGCGGTGTGACCTACGGTCAGACCAGCCCGGTGGCTGAGGCGGCGGGCAAGGCGGTGGCCTTCAACGGCGCCGACGCGACCGTGGCCAGCAAGACGGTGTTCAACAACCCGACGCTCTACTCCGAGGAGCTGTGGTTCAAGACCACGACGACCAACGGCGGCAAGCTGATCGGGTTCGGCAACGCCCAGAGCGGCACGTCGGGCAACTACGACCGGCACGTCTACATGGAGACCAACGGTCAGGTCACCTTCGGGGTGTGGACCGGCTTCACCAACACCGCCACCTCGGCCAAGAGCTACAACGACGGGGTCTGGCACCACATGGTGGCCACCCAGAGCCCGACCGCCGGCATGCGGCTCTACCTCGACGGCCAGCTGGCCGGCACCAACGGTCAGACCGGCTCTCAGTCCTACAGCGGCTACTGGCGGGTCGGCGGCGACAGCAACTGGTGCTGCCAGCCGTGGTTCAACGGCACGATCGACGAGGTCGCGGTCTATGACTCCGCGCTGACCCCGGCTCGCGTGTTCGCCCACTACGAGGCTTCGCCGGCCGCAGTCAACACTGCGCCGACCGCTGCTTTCACCTCGACCTGCACCGAGGGCGCCTGCGCGTTCGACGGCACCGGCTCGAGCGACACCGACGGCACCGTGGCCTCGTACGCCTGGACCTTCGGTGACGGCGACAGCAGCACCGAAGCGGCCCCGGCCCACGGCTACAACGCCACGGGCAGCTACACCGTGACGTTGACGGTGACCGACAACAAGGGCGCGACCAACCAGCTGCAGAAGACGGTCAACGTCACGGTGCCGCCGGCCAACGTCGCCCCGAACGCGGTGATCGTCAACACCTGCAACGAGCTGGACTGCACCTTCGACGGATCGACCTCGATCGACCCGGACGGCTCCATCGACGCCTACCTGTGGAACTTCGGCGACGGAACGACCTCGACGCAGGCCAGCCCGACCCACACCTACGGCGCCGACGGCACCTACACCGTCTCGCTCAAGGTGACCGACAACCGGCAGGGCACGAACACCGTGACCAAGCAGGTCATCGTCAAGGCCAACGTCAAGCCGGTGGCGAGCTTCACCAGCAGCTGCACCGACCTGGTCTGTGGCTTCAACAGCTCCGCCTCCAACGACCCGGACGGCACCATCACCGCGGTCAGCTGGAACTTCGGCGACGGCTCGACCGAGACCACCGACACCAACCCGACGCACACCTTCGCTGCACCGGGGACCTACAACGTCAAGCTGACGGTGACCGACGACCACAACGCGACGACCAGCAAGACCACGGCCGTCGCGGTCACGGTCAACGCCGCTCCGGTGGCCGCCTTCTCGACCAACTGCTCCGCACTGACCTGTGCTCCGAACGGTTCGGCCTCGAGTGACTCCGACGGCACCATCGCGTCGTACTCGTGGACCTACGGTGACGGCACCGATCCGGTGACCGGTGCGGTGCCGCCGGCGCACACCTACAACACCGCCGGCACGTACGACATCACCTTGACCGTGACCGACAACAAGGGCCTGACCAACACCCTGGTCAAGACCGTGACGGTCACCCTGCCGCCGAACGTCCCGCCGACGGCCGCCTTCACCAGCAGCTGCTCGGAACTGACCTGCACCTTCGACGGCAACGGCTCGTCCGACTCCGACGGCCAGGTCAGCGGGTTCGCGTGGGACTTCAGTGATGGTGTGTCGGCCAACGTCGCCACCCCCTCGCACACCTTCAGCGCCGCCGGCACCTACCCGGTCAAGCTGACGGTGACCGACGATCGCGGCGGCTCGACCAGCCTGACCAAGAACGTGGTGGTCAGCCTGGTGGTCAACCAGCCGCCGGTGGCGAGCTTCACCGCCACCTGCACCGCGCTCACCTGTGCGGTCAACGGCTCGGCCTCGAACGACCCGGACGGGTCCATCGCGAGCTACGGCTGGGACTTCGGTGACGGCTCCAACGCCACCGGGGTCACCGCGTCGCGGACCTACACCGCGGCCGGCACGTACGACATCAAGCTCACGGTGACCGACAACAAGGGCTCGTCGACCTCCAAGACCACCTCGGTCACGGTGTCGGCAGCGGCGAACCAGGCTCCGACCGCCTCGTTCACCGCCTCGGCCTCCGGTCTCATCGGTTCCTTCGACGCCTCGGCTTCGAGCGATCCGGACGGCACCGTGGCGTCGTACGCCTGGGAGTTCGGTGACGGCTCCACCGGCACGGGCAAGACGCCCACCCGGACCTACGCCGGCACCGGCACCTACGCGGTCAAGCTGACCGTCACCGATAACGCCGGGGCCACCAAGTCGGTGACCAAGAGCATCGTCGTGGGCACCAACCCGATCGCGAAGGACGCCTTCGACCGCTCGGTCACCCGCTGGGGCAACGCCGACACCGGTGGCACCTACACCTACTCGGGCACGACGTTCGCCAGCAACGGCAGCAGGGGCACGATGCGACTGGCCACGGCCGGCGCGGGGGCCACGGCCACGCTGGGTGGGGTTTCCCAGCGTGACGTCAACCTGGTGACCGACATCTCCGTCGACAAGCTGACCACCGGTGGTGGCACCTACGTCACGGTGATGAGCCGGAAGTCGGGCAACACCGACTACCGGGCCAAGGTGCAGTTCATGTCCACCGGAGCCCTCCGGCTGAACCTGTCCCGCTCGGTCGGTGGCGTGGTCACCTCGCTCCGCGATGTGAACATCACCGGCATCACCTACGGGGCGGACGACGTCATCCGGCTTCGCTTCACCGCGACCGGCAACGGCAGCACCGCACTGGCCGCGAAGGTGTGGAAGCCGGGTACGGCTGAGCCGGCGACGGCCCAGGCCACGGCCACCGACACCACGGCGTCCTTGCAGGCGGCGGGCAGCGTGGCGCTGGACGGTTATCTGAGCGGCTCGACGACGAACGCTCCTCACACCATCGGCTTTGATAACCTGCTCGTCACCGCGAACTGACGCGGGGACGTTGCGGGGGCTGATACTCAGGGCAGGGTTCGAACAACACAATGGTGAAGAGCAAGTCCATGTCGATCAGCCTGCGCTGGTGCACGGCAGCAGCGATGACCTCGCTGCTGCTGGCCGGCGCAGGCTGTTCGGCCGACGATCCAGCCCCGGCACCCAGCGCGACCTCGGCGGCACCGTCCGTCACCGTCTCGCCGGCTCCCGGGCCCAAAGAGACGCCGAAGTCGACCGTCGGAGCCCCGGCCACCACGCCAGTGCCACAGCCGTCGCCGGGAGATGTCAACTCGACCGTGCCGAGCACGCCGGAGAAGTCCCGCAAGCCGGTCGAGCTCGACGAGCGCGGCCAGGCCGACGGTGACGTCTCGGTCCGGATCACCTCGGTCAAGGCGATCACGGCCAAGGCCAAAGGCATCGGCGAGGTGTCAGGCCCTGGGCTCGCCCTGACGGTCGAGCTCGAGAACGACTCCGACAAGGCGGTCAACCTCAACGAGGTCGTGCTGAACCTGACCGGGTCGGACGACGCACCGGGCAACCCGATGTCGGAGAAGCCGGCCAAGCCGTTCTCCGGCCGGCTCGCGGCCGGCAAGACCGCCCGCGGGGTCTACGTGTTCACGGTCAACCCCGGCGCGCGCAAGCCCATCACCGTCGACGTCACGATCAGTGGCGGCTCCACGGTCGTGGTGTTCAAAGGCAACGCACCCTGAGCGGCGGCTCGGGGGAGACCGGGGCCACTCGGCCCCTGGTGGTGCAGCAGTCCTTCCCGGACCCGCGACCCACCACCAACCCCTACATCGTGATGCTCCGGGATGCGATCGCCGCGACACCCGGGCTCGAGGTGCGGACGTTCAGCTGGCGGCGCGCACTGCTCGGCCGCTACGACGTGTTCCACGTCCACTGGCCCGAGATCTTGCTGTCCGGTGCCAGTCCGGCCAAGGCGGTGCTCCGCCAGCTGGCGACCTGCGGGTTGCTGGCCAAGCTGAAGCTGACCCGGACACCGATCGTCCGGACCCTGCACAACTTGAAACGGCCGGACGGGATCAGCTGGGCCCAGAACGCCCTGCTGGCCTGGATCGAGCGGCAGACCACGCTGCTCATCCTGCTCAACACCTCGACCGAGCCCCCGGAGGGCAAGGCTTCCGAGGTGATCCTGCACGGTCACTACCGGGACTGGTTCGCCCGCTTCCCGCAGCCGGCCACGATTCCCGGCCGGATCAGCTACTTCGGTCTGATCCGGCGCTACAAGGGAGTCGACCGGCTGGTCGCGGCCTTCCGGGGTCTTCCGGGAGAGGTCAGCCTGCGAGTGGCCGGCAACCCGTCGACGCCCGAGCTGCGGCAGCAGCTCATCGACGAGGCGGCCGGTGACGACCGGATCGAGTTCACCTTCAAGTTCTTGTCCGAGGCCGAGCTGGCCGAGGTCGCAGCGCAGGGCGAGCTCGTGGTGCTGCCCTACCGGGAGATGCACAACTCCGGTGGAGCGCTGGCCGCCCTCTCGATCGGTCGACCGGTCCTGGTCCCGGCCAATGCGGTCAACGAGCAGCTGAGCGACGAGGTCGGCCCGGGCTGGGTCTACCAGTACACCGGCGAGCTCACCAGCGACGACCTCGCCGCGACCCTCGAGGCTGTTCGAGGGGTTGGTCGCAGTGAGCAGCCCGATCTGGGTGCACGGGACTGGGACCTCGCCGGTCGCCAGCTCGAGGCGGCCTACCGCCGAGCCATCGCCCTGCTGCGCTGACTTCGTCGAAGCGCTGGTCAAGCTGACAATGGGGAATCCTGGCCCCGACGTCGGTGGTCGGGGTTCCCCAACGATGCAGAATCAGGGCTTGGGGCGGCGGTACTCCTGGTAGCTGTAGCCCCAGGCGCCGGCGACCATTCCGGCCCCGCGGGCGATGGTGCGTACGCCGCGGGCGCGGGAGCCCAGCGACCGGGTGGGGACACCGACGAGCAGCCGGGCCACACCACCGGCGAGGCGGACCAGTCCGCGCACCGTCGACACCGTACGCACCTTGGCCCGCTCCGCAGCGCTGTCGGCCAGGGCGAGCGAGGTCAGGCTCCAGCTGTTGCCGCTGCTGAACGCGCGGTGGGTGACCCAGCGGCGGGTGATCCGCGCCGCGGGCACGATGTCGAGGACGATCGCCTCGTCGCACCAGACCATCGGCGCGCCGAGCTTGAACAGCGTCCGGGTGAACAGGGTGTCCTCGCCGCCGCCGATCCCGAAGGCCGGGTCGAAGGCCAGTCCGTGCTGGCGGATGACCCGCAGGTCGAGCAGCAGGTTGTTGGTCGCGGCCACGTCGAGCGTCGTTCCGGTGGGCATCCGCCGGCGGACGAAGAATCGACCGGCCTGGATCCACGGCTCCGGCTCGACCTCGAACTCGCTGATCACCGGCCCGACCACGGCCGCGCTGTGGTGCTCACGGTAGGTGGCCAGCAGGGCCGACAGCCAGACGTCGGTGGGTCGCTCGTCGTCGTCGATGAAGACCAGCAGGTCCCGGTCGGCCGACTCGGTGAGGGCTCGGTTGCGGGCGGCGGAGATGCCCGCGGTCGGTTCCGGCACGTAGCGGACCGGGACCGGGCTGGTCGCGGCGAACGCCGTCACCCGCTCCCGAGCGCTCTCGGCCGGGTCGTTGTCGATCACCAGCAGGTCCACCGTCAGCGCCTCGCCGGCCACTGCGGCGGCCTGGGCGGCCAGCAACGGCAGCGCCGCGGCGATGTCGTCGGGCCGGCGGAAGGTCAAGACGGCGATGGTCAGTGTCTCGGCCATCAGGCGTCCTCAGCGCTCACGGCCGGCGCCGGAGCGGCGGCCTCGGCGGCCCGGCGACGCAGGTCGCGACGGACGTACAGGTAGTTCGGGATGACCTGGCAGAGCAGGACGCCGATCGCCGAGCCGATGATCGGGCCGCCGGCGCCGACCACACCGATCAGCCACCAGGACAGGCCCAGGTTGAGCGGCACCATCACCAAGATGGGCGGCACCTGGAACTTCAGTCCGGTCTTGTCGGTCATGTACATCCCGAGCGGGTACTTGCTGGCCTGGAAGGTCACGAACACCACGAAGCCGATGATGAGCCAAGGGTCGAGGGTGATCTTGCCGTCGAAGACGAACTTCGCGATCCACGGTGACAGCGCGGCCAGGGCGCCGGCGAGCAGCAGCCCACCGATGGTGAACCACATCATCGGCTTGAACGGGGACTGGATCGACTTGTCCGCCCGGGCCTTGGCGTAGATGGGCCACAGGGCGATCCCACCGGCGGCGATGGCCTGCAGGACCATGCCGAACAGCTGCGAGGTCAGGTTGTACTGGGCGAGCTCGGTGCCGGTGGTCAGGTGGCTGAGCAGCAGCCGGTCGGTCTGCATGGCGATGGGCAGGGCGATCATCTGGACCAGGCTGGGCCAGGCCAGGTTGAGGGCCGGCAGGCTAGGCACGCTCTTGACCCGCGGGATGTCGCGGATGGCCCGGCCGACCTGGGGCTTGATGGCCCGGGCCGCCAGGAACAGGCAGATGATCGAGACCAGTGAGGCCGAGATGTAGGTGAAGATGGCCAGGTAGTCCCCGAGCGGCAGGTTGGCCACCACGACCAGCCCGACGCAGGCGAACATGAACGGCGCCACCACCGTCTGGCTGGCCACCTGGCTGCCGGTCCGCCGCAGGCCGACCATCACCCGCTGGCCCACGGTCAGCGGCAGCACCAGGCCAAAGATGGCCAGGCAGGCGAACGCGGCCAGGGAGCCGCCGGGCAGCAGGCCCTTCACCGAGCAGCACCGGCCACAACCCGGTGAAGAACAAGACGGCGGAGATCGCGATGATCACCGTGCCGGCCACCAGCAGGATCCGGAACGCCGTGGTGATCGAGCGGCGGGCGTAGTCGTCGGTCTTCGGGTCGTCGGCACCGGCGACCGCATTGATCACCACCGCCGCGATGCCGAGGTCGGCGAAGGGCAGCAGGGTCGGGAAGCTGGCCAGCAGGCCGTACTGCGCGTACGCGTCGGTGCCGAAGTTCCCGATGATCATCCGGCTGGTCAGCAGGCCCAGGATGCCGGACAGGCCCATCACGACGACCTTGAGGAACGCGGTCGTGCCGACGGTGGAGAGCATCGACTTCTTGGCGACGACGGCCCGACGCGGCTCGGACCCCCCGGTGGGGTCGGGTGCCGGCGGGGCGGTGGCCGCGGCCCGGCGCGCTTCAGCCACGGTTGCCCACCCCCGCGAACAGCCAGTCGTCGGCGGCCAGCCGCGCGTCGCGCGCGGGTAGCGAGGCGAGCACCTGGTCGATGGGCACCGGTGTGTGCAGCGCAGCCGCCACCGCTCCGGCCAGGTCGGGCACGGAGTCGGCGGTCGAGATGACTTGGTGACCGTGCTCGGCCAGCCACTCGGCCAGCCCGGTCTGGTCGGTGGTGACGACGGTGCAGCCGTACGCCAGCGCCTCCACGATCGGCAGCCCCACCTGTTCACGCCACGCGGGCTGGGGCTGGGAGGCCAGCACGAGCACCTGGCTGGCGTCGAGCTGATCGGTCTGATCTGGTCGCGGGGCGGGTCGATCAGCAGCTCGATGCTGTCGTCCTCGGCCGCGCGCCGCTCGGCCAGCTCCTGCAGCGGGCCCTTGCCGATCACGGTCAGCCGAGCGGCCGGCACCGCGCCGCGGACGAACGTCCAGGCGTCCAAGCAGCGGCCGGAGTCCCTTGCGGTCGCTCAGCGCACCCAGGAACAGCACCTGGTTGGTCTGCTTGGCGGGGGAGTCCGCACGACGCAACGGGGTCGGCAGCGCCGGGATGACGGTGGACTCGGGCGCCCCCTTCGACCCGTACGCCGCGGCGTACAGCTGCTGGGCGGCGTCGGTGCCGTAGACGATCTTGTCCAGCCGCCGCCAGATCAACCCGGCCAGGGCGAGGTCGAGCCGCCGGGCCAGCCGGTGCTTGGCGCTGCCGGGCCGTGGCAGGTCTCGCGGATCCAGGTTCTCGATGGCATAGCTGACCACCTGGGTACGGCCGCCGCCGACCAGCTGTCGCAGCTGCAGACCGAGCAGGGCCAGGGCGGTCGAGCGGGCGGCGTGGATGAACAACGGCTCGTTGACCTCGAGCACCGCGATCCGGCGGCGGAACATGAACCAGGCCGCCTTCACGCCCTTGGCGTGCACGAGGTCGAGCCCGGCGCTGAGCGAGTCGTCGAAGTCATAACGGGTGTCGCCGTAGACGATGGTGGCCGGTGGCAGCTGCGCGGCCCGCTCGAGATGGGCGGTGCGCACCTGGTGGTAGAGGCGTACGCGCTCGAGCTGACGCGGTTCCGCGTGTTTCACTGTGTCCCTCATGAAGTCGTAGATCGTGGCCCCGAGAGTCGATCCTCGCCCGGCGCACAGCAACGGTCAAACCGTGCTCGCCCGCGAGCGCTCCACATCGGTGAGGCAGAGCGCTCGAACGGTCGGGGGATGTGTCGGATGTCTCGGTGCGGCAGCCTGGCTCAGAAAGCCCCGCGCTTGGCGACGACGGCGAAGAACGTCTTCCACAAGATCAGCAGGTCCAACGTGAGGGTCCAGTTCTCCACGTAGCGCAGGTCGAGCCGGACGGTCTCCTCCCAGCTGAGCAGGGAGCGACCACTGACCTGCCACAGGCCGGTCAGGCCCGGGGTGACCAGCAGCCGGCGACGGGCGTGGTCCTCGTAGACGTCGACCTCGGACTGCAGCGGCGGGCGCGGGCCGACCAGCGACATGGTGCCACCGAGCACGTTGAACAGCTGGGGCAGCTCGTCCAGGGAGAACTTGCGGAGGAACTTGCCGACCCGGGTGATGCGCGGGTCGTCCTCCATCTTGAACATGGTGCCCATGTCCGGGTTCAGCGCCCGCAGCTCGGCCAGCTTGGCCTCGGCGTTGGTGTGCATCGAGCGGAACTTCAACATGGTGAAGCGTCGTGCCGTCCTGACCGACCCGGGTCTGACGGAAGATGACTGGCCCGCCGTCGTTGAGCTTGACCGCGAGCGCGATGGCCGCCAGCACCGGGGAGATGACCACGACACCGAGACCGGTGAGCACCAGGTCGGTGGCGCGCTTGACGAACCGGCGCCAGCCGGTGAAGTGGGGCTGCTCGACGTGCAGCAGGGGCAGGCCGACGTGCGGCCGGATGTGCATCCGGGGGCCGGCGACCTCGATCAGGCCGGGGTGCACCAGCAATTCGACGCCGGCGCCCTCGAGGGCCCAGGAGAGCTCGCGCAGGTAGTTGTGCCGGGTGGCGTCACTGCCGGTGACCGCCACCGCGTCGGCGCCGTAGGTCTTGATCAGGGCGGGGACCTGGTCCAGGTCACCGATCACCGCGAGGCCGGCGTCGTGCGCGCGGGTGACGTCGGGCTGGGGCACGCAGACCCCGATCACCTGCATGCCGCAGTGCGGCTCGCGGGTCAGCACCGAGGTGAGGTCGGCGGCCGCGTACGCACTGCCGACCACGATGACCCGGCGGACGTTCTTGCCGGTGTACTGCTGGTGGTGGAGCCGCTTGCGGAACCCGAAGCGGCCGATCAGGCTGATCAGGCCGGCGATCGGCGTGGCGACCACGCAGACGTTGACCAGTCCGGGGTTGCTGGTGACCGCGGAGGGCACGGCGCCCGCGGCGATCGACAAGATCATGGCACGCAGCACGGCGCGCATCTCGTCGTCGCCGACTCCGATGTTGGTGCGCTCGTAGCCGCGACTCATGGCCACCGCGATCGGCCAGGCCACCGCGGCACCGAAGACGAGGATGGTCAGCTTGCTCGGGCTGAAGCTCACCAGGTGCGGGAAGGCCACCGAGGCCGTGATCACCGCGAGCAGCCCGACGATGGCGTCGAAGGCCACCAGCTGACCGGTGTAGCGCCGGCTCCAGGCGCCGAAGCTGTACGGCGTACGCGGCTGGTCGAGCTCGGGCGGAGCGGTGACCGTGCTGCTCGGCGCGTCGGCCTGCGCGACTGATCCGGCGAAGTCGGTCTGCGGACTGGCGTCGGTGATCACACCGACCACCGACTGCGTCAGGCTGTCCGGAGTGGCGACGGCTGGCGCGGCGACGGCCACGGCGCCGTCGTCATCACGGCTGTAGTGGTCCTCCGCTCGCGCCACGTTGTCTGTTGCAAGTGTGCTCTGTTGACGTACCATGCTCGACTTCCCCCGACTGGCTCGTCGCCCCCCGACAAGCTCACAAACCCAAGCGGATCACGGAAAGATCAACAATTGGATCTCGCGGGAGCACTCTGTCTGCGAATAGAACGGAGTCCCCCAAGACTCAACCTGATACTGATCGTGAACAACCAGGAGCCTGCACGTTACCAAGACACGAGATTGGCTCGCTGGGTTCGAGACTAAATCGTGATATGAGAATCAACACACGATATTTTCGGCGGGTTGTCTCAGGCCGGCGGACCGAGCACTTCCACCAAGCGGGTGGTCATCAGCCCGCGGACCCCCAGGCCGGTCACCCGGTCGCGGTCCACGAAGTCGCGGATGGCCCAGCTGATGGTCGGCTTGTCGTTCGCGTCGGCCGCGGTGACGACGGCCCGGATGAAGTCGTCGGACTCTGACTGCGGTGCGCCCAGCATGTCGATCTCGGGGGCTGCGGCGAACCGCGTGAGGTTGGCACCGATGTGCGCCGACTCGTTCAGCACATAGCCCCAGGTGCCGAAGCCGTGGCGCTTGGCGTCGGAGAAGACCGTCGAGTTGACCGGCTGCTTCCACACGACCCGCTCCGGCTGGTCGAGGTCCGCCATCCGGGTGAGCAGCGGGCCGACGGCACCGTTGACCTTCGGCTCGACGAAGAGCACGAACTTCCCGATGTAGGCGTCCACGACATCATCGAACCTGGTCAGAGGCTGAGCCGGCTGCGAGGGGTCGGTGGTCTGGAAGGCCGAGACCTTGAGGCTCGACAAGGTCGCCCAGGTCTCGTCGGCGATGGTGTAGGACGTGCCGGTCAGGCGTTCGGTGGTGGGGTCGTGGCTGCACACCAGCACGCCGTCGGCGGTGATGCAGACCGACATCTCCAGGGCCTTCACCCCGGGCACCTTGGCCGACTGCTGATAGGCGTACGCCGTCATCTCGGGCCAGTTGCCGCCGCTGCCACGGTGGGCGATGTAGAAGGGGTCGGTGCTGGTCAGTGAGGCCACCGTCGGAGCTCCGCCGGCCACCGGAGTCGACGAGGGCCGGCGAGGTCCACAGCCGGTCCCCAGCACCGCCGTCGCCAGGGCGCCCGACAGCAGGGTCCGACGGCTGAGGCGTGATGGTGGGCTCATGAGTGGCTTTCTGTGCGGCCCTAGGGCAATCGTCGTCCGGTTAATTCAACGAACCTGATTTATGGCAATTCGGTAACTGTCGGCATCGATAGGTAAACGTGATGTTTCGGGAAATACCGTTTCGAACAGTCGCTAATCGTACGTCGCCGCCGGCCAATCTCTCGAACCGTCCGAGCAAGGACCTGACGTCTCAGCAGACCAAGAAGGGTTTCCGTGACTGGTGCGGAGGCTGCTCAGCTCCATCTGGATGGCTCGATCGAGCGTGATCCGCGACACCAGGGTGAGCCATGGGGCTGATGGGGCGGGTGCACGCAGTGAGGACTCAATGTCAGAACAAACCATGACCCGTGCTGGGGAGTGCTGAGACCTCGGCGGTCGGCTGGACCAGGGTGCAGTCGCTCAGTCCTTGACGGCGACGAAGACGTCGCGGTGGATCGAGGAGTCGACGCGGTGGGCGAAGCGGAGATAGGGACCCTCGTTCAGCGGCCGGAGCCCGGCCTCGGTGGCGAGGTCGGACAGCTTCTCCCGGGTCAGGCCCAGGCTGTTCCAAGACAGGCCGAGCGCCCCGCCGGCCCGCAGCTGGCCGGCCCACACGGGCAGCGCCTCGCGCAGCAGCCCGGCCGCCGACCGGTCCCGTTTGCCCGACACACCACGCACGTCGGTGTGACTGCCGTGCACCACCCCGTACGGAGCGTCGGTGATGACCGCATCGAAGCGACGCTTGCCGAACAACGAGGCCGACTGGCGGGTGTCGCCGGAGAACACGGTGAGTGCGAGCGCGGCCTCGCCGGGGCCCGGGGTGACCTCGACGTCCAGCCGGCGGCCGATGCTCTTGCCCTCACGGCGTACGGGGCTCATCTCGGCGGTGTGCTTGAGCCGCTTCCGGCGCAGGTAGGTCTTCAGGTAGGCCGCGTAGGCCTCGACCGCCTTGAGATCGCCGTCGACGCCGGCCACGTGGCAGCCCATGATCAGTCCGGTGCTGAGCGTGGTGCCCCGACCACACAGGGGGTCCAGGATCGAGCGCGGGCCTTCGGCACTGCGGGTCAGCGACGCCAGGGTCACGTTGGTCAGCAGCCGGGTGAACTGCTCGTTGGTCTTTCCCGGGTACTTGGGGATGGTCACCAGGTCGTCGTCGAACCGGTCCGGTCGGGCCACCTCCACCGGCGACAGCTGATCTCGGTCGCGCCGGAAGGCTGCGAAGAAGCCCGAGGCGCGGCCGAACGCGCGGAGCAGCCGGTCGTCGAGCTCCGGGGCGGCGACGGCCAGGTAGGGGACCCCGGCCATGGTCACCGGTGAGATCGCCGGGTGGTCGTGCACGCCGAGCAGCACGCTCAGCTCGGCGGCGACCAGCTGCTCGGCGCTGCCGGCGTAGACGCGGTTCGCCGAGGGGGCCAGCAACAACACGACATCACTCATGCCGGCGTCCAGGGTCGGACGGTCAGGTCGGTGACCACGCCGTCGCTCGGCAGGGTCAGCATGGTGACCACCAGCTGGGCCACCGTCGAGATCTGCACATAGTCACCCTCGATGTAGTCCGCGGCCTCCAACGCCCGCACCTCACGCTGCATGTCGCTGGCCACGCGTCCGGGATAGATCGAGCTGACCCGGATCGTCGGCTCCTCCTGACGCAAGGAGTCGGCGTAGGAGCGCAGCGCGAACTTCGACGCTCCGTAGGCCCCCAACGGGGTGCGCGCGACCAGGCCGGAGGCGGAGTTGAGCAGCAGCACCATGCCGTTGCTCGCTCGCAGGGCGGGCAGGAACACCTGGGTGATCTCGGCGACGGCGGTGACGTTGATGGCGAACTGGGTGGTGAAGTCGGCGTGGGTGGTCGCGCCGAACGACCCGCCGCGGACGACGCCTGCGCTGTGCACCAGCCCGTCGATCGGACCCAGCTCATCGGCGAAGGGGCGCAGGGTGGCGGCCAGCGTGTCCAGCTCGGTGAGCTCGGCCTCGGCGTGGCCGTCCAGCCAGTCCGGCGTGCTCCCCGATCCCGGTCGCAGGATGCCGAACACCTGGTGGTCGGCGGCGCGGAGCACCTCGGCCACCGCCCGACCGATGCCCCGCGAGGCACCCGTGATCACGTAACGCACCGGCTCACTGTTTCATAGACCCGATGCCCGATGCCTGACCACGCCCGCCCCCCACATCGCCGCCTGGACCTGGCCCTCGCCGTCTGGATCGGCGGCTCTGCGGGCACGGCCGTGCGCTATCTGCTCAGCCGGGCGGTGCCGCCGGTCGGACCGGTCCCGGTAGGCACGATCGGCATCAACGTGGCGGGAGCGCTGGCCCTCGGTTGGCTGTTGCAGCGGCTGGCCGGTCATCCCGACAGCGGCCGGGCCCGCGTTGCCCGGCTGTCGCTGGGCACCGGCTTCCTCGGCGGCTTCACCACCTACAGTGCGTTGGCGCTCGACACCGCCACGCTGGTCGGCGGCGGGCGGGCGGGCCTGGCGGCGGCGTACGCGGTCGGCACGGTGGTCGTCGGGGCCCTGGCCACGGTCGGCGGGATGGCCCTGGGCGCCGTTGGGCGACGGCCGGGGGAGCGGTCATGATCATCGTTGCCATCGCCGCCGCAGGCGGCTTCGGCGCGGTCGCCCGGTTCGTGATCGACAGCCTGGTCCGGACCCATCTCCGGTCGCGTCATCCCTGGGGCACCACCATGATCAACATCAGCGGGTCCCTGCTGCTCGGGCTGGTGTTCGCGCTCACCGCCCGGCAGGTGCTGCCCGAGCCATGGCACCAGGTGATCGGCGTCGGGTTCCTCGGCGGCTACACGACCTTCAGCACGGCCAGCTTCGAGACCATACGGCTGCTGCAGGAGCACCGGATCGGCCTGGCCCTGCGGCACGGCTTCGGGATGCTCGCGATCTCGGTCGCCGCCGCGGCGCTCGGCTGGTGGCTGGGTTCCCGCTGAGGGTCGATAATTCCACCGTGACCTCACGGCTGACCGAGTTCCATCACGACGGGCTGCGCTTCGACGCGGCCGACCACGGACCGATCGACGGGCCGGTGGTCATCGCGTTGCACGGGTTCCCCCAGCGGATGGGCTCCTGGGCCGCGGTCACGCCGCTGCTGACCGAAGCGGGCTACCGGGTGCTCGGCCTTCGACCAGCGCGGCTATTCCCCTGGTGCTCGACCACGCGGTGTCGCGGCGTACGGGCTCGACCGGCTCGGCGACGACGTGCTCGCGCTGGCCGATGCGGCCGGGGTGGACTCCTTCCACCTGCTCGGCCACGACTGGGGCGGCGCGGTGGCCTGGTATGTCGCCTCCCGAAACCCAGATCGCGTCCGGACGCTGTCGGTCGCGTCGACTCCGCACCCCAGGGCGATGATCCAGGCCCTGCGCGGGCCGCAGGCGCTGCGCTCGTGGTACATGGGCGTGTTCCAGCTTCCCAAGGTGCCCGAGCTGTTGTTCAGCGCTCGGGACGGCGCCCTGGCGCGGTGGATGCTGAGCGGCTTGCCGGAGTCGTCGGTGCGGGAGGGGGTCGAGCTGCTGACCGATCCGGAGTCGGCCGAGGCGGCGATCAACTGGTACCGGGCGATGCGGTTGCCGATCAAGCCGTCGGCCGGCCCGATCTCGGTACCCACCCTCTATGTGTGGGGCGACGAGGACGCCGCTCTGGGCGGCCAGGCCGCTTTGCTCACCGCGCGCTGGGTGCGCGGTGAGTACCGGTTCGAGATCTTGGCCGGTGGCTCGCACTGGATCCCCGAGGAACGCCCGGCCGACCTGGCGCGGCTCGTGCTGGAGCGGATGGCGTGACCCATTCCCGGGATTGCCTAGTGAGACGCACCGGAATGCGAGAAAAGGCGAACCAGCGGCCCGATCTGGCTTATGGTTCGAGCCTATGAGCATCTCGGTCGATGTCGATCTGCCCCGCTACGAGGACGCCGCTGTGGTGGTGCCCGCGCCCGCCCAGGGCCCGGGCAACTGGGCCGGCGCGGCCAGCGTCGTGCTCGACCGCGGCGTCTTCTGGTTGACCTACCGCGTACGCCGCCCGCTGGACGCCGGCCGCGGAGTCAGCGTGGTGGTGGCCCGGTCGAGCGACGGGTTCCGGTTCCAGCGGGTGTGTGAGGTGTGGCGCGACGACTTCGGCGCCGCCTCGTTCGAGCGTCCGGTGATCATGCCGCTGCCCGGCGGTGGCTTCCGGCTCTATCTGAGCTGCGCCACCCCTGACTCCAAGCACTGGTGGATCGAGGCCCTGGATGCGGACCGGCCGGAGGACCTGCCCCGTGGCGTCCGGCACGTGGTGCTTCCCGGCGACGCGCACTGGGCGGTGAAGGACCCGGTGATCACCTACGACGAGCACCACGGTTGGCAGATGTGGGTGTGCAGCCACCCACTGACCGAGGCGGGGCACGAGGACCGGATGGTCACCACGTACGCGACCAGCGAGGACGGGCTGGTCTGGCGCGACCACGGACCGGTGCTGAGGGGCACGGCGGGTCAGTGGGACTCCCGGGGGGCCCGGGTCACCGCGGTGTTGGCCCAGGATCCGCTGACCGTCCTCTACGACGGCCGGGCCAGTGCTGAGGCCAACTGGTTCGAGCGGACCGGGATCGCCTCCGAGCGCGATGGTCGGCTGGTGCCGTTCGGCGACGGCCCGGTGGCCAGCTCACCGGACAGCGACGGTGCGCTCCGCTACGCCAGCGTGGTGCCGCTGCCGGACGGCCGGCGACGCTTTTATTTCGAGGCCGCGCGTCCTGACGGCTCGCACGACCTGATGACCTCGGTCAGCTAGCGGCGGGCGGGCGGGCGGCGCGCTCGGCGAACGAGCCCCGCCCTGAGGTGGAGCGCCAGTCCTCGAACGACTCGCCGAGCACCTCTTCCAGCCGCGCGATGTCGGGGCTGCACTCGTTCAGCAACAAGGCTCGCTGGTCTGGTGCCAGCTTGGGCCGGCGTTCCGGGCCCCCGTGCTGCAGCGCGGCGAGCAGCGGCTTGACCGCTTGCCGCCAGACCTGGGGCTGGACGTAGCTGCCGGCCCAGGCGCCGGCCCGGACCGCGCGGCCGAGCAGCTGCGTCCGCAGTCCCGGCTCCACGAACGGCCGCGAGTTGTCCGGCGGGATGATGCCGATCCGACCCTCCTCGATGCCCAGGAAGCGGGCCACCCGGTCCAGCGTCTCGACCGGCTTGGAGACCAGCTGGAAGTACCGCAGCACCAGCACCCGCTCGCGCTCGACCCGGGAGAAGAGGTCTGCGAGCTGCTCGCCGTAGTGGCCCATCCGGCGGTAGTGCCAAAACGGCGCCCAGCCGGCGTCGATGCGTTGCTGCTCGCGGTGCCAGGCGCTGACGAAGTCAGGGTCGGGTTCCAGTCCATCGACCCACAGGTGCATCCAGTTGGAGTACGCGCGGTCGATCGGGTCGCGGACGATCGCGATCAGCTTGGCGTCCGGCAGCTCTTCGGCGATCCGCCGCCGGGCCGAGGGGAGGTAGAGGTAGAAGGGCGTGCTCTCCAGCCGTACGGTGTTGGCCGGCGCCGCTGCGAACAGCGCCTCGTAGTCGCGACGCCGCCACAGCCACTCCTGCTGGCTGTGCGCGTCTCCAGGTCCGGCGTACGCCGGTGGTGGAGCGTCGGCGCACATGTAGTACTTCGGTTCCTTGACCGGTGAGGCATAGATCTGGGGATGCTGCGCGAGGGCAGCGTGCAATGCGCTCGTCCCCGCCTTCGGCGCCCCGATGATGATCGCGTCCGGCTTCAAATCCCTACTGGACATGCCGGGATACTAGAAGAGATCGACCGAATCAACCTCATCGGTCCACGGGCTGACCGAGCCACGACTCGACCACCGTCAGTAATCCCCGCCGGATAGCGCGCCCCCGATCTGAGGAGGAGCGAGTCAACACGCTTTTCGTTGACGAGCAACAGACGGATAGACGGCCGAGGGAGGAGGAGCGCTAACACGCGTTCGGATCGTAAGCGACGACCAACAGACCGGATAGCGCGCCCCCGATCTGAGGAGGAGCGAGTCAACAGCTTTTCGTCGACGACCAACAGACCGGATAGCGCGCCCCCGATCTGAGGAGGAGCGAGTCAACACGCTTTTCGTTGACGAGCGACGACGAAGACGGGGGAGCAGAGCGCTATCCGCGCCCGAGCGGAGCGAGGGCCAGCCAACTAGTGGTAGTCGTTGTCCTTGGCTCGCTGGAAGCTGGCCCGGACCTCTTCTTCGGCCTCTTCGACGCCGGTCCACGTGGCCCCCTCGACCGACTTTCCCGGCTCGAGGTCTTTGTAGACGGTGAAGAAGTGCTCGATCTCCAGCAACAGGTAGTCGCGGACGTTGTCGATGTTGCGCAGGTGGTCGCGACGGTGGTCCGAGACCGGCACGCAGAGCACCTTGTCGTCACCGCCGGCTTCGTCGGTCATCCGGAACATGGCGATGGCGCGGCACTTGATCAAGCAGCCGGGGAAGGTGGGCTCCGAGACCAGCACCAGCGCGTCCAGCGGGTCGCCGTCTTGGCCGAGCGTGCCTTCGATGAAGCCGTAGTCGGCCGGATAGGCGGTGGAGGTGAACAGGGTGCGGTCGAGCCGGATCCGACCGGACTCGTGGTCGACCTCGTACTTGTTCTTGTTGCCCTTGGGGATCTCGACCGTGACGTCGAACGTCAAGTCGCTCAGTGGGATGCGCTCGTCCTGAGCATTGGGTGCGGTCACCGGACCTCCTTAGGATGGGCGTGCAAGGGCAACATATCGCGTACGCCGGAGCCGAGCCTATCGGCAGTGAGGTGAGGGCTCGTTGAGTGTCAAGAGAATCGCCGTGGCGCTCGCTGCGCTGTTGGTGGTCGGCGGTCTGGTGCTCGGTCTGGTCAGCGGCGCCTTCGGATCGCTGGCTCGCGGCGGGCTCTATGCGACCGGGCTGTGGAGCCGCAACGGCGCCTCGACCCTGCCCTCGGCCGGCGTTGACCCCTCGACCCCGACCCCTAGCGCCTCGTCCACCGGTCCCACGGCCACGCCCCCGGCCCCGGACCTGCCGGCACCCGTGCTCGCCGCCGCCACCGCCGGGGATCCGGCGAGCCCGAGCAAGGTGGCGGCCCGGATCAAGTCGGTCAAGGTCACCGGGGTCGGCTCGGCGTACACCGGCTCGGTGCTCGATGTGGGAACGGGCAAGGTGCTGTTCGCTCACAAGGCGAAGAAGGCCTACATCCCAGCGTCCACGATGAAGCTGCTCACCTCGACCGCTGCCTTGTCCATCCTGGGTCCCGACCACACGTTCACCACCTCGGTGGTCAGTCCCAAGGCCGGGCAGATCATCCTGGTCGGCGGCGGCGACCCGTACCTGGCCAAGAAGACCACGGCGAGCACCTTCCCCAAGCGCGCCACCATCGGCGGCCTGGCCCGGTCCACGGCGGCCGCGTTGAAGAAGGACAAGGTCAGGCGGGTGAGCCTCGGCTATGACGACTCCCTGTTCAGCGGGCCCCGCTGGAACCCGACCTGGCCCGACTTCTACAGCGACCAGGTGACTCCGATCTCGGCCCTGTGGGTCGACGAGGGTCGGGTCAACGGCACCAGCCAACGGGTCAAGGACCCCAGCAAGGATGCTGCCACCGTCTTTGCGGCGGCGTTGCGCAAACAGGGCATCACGGTGACCGGCGTGCAGCGGACCAAGGCCCCAGCTTCGGCCACCAAGGTCGCCAGCGTCTCGTCGATGCCGCTGGAGCGCATCGTCGAACAGCTGCTGATGGTCAGTGACAACGACGCCGCCGAGGTCGTCTTCCGGCAGGCCGCCATCGGCGCAGGCAAGAAGGGCAGCTTCGCCGACGGGGTCTCGGTCGTCCGGGCTCGGCTGACCAAACTGGGGGTCTGGGACGACGGAACGAAGATCAACGACGGCAGCGGGCTGTCCCGCCAGACTCACGTGCCCTCGGACACGATGGTGAAGATGCTGCGGCTGGCGGCGGGGAAGACCCACCCCGAGCTGCGGGCCGTGATCACCGGGCTGCCCGTGGCCGGCGTCGAGGGGAGCCTGCGGACCCGCTACTACGACGACCAGAGCCTGCCCGGGCGCGGTCTCGTACGGGGCAAGACCGGCACGCTCAACAAGGTGCACTCCTTGGCCGGCTTCGTCCGCACCAAGGACGGCTCGCTGATGGTCTACGCCTTCTTGATCAACAACCCGAAGAACGACTTCAACGCCAAGGTCTGGCTCGACCGCGCGTCGGCGGCCCTGAGCACCTGCGGCTGTCGCTGACCATCGGGTCCGATAACCGCCTACTCTCGGTGCATGACAACCTCGATGGTCGACTGGGACGTCGCCTTCAACACCGCGAACCGGCTCGTGAAGCCGGGTCCCGACATCTCCCGCGAGGGAGCGGCGACGGCCGTAGCCGAGCTGCGCGACTGTGCGGCGCGAGCCGAGGCGTACGTGCGTGAGGTCACCGGGCTGCAGACTCTGGGCGGCACCGCACCGGTCCTGGTGGTCGACCGACCACGCTGGGTCCAAGCCAACCTCGACGGCTTCCGCGAGATCTTGGCCCCGCTGAACTCCAAGGCCGTGGCCAAGCTCAAGGAAGGCAGCCCGGCCCTGGCCGGCATCGGCGCCCGGGTCAGCGGCATGGAGGTCGGTGCGCTGCTGAGCTATCTGGCGCCGAAGGTGCTGGGTCAGTTCGACCCCTTCTACCCGGGCGCCCCGGCACCCGACGGTCAGCCCGGTGAGCCGGGTGGCCGGCTGCTCCTGGTCGCACCCAACATCGTGGCCATCGAACGCGAGCTCGACGTCAACCCGACCGACTTCCGGCTCTGGGTGTGCCTGCACGAGGAGACCCACCGGGTGCAGTTCACCGCAGTGCCCTGGCTCCGCGGCTACCTGATGGAGCAGATCGGCCAGATCGTCGACTCCGCCGAGCTCGACCCGCAGATCATCGCCCAGATGCTCCGCGACGCCATCAAGCGGATCGTCGACGGCCTGGCCACCGACGAGGAGATCTCGATCATCGACCTGGTCCAGACGCCGGCCCAACGCGAGACGGTGGACAAGATCACCGCCGTGATGTCGCTGCTCGAGGGTCACGCCGACGTCGTGATGGACGGGGTCGGGCCCGAAGTCATTCCCAGCGTCGCGCAGATCCGGTCCAAGTTCACCGTGCGCCGTCAGGGCCAGGGCTTCGACAAGATCATCCGCAAGCTGCTCGGACTGGACGCCAAGATGCGTCAGTACCGCGACGGCGCCGCCTTCTGCCGGGCGATCATCGCCGAGGTCGGGATGGACGGCTTGAACGAGGTCTGGACCTCGCCGGAGACGCTGCCGAGCAAGGCTGAGGTGGCCGATCCGCAGCTGTGGCTGAACCGGGTGCACGCCGCTCCCGCCGTCGCCTGACCCACGGGCCATGGCCACCCGCGAGCTGGGTCCGGCCAGCCTGGCCGTCGTGCAAGCCGTCGAGGCGAGCCTGAACCCGGGCGACCGTCGGTTGATCGTGGCCTGTTCCGGCGGAGCCGACTCGCTGGCGCTGGCTTTCGCGACCGCCCACGTCGCCCGGCGGCAGGGTCGAGCCTGGGCTGCGGTCACCGTCGACCATGGCCTGCAACCCGGGTCGGCCGATCAGGCCGGCCAGGTCCGTACGCAGCTGCTCGGCCTCGGCTACCGCGACGTGCAGATCGCCACGGTGTCGGTCGACCCCGGCTCACCGGCTGGGCCCGAGGCCGCGGCCCGGGCCGCTCGGTCGACCGTGCTGGAGTCGGCTGCGCAAGCGGAGGGGGGCACCGTGCTGCTGGGCCACACCCTCGACGACCAGGCCGAGACCGTGCTGCTCGGGCTGGCCCGCGGGTCAGGGTTGCGTTCCCTGGCCGGCATGGCCCCCCGCGTACGCCACCTCCTGCGCCCGCTGCTCACCGTGCGGCGCAGGACCACCGAGCAGGTCTGTGCCGAGCAGGGTCTGGCGGTGTGGACCGATCCGCACAACGCCGATCCCCGGTTCACCCGGGCCCGGGTCCGCAGCGTGGTGCTCCCGACCCTGGAGGCCGAGCTGGGGCCGGGGATCGCCGAGGCGCTCGTCCGGACGGCCGTTCTGGCCCGCGAGGACGCCGACCTGTTGGAGCGCCTGGCCGCCGAGGCCGACCCGGGAACTGATGACCTCCCCGCCGCCGCCCTGCTCGACCTGCCCCGGGCGTTGCGGACCCGGCTGATCCGGCGCTGGTTGCTACGTCACGGGGCCGCCGAGATCGGGCTCCACCACGTCCGTCAGGTGGAGGCGCTGGTCACGCACTGGCATGGCCAGGGACCGATCAACCTGCCCGATCTGACCGTTCGCCGACTTCGGGGGCAGCTGCAGATCCTCCGATGACCCGGTGCGCTCCGTGTGGCAGGCTGAGGCTCGTGGATGACAGCACAATCTCGGCCGACCTGACCGGCGTCTTGTTCACCAAGGAACAGGTGGCGGAGAGGATCACCGAGCTGGCGGTGGAGATCGACCGCGACTACCAGGGCAAGGACCTGCTGCTGGTCGGCGTCCTCAACGGTGCGGTGATGGTGATGGCCGATCTCTCCCGGGCGCTCACCATCCACTGCCGGATGGACTGGATGGCCGTCTCGTCGTACGGCTCGGGCACCCAGTCATCAGGTGTGGTGCGCATCCTCAAGGACCTCAGCACCGACATCACCGGTGTGCATGTGCTGGTCGTCGAGGACATCATCGACACCGGCCTGACGCTGTCCTACCTGCTTAGTAACCTGCGCTCCCGGGGCCCGGCGAGCCTGAACATCATGACGGCGTTCCGCAAGCCGGAGGCGGCTCAGAACGCGGTCGACGTCGCGTACGTGGGCTTCGACATCCCCAACGAGTTCGTTGTCGGCTACGGCCTGGACTACAACGGTCACTACCGCAACCTGACCTCAGTGGGCACCTTGTCCCCGCACATCTACAGCTGATCGTGGTGCCCACCGACCCGGACCACGAGCGGGCGCAGCCGAGCTCGGGCGGTGCGGCCGTCAGCAACCTGCAGCCACTGCTGCTGGACTTCCTCGACGACGTCTCCGCCCGGGCTGCGGAGCGGCTCGGCCCGATCGCCGGAGTGGCGATCACGCTCGGGCTCGACGACATCCCGATCACCGTCGGCGCGAGCAGTGAGCTGGCCCTGTCGGTCGACCTGCTGCAGTACTCCATCGGCGTCGGTCCCTGCCTGCACGCCCTGCACACCGGCGAGGGCATGTACGTGCCCGACCTGGGCGCCGACCACCGCTGGGGCACGTACGGTCCGCAGGCCGCGGCCCAGGGTGCTGCCTCGTGCATCTCGGTACCGGTGCTGACCGGAGGGTCGGCGACCCCGGCCGCGGTGCTCAAGGTCTACTCCGACCGGATCGACGGACTGAGCGCCGAACAACGCGCGACGGCGGCCAGGGTCGCACTGGAGGTGGCCGGCGGGATCGGCCTGGCCCGGCACCTGGCCGACCAGGCTCACGAGCTGGATGACCGCACCGCCGCGATGGACACGCGACGGACCATCGACCTGGCCCTGGGCATCTTGATGGAGCGCACCTCCGGCACCGCCGACGAGGCGTTCCAGCTGCTGCGGCGCTACTCCCAGCAGTACAACGTGAAGATCAACGAAGCGGCTCGTCAGGTGGTGGGCGACCGGCTGGCGGCCATGCCGGGGGCCGACCAGGCGCCCTTCCGCCCGCACCAGCGCTGAGCGGACCGGCCGTCCCTGCCGAGTGCGAGCCCGGCTCCGCAAACGGGGGCCGGTGGCAAGGCGCTGCCCGGCAGATGGTGTAGTGGGATCCGTGGTTCAGTAGCGCCAGCCACTTCTCTAGTGAGGAGTGTCATGTACCTGCACACACAACAGCTGATCAACGAGATCGTCGCCGACGAGCCGGATCCCGCCGCCGCCAACGCCCTGCAAGAAGGTCTGGGCGGTCAGTTCGGCGAGATGCGCACGATGATGCAGTACCTGTTCCAGAGCATCAACTTCCGCGGCGACGCCAGCTCCAAGCCGTACAAGGACCTGCTGCAAGGCGTCGGTACCGAGGAGATCAGCCACGTCGAGCTGATCGGCACGACGATCGCCCGGCTGCTCGACGGGTCCCCGGAGTACCAGGGCAAGAAGACCGACCCGATCGACGAGCCCGGCGCCAAGGGCGCGACCCCGTTGAAGATCGCCCTCGACACCAGCAACATCCACCACTACCTGGTCGGAGCCCAGGGCGCGCTGCCCGTCGATGCGGCCGGCAACCCGTGGTCGGGCTCGTACGTCTACAACTCCGGCAACCTCGTGCTCGACCTGCTCTACAACTTGATGCTCGAGTCAACCGGGCGGCTGCAGAAGTGCCGCATCTACGAGATGACCGAGAACAAGACCGCGCGCTCGACCATCGCCTACCTGATCGTCCGGGACCAGGCGCACGAGAACGCCTTCGCGAAGGCCCTGGAGAGCCTGGGCGTCAACTGGGGCAAGGTGCTGCCGATCCCCAAGACCAACGCCGAGCAGTTCCCCGAGGTCAAGAAGCTGGTCGACAAGGGTTTGCAGAGCATCCAGTACACCTTCAGCGCGGACAACATGAGCGAGGCGGCCAAGCTCTACCGCGGTGCCTCCCCGTCGAACGACGGCACCGAGCTGAGCACCGCGGTGATGCCTGACTCAACCGTGCCGATCACCATCGCCCCGGAGCGGCGCGAGGAGTTCTCCCCGGGCTCGATCCGGAGCTGCTCGCGTTGATCCAGGCCACCGCCGAGGTGGAGATCGCTGCGGCCGCGGATCTCGACACCACCGGCAGCAAGAAGAAGTAGAAGGTCTCGCTCTGATGTCCACCGACGCCATCGTGGTGTTGAAAGACGACCACAAGCAGATCCGTCGGCTGTTCCGCGAGTTCACCAAGGCCACGGAGCACGACGACAAGGTCAAGGGCCGGATCGCCACGCAGATCATCGAGGCGTTGACGGTGCACACCTACATCGAGAACGAGACGATGTACCCCCGGGTCCGCGAGCTGCTGCCCGATCTCGAGGACGACGTGCTCGAGTCGTACGAGGAGCACCACGTTGCCGACGTGCTCTGCATGGAGCTGGCGGCGATGAGTCCTGGAGCCGAGCGGTTCGACGCCAAGATGACGGTGCTGATCGAGAACGTGACGCACCACATGGACGAGGAGGAGTCGGACTGGTTCCCCAAGGTCCGGGCCGGACTCGGCCGTAAGCAGCTGACCGAGCTGGGAGCGCAGATGATCGAGCAGAAGCGGACCGCACCGCGGAGCCCGGCGCAGCCGAGTGCGCTCAAGAAAGTGGTCGACGCCGTCATCGCCTGACGGTGTTGGGCCAGCGCGCTAGCGTTGGCACGCCTCTTCAGCAGGGAGGGGGCCACTCGATCCGATGAGCTGATCCGGGTCAGGTCTGGCCCCGGCTGGGGTTCCATGCCGGGCCAGACCTGATCCACGGCGGCTCCCTGCGAACAGGACCCCGACGATGAGCGTCCACGTCTCTACCCGGCCTCAGCTCGACCTGGCCGACCTGCGCCCGACCAGCCGGCTCCAGCCGCCACTGCCCCTGCCGGAGCCCCGAGGACCGGTGTCAGACGCCTTGATCGATGGCCTGCTCCGCTCCCCGTGGGGCACCCGCTTCGGGCCTGAGCTGGTCTGGGGCGGGGCCGTCCGTGATGCGGCCACCGACGACGACCTGCAGCTGGCGATGTATCTCGGCTACGAGCTGCACTACCGCGGCCTGGCCGGGGTGATGGACGCGTGGGAGTGGCAGCCCGAGCTGGTCCAGGCCCGGCAGGAGTGGGAGCAGCAGCTGCTCGCGGGGCTGGTGGCCCGGGTCGGCCTGGCCGAGCCGGTCTCGGCGCCGGAGACGGTGGCGACGCTGACCGCGATGGCCGGCGACGACTCCGGCCCCGGGGTGTCCACCTACCTGATGCGGGACGCGACCGCGGATCAGTTCCGCGAGTTCTGCATCCACCGTTCCGCCTACCACCTCAAGGAGGCCGACCCGCACAGCTGGGGCATCCCGCGGCTGTCCGGTCCGGTCAAGTCGACCCTCATCGCCATCCAGGCCGACGAGTACGGCAACGGCCTGCCCGGGGCGATGCACGCCGAGCTCTTCGCGGAGCTGATGCAGAGCCACGGCCTCGACACCGCGTACGGCCACTACCTCAGCCTGGTGCCGGGCGTGACCCTGCTGGCCACCAACCTGATCACCCTGTTCGGCCTGCACCGGCGGTGGCGCGGCGCCCTCGTCGGACACCTGGCCTATTTCGAGATGACCTCGTCGGTCCCGAACGGTCGCTACGCCCGTGGGCACCGACGGCTGGGCGGCTCCGAGCGCGGGGCGCGGTTCTTCGACGAGCACGTCGTCGCCGACTCGGTGCACGAGCAGCTGGCCGCGTACGGTCTCGCCGGTGGCCTGGTCGAGCAGGAGCCCGAGCTCTCCGCCGACGTCATCTTCGGCGCCCGGTGCGCCCAGCTGGCCGACGAGCTGTTCGCCGACCACGTGCTGCCCCGGTGGCGCCAGGGAGAGTCCAGCCTGCTGGGGGCCCGGCCGTGAGCGACCCGACACCGGTCATCACGGTCTATCCCGACGGGCCCCTGGTCGTACGAGGTGGTGTCGAGCTGCAGAGCGCCGACGGCTCGGTCGTGGCTCAGACCACCTCCGCGGTCGCCTTGTGCCGATGCGGCCGCTCGGCCCTGAAGCCACTGTGCGACGGTTCCCACAAGCGCTCGAAGTTCTCCGACGAGGCGACGGCGGCACAAATGCGTCACGTGGTGACCCAGCGTCGACCCCTGCCGAAGCCTTGACGCAGTGTCCGCCTGCGGTCGGCTCCTGCCCTCGGCTTGGTCGTAAACGCTAGCCTTAGCCGGTAGTGGGCTCGCTGTGTTGCCCCCAATTTGCTAGGCAGGTCATGAACTTCAAGCGCATTTTCCGCGGACCGCTGGTCTGGATCGTGCTCGCCGTCATCGCTGTCGGCCTGCTGATCGACATCAGCGGCCGGCTGAGCGGTGGATACAAGGAAGAGCCCACGTCCATGGTCGTGGCTCTCATCAACGGCAACGAGCCGATGGCTGAAGTCATCATGGTCGACAAGGAACAAGAGATCCGGGTCACCATGAAAGACGCGGAGAAGACCCGCTACAAGGCGATCTGGGTGGGCAACCAGAGCGACGAGCTGATCACCCGCCTCAACCAGCGGGTCACCGACAAGACCTTGGACACCTGGGTGGGGCAGAACGCCACCCCCGGCTTCTTCTCCTCGCTGCTGGCCACGCTGATCCCGTTCGTGATCATCGGAGTGCTGTTCTTCTTCCTGCTCAACTCCGTCCAGGGCGGCGGCAGCCGGGTGATGCAGTTCGGCAAGTCCAAGGCCAAGGTGATGAACAAGGACACGCCGAAGACCACCTTCCGCGACGTCGCCGGGTGCGAGGAGGCGATCGAGGAGCTCGACGAGATCAAGGAGTTCCTCGCCGAGCCGGCCAAGTTCCAGGCCGTGGGGGCCAAGATCCCCAAGGGCGTGCTGCTCTACGGCCCGCCCGGCACCGGCAAGACCCTGCTCGCCCGGGCCGTCGCCGGCGAGGCGGGGGTCCCCTTCTACTCCATCTCCGGTTCCGACTTCGTCGAGATGTTCGTCGGTGTCGGTGCCTCTCGCGTACGCGACCTGTTCGAGCAGGCCAAGGAGAACGCCCCGGCCATCGTCTTCATCGACGAGATCGACGCCGTCGGTCGGCACCGCGGAGCCGGCATGGGCGGTGGGCACGACGAGCGCGAGCAGACCCTCAACCAGCTGCTGGTCGAGATGGACGGCTTCGACGTCCGCGGCGGTGTCATCTTGATCGCGGCCACCAACCGTCCCGACGTGCTCGACCCGGCGCTGCTGCGGCCGGGCCGCTTCGACCGCCAGATCGCAGTCGAGGCCCCTGATCTCAAGGGCCGTTTCCAGATCCTCAAGGTGCACTCCGAGGGGAAGCCGATCGCCCCGGACGCCGACCTCGAAGGCGTCGCCCGGCGTACGCCCGGCTTCACCGGCGCCGACCTGGCCAACGTGTTGAACGAGGCCGCTCTGCTCACCGCCCGGCAGAACGCCCGGGTGATCAGCAAGGAGTTCCTCGACGAGGCCATCGACCGGGTCATCGCCGGACCGCAGAAGCGGAGCCGGCTGATGAACGAGAAGGAGAAGCTGGTCACGGCCTACCACGAGGGCGGTCACGCCCTGGTGGCCGCGGCCCTGCCCGGCACCGACCCGGTGCACAAGGTGACGATCCTGCCGCGGGGCCGCGCGCTCGGCTACACGATGGTGCTGCCCGAGAACGACAAGTACTCCAACACCCGGGCCGAGCTGCTCGACCAGCTGGCGTACATGATGGGCGGCCGCGCGGCGGAGGAGCTGGTCTTCCACGACCCGACCACCGGCGCCAGCAACGACATCGAGAAGGCGACCAACGTGGCCAAGGCCATGGTCACCCAGTACGGCATGACCGAGCGGCTGGGCGCGGTCAAGCTCGGATCCGGCGATGCCGAGCCTTTCCTGGGTCGCGACATCGGCCACGGGCGCGACTACTCCGAAGAGGTCGCCGCCGTCGTCGACGAGGAGGTCTCCCGGCTGATCGCGAATGCCCATCAGGAGGCATTCGACATCTTGACCGAGAACCGTGACGTGCTCGACGATCTCGTCCGCGCGCTGTTCGAGAAGGAGACCCTCGACCGGGCCGAGGTCGCCGAGGTGTTCCAGCCGCTGCGGCTGTGGCCGCAGCGTCCGGCCTGGACCGGTTCCGACGCCCGCGTGCCCTCGAGCCTGCCGCCCGTGGTGCCGCCGCCGCCCGCGGTGAACGGCAACGGCCATCACGAGAACGGCTCGCTCAACGGCTCCAACGGTCACGACTCCTGGGGTCGTGACGGGCAGGGCCAGCTGCCCCCGGGCCACGAGGTGCCGGCCGGCGGCGCGCCGCTGCCCCCCGGGCACACCCCCGGCTCGCAGGAGCTGCCCGGCCAGCCCGGCGGCGGAGCCGGCTCACCGGCCGGCCCTGGCATCACCGACGCCGATCAGCCGCATCGCGGTCCCGACTTCCGATGAGCCAAGCCACCGGCCCGAACGAGCTGCTCCAGACCGGCGTCGACCCGCTGCACTTCCCGGAGCGGATCGGCGAGTTCGACCACCAGCGGGTGGCGGCCGCCGTTCGCGAGATCTTGATCGGGATCGGTGAGGACCCCGACCGCGATGGACTCAAGAACACTCCGGAGCGGGTGGCCCGGGCCTACCAGGAGATGTTCCAGGGGCTCAGCCAGCGGCCGGAGGACGTCTTGGCGACGGTGTTCGACCTCGGTCACGACGAGTTCGTGCTGGTCAAGGACATCGAGGTGTGGAGCTGTTGCGAGCACCACCTGGTGCCGTTCACCGGGGTGGCTCACGTCGGCTACATCCCGAGCAAGGAAGGCAAGATCACCGGCCTGTCTAAGCTGGCCCGGCTGGTCGATGTCTACGCCAAGCGCCCCCAGGTGCAGGAGCGGCTGACCACCCAGGTCGCCGACTCGCTGATCGAGATCCTCAAACCGCGCGGGGCGATCGTCGTGATCGAGTGCGAGCACCTGTGCATGACCATGCGCGGAGTTCGCAAGCCCGGGGCCAAGACCATCACCAGCGCCGTACGGGGCTCCCTGCGCGACCCCACCACCCGGGCCGAAGCGATGAGCCTGATCAACAAGAGCTGAGCGGGGATCAACAAGAGCTGATCCCCGGGCCGATCTCATCCCGGAGGCCTCGACACGTCGTGCCCTAGGGTGAGGCGATGAGCACGCCTGCCTCGGTCCGCGGTCTGCCTTCACCTGGTCGGACCCTGGTGATGGGTGTCGTCAACGTGACGCCGGACTCCTTCTCCGACGGTGGCGAGTGGTTCGACGGCGGCGCCGCCACCCGGCACGGACTCGAGCTGCTCGCCGAGGGCGCCGACATCATCGACGTCGGCGGGGAGTCGACCCGGCCGGGGGCCGTCCGCCCCACGGTGGCCGAGGAGCTGCGTCGGGTGCTGCCGGTGATCCGGGACCTGACCGCCGCCGGCGCGGTGGTCAGCATCGACACCATGCGGGCCGCCGTCGCGGCGCAGGCCATCGAGGCCGGCGCCCAGCTGGTCAACGACGTGTCCGGCGGCCGGGCTGAGCCGCAGATGCTCGACCTGGTGGCCGACCGGGGTGTGGCCTACGTCTGCATGCATTGGCGTGGTCACTCGCTGGACATGCAGAGCCAGGCGTCCTACGACGACGTGGTCGCTGAGGTGGGCTTCGAGCTCGCCGAACAGGTGGCCGCCGCCGACGCCGCCGGCATCACCCGGGACCGGCTGATCATCGACCCGGGCTTCGGCTTCGCCAAGACCGGAGAGCACAACTGGCAGCTGCTGCAGCGACTCGACGAGCTCGAGGCGATGGGGCTGCCGCTGCTGGTCGGAGTGTCCCGCAAGGGGTTTCTCGGCAGCCTGCTCGCCGCGCCCGATGGGTCGGCTCGCCCGGCCCGGCAGCGTGACGACGCCACCACCGCGCTCACCACGGTGCTCGCCCGACGGGGCGTCTGGGGCGTACGGGTGCACTCCGTACGCGCCAGCCGAGACGCGATCGCCGTGGCGCAACGCCTCAGTCAGTGAGGGTTCGGGGGTGTCGTCCCGCCCCTCGTTCGCCCTGTCGACACCGAGCTGGGCTCGGATAGTCTTTCGCATCGAGGAGGTGTCATGACCGTTGACGCATCGCCGCGCGCGGAGCGTGGTCGGCATCTGTCCGCACCCGATCGGGTGACCCTGACCGGGATCGCCGCGACCGGACACCACGGCGTCTTCGACTTCGAGCGCGAGCAAGGCCAGCGTTTCGTCGTCGACGTCACCTGCACCGTCGACCTGGCCCCGGCCGCGGCTAGCGACGACCTCGAGCAGACCATCGACTACGGCGCTCTGGCCAAGGCGGTCGTCGCCGACATCGAGGGGGACCCGGTCAACCTGATCGAGTCCCTGGCCGACAGAATTGCCCGCACCTGCTTGCGAGCGGGTGCCGTGGAAACCGTCGAAGTGACCGTGCACAAGCCGCAAGCGCCGGTGCCGGTGGAGTTCGCCGATGTATCCGTCACACTGACAAGGAGTCGACGACATGACTAGCCCCAACCCGCACGCCATCGATACTGACACCCTCAGCGGGATGAAGCCGCTCCGCAAGGTCGTCTACTCCATCGGATCCAACCTCGGTGACCGGCTCGGCAACCTGCAGGGTGCGATCGACGCACTCCGCGACACCCCGGACGTGATCGTGGTGGATGTCTCCTCCATCTACGAGACCGACCCGGTCGGCGGGCCCGACGAGAGCCCGCAGTTCCTCAACCTGGTCGTCGTGGCCGAGACCACCTTGGAGCCCCGCACCCTGTTGGAGCGCGCCTTCGCCATCGAGGACGCGTTCGGTCGGGTGCGCGACGGCGAGCGCTGGGGACCTCGTACGTTGGACGTGGACCTGATCATGGTCGGCGGTGCCAAAGTGGACCAGCCCGACCTCAAGCTCCCGCACCCGTTGGCCCACGAGCGCGGCTTCGTGCTGGTGCCGTGGAACGAGATCGACCCACAGGGCGAGGTGCCGGGCGTCGGAGCGGTTGCCGATCTCGTCGCGACCGTGGACACCTCTGGTGTCACCCGCCGCGATGACCTGGCCATCGAAGCCGACTGAGGCCGCGAAGCGCGTCGAGCTCCTCGGTCAACCAGGTGTCCCAGCAGTTCCCCGGTGGTTCGGTCCACGTCACCCCACCCCGCGCCATCGCGGTAGCGGCGCTGTTCGGCGCGCTCGCAGGCTGGGTGCTGGTGGTCACGCTCAACGCCGTTGACCTGCCCGTCCCCAGCGTGCCGTGGACCGCACCGGTCGGTCTGATTCTCATCGGCGCACTCGTCGGGGTGCTCGGTTACACCACCCGGCAACGGATCCAGGTCCGCCGGGAACGGATCGAGCCGCAGCGCGCGGTCGGCTTCCTGGTGCTCGGCAAGGCGTCCGCGCTGGCCGGCGCCCTGGTCGCCGGAGGCTATCTGGGGTTCGCGATCAACTTCATCGCCCGGTTGGATGCGGTGGGCCCGCGCGATCGGGTGATCCGCTCCGCCGTGGCCATCGCCGCCGGGATCGGACTGTGCCTGGCTGGGCTCGTGCTGGAACGCGCCTGCAAGGTGCCGGGCGTCGACGACGACGACGCCGATCCGCGATCAGACACCGACGACTAGCAGGGCAAATCCCCGAGCGCCGGCCTGGACGGTCATAGGGTGTCGATCGTGACTTCCCCACAGACCGCTGGCCCCAAGGCCAGCGCGCGTGCCTCGGCCGCGCCCAGCCGTCGAGCCGAGACGTCGTCGCTGCGACGTGCCTCACAGCTGATCTTGATCATCGGCACCGTGGTTGCGGTGGCGGCCGCGTTCGGGCCGACCTGGCTGGTCCGGGTCGGCGTGGTGGTGGCCGTCGCCGCGGCCGTGTCGGGGTGTGTGCTGGCCTGGCAGGAGCTGTTCTCGGCCGAGCGCAAGCACGCCCGGGAGATGCTCGCGGCCAGCAAGGCCCACGGTCAGGCGCTGAGTGAGGAGCGGACCCGCAACGGGGCGGTGCTCGACACGCTCAACCGCCGGGTCAAGGACGCCACCGTCGTGATCGGCGGCCAGCGGGTCATCATCGCCACGCTCCGCAGTGAGATCTCCACCCTCAAGGGGGACACCGCCCATCTGCGCAGCGAGGTCGAGCAGCGCGAGACCGTCATCACCTCGCTGCGCGAGACGGTCAAGACGCGCGAGGCCGAGCTGATCGCCCTCCGGGACGAGGGTGACGTGGCCGACGTCCACCACATGCCGCGCCGCGTGCTGGCCGATCACGAGTCAGCATGGAACGAACTGCCCGACGCCGACGAGCTGTGGGGCGACGGGTCGCACCCCACCGTGGTCGACCTGGTGATGATCGACACCGCGATGGTGCTGCCCAACTACGAGGTCGACCGCCGGGTCGGCTGAGCCTCGCCGCCAGCGGTCAGCGGTCGATGTCGCCGACCACGTAGCCGATCGAGGCGAGGGTGGCCTCCAGCGCCTCGGTCCGGACGCCCGGCAGCAGGGCCTCCAGGGCCGCCACGTTGTTGAACGACGGTGTCCGCAACTTGAGCCGCCAAGGCGTCTTCTCGCCTCGCGAGACCAGGAACACCCCGGCCACGCCGAGTGGCGCCTCGACGGCGCAGTAGGTCTCGCCCTCGGGGAGCTTGACGATCTTGCCCAGCTTGACCGAGACCGGGCCGGCGAGGCCGGCCAGCCGCTCCGCGCAGGCCGCGACCAGGTCGGCGCTGACCAGCAGCTCCTCGGCCAGCAGCCGGAGCCGGGCCGAGGCATCGCCTCCGGTCGAGGCGGCCGGGGTCGAACAGGTGACCCAGCTCGTCGTACGCCAGGTAGGGGCGCGATCGACGGCGGTCGAGGTCGACTCCGCTGGCCCGGGCGGCCGGTCCGGTCACCCCGAACTGCTCGATCACCGTCAGGTCCAGCCGACCCGTGCCCACCGTGGCCTCGGCGAAGGCGGCGGAGGTGACCAGGTCGCGTACGGTCTCGGCTGCCGCCCGGACCTCGGCCATCGCCCGGGTCTCCTCGGCCAGCCAGCTGGGGTCGGCATCCACCGCCAGCCCGCCGATCCGGTTGGCCATCGGATGGATCCGGTTGCCGGTCAGCCGCAGGGTCTGCCGGCGCAGGGTCTCGCGGACGGTCAGCAGGGGGTTGGGCTGCCCGAGCCGGTGCGGCACGTACCCGAGGAACCCGCAGTGGCTGAGGATGCGGGTGTGCTCCGCCAGCAGCGTCCGCAACCAGACCGCTCGTACGGGAACCTCGAGCCCGAGCAACTGCTCGGCCGCCAGAGCCACCCCCAGCTCGCCCGAGAACGGGGCCTGCCAGTCGTGCCGGTCGGCGAGCATCAGGATCTGGCGGTAGTCACGCACCTCGAAGAGCTTCTCCGCGCCGCGGTGCATCGCCCCCACCACCACCTGAGCCACGGTGATGACGTCGTCCTCGGTCCACAGCCGGAGCTCGATCAACCCGGCGTTGCTGGGATGGTCCGGCCCGAGGTCGAGCAGTACGGTGCCGGCCGGCGGCGCATCGGCGATCACCGGCAGCATCCCCGGCCCGAGCGAGCCCACCAGGACCCGGACCGGCTTGTGCACCACCACAGGTTGTCACACCGTCCGGCTGCGATGATGGACCTGCGGTCTGTTGAGGACGGCACGAGGAGCCGGCGTGACGCAGCAGTGGGGGCGGGTGGCCCAGATCATCGCCGACGCGCGACACCCCGCGGGGGCTTCCGAGGCGGAGGTCGCCTTCCGGTTGCTCAGCGCCGGGTGCAACCTGCTGCCGGTGAGTGGTGCCAGCCTGTCCTGGGTGACCGAGGACGGCCCCGGCGCCCTGCTGGCCGCCACGGACGGCTCCGCTCGGCTGCTGGAGGAGCTTCAGTTCAGCCTCGGCGAGGGTCCCTGCGTGGACAGCTCCCGCTCGGGTCGACCGGTGCTGCAGGGCGACCTGGCCCGTACGGCTGGGGACCGGTGGCCGGCGTTCAGCGCCGGGGCCCTGGATGCCGGCATCGCGGCGGTCTTCGCGTTTCCGATGCGGGCTGGTCAGACCAAGGTAGGGGTGCTGGACTTCTATCGCACCACTGTCGGTGGCCTCGGTGCAGCTGAGGTGGACGAGGCGCTCGCGTTTGCGGCAGCGGCCACTGCGGTCGTGCTGGACCTGCAGCTCGGCCTGGGCGATACCCGCATCCACCCGCTGCTGGTCGAGTCGATGATGGACCGGGCGGAGGTGCACCGGGCGGCGGGCATGGTCTCGGTGCAGCTGGCCATCCGGGTCGCCGACGCGTTGACCGTGCTGCGGGCCCGGTCGTACGCCGACGACCGCCCGATCATCGACATCGCGCAGGACGTGGTCGAACGGCGGTTACGTTTTGACCAGAGGTTCACGAAGTGAGCACGGCTGCAGGCCGTACCGGACGGAGAAGGTGAGCACGATGAGCGAGTCTCGAGAAAGTCGGATCAGCCGGCTGTTCGTCACCCTTGCCGACACGTTGGTCGACGACTTCGACGTGGTCGAGTTCCTGCACGGGCTGGCGGCCGCCTGCGTCGACCTGCTCCAGGTCGATGCTGTCGGCCTGATGCTGGCGGACGATCGAGGTCAGCTCCGCCTGGTGGCCTCATCGCCGGATGCGATCCATGAGCTCGAGGTCTTCGAGCTGCAGGCCGACGAGGGACCTTGCCTGGACACCTTCCGCTCCGGCCGACCTGTGGTCAACGTGACCCAGGACCAGGCCCGGGAACGCTGGCCCGCCTTCATGACCGCCGCCCGGGCGGCCGACATCCGTTCGATGCACGCCCTGCCGCTCCGGTTGCGCGGCGAGGTGATCGGGGCGATGAACCTGTTCGCCACGTCCGAGCGCTCGCTGTCCGAGGCCGATGTCGGCCTGGGTCAGGCGCTGGCCGACGTGTCGACCATCGGCCTGCTGCAGCAGCGGGCCATTCAGCAGCACTCCTTGTTGGCCGAGCAGCTCCAGGTCGCCCTCACCACCCGGATCCTGGTCGAGCAGGCCAAGGGGGTGCTGGCCGAGCGCACCGGCTTGACCCCGGCCGAGACCTTTCCCCACCTGCGTCGCCATGCCCGCAACACCGGTCGGACGCTGCAGGATGTGGCGCAGTCGGTGGTCGACGGTCGGCTGGACACCCGCCGGTTGCTGCCTGAGCCCAGCTGAGCGGCCGCCCTAGAATCGGCGCCGTGACTGCTGAGACCGCCATCGGCCGCCGGGCCGAGACCCTCCGTGCCCTGCACGCCGCCCCGGAGATCCTGACCCTGGTCAACGTCTGGGACGTCATCAGTGCCCGGGTGGTGGCCGACGTCGCCGGCACCCGAGCCCTGGCCACGGCCAGCCACGCGATCGCTGCGTCGCTGGGCTATCCGGACGGTGAGGTGATCAGCGTCGAGGAGATGATCGCTGCAGTCGGCCGGATCGTCGCGGCTACCGAGCTGCCGGTCACGGCCGACCTCGAAGCGGGCTACGGCGACCCCGGGGAGACGACTCGACGGGCGATCGGTGTCGGGGTCGTCGGAGCCAACCTGGAGGACCAGCTGAAACCGCTACCTGAAGCGGTGGCTGCCGTCGCGGCCGTGATTGCCGCGGGCGAGTCCGAGGGGGTTCCGTTCGTGCTGAATGCCCGCACCGACGCGTACCTGCTGGCGGGTGACCGGCCGCTGGCCGAGGTGACCGCTGACGCGATCGAGCGGGGCCGGGCCTTCCTGGAGGCCGGTGCCACCTCGGTCTTCGTGCCGGGCCGGTTGGACGAGCCGACCGTGCGCGAGCTGGTCGGTGCGCTCGGGCCGCGCACGATCAGCATGATCGCACTGCCGGGCTCACTCAGCGTGGCCGAGATGGAAGCGCTGGGAGTGGCCCGGGTCAGCACCGGACCGTGGTCCCAGCGCGTCGCGCTCACCGCCTTGGCCGATTCGGCAGCCGCGCTGCTGGCTGGCGGCTCTCTGCCGCCGGCCACCCGGGTGCTGAGCTAGACCCGGTACTGCTGGACCAGCGGACAGGCGAAGGTGTCTCGGCCCTTGAGGCCGACGTTGTTCAGATAGCTCAGGATTGACGCGTACGAGCGCCACAGGGTGGTCTCGGTGTAGGCGATGCCCTCCGCGCGGCAGTGCTCGCGGACGATCTGCTGGGCCCGCCGCAGGTTGGGCCGGGGCATCATCGGGAACAGGTGGTGCTCGACCTGGTTGTCCAACCCGCCCATGAAGAACCGGGTCACCGCGCCGCCGGTGATATTGCGCGACATCAGGACCTGACGCCGGATGAAGTCCAGCTTGACGTCGGCCGGCACGATCGGCATGGCGATGTGGTTGGGGGCGAACGCCGCGCCGAGCAGGAACCCGAAGACGGCCAGCTGGACGCCGATGAAGGCCGCGGCCATGCCCGGCGGCAGCAGCCAGAAGATGACAGCGACGTAGCCGATGAACCGGACGGCCAGCATGGCGATCTCGGTCGGCCGCTGGCGTACGCCCTGGCCACGGATCAAATACCGCACCGACGAAGCATGCAGGCTCAGGCCCTCGAGCAGCAGCAGTGGCAGGAAGAAGTAGCCCTGGCGGGGCAGCAGCTTGGTCGTCCAGCCCGAGCGGGCGTCCGCGGCGTCAGCGGTCATCGCCACCGCCCGGATGTCGATGTCGGGATCCTTGCCCTGCCGGTTCGGGTTGCCGTGGTGCCGGCTGTGCTTGTTCATCCACCAGCCGTAGCTGAGGCCGACGAAGAAGGTCGACAGCACCCGTCCGGTCCAGTCGTTCCAGCGAGCGGACCGGAACATCTGCCGGTGCGCGGCCTCGTGCCCGAGGAAGCCGATCTGCGACAGGATCAGCCCGAGGGCCGCGGCCAACAGCAGCTGGAACCAGCTGTCCCCGAGCAGGACCATGCCGACCACGATGCCGCCCAGTGCGCCGGCGGCGGCGGCCATCATCGCCCAGTAGAAGCCGTAGCGGCGTTCCATCAGACCGGCCGCGTGGACCTTGGCGGTCAGTGCGGCGAAGGCAGTGACCGGACGATGGCGGGGGGGTCGCGAATCGGCGACGGTGTCGATCTGCATGATCTCAGGCCTCTCGAGCGGCTGGTCCGAACGTGATCAGCTGCCGGGGTCTGGGGCAACACGGTCAGTCTACGTCGACCCGAAGGAGGTCGGGAGGTCGAGATAATGCTGCAGCCACCAGAATCCGCCCCAGCCGCCAGGGGCCGTCTGGGCGACCCGCTCGCTGCGCCGAGCAAGGTCGACCAGCGGGTCGCGGTGGCGAACCGGAGGCAACAGCTCGGCGACCAGCTCGGCTTGCCGCAGGCAGCGGATCGTACGAGCTCCGGCGGCTTCGCCGGCTTCGCGGACGGCGTCCACGGCGACGTGGGCGGTGAGGTTGACCGCGCCGGTGAACCGCGGCTCGACCCGACGCCCGTGCTGGTAGCCGGCCAGCGAGCCGCCGGTCGGGCGGCCCGTGGCCAGGTGGCCGTAGTCGACCATCACCGCGCTGCCACCGACCGACGAGAGTGCCTGGATCACGCTCGCCCAGGCCCGGTCCCGAGTCGACCCGACCTCGGCGCGTACGCCGTCGGGCCACCACCGCTCGACCCAGGCCCGGCTCGGCCCGTCGACGGCGGGTCCTGGATGCTCCTGACCGGTCCCGTCGACCAGGAGCTCGCACCATCCCTCCGCGGCGTTCACCACGACGGGGGTTGGGAGGTCGTCCAGCCACTCGACGGCGAGGATCATCGTCGGTCGACCCAGCTCGGTCAGGTGGCGGGGCAGCCGGCCGGCGGTCCAGCCACCACCTCGTACGTCCCAGCGGTCGGTGAGCCAACCGATGCTGCGGTCCAGACCCACCGGGCGGGGACGCAGGTCGACCCCGGTCAGGGCCAGGTCCGGGTGCCGCACCGCCAGCTCGGCCAGCAGCTCACCGCTGCCGGCGCCTAGGTCGATCACCGCCCGGATCCGGTGGTCCCGGATGAGCAGCTCGCCGACCAGGTCAGCCAGCATCGCGCCCGTCGCCGCCGAGGTGCGGAAATGGGCGGCTGGGGCGTTGGTCGGCCAGAACCCGTCGCTGCCATAGGCGGATTCGACCCAAGCGTCGAATAACGTCCTGACATAGGGAACCATGGGGGCCATGGTGCCCGACGACGCGTTCCGGCCGGCCAATCAGGCCCCGCCCCCTTTTCCGGTGCTGCCCGCACTGCCGGTGCTGCCGCAGCGGCTGTCGACGGAACGACCCGGCTGGGTGCGCGAGGTGGACGTCGTGGTGATCGGCTCCGGGATCGCCGGCCTGACGGCAGCGCTGGAGTGCAGCGACCTCGGCCAGGTGATGGTGGTGACCAAGGACGTGGTGGGCGCCGGCTCCACGCCGTGGGCTCAGGGTGGCATCGCCTCGGTCCAGGGCGAAGGCGACACGGTCGAGCAGCACGTCGACGACACGCTGGTCGCCGGCGCCGGCCTGTGCATCGAGGACGCGGTGCGGGTGCTGATCAGCGAAGGCCCAGACGAGGTCGCCAAGCTGATCGCTCGCGGGGCTGAGTTCGACCGCGACTCAGGGGGCGCGCTGGAGCTGACCCGTGAGGGCGGGCACCACCGCAACCGGATCGCCCACGCCGGCGGTGACGCCACCGGTGCCGAGATCGAACGGGCGCTGGTGGCCACCGTGCTGGCCGACCCGTCGATCGAGATCGTCGAGCACGCACTGGTGCTGGACCTGATCCCGGCTGAGGTGCCGGCGGGCTCGCCGCCGGCGATCGCCGGTGTCACCTTGCACGTGCTCGGGGAGGGCACCCGGGGTGGCGTCGGCGCGGTGCACGCCCGGGCGGTCATCCTGGCCACCGGCGGCATCGGTCAGATCTACGCCGTGACCACCAACCCGCCGGTGTCGACCGGCGACGGGGTGGCGGCGGCCTTTCGAGCCGGCGCCCAGCTCCGCGACATCGAGTTCATCCAGTTCCACCCCACCGTCCTCTACCTCGGGCCCGGCGCCCGGGGCCAGCTGCCCCTGGTCAGCGAGGCCGTACGCGGCGAGGGCGGGCTGCTGGTCAACTCCAGCGGCGAGAGGTTCATGGTCGGCCAGCACGAGCTCGCCGAGCTCGCCCCTCGGGACGTGGTCGCCAAGGGCATCATGAAGGAAATGGCCAAGGAGGGCTCGGACCACGTCTGGGTTGATGGTCGAGCCCTGGGCGAGGAGATCTGGCGGGTGCGCTTCCCGACCATCCTGCACAGCTGCCGCCGGTCCGGCATCAACCCCGCGACCGACCTGATCCCGGTCGCGCCCGCCTGTCACTACTTCTGTGGAGGAGTGCAGACCGACCTCGACGGCGAGACCACCTTGGCCGGCCTCTACGCCTGCGGCGAGGTTGCCTCCTCCGGGGTGCACGGGGCCAACCGGCTGGCCTCCAACTCCTTGCTGGAGGGGCTCGTCTTCGCCCGCCGGATCGCCGAACGGCTGCACCAGGAGCTGCCTCCGCGTCGCCGACCCGGTCTCGACGTCCGCGAGCCCGGGCTGATCGACCCTGCCGTCGTGCCGGCCATGCAGCAGTCCATGAGCAGATACGCCGGTGGGCTGCGGGTGGCCGGCGGCCTCGACCAGTGCGCTTTCGAGCTGAGCCAGCTGGCCGACAAGAACGGGGTCGAACCCGGCCTGGCCGCTTGGGAGGCGACCAACCTGATGACGGTGGCGACGGCGGTGATGGCTTCGGCCCGGTTGCGGGAGGAGTCGCGGGGCGCCCACTGGCGCGATGACGTCGAGGGCCGCCGTGAGGCCTGGCACGGCCACCTGGTGGCCGAGCGGGACCCGCACGCCGGGATCCGGCACAGCTTCATCCCGGCCGGGCAGGACCGGCCATGACCTGCACCACGCTGGCCGAGGTGGAGGAGCTGGTGAGGGCCACCGGCCTGCAGCTGGAGGCCCTGTCGCTGATCGTGTCCGAGGCGCTGGGCGAGGATCTCGGTGGTCGGGGCGTGCTGCCCATCGGCGCCGGCGCCGGGCTCGACGTCACTTCGGTGGCCACCATCGCGCCGGACGCGGTGGCCTCCGGTGAGTTCGTCGTACGCCGACCGGGCACCCTGGCCGGGTTGGCCGTCGCGGCGTACACGGTGGCGACGGTCTGCGCCCCCGCCGGTCCGTTCGCGATCGAGGTGCTCGCCCGTGACGGCGACGCCGCCGCGGTGGGCGACGTCGTGATCCGGGTGCAGGGCAACACCCGGGCGCTGCTGAGTGCCGAGCGGGTGGCGCTGAACCTGGTGACCATGATGTCGGGGGTGGCCACGGCGACCAAGGTGTGGGTGGATGCACTCGAGCAGACCCAGACCTCGGTGCGCGACTCCCGCAAGACGGTGCCCGGGCTGCGCATGTTGCAGAAGTATGCGGTGCGTATTGCCGGCGGGGTCAACCACCGAATGTCATTGGCCGACGCGGCTTTGATCAAGGACAATCACGTGATCGCCGCGGGCGGAGTGGTCGAGGCTTATCGCGCCGTGGTTAGTGCCTTTCCCGATATCGGTGTGCAGGTCGAAGTCACCACCGCCCAGCAGGCGCGAGATGTGGTGGCGGCGGGTGCTCGCGACATCTTGCTCGACAATATGAGCACCGAACAGATGGCCGCCGTGGTGGCTGAGTTGTCCGACCGAGCCACATTCGAGGCCAGTGGCGGGCTGACCATCACATCGGCGGCCGCCGTGGCGGCAACTGGGGTGAATTTCGTGGCCGTCGGCGCCATCACCCATTCCGCACCAATTCTCGACATCGCGCTCGATCTTGTGTCGTGATCGGAAAAAAATCGGGTAATGTCGTGGCTGTCAGGAAACCACACACAAGTTTGTACCGGAGGATCACGGATGGCACAGCGCGTGCAGATTATTCTCGAGGACGATTTCGACGGAGGTAAGGCCGACGAGACGGTGAGTTTCGCTCTGGACGGGGCAGAGTACGAAATCGACCTGTCAGGCAAGAATGCAACCGGACTGCGCGACGCATTGGCGCCGTGGCTGGCTCATGCACGCAAGACGGGCGGTCGGCGCAAGCGGGGATCGAAGCAGGCGGAGAGCTCGAGCACGAGTGACATCCGGGCCTGGGCCCAGGCCAACGGCCACGAGGTGAGCAGCCGCGGTCGCGTGTCGGCCGAGGTGCGCGAGGCGTACGAGCAGGCGCACGCCTGATCGCACCTCCTCGGCCTGCCGGCCGATCGACAGCAATTGCGCCCTGGGCGAACACACGTTCGCCCGGGGCGCAGTCGCGTCCGGGGTCGTGGCCAGCGGGAACAAGCGTCGTCGGCGGGTAGTTGTGATCCAGGACGGCTGAGGCCGTTGCCTGAGCGCAACACCTGGGTGGTTGAGTGGGTCCAAGCCCGCGCCAGCGTTCCCGTCGCCGACTACAGTTGGACCGTCGATGACGGGTCTACGCACCACCCAGGGCGCGAGCCGCATCGTAAGCGAGGAGCAATCATTATGTTTGAGCGGTTTACCGACCGAGCCCGACGTGTCGTCGTATTGGCACAAGAAGAGGCTCGCATGCTGAACCATAACTACATCGGCACCGAGCACATCCTCCTCGGCCTCATCCACGAGGGTGAAGGCGTTGCCGCAAAGGCGCTGGAGTCGCTGGGTATTTCGCTCGAGGCGGTGCGGCAAAAGGTCGAAGAAATCATCGGCCATGGCCAGCAGTCGCCCAGCGGTCACATCCCGTTCACCCCGCGCGCCAAGAAGGTCTTGGAGCTGAGCCTGCGCGAGGCCCTGCAGATCAACCATTCCTACATCGGCACCGAACACATCTTGCTCGGTTTGATCCGCGAGGGCGAAGGCGTGGCGGCACAGGTTCTGGTCAAGCTGGGGGCTGACCTGAACCGCGTACGCAACCAGGTCCTGCAATTGCTCAGCGGTTTCCAGGGCAAAGAGTCAGCCACCTCGGGTGCGCCGGAGCAGGGCAACACGCCCTCGTCCTCGATGGTTTTGGACCAGTTCGGTCGAAACCTCACCCAGGCGGCTCGAGAGAACAAGCTCGATCCCGTCATCGGTCGAGAAACCGAGATCGAACGGGTGATGACCGTGCTTTCCCGGCGGACCAAGAACAACCCGGTCCTGATCGGCGAACCGGGTGTCGGAAAGACCGCGGTGGTCGAGGGCCTCTCCCAAGCCATCGTCCGCGGCGATGTTCCCGAGACGCTGCGCGACAAGCAGATCTACACGCTCGACCTCGGCGCTCTGGTGGCCGGTTCGCGCTATCGCGGTGACTTCGAGGAGCGCCTCAAGAAGGTGCTTAAGGAGATCAAGACGCGTGGCGACGTCGTGCTGTTCATCGACGAGATCCACACGCTGGTGGGGGCCGGTGCCGCCGAGGGCGCCATCGACGCCGCCAGCATCTTGAAGCCGATGCTGGCGCGCGGTGAGCTGCAGACCATCGGTGCGACCACGCTCGACGAGTACCGCAAGTACGTCGAGAAGGACGCGGCCCTGGAGCGTCGGTTCCAGCCGATCCAGGTGGCCGAGCCGTCGATCTCCCACACCATCGACATCCTGCGCGGCCTGCGTGACCGCTACGAGGCTCACCACCGCATCACCATCACCGACCAGGCTCTGGTCGCGGCGGCTCAGATGGCCGATCGCTACATCTCCGACCGGTTCCTGCCCGACAAGGCGATCGACCTGATCGACGAGGCGGGCGCCCGGCTGCGGATCCGACGGATGACCGCACCGCCGGACCTGCGCGAGTTCGACGAGAAGATCGCGGCCGTCCGGCTGGAGAAGGAAGCGGCGATCGACGCTCAGGACTTCGAGCGGGCCGCTGGTCTGCGCGACGACGAGAAGAAGCTGTTGACCGCACGCGCCGAGCGTGAGGCGCAGTGGAAGTCCGGGGACCTCGACGTGGTCGCCGAGGTGGACGAGGAGACCATCGCCGAGGTGCTGTCGTCCTCCACCGGCATCCCCGTCTTCAAGCTCACCGAGGAGGAGTCGGCACGGCTGCTCCGGATGGAGGAGGAGCTGGGCAAGCGCTACATCGGTCAGCACGACGCCGTACGCGCCCTGTCCCGGTCGATCCGGCGTACGCGGGCGGGCCTGAAGGATCCCAAGCGCCCCAGCGGTTCGTTCATCTTCGCCGGCCCGTCCGGCGTCGGCAAGACCGAGCTGACCAAGGCGCTGACCGAGTTCTTGTTCGGCGACGAGGACGCGCTCATCTCGCTGGACATGAGCGAGTACTCCGAGAAGCACACCGCCTCACGGCTGTTCGGCTCCCCCCCGGGGTATGTCGGCTACGAAGAGGGTGGCCAGCTGACTGAGAAGGTGCGGCGGAAGCCGTTCAGCGTGGTGCTGTTCGACGAGGTGGAGAAGGCCCACCCGGACATCTTCAACTCGCTGCTGCAGATCCTGGACGAAGGTCGTCTGACCGACGCCCAGGGCCGGGTCGTCGACTTCAAGAACACGGTGATCGTGATGACCACCAACCTGGGCACCCGCGACATCGCCAAGAGTGTGCAGCTCGGCTTCAGCGGCCAGGCTGGAGGCGCGGAGGGCTCGTACGAGCGGATGAAGGCCAAGGTCGCCGACGAGCTGAAGCAACACTTCCGGCCGGAGTTCTTGAACCGGGTCGACGAAATCGTCGTGTTCCGTCAGCTCAGCCAGGAAGACATCGAGCGCATCGTCGACCTGATGGTCGCTCAGATCGAGATCCGGCTGAAGGACAAGGACATGGGCATCGAGCTCACGCCCGCGGCCAAGACCCTGATCGGTCAGCGGGGTTACGATCCCACCCTCGGTGCCCGGCCGCTGCGCCGCGCGCTGCAGCGTGACATCGAGGACTACCTGGCTGAGAAGATCTTGTTCTCCGAGCTGAAGCCGGGCGAGATCGTCGTGGTGGATGTGGCCGATCCTGGTTCGGAGACGCCGTTCACCTTCGTCGGGGTGCCGCGTTCGACCGCCCCGGACGTCCCGCCGGTGGAGTTCGGCGGCATCGTCGAGGGATTCGGCGAGCCGGGCGAAGCGGTCAACGACTGAGCCGATCTGCTGGCACGAACCTCCGAGAGCCCCGGCGCGCTGCGCCGGGGCTCTCGGCCGTCTGCGGGGCAATGGCGCCTGATCTCGCCACGGTCGAGGCGATTGCGAGGTAGCCTGCAGATGGTTCAGTTGGAGACCCCGGACCCCCTCGCGGTGTCTCCAGCCGGATTGTTCCGTGACCGCAGGCGGTGTCAGCACCGACGCCTACGATGAGCGGCGATGCCGCACAGGTGGACGTGCCTACCGCTGAGCAGCGAGCAGACTCGAGGGAGACCACGCGTGACTACCAGTTCCAACGACGGCGTTGGACGATCGCTGATCCGGGCGACGGCGGCGCTGATGTTCATCGCCTTGGCATGGACCAGCGGCGGCTTCGGCCCCACTGGTGACGTCGCGCGGGCCGACACCGCACCGAGCGTCGGGACCCCGGCCACGGTCACCGCTGACGCCCTGCCCACCGTGCAGATCGACGGCGTGGTCTGGAAGCAGCTGGTCGTCAACGGCACGGTGTTCGCGGGTGGCCGCTTCGCCAACGCCCGTCCGGCCGGCGCGGCGCCGGGAGAGAATCTGCAGCCCCGCTCGAACCTGCTCAGCTACGACCTGGCCACCGGTGTGCTCAAGCCGTTCAACCCCACCTTCAACGGTCAGATCCGGGCTCTCGCTGCGTCGCCGGACGGCAAGACCTTGTACGTGGGCGGTGAGTTCACCATGGTCGGCACGACGCCGCGAAACCGGGTCGCCGCCTTCGACATCGCCACCGGCAAGCTGCTGGCCGACATCGCCAACGTGAACGCCGGCGTGCTCGGCCTGGCCGCCACTGCCACCCGGGTCTACGTCGTCGGCTACTTCAGCTCGATCAACAACGTCCGCCGGATCGGTGCGGCTGCGGTCGATCGCAAGACCGGCACGGTGCAGCCGTTCACGGTGACACCCAGCGGCGGTGACGTCCGCCAGGTGGTCGTGTCGCCGGACGGCAAGAAGGTGGTCCTGGGTGGTTCGTTCGACCTGACGAACGGCTCGTCCTCGCCCGGCCGAGGCCTGGCCATGCTCGACGCGACGACGTCGGCCCTGCTGCCGCTTCCGGTCAACACGACCGTGCGCAACGGCGGCACGGACTCGGCCATCCTCAGCCTGGCCGGGGATGCGAACGGCTTCTACGGCGGCGGCTACACCTTCGGACCGCAGGTCGGGAACTTCGAGGGCGCGTTCCGCGCCGACTGGAACGGCAAGCTGTCCTGGATGGAGGACTGCCACGGTGACACGTACTCGGTCGCCGGCCTGGCCGACCAGTTCTTCGTCGCCGGGCACCCGCACGAGTGCAACACGGTCGGCGGCTTCCCGCGAACCGAGCCGTGGACCCACCAGCACGGGCTGGCATTCACCGCCAAGGCGACCCAGAAGGTGGGTCCGACCCCGCACAACTACAACAACTTCGAGGGCAAGCCGGCCCCCAGCCCGCTGCACTGGTATCCGAGGTTTCAGATCGGCACCTTCACCGGCTTGAACCAGGCGGCCTGGTCGGTCGTCGCCACCGCGGACTACGTGGCGTACGCCGGGGAGTTCCCCTCGGTCAACGGCACCCCGCAGCAAGGCATCGTCCGGTTCGCGGTGCCTCGGCTGGCTCCGAAGAAGCAGGGTCCGGTCGTCGGCAAGCCCAATGCGCTGACCGCGACCGCTCAGTCCAGCTCGGTCATCCGTCTCAGCTGGTCGGCGGGTTCTGATCCGGACAACGAGCGCTTGGGCTACCAGCTGTTCCGGTCCCGGGCGGGCGTCGCCCCCGGGCCGGAGACCTTGGTCTACGAAGCGAACGCCAAGACGACTTTCTGGCGACAGCCGATCCTCAGCTATCGCGACATCGGCCTGGTCGCGGACCAGCAGTACGACTACCGGCTACGGATCTACGATCCGAACGGCAATCAGACCTCGGTGACCACGTCCGGCCGGACAGCGGCTTCGGGTGGCTCCACCCTGACGGCGTACCAGCAGCTGGTGCTCACGGACGGCCCGACCTCCTACTGGCCGCTGGACAGCATCTCGGGCGGCTTGAGCCCCGACCTGATCAGCGGAAACGACCTGTACGTGCTGGCCGGGGTCACCCCCAGCACGACCGGGGCGATCACCGGTGACAAGCGAGCAGCGATCGACCTGACGCCAGCGGCACCGCCGACCGGCCTGCAGGGCAGCCAGGTCGACGATGCTCCGATGGACTTCACCACCGAGGCCTGGTTCAAGACCACCTCGACCACCGGCGGCACGGTCACCGGCTATGTCGACCCGACGAACCAGGACTCGGACCGGCTGATCTACCTGACCCGGACGGGCAAGGTGCGGCTGACGGTCGCTCCGCAGCGGCGGACCCGGACGATCGTCAGCTCGAAGGCCTACAACGACGGTCGCTGGCACCATGTGGCGGCAACCTTGAGCGCCAACGGTCTGGCTCTCTACCTCGACGGCGTCAAGATCGGCTCGTTGAGCGGCGCCCGGACGGGGCGCTATCTGCAGGTGACCTCGGTCCGGGTCGGCACGGCCAATCTCCAAGGTCTGCCGGACCGGCCGCTGACCGACACCCTGACCGGTGCGGTCGATGAGCTCGCGCTCTACCCGGTGCCCCTGTCGGGCAGCCAGATCGCCGAGCATTACAAGCGGGGCATCGGCCAGGCCGTCGACCCGCGACCGTTCGTCTCCGACGGTTTCACGACGACCTCGACCCGGGGCCTGGCCTGGTCGGCTGTCGGCGGTCCGTGGCGGGTCTCCGATCCCGCCCGGGTGACCGCAGCCAGCGGCAAGGCGGTGCTCAACCTGTCCACCCCCGGAGCCAACCACTCGGCCTACCAGGGCGCAGCCAACCGGACGGATCTGCAGACCGCCTTCACCACCGACCGGGCCAGCACCGGTTCCGGGGTCTACGTGAAGCCCGAGGTCCGCCGCATCGATGCCAAGAACGCCTACCGGGCGAACATCCGGGTGGCCGCGAACAATGAGGTGCGCTACTTCATCGAGGGCCTGAAGGGGGGCACCGAGGTGGCGCTCACCAAGACCGTGCGGATGGCCGGCACCTACAAGCCCGGCCAGTACGTCAACGTGCGGATGCAGGCCTACGGGACAGGCCCCAGCACCCTACGGGTGAAGGTGTGGCTGGCCAGCACCAAGGAGCCGACCAGCTGGGGCCTGACGGTGCAGGACTCGGCGGCCGCGCTGCAGGGCTTCGGACAGGTCGGGATCTCGGCCATCTCGTCCAAGGCGTCGGACAAGAAGAAGCCGGTCAAGGTCAAGGTCGAGCGCGTGGTGGCCCGCCCGGTGCCCTGATCCGGGCCGACGTCGGTGAGGTCAGGTCGGTGAGTCAGTGGCCGCAGCTCGGGCGGCCTCGGCGTGCTCGGTCTTGCCGTCGGCCATGGTCTTGTCGTCGTCGGTGACGATCCCGATCAGCTCGGTGGCGCGACCGCGTACGGCCTGCACCGTCTCGCTGACCCCCGCGTCGGGCTCGTCCTCGTGCCGGTGCGGGGCGACCCGGATCGTGTCGTCATCGGGCTCCTCGCGCCGGGTGTGAGCGATGCACAAGCGGGCGACGTCCTCGGCGTTGGCGTGCATCACCGAGTGGGCGGCCTGCGGGATCAGCCAGACCTGGGCGTGCGGCAGCCGGTCGGCGAGCTCCTGGGCCCAGGAACGAGGACACAGCGCATCCCGCTCGCCGGTGATCACCAAGGTGTTGGCCGTGATCTGGGGCAGCACGTCCTCGATCGGGTAGCGCATCATTTCGGGCAGCACCCGGGAGAACCAGCGCACCCCACAGAGCAGGTAGGCGTACAGGGCCAGAGCCGCGATCTTCGGCGGCTCGTGGATGCTGGACTGCAGGAAGCGCAGTGCGGCCGTACGGAGCCTTCGCTCGTGCGGGTTGACCACCGGGCTGATCAGCACCAGGTCGGTGAAGCTGCGTCGGCTGGCCAGCTCGGCCACGATCTGCGTTCCCATCGAGTGTCCGACGACCACCGGGTCTTCCAGGCCCAGCTCGTCGATGACGCGGCCGACCAGCTCGGCGTAGTCGCCGATCGCCATCGGGCGACCCTTGGGGTGCGGGACGCCGCCGAAGCCGGGCAGGTCGAGGGCGTGCACCGGTCCGAACTCGTTGAGCCGGAACGCCAACCGTTCGAAGTAGTTGGAGGAGACCCCGATCCCCGGCACCAGGACGAACGCCCGTGAGCCGCTGGTGCCGGCGGTGCTCACCCGGGCGTACGTCTGCTCCCAGCTGACCCGTGCGACGCTGACCTCGGTGGGATCGCGGCGCCGACGAGGTTTGGCCATGGCGCCTCCTTGGTGACCGCTCGTCCGGTGACCGCTCGCGCGGTCTCGGGGGAAGTCTTCCACGCGGCCCGACGGCAACCGATCTGGAACAGTGGTGCCTCGTGACCGAGGACCGCCGCACCGCCACCGATCGGGTCCCGGCCGTCTGGCTGGTGCTGATCGGCATCTTGTCGGTCCAGTTCGGCGCGGCGATCGCCAAAGACCTGTTCGGCCAGGTCTCGCCGACGTCGATGGTCTGGCTGCGTCAGGTCACCTCGGCGGTGTTGTTGCTGGTCGCGGTCCGACCAAGTCTGCGTGGACGCTCGGGTGGCGACTGGGTGGTGGTGCTGGGGTTCGGCGGGAGCCTGGCGGTGATGAACTGGTCGATCTATCAATCGTTCGCGCAGATCCCGCTCGGCATCGCCGTGACCATCGAGTTCCTCGGACCGTTGGCCGTGGCCGTCATCGGCTCCCGGCGGCCCCGGGATCTGGTCTGGGTCGGTCTGGCCGGGCTCGGCGTGGCCCTGCTCGGGCTGAGCCGGTCGAGCCTGACGCTGGCCGGGGTGCTGTTCGCGCTGCTCGCTGCCGTGGGCTGGGCTTCCTACATCCTGCTCAGCGCCCAGACGGGGCGGCGTTGGCCGGGTTTGTCCGGTCTCGCTGTCGCCAGCCTGGTCGGCGCTGTCGCCCTGTCCGTGCCGGCGGTGGTCGAGGGGGGTCGCCACCTGCTCGAGCCGCGGATCCTGCTGCTCGGGGTTGCCATCGGCCTGCTCAGCTCGGTGATCCCCTACAGCCTGGAGCTGATCGCCCTGCGCCGGATGTCGCCCCGGGTCCTCGGCATCTTGATGAGCCTCGAGCCCGCCGCAGCGGCCCTGGTCGCCATGATCCTGCTCGCCGAGTTCTTGTCCCTGTGGCAATGGGCCGCCATGGCCTGCGTGGTGATCGCCAGCGTCGGCGCCACCCGCTCGGCGGAACCCCCCGCCCTCGCCCCCTGAGGAACGCGGGAGCTCTGGCGAGCGCTGAGAGCTCAGCCCGCGTGCATGGCGCTTCGACGGGCTCGGCCCGGGTGGGTCAGTGGCCGAAGACGTCGGAGTCTTCGACGACGGACTCGCCGCGGTCCAGGGCACTGATCTGGGCGATCTCGTCGTCGGTCAGCTCGAAGTTGAAGAGTGCGATGTTCTCCGCGATGCGGCCGGGGTCGGCCGACTTCGGGATCGCGATCAGACCCAGCTGAACGTGCCAGCGCAGCACCACCTGGGTGGGGGTCTTGTCATAGCGCTCGGCGATGGCGGTGATCACCGGATCCTGGCGCAGCTCGCTGCTCGAGGCGCCGATCGGGCTCCACGACTCGGTGGCGATGCCGTGCTCGTCGTGGAAGGCGCGGCTGGCATCACGGGTGCTGTAGGGGCTGAGCTGGATCTGGTTGACGTCGGGCACGATGCCGGACTCGGAGATCACCCGCTCCAGGTGGGCCGGCTTGAAGTTGGAGGTGCCGATGGCCCGCACCCGATCCTGTTCGAGCAGCCGGCCGAGACCGCGTACGGCCTCGACGTAGCGGTCCTGGTCGGGGTTCGGCCAGTGCACCAGCAGCAGGTCGATGTAGTCGAGCCCGAGCCGCTCGAGGCTGGCCTCGTACGCCTTCTCGACGCCGTCCACGCTGTGCCACTCGCGGTTGAACTTGGTGGTCAAGAAGATCTCCGAGCGGTCGACGCCGGAGTCCCGGATGCCCTGGCCGACGCCGTCCTCGTTGCGGTAGTTCTCCGCGGTGTCGATCAGCCGGTAGCCGGCCTCGATGGCCGTGCGCACCTGCTCAGCCGACTCCGCGCCGCGCAACGGCCAGGTGCCCAGGCCGAGCACCGGGATCGTCGCCCCGTGCAGGAGCTTTCGGGTGGGGGCTTCGGCGTACACCATGGGTCTGACCTCTCGCTGGGCTCGAAGGGCCGATCGTACGCGGTCAGTGGGGGAGCGACCAGCGTTCGTCCACCGCCACCACGAGCCCGTCGCTGACCAGTGAGGCGAGCGCCCGGGTGCGTTGCTCCGGCTCCGGCCAGGCGGCGGCGAGGTCGTCCGGTGCGACCGGCTCGTCGGCCGAGCGGAGCACCGCGAGCAGGGCGCCACGACACTGTCGGTCGGTGCCGTCGTAGCTTTGGCCGCGCCTCGGCGGCCCGGCCCACGCCGGCCGGCCGGCGAGCCGCCAGCGGCACACATCGCCCAGCGGGCACACCTCGCAGCGCGGGTTCCGAGCCGTGCAGACCACAGCACCGAGCTCCATCGAGCCCACCGCCCAGCGCGCCGCCCGCCGACGCTCGCGCGGTACGAAGCTGGCGGCCAGGGCGGTCTCGGCCCGGGACAGCGTGGTCTCCGGATAGGCCTGGCCACCGGCGACCCGAGCCAGCACCCGACGGACGTTGGTGTCGAGCACAACCTCGCGGCGACCGTAGGCGAAGCTGGCGATCGCCGCCGCCGTGTACGAGCCGACGCCGGGCAAGCTCAGCAGCTGCTCGCGGTCGGCCGGCACCTGGCCGTCGAAGCGCTCGGTGATGACCTGTGCGGCCTGGTGCAGGCGCAGGGCCCGCCGCGGATAGCCGAGCCGACCCCAGGCCCGTACGGCTTCCCCCGCCGGGGCCGCGGCCAGGGCGTCCGGCGTCGGCCAACGATCCATCCAGAGTCGCCAGGGTCCGCGGACCCGCTCCACCGGCGTCTGCTGGAGCATGAACTCGCTGACCATCACCGCCCATGGGGTGACCCCGGGACGTCGCCAGGGCAGGTCGCGAGCGTTGTCGGCATACCAGCGCAGCACCCGCCGGACGATCAGGCGCGGGTCGACCTCGGACTGCACCGGCTGGACCACGAGGTCACCGTACCCGCGTGTGGCCCGGCGTGCCTTCCACGTAACCTGCGTCACGCTGCTTAGGCTCTGGCCCATGAGTAGCGTGCTTCACCCGGTGGGGCCGGAGGAACCGCAGACCTATTGGGTGCGGCGGGCCATCGTGATCGGCGCGGCCATCGTGGCCCTGATCGTCGTCATCGCGATCGTCATCAGTCAAAGCAGCAGTGGGTCCGTGGTCGTGCAGGGCAGCCCGTCACCGGTGGCGCCAAGTCCTGAGCCGACGGTCGCGGCCACCACCGCGAGTTCGACAGCTTCAGCGGAACCCACCCCGAGCGCGGCTCGGTCGAGCGCCAGCTCCACGCCGAGTGCGACCCCGACGTCGACCACGGCGAAGAAGTCCAGCGCATCGCCGTCCGCGACCAGCAAGACCGAAGCCGAGTCCAAGACCCAAGCCGAGTCCACGACCAAGGCGAAGGCGAGTCCGAGCCCGTCGCCGACGGGCAAGACCGGGCCGGTCGAGTGCACCCCCGCCAAGCTGCGGGCCACCCTGACCGGGGCGCAGAAGCTCAAGACCAAGCAGTCCACCTCCTTTGCGGTCTCCCTGATCAACGGCTCCGGCGAAACGTGCTTCGTCGACGTCAACAGCGACAACTTCGAGCTGAAGATCTATTCCGGCCGGGACCGCATCTGGAGCAGCAACGACTGCGCCAAGGCGGTCAAGAACGTCGCCAAGAAGCTGTCCAGCGAACAGGCCCTGGAATGGAAGATGGTCTGGGACGGCCGACGTTCGAAGAAGGACTGCAAGCAGCGCCCGGAGAACCCCCGGGCCGGCACCTACTTCGCGACAGCCCAGTTCAAGGGCGCGAAGCCGGTCCAGCTGCGCATGGTCCTGCGCGGCTGAGGCTCGATGAGGGCGGTCGTCTATGACTCGCCGCGGAACTTCGAGGTCCGCGACGTACCCAAGCCGGAGCCGGGGCCCGGCGAGCTGCGGATCCGGGTCACCCAGACCGGGTTCTGTGGCACGGACCTGCACCTGCACGTCGGAGAGTTCGGACCGCGCTATCCGCTGATCCCCGGTCACGAGGTGGTCGGCACGGTGGACGCGCTCGGTGGGGGCGTGCAGGAGTTCGCGCTGGGCGAGCAGATCACCGTCAACCCCAACCTGCACTGCGGCCGCTGCACCTACTGCCGTGCTGGTCAGCTCGTCATGTGCAGCGACGCCGCCGCCTTCGGCATCAGCCGGGCCGGCTTCTTCGCCGAGTTCGCGGTCATCCCGGCGAGCTCGGTGTTCTCCGTCGAAGGTCTGGACCCCGACGTCGCCGTCTTCACCGAACCGACCGCCTGCGCCATGCACGGCGTCGAGGTCGTGCGCCCCCGGCCGGGCAGCAGTGCCCTGGTGCTCGGGGCCGGCCCGACCGGTCTGCTCCTCGCCCAGCTGTTGGGCGCCAACGGCGCAGCCAGCGTCACCGTCGGCAACCCGACGGCGTACAAGCTGGAGGCGGCCCGCCGGCTGGGGATCGATCAGACTGTGCTGGTCGAGCCGATCACCGATCACAGTGCCGAGGCAGTGATCGAGCAGCTGCGCGCGCACTCGCCCGACGGCGACGGGTTCGATCTCGTGGTCGAGGCGACCGGGGTCACCGCCGTCGGCAACATCTGTGTCCCGCTGACCCGCAACGGTGGCACCTTCTTGGTCTACGGCGTGGCGCAGGAGGCGGCCGAGCTGTCGATTCGCCCGTACGACGTGTTCCACCGCGAGATCTCGATCAAGGGCTCGTTCGCCGAGATGACCTCGTTCGGGGCGGCCATCGCAGCGCTGCGTACGGGCCGGGTCCAGACCGCCGGGATCATCACGCACCGGTTCGCGCTCGAGGACTTCCCGGCCGCCCTCGAGGCCGCGCTGACCGACAAGAGCGCGCACAAGATCGTCATCGCGCCCTGAGACGACGTCGAGGAGACCTATGCGGCTGGCCGGCAAGCGCGCCATCGTCACCGGCGGGGCCAGCGGCATCGGTGCCGCTGTAGCCCGGCGGTTCGCCGACGAGGGCGCCACCGTGGTGGTCGCCGACCTCACCGCCGGCGCGGCGCACGCGCTGGCCGACTCGTTGCCTCACGGATCCTTCGGCGTGCATCTCGACGTCACCTCGGCCGACTCCATCGCGGCGATGCTCGACACCGTGAAGGAGCGGATCGGAGCCCCGGACATCCTGGTCAACAACGCGGGGCTCTATGACCTGCAGCCGTTGCTCGAGACCACACCGGAGCGCTACGACCGGCTGTTCGCGGTGAACACCCGGGGCATGTTCTTCACCCTGCAGGCGGTGGCCCGGGCGATGGTCGAGGCCGACCAACCCGGCGCGATCATCAACGTCGCCTCCCAGGCTGGGCGCCGCGGCGAGGGCCCGTCGGCCGTCTACGCAGCGACCAAGGCGGCGGTGATCAGCCTGACCCAGTCGGCGGCGCTGGCCCTCGTACGCCAGGGTGTCCGGGTCAACGCCGTGGCTCCCGGGGTCGTCGACACGCCCATGTGGACGGTGGTCGACCGGCTGCACGCCGAGACCTTGGGCGTTGCCGTCGGCGAGACGATCGCCAAGACCGTCGCGGCCATCCCGGCGGGACGCTGGGCCACTCCGGCCGAGGTGGCCGGGGCGGTGTTGTTCCTGGCCAGCGACGACGCCGGCTACGTCGTCGGCCAGACCCTCAACGTCGACGGCGGCAATGTCTTGAGCTGACGGACCGGATCGGGTCAGAGACGGTCGAGCTGCGACTGCAGGTGGAAGATCTCGTCGAGCCGCAGGAAGCCCTCATCCGGGGTGGTGTCCAGATCGGTGAACATCGGCGCCATCTCCGCCTGCCAGCGACCATTGACCTCGGTCTCGGCCATCCCTTGCAAACTGGCGGCCAGGTCATCGGTCTCGAAGTAACCGATGAGCAGGCCGTCGTCGCGCAGGAAGAGGGAGTAGTTGTGCCAACCGGTGGCCGCCAGCGCCTGCAGCATCTCGGGCCACACCGCCGCGTGCCGCTGGCGGTACTCCGTCAGGCGCTCGGGCCGGACCTGGAGCTGGAAGCAGACCCGCTCGCGTTCGTGGCTCATCTTTCGTCCCCTCAGTCGAGTCGCTCGGTGTAGGCCGATTCGGCCAGCCGGACCAGACCGTCGCGGATCACCCGCGCTCGGCTCTCACCGACACCCTCGACCGCCTGCAGCTCGGTGATGCTCGCACCGAAGAGAGTCTGCAAACTGCCGAAGTGCTCGATCAGCCGCTCCCCGAGCACCGGTGGCAGCCGGTTGATCTGGGCCACCTGCCGGAACCCGCGAGCGATGGCCCGCGAATCGAGGTGCTCATTGTGGGCATAGCCGACGGCTCGGGCCACGATGAGCGGATCCAGCAGCTCGATCGTGCTGAGTCGACTGCAGCCCGTGCAGCCCGAACGACGACGCCTCGGCGGGCCGGTAGTCCTTCTCCAGCAGGCTGCGGAGGTCGTCGATCCCAGCCCGGAGCTCGTCCAGCTGCAGGGTCATCAACCGACCGTCGGTGCCGAGCTCGACGACGTAGCCGTCGATCTCATGCTCCAGCCGGCGGATCATCTCCAACCGCTGAGCGACCAGGGCGAAGTCCTTCACCGTCACCTGGTCCTGAACCTCGAGCGAGGACAGCCGGTTGGTGACCTGCCAGAGCCGGCTGCGATAACGCTCAAGGGTCTGCAGCGCCTGGTTGGCCCGGGACAGGATCAGGTCGGAGTGCTCGACGAGGTGCCGGTTCGAGTCGAGGTAGAGCGCGATGGTCGACATGGAGGCAGACACCGAGACCACCGGCAGCCCGGATTGCCGGGCGACCCGGTCCGCCGTACGGTGCCGGGTGCCCGTCTCCACGGTGTCGATGCTCGGGTCCGGCATCAGCTGGACGCCGGCCCGGATGATCCGGTTGGCGTCCGGGTCCAGCACGATGGCCCCGTCCATCTTGGCCAATTCGCGCAGCGCCGTCGGGGTGTAGGGCACGTCGAGGTGGAATCCGCCGGTACACACCTCGTTGATCACCTTGTTGCGACCGAGCACGACCAGGGCGCCGGTGCGCCCGCGGAGGATGCGCTCGAACCCGTCCCGCAGCGGCGTGCCTGGAGCCATCAGCGCCAGATGGTCGAGCAGTCGACGAGCGCGGTTCACGCTCCAGAGCCACGATCGTGTCCCATCAGTTGGGGTCTGTCCTGTCAGCTGGCAACAGGATCGGGGGGCAGACCTGCAGGCTCATCCTAGAGGTCCGCCGCCGCCCCGGCTCATCGTCGGACCGGCTCAGCCGTGGCTGCGCGCACCGGCACTCGACCGACCGACATCGCTCGGCAGCAGGGACAGGGCAGCCAGGGCGTGGTGCAGAGTCGGCGCCGCGTGGATCCGCATGCCGCCGCGTACGGTGGTCATCCGGTCTCGAGCGCTGGCCGACTCGGCCGGCACGACCGCCTCGGTGAAGCCCAGCCGCGCCGCCTCAGCGAGTCGCCGGTCCTGGCCCGGGCACCCGGCGCAGCTCACCGGCGAGACCGACCTCACCCATGGCCACCACCCGCGGCCCCACGGTGGTGTTGTTGGCCGCGGAGGCGATGGCCAGCGCGGCGGCCAGGTCGGCGGACGGATCTCCCACCTTGGCCCCACCCACGGTGGACACGTAGACGTCCTTGTTGAACAGCGTGACCGCACAACGTCGTTCGAGCACAGCCAGCACCATGGCCAGCCGGCCGGAGTCGACTCCGTGCATGGTCCGCCGCGGCTGGGGCAGGGCTGTCGGGGCGACCAGGGCCTGCAGCTCGGCCAGCAGCGGCCGGCGGCCCTCCATCGTCACGGTGATGCAGGTGCCCGGAACCGGCTCGGAGTGCTGGGAGGTGAACAGACCCGACGGATCGGGCACCTCGACGATGCCCGACTCACCCATCTCGAAGCACCCGACCTCATCGGCCGGGCCGAAGCGGTTCTTGGTCGCCCGCACCATCCGGAAGCCGGAGTGCCGGTCCCCGTCGAAGGCGAGGACCACGTCGACCAGGTGCTCGAGCAACCGGGGCCCGGCGATCGCCCCGTCCTTGGTGACGTGACCGACGATGATCACGGCCATCCCGCGCCGCTTGGCCACCCGGACCAGGGCTCCGGTGACCTCACGGACCTGGGTCACCCCGCCGGGGGAACCATCGGCCTCCGCGGTGCCGATGGTCTGCACCGAGTCGAGCACCATCAACGACGGCTGGACCTCCTCGATGTGCCCGAGCACGGTGCCGAGGTCGTTCTCCGCGGCCAGGTAGAGATGGTCGGCAACGGCGTTGGTCCGACCGGCGCGCAGCCGGACCTGGGCCGCGGACTCCTCGCCGGTGACATACAGCGTGGTCCGGCCCGCCCGGGCCCAGTGCGCCGCCACCTCGAGCAGCAGCGTCGACTTGCCGACGCCCGGCTCGCCGGCCAGCAGCACGACCGCGCCGGGCACCAGACCGTCGCCGAGCACCCGGTCGAGCTCGGCCACTCCGGTCAACGTGCGGGTGGCCAGGTCGGCGCTCACCTGCTTGATCGGCACCGCCTTGCTCACCGGCACCGACGACTTGATCTGGTTGAGCTTCGGCGCTCCCTCCTCGGCCATGCTGCCCCAGGTCAGGCACTCCCCGCAGCGACCGAGCCAGCGCACCGCCGTCCAGCCGCACTCGGTGCACTTGTACGCCGGTTTCGCGCTCGTCTTCGCCATGGGGTGAACGCTAGGCCGCGGCACTGACAATTCCGGTCAGCGACAGGCGGATGCCTGGCCTGGGCCGGTCAAGTCCGAGGCAGGGTGGCCGCCACCTCGAGCACGCGGGCGTTGGCCTCCGGCTCGCCGACGGTGATCCGCACCCCGTCGCCGGGCGCTCCGGTGGCGTACGGGCGGACCATCAGCCCCGCGCGGGCGAAGGCGATGCCGTACGGGGCGGTCAGCGGCCCGGCCGGCAGCCAGACGAAGTTTCCCTGGGCGTCCGGCACGTCGAAGCCCAGCGCGGTGAGGCCCTCGACCAGCGGTCGCCGGGCCGCCACGAGATCGGCCACGCGGGCCAGCAGAGCCGGCTCGGCCTCCAGGGAGGCGACGACGGCGGCCTGGGCCGCGATGGAGACGCCGAACGGCAGTGCGGTGGAGCGAACGGCGGCGGCGAGCGCCGGCTCGGCCACGCAGTAGCCGACCCGGAAGCCGGCCAACCCGTACGCCTTGGAGAACGTCCGCAGGATCACCACGTTGTCCGGGCCGAGCAGCTCCAGGCCCCGCACGGCGGCCGGGTCGTCGACGAACTCGACGTAGGCCTCGTCGATCACGACCAGGATGTCCTCGGGGACGGCGGCCAGGAAGTCCCTCACCTGCTCGTGGTCGAGCGCGGGACCCGTCGGGTTGTTCGGGGTGCACAACAAGATGACCTTGGTCCGCTGCGGTGATGGCGTCCCGGATGGCTGCCAGGTCGTGCACGGCGCCGGGCCCGAGCGGGACCGGGACCGGCCGAGCTCCGGTGAGCTGCACCGCGATCGGATAGGCCTCGAAGCTGCGCCAGGCGTAGATGACCTCGTCGCCGGTTTCGCAGACCGCCTGCAGAAGGTGGTAGAGCACGGCCACCGAACCGGTGCCGAACGCCAGCTGGTCCTCGGCGACTCGGAGCCGCGCGGCGAGGGCCGACGTCATCGGCCGCGTTGGCCATGTCGGGGTAGCGGTTCATCTGGGCCACGGCGGCCTGCACCGCGGTCAACACCCCGGGCAGCGGCGGGAAGGGGTTCTCGTTGCTGGACAGCTTGTACGAGGTCACGCCGGGGGCCGCCGGAGCCGGCTTGCCGGGCTTGTAGGCCGGGAGCTGGGCGACCGCCGGACGGACGGTGATCGGCACTAGATCCGGACTTCGCCGCGGGGGGTCGAGAAGGTCGCGGCGACCAGTCCCGGCTGTCCCTCGGGGGAGACCCAGTCGATGCCGACCTGGTCCAGGATCACATCGGCCTGGCCGCCGAGCCAGTCGTCGACGGTGTCGTGGTCGCCGGCGAGCTCGATCTTGGTCAACTCGACGTCGGAGCCGCCCACGGACGGGTGCACGCTCGGGTCGCTCTCCCAGCGCACGAAGAACGGCAGCTGGGGGTCGGTGAGCAGGTCCTTGACGCCGATCTGCTGCCAAGCCAGCAGGGTGCCGTTGGGCAGGTAGCGGTGACCCTCCACCGCCAGTGCGCCCCATCCGCTCCTCGATCGGTGCCAGGTCGTCGACAGCCACCACCCAGCCGAGCCAGCCGCCCCCGTTCAGCGACCGGGCGCGAACCACCCGGCCGAACGGGGCCTTGTCAGCCGCCGGATGGTCCAGCACCTCCACGACCTCGACGTAGCGTCCGCCGGACAGCGGGATGATCTGGTTGCGGGTGCCGAACCGGGGATGGAAGCCGCCGTCGTGGAAACCCGTACCCAGCCGGGTGCTGAGCCGCCGTGTCGTGGCGGCCAGACCCTCGGGCCCCGCAGCGAACGACAGGTGATCCAAGTCCATCCCCACATTGTTGCCCGGCGCCCGATCGATCGGACCCCGATCGGGCCTCAGATCGGGTCGGCGGCGTGGCGCATCAGCCGGCCCGGCCGGGCGTCGAACTCCTCGCACAGCTGAGCCAGGACCGCGTACGCCGGCGCCCCCATCAGCGCGACCAGCTCGGCGCGGTTCTCCTCGTAGACCGGGAGCCGGCCATGGTGGGCCTCGGTGTTGGAGGTGCAGTACCAGTCGAGGTCGTGCCCACCGGGGCCCCAGCCGTCGCGGCCGTACTCACCGATGCTGACCTCGGTGTAGGTCGTCTCGTCGGTCCGGGTCACCGTCCGGTACTGGCGCCGCATCGGCAGCTGCCAGCAGACGTCGGGCTTGGTCTCCAGGAAGTCCCGGCCCTGGCTGAGCGCCAGCAGGTGCAGCGAGCAGCCCTCGCCGGCCGGGAATCCGGGTCGGTTCAAGAAGATGCAGGCGCCGTCGACCACCCGGGTCTTGCGCCCGGGCAGCTCGCCCTCCGCGACGTGGTCCGGGTCCTCGAGCTCGACCCAGCCGCCGGTCTTGGCCGCACGCTTGTACTGCCACTGGCTGCCCTTGAGCTGCTTGGCCGCCCGGGCCACCCGCTGCTCGTCCTCGTCGTCAGCGAAGTGCGCACCGAGCGTGCAGCACCCGTCGTCGGGCCGGTCGGCGTAGATGCCCGGACACCCCTGACCGAAGATGCAGGCCCAGCGGGAAGTGAGCCAGGTCAGGTCGCAGCGGAAGACCTGGTCGGCGTCGTCCGGGTCGACGAACTCGGCGAACGCACGGGGGAACGGCAGCAGGACTTCCGGCACCCGTGCAGCCTATGGCGTGGGCACCGCAGTTCGCGTTCCGACGACCGGGCCTGGGCGCGGAGGTCTAGTGTGGCCTTGTGCCTGCCGACCCCGGACCGATGTCAGCGCAGCTGAGTTCTGACTCGCCCATGGTGCCAACCCCCAAGGTCGCGCTGTCGACCTCTTCGGTCTATCCCGAGACGACATCCAGCGGGTTCGAGCTGGCGCGTCGGCTGGGCTACGACGGCGTGGAGGTGATGGTCGGTATTGATCCAGTCGCGGCCGACATCGATGCGGTCGAGAAGCTGCGCGACTACCACGGGGTGCCGGTGCTGGCGATCCACTCACCCTGCCTGTTGATCACCCAGCGGGTCTGGGGCACCGACCCGTGGGCCAAGCTCGAGCGTTCGGCGGAGGCGGCCCGCCGGCTCGACGCCGACGTGGTGGTGGTCCATCCCCCTTTCCGGTGGCAGCGTGACTACGCCCGTACGTTCGTGGCCGGCATCCAGCGCCTGAACGAGACCACCGGGGTCACCTTCTGCGTGGAGAACATGTATCCGTGGCGGACCCCCGGCGGTGAGCTGAAGGCGTACATGCCGGGGTGGGATCCGACCGAGCTCGACTACACCCACCTCACCCTGGACTTCTCGCACGCCTCGACGGCCAACCAGCAGTCCCTCGACCTGGCCAAGTCCTGGGGGTCACGGCTGCAGCACATCCACCTCACCGACGGCAGCGGTTCGGTCAAGGACGAGCACCTGGTGCCCGGCCGCGGTGACCAGCAGGCCGGCAAGGTGCTGGAGTACGTCGCCCGGCACAACTTCACCGGTCACGTGGTCCTCGAGATCAACTCGCGCCGGAGCGGTAGCCGCGCCCAGCGCGAGGCCGACCTCGCCGAGTCGCTGGCCTTCGCTCGCGAGCACCTGGCGGCGGGACTCGCCCAGCCGTCGTACGCGGTCGACGCGGGCGGCGTGGCCAGCCACCTCTGAGGCCCTGACTGTCGCTGCCCGGGTGGTCGGTGCCACGTGATCCGGGAGATCTCAGGCCGGAGGACCGCTTGGGCGATCCTCGCAGAGGCCGACGAGAACGTCGCGCATGTATTCCAGCGCCTCGCGCCCATCGAGGTCGGCCCGAGTCGGGTCGAACCCGCTGGGTGGGGCGCTCGCCTCGATGATGGCGGCGGCGTCAGCCACCAGGGCCTGGACCGCGTGCGCGCCGAAGTCGCCGGTGCCGGCGAGGAAGCGGAGCATCTCCGCCGCCTCGGGAACGCGGCCGATCGCGGTCAGCATGTTGATGAACTCGACGGCAGCGAGCCTGGCGAGGTCGGTGTAGCCGGTTTCCAGCAGATCGCGGACGTGGCTGAGCAGGATGCGGAACGCCCGCGTCCGGTGGCCGCTCGCGAACGCTTTGCGCGCCTGGGCCGGCTCGTTGACCGAGGTGGTTCGGACCGGGACCTCGATGCTGGCGGACTCGTCGAAGAGCCGCTCTGCTGCGGCCGCTCGGCCTTGGAACAAGGCCGAGTAGCCAAGCATGGCCAGCGTCACGTACACCAGGGTGGGCGGGCCTGTCCGGCGGTAGCGGGCGACCAGGACGGAGACCAGGGTGTCGAGCTCTCGGAACTGCCCGGTACTCAGCAGCGCTGAAGCCTCGCCGCCGATCTCCGCGTACGCCGCCGCGTTCTCGGCACCGTGCTGCCGGAGCCAGGCCGTGGCCTCCCGCGCGTCGACCCGCAGGGCGACGGCGTCGTCGTGGAGGTAGCTACCGGGTGTAACGGACCACAGGGTGCTCCAGATCGCGGACGTGGCGGTCGATGAGCCGCCCGTACGCCGCAAGGTCGCCGTTCTGCTTGTAGCCGTAGGTCGCGCAGGTGAGCCAGGAGACGATCTCGTCCTCGTCGTCGGTTGGCGTGATCGCCAGAATGCGTTCAGCCCATTCGCGGATCTCGCTTTGCGCACGCAGGTTCAGCTCGCCCGCGATCGGGCGCACGAGTGCTGCCGCGAGTCGTTGATCGCCCATGGCGCAGGCCCAGGTGAACGCGGCCCGCAGGTTGGGCCAGAGCTGGCTGAGTCGAGCGACTCCTTCGATCTCCGCCGGCCCGACGAGCAGTCGGTGGATGTCGGTGACCCGTCGCAGGCACCATTCCGCGTGTCGCTCGGCCATCCTCGTGGTTGAGTCGGCGTTCTGGAGTCGTTCGCCGGCGAAGTCGCCGATGGTTTCGAGCAGCCGGAATCTGATACCGAACGGACCGGACTCGACGCTGAGCATCGATTTCTCGACCAGGTCTTCCAGCAGGTCCTCGACCTCGGCACGGTCGATGATCTCGTCGGCGGCCACGCTGCCGGCGTCGGCGAGGTCGAACGGGCCGGCGAAGACCGACAGTCGCTGGAAGAGTCTCTGTTGGGCGGGCGCGAGCAGGTCATAGGACCACTGGATGGTCGCCCGAAGTGTTCGGTGACGCTCGGGACTCGTTCTGCGTCCGCCGGTCAGGAGGTCGAGGCGTTGGTCCAGCCGAGCCAGCAGATCCGAGGGGGCGAGCGTTCTGGTGTGGGCGGCCGCCAGTTCGATGGCCAGGGGAATCCCGTCCAGACGGCGGCAGATCTCCTCGACGGTGTGCCGGGAGGCGGCAGCATCGAAGTCCGCCGACACGGCGTGCGCGCGCTGGTTGAACAGTGTCACTCCGGCTGCCGTGGGGTCGAGCGGCCCCACGGTGATGAGTTGTTCGCCGCTGACGCCGAGCGCTTCTCGAGAGGTGGCGAGCACGTGGACCTGCGGGCACCCCTGGGCGATGGCTTGGATCAGGGTGGCGGCGGCGTCGAGGACGTGCTCGCAGTTGTCCAGGAGGAGGAGGGCCGAACGTGGTCGGAGGGCGGTGAGGATCGACTGGGTGAGCGTGCGGCCGGGATTGGCGCGGACATCCAGAACTGCGGCCACGGCACGGGGGACGTCGTCCGGTGCCGTCGATGTTGGCCAGCTCGACGAGCCAGACCCCACCGGCTCGATCGACGTCGGCCAGGCCGGTACCGAGCGCCAGTCGGGTCTTGCCGATTCCTCCCGGCCCGACCAGGGTGACGACGGGGGACTGAGCGAGGGCCGCCCGGATGGTGTCCAGCTCGCGTTCCCGGCCGAGCAGCGGGTCGAGTTGCAGCGGGAGGTTGCCGCGTCGCAGGTCTTCGGTTCGCAGGTCCGGATGCCGACCGTCGTCGAGCTGCAGGATGCGAAGGGCGCGGAGCTCGCCCTCGAGGCGATGGGTCCCGAGATCGATCAGGTCGTCGTCGGTCGAGCAGCGCACCCGTCACCTCGGACACCAGGATCTGACGGCGGTGCCCGGCGGCGGCGATGCGCGCCGCGGTATTGACGGTCAGAGCCGAAGTAGCTCCTGGCCCGTTCCTCGGTCTCTCCGGTGTGGAGACCGATCCGCAGACCCAGCTCGACACCTCCCGGCCACGGTTCGGTCGTCACCTCCAGCTGCAGCTCCCTGGCCCAGGACGCCGCGTCATCGGCTCGGTGGAAAGCGGCGCCGAAGGTCTCACACCCGGTGGCGAAGAGGTAACCGCGCGTGCCGGTCACCGCCGCCCGTACGATCACATCGAGCCGGGATACCGCGGCCGCCATCTTCTTGCGGTGGGTCGACCACAACAGTGCCGAGTCTTCGACCTCGCAGAAGCCGAAGGTCACCGTCCCGGTGGGGCGACCTGAGGTCGGGTCCGCGGACGTCTCGAGGCCCCGCAACTGCTCATCCTGTCCGAGGATGAGCGACTCCAGCTCGCGCAGGCGTGGACCGGGTTCGACCCCGAGCTCCTCGACGAGCTGGTGACGCGCCTTGCGGAACGTCTCGAGCGCGTCGGCCTGGCGGCCCACCCGGTAGAACGCCGTCATCAACAGTGACCAGAGGTTTTCCCGAAAGGGATGGCTCGCCGTCAGCTCGGTCAGCGGGCTGATGATCGAGGCCGGGTCGGTCTCGAGCCGGCGCTCGAGGTCGATCTCGACCGCGGCCAGCCACTGCTCGACCAGCGCGTCCACGGTGGGGGTGAGGCCGTGGCCCTCGAGCCCCGCCAGAGGTGTCCCGGTCCATTCCGCGAGAGCCGCGTCGATGTCGCCGGAGGCCAGCTGCCGCTGGAAGCGGACCACGTCGATCGACTCCGGTCTCAGATCGAGGCGATACGCAGCGCCGACTCGAAGGATCGACATCGGCGCCCAGGCCTTTGCGCAGCCGGACCACGTACGACTGGAGGGTCTTCTCGGCCGTGCGGGGTGGCTGCTCACCCCACACCAGGTCGATCAGCCGGGGCACCGGAACGGCCGAGCCGGCGGCGAGCGCAAGCACCGCGAGCACCGTCTGACACTTCGCCGGACCGACATCGACCGGCTCTCCCCGGTCGGTGGTGGCACTGACGCCACCCAGAAGACGGATCAGAACCACCGGCCTGCTCCCGCCTCAGGATCACGTTTCGACCATCATCTCCCGCCGGTCGGCCAGGGCCTAGCGCGCTCGACCATGGCTCCACCGGTGCTCCACTGGCGGCCAACCGAGTCCCGGCACGATCATCAGCATGTCCATCGAGTCAGCCGGTCGATCCCCTCGCATAGATTCTGGCTCTGCGGGGGGCCGGGTCGAGCTCGGAGACCGGCGGGTCCTGCACCCCGGTCGCTGGCGCTGGCTGCGGGCCATGGCCTGGCTCGTGTTGCTGTTCTTCGTGACTGCCGCCGCCTTCGGGCTCCCGTTGCAGGCGGCGGTCGACCTGCTGCCGGCCGACAACCTGGCCCTGGGGGTTGCCGGGGTGCTCCTCGCCTGCGCGGTCGCTCTCGGCAGCTACACCGGGGCCGTCCGCCTCGGCGAGGGCCGCTGGGCGTCGGAGCTAGCCGTCCGTCCGGCCCTGCCCGAGCTCGCGCTCGGGATGGTCCTGGGATTGGCGATGATGGCGTCGCTGATGGGCGTGCTGGTCGTCACTCGCGCCTATGACGTCACCGTGGTCGGGGTCGCGCCGGCGTGGACGGGGCTCGGCCTGGCGGTGCAGGCGGCCGTCACCGAGGAGCTCTGGATGCGCGCGCTGCTGCTCCGGCTGCTGTGGCGGGCGTTCGGGCCGGTGCCGGCGTTCATCATCGCCGGTCTGATCTTCGCGGCGCTGCACCTGACCAACCCCGGAGCCACCGCCCTTGCCGGTGTCACGGTGGGGGTGGCCGGGCTGATGTTCGGTGCCCTGTACGCCCTGACCGGAAGGCTCTGGGTTCCGATCGGTTTCCACCTCGCCTGGAACCTCGCCCAGGGCTACCTCTTCGGCGCTGCGGTCTCCGGCAACGACCTCGGCGGCTCGATTCTGGTCAGCACGGCCCGCCCCGGAGTTGCGGCCTGGCTGACCGGCGGGCCCTTCGGACCCGAAGGGTCGGTGTACGCCCTGGTCCTGGTCAGCACGGTGACGGTAGCCGCGCTTGCCCTCCGGGTACGGCGAGCGGCAGCAGGGACCTGGCGGCAACGCCCTAGTCCCGACCGCGGCCCCCAGGTTGCTGCATCCCGAGGGCGGTGACCTGGCCCGGCAACGATCTTCGCCTCACCCGCCGACAACTCCAACCCATCCACTCGAAAGGGAAAGACCATGACCTCAGCCCTTCAGCCCAGCACACCAGCGGCCGACTCGAAGACCAGTCCGACCACCGACCACACCACCACCTCGACCGTGAGCACGCCAGGCGTCGACGGCGACATCCGCGCCGAGAGCCGGCTGCGTACGAGCGGGACCGATGCCGTCCGCCTCGCGCGCAAGGCCGGTCTGCTGTACCTGGTGATGGCCGTGTTCGGTGGCTTCGCCCACATCATCCGGCTGCGGGTGTACGTCCCAGGAGATGCCGCGGCCACGGCCTCGAACCTCGTCGCGAACGCATCGTTGGTGCGGTTGAGCTTCGTCGCCGACCTGCTCCAAGCGCTGGTTTGGCTGTGCCTTGCGCTGGTGCTGCACCGACTGTTCGCTCACACCAACACCTATCTGGCCCGGGCCATGGTCATCTCCGTCGTCACCTCGGTCGCGATCGCCAGCCTCAACATGGTCCACCAGCTGGTAGCTCTCCTGGTGGTCACGACCCCCTCCTACGCGACAGCCTTCGGGCCGGTCGGATCCGACGGCGTGGCGCTGCTGCTGATGGACCTGCAGCACTACGGATACCTCATCGCCCAGCTTTCCTGGCTCTGGCTGTTCGCGCTCGGCCTGCTCGGCTACCGGTCCGGGATGTTCCCGCGACCCCTCGCGCTGGTCTTGATGATGAGCACCGTCTGCTACCTGGTCGATGCACTGCTTCAGTTCCTCGCACCGGGTGTCCTTCACATTCCCACTGCTGTGTTCGCCATCCCGGAGACGCTCAGCGAAGTCTCGCTGCTGCTGTACCTGCTCATCAAGGGAGTCAGGACCCCGCCGCCCGCCACCACCCCTCGCTGATGGGAGAACGGCGGGGAGGGTCACCTCAGAGGCGGTCGAGGAACGCGGCCACCAGCTCGGCCGTACGGTCGGGCTGGTCCCGCTGCCAGCCCGCACCCGCCCCTGGGACGATCTCCAGCCTGGCGTGAGTCAACGCGCCCGCGAGCCGGATGCTCGCCCCGATGTTGGCGACGTCGCGTTCCCCCACCAGCACCAGGGTCGGTGCCTCGACCCGCTGCACCCAGCCTCGGTAGTCGAGCGGGCGCACCTGATCGAGAAGGTCGAGGACCTGCCCCGGTCGCATCCCCAGCCGTTGGGCCGTCGCGGCCGGCACCAGCTGGCGGATGCCGTTGTGCAGAGACAGGAGGGCGGTCGACTCCGGCCGGCGTACGGGGCTGAGGACCAGCGCGCTGACCCGGGAGCCGAACCCGGCGGCCACGGTCATCGCGACCATCGCGCCGAGACCCAACCCCAGCAGCGCGGCCCGGTCCAGACCGGCTGCCGAGATCGCGGCCAGTGTGGCCAGCGCCGGCTCCTCCAAGATCACCGGGTGGTCCTCCGCGGCTGCCACCTCGGGGGTGAGCAGCAGTCGTTGGGCCGACAGGCGCGCCACCAACGGCGCCCAGTCGGTGGCACTCTCCCCGGCGGGCGGCAGCAGCCCCAACGGTTCGCCTGCGGTCACGGGCTCAGGCTAGCCATGGTTCACAGCCAGCTGACGTGGGGCGCAACCAGGGCGTAGCCGACGAAAGCGGCGACATCGAGCAGGGTGTGCGCCACGACCAGCGGCGCGACGCGCTTCCAGCGAAGGTAGATCAGGCCGAAGACGACTCCCATGATCAGGTTCCCGGCGAAGCCTCCGAACCCCTGGTAGAGGTGGTACGAACCGCGCACCACCGCGCTGACGAGGATGATCACCGGCAGCCGCCAGCCCAGCTGGGCCCCCCGGGTGAACAGGTAGCCGACCATGATCACCTCCTCGAGCACCGCGTTCTGTCCGGCCGACAAGATCAGCACCGGGATCGTCCACCAGGTGTCGGTCAGTCCCGACGCCTGCACCTGGGTGTTCAGGCCGAGCGCGCGGGCCCCGAGGTAGAGGCCCAACCCCGGGATGCCGATCCCGGCGGCGATCAGCAGCCCGAAGCCGAGATCGAACCGGGGCCGGCGAAGAGTGAACCCGATCACCCGGGCCGCCGGCCGGTTGGTCAGGTTGAGCAGGTAGAGCACCAGCAGCACTGGCACGAGGGCGAACCCGATGCCCACCAGCTGATAGGTCAGGTCCAGCCAGGGCCGGTCCGGGGTCGCCGAGGCGTTCAGGGTCGAGGTCTGCTGCGACAGGGGCACGTTGCGGGTCAGGCGCTCGATGATCCGCAGCAGCGAATAGATCGCGCTCTGCCCGAGCGAGATGCCGAGCACGATGACGACCTCGACCCCGATCCGGGTCCGGTCGACCAACCTGTCCTCGATCACGGCCGCACCAGTCACGGCACCATCCTGCCTGGTCTCGTAAGTGACGAGAAAATCTGCGGTCGACGTGAGCCGACCACCGGCTTACACCGTAAATTCCAGCGTGTGGAAACGCACGGTTCAACAACAGCCAGGACTTAGGCTGGACCACATGCGCGTTGGAGTGTTTGGAGCCACCGGACAGGTGGGCGGGGTCATGCGGACGTTGCTCGCGGAGCGCGGCTTCCCAGCGACCGAGGTGCGGTTCTTCGCCTCGGCCCGGTCGGCCGGCACCTCTCTGCCGTGGCTCGACGGGGAGATCACGGTCGAGGACACCGACACCGCCGACTTCACCGGACTCGACCTGGCGCTGTTCTCCAACGGCAAGACCGCCTCGCTGGCCACCGCGCCCAAGGTGGCGGCGGCCGGAGCGATCGTGATCGACAACTCCTCCGCCTGGCGGATGGACCCCGAGGTCCCGCTGGTCGTCTCCGAGGTCAACCCCGAGGACGCGTTCCGCCCGCCGAAGGGCATCATCGCCAACCCCAACTGCACGACGATGGCCGCGATGCCCGTGCTCGCTCCGCTGCACCGGGCCGCCCAGCTCGTACGGCTGCAGGTCGCGACCTACCAGGCGGTCTCCGGCTCCGGCGGTGCCGGCGTGGCCGAGCTGGACGGCCAGGTCCGCGCGGTCGCCGACCACGCCAGCGGCTTGGCCTTCGACGGTCGGGCCGTGGACTTCCCGGCGCCCAACAAGTACGTGAAGCCGATCGCCTACAACGTGCTGCCGCTGGCCGGCTCGGTCGTTGACGACGGCTCGGGCGAGACCGACGAGGAGCAGAAGCTCCGCAACGAGTCCCGCAAGATCCTGCACATCCCCGACCTGCTGGTCTCCGGCACCTGCGTGCGGGTGCCGGTGTTCACCGGCCACTCGCTGGCCATCCACGCCGAGTTCGCCCGAGACCTCAGTCCGGAGCACGCGACCGAGCTGTTGTCCGCCGCGCCGGGGGTCACCTTGATGGCGGTGCCCACGCCGCTCGATGCCGCCGGTCAGGATCCGAGCTTCGTCGGGCGGATCCGCGCCGACCAGGCCGCGCCGGCCGGCAAGGGGCTGATCCTGTTCATCTCCAACGACAACCTGCGCAAGGGTGCCGCCTTGAACGCGGTGCAGATCGCCGAGCTGCTGAGCGACCGCCTGGTCGCCGGCGGGCGGGCCTGACTCGGTGATCCTGCCTGAGTCGGCGACGGTGCCACCCGACGATCGCGCGCTGGCCATCCTGGGCGCCGGGGTGATGGGCGAAACGGTCCTGTCCGGGCTGCTGCGGGCCGGTTGGCGACCCGGTGAGATCGTGGCGACCGATCGTCGACCCGATCGGCAGATCGAGCTCACCCAGACCTACGGCATCCGGATGCTCGAGAACGTGGACGCCGTGACCGGGGCCGACACCGTCATCTTGGTGGTCAAGCCGCAGGACATGAACGACCTGCTCGGCGAGATCGCCGGAGTGATCCGGCCCGGGACCCTGATCGTCTCGCTGGCCGCCGGCGTGGACACCGCGTCGATCGAGTCGCAGCTGCCCGATGGAGTGGCCGTGGTCCGGGTGATGCCCAACACGCCCGCCCAGGTCGACGAGGGGATGGCGGCGATCTCGGCCGGCTCCCACGCCGACCAGGGCCACCTCGACCGGGTCACCGAGATCTTGTCGGCCACCGGTCGGGTGGTGACCGTGCCCGAGCGCTACCAGGACGCCGTCACCGCGCTGTCCGGATCGGGCCCGGCCTACCTGTTCTTCGTCGTCGAGTCGATGATCGAGGCCGGAGTCCATCTCGGCCTGCCCCGCGACATCGCCACCGAGCTGGTCGTGCAGACCATGCTCGGTTCGGCCAAGCTGCTGCGGGAGACCGGCGAGCACCCCACCGTGCTCCGCGAGCGGGTCACCTCACCCGGGGGCACCACCGCCGCGGCCGTACGCCAGCTCGAGAACCACAAGGTCCGCGCCGCGTTCCTCGGCGCTATCGAGGCGGCCCGCGACCGCAGCCGCGACCTGGCCGCCGCGTCCCGGCTCGACCGGCAGGCCCGCCTCGATCGACCGTCCGGGCCGTCGGCCGCCGGAGGGCAAGGATGAGCGGGCTGCTGGTCTACTCCGAGGAGCTGACCAAGTACGACTTCGGCATCGACCACCCGATGGCCCCGGGCCGGGTCAAGAACGCGATCGCCCTCGCCTCCCAGCTCGGTGTGCTGGACCGCCTGACCGTCGTGCCGCCGCCGGAGATCGACCTGGCCCTGCTGGAGACCGTGCACAGCGCCGCCTACATCGCCGCCGTGCAACGCGGTGAGCCCAACCAGCACTTCGGTTTGGGCACCTCCGACAACCCCATCTTCCCCGGCATGCACGAGACGGCCGCGTTGGTGACCATGGCCAGCGTCGAGGCCGCCCGCCGGGTCTTCAGCGGCGAGGTCAAGCGGGCCAGCAACGTCAGCGGCGGGCTGCACCACGCGATGCCCGAAAGCACCAGCGGCTTCTGCGTCTACAACGATCTCGGCGTGGCCATCCGCTGGCTCCTCGACCAGGGCTGCGAGCGGGTCGCCTACGTTGATGTCGACGTCCACCACGGCGACGGGGTGCAGAGCATCTTCTACGACGACCCACGGGTGATGACCGTGAGCCTGCACGAGACCCCGGCCTGTCTGTTCCCCGGCACCGGCTTCCCGACCGAGACCGGCGGACCCGGCGCGGAGGGGAGTGCGGTCAACGTCGCGCTGCCGCCGGGCACCAGCGACGCCGGCTGGCTGCGGGCGTTCCACGCGGTGGTGCCCGACGTGCTTCGCGCCTTCGGTCCGCAGGTGCTGGTCAGCCAGCACGGCTGCGACTCCCACAAGCACGACCCGTTGGCCGACCTCGACCTGTCCCTCGACGGCCAGCGAGCCTCGTACCTGGCCATCGCCGACCTGGCCGATGAGCTGTGCGAAGGGCGCTGGGTCTCGACCGGGGGCGGCGGCTATGCCGTGCTGCACGTCGTGCCCCGGGCCTGGACCCATCTGCTCGGCATCGTCAGTGGCGAGCCTGTGCCGCCCGAGACCGAGATCCCGCTGAAGTGGCGCGAGGAGATGGGCGAGTGGGCGCCGCTGACCATGACCGATGGCGGCGACACGACGTATCGGCGCTTCGAGGACGGGTTCACCCCCGAGAGCCGTCTCGACCAGGCCATCCTGGCCACCCGGCAGGCGGTCTATCCCGAGCTCGGCCTCGATCCTGCGCTCTGACCTGACTCGGTTCGGCGGCGGAAGTGTCCGTCACCGATGGCCTTTGGTCAACGACCGGCCCGGCGTGTTGGTCCAGCAACCTGTGCATCTGCTGTACCAAACACACCTTTTGCCACTACTCTCACTCCAGTACCTGCAAGGACGTCGGAGGGGAAGCCGACGCTGGCCAGGCACGGAAATGGGTGTACGAGGCATGAGCGATGAGTCCAAGCCCGGGGGAGTCACCCCGCTGAGCGGCAACCTGGCCGGAGTGAAGTTCTTGACCGTCTCCGAGGTCGCCGCACTGATGCGCGTGTCCAAGATGTCGGTCTACCGGCTGATCCACTCGGGTGCGCTGGAGGCGGTCCAGTTCGGCCGCAGCTTCCGCGTCGAGCAGAAGGCCGTCGACGCCTACCTGCGGCGCGCCTACTACGAGACCGGCTAGACCCCGAGCCGGCCTGGATCAGCGAACCGCAGGCCGAACTGCTGGGCCCCGGGCCACAGCGCGTGCTCGGGCAGCACGTCCATCCCGCAGGCCCGGGATCCCACGCCGTGCACAGCGTTGTCGATGAACAGATAGCTGTGGTCGTTGACCGGCAGCTCGTACGGGTGCCGCGCCCGGTCGAGGTCCTGCGGAGTGTGCCGGGTGAAGGTGAAGCCGGGCCGGTGGCCGTGCCGATCCGCCACGGTGTCCAGCCGCAGCCGGGTGGCCTGCCCGTCGCTCAGCTCCAGGCTGCGCAGCTCGGCTCGGTGACCGGTCTCCTGGGGTCGCGAGTAGGCCACGTTGAGCTCGTCGATCCCGGCTGAGAAGCGCCCCACGTACGCCGCTCGCCGGGTGTCGGGGTAGGACTCGTTCGGTCCGGTGCCGAACCAGCTCGCCCGGTCCAGGTCGGCCGGCAGGTCGAACCGCACGCCGACCCGCGGCCAGGTGCAGTCCCAGTTCGGCGACGGGACGGCCTCGACCAGCAGCTCGAGGCCGTCGGCGACCTGCCAGCGGTAGCTCACGTCGACGAACCGGCCGCTGTTCGCGGCCGAGACCCGGGTCCGCACGACCAGCCGGCCCCGCCCCGCCTCGATGCTCTGGACGCGGTGGACCAGCCGGTCCAGGCCGCGCTCACGCCACCGTTGCTCCGATGAGGGCCCGGGCACCCCCAGGCCGTGGGTCTCCTCGGGACTGCCCAGCTCGTACGAGCCACGGCTGTCGCTGCGGTCGTTGTCGGTCGGACCGCGCCACAGCTCCAGCCGCGGACCCGAGACCGCGAGCCCGTACAGGCTCTGCAGCTCTCCGGTTCGCTCGTCGAAGCTCGCCACGTCGCTCAGCTCGGCCGAGCCGGTCGAGCCGCCGGCGACCCGGACCGCAGGCGCCGGCGGCTCCAGCGCGAACTGGCTGCGGGCGACGACGTGTCCGGCCGGGGCCCAGGAGGTGTCGTCGGCGAGCTCGGCGCGTACGGTCAGCCAGGACTCGCCCGAACCGGTCGGGGTCAGCAGCGACGCCGGCAGGACCACGGTCGCCGTGTCGCCGGCCGCGATCCGGGGCACCACCAGCACCGACTCCTCGACCGGGTGCCCGTCGGTCTCGGTGCTGGCCACGAATCGCAGGTGCTCGGTAGAGCTGGTGTGATAGCGGTTGCGCACGGTGAGCACCCCCGCGGCCAGGGTCAAGATCACCGGTTGGTTGACCGCCGCGAACTCAGCGAGCCCCGGCGTCGGGGTCTCGTCCGGCAAGATCATGCCGTCCATCACGAAGTTGCCGTCGTGCACGACCTCGCCGAAGTCGCCGCCGTAGCCGTAGTACGCCGTGCCGTCGGGCGTGCGGGTCGCCAGGCCGTGGTCCCGCCACTCCCAGATGAACCCACCGTGCAGCCGCCGGTGCTGCTCGGCCAAGGCGTCGTACTCGCTGAGTCCGCCGGGGCCATTGCCCATCGCATGGGCATACTCGCAGAGCAGGAAAGGCTTGCTGCGTACGCGTTCGGCTTCGGCCGGTGCGCTCAGATAGCTGATCCGGCCGGTGTCGGAGCCGATCGCCGCGGTCTCGACGAAGTCGGGATACATCCGGGAGTAGATGTCGGTGTAGGCGCACGTGTAGTCGCCCTCGTAGTGGATCGGACGTTCGGTGTCGCGGCGCCGAGCCCAGTTGGCCATCTGGGCCAGGTTCTGGCCGGTGCCGGACTCGTTGCCCAGCGACCAGATGATCACCGACGGATGGTTCTTGTCCCGCTCGACGGTGCGCTCGATGCGGTCGAGGTAGGCCTGTTCCCAACGGGCGTCGTCGCTGGGGTTGCCCAACCAGTCGACGAAGAAGAAGCCGTGGGTCTCCAGGTCGCACTCGTCGATGACCCACAGCCCGAGCTCGTCGGCCAGGTCCAGCACCCGCGGGTGCGGGGGGTAGTGGCTCGTCCGGATCGCATTGACCCCGGACCGCAACATGGCGATCAGATCGGCCCGGGCGTGGTCCTCGTCGAACATCCGGCCGCGGACCGGATGGGTCTCGTGCCGGTTCATGCCGCGGAAGATCACCTGCCGCTCGTTGACCAGCAGCACGTCGCCGTCGATCCGCACGGTGCGGAAACCGAGCTGCAACGAGACCGTCTCGCCGGCCGAGCGGACGCTCGCGGCGTAGAGCTGGGGTGACTCCGCGCTCCACGGCTCGACCGGGCCCACGTCGAAGGCGCCGAGGTCCGCCGCCGTGGCGAAGGTCCGCTGCACGTCGAGCTCGGGGATCTCCACGGTGACAGGGAAAGCGGAGTCCGCGGCGATGATCTCGGGGTCGATCCGGCCCGTGCCGTCGAGCCCGTACGCCGTCCGCAACCAGACGTCGTCGATGGCGCCGTCGGGTCGCCCGAGCAGGGTGACATCACGGAAGATGCCAGGCAACCACCACTGGTCCTGGTCCTCGAGATAGCTCATCGACGACCACTGGTGGACCCGGACCATGATCAGGTTCTCTCCGGGCCGGACGAGGTCGGTGACATCGAACTCCTGCACCAACCGGCTGCCTTTGCCGACGCCGACCTCCTGGCCGTTCAGCCAGACCCGGTAGACCGACTCCACGCCGTCGAAGCGGAGCAGGTAGCGCGAGACCGACCAGTCGGGCAGGGTGAACCACCGCCGATGGTCACCGGTCGGGTTCTCGTCGGGCACGAACGGGGGGTCGATCGGAAACGGGTACTGCACGTTGGTGTAGATCGGAGAGCCGTAGGCCCCGTCGCCGGCCAGCACCCAGTGGGACGGGACCGGGAGCTGGTCCCAGCCGCTGTCGTCGTGGTCGGGTGCTGCTGCTGCCTCGTCGAGCCCCCGTGGCGTGGCGTGGAGTCGGAACTGCCAGGTGCCGTTGAGGCTCAGCTGCGGCGCATCGCTGGCGAGCCAGGCGCGGGGGGCCGAACGGCGGCCGCTCCCGGGAGTGAAGTCATCGACGTAGGAGGGCACAGTTTCGCAGCGTAGCAATGCCGGTTCTCGGTGGCCCGAGGCTGGTCCGGAAGGCCGGCGCCCCGGTCCGGCGTCAGCGGGCGCTGCGCCGCGCAGCCACGACCAGCAGCACGGCGATGGCCCCGGCCAGGGCGGCAACGACCGCACCGAGGCTGCCCATCGGCAGCTGCATCACGTCGGCCAGGAAGTGCAGGTTTTGCATCAGGTGATGGATCGTTGGTTCGAGCATGGGTCCAGCCTCGCCCTCGCAAGGGTCCGCGCGGAATGAGGCATCCACCCGAGTCGGGGCGGGGGTTACCCCTACTGAACTCGCGTCGAGCCGTAAGGGACAGGTAGCATGCCGTAGTTGTCTGGTGAACTACGCCAGGCGGAATTGGCAGGTCCGGGACCACGCATGTCTCGGTAAATCGAGAGGCACTACATCGTGGGTTCGGTCATCAAGAAGCGTCGCAAGCGGATGGCGAAGAAGAAGCACCGCAAGCTGCTCAAGCGCACTCGTATCCAGCGTCGTCGCGCGGGCAAGTAGCCAGACCGGCTCAGGCGTTTCTGGTGGCTAGATGACGCAGGTCGTCCTCGTCACCGGGGTCTCGCGAGACCTTGGTGCTCGGTTCGCCCGCTCACTGGCCGCCGACGGTGACTTCGAGGTCATCGGGGTGGACATCACTCCGCCCCGGCACGACCTGGGTCAGGTCACCTTCGTCCGCGCCGATATCCGCAACCCCGTGATCGCCAAGGTGATCGCGGGCCGGGCGGTCGACACGGTCGTGCACATGGCGATGGTGGCGACCCCGGGCGGGGCCGGCGGCCGGTCGTCGATGAAAGAGATCAACGTCATCGGCACCATGCAGCTGCTGGCGGCCTGCCAGAAGGCGGAGACGTTCCGCAAGCTGGTGGTCCAGAGCTCGGTCTCGGTCTACGGCGCCTCCCCCCGGGACCCGGTCAAGTTCACCGAGGAGATGTCGCCCCGCGTGCAACCGCGTACGGGGTTCGGCAAGGACTCGGTGGAGATCGAGAGCTATGTCCGTGGACTGGCTCGGCGGCAGCCCGAGGTGGTGGTGACCACCCTGAGGCTGGCCACGCTGATGGGGGCCGGGGTCGACAGTCATGCGACCCGCTATCTGTCCCTGCCGGTGGTGCCCAAGGTGATGGGCTTCGACGCGCGGCTGCAGTTCCTGCACCCCAGCGACGCCATCGAGGCCTTGCTGGCGGTCACCCGGCGAGATGTTCCGGGCACCTTCAACGTCGCCGCCGACGACATGATCAGCCTGTCCCAGGCGGTGCGGATGATGGGCCGACCGACCGTCGGGGTGCTGCAGCCCGCGGCGCCCGTGGTGGCCTCGATGTTCCGCCAGGCCCGGCTGATCGACTTCTCGGCCGACCAGATCGACGCGCTGACCTACGGCCGAGGCATGGACACCTCACGGTTCCGGGACGCGGTGGGCCTGATCCCGGCCTACACCAGTCGGGCTGCGCTGGCGGAGTTCGTGGCTGCCGCCAAACCCGGTCTGCTCAGCGTCGACCGGGTCGACGCCGTGCTCTCCTCGATCGCTGCGTTGCTCCCGAGCCGGGGATCCGGCCATGGCTGACGCCGAGATCATCCAGCTCGGCAGCCATGGCCCAGCCGGCCGCGGCAGCCGCAAGGCACCCTCGACCGCCGCCCGTGGCCTGGCCCCGGCCCGCCGCCGCCGTCCGCCCACGCTCCGTGAGCCTGTCGACGGGCCGACGCCCCCAACGCCCCCTGAGCCTGTCGAAGGGCCGCCCCCTGAGCCTGTCGAAGGGCCGACGCCCCCGTGGCCCCGAACGCCCCCTGAGCCTGTCGAAGGGGCCGACCCAGCCGACGGACCCGACCCCGACCGCGACCCGCCGGACGCCGAACCGGACGGCGAAGTGCCGCCTACCCTCTCGCTCAGCGCGCTGGTCCACGAGCTGGCCGACCTGGCCACCGCTTCGCTCAGGGCCCTCAGGTCCTTTCCGCAAGCCTCGGTGCGTGACTTCGCCGCCGACCCGGTGCGCGGTCTGGCCAGCCTGGCCCAGACGCTCGGGGTGGAGTGGCCGGACTCGGTCGACGAGATAGCCGAGTTCGCCCGGCACCGGTTCACCGGTGACTACGCGATCGACGAGTTCGGCTTCGACCCGGAGTTCACCACCAAGGTCTTCCTGCCGTTGCTCCGGCCCCTGGTGCAGTCCTGGTTCCGGGTCGAGGTGCGCGGCGCGGAGAACCTGCCGACCAGCGGCTCGGCCCTGCTGGTCAGCAACCATGCCGGCACGATGCCGTTGGACGGGATGATCCTGCACACGGTGGTCTACGACGAGATCGCCCGTCACGTCCGGATGCTCGGTGCCGACCTCATCTTCTCGACTCCCTACTCCCATGACCTGGCTCGCACGCACCGGCACCACCCTGGCCTGCCAGGAGGATGCCGAGCGGCTGTTGGCCGCCGACCAGCTGGTGGCGGTCTATCCAGAGGGTTTCAAGGGCCTCGGCAAGCCGTACGCCGACCGCTACAAGCTGCAGCGCTTCGGCCGTGGTGGGTTCGTCTCCGCGGCCGTCCGCGCCCAGGTGCCGATCATCCCGGTGTCCATCGTGGGCTCGGAGGAGATCTATCCACTGATCGCCTCGGCCCCGGCGCTGGCCCGGGCGATGGGGGTGCCCTACTTCCCGGTGACCCCGTTGTTCCCCTGGCTCGGCGTGCTGGGCATGATCCCGTTGCCCAGCAAGTGGATCATCCAGTTCGGCGAGGCCATCGCCACCGACGAGCTGCCGCCCGGCGCGGCCGACGACCCGATGGTCGTCTTCAACGTCACCGACCAGGTCCGCGAGACCATCCAGCACACCTTGTACGCCTTGCTCATGCAGCGCCGCAGCGCGTTCTTCTGAGCCGGTCCGGGGTGCGGCTCGTCTAACCTGTTCTGGTGTTCTGGGCGCTGGCGGTGATCTTGGTGGCCGTGGCCGGCTTCACCGTGGCGGTCACCCTGCGCCACCGGCCCGAGTCCGAAACCGGGCGGGGACTCGACCTGGACCAGCTCAAAGGCTTCGTGTTCGTGGGCGCGGGCGCGCTGGGGCTGCTCGCCGGCGCTGTGATCGTGCTCGGCCTGGTGCAGCCGGACGACGGGCGGCCCGAGGCCGTCGCGGTGCTCGGGTTCTTCGCGTACGGCCTCTACCTCGCAGCGGCCGCAGTGATCACCTACGTCGTCGCCCGGCGCTCCCGCGGCTGAGCGGTCGAGCCGATCACGGTCAGCGCCGCAGGAAGCGGTGCACGGCCAGCCCGGTGGCGATCGCTCCGGCGGTCGCCCCCACCGCGCCGGCGCCGAGCAGCCCGAGCCGAGCCGCCTTGCGGCCGGTACGGAAGTCCCGCACCTGCCAGTCGTGCTCCTCGGCGTGGTTCTGCAGCCGGCCGTCGGGGTTCACCGCGCAGGGGTGGCCGACCAGGGAGAGCATCGGCAGGTCGTTGAACGAGTCCGAGTAGGCGAAGCAGCGGGACAGGTCCAGGCCGTGCTCGCGAGCGAGGTCGCGGACGGCCTGGGCTTTGGCCGGACCGTGCAGCAGCACGCCGCGCAGCCGACCCGTGTAGACCCCGTTCTCGTCGTGCTCCGCCGTGGTGCCCAGCGCTCCGGACAGGCCCAGCCGGGCCGCGATGATGCCGGCCATCTCCACCGGAGCGGCAGTGACCAGCCAAACCTGCTGACCGACGTCGAGATGCATCTGCGCGATGGCCCGGGTCCCGGGCCAGATGCGGCTGGCGATGGACTCCTCGTAGACCTCGTTGCCGATCTCTTCCAGCTCGGCCACGGTGTGCCCCTCGATGAAAGACAGCATCGTGGTCCGGGCGTCCTCGATGTGGTCGGCGTTCTCCCGACCCATGACCCGGAAGTAGGCGTTCAGCCACAGACCCTTGAGGATCACCCGACCGGAGAAGAAGTCGCGTCGATAGAGGCCCTTGGCCAGGTGGAAGATCGAGGCCCCCTGGATGACGGTGTTGTCGAGGTCGAAGAACGCCGCCGCCGTCGGATCCTCGCGGATCAACGGGTCCGGCGTGAGCAGGCTCGCCTCGAGCGGCTCGACCCGTCCGGGGGAGCCCACCGTGAGCCCGTCGAGCTCGATCGCGGACGCTCCGCTGGCCGGCAGCGACTCCACGGCCTCGGCCGGAATCGGCGGCTTGCGGGGCTCACTCACGTACTCACCCTAACTTCTGCGTCCGTGACGCCTCGGGGCATCACGGTGCCGCGCTGCTGATCCGACGGGGCCGCCTGTGCCAGACTCGGACAGGTGACCGGCCACGACGATGCAGGGCCTCCGGCGAGCAGCGCGGTGGGCTTCACCAATGTCGCCGACCTGGTCACCCGGCACGCCGGGCGCGCTCCCGAGTCCATCGCCTTGGTGCAGCCAGCAGCGGGTCGCCGCGCGCTCAGCTGGGCCGAGCTCGACACCCGGATCGGTGCGGTGGCCGCCGGCCTGGCCGCGCACGGATTGGTCGCCGGACACCGGGTCGCGCTGTGCGGCGCCAACAGCATCGAGTTCGTGGTCGCCTACTTCGCCGCCATGCGCGCCGGTTTTGTGGCCGTGCCGCTCAACCCCCAGCTGACCGACGGTGAGCTGACCAAGGTCCTGACCGACAGCGGTGCCCGGGTGCTCTTCACCGACACCGACCGCGGCGACCTCGGCGACGTCCACCCGATCGCGTTGACCGACGTGGCGCTGCAGGAGCTGGCCGACCAGGGCAGCGCCACCGTCAGCTCACCGCGCGATCGGGAGGCGCTGGCCGTGCTGCTCTACACCGCCGGCACCTCGGGCGGGCCGAAAGCGGCGATGCTCACCCACCGCGCCCTGCTCGCCCACCTGGAGCACGTGGACCCGCTCGGCATCCTCGACGCCGACACGGTGGCGCTGGCCGTGCTGCCGCTGTTCCACGTCTTCGGTCTGAACGCCGTGCTCGGCAGCTGGGCGATGGCTGGTGGCCGGCTCGTCGTCGTCGACGGCTTCGCCGACGACTTCTTCGCCGTTCTCAGCGCCGAGCAGGTGAACAACCTGCCGCTCGCGCCGGCCCTGGTCTACCGCTTGCTGCACGATGATCGGCTCGATTCCGGCCTGGCCGGGGTGACGACGGTGCTGTCGGGTGCCGCACCGTTGCCCGAGTCGTTGCGGGAGGAGTTCACCGAGCGCACCGGGCTGCGGATCGAGCAGGGTTACGGACTCACCGAGGCCGCCCCCGGGGTGGCCGCGACGCTCGGCGGGCCCACCCTCGGCCAGGGCCATGTGGGCCGAGCCCTGCCCGGGGTGCAGATCAGGATCGGGGATGGGTCGGAGCAGACCGAGCCCGGCGAGGTCTGGATCCGCGGTGACAACCTGTTCTCCGGCTACTGGCCCGACGGCCGCGGTGGCCCGGGACCGGAGGGCTGGTTCGGCACCGGCGACATCGGCTACCTCGACAACGGCGAGCTGTTCCTGGTCGACCGGGCCCGGGAGCTGATCATCGTCAACGGGTTCAATGTCTATCCCGCCGAGGTGGAGCAGGTCATCGCGGAGATCCCCGGCGTGCAGGACGTGGCCGTGGTCGGGCGCCCTGACCCGCGTACGGGGGAGCACGTCGTCGCCTTTGTGGTCGGGGCCGAGCTGACCGGCGACCTGATCCGGGACCACTGTGACCGTCAGCTGGCCAGGTTCAAGCGGCCGTACGAGGTGCTGGTCGTCGACGAGCTGCCGCGGGGGGCGACAGGCAAGATCATGAAGGGTGCGCTCCGGCACTCGCTCGGGGTCGAGTCCGTGGCTGGACGATGACCGCGACACCGCGGGTCGAGGTGCTCAGCCGGGTCGGCTGCCACCTGTGCGAGCAGGCGATCGAGGTGGTCGAGGCGGTCTGCGCCCAGACCGGCGACACGTTCTCGGTGACCGACGTCGACAGCGACGCCGAGCTGGTGCGGCGCTACGGCGACCAGGTCCCGGTGACCTTCGTCGACGGGCGGCAACACGACTTCTGGCGGGTCGACGCCCGAGCGTCTGACGCGGGCCCTGGCTCGTACGCGCTGACCGTGTTGTTCACCGCCGCCACCTTGGCCGGTCTGAGCCAGGGCAGCATCAGCTGCACCTACCGCCGCTGGACCGTCGTACGCCCTCGGCCCGGCTCCCGCTTCACCACCCGGGCCGGCCTGGTCGAGGTGACCTCGATCGAGCGGGTCGACGAGGATGCCCTGACCGAGTCGGATGCCCGGGCCGGCGGCTTCGCCACCCTCGCCGCCCTGCGGAAGTGGACCGACGCCAAGGGAGAAGGTGACCTCTACCGGATCGGCATCGCGTTGGCCGGCCCGGACCCGCGGGTCGCTCTGCGGGAGACGGCCGAGCTGGACCCGGGTGAGGTCGTCGCGCTGAACGCCACGCTGGACCGGATGGACCGGGCCGCCGAACGGCCCTGGACCCGGGACACGCTGCGCCAGATCGAACGGCAGCCCGGCACCGTGTCGACCGAGCTGGCCGCCGAGGCCGGGGTGGAGCGGGCCTTCTACAAGATCCGGGTCCGTCGGCTCAAGGCCCTGGGACTGACCGAGAGCCTCGAGGTGGGCTACCGGTTGTCCCCACGTGGAGCCTCCTACCTGCGCGCGAATGGGTGAGATCAGTAAGGGTGGGGTTGTTTGTGCCGGCCTTCCCGAACTCCTAAAGTGGCTATGTTTGGACCGATTCCAATGAACAGACCCAGGAGCCGCGTGTCACCCGCCGAGACCCTTCGAACGGCTCAGGGCAGTGCCCAGCCGCTGGCGGGCAAGGGAATCCCCGATGCGACGGTGGCCCGGTTGCCGGTCTACCTGCGTGCGCTGAACCAGCTGTTCGCCGCGGAGATCGACACCGTCAGCAGTGGCGCGCTGGCTGAGGCCACGGGCGTCAACTCGGCCCAGCTGCGCAAGGACCTGTCCTATCTCGGGTCGTACGGCACCCCCGGCGTGGGCTACGACGTGAAGTACCTCCGGTTCCAGATCGGTCGGGAGGTCGGGTCGGCCAACGAGTGGCCGGTGATCATCGTCGGCCTCGGCAACCTGGGCACCGCACTGGCCAACTACTCCGGCTTCTACTCCCGGGGGTTCCGGGTGGTGGCGCTGGTCGACCCCTCGCCGGATCTGGTCGGCAAGCTCATCCACGGCCTGGCCATCACCGACCTGAGCGAGCTGGAAGCGGTGGTCGCCCGCACCGGAGCCGCGATCGCGGTCATCGCCACCCCGGCGGAAGCCGCGCAGGCCGTGGCTGACCGCCTCGTGTATCTCGGCGTCACCAGCATCCTCAACTTTGCGGCGACGGTCCTGGCGGTGCCGGACGGAGTGAACGTCCGCAAGGTCGACCTCGGGCAGGAGCTCCAGATCCTCGCCTACCACGAGCAGCGCAAGACCGAGGACTCCCACGGGGTCCTCACCGGACAACACGAGATGAGCAGGGGGACCCGACGATGAGCATCCTGGTGGTGAGCGTCTCGCACAAGTCGACCTCGGTCGGCATGCTGGCGCAGCTGGCGATGGACGCCCCCTCCTCGGCCAAGCTGGCCGACCAGCTGCTGACCTCGGAGCACATCGACGAGGCCGTGGTGCTGTCCACCTGCAACCGGACCGAGCTCTACGTCTCGGTCGGCCGGTTCCACGCCGGGTTGGACGACGCCACCTCCTCGCTGGCCCAGTTCACCGGCATCGCCGTGGCCGACCTGCGCGCGATGTGCGCGGTCTACTTCGACGAGGGGGCGGTGGCGCACACCTTCTCGGTCGCGGCCGGGCTGGACTCCGTGGTCGTCGGCGAGAACCAGATCCTCGGGCAGGTCAAAGCCGCGCTGACGCTGTGCCAGACCCACGGCACGGTCGGCACCGTCCTCAACTCGTTGTTCCAACAGGCCCTGCGGGTCGGCAAGCGGGTCCAGACCGAGACGGGCATCGGCTCGGCCGGCCGGTCCTTGGTGACCGCGGCGTACCAGGTGCTCACCGCCGAGCGCGGCGAGCTGGCCGGTCGTCGGGTGCTGGTCGTGGGGGCCGGCGCCATGGCCGGGCTGGCTGCGCGTACGGCCGCGGCCGCCGGCGCGCACGTCAGCTGCGTCAACCGGACCCTGGAACGGGCCGAGCGGCTGGCCCGGGCGGTCGACGGCGTCGCCGTCCCGCTCAGCGAGCTGGACACCGCGTTGGGCCGCACCGACATCGTCGTGACCTGCACCGGCGCGCGGTCGATGAACATCACGGCCGCGCAGCTCACCGGCACCCCGGTGGTCGGGGTCGTGGACCTGGCGCTGCCCGCCGACGTGTCACCGGAGGTCGCCACGCTCGGCATCAGCCTGGTCAACCTGGACCGGCTGGTGGCCGGGCAGCTGGACACCGCCAGCTCGGCCGAGGTCGAGGACGCCCGCCGGCTGGTGCGCGAGGAGGTCGCGGACTTCTTGGGCCTGCGCCGCTCGGCTCAGGTCGCCCCGACCGTCATCGCCCTGCGGTCGATGGCCTCGGAGGTGATGGCCGGGGAGATGAAGCGGCTCGACGCCCGGCTGCCGTCCCTGGATGATCATGAGCGGACCGAGGTGCAGCGGACCATGCGCCGGATCGTCGACAAGCTGCTGCACGCCCCGACCGTACGGGTGCAGGAGCTGGCTGCCGATCCCGACGCGGTCGACTACGCAGCGGCCCTGCGCGAGCTGTTCGCCCTCGATCCCCAGACCATCGCGGCGGTGCTCTCGCCGGAGGTCCCGCGCTAGTGCTCGATCCCGCTCGGCCCATCCGGCTGGGGGCGCGCAAGTCCCCACTGGCCAGGGCCCAGGTCGACCTGGTCGCCGAGCTGCTGGCTGCTCGCGGCTACGCCTCGACGTTCGTCGGCGTGACCACCACCGGTGATGTCGACCAGCGAGCCCTGACCGAGATCGGCGGCACCGGCGTCTTCGCCGGAGCGGTCCGCGACGCCTTGTACCGCGGCGAGATCGACGTGGCCGTGCACTCGCTGAAGGACCTGCCGACCGCCGCCGCACCCGACCTCGAGGTGATCGCCGTGCCGGCCCGGGAAGACACCCGTGACGTGCTGGTCGGCCGCCGGCTCGAGACGCTGACCGACGGTGCCCGGGTGGGGACCGGGGCTCCGCGCCGGGCCATCCAGCTGCAGGACTGGGCCGAGCAGCACGGACGACAGATCGAGATCGTGCCGATCCGCGGCAACGTGGACACCCGGATCGAGCTCGCCCGACAAGGTGCGGTGGACGCTGTGGTGCTGGCCGCGGCCGGGTTGCGCCGCCTCGGCCATCTCGAGTTGGCTGGTTCGGACAAAGAAGACACCGTTGTCAAAGGTCTGACCGCCGCTGTTCTCGATCACGAAGTGATGCTGCCGGCCCCTGGTCAGGGGGCTCTGGCGCTAGAAATTCACCGTTCTCTCAGCATCGAGTTCCGGGCCGCTGTGCACGGCCTGGACGACGTCTCCGCGCACACGGAATCCCTTGTGGAACGGGCCTTCCTGGCCCGGCTGGAGGCTGGGTGCACAGCACCGGTGGGTGCTCGTGCACATGTCAAATCTGTCCGTGGTACAAGTCTCGATTTGACTCTGGACGCCGTAATTGGGAGAACGTTACTGAGCAACTTGTCAGAACCGACCAAAACGGGTCCGTTCTCCGGTTGGCGACGCAGGGGTCATCTGATGACCCGTCGCAGTTCGGAGCGGACCACGCAAGTGCGGTGCTGGCCGAGCTGATCAAGCACAAGTAAATCGACCTCGGGCGCCCGCCACCCCCGGCGGGGCTGTACGACAGATCGCGAGAGAAGCCAGTGGAGCACATCCTCGGCCCGCAAGCCTCGGACTCAGAATTCGCCCCCCACCCCCAACGCTCCGATCACCCGCGGCCGCGTCATCTTCGTCGGCACCGGTCCGGGCGACCCCGACCTGCTGACCCTGGGCGCGATCGCTGCGCTCGCCGACGCCAGCGCGGTGATCTTGGACGATGATCGACAACGCGAGATCCTCACCCACCCGGCCATCACGCTGGCCGCCGACGCCGAGGTCTCCACCCTGGGGCTGACCGACGCCCGCAAGCAGCTGACCCCGTCCGCCCGGGCGAAGATCGTGCTCAAGCACGCCTCCACCGGCGCCCGGGTCGTCCGGCTGGTCACCGGCGACCCGTTCCTGGACAACGCGGTGGCCGACGAGGCCGCGGCCTGCGTACGCGGCGGCATCGACTTCGAGGTCGTGCCCGGCGTCTCCAGCCTCACCGCGGTGCCCGAGTACGCCGGCATCGACCTGATCCATGCCGGCGGGGTGCAGTTCGCCTCGGTCAGTGACGGCAAGTTCACCAAGGTCGCCACGGCGCAGTGGGGCTCCGCCGCCACCGTCGTGGTCAGCACCGTGGTCTCCGGGATCGGTGGCCTGGTCGAGGCCGCCAAGATCGCCGGGCGCCCCGGAGATGATCATGTGATCGTCACCCTGCACGGCGGCAGCACCGAGCAGATCACCCTGCCGACGACCCTTGATGATCTTGTCGTGGCCGTGAAGTCGGTCAAGGCTCCGGGTGTCGACCCGGTGCACGTGATCATGGGAGCAGCCGCTGAGCAGCGCCACGAGCTGAGCTGGTACGAGACCAAGCCACTGTTCGGCTGGCGGGTGCTGGTGCCCCGGACCAAGGACCAGGCCGCTCCGATGGTCGCCCGGCTGCGCACCTACGGCGCGCACAGCGAGGAGGTGCCGACCATCTCGGTCGAGCCGCCGCGCAGCCCCTTGCAGATGGACAAGGCGATCCGCGGACTGGTCGAGGGCCGGTACGAGTGGGTCGCCTTCACCTCGGTCAACGCCGTGAAGGCGGTCCGGGAGAAGTTCGAGGAGTACGGCCTGGATGCCCGGGCGTTCTCCGGCCTCAAGGTCGCAGTCGTCGGTGACGTCACCGCGCAGGCCCTGCAGGCCTGGGGGATCGAGCCGGACCTGGTGCCCGAGGGCGAGCAGTCCGCCGCCGGCCTGGCCGCGGAGTTCCCCCCGTACGACGACGTGCTGGATCCGATCAACCGGATCTTCCTGCCCCGTGCCGACATCGCCACCGAGACCCTGGCCGAAGGCCTGATCGAGCTGGGCTGGGAGGTCGAGGACGTCACGGCCTACCGCACCGTCCGGGCCGCCCCGCCGCCCGCCCCGGTCCGCGAGGCGATCAAGACCGGCAAGTTCGACGCGGTCGTGTTCACCTCGTCGTCCACGGTGCGCAACCTGGTCGGCATCGCCGGCAAGCCGCATCCGGGCACGATCATCGCCGTCATCGGTCCGGCCACGGCCAAGACCTGTGAGGAGCACGGGCTGCGCGTCGACGTGGTCGCCGCCAAGCCTTCGGTGGTCGACCTGGCCGACGCCCTGGCCAGCTTCGCCGCGGCCCGCCGCGACGAGTTCATCGCCGCCGGCGAGACGGTGCTCAAGCCCTCCCAGCGTCGCCCCAGCACCCGCCGCCGGGTGTAGGGACTAACACAACGGTTCTGAAGTACTGTCACCGGATTGCGCGCCGGTGTCTGGACGACTGAGCGAGCAGGACACGCTTTTCGTCCTGCGAGCGAAGGAGGAAGACATCGGGTCAGAGCGCGATCCGCAGCGAGCGGAGCGAGCCATCAGGCACAGACCTCGGCGGCTTCGCACCAACCCGGTGATGCGGGCGATGGTCGCGGAGACCTCGGTCGAGCCGCGGCAGCTGATCCTGCCGCTGTTCGTCGCCGAGGGGCTTGCCGAGCCGCGGCCGATCAGCTCGATGCCGGGGGTGGTCCAGCACACGCTGGACACCCTGCGGCGGGCGGCGGCCGATGCCGCCGAAGCCGGGCTGGCCGGGGTGATGTTGTTCGGCATCCCCGAGCACAAGGACGCGGTCGGGTCCGGAGCGCTGGATCCGCACGGCATCCTCAACGTGGCCATCGCCGCGGTGCGCGCCGAGGTCGGAGACGACTGCCTGGTGATGAGCGACGTCTGTCTGGACGAGTTCACCGACCACGGTCACTGCGGTGTGCTGACCCCGTCCGGGGCGGTCGACAATGACGCCACCGTGGAGATCTACGCCGAGATGGCGGTGATCCACGCCGCGGCCGGTGCGCACGTGGTCGGCCCCAGCGGCATGATGGACGGCCAGGTCGGGGCGATCCGCTCGGCGCTGGACGCCGCGGGTGCCTCGGACATCGCGATCATGGCCTACGCGGCGAAATACTCCTCGGCCTTCTACGGGCCGTTCCGGGAGGCGGTGGCCTCGTCGCTGAGCGGCGACCGCAAGACCTACCAGCAGGACCCGGCCAACGTCCGCGAGGCGCTGCGCGAGGTCGCCCTGGACGTGGCCGAGGGTGCCGACCTGATCATGGTCAAGCCGGCGCTGGCCTACCTCGACGTGATCCGCGCCGTGCGGGAGATGATCGACCTGCCGGTGGCCGCGTACAACATCTCGGGGGAGTATGCGATGGTCGAGGCCGCCGCAGCCAACGGGTGGATCAGCCGCGAGCCGGCGATCAACGAGACCCTGACCTCGATCCGGCGGGCCGGAGCCGATGTGGTGCTCAGCTACTGGGCGTTGGAATGGGCTCGTCGGTTCGGCCGCGCCCACTAGGCTCGAAGATTGTGATCGACGAACAGTCCGCCGCCGCCTTCGCCCGCGCCCAGCAGGTCACTCCCGGTGGGGTCAACTCGCCCGTGCGCGCGTTCTTGTCCGTGGGCGGCACGCCGCGGTTCATCGCCCGCGCCAGTGGACCGTATCTCTACGACGTGGATGGCAACGAGCTCGTCGACCTGGTCTGCTCCTGGGGTCCGATGCTGCTCGGGCACGCACACCCCGAGGTGATCGCCGCGGTCACCGAGGCGGCGGCCAACGGCACCTCGTACGGGGCACCGACCCTGGCCGAGGTCGACCTGGCCGCCGCGATCATCGACCGTACGCCGGTGGAGCAGGTCCGATTGGTCAGTTCCGGCACCGAGGCGACCATGTCGGTGCTCCGGCTGGCCCGGGGGATCACCGGTCGGGACAAGATCATCAAGTTCGCCGGCTGCTACCACGGTCACGTCGACTCGCTGCTCGCCGCGGCCGGTTCGGGTGTCGCCACGTTGGCCAACCGGCCCGGTTCGGCCGTCGCCGGCGGCGCCATCCCTGGCAGCCCGGGGGTCACCGAGGCCACCACCGCGGACACCATCGTGCTGCCCTACAACGACCGAGCGGCGGTCCGAGCGGCGTTCGCAGCGTACGGGGACCAGATCGCCTGCGTGATCACCGAGGCGGCGGCCGGCAACATGGGGGTCGTCCCCCCGGGGGACGAGGACGGGATCGGGTTCAACGCGTTCCTGTCCGAGATCAGCCGCAGCCATGGTGCGCTGTTCATCTCCGACGAGGTGATGACCGGCTTCCGGGTGACCCGGAGCGGACAGTTCGGCATCGACGGCGTGGTGCCCGACCTGATGACCTTCGGGAAGGTGATGGGCGGGGGCTTCCCGGCGGCGGCCTTCGGTGGGCGGACCGACCTGATGCAGAGCCTGGCGCCGGTGGGCGGGGTCTACCAGGCCGGCACCCTGTCCGGGAACCCGGTGGCCACCACGGCGGGGCTGACCGTGCTTCGGCTGGCCACCGCGGAGGTGTACGCCCAGCTGGACCGCCGGTCCGCAGAGCTGCGAGCGGCCGTGGCCGAGGCGCTGTCCGCGGCGGGCGTGCCGCACGTCATCCAGCGGGCCGGGAACTTGTTCAGCGTCTTCTTCGTGGGCGAGGACGTGACCTCGGTGCCGGACTACGCGACCGCGGCCCAGCAGCTCACCTACCGGTACTCGGCCTTCTTCCACGCCATGCTCGACTCGGGCGTCTACCTGCCGCCCAGCGCGTTCGAGGGTTGGTTTTTGTCCACCGCCCATGATGATGGTGCGATGAACCGCATCGTCGCGGCACTGCCGGCGGCCTCGGCCGCGGCCGCCCGGGCCGTCGGATGACCCGGGACCGCAGCCGCCGCGTCGACGGCAACCGAATGAGAGGACAGGGATGAGCCAGAGCCGTACGATCGTGCACCTGGTCCGCCACGGTGAGGTCTACAACCCCGCCGGGCTGCTCTACGGACGGTTGCCCGACTACCACCTGTCCGACCTGGGCCAGGAGATGGCCCAGCGCGTCGCCGACGACCTGCGCGACCGCGACATCGTCCACCTGAGGTGCTCGCCGCTCGAGCGGGCCCAGGAGACGATGAAGCCGCTGGCCGAGGCGCTCGGCCTGCCGGTGACCACCGACGGCCGGGTGATCGAGGCCGAGAACTACCTGGAGGGCCTGCGGATCTCCTTCGACGGGGCGCTCAAGCAGCCCAAGAACTGGTGGCTCTTCCGCAACGCCTTGAAACCGACCTGGGGTGAGCCGTACAAGGAGATCGTGGCCAGGATGCGGCTGGTCATGCGGGACGTGGCCGAGGCCGCCGAAGGGCATGAGGCCGTCGTCGTGTCGCACCAGCTGCCCATCTGGATGGCCCGGTGCGACGCCGAAGGCCGTCGGCTGGCCCACGACCCCCGCAAGCGCGAGTGCACCCTGGCCAGCGTCACCTCCTTCACGTTGATCGACGGCCGGGTGACCTCGGTCGACTACCGCGAACCCGCCGGCGACCTGTTGCCTCAGACCACGACCAAGAAGTTCGTCGCGGGCGCGTAATGAACGCTCGGTTCCGCATCGGAGCAGCGTTGGTCGCCGGGTCGCTGCTGTTGGCGGGGTGCAGCGCGACCGGCTCCGACGAGCCCACCCGGAGTGCGGGCCAGCAGGGCTACGTGGGGGTCGACGGCAACCTGACCCAGATCCCGCCGGACCAGCGCAAGCCGGTCCCGGTGGTGACCGGACCCGGGCTGGACGCCGGCCAGACGGTGACGACCGGCGGCCACGACGACAAAGTCGTGGTGGTCAACGTCTGGGGGTCCTGGTGCCCGCCGTGCCGGGCCGAGGCGGCCGACCTGCAAGCGGCCAGCGTCGCCACCAAGGACACCGCCCAGTTCATCGGCATCACCAGCAAGGACATCGACCCCGCTCCGGCCCGGGCGTTCGTCCGCGACCAGAAGATCACCTATCCGAGCATCTTCGACCCTGACGGCAAGACCCTGCTCAACTACGCCGGGCAGCTGCCGCCGAGCGCGATCCCGTCCACCCTGGTCATCGACCGACAGGGACGTCTGGCCGTCCGGATCCTCGGGCCGATCTCCAAGCTCACCCTGGTCACCATCGTCAACGATGTCGCGGCCGGTCGCTAGATGATCATCTTGGACCTGAGCAGCTGGGCCGAGGCGGCGGTCGGCGGTTCGATGGCATTGGCCCTTCCGGTCGCCCTGCTCGCCGGTCTGGTGTCGTTCTTCTCGCCGTGCGTGGTGCCGTTGCTGCCGGGATATCTGTCGTACGCGACCGGGCTCGGCGCGGCCGAGGTGATCGCGGGGACCAACCGGCGCGGCCGGATGCTGGCCGGGACCTCCTTGTTCGTGCTGGGTATCGCGGTGGTCTTCGTGACCACCGGGGCTGTCGTCGGCCGGCTCGGGATGGCCGTGCTGGAGTACGCCGACCTGATCAGCCGCATCCTCGGGGTGGTGGTCATCGGTCTCGGTCTGGTCTTCCTCGGGGTGCTGCGCGTCGGCCAGCGCGACCTCCGGATCCACCGGGTGCCGGCGGTCGGGGTGGCTGCCGCCCCGTTGGTCGGCGTGGTCTTCGCCCTCGGCTGGACGCCGTGCATCGGGCCGACGCTCGGAGTCGTCTACACCTTGGCCTTCAACGAGGGCACTGCGCTCCGCGGCGGGCTGCTGGCGTTCGTCTTCGCGCTCGGTCTGGGGATCCCGTTCGTCGTCGCCGGGTTGGTCTACGCCAAGATGGCCCGCGCGGTCGGCTTCCTCCGCCGTCACCAGGTGGGGCTGATGCGAGCAGGTGGAGTGATGTTGATCATCGTCGGGCTGTTGCTGGTGACCGGGGTCTGGACCATGATCACCGCCGAGCTGCGTCAGACCTTCGCGAACTTCCTGCCGGTGATCTGAGATGACCGACACCCAGACCCGCGCGTCGTCGACCGCGTCACCGCCACCCGAGCTGCCCACCCTGGGGGTGCGGGGGGCCATCCGGTTCGTGTGGAACCAGCTGAGCTCGATGCGTACGGCGTTGATCCTGCTCTTCGCCCTGGCGGTCGCGGCCATCCCGGGATCGCTGGTGCCGCAGAGCAAGGTGTCGCCGGTCCGGGTCTCGGAGTTCATGACCGCACACCCCACGCTCGGCCCGATCTATGACAAGGTCGGCCTGTTTCACGTCTACAGCTCGCCGTGGTTCTCAGCGATCTACCTGCTGCTGTTCGTCTCGCTGATCGGCTGCATCATCCCGCGGGTCGGTGTCTACGCCCGGGCGCTGCGGGCGCGGCCGCCCAAGACCCCGCGGAACCTTCACCGACTACCGGCGTACGCGACGGTGTCGGTGGCCGATGCCGACCGTGTGCTGCAACGCGCGGCGGACACGCTGAAGCAGCAGCACTACCGGGTCGACGTCCGCGGCGACTCCATCTCGGCCGAGCGCGGCTACCTGCGCGAGGCCGGCAACCTGGTGTTCCACATCAGCCTGCTTTTCGTGCTGCTCGGGGTGGCCATCGGCGGCCTGTACGGGTTCCGCGGCACCAGCGTGGTGATCGCCGGCCAGGGGTTCTCCAACAACCTGACCCAGTACGACGACTTCTCCGCCGGTGCGTGGTTCGGTGACTCCGACCTGCAGCCGTTCAACGTGACGGTCAAGGACTTCCAGGTGAAGTTCGAGACCGGCCCGGTGCAGCGTGGTGCGGCCCGGCTCTTCCGGGCTGACGTGTCAGTCATCGACCGGCCGGGCGCCACCCCGCGTGATGCCGTGCTCGAGGTCAACAAGCCGCTCAACATCAACGGCACCACGGTTCACCTGATCGGCCACGGCTACGCCCCCAAGGTCACCGTCAAGGACGCCCAGGGCAACATCGCCTTCTCCGGCCCGATCGTCTTCCTACCCCAGGACGGCAACTTCAAGTCCGCCGGAGTGGTCAAAGCGCCCGACGCCCGACCCGAGCGGCTGGCCTTCCAGGGCTTCTTCCTGCCGACCGGGACGCTCGACGCCAGCGGTCCGCAGTCGGTGTTCCCGGATGCGCTGAACCCGTCGATGTTCCTCAACGTCTGGTACGGCCCACCCAAGGTGGAGACCGGCCGGCCGGAGAACGTCTACTCCCTCGACACCTCCGGCATGACCCAGCTGAAGGACAAGAACGGCGACTTCGTCCGGTTCCCGCTGCAGCCTGGGGTGACCGCGACCTTGCCCGAGGGCAAGGGCTCGATCACCATGGACGGCTGGACCCGATGGGTGAAGCTGCAGGTCGGGGATGCTCCGGGCGTGCCGATCTCCCTGGGGGCGATCGGCTTCGCGGTGCTCGGTTTGTGCCTGTCGCTGTTCATCCGGCCGCGCCGGGTCTGGATCCGGGTGACCCGTGCGGACGGTGGGCCTAATCTGGTCGAGGTGGGTGGACTGGACCGGGCTGATGCCCGCGCCGGGCTGTCCGAGGACGTGAACGAGCTGGCGGCTGATCTGGCCGACCGGGAGACCGAGCAGGAAGCGCGTACGCCGTGAGATACGAGACCTATTCCAGCCTCGCGTTGGTCACCTCGGTGGTCGTCTACATGCTGGCCATGTTCGCCCATGCTGCCGAGTGGGCGGCTGCCCGCCGGGTGCCGGCCGAGAGCGAGGTCGTACGCGAGCTGGTCAGTGTCGGCTCCGTCCCCGGGGCGGAAACGAGCGTAAGCGACGTGCTGAGCGTGGGGGAGCAGTCAGAGCCGGCCCAGGCCCGGCTGCGGGTCGAACAGCTCGGCCGGATCGGCGTCGCCTTGACCGTGATCGGCTTCCTGCTCAGCCTGGCCGGAGTGCTGATGCGGGCGCTGGCGGCGGGCCGGGCGCCCTGGGGCAACATGTTCGAGTTCACGACGACAGCGATGGTGTTCATCGTCGGCGCCTACCTGCTGATGGTCTGGCGGGCGGGCATCCGCTGGCTCGGGTTGCCGATCACCCTGCTGGCCGCGGTGGGCAACGGGCTGGCCGTGACCGTGTTCTACGTCGCCGTCGCCCCTTTGGTGCCGGCGCTGCACTCCGTCTGGTTCTTGATCCACATCGTGGCCGCGGCCATCGCGGGGGCTGCCTTCAACATCGGCGGCCTGATGTCGATCCTCTACCTGGTCAAGAAGCGTGCCGAGGACCGCGGTCGCGTACGCGGCTACCTGGCCTGGCTGCCGACCGCCCGGCGGATCGACCTGCTGACCTACCGGTTCCACGCCTTCGCCTTCCCGCTGTGGACGTTCACCGTCGCCGCCGGAGCGATCTGGGCCGAGTACGCCTGGGGCCGCTACTGGGGTTGGGATCCGAAGGAGACCTGGGCGCTGGTCACCTGGGTCGTCTACGCCTGCTACCTGCACGCTCGCTCGACTGCCGGCTGGCGCGGCAGCCGGGCCGCCGTGATCGCGATCATCGGACTGGCGTCGTTCTGGTTCAACTTCGTCGGCATCAACCTGCTGGTCAGCGGCCTGCACTCCTACGCCGGCGTCTGACCCCCACCCGCCGTCCCCTGAGCTTGTCGAAGGGCTACCAACGGCGCCGCCTGCCGTCCTGTGCGGGGAAACGGCCCCCGAAGTCGCCGGTAGGGGGCCGTTGTCGTGCTTGTGCGGGGAAACGGCCCCGGGGCTGGGGAGCGGTCGGGCCCTTCGACAAGCTCAGGGAACGGCGGAGGGCTCAGGGAACGGCGGAGGGCTCAGGGAACAGTCGGGTCGCTGCGCCAGGCGGCGTAGCCACCGATGACGTCAGTGGCGCGGTGGATGCCGAGATCTTGCAGGGCGCCGGCGGCGAGGCTGGAGGTGTAGCCCTCCTGGCAGAGCACGATCACCTCGAGGTCGTAGTCGGCGATCGGCAGCCGGGCGTCGCTGGCGGGGTCGAGCCGCCATTCGAGCACGTTGCGCTCGATCACCAGCGCTCCGGGGAGCTCGCCCTTCCGCAGCACGCTGTGCTGCGGGACGAATGTCCACCACGACCGCACCGGCCGCCCAGTTGCTCCGGGCCTGTGCTGGGGTGAGCCTTATCAGTCGCCCCCGAGCTGATTCCAGCACTTCTTGGATGGTCTTGCGACCGGTGCGAGCCGTGGTGGCTGGCGGGATGAGAACGCTCACCAGTTCACCCCGACCAGCTGGGAATTGACCAAATGTAGCAGCCGTCCGACCTGCTCGTACTGGTTCATCTCAACCAGTGAGGGGGAATAGACGTGCAGGCTCACGGCCGGCTCGAGCGCGTTGTTGGTCACCTTGTGGATGTGCTTGGTGCCGAAGGCCCGCAGCGTGCCCGGGGTGAGCTCGCGGGGTTCGGGCACCACGACGGGGTCGCCCACCGGAGACACGGTGGCGTGCACCTCGGTCAGCGTGCCGCGAACCGTGACGAACGCTCCAGCGCTGCCACCGTGGTCGTGCCAGTCGGTGCCCTGGCCGGGCACCCAGGTCAACAGCCAGGCCTCGAAGGTGGGTTCGGCCGCCAGCCGGGCGTAATAGCGCGAGATCGGGTCGTAGCGGACGAGGGGCTCCCACAGGGCGGTCTGCTCGGCGAGGCGGATCGCGGTCTGGGCGAGGTTGATGCGGGCGCGGTTCTTCTTGGGCATGGTGATGTCTTTCTGTGCAGGCATGGACCCGGCCGAGCCAGACCATCCGGTCGCAGCGCGACGCGGTGGCGGTCAGCCGGAAAGGGGATCCGACTCGGGTGCGCTCAGGAGCGCGTACGCATTCGCCGACATGCTGCGCTCGCGGTGCGGCGCAGGTCGACGTGGATCCTGCCGTGCAGATACGTGCTCATCCGTCCATTCCTCGTGCTCGACGCTTGCCGGTGCCCGTGGTGGACACCGACCAGGTCGTCACCCGGAGCACCCCACCGTCGAGGAGGGTTGCCGACCAGCGAGCCGGGGCTTGGCGCTGGTGCTCATGACCTGCGTTCACCGTACGCGACCGCTGAGGTCGAATCAATCCCCTGTCTCACTATAGGAAATAAAGGGTACGGATCGTGTGGTAGAATATTGAAACTTCAACTAGATACTGAGGAGTGCTTCGATGGCGATTCACCGGCTGAACCACGCAGTCTTGTTCATCCGAGACCTGGAGGCCTCGGTGGCGTTCTACACCGACGTCCTCGGATTCCGGGTGGTCCAGAGCATCCCCGGTCAGGCCGCCTTCCTGCGGGCTCCCGACTCGACCAACGACCACGACCTCGGTCTCTTCGCGATGGCCGCGTCGGCTGCCCCGAGCCCCGCCGGGCGCACCGCCGTCGGTCTCTACCACCTGGCCTGGGAGGTGGACACGCTCGGCGACCTGGAGACGCTGCAGCACGCTCTGGCCACCGCCGGGGCGCTGGTCGGACTGTCCGACCACGGCACCACCAAGTCCCTCTACGGCAAGGATCCCGACGGTCTGGAGTTCGAGATCGTCTGGCTGATCCCCGCTCATCTGCTGGGCGACGAGGTCGAGATGACTACCCGGCCGCTCGATCTGGCCAAGGAGATCGCGCGCTTCGGTCGCGACACCCGCAGCGGTCTGGGCATCAGTGTGCCGCTGGGTGTGACCGTCTAGTTCCGGCGGAGGACGTCAGCGCTTGGCGGAGACGATCTCGCGGATCGGCTTGCTGGAGATGCCGGTGCAGCCAAGCTTCAAGGCTTGCGGCAACAGCGCGCGCTCGTCGACGTTGATGGCGATGGTCGGCTTGGCGTTCTGGTCGGCCGCCTCGACGACCTTCTCGACGAACTTCTTCCCCCGGGTGATCGAGACGCCGAGCATGTCGACCATCTCCGACTGGGCCAGCCGCTTCAGGTTGTCGCCGGTGTGGGCCGGCTCGTCGAGCACGTAACCCCAGGTCGAGAAGCCCTGCTGCTTGACGGAGGCGAACTGGAGCGAGTTGATGGGCTGCTTCCAGACGATGCGCTCGGGCTTGCCGGTCGAGATGAGCAGCGCCATCAGGTTGGTCATCGCCTCGTTGACCCGAGGTTCGAAGCACAGCACGAACCGGTCGATGAAGCGCTCGAGGATGTCCTCGACCCGGGCGAACGGCTGAGCGGGCTGCTGGGGATCCCGGGTCTCACGAGCGGTCACCTGCAGGCTGGACAGCGTCGCCCAGGTCTCCTTCAAGATCGTGTAGTCCTGGCCGGTCAGCCGCTTGGTCGTCGGATCGGTGCTGCACACCAGCACCCCGTCGGCCGTCCGGCAGACCCAGATCTCCATGGCCTTGATGGCCGGGATCGCCGCCGCCTGCTCGAAGCCGAAGACCGTGAGCTCGGGCCAGTCCCGCGAGCCGCCGCGGGCCCCGATGAAGAACGGTGACTCCTGGATGAGCCGGCGAGTGGTCAAGGCGTCGGGGTCGGCGATCTCCGACGCTGGCGCTCGGCAGGCCGATGCCCCGACGACAAGTGAGGCCAGACCACCGGCCAGCAGCGTACGGCGGCTGACGGCGGTCTGGCGTGGGTCGATCGCCCGCACGTCGTCCACGGTTCTCCATTCCCCGAAATCGTGCCCATCTTACGGAGTCGAGCACACAGGTTCACCTCGATGACCACATCCGCGGGCCGGGCCGGTGGCAGGGTGGTGTCCGTGGATGACCTGCGACGCCAGCTGGAGGCGGCAGCTGACCCGACCACGGCGGAGGTGCTCGCCCGCTATTTCCAGACCGGCCCGGGTGGTTACGGCGAGGGCGACCGGTTCGCCGGGATCAAGCTCAGCCGACTTCGCGAGATCGCCCAGCCGTACGCCCGTCGCCCGTTCGTCGCCGACGCGTGGCTGCCCTTCCTGCTCAGCCCGGTCCACGAGGAGCGGCTGATCACCTTGGTGGTGATGAGCGTGCGGGCCGGGCGCGGGGACGACAGCGAGCGGGCCGAGCTCTATCGCACCTACCTCGACCACACCGACCGGGTGAACAACTGGGATCTGGTCGACGTCAGCGCCGCGCCGGTGGTCGGCGGGTTCCTGAGTGGCCGCGACCGGTCGCCGCTGTACGGGTTGGCCGGATCCAGCCTGGTGTGGGACCGGCGGATCGCCATGATCAGCACCCACCGTTTCCTGCGGGCCGGTGAGGCGAGCGACACGTACGCCCTGGCTGAGATCTTGCTGCACGATCAGCACGACCTGATCCGCAAGGCGGTGGGTTGGTCGTTGCGCGAGGCGGGCAAGCGGGTCGACGCCGCCGAGCTACGAAGCTTCCTCACCCGGCATGCGGCCGTCATGCCACGCACGGCACTGCGCTACGCCATCGAGCATTTCGACGCTGCCGAACGACGTCACTACCTGGATCTGCGGTCGACGAGCAACAGTGGACGTCCGGGTTAGGGCAGCCGCCGCCGGGTGCCGGGTGACATCACGGTCGACAGGTCGGGGGCGGTGAGGAAGTGGCGGTGCTCGGCCGCGAAGGCGGCCAGGATGCCCTTCTTGTTCCGGGTCCGGCCCGGGTGGGGGATGTCGTGGAACTTCTCGTTGAACTGCACGGCCGCCTCGGTGGCCCGGTCCTTGAAACCGCGCAGGCTGCTGGCCTCGATGTGCAGGATCTCGGCCACCCGGGCCATGTCCCCGGCTGCGTCTCGCAGGGCCCGCCAGATCCGCACCCACGAGGCGTCGGCCAGCAGGTTGTCGATCAGGTGCGACCACTGCAGCCGCCGCTGCCAGGGGAGAGGCGTCGGGTTGACCCCGGCGTTGATCGACTCCAGGTAGTGGGCCAAGGTGGCCGCGTCGTTCTTGGTCTTGTCCATCAGCGCCGCCGCGTTGAACCAGTGCCGGGCCGCCGCGGCATAGAGCGTACGGCCGCTCTCGGTGAACTGGCTGTAGGTGACGATCTTGGTGTCCGGGCGCTCGTGGTGCAGCCGGAGCAGCGCGGTCAGGCCGGTGTTGGTGGTCGAGCTCAGGTTGAAGTCCACGAAGGCGATGTCCCAGGTCAGTCCGCGACGCAGGTGCTCGTTGAGCTGGTCGATGGAGACGGCGACGTTCAACCCGCGACCGAAAGCGCGTTCGAAGTTGGCCCGCTCACCGGGGACGTCGTCGACCAGCAGCACCTGTCCGGTGCCGGTGGGGCCGGTGGTCATCGCCATGGTCGGTCATCCTGCTCACTCATCGGGCCACCCAGGACGCGGTCACGGTTTTGGTGTCCCCGTGCTGAACCGAGCTCAACGAGCCGGAGAGCTCGGCCAGTCGAGCCGCCAGCCGAGCCGAACTCGTGCCGGGAGTCTTCCACACACCGGCGGCCATCGGCGGAGCGTCATCGGTAACTGAGATGCAGGTCTGCGGCCCGGCTTCGGCGATGGTGACCGCGATCGCCCCGGCACCGGCGTTCAGGGCGTTGCCGACCAGGTCACTGAGCACCAGCCGGGCGAGGTCGCGGTCCTCGGCGCTGAGCGTGGTGATCGTCACCTCGACGTCGGCCTTGGCCCCGACGGCGCGGGCCAAGGTGAACACCGGCGCGGCGAGGTGCTCGAGGGCGTCGGAGCTCTCCACCCCCACCTTGGACAGGGTCAGCGTCTCCCGGAGCCGGCTGTTCGCCGAGACCGCGAGCTCGTACAGCGACGGCGCGATGCCGCGGATCTCCCGGGCCTGCTGCTCGATCAGCCGCAGGTTGGTGGACAGAGCCCCATGGGTCTCGCTGATCACCAGGTCCCGGCCGGCGTGGGACTCCTCCTGCACGAGCCGAGGCAGGTTGCCGACCAGCAGATCGAGGTCAGCGAGCCGGACCGACACCGTGACCGGTAGCAAGGTGATCACCAGTGCGGCCCAGAAGCCGTCCTCACCCCAGAACCCGGGCAGGGCGATCAGACAGACCGGCAGGGTGGTGACCACCCCGGCGAGCTTGCGGAAGACCTCGTGCCAGGCCGGCGGCGTGGCTTCGTCGGGGTTGAACCAGGTGTGGTCGTTGAAGATCAACATCGAGGTGCTGATCAAGAACAAGGTGCCGGCCGCGAGCATGCCCAGCCGGAGGACAGTCGGCGCGTCGGTGGTCACCCACGCCGGGATGGCCACGAGCAGGAAGGCGCAGGGCAGATCGATGTAGGAGCCGATGCTGAGCCGGTGCCGGCCATCGGTCGACTCGACGTTGTCCATGTAGAAGCCGGCCAGCCAGAACCGGGGCTCGGTGCCCCGCCTGGTGTGGTACTCGTTGTTGAGCATCAAGAAGTTGCCCGACGCGGCCAGCGCGCAGACCCCGAAAGCCACCCAGTGATGACGGCTGAAGGCGGCCAGCACGACGATCACCGCCAGAGCCGCCGTACGCGCCACGCCGGCCCGCATCACGTGGTCGCTCGAGCGGCGGAGCAGGGCCAGATAGGCGACCCGGCTTCGCCGCCTGCGGCCGAGGCGCGCGCCGAGGGTCACGCCAGTCACGAGCCATATCGTGCCCCGAACGGCTGAAGGCGGCAAGCAAGCCCAGTCGTGATCGCCTGGCAGCATGGGGTGATGCGTCACTTCGACCTCTGCATCATCGGCAGCGGCTCCGGGAACTCGATCGTCGACGACCGGTTCGCCGGCCAGTCCGTGGCCATGATCGAGAAGGGCACCTTCGGCGGCACCTGCCTCAACGTCGGTTGCATCCCGACCAAGATGTACGTCTATCCCGCCGACCTGGCCAACGACCCGGCGCGAGCCGACCGGGTCGGCGTCGACCTCACGCTGCAGCGGGTCCGCTGGGCCGACGTCCGCGACCGGGTCTTCGGCCGGATCGACCCCATCTCGGCGGCGGGTCGACGCTGGCGCGAGCAGAACGAGAACGTCACCTTGTTCAGCGAGCCGGCTCGCTTCGTCGGTCCGTCCCAGCTCGACACCGGCTCGGGTGGGGTGATCACCGCGGACCGTTTCGTGATCGCGGCGGGTAGCCGGGTGACAGTGCCCGACTTCCCCGGGATCGACGACGTCACCTACTACACCTCGGACACGGTGATGCGGCTCGACCGGCAACCGCAGTCCATGATCATCATCGGTGCCGGCTATGTCGCCGCCGAGTTCGCGCACGTGTTCTCGGCCTTCGGCACCTCGGTGACCCTGGTCGGCCGCAAGCCGGTGGTGCTGCGCAACGAGGACGACGACGTCGCGCAGCGGTTCACCGAGCTGCTCGCCGACCAGGTCGACCTTCGACTGCGTGCCCAGGTCGAGCGAGTCTCGTCCCGGTCCGACGGCCAGGTCGAGGTCCAGGTCCGCGACCACGAGGGCCACCTGTCCGAGCTGGTGGCGGAGGTGCTGCTGGTGGCCACCGGTCGGGCCCCGAACGGCGACACCCTCGACCTGGCGGCCACCGGGGTCGAGGTCGACGATGAGGGCTACATCGTGGTCGATGACCACCAGCGGACCACCGCCGCCAACATCTTCGCGCTCGGTGACGTGAGCTCGCACCACCAGCTCAAGCACGTCGCCAACCACGAGGCCCGGGTGGTGCAGCACAACCTGCTGCACCCCGACGCCATGGTCAGCAGCGACCACCGCTTCATCCCGCACGCGGTCTTCTCCGAGCCGCAGGTCGCCTCAGTGGGTCTGACCGAGCGCGAGGCCACCGAGCAGGGCCTGGACTTCGTGGTCGGGTGCACGGACTACGGCTCGACCGCGTACGGCTGGGCGATGGAGGACACCGACCACTTCGTCAAGCTGCTGGCCGACCGGAAGTCAGGTCTGCTGGTCGGAGCGCACCTGATCGGACCGCAGGCGTCCTCGCTCATCCAGCCGCTGATCCAGGCGATGAGCTTCGGGCTGCCCGCCCAGCAGCTGGCCCGGGGACAGTACTGGATCCATCCGGCCATGGCTGAGGTGGTCGAGAACGCCCTGCTGGCCTTGGACCTTCCTGACCCCACCTAGGCTGCTCCTGACCTACCCGGGCCGCGAGGCAAGCCGCCTGACCGTCTTGGCGACCCGGTCGGACCGGGTCTCTGGCTTCTTCGCCTCGCCGATCCAGCGCAGGTACTCGGTGCGGTGGGACGGCGGAAGGGCGTCGTACGCGGCTCGCGCGCCGGGGTCGGCAGCCAGCGCGTCCAGCAGCTCGGGCGGCTCGACCGGTGCCACCACCACGCGCTCTTCGTGGTCCTCGCTGAGCTCGATCTCCACCTGCTGACCGACGGCCACGAGGAGCCGGCGGAGCAGGTCCTTGCGCAGTCCGAGATAGCTCTTGCCGCCGTAGACCATCAGCCGGGACCGGTATTCGACCCCGTTGACGACGGCCAGGACGGGCGCCCGTTTGGACGAGAACGTGCTGGCGATCTCGGTGGGCACCACCACGGCGTGCCCGCCCTGACCGGCCGAGATCACCTCAGCCGAGAACGCCACGCCGCGGCCTCAGCGGTTGCGCAGCGAGACGAGCTTCCAGGTGCCGGGCAGCAGGCCGGCCGCCAGCGCGATCTTGATGGCGTCGCCGATCAGGAAGGGCACCAGACCCTTGGCCACGGCGGTGGCCAGCGGCATGCCCGTGATCAGCATCAGACCCGAGACGCCGAAGGCATAGATCACGGCGTTGCCGAGCACCATCAGACCCACCGTCTTGGCCAGGTGGCGGTCAGCTCCGCGCTCGGCCAGCAGCCCGACCAGGTAGGCGGCGGCGATGAATCCGACCACGTAACCGATGGTCGGGAAGGACCAGCCGCTCTGGTGGCCGCTGAACCAGGGCACCCCGGCCATGCCGACCAGCGCGTAGAGACCCATCGACAAGGCGCCGCGCTTGCTGCCGAGCGCTGCTCCGGTCAGCAGCACCGCGAAGGTCTGCAGGGTCAGGGGCACCGGGGTGAAGGGCAGCGGGATGATCACCAGCGTGGACAGAGCCACGAACACGGTGCCACCGATCACCAGGGCGATGCTGCGGGCCAGCCCGCCCGGAATCACATCGCCGAGGGTCCGTGGGCTTACGCTGATGCTCGACATGGTTCGTCCTCCAACTTGGTGGGCCACAAATGCGGGTGCGCACCGCTGCGCACGGCTCGTGGGCCCAACCCTAATGTCCCGAGCGGGCGGACCGCCAACGCCTCCCTGCCCTGACCGGCCCTGACTCGAACGAGGTGAGCGCGCCCGTGGTTCGTCCCCGCTCCCAGCGGGCGACCGCCGCCCTGGTCGTCGCCGCCACCGCCTGCTGGGTCGCCGGCTGTGGCGCCCCGACGCCGGCGTCGACGCCAGGGCCCGTGACCTCGGCGCCGAAGCCGGTGTCGTCGACCTCGACCTCGGTGCCGACGAGTGCCGCAACTCCCGCAGCCCCGTCGAGCGCCTCGGCCGGTCCGTCGACACCGAGCGGAGCGACCCCGGGTCGGCCGGCCCCGACCGGCTGCGCCGCCCGGGCCGGCACCCTCAGCCTGGACGAGCAGGTCGGCCAGCTGCTGATGGTGGGGGTCGGCTCGACCGGGGTCGGCGCTGCCGCGGAGGAGGTGCTGGCCGACACGGGAGCGGGGAGCGCGATCCTGCTCGGCAACTCCCGGGCCGGGCGCGCGGCTGCCCGCAAGGTCGTCGCTCAAGTCCGCCGGGCGGCCGACGAGCCGAAGCGCGTACGGATGCTGGTCGCCGTCGACCAGGAGGGAGGCGTCGTGCAGCGGCTCAAGGGCGAGGGGTTCTCGACCATGCCGTCGGCGCTCGTCCAGGCTGAGCAGTCCGATCAGGCGTTGCGCGCCGACGCGGCTCGCTGGGGCCGGCAGCTCGCCGCCGCCGACATCGACGCCAACCTGGCGCCGGTCGCCGACGTGGTGCCGGCCTCGATGACCGGACTGAACGCGCCGGTCGGTCAGCTCCGGCGAGGCTACGGGTCCGCACCGAAGAAGGTGGCCGCCAAGGTGGCGGCGTTCACCGCAGGGATGGGGGAGGCCGACCTGGCCACCGCGGTCAAGCACTTCCCCGGGCTGGGCCGGGTCCGCGGCAACACCGACTTCTCCACCCATGTGGTCGACTCGACGACGACCCGCCGGGACCGGGCGCTGGCCGGGTTCGACGCTGCGATCAAGGCTGGGGTGTCGATGGTGATGGTCTCCTCGGCCTACTACAGCAAGATCGACCGGAAGGACCGGGCTGCGTTCTCCTCCGTGGTGATCACCGGCATGCTCCGCGGCGACCGGAAGTTCACCGGCGTGGTCATCTCCGACGACCTGTCGGCTGCGGCGATGCGCGATCTGGGCCCGGGGCAGCGGGCCGTGCGGTTTGTCTCGGCCGGTGGTGACCTGGCCATCGTCGGGGATCCGGCTCAGGCGCGGGCGATGGCCGCAGCGCTGAAGGCCAAGGCCAAGGGCGACCGGACCTTTCGGGCCCGGGTCGAGCAGAGTGCCGCTCGGGTGCTGGCCATGAAGGCGCGGCGCGGACTCGCCGACTGCTGAACCCGCCGGTCAGCCGTCGACCTGGAGATCCTCCAGTGCCTTTCGGGCCGGCGGCACCAGCTCGGGGTGGTCGTTGGGGATCGAGGCGTAGTAGAGGCCGGAGGTGGCGCCGTTGGCCACGATGGCCACGATCAGCAGCTCGCCCTTGGTGTCCAGGCCCTTGATGTCGAAGCTGAGCTTGGACTCCACGATCCAGGCCTCATGCCCGTCGATGGTCGCCTTCTCGTTGACCTGCACATCGCTGGTCACCGGGTTGTCGTCGTAGAAGCGCCCGAGGATGCACTTGACCACGATCTGCGAGCCCTCTTCGGGAGTGAAGAACCCGTCGCCGGCCTGCAGCTCGCCGACCAGCACCGACGCGACCCAGGTCTTGCCGACCTGGTAGGCGGCCTGGGTGGTCACTGACTGGCTCTGCACGTCGCTGCCGAACGGCACCCGGTTCTCACCCTCGGGGGCGCCCCAGGGCGAGCCGAGCTGCGGGTAGGACAGCGGCCCACCGTGCACCCGGCCGTCGTTGGGCCGGGAGCTCGGCTCGACCGTCTCGTTCTTCTCCGCCGGGCAGACGTCCTGCGAGGACTGACCACTCGGCACCCCGGAGATCCCGCCACCACTGCCCACGGCACGGATGGCGATGATCGCCACCACCACGATGACCAGCACCAGCGCACCGCCGGCGAGCCACCAGCCGATCGGCGAACGCTTCTTCTGCACCTGCTGGTAGTTCGCGTACGCGCTGCCGGGGGTCTGTCCGTACGCGTTGCCGGGGGATCTGCGCCGTACGGGTAGGGCTGGGTCGGCTGGGTCGGTTGACCGGTGGAGCCGACGAGGCTCTGGGCCGGCGGCGGGGCACTCGGGTTGGGCGAGGTCGCGGCGGACCACGCCTTGCCGTCCCAGTACCGAAAGAGCCCCTGTCCGCCACCCGGATCGGGGTACCAACCAGCCTTCGCGCTCATGAGGGGAGTTTAGGTGCTCGACCGGGCCGCACCGGAGGGTTTCCGCCCCCTCGGTGGGAAAGCGGCCGGGGCTCAGCCGAATCGCCCGGTGATGTAGTCCTCGGTGGCCTTCTGGTCGGGGTTGGCGAAGATCTTCTCGGTCGAGCCGATCTCGATCAGCTTGCCCGGCTTGCCCTGGGCCGCCAGGTTGAAGAACGCAGTCTGGTCGCTCACCCGAGCCGCCTGCTGCATGTTGTGGGTGACGATCACCACCGTGTACTTCTCCTTGAGCTGGCCGATCAGGTCCTCGATGGCCAGGGTGGAGATCGGGTCCAGGGCCGAGCAGGGCTCGTCCATCAGCAGCACCTGTGGCTCGACCGCGATGGCGCGAGCGATGCACAGCCGCTGCTGCTGGCCACCGGACAGGCCGATGCCGGCCTTGCCGAGCCGGTCCTTGACCTCGTTCCACAGGTTGGCCGCCATCAGGGAGCGCTCGACCGCCTCGGTCAGCACCTTCTTGTTCTTCACCCCGTTCAGCCGCAGCCCGGCCGCCACGTTGTCGAAGATCGACATCGACGGGAACGGGTTCGGCCGCTGGAAGACCATGCCGACCACCCGGCGCACGGCGACCGGGTCCACGCCGGAGGCGTAGAGGTCGGTGCCGTCGAGGGAGATGCTGCCCTTCACGTGGGCGCCGGGGATCACCTCGTGCATCCGGTTGAGGGTTCGCAGGAAGGTCGACTTGCCGCAGCCGGACGGACCGATGAAGGCCGTCACCGTCCGCGGTTCGACGGTCAGCGAGACGTCCTCGACGGCGTGGAAGCTGCCGTAGTAGATGTCGACGTTCTTGACGTCGATGCGCTTGGCCATGGTCTATTTCTCCTTCAGCTTGCTCGCCCGGGCGATGGCCCGAGCCAGCAGGTTCAACAACATCACGATGATGATCAAGGTCAGGGCGGCGGCCCAGACCCGTTCGTAGCCCGGCAGCTGCTGGGCCTGGTCCCGGCCGGAGTTGATCATGGTCGGCAGGGCGCCCATGGTGCCGCTGGTCGGGGAGAAGTTGATGCCCACCGCGTACGAGACCAGGATCAGCAGCGGGGCGGTCTCACCCATCACCCGGGCCAGGCCGAGCACCACGCCGGTCGAGATGCCGCCGAACGCGGTCGGGATCACCACCTTGACGATGGTCTTCCACTTCGGCACACCGAGGGCGTACGAGGCCTCCCGCAGGTGGTCGGGGACCAGCTTGAGCATCTCCTCGGTGGAGCGCAGCACGGTGGGCAGCATCAGCAGCACCAGCGCGCACGACACCGCGATGCCCGAGCGGCCGAGGCCGAAGATGGTGATGAAGAGCGCGTAGATGAACAGCGCGGCGACGATCGAAGGGATACCGCTCAAGATGTCGACGGTGAAGCTGACCGCGCGGGCGGCCTTCTTGCCTCGGGCGTACTCGATCAAGAAGATGGCGCCCAGGACGCCGATCGGCACAGCGATGACGGCGCAGATCAGGGCCATCTCGACGGTGCCGATGATGGCGTGGTAGGCGCCGCCACCTTCGCGCCGGGGGGTGATGCCGCGCTGGCTCTGCAGCCACCAGGTGGAGGTGAAGACCAGCCGGGCGCCCTTGCTGATGACGGTGTAGAGCACCCAGACCAGCGGGATGATGGCCAGCACGGTGGCGGCCACGACGTAGAACGAGGCGATCGCGTTCTTGACCGTACGCACGCCGCTCGGGCGCCGGAAGTCCAGCGGGGCTTCGGAGTTGGTGACGGCGCTCATGCTTTGGCTCCCTCGATCGGCGATCATCCGGGCCACCGCGTTCACCGCGAACGTGACCAGGAACAGCACCAGGCCGGAGGCGATGTAGGCGCCGGTCTTGGACGGGGTGTCGAACTCGGAGGCGTTGTTGGCGATCTTGCTGGCGAACGTCTCACCACCGGCGAAGATCGAGGGCGAGAAGGCGGCTCCAGGGGCCGGCTGGGTCAAGATGATCATCACCGCGATCGTCTCGCCCAGGGCTCGGCCGAGGCCGAGCATGGAGGCGCTGATCACGCCCGAGCGACCGTGGGGCAGCACCGCGGTGCGGATGACCTCCCACCGGGTCGAACCGAGTGCCAGGGCCGCTTCGACCTGGTCCCGGGGGGTCTGGGCGAAGATGTCGCGCGAGATGGCGGTGACGATCGGCAAGATCATGATGGCCAGCACCACCGAGGCGACGAAGACCGATCCTTTGGGGTCGACGCCCGCGCTGAACAGCGGGATCCAGCCGAGGTGGTCGATCAACCACTGCCCGGCGGGGGCCAAGAACGGGCCGAGCTGGCTGAGCCCCCAGAGGCCGAAGATGATCGAGGGCACGGCGGCCAGCAGGTCGACCACGAACGACACCGGACCGGACGCCCGCTTGTGCAGGTACTGGGTGAGGAAGAGGGCCACGCCGACCGCCACCGGGACGGCCATGGCCATGGCGAGCACCGAGGACAGCACGGTGGTCCACAGCAGCCCGGCGATGCCGAACCGCAGGTCGGTGCCGGAGACGCTCCAGTTGCGGGAGGTGAGGAAGTTGTCCTGGTCCTGCAGCAGGCTGGGCAGGGCCAGCGCCAGCAGGAACAGGCCGACGAAGAGCACCAGCAGCACGAGAAAGACGCCGGAGCCGCTGGCGAAGCCCCCGAAGACCCGGTCACCGGTGCGGCTGATCTTGGCGAGCTTGACGCCCCGGCCGGTGGGTTCGGGGTCCCGGGCGGGGGACCGGGTCGGGGTCGAGCGGACCACGGGCACGGGCGAGTGGGTAGTCACCGCACCATCGTCCACCACGGGCGAGATGACGGGATCGATCGTCGGGTCCGGCGGCTCAGTCGTACGACCGGCATCCTGCACGGCGGGTTTGGCGTCGGTGTCGGTCACTGACTGGGCTCTTTCCTGCTGGGGCCGAGGAGCTCTGGGTCACCCGGGCGGCTGGCCGGGTGACCCAGAGCTCGAGACGCGGACGTGACTCTCGGCGGTGCGAGAGCCGGACGTCCAACGTCAGGAGATGGCCTCGACGGCGGTCTTGACCTTGGTCTGCAGCTCGGTCGGAAGCGGGGCGTAACCCAGCTCCTCCAGCGAGGTCTGCGTCGTGGACGAGGCGAAGAAGCCCAGGAAGTCCTTGACGATCGCGGTCTTGTCCGCGGCGGCACCCTTGCTGCAGACGATCTCGTAGGTGACCAGCAGCGCCGGGTAGGCGCCCTCGGCGTTGTCGGCGTACTTCAGGTCGAGGCTCAGGTCGCTGCCGGAGCCCTTGACGCTCGCCTCGGCGACGGCCTTGCCGACCGCCTCGCCGGTGAGCTCCACCGCGCCGGAACCGCTGTCCAGCTGGGCGATGGCGAGGTTGTTGTCCTTGGCGTAGCTCCACTCCATGTAGGAGATGGAGTTCTTGGTGCTGGTGACCGCCTCGGCCACGCCGGAAGACTTGTTCTTGCCCTCACCGGTGCCGGCCCACGCCTTGGCGGGCTCGGACTTCCAGGCGCCGTTGCCGGCCTTGGACAAGAACTTGGTCGCGTTCTCGGTGGTGCCGGACTCGTCCGAGCGGAAGAACACCGTGATGGCGGAGCTGGGCAGGGTGACGCCGGAGTTGATCGCGGCGATCTTCGGGTCGTTCCAGGTCTTGATGGTCCCGTCGAAGATCTGGGCCAGCACCTCGGCGTTCAGGGTCAGCTTGTCGACCCCGTCCACGTTGTAGGCGAAGGCGATCGGTCCGACCACCATCGGCAGGTTCCAGGCCGGGTTGCCCTGGCAGCGGTCCTTGGCCTTGTCGGCCTCGACGACGCCGTCCTTCTCCTCGGTCTTGAGCGCGGAGTCGGAGCCGGCGAAGTCGACCAGGCCGTTGTAGAACGACTTGATGCCGGCGCCGGAGCCGGTCGGGTTGTACTCGATGGTGGCCTTGTCGCCGCACTCGGCGTTGTAGTTGGCGATCACCTCGGTGATCGCGTTGGCCTGGGCGCTCGAGCCTTCGGCGGCCAGCTTGCCGCTCGGGCAGGCGAGCCCGGAGGCGCTGCCGCTGGACGCGGAGCCGGCCGGGTCAGCGGTGCTGACCGGATCCGAGCCGCAGGCCGCGAGGCTGAGGGTGGCCAGAGCTGCCAGGGCGGCGAGCTTGGTGGCTCGCGACGTCACGAGGAGCTTCATGGTCATGCGTGTCCTTCACAGACAGAGGGGACGTTCCCCTGGGTGAGTCCCGGAAGTCCCCTGACCCCCGGGTTCGCCGGAGGCTCATCGCCTCCCGCTGACCCGGAACGTACGCGGCACACGTGTCCTGATGGACCGCACAAGATGAACACCAGGTGAATGATCGGCGCTGGGTCTTCTTTCAGCAGGGGTTGGTGGCGTTGAGTGGTTCGCTTCGTGGTCGGTCGCGCGCCGAACCATCCGAAAGCTCTGTCCCCGAGCATCACGCGGGGGCAAGATGAGACCCGTGCCCGTATGGATCTGCCAGACCTGTGCCGTGGAGTATCCAGACACCGAGGACCCGCCGACCCGGTGCCCCATCTGCTCCGACGACCGGCAGTACGTCCGTCCGACCGGACAGCGGTGGACCACGCTGACGGACCTGGTCGCCGAGGGCCACCAGGGCCGGGTCCAGGAGGTCGAGCCCGGGGTCTTCGGCATCAGCATCGAACCATCGGTCGGCATCGGCCAGCGGGCCCTGCTGGTGCAGAGCGAGGCCGGCAACCTGTTGTGGGACCCGACCGGCTACCTCGACGACGGTCTGGTGGTGGCAGTCACCGAGCTGGGCGGGGTGGCGGCAGTCGCCTCGAGCCACCCGCACATGTTCGGTGCCCAGGTCGAGTGGGGACGTCGGTTCGGCGACGTGCCGGTCTATGTCCAAGCCGCCGACCGTCAGTGGGTGCAGCGCGAGGACCGGCTGATCCGGGGCTGGTCGGACACCGTCGAGGTGCTGCCGGGCATCACCCTGCACCGCATCGGCGGTCACTTCGTCGGCAGCGCGGTCGCTCGGTTTCCGGGTCGAGACGGCCGGGGGGTGCTGCTCAGCGGGGACACCGTGGCCGGTACGCCGGACGAGCACTGGGTGAGCTTCATGCGCAGCTATCCGAACAAGATCCCGCTGTCGGCCGCAGTGGTCGGCCGGATCGCCGAGCGCGTGGTCGGCCTCGGGTTCGACCGGCTCTACGACAACTTCGGCGGCCGGGTCATGGCCGATGCCGCCGACTGGGTGCAACGCTCGGCCGACCGCTACATCGGCTGGGTCCGGGGCGACTTCGACCACCTGACCGACGAGACCGGCTCCGGGTAGACGTCGCGTACGGGGGGCCGTTTGCCGTCACCATCCCGGAGACGACCCGCAGAGGCGGCGTACGGGGGCCGTTTCCCGTCACTGTCGCGGAAACGGCCCGCTATCGGCCCGAAGGCCTCCAGGTACGAAACAGCAAGGCTGTCCCGCACCCGGAGGCCTCCGACGGGTGGTCGTGAACCCGGCCGCTAGCTGCGGGGCTTGGCTCCGGTCTTGAGCTTCAGCGCCGCGGCGATCGTGAAGTGCAGGTCGGTCTGGTCGGTCAGCCCGACGATGTTCGCCGCCTGCGGCCCGTAGCCGGCGATTCGCAGCTGGGTGCCGGTGTGCTGCTGGGACTTGCCGGCCCCCGCGGTGGCGTAGTTGATCGTCATCGGGCTGCCCTCGTTGGTCGCCAGGTTGACCGTCAGCCCCGGGGTGACGCTCCCGGCTTCGATGATCTGGCTGGTGTGGGCGTGGTCAGCAGTGACGAAGACCGACGTGTTGCCGTCCTCCTTGGCGAAGGCCAGAGCCGCCTGGACGGCCTCGTCGAGGTCGACCGCCTCTCCGATCTGGCCGCACGCGTTGGCCGCATGGTCCTGCTTGTCGATGCTGGCCCCCTCGACCTGGAGGAAGAAGCCCCGGCTGCCCGTGTCCAACAGCTCGATGGCCTTGGACGTCATGTCGGCCAGCTTCGGCTGCGAGGCCGGGCGCTCCGGGTTGTCGGTGCACCGGGCCGCGGGCTGAGCTCCGCCCGTGGCGGTGGCCTCCGGCCCGCTCCAGCGGACCGGCAGGTTGCCCGGGGCGAACAGCCCGAGCACGGGCTTGCGCTGGTTGGCACGGCTGACTCCGGCCAGCCCGGCCTTGTCGGTGACGACCTGGTAGCCGCGGGCCTTGGCCTGGTCGAGCAGGGTCTGACCCCGGTAGCGGCCGAAGTCGGCCGTCTCGGCGAAGGTGGCGGCGCCGCCGCCCAACGTGACGTCGGGCCGGGTGTCGATCAGCTGCTCGGTGATCGAACCCAGACCACCGTTGGCCAGTGAGGCCTCCGGGCAGGTCTTGGCCGTCGCCACCGGCCCGTAGCAGGAGCGCGCCGAGATGTGGGAGACCTGTACGGCCGGGGTGGCGTCCTGCAGCTCGGAGGTGGTCACGTCGCCGGTCTTGAGGCCCTTGGCCTTGGCCAGCTCGAGCAGCGTGGCCTGCGGCTTGCCGGTGATGTCCACCGAGACCGCGTTGTCGTAGGTCTTGGTCCCGGTCGCCCAGGCGCTGCCCGTGGCCGCTGAGTCCGGCACGTAGTCGGGTTTGCCGTCCTTGGTCAGGGAGTAGGTCGTGTACTGCCCGGTCAGCGGGAGCGCGTCGATGCCGGGGAAGCGACCGCCGGCGCCGTACTGGTAGTTCCGGGCCGAGGTGATCTCGGAGTCGCCCATGCCGTCGCCGATGAGCAGGATGACGTTCTGCGCGCGACCCGTGTCGATCGCCCGCTTGACCTTGGCCGACTGGTCACCCGAGTTGCGGGTGGCCCCGCCATGGACGCTCAGGTCCTTCGCGCCGCCGGCGAACGCCAGCCCGGCCGAGAACATCAGTCCACCGGCCGCCACCACCGCCACCACCGTGCGGGCACTCGACGTGAGAGGTAAAGCCTTCATCAGACCCCATTTCGATGAGCTCCGCACCCTGCGGAGACAGCCCCATCGAAACGGTCGACGGTGAACTGATCGGGTTGTCCGGGTGACGGCTGGAGGACCGGAGCAAGAACAGCGGTTGAGCCTCAGGCCTGCGGTCGGTGCCGCTCCAACGCGTGCACCTCACCGTCGGCGGTGAGGTGGGCGACCAGGAACTCCCCGGTCACCAGGGTCATCGGCGGGATGTCGAGGGCGGCCAGGATGTGCGGCAGCACCGGCCGGTGGACGCAGATCGCGGTCGGCTGGTCGGCGCTGAGCGCCTGGCTGCGGATCTTCTGCACCAGGCGGCCGACTCCCTTGGCATCGTCGGCGCCGAGCTCTTCGGTGAGCTGACCGAACGAGTCGATCGAGACCTTGTGCTCCTGGGCGTAGGGCAGCAGGGTGGCCTGACACCGAGAGGCCGTGGAGCTGACCAGCCGGGACATCCCGTACGCGGCCAGCATCGGCACCAACAACCGCGACTGCCGCCGGCCGCGGGCGTTGATCGGCCGGGCCGTGTCCTTGCGCGACCAGTCCTTGCGGTCCATCGCCTTGGCGTGGCGGACGATCATCAGCGGCGTCGTCGGCGGCTGCTGCAGGAACTGGGTGACCAGGAAGTGGTCGTGGGCGTAGGTCAGCCGGGCCATGGCCGCCCGGATCGGCAGCCAGGACACCTGGTCGACCTCGTCGTCCGGCGGTCGCTCGACGCTGCTGAGCATGGTGCCGCCCCAGTAGGCGACCTTCTTCGGACCGGCTTTGCCGGCCTCGTAGACGATCGTGTCCAGCGGGACGCCGAGCCGGATGGTCACGCCGGTCTCCTCCAGCACCTCGCGTACGGCGCAGGCCGGCAGTGACTCACCGGCCTCCAGCTTGCCCTTGGGCAGCGACCAGTCGTTGTAACGCTGACGGTGGATCAGCGCGACCTCCAGCCCGCGGACCGGGTGGTCCCGCGTCACGATCGACCCACCGGCCAGGACCGGCTTGCGGGTCGAGCCATCCGGCGGTCGTGGCCGGGTGGCGGTCAGCGAGGGCATCGGACTACTTCGCGCTGGTCCGGCGACGGCTCTTGGTGTTGATCAGGAACTCCTGCATGTCCAGCAGCGGCTGGCCCTCGGCGTCCACGGTGTAGGCGATCCAGGTGCCGTCGGGCTGCAGCTTCCACGACGCCGTCCCCTTGGCGAACGCGATGTCGAACAAGCCGCTGATCTCGGCGATGTGGGCCGGGTTGGTGATCGAGCCGACCACCTCGACGCGACGGTCCAGGTTGCGGTGCATCAGGTCGGCCGACCCGATGCCCACCGACGGTGAACCATTGTTGGCGAACCAGAAGAGCCGGCTGTGCTCGAGGAACCGCCCCAAGATGCTGCGGACCCGGATGTTCTCGCTGAGCCCGGGGACGCCGGGGCGGATGGTGCAGATGCCGCGCACCCACAAGTCGACCGGGACACCGGCCTGCGACGCGCGGTAGAGCGCGTCGGAGATCTCCTCGTCGACCAGCGAGTTCACCTTGATCTTGATGCCGGCGGGGCGGCCGTCCTCGTGGTTGGCGATCTCGTTGTTGATGCGGTCGATCAGGCCGGTGCGGATGCCGTGCGGTGCGACCAGCAGCCGGCGGTACTGCGTCTCCTGCGACATGCCGGACAGGTGGTTGAACAGCCGGCCGACGTCCTCGGTGATGATCGGGTTGGCGGTCAACAGCCCCATGTCCTCGTACAGCCGGGCCGTCTTCGGGTTGTAGTTGCCGGTGCCGATGTGGGCATAGCGACGCAGGCCGTCCGGCTCGTCGCGGACGACCATCGACAGCTTGCAGTGCGTCTTCAGCCCGAGCAGGCCGTAGACCACGTGACAGCCGTGCCGTTCCAGCCGTCGGGCCCAGGCGATGTTGGCCTGCTCGTCGAACCGGGCCTTGATCTCGACCAGGGCCAGCACCTGCTTGCCCGCTTCGGCGGCTTCGATCAGCGCGTCGATGATCGGTGAGTCACCCGAGGTGCGGTAGAGCGTCTGCTTGATCGCCAGCACCTGCGGGTCGTCGGCAGCCTGCTCGATGAACCGCTGCACGCTGGTGGCGAACGAGTCGTACGGGTGGTGCAGCAGCACGTCGCGCTGCTTGAGCGCGGCGAACATGTCGGCGGGCTTCGCGGTCTCGACCTCGGCCAGGTGCGGGTGGGTCGAGGGGAGGAACGCCGGGTATTTCAGCTCGGCCCGGTCGAGGTCGGCCAGCGAGAACAGACCGCGCAGGTCCAGCGGCCCGGGGACCAGGAACACCTCGCGCTCGGTGATGTCCAGCTCGCTGATCAGCAGCTCCAACATCTTGGGGTCGATGTCGTCCTCGACCTCCAACCGCACCGGTGGCCGGCCGACCTTGCGACGCAGCAGCTCCTTCTCCAGAGCCAGCAGCAGGTTCTCGGCGTCGTCCTCCTCGACCTCGACGTCTTCGTTGCGGGTGACCCGGAAGGTGTGGTGCTGGACCACCTGCATGCCGCTGAAGAGCTGGTCGAGATGGGTCGCGATCACGTCCTCGAGCGAGACGAAGCGTCCCTCCGACAGCGGGATGAACCGCGACAACACCGAAGGCACCTTGACCCGGGCGAACTGGCGTACGCCGGTCTCGGGGTTCTTGACCAGGACGGCGAGATTGATCGACAAGCCCGAGATGTAGGGGAACGGGTGGGACGGGTCGACGGCCAGCGGGGTCAGCACCGGGAAGATCCGGTCGGTGAACAGCTCGTCCATCCGGTCGGTCTCGGCCGGGGTCAGCTCCTCCCAGCGGAGGATCTCGATGCCTTCCGCGGCGAGCTCCGGGCGGATCTCGTCCTGGAAGACCCGCGCCTGGTCGGCCATCAGCTCCCGCGTACGGGCCAGGATGGCGGAGTGCACGTCCCGCGGCATCTTGCCGCTGACGCCCGGCACGGCCACCCCGGCGGCGATGCGCCGCTTCAGGCCGGCCACCCGGACCATGTAGAACTCGTCCAGGTTCGACGCGAAGATGGCCAAGAACTTGGCCCGCTCGAGCAACGGGACCCGGACCTTGTCCTTGGCCAGGTCCAGCACCCGGTTGTTGAAGGCGAGCCAGGACAGCTCCCGATCGGCGTAGCGGTCCGCCGGCAGGTCCGCGGGACGGGAGTCCTCAGCGTCCGTGGACCCGCCCGCGCTGGCGCGGGTGGCCGTTGGCACCTCGACTGCGTCCATGTACGAACTCCTGCTTTCTGGCGAAGGTGGTGGTGCAATCGATCCAGCCCGGCGGTCAGTCCGCCGCCGGTGCTGCCGAGCGCTGCGCATACATCACATCACGGCTGGCGATCTCGAATCCATAGGCCTGATAGAGGCCGACAGCGCGCTCGTGATCGGCCTCCACATAGAGGATGACCGAGGTGTTTCGCTGCTCCTGGAGGTGGCGCAGGCCGTGGTCGAGCAAGATCTTTCCCAGCCCGGCCCCGCCGGCGTCGGGGTCGACCCCGAGCACGTAGACCTCGCCCAGCTGGTCGGGGTGCTGCTTGGTCCAGTGGAATCCGACCATCGACCCGCCCCGGACGGCGACGAAGAACCCGGCCGGGTCGAACCACGGCTCGGCGAACCGTTCCTCGAGGTCGCTCCGGGTGATCTGGCCCTGCTCGGGATGGTGGCGGAACGCCCGGGCGTTCAGGGCCAGCCAGTCGGGCTCGTCTCGACCGACCTCGAAGGTCCTGACCTCCAGGTCGGCAGGAACCTCTCGGCGCGGCCAGCCGCCGTCCAGCGCCCGCCGCATGATCAACAGCTCGCGCCCGATCAGCAGCTCGGTCCGGGCGGCCAACGCTTGGGCTGCGGCGGAGTTCCCCACGGCCCAGATCTGCAGCGGGGCGGTGGCCGCCAGGATCAGGTGGTGCACCAGCTGGGTGCCGATGCCCAGCCTGCGGTGGTCGGGGTCGACGACCAGCTGCCCGGTGCCGGCCTCGGTGCCGCTGTCCAGCTGGGCGTAGCCGACCAGGCGGCCGCTCTCGGTCGCCAGCTGGTGGGTGACGCCGGGGTGGGTGTGACGCAGGTTCAAGATGCGCCGCCTCGTTGAGCGGCGCGGCGCCGTCAGCCGCCTCGGCCCGTCGGGCGAGCTCGAGAACGGCATCGATCTCGCCCTCGGCCAGGCTCGTCGAGCTGGAGATCGTTCCGCCGTGCACCATGGGGGCAACGCTAGGGGATCTATGCTGGCGGGCAGCCATGGGCCGGTTCCGCACCGGCACCGCCAGACCGCCCTCAGCGAAGGAATCCACGTCATGCTCGATGCCGACTATCAGCCCGAGGAGATCGGCGCGTACGGGGCGACCGAGCAGCCGGCGGTCGCGGCCCGGATGGCGCCGCACCTGCGGATGACCCAGATCGGCGCCGTCTCGGCCCTGCTGGCGGTGGTCTGCGCCACCATCGCGGTGATCCGGTTCCCCTCGTTCTCCGACACCGAGCCGACCGGCATCGGCTGGGCCGTGCTCGCCCTGGTGGCTTCGGTCGCTGTGCTGGCCGGCTGTGTCATCCAGGTGGCGGTCTGGCGCCGCGCGATGGCCTCCTGGCGCGGGCAGCGGGTCCAGGACCTGCACGGCGAGGCCCGGCTGTCCTGGATCACCCACCTGACCTCGTACCCGGTCGTGGTGCTGGTGCTCCTCGGAGCCATGGCGGGCAGTGCGGGCGCGGGTTGGTCGGCGACCTCGGCCCTGCTGCTCGGTCTCGGCCTGTTGTTCGTTTTCGTCGCCCAGGTCCTGGCCGGCATCCAGTACCTGCGGCCCAGCGGTCCGCCGGGGACCATCCCGGCGCACATGCGCCGGCTGATCGAGCGGTCTCAGCGCCGCGAGGACGACGGCAGCTGACCAGCGGCGTAGGGGCTCAGCTGATCCGGGCGGAGTCGTCCGCCGGCGCGACGAAGCGGTAGCCGACGTTGCGCACGGTGCCGATGACCGACTCGTACTCGGGGCCGAGCTTGGCCCGTAGCCGACGGACGTGCACGTCGACCGTACGGGTGCCGCCGTAGTAGTCGTAGCCCCAGACGTCGCTCAGCAGCTGCTGGCGGCTGAACACCCGGCCGGGGTGCTGGGCCAGGTACTTCAACAGCTCGAACTCGGTGTAGGTCAGGTCCAGCTGGGTGCCGTTGAGCTTGGCGCTGTAGCCGGCCTCGTCGATGATGATGTTGCCGGTCTGGATCAGCGGGTCGACCCCGGTGGAGACCGAGGGGGTCATGGCCAGCCGGAGCCGGACGTCGACCTCGGCGGGGCCGGCCGAGGCGAGCAGCAGGTCGTCGAAGCCCCAGTCTGAGGACAGCGCGGCCAGGCCGCCCTCGCTGACGATGACCAGCAGCGGCGACTCCTTGCCGGTGGTCTCGATCAGCCGGCACAGCGACCGGGCGCCGACCAGGTCGCGGCGGGCATCGAGCAAGATGACGTCGGCCGACGGCGCATCGAGCAGCGCCGTGGCTTCGGCCTGGGCGATCTTGATGTGGTGGGGCAACAGCTCCAGCGCCGGGAGGATCTCCGATGACGCATGCATATCGTTGGTGAGCAGCAGCAAAGTCGCCATCTCGGTGTCCTCACATTGGGGGTTCTTCGGATTCGACGTTGATGCATCGGGACCCCTGCGTGACGGGTCCTCTGCATGGCTGAGACTACTGCAATGGTGTCGGTGTCACTTCATTACTGGGCGGGAGCCAAGGCGGCCGCCGGGATGGCCGAGGAGCGCGTCGAGGCGGAGACGGTGGCCGAGGCGCTGCAGATCGCCCGGAGCCGCCGCGCCGACGGTCGTTTTGACCGTGTGATCAGGGCATCCACGGTGCTGGTCGACGGCGCGACCGCGCATCCGGCCGACCTCGAACGACCGCTGACCGGCCCGACCGAGGTCGAGATCCTGCCGCCGTTCGCCGGCGGAGCGCCGAAATTCTGCCCTCATATGACTGATCATTGTGGTCAATCTCACGAACTTCAGGTGAACATCAGCCGGCCGGCTGTCCGAAATGCGGACACGGGTCTTGCCAATTGAGACCGAGGGTTGGGGTGCCGGACGGGCCCCGTTTAACCTTGCCCGGTGAACACAACGAAGGTGTGGGCCAGCCCGCTCACCCGCCGCCGCGCCGTGGACCACGGCCGAATGCGGTCGTCGTTGTGTCCGTCCCCTCGAATGTAGGACTTGTCCGCCTCGCGTCCGGCCGACCGGCCGACCCGACTGTCCCCGTCCTACCACCTCCCCGCACGCGCGGTTCTCGCGTACGCAGCAGGCTCGCGATCGGTGAGCCGCAACTCAACCCAACAGGAGAAGTCAGAAGATGAGCAGGCAGGAAGTACTGGTCGACGCCGACTGGGTCGCCGAGCACGGCACCGATGAGCACGTCGTTCTGGTCGAGGTCGACGAGGACACCACGGCGTACGACGGCGGCCACATCGCCGGGGCGATCAAGCTGGACTGGAAGAAGGATCTCCAGGACCCCATCCGGCGCGACTTCGTGAACAAGGAGCAGTTCGAGAAGCTGCTGTCCGAGAAGGGCGTGGGCAACGACGACACCGTCGTGCTCTACGGGGGCAACAACAACTGGTTCGCCGCGTACGCCTACTGGTACTTCAAGCTCTACGGGCACGAGAAGGCCCTGCTGCTCGACGGTGGTCGCAAGAAGTGGGAGCTGGACGCTCGTGAGCTGAGCACCGAGACAGTCACCCGTCCGGCCACCAGCTACCAGGCCAAGGATCAGGACCTGTCGATCCGCGCGTTCCGCGACGAGGTCATCGCGGCCATCGGTCAGAAGAGCCTGGTCGACGTCCGCAGCCCGGACGAGTACGCCGGCCGTCTGCTGGCCCCGGCGCACCTGCCGCAGGAGCAGTCCCAGCGCGGCGGTCACGTCCCCACCTCGGTGAACGTGCCCTGGAGCAAGGCAGCGAACGACGACGGCACCTTCAAGTCCGACGACGAGCTGAAGAAGATCTACACCGAAGCCGGCGTGAACTGGGACGGCGAGATCATCGCCTTGTGCCGGATCGGTGAGCGCAGCTCGCACACCTGGTTCGTCCTCCAGGAGCTGCTCGGCCAGAAGAGCGTCAAGAACTACGACGGCTCGTGGACCGAGTACGGCTCGCTGGTCGGCGTCCCGGTGGCCGTGGGCGACGAGCCCGGCACGGCCTGACCGCCCTACCCAACACCATCTCGAGGAGAACACCATGTGCGGAGCCACCAAGGGCGGCTTGAGCGTCGAGGGCATCGACGTCACCAAGGAAGCCGTCATCCAGGGCCGCGTCCTGCGGGGCGGCGTGCCCGTCTCCGGCGCGTACGTCCGGCTGCTCGACTCGACCGGTGAGTTCACCGCCGAGGTGCCCACCTCGGCAACCGGGCACTTCCGGTTCTTCGCCGGTGACGGGAACTGGACCCTGCGGACGCTCGCGCCCGGGGCCAAGGTCGACCGGGCGGTGGTCGCCGCCCGCGGCACCGTGTCCGAGATCGACGTCGAGCTCGACGCCGCGTGAGCTGAGTCGACCGGTCCCGAGCAGCATCCTGCTCGGGCTCGGTCGACCGGCGCAGCCCGAGGCTGACGGCGGTCTCGCGCTAGAGTCACCACGTCATGCCTGTTCCCCCGGACGACCCCAGTTCCCCGCATCGTCGGGGCAGGTCGCCAGGCGTCGATCCCAACACCGACCCCGGGCGGCCGCACCCGTACGAGTCGCTCTATCGCGCCGCACCGGGTGATCCTGAGCCGCCGTCCCGGCCGACCCCACGGCACTTCGAGCAGCACCTGTCCCGACCGGACGGCGCTCAGGAGGGTTTCGGCTGGCTCTACCGCGCCGAGCCGGAGTCGGCTGACGCCGGGCCGGATGCGGCCGAGCCGGAGGTGGCAGGGCCGGCGATCGTGGCCCGGCCCAGCTCGACGTCCCCCGCCGCTCCGCCACCCAGCGGGGCGCCTGGTCAACGCTCTCGGGTCCGTCGCGGCCTGGTGATCGCCCTGGTCGTCCTGGTGATCTGCGGGTTGGCCGGCGTCGCCGTCGGTGTCGGCCTGTCCCGGCAGCAGCCGGAGCGCTTCGGTGGCACCCCGTCCTCGTCGGCCCCCAACAGCCCGGTCAGCGCGTCCGACCTACCGCTGGCGGTCCTCGTGCCCACTGCAGCGGCGGCGAGCTGTCAGGCTCCGGCGGCTACCGACGACGCCGGTCGACCGGTCAGCTACGAGCCCGGCAACCTCTACGACGGCCGTCCCGACACCGCCTGGCGCTGCGCCGGGGATGGCGTCGGCCAGAGTGTCACCTTCACCTTCGCGGCGGGCACCACGATCTCCGAGGTCGGGCTGATCAACGGCTACGCGAAGGTGGACCCGACCAGCGGAGCACACCGCTATCCGGAGTACCGGCGGGTCACCCAGGTCACCTGGACGTTTCCTGACGGCACGGCGGTGGACCAGACCCTGGTCGACGGCAACGAGCTCACCCAGTCGATGACCATCCCTGCTCAGTCGACCACCCAGGTCAGGCTGACCATCGACACCACGACGGTGCCCGGTACGACCCAGTCGACCCGGAACGCGATGCTGATCTCCGACGTCACCTTCGCCGGCTAGCTCGCCGAGTCCAAGATCAGGGTGACCGGACCGTCGTTGGTCAGGGACACCTGCATGTCCGCGCCGAACACGCCCGTCGCCACCTCGGCGCCGAGCAGCCGGAGCGACGCGACGAAGGCCTCCACCAACGGCTCGCTCACCGGTCGGGGCGCCGCTGCGCTCCAGGACGGGCGCCGCCCTTTGCGGGTGTCGGCGTAGAGCGTGAACTGGCTGACCACCAGAAGCGGTGCGTGCTCCTGCTCGCAGGACCGCTCGCCGTCGAGCACACGCAGCGTCCACACCTTCTCGGCCAACCGGGCGACCAGCTGCGGGTTGTCGTCGTGGGTCACCCCGACCAGGACGACCAGCCCCGGCCGGTCGATGGCGCCGACCACCTCGCCGGCTACCTCGACCTTCGCTGAGGAGACCCGTTGCAGGACCAACCGCATGACGTCTTCCTTCCTGGGCCAGGTCGTCAGGACCCGACGTACGCCTCGACCTCGACCTCGACCAGGTGGTCGGGATCGGCCAGGGCGCCGACCTGGACCATGGTCGACACCGGCGGCGCGTCGGCGAACAGCTCTTGGTGGGCGCGGCCGATCTCGGCCTGGTCGGCGATGTCGGTGACGTACATCCGCGTCCGGACCACCTGATCGCGTCGGACGCCGACGGCCTCGAGGGCGCCCAGGGCCAGGTCGAACGCGGCTCGGGCCTGGTCGTAGGGCCGGCCCGGGTGCAGCACGCCGTCCGGGCCGGTGGCCGTCGTGCCCGCGGTCAACGCCCAGCCGCCGGCGATGACGACCCGGCAGTAGCCGTAGCGGGACTCCCAGGGCGCCTGCCCGCCGAACCGTTCGACCGTCATGCTGTCGGATCCTCCACCGGGTCAGCCTCTGACACAATCGGGTCCATGTCCACCGACGGCACCCCTCGACCACTGGTCGTCAAGATCACCTGCGGAGCCGAGGCCGCTGAGCGCGCCAACCAGGCCTGGACGGTGGCGGCGATGGGGCTGGCCGCTGGTGCTCCGGTCACGGTGTGGCTGACCGGCGAGGCGGTGTGGTTCGGCGTACGGGATCGGCAACCCGACCTGGGGCTGCCGCACGCGACCCCGGTCGCCGACCTCGTCGAGACCGTCCGGGCCGACGGGCAGATCATCGTCTGCAGCCAGTGCGCCGCCCGGCGCGATCTCGGACCCGACGACCTGGTCGAGTCGGCGACGATCGCCGGCGCGGCGAGCTTCGTGGAGATGGCGCTGACCGACCGCGTCCAGGCCCTCATCTACTAGTCGGGGCGCTAGGAGTCGATCCCGAGCAGCCGGGCGAGCTCCTCGGCGCTCAGGTCACCGGGCTGCCGACGCTCGGCGGCGGCCTGTCGGGCCAAGGTGGCCAGCGTCGCGTTGATCGGCGCCTCGCCGCCGGTGCGGTGGGCGAGATAGGCGATCTCTCCGTTGAGGTAGTCGGTCTCGACGTTCCCGGTGCCCCGCACCAGGGACTGCCAGGTGGATCCGCCCGGGTTCTCGGTGACCCCCGGGACCGGCTTCATGGTGAACCCCGCCGCCCGAGCCTCGGCCTCCTCCTCGTCGCCGGTGTAGGCGATTCCGGCCGCATCCAGCACCTGCCGGGCCTCGGCCTCGGCCTGCGCGGCCAGCGGACGCCAGTCGCCGTTGCGGCTGACCAGGGCCTGGAAGACGTTGCCGATGTTGCTGATCAGCTTGCGGTACTTCCACGGCATCACGTCCGCGGGCAGCGGCACGGTGAAGTTGGCGGCGGTCCAGTCGGCCGCGATCTCGGACAGCAGCTGCCGGTCCTCGGCGTCCGGGCGGGCCGGCACCCGGCCGAGGTGCAGCATCCCCGAGCGCGGGGTGCTCCGGATGATCACCTCGCCGGGGACCAGGTGGACCGCCGGCATCCAGACGCAGACCCCGAAGACCCGGCGGAAGTAGCGCTGGGCCATGGCTTCGCTCGCCACCCCGTTCAACGCGGTCAGGACGGGCAGCCGCTCGCCGGCCGTGCCCCCCGGCCGCTCGTCGTCGGCCACCGGAGCATCGGCCCAGGTGCGGAGCGCGTCGTCGGCCTGCTGGGTCTTGGTCGAGAGGACCAGAACATCGGCGGCCCGCAGCTCGATCTCGTCGGGTCCTCCCACGGCCCGGACCGGCACGGTGACGTCCTCGTCCGGGGTGCGGAGCCGGAGCCCTGAGCGTTGCATGGCCTGAAGGTGGTCCCCGCGGGCGACCAGCACGGTGTCCAGGCCGGCCAGGGCCAGCCGGCCACCGACCGCGCCACCGATCGCGCCGGCCCCGATGATGATGTAGCGGCGCGTCACCGGACCACCGTAGTACCCGGCGAGCGCCCGGCCTGGCAGGGTGGTGGGCCATGAAGCTGCGGCTGAGGTTCCGTGATCTCGAGGCCACCGACCTGAGCGACCTGGACTGGTCGGGCGGCACCGAGCACCTCCGGGTGGTGGCCGACGCGCTCGCCGCCGCGTACGCCGACGAGGTGGTGCTGCTGGTCGGCGCGCTGGACAACGGCCGGCTGGTCGCGCTCGGCGGGGTCGACTTCCGGCCGGTGGGCGAGGTGGGCGTGCTGTGGATGCTGGCCGTGCACGAGCGCTTCCAGGGTCTCGGCGTCGGGTCCCGGCTGGTCTCGGCCCTGGAACGCAGGATCCTCAGCCGCGGCCGGACCCGGGCCCGGTTGACCGTCGAGCTGGACAATCCGCGCGCCGCCCGGCTCTACCAGCGGCTGGGGTACGCCGAGGTCGGGCCCGCCCTGGACACCTGGCCAGTAGCCGGCGGCCAGACCTACGTCGCGGCCTGCGTACGGATGGAGCATGACCTACGGCGAGCGGAGTCGGCTGACTAGACTGCCAGCCGTGTCCGTGGCCGAGATCTTCACCCTGCTGCTGATCGCCGGCTTCGCCATCGCCGGCATCGCGCTGGTCGTCGGCCTCGTGATGCTGTTGATCCGTTCATCCCACCGGAGGCCCTGACCCGATGCCATTCGACATTCCCGCTGGACTCGACCCGGCCCTGATGCCGATCGCCTGGATGATCGGGCGCTGGGAAGGCACCGGCAAGGGCGCCTACCCCGGCACCGAGGACTTCGAGTTCGGTCAGCAGATCGACTTCGCGCACAACGGCGGACGCTACCTGCACTATCTGTCGCAGACCTTCGAGGTCGACGCCGAGGGGGTGGCCGTCCGGCCGCTCTCGATGGAGACCGGGTTCTGGCGCCCGCTGGGGGACGGCACGTTGGAGCTGGTGCTGTGTCACCCCGAGGGCTACGCCGAGGTCTGGTACGGCCAGATCACCGGGGCCAAGATCGAGCTCAGCACCGACGCGGTGGTCCGCACCTCTTCAGCCACCGAGTACACCGCCGGACAGCGGCTCTACGGCAACGTGGAGGGCGATCTGCTGTGGACCTTCGACAAGGCGGCGCAGGGGCATCCGCTGCAGAACCACCTGTGGGCCAGGTTGCAACGGGCGTGAGGGAAGAATTGCGGGCTGGGCGACGCTGACAAGACTATGACCGCAATCGTGAGTGACTCCGGCATCGACTCCGGGGTGCCCTGGCACTACGGCGACCCGATGCGCGAGCAACGCCTGCTCGAGCAGGGCAGCGGCCGCGTCGACCTGTCCCACCGTGGCGTGCTCACCATCAGCGGACCCGACCGGCTGACCTGGCTGCACTCGCTGAGCACCCAGTTCCTCGAGGGGCTGACCCCGGGCCGCGGGGTGACCACGCTGGTCCTGTCGCCCCAAGGTCACATCGAGCACGCGCTCTACGGCGTCGACGACGGCGAGACGTTCTGGGCCCACACCGAGCCCGGGGCAGCGGGTGCCGCGGCCGCGTGGCTGGACCGGATGCGCTTCATGATGCGGGTCGAGGTCGCCGACCGCAGCGACGACTACGCCGTGGTCTGGGCACCGGGGACGGCCGGTGAGGGCCTCAGCCGGGCGGCCGAGGACTCACTCGGCGGCCACGAGACCTTCCTGCCCCGCGACCAGCTCGCCGCGATGATGGCCGACGGGGCGACGGCCGGCACCTGGGCGTACGAGGCGCGGCGGATCGCGCACGGCGTCCCCCGGGTCGGCCTGGACAGCGACCACCGGACCATCCCCAACGAGCTCGGCCTGCTGGGGGTGGCCGTCCACCTGGAGAAGGGCTGCTACCGGGGGCAGGAGACGGTCGCCCGGGTGCACACCCTGGGTCGTCCACCCCGGCGGCTGGTCCGGCTCCACCTGGACGGCAGCGCCGAGGCGTTGCCGGCCGTGGGGTCAGCGCTCGAGCTCGACGGTCGCGCGGTCGGGTTCGTCGGAGGTTCCGCCCGTCACTACGAGCTCGGGCCGGTCGCCCTGGGCCTGGTCAAGCGCAACGTGCCGGCCGAGGCGACCTTGGTGGTCGACGGCATCGCCGCCAACCAGGAAGTCCTGGTCGACCCGGAGATCGGGCTGCACGTCCGCCCGCGCCTCTGACCAAAGATCGGTAGACCGACCACCTCAGCGGTGGTCGGTTTACCGGAATTTCGAGAAGACCCCGGCGGCGGGCCGGATCTCGCCCACCCGTACGCCGTGGCCCAGCACCGGTGCGCTCGCCTGGGTGTGCAGCGTCTCGCCGTCGAACCCGAGCTGCAGCAGCAGCCCGGCCATGGCCACGGCCCGGGCGCGGTCGGTGCCGTCGTCGATCTTGATCGCGATGCCCCGGCCGTCGGGCAGCCCCACGGCGTAGACCGCCTCCGCGCCGGCCTTGCCGATCAGACCGGGCACCGCGCGGTGCAGCTCCAGCTCGTCGCGGCGGGTGCCGGAGACGAACTCGGGGTGCTGGCGTACGGCCTCGGCCACCCGGTGCTCGTGCCCCTCCGTCGCGGCCGCGAGCCGACCGAACGCCCGGGCCAACCCGTAGAGGGAGAGGGCGAACAACGGCGCGCCACAGCCGTCGGTGGCCAGGTTGGTCGCCTGCTCGTGGGCGAGGTCGTCGATGGTCTGCAGGACGGCCAGCTGGGTGGGGTGGTCGGGGTCGCGATAGGTGGCGACGTCGTGGCCGTTGTGCACCGTGGTGGCGATCATGCCGGCGTGCTTGCCCGAGCAGTTCATGGCGATCGGGGCCTTCGGCGTGCCGAGCCGGATCGCCCGCTCCCGCTCGGTCGGGTCGAACGGCCAGTCCGGCGGCGTCTGCAGCGCCGACTCGTCCAGCCCAGCACCGGCGAGGATGCGTCGTACGCCGTCGAGGTGGATCTGCTCACCGGAATGGGAGGCGCAGACCAGGGCGAGCAGGTCACCGTCGAGGTCGAGTCCGGCGCGCAGCAGACCGACCGCCTGCAACGGTTTGGCGGCACTCCGGGGATACATCGGGGCGAACTCGGCCCCCACTGACGCAGCGAGGCTGCCGTCGGGATTGGTGACCGCCACCCGCCCGTGATGGACGCTTTCGACGAAGCCGTTGCGCACGACCTCGACCAGGATCGGGTCGGATTCAAAGGGGCTGTCCACGTTCGCGACCCTACGCGTGGCGGGCCCCTTTGGGCTCACTTTATGCGGTGGGCGAACGAGCGCCGATGTAGGTTTTTTCGTCAGACGGGATTAGCCCTACGCTTCTCGATGTGAATTGGGACGCCTCCTTCTCCTGGGATGACTACGACGCCGTGCTGTTCGATCTGGACGGGGTGCTGACCCCCACGGCTGACGTGCACATGCGGGCCTGGCAGCAGATGTTCATCGACTTCTTGACCAAGCGGGGGGTGGGGGAGCCCTATCAGGAGAGCGACTACTTCGACTACATCGACGGCAAGCCGCGCTACGACGGTGTCCGCTCGTTCCTGGCGTCGCGCGGCATCGAGCTGGCCGACGGCGAGCCGAGCGACACCGCCAAGACCGAGACGGTCTGCGGGCTGGGCAACCGGAAGAACGAGTTCTTCTCCGCCGTGCTCCGCGACGAGGGCGTGACCGCCTATCCCGGCTCGGTCGAGCTGCTGGACTTCCTGGCCGAGCGGGGCACCAAGATGGCCGTCGTCTCGTCCTCCCGGAACGCGCCGGCGGTGCTTGAAGCGGCGGGCCTGGCCGAGCGGTTCGAGGTCGTCGTCGACGGCGAGGTGGCCGCGGCCAAGGGTCTGGCCGGGAAGCCGTCCGGAGCCACCTACGTCTACGGCGCTGAGCTGCTGTCCGCCCCGGTCGAGCGCACGATCGTGTTGGAGGACGCCCTGTCCGGGGTCGAGGCCGGTCGCGACGGCGGCTTCGGGCTGGTCGTCGGGGTGGACCGCGGCGTCGGCGCGGACCGGTTGACCGAGGCGGGGGCTGACGTCGTGGTCACCGATCTGGCCGAGCTGGTGCAGCGGTGAGAGGGACCTTCACCGATCCGGCCAAGGCGCAGGACCCGATGGATCGGTCCCGCTTCCCCATCGATGAGTGGAAGCTGACCGAGGCGCGCTACAGCGCCGACGACCTCGGGGTGGCCGAGACGCTGTTCGCGGTGGGCAATGGCTACCTGGGCATGCGGGGCAACGTGGAGGAGGGTCGCGAGACCCACGCGCACGGCACCTTCATCAACGGTTTCCACGAGACCTGGCCGATCCGGCACGCCGAGGAGGCGTTCGGCTTCGCCCGGGTGGGCCAGACCATCGTCAACGTGCCCGACAACAAGACGATGAAGCTGTACGTCGACGACGAGCCGATGCTGCTGTCGGTCGCCGACCTGGAGTTCTACGACCGGTCGCTGGATTTTCGCGACGGCGTGCTGCGCCGGGAGATCATCTGGTGCACACCGGCCGGCAAGCGGGTCAAGGTCTCCTCGAGCCGGATGGTGTCGTTCACCCAGCGGCACCTGGCGATCATGACCATCGAGGTCACCATGCTCGACGAGGAAGCGCCGGTGGTGATCTCCTCGCAGACCCTCAACCGCCAAGACGGCCGCGATGAGTACCACGTACGCGCGGCGGCGATGGGGTCCGGGGTGGACCCGCGCAAGGCCGAGGTGTTCGAGGACCGGGTGCTGGAGCCGCAGAGCCACTGGTGGCAGGACAACCGGATCATCCTGGGCTACCGCTGCGCCAACTCCAAGATGACCCTGGCCGTCGGGGTCGACCACGACATCGTCACCGACAACTCCTACCGGACGTTCACCAGCGCCGACGAGGACACCGGCAAGATGGTCTACCGGGTCGAGGCCAAGCCGGGCCAGTCGATCAAGGTGATCAAGGCCGTGTCGTACCACACCTCCCGCGGCGTCCCGTCGCGCGAGCTGGTCGACCGCTGCCGGCGCACTCTGGACCGGGTGGCGATGCACGGGATCGAGCCGGAGTTCGCCGCCCAGCGGCGCTGGCTGGATGCGTTCTGGGACCGTTCGGACGTGGTCGTGCACGGCCAGCCGGCGTTGCAGCAGGCCATCCGCTGGAACTTGTTCCAGGTGGCCCAGGCCACGGCGCGAGCCGAGCAGTCCGGCGTACCGGCCAAGGGGGTGACCGGTTCGGGCTACGGCGGCCACTACTTCTGGGACACCGAGATCTACGTGCTGCCGTTCCTGACCTACACCTCGCCCAAGATGGCGCGCAGCGCGCTCCGCTTCCGCTACAACATGCTGGACGCCGCCCGGCGTCGCGCGCAGGACCTCGCGCAGAGTGGCGCGCTGTTCCCCTGGCGTACGGTCAACGGCGAGGAGGCCTCGGCCTACTACGCCGCCGGCACGGCGCAGTACCACATCGACGCCGACATCTCCTACGCCTTGTGCAAGTACGTCGCCGCCAGCGGTGACAACGACTTCATGACCCGCGAGGGCGTCGACATCCTGGTCGAGACCGCCCGGATGTGGGCCGACCTCGGCTTCTGGCGCGAGAACGGCGATGGTGGCCGGACCTTCCACATCCACGGGGTGACCGGGCCGGACGAGTACACCACGGTGGTCAACGACAACCTCTTCACCAACGTGATGGCCCGGTTCAACCTGGCCAAGGCGGCCGAGCTGATGCGGCAGATGGAGGCGGACCTGCCACAGGCGTACCAGCTGGTGGTGGAGCGGCTCGAGGTCGATCCCGACGAGGTCGGTGAGTGGGCCGCCGCGGCCGACTCGATGGCGATCCCGTTCGACAAGGTCACCGGCATCAACCCGCAGGACTCCCACTTCCTCGACCGTGAGGTGTGGGACCTGAAGAACACGCCGGCCGAGAAGCGGCCGCTGCTGCTGAACTACCACCCGTTGGTCATCTACCGCTTCCAGGTGCTGAAGCAGGCCGACGTGGTGCTGGCCCTGTTCCTGCAGGGTGACCACTTCAGCCTGGAGCAGAAGCGGGCGGACTTCGAGTACTACGACCCGATCACCACCGGCGACTCGACGCTCTCCGGGGTGGTGCAGTCGATCATCGCCGCCGAGGTGGGCTACCGCGACCTGGCCCTGCGCTACTTCCACAGTGCTTTGTTCGTCGATCTGGCCGACCTGCACGGCAACACCACCGACGGGGTGCACGTGGCCTCGACCGGCGGGGTGTGGAACGCCCTGGTCTACGGCTTCGGTGGCATGCGCGACTACAACGGCGTCACCACCTTCGACCCGCGGCTGCCGCAGAGCTGGGACGGGCTCAGCTTCCAGGTCACGCTCCGCGGCTCCCGGGTCAAGGTCGACCTGGCACCGGACCAGATCGTCTTCACCGTGGTCGACGGTGACAGTGCCGAGCTGTCCGTACGCGGTCACCGGGTCACCGTCACCGCCGACGCGCCGGTCAGCGTTCCCCTGGCCGACCAGGGCCCCCGGATCGACACCCCGCTGGCGTTCCAGACCGGCGAGCGTCGACCCGACGGCACCCTGATCACCGCCACCGTCCCCCAGGCCACCGTCAAGCGCCGCTGACCGGCCAGATCGGCCAGCCCGTACGGTCAGCGTCGCCCGGGCCCGCCCGGTAGGCGCTCCCGCACGGTCAGCCCCCGGCCGCCCGTACGCGCTCCCGTACGGTCAGCCCCGCCCCGTACGCGCTCCCGCTCGCCCACTCACGCCCCGGCGTCCACGTCCCACCCGTCCCGCAAACCACAAGGTATACCTCGCAACTACACGCTTTACCCAGGAAATATCGCCCCCAGATGGCGAGTTTCCGAGGTATACCTTGTGGTTTGGCAGGGGGGTGAGCGGGGGATCCCGTACGCGGGTCAGTCGGGGGGCTGGCCGTACGAGGAGTCAGTCGTGGGTCTCGGAACCCTCGAGGGCTTCGGGGTCCTTCAGGTAGGTGCGACGGCTGTAGAGGGCGCGGTTGATCACCCAGGTGAGCGCCCAGAGGACGACGCCGATGCCGAGCAGCACGCCGGCGATCTTGTACTGCTCGGTGGCCCGGCCGGTCCAGGGTCCGACCAGATAGGCGCAGGCCAGGGCCCCGATGATCGGCAGCACGGTGGGGGCGCGGAAGTGCTTGTGCTCCTTGCTGTCCTTGCGCAGCACCAGGCAGCAGATGTTGACCACGGTGAAGACGGCGAGCAGCAGCAGTGCAGTGGTGCCGCCGAGGGCGCTCACCTTGCCGATGAAGGAGATCAGTCCGAAGGCCAGGGCACTGGTGAACACGATCGCGACCCACGGCGTACGCCGTCCCTCGAGCACCCGGCCGAGGACCGGGGGCAGCACCTTCTGCCGGGCCATGCCGTAGAGCAGCCGGCTGGCCATCAACATGTTGATCAAGGCCGAGTTGGCGACGGCGAACATGCTGATCAACGGGAAGATCTGATCCACGGGCAGGTTCGGGCGCACCGGCGGTGACCACCTTGAGCAGCGGTGCATCGCCTTCGCCGAGCTCGCCCGCCGGGACCAGGGAGATGGCCGAGATCGAGACCAGCACGTAGATCAGGCCGGTGACACCCAGCCCGGTCAGCATGATCTTCGGGAAGACCTTCTCGGGATCCTTCACCTCCTCGGCCATGTTCACCGAGTCCTCGAAGCCGACCATGGCGAAGAAGGCCAGGGTGGTCGCGGTGCTGACCGCGATGAAGATCGACTTGTCCTCCGGGGTGTCGAACATGATCACCCGCGACAGGTCCGCCTTGCCGCCACCGATGGCGAACAGGCCGACCAGGATGACCAGCACCAGACCGCTGAGCTCGACCAGGGTCAAGACGATGTTGGCGTTCACGCTCTCGGCGACCCCGCGCAGGTTGATCAAGGCCACCAGGCACATGAAGGCCAGCGCGAGGATGGTGGTCAGACCGTCGCTGAAGTCCGCCCCGCCCAGTCCGATCCAGTCCTCGCGTACGACGTTGACCATCGCCTCGAGATTGGAGGCGAAGGCGCGGGCCGCGGTCGAGGCCGAGGTGATCCCCGAACACATCACGGTGAAGCAGACCAGGAAGGTCACGAAGTGCACGCCGAAGGCCTTGTGCGTGTAGAGCGCGGCGCCAGCGGCCTGCGGATACTTGGTCACCAGCTCCAGGTAGGAGAAGGCGGTCACGATGGCCACCGCGAACGCGATCAGGAACGGCAGCCAGACCACGCCTCCGACCTGTTTGGCCACCTGGCCGGTGACGGCGTAGATGCCGGTGCCCAAGATGTCGCCGACGATGAACAACAGCAGCAGCTTCGGGCCCATCACCCGTTTGAGCTCGGGTTGGGACTCGGTGTGCTCGACGACCGCCGAGCTTGACTCCGCCATGAGACCTCCAGGTGCACCGGGGTGGACAAGCGTGGAAGGACCACTGTCGCTCACCGGGAATCACGGCACAAGGGGTCCTGTGACCTGACTCACGCTAGCCCCAGTTTGCAATTGCTTGCAATTGCAAGCACCATGGAGGCATGGCCCGGATGAAACCCCCCAAGCTCGGTGAGCAGATCGGCACGCTCGGTGAGTTCATCGCCGCGCAACGACGTGCGGCCGAGCTGACCCTTCGTCAGCTGGCTGAGCAGACGGGGATCTCCAACCCCTACCTGAGCCAGATCGAACGGGGTTTGCGCCGGCCGTCCGCCGAGGTGTTGCAGCAGCTGTCCAAGGCGCTGCGCGTCTCGGCGGAGACCCTCTACGTCCGGGCCGGCATCCTCGATCCCGAGGAGCACCCGGCCACCACGGTGGAGATGGCCGTCCTGGCCGACCACACGATCACGGAGCGGCAGAAGCGGGTGCTGATCGACGTCTACACCTCATTCGTCAAGGAGAACGAGCCGACCGCAGCCCCGTCCGACGAGCCCACCACCCCCGCTGACTGAGCATCACCCGAAGGAGAATCCCATGCCCACCACCACCCGCAAGCAGACCCCCGTGCAGGCCCGCAAGTCCGCCCTCGAGTCGGACTACACCCCCCTGTACGCCGTAGCCGGCCTGACCGACGTGGTCGCCGCCACCGTCCGGACCACGCTGACCGAGACCCAGGAGCGCGCCGCCAAGCGCATCTCCGAGGCCCAGGCTCGGCGGGCCGAGCAGGCCAAGGTCAACGCCGAGGAGCTGCGCAAGTTCGTGACCACCCTGCCCGAGCAGCTGAAGGCCCTGCCCGAGACGACCAGGGCCCGGCTGGCCGAGCTGCAGCAGCAGGCCAATGAGCTGGTGGCGCAGGCCAACGGCACCTACGGCGAGCTCGCCGGCCGCGGCAAGCGGGCCGTCGACAGTGCTCTGGGCTCGGCCCGTGAGCTCTCCGACAAGGCCGAGCGGCGCGCCGAGGACGTGCTGCACGACGTCGCCGACAAGGTCGACCCGGCCTTCGAGCGGGTCCAGGAGAGCGTCACCGTGGCCCGGAAGACGGTCACCGGTCGCACCGCCACCGAGACCGTGACCCCGCGCAGCGCGGCCAAGGCATCGGCGACCCGCAAGGCCGAGGCCGATGTGGAGGCCGAGAAGGCTGCGGAGAAGGCAGCCGTTCGCAAGGCCGCGGCCAAGAAGGCGGCCGCCACCCGGGCGGCCAAGAAGGCCGCTGCCGCCGCCGAGTAGTCCCCGCCAGACAGCACAACGGCCGGTCCCGATCGGGGCCGGCCGTTGTCGCGTACGGGTGGTTTCAGCTGCGGTAGACGACCACCCGGTCGCCGGCACGCATCTGGTCGAACACCCAGGCGATCTTGGTCTTGTTGCGGATGTTCACGCAGCCGTGGCTGCAGCCGGCGTAGCCGCGGGCGGCGAAGTCGCTGGAGTAGTGCACGGCCTGACCACCGCTGAAGAACATCGCGTACGGCATCGGCGTGTGGTAGATCGTCGAGACGTGGTGGCGGCTCTTGAAGTTGATCTTGAACTGGCCTTCCCGGGTACGCATCCCGGCGCAGCCGAAGCGGGCATCCATGGTCTTGATGATCTTGGAGTTCTTCACGTAGTAGAGCACCCGCTTGGTCTTGTCCACGCACAGCACCCGGCTCTTGGTCTTGCACCGCTTGTCGAGCTTCACGCTGGGCGTGGTGATCTTGATCTTCCCGGTCTTCTTGACCAAGGTGGTCCAGGTGGTCTTGTCGACCTTGCCGGTGGCCGACAGGCCGTTCTTGCCCTGAAACTTCTTGACCCCCTTGGCGGTCAGGTCGCCGTAGTAGGACGTCACGTACTTCTTGTCCAGCGCCTTGGCCTTGACCAGGCGCTGTTGCAGCGCCTTGACTCCGCTGTTGGTCTGGCCCTTCTTGGGCGCGGTGTATTTCGTCGACACGTACGAGGTGTCGGCGGCCGCGGTCTGGGCCAGCGGTTCGGTGCCGTACGCGACCCCGATCAACGCGGTGGCCGTGGCCACTCCCAACAGCAACCTGATGAACTTTTTCATGGCTCTTCCCTCTCGGCTCCTACGGCCGGCGCATGGTGGTATGTGCTACCTATACGGCGGGGAAGAGCCGGAGGTTGCACGGTGGACCGGCCAATCTTGACAGATTTCTCGATCTGGTGACCGGTCAGGAAGAGTCCGTCCCGGCTCCGCCCGATGCACACATTTGTGCAGCACTCGGAGCCGGTCGACGCAGAGGGTCAGGCGTTCTTGGCCCGGGACCGCGTACGGGCCCGTTCGTTGCCCGACAGCACGACCTTGCGGATCCGGACGGCGGCCGGCGTCACCTCGATGCACTCGTCGCCGCGGCAGAACTCCAGGGCCTGCTCCATCGCCATGTTCTTGGCCGGGATCAGCCGCTCCAGCTCGTCACCGGTGGAGGAGCGCACGTTGGTGAGCTTCTTCTCCTTGGTCGGGTTGACGTCCATGTCCTCGGAGCGGGCGTTCTCGCCGACGATCATGCCCTCGTAGACCTCGATGCCCGGCCCGACGAACATGGTGCCGCGCTCCTGCAGGTTGAACAGCGCGTACGAGGTCACCGCGCCGGTCCGGTCGGAGACCAGGGAGCCGGTCGGACGGGTCCGCAGCTCGCCGTGCCAGGGCTCGTACGCCTCGAAGACGTGGTGCATCATGCCGGTGCCGCGGGTCTCGGTGAGGAACTCGGTCCGGAAGCCGATCAGGCCGCGAGCGGGGACCAGGTACTCCATCCGCACCCAGCCGGTGCCGTGGTTGACCATCTGCTCGAGGCGGCCGCGGCGCAGACCCATCAGCTGGGTGACCACGCCGACGAAGTCCTCGGGCGCGTCGATGGTCAGCCGCTCGACCGGCTCGTGCACCTTGCCGTCGATCTCGCGGGTGACGACCTGGGGCTTGCCGACGGTCAGCTCGAAGCCCTCCCGGCGCATCATCTCGACCAGGATGGCCAGCTGCAGCTCACCGCGACCCTGGACCTCCCAGGTGTCGGGCCGCTCGGTCGGGAAGACCCGGATGGACACGTTGCCGACCAGCTCGGCGTCCAGCCGGTTCTTGACCAGGCGGGCGGTGAGCAGCTTGCCGGATCTTCCGGCCAGCGGCGAGGTGTTGATGCCGATGGTCATCGAGATCGACGGCTCGTCGACCGTGATCAACGGCAGCGGCATCGGATTCTCCGGATCGGAGAGCGTCTCGCCGATCGTGATGTCGGGGATGCCCGCGATGGCGACGATGTCGCCCGGGCCAGCGGATTCTGCCGGGACCCGGTCCAGCGCCTCGGTGATCAACATCTCGGAGAGCTTGATGTTCTTGATGGTGCCGTCGGACTTGCACCAGGCGACCACCTGGTTGCGGTTCATGGTGCCGGCGAAGATCCGGCACAGGGCCAGCCGGCCGAGATAGGGCGAGGCGTCGAGGTTGGTCACGTGCGCCTGCAGGATGGCGCCCTCCTCGTACTCCGGGGCCGGCACGTCGTTCAAGATCGTGGCGAACAGCGGGGCCAGGTTCTCCGCGTCGGGCATCTCGCCGTTGGCCGGGGCGGTGAGCGAGGCACGCCCGGCCTTGGCCGAGGCGTAGACCACCGGGAAGTCGAGCACGTCGGTGTCGGCGTCCTCGAGCAGGTCGAGGAACAGCTCGTACGTCTCCTCGACGACCTCGGCGATCCGCGCGTCGGGCCGGTCCACCTTGTTGACCACGACGATGATCGGCAGCTTCTTGGCCAGCGCCTTGCGGAGCACGAACCGGGTCTGCGGCAGGGGGCCCTCGGAGGCGTCGACCAGCAGCAGCACGCCGTCGACCATCTCCAGACCGCGTTCGACCTCGCCGCCGAAGTCGGCGTGGCCGGGGGTGTCGATGATGTTGATGATGACGTCGGACCGTCGGGTGCGTGGTGCAGCACCGCCGTGTTCTTGGCCAGGATGGTGATGCCCTTCTCGCGCTCGAGGTCCATCGAGTCCATCACCCGGTTGTTGACGTCCTGGTTGGCGCGGAACGCGCCGGACTGCCACAGCATGGCGTCGACGAGGGTGGTCTTGCCGTGGTCGACGTGGGCGACGATCGCGACGTTACGCAGATCGGAACGGGTGGGCATGCAGAACTCTTCTCGGGCTTGGCTGGTGGAGCTGGCGCTCCTCTTGGCTGCCGATCCGGCGCTCAGGGCCAGCGGGCAACTTGTCGAGTTTAGCGGCGGATCGGCTTCGGGGGTGAATCGCGATAGCCCGCCGGACTCACCAGCCGGCGCCGAAGCAGACGAAGGGCAGCGGTTCTCCGGCTGCGGCCAGAGCGTCGGCCAGGGCGGCGGCCGGGGGTCGATCCGGTCGCGAGGCGTTGGTGGTAGTCGCCCATCAGCAGCGCGGCGCTGGCGTCGCCCACCCGGGCCACACCCGAGACCACGGTGGCGGTCCCGTTGTGCAGCATGGCCCGGGTCAGCCCCAGAGCCTCGTCGCCCAGCCGGGCGGAGGCCTGACCGAGGTCGCAGGCCGACAAGACGACGTGGGCCGGCGGTCGGTCGACGACGTCGAGGTCATAGCCGACCAGGGGCCCGTCGGCCAGCCCGATCGAGGAGAACAGCGGGCTGTCACGCTGGTGGTGACCGTGCGCCGCGACATGCACCAAGCCGGCACCGTCGATCTCGGCGAGCACCGCACCTCCGGTGGCCTCGGCGCCGACCAGGGTGCGGCACGTCGGCCAGATCCGTGCCACCTGCGCCACCTCGCTCTCGGCTCGGTTCAGGCCGGGGCCGGCGATGGCGACCACGGAGCCGTCGATCGGCCGCGACCGAGATCGGGCGGCCAGCCACGCTCCGCCTGAGGGGGCCACGGTCAGCGGTCGGCCGACCAGGCTGGGCAGCAGGCCCCACGGCAGACCGGCCAGGATGCCCGGTGGGAAGAGGGCCAGCGCTCGGTCGGGCAGGTCGAGGGGTCGCAGCAACGCGGCGTCGAGGGCCGACAAGGTCGAGCGCAATGAGGCCCCGGCGGCCAGCCGGAGGGGCTCTGGCACCAGGCTGAGGGCGAGCACGTCCAGGTCGCCCTGAGCCCGGCGTACGAGCTCGGTGGTCTCGCTCAGGGTGCCGAGCGGCAGCATCCGGCACCGGGTCGGGGTCAGCACGATGGCGTGCAGCTGGTCGAAGACACCGAACACGGCCACCACCGTCGCGTCGCCCGCCCCGTCCCGCAGCTGGCCGAGGCTCGGGGTCTTCCGCACCGACTGAGCGCCCGGGCTGGTCCACGAGCGGGCTCGGATCTGGCGCTCCAGGCTCAGTCGACGTGAGTGCAGGGCCGGGTCCTCCGCGCCGGCGGCGCGGGCCTCGGCCTGCTGGGCCACCACCCAACGGAGCTGGCCGAGCAGCTCCGCGGTCTGGCCGTCGGCCGGCGGACGAACGGCCGGCACCCGCCCGGAGATCGTCCGGACGCGCTCCAGCAGGTCGAGGGTCGCCGCCGGCCGCCGGGTGGCGATGGCCTCGTTGACCCCGAGGGCGGCCAGGTCGACCCCGTGGGCCGAGCTGGCGGTCTGCAGGTCCAGGCTGCCGAACCCGGCTTGGTAGTCCGACAGCTCGTCCAGGCCCCGACGGACCTCGCGCCGGCCCCGACGAGGGTCCCGGCGCGCGAAGGCCAGCTGCGCTCGTACGAGCCGCAGGTGCAGCCGGAGATCGATCGGCTCCTTGGCCCGCAACCGAGGGGCCGCGAGGTGCCCGCCGCGGGCTGAGTCGATGGCGATCTCGGTGGCGATCAGCCGGGCCAGCCGCGCCTGGTCGACCAGGCCCAGCTGGTCAAGCCGCCGGGCCAGGTCGGTCGCGTCCCGGCCGATCCGGGGTGGCCGGGGCACGCTCGCGGCCTGGGCCCGGAGCAGCACCAACCGGCCCAGGGTCGCCGCGCGGTGGTGAGTCCGGCGGCCGAGGCGGGCGATGGCCCGCCGGCTGAGGGCCAGCGCCAGGTCGTGGCGGTCGGCGAGCAACGCAGCCTCCGCCCGGGTGAGCTCGGCCTCGGCCAGGAACTGGACGAACTCGGTCCGTTCGAGCGCCTGGCAGGCGTCGACCAGGGTGCGGTCGGCTTCGGTGATCAGGCCGGCGCTCGAGCAGCACCTTTGACCGGTCCATGCCCACCACGCCGCGCTGGAAGTCGGTCACGGCCTGCTCGACGGTCGGCATGGTGGCCAGCGCGGCCGGGAGGTTGCCGCTGAGGTACTCCATGAACCCGAGGTTGTGTGTGGCGTAGAAGGTGTACTCGGCACTGCCGATCGTGGCGGCCAGCCCGATGGCCCGACGGAAGTCGGCCTTGGCCGGCTCCAGCTGGCCGAGCAGATGGTGGACCTCGCCGCGGTTGATCAAGATCTTCGCCTGGTCTTCACCGGGGGCGTGGTCGAGCAATCCCTCCGCCAGGTCCAGGTGGGGAAGGGCCTGGGTGGGCCGCCCGGACCGCAGCAGCAGCAGGCCCTGCTGGCCCAGGATGAGGACGCGCAGATCATCGAGCCCACCGGCGGCAGCGATCCGGGCGGCGCGTTCGAGGGCGCGCAGGGCGGCCTGCTGGTGCCCCAGCTCGTGCTCGGGATAGGCCAGGCTCAACAAGATGCGGGCGGCCAGCCGGTCACGTTCGGGGTTGTCGGGGTGGCTCGGCGGTCCGGCCCGGAAGCTGCCGCGGTCGTCGAGCCCGAGCTCGCGCAGGGCCCGGTGGGACAGCTCGACCGACTCGTTGAGCCGCCCCCGAGCCGCCGCTCGGACGGCCGAGTCGTACAGGCCGGCCGCGGCCGGCGCCGGACCGACTTCGACCTCGCTCAACGTTCCCCTTGCACTGCTTGGATGGCGTCAAATCTAGCCAGCGGCCACGCCGGGCGACAACCACGCATGAGTCGGGCTCGTAGGCTGAGTGGTGCGACGTCAGTTCGGCGTCGCGCAGGCAACGGCCGGGCGGAGCGCCCCGGCGACCAAAAGGGGTTCCGCGGTGGCCGGTGGCACAGACTGGTTCAAGGAGTCGTTCCGGCAGGAGTTCGACAAACAGTCGGCGGCGATCGGCCGGTTCAACCTGGCGATCTTCGGCAAGACCGGGGTCGGCAAGTCGACCCTGATCAACGCCATCTTCGGCGAGGAGGTGGCTCGGACCGGCATCGGCGAACCGGTGACCCGGGGCAGTCACCTCTACGTCGACAAGATCGGGCACCTCGGCATCGTCGACACCCAGGGTCTCGAGGTCGGCAAGGACAACAAGGAGATCCTGTCCGAGCTCGACAAGGCCATGAAGGACATGCGGCGGCAGCCGCTGTCGGAGCAGATCCACGTCGCCTGGTACTGCATCCGCGGGATGGACCGCCGGTTCGAGGAGGCCGAGGCCGACTTCATCCGTCGGCTGGACGAGATCGGTCTGCCGGTGATCGTGGTGCTCACCCAGGTCCCGACCCGCGACGGCCGGTTCCATCCGGACGCGGTGGAGCTGGCCCGCCAGATCGTCGAGAAGCGGCTGCCGATCGCCGGCGGCCGGCCGTTTCTGACCTTCGCCAAGGCTGACGAGTTCGCCGGGCAGCCGGCGTACGGGCTGCAGGAAGTCCTCGATGCCACCTTTCGTGTTGCGCCCATCGGAGTCGAAGGGGCGCTCACCGCGGCGCAGCAGATTGACCATGCCCGGAAGGCGAAGGAAGCCCAGAGACACATAGCCACGGCGGCGGCCGCCGCTGCCGCCGCTGCCGCCAGCCCGATCCCGTTCTCGGACGCGGCGATGCTGGTGCCCATCCAGCTGGGGATGATGGCGCAGGATCGCCCAGATCTACCAGATCAAGTTCGACCGGGCCGCGCTGATGGCCATCGCCTCGACGACGGCGGCGACCCAGGCCGGGCGGGCCACGTTCACCGGGTTGCTCAAGATGGTGCCGGGGGCGGGGACCGTGGCCGGAGGAGTGGTCGGAGCCGGGGTGGCGACGACCTTCACGTACGCGATGGGCCAGGCCTGGCTGGCGGTGTGCCAGCGCGCGGCCAAGGGCAAGCTGGGGGCGGTCGGCCAGGCCATCGACAACGACGCCGTCCAGGCCGCCTTCCTCGACGAGTTCAAGAAGCGGCTGAAACTGAGCCGGAAGGACATCCGGCAGTCCGATCAGATGTCGGCCGGCCCCCGTCGATAGCCTGGCTCGCTGCCGAGCCAGATCGGCATCTACTAGCCTTCTCGCAAATGAGCATTCCCAATGTCGAGACGCTGCTCGAGGGCGAACCCACCCATGACCGGGTCGTGTTCCAGACCCGGCTCCAGCGCTACTGGCCCGATCTGCTGACCGGCCTCAGCGGGGCCTATCCCGATCGGGCGGTCGAGATGGCTTACCGCGCTGTGGAGATCGCCGCGGAGAACTTCCGCCGGCGCCCGGCCGACCTTCGCCTGCTCGATCTGCGACGGCACGCCGACCCCAGCTGGTTTCAGCACCAGCAGATGCTCGGCTACGCCACCTACGTCGAGAACTTCGGCACGAACCTGCGGGGCGTGGCGGACAAGGTCGACTACCTGTCCGAGCTCGGCGTCACCTACCTGCATCTGATGCCCTGCCTCAAACCCCGGCCCGGACCCAGCGACGGTGGCTATGCGGTGATGGACTACCGCGCGGTGCGTGAGGACCTGGGCACGATCGACGACCTGCGGGATCTCGCCACCACCCTGCGTTCCCGCAACATCTCCTTGACTCTGGACCTGGTCCTCAACCATGTCGCCGCGGAGCACGAGTGGGCCGTGAACGCTCGTACGGGGGACAGCTTCTACCGCAACTACTTCCACATGTTCGCCGACCGTGAGCTGCCCGACGCGTACGAGCGGACGCTTCCGGAGGTCTTCCCCGACTTCGCGCCGGGCAACTTCACCTTCGACGAGGAGTCCTACTCGTGGGTGTGGACCACGTTCAACTCCTGGCAGTGGGACCTCAACTGGCACAACCCCGACGTGTTCTACGAGTTCGCCGACCTGATCCTGTGGTTGGCCAACCTCGGGGTCGAGTGCCTGCGGCTCGACGCGATCGCCTTCATCTTCAAGCGGCTGGGCACCAACTGCCAGAACCAGCCCGAGGTGCACGCCATCACCCAGGCCCTGCGGGCCGTGGCCAAGATCGGCGCACCGGCGTTGATCTTCAAGGCCGAGGCCATCGTGGGCCCGGCCGATCTCGCTCCCTACCTGGGCGTGGGCAAGCACGCCGGCCGGGTCAGCGACCTGGCCTACCAGAACTCCTTGATGGTGCAGATCTGGTCGACCCTCGCGGCCAAGGACACCCGGCTGTTCACCGCGGCCATGAACCGTTTCCCGGCCAAGCCGCCCTCGACGGTGTGGGGCACCTATCTGCGCTGCCACGACGACATCGGCTGGGCGATCGACGACGGCGACGCCGCCTCGGTCGGGCTGCAGGGCTTCGAGCACCGCAAGTTCTTGGCCGAGTACTACGCCGGGCTCTATCCGATGAGTGACGCCCGCGGTCTGGTCTTCCAGGAGAACCTGGAGACCGGCGACCGACGGATCAGCGGCACTGCGGCGTCTCTGATCGGCATCGAGTCCGCCCTCACCAACGGCGATCCGGAGCACCTCGACCTGGCCATCCGCCGGCTGTTGCTGGCCCACTACATCGTGCTCGGCTTCGGTGGGCTGCCGCTGCTCTACATGGGCGACGAGCTGGCGCTGCGCAACTACTACGACTTCGTCGACGACCCCGAGCACGCCGACGACAACCGCTGGGTCCACCGGCCGCCGATGCCGTGGGACGTGGCCGAGCGTCGTCACGAACCGGGCACCCTCGAGCACCGCGTCTGGTTCGGGCTGCGGCACGCCATCTCGGTCCGGGCGTCGCTACCGTCGCTGGATGCCTCGGTCGAGTCCGAGATCTTGGACCCGGTCAACCCGGCGGTGCTGGTCTTCCTGCGTCGCGGCCCGACCCAGACCATGGTCGGCATCTACAACATCACCTCCGACGAACAGTCGCTGCCCCGCTGGGTCATCCCGGTCGGCAACTGGGCCTGGGACGCCCTGACCGAGGAGACCCCGCTGACCGACGGCGACCTGCTCCTCGGGGGCTACCAGGTGCGTTGGTTCGTCCAGCAGGTGTGAGATGAGCAGCGCCCGCGACCGAGCCATCGCCGAGGTCGCGGCCGCGCTGGACGACCTCGACCTGCGGTGGAGCCGTTCGGGCGACGGGCTGTTCACCGTCAGCCTGCCCGGGACCAAGAAGCTGCTCACCGAGTGCGCGATCGAGGTCGGGCGGCACACCCTGGGCCTGCGGGCCTTCGTGGCCCGGCGGCCCGACGAGAACCACGCCGGCGTCTACCGGTGGCTGCTGGAGCGAAACCTCAAGCTGTACGGGGTCTGCGTTCTCCCTGGACGCGCTCGGCGACATCTACCTGACCGGCCGCACCGGGCTCGGCTCGGTCGACCGTCGGGAGGTCGACCGGCTCCTCGGCGTGGTGGCCGAGACCGCTGACTCCAGCTTCAACGTGATCTTGGAGCTCGGCTTCGCCGCGAGCATCCGGCGGGAATGGGTCTGGCGGCGATCGCGGGGGGAGTCGACCGCCAACCTGGCCGCTTTCGCCCACCTCGACCCCGGCCCGGCGGCGTCGGCGGACTAGCCGTCCAGCCGAGCCGCGACATCGGCCGGGAACCCGCCGGTGGCGATCGGTCCCCACCGGGTCGGGGTCACCCGGATCAGCGACTTGTCCTGCAGCCGCATCGCCGCGCGGTACTCGTCCCAGTCGGGGTGCTCGCCGGAGATGCAGCGGAAGTAGTCGACCAAGGCGTCTTCGGCCTCAGGCATGTTCAACACCTCAGCCTCGCCGTCGATCTGCACCCAGGCGCCGTTCCAGTCATCCGACAGCACGCAGATCGACACCGAGGGATGGCGTTCGGCGTTCTTGATCTTGGCTCGACCGGGGTACGACGAGATGACGATCCGACCGTGGTCGTCGACGCCGCCGGACACCGGAGAGAGCTGCGGGCGCCCGTCGGCGCGGGCCGTGGTGAGGATCATCCGGTGCCGCGGGCGTACGAAGTCGAGGACCTCCTCGCGGCTGGCGGAGGTGTTGGTCGCGATGGAACGAGCCATGTGCTCGACCCTACGCCGACGGCTCGGCCAGGACCCGGTGCACTTTGTGCTGGGCCGCCTGGGCACGGGGACGGACGGTCAGCCGGTCGATGTTGACGTGGGCGGGCCGCGAGGCCACCCAGGCGACGCACTCGGCCAGGTCCTCGGCCAGCAACGGCTGCCGGACCCCGGCGTAGACCGCGGCGGCTCGCTGCTCGTCGCCGCCGTAGCGGGTCAGGGCGAACTCGTCGGTCTGGACCATGCCCGGGGAGATCTCGGCGATCCGGACCGGTTGGTCGAACAGCTCCAGCCGCATCGATCCCGGCGATCGCGCGTTCCGCCGCCTTGGCGCCGCAGTAGCCCGCCCCACCCTCGTACGGGCCGTCCGCCGCTACCGAGGTGATGAAGACGACCTGGCCCTCCGCGGCGATCAGCCTCGGGAGCAGGGCCTTGGTGACGGCGGCGGTGCCGAGCACGTTGCTGGCGTACATCGCCTGCCAGGCGTCCAGGTCGGCCTCGGCCACCGGCTCTTGCCCCAAGGCGCCGCCGGCGTTGTTGACCAGCAGGTCGCACCGACGGCCCACCGCCTCGGCCAAGGCGGACACCTCATTCGGGTCGGTGACGTCGCAGGTGACGGCCTGACCGTCGATCTCGGCGGCCAGGGCAACGATTCGATCGGTTCGTCGAGCGACGCAGATCACCCGGTAGCCGTCGGCCGCCAGCCGTCGTGCGGTGGCCGCCCCGATGCCGCTGCTGGCGCCGGTCACCACGGCGACCGGTCGGTCCGGGGCAGAAGTCTGGTCAGTAGTCATGACCCTCATTCTGTCCGGACGCCTTCCACTAGGCTCGCAGTCATGTCTTCTACCTTGATCTTGCTCCGGCACGGTGAGAGCGAATGGAACGCCAAGAACCTGTTCACCGGTTGGGTCGACGTCAACCTGAACGACAAGGGCGAGGGGGAGGCCAAGCGCGGTGGTGAGCTGCTCGTCGAGTCCGGCCTGCTGCCCGACGTCGTGCACACGTCCCTGTTGCGTCGGGCCATCCGCACCGCGCAGATCTCCTTGGACGCGGCTGACCGTCACTGGATTCCGACCAAGCGCTCCTGGCGGCTGAACGAGCGCCACTACGGCGCCCTGCAGGGCAAGGACAAGGCGGCGACGCTGGCCGAGTTCGGTGAGGCGCAGTTCATGACCTGGCGCCGGTCCTACGACGTGCCGCCGCCACCGATCGACAACGACAACCAGTTCGCCAACTTCCACGACCCCCGCTACGCCGGTCTGCCGACCGAGGCCCGCCCCCGTACGGAGTGCCTGAAGGACGTCCTGCTCCGCGCCCTGCCCTACTGGTACGACGAGATCGTCCCCGACCTGATGGCCGGCAAGGTGACCCTGGTCGCCGCCCACGGCAACTCGCTCCGCGCCATCGTCAAGCACTTGGACCAGATCGGTGACGACGAGGTCGTCGGCCTGAACATCCCCACCGGCATCCCGCTCGCGTACGAGCTGGACGACGACCTGAAGCCTGTGGAGTCCGGGCGGTCGCTATCTCGATCCGGAAGCTGCTGCGGCGTCCATCGAGGCAGTGAAGAACCAGGGCAAGAAGTAGGTCCGCTGTTCTTTTGGGCTGAGTCCGGCGCTGGGGTCGGGGTGGGGCCGCGCGAGACAACCATCCGCCCGCCGCGGTCTTTCGTCCTTCGACGTCCGGCACTGCCCAGTCCGCGGCGGGCTCCCGCCAGACCCATCCACGTCTCGCGCGGCCTCCCACCCCAGCCCCGCGCCTAGCCACTTCGTCACCGTGGGTGGGCCGCCGATGGGCCGCTCCGCGACCCGCACGAGTGGGTGCCCCTCAACGCGCGGTCGGGTGCAAACCGCACCCAACCGCCAACTCCCTGACCGCTCACTCGTGCGTGTCGCGCAGCGGCACATCGACCGAACACATCTGCTGCGAGGCACCAAGGCGAGGGTCTGGGGAGGGCGGCGCAGGACGTGGATGGGTCTGGCGGGAGCCCATCGCGGCCCGGAGTACGAAGGTCAGCTATGTCGGGTAACGCCGCGATGGGCGGATGGTTGTCCTGCGCCGCCCTCCCCAGACCCCCGCCGAACGCACGCAAGGAACGCAAGCAGACAGCAAGAACCTACGGCTGAGGCCAGTACTCGTGCTCAGGGAACTCGCCGGTGACGACGTAGATGATCCGCCGGGCCATGGAGGCGGCGTGGTCGGCGATGCGCTCGTAGTAGCGGCCGAGGAGGGCGACGTCGACGGCGGCTTCGACGCCGTAGGACCAGTCGTCACTGAGCAGGACGCGGAACTGCGTACGCCGGAGCTCGTCCATCTCCTCGTCGCGGGCGCGCAGCTCCTGGGCGTTCTGCAGGTTGCGGTCGTTCAGGGTCTGGCCGGCGACGACGACCATCTTCTCGGCGACGTCACCCATCCGGACGAAGCTCGGCCGCAGGGCCTCGGGCACGGCGGTCTCCGGATAACGGAGCCGGGCGATCTTGGCGACGTGGGCTGCGAGGTCACCCATCCGCTCCAGCTCGGTGACCATCCGAAGGGTGGCGACCAGGGTCCGGAGCTCGCCGGCCACCGGAGCCTGTCGGGCCAGCAGCGAGAAGGCCCGGGCCTCGACCTCGGACTGCTTGGCGTCGAGCTTCTCGTCCTCGGTGATGACCTGTTCGGCCAGGTGGATATCTGCTTCGAGCAGGGCAGTGGTGCTGCTCCGGACGGCTGAGGAGACGACCTGGGACATGTGTACGAGGTCGGCCAGGATGTCGTCGAGCTGCTCCCGGTAGGAGTCACGCATGAGTTTGTTCCTATCTGTTCGAACGCCAGCAAACCTCACCATATGCCGGGGGCCTACAGGGAGCCATTGACTTCGTGAACAGAGCGTGAACACCGGCCGAACGCTGGTGGTCGGCCACGCTCACGTCCGAGCGCGGCGGCGAGCGGGCCGGATCGCGCACCCTACTATCGCACTGTGAACCCAACTGGCGCCGCGGCCATCGCGCTGCTGGTGGGCGTCGTGATCGGCGTTGTGGTGGCGTGGCTGGTGCTCCGCGCACCCCGTCGCGAACCGATCGTCGACCTCGAGGTCGAGATACCTGTGGTGCCCGACGGCGTCGCCGAGGTGCTGGCCGTGCTGCGGTCCTCGGCTGTGGTCGTCGGACCCCACGACGAGGTGCTGGAGACCACCAGCATGGCTCGTACGCTCGGGCTGGTTCGCGGCACCCGGATCGCGCTGCCGGAGCTGCTCCAGCTGGTCCGGACCGTACGCCGGGACGGCAACATCCGCACGGTCGAGCTGGAGATCGCCCGGGACGTACGGGCGACGTCGGTCTACCTGGCCACCCGGGTGGCCCCACTGGGTGACGGGCTGATCCTGATCCTGGCCGACGACCAGACCGCGGCTCGGCGGATCGAGCAGACCCGCCGCGACTTCGTCGCCAACATCAGCCATGAGCTGAAGACGCCCATCGGCGCCATCTCACTGCTCGCCGAGGCGGTCGAGGAGGCGGCGGACGACCCGCCGGCCGTACGCAAGTTCGCCAGTCGGATGGGGGTCGAGTCGGCGCGACTGACCGACCTGGTGGCCCAGATCATCGAGCTGTCCCGGTTGCAGGCCGACGACCCGCTGGCCCGGCCCGAGGAGGTCGACATCGACACCGTGCTGGCTGAGGCGGTCGACCGCTGCCGGGTGGATGCCGAGCAGCACGAGGTCACCCTCACCCTGGCCGGGGCCACCGGGGCGAAGGTGCTCGGCAGCACCCGACAGCTGAGCATCGCGGTGGGCAACCTGGTCGAGAACGCGGTGGTCTACTCCGACCCGGGTGCGCGGGTCGTCGTGGCGGCTCACGTGCAGGCCATGAGCGACGACGACTACGTGGAGCTGACCGTCTCCGACAACGGCATCGGCATCGCCCCGGCCGAGATCACCCGGATCTTCGAGCGCTTCTACCGCGTCGACTACGCCCGCAGCCGGGCCAACGGTGGCACCGGGCTCGGACTTTCCATCGTCAAGCACATCGCGGCGACCCACGGCGGCGAGGTGAATGTGTGGAGCCGCCCCGGTCAGGGGTCGACCTTCACGATCAGAATCCCCGCCCACCTGCGAGCCGCCGACCAGGACCAACTCGAACGGCAGGAGATCAGCCAATGACCAGGGTGCTCGTCGTGGAGGACGAAGAGTCCTATCGCGAAGCCCTTGCCTACATGCTCAGCAAGGAGGGCTTCGACGTGGTCGAGGCGGCCGACGGTGCGTCCGGGCTGGCCGAGTACGACCGGGTCGGCGCGGACATCGTGCTGCTCGACTTGATGATGCCCGGGCTGCCCGGGACCGAGGTCTGCCGCCAGCTGCGGCTTCGCGGCCCGGTGCCGGTGATCATGGTGACGGCCCGCGACTCCGAGGTGGACAAGGTGGTCGGCCTCGAGCTGGGCGCCGACGACTACGTGACCAAGCCGTTCAGCCATCGTGAGCTCGTCGCCCGGATCCGGGCGGTCCTGCGCCGGGGGCAGGACACCGAGCTGGTGCCCGACGTGGTCGAGGCGGCCGGTGTGCGGATGGATGTCGAGCGGCACGAGGTCTCGGTCAATGGTGCCCGGGTCAAGCTGGCGCTGAAGGAGTTCGAGCTGTTGGAGATGCTGCTCCGCAACGCCGGCCGGGTGATGACCCGGGGCCAGCTGATCGACCGGATCTGGGGCGCGGACTACGTCGGGGACACCAAGACTCTCGACGTCCACGTCAAGCGGCTGCGGACCAAGATCGAGGTCGACCCAGCCGACCCCAAGTTCCTGATCACCGTACGGGGTCTGGGCTACAAGTTCGAGGGCTGAGCCGAACCACTAGCCTGTCCCCGTGACTGGCGAAATCACTGTCTTCTCGGGTTCGGCGCACCACGAGTTCGCCGAGGAGATGTGCCAGATCCTGGGGGTCGAGCTCTTCCACGCCCGGACGACCCGGTTCAGCAACGACTGCCTGCAGGTGCAGCTGCGGGCCAACTGTCGGCAGCGCGACGTGTACGTCGTCCAGCCCCTGGTGCCACCGGTGCAGGAGAACCTGTTCGAGCTGCTGTTGATGCTGGACGCCGCCCGGGGCGCCTCGGCCGCCCACATCACGGCGGTCATCCCGCACTTCGCCTACGCGCGCTCGGACAAGAAGGACGCCCCGCGGATCTCCATCGGCGCTCGGCTGGTCGCCGACATGATCGCCACCGCCGGCGCGACGCGGGTGCTGACCATGGCCCTGCACGCCCCGCAGGTGCACGGCTTCTTCTCGGTTCCGGTGGACCACCTGAGCGCCGTGCTCGAGCTGGCCGCGCACTTCCGCCGCACCGACCTGAGCAACACGGTGGTGGTCTCGCCCGACCTGGGCAACGCCAAGGTGGCGACCGAGTTCGCCCGCAACCTCGGCGTGCCGGTCGCCGCCGGGTCCAAGCAGCGGCTGACCGACGACACCGTGGTGATCGACCGCATCGTCGGTGACGTGCACGGCCGCGACGTGATCGTGCTCGACGACGAGATCGCGACCGCCGGCTCGATCATCGAGCTGTTGCGCAAGCTGCGCACCGAAGGTGTCCGGCAGATCTCGCTGGCCTGCACCCACGGCCTGTTCACCGGCCCGGCCATCGAGAGGTTGAAGCAGGAACCCGACATCGCCGAGATCGTCACCACCAACACCGTGCCACTGCCGCCGGAGAAGCAGCTGCCGAACATCGTCACCCGCTCGGTGGCCCCGCTCTTCGCCGAGGCGGTGCACCGGATCCACGTCGGCGAGTCCGTCAGCAGCCTGTTCAGCGACGAACAGACCTACGGCTGAGGCGTACGGGCTTCGAGTGCTCCTGTGCACCCAGTCCCCGGGAAACGTCAGGGAGTGGCGCTGGCCGCCGGAGTCGGCTTGATCGACTGGTACTGCGGCTCGTTGCCGTCCATCACGGGAACCCGGGCGGTGTGGGTGCCGGCATTGGCGAACTGCAGGGTCACTTCGGCGTCCAGACCGGCCGCGAGATCGGCGCTCTTGAGCGTGATCAACGGCCCGTCGGTCAGCACGACCAGGACACCGTTGGCGAGCGAGATCTGGTTGGCGGTGGTGGCCGTGAACGGTGCTCCGTCCGAACCGTCCAGCTTGATCGCCTTGCCGGAGACCGCCGCGAGCGAGTCCCGGTTGTTGGTCACCATGCTGGCCGAGAGGACCCCCTCGCCCGGTGCGCTGGAGATGATCAACAGGTTGCGGACGTGCACCGTGTCATCGGGCTTGCCGGACGAGGCCACGACGTCGAAGTTGACGCCCTCCGCCGGCGTGTACGGCTTGTTGGTCTGGGCGTCGAACCCACACGCGGTGCTGACCAGGAGCAGGGCCGAGGTCAAGAGCGCGGCCAGGCCCGCCCGTCGGGGACCCGCCGAGCCACGGGCGGGGCGGCTTGCTCGACTCGAGTTGAGGGACACGGTGGTCGACTCCTACCTGGCTGAGGAACACGTTGCGATGCAGCCTAGCGACTGGCCCACCGCTCGTGCAGGAGCGGCCCGCAACGAGCGCGCGGTGGCGTGACCCAGCGCACAGCGCACGCACATTCGTCGTGGTTTTGTCAAGCCTGCCGACCGCGCCAGAGTGGCCTCTGGCTAGCGCAAACGCTGTCTGGGCGCCCCCGCAGCCGTGCTAAACTGGGAGGGCGAAAGGGGTACAAAACAATATGACCTTTACAGTCGGCGAAACGGTTGTTTACCCAAATCATGGGGCTGCCGTGATCGAGGACATCGAAACCCGCCAGATCAAAGGTGAGGACAAGCTCTACCTCGTATTGAGGATTGTTGGCCAAACTGATCTCGTCGTTCGCGTACCTGCATGCAACCTGGACCTGGTCGGGGTCCGTGACGTGGTTGATGCAGACGGTCTGGAGCGTGTCTTCAGCGTACTGCGCGCACCCCACACCGAAGAGCCGACGAACTGGTCTCGGCGTTACAAGGCCAACCTCGAGAAGCTGCACTCGGGCAACGTCATGAAGGTGGCCGAGGTCGTCCGCGACCTGTGGCGTCGTGAGCGCGAGCGCGGCCTGTCCGCGGGCGAGAAGCGGATGCTGGCCAAAGCGCGGCAGATCCTCGTGTCCGAGCTGGCGCTGGCCGAGCGGGTGGCCGAGGACAAGGCGGAGATCCTGCTCGACGAGGTTCTCGCGTCCTAGACGCACCCCGTCCCGTCCCACGATGAGCTTTCGCACCGGCATCGGTGTCGACGTCCATCGACTGGTGGCGGGGCGGCCGATGACGGTGGCCGGCCTGGTCTTCGATGACGAGGTCGGCCCCGAAGGTCATTCCGACGGCGACGTGGTCGCCCACGCGACCTGCGATGCCCTGTTGAGCGCCTCCGGTCTCGGTGACCTGGGCAGCAACTACGGCACCAGCGACCCTCAGTGGTCAGGTGCGCCCGGAATCGCGTTCCTGGAGGAGACGGCCCGTCGAGTCCGGCAGGCGGGTTTCGCGATCGAGAACGTCGCGGTACAGCTCATCGGGAATCGACCCAAGGTCGGGACCCGGCGAGCTGAAGCCGAACGGACCCTGAGTGCTGCCGTCGGCGCCCCGGTCTCATTGTCGGCGACCACCACTGATGGCCTGGGTCTCACCGGCCGCGGCGAGGGTATCGCCGCGCTGGCCACCGCCCTGGTGACCTCCGAACGACGCTAGGCGGGATCAGCGGACTTGGCTGTTGGGGGCGACGAACGTGTTGCACTTGCCGATGGCCCCGTTGGCCAGTCCGGTCTGGCCCCAGAAGAGGCGCGACAAGGCCAGACCGTGGTTGCCCACGACCTTCGGGTCGTTGGACAAGGTGTCGTCGCCGATCGCCTTGTAGGTGTCGTAGATGCCTTGCAGGTCTTGCTGCTCGACGTTCAGCGAGACGGAGACCGAGCGGATGAACATCCCCGACAGGCAGTCGGCCTGGGTCTCCAAGCGGCGGGTGTAGAGCAGGTCGGTGGCCTGGTCACCGGAGTTCTGACCGAGCGCCTTGGCGGCGATGAGGATGCCCGTACGCCCTTGCAGGGCGTGGCCGAACTCGTGGGCGATGACGACATCGGCGGCCCATTTGTCCTGCTTGACAACGGAGATGTACTCGGCCAGCTGGTTGCTGTAGTAGACCTGCTGGTCGGCGGCGCAGTAGAAGGCATTGATGCCGCTGTCGCCACACTTAGTCGTCATCTTTTCGCCGTAGATGGTCACCGTGGGCCGGACGATCTGCAGGCCCGCCTCGGTCACCGGCGGCTGCCAGACCCGGATCAGGCACTCCATCATGCCCTCGAAGTGTGACTTGAGCTGAGCGTCGCTGGCGGTGCCGACATTGATCGGCTGCGTCTCGCAACGCACCGGAGCCGGAGCGGTCTGGGCGTAGAACGGGCTGTTGGTGACCCAGTCGTTCGCCTGCTCGTAGGTCTCCGGGAGCGGGATCGGCGGCGGATTGGTGTCGGGCGGGGGCACTTTGTAGTCGTCGTTCTGGTACGCCACCTCTGAGGTGTTGGACAAGGTGCCGACGGCGACGAAGCCGGCGAGAGCGATCAGGGCCACCCCCATGATGGCGAACAGCAGCAGCCGCAGGGGGTTCCGTCTGGTCGGGGTGGGCACCCGGGGCGGCTGGCCGTAGGGCGGGAAACCGCCCGGCGCGCCACCGAACCCCTGGTTCGGCGGGCCGAACGACGGCGGCCGGAAACCCTGGGAGGCGTAGTTCTGGGGGAGGGGCGACTGGCCCGGTCGACCGTACGCCGCCGGGTACGCCTGCGGACCAGTGGCCTGGCCGTACTGGGACGGACGGCCCCATTGCTGCTGACTCACAGGCGCAACGATAACCGCGCTCCGCGTCAGGCCGTGGCCGGTTCAGTCAACAACCGGGGCCGGGATCCGGGCTGAATCGAGGGCGTCGATGCCGTCCTCGTGCTCGGCAGCTGTTGGGTAACCTTTGCGCCGGCTTTTCACCACCACGCGGCGCGGGTCGGGGCGAGTAGTGGGAGGCTGTACCTCGTGCTCGCGAACTCCGCCTCGACATCACGCCGCCTCGGGTCCGTCATTGCATTCTGCGCCCTGACTCTGGGCCTGCTGGCCGGCCCGCTCACCCTCACCGCGCACGCGGAGGGAACGGCCTCGACCTTCGTGGCCGAAGGCAACTTGGCCAAGGACGGCACGCTCAAGGTCAAGCAGACCATCACACTGACCGGGACGGTCCCGGCCGAGGTCTCGCAGAAGTTCGAGACGCGCGAGGACCTGGTCGGTGATCGGCAGTACGTGCAACAGTTGAGCGACGTCAGCGCGTTGGCCAAGGGCGCGGCGGTGAATCCCACGGTGGAGAGCGACGGCCGCTTCACCACGGTGACCGTGCCCACCGGCGGAGCCGACGAGATCGTCGTCAACTACACGGTGACGGGTGCCGTCATCAACCTCGGCAACGGCGAGACCGCCCTGCGCTGGCGACTGCTGCAGGGGCTCAGCGCGCAGGTGTCGCAGTTCACCGCCACCGTCCAGATCCCCTCACTGTTCAGCTACGTGAAGTGCACCGCCGGCAGCCCCAACTCGACCGTTCCGTGCACCTCGGCGACCGCCGGCAGCGAGGACTCCCAGACGCCGAGGTTCACCGATGGGCCGCGCGGCGAAGGTGAGGTCGTCGCGATCGACATCGGCTTCCCGGCCGGCGCGGTGAATGCCAACGAGCAGGTCGAGTACCGCTGGACCGTCGCCCGGGCCTTCTCGGCCAAGCCCCTGCCACTGGCCATCGCCCTGGGCCTGTTGGTGCTCGGCGGCATCGGGCTGTTCATGATGCACCGGCGGGCCGGAGCCGACGCCACCGGCGGTGGTGAGATCGCTCGGGTCGGCGAGTTCGTGCCGACGGGTGCGGGGGAGTCCGAGTTCCGCGTGGTCGGTGACATCCGGCCCGGCCATGTGGGCACCGTCGCCGACGAGCGGGTGGACCCGATCGACGTCACCGCGACCCTGGTCGACCTGGCCGTTCGCGGCCACCTGCTGATCACCGAGCTGCCCCGGGACACCGAGTTCGCTCGGAGCGACTGGCTGCTGACCCGGCTGAACGGTGCCGACGAGCTGCGGCCCTTCGAGACCGAGCTGCTCAACGGCATTGCCGAGGCGGGAGGCACGGTCAAGGTCTCCGAGGTGTCCGGCCGGGTGCAGGACTCGATCGGCAACGTGCAGAACGCCTTGTACGACGAGATGGTCAGCAACGGCTGGTACGAACGGCGTCCCGACGCGACGCGCAACAAATGGACCCAGCTGGCCCTGGTGGCCCTGATCATCGCCGTAGTCGTGACCGGCGTGCTGGCGGCGTTCACGATCTTCGGTCTGGTCGGCCTGGCCCTGGTTGTGCTGGCGCTCGGCCTGGTGTTCGTCGGCCAGGAGATGCCCTCGCGTACGCCGAAGGGGGTCGCCCTGCTGGGCGGGCTGGGCGCGTTGCGCTCGGACCTGATGAGCCACCCGACCGACCAGATCGCGCCAGGAACCGAGCTGCGGGAGATCTCCGAGCTGCTGCCGTACGCGATCGTGCTGGGCGGCACCGACCGGTGGCTGGACGCGATCGTGGCCAGCGACACCGACGTCGACCCCGACTCCGAGGACCTGTCGTGGTATCACGGCCCGCAGAACTGGCACCTTCGTGATCTGCCGGACTCCCTGAAGAACTTCATGACCACGGTCTCCGGCAGCCTGTTCGCCCGCTGACCATGCGTCGCCGCTGGATCTTCGGTGATCAGCTGGGACCGCATTTTCTGGACGCGGCCGATCAGCCGGTGCTGATGATCGAGTCCGACCGCGTGTTCCGGCGCCGGGCGTTCCACCGGCAGAAGGCCCACCTGATCCTGTCGGCCATGCGGCACCGCGCGGCTGAGCTCGGCGACCAGTGCGACTATCGGCGTACCGAGACCTACCGCGGCGGGCTGGCCGACATCTCCGAGCCCCTCGACGTGGTGCAACCGACCTCGTGGGCGGCGGTGCACCTGGTCGACGCCCTGGCCACCGAGCGTGACCTCGAGCGTCAGCCGGCCCGTGGCTATGCGACGACCCGGGCGGAGTTCACGGCCTGGGCCGATGGTCGGGGCGGTCGACGGCTGCTGATGGAGGACTTCTACCGCGACTCCCGCCGACGCCTGGACGTGCTGATGCGGGCCGGTGAGCCCGTCGGCGGCCGGTGGAACTTCGACGCCGAGAACCGGGAGCCACCGCCGAAGACGGCGACGCTGGGACTTCCCGAGCCGCTCTGGCCGGTCGAGGACGACATCGACGCCGAGGTGCGGGCCGACCTGGACCAGCTGGAGCGAGACGGGGTGCGGTTCGTCGGCGTGGACGGCGTGCGTCGGTTCGCCGCGACCCGGGAGGAGGCGCTGGCCGCGCTGGACGACTTCATCGAGCACCGGCTGCCCACGTTCGGTCGCTACGAGGACGCCATCTTGGGCGAGGACCGGTGGATGGCCCATTCGCTGCTGTCGGCGCCGCTCAACCTGGGACTGCTGGACCCGATCGAGGTGGCTCGGGCGGCCGAGGAGGCGTACGCGGCGGGAGAGGCCCCGATCGCAGCGGTGGAGGGCTTCGTCCGGCAGGTGATCGGCTGGCGGGACTACATCTGGCACCTCTACTGGTATCTGGGCGAGGACTACCGCAACCGCAACGAGCTGGGGGCGGAGCGGTCCCTGCCGTCGTGGTTCGTCGAGCTCGACCCCGACGGGACCGAGGCCGCCTGCTTGAAGAGCGCGCTCACGTCGGTCCGTGAGGAGGGCTGGGCGCACCACATCCCGCGGCTGATGGTGCTGGGCAACTACGGCCTGCAGCAGGGGTGGGACCCGGCGGCGCTGACCGACTGGTTCCACCGGAGCTTCGTCGACGGCTACGACTGGGTGATGGTGCCCAACGTGGTCGGGATGTCCCAGCACGCGGACGGCGGCGTACTGGCCACCAAGCCCTATGCGGCCGGTGGCAACTACATCAACAAGATGAGCGACCACTGCGCCGGCTGCGTCTTCGATCCCAAGGTCCGGGTCGGTGAGAAGGCCTGTCCGTTCACCGCCGGCTACTGGCGGTTCCTGCACCGCCACCGCGACCGTTTCGCGCAGAACCACCGGATGCGACAGATGGTCCGCGGTCTCGACCGGCTCTCCGACCTCGACCAGCTGCTGGCCGAAGGCCCCTGACCCGGGTTCAACTGGTCAGAGCTCCCGCATTCTGCTATTTCAGATTGCGCAGTTCGTAGCCGTTCTTGGCACAACCATCGATGATGAGCTGCTTGGTCTCCGAGGGCGCAGCCTTCGGATCGGGGGAGTCGAGGAGCTCGACGGCGGCGTCCACCCACTTCTGCGGCTCGGGATCGAGCTGGCCGGACTCACTGAGCTTGCGCAGACCGGCCGCAGTGGCCCGCCCCGCTACGGAACCGCCAGCGGCGGCCGAGTCAATGGCCGGGCAACCGATCTTGTAGGCATCCTCGGCCTTGACGCCGGTCTCCGAGCACGATGCGAGACCGAGAGTGGCAGTGACGAGCAGGGCGGCAACAGCGATGCGGCGCATACGTCGAGAATATGCGCCGCATCCTGTGCGAGCCGGATCATTGGGGAAGCCGGACCACCGTCGTCGGGGCGGGGATTCCCCATTGATCGACCCGACCACTGCTTGACCGAGGGGTCAGGCGTCGATCGAGCTCATGTCCGGATACCGGTCGCCGACGGCGGCGGGGACGGAGTCCTCGATCCGGGCCAGGTCGTCGGCGGTCAGCTCGACGGCGGCCGCAGCCACGTTCTCCTCAAGGTAGGCCACCCGCTTCGTCCCGGGGATCGGCACCACGTCGGTTCCCTGGGCCAGCACCCAGGCCAGGGCGATCTGCCCCGGGGTGGCCCCCTTCGCATCGGCAACGGCCCGGACCGCTTCGACGATGGCCAGGTTGGCCGCCAGCGCGTCGCCCTTGAAGCGGGGATTGAACCGCCGGAAGTCGTTCTCGGCCAGGTCGTCGGTCGAGGTGATCTTCCCGGTCAGGAAGCCGCGACCAAGCGGAGAGTAGGGCACCAGGCCGATGCCGAGCTCGCGGATGGTCGGCAGGATCTCGTCCTCGACGTGCCGGGTCCACAGCGAGTACTCGGTCTGCAGCGCTGTGATCGGCGCGATGGCGTCGGCTCTGCGAATGGTCTCGGCCGAGGCTTCGCTGAGGCCGAGAAAGCGCACCTTGCCCGCGGCGACCAGCTCGGACATGGCTCCAACGGTCTCCTCGATGGGCACTTTCTGGTCCACCCGGTGCTGGTAGTAGAGGTCGATGTGGTCGACCCCGAGACGCTGCAGGCTGGCGTCGCACGCGGTCCGGACGTACTCGGGGCTGCCGTTGATGCCCTGGAAGCTGCCGTCCTCGCCGCGCTGGTTGCCGAACTTGGTGGCCAGCACGACCTCGTCGCGGCGGCCGTCGATGGCCCGGCCGACCAGCTTCTCGTTGGTGAACGGCCCGTACATGTCGGCCGTGTCCAAGAAGCTCACGCCGAGGTCGAGCGCCCGATGGATGGTGGCGATCGCCCCGGACTCGTCGCTGCCGGAGGAGCCGTAGAACTCGGACATGCCCATGCAGCCCAGACCGAGGGTGGAGACGGTGAGGGCACGGTCGCCGGTGCCGAGGCTGCGGGTGCCGAGGTTGGTGTCTGTTGATGTCATGACACCCACTGTTCCCCCTGGAGCGCACTCCAGGTCAAGGACTAGGGCGTGGTTTTCCCCGAGGTCTGAGTCCGCTCCTCGTAGATGCCGATCTTGCGGTTGATCGCGCCGAGGTGGTCGGTCACCTCGGCCAGATCGGCCAGCACCCGGTCGCGGTGGCGGTAGAGCAGGTCCAGGCGGGCCAACTCGTTGCCGTCACCGGCCCGGCACAGCTCGGCGTACTCCCGTACGGTCCGAATCGGCATCCCGGTGGAGCGCAGCCGCGTGATCATGGTGATCCAGCCCAGGTCCAGCGTCGGTGTAACGCCGGTGCCCAGACGGTGCTCTCCCGGGCGCGACGATCATCAAACCGTCCCGCTCGTAGTAGCGCAGGGTGTCCGCGGTCAACCCGAGCCGTTCCGCCGCCTCCGCGATCGAGTAGGTGGGTTCGCTGAGCACATCGGTCATGCCCACAGTCTCCCCCTTGAAGCGCACTCCAGGTCAAGAGAGCGTCAGAGGGTGAGGCCCGGGTACAAGGGGTTGGCATCGAGCAGCTCGGCGGAGGCGGCCTTGGTGGCGTCGGCGACGCCGTCGCCGAGGTGGTACTTCGCCTTGCCCGGCTTGCCGGTCGATGCGGTGGCCGGGGTGGTGTTCTGCAGCACGTCGACGATGAGCTGGGCGACGCGGTCGAACTCGTCGGCGCCGAATCCACGGCTGGTCAGCGCCGGGGTGCCGATCCGTACGCCGGAGGTGTACCAGGCGCCGTTCGGATCGTTCGGTACGGCGTTGCGGTTGGTCACGATGCCGGCGTCGAGCAGCGCCGACTCGGCCTGTCGGCCGGTGAGGCCGAACCTCGAGACGTCGATCAGCACCAGGTGGTTGTCGGTGCCGCCGGTGACCAGCGTGGCGTTGCGCTTGAGCAGACCCTCGGCCAGCGTCTTGGCGTTGTCGGCCACCGCCTGGGCGTAGGTCTGGAACGCCGGCGTACGGGCCTCGGCCAGTGCTACCGCCTTGGCCGCCATCACGTGACCGAGCGGGCCGCCCAGCACCATCGGGCAGCCGCGGTCCACCGAGTCGGCGTACTCCTTGGTGGCCAGCACCATCCCGCCCCGGGGACCACGCAGCGACTTGTGCGTCGTGGTGGTGACGATATGAGCGTGCGGCACCGGGTCCTCGTCGCCGGTGAAGACCTTGCCGGCCACCAGTCCGGCGAAGTGGGCCATGTCGACCATGAACGTCGCGCCGACCTCGTCGGCGATCTCCCGCATCTTGGCGAAGTTCACCCGCCGGGGGTAGGCCGAGTAGCCGGCGATGAGGATGAGCGGCTTGAACTCCCGCGCGGCCTGGCGGACCGCGTCGTAGTCCAGCAGCTGGGTCTCGGGATCCGTGCCGTACGAGCGCTGGTGGAACATCTTGCCCGAGATGTTCGGCCGGAAGCCGTGGGTGAGGTGGCCGCCGGCGTCCAACGACATGCCGAGCGCCCGCTGGTTGCCGAACTTGTGCCGCAGGGTCTCCCACTGCTCCTCGCTGAGGTCGTTCACACCCTTCACGCCGACCTCGGCCAGCTCGGGCAGCTCGACCCGGTTGGCCAGGATCGCCCAGAACGCGACAAGGTTGGCGTCGATGCCCGAGTGGGGCTGCGCGTACGCGTACTCGGCGCCGAACAGCTCACGGGCGTGCTCCGCAGCCAGGGCCTCGACGGTGTCGATGTTCTGACAGCCGGCGTAGAACCGGTGTCCGACGGTGCCCTCGGCGTACTTGTCACTCAGCCAGGTGCCCATGGTCAGCAGCACCGCCGGCGAGGCGTAGTTCTCCGAGGCGATGAGCTTGAGGGAGGACCGCTGGTCGGCGAGCTCGGCGCGGGTGGCGTCGGCGATCCGCGGCTCGACCTTCTCGATCACGGCGAGGGCGGCGCGGTAGGCCTCCGACGCAGTGGCGGCGTAGTCGAGGGAGGTGGTGGACGCGAGCGTGTCGGTCACGAAGGGGCTCCTCAGGGTGTTGACAGGGCTGCTGGATAATCTATCGCGGCCCACCGGCGGGGCCCGCCGCATTCTCGTCCAGTGCCGGTGCGCAGGGAGGTGGACCGATGTTCTTGGCCGTAGCGGCGGCGTTGCTTCCGCCGCTTCCTTCGCCGCCGGGTCCGCCGTCCAGCACCGGGCGGCGAGCGCGGCGGCCGACGGCGAGTCCGGCACGGCCATGCTCGCCCGGCTCATCCACCGCCGCTCCTGGGTCTTCGGTCTGTTCCTCAGCGCGCTGGCCTTCGCGCTGCACGCGTTCGCCCTCAGCCAGGGCGACCTGGCGCTGGTGCAGCCGGTGATCGTCAGCGGTGTGGTCTTCGCGGTGCTGATCCGGCTGGGCTGGAGCGCAACTGCCGCCGCGGCGGGTGCTGATCTGGCTGCCTCTGACCTGGGCCGGGTTGGCGCTGTTCCTCGCCGTCCGACCGAGCGGGTCGACCGGATCCGAGACGCCGAGCCGCGCCCTGTGGTTCGTCATCGCCGGGGTCGCGGTGGTCGTCGTTGGTCGGCTGCTCGCCCAGCGGTCCACCGTCGACCGGATCCGCGGGCTGCTGCTCGGCAGTGCCTCCGGCGTGCTGTTCGGTCTGGTCGCCGGTCTGGCCAAGCTGGTGCTGACCCAGCTCGGGGGCGGTCTGGTCGCGATCGTCACCGACTGGCCGGTCTACGTGCTCGCCGTGACCGGGATCTGGGCGGTGCTGCTCAACCAGCGGGCCTACCAGGTGTCCCGGCTGTCGGTCTCGGCCCCGGTCCTCAACATCGCCCAGGTCGTCGTCGCCGTCGGGTTCGGCATCGTGGTGTTCGGCGAGGAGTTCGGCTCGTCCCCGGCGGTGCTGATCGGCGAGGTGGTCGGACTGGCGGTCGTGGTCGCGGGGATCTACCGGCTGGCCTCGCGCCCCGATGGGGAGGACGAGGTCCAACCGGACGGCGCGACCGAGCCCGACCGCTCCACCGCCGCCTGAGGTCAGCGCTCAGCGGCGACGGCTGCGAGCGATCTCGTAGAGCGCGATCCCGGCGGCCACACCGGCGTTCAGCGACTCGATGCCCGGTGCTCGGGATGGAGGCCAGGGTGTCACAGGCTTCGCGGACCAGCCGTGACAGCCCGTCGCCCTCGCTGCCCACGACCAGCACGACGGGCCCGTCGCCGTCCGGTAGGTCGGCGATGTCGACGTCGGACTCCCCGTCGAGCCCGACCAGGGTGAAACCGGCATCGGCGTACGCCCGCAAGGTCCGGTTCAGGTTGGTGGCTCGGGCGATCGGGATCCGCGCGGCCGCGCCGGCCGAGCGTCTTCCAGGCGGCTGCGGTCATGCCGGCCGAGCGGCGTTCGGGAATCAGCACGCCGTGGGCCCCGAATGCAGCGGCCGAGCGCACGATGGCGCCCAGGTTGCGCGGGTCGGTGATCGAATCAAGAGCGACGATCAGCGGCTCGGTGTCGGAGTCGAAGGCGGCGGCGAGCAGGTCGTCGGGGTGGGCATAGCTGAACTCCGGCAGCTGCAGGGCCACCCCCTGGTGGATCACGCCGCCGGTCATCCGGTCGAGCTCGGCCTTGGTGACCTGCAGCAGCGGGGTGCTGCGGTCGGCCGCCAGCTTCAAGATGTCGCGCAGCCGGTCGTCACGCTCGGCACCCTCGGCCACGTACGCCGACTTGACCGGGATGCTCGGCCTCCATCGCCTCGAGCACCGGGTTGCGGCCGGCGACCCACTCCGGTCCGGTGCCAGGACGACCCGTACGCGGTGCGGTCAGCCGGCCCGGGGCTCGTTTGGCCGCGGCGCTCTTCGACTTGTGGGCGGCGTGGTACGGCCGGTCCTCGGCCTTGGGCGTGGGCCCGCGTCCTTCGAGCCCGCGGCGTACGCGGCCACCCGACCCGGCCGTGTTGCCCTTGCCCTTGCGCTTGATCGCGCCCTTGCGCTGGCTGTTTCCGGGCATCTCAGTTCCTCTTGACTAGGGACCAGCGGGGTCCGCGGGGGGTGTCGGAGATCTCGACGCCCAGATCGGCCAGCGAGTCGCGGATGGCGTCGGCGGCGGCGAAGTCCTTGCGGGACCGCGCGGCTTCGCGCTGGGTGAGCAGCTCGGCGACCAGACCGTCGACCACGCCGTTGAGCTGCCGGTCCTGCCCACCGGTCTGCCAGACCGGGTCGGTGGCGTCCAGACCGAGCACGTCGAGCATGCCCCGCACCTCGCCCAGCCGCGCCGACACCTGACCGGCGTCGGCAGCGTCCAGGGCCACGTTGCCGTCGCGGACGGCGCCGTAGAGCACCGCGACTGCGGCCGGCGTCCCGAGATCGTCGTTCAGGGCAGCAGCGAAGTCGTCGGGCACCACCGGGTTGACCTCGCCGATAAGGTCCTGGGCCCGGTCGACGAAGGTGTCGATCCGGGCCAGGGCGGCGGTGGCCTCGGCCAGGGAGGTCGTCGGAGAACTCGATCGCCGAGCGGTAGTGCGGCTGGGCGAGGTAGAACCGTACGGCGCGCGGTGGGTAGCGCTTGGTCACCTCCGAGACCAGGGCGCCGTTGCCGAGCGACTTGCTCATCTTCTCCCCGGCCGCGGTGACCCAGGCGTTGTGCATCCACAGCCGCGCGAACTTCTGACCGGCGGCGGTCGACTGGGCCAGCTCGTTCTCGTGGTGCGGGAAGCGGAGGTCGATGCCGCCGCCATGGATGTCGAACTCGTCACCCAGGTACTTGCCGGCCATCGCCGAGCACTCCAGGTGCCAGCCGGGCCGACCCCAGCCCCACGGCGTGAACCAGGAGGCGGTGGTGGGCTCGGAGTCCTTGTGTCCCTTCCACAGCGCGAAGTCGCGAGGGTCGCGCTTGCCCCGGGGGTCGGCGTCCCCGGCGGGCTCCATGTCGTCGATCTTCTGTCCTGACAGGGAGCCGTAGGTCGGCCAGGACCGGACGTCGAAGTACACGTCACCCGAGTCGTCATCGGCCGGGTAGGCGTGGCCGCGCTCGATCAGCACCTTGATCAGCTCGATCATCTCGGGCACGTGACCGGTCGCCCGGGGCTCGTAGGTCGGCGGCTCGCAGCCCAGGGCGGCGTACGCGTCGTGCAGCTCGCGCTCGTAGCGGTAGGCATGGGCGAACCAGGGCACGCCCGCCTCGGCGGACTTGATCAAGATCTTGTCGTCGATGTCGGTGACGTTGGCGATCACGGTGACCTGGAAGCCGCGCCGGATCAGCCAGCGGCGGAGCACGTCGAAGACGACCTCCTTGCGGATGTGACCCAGGTGCGGAGCCGACTGGACGGTCAGACCGCAGTGGTAGATCGAGACCTGGCCGGGCACGACGCGGCACGAACGGCCGCACCGCCCGGGTCGCCGTGTCGTAGAGCCGAAGGTCTTCCTGCTGCGTCACCGCGGCAGTTTATCGGTGTTGGGCCGGTTAACCGTGATCGTCGGACCGGCTCAGGGCCATCAACCGGTGCATCGCCTCGACGCCTTCACGCAACGCCTTCAGGTCGCGCCGGGTCAGCCGGGACAGGTAGGGCTCGATGCTGGTGCCCAGGGAGTCGCGGATCAGGGCCAGCTGGCGATTGCCCCTGCGGGTCAGGTCGATCATCCAGGCACGCGCGTCACGGGGGTCAGGACGACGGTCGACCAGGTCCAGGGCTTCCAGCCGCTTGACGTGGTTGGTGATCGTGGGCTGAGAGCACCGCTCGGCGATCGCCAGATCGCTGATCCGGGTCGGCACCATCGTCAGAGAGCCGAGCCAGGATGCGCACCGCGGCCAGGCTGAGGGTGAAGTCGTCGGACTTCGGGACCCACCGCACGATCCGTGCGGAGGTGGTGACGAGGTCTTCACCCAGCCCGTGCAGGTCGTCGTCCATAAGCCGAAGGAGTAAACGGCTTGCGGACGGTCGAACATTGTCAGCGTCAGCGACGTATCGCGGCGATCACGAGCTGGGCCAGCTCGGAGTAGGCCTCGGCGTCGCTCAGGCCGGTGGCAGTGCGGATTTCCCCGCTGGTGATCCGACGCATGGTGGCCGTGACCACTTCGCCGACGAAGGCCGCCGGGACCTGGCGGAAGGCACCGGCCTGGGTGCCGGCGTCGATCAGCTCGCGGACCCGGACCGCGGCGGCTGAGGTGTTCTGCTCATAGATCTCCGCGGCGGGCGCGAAGGCGGCGACGTCGTCGCGAAACGCCCGGCTTGCGGGCCGGAGCGCTTCGGCGACGGCCTCCAGATAGCGGGTGACCCGGCGGGCCGGGGCCCGGGTCCGGGCGATGTCGGCCTCCACCTGGTCGGTGGCCCGGCGGAAGAACTCCCGTACGGCCAAGGTGGCCAGCTGCTCCTTGCTCGAGGCCAGCGCGTACAGCGTGCGTTTGGAGCAGTTCAGTCGGGCGGCGACCTGGTCCATGGTCAGGTGGCTGAAGCCCTCGGCGACCACGAGGTCGACCAGATCCTCGCGCAGGTTGACCTGGCGGGTGGTCAGGTGGCGGTCGACCGACAGATCGGGCGCTTCGAGTTTGGAGACCATTGCGGTACTAGCGTACTGTGTGTAGTACCGCTGTGCACCTGACCTGAAGAGAGAATGAGATGGCCGTCGATCGCCTGTTCCCCACTGACGAGGGCGCCGACCTGGTCGCACTGGTCGCGGAGATCGCCCGGGAAGAGCTGGCGCCCAAGGCGGCGGCGGCGGAGGCGGCCGGGGAGTTCCCACGCGGCGGCGTTCGCCCTGCTGGGCGAGTCCGGGCTGCTGGGGATGCCGTATCCGGAGGAGTACGGCGGGCTGAACCAGCCGTACGAGACCTATCTGCAGGCACTGGAGGAGGTGGCCGCCGCCTGGATGAGCGTCGGGGTCGGCGTCTCGGTGCACGTGATGGCCTCGTACGCCCTGTCCGCCTTCGGCACGGCTGCGCAGCGGGAGAAGTTCCTGCCCGACATGCTCGGCGGACGGTGGCTGGGGGCGTACGCGCTGTCCGAGGCCCAGGCCGGGTCGGACATCAGCGCGATGACCACCCGGGCGAAGCGGTCCGACGAGGGCTATGAGCTCGAACGGTGCCAAGGCCTGGACCACTCACGGCTCGCAGGCCGACTTCTACACCACCTTCGCGCGGACCGGCGCCGAGCCCCCGCGACGGGATCAGCTGCTTCCACATCCCGGGCCAAGCGACCGGACTGACCTTCGGAGTCCCGGAACGCAAGATGGGACTGACCGGCTCGACCACGACGGCGGTCTACTTCGACGGGGTCTCGGTCGACGACGAGCACCGGATCGGCGAGGAGGGTCAGGGCGCCCGGATCGCGTTGTCCGCGCTGGACTCCGGACGGCTGGGCATCGCCGCCTGCGCGACCGGCCTGGCCCAGGCCGCGCTCGACCTGGCCACCGCGTACGCCGTGCAGCGCTCGCAGTTCGGCCGCGCCATCGCCGAGTTCCAGGGTCTGCAGTTCCTGCTCGCCGACATGGCGGCGGCGGTCGACTCGGCCCGGGCCACCTATCTCCTGGCGGCTCGCAAGCGGGACGCCGGCCGGCCGTTCACCCGCGATGCCGCCGTGGCCAAGCTCATCGCCACCGACGCGGCGATGAAGGTGACCACGGATGCGGTCCAGGTGCTGGGCGGCTACGGCTACACCCAGGACTTCCCGGCGGAGCGCTACATGCGCGAGGCCAAGGTCACCCAGATCTTCGAGGGCACCAACCAGATCCAACGACTGGTGATCAGCCGGCGGGCTGCTCGCTGCGATGCGGGACAGCCGCATGAGGCTCGACCGGAACGACGTCGTGCTGGTCACCGGCGGCGCGTCCGGGCTGGGCGCGGCCACCGCACGACGGGTGCTCGACGCCGGAGCCCGGGTGGTGATCTTCGACCTGCCCGGCTCGCCCGGGGCCGAGCTGGTCGAGTCGTGGGGGCGAGCGGGCGGTCTTCGCCGCCGGCGACGTGCGCGACGAAGATCAGGTCCAGGCCGCGGTCGACGCGGCGGCGGAGCGCGGGAACGCTCCGGGTGGCGGTCAACTGTGCGGGCGTGGCCACTCCCGGACGGGTGATCAGCAAGCGGGGCGTCCTGCCGCTGGACGACTTCCGGCGGGTGATCGAGATCAACCTGGTCGGCACCTTCAACGTGCTTCGGCTCGCTGCTGCGGCCATGATCGACAACGAGCCGCTCGACGGTGACCGTGGGGTGGTGATCATGACGGCCAGCGTGGCCGCCTTCGACGGCCAGATCGGGCAGGCGGCGTACGCGGCCAGCAAGGGCGGCATCGCCGCCCTGACCCTGAGTGCGGCCCGAGACCTTGCCGACAAGGCGATCCGGGTGATGACCATCGCCCCCGGGGTGATGGAGACCCCGATGATGGCCGGGCTGCCGGGCGAGACCAAGTCGATCTTGGAAGCACTGGTGCCGCATCCCGCCCGGCTCGGCCGGCCTGAGGAGTACGCCATGCTGGTCGAGTCGATCATCGCCAACCCGTTGCTCAACGGCGAGACCATCCGGCTCGACGGCGCCCTTCGGATGCCGCCGCGCTAGCTTCCGCGGGCTGAGGGGCGGAGATAACGCGGGTTGAATCAGGGGCGCAGTGGGTCAGTTCTTCGCCGCGGCCTTGGCCCGGAGGGCGGCGATGTCCAGAAACGCGGTGGCCGGCTCCTCCTCGGCGTCGGGCGACTCGTCGCCGTCCTCCCACGGGTCGTACGGCTTCTCGGCGTCCTCGTCCAGGAAGCCCTGCGAGGGGTCGTACGGGTTGGCCAGCGGACCCATCGACTCCATCGCCGACAAGGCGATCTCCTCGTCGGGCAGTCGCGTCAGCACCGTGTTCATGTACGCCTTGGACGCCTCGGCGATCGGGCACCTCGGCGCCCGCCTGCTCGCTGAGGAACCAGCGGTGCTCCAGCACCTCGTGGTAGAGCTCGGCCGGCTCGAGCTTGGCCCGCAGCTCGCTCGGCACCGAGCTGACCACCGGCTCAAACCGGTTGGTCAGCCACTGGTGCGCGACGATCGACTCGTCGGCGCCCTGCTGGTCGGTGATGGCTCGGTAGTAGTCGAGGTCGTTGAGCAGTCGCCGGGCCTGGTTCTCCTCGGTGTCCAGCCCGGTCAGCCGGATCAGCCGACGCTGGTGGTGACCGGCGTCGACCACCTTGGGTTGGATCCGGATGGTCGCCCCGGCGAAGTCGGTGGTGATGTCGAGCTCGGCGACGTCGAAGCCGAGGGCGTTGAGGCGGCGTACGCGGCTGTCGATCCGGTGCATCTCGCTGCCGTCGAACTCCTCGACCCCGGTCAGCTCGGCCCACAGCTCGCGGTAGCGGCTCTCGATCGTCTCGACCAGCACCAGCGGCTCGAGCGCCTCATCGAGCAGGCCGCCGGCCTCCAGATCGCAGAACTCGCCGAACAGGTTGGTCCGGGCGATGGTCAGGTCGTGCTCACGCTGGCCGTTGGTGAGCTGGTCGTGCAGCTCCCCGGTCTCGGCGTCGACCAGATAGGCGGCGAAGGCGCCGGCGTCGCGCCGGAACAGCGTGTTGGACAGCGACACGTCACCCCACAGGAAGCCGATCAGGTGCAGTCGGGCCAGCAGCACGACCATGGCGTCGACCAGTCGGTTGACCGTGTCCTGGCGTACGCCGCGGCTGAACAAGGAGCGATAGGGCAGGGAGAACTGGAGGTGCTTGGTGACCAGGATCGGGTCCAGCGGCTCGCCGTCCGGGTCGAGGCGCGCGGTGACCACGCCGACCGGCTCGACCGACGGGGTGTCCAAGCGGCCCAGGTCGCGAAGCAGGCGGTACTCGTGCAGGGCGAGGTGTTCCAGCACCTCCTTGACCGCATAGACCTCGGTGCCGACCCGGACGAACCGGACGACGTGGCGGGAGATACCGCGGGGGAGCGCGACCAGCTTCTCCTCGGGCCACTCGGCCAGCGGGGTCTCCCACGGCAAGGTGATCAACCGGGCATCTGGCTTCGCCGACAGGAACCTGGGCATGGGGCCATCCTGTCACCACACGCAGTCGGCCTCCCGCACGAGTGCGGGAGGCCGACTGGTTGGTGCTGGCGTGCCCCGGAGGGCAGGCCGTGACTAGCGCTGGTTGTCCGGCGAGATCCGCAGGCCGGAGGCCTCGGAGAACACGTGGACATGGGTCGGGTCGATCTTCAACCGGACCGTCGAGCCGCGCTTCGGAGGCGTACGCGAGGAGATGCGGGCCGTGATCTGGCTGGCCGTGATCTTCTCGTCCTCGCTGAGCCCGGTGACCGTGCCGTAGAGGAAGGCGTCAGCGCCGAGCTCCTCGACCACGGCGACGTCGATGCCGATGCCGTCGTTGGCCTCACCGAGGGTGAAGTTCTCCGGCCGGATGCCCAGCATGAGGCGCTTCTCGTTCGGAGCCTTGGCGAGGGTGTCGCGGGGGACCGGAACGACATAGTCACCGATGTGGATGCCGTCCTCGGCGACGTTGCCCTCGATCAGGTTCATCGCGGGCGAGCCGATGAAGCCGGCCACGAACAAGTTGTTGGGCTTGTCGTAGAGGTTCAGCGGGGTGTCGCACTGCTGGAGCAGGCCGTCCTTGAGCACCGCGACCCGGTCGCCCATCGTCATGGCCTCGACCTGGTCGTGGGTCACGTAGACGGTGGTGACACCGAGACGGGTCTGCAGGGCAGCGATCTGGGTGCGGGTGGAGACGCGGAGCTTGGCGTCGAGGTTCGACAGCGGCTCGTCCATCAAGAAGACCTGAGGCGAACGCACGATCGCGCGACCCATGGCGACGCGCTGGCGCTGGCCACCGGAGAGGGCCTTCGGCTTGCGGTTGAGGAAGTCCTCCAGGCCCAGCAGGTGGGCGGCTTCCTGGACACGCTGCTGGCGCTCGGTCTTGGAGACACCGGCCATCTTCAGCGCGAAGCCCATGTTGTCGCCCACGGTCATGTGCGGGTACAGGGCGTAGTTCTGGAAGACCATCGCGATGTCGCGGTCCTTGGGCGGCAGATCGGTGACGTCACGGTCGCCGATGTGGATGGCTCCGGCGTTGATCTCCTCGAGGCCCGCGAGCATGCGGAGCGAGGTGGACTTGCCGCAACCGGACGGTCCGACCAGGACCATGAACTCGCCGTCGCCGATGTCGAGATTCAGCTTGTCGACGGAGGGGTGATCAGCACCCGGGTAGACGCGAGTTGCGTCCTTGAAACTGACTGTGGCCACGCCACACTTCCTTTCCACGGGCAGGTACGTGCCCGACGATCCGTAGTGGAAAACGATGCGCGAGGTCAGACGCGACCCTGCGCAGGTCGCACTCTAGCGCAGGAGGTGGCTGGCTGGCATGTCCGACGTCAGCGGAGCTGAAGGAGCTCGGAGCCGTCGTCGGTGCCGAAGTCGTCGACCACGGCGGTGACCTCGAGCCCGTTCAGGGTCACCGCGCCACCGAAGTTGGTCAAGAAGGCGGTGTCGGCGGCGTCGCGGCCGGTGGAGACCCGCAGCAGGCTCTGGCGGGGGGCGAGCCGGGTGGCGTCGACGACGTACCAGCCGCCGCTCACGTACGCCTCGCAGACCGCGTGGTACTCCATCGGGCTCAGGCCGGGGGCGAAGACCGCGGCCAGCCGGGCCGGGACATTCAGGGCCCGCAGCAAGGCGATGGACAGGTGCGCGAAGTCGCGGCAGACCCCCTGGCGACCGAGCAGCGTACGGACGGCGCCGTCGGTGGGCAGGCTGGAACCGGCGACGTACGCGAGCTTGTCGGCGACCCAGTCGCTGACCGCCTCGAGCAGCTTCTGGTCCGCCAGCCCGGCGAACTCGCTGGCCGCGGTGGGCCCGAGGGTGTCTGACTCGCAGTAGCGGCTGGGCCGCAGGAAGGTGATCTGGTCGAACTCGTTCACGTCCGGGGTCTCGAACTGCCCGGCGACGACGGCCTGGTAGTCCAAGGTGACCAGGCTGCCGGTGGTCTCCAGCACGTGCAGCCGGTTGCCGTGGATGTCGACCAGCTCGCGGGGCTGGACGGACCGGCCGTCCTCGATGATCGAGACCGACTCGCTCTCCAACGGGGCACCTTGGGCCACGGCGACGCTGAACACCAGCTTCGCGGGACCGGAGAGACCAAGATCAAGATGAGTGGCAACCGTACGCTTCATGGCGGTCATGTTTTCACAGCCAGGTTGCGCTCAGATCACGCTGGAACGGGTCAGCATTCGACGATGTTCACTGCTAGGCCGCCCCGGGAGGTCTCCTTGTACTTGATCTTCATGTCGGCGCCGGTCTCCATCATGGTCTTGATCACCTTGTCCAGGCTGACCGTGTGACGACCGTCACCGTGCAGGGCCAGCCGGGCGGCGGTGATGGCCTTGACCGAGGCTACGGCGTTGCGCTCGATGCAGGGGATCTGGACCAGACCGCCGACCGGGTCACAGGTCAGACCGAGGTGGTGCTCCATGCCGATCTCGGCCGCATTCTCCACCTGTTCGGGACTGCCGCCCAAGATCTCGGCCAGTGCGCCGGCTGCCATCGAGCAGGCCGTGCCCACCTCGCCCTGGCAGCCGACCTCGGCCCCGGAGATGGACGCGGTCTGCTGGTAGATCGAGCCGAGCGCGCCGGCGACGAGCAGGAAGCGGACGATCGCGTCGTCGTCGGTCCCCGGCACGAAGCGGACCGCGTAGTGCAGCACGGCGGGGATGATGCCGGCTGCGCCATTGGTCGGTGCGGTGACCACCCGGCCACCGGAGGCGTTCTCCTCGTTGACCGCCAGCGCCCACAGCGTCACCCAGTCCATGGCGGCCAGCGGGTCGACCTCGTTCCGGAAGCGACCCGCACCCTCCACCAGGCGGGCGTTCAGGTCGGCGGCCCGACGCCGGACCTTGAGCCCGCCGGGCAGCACACCCGGGGTCGCGCAGCCGTTGCGGACGCAGGTGGCCATCACCTGCCAGATCTCCAGCAGGCCGGCCCGGACGTCCACCGCGGGCCGTCGGACGCACTCGTTGGCGAGCATCACGGCGCTGACCGACATCGCGTTGTCGGTGCACAGCTTCATCAGCTCGTTCCCGGTGCGGAAGGGGTAGGGCACCGGGGTCGGATCGGGCAGCAGCGTCGGCGATCCCGAACCGTCGTCGTCCAGGACGAACCCGCCGCCGATGGAGTAGTAGGTGCGCTGAGCGATCGTCTCGGGACCGGCGTACGCGGTGAAGGTCATCCCGTTCGGGTGGAAGGGGAGGGCTCGCCGTCGGTGCAGGACGAGATCGGCGTCCGGGTCGAACTCGATCTCGTGGCTGCCGTTGAGCCGCAGTCGACGGGAAGTGCGGACCTCGGCGGCTCGGAGCGGACCGGCGCTGGTGTCGACCGTCTCGGGATCCTCGCCTTCGAGCCCCCACAGGACCGCGTTGTAGCTGCCGTGGCCGTGACCGGTGGCCCCGAGGGAGCCGAACAGCTCCGAGACCACCCGCGTCGTCCGCGACAGCAACTCGTGGTCGGCCAGGGTGGTGATGAACCGACCGGCAGCCCGCATCGGCCCGACGGTGTGGGAGCTCGAGGGGCCGATGCCGATGCTGAAGAGATCGAAGACACTGACCGTCACCTGGTCAGTCTGCACCTTCTGCCCGAGACGTCGGCGACCGAGCAGAATAAAGCCCTGCCGGCTCATACCCGGCAGGGCTCGCGGTGCTACGGGACATGGCCCGGCAGGACCAGTGTCGAGGTCCAGACTGCCCGACCCAGGAAGACACGCCGTTAAGAGCGCATGACACGCCGGTTACGAAGTCGTCGGGCCGGTGAACCCTTGTGATCGGGGTCACATCGGCGTATACCTGAGGTACGCCATCGCGGCGGGGCCTCGGTCCCAAAGCACCGGCGAGACAGCCACAACTCCGGTTGCGGCTATCGACTGGAGCAGGGTTCGTCCCTCTTCATCCCGAAGCTCCGGCCAACTCATACTTGGCCGGAGCTTCACCCCATTTCGGGGCAGTTTTCCGGGTGCGCAGCCAGCCGGCCGACGGGGACGCCGCCGACGCGGCTGGCGCGATCAGACCCCGGCGGCCGCGGTGAAGATGTCGTAGGCCTGCTGGCCGAAGAGCACGAAGCGCACCTCGTCCACCGCGGTGCCGCTCTCTCGGACGGTGGTGATGGCGATCCGCGCCGCGTCGTCCATCGGCCACCGGTAGACACCGGCCGAGATGGCCGGGAACGCCACCGTACGAGCCCCCAGCTCGTCGGCCAGCCGCAACGAGTTGCGATAGCAGTCCTCGAGCAGACCGGACTTGTCCTTGGTCTTGGCCCAGGTCGGGCCAACGGTGTGGATCACCCAGCGGGCCGCCAGCTGGCCGGCCCCGGTGGCCACGGCTTGTCCGGTGGGCAGGCCGTCGGGGAACTCGCGTTCGCGGAGCTGACGGCACTCGGCCAGGATCTGCGGACCACCGCGCCGGTGGATGGCTCCGTCCACCCCACCACCGCCCAGCAGGCTGTGGTTGGCGGCGTTGACGATCGCGTCGACGGCTTCGTCGGTGATGTCGCCCTGCACGAAGGTGAGCCTCGTCATGCCGGTCACTGTACGACCGGTGGCAGGCCCCGCATGATGCGCCGACGGCGGTCAGTCACCGGCGATGGGCGTCCCGTCCAAGGTCGTCAGCTGCACCGCTTGGAGCGTGTCCGGGTCGGACAACAGGTCGATCGCCGCGACGGCGCCGTCGACGATGGTGAACTCGAAGATCACCTGCGGTATGCCCCGCAGGGTCCAGACGGCCCCGGGGGCACCGTCGATGAGGACGAACCGCGCCGCGCGCGCCCGACCCGAGAACGTCTCCGCGACCGCCGCCGCACCTCGCGCCCGCGGGTCCGATCCGAGCTGGATGGTGCTCGCGTCGGCCCGGACCACCGCCTCGGGATCCAGTAGCGCCAGCAGACCCTCGAACTGCCCGGACCGCGACGCGTCCAAGAAGGCCTTGACCAGCTCGTGGCGGTGCCGTTGGTCGGCCGACCCCTCAGGCCCCGCCGTCCGTACGCGGCGACGAGCGCGGCTGGCCAGCTGCCGGGTGGCGGCCGGCGAACGACCGACCACCACGGCGACCTCGTCGAACGGGACGGCGAACAGGTCGTGCAGCACGAAGGCCACCGCCTCGGCCGGGGCCAGGCTGTCACGGACCACGACCAGGGCCCGGCCGACCGAGTCGGCGAGCAGCGCCGCGTACGCCGGGTCGGTCACCTCGGGCTCGGTTCGGTCGGGGGCGTAGGCCTCCAGGGGGTCCTCGCGCCGGGCCGTCCGCGACCGCAGCTGGTCGAGGCAGACGCGGGCGACCACCGTGGTCAGCCAGCCCGGCAGGTTGTCGATGCCGTCGGAGCCGGCCCGGCTCAGCCGCAGCCAGGCCTCTTGGACGGCGTCGTCGGCCTCGTGCACCGATCCCACGATCCGGTACGCCACGGCGCGGAGGTGGGTCCGGTTGGCCTCGAACTCCCGGGCCAGACTTTCCTCGTCCATCGGTCACACTCTCGTCTCGGCGTCCGTCAAAGCAGTAACGGTTGATCCGCAACCGATCTGACAGTGAGGACGATAGCGATGTCTGCAGCCCTGAAGACCACCATCTATCCGGTCAAGGACCTGACCAGCGCCAAGGCCGTGTTCGGCGCGCTGCTCGGCACCGAGCCGGTCGTGGACGAGCCCTACTATGTCGGCTACGAGACGCCGGGCCACCACATCGGACTGGACCCCAACGGGCACCGCGCCGGCCTGCCCGGACCGGTCAGCTATTGGCACGTCGATGACATCGAGGCGAGCTGGCGGGCTTTGCTCGAGGCCGGCGCCACCGAAGGTCGGGCGGTGAAGGACGTCGGCGGTGGCCGCCTCGTCGGCTGGGTCACCGACACCGACGGCAACCCCATCGGACTGATCCAGGACGCCTGAAACGCCTGAGCCCTTCCTGGGTGCAGAGCCGACGCGCGGGCACTCAGTCGGCCAGCACGGCATCGATGACGTCCTGGTTGGTCGCGGTGATCGTCGGGTCGGCGTCGCGATTGCCGGCCAGGCTGATCAAGGCCTTCCACAGGGCCCAGCCGCGACCACGAGCCCAGGTGCCGTCGTCGACGCCCAGCGCGTCCCGGAACGCTGCTCGGCTCCGGCCCGACAGCAGGGTCCAGGCGATCACCACGTCGCACGCCGGGTCGCCGACTCCCGAGGTGCCGAAGTCGATCACCGCCGACAGCCGGCCGTGGCGTACGAGCAGGTTGCCCACCGCCACGTCACCGTGGAACCAGACCGGGTCGCCGGCCCACGTGGCACTCATGGCGTCGGCCCAGACGGCCAGCACCTGGTCCCGCGGGATCGGCGGCCCCAGCGCCTCGACTGCTCGATGGGTCTCGTCGGCGTACGTGGCCAACGGTCCGCCGCGGAAGAAGTTGTGCCTCCCCGGGGCCGGACCTCCGGTCGGGTCGACCTCCCGGAGCCGGACCAGGAAATCGGCTAGGTCGGTGGCGAAGACCTCCAGGTCCAGAATGCGGTCCGGCGCAGCCACCTCACCGTCGAGCCAGCGATACACCGACCACGAGTAGGGATAGCCGTGCTGCGGGGCACCCTGGACCACCGGGGCGGGGATGGGGAGCGGCAGCTGCGGGGCGAGCACCGGCAACCAGCGCTGCTCCTTGTCGACCTGATGGGCATACCAATCGCCGCTGGGCAGCCGGATCGACAGGTCATCACCCAGCCGGTAGGTGCGGTTGTCGACGCCCCCGACCGGGACGTCGGCGATCGGTAGATCCGCCCACTGCGGGAACTGGCTGTCGACCAGACGGCGGGCCAGCTGCCGGTCGATCACCGGTGGCGTTCCGGGCTCCGACCGTAGGCGTTGGTCACCAGATCCGTTGATCACGGGTCCGAGTGTTGTCGAGGGCGGGCTGGGCGGCAACCGGATTGCCGCCACGGTCGTTTGCGCGGCTCGTGGAGCCGGGACGAGACTGGCCCAGTGACGTCCTTCGATGTGATCTCGGTGCCCTGGGACGACCCGCGCGCCGTCGACCTGCGGGGCCAGATGAGTGTCGAGCTCGGACACCGCTATGCCGCCCCGGGAAGCGATGCTTTGGACGACGCCGTCGTCGAGGCGTTGGCCGTGGACCCGGCCGATGTGCTCGCCACGGTCTTGATCATCGATCATGACGGCAGCCCGCTGGCCCACGGTTCGTTGCGCCTGCTGCGCGGTGAGTGGGAGATCAAGCGGGTGGTCGTGGCCGAAGGTCAGCGCGGACGCGGTCTGGGCCGCTCGATCATGGCCGAGCTCGAACGCATCGCCACCGACGGTGGTGCGACGCGGTTGATCTTGCACACCGGCGACCGGCAGCCCGACGCTGTCGCGCTCTACCGCCAGCTCGGTTACACGCCGATCCCCATCTATGAGCCTTATGTGGAATCGATGCCGACCTCGTTGTGCTTCGAGAAGCGGCTGGACGTCGTGGCCGCAGGAGCGGCCGAAGCATGATCAGCTGACGCTGCTGGAGGACACGGCGTACGTCGAGATGATCACGCCAGTCGTCGTCGTGACCGACCGGGTGAGCTCGAGGTCGCAGGCCCGGCTTCCGTCTCGGAGCAGCCGGGTGCCGGAACCCAAGATCAGCGGGTGGACCATCAAGATCAGCGTCTCGACCAGGCCTTCGCTGAGCAGGGTCTGAGCGAGATCTCCGCTGCCCAGGACGACGAGGTCCGACCCGGGTTGGTGCTTCAGGGCCGCCACGGACTCAGCGGCGTCGGCGGACAACAGCACCGAGTTCTCCCACGGCAGGGGTTCGGACACAGTGCGGGATGTGACGTACTTGGTGGTGCGGTTCAACACGTCGGTGAAGGGATTGGGGTCGGTCTGCTTGGGCCAGAAGTCGAAGAAGTTCTGATAGGTCCGACGACCGAACAGCAGCTCGACGGTGCCGAACCCCTGGCTCATCTCCCGGGCCTGGACCTCGTCACCGTACGGCACGGCCCAGCCGCCCCGGTCGAATCCGTTGCGCTGGTCCTCGGTGGGGGAGGCCGGCGCCTGCATGACCCCGTCGAGGCTGACGTTCTCGATGATCGTGATCTTTCTCATGTCTGGTCTCCTCGTTGCAGTACTGAACAGTTCAGTTCCAACGTACGTGCCTGAGAACGGAACTGTCTAGTACTGTGAAGGAGTGACCGAGACTGCCAGAGCCGTGGGCCGGGCCGAGCTCAAACGGTCCGCGATCCTGTCGGCGGCCGGCACCGTGTTTCTTCGCAACGGGTACGTCGGGGCCAGCATGGACGAGATCGCCGCCACCGCGGCGGTGTCGAAGCAGACGGTCTACAAGCACTTCGCCAACAAGGAAGACCTGTTCGCCGAGCTGATCCGCGACCGGGTCCGCGGCGTGAGTGAGGCCGTCTACGGCGAGGCCGTACTGAGTCGACGTGGGAACACCGGCGACGACCTGCGTGATCTGGGCATCCGGCTGCTCACCCGGGTGATGCAGCCCGACCTGCTCCAGCTGCGTCGGCTGGTGATCGCCGAGGCCGCCCGGTTTCCCGAGCTGGGCCGGCTGTTCTATGAGCTGGGTCCCGGCCGGCTCATCGAGCAGCTCTCCGAGGCCCTGGCCGGATTGGTGGAGTCCGGAGAGCTGGAGATCGACGATCCCGACCGGGCCGCCGGCCAGCTGAACTGGCTGATCACCTCGGGCCCGCTGAACCGAGCCATGCTGCGGGGCGAGGACCAGCCTCTGGATGCAGACGAGGTGGGCCAGGTTGCCGACGATGCCGTACGGCTGTTCCTGGCGGCCTACCGGAAGGCCTGAGCTGGGCTCAGGCCTTTCATCGGTGCGGCGTTCAGCGCTGAGTCAGGACTTCTTTCCACGAACGCACGTGCGGCCGCTGCTTGAGCATGGCCCGGCGTTCGCGTTCGGTCATGCCGCCCCAGATTCCCCACTCGATGCGGTTGTCCAGGGCTTCGACCAGACATTCGGTCCGTACGGGGCAATCCGAGCAGAAGCGGCGCATCTGGCGCTGCTCCGAGCCTTCGGCGAAGAGTGCATCGCCCATGCCGATGCATTTGGCCAGGGGGGCCCACTCTTGAGTCTCCATGACAATCACGGTGAACAATCCTCAATTTCTCCCCGAGTGCGACAGACCTAAGATTGATCGGTCAACCTTCCATGGGCTGCGGGAAACCCTCGTGAATCCCCAAAGGGAAGATCAATGTTTCAACCGTCTGAGGTGCGGCATTCCAAGGGCTCCGCTGAGGTTGGTTGATGGACTCCTGAGCGGGGCTGCGACGACCACGACTGAGCTGAGATCAGGTGATCGGGGGCGGGTCCGAGCTGAGCCGGGCGTGCAGGTGCTCGTCGTGGTGGATGCCGTCCGGCTAGCGGTAGGACTGCCCCGGGCCCAGGGGCAACCTCAGTGGTCTATCGGCTACCCCGTCTGATTTTGTGACACCAGTCGGGCCGCCACGCCGCGTTCAACGGCGAGTTGTGGTCACTGGTGTCGCAGAATCAACCCTGTTCCAGGCGAACGCCGGACGGCCACACTGGCGGGCTCAGCTCGCGGCATCTCCGAGGTCGCGTCGGCGGATCCGACGCTTCTTGCCGACCTGCCGAAGCACCCGCCACGGTTCGCGCACGGCCCGTCCATGACCTCGATGCTTATGACTCTTGCAGAGCTGGCAACCCTTCCAGTTCTTGTGCGGTGAGTGCGCCATCGTGGAGCTCTCCGATCCGTGACCACACCCGCCACGGGGGGCGGGGTGGGAACCGGAGGTTTCGCATGGGTGAAGCGTAATCGTTCCGGTCCGCGACGCACTCCGAAAAACCCATGGGCAAGGCGTCGGCAGGATCAGCCGGCTGAAACAATCCTTCGGACCGACGTTGATGTGCCTCACTGCTGCAGAAGAAGGAGCCTCACCATGGCGAGCCCTGGGCAACCCACCCGCAAGGTTGTCGGCAACATCGTGATGTCACTCGACGGCTACTCCAGTGGACCCGACGATGGTGCCGGCGGCATGGGCTTCCTCCTCGATCACGCTACGAGTCAGGAGTCCAGGATCCACTCCGCAGGACTGTGGGCCACCTACACGACCGCGTTGTTGGGTCGATCGAACTATGAAGGCTTCGGCTACTTCTGGCCCGGTGTCGCAGACGACCCCCATGCGAATCCCCTGGACCGGGCCTTCTCGACGTGGCTGACGAAGGTCGAGAAAGTCGTGTTCTCCCGGAGCCGCACCGATCCGACCTGGGGCGACAACGTCCGGATGAGCAATGACCTGGTCGGCGAGGTGCAGAGACTCCGTCAGAGCGAGGGGGGCGACATCATCGTCCTCAGCAGCTCCAGCATCATCCGGTCACTGCTCGATGCTGACCTGCTGGATGAGCTGAGGCTCTCGGTGGTCCCCAAGATCGTCGGTGCCGGCGGCCGGCTCTTCGCCGACGGACGACCGCCGTCGTCCTGGCGTCTGGTCGACACGACGGTGTTCCCCTCCGGCACCGTCGGACTCCACCTCGCCCGCTGAGTTCTAGCTCACCGCTTCCCAGATGGCGCCGTCGCGGTACTGGGCAACCTTGCGCAGCTCGAGCCCTGACGCCATGAGCTGCTCTGGCGTGACCACGGTCTTGGTGTCGCTCTTGAAGTAGACGAGGTATCGGACGCGCCCGGTGCGCACCTGGTTCTTGAGGCTTCGAACTTTCCGCTCCAGCGACTCGGGTCGGCTGAAGAAGTTGGTCCAGGGAATCTCCGCGATCGGGCCTCGACGAACCGCCAGATAGACCAGCGGCCCGTTCATAGCGGCGATGCCGAGATCCGGAGGAAGCTCTCGGACTGCTTTCACCGTGGGTGAGCGTTGTGACGCCACGCTGTTGTAGCCCATGCCTTTGTGCCCGCTTCGCAGAGTGAAGGCCACGCTGCTGATGGTGGACGAAGTCATCGCTGAGACCAGAAGAGTCACCGCGACGGCTTTGACTGCCGTCCTGCGAGAGCGACTGGAACTGGTGGGGGTGTTGTCTGCGGGCGTGCAGAGCGAGTTGATCGCCACGATCCGCGAGCACCACGATCGGTGGAAAGACCGGACTGAGCAGTCGCTCGTTGACCGGTTCGATCACGGTGGCGAACTCGCTGTAGATGATGCTCGCGAGATAGCCACAGACAAAGGTGAGCAGGAATGCTGTGGGTAGGGAGCGACCCCGAACAGCAGCGACTGCGGCCAGGACGATGAGGCCGACCACCACCACTCCACAGACGAGCTTGATGACGCCGGCGCCGGAGAACGGAAAGAGGTTGGAGCCCAAGGCGCGCAGCGTGTCGGTGATCACGTCTTGACCGGTGACCCCACTGGGCGAGCGCGGACCGAGCGGCTTCGACCCCAGCCGGACATTCCGGACCGCGACCAGCACCAGCCCGACACTGGCGAGGATCGTGACGGCGAGGCTCACCCCGACCATCCGCCACCTGGTGCGCCCCTGCGAAGCAAGGAAAGCGGCCAGGGCGGCCATCGGTACCAAGGTGAAACCGACGTAGCGAAAGGTTGTCGCGGCCGAGACCGAGGCGGCGACCGCAACCACCCACCACACCGGCGTTCGGTGGGTACGCACCGCCCACAGACACAGCGCGAGCGTCACCATCACCAGGCTCACGAAGGGCGGCTCGGTCTTCAAGGTCGAAAACACTCGGACCGTGTGCACCGACAATCCCACCAGCGCGACCGCGACCCAGGACAGCAGCGCCGATCTGAGCACGTGCTTCCCGACGATGTACGTGCACACGGCGGTCGTCGCTGCTGACACCATGGCGATACCGATGCCGATGATGTTGAAGTCCGCCCCAGTCCTCATCAACAGGCCCAGCACTGTCGGCAGCCCCGGAGCGAAGGTCGTGAGTTGATGACCGCGGAAATCGGTCAGTTTGTCGGTGCCGGCGTACGAGTCAGCCGCCGATAGGTGAGACGACGGCATCCCAGTCCAAGGCAATCCCTTGGTGGCAGGCGATATACACCAGCACAACGGGAACTGCGGCGATCAGGAACCCGATCACGGGCAATCCAGCCGACAGCAGTTGGCGCGGGGGTGCCACGGCGCTCAGCATATGCAGAACGAAGCGTGGTGTCGGGTGCCGCACCCGAGTCCTCGTACTCTTCGACACGTTCAGGGGCTGGAACGCGGGGTGAGCTCAGGGGGGCGGGCGGATGTTGCTGTTGCGACGTTGGAGCTGACGGTCGGACTCGAACCGACAACCGCCTGTTTACAAGACAGGTGCGCTACCAATTGCGCCACGCCAGCAGTGGGCCGTGCCAGGGTACCGAAGGGGTGCGGCGTACGGAAACGCTGTTGATCAGCCGACGCCGGGACCACCGACGAAGAGCGTGCCGAAGCCGCTGACCCGGACCGACTCCGACGCGGTGACGAACGCCGACTGGCCGCGGGTGAGGTTCAGCTCGACCCCGGCGGCCTGCAGCCGGGCTGCGCCTTCGGTCACGATCAGCACCCGGCCGAGGCCAGCGCCGGGCACCTCGGCGGCCAGCTCGTTGACCTCGACCCGCCACAGGGCGAACTCCGGTGCCGGGGTGGGATAGCGCCAGACCTGTGGGGCCTCTTCGACCGGCGTGATCAGGCCGGCGAACCCGGGGGTGAAATCGAGGATCGAGATCAGCTCGGCGATGTCGATGTGCTTGGGGGTCAGACCGCCGCGCATCACGTTGTCGGAGTTGGCCATGATCTCCACGCCGCCACCGTGCAAATAGGCGTGCAAGTTGCCCGCCGGCAGGTAGAGCGCGTCATTGGGCCGCAGGCCCACCCGGTTCATCAGCAGCGCGGCCAGCACCCCGGGATCACCCGGATAGTAGTCACCGAGGTCCCGGGCCGTGATGGCGAACTGGTCGAAGGCCGAGACTCCGTCACCGGTCTCCGCGACGGCCACCTTCTTCGCGGCGGCCACCGCCTCGTCGACCACGGCGCGTTCGGACTCCTCGAGTCGGAGCAGCCGCTCGAAGACCGTCTTCAGCCGTTCCCCGGGTTCGACGGCGTCGTCGGCCAGCGGCGCGACCAGCTCCAGGGCCCCCGGCGCGCCGAGCTCGGTGAACAGCGCGTAGGTCTCGGACGGATGGCGGAAGCCGCACAACGCCTCGGTGTCCATCAGCGCACACAGCACCTCGGGCTTGGGCCAGCCGTCGCGATAGGTCCGGTCCGGGGCGTCCCGGGCGATCCCGGCTTCTTGCTCGCGGGCATAGCCCGCTTCGGCCTGCTCCCGGGACGGGTGCGCCTGCAGGGACAGCGGCTGGGCTGCGGCCAGCACCTTGACGAGATAGGGCAGCCGGGGTCCGAACTGCTCGACCGACGCCGCCCCGACCACCCCGTCCGGGTCGTCGGCCACCAGGTCGTCCAGCGGCCGGTCGCCAACCGTCGACGGGGCCAACGGGTGGGCCCCGAGCCACAGCTCGGCTTGCGGCTCACCGCTCGGCTCGACGCCGAGGAGCTCGGGGATGACGGTGGGGGAACCCCAGGCGTACGGCTGGATCTTTCCGGTCATGCGTTCAATCACGGGCGGCGGCCTCCTGCTGATGATGGGCGCCGACGCTGGCCTTCCAGGCAGTAAGCGTACGGGCCACAGCCACGCTGTCCGCCCACGGAACCAGCGGGGACTCCCGCTCGCCGGCTCGCAGGCAGCGCATCGCCTCCTGCGCTTGGAAGGTGTAGCCGGCACCGGGCCACTGGGTGACCAGCACCTCGGGCTCGGTCTCGGCGTCATTGCCCCGGAAGATCAACATCTCGGCCGGCCGGATGAAGAAGTCGTTGATCATGATCCGGCCGTCGGTGCCGTAGACCTCCAAGCTGGTGGGAAACTTCGCCTCCAGTGAGCAGATCACGCTCGCCGTGGCCGCGCCCCGGTCGGCGGTCGAGGGATAGGTGAGCAGGGCGGCAGCGTGGCTGTCGACGCCGGTGGAGGCATGGTTGCCGTAGCCGAACACCTGCGACGGTTCGCCGAGGAACAGGTTGACGGCGTGCACGGGATAGACCCCGGCGTCCCAGATCGCGCCGCCCGCCTGGTCCGGGTCCAGCAGGCGGTGCGTCGGGGGGCCGTCGAAGGCGAAGCCGAAGTTGGCGTTGACGTGCCGCAGCGCACCGATCTCACCGGACCGGGCCGCCTCGGCCGCCCGCCGGATCAGCGGACTGGTTCGCATCCACATGGCCTCCATCAAGAAGAGCCCCCGCTCGGCGGCCAGGGCGGTCAGCTGCTCGGCCAGCACCGGGTCGACGGTCAACGGCTTCTCCACCAGCACGGCCTTGCCGCCCTCGAGGCAGAGTCGGGCTGAATCGGCGTGGTCGTTGTGGGTCGAGGCGATGTAGACGATCTCGACGTCCGGATCAGCCGCCAGCTCTGCGTACGACCCGTACGCCCGGGCGAACCCGTGGTCGGCGGCGAACGCCTCGGCCTTGTCCAGGCTGCGCGAGGCGACGGCGGCCAGCTCGGCCTCCTCGGGCAGCAGGGCCAGGTCGCGGGCGAAGACCGAGGCGATGTGGCCGGTGCTGAGAATGCCCCAGCGAACGGGAGCTGGCGAGGTGTCCATGGGGTCAATCCAACCGCACCGGCCGCGTACGCCGACCGTTGGTCGAACGGGGAATACTCAACCCATGAAGGCGGCTGCGGTGGCATTGACCCTGCTGATGGTGCTGACCAGCGCCTGCACGGCGGCCGACCCGCCCATCGAGAAACCTGTCCCGGCGGACTCCGTCGCCACCTCGGCGCCGCCGCCGACGAGCCCGTCCACCACCACGCCGACCCCGACGCCCTCCGCCAAGCCGACGGCCAAGCCCAAGCCAGCACACCCGATCTCGATGCAGGCGCTGATCGAGAAGTCCTACGACGGCCGCAACCTCAAGCTGGGCCGCCGGTTGGGTGACTTCGGGGCGTACAAGCGTTATCTGGTCACCTTCCGCGGCGACGGACTCACGATCTCGGGCGTGATGAACGTGCCGGACGGAAAGGGGCCGTTCCCGGTCCTGGTGCTGAACCACGGCTACATCGACCCGAGGACCTACTTCCCCGGCCAAGGCATGCCGCGGGAGCACGACTACCTGGCCCGGCAGGGCTACGTCGTGCTGCACGTCGACTACCGCAACCACGCCAGCTCCAGCAACGACAAGAACGTGGACTACGAGCTGCGGCTGCCCTACACCGTTGACACGATCAACGCGGTCAAGGCGGTCAAGTCCTCCAAGCTGAAGTTCTTGGACCGGGACCGCGTCGGCTGGCTCGGCCGGTCGATGGGCGGCGAGGTGACCCTGCGGGCACTGGCCGTTCAGCCGGGTCTGGTCGACGCCGCCGTGGTCTACGCCTCGACCAGCTCCCTGACCGCGGACAACTGGAAGCAGTGGTACCGGGGGTCAGCCGACCGGGCGGCGACCAATCGGAAGATCGAGCGGACGTACGGGCTGCCGGGCAAGAGCCCGACCTTCTGGAAGAACGCCTCGGCCCGCACCTACTTCGACCGGGTCACCGAGCCGGTGCTGGTGCACCACGGCACCAGCGACGACACCTGTCCGATCGGCTGGTCACGGGCCACGGTCAAGGCGCTGGAAGCCGAAGGGGTCGACGTCACGTACAAGACCTACCGCGGCGAAGGCCACACCTTCGAGGGGCAGTGGCGCACCTCGATCGAGCGCACGGTGGACTTCTTCGACAAGCACCTCGCCTGAGGCGGCGAAGCGAATGACACGGCTGTCATTTGGGCTTACGATGGGCCGCATGGTCGTAGCCTCGAGTCCGCAGCCGGAGCGTACGGAGCCGATCGGTGAGCTGAACGCCCGTGACGCCGAGATCCTCGCCTTCGAGCGACAGTGGTGGAAGTTCGCGGGCGCCAAGGAGCAGGCGATCCGCGACAAGTTCCAGATGTCGGCGACCCGCTACTACCAGGTGCTCAACGCCTTGATCGACAAGCCCGAGGCCCTCGCTCAGGACCCGCTGCTGGTCAAGCGGCTGCGACGGCTCCGGGCGACCCGGCAGCGGAACCGGTCGGCCAAGCGCCTGGGCATCGACCTCACGATCGACTCCTGAACCAGCCGGCGGCCTGTCCGGCCAGCGCCCGCAGGTTCTCCCCGACCGGCCGCACCGGCACGTCGCGATAGCCGCCCAAGGTCAGGCCGGCCTGGCGCTCGAAGAAGTTGCGGGCGGCTCGATCGCCGGTCCGCAGCACCGACCAGACCAGGCAGGCACCGTAGACCGGGTAGAACGGCAGACCGACGCAGTAGAGGTACTGCCAGGTGTGGCCTTCCTCGTGCCGGAGCAGGTCGGGGAAGCGAGCGAGCATCACCTCCCAGGTGCTGGCTGTGGTGATCACGTTGCCGATGGTGAATGCGCCGGCCACCGGAAACCTCAGCCGATAGTGCTCGCACAAGAACAGGCCGCGGGGTCCCCGCCGGATCTCGGCTCGACCCACCAGGGCCACCAGCAGGCCGGCCGGGGTCGACAGGTTCGCGATGTTGCCCACGCACCGCAACCACTGACCCGCCGTCATCGACATCGTCACTCCTGCCCTGTCCCGCAGACGATGATCATCCTACGAAGCAGGAGACGGTCGGCGACGCCGGCGTACGCGCTTGATCACGAACCAGATCAGCGCCACCAGCACCGCCACTCCGATGATCTTCTGCACGATGCCGGTGTAGCGCTGGGCCACGTCCCACTGCTCACCCAGGAAGTAGCCGGCCAAGATCAGCGTCGCGTTCCAGATCGCACTGCCACCAGCGGTCAGCAGCACGAAGGTGAGCAGCGGCATCGACCGGACGCCGGCCGGGATGGAGATCAGGCTGCGGAACAGCGGCACCATCCGGCCGAAGAACACTGCCTTGCGCCCGTGCCGTTCGAACCAGGCGTCGGTCTTGTCGATGTCCTCCGGGTCGAGCAGCGGCACCTTGGCGGCGATCTTTCGAAGCCGGGCGGGGCCCAGCTTGCGACCAAGGGCATACAGAGCCAGCGCGCCGACCACCGACCCGACGGTGGTCCAGGTGATGGCCGCGACGAGGTCGAGCCCGCCCTGGCTCGCGGTGAACCCGGCCAGGGGCAGCACCAGCTCGCTGGGAATGGGCGGGAAGATGCTTTCCAACGCGATGGCCACCGCGGCCCCCGGGCTGCCGAGGGTCTCCATCAGCCAGATGATCCAGTCGGTCACGACGCACCCAGTGGGACGACCCTGTGCATGCCGCCTACCGTAGCCGAGCCGTTCGTCTCATCCGCTGGACAACGTTCCCATGATGCGGACCCTGGTGTGCGCGTACGAGGGCTCCGTCCTAGGCTAAGGAACGCTCATCCAGAGGGGACGAGGGAACGGCCCGTTGACTCCCCGGCAACCGACTGACCGATCAGAAACGGTGCCAACTCCGGCTTGGCCGAACGTCGACCAGGACAGATGATGAAGGACATCGTGATGACTGCACTGCTCAATGCCAACATCCCGGCCCCCGCGGGCGTCCGCGAAGGTGCGTTCGGTAACGCCACCCACCTGGTCTGTCGGGCGTGTGGTGAGAAAACCCAGCTCGGCCCGTTCTACGCCTGTATGGAGTGCTTCGGTCCGCTCGAGGTCGGCTATGAGTTTCCGACCATCACCCGGGCTCAGCTCGAAGCCGGCCCCAAGAGCATCTGGCGCTATGCACCGCTGCTGCCGGTGCCCGCCGACATCGCCACCTTCCGCTCCACCGACCCGGGGTTCACCCGGCTGGTCGACGCCGGCAACCTCGCTGCTGATCTTGGTCTGCAGCAGCTGTGGGTGAAGGACGACTCGGGCAACCCGACCCACTCCTTCAAGGACCGCGTCGTCGCCGTCGCCTTGTCCGCGGCCCGCGAGCTGGGCTTCCAGGTGCTCGCCTGCCCCTCGACCGGGAACCTGGCCAATGCCGTCGCCGCAGCCGCCGCCCGGGCCGGGATCACCTCGGTGGTGATGGTGCCCAGCAACCTGGAGCAGCAGAAGATCATCGCTTCCGCTGTCTACGACACCACCTTGATCGCGATCGAGGGAACCTACGACGACGTCAACAAGCTGGCCAGCGAGATCGCGGCGGAGGAGGAGGGCTGGGCGTTCGTCAACGTCAACGTCCGCCCGTACTACGCCGAGGGTTCGAAGACCCTGGCGTTCGAGATCGCCGAGCAGCTGGGCTGGCGGTTGCCCGACCAGATCGTGGTGCCGGTGGCCAGCGGCTCCCAGCTGACCAAGATCGACAAGGGCATCACCGAGCTGATCAAGCTCGGGTTGGTCGAGGAGAAGCCGGTCAAGATCTTCGGTGCCCAGGCCACGGGCTGCTCGCCGATCTCGCAGGCCTATCGGGCCGACCTCGACTTCGTCGCGCCGGTCAAGCCGGACACCATCGCCAAGTCGCTCGCCATCGGCAACCCGGCCGACGGGCCGTACGTGCTCGACGTCGTCCGCCGCACCGGCGGCCATATCGCCGATGTCAGCGATGACGTCGTGGTCGAGAACATCCGGCGGCTGGCTCGGACGGAAGGCATCTTCGCCGAGACCGCCGGTGGCGTGACCATCGGGGTGACCGCGCAGCTGATCGCTGACGGCCACCTCGATCCGGCAGCCGAGACCGTGGTGATCAACTCCGGCGACGGTCTGAAGACCCTCGACGCGGTGGCCGCGCATGTCGGCCCCAAGACCACCATCCCACCGCGCTACGAGGCGTTCACCGAATTCTGGAAGGAATATCACTCATGAGTGCGACCGTTCGCATCCCCACCATCCTGCGCACCTACACCGCCGGCGCGGGTGAGGTGACTGCCGACGGCGGGACCCTGGCGGCGGTGCTCGACTCGCTGGAGGCCAGCTATCCCGGCATCCGCGGCCGAATCCTCGACGACGGCGGTGCGCTGCGACGATTCGTGAACGTCTACGTGGGTGACGACGACGTGCGCTTCATCGGCGGACTGGACGCCGAGGTGCCCGACGGGGCCAAGATCTCGATCATCCCGGCCGTCGCCGGCGGCTGATCCACGGGTGCTGCGCTGACGCGCGACTAGGCTTGCTCGGCCCACCGCCACGAGAGGAAGCCCAAGCTGAGCACCGACACCCTGGTCGTCCATCCCAGCGTCGCGGCCGCCTCGAAGGTCGACGGCTCACCGGCCGACCAGGCCTGGTGGCGTAGGGCAGTGATCTACCAGATCTTCATCCGCAGCTTCGCCGACGGGAACGGCGACGGCCTCGGGGACGTCGCCGGGCTGCGGTCTCGACTGCCCTACCTGGCGGCCCTGGGCGTGGACGCGATCTGGATCAACCCCTGGTTCCCCTCGCCGATGGTGGACGTCGGCTACGACGTGGCCGACTACCGCGACATCGCTCCCGAGCTCGGCACCTTGGCCGAGGGGGAGGCGCTGATCCATGAGGCCCACGCGCTGGGTTTGCGGGTGCTGCTGGACATCGTGCCCAACCACACCTCGTCGAGCCACGACTGGTTCCAGGCGGCACTGGCCGGCGACCCGGCGGCCCGGGCCCGGTATCTGTTCCGTCCCGGTCGCGGGGTCGACGGGTCCGAACCGCCGAACGACTGGGAAAGCTGCTTCCGCGGGCCGGCCTGGACCCGGACGCTCGATGCCGACGGCACCCCGGGGGAGTGGTACCTGCATCTGTTCGCCCCGGAGCAGCCCGACCTCGACTGGTCCAATCCCGAGGTGCACGACGAGTTCGTCGACGTGCTGCGCTTCTGGTTCGACCGGGGGGTGGACGGCTTCCGGATCGATGTCGCCCACGGTCTGGTGAAGGAGCCCGGGCTGCCTGACGGCGCGGGCCGCGACCGCCGCACCGAGGAGCATCCGGGCTGGGACCAGGACGGGGTGCACGCGATCTATCGCTCGTGGCGGCGGGTCGCCGACGCGTACGACCCGCCCCGGATCTTCGTGGCCGAGGCTTGGGTCGCCCGGCCCGAGCGGCTGCCGCTCTACCTTCGACCCGACGAGCTGCACATGGCGTTCGAGTTCGAGCCGCTGCACGTCACCTTCCGCGCCGATCCCTGGCGGCGGGTGATCGAGCAGGGCCTGGCCGCCGCGAGCGTCGCCGGAGCGCCCAGTGCCTGGGTGCTGACCAACCACGACGTCGTACGCCAGGTCACCCGTTACGGCCGTGAGCAGCCCGCCCTGCGGGCCTCCAACGAGGAGCAGCGGGCACGGTTCGGGGTCGACCCCGTGGACCACGAGCTCGGCCGGTGGCGGGCCCGGGCGGCCGTGACGATGACCATGGCGCTGCCGGGGGCGGCGTACGTCTACTTCGGTGAGGAGCTCGGGCTGCCCGAGGTGGAGGACCTGCCGACCAATCAGCGGCGGGACCCGATCCATCTCCGGTCCGGGGGCACCGATCCCGGGCGCGACGGGTCGAGGATCCCGCTGCCGTGGGAGGGCGAAGTGCCGCCGTACGGGTTCTCCGCGGCCAGTGCCGAGGCGACCTGGCTGCCCCAGCCCGCGGACTGGTCCCGGCTGAGCGTGGACGCCCAGCGCCGGGACCCGGACTCCACGCTGTGGCACTACCGCCGGTTGCTGGCCGCCCGACGGACCTGGCTGAGCAACGACGACCCGTTGCGTTGGGTGGACGCACCGGCGGACGTGCTGGCCTTCGCCCGTGGACCGGTGCAGTGCTGGGTCAACTTCGGCTCGACCCCGGTCGTGCTGCCGCCAGACCATCGGGTCGTGGTCGCATCGCGGCCGGGGGTGGGAGCCGTCCTGCCGCCCGACACCGCAGTCTGGGTGGTCCTGGTCGACTGAGGCCGGATGTCACGGCGTGACGGCGCACGGCAGCACCGGAAGGCCGACCACCCCGACTTCGGCGGCATAGAGCGAGCCGGCGGCGGGCTCGTCGTCCGGCTCGAGGTTTTCCCGCGAGGTGGTGATGAACAGCGTGCTCAGGTCGGGCCCGCCCAGGGTGCACGAGGTGACCTGGGTGGCCCCGACCTCGATCACCTCGGCCAGCCGGCCGGCTGCGTCGTAGCGGTGGACGGCCGAGCCGCCGTTCATCGCGACCCAGACGCCGTTTTCGGCGTCCACGGTCAGCCCGTCCGGGACGCCGACCCCGTCCGGCACGGTGACGAACGGTCGCCGTTCGCGGAGCTCACCCTCGACCACGTCGAAGATGTCGATGCGGTGCGTCGGGGTGTCGACGTAGAACGCCCGGGCGCCGTCGGCGGTGAAGCCCAGCCCGTTCGACGTCGTCAGGTCGCCGAACAGCCGCTCGGTGGTGCCGTCCAGGTTGAGCCGCCACATCGCCGCCACGCCGTCCGCCGAGTCCCACCCCATCGACCCGCAGAGGAAGCGCCCCAGCGGGTCACAACCGCCCTCGTTGAAGCGGATGTTCTCGGTCCACAGGGTGGGGGAAACCCACTCCCGACCATCGGGCCCCCACAGCGCGAACTCGTGTTCGGTGGCCACCACGAACCCCCCGCCCGTACGCGGTCGGACGGCCGCAGCGACCCGGGAGCCGACATGCTGGCGACTCACCGTCGCAGTGGCCTGGTCGAGGCTGAGCACGTCCCCGGCGAGCATGTCGACGAACTTGAGGCCGCCCCACGCCGGCGACCAGACCGCGCCCTCCCCGTGGTAGCTGACGGAGTCGGTGACTCGTTCGGCAGACGTCATGGAGCCGATCCTCTCACCGGCCACCGCCCTGCCAGCTTCCGAGGTATACCTGGGAATCTCACGCTTCACCTAGGAAACTTTCTGGGTGAAGTGACAGTTTGCTGGGTGAGGTGAAGGGTGGTCGGGCCCCCTTCGCGACGGCCCTGCCGCACTGTCCACAGGCGCCCGCTCGGCGTTGTCCACAGGCGAGGAACACGATCGGACAGATGTCGGTGGGGACGGGCAGACTGGGCGGCATGTCAGCACCCGTTGTCGCCAATGCCTCCGCCGCGGTCCTCGCCCGCGTCATCACCGCCATGGCCGGGCCCGATGCCCGACCCCGGGCCGACCAGGTCCGGGCCGTCGAGGAGCTGGTCGAGCACCGACGCCGGGTGCTCGTGGTGCAGGCCACCGGCTGGGGCAAGTCGGCGGTCTACTGGGCGGCGACGGCCGCTCTGCGGCAGGCCGGAGCCGGGCCGACCCTGGTCGTCTCACCGTTGCTGGCCCTGATGCGTGATCAGATCGCCGCCGCCGAGCGAGCCGGGCTGACGGCGGCCACGGTCAACTCCACCAACATCGACGAGTGGGGCCAGGTGATGGCCGACGTCCGCGGTGGTCGGCTGGACGTGCTGCTGATCTCCCCGGAACGGCTGTCCAACCCGGGCTTCGCTGCTCAGCTGCCCGACCTGCTGGCGTCCTGCGGCATGTTGGTCATCGATGAGGCGCACTGCGTGTCCGACTGGGGCTTCGACTTCCGGCCCGACTACCAACGGCTGACTCGTACGCTGCTGTCGCTCGCCCCGGGCACGCCGGTGCTGGCCACCACGGCGACCGCCAACCAGCGGGTGACCGTCGACGTCGCCCAGCAGCTCGGCGACGACACCGTCACCTTGCGGGGATCGTTGGCCCGGGCCTCGCTGCGGTTGGCGGTGGTGCCGACGCTCAGCCCGCTCGAGCGCTATGCCTGGGTCGCTGACGCACTGCGTACGCTGCCCGGTTCCGGGATCATCTACGTCTTGACGGTCAAGGAGACCGAGCGGGTGTCGGCGTTCCTGAACGACCTCGGCCTCGACGTCGCCGCCTACTCGGGGCAGACGCCGAACCGGGAGGAGCTCGAGGACCGGCTGCGGGACAACAAGATCAAGGCGCTGGTCGCCACCTCGGCGCTGGGCATGGGCTACGACAAGCCCGACCTTGCGTTCTGCATCCACCTCGGCTCACCGGCGTCTCCGGTGGCCTACTACCAACAGGTGGGCCGAGCCGGCCGTGCGCTCGACGACGCCCTTGCCGTGCTGGTGCCGTCCGAGGGGGACGAACGGATCTGGGACTACTTCGCCACCGCCGGCATCCCCGACGAGCACCAGGTCGAGCGCATCCTCGAGGTGGTGGGTGAGGCGCCGCAGTCGTTGGTGGCCATCGAGTCGGCGACCGGGATCCGCCGCGGCCGGCTCGAGGGGATGCTGAAGATCCTGGCCGTGGACGACGCGGTTCAGCGGGCGACCGGCGGCTGGGTCGCCACCGGTAAGCCGTGGTATTTCGACGAGCGCAAGTGGGCGGACCTGCGACGGGTCCGCTCGGCCGAGGCCGACCTGATGCGCTCGTACGCCCACGGCGAAGGCTGCCTGATGCGCTTCCTGCAACAAGCCCTGGACGATCCGGACCCCCAGCCGTGCGGGCGGTGCTCGGTCTGCACCGGGACCCTTCCCGAGCCGGGTGCCCACCCGTCGACCGAGGCCATCGACGCCGCCCGGCAGTTCTTCCGCGGCCAGGATGTGGTCGTCGAGCCGCGCAAGCAGTGGGTTCCCGGTCTGCCCGACCGCAAAGGGAAGATCACCTTCCTGGTTCCCGGCCGTGCCCTGGCCTTCGCCGACGACCCGGCCTGGAACGCCGAGCTGGCCACGCTGTGGCGGCAGGACCAGGCCGCGCCACCGGCCATCCTGGACGGGATGGTCGAGGTGCTCCGACGCTGGTCGAGATCCTGGCGACGTCCGGTCGCGGTTGTGGCGATGCCCTCGCGCCGATATCCCACCCTGGTCACCTCGGTCGCTCAGCACCTCGCGACGATCGGGCGGCTGCCGCTGGTCGAGGCGTTGGAGGTGACCGGTCCGCCGCCGGCGGTCGACGCGGCCTCGGCCGTCCGGGCCAAGGACCTGCTCTACCGCACCGTGCTGCGTCCGGGGACCAGCTTCGACGGGCCGGTGCTGCTGGTCGACGACACGATCCGCAGCCGCTGGACCCTGACCGTGGCCGGCTCGCTGCTCGCCGATGCCGGGGCCACGGCCGTGCTGCCACTGGCCATCCACCAGCTTCCCTGAGCCGGCGACAGGGATGATCGGTCAGCCGACGTGGACGTGTGGACGGGTGGCGCGGTCCGGTTCGGCCCGCCGCAGCACCTCCCGGGTGACCGGGGCGACCTCGCCGACGCCGAACAAGACGTAGCGCAGCAGGTTCAGCGCGGGGTTGCCCTCGGTCCACTCGAAGTAGATGTGCGGCCGGCGGCCGGTCTCGCGGCGGACGTGCAGCAGCAACGCGGCGATGGCGTTCGGAACCGTGCTGCTCGACGCCCGGAGCAGCCGGTAGCGACCGTGCATCACGACGCCCTGCACGTGAAGCTCGGAGGCGAAGTCCGACGGGTCGGTCACCGTGATCTCGACGAAGATGACGTCCTGCTCGTCGGTCAGGTCGTTGTCGACCTGCACCTGGTGGAGCTTGTCGCTGTACTCGCGGCGGTCGCAGGCTCCCGGCTCGTTGGCGACCAGCCGAATGGTCCGCCGGGCACAGTCGCGGACGAAGAGCTGCGCCTGCTTGTCCAGCGTGACCTCGTCCACCCGCAGCTCGAAGACGCGGTGCAGCCGGGACAGCAGCGAGACCGCCAAGATGGCGGCGATGAAGACCGCGGCGATCTTGACTCCGTCGGGTCGTTCGACCACGTTGGCCGCCGTCGTGTAGACGAAGACCGCGGCGACCGCGGCGAAGGCTACGGTTCGCTTGCGCTGCCCCGCCTTGCGAGCGGCCAAGGTGACGGCCACCGCCGCCGACGAGATCAGCACCAGCACACCGGTGGCGTACGCCCCGCCCTGGGCGTCGACGTCGGCGTCGAAGACCCAGGTGATGATGAACGCGCCGGCGGTCAGCACGAGCACCATCGGTCGCACCGCCCGCGTCCAGCTCGGCGCCATCCCGTAGCGGGGCAGGTAGCGCGGGATCAGGTTCAGCAGTCCAGCCATGGCCGAGGCGCCGGCGAACCACAAGATGGCAATGGTGGAGGCGTCGTAGATGCTGCCGAAGGTGTTGCCCAGGAATCTGTGGGCCAGGTAAGCCAGAGCCCGACCGTTGGCCGCGCCCCCCGGTTGGAATTCGGCGGCGGGGATGAGCAGGGTGGTCACCGTGCTGCTGGTGATCAGGAAGACGCTCATGGTGACCGCGGCCGCGGTCAGCAACCGTCGGGCTCCCCGGATCCGACCCGCCGGCCGCACCGGGTCGTCATCGTCCTCGCCACGGATGTGCGGCATCACCGCCACGCCGGTCTCGAAGCCGGACAGACCGAGCGCCAGCTTGGGAAACACGATCAAGGCGATGGCGATCACCATCAGCGGGTCGCCGTGCTGCTGGGTGAGGGCGGCTCGCCAGTCCGTCACCACGCCGGGATGGTCGAGGACGTGGGCGACACCGACGGCGATGACCACCACGTTGAGCATCAGGTACACTCCGACCAGCAGCACCGCGAGGTGAATGGCTTCACCGAATCCGCGCAGGAACACCGCTCCCAAGAGCCCGAGCAGCACCAGCGTGATGACCAGCTGGTGGCCGTGCAGCAACGGCTCCAGGTGGGGGTTCTCGACCAGGTGCGCGGTGGCGTCGGCGGCCGACAGGGTCATGGTGATGATGAAGTCGGTCGCGGCGAAGCCGAGCAGTGCCAGCACCAGCAGCTTGCCCTTCCAGAACGACAGCAGGTGCTCGAGCATCGCGATCGAACCCTCGCCGTGAGGGCTCTCCTGAGCCACCCGCCGATAGACCGGCAGTGCTCCGAGCAGGGTCAGCGCGACCAGCACCAACGTGGCCAGTGGGGAGACCGCGCCCGCAGCCAGGGCGGCGATGCCGGGTTGGTAGCCCAACGTCGAGAAGTAGTCCACGCCGGTCAAGCACATGACCTGCCACCACCGGTGCTTCTTCTGGGTGCTGGCCGGCTGGGCGTGCGGGCCGGGGTGGCTCACCCGCTCGGAGAGCCCGTCGAGAAACCAGGTCCGAAACCGGGCGGGTCGCGCGAGGGTGGGTGGAGCCGGGTCGAGGTCGTCGCCGGCCGTACGGGCGGCGAGTGCGATGTCGTTGATGGTGCGTTCCTCTGGGCTGAGCGTGGTCGGGCCGGTCCGGTGCGGATCGGTCCGTCGTCCAGTGAAGCCGTGAGTCCGTCGCCAACCCTCAGCCGCGACCCGATCTTGACGTTTTCCTAACGGCGCTGACCCACCGCGGCGAGCTGACGTTGAGTAGCGTCGCCACGTGAACGGATCGACGGCCCCGGCGGCCAGCCGCCCGGTGCGGCGGGGCGCGGCGGTGGGGCGTACGCGGTCGCGTGGGGGCTTTGTCGTGGCCGTGCTCGGCCCGGCGGTCGTGGCGGCGGTGCTGCATGTCGTTCGCGACGACGCCGGGTTGCCGATCCAAACCCTGGTCCTGCTCAGTGTCGTGGTGGCGACCGCCCTGGTCGGCGGCCTGTGGCCCGCCCTGCTGGCCGCGCTGCTCAGCGGCCTGACCCTCAACCTGGTCTTCATCGCCCCGACCGGCACGTTGTCGATCTCCGACCCCCAGAACGCCCTCGCGCTGGGAGTGTTCCTGCTGATCGCGGTGGCGGTGTCCTCGGTGGTCGACCGCTCGGCCCGACGCACTGAGGAGGCAATGCGGGCCCGGCGCGAGGCTGATGCGCTGGCCGACCTGGCCCGCCGGCTGCTGCACGCCGACGACGACCCGGTCGAGCTCCTCGAGGCGGCCTGCGTGGCGCTGGGTCAGTCCGGGGCGGCGATCTGGCGCAGCCGGGCCGACGGACGGGTCGAGGTGGAAGCAGCCAGCGGAACACCGCCGTTGCCCGGCGTCGCCGCGGTCCGTTCGACCACCATCGAGCCGGACGTGTCCCTCGTCTTGGCCGGGCCGGCGCTGCGGCCCGAGGACGAGACTCTGCTCACCGCGTACGCCGGGCACCTGCAGGTCACCCGGGAGCGGCAGCGCTCGCAGGCTCGGGCCCGGCTGACCGCAGAGCTGACCGAGGGCAACCGCATCCGTACGGCGCTGCTCGCGGCGGTTTCCCATGACCTGCGCAGCCCGTTGGCGGCAATCAAGGCGGCGGCCAGCAGCCTGCGCAGCGGCGAGGTCGAATGGTCGCTCGACGATGAGGCCGAGCTGTTGGCCACCATCGAGGACGGTGCCGACCGACTCGAGCACCTGGTGGCCAACCTGCTCGACCTGAGTCGACTGCAGACCGGTGCGGTGACCCCGCTGCTGGCCGATCTTGAGCTGCACGAGGTGGTCCAGACCGCGATCGGTCCGCTGCCGGGCGCCGACCGGGTCGAGCTCGGGCTGGACCCGGGGGTGGGTCTCGTGCGGGCTGACCCGGGTCTGGTCGACCGAGTGGTGGCCAACCTGGTCGCCAATGCCCTCAGCTACGGCGGCGCGGGCCCGGTCCGGGTGATCGGCTCGGCCGAGACAGGGCCGGACGGCCGGAACGTGGTCGCGGTCCGGGTGGTCGACCACGGTCCGGGCATCGCTGCGAGCGATCGCGGCCGGCTGTTCCAGCCGTTCCGCCGACTGGGGGATGCGCCCGCCGGCACGGGTCTCGGGCTGGGGCTGGCCGTGGCCCTGGGTCTCACTGACGCCATGGGCGGCACGCTGCGCGCGGAGGACACTCCCGGTGGCGGTCTGACGATGGTGCTGACCTTGCCGGCCGGGCCGGCCGAGGTCGACCGGTGAGCGCGGCGGCGACCGTCGTCTTGGTGGTCGACGACGATCCGGCGATCCGACGTACGCTGCAGCTCAACCTGCGGGCCCGGCGCTACGCCGTGCTGACCGCCGGCTCTGGTCAGGCGGCACTGCTCGTCTGCGCCGAGCAGCCAGTCGACCTGGTGATCTTGGACCTGGGACTGCCCGACCTGGACGGCCTGACGTGCTCCGGCGGCTCCGCGACGTCAGCGACCGACCGGTGATCGTGCTGTCGGCCCGGCACGACTCGGGTGACAAGGTGCGGGCCCTCGACTCGGGCGCGGACGACTACGTGACCAAGCCGTTCGGGATGGACGAGCTGCTGGCCCGGGTTCGCACCGCACTGCGGCACCGCACGGCCACCAGCTCGTTGCCCGTACGGTCGAGACGGCGCACCTGGCCATCGACTTCGACCAGCACCGGGTCTCGCGGCACGGTCAGCCGGTCCACCTGACCCCGACCGAGTGGCACCTGGTCGACGTGCTGACCCGCCAACCGGGCGCGCTCGTCCGGCAGAGCGACCTGCTGCAGGAGGTCTGGGGCGCGGGCTACGAGCGGGAGACCAACTACCTGCGGGTCTATCTCTCCCAGCTGCGCCGCAAGCTCGAGGACGACCCGGCTCATCCCCGCCACTTCCTCACCGAGCCTGGCCTGGGGTATCGCTTTCAGCCGTGAGGCTCAGTCTCCGACTGCAGCGCGGTCAGGTCACGCTCGGCGTAGAGCCGGTGTTCCCACTCCTCGACCAGCACGATCTGCAGGCACTCGCTCAGGGGAAGTCCCTCAGCTCGGGCCAGCCCGGCCCTGGCCTGGTCACGGTCGAGGCCAGCTGCTCGTCGGTCAGGGATTCCATGACCTGCCGGACCCTGGCCTGACGCTCACGGCGGACCACCAACACCTCGGTCAGGGTGGGTCGGGCCTCGCGGTCCCACGGGACGCCGTGCCAGCCGGGCGCCTCGTCCCAGGGCAGGTCGAGCGGATGCCACGGCGAGAGATGACCGAGAACCGCCCGGTCGACCCAGGCCGCGCTCGCGAAGTTCAGGTGTCGCAGGGTCTGGATGAACGACCATTCGTCATCGACCCCTTGGTGCAGCACGACGTCGTCGAAGCGCGAGGCCCGCGCCAGGGTCTGCGCCCACAGTCGCTCCAGGATCGCCCAGGCCTCACGGAACCCGTCGCTGTCGATCGGACGCATCTTCGCCCGCTCGGGCATCCGGCGGTTCAGCTCGGCCTCGACCAGTGGTGCGATGGCGACTCCGTTCACCACGACGTTCTGCAGCTCTCCGGTGATGTCGACGTCGACCAGCTCAACCCCACGCATCCGGGCTCCGGCGAAACTGACCCCACGCAGCAGCGCGCCGCTGAAGTCGACGGCCTGCAGCCGCGCGTCGGTGAGGCGGACCTGGTCGAAGGTGGCCCCGCTCAGATCGACGCGATCGAAGCGTGCGCCGGCAAGGTCCTGGTCGTGGAACTCGGCCACGACGTCAGCTGAGCAGCCAGCCGACGTCGCCGGCCAGGGCGTTGGCGGTCGCCGGGCCCCAGGTGTCGTCGTCGTAGAGCTGCACCTCGGGTCGTCGGTCACCCTGCAGCGGAGCGAAGGCGGTGAACGCGGCCTCCAGCCCGGCGGAGCTGGTGAACAGCGAACGGTCACCGTTGAGCACGTCGAAGATCAGCGACGTGTACGGCGCCATGGCCCCCTCGGCCACATTCTGCAGACTGAGCGAGGTGCAGCTCTCCGCCGGAACGGCCTCCGGGCCGGGCTTCTTGACCGTCAGCTGGAGCTCGATCGCCCCGTTGCCCTTCAGGTCGAAGATCAGCGCGCCCGGGTTGCGACCGGTGGAGTGCACAGGCCCCTCGGCCGGCTTGAACACCAGGCTCACGCGCTGGGCACTGGCGGCCAGCTTCTTGCCCGTACGCAGCAGGAACGGCACGCCCTGCCAGCGTGCGGTGTCGACCCACAGCCGCGCGGCCACGTAGGTGTCGGTGGTCGAGTCGTCGGCGATGCCCTCGGTCTGGCGGAAGCTGCGGTACTGCCCGAGCACCACCTCATCAGGATCGAGCGGCCGGAAGGCGGACAGCACTCCTTCGCGGGCGGCTTGCAGGTCCTCGGCACGCATGCTGAGCGGCGGTTCCATGGCCACCTCGGCGGCCACCTGGAACAGATGGGTGACCAACATGTCGAGCGCGGCGCCGGTGGCGTCGTAGAAGCCGGCCCGATCGTCGATGTCCAGGGTCTCGGGCACGTCGATCTGCACCTGGGCGATGTGCTCGGCGTTCCACAGGTCGCCGAACAGCCGGTTGGCGAAGCGGGTCAGGTGCAGGTTCTGGGTGGCCTCCTTGCCCAGGAAGTGGTCGATCCGGTAGATCTGGCCCTCGTCGAAGACGGTGTGGACCAGGTCGTCGAGCTCGTGGAAGCCGGCGAGCGAGCTCCCGTACGGCTTCTCGTACACCGCCTTGGCGCCCCGGCCGTTCAGCTGGTGGGCCTGAATGGCGGCGGTGGTGTCAGCGAAGGCCACCGGCGGGATGGCCAGGTAGTGGATCAGGTCGACCTCGCTGCCCAGATCCGCCTCGGCCTCGGCGATGACGTCGAGCAGGCTGCCCGGGTCGTCGTCCTGGAACCCGCCGCCGGCGAACCGGACCTGGTCGGCGAACCCCGCCCACTGCTCGGGGTCCGGCGCAGTGGCGAACTCGGTCAAGACGTCGTGGATGTGGGCTCGGAAGTCCTCATGGGCGACGTCGCCGCGGCCGTTGCCGACCAGCCGGAACGCCCGGGGCAGCAGGCCACGGGCGTACAGGTCGTAGATGGCCGGCAGCACCATCCGCTTGGCCAGGTCTCCGGTCCCGCCGTACAGGATCAGCAGGGTCGGCCGGGCGGTTGCTTCGTTCGAATCAGGCACGCAGGGAAGTATGCCGCGCTCAGGCGGCGCGCCGGGGTGCCGGTGGCCCAGCCGCGTGCCGCGGGGCCGGCTTGTGGTCCCGGTTGCTCCGCCGGGCCAGATCGGCCAGCGCGAAGATCCAGGCCACGGCGACCAGCGCGATGGTCGTTCGCAGGCTCACCGACAATGCCTCGGCGTAGTCGCCGCGCGTGCTGGCCAGCCGGTCGAAGAACTGGGCCAGCACGACGGCGACGCCGATGGCCGATCCGACCCGTTGCGCGGTCTGCAGCATTCCGCCGCCGGAACCCGCCCGTCGAGGGTCGACCTCGGCCAGGGTCAGCGTCACGTTCGGGCTGATCACCATGCCGCCGCCGAAGCCGGCCACCAAGAAGGCGGGGGCCAGCTTGAGCCCGACGTTGCCGGACAGGTGGGGGATCAGCAGGTCGATCGCCACCAGGCCCACGACCACCAGCACCAGACCGATCACGGCCAGCAGCCGGCCGAACCGCTGCACCAGCCGGCCACCGAGCCAGGCGGCGACCGCCGACCCGACGGCGAACGGGGTCTGGGTCGCCCCGGCCTCCAGGGCGCTGTACTTCAGCCCGACCTGGAGGTAGAGCGTGATGATCAAGAAGATGGACGTGAAGCCGGCGAAGTAGAAGGTGCCCAGACCCAGACCGAACATGTACGAGCGCACCTTGAACAGGCTGAGGTCGACCAGCGTCTCGCGACCGCGACCGCGCCAGAACCGCTCCCACAGGTAGAAGATGATCAGCAGTGCGGCGGCCGGGGCCAGCAGCCACCACGGTCGCTCGGCCAGCGGGGTGCCCTGCTGCCCCTCGACCAGCGGCAGCAAGATCAACAGCGTGCCGGCGGCGAACAGCCCGACCCCGATCGGGTCGAGTGACTGCTTGGGCCCCGGGTCGGTCACCGGCAGGATGCGCCGGGCCAGGATCAGCAGCACGATCCCGACCGGCACGTTGACGTAGAAGACCAGCCGCCAGCCGAAGTCGGGTCCGCCCAGGTTGACCAGCAGCCCGCCGAGCAACGGACCGATCGCGGTCGAGATGCCCACCGAGGCCCCGAACAGGCCGAAGGCGCGGCCACGCTCCGGTCCACGGAAGAGGTTCTGGATGAAGCCGGACACCTGCGGGGCGATCATGCCGCCGCCGATGCCCTGGAGGATCCGGGCCAGCGACAACAGCACCGGGGTCGGGGCGGCGCCGGCCACCGCGCTGGACACGGTGAACAACGCGACTCCGAGCATGAAGATCAGCCGCCGGCTGCGCGCGTCGCCGAGCCGACCAGCCGGGACCAGCACGACCCCGAAGGCGAGCGCATAGCCGGCGACGATCCACTGCACGTCGCTGTCGTCGGCCCCCAGACCGGTGCGCAGCGAGGGCAACGCCACGTTGACGATGCTGACGTCGAGCAGCGTCATGCCGCCGGCGATCAGGCAGACGGCCAACGCCCGCCAACGCGCCGGATCGGGCCGGCTCTCGTCGGGGGTGGCCCGGTCGGGCGTGCGCTGCTCGGGACGTGTGGTCACATTCAACAATCTTCCAGACCGGGACCGTTGGTGGATGCAGGACCCGGGTAAGGTCAGCGCCCGTGGATCTCGAACGCTTCCTGCAGGCGCAGGGTGACGGCGGCACGTACGACCAGGCGGTGGCCGAGCTGCGCCGCGGGCGCAAGACCAGCCACTGGATGTGGTTCGTGTTCCCCCAGATCGCCGGGCTCGGGCGCAGCGCGATGGCCCAGGCGTACGCGATCGGCTCGCTGGCCGAAGCCCGGGCCTACCTTGATCACCCGGTGCTCGGAGCGCGGCTGCGGGAGTGCGCCGGGATCGTCGCGGCGCTGGAGGGCCGGACCGCCGAGCAGGTCTTCGGCGGCATCGACGCGGTGAAGCTCCGGTCGTCGATGACCCTGTTCGCCCGTGCGGCCCCGGACGAGCCGGTGTTTGCCGAGGTCCTCGATCGCTATTTCGACGGGCAGGAGGATTCGGAGACGCTCGCCCGGCTGTGACCCGACCTCAGGTGAGCAGCAGCCAGACCACGGCGATCATCAGCAGCGCGGACAGCACCGACAAGCAGATGCCGAGCCACACCAGGTCGCTTCCGCCTTTACGCGGATAGCCCTCCCTGGCGAACTTCGACCCAGTTGTCGTGGCCACACGGTGTCCCTCGAGCAGTTCGGCGATCCTGACGAAAGCCGTTCTCCGAGTCTGGCACCAAATGCACGAAAAGGACACGGCTACGGCCAGTCGAGCCAAGAAAGTACCTGCTAGCCCTGCCAGGTGTTGAGCACGCGCAGGCTCTCCCACGGAAGGTGGGGCATCCCGTAGTAGTCCCAGCCGAGTCCGGCCGCGGTATAGGTCGGTCCCGGCCAGCCCCCGGAGGCGTCCGGGTCGAGCTCGAAGCTGACACTGAGCGGGGCGCCACCCCGGTCGATGACGTAGCCACCGTAGGTCTGCAGGGCTCGCGCCGACTGTCGCGTTCGCCTGGGGTCAGACCAGGTAGCGACCCCAGATCGAGCGCGGGGTCGAGCTGGAGCCGCGCACCCTCGGGGAGGCAGTCCGCCCGGCGCGAGTCCCCGTCGGTCTTCAGGGCCGGGGGACGAAACCCGTGGCGCAGACGGTGTCGCTCTGCAGGACGAGCGCGTGGTGGATCACGCCCGACCGGATCTCGGCCAGCCGGACGACCCCCGCCAGCCGGGAGGCCCCGACCCGGTGCTGGCCCCGCCCCAACCCGTGCCCGACAACGAGTTGACCGCGCCGTACGAGGTGGTCCAGCCGGGCCGCTGCGACCGGGCCTGCCAGTACTCCCCGATCGTGCCGGTGGCCGGGTCGACGACGACGAGGGCGCCGTCGTCGCCCGTGCTCGGGCGCGGCGTCGGGGGGGAGCGGCAGGGCCTGGCGGGTGAGCGGGCAGGGACCCCAGGCCGCCGCCATGGAGCAGGTGACGCGGTGCGGCGGCGTCGACGGGGTGGCGGTGAGGACGGGGATGCCGTAGGCGACGAGGTTGGCGTGCAGCTGCCGGGTGCGGGTGGCGCGGGCGACCATGGCGGCACTGGCGGGGATCCGTGCGGGCGCCGGCCGGGATCGCGCGGTTGAAGGGGCTGGAGGTGGCGAAGGGCCGGTCGACCGTCGCGGCCGACGGCGTCAGCGGGGGCGACGCCAGCAGCAGCCCCAGGCAGGCCAGGGTGACTCCGGCGGCACGGCGCACGGTCCTCCTCCGGGGGCGGCTGCGGGGACCGACCGGTCGCGGGACCGGCGGACGGCGTGGGTGCTGGCCATGGGGGTTCCTCCGCGTGGTCGCCCCCGAGACCTGTGTCAGGGCTCCGGACGCCCCCGGGGGACGAGGGTACCGTGAGCCGGCTCGGGCCGTCGTCGCGGCGGCGGACCGGACCGCAGCCGCCAGCGCGGCGGCCGCCACCGCAGCAGCCCCAGCGACGCGACGAGCCACCGGGCCACCGGGATGCGGGCCTCGCGGGGCGGGCTCCCCGCGGAGCACGTAGGACGACCTGCAGGGCGCTGACGCGCTGGGTCGCGAGCCGGGGGACCGCCGCGGCGGCAGACCTCGGCCGCCTCCGGGGGGCGGCGCTGACCCGGACGACGACGGCCCCGCCCAGCCGGGACTGGGTCCGCGATCCGAGACGGGTCAGCGCTCCGCCGGTGCGGCCGGCGGCAGTCCGAGGTCGTGGCCGAGGAGCGCTGCACGACGGCGGCGAGGGTGGGCACGATCAGGCCGCGGCTGACCACGTCGAGCTGATAGGCACGTGCGGATCGGTCACCGCGGCGTCGGGTCACCACGGCGAGGGCGCTCGCGCTGGTCCGACACGGTGTGCTGGCGGAGGCGGCGGTGACGCAGGGTCGCCACGGCAGCCGCCACGGCGAGGGCCGACCATGCCGGCGGCCAGAACGGCCCGGCGGGTGGGGGTCCGGGGCAGCTCCTGGACGTCGGCTGCCGGGGCGGCCAGCTGGCCGCCGCCCGGATGTCGATCGCCGCGGCGATCGCGGCCAGCGACCAGCAGCGCACGGAAGTCGGACAGGTGCAGGAAGACGCTCGAGACAGCCAGCCGATGATGCCGCTGATCACGCCGACGGCGAGGAGCCGCAAGCTCGGCTCGGACAGCCGGGTGGCCAGGGCCCGGGTGCGCAGCGCGGCGAACAGGATGGTGCCGATGAACAGCGCCCAGGCCACCAGCAGGAAGACCCCGCCGTCGGCCGCCTGCTCCAGGTAGAAGTTGTGGGCGGCGACCACGATGTCGACGGGCTGGTAGTAGTCCGCGAGCCGGTCGTAGCGCGGGAACAAGGTGCCGTAGCTGCCGATCCCGTGGCCGGTGAGCGGGGGAGTCGAGGAACATCTGCCAGGCGTCGAGCTGCAGCCGCTTGCGGGTGACCACCGACGGGTCGGCGGTGGCCGTCGAGCCTGAGGTGATCGCGGTCAGGGTCTCGAGCCGGCTGCCGATGCCCGACAGCGGGACGACCACGGCCAGGACGACCGGCACCCAGCAGCAGCGAGCGACGGTAGCGCCCGCCGCCGAGCACCAGCCAGGCCACGATGGCCACGAACAAGGCGATGAAACCGCCCCGGGACTGGGTGAGATAGACCCCGAGGCACAGGCTGCCGGCGCAGCCGAGCCCAGAACAGGCGCGGCCAGCGCTGCCGGCTCGCCGCCCACAGCGACAGGCTCAGCGGGGTGAACAGGATCAGCAGCCGGGCCCAGAAGTTCACGTCCGACGAGGTGCCGGCGTGCCGCGGCGTCGACGCGCCGCCCTCCTGGACCAGGGGCACCCGGCTCAGGCCGTACAGGTCGCCGCTGTTGTGCAGCACGAACTCGTGCACGACGGTGAGCGCCGCCAGCGCGGCCAGGACGGTGACCGCGGCCTGGGTCAGCGAGCGGATCCGCCCGGTGGACAGGACCAGGGCGAAGACCACGAGGAAGTAGAACAGGTCGCGGGTCCGGGAGATGAGCAGCGCCTGCGACGTGACCGGGTCGGCGGCTGCGACCAGGCTGAGGCAGAAGCCGGCGAACAGGATCAGCAGCCCGAGCAGGACCGGCGACCAGCCCATCCGCAGCTGGCGACGCCGCACCATGACCAGCAGCACGACGACGGCCAGCCCGAGCTCGGCCTTGTAGGGGCTGGTGCCGATCTGCTCGGCGATCGCGCCGTTGATGTTGGAGACGTCCAGCACGACCAGGGTGATCAGCGCCAGCTGAGGTCGCAGGAAGGCCAGCGCTACCACGGCCAGCCCGATCAGGGCAGCCCCGATCAGCAGCGCGGTCACGTCCGGTCCTCGGCGGCGGCCACCTCCGGGGCCTGGAGCCCGAAGACCTCGTCGTAGGCCAGGCTGGCCGACTCGGGCGCGAACTGCTGCTGCCAGCTGCGACGCGCACCGGCCGACAGCGCGGCGTTCGCAACCGGGTCGGCCGCCTCGGCCAGAGCCGCTGCGAGCTCGACCGGCGACTCGCCGACCAGGCAGCCGTCGGCTCGGCCGACGCCGAGCCCCAGCACCCCGTGCGGGGTGGCGACCACCGGCAGACCGCGGGCCAGCGCCTCCAGCACCTTGATCTTGATGCCGCTCCCGATCCGCAGCGGCGAGAGCAGTGCCGGCGGCCGACATCAGCACCTGCGTCCAGGTCGTCGACCCAGCCGAGCGGGCTGCACGTGGTCGCCCCAGGCGGCCGCCTCCGGCGGTGGGCTGTCCGACCCCCGCCCGACGAGCAGCAGCCGGAAGTCGGGCACCGCGGCCAGCACCTCGTCGCGGCAGTTGGCCAGGAACCAGGTCAGGCCGTCGCGGTTGGGCGGGAAGTCCAGCCCGCCGAGGAAGACGAAGGTGGGCGTTCCGTCGAAGCTGCCGCTCGTGCTGCCGCGGAGTCGCGGCAGCAGCGGCAGCAGGGTGCCGGACGCGGTCGCTGCCGCTGCGCGTGGCGAGCTCCTGCGGTCTCCTCCGGATTGACCAGCACCGTCGCGTCGAAGTCGGCCGGGTGCAGGCGTCCTCCGAGCGGCGCGGTCAGCCGCTGTTCGAGGTGCAGCAGGGGTCGATAGACCCACGGGTGGGCCGCCAGCCGGCGAGCCGGCCCGGGCAGCAGCTTCTGCGAACTCGCCCAGCGGGTTGGCCACCCGGGACGGGTCCTGCCGGATCCGTTCCAGCATGCTGGCGTACCGCTTGGAGAACAGGTCGTCGGCGTAGAGCACCCGTCGGGCCGGACGGGGACCACCGGCGACCGAACGGGCGTACTGGCCCGATCCGCATCGTGTCCCAGATCTCCAGGTCGGCATCGATCTCGCGGAGGCGGTCGGCCAGCTCCGCGGCGACCCGAGGCGACCACAGCGCCGCTTCCTGCAGTGAGGAGTGCGGCGGCAGGGCGATCCGGGTCAGGCACCGCCTTGAGCTGGTCGGTCGAGCCCGGTTTCGCCGACCACCTGCCGACGGTAGGGCGTCGGCGGCCGTTCCAGGTCGGGCCGGCCGACGAGGAGCACGTGCACCTGGTCGGCCCCCAGCCGGTGCACCAGGTGGTCGAGCAGACCGCCGATCACGACCTGCTTGCCGAACGTGCGAGGCTCGGGCTCGCTGGCCGTGACCAGCACGGCGGAGCGGGTGGGCGCTGGGGTGCCGCTCATGCCGCCGCCGAAGCCTTGGACCGGCGTGCCGGCAGCACGGTCTGCAGCGCGTCACGCACCGCCGGGCGGGCCAGCAGCAGCGAGGCCGCGGCGACCACCACGGCGCAGACCGCCGAGAGGATCACCAACGACCGCAACGTCCCGGCCGGCAGCAGCTCGCGCACGCCGAGACCGACGGCGGCGGTCACCCCAGCCACGGCCAGCGCGGGCATGATGATCCGGACGAGCGCTCCGGTCGCCACGCCGGTGACCCGTCGCACCAGGATCAGCCGGGCCACGCAGTAGACGACGTTGAAGATCAGGTGCACGGCGGCCACCCCGACCAGCCCGTAGCGGGGGGCCAGCAGGAACAGCCCGGCCATCACCACCGTCGCGGGGATGTCGAGCAGCACCAGCGTGCCGGGCCGGCCCATGGCGGAGAACACGTCACCGCTGGCCCAGGCGATCGACATGATGCCGAGGCTCAGCGAGATGAGCATCATCGGCACGATCGCCGGGGTCCACTGGGCCGAGAACAGCACCGGCACGGCATCGCGGGCGATCACGGCCAGCGAGGCACCGACCGCCAGGCCGTAGAGGGCCAGCAGCCGGGTGGCCCGCAGCATCGCCGAGATCAGCGCGTCCTGCCCGTCCAGCCGGGCCCGGGCGTAGGTCGGCAGCGCCACCGCCGAGAAGATCCACAGCACGTTCTCGATCAGCAGCTCCGGCAGCTTGTAGGCCATCCCGTAGAAACCGAGGGCCGTCGCGGTGATCATCGCGCCGACCACGATGTAGTCGAAGGTGCTGCGGAACGACCCCAGGATCCGGATCACCGTCACCTTGCCGCCGAAGGTCAGCAGGCTCGCGTACGGTGTCCTTGGTCAGCCGGGTGGCCGGCACGATCGGCACCAGGCACCAGAGCACGATCATGGCGACGAACTCGCTGGCCACGATCCCGGCGGCGATGCTCAAGGCGCCGCCCGACGGTCAGGGCCAGCGGCACCGACACCGCGACCCGGACCAGGGCCCGCCCGACGTCGACCAGCGTGCGCCGCTTGAACTGCAGGTCGCGTTTCAGCACCGCGTCGTTGACCTGCCCGGCCCCGCGGAACAGCGGGTAGAGAAAGATCAGGGCGAAGAGTCCGGCGTGCGACTCGGCCTTGAACAGGGCCGCGATCAGCGGCGAGGCCGCGACCCCGGCTCCGGCGATGAGCAGCGACAGGGCGAGGTTGAGGGTGTACGCCGAGCGGGTCCGGTAGGAGATCCCCTTCTCCTGCTCGGCGACCACCGCGGCGCCGACACCGAGGTCCAGGGCCGCATCCAGCATGGCGATGATGGTCAGCGCCGCCGTGACCAGACCGAAGTCCTCGGGCACCAGCACGCGGGCCAGGAACAAGCGTGAGCCCGAGGATGACGATGCGGTTGCAGCCCCAGGCGAGCGTGGTCCACAAGAAGCCGCCGACCGAGCGCCGGCCGGCACTGGGTTCGGCGGACCCGGTCTCGCTGGTCTGCGGGGGGTGGGACAGCTGCTCGTCGGTCAGCGGGTCGGCGGCGGGTGGTTCAGCCGCCGGTTCGAGATCGGGGTGGCGGGCGGGTTGAATAGCGCTCTCCTAGCCAATCGGGGCGAGATGGGCAAAGCCGCGAGACATCGTCGAACCCCCGGTGCGGTCAGGTTATGTCGTCCGAGCAGGACCTATCCGGAAATCCCCGGAACACGTCGTACGAGATAACTCACAGCCGCATATTTAGCATAAGACTAACCAGCCAGATACGATTTGCCCCAATGCGGGGAAAAGTCAGCCTGGCAGCAAGGGTCCCGTCGGGGTGGTCCACGGCTTTGTCGGCATTGCGAACTGGAGACATGCGTTGCGAGTCCTGACCATTCTGGACGCGTTCAAGCTCGGCGGGGCCGAGACCCTTATCGCCCAGCTGGGTCGGGTGGCGGCTGATGCCGGCCTCGAGGTCTCGGTGCTCAGCCTGCACGGACCGTCGGAGGAGCGATCCAAGCTCGCCCCCCTGCTCGAGCAGGCGGGACTGGAGCCGCACTACCTGGGGGTGCGGCGGACCGTCGACCCACCCTCGTTCGCCCGCCTGGTCCGCTACATCAAGCGCAGCCAGGCCGACGTCGTGCACGCGCACCTGGAGATGTCGATGACCATGGCCCTGCCGGCGGCCAAGCTGGCCGGCGTCGCGGGCGTCGGCACCTTCCACCACGTCCACCGGCCGCTGACGGGTCGCGCGCTGGGTCGGGAGCGGCTCGCCGTCGAGGTGGCCACCCGCAGCGCAGCCGCGATCTTCGTCTCCCAGGCCTCCCTGACCTCGTTCGCCGACCGCTACCGGCCGGCTGGTCCGGTGCCGTCGTCGTGGACGGTGGTGCACAACGGCATCGACCTGGACTACTTCGCCCCGGCCGCCCCGCCGGCGGACGCCGCCCTCCCGGCCGACCTGGGCCTGGCCGGCCACCGGGTGGTGACCGTGCTGGCGGCGCTGCGGGACTTCAAGGGGATCATCTACGCCATCCAGGCCTGGCCCGACGTCGTGGCGCGCCATCCGGATGCCCGGCTGCTGCTGGTCGGCTCCGGCTCGGAGGAGCAGTCGCTGCGCTCAGAGGTCGCTCGTCTTGGCTTGGAGGGCTCCGTGGTCTTCGCCGGAATGCGCTCCGACATCCCCGAGGTGCTGCGTGGCTCCGAGATGACCGTGCTGCCCTCCATCTACGGCGAGAACCTGCCGACCGTCTTGATGGAGGCCGGTGGCTGCGAGCGACCGGTGGTGGCCAGTGACGTCGGCGGCATCTCCGACATCGTGGCCGACGGCGAGACCGGGTTGCTGGTGCCACCACGCGACACCGCGGGGCTGAGCGCGGCGATGCTGCGGCTGCTCGACGACCCGGAGCTGGCGGCCCGGCTCGGCCGCGCCGGGCGCGAACGGATGGTGCGGTTGTTCGACGCCCGGGGCTGGGCCCGCAACCTGCGTACGGTCTACTCCGCCGCGATCGACGGTCGCCCGGTCCGGGATGCGGCGTGAGCGCGCCACGGCCCACTGTGGTCGTCGTCGCCGAGGCCACCCCGATGCGCGGCGGCATCGCCACCTTCGCCGAGACCATCACCGCCGATCCGGGCCTGGCCGCTCAGTTCGACATGGAGCTGCTGAACACGGCCAGGTGGCGACCCGTGAGGGCGGCCGGTTCAACCTGGACAACGTGCTGCACGTCGTGTCCGACACCTGGCAGACCTTTCGCGCCGCTCGCCGCGCCGACATCGTGCATGTCCAGCTGGTGGCCGATCCGGGGCTGCCGTCCCTTCGGGCCGCGGCCCTGAACCTGGCCGGATCGGCCGGCCGGGCCAAGCTGATCGCGCACGTGCACTCGGCGGTCGGCAACGCCGGCCGGCCGGAGTTCGCCGCGTACGGGCGGCTCGACCGGTTGGCTCTGCGGACCCTGCGTCGGGCCCGGATGGTCTGCACGGTCTCCAACGTGGGCACCACGACGATGCGCGCCCTGGCCGGCGGCACTCCCGTCCAGACGGTCGACAACGCCATGGCCGTGGCCGACTTCACGCCGACCGTTGCGGACCGGGTCCCGGCGACCGTGCTGTTCGTCGGGGTGATCTGCCGCCGCAAGGGGACCATCGAGCTCGCCCGCGCCGCCCGGCTGCTGACCGAGCGCGGGGTGACCGGCTGGCAGCTGGTCGTGGTCGGCGGCCAGGGCCCGACCCCGGAGCCGGAGTACGCCGAGATCGTGGCGGAGTTCGCCGCCGCCGGGCTGTCGGACTCCCTGGTCGGACCCGAGTACGGCGACCAGGTCAAGACCCGCCTGGCCGAGGCCGACATCTTCGTGCTGCCCTCCTTCCTGGAGGGTCAACCGATCGCGATCATCGAGGCGATGGCCTCCGGGGTGCCGGTGGTCGGCACCACGATCGGAGCGGTGCCCGACCTGATCCGAGACGGCGTCGAGGGCCGCGTGGTCGAGCCCGGCGACGTCGAGGCGCTCGCCGATGCCCTGCAAGCGCTGATCGAGAACCCGCAGCTGCGGGCCGACATGTCGCGGGCCGTCCGGCAGCGGGCCGAAGACCATCACAGCCTGGAACGGCTTTCCGACCGGCTGGCCGAGATCTACTGGAGTGTCCTGGGGGTCGCCGCCCCCGCGGCCGACCCCGCGGTGGCCGAACGAGAAGGTGTCCGATGAGCATCCTCGCGCGGTTCGACGCCCCGGCGCTGCGCCGCAGCATCATCGTGGGCGCGGTGCTGGCCCTGGTCGCCATGGTCGCCGGGGTCGGGCTCGCCCTGGCCCAGAAGCCGACCTGGACGGCCGAGTCGGTCGTCGTCGTCCTGCCGAGCCCGACGCTGGAGGCCGCCAGCACCGCGGCCTACTACGAGACGCTGAGCCGGGGCCAGATCGTCGCCACCTTCGCCGAGGTCGCCGGCAACCTGCGCTTCGAGCAGCAGGCCGAGGACCAGCTGCAGCCTCACACCGGCGCAGCGCGAAGCGGTCAGCACCGAGGTGACGTGTGGTTCCCGACACGTCGGTGATCCTGGTCCGAGCCGTCTCGACCGACGCGCCGGGTGGCCGAACAGGTGGCCGACGCCACCACCACCATCTCCTCGCAGTACCTGGCTGGGTTGTCCAAGCCCTACCGGACCGACCTGGTCCGTGCTGCTGCCGGTTCGGCGTACGCGTCCGGCACCTCGCCCCTGCTGCTCGGCGGTCGCCGCCATCGTGGTCGGACTGGTCGCGGGACTGGCGGTCCAGCAGGCGATCTACCACCTGGCGATCGCGCTGCGGCGACCCGCGGGTCCGGCTCGGGCGGCCGACCCGGCCGACCAGCCGGCTGGGGTGGCCGAGCCGGCCGGCCGGCCGGACCGGGCGGTAGCGCGGCGGAGCCCGAAGGGTGACCAGGCGCCGGCGTGGTGGTCGTGACCCCCGGCAACGGGGCGCCGCTGGACATCGTGCTGGTCGAGTTCCTGCCCAGCGGCGGCATGTTCCAGTTCTCGTTCCAGTTCGCCGACGCACTGGCCTCGGCCGGGCACCGGGTCACCCTGCTCACCGGCCCCGAGCCGGAGCTGCGGTCGCGGAACGCCAACCTGGAGATCGTCGACACCCTGCCGACCTGGCACCCCAACGCCGCCGAGCCCGTGACCTCGTCGGCCTGGCGTCGCAAGCTGCGCCGGCTCGGTCGGGCGCTGCGACTGGCGGCAGCCTGGTGGCGGGTGCTGCTGCACGTCCGCCGGCACCGCCCAGCCGTGGTCCAGTTCGGGGAGCTGCGGTTCCCGCTCGACTCGGCCGGGCTGCTGGCCGTGGCCCGGTTCGGTCGGGCCGGGGTGGTCGTCGACGTGGCCCACAACCCATTGCCCTACGACGTGAACAGTGCCGACGAGTCGGTCGAGAAGACCGGTCGGGTGGTCACCACCCTGCTGCGGCGGGCCTACACCGCCTGCGACCTGGTGCTGGTGCTCGGCGAGGGACCGCGGGACGAGCTGCTGGCGAACTTCCCGTCCGTACGCCGGACCGCGGTGTGCGGGCACGGCGACTACTCCTCGGTGCTGGCCGCCGGCGAGACCCCGCTGCCCTCGACGGCGCCACCGCACGCCCTCTTCTTCGGCGCCTGGACCAAGTACAAAGCCATTCCCCTGCTGTTGGAGGCCTTCGCCCTGGTCCGGTCCGAGCTGCCCGAGGCCCGGTTGACCCTCGCCGGTCCGGTGATGCCCGATGTCGACCTGCCGGCGATCACCGAGCAGGCCCAGCGGGTCGGCAACGTCGACCTCAGCCCCGGGTATGTGGCCATGGGTGACGTGGCCGGTCTGTTCGCCCGGCACCGGATCGTGATGTTCACCTACGAGACCGTCAACATCAGCGGCAGCGTGCACATGGCCTACACCTTCGGTCGCCCCGTGGTGGCGACCCGGGTCGGGTCGATGACCGACGTGGTCGAGGACGGCGTGACCGGGCTGCTCGCCGCGGTGGACGCCCCCGACATCGCCGCGGCGATGCTGCGTCTGCTACGCGAACCGGCGCTGGCCGATCAGATGGGTCAGGCGGCGGCGCGGCACGCGGCCGAGGCGTCGTCCTGGGCCGGGGTGGCGGACAAGGCCCTCGAGGCGTACGCGGCCGCAAACGGGGACTCGCGCCTCGGATCGTGATCAACGTCACCGCCCGTTCACGAACTGTTCAATTTTCAACCCTGGGTTTGTCAACGGCCCGTTGATATCGTTGTCAACAGCAGCGAGCTCCTGGCGACGGGGATGTGGCCGGAGTTCATGACTGCCAGTCTTTCTCGGGGGAGAATTGCATGACCAATTCGGGGATTTCCCGGCATTCCTTGCGTAATGTCCAGCGCGTCGTGGCTTTGATGATCGTCGACGGACTCGCACTCTATTTCGCTGAGCTCGGCGCTTATCAGCTCCGCGCCTTGCAGGATAAACCACTCCTGCCCTACGCCTCATTCCGGGAATTCTCGGAGCTGTCGCTGGCCTTGGTGCCGGCCTGGATCATCATCTTCGGCCTGTGTGGGCTCTACACCACCCGGCAGAGCTACGGGAGGGCCAGCGAAGCCGGTCGCGTGACGGTCGCCGTGACCATCGGCATGATGCTGCTGATGGTGATCGACTACCTCAGCCTGGGCTCGCCGCTGTTCCCCGGCCGCCAGGTTCCCTTCTACGCCCTGGGTCTGGGCATCCTCGCCGTGCTGGCCGGCCGACAGCTCCTCCGATCACTTCGGCAGCGGGGCTTTCGCCGCGGGCATGGCCTGCACCGGATCGTCGTCTTCGGCACCGGGCCGCTGGCCGAGCGCATCGTGGCGGACCTGCGTCGTCGGGGTCATGGCAACGAGGTCGTCGCTGCGGTGGCCGAGCGGGCGGCGGGCGGCATGTTCGCCGGCACCCTGTTCGCCGAGAATGTCCCGGTCTACGCCAGCCTGGACGAGGTCCTGGCCGCGCACGAGGTCGGCCAGCTGGATGAGATCGTCAACGCTGATCCGCAGATGGGTCGGACCCAGGCGGTCGAGCTGATGTCGTTCGCGAACACCGAGGGCCTGGGCTACCGGTTCGTGCCGGACATGTACGGCGTGTTCGCCGCCAGCTCGGTCATGTCGACCATCTCCGGCGTCCCGGTGATGGAGGTGCGGCTCACCTCCCTGGACGGCTGGGGCGCCGTGACCAAGCGGATCATCGACGCGGTCGGCTCGCTGGTCGGGCTCTTCCTGCTCGCCCCGCTGTTCTTGAGCGTGGCTGCCCTCATCAAGATCACCGATCCGGCCGGACCGGTCCTCTACCGCCAGGAGCGGTTGGGTCGGGCGGGCAAGCCGATCGGCATCTTCAAGTTCCGGTCGATGCTCTGGGAGTACTCGACTGGTCCCGACCGCCCGTACAAGACCGCGGTCGAGGCGTTCCGGGCCATGGGTCGAGCCGACCTGTGCGCCGAGTTCGAGGTGGCCCAGAAGGTCGCCGACGATCCCCGGGTGTCCCGGCTCGGCGAGTTCTTGCGCCGGACCAGCCTGGACGAGCTGCCGCAGCTGTTCAACTCCCTGCTCGGCCACATCTCGCTGGTGGGGCCGCGCCCGATCACCCCGGTCGAGCTCGAGCGCTACGGCGCCCACCGGTCCAGCTTCTTGGCCCTCAAGCCGGGCATCACCGGGCTGTGGCAGGTGTCGGGTCGCAGCGACGTCGGGTACGACCAGCGGGTCAAGCTCGACGTGTTCTACGTCGAGAACTGGAGCGCCTGGCTCGACATCTCCATCCTGGCCCGGACCGTGGTCACCGTCGCCGCCCGGCGCGGCGCCTACTAGCAACGCGGGCGGCTGGCTCAGCGCACAGGGTCAGTCGTCCCCGTCGGCGGTGTAGGACGCGCCCGGCCAGTAGGCCCACTCCTCGAAGAAGTCGACCCGGCCGTCCTCAGCGAAGCGGAGCACCCACAGGTCGCGGTACTCCTGACGCGGGGGCTCGCCGTAACGCACCTCGACGCGGACCACGGCGTCACGCTCCTCGACCGCCACCGGCTCGGCGCTCATGGTGAAGGTCTCGCCCTCATCAGCCAGCCAGAAGTCCCGGATGGCGTCGGTGCCGACCAGCGGTGGCTCGTAGGGCGAGCGCAGATAGCGGACGTTCGCGGTGAACAAGGAGTCGACGGCGTCCCGGTCGCCGGCTCGCCAGGCCGTCTCGTAGGCCTGCACCCAGCTCATCACCTGTTCGCGGTTCATGCTGCCATCCTTGCCTTCGCGGCACCGGCGGACTCAGCGGGGATCGGCGAGCGCGGCCAGCAGCGGGGCGCACCGGGCGAGGTCGTCGGCGTCAGCCAGGTCGGGCAGGGACAAGAAGATGGTCCCCACGCCCAGCTCGGCCAGCCGACGGTAGCGACGCAGCTGGTCCTCGACCGTGCCGGCGTGGTGTCGGGCGGCGAAAGCCGGCGCCGGCGTACGGCCTCGGAGTCGTTCGACCCGACGGGCGACGTCCTCGCGGTCGGTGCCGAGGATCGGCACGTCGAGCACCGTGATCTCGACCGAGTCCGGGTCGCGGCCCACGGCGGCGCAGTGACCCCGGAGGATGTCGAGCTTGCGGGACAGGGTCTTCTCGCTGGCCGGCAGGTTGCAGCCATCGGCCTGCTCCGCGACGATCTTCAGGGTTCGCCGCTCGCCGGACCCGCCGACGATGATCGGGATGTCGCCGACCGGGCGGGGGTAGCAGGTCGTCTCGGGCAGGTGGACGAAGCGTCCGTGATAGGCCTTGGTGCCGGGCGCCCACAGGGCGCGCATGGTCTCGATGCAGAGCTGCAGCTGGTCCAGCCGCTTCCCGTCGCGGTCGAAGTCGAGCCCGTACGCCTGGTGCTCGCGCAGCCACCAACCGGCACCGAGACCGCAGAACGCCCGGCCGTTGCTCAAGGCATCCAAGGTGGCGACGGTCTTGGCGAGGATGCCGGGAGCCCTGAACGAGACCGGCGAGACGAGCGTCCCCAACCGGAGCGAGGTGTCCAGGCCGGCCAGCAGTCCCAGCGTGACCCATGGCTCGGGGATGGGTTCCCAGGCCCGGTCGACCTGGGGGATCTGGATCAGGTGGTCCATCAGCGCCAGCCCGTCGAAACCCATCGCGTCGGCGGCTCCGGCCAGGTTGCGCAGCCAGCCGGTCGGGTCCTCGCCCCAGGGGAAGCGCGAGACCTGCAGCACGACCCGGGGTCCGGCGGGGCGCTCGACCGACGGGGCCGGGACCTCCGAGCTCGTCGGCGTCGTCGGGGCATCGGTCTGGTCGACGACCAGCACCCGGTCCCAGCCCTCGTCCCCGACGGCGGTGAGGCTGGACCGCACCCGGCGCAGCTGGTCGGTGAGCACCGGGGCCGGCACCGGTCGGTCCCGCTCCCGGTTGCGCCGGCGGCAGAGCGCGGGTTCGGTGTCGAGGACCACCGCAACCGCGGGCAGCCCGGCCGCCCGGGCCAGCCGCAGGTGAGCGAGCCGACGTACCGGGTCAAGTCCGAGAGTGTCGATCACCGTGGTCAGCCCGCGCCGGACCCGGGCGGAGACGATCGAGTCGAGCAGGGTGAAGGCCTCGGTCGACGCGTCGAGGTCGGCCGGACCGCTGCCGACCACCGCGCGCAGGGCGTCGGAGGACACCACCTCGTACGCGGCGTAGTGGGCAGCCGCCCAGGTCGACTTGCCCGAGCCCGAGGCCCCGACCAGCACGACGAGCGCCGGATCGGGCAATCGGACGGGGTCGGTCACGGCATCGAGTCTGGCATCCGAGCGCGGATGCCGCCCAGCTCGGACCGGCCGGTCAGCGGGGGAAGTCCTCGACCCGCAAGGTCTTGGTCTGACCGTCGGCGCCGAGGTAGCGGACGGTCAGACCGTCAGCGCCGTACGCCGTTGGTGCAGTGCTCGGCACCGGGGTCGGGCTCGCCGGCGCCGCCGGGGTCGGCTCGGCGTCGCTGCACCCGGCCGCCAGGGCGACCGTGGCCAGCAAGGCGCAGGCAAGACGGCGGAGTTTCATCGGGGCCAGCCTATTCGGCGCGGCCAAGGGTCGAGTTGGACGATGATCCGGCAACGATGCAAGCCTGGGGACCATGAACGAGACGAAACCCGTGGCGTGCTGGCTGACCGACATGGACGGGGTGCTGGTGCACGAGGAGCAGGCGCTCCCGGGCGGCCCGGAGTTCATCCGAGCTCTGCAGGACCACGGCCGCCGGTTCCTGGTGTTGACCAACAACTCGATCTACACCGCTCGCGACCTGCGGGCCCGCCTGCTGCGCAGCGGCATCGACGTGCCCGAGGAGTCGATCTGGACCTCGGCCCTGGCCACCGCACAGTTCCTGGCCGACCAGAGCGACGGCGGTTCGGCGTACGTGATCGGCGAGGCCGGGCTGACCTCCGCCCTGCACGACATCGGCTTCGTGCTCACCGAGCGCGATCCTGACTACGTGGTGCTGGGGGAGACGCGGACCTACTCCTTCGAGGCCATCACCCGGGCCATCCGGCTGATCGAGCGGGGCGCGCGCTTCATCGCCACCAACCCCGACGTCACCGGCCCCTCGGCCGAGGGCTCGCTGCCCGCGACCGGGTCGGTGGCCGCGTTGATCACCCGGGCCACCGGGGTCGGACCGTACTTCGTCGGCAAGCCCAACCCGCTGATGATGCGCTCGGCGCTCAACCAGATCGAGGCGCACTCCGAGACCACGGTGATGGTCGGTGACCGGATGGACACCGACGTGATCTCCGGGCTCGAGGCCGGGCTGCGGACCATCTTGGTGCTCACCGGGTCGACCAAGGCCGACGAGATCGGCCGTTTCCCCTACCGGCCGACCCGGGTGCTGGACTCGATCGCCGAGGTCGTGCCGTTGGTCGCCCAGTTCGCTCCGACCGAGCTCGACGAGCTCAGCGCCGACTGACGACGCCGGGCGACGCCGCTCGCGGCCGGCGGACGTTGATCAGCGGCGGATCGACCTCCCCCCAAGGTCGATCCACCGCCGGTGGTGTGGACGTGTCCCGCCGGTTCCGCGTCGAGGATGCCCCCCAGCCCTCGCCGCCCCGCGGTCCGTCTCACACCGCCCAGGAGCCCCCCACCCCCAGGCCCGCTCGAGTCGGGCTGCTTAGTCCTTGGTCGTTGTGTCGTGACCGTAGTGCCGCAAACCCGTCGGTTCGTCCCCGGTCGGGGAGACGGATGCCCCCAGGTGCCCCTCGGTGTCGTCCTCGGTGACCTCGACCATCCGGGGGAAGGTGCTGTTCGCCTCGTCCTCGGTCGGCGATACCCCTGCTCCCAGGTGCCCCTCGGTGTCGAGGTCGTCCTGGTCGATGAACTTCGGATCGGTGGGTCGGGCATTGCTGGCCACGATGAGCTCCTCGGTTTTCAGAATCTCGTGGGTGAGGTCCGTTGCCTCAACTCTGGCCCCAGCCACGGTCGAGTTCTGTCGGCTGGCCGACAGTGCCAGTGTCGGCTTGAAGACACGTTCAGCTGTCGGCTGGATCAGGTGCGGGCGCGGTCCCGGGGCATCAGGGCGACGCCCAGGGTGAGCAGCACGGCCACGATCGCCGAGGCCAGGAACACCTTGTGCAGGGCCGGGTCGAGGACCGCTGCGGGGACGCCGGCGGCAGTGCTGGAGACCCGTCCGCCGGTGTGCACGGCGGCGTTGACGATGGCGCCGAACACCGCGATACCGAGAGCGCTGCCCATCGAGCGGGCGAACATGTTGGTCCCGGTCACCACGCCGCGGGCCTCCCAGTCCACCGCCGACTGGGCGGCGATCAAGGTCGGGCTGGCCACCCAACCCATGCCGAGCCCGATCACGAAGCAGGTGGCGGCGACCTGCCAGACCGCACTGTCCCCCGACAGCAGCGCGAGCAGCACCGCCCCGACCACCACGACCGCCGAGCCGATCAGGGCAGTGTTGCGGAACCCGATCCTCAGGTAGGCCCGACCGGCGGTCGAGGCGGCGATCGGCCAGCCGATGGTCAGCGCAGCCAGGGCGAAGCCGGCGACCAGCGCGCTCGTGTCGAGGACCTCCTGGACGTAGAGCGGCACGTACGAGGTGAGTCCGATCAGCATCGCGCCGACGCCCAGGCTGGCCAGGCTGGTCGTGGTGACCAGCCGGCTGCGGAAGATCCAACCGGGCAGGATCGGCTCGGCCGCCCGTCGCTCGACCAGACCGAACGCGGTGAGCAACGCGACGCTGAGGGTCAGGATGGCGATGCTGGGCAGCGAGACCCAGGCCCACAGCACGCCGCCCTCGAGCAGGCCCAGGATCAGCAGCGAGGTGCCCAGGGTCAGCAGCACCGCGCCGCCGATGTCGATCGTGTGCTGCACCTTGGTGACGTCCTCGCGGAACTTGCGGATCAGGGCCCAGGCCGCGATCGCACCGAGGGGGATGTTCACGAAGAAGATCCACCGCCAGCTGAGGAAGTCCACGAAGACCCCGCCCAGGGTCGGACCGACGACGGCCGAGATGGCCCAGACGCTGGCCACGTAGCCCTGCACCTTGGCCCGCTCGGCCAGGGAGTAGATGTCGCCGATGATGGTCATCGCGGTCGGCTGGACCGCGCCGGCACCGAGTCCCTGCAGCGCCCGGAACGCGATCAGGGCCGGCATGCTCCAAGCGAACCCGCACAAGATGGAGCCGAGGATGAAGGCGCCGACCCCGATCAACATGATCGGTTTGCGGCCGAACTGGTCGCTGAACTTGGCGAAGATCGGCACCGACACGGCCTGAGCCAGCAGGAAGACCGAGAACAACCAGGGGAACTGGGCGAAGCCGCCGAGGTCGTTGACGATGGAGGGGACTGCGGTGGCCAAGATGGTCGAGTCGATCGCCACCAGACCCACGCTGAGCATCACCGACAACAGGATCGGGCCCCGTTCGGAGCGAAGTCCCACGTCGGCGCGGGTGACGACATCGGTGTTCAGCTGGGCCATATGGGTCGCAACCTCTCCGGTCCCTGATGCATTCCCGATCCAACCGATCGATCAGCGAACTATGCAGTGACCTCCGCGTTGCCGCGCGACTGCTGCCCGTAGCCGGCTAGACCCCTCCGCACCCGTTCGATCTCAGCCGGGTCGAGCAGCCGCGGCGGCCGGCCGGTGCTCTCCACCTTGAGCTGAACCTCGCAGAGGTACTCCAGGTAGGCCACCTGGGCGAGTACCTTCGCGACGTCGCGGCCGACCAGGACCGCGCCGTGGTTGCCCATCAGCGCGGCGCTCCGGTCCCGTAGCGCACGTGTGACGTTATCTGCCAGCTCCGCCGTGCCGAACGTCGCGTACGGGGCGACCCGGACCTCGCCACCGAACAAGGCTGTGTAGTAGTGCGACGCCGGCACCGCGTCCACGACCACCGAGAGCGCCGTCGAGGCGACGGAATGGGTGTGCACGATGGCGGTGTGGTCGTAGGCCGCATAGATCGACAGGTGCAGCGGCAGTTCGCTGGACGGGGCCAGCTCGGCCTCGACCACCGCCCCACTCAGATCGTGTACGCCAACGTCGCCGGCCTCCATCACCTCGTAGTCGACCCCGCTCGGAGAGATCACGACGTGATCGCCGACCCGCAACGAGACATTTCCGGCCGTGCCGACGACCAATCGTTCCCGGCTCAGAAGCTGGCAGGCATCGACCACCTGCTGGCGTTGTTCGGCGTAGCGCATGTGCTCGTCCTCTCGTGCTGTTGTCCTCAGGGGGTGAGGATGTACTTCGATCCGCGGCCGGCGGCCATGTCCTCGAGACTGTCCACCAGTCGGTCCAACGGTCGGGTCTCGGTGATCAACATGTCGCCGTCCACCTGCCCGCTGATCAACAGGTCGACGGCGGTCTTCACGAAGCGTGGAGTGTGGTGGAAGACGCCCTTGAGGGTGTATTCGTCGTAGTGCATGGCCGAGGAGTCCACCGAAAACATCGCTCCGCGCGGGGTGCCGCCGAAGAGTACCGCCGTGCCGCCCGGACGCAGAGTGCGGACCGTTTGCTCCCAGACCGAGGCCAGGCCGACGGCTTCGATCCCGACATCGGCCCCCCGGCCGCCCGGGGTGGCCCGCTTGATGGTGGCGGCGATCTGGTCCGGGGTGTCCAGCTCGGAGATGTCGAGCAATGTCGTGGCACCGGCCCGCTCGGCTTGGGCCAACCGCCACGGGCCACGGTCGACGGAGATGACGTGGGCCCCACGCAGTACCGACAGCCGAACGAACATCAGGCCGACCGGACCGGCCCCGTGCACGACAACGGTGTCGCCGAGCTGGATGCCCGTCTCGGACATCCCGTGCACGACGGTGGCCAGCGGCTCCAACGGGGCCGCCGCCGCGAAGGGCAAAGAGTCGGGAATCTCATAGGTATTGCGTTCGACGATGACCCGCGGGATGACCAGTTGCTCGGCGAACGCTCCGTTGAGAAACACCAGGTTCTCGCACAGACTCTGCCGGTCGATGGTGCAGGCCCAGCAGCGACCGCAGGGGGCGGTGTTCGCTGCGACCACGCGCATGCCGGGGGCGAAGTCGACCACCCCGTCGCCCACCTCGGTCACCACGCCGGCGAACTCGTGCCCAAACCGAGCGGGCAGGACGGGGAACAGCTTGGGGTGCCCCCGCCGGTAGGACTTCAGGTCGGTGCCGCAGGTGGCGGCGGCCTTGATCTCGACGGCGATCTCACCGGGGCCCGGCGCGGTTGCGGCGACGTCTTCGATCCGTAGGTCACCGGGCCCGTGGAAGATGGCTGCCTTCATCAATGCTCTCCTTCGGTCTGCGTCTGGACGAAGGTGTCCAGCCGTCTCATCACGCCTCGCAGCTGTGGATACAGCTCCTGGTGCAGCGCACGAAGCTCGGCGTACGCCGAGCCGGAACGACGGTCTGGTTCAACCGTCCGGCCGGTCCGGGTCATCGCCGCACAGGCCTCGGCCAGACTCGGGTGGGCGCCGATTCCGACTGCCGCGATCACTGCGGCGCCGAGCGCGCTGATCTCGGGTTCGCTGCAGATCTCCAACGGCCGCTCCAGCACGTCGGCCACGATGTGGCTGAACAACCGGCTGCGGGTGCCGCCGCCCATCGCCCGAATGGTCTTGATCGGACTGCCGGTGGCAGCGGCGAGCCCGTCCAGCTGCAGCCGGACCTCCTGGGCGATTCCCTCGAACAACGAGCGGTAGACGTGCGCCCGAGTGTGCATCCCTCGCCAGCCGAGCATCACCCCGCTGGCGTGCGGATCCCAGTGCGGTGTCTGCGCTGCGTTCCAATAGGGGAGGGTGATCAACCCGCCGGCACCGGCGGGCAGGGCGGCCGCGGCGGCTTCCAACACCGGGTCGGGTGCTCCAGCTGCCTCGACCGCACCGAACTCCCGCCGGAACCAGGTCGGCAGGTAGGTGCCCGATGACAGGAACGTCTCGAGCGTCGTGTTGCCGGGGATGACGGAGAGCAGCGACCGGTAGGACCGGGACGGGACGTAGCCGGAGCACTCGGTGCCGACCAGCACTGCCGTACCCAGGTTGAGATAGGCGCGGCTGGAGTCGAGCACATCGGCGCCGACCCCGGCGGCCTGTCCGTCCCCCAGTCCAGCGACCACCACGACGTCTTCGGGCACGCCCCACTCGCGCGCCAGGTCAGGCAGCAGTGGCCCGAGGATATCGCCTGCGTCGTAGAGCTCGGGAAGCTGCGGCCGCTCGACACCGGCCACGGCGAGCAGCTCCGGGCTGTAGTCGCGGGTGGACAGGTCGAGCAACGCCAAAGGATCGGCCGAGCTGACCGACGTCGCCCACCGCCCAGTCAGCTGCTTCACGAGGTGAGCGTGGGTGTCGACGACATGGCTTGCTTGCGCGAGCCATTCCGGATGGTGTCGTCGCACCCACGCCAGCTTGTAGAGCGCAGGGGTGATGTCGGCAGGCTTGCCGCAGCGTCGTTCCACCTCGGCGGTGCCGTATTCTGCGATTTCGGCCGAGGCCCGTCCGTCGAGCCACAGGATCGCCGGATGTAGCGGCCGGTTATCCGCATCAACCGCGACGAAAGACTCCCGCTGGTGCGCGATGCACAGGGCAGCAATTCGCGAACGGTCCGGCACCGCGGCCAAAGCCTGCCGGATCGCCGCGTCAGTGGCCGGCCACCAGGTCCCGGCGTCCTGCTCGTGCCAGCCCGGCCGGGGAGAGGTGGTGGTCAGCGGCGAGCTGCCCGCAGCCAGGGTACGCCCGGCCAGATCGATCACCACCGCCTTGCTACCGGTGGTCGAACAGTCGACCCCGATCAGAAGCGGCTCGGCGGACCGGCTCACCGGATGGTGAAGCCGCCGTCGACCACCAGGTCGGCGCCGTTGATCATGTCCGCCGCACGGCTGGCCAGGAAGGCGGCCACGGCGGCGATCTCGTCGGGCATGGCGAACCGTCCGACCGGAATCTCAGCCATGTGGGCTTCGCCCTTGGGGTTGTCCCACGCGTTGATACCGAGGGGGGTGAGCACCACAGTCGGAGAGATCGTGTTGGCCGTGACTCCACGTCCGGCCCACTCCAGAGCCAGGACCCGGGTCAGTCCGATCACGCCGAACTTCGAGGCGCAGTAGGCGGCGTGCTCGGGCAGGGCCACCGAAGCGGCCTGCGAGGCCAGGTTGATGATCTTGCCGCGACCACGGGCCAGCATGGTGGCGCCGACCGCCCGGCACATCCGGTAGGTGCCACTCAAGTTGACGGCCAGCGTGGTCTCCCACTGCTGATCGCTCAACTCCTCCGCTGGGGCCAGGAGTGCGACCCCGGCGCAGTTCACCAAGATGTCGATGCCGTCGGCGAGTGCGAGGATCTGGTGGACCGCCTCAGCCACTGATGAACTGGAGGTGACGTCACAGGCTTGCGCACGGGCTCCCGCCCCGATCTGCTCGGCGGCGCCGGTCGCGGCCGCGATGTCCCGATCGACGATCATCACTCGGGCGCCGGACGCCACGAATCGTTCGGCAATGGCCAGCCCGATGCCCGACGCGGCACCGGTGACGACCGCGACTTGGCCGTCGAGGCGCACCGATAAGTCGGAGACATCGGTCTTAGGTGGGATCAGCATCGGGTAGGTCCTCTTTCCTCGGTCGGCCGGATCACTTGGTCTGGCCGGGGATGCCCTCGTACGCGATGTTCCCGGTCTTGAGGTTGTCCGCGGTCAGGACGGGAAGGTTGGCCAAGAATGCCGCTCGATCGGTCACCACGTGCTCCATGGCCACGCTGACGTTCTCCTTGGTGATCTTCGGCATGATGTAGACCGGCGCAGCGTTGACCTGCTCCTTCTTGGCGATGGCTGCGGCCACCGCCAGACCGGCGGACAGCTCGACGGTGCCGTTCTGGAGCATGGTGCCGATGAAGTCGCCCGACTCCACCGCTTTCAGGCCGTCCTCGATCCCGTCGATCCCGACGATGGGCACGGTCTTGCCGGACTCCTTCAAGGCCTGCAGTGCACCGAGCCCCATGTCGTCGTTCTGGGCGACGACACCGTCGATGTCGTCACCGTAGGCTGAGATCCAGTTCTTGGTCTTGTTGACCGCTTCGTCCCGTTTCCAGTTGGCCGTGTCTTTGGCCAGCACCTTGATGTCGGGGTACTTGGTCAAGACGTTCTCGATACCCTTCTGCCGGTCGATCTCACCCGACTGACCGAGCGGGCCCTGCAGCACGACGATGTTGCCTTTGCCGCCGAGCTTGTCGGCCATCATCTGCATCTCCTCCTCGCCGGCCTTGACGTCATCGGGTTGGACGTTGCCGGAGATATCGGGATTGGTCAGCGCGGCGTTCACCGGGATGATCGGCACGCCTGCCGCCTTGGCCGCAGCCACCTGCGGCTGCAGCGAGTCGGCCTGCACCGGGACCACGACCACAGCGTCGACCTTGGCGTTGATCAGCTGGTCCATCTGGTTGGCCTGGGTGCTGACATCCAAGTTGGCGGCGTTCCACAGCAGTTCGATGTTGTTGGCCTTGGCGTAGGACTCCATGCCCTCCTTGCCGGCGGTGATGAACGAGCTCATGTCGTAGACCGTGACGCCGATGCGCAGCTGCTGGGCCGCGCCGCTGGGGGCATCGCTGGTCTGGCGGCTGGGATCACCGGCGCCGCAAGCCGCCAGGGTGATGGTGAGGGCGGCTGCCGCGACTCCGGCGACGCAGCGGATGAGAGGGGACCGGTTCAGGCGGGGCGGGCGGGTTCCAGACATGGAATGAGCTCCTTCGGGGATGAGAACGAGATGCAGCAGAGGACGGTGGGTTGGGGGGCTACTGGCGCCGTCGGGCGGTCCAGACGTCGACGGCGACCGCGAAGACGATCAGCACGCCCTTGATCACGTCTTGCCAGTAGGAGGGCACGAGCAAGATGTCGAGGCCGTTGTTCAGGGTCTGGATAAGGATCAGGCCGAGCGCGGTGCCCCAGACCGAGCCGCGACCACCCATCAGGCTGGCGCCGCCGATCACCACCGCGGCGATGGCGTCCAGCTCGTAGCCCTGACCAAGGTTCGGTGGACCGGAGATCACCCGCGAGGCGAGCATCACCCCGGACAGCCCGGCCAGGATGCCGGAGAGGGCATAGACGCTGAACAACACCCGGCGGGCGTTGACGCCGGCGATCTCCGCGGCTGACCGGTTGCCGCCGACGGCATAGACCCGCATCCCGTACGCCGTACGCCGCATCACCACTGCGAACACGATGATGCCGATGATCATCACGATCACGGGGACCTGCAGGCCGAGGATCTTGGTGTTGGCGATCTTGCCGAACTCGGCCGGCAATCCGTTGATCGGTGCGCCACCACCGATGGCGTACGCGATGCCTGAGCCGGCCGTGAGCATGCCGAGGGTCGCAATGAACGGCGGCACGTTGACGACGGAGACGAAGAAGCCGTTGACCGCACCAGCCAGCAGACCGACCGCCAGGGCGGTGAGCACCGTGAGCCAGACCTGGCCCGGGTTGGCTTTGGCGACCGCCGCAGCCGACATGGCCGACATGGCGATGATGCTGCCGACCGAGAGGTCGATGCCACCGGTCAAGATGACCAGGGTCTGGCCGAGGGCGATCAGCGCAAACGGGGCGGCGGCGATCAGGATCGTGGTCAGGTTGTCCACGCTCGAGAAGCGCACACTGCGATAGCTGAAGTAGAAGATGACCAGGACCACGACGATGAACATCGCGTTGCGCAGCGCCATCGCGGACCACCACGCCCGGGAGAACCGCCGTACGGGTTCGCCTGTTGTGGGTGAGGTCGTGACGTGAGCCGACGCGCTTTCATCCAGGTCGTCGGCGGTGGCGGCGTTCTTGGTGTCGGTCATGACGGGTCCTCGGTGCTGGGGTGCGGGGGAAGGCCTAGGTCGGCCTTCGAATGGCCGGGATCGGACGGTCCCGGCGGGGCGGCGCCAGGCGGGCCCACGATGTCGAGACCAGCAGCCAGGGAGAAGATTCGTGCCTGGACGTCGTCGCGCGCCAGCTCGGCTTGGCTCAGCTCGCCCGCAACGGCACCGCCACGCATCACCAGCGCGCGGTTGGCCAGCCCCAGGATCTCCGGCATGTCCGAGGACGCCATCACCACTGCGACCCCTTCGGCCGCCAGGTCGGTGATGATGCGGTAGATCTCCGAACGGGCGCCGACGTCGACGCCCCGAGTCGGCTCGTCCAGCAGCAGCACCTTGACGTCGTCGGTGAGCCAACGAGCCAGGACCACCTTCTGCTGGTTGCCACCCGACAGCGTCCCGACCTCCTGGTTGAGGTTCCGAGCGCGCAGCCGGACTGATTTCATGGCCGCGCCGACCTTGTCCACGCGGGTGCGCCCTACCAGCCAGCCGGCCAGGCTGAACTGGCTGAGCCGGGGGATGGTGCCGTTGTCCAGCACGCTCATCCCGAGGATGGCGCCGGACTGTTTACGGTCTTCGGGAACCAGAGCCATCCCTGAGCGGATCGCCTCGGCCGGATGCTGCCGCCGCACGGGCTTGCCGCCGATGCTGACGGTGCCCCCGGTGGTACGCCGTACGCCAAAGATTCCCTCGATGAGCTCGGTACGGCCGGCGCCGACAAGTCCGGCCAATCCGAGGATCTCGCCGCGACGGACGGTCAGGCTGACCGGTGCCGAGGCGCCGAGGACCTGCAGCTCGTTGACCTCGAGCACCGGCTCGGCCTGCGGCACCGTCCGTTCGGGGAAGAGGGTGCCGAGCTCGCGGCCGATCATGGCCGTGACGATCGCCTCGTCGGAGGTCTCGGTCATCGCCTGGTCGAGCACCAGGTTGCCATCCCGCAGGACGACGACACGGTCGGCCAGGGCGCGGATCTCCTCCATCTTGTGGGTCGTGTAGACCATCGCCACGCCTTGGGTCTTGAGCCGCCGGACGACCCCGTACAGGCCCTCGACCTCGCGCTCGGAGATCGCTGAGCTGGGCTCATCGAGCAGCAGCACCTTGGCGCCCGTGCGCGTGGCCTTGACGATTTCGACGATCTGCTGCAGACCAACCGGGAGGGAACGCATCCGGGCGGTGACGCGGATGTGCACGTCGAAGACCTGCAGGGCCTCTTGGGCCTGGCGGATCATGGTCCGTCGGTCCAGCAGCCCGGCCCGGCGCACCTCCTTGCCGACGAACAAGTTCTCGTAGACCGTCATATCCGGGATCGAGGCCAGCTCCTGCGGCACGATCGCCACCCCGAACCTGTGAGCCTCGGCCATGCTCCCGGCGTGCAGTTCGTTGCCGTCGATGGTCACGCTGCCAGAATCGGCCTTGTACTGGCCCGAAGCGATCTTCATCAGCGTCGACTTTCCGGCGCCGTTCTCGCCGGCCAGGGCTGTGACGGTGCCGTGCTCCAGCGAGAGGGTGACGCCCTTCAGGACCGGGATGCCACCGAAGCCTTTGTGCAGGTCCTGGCAGTCCAGCACTCCGGCCACGGTGCCTCCACAAGGGTTCGGCCGACCACGCCTGGGTCGGGAGTTGACGTTGTTCGGCGGTTCAATGAAACGAACGCTCATCTGTGACAGATCAGCATTATTCTTCGCTCATCTGTAGCTCGAAATTGCACATTAGTAACAAATGAGCGCTCGGTCAAGATCTATGATGCTCATGTGAGCGACGAGGCGTCGAGGTCCGATGATCACCCGGGTTCGGTGTCCCGGACAAGCGGCATTGCGATCGACGATCAGCTGCTGATGGCCGCGATCGCCCGGCGCTACTACTTCGGCAACAAGACCCGGGTGGAGATTGCCGACGAGTTTGCGATCTCCCGGTTCAAGGTCAGCCGGCTGCTGGAATCGGCCATCAGCACCGGCGTGGTGACGATCCAGATCAGTGTCCCCGACTCGGTTGATGCTGACCTCTCGTTGCAGCTGAAGGAGAAGTTCGGCTTGGACCGTGCCGTGGTGGCCGTCACCGATGCGACGCGGCCTCAGGTCGTCCGCGATGCCCTCGGCCGGGCGGCCGCCGCGCTGCTCAGCGATCTGGTCACCGACGCCGATGTGCTCGGGGTCACCTCGGGACGGACGATCGACGCAGTGGCGCGGCACCTGACTCGGCTGGCCGGCTGTGAGATCGTCCAGCTGAACGGGATGAGCGGAGACCTCGACGACAACCCGGTCGAGGTGCTGCGCCGGGTCGCTGACCTGTCGGGCGGGAAAGCCCGCTCCATCTACGCGCCGCTGACCGTGGCCACGGCTGAGGCTTCGGCCGCGCTGAAGACCGACCCGCGTATCGCCGAGGCGTTCGCCCGGTTTTCCTCGGTCACCGTCGCGGCCGCAGCCATCGGGAGCTGGCGACCGGCGGAGTCGCGCTACTTCGATGCCCTGAGCGAGAAAGACCGCGACATGTTGCTGGCCCGGGGTGTGGTCGCCGACCTGGGCGGGGTGCTGCTCGACCGCGCAGGGGTGCCCGTGCACGACTTCGACGACCGCGTTCTAGGCATCAGTATCGAGCAGCTGCGGGTAATTCCCCAGGTGATCGCCATCGCTGGCGGGGTCCGAAAGACCGCCGCCATCTTGGCCGCGCTGCGCTCGGGCGTCGTGTCGTCCTTGGTGACGGACGACTCGGTAGCAGTGGAGCTGCTGGCCGGAGGCTGATCACCGTCCCGAAGATGAGTACGAACTGTTTGCACTCACCTAGGGAGAGTGCTAAAAATGAATTAGCACTCTCCATGCGAGAGTGCTATCTCCACCATCGGTGAGGTCCCCATGGACCGTCCGTCGCGGGCATCGCTGGAGGAGCAGGAAACATCTACTAGCCAACGCGCAGCCGGGTGACCGGTTGATCGCGGGAGGACTCGCGGAAACATGGCCAAACTGATTCAGTTCAACACAGAGGCACGCCGCGGCCTCGAGCGGGGCATGAACGTCCTCGCCGACGCCGTCAAGGTGACCCTTGGACCCAAGGGCCGCAACGTCGTGCTGGAGAAGAAGTGGGGTGCCCCGACCATCACCAACGATGGCGTGAGCATCGCCAAGGAGATCGACCTCGAGGACCCGTACGAGAAGATCGGTGCGGAGCTCGTCAAGGAGGTCGCCAAGAAGACCGACGACGTGGCCGGTGACGGCACCACCACGGCGACCGTGCTGGCCCAGGCGATGGTCCGTGAGGGCCTGCGCAACGTGACCGCCGGTGCCAACCCGATGAGCCTGAAGAAGGGCATCGAGAAGGCCGTCGCCGCCGTGGTCGAGCAGCTCGCGCTGGCCGCCAAGGACGTCGAGACCAAGGAGCAGATCGCCGCCACCGCGTCGATCTCCGCTGGTGACGCCAGCGTCGGCGAGATCATCGCCGAGGCGATGGACAAGGTCGGCAAGGAAGGTGTCATCACCGTCGACGAGTCGAACACCTTCGGCCTCGAGCTCGAGCTCACCGAGGGCATGCGCTTCGACAAGGGCTACATCTCGCCCTACTTCGTCACCGACACCGAGCGGATGGAGACCACCCTCGACGATCCGTACGTGCTGATCGTCAACTCCAAGGTCTCCAGCCTCAAGGACCTGCTGCCGATCCTGGAGAAGGTCATCCAGGCCGGCAAGCCGCTGGTCGTCATCGCCGAGGACGTCGACGGCGAGGCCCTGGCCGCGCTGATCGTGAACAAGATCCGTGGCACCTTCAAGTCCGCCGCCGTCAAGGCTCCGGGCTTCGGTGACCGCCGCAAGGCCATGCTGACCGACATCGCCATCCTCACCGGTGGCCAGGTCATCAGCGAAGAGGTCGGCCTCAAGCTCGACGGTGTCGACCTGGAGCTGCTCGGCCAGGCCCGTCAGGTCGTCATCACCAAGGACGAGACCACGATCATCGAGGGTGGCGGCGACGCCGACGCCATCGCCGGTCGGGTCGCTCAGATCCGCAACGAGATCGAGAACTCCGACTCCGACTACGACCGTGAGAAGCTGCAGGAGCGACTGGCCAAGCTGGCCGGTGGCGTTGCCGTGATCAAGGTCGGCGCGGCCACGGAGGTCGAGCTCAAGGAGCGCAAGCACCGCATCGAGGACGCCGTTCGCAACGCGAAGGCGGCTGTCGAAGAGGGCATCGTCGCCGGTGGCGGCGTGGCGCTGCTGCAGGCGGCCAAGAACGTCAAGCTCGACCTCGTCGGTGACGAGGCCATCGGTGCTGAGATCGTCTTCAAGGCGGCCGAGGCCCCGTTGAAGCAGATCGCCAGCAACGCCGGGCTCGAGGGTGGGGTTGTGGCCGAGAAGGTCCGCAACCTGCCTGACGGCCATGGCCTGAACGCGGCTACCGGTGAGTACGTCGACCTGGTGGCTTCGGGCATCATCGACCCGGCCAAGGTCACCCGCTCGGCGCTGCAGAACGCAGCCTCGATCGCGGCGCTGTTCTTGACCACCGAGGCCGTCATCGCCGACAAGCCGGAGAAGGCTCCGGCCGCCGGCCCCGGTGGCGACGGTGGCATGGGCGGCATGGACTTCTGAGTCCAGCCCGACGAACACCGACAGAGGCGGTCCCCTTCGGGGGGCCGCCTCTTCGGCGTTCCCGGCCCGTACGCCGCGGGTCACGACCGAGGAAGCGGTCCGATGCTCTCGGCGGCGGGGTCGTAGTCGCGGATCTGATCGGGCTCGGGCACGGGGGTGGGCCAGTCGTCGGTGCCCCAGGCCCGCGGCGGGTCATCTTCTGGGTAGCTCCAGTAGACAGGCACGTGAACCACCGCCGAGCCCACCCGGTCGGCCGCTCGGGGGGCCGCCGTGACCGGCAGCCCCGCCAGCTCCTCGACGCCGGGCAAGGTGATGGTGACCCGGGTGGTGCCGGTGGGCAGCGCCGGGTAGGTGGTGACGACCTGGGCCGATCCGCCGACCGACCACAGCGCGTCGGACCACAGCCCGAGGTCGGTGCACAGGCACTCGAAGCCCGGTCGGCCGTTCACGGTGATGGTCATCCAGGACGCCGCGAGCGTCGCTCCGCCACCTGCGGGCCGCAGCCCCAGGCCGTCGGTCGGACGGGTGCTGGCCACCTCGACGTCCTCGGGCAGCTCGGTGGTGATCGGCGGCCCGTACGCGCTCAACCGCGAACCGCGTTGGTCGTTGAGGGAGCGCAGTGTCCACTCGACCGAGGTGAAGCCGGCCCCGGCGACGATCCGGTCGACCTGCACGCTCTGCCGTCGGCCCCGTTCGACGGGGTCGCGGAAGACGACGGGCGGTGTGAGCCGAGCTGCCGCCTCTGGTCGTCGCTGCAGGTCGGTCGGCGTCAGCGGTGTCGGCACCTGGCCCTCGGGCGTCACCGGCACCCCGGCGATCCGGGCCACGGTGGGCAGGCCGATGTCGACGGCGGCCAGTCCGGCCGGCAGCGCCGGGTAGGCCACCTGCAGCAGGACGGTCTCGCCGACGCGGAGTGACTGCTGGGCCAGCCACACCGGGGTGCACAGGCAGTGGTTGAACTCCCGGCGCGACCGGTGCTGGAGCGGCCGGTAGGCCCGCTGACCCGCCGGGTCGATCAGCACCAGGTTGACCCGGCTACCCGAGTCGCGGGTCAGGCCGAGATCGGTCGAGCTGGGCAACCGGTCGCCGAAGCGGAGTCCGGGCGCTGACAGCGGGGTGACCGACCAGTCGAGCACCGTGGCTCCGGGGGTGCGGCGTACGGCGTGCACGGCGATCCGGACGGTCACCTCACTGCCGTCGGCGGTGGTCCAGATCGCCTCGCCGGCCACCGGCAGCGCAGGATTGGTGGGCTGCGGTGAACGCCGGACCGGGGCGGGGCTGGACGAGGGCTCGCGGGTGCGGAACAGGCCTGGCTCCGAGCGCTCGTACGTGCAGCTGGTGCTGACCGCTAGGAGCAGCAGCACCCCCGCCGCCAGCAGCTTCGTCGCCACCCCGCCATGCTATGCCGCTCCGCGGCGTCGTCCCGGCTGCCGACGGCGCGGGCTTATACAGTGACAAAGTCACGACCAGGAGGACCGTTCACCGACCAGGGGAGGCGGCTTGACGAACGCACGCGCGGTGGTCGACGGCCACAACGACCTGCCCTGGGCGCTGCGCCAGGTGGGCTACGACCTCGATGCCGTCGACATCAGTACGTCCCAGCCCCGGCTGCACACCGATCTGCCCCGGCTGCGGGCCGGCGGCGTCGGAGCCCAGTTCTGGTCGGTGTTCGTGCCGTGCAGCCTCGCCGGCGACAGCGCGGTGACCGCCACCTTGGAACAGGTCGACGCGGTCTACCAGCTGATCGAGCGCTATCCCGACGACCTGGCTCTGGTCACCCACGCCGACGGGCTCGACCAGGTGCTGGCCGACGGCCGCCGGGTCGCCAGCCTGATGGGCGCCGAAGGCGGCCACTGCATCAACAACTCGCTCGGCACCCTACGGACGTTGTTCCGGCTGGGGGTGCGCTACCTGACCCTGACCCACAACGAGAACACCGACTGGGCCGACTCGGCCACCGACGAGCCGGTGCACGGTGGGCTGACCGACTTCGGCCGTCAGATCGTCGCCGAGATGAACCGGCTCGGGATGCTCGTCGACCTGTCGCACGTCGCCCCCTCGACCATGCGCGACGCCTTGGACGTGAGTGCTGCCCCGGTGATCTTCAGCCACTCCTCCTGCCGGGCCGTCTGCGACCACCCGCGCAACGTGCCCGACGACGTGCTCGGCCGGTTGGCCGGCAACGGGGGAGTCTGCATGATCACGTTCGTACCGTTCTTCGTCAGCCCGGAGTCGGCCGCCTGGGCGCTGGCCGTCAAGGAAGAGGCCCTCGCGGCCGGGGTCGACGGCCGGGACCTGGAAGCGATGGACGCCTTCTACGACAGCCACCCGACCGCCCCACCCCCGGCCACCCTCGAGCACGTCGTGGCCCATCTGGAGCACGGCCGCGACGTCGCCGGCATCGACCACCTCGGTCTCGGCGGCGACTATGACGGGGTCCCGTCGACGCCGGTCGGACTCGAGGACGTGTCCTGCTACCCGCGGCTGCTCGATGCGCTCCGCGACCGGCACTGGTCCGACGACGACCTGGCCAAGCTGACCCACGGCAACATCAGCCGGGTGCTGCATGAGGCCGAGGCGTACGCCGAGAGCGTGCGGACGCCGGCGTGAGCGTTCCGTCGACCGGCTCGGGTGGGCCGCTGCTGGAGGTCGCCACGCTGCACGCCGCGGATGCCGAACGGGCCGAGGCGGGTGGCGCCGACCGGCTGGCGGTCATGGCCAGCCTGGCCGACGGCGGTCTGTCGCCCGAGCCCGCGGTGGTCGGGCAGGTGCGACGGGCGACGTCGTTGCCGATCCGGGTGCTGCTGCGGCTACGTGAGGGCTACAGCACCGACGGCGGGGAGATGGCCCGGCTCAAGGGCCTGGTCTCCAGCTATCGCGCGGTCGGCGCCGACGGACTGGTGCTCGGCTTCCTCAACGGCCACACCGAGATCGACGTCGCCGTGGTGACCGAGCTGGTCGGCGACGCCGGTGTCAGCTGGACCTTCGACCGGGCCGTCGACTCGTGCATCTCCACCGATCGGGCCTGGCGGGAGCTGCGTCAGCTGCCCGGTCTCGACCAGGTGCTGACCGCCGGCTCGGCCCGCGGGGTGAGCGAGGGGCTGGACGACCTGGTCGCTCGGGCGGGCCGCGACGACTTCGCCCGCGACGTGATCATGGCCGGCGGCGGGTTGCTGCCCGAGCACGTGCCCTGGCTGTCGCGGGCCGGCGTACGGGCGTTCCACATCGACTCCGCCGCCCGGCCGCTGGGCTCCCAGAAGGCGTACGTGGATGCCGACCTGGTTCGCACCTGGCGCAGCCTGGTCGATGACGCCGCTCGCCGCAGCGGGCGATGACGATCTACATCGACTCGCCGACCTGGCCCGGCCACGGCCGGTTGTGGTCGCACCTGGTCAGCGACACCTCGTACGCCGAGCTGCACGACTTCGCCGCGCAGCTGGGGATCCCGCCCCGCGCCTTCGAGCGCGACCACTATGACGTGGTCGCCGAGCGCTACCACGCAGCCCTAGCCGCCGGAGCCCAACCGGCCACCTCCCGGGAGATCGTCGCCCTGCTCACGGCCGCCGGTCTCCGCCGCCGCAAGGTCTCCCGCCTCGCGCCCTGAGCCTGTCGGAGCGCCCCATTGCGTCAGGGTGCAGGATTGTCCGGACGGAAGGATCTCCTATGCCCTCGTGCGCACACCTCGAGGCCTCGCCTCTGACCCCGCCCCCCTCTGACTTCGAACCCAGCTGCACCGACTGCGTCGCCGTGGGCGGACGCTGGGTGCACCTGCGCCGGTGCCTCACCTGCGACCACGTCGCCTGCTGCGACTCATCCCCGGCGCGGCACGCCACGGCCCACTCGCACGCCACCGGCCACCCGGTGATCACCTCGGCCGAGCCCGGCGAACGCTGGCGCTGGTGCTACCTCGATGAGGTTGGTGCGTGACCTCGACGTCTCCAGCCGACCAGGTCCGTACGGTCCGACCCGAACGCGCGGCCCGGCCGGTCATCCTCACCGTGGATGACGATCCGACCGTCTCTCGGGCCATCGCTCGTGACCTTCGGCGCCGCTACGGCGAGCAGTACCGGATCGTCCGCGCCGACTCCGGCGCGGAAGCCCTGGAGGTGATCAAGGAGGTGGTGCTGCGCGGTGAGCAGGTCGCCACCATCCTGGCTGACTACCGAATGCCGCGGATGAACGGAGTGGACTTCCTCGAGCAGGCGATGGACCTGGTGCCGCAGGCTCGGCGGGCCCTGCTGACCGCGTACGCGGACACCAACGCCGCCATCGCCGCGATCAACGTGGTCGACGTCGACCACTATCTGCTCAAGCCGTGGGAGCCGCCGGAGGAGAAGTTCTATCCGATCGTGGACGAGCTGCTGGCCACCTGGCAGCGGGAAGCCAAGCCGGCCGACCGCAAGATCAAGATCTTGGGGCACCCCTGGTCCCCGGCGGCGTACGCGGTGCGCGACTTCTTGGCCCGCAACCTGGTTCCCTACCGCTGGTACAACGTCGAGGATCCCGACGGCGCCCGGCTGCTGGCGGCGGCCGGCGCCGAGCCCAGCCAGGTGCCGGTGGTGATCACCACCGACGGCGAGCCGCTGGTGCAGCCGAGCCTGCTCGACCTGGCCAACGCCGTCGGTCTGAGCACCAACCCCCAAGGCGAGTTCTACGACGTCGTGATCATCGGCGGCGGGCCGGCCGGGCTCGGAGCCGCGGTCTATGCCGCTTCCGAGGGGCTCAAGGCCATCGTGGTCGAACGGGCCGCGGCTGGTGGCCAGGCGGGCCAGAGCTCGCGGATCGAGAACTACCTGGGCTTTCCCGACGGCGTGGCCGGCGACCAGCTGACCGACCGGGCCCGGCGGCAGGCCCTGCGCTTCGGCGCCGAGCTGCTCACCGCTCGGGAGGTCGTCGCCCTCGAGCCCAAGGGTCCGGCCCGGCAGGTGACCTTCGACGATGGCAGCTTCGTGCTGGCCCACGCGGTCGTCCTGGCCACAGGCGTCAGCTATCGCCAGCTCGACGCCTCCGGGGCGGACGACCTGGTCGGCCGGGGGGTCTACTACGGTTCGGCCGCCACCCAGGCCAGCGCCTGCGCCGGGGACCACGTGATCATCGTCGGCGGAGCCAACTCCGCGGGCCAGGCGGCGGTGTTCTTCTCCCGGCACGCGGCGCGGGTGACCATGGCCGTCCGTGGCGACTCGCTGGAACGGTCGATGTCGACCTACCTGATCGACCAGATCGCCGCGATCGACAACATCGACGTCCGGCTGAACACGACGGTGCTGAAGTGCGAGGGCCAAGAACGGCTGCAGTGCGTCACATTCGTCGACACCCGCGACGGTGGCCAGCAGGTCGTCGACGCCGGCCACCTGTTCATCTTCATCGGCGCAGCGCCGCTGACCAGCTGGCTGCCCGAGGCGATCATCCGAGATCCGGCCGGCTTCGTGATCACCGGCTCCGACCTGGTCGTCGCCGGAGCACGGCCGCCGGGCTGGGACCTGGACCGCGACCCGTACCTGCTGGAGACCAGCGTTCCGGGGGTCTTCGTGGCTGGCGACGTCCGGGCCCAGTCGGTCAAGCGGGTGGCTTCGGCGGTGGGTGAGGGTGCGCTGGCCGTGACCCTGGTCCACCGCTACCTGGCTGAGCAGTGAGCCCGGCTGCGGCGAGGCAGAATGGAAGCGAAGGAGTCGATCATGACCGATAACCGGCTCAGCCCGGACGAGCTGAAGACCCTGTTCCTGTTCGAGTCGCTGGACCCCGCCAAGCTGGCCTGGCTCAGTGAGCGCGGGGTGGTGGAGAGTCGTACGGTCAACCTGCCGATCTACACCGAGAGCGAGCCGGCGACATGCTTCTTCGTGCTGCTCGAGGGCACCGTGTCGATGCTGCGCCAGGTCGAGAACACCCAGGTCGAGACGATCCGCACCAACCAGCGCGGCGTCTATGCCGGGGCCACTCAGGCCTTCGTCGGCACCGGCGGCGACCGCTATCCCAGCTCCTTGATCGCGGTGACCGACTGCACCTTCTGGGTGATCGACGCGGGGGAGTTCGGGGAGGCGATCCGGGAGTGGTTCCCGATGGCCATGCACCTGCTGGAAGGGCTGACCATCGGGCTGCGCTCGGGCCAGGCGCTGATCGGCCAGCGCGAGCGACTGCTCTCCCTCGGCCGTTTGTCGGCCGGGTTGACCCACGAGCTGAACAACCCGGCCGCCGCCGCCGTGCGGGCCACCTCAGCCCTGCGTGAACGGGTCAGCAAGATGCGCCGCAAGCTGGGCCACCTGGCCAAGGCCGACGTGGATGCCGACGCCCTGATCGCGCTCACCGAGCTGCAGGAGACGGCGGTGGAGAAGCTGGCCAAGCTGGCCGCCGCGCCGGAGTCCGACGCGACCAAGCTCACCCCGATGCAGGTCGGCGACGCCGAGGACGAGCTGAGCGACTGGCTTGAGGACCACGGGGTGGACGATGCCTGGGACCTGTCGCCCACGCTCGTCGCGGCCGGGGTCGACGTCGGCTGGCTGGACGAGGTGGCCGACACGGTGCCCGCCGAGCTGCTGCCGGACGGCATCCACTGGGTGGCGTACGCCTTGGAGACCGAGCAGCTGATGATCGAGATCGAGGACTCGACCGAACGCATCTCGACGCTGGTCGGCGCGGCCAAGCAATACTCCCAGATCGACCGGGCCGCCCACCAGGACATCGACGTGCACGAAGGCCTCAAGAGCACCATCACGATGCTGCACTACAAGATCAAACAGGCCGGGAACATCACCCTGGTCAAGGATCTGGCCCCCGACCTGCCGAGCATCCCGGCCCATCCGGCCGAGCTCAACCAGGTGTGGACGAACTTGATCGACAACGCCATCCAGGCCATGCCCGAGGGCGGCACCTTGAGCGTCCGCACCTCCCGTGAGAATGATCATGTGCTGGTCGAGATCGGTGACACGGGAGCGGGCGTCCCGCCCGAGCTGCAGCAGAAGATCTTCGAGCCGTTCTTCACCACCAAGCCAGTGGGGGAGGGCACCGGGCTCGGTCTGGACATCTCCTACCGTGTCGTGACCCAGCGCCACGGCGGCGACCTGCGGGTGATCTCGGTGCCTGGCGACACGCGGTTCCAGGTCCGGTTGCCGATCAACGAGCCGCCGACCGGCTAGGCGGTGGCTGTTCGTTCCGCGGCGGGCCGGGTCTGGCCGGCGGCGCTCCGGCCGGGCGACGTCGTGACGGTGGTCGCTCCCAGCGGGCCGGTCGACGCCGACCAGCTGCGGCGCGGCACGGAGATCATCGGCTCCTGGGGACTGACCGTACGGCTGGGCGACCACGCCCTGGCCGTCCATGATCATCTCGGCTACCTGGCCGGGCACGACCAGGCGCGCGCCGACGACTTCACGGCGGCCTGGACCGATCCACACTCGAGCGCGGTATGGCCGGCGCGTGGCGGTTACGGCGCGCAGCGGATGATCGACAAGATCGACTTCGACCGGCTCCGCGCGGCAGGGCCGAAGCAGTTGATCGGCTTCTCCGACATCACCGCCCTGCACACCCGGATCGGCCGGGAACTCCACCAGGTAACGATTCACGGTCCGGGGGCGGCGGCGGTCGAGCAGCTGACCGACCCGCCCACCGTGGCGGCGCTTCGTCAGCTGATCATGGCACCACCCGAGCCGGGGCTGATCTTGGTCGCTGGTCGAGCGGTCGTGCCGGGCTCGGCCGTCGGCCGGTTGTTCGGCGGCAACCTGAGCCTGCTGGCCAGCGACGTGGGTGTCGAGCCGGTCCCGACGGAGTCGGTGATCTTGGTTCTCGAAGACGTGGCTGAGCTGAGCCACCGTATTGACCGGTTGCTGACCCAGCTGCTGCGAGCGGGCTGGCTCGATCAGGTGGTCGGCATCGTGGTCGGCGATCTCAGCGGCGAGCGGTGGCCGGAGCTGAGGACGCCGATCGTCGTCGACCGGCTGGGTCGGCTGGGGGTGCCGTTGCTGGTCGAGGGGTCGTTCGGGCACGGCCGGCGCAACCTGGCGCTGCCGCTGGGAGCCGAAGCGCGGCTGAGCGACGGCGTGCTGTCACTGGCCCCGGCTAGGGTCGGCTACTCAGGGGAACTTCGAGAAAGGTGACATCAGATGGCCAAGCTCACAGTCGGCGAGGAGAACGGCATCCCGATCGAGATGCATTACACGGACCAGGGCAGCGGACGGGCCGTCGTCCTCGCCCACGGGTGGCCGCTCAGCGGCCGGTCCTGGGAGAGCCAGGTGCTGACCTTCGTCGAAGCCGGCTACCGGGTGATCACCTATGACCGGCGCGGCTTCGGCCAGTCGTCCCAGCCGTGGGATGGCTACGACTACGACACGTTCGCCGCCGATCTGGCTGCGTTGCTCGACCACCTGGACGTGCACGACGCCACGCTGATCGGCTTCTCGATGGCCGGCGGTGAGGTGGTCCGCTATCTGGCCAACCACGGGCAGGACCGGGTCAGCCAGCTGGTGCTCGCCTCGGCCGTGCCGCCCTACCTGTACAAGTCCGACGACAACCCCGACGGTGGCCTGGACGACGCGACGGTGAACGGGTTCTTGACCGGCTCCCGTACGGACCGGATGGGCTTCCTGGATGAGTTCATGAAGGGGTTCTTCAGCGCAGGCCGGACGCTCAAGGTCAGCGAGGCGCAGCGGCAGTACGCCCTGAGCCTGGCCGCCGTGGCCTCGCCGCACGCGACGTTGGAGTGCATCAAGGCCTTCTCCTACACCGACTTCCGCGCCGACCTGCCCAAGATCACCGTGCCCACGCTGGTCATCCACGGCGACTCCGACGCCATCGTGCCGCTGGAGGTCAGCGGTCAACGATCGGCCGACCTGATCGCCGGCGCCAAGCTGGTGGTGATCAAGGACGCCCCACACGGGGTGACCGTCAGCCACGCCGACGAGTGGAGCGCCGCGGTGCTCGACTTCCTCAGCGCACCGTGAGCGGCTCGGCTCGGTTTCGCGGAAGGCTCAGCCCGCGTATCTTCCCCTGAGCTTGTCGAAGGGTCAGGCCGCCAGGACCGCGGGGAGGTCCTGGGCGTGCACGACGACCAAGGAGCTGACGGCCCGGGTGAGGCAGACGTAGAGACGCCGCAGCCCGGTCACCTGGTCGGGCTCTGCGGCGACGATGTCGGCCGGTTCGAGCAGCACGACGTGGTCGAACTCCAGTCCCTTGGCCAGGGTGGCGGGGACGAGGTCGACGCGGGTGTCGAAGGCCTGGGTCTGCTCGCCGAGCAGGTCATAGCTGATGTGGTGAAGTTCGAGCAGCCGTCGGACGGTGGTGACCGCGACATCGGCGACGATCACGCCGATGGTGCCCTCGTTGTCGAGGGCCGACCGGGTCGCGGTGACCAGCTCCGCCTCGACCTCCCCGCTCCGGCGCAGGTCGAGCTCGCCGCGGTGGCGGCGTACGGAGTGCGGTGGGGTGAGGGCTGGGGCGATCTGCGGCAGCAGCCGGGCGGCGAAGTCGATCACCGCCCCGGGCACCCGGAAGCCGGCGACCAGCTCTTCGATGGTCGCGTCCGGGTGGCCGAGATGGGTGAGGGACTCGCGCCAGGACCGGGTGGCCCAGGGGGTGGTGGCCTGCGCCAGGTCGCCGAGCACGGTCACCGATCCGGTGCTGGCTCGTCGGCCCACCGCCCGCAGCATCATCGGCGACAGGTCCTGCGCTTCGTCGAGGATCACGTGGCCGAGGCTCGGCGTACGGTGCAACACGTCGGCCGCCTCATCGATCAGCACGGCGTCGGCCAATGACCAGCGGGCCGTGCCGACCGACCGCGCCGGCTTCGTGGCCACGATCAGCTGCTGTTCGTCGTCGGTCAGGATGCCGTTGGCCGCGGTGCGCAGGAAGTCTGCGTCGGTCAGCAGCCGCCAGACCAGCTTGGCCGGGTCGAGGGCCGGCCACAAGGAGTCGGCGTACGCCTTGACCGGCTTGCTGCGGGCCACGGCGTTCTGCACCCGGTCGTCGGGGGAGTCGCCCGCCGCCTCCATCTTGAGCAGGACGTGGTGGGCGAGCCGCTGCGGGATCATCGCCCGTCCGGCCTCGTAGCGAACCCCCCGGTCGACCAGCTCAGCGACCATCTCGTCAGCCAGGTAGGCCGGCACCCGCCACTGATGGGCACCCCGCGGCACGACCAGGGTCGCGGCCGCCGGCTGCAGCTGACCCCAGGCCGCGCGCTGCAGCACGTCGGCCATCCGGGCGTCACCCTTGACCAGCGCAGTCGGAACCGGATCGAGACCGCGGATGAGCACCCGGTTCGCGTCGCTGACCAGCGACGCCACTGTGGCCTGGGTGGCATCGATCTCGCCCAGGGCGGGCAGCACGTCGGCGATGTAGGACAAGAAGCTGTCATTCGGACCGACGACCAGGACGCCGGAGCGGGCCAGCTGGTCGCGGAAGGCGTAGAGCAGATAGGCGGCCCGGTGCAGCCCGACGGCGGTCTTGCCGGTGCCAGGGGCGCCTTGGACGCAGAGCGAGTGGCCGAGCTGGGCCCGGACGATGGTGTCCTGCTCAGGCTGGATGGTGGCGACGATGTCGCGCATCGGCCCCGTACGCGGTCGCTCGATCTCCGACTCCAAGATGTCGGAGGACGCCGACGTCACCGTGGTCGTGAGCTCCTCGTCCTCGTACGCCGTCAGCTGGCCGTGCGAGAAGCCGAAGCGACGGCGCCGACGGACGTGCATCGGCTCGCCGGGGCGGGCTTGGTAGAACGGCAGCGACATCCCGGCGCGCCAGTCGATCACCATCGGCTCATCGCCCGCGCCGCCGGTCACGTGGCGTCGGCCGATGTAGAGCGTCTCGTCGGTCTCGGCCCCCAGCGCGGCGTCGTAGTCGAGCCGGCCGAAGAACAATGGCACGGTGGGGTCGTCCTCCAGTGCCTTCATCCGGCGGTAGAGGACCTGACGCAGGTGCTGGGTGGACACGTGGTCGCCGCCGACGGCGGTCAGCCCGGCGGTGTGCTCCCGCATCCGGCGCAGGGCGTCGCGGGACTCGACGAGATGGGCTCGTTCGGTGCTGAGGATGGTGACGGGTTCGGGCGGCTCGGCGGGCATGCAGACGACTCCGATGCAATCGGTCGAGGTGCGAGGGGTGCTGGGCCACGTTACGCCGACGCAGATGATCCGTCCACGGAATATCGGCCCCCCACGACATCGGGCGGATCCGCCCTTCCTAGGCTGAGGACGTGACCTCACCAGACGAGACCGTACGTACGTATGAGCCCGTAGCCAACCCGGCCGACCGTCCGCGGACCACTCGCACGACGGTTCGCGTGCTGCTGATCAACCCGCTGGGCGAGACGTTGTTGTTCGAGGACAGCGACCCCGGGCTGGACAACGCCGTGTGGTGGGTGACGCCGGGGGGCGGAATCGACCCGGGGGAGTCGGAGGTGGAGGCGGCGCTTCGTGAGGTCGCCGAGGAGACCGGCTACCGGCTCAGCGCCGACGATCTGCTCGGGCCGGTGGCCAAGCGACACGTCGTGCACGGCTATTCCGACCAGGTCATCGAGCAGGACGAGTCGTTCTATCTGGCCAAGGTCGACGCCTTCGAGGTCGACACCTCCGCCCACACTCCCGACGAGCTGCTCACCTTCAAGCAGTTCCGCTGGTGGTCCACCGAGGATCTGCGCGCCACCGACGACTGGGTCTGGCCGCACGAGCTCGTCGAGCTCCTGCACCTGATCGAGGAACCCGAGCGCTGGCCGGTCGAGCTCGGCACCCAGGAGGAGTCCACGGTCCTCGACACCGCTTAGTCCGGCTCGCGCACGGCCGGGCTCCGGTGGATTCGTTCCTCCTCCTCGTGGGACCGGCCCACCTCGCCTTCAGGGTCGCGGTGACCGAGAGGGGGCCGATCCCGCTCGTCGTCCAGAACGAATCCGTCGCCCGGCCTGACGACGCTCGCCGAGGTGGCGAGGGCTGAGCTTGTTGAAGCGCTCACCAGAGCCAAGCCATGACCCCTTGACAACGGGGCGTACGTGGCTCAGATTGGAAACGTTTCCACAAGGGGACGTCGGGCGAGGGAGCCAGGGGCGTGCGGGTGACGTTGACCCAGGTCGCGAAGCGGGCGGGGGTCTCGCTGGCATCGGCGTCGCGTGCGCTCAACGGGGAGTCGGCGAGTGCGCGGACCGTCGAGAGGGTCAACCGGGCGGCCAAGGAGCTGGCCTACGTGCCCGATGCCCGGGCCCAGTCGCTCAAGCTGGGCAGCACCCGGCAGCTGACCTTCGCGGTCGCCGACGTCGGCAACCACGTGTACGTCGAGATGATGCGGGCGGTCGAGGACGCCGTGCGTGAGCACGGCTACCGGGTGCTGATCGCCTCGACCGGGGCCGCAGTGGCCGGCGAGATCGAGCTGCTGCGTGGACTCGGCCGCGGCTACGCCGACGGGGTGATCATCAGCCCGTTGCGGATCACGCCGGAGTTCCTGGCCGAGCTGGCGCAGCTGCGCATCCCTGCGGTGGTGGTGGGCAACCTGCCCGCCGGGACCAAGATCGACAACGTCCGAGCCAATTCCGCAGCGGGCGTCGGGCTGGCGGTCGAGCACCTGGTCGGCATCGGTCGACGTCGGATCGGGTTCATCAACGGGCCCCTCGACACGACCCCCGGACGGATCCGCGGTCAGGGGTTCACCGCCGCCTGCCGGCGGGCCGGGCTGACCGCCACCGAGACCCATCGGGTGGTGGCCGACGACTTCACGTTCGAGGCCGGCGCCCGCGCCGCGCACGAGCTCATCAGCCGGGTCGGAGCGGAGCTGGACGCGATCGTGGCGGCCAACGACCTGCTGGCCGCCGGTGCCTACCACCTGGTGTTCGCCGCGGGCCGACGAATTCCCGAGGACGTGGCCGTGGTCGGCATGGACGACTCCGAGCTGGCCGCGCAGCTGCACCCCACCTTGACCAGCGTCTCGCTCGGGTCCGCCGCCCGCGGCCGCGCCGCCGCCGGTCTGCTGCTGGACCGGCTCGGCGATCCCGGACGGGCCCCCCAGCGGGTCGTGGTCCAGCCCGGGCTGGTGGTCCGCCGCTCCACCGGCGGCGGCGACGGCGCGCCCGGCCCCTTTCAAGGGCTCCCCATCACGCCAGTCCCATCCTCGACGCGGAAGAAGCGTTCATGACCACGGTGACCCAGACCCCGCCGCCGGTGCCCCTGCCGACGGCGCCCGAGAAACCCCGGCGTACGTCGCGGATGGTGGTCGCCCGGCGCAAGGAGGTCGCGGCGCTGGTCATCCCCTCGCTGATCCCGATCGTGTTGTTCAGCGTGGTTCCGCTGGTCAACGGCGTCTATCTGGCCTTCACCGAGGCGACCCTGTCCCGCAACTCCAGCAACGCGTTCACGGGGTTCGGTCAGTTCCGCAAGCTCCTCGGCGACGACCTCTTCCTCGACTCGTTCAAGATCGGCATGATCTGGGCGTTCAGCGTCACCGTCCTCCAGCTGCTCGCCGGGCTGGGGCTGGCCCTGCTGCTCAACGCCAACCTTCGGTTTCAGAGCCTGACCCGGCTGCTGGCTCTGATCCCGTGGGCGATGCCCCCGGTCGTCGTGGCGATCATGTGGAAGATGCTCTACAACCCCAACTCCGGCCCGGTCAACGGAGTGATCCGGATCGTCGACGACGGTTTTGCGCTGGACTGGTTGGGCAGCTTCAGCACCGCCCTGCCGGCCGCCATCGTGGTCGGCGTCTGGGTGGGCATGCCCCAGACCTCGATCACCCTGCTCGCCGGCCTGCAACAGATCCCGGGCGAGCTGGTCGAGGCCGCTGAGGTCGACGGCGCCTCGACCTGGCAGCAGTTCCGCCACGTCACCCTGCCCGGCCTGCGTCCGGTGATCACCTCGATCACCTCGTTGAACTTCATCTGGAACTTCAACTCCTTCGGCCTGGTCTACGTCCTCACCGAGGGTGGGCCGGGCGGTAAGACGATGCTGCCGATGTTGTTCGCCTACAACGAGGCGTTCAAGTACCGCGACATCGCCTACGCCGCGGCGATGGGCAACGTGATGGTGATCGTGGTCGTGCTGCTGCTGTTCTTCTACCTGTGGACGCAGTTCCGAGCGGAGCGTGACTGATGGCCATCCGCACCAAGCCGGCCGTCAAGGGCGGCCAGTACGTCGCCCTGGTCGCGTACATGATCTTCCTCGGCTTCCCGCTCTTCTACCTGCTGATGGCCTCGCTCAAGACCACCCAGCAGCTGGCCTCGCTGGACGTGTGGATCTTCCCGCGCAGCCTGCACTGGGCCAACTTCAGCGAAGCCCTGGCCAGCCAGGGCATCATCCGGTCCACCCTCAACACCTTGATCGTCTCGCTGACCACCACCTTGATCGTCACCGTGATCGCCATGCCCGCGGCGTACGCGATGGCTCGGTTCCGTGGCAAGCTCCGGATGCTCGGCACCGGCTACATCCTGGTCAGCCAGGTGTTCCCGGTGATCTTGATCATCATCCCGCTGTTCTTGATCTTGCGGACGATCCACCTGAACGACTCGCTGCTCGGCCTGACGCTGGTCTACACCACCTTCTGCCTGCCGTTCGCCCTGTGGATGCTGCAGGGGTTCGTCGCCTCGATCCCGGTGTCGGTGGAGGAGGCGGCGGCGATGGATGGCGCGAGCCGCTTCACCATGCTCCGGCTGGTCGTCTTCCCGCTGCTCATTCCCGGCACCGTCGCGACGGCGATGTTCACCTTCGTGTCGGCCTGGAACGAGTTCTTCTTCGCTCTGGTGCTGCTGCAGAGTCCGGAGAACTTCACCTTGTCCCGCTCCCTGGCGCTGTTCGTCGGCGCCGAGGGACAGGTTCGGCTCGGACCGTTGGCGGCCGGCGCCGTGCTGGCTTCGATCCCCAGCCTGATCTTCTTCGCCATCCTGCAACGGCGGCTGACCGGCGGTCTGCTGTCCGGTGCGGTCAAGGGATGACGCCTTCACCCCGGCGTCGGGTTCGCCGCCGGTCACCACCGTCACGTCGTAGAAAGAAGCACTCATGAAACTCCGTAGCATCGCCGCTGCCGGGCTCGCCTCCCTGCTGGTCGTCTCGCTCGCCGCCTGTGGCGGCGGCTCCGAGAGCCCGGGTACCGAAGGCGGTGGTGGCACCGTCGACCTCAAGTTCCAGTCGCTCGCCTTCTTGCCCGATTCCCAGGCGGCCACCAAGAAGATCGTCGACGACTTCAACGCCGCCAACCCGACGATCAAGGTCGAGCTGATCCAGGGCAGCTGGGACTCGGTCCATGATCAGCTCGTCACCCAGTTCGCCGGCGGCACCGCACCCGACATCATCCACGACGAGTCGGCCGACATGACCGGCTTCGCCAGCGGCGGCTACCTGGCCGATCTCGGCGAGACGATGGACCCGGCGGTCAAGGGCTCGATCAGCCCGGGGGTGCTGGACGCGGTCACGGTGGACGGCAAGCTGATCGCCGCCCCGACGGTGCTGCAGTCGTACCTGGTCTTCGCCAACAAGAAGATGCTCGAGGACGCCGACGTCACCATTCCCACCGGCAAGACGATGACCTGGGACCAGTTCGCCGAGATCGCCAAGCAGGTGGAGTCGAAGACCGGCAAGCCGGGCGTCGGCTGGGGCCTGAAGAGCCCCACGGCGACCTTCATGAACCTGGCCCTCGGCTTCGGCGGCAACTACTTCACGGCACCGGCAAGGACGCGACCATCACCGTCGGCGATCCCGAGCTGGAGGTGCCCAAGCGGATCTCCGCGATGGCCGCAGACGGCAGCCTCGACAAGGCGACGCTCACGCAGTCGGGCAGTGACGTGCTGCCGTCGTGGTACGCCGGGAAGTTCGCCATGACCGTGCAGGGTTCGTACGCGGCGGGCTCGTTCAGCGCCGACGCACCCAAGGGCTTCGAGTGGGTGGCCCTGCCGGCCCTGGCCGGCAGCGTGGACGCGGCGCAGGCCGCCAACCCGCAGACCCTGTCGGTCTCGGCCGACTCCAAGAACGTCGAGGAGGCGTCGACGTTCATCAACTTCTACATGAAGGCCGAGAACCTGGCCGCCGTCGCCGAGGGCGAGACGCTCTATCCGGCCACCAAGGACGCGGCGGCGGCCGTGCTGCAGACCACCGGCGGCAAGGACGGCTGGAACGAGATCATCGCCTCCGGCGAGGCCCTGAAGAAGGCGCCCTTCCAGAGCGTCGACAACTACCCGCAGTGGAAGGACCAGATCGCCACGCCGGCGTTCCAGCAGTTCCTGGCCGGCAAGCTGGACGCGGCCGGCGCTGCAGAAGGCGCTCACCGACGGCTGGGCCACGGTCAACCGATGATCACCGGCGAGACCGGCGGAGCGGCATGACCTGGCTGCACGACCGGACCTGGGCGGTGCTGGCCGGAGCCGCCGTCGGAGACGCGCTGGGCGGCGCCACCGAGGGGTGGACGCCCGCGCAGATCCGCGAGCGGCACGGCGGTCCGGTCGCCGGCATCGTGGGACCGTTCCTGCGCCGACTGGCGCAACGCCCGACCGATTGCGCCGTACCACAAGGGCGACGGGCACATCACCGACGACACCTTGATGACCCACGCGCTGGTGCAGGTCTACGCCGACCCGGCGGCAGCACCTCGACGCGTACGCGATGGCCAGCGACCTGGTGCCGCTGCTGATCGGTGAGCAGGTCTGGATCCCCGAGCTCGAGGCGCGAGGCGCTGATGCTGCAGCGGATCTTCCTGGCCGAGAAGTGGCTCGTGGCCAGGCTGCACTACGGCCATGTCGACCCCCGCGAGGCGGGGGTCGGCAACATCGTCAACTGCGGGGCGGCAATGTACGTCGCCCCGGTCGGGGTGGTGAACGCGCACGAACCCCGCGGGCGCGTACGCCGAGGCCATCGACCTGGCCGGTGCGCACCAGTCCAGCTACGGTCGCGAGGCCGCCGGGGTCTTCGCCGCCGCGCGTGGCGGCGGCGCTGCACACCGGGCGTCGGCGATGGACGACGTGGTCGACGCCGCCCTGGCCGTGGCCCACGACGGCACCCGGGCGGCCATCGCTGCCGTGGTCGAGGCCGTACGCGGACTTGCCGGCCGGGCGCCGACGAGGACCTGGTCCGCGACACGCTGCGGGCCGCGGTCCGGCCCTACGACACGGTCGGCGACGACTACCGCGCGCCCGCCCTGGACGCCCGGCGGCCGAGCCGGACCAAGTCGATCGAGGAGCTGCCGGTGGCCCTCGGCTTCTGCCTGAGCGCCGCGGGGGCGACTTCCGGCCGGCGGTGCTCGGGGCGGTGAACTACGGCCGCGACGCCGACTCGATCGCCACCATGGCCGGCGCGATCTGCGCCGCCCTGGGCGGGCCGACCGTGGTGCCCGACCGAGTGGGTCCGCGAGATCGAGCAGGCCAGCCGGATCGACCTGCGGACCGGTGGCGGACCAGCTGGCCACGGCGGCGGCCGAGATCATCGCCGCCGACCTGGCGGCCGCTGACCGCCGCCGCCGGCTGCTGGACACGGTGCCGGGTGGTCGACCCGCGGTGCCGGTGGGCTGAGAGCGGTGCGGCTGACCTGGTCCCAGCCGGAGGACCTGCTGCTGCACGAGCTGGTCCAGGCGCGTCGCGAAGGCAAGGACGTCGACCCGGCGGCCCGGCAGTGGCGCTGGCTGGGCCGGCGGCGGTCGCTCGAGCGCACCGGTCAGCGGGGCCGCCGACCGGCCGGCGACCGCTGGTCAGCGTCGCCTCGCCGGGCGGCTGCTGGACGAGCTCGACGATCAGCCCCGCCGCGCCGGACCCCGACCACCCCGCGACGCTGGCCGACGGTCGAGGCCGGCTGGCCCGCGGCATCGGTCGACCGCGCGCCGGACTCGGCCCGGACCGACCTGGCCGACCGGCTGCTCGGCGCCTGGCTCGGGCCGCGCGGCCGGCTGCCTGCTCGGCAAGCCGGTGGAGAAGATCCCGCGGGACGGGCATCCGGGCGATCGCCGAGGAGACCGGCAACTGGCCGGTCCGCGGCCTACTTCACCGCGGTCGGCCTGAGCGCGGCGACGGCCGCCGCCTGGCCCTGGAACCGCCGCTCCGCGCCCGACCAGCCTGCGTCGAGAACATCGACGGGATGCCCGAGGACGACGACCTCAACTACCCGCTGCTCAACCTGGGCCTGCTCGAGCGCGCACGGCGACCGCCGAGCACCGAGGACGTGGCCACGGCCTGGCTGGCCGACCTGCCGGCCGGCCGGGTGTTCACCGCCGAGCGCGCCGCCTACCGCAACCTGCTGCTCGCCGTGCCGCCCGAGCGAGGCCGCCCGGGTCCGCAACCCGTTCCGGGAGTGGATCGGCGCGCTGATCCGCGGCGACGTCTTCGGCTGGGCCCGACCCCGGCGACCCGTACGCGGCGGCCCGCGCTGGCCTGGCCCGACGCGGTGCTCAGCCACACCCGGAACGGGGTCTACGGCGAGCTGTGGGTCGGCCGCGCTGGCCTCGGCCGAGCCTGGTCGCCGACGACGTCGACGAGGTGCTCGAGCGGCGCGGCCGCGGTCGTGCCGCCCCGGTCCGAGCTGGCCGAGGCGATCGCCTTCGGCACCCGGTTCGGCCGGCGCGCCGCTGGCCCTGGACGACGCGGCTCGACGCCCTGCACGCGCGCTACGGCGCACCTGCACTGGGTGCACGTGCTCAACAACGCCGCCACCATCGCCTGCGCGCTGAGCCGCGTCGGCGGGCGACTTCACCACCGGGGTCGGGTTCGCGGTGATGGCCGGCTGGGACACCGACTCCGCCGGGGCCACCGTCGGCTCGGTGCTCGGCGGCGCTGCTCGGGCGCCGCGCAGCTGCCGGCGGCGTGGACCGGCGCCGCTGGACGGCCGGATCGCCACCAGCCTGCCCGGCGGCGAGCGTACGGATCGACGACCTCGCTCGGCCGTACGGCTCGGCTCGCCTTGGCCGGGGTGGCCCGATGACGACGCGACGCGACCTTCGTCAGCGGGGCGCGCGGCATGGACCCGCTGGTCCCGCGACCGCTCGACCGGCCGACCGCGGTCGACCTGGACGACCCCGGACTCGGCGGCCATGGACGCGCGCCAAGATCATCGCCGCGCCCGACGATCCGGCCGACTGGGCCCGCTGGCGGGCCGTGCTGTCGGCGTGGCGGGCCGGCATCGGCGACCGCCACGGCCCGTACGCCGCGAGCGCTACGACGAACCGGCCGGGGCGCTGGGCGCAGCGCTGCTTCGCGGTGGCCCAGGTCTGGCTGTGGGACGAGCTGCTCTACGACGCCGAGGCCGCGCCGGTTCACCCCGGAGCGGCTGCTGGCCGACGCCGAGCGAGCGGTTCGGCGGCTTCGACGGCATCGTGCTGTGGCACGCCTATCCGGTGATCGGGATCGACGAGCGCAACCAGTGGGACTTCTACCGCGACGTGCCGGGACTGCGCGAGCTGGTGGCGACGCTGCAGGCGGCCGGGGTCGCGGTGTTCCTCGACTACAACCCCTGGGACACCGGCACCCGGCGCGGCGACGGACGACCGGGCCGAGCTGACCGCGCTCGTCGCGCGAGCTCGGCGCCGACGGCGTCTTCCTCGACACCCTCAAGGAGGGCGACCCTGCGCTGGTCGAGGCCCTCGAGGCGGCCCGGCCCGGGATCGCGCTGGAGAGCGAGTCGACGCTGCCCGCTGGCCCGGATCGGCGAGCACCGGCTGTCCTGGGCGCAGTGGTTCGCCGACTCGCCGGTGCCGGGCGTGCTCCGGACCCACTACGTCGAGCGGCGGCACCTGCAGCACCACGTCCGCCGCTGGCACCGCGAGCCACGCCGAGGAGCTGCCAGTCGGCGTTCCTCAACGGGGTCGGGGTGATGGTCTGGGAGGTGGTCTTCGGGGTCTGGGTCGGCTGGAACGACCGCGACGCCGCCACCCTGCGCCGGATGCTGGCCGTCCAGCGAGCCGCCGGCGACCTGCTCGTCCGCGGGCGAGTGGACGCCGCTGGCCGACGCTCGATCCGCGAGGCCACCGCGGGCGGGGGTCTACGGCGTCGGCGTTCGTCCGCGCGACGGGGTCACGCTCTGCGCGCTGGTCAACCGGGGCGAGGAGCGCTACGCCGGTCCGCTGCTGCCGGCTCCGGTGGTCGACCTGGCTCCGGGCGGAGTGCCCGGCCGTCGGCATCGGTGCCCTGGTGGCGCTGGACGCCGGCGTGGCCGCGCCGACCTGGTTGGCGCCGCTGGCCGAGCGGCTCGCCGCGATGCCGGCCGGGGACGAGCGCCGCCTTCCCCTATCGCCGGAGCCGGCGCATCGTGCCCGGGGCCGAGCCGGTCGTCGGATCCCGGCGATGGACACGGTCCGGGTCGCCGCGGGCCAGCATCGGCTCACGGTGCGCTACCGGATGCGGGAGACCGGACTCTACGACGACGCCCCGTTCGTCGACGAGTGGAAGCCGCTGCCGCCGCGGCTGCACGACTCGGCGAACGCTCGAGCGCACGGTCGACCTGGACCACGACGTGGCCGTCGGCTGCCGGCCGAGGTCACCGGGGCGGAGTTCGACGGCGTTCGTCACCGCCACGGCGTACGAGCCGCGCGGTGACCCACCGGTTCCTGGTCGGCCCGAACGACCCGAGCGGGCCGGTGACGATGGTCGACCTGACCGACGCCCGGGCGTACGCGCGCTGGGCCGGCGCCCGGCTGCCCACCGAGGACGAGTGGCAGCTGGCCGCCGAGCGGGCGCCGGACTCCTCCTGGTGGGCCGGGCCACGGGTCTGGAACTGGACCGAGAGCGAGCACACCGACGGCCGGACCCGCTACGTGCTGCTCAAGGGCGGCAGCGACTATCTCGCGGTCGGGCTCGGAGTGGTACTTCGACGGCGGTCCGCAGCCGGCCGACGTCAGCGCCAAGCTGTTGCTGCCCGGGCTGGGGCTGGCCCGATCCAGCCAGATCGGCTTCCGGCTGGCCTGGGACCTGAGGAGGACAGCGTGAACGACGACCACGACGACGCCGGGGCCGGTCCGCTGGCCGGCCTGACGGTGATCGACATCGCGACCCTGTTCGCGGGCCCGCTGGCGGCCACCCACCTGGGCGACTTCGGCGCCGACGTGGTCAAGGTCGAGCACCCGACCCGCCCCGACGGCGCCCGGGGCCACGGACCGAGCAAGGACGGCATCGGCCTCTGGTACAAGACGATCGGCCGCAACAAGCGCAGCATCACCGCCAACCTGTCGGCCCCCGAGGGGGCCGAGGTGCTCCGCCGGCTGGTCCGCACGGCCGACGTGCTGATCGAGAACTTCCGGCCCGGGACCCTGGAGCGCTGGGGGTTGGGACCCGCCGAGCTGCTGGCCATCAACCCGCGGCTGGTGATCGCCCGGGTGACCGCGTTCGGCCAGACCGGCCCGTACGCCCCCCGCCCCGGCTTCGGCTCGCTGGCCGAGGCGATGAGCGGGTTCGCCGCGGTGACCGGCGAGGTGGGCGGACCGCCGACGCTGCCGCCGTTCGGGCTGGCCGACGGGATCGCCTCGCTGGCCACCGCGTTCGCCGTGCTCGCCGCGCTGCGTGTCCGCGAGCGCACCGGCCGGGGGCAGGTCATCGACCTGGCCATCCTGGAGCCCATCTTGGCCATGCTCGGCGGCCAGCTGACCGCGTACGACCAGCTCGGTCTGGTGCAGCAGCGGCACGGCAACCGCTCGGTCAACAACGCCCCGCGCAACTGCTACCGCACCGCCGACGACAACTGGGTCGCGGTGTCGACCAGCTCGCAGTCGATCGCCGAGCGGGTGCTCCGGCTGGTCGGTCGGCCGGACTACCTCGAGCAGCCGTGGTTCGGCAGCGGGCAGGGCCGCGCGGCGCACGCCGACGAGCTGGACGCCGCCGTCGGCGGCTGGATCGCCGAGCGCGACTCCGAGACGGTGGTCGCGGCGTTCACCGAGGCGCAGGCCGCGGTGGCGCCGATCTACGACGTGCGCGGCATCATGGCCGACCCGCAGGTCCAGGCCCGCGGCACGGTGCTGACCGTGGACGACCCCGACCTCGGCCCGCTGAAGATGCAGAACGTGTTGTTCGGGCTGTCCGAGACGCCGGGGTCGGTGCGCTGGCCGGGGGTCGCGCACGGGGCCGACACCGACGAGGTGCTGGCCGAGCTCGGGTACGGGCCCGACGAACGGGCCGCGTTGCGCGAGCAGGGGGCCATCTAGATGAGTGACGCCTCGTTGGTGATGGTCGGGCTCTACGTGCCGGGGGACCGACCCGAGCGGTTCGCCAAGGCCCTGGCCGCCGGGGCCGACCAGGTGATCATCGACCTCGAGGACGCGGTGGCGCCCGATCACAAGGCGGCGGCCCGGACGGCGGTGGCGGAGTTCTTGACCGGGCAGCCCGACGACCGGATCGCCGTCCGGCCGAACGGTCCCGGCACCCCGTGGCACGACGACGACCTGACCATGCTGGCCGCACTGCCGCAGGTGCCACGGCTCCGGCTGCCGAAGGTCCAGGGTCCGGACGACGTGTCGCGTACGGTCCAGCGCTTCGCCGCGGAGCCGCGGGTGACCGCCCTGGTCGAGTCCGCGCTCGGTCTGGAGCGGGCGCTGGCCATCGCGTCCCACCCGGCAGTCGCAGCCATCGCCTTGGGTGAGGCCGACCTGCGAGCCGAGCTGGGCATCACCGCCGAGTCAGGGCTGGACTGGCTCCGGGTCCGCTGCGTGGTCGCGGCCCGGGCGGCCGGGCTCGAGCCGCCGAACATGGCGGTCTATCCCGGGCTGGACGACCCGGACGGACTGCTCGCCTCCTGCCGGCACGGGGCCAGCCTCGGGCTGTGGGGCCGGACCGCGGTGCACCCACGGCAGATCCCGGTGATCCGCCGGGCCTTCGCCCCCGACACTGCTGCCGTTGCTGACGCGGAAGCCGTGCTGGCCGCCCTGTCAGCGGCCGGCGCGGCGCGGATGCCGGACGGCCGGATGGTCGATGAGGCGATGGCGGCGCAGGCGCGGCGTACGCTCCGGTTCCGCGACCTGGCTCAGCCGGGCTGACCGCTGCGCAACGGCAACCAGGCCAAGACGTCTTGGATCGTGTGGTCCCAGTAGCCCCACTCGTGCTCGCCCGGGCTGATCGAGGTCGCCAGCTCGACGTCGGCGGTGGCGCAGGCGTCGACGAACCGCCGGTTGGCCTCGATCAGACCGTCCTCGCTGCCGCACCACAGACCGAGCGCCGGCAGCGCGGCCGGGTCGGCGTCGCGGACCAGGGTGAGCAGGTCGTTGGGCGTGCCGGCGACCGGCTCAGGACCGAAGACCCGCTCGTACAGCTGTGGGTCCTCCGGTCGGGTCCGGGCCGTACGCCCGCCGGCGACGTCGAGCGCCCCGGACAGGCTCGCGGCGGCGGCGAACCGCTCGGGGGCGTGCAGCGCCCACTTGAACGCGCCGTAGCCACCCATCGACAGCCCGGCCACGAAGGTGTCCTCGCGGGCGGCGGAGACGCGGAAGAACGAGCCGACCAGCTCGGGCAGCTCCTCGGTCAGGAAGGTCCAGAAGCGACCCCCGTACGCCTCGTCGGCGTAGTAGCTGCGATGGACCTGGGGCATCACCACGGCCAGGCCGAGCGGCGCCACGTAGCGTTCGATCGAGGTCCGTCGGGACCAGATCGTGTCATCGTCGCTCAGCCCGTGCAGGAGGTAGAGGACCGGCGGCGCGGCGTCGGAAACCGTCCCGGTCATGCCGATCTGGGTGGTCGTCCGCTGAGGCAGGATCACCGTCATCGAGGTGCTCAGCGCGAGCGCGTCGGAGAAGAAGTCACATCGCAGCAGGGCCATGGCGCCATTGTTACCCGCCGGCGTACGGGCACCGTCTCTACCCGGGATCAGCCGCATCTCTACCCAGGAATTACCCGCTTCACCCAGAAAATAGACACCCACAAACGCGCAATCACAAGGTATACCTCGAAAGCTGGCACGGCCGGGCCGCACCGGACCGCACTTGGCCGCAGGGGCGCAGACGGGGCCGCGAGGTCAGTCGGCGGTCAGGGCGTCGTCGGCGTCCATGATGCGATAGCTGTAGCCCTGCTCGGCCAGGAACCGCTGCCGGTGGGCGGCGAACTCGGCGTCGACGGTGTCGCGGGAGACGACGGCGTAGAACCGGGCCATCACCCCGTCGGCCTTGGGGCGCAGGATCCGGCCGAGCCGCTGAGCCTCCTCCTGGCGGGACCCGAAGGCACCGGAGACCTGGATGGCGACCTCGGCGGTGGGCAGGTCGACCGAGAAGTTGGCCACCTTGCTCACCACCAGCAGGTCGATCTCGCCGGTCCGGAAGGCCTCGTAGAGCTTCTCCCGCTGCCGTACGGTCGTGTCGCCCTTGATCAGCGGCGCGCCGAGCCGTTCGGCCAGGTCGTCGAGCTGGTCGACGTACTGACCGATCACCAGGGTCGGGGTGCCACGGTGCTTGGCCACGAGGTCGACGACGACCTCGGACTTGGAGTCGGCGGTCGAGGCCAGGCGGTACTTCACGTCGGCCTCGGCCACCGCGTACGTCATCCGCTCGTGCTCGGTCAGCGTCACCCGGACCTCGATGCAGTCGGCCGGGGCGATGTAGCCCTGGGCCTCGATGTCCTTCCACGGGGCGTCGAACCGCTTGGGTCCGATCAGGGAGAAGACGTCGCCTTCGCGGCCGTCCTCGCGGACCAGCGTCGCGGTCAGCCCGAGCCGTCGACGAGCCTGCAGGTCGGCGGTCATCCGGAAGACCGGTGCGGGCAGCAGGTGGACCTCGTCGTAGATGATCAGGCCCCAGTCCCGGGCGTCGAACAGCTCCAGGTGCGGATGCACGCCGCCGCGCTTGGTGGTGATCACCTGGTAGGTGGCGATCGTGACCGGGCGGATCTCCTTCTTGGCCCCGGAGTACTCCCCGATCTCCTCGGGCTCCAGGGTCGTCCGCTTGATCAGCTCGTCGCGCCACTGGCGGGCCGAGACGGTGTTGGTGACCAGGATCAAGGTGGTGGCCGAGGCCCGGGCCATGGCGGCTGCGCCGACGATGGTCTTGCCCGCCCCGCACGGCAGCACGACCACGCCGGACCCACCGTGCCAGAACGAGTCGGCGGCCTGGCCCTGGTAGGGGCGCAGCTCCCAGCCGTCCTGGTCGAGGTCGATGGCGTGCGCCTCGCCGTTGACGTAGCCGGCCAGGTCCTCGGCCGGCCAGCCCAGCTTCAGCAGCACCTGCTTCAGGTGGCCGCGCTCCGAGGGGTGCACGGCAACGGTGTCCTCGTCCACCCGGGCCCCGACCAGGCCCTTCACCTTTGCGCTGCGCAGCACCTCGGTCAGCACTGGACGGTCGGTGCTGACCAGCACCAGCCCGTGGGTCGGGTGCTTCTCGATCCGCAGCCGCCCGTAGCGGTCCATGGTGTCGGCCACGTCGACCAGCAGTGCCGTCGGGACCGGATAGCGGCTGTAGGTCAGCAGGGTGTCGACCACCTGCTCGGCGTCGTGGCCCGCGGCCCGCGCGTTCCACAGACCCAGTGGGGTCAGTCGATAGGTGTGGATGTGCTCGGGGGCCCGCTCCAGCTCGGCGAACGGGGCGATGGCGATCCGGCAGGCCGCGGCGGCCGGATGGTCGACCTCGAGCAGCAGCGTCCGGTCCGACTGGACGACGAGCGGACCAGGAGCCTCGGCCGCCATCAGCCCGACCCGCTGGGCGTGCCGGACGCCTCGGCGGTCGGGGCCGCGGCGGCGGAGTCGGTGGGTTCGGCGGAAGGGGCGGCCGAGCCGGTCGGCTCGGGGTCCGGCTCCGGGGCCGTGCTCGGGCTGTCGGTCGGCGACGGGCTCGGCTCGGGCTCCGGGGCGGGCCGGGTCACCAGCAGGGTCGGCGAGCTGACGCTGGTGTTGCCGGCGGCGTCCACGGCCTTGACCTGCACCACGTGCTGCTCGGTGTCGTCGTTGAACCAGCGGATGGTGGCGTGGGTCTCGGCGGTGCTGGCCACGTCGAACCCGTTCAGCCAGACGTGGTAGCCGATCACCCGGACATTGTCCCGCGCCGCCGCCCAGTCCAGGCTCAGGTCGTGGGCCGTCACCTTGGCCGCCGCGATCTTGGCGACCGGCTGGGGTGGCTCGCTGTCGCCGCGGGTGTTCGGGTCGTACGGGGTGGCGCCGCGGTTGGTCCGGTCGGGCTTGCGGCTGGTCGAACCGGTTCCCCGGTTGGGCGTGTCGCCGGTCGGGTCGGCCGCATCCTTGGTCGCGGCCCGGTCAGGACCACCGGCCCGCGAGCCCGGCACCGAGGTCGGCGGAGCGGTCGTGGCCAGGCTGGACGGGCTGGTCGTCGGCTCGTCGTTGGGGCGCGGACCACTGACCTGGTCGGGGGAGCGGGCGATGCTCGGGGCAAGATACAAGCAGCCGACTCCGAGTGCGCACACGGCAAAGACGATCGATCGTCTTATCGTCGCCGCACGCACCGGGTCATTCTAGTGCCCTGACGTGGCCGGACTGACGGATGAGATGCGCGCCAACGGGATCGTGACCACCTTGGCACTTTCCAGATCGACCGCTCGTACGCTGCCCGCCGCGAGGTCCAGTGGCGACAGCTCCCGCCGGGTCGGACTGCCGTCGTCGCTCACGTAGGCGACCAGCACCGGCACGGCCGCCCGGGTGGCTGATCTGAGCTGCTCCAGGGCCTCGGCGGTGGAGGTCCCGGGCAGTGGCTCGCGGCGAACGGGATGGTCACGCTCGGCGGTGATCAAGGCGGCGGCGACCTCCTCGGCCGCGCTCGGAGCCACCCGTACGTCGACCGTCTTGCGCGGCGCGCGCGGCCGGGCTGGGGCGGTGACCAGCTGGCCGCCGGCGTCCTCCACGGCCGGTGTGTGGCCGAGCTCGCGCAGCAGCGCCACGACCTCGGCCGCTTCGACGTCGGCGACCAGCACCCCGGGGGCGACGCGGCGCAAGCCGAGGGCGCGGGCGTGCGGATGAGCGAGCATGGCGGCGGACTGGGCCTCGTCCTCGACCCGCAGGTACGACCCCGCCGACCCGACCCGGATGGTGCCGTGACGCCGGGCGACATCGTCGACCAGGTAGGCCAGGGGCTGCGGGATGCCGGTGCTCGAGTGCTGAGCCAGCCACCGGTGGACCTGGTCGGAGGACCATCCGGCGTCGAACGCCCGACGCAGCGAGCCGGCGCTGAACCGGAAGACGCCGCCGCCACCACGGGACTCCTGATCGGCCAGCAGCCGCAGCTCGGCGGCCACGGCGTGCGCCAACGGTCCGGCGGCCACGCCGGTGAGGTCGGCCTGGATGATGATCTGTTCGACCGGCTCGGGGAACAGCTCGGCCAGCGGAGCCGTCATGGGGTCATCCGGGGCCAGGGCCACGGTGGCGAAGGAGGACACCGCACCGAGCGCGAGAACGCCGAGCCAGGAGGATTCCCGCCAGGTCCAGGCCACGACGGTATCGGCGTCCAACGGCCCCCGGGTCAGCCGGGGCCGGTGCCAGGCGGCGGCACGGGCCACCTCGCCGACGTCGAGGATCGTTCCGACCTCCGTGCCGGCGGCGAGCTCGACGATCAGCCGGCGCAAGCCGGGCGCCGCCGGTGCGTCGGCCTCGGGCCCGAGGGCGTGGCCGCCGGTCTCGGCCGATCGGGAGAAGAAGCGGGGCGCGGCCAGCCACGCGTCGGCCAGCAGCCGCCAGCGCTCGGCGCCCTCGTGGGTCAGCCAACGGTCGAAGTCCGGCGTGGGCAACAGGGTGAGGTTGGTCGCCGGCGCGACCAGACCCGCGGCTGCTGCGACCTCGACGACAAATGTGGCGTGCGCAGTGTCGGTGCCCAGGTCGCGGGCCAACGTCGCGACGTCCCGGGTGCCGAGCCCACCTGTCCGTAGCAGCCGATGCGGTGTCGCCTCCAAGGCGTAGGCCACCAGCTCGACGTCGTGCAGCAGCCCGAAGGCCGCGCCGGCCGCGGCGCGGTCGACCAGCACCGGGGTTCGGCTGCGGCCGGTCAGCAGGGGTGCGGTGGTGGGCACCGGCTCAGCCGTTGCCCGGCTCCCCCGGAGCCGCCAGGCGACCTCGCGCGGCAGGATGACGGTGTCGCTGTCGAGCGGACGCAGCAACCGCAGACCGAGCAGCTGGTCCACCGGCGTACGCGCCGTGTCGGTGGTGACGAGCCGGTCGGCGTTGCGGACCGCACCGGTCGGCGCCCAGACCAGCCGTTGCAGCACGGCCAGGGCCGCGGGGTCGCACGCAGCCAGCGCCCGGTCGAGCTGGTCGGGCGTGAGCGGCTGGCCCGAGGGTGGGGCCAGGTTGAGGGGGTAGGGCTCGAACGCCTCGCGCACGGGCCGGACCAGATGGAGCTGATCGTCGGGGCCCCAGAGCAGCGCCCGGTCACGGAGCTGGCTCACTGCCTCAGCCACCGGAGTGGCTGGTTGGTCGAGCAACGCGGTCAGCTCAATCAAGGTGGCCGGGTCGGGCAGGGCGGCCAGGGCCTCGGCGACGAGCCGCAGCCACGCGTCCAGCTGGTCCAGGGCCCGGGCGATGGAGGTGGCGGTGGTGGACCGGGTCGCCAGCTCGGCGAGGTCGCGCGGCCGGGGATAGGCCAGATCCATCCGGCGGTTCAACAGGGTGGTCAGCTGGTCCGCGGTCAGGGTCCGCAGGGACTCGGTGAGCGTACGCGGCCGGTTGGCCTCGGCGGGCACGGACTATCCCCAGGTGGCCCGGCGGGGCGCCGGACCCGGGTTCTTCAGACCGCGGTAGACCAGCGCGAGCAGGACACCGAGCATGACCCAGCAGATGACCAGCGACCAGGTGCCGACGAAGCCCCACCAGTCGGCGAAGCCAGTCAGGTTGGTGATCGCCCCGATGACCGCGAAGAACGCCACCGCGCCGACCGCGATGGCGAAGGCCCGGCGTACGGCGGCCTTGGCCACCAGGACCCGGGTGGACAGGCCCAGGGCCACGGCCAAGATGATCGGGGCGAGCACGTAGATCATGCCGCCGATGGCCAGGCAGACGCAGAGCCCCGGGGTGGCTGCGGTCAGCACCTGCTTGAGGGTGATCGGACCGGCCGGCGGCGGCGCCGGGTAGCTGCCCGGGCTGAACCACTCCGGCGTCCCGGGGGCCGGGAACGCACCGGGCGCCGCAGGCGGACCGGCGGAGCTGAGCGTCAGTGGCTGCTCCGGAGCAGGCCAGGGGCTGCCCCCGACCGTCGGGCCCCAGGGCGTGCTGCCGGTGCTGGCCGGTGCCGCGCCGAGTCCGGGGGCGGTGGCCGCCGGCAGGCCGCTGGGTGGGCTCCAGTGCAGCGCACCCCAGGCCGAGTCCGAGGTCAGGTTGGAGGAGACGGTCTCGAAGGGCAGCTGCGGGTCGCGGGGGTTGTCCAGCGGTGGGACCAAAGTGGCCAGCGGTGCCACCGGAGCCGAGGGGTCGGTGAAGGTCGGTCGATCCTTGGGGGCGTACGCCGCCGGCTGCTCGACCGGCGGGGCCATATCCAGCGGAGCCGCGGTGGGTCCGGCGAAGTCGGAAGGGCGCTCGAGCGGCGCATACTCCGGTCCGTCTTCCCACGTAGCCATGCTGACCATCCTAGGCGGGGGAGCAGCACGGGTGGCCCCGCTCGGGCCAGGTCGACGACGTACGCGATTTCGGTTGGGCGGGGGCATCGGAGCGGCTACGCTTAGCGCGCTATTCCAGCGTTCGCCTTGTGGGCGGACATGATCGAACGAGGTTGACGTGCCGGTAGGCAAGGTGAGGTTCTACGACGCCGAGAAGGGCTTCGGCTTCCTGACCAAGGACGAGGGAGGCGACGTCTATGTGCGTGCTACCGCGTTGCCGCCTGGCGTCACGTCGCTGAAGGCCGGTCAGAAGGTCGAGTTCGGTGTCGTCGAGGGCCGCAAGGGTGAGCAGGCGCTGTCGTTGCACGTGCTGGAGGCGCCGCCGTCGTTGTCCAAGGCTCAGCGCAAGCCTCCCGAGCAGATGACGGTCATCGTCGAGGACCTGATCAAGATGCTGGACGCCATCGGCAACGGCTACCGCCGCGGCCGCCACCCGGATCCCAAGTCCGGCGGCAAGGTGGCCAGCGTGCTGCGTGCGGTGGCCGACGAGCTGGAGCTCTAGCCGCAGCCGGAGTAGTTCTCGTCTGGCGCGCGGCGGTCGGCGGCGAGGTCCGGTGGCTGCCAGAATGAGCCCATGGCACCGACGCGAGCAAGCACCCGAACGATCAAGCCGGACGCGATCTGTCTCGCGGCGGTCGAGCAGGCGCGGGCCGCAGCGCAGGACGCCGCCGGGGTGATGGGCGTCGGCGAGCATCTGGGCACCCAGGCCGACGACGACCGAGTGCTGAGTCACTTCTTCGCCTGCCCCCATCCGGGTTACCAGGGATGGCGCTGGTCGGTCACGGTGGCTCGTGCGTCCCGGGCCAAGGTCATCACCATCGACGAGGTCGTGCTGCTGCCCGGCGGCAACGCGCTGATCGCCCCCGCCTGGGTGCCGTGGGCCGAGCGGATCCAGCCCGGTGACGTCACCCCCGGCCTGCTGATGCCGACGGCGGGCGACGACTTCCGGCTGGAGCCCGGCTACACCGGGGGCGAGCACGCCGCCGATGCCGACCCGGCTGAGCTGAGCCTGGAGCGGGTCGTGGTCGCCGAGCTGGGTCTGGGCCGTGAGCGTGTGCTGACCATCGAGGGTCGAGATGATGCCATGGAGCGGTGGTTGGCCAGCGGCAGTGGTCCGGACAACCAGATGACCAAGCTGGCCCCGGGGGTCTGCGAGACCTGCGGCTTCTTCGTGCGTCTGCAGGGGGGACTCGGGATGCTCTTCGGGGCTTGCACCAACGCGTTCTCCGCCTCGGACGCCTCGGTGGTCAGTGTCGACCACGGCTGCGGTGCGCACTCCAGCGTGCTGGCCGAGGACCGCGCGGAGGAGCTGTCGGCCCCGGTCTGGGAGACCATCGAGTGGGACCCGCCGATCTCGTTGTTCGACTGATCGAGCCGACCGGGGGATGCGGTGAGCACGGGCGCCAAGCGCAGGGAGATCGACGAGGTCCGCAGCGCCGTGGCGGCGTTCGTAGCCGCAGGGGCGGACGAGTCGGTGCAGCGGGTCATCACGGCCGTGCACCGCTTGTCCCGGAGCCTGAACCAGTGGTACGACCGTCAGCTGGCCGAGCTCGACGTGACCTCGGGCGAGTGGGCCGTGCTCGGGTGAGCTGGCCCGCAGCGCCGACTGGACGCCACTGACCCCGAGCCAGCTGGCCACCGCCGCCAATGTCGCGCCCTCGTCCATGACCCACCGGCTGGACCGGATGGTGCAGCGCGGCCTGATCAGCCGGGAACCCGATCCGAGCAACCGGACTCGGGTGCTGGTGCGACTCACCGACGCCGGCTACCAGCTCTACGTGGCCGCGATCCGCGACGCCGATCTGGTCGAGACCGACGTCTTGGAGGGTCTGAGCGAGGAGGAGATCCAACAGCTCGCAGGCCTGCTGGAACGGGTCATCTCCGGTCTGGACGACACCGAGCTCTGAGGCCTCGTCGCCGCTGCGGATGACCGACCAGGAGTCAGTCCCGGTTCCACAAGCCGGCGCGACGCCGGCGGCGTCGGTTGATCGCGTACGCCAAGCCGATCAGCCCGAGCACGAAACCACTGATCGTCACTCCGAGCCACCAGCTGTGACCGGCGGCCTCCAACCGGTCGGCGTAGACCAGGAACCCGATGGTGGCCGCCGCGAAGCCGACCACGCCCAGGACGACCACGGCGAACCCGTCGACGTCGAGCGGCGGCACCGGGGCCTGCACCAGGAAGTGCGGATGGTCCAACGCCTGCTCGAGCTCGGACGGGGGCTCGAGATGGGCGCCCGCCGCAGGTGAGTTCGGGTCGGTCACACCGCCCACTCTACGAGGTCGGCTGCCGCTGAGCAGCCTCCGAGCAGCCAAACCTATAGTCCTTGTATTTAGCATTGCTAAGGAATATGCTGGACGTCGTGACGGCCAACCAGGAAACCAAGACCATCGCCGGTCTGGCCAATGCGTTGCGGCCATCGGTGATGCGGCTGGCCCGTCGGCTCCGCCAGATGCGCGATGACTCCCTGGATCTCAGCTCCAACCAGCTGTCCGCCATGGCGGTGCTGCTCAACAGCGGCGACCAGCTGATGGGGGAGCTGGCCGCGGCCGAGAAGGTCCAGCCTCCGTCCATGACCCGGGTCATCAACGGCCTCGAAGGTCGGGGCCTGGTGGCCCGCCGACCCGACCCCCGGGACCGCCGCCAGTGCCTGGTCACGCTGACCGACGAGGGTCGCCAGCATCCTGCTGGCCAACCGCCGACGCCGCGACCAGTGGCTCGCGGTGCGCATCGCCGAACTACAACCCGAAGAACGAGAGGTGCTCCGCAAAGCGGTGAGCATCTTGGACAAGGTGAACCACGCGTGAGCGTCGAGACAGAACTACCGACTGACCAGAGCTCCAGCCACCGACGAAGCAGCCGCCCCGGCCCGCCGCGGCGGCATGTTCGCCGCGCTGAGCAGTCCGAACTACCGGCTCTACGTCTCCGGTTCGTTCGTGTCGAACATCGGCACCTGGATGCAACGGGTGGCCCAGGACTGGCTGGTGCTCGAGCTGTCCGGCGGCTCCGGGCTCGCCGTCGGCATCACCACCGGGCTGCAGTTCCTGCCCATGCTGCTGCTCTCGCCGTACGGCGGGCTGATCGCCGACCGCTTCGACAAGCGCCGCATCCTCAAGGTCACCCAGGGCTGGCTCGCGTTGTGTGCGGCGGTGCTGGGCGTGCTGGCCGTCACCGGGGTGGCCCTCACCTGGCACGTGTACCTGATCGCACTGCTGTTCGGGCTGGGCACCGCGTTCGACAACCCGGCTCGGCAGTCCTTCGTCTCCGAGGTCGCCGGCGCCGAGCACCTGCCCAACGCCATCGGACTCAACTCGGCCACCTTCAACGCGGCGCGGATCGTGGGCCCCGCGCTGGCCGGCCTGGTGATCGCCGCCTGGGGGACGGGCTGGGCGATCTTGACCAACGCGGTGACGTACGCGGCGTTCGTGGCGGTGCTGATGATCATGGATCCGCGCCGGCTCAACATCGTCGAACCGACCGCCCGGGCCAAGCACCAGATCCGGGAGGGCCTGAGCTATGTCCGCAGCCGCCCCGACATCATGCTCGTGCTCTGCGTGGCCTTGTTCGTCGGCACGTTCGGGATGAACTTCCAGATGACCTCGGCCCTGATGGCCCAGCAGGAGTTCCACAAGGGCGCCCAGCAGTACGGCATCCTCGGCACGATCATGGCCGTGGGGTCGCTGGCCGGGGCGCTCCTGGCAGCCCGGCGGCGGGTCGCCCCCCGCGGCCGGTTCGTGGTGATCATGGCAGTGGTGTTCGCGCTGGTCGAGATCGTCGCCGGCCTGATGCCGACCTACTGGACCTATGCCGCCGTGCTCCCGGTCCTCGGTTTGGCCGCGCTGCTCACCCTGACCGCCGCCAACGCCTCCATCCAACTGGGCGTCGACCCCCAGCTGCGGGGCCGGGTGATGGCGCTGTACATGATGGTCCTGATGGGCGGCACGCCGATCGGTGCGCCGATCCTCGGCTGGGTCGGTCAGGTCTTCGGGCCGAGGTGGACCCTGCTCGGTGGTGGGGCTCTGACCGCGATCGGCGTCCTGGTCAGCGTCGCGGTGCTGGCCCGGCGGCAACACCTGCAGATCCTGCCCCGGCTGCTGCCTCGACCCCACTTCGCCGTCGAGCGCAAGTAAAAGACTTGGCTTATATAAGACTGGTGTGATAAGACAGAACTATGCACGCGCTGGACGTACTGGGCGACCCCGTACGCCGTCGCATCCTCGAGCTGCTCGCCGGGGGTGAGCTGGCGGCCGGGGCGGTGGTCACGGCCATCGCCGGTGAGTTCGGCATCACCCAGCCGGCGGTGTCGCAGCACCTGAAGGTGCTGCGCGAGAACGGGTTCGCCACCGTGCGCGCAGCGGGCGCCCGCCGGCTCTACGCCGTCGACGCTCAGGCCCTGCAGGAGGTCGACCACTGGCTCGACCCCTTCCGGCAGTTCTGGGACCAGCGGTTCGACGCGCTGGGCACCGAGCTGGCCCGGGGACGCCGGCAGCGGTCACCGACCAGCGGGGCAGCGACCACCGACCACGACCACTTCGAGCAGGAGACACCATGATCGACATCCCTCAGCACATCGCGGCCATCCACCGCCAGCTCGCCCAGCGCTCGGGCGAGGACGGTCCCACCGTGGTCGTCACCGTCAGCCGTCGCTACCGGGCGGAGGTGGCCGACGTCTGGAGTGCCCTGACCGACCCTGAGCGCGTACGCCGCTGGTTCCTCCCGCTGACCGGAGACCTGCGGGCCGGCGGGACCTTCCAGCTGGAGGGCAACGCCAGCGGCGACATCTTGGCCTGCGAGCCGCCGGCCCACCTGGCCGTCACCTTCGGCGGGCCGACCAGCGTGGTCGACCTCCGGCTCAGCCAAGACGGCGTGGAGACGGTGCTCGAGTTCGACCACACGGTTCCGCTCGAGATGGCCGGCAGCTCGGCCGGGGCCCTCTACGTCGGCCCGGGCTGGGACGGCGCGCTGCTCAGCCTGGCGCTCTACCTGGCGGGCGAGGTCAGCGAGGACCCGGTCGCCGCCGCGAACAGCCCGGAGGCCCAGGAGTTCTGCGCGCGGTCGATCGACGCCTGGGGAGCGGTGGTCGCGGCGTCTCAGACCACCGACGCCCAGTCCATCGCGGCGGCCAAGGGGGTCTCGTTGGCCCAGTTCGCGCCCGACCTGGTCTAGCGCTGGTCAGCGGAACAGGGCCTCGAAGTCGTCGCGAGGCAACGGGCCGAGGCTGAATCCCGGGCGGGCATGAGCCAAGAACGTGTCCACCCGCCCCCGCAGCGGCTGGTGCGCGAGCACCTCGTCGAGCTCGCTCAACAAGTTGTCGACCCGGTGGTAGGCCGCCTCGGCCTCGGGATCGCCCTGCTGGCGGAGGGCGTCCAGTGCAGCCATCTCGTTGTTGGCGCTGAGCAGGGGACCACCGTCGATCCCCACCTGCAGGCTCTCGACCATCGCCTCGTCGATGCCGACCTGCAGGGTGTAGCGCGGGCCCAGGGTGCGGTCGGTCCAACCTTCGAGCGAGCGCACCAGATCCTTGTTGTCCCGCCCGATCAGGTCGGACAGGCCGGCCAGCGCCTGCGCCTGCCAGAAACCCAGCGCGATGCCCTGGCCGAGGGTGGCGTTGGTGTAGAGGCTGGCGTCGCCGACCAGCACGTAGCCGGTGACCACCGGCTCACCGTCGCGGACCAGCGACCGGCGTCGGTTGGCCAGTCCACCCATCAGCTGCACGTCGCTGATCGGCGTTCCGGCCTCCAGCCACGGCGCGATCCGCGGCAGCTGCGACATCACCCGGTCGAAGGACTCACCGTCGCGGAACGCCGGCCGGTACGGGTCGTTCTTGGACAACCCGCCGGACAGGCAGAAGGTGCCGTTGTCCTCGGCCAGGGCGAGGAACAGCCCGTACGGGGTGAGGTCGGCGGTCGCCAGTCCGTGATCGGGGAAGCTGGTGCCGGGCCGCAGCCGGTAGTGCCGGGCGAAATAGTGCAGCTGGCACGGCTGGTAGTAGTTGAAGGCAAGCTCGGAGCCGATCTGACGCAGCCAGCGCGGGGCAGCCGACCGGCGGCCGCAGCAGTCGACGACCAGGTCCGCGTGCACGACCGTCTTGTCGTCCAGCCGGACGCCGGTGACCTCGGGTGGGTAGACCTCCTCGTCAGCCAGCAGGCCGGCCACCGAGACCCCCGTGCGCAGCTCGACGCCCGGTTCGTTGGCGATGATGCGGCGCAGCGCGGCCTCGAAGACCGGCCGGCGGGCCGACAGAGCCATGTCGTCCTCGTAGCCCTCGCCGAAGTGGTGACTGCCGTGCACGATGCCTCGGGCGAGCAGCGAGGCGAGGACATCGGGAGCCTCTTCGCGCAGCACCCGGGTCAACCGGGCGCGGAACACGTGCCCGTGCTGAGCCTGCGGGACGCCCGGACGCTGCCATCCCGCGAAGTCGTCGTCGGGGGTGCCGTCGGGCGGGTTGAGGTCCTGGTCGAGCAGGACGACGTGGTGGCCACGACGAGCCAGCAACAAGGCGGTGACGATGCCCACAACTCCAGCACCGGCAACTGCAACATCGGCCATTCCGTACCCCTCGGGGTCAGTTCGAATCATCGGACTCGGGCCCCCGGTGACAACAGTTTAGCCCGGGGATCCCCATCGGGCGCCACGTCAGCCCGATTCGGCTACCGTCGGGGAATGAGCGCTCCGGTCGTCACCGTGCAGGGCGAGGCCCAGGTCGAAGGGCCGCCGGATCTTGCCGCCCTGAGCTGCACCGTCCACCGGGCCGGCGACTCCGCCGACCGCGTCCGCACCGGGCTGGCTGACGCCTCGGCGCAGGTGCGCTCCGTGCTCGGCGAGTTCGGGTCGGCGGTGGAGTTCAGCACCTCCGGTCTGCACGTCTCCCCGGTCTCCCACCGGCGGACGCCGACCAAAGTCACCGGCTACCGGGGCACGTTCTCCAGCCAGGTGCAGGTGAGCGACTTCAGCGTCTTGTCCCCAGTCGTGCTCGCCCTGAGCCGGATCCCGGACAGCCAGATCGACGGACCGTGGTGGTCGTTGCGGCCCGACAACCCGATGTACGCCCGGGCCCGGCTGCTAGCCATCGCCGAGGCGCGGCGCCGGGCCGTCGACTACGCAGGTGCGTTCGGTGCCACCCTGGCCGACCTCGTCGAGGTGTCCGACCTGGGCACCGGCTTCGGCGGCGCCCGGGACATGCGGGCGTTCGCGATGAGCAAGGGCGCCGAGGAGTCTGAGTTCGACTTCGAGCCGACCCGGCAGACCGTCTCGGGACAGGTGACCGTCCGGTTCACCCTGAGCAAGGTCGACCTCGGCGCCTTGGGCCGGTGATCGGCTCGACCGATCAGCCCCTGGGCTGCGTATCGGCGTGGTAACAATGTCCCGATAGATTCAGCGCATGTTCGCCAAGGTCCTGGTCGCTAACCGTGGTGAGATCGCCGTACGGGCGTTCCGCGCTGCTTATGAGCTGGGTGCGCAGACCGTCGCGGTCTTCCCGTACGAGGATCGCAACGCGGTCCACCGCATCAAGGCCGACGAGGCCTACACGATCGGCGAACGCGGCCACCCCGTACGCGCCTACCTCGACATCGCCGAGATCATCCGGGCGGCCCAGGAGTCCGGCGCCGACGCGGTCTATCCGGGCTACGGGTTCCTGAGCGAGAACCCCGACCTGGCCCGGGCCTGCGACGAGGCCGGCATCACCTTCATCGGTCCGCCGGCCGAGGTCCTCGAGCTGGCGGGCAACAAGGTGCGGGCGCTGCAGGCCGCCCGCGCCGCCGGCATCCCGACCCTGCAGTCCACCCCACCCTCGGCCGACCTCGACGAGCTGGTCGCCGGGGCGGAGGAGATCGGCTTTCCCGTCTTCGTCAAGGCCGTCGCCGGCGGCGGTGGCCGCGGCATGCGAAGGGTCGACGACCCGAAGATGCTGCGTGAGCTGACCTCGGCGGCCATGCGTGAGGCCGAAGGTGCGTTCGGCGACCCCACCGCGTTCATCGAGCAGGCCGTCGGGCGGCCGCGGCACATCGAGGTCCAGATCCTGGCCGACACCCAGGGAACCACGCTGCACCTCTACGAGCGGGACTGCTCGATCCAACGCCGGCACCAGAAGGTCGTGGAAATCGCGCCCGCCCCGCACATCTCCGATGAGCTGCGGGCGGCGCTGTGCCGCGACGCGGTGAAGTTCGCGGAGTCGATCAACTACTCGTGTGCGGGCACCGTCGAGTTCCTGGTCGAGACCGAGGGTCCCCGGGCCGGACAGCACGTCTTCATCGAGATGAACCCGCGGATCCAGGTCGAGCACACCGTCACCGAGGAGATCACCGACGTCGACCTCGTCCAGGCGCAGATGCGGATCGCTTCCGGTGAGAGTGTTGCTGATCTTGGTCTGTCCCAGGACGTGATCCGGATCAACGGGGCCGCGCTGCAGTGCCGGATCACCACCGAGGACCCGGCCAACGGGTTCCGGCCCGACACCGGCACGATCACCGCCTACCGCACCGCCGGCGGCGCCGGGGTCCGGTTGGACGGCGGCACGGCCGACACCGGCGTGGAGATCAGCGCGTACTTCGACTCCATGCTGGTCAAGCTGACCTGCCGCGGTCGTACGTTCGAAGCGGCGGTGGCCCGGGCCCGCCGGGCCCTGGCCGAGTTCCGCATCCGCGGGGTCAGCACCAACATCCCTTTCCTGCAAGCGGTTCTGGAAGATCCGGACTTCATCGCCGGAGATGTGTCCACCGCGTTCATCGAGCAGCGGCCGGAGCTGCTGACCACCCATGCGCCGGCTGACCGAGGCACCAAGCTGTTGCGCTGGCTGGCCGAGGTGACGGTCAACCATCCGCACGGCGAGGCGCCGACCCACCTCGACCCCGGCGTCAAGCGACCTGCCGGTGTTGATCTTGCCGTGCCGTCGCCGAAGGGCTCGCGGCAGCGGCTACTCGATCTTGGACCGGTCGGCTTCGCCGCCGACCTGCGCGACCGGGTCGGGGTGGAGGTCACCGACACCACGTTCCGCGACGCGCACCAGTCGTTGCTGGCCACCCGGGTCCGGACCAAGGACCTGCTGCGGATCGCCCCGTACGTCGGCCGGATGACCTCCGAGCTGTTCTCGGTCGAGTGCTGGGGCGGCGCAACCTACGACGTGGCGCTGCGCTTCATCGCCGAGGACCCGTGGGAGCGGTTGGCGGCGCTGCGCTACAACATGCCGGGCCTGTGCCTGCAGATGCTGCTCCGCGGCCGCAACACCGTGGGCTACACGCCCTATCCGACCAAGGTGACCACCTCGTTCGTGGCCGAAGCGGCCAGCGTCGGGATCGACATCTTCCGCATCTTCGACGCGCTCAACGACGTCGAGCAGATGCGGCCGGCGATCGAGGCCGTACGCGAGACCGGCAGCACCGTGGCCGAAGTGGCCCTGTGCTACACCGGTGACCTCAACTCACCGAACGAGGACATCTACACCCTCGACTACTACCTGAAGATGGCCGAGAAGGTCGTCGAGGCCGGCGCGCACATCCTGGCCATCAAGGACATGGCCGGCCTGTTGCGTCCGCCGGCGGCCAAGAAGCTGGTCACCGCGTTGCGGGAGAACTTCGACCTCCCGGTCCATCTGCACACCCATGACACCGCCGGTGGCCAGCTGGCCACCCTGATCGCCGCGGTCGACGCCGGGGTCGACGCGGTCGACGTGGCCAGCGCCCCGATGGCCGGCACGACCTCGCAGGTGCCGGCGTCCGCCCTGGTGGCCGCCCTGGAGAACACCGAGCGGGCGACCAACCTGAACCTGCGGGCGGTGATGGACCTGGAGCCCTACTGGGAAGCCGTCCGCAACGTCTACAAGCCCTTCGAGTCCGGTCTGCCGGCACCGACCGGCCGGGTCTACGACCACGAGATCCCCGGCGGTCAGCTGTCCAACCTGCGCCAGCAGGCCATCGCGCTCGGACTGGGGGAGAAGTTCGAGCAGATCGAGGCCATGTACACCGCGGCCAACAAGATCCTCGGCCGACCGACCAAGGTGACCCCGTCGTCGAAGGTCGTCGGTGACCTCGCCCTGCACCTGGTCGCGGTGGGCGCCGACCCGGACGAGTTCGCCGCCAACCCGCAGAACTACGACATCCCCGACTCGGTGATCGGCTTCCTGGGCGGCGAGCTGGGCGACCCGCCCGGCGGCTGGCCCGAGCCGTTCCGGACCAAGGCGCTGCAGGGCCGTACGGTGCCGCTGCGCGACGTCGAGCTGTCGCCGGAGGACTCCGCGGACCTCGACGACAAGGGCCCGGTCCGCCAGGCCACCTTGAACCGGCTGCTCTTCCCCGGACCGACCAAGGAGTTCCTGGACACCCGGGAGACCTACGGCAACGTCAGCCGGCTGGACACCCTCGACTTCCTCTACGGCTTGCAGCCCGGTGAGGAGCACGTGGCCCGGATCGGTCGCGGCGTGAGTCTCATCCTCGGCCTGCAGGCGATCGGCAACGCCGACGAGCGGGGGATGCGGACGGTGATGTGCACCATCAACGGCCAGCTACGACCCATCCGGGTGCGGGACAAGTCGATCAAGGTCGACGTGAAGACCGCCGAACGGGCGGACACGTCCAAGCCCGGACACGTGGCGGCTCCATTCGCCGGTGTGGTCAGCGTCAAGGTGGCCGAGGGCGACACGGTCGAGGCCGGCGCGACGGTGGCCACCATCGAGGCGATGAAGATGGAGGCCGCGATCACCTCGCCGGTGGCCGGAACCGTCCAGCGACTGGCGCTCGGTGCCATCCAGCAGGTCGAGGGCGGCGACCTCGTCCTGGTCGTCACCCCGGCCTGAGCCGGCCGAGCGACGGGTTCAGCCGACCCAGAAACCGACCAGGTCGGGGACGGGGCGTCCGAGCGAGTTCGCCACCTGGGCCCAGGGGATGAAGCCGTCCAACCAGGTGGCCAGCGCGTTGACCAGGTCGCGCTGCTCGTCGGTCTTGATCTGCGGCATGGCCGAGCGGTAGGCCCCGGCCATAGCCAGCGCCTTCTCGTGCGGGTGCCACCCGACGGTCATGCCCTGGACCGGGATCAGGTTGAGGCTGGTGGTCGAGCTCAGCAGGTGCCGCAGCCCGACCGCTGCCGAGACACCCCCTCGAGCCAGCGCGAAGTCGAGGTCGTCCAGGGACTGGGCGGTCAGGCTCATCCGGGTCGAGCCCCAGGCGATGCCCTGGACCAGGGTCTCCAACAGCCGCCAGGTGGCGCCCATCCGCTCCGGCGGCACGTAGGCCCCGGCCAACAGGACCTCGACGTCGTGCGGGGTGGGCTGGGTGGGGGAGATGACCGGCGCCGCCGGCACCCGGCGGAAGATCGGACCGAGCTTGGCCAGCAGCCCCGTACGCTCCTCGGCCGGCGGCATGAAGGCGCGCTCGGCCAGCTGCCGGAGGTGATCGGCACTCGACGGGGACGCCCCGAAGATGCCGCGCACCTCGTCGATGCCGACGGCGTACAACCGGAGCTCGCCCATGACAGACACCGTATTCCAAGGGCCACCGGGAAACCCCCATATTGTGGTGGTGTGAACCCTCGGACGCGTCGCCTGATCGTGTCGGGGGTGCTGGGGGCGCTGGTGCTGATCGTCGTCGTCGCCGCCGCGTGGAACTGGTGGCGCTGAGAAGCCCGTGGGCCGCTGACTTTTCGCGTACGCTCCCGGGAAGCAACGATTCGTCCGGCGAGCGAGAGGGAACTCCCCAGATGGCATTTCAGCGCGGGCTTCGCGGTGCCGCGGTGCTGGCGCTGGCCTGGCTCGGCTTCGGACTGTGGCCCGCGGTGGCGACCGCCGAGGACACCGTGGCGTTCACCATCCAGGACTCCCGGATCGCGGAGTCCTCGGGGCTGGCGGCCGACCCCACCAACGAGCTCTACTGGACGGTCAACGACTCGGGGGACAGCGGTCGGGCCTACGGGCTGACCGCGGACGGCAAGGTGTCGGGCACGCTCAACTTCCGGGTCGACCCGGTCGACATCGAGGCGGTCGCGGTGTCGGCCGACCGGCTCTACCTCGCTGACATCGGTGACAACAACGCCGAGCGGCGCGAGGTCACCGTCTACTACTTCGACGACCCGAAGGCCGACGGCGCGACGGTCACCTACCACTCCTGGGACTTCCGCTATCCCGACGAGGCCCACGACGCGGAGACGCTGCTGGTCGACGCCACCGGCCGGCTCTACATCGTCACCAAGGGCAGCAAGGGCACGGTGTACGCCGCTCCCGAGGAGCCGAGTGCGGTGAAGGTCAACAAGCTGACCAAGGTCGGGACCGTTCCCGGCTTGGTGACCGACGGCGTGTTCCTGCCCGGCGACCAGCAGATCGCCCTGCTGACCTACGGCTCGGTGGAGGTGGTCGACGCCAAGACCTACAAGAAGGTCGCCACAGCCACCATCCCCAAGCAGAAGCAGGCCGAGTCGTTGAGCCTCAGCCTGGACAGCCAGTCGCTGCTCGTGGGCAGTGAGGGCAAGAACTCGAAGGTCTACTCGATGGCCGTGCCGGCCGCGGCCTCAGCCAGTCCGTCGCCCAGCAGCACGGGTGGCGAGGTCGACCCGGGCGAGGACCCCGATGCCGAGGCGGACGCCACCACCGGTCTCGGTCGAGCCGGCACCTTCTTGGCGATCGGACTGGCGGCGGTGGTCGCGGTGGTCGCCGGCGTCGTGGTCGCCCTGGTCCGCAAGCCCTAGAGCGCCTCGACCACCCAGTCGATGCAACGGCAGAGCTGGCTGACGTCCTCGGGCTCGACGTTGGGGAACATGCCGACCCGCAGCTGGTTGCGGCCGAGCTTGCGGTAGGGCTCGGTGTCCACCACCCCGTTGGCGCGCAGCGTGGCCGCGATGGTCGCCGCATCCACCCCCTCGAAGTCGATGGTCGCCACCACTGGCGAGCGGAACTGCGGCTGGTCGACGAACGGCGTCGCGTACGCCGAGTCCTCGGCCCAGGCGTAGATCCGGCTGGCCGAGTCCGCGGTCCGGCTCGCCGCGAAGTCCAGACCGCCCGAGCCGTTGAGCCAGCGCAGCTGGTCGTCGAGCAGGAACAGCGTTGCGATGGCGGGCGTGTTCAGGGTCTGGTTCTTGACCGAGTTGTCGAGGGCGGTGGCCAGGCTCAGGCTCTCCGGGATCCAGCGGCTCGACGCGGCGATCTCGGCGGTCCGGGCCAGGGCGGCCGGTGACAGCAGGGCCAGCCACAGCCCGCCGTCGGACCCGAGGCTCTTCTGGGGGGCGAAGTAGTAGACGTCGGTCTGGGTGATGTCCACGGCCACCCCGCCGGCCGCGGAGGTGCCGTCGATGACGACCAGGGCATCGGGGTCGGCGCCGTCGACGCGTTGCACCGGAGCCAGCGCCCCGGTCGAGGTCTCGTTGTGGGCCCAGGCGTAGACGTCGGCGCCGGGCACGGCGGTCGGGACGGCCACCGAGCCGACCGGGGCGGTGACCACGCTCGGCTCGTCCAGATGCGGGGCCGCCTGGACCGCTGCGGCGAACTTGGCCGAGAACTCCCCGAAGCTGGCGTGGGCGCTGCGGGACCGGATCAACGAGGCCACCGCGACATCCCAGAACAGCGTGGACCCGCCGTTGCCCAGCACCACCTCGTACCCCGGGGGCAGCGAGAAGAGCTGGGCCAGGCCGTCGCGGACACTGCCGACCAGGTCCTTGACCGGGGCCTGCCGGTGCGACGTGCCCAGCAGCCGCGCGCCTTCGGTGGCCAACGCCTGGACGGATTCCGCGCGGATCTTGGCCGGCCCGCAGCCGAAACGGCCGTCCGCCGGGAGCAGGTCGGCAGGAATCGTCAGCGCAGTCACGGTTGCCGATTCTCGCACGCGGCCTGACAGACTGACGATCATGCCGGATCTGTTCACGGAGCGTATGGACTACCTGGGCGACCACCTGCTGGAGTCGGAGTCGCCGGACGAGCCGTTCGCCCTGTTCGAGACGTGGCTGGCCGACGCCTTTGCGGCCAAGGATCGCGGCGAGCTGCCCGAGCCGACCGCCATGGTGGTGGCCACGAGCACCGACGGGCGGCCCAGCGCACGCACGGTGCTGCTGAAGGAGGTCGCCCAGGGCGGCTTCGTCTTCTTCACCAACTACACCTCGCACAAGGGGTCGGAGCTCGCCGCCAACCCGTACGCCGCCCTGCACTTCGGCTGGTACCCGCTGCACCGTCAGGTGCGGATCGAAGGGCTGGTCGCGAAGGTGTCCCGGGACGAGTCGGTCGCCTACTTCGCCACCCGCCCCCGGGGGTCCCAGCTCGGCGCCTGGGCCTCGGCCCAGTCCTCGGAGGTGGCGTCGCTGGCCGAGCTGACCGCGGCGTACGCGGTGGCCGAGGAGCGGTTCGCCGACGCCGAGGTGCCCTGTCCCGACCACTGGGGCGGCTACCGGCTGACCCCCGACCTGGTCGAGTTCTGGCAGGGCCAGCCCAGCCGCATGCACGACCGGCTGCTCTACCGCCGGACCGGACGCCACTGGACCCGCACCCGACTCGCCCCCTGAGATCAATGGGGAAACCGCGCCCCGTCGTCGGTGCACGAGATTCCCCATTGACGGGGTTGTCCACAGATCCTGGTGCAGGCCTTTCGGAGATGAGGTCTGCTGCCGCACGATGCCGGGGTGCACTCGCGCCAGGACCTCAGCGTCGAGCATCGTCGGCTCGCATTCCTCCAGGATGGAGTGCTGACCCGGGAGCAGGTGGTCGGGCTGGGCATGGGTGACCGCTCGATTGAGCGGCTGGTCGTCCAGCGGCACTGGCGCCGGCTGCTCCCGGGAGTTTATCTGACCGCGGCCACCGAACCCGGCTGGCGATCGCTGGCTTGGGCGGGGGTGCTGTACGCCGGGGAGAGGGCGGTGCTCGGCGGGTCTGCGGCCGGCTTCGTGCATGGGCTGGTCGACCAACCACCCGCAACCATCACCGTCGTGATCCCGCACGAGCAGCGGACCCGCAACGTCGAGCCGTGGGTCTTCGTCCGTCAGCGCGGGCTGGGCTCGCCCGGGCGGGGGAATCCGCCCCGGATCGGCGTCGAGTCGACGGTGCTGTGGCTGTGCGGTGCGGGGCGGCCTGAGGAGGCGGTCATCTGGGTAACCACAGCCGTCCAGAGACGGCTGACCACACCTGGGCGTCTGCGGCGCGCGTTGGAGCTGGCCCAGCGGCAGCGCCATCGCCAGGTGATCGACGGTCTGGTCACCGACGTGGCCAAGGGTGCTCACTCGCCGCTCGAAGTGCTTTACGCCCGAGATGTGGAGCGCGCGCACGGACTCCCGACCGGACGGCGCCAGGGCCCCTCGGTCAGCGGCTCCGGGGCCCACGACGTCACGTACGACGAACAGGAGGTGGTGGTCGAGCTGGACGGACGGGTGTGGCATGACGGGATGGGCCGGTTTCGTGACATGTGGCGGGACAACGTGTCGACCCTCGGTCACCACCTCACCCTGCGCTACGGCGCCTACGACCTCTATCGCCAGCCGTGCGCGGTGGCCGATCAGGTGGCTCAGGCCCTGATCCAGCGAGGCTGGCGAGGGCTACCGACCCGGTGTCACCGCTGTCGGCGGGTCGCCTGAGCCAGTGGGGAACCTACGCCCCGAGGACGGTGGCCGAGGTTCCCCAATAAGCCCGCCGGACGCAGCAACGGCGTCCACCCCGGGGTGGACGCCGTCGATGAGCTGTGGTCAGAACGGGCTGATCAGACCGGCTGTCTGCGACTTGGCCGCGGAGAAGCGGGCTTGGGCGTCGGTCCAGTTGACCACGTTCCACCAGGCCTTCACATAGTCGGCCTTGACGTTCTTGTACTGCAGGTAGAACGCGTGCTCCCACATGTCGAGGAGCAGGATCGGGATCTGGGCCAGCGGCAGGTTGCCCTGCTGGTCGAACAGCTGGACCACGTTGAGCCGGCCACCGAGCGCGTCGTAGACCAGCATCGACCAGCCGGAGCCCTGGATGGCGTTGGCGTTGGCCTCGAACTGGCCCCGGAACTTGTCGAAGCTGCCGAAGTACTCATCGATCGCGGCGGCCAGCTCACCGGTCGGCTTGTCGCCGCCGTCGGGTGACATGTTCGGCCAGAACACCGAGTGGTTGATGTGACCACCGAGGTGGAAGGCGAGGTCTTTCTCCAGCTTGTTGATGTTGCCGAACGACTCGCCGTCGCGCGCTTCCTGCAGCTGCTCGAGCGCGGTGTTGACGCCCTTCACATAGGTCGCGTGGTGCTTGGAGTGGTGCAGTTCCATGATCTCGCCGGAGATGTGCGGTGCCAATGCGCCGTAGTCGTACGGGAGATCGGGCAGGTCATAGGCCGCCATGGAGGGTCCTCTCGGAAGTGGTGAATGATCACGAAATCGCTACGTTTTTCATCCTACGGGGGTCTCGACACGCCGCACGGGCGGCCCGGGGGGCGGCTTCGGGCCGGACGTGTTCACTGGGGGTATGAGCTCTTCCTACTCCTCGGCCGACCCGGCCCTGTCGTTGCAGGGGCTGACGAAGTCGTTCGGACCCAAGCGTGCGGTCGACCAGCTCGACCTCGCCGTACGCCGTGGGTGCATGTTCGGCCTGGTCGGCCCCAACGGCGCGGGCAAGACCACGACGCTGTCCATGGCGACCGGACTGCTGCGTCCGGACGCCGGCACCGCCCGCATCCTCGGGCACGACGTGTGGGCCGACCCGGCCCGGGCCAAGGCCTTGATGGGGGTGCTGCCCGACGGGCTCCGGCTGTTCGACCGGCTGAGTGGCGGCGAGCTGCTGCACTACGTCGGGTTGCTGCGCCGGGTGCCTCCGGCCGACATCGCCGCCCGGTCGGGCGATCTGCTCGAGGCCCTCGGACTGAGCGAGGACCGGGACACCCTCGTGGTCGAGTACTCGGCCGGCATGACCAAGAAGATCGGCCTGGCCTGCGCGTTGATCCACGCCCCGCGGCTGCTGATCCTGGACGAGCCGTTCGAGGCGGTCGACCCGGTCTCGGGTGAGGGCATCCGCTCGATCCTGCGCAACTACGCCCGCAGCGGCGGCACCGTGGTGCTCTCGAGCCACGTGATGGAGCTGGTCGAGAGCCTGTGTGACGACCTCGCCGTGGTGGCCCAGGGCCGGGTGCTGGCGGCCGGGACCGTCGACCAGGTCCGGGCCGGATCGACGCTGCAGCAGCGCTTCTTGGACCTGGTCGGCTTCACCGCAGCCGGAGAGGAGTCGCTGTCGTGGTTGCGCTCCTCGTCCGACTGAAGCTGACGCTGCTCCGCAACAGCCTGCGGCGCAGCGTCTGGCGTACGGTCGGCCTGGTCCTCGGCATGGTCTACGCCCTGGGCATCGTGGTCGCGGTGCTGGCCGGCATGGTCGGGCTGCGCTTCACCTCCGAGGCCTTGACCGCCGACGTCACCGTGGTCGCGTACTCGGCCATGACCTTGGGCTGGCTGCTCCTCGCCCTGCTCGTCTTCGGGGTCGACGAGACGGTGGACCCGTCGAAGTTCGCGCTGCTGCCGGTCCGTGCCCGCGAGCTGATGCCCGGGCTGCTGATCGCGGGGCTGGTGGGTGCGCCCGGGGTGGCCACCGTGCTGGTCAGCCTGGGGTTGGTGGTGACCTGGACCCGTACGCTGCCCCTCACGTTGGCCTCCCTGGTCTGCGTGCCGCTCGGCGTGGCCACCTGCTTCCTGCTCGCCCGGGCCGGGACCTCCGCGTTCGCGTCCTTTCTGTCCTCACGGCGGTTCCGCGACCTGGCCTTCGTGGCGCTGGCGTTGTTCGGGGCCTCGTTCGGTGTGGGCGGCAACCTGATCGGCTCGTTCGCCCAGACCGACGTCGCCGGGCTGCGCTCGACGCTCGCCGACCTGGCCCGGCTGGCCGGCTGGAGCCCGTTCGGCTGGGCTTGGGCCATCCCGGCCGACGTGGCTCGCGGCGCCTGGCTCGCCGCGGCGGCCCACCTGCTGCTGGCGGTCGGGCTGGTGGCCGCGCTCTGGCTGGCCTGGGGCCACTTCCTGGCCGTACGCCTGGTCTCGCCCACCGAGAGCGGCGGCGACTCGCGCAAGGTCCGCGACGGCAAGGCCATCGAGCGGCTCTACCCAGCCAGTCCGGCCGGCGGGGTGGCTGGTCGGACGCTGCGCTACTGGCGACGCGATCCCCGCTACCTGGCCGGCATCGCCGGCTTCTTGATCGCCCCGATCGTGATCATGATCACCCAGCTGATCAACCCGTACGGCAGTCCCGAGGTGGCCGTGCTCGCCCCCAGCCTGCTCGGGCTGCTGGTCGGTCTGAGCGTGGGCCAGGATCTGTCCTACGACGGGACGTCGCTGTGGCTGCACATCTCCTCCGGCCTGAGCGGGGCGGACGACCGGCGGGGGCGGGTGCTGTCCACCATGACCGTGTACGGCCCGTTGATGGTGATCTTGATCGCGGTGGCGGTGATCATGACCGGCGAGTGGCGGCTGCTGCCCGTGGTCATCGGGCTGACCGTCGCGTTGATGCTCACCAGTCTCGGCGTCGGAGCGCTGGTCGGGTCGTTGTGGCAGTGGCCGGCCCCGCCGCCGGGCGCCAACCCGTTCCAGAAGGGCAGCAGCGGCGGTCTGCCGTCCCTGCTGTCGTTCACGGTGACCATGTTCGCCACGTTGATCTTGGCCCTGCCGACGATCGCCTTGGTGGTCTGGTCGTTCTTCACCCCGTGGATCGGCTATCTCACCATCCCGGTCGGGCTGGTCTGCGGCGTGGTCGTGCTCAGGGTCGGGATCAGCCAGGGCGGCAAGCTGCTCGACCGGCGCTGGCCCGAGGTGCTGCTCGCGGTCTCCGAACGGTCCTCCTGACCCGACTCACGCAAAGACCCCGGTCTAGTCCTGCGGTCGGACCAGGAGCACCCGGAAGCCCTTGTCCGAGGCGACCCGGTCACAGCTGAAGCCCTGCTCGACCAGCCAGCGCTGCAGGGTGTCGGCGCCGAGGTTCTTGCTGACCACCAGCCGGGCCCAACCGGTCGGGGCGAGGCGAGGCAGCCAGGTGAGCAGCAGCTCGTGCAGGGCCGTCTTGCCGATCCGGATCGGCGGGTTGGACCAGATCTGGTCATAGCGGGTGACCGGGTCGGCCTGCTCGGGTCGCAGCACGTGCACTCGGTCGGCCACCCCCAGCGCGGCGGCGTTGTCGCGGCACAGCGCCAGCGCCCGGTCGTTGACGTCCACGGCGTCGACCACGGCGCCGGCGCAGTGCACCGCGACGCCCAAGGCGATGGGCCCGTAGCCGCAGCCGAGGTCGAGGACCCGGGGCCGGCCCACCGGCACCGGCGAGCTCCGCAGCAGCACGGCGGTGCCGCGGTCCAAGGCGTCCGCGGAGAAGACACCGTTGGCGGTGGTCAGGGCGAGCGATCGACCCCAGACCTCGACGGTGGTGGTCCGGCGCTGCTCGGGGGTGCTGGGCTGCTCGGAGAAGTAGTGCGACGTCACGCCAGCTCCCTCACGCTGCGGGCTTCCCGGGCCCGGGCGGCCAGCTGCTCGTCGTCGGGATAGCCGACCTCTTCCAGCGTCAGACCGCCGGGTGGCAGCACCGGCACCGAGGACTCACGGATGGCCGCTCGGGTGACGCCGGCCAGCCAGTCCCGGTCCCGGCGCCCGGCTCCGACGGTGACCAGCGCGCCGACCAGGGAGCGCACCATGGAGTGGCAGAACGCGTCCGCCCGTACGGTGAACTCGATCACCCCGGCCAACGGCCCGTCGACGACCCGTACGCCGTGCAGGTCGAGCAGCGTACGGATGGTGGTGGCCCCGTCACGGCGGCGGCAGAACGCGCCGAAGTCTCGAAGTCCGACCAGCTCGCCTGCCGCCGCGTTCATCGCCTCCAGGTTCAGCTCGTCGGCCACCCGGGTGACCCAGGACCGGTGCAGGGGGTCGATGGTCGTCGAGGCGTCACCCAGCCGGTAGACGTAGCGACGCCAGACCGCGGCGAACCGAGCGTCGAAGCCGTCGGGGGTCCGGCTGACCCGGCGTACGACCAGGTCGTCGGCCAGCCCCCGGCGGAGCCGGCGCAGCAGCTGCCCACCGTCGTCGGGCACCAGGCCGGCCGGGAGGTCGACGTGGGCGACCTGGCCACGGGCGTGCACCCCGGCGTCGGTCCGACCGGCGCAGACCAGCTGGACCGGCTCATCCGTACGCAGGATGCGGCGCAGCCACAGCTCCAGCTCGCCCTGCACCGTACGCAGTCCTGGCTGGGCGGCCCAGCCGGAGAATCCTGAGCCGTCGTAGGCGATGTCGAGCCGCCAGCGCACCGAGCTCGGGCCGTCAGGCACTGTGGTCCACCCGACGGTAGGCGAGGTCGAAGACGCGGCGGCCCGCGGCGAGGCCGCGTTGTTCGAACCGGGTCAGCGGTCGCTCGTCCCAGCGCGGCGCCCACCCGTCGTACTCGTTCTGACGAATCCGGGGTGGCGGTCGAGGACGTCGCGCATCTGAGCGGCGTAGTCGGGCCAGTCGGTGGCCAGCCGCCAGCTCCCGCCCGGCTTCATCCGGCGGGCAGCGAGATCGACGAAGTCGTCCGCGAGCAGGCGGCGCTTGTGGTGGCGGGCCTTGTGCCAGGGGTCGGGGAAGAACATCCAGATGCTGTCGACCACCGCCTCGTCGACCAGGTGCCGCAGCCCGGCCGCCGCGTCGGCCTCGATCAGGCGGACATTGGTCAGCTGCTCCTGGCGCCAGCGCCGCGAGGATCTGGGCGATGGCCGGCTGGTAGACCTCGAAGGCGAGCACGTTCGCCTCGGGCCGGGCCCGGGCCATCGGGATCAGCGACTCGCCGGTGCCCGGGCCGATCTCGACGATCAGCGGCGCGCTGCGACCGAAGGCAGCCGGAAGGTCGACCGAGGCCTGCGGGTGCACCGAGGTCGAGGTCTCCGACCGGTCGATCTCGATCACGAACTGCTCGCGGTAGGTCTCCCAGGCCAGGCGTTGGTGGGGTCGCATCCGCGCGCTCCGCCGGACGAACGAGACGACCTCACGGTGCACCCGGTCGCTGCGCGCCCGGTCGGAGTTCGTCACCATGATCACGAAATCTAGTGCCTGGCGCAGCAGACCGCCTGCCCCGCTTGGACAGCGGAACAGGCGGTCTGGTGGAACGTGGTGCTGGTCGAGAGTCAGGAGAGCAGCTGGTGACCCGCGTACTGTCGGGCTCGTCGCCTTCTTGGCCAGCGTCCGGCTCTTGGCGTTGGCCGCGGCCGGCAGACCGTTCACGCCCTTGGTCGTGTAGGCGTAGATGCCGATCGTCCAGGCCATGGCGTCGAGGTTCCGGTTGAACGCCTTGCGGTTGACGTTGCCGAGGTTGTCGCAGGCCTGGTGGTAGCACTTGTCGTACGCCACGCCGGCCGTGCCGCCCCACTTGGCCGCCTGGTCGGCGGTCTTGATGCCCTCGGCGCCGGTGAACAAGCCCCCGGACGGGATGCCGACGGCGATGAACGGGCCGTAGTCGGAGCGGCCGTCGAAGTCGGTGCCTTCGGTCTCGACACCCTTCTTGTTCATCAGATAGTTGACGAACGTCTTCTCGATGTGGGCCGATCCTGTCGGTCCGGGGCCGGCGCCGGTGTCGTCGGAGTCGTCGCCGTCGTAGACGAAGTAGGCCGCGTTCGGTGAGGCGATCATGTCGAAGTTCAGGTAGAGCGCGATGTCGAGCGCCTTCTCCTCACTCAGCCGGGCGACGTAGTCCTTCGACCCGAGCAGGTTCTCCTCCTCGGCACTCCACCAGGCGAACCGTACGGCGTTGCTCACCTTCGGCGACCCGCCCAGCTTGAGCGCGACGTCGAGCAGTCCGGCCGAGCCGCTGCCGTTGTCGTTGATGCCGGGCCCTTCGGACACGCTGTCGAGGTGGGCGCCGGCCATCACCACGTTGTGCGGGTTGCCCGTCCGGGTCTCCGCGACGACGTTCTTGGTGCTGACGTCGGTGAACGTGTAGTCCAGCACCAAGGTGGCGGTGCTGCCGGCCTGGGCGGCCAGTGCGGTGCCGTCGGCGAGGCTCGAGCTGGCCGACCGGGATCGCCCCCTTGGCGCCGGTGGTGCCGCTCAGCGGTCCGTCGACGTTGTTGTAGATGATCGCGGCCACGGCTCCGGCGGCGGCGGCGTTGGTCTGCTTCTGACCGAACGGACAGGCGCCGCGCTGGATGATCGCGATGGCTCCGGTGTAGTCCTGACTGGCGAAGTCGGCTGCGGTGCAGCCAGTGTCGCCGTCGGCGGGGACCAACCGGAGGGAAGCGGTGATCCCGCCGACCGGGGTGCCGACGCTGGTGGACATCTTGGTCACCGGATAGCTGGTGGTGCCGACCTTGAGGCTCTCGGCGTTCAGCTCCTCCTTGGTGAAGATGAACGAGGGCGTCTTGACGATGTAGCCAGCCTTGCGCAGCTTCGAGGCCACATAGGTGACGCTCTCGTCGTGGCCCGGGGTGCCGGCGGCTCGGGTGCCGCCGTTGCGGTCGGCGATCCGCTGCAGCGCGATCAGGTGGCGCTGGGCGTCGTCGACCTTGGACTTCTTCACCAGCTGGGTGGCCAGCTTCTGTGACTTGGGTACGGCAGCGGTGGCGGGCGCCGCCAGCGCGCTGATCGAGAGGGCCGATACTGCGAGGGTCAACCCGAGATACCGCGTGGCCTTCGTTAGCCTCATACGGAGCCTTTCGGTTTACGGCGCCGGCTTGGGACGCCGGCGCGCCGATCCAGCCCACACTGGCAATACTTGTCGGCACAGGTCAAGAGGTGGCAACACATTGCCGAGAATCCGTCGTCGGAGCGGTGATTTCGTTCCGACACGCCTAGCTGGTGATGTCCTTGCTGGAGAACCGGGCCCACGCGGCGAGCCCGAAGGCACCGGCGTAGACGGCTGCAGTGACGAGTCCCCGCACGATCGACTCGGTGGCGATCGGATCCCGCAGCAGGTCGCCGAATGCCGTCCACCAGTGGGTCAGCAGGAACGGGTGCAGCCATTCCAGCTGGCTGATGTTGTCGAGGATGAACATCATCACGTTGACCAGCACGACGGCCACGGTGGCGCCGATCGGCTGCTCGGTGAGCGTGGAGACGAACAGACCGAGGGCGCCGAGCGCCGAGAACTGCAGCGCCAGGTAGATGCAGCACAGCAGTAGCCGGCCGACCCCGCCGGCCATCGAGGTCTGGCTGCCGGACAGCAGCGTCATGTCGTCCGCCGCCGAACAGAGCGAGCCCCATGATGGTCCCGACCGCGGCGACCAGGAGGGTGGCCGCGAACGCGAAGATCACGATCGCGGTGAACTTGACCAGGAGCAGCCGGGTCCGACCGGCGGGGATGGTCAGCAGGTAGCGCAGCGTGCCGATGTTCGCCTCGCCCGCGACCGAGTCGCCAGCGACGACGGCGACGGCCAGCGGCAGGAACAGCGGCAGCTCGGCGGCGAGAGCGGCGAAGGCCACGAACAAGCCGTTGCCGGTGATCGAGGCGATGAAGTCGGGGCCGTCGCCGCCCGGCCCGGGGAGGACGCCCGGACGGCGATGGCCAAGATGATCGGCACCACGGCCAGCACGCCCAGACCGGCCTGGTTGCGCCGCCGACCGAAGATGATCTTGAGCTCGGAGCTCAGGAACCGGGTCGACGGCCGGGCACCGGTCGACCGAGGGCTCGGTGGTGGCCATGGACCTCAGCCGCTGACATCGAAACCCTCACCGGTGAGCGAGACGAACACGTCCTCCAGGCTGGGGTGCTGGACCGTGAAGCCGAGCACCGCGATGTTGTCGTCCACCAGGTTGGGCACGATCTTGGCCACCTCGACGTCGCCGAGGGCGGCCAGCACCACGCCCGGCTGGATACGGATGTCGCTCAGCCCGAGCTCGGTGAGCACCCGGGCCGCGTCCTCGACCCGGTCGGTGTCGACCCGTACGGTGCGGGTCGTCCCGGCGTGCAGCTCCGCGATCGCGCCCTGGGAGACGAGCTTGCCCTCGAACATGACCCCGACGTGGCTGCACATCTGGTCGACCTCGGCGAGCAGGTGGCTGGAGACGAGCACGGTCGTGCCGTCCCCGGCCAGGTCGCCGATCAGGTGCCGGACCTCCCGGGTGCCCTGCGGGTCGAGCCCGTTGGTGGGCTCGTCGAGGACGAGCAGGTCCCGGGGCATCAGCAGCGCGTTGGCGATGGCCAGCCGCTGCCGCATCCCCAGGGAGTACGCCCGGTAGCGCTTGGTCGCCGCAGCGAGCAGGCCCACCCGATCCAGTGCGGCGTCGATCCGTCGGTCGGCGGTCCGGGCATCGCTGTGCCGGTCCGCCGCGTCCAGCCGGGCCAGGTTGGCTCGACCGGACAGGTACGGGTGGAAGGCCGGACCTTCGACCAGCGCGCCGACCCGTCGCAGGGCGGCATCCAGGTGCTCGGGCATGTCGAGACCGAGCAGCGAGATGGTGCCGGCGGTCGGGGTGATCAGACCGAGCAGCATCCGGATCGTCGTGGTCTTGCCGGACCCGTTGGGTCCGAGGAACCCGTAGACCGCCCCGGCGGGCACCTCGAGGTCGACACCGTCGACCGCGGTCTGCTTCTTGAACTGCTTGGTCAGACCGCGGGTGAGGACCGGTGCCCGGCCGAGGTCACCGCTCCAGGGCCTTGGCGAGTCAGCTCAAGATCAACGGCACCGACCGCGATCCGGCCGTCGTCGGTCACGATGACCGAGAACGCGGTGCCACGGAACCCGCGGCCCGACCCCCAGGACCCGGAGATCGGCTTCAGCTGGCTCAGGAAGCCCTGCAGCTCGTCAGGACCGTTCGTGGTCGCGTCGGTCCCGAGCTTGCTGATCAGCACCGTTGACCAGCCGCTGCCGACCACCGTGGTGTTGTCAGAAGCCTGTTGAGCGTCCTTGTCATGATCGGCCGGGTCTTGGCCCGGCTCACTGGTCCTGGGCGCGGGGGACTCGGCCTCGGTCAGCTTGGTGCCGGGGGGCGGGTTGAAGGTGAAGTTCGAGTCGTCGGGCGGGGCGAAGGTCACGTGCGTGTAGGCGACCTCGAAGACCAGCTTGTCGGCGTTGAACGCCTGCACCCGCAGCGGCAGGTGGGTCTCGCCGTCGATCGCGATCCGCACCTCCCTGAGCAGGGAAGCGTCGTCCTTGGGCCGCAGCACCAGCTCGTAGGCCAGCTCACCGGCGACCTCACGTTGCTGTCGGTGGTCACCGTCGGTGGTCGGCTCGAGCGCCTTGAGCGCCCACTGCAGCCGCTTCCTCAGGCGTCTTCGGGCAGGTCACCGGACGGCTTGCGCTGCTCGGAGCCGGTCGCGTCGCGGTTGATCGTACGGTGGGTGGCCGCTTGGTCGGAGTGGGACCAGGTCCACACGTCCTTGCCGTTGGTGATCACGTCGGTCTCGTCGCCGGTGTCGAGCAGGGCGACCCGAGCCTTGTCCGGACCGGAGTACCAGACCCGGAGCGTGTGGGTGCCGGAGATGAGCGAGGTGAGCTCGGCGCCGTTGCCGCCGGCCCCGGAATCGCCGGGATGCCGAGGTCGGCCCGCTGAACCACGGTGCCGGACAGCCCGTCGACGTCCACCGACTGCAGGTCGATCAGCAGCTGCTCCGCCGGTACGGGGGGCCAGCTTGTCCTCGGCCGTGGCCGTGGACGCCAGCAGGCCGGTACCGCCGACCACCGCGACCAGAGCCACGGGCGCCAGCCAGCGCAAGGCTGGTTTCGAGTCGAAGATCCGCATGGAGCCATTCTTGCTCGCCCAACCTGTGGAAACGCTGAGCCGGCGTCCCCGGTCACCCGCACCCAGACCGTTGGATCGGCCCGGAGGGCTCGGCCTTTCTGTGACAGGCTGAAGGGGTGCGGGTGCTGCTGGTCGACGACGAGGAGCGGATGGTCGCCGCGCTGCAACGCGGACTGGCGGCCGAAGGCTTCGTGATCGAGACCGCAGCCACCGGCACCGACGGGCTCCAGCTGGCCCGGCACGGCGACTTCGACGCCGTGGTGCTCGACTTGATGCTGCCCGGGTTGTCCGGCTACGAGGTCGTCCGCCGTCTGCGGGCTGAGGGCAACTGGGTGCCGGTGCTGATGCTCTCGGCCAAGGACGGTGAGTACGACCAGGCCGATGCGCTGGACGACGGAGCCGATGACTACCTGACCAAGCCGTTCTCCTTCGTCGTGCTGCTGGCGCGGTTGCGGGCCCTGCTGCGACGGGGGATGACCGCGCGACCGGCGGTGCTCAGCGCCGGCACCTTGACCCTGGATCCCGCCAGTCGGGAGGTCCGGGTGGCCGGCGAGCCGGTCGAGCTGACCCCCCGGGAGTTCGTCTTGCTGGAGTACCTGATCCGGCACGCGGGGCGGGCTGTCGGCAAGATCGAGCTGCTCGACCATGTCTGGGACAACGCCGCCGAGGTCGGTCCCAACGCCGTCGAGGTCTATGTGGGCTACCTGCGCCGCAAGATCGGCGGTGACCGGCTGGTCACGGTCCGGGGCGCCGGCTACAAGCTCGTCGCATGAGTCGGGCGCGGGCGGGCTGATGAGGCGGTTCTGGAAGCTGAGCCTGCGCGGCCGGCTGATGATCATCGGCCTGGTCGGCGTAGCCGCTGGCTTGATCATCGCCGGTTTCGCCTTCTACGCCACGCTGACCTTCACCATCGACCGCACCCTGGACAACGAGGCGACCGCCAGCGCCGACGAGGTGGCGAGCATGATCAACGACGACCGGCTGCCCAGTCCGGTGCCGGTCTCCGGGGCTCAGGTGGTGCAGGTGGTCGACGCGCAGCAGCGCGTGATCGGCGGCTCGGTGACCGCCGACCGGCTGACCCCGCTGCTGCGGCCGGACGAGCTCAGCCGAGCCCTGGCCGGGGAAGCCATCATGGTCGACGGGTCACGGCTCGGACTGTCCGAGCCGCTGCGGACCCGGGCGGTCGCGGCCGGCCCGGCCGCGGCGCCGGTCAGTGTCATCGTCGCGCTGCCGATCGGCGACGTCTTGGCCAGCCGGGTGGCGCTGCGCAACGGACTGCTGATCACCTTCCCGCTGTTGCTCGCGGTCGTCTCGGCGGTGGCCTGGCGGGTGATCGGCTGGACGCTGCGGCCGGTGGAACAGCTGCGGGTGGGGGCGGAGCGGATCAGCGGTGCGGCGCGGGAGGAACGGCTGCCGGTCCCGCCGGCGGCTGACGAGATCCACTCGCTGGCCGTCACCTTGAACGGGATGCTGGACCGGCTCGACGCTGCGCGGGGTCGACAGCGGGCCTTCGTGGCTGATGCGGCGCACGAGCTGCGCAGCCCGGTGGCCAGCATCCAGGCTCAGCTCGAGGTGGCCGAGCGGCTGGGCGAGGGCGGCTCGCTGCCCGCCGACCTGCTGGCCGACGTCCACCGGCTCTCGGCCCTGGTCGAGGACCTGTTGCTGCTGGCCCGTTCCGACGCCGACGTACGCGGTCCCGTCCGAGCCCGGCTGGTGGACGCCCGGGAGCTGCTGTCCGCGCTGGTCGAGCAGCACGCTGATGATCATGTCCGGGTCGCGCTCACTTCCGGCCCGCCGGTGTTGATCATGGTCAACTCCGAGGAGGTGCGGCGGGCGTTGGACAACCTGGTGGTCAACGCCGTCCGGCACGCGCGTACGGCGGTGCAGCTCGAGGTCGCTGTCGATCAAGGCCAGGCCGTGCTGAGTGTCGCCGACGACGGGCCCGGCATCCCGCCGGCCGACCGGGAGCGGGTCTTCGAGCGGTTCACCCGGCTCGACGGCGCTCGTACGCGGGACGCCGGGGGCTCCGGTCTGGGCCTGGCCATCGCCCGTGAGCTGGTCAGCCGGGCCGGGGGCACCGTGAGTCTGCACGACGGCGAGCCACCCTGGTCGCTGCGCGCCGAGGTGCGGCTACCCCGGGCCGATGATCAACATCGGGTCACGGAACCCGGCCAGAGCACCGCCTCCGTTACGAGGTCGTATCGATCATGAGGCGCCGAGCGGGCTGGCACTCCCACCCCCTTGTCTGCTAACCGCTGGGTGGTCACGATGGAGCCAACCTGAACAGGGAGGTCATCATGGATGGCTTTCGGCCTTCGTCCATCGAAGTCGCACCCATGCAGTCCAAAGGCTCGCTCTACGGCTTCATGCTGATCGGTCGCTGGCCCCAGGACACGGTCGAGTGGGCCAAGTTCTTGGTGCTCGCCGTGCAGATGGCGGCGGTGCCGGGGCTGTTGAAGGCCAGCACGGTCTTCCGGGTGCGCGAGGAGCTGCCCGATGAACCGCAGCCCGGCACGGTCGGGCTGGTCGTCGCGGAGGGGCAGCTCATCGGTGACCACCCGCTGGTGCCCGGCCAGTTCGCCCAGCACCTGCCGCCCGGCCTGCTGGTCCTGCATCCGCCGGCGAGCACGTTGTCCTCGGTGCCGGAGTACGAGGTGGCCTCGGGTTGCGTCTTCCTGCCCGGCCTGCCCCACCTCGGGCTCGACCACCGAGCCGCCTGGGTCGAGGCCGACGTCGAGGGCACGGTGACCCAGCTGGTCAGCAAGGTCGGTATCGATCCGCTGGGCAACGCCGACACAGCCGCCCTGGCCATGTTGCTCGCTGCTTGAGCTCCCGACGGGCCCCGAGCCGCCTGGCCGCACTCCGTAGGCTCGGACCCGTGCCTGCTCCCACGCCTGCCTCTGACCGGCCCCACGTGCGGGTCGGGGCGACAGACCTCGTCTGGCGGGACGGGGCCGAAGTGAGCGGTCCGGCCGATGACCGCGACGCGGAGGACTACGCCGACCTGCGTTCGTACGCGGTGATCGGAGACGGACGGACGGCTGCGTTGATCGCCCGGGACGGCCGGGTGGACTGGCTGCCGCTGCCCAACCTCGACTCCGTCGCACCCTTCGGCGCCCTGCTCGATGCGGAGAACGGTGGGTCGTTCGCGCTGCAGCCGACGGAGGAGTTCACCGTCAGCCGGCGCTACGTCGATGACACCAACGTGCTGACGACCACCTTCACCACCGCGTCCGGCAGCGTTCGGGTCACCGACTCGCTGAACACCGGGGTGGCCGGCCGGCTGCCGTGGTCGGAGTTCGCCCGGCGGATCGACGGACTCGCGGGATCGGTGCGCCTGCGGGCCGTGGTGGCGCCCGGCACCTGCCTCAACCGGGTGTCGCCGTGGGTGCACGACACGGTGCACGGGGCGGTGCTCCGGGTCGACGGGGTGACCATGGCCGTCCGCACACTCGGTGATGATCATGTCGAGGTGGGGGAGCGGGACATCTCCGTCGAGTTCGTGACCCGCCCGGGCTCGCGGCAGCTGATCGGTCTGGTGGCCACGGAGGGGGAGCCCCTCTATCTGCCCCGGCCGGAGGATCTCGACGACGGGGTCGACCGGACGATCGCCAACTGGCGCCGATGGTCCGAGGCCATGGCCTGGGACGGGCCGTGGCAGCACGCCGTACGCCGAAGCGCGTTGATCTTGAAGTTGTTGATCTTCGCACCCACCGGGGCGCTGGCCGCTGCGGCCACGACCTCGCTGCCGGAGTCGTTCACGGTGGCCAAGAACTGGGACTACCGGTTCACCTGGGTCCGCGACGCGGCTTACTCCCTCACCGCGTTGTTCCGGTTCGGCGTACGCGAGGAGACCCACGGTGCGATCAGCTGGCTGCTGGCCACCATGCGGGACCGGGGTTGCGAGCCGGCGATCTTCTACCGGCTGGACGGATCGTTGCCGGAGGCGGAGGCCCAGCGGTTCGACGCTCCGGGCTGGCGGGGGATCGGCCCGGTGGTCACCGGCAACCGGGCCGGGGACCAGCTCCAGCTGGGGGTGTTCGGTGACGTGTTCAGCATCGTCCAGCTCTATGTGGACAACGGGAACGTGCTGGACGACGAGACCGGCCGGCTGCTCGCCGAGATCGCCGACCTGGCCTGCGACCGCTGGCGGAGCCCGGACTCGGGCATGTGGGAGCTGCCGCAGACGCGGCACTACACGACCTCCAAGCTCGGTTGCTGGCAGGCGCTGACCCAGGCCGCGCACCTGGCCGATCTCGGGCAGATCTCCGGCACGGCGCTCCGCTGGCGGCGGGAGGCGGAGCTGATCCGGGCCTGGGTCGAGGAGCACGCCTGGTCAAAGGAGCGTGGCGCCTACGTCTGGTATCCGGGCAGCGATGACCTGGACGCGTCGATCTTGCTGCACGCCATCAGCGGGTTCGACCGAGGTGAGCGGATGTCGTCGACCCTGGACGTGCTCCGCCGCGAGCTGGGTACCGGTCCGCACCTCTACCGCTACTCAGGGGCGGCGCAGGAGGAGGGGGTGTTCGTGGCCTGCTCGTTCTGGATGGTCTCGGCGTTGACCCTGGTCGGTCGCTGCGACGAGGCGCGGGAGCTGATGGACGAGCTGATCGGGGCGCCCAACGACGTCGGTGTGCTGTCGGAGATGATCGACCCGGACAGTGGCGGCTTCTTGGGAAATCTGCCGCAGGCCCTGAGTCACCTCGCCCTGGTCAACGCTGCGATCACGTTCCACAGCGGGCGCCGGTAGCGGCGGATAAGCCATGGTGCCCGCGGCCCGGCACCGTCTAGCATGACCGCTCGTGGGGCACGTCGATCTGTCAGCCGTGGGATATCCACCTGCCCGACGGGCGGGTGCTGCTGGACGACGTCTCGTTCCGGGTGGCGGAGGGCGCGGTGGTGGCCCTGGTGGGACCCGAACGGCTCGGGCAAGACCACCCTGCTCCGGATCATCGCCGGCGACCTCCTCCCGACCAGCGGCACGATCTCGCGCAGTGGCGGTCTCGGGGTGATGCGCCAGTTCATCGGCAGCATCCGGGACAGCTCGACCGTGCGCGACCTGCTGTTCTCCCTGGCTCCGCCCCGGCTGCAGGCCGCGGTCGCTGAGATGGACCGCCTCGAGCTGGCCCTGATGGATGACGACAGCGAACAGAACCAGCTCGCGCTACGCCCAGGCTCTGGCCGACTACGGCGACGCCGGTGGATATGACGCGGAGGTGACCTTCGACGCCTGCTGCACCGAGGCGCTCGGGGTGCCCTACGACCGGGCCAAGTGGCGCGAGCTGACCACCCTCTCGGGCGGGGAGCAGAAGCGGCTGGCCCTGGAGTCGCTGCTGCGCGGGCCCGACGAGGTCCTGCTGCTCGACGAGCCGGACAACTATCTCGACGTCCCCGGCAAGCGGTGGCTGGAGGCCCAGCTGGCTGCCACCCAGAAGTCCGTGCTGCTGGTCAGCCATGACCGGGAGCTGCTCGCCCAGGCCGCGACCACCATCGCCGTGCTCGAGCTGGGGGCGGCGGGCAACAGCGTCTGGGTCCACGGGTCCGGCTTCGCCAGCCTGGCCCGGGCCCGCAAGGAGCGGTTCGCCCGATTCGAGGAGCTGCGCCGGCGCTGGGACGAGGAGCACCAGAAGATCATCGACCTGGTCCAGATGCTGAAGGTCAAGGCTAAGTTCAACGACGGCCTGGCTTCGCGCTACAAGGCAGCCAAGACCAGGTTGGCGAAGTTCGAGCAGGCCGGTCCGCCTGAGGCGGTGCCGCTGGAGCAGAAGCTCTCGATGCGGCTCAGCGGCGGGCGCACGGGCAAGCGTGCGGTGGTGATCACCGACCTCGAGCTGACCGGTCTGATGAAGCCGTTCTCGACCGAGATCTGGTTCGGCGACCGGGTCGCCGTGCTCGGATCGAACGGTTCGGGCAAGTCACACTTCCTGCGGCTGCTGGCGCGCGGCGGCTCCGATCCTGATCTTGAGCACCGACCGGTCGGCCATGTGTCGTTGGCGCCGGTTTCCCATACCGGTAAGGCAAAACTGGGAGCTCGCGTACGGCCGGGTTGGTTCGCCCAGACCCACCACCATCCCGAGCTGTTGGGTCGCACGCTGCTGGAGATCCTGCACCGCGGCGATGATCATCGAGCCGGGATGGGCCGCGAGGAAGCGTCTCGCAAGCTCGACCGCTATGAGCTGGCCAAGGCCGCGGAGCAGAAGTTCGAGTCGCTGTCCGGCGGTCAGCAGGCGCGGTTCCAGATCTTGATGTTGGAGCTGTCCGGGGCGACCTTGTTGTTGCTCGACGAGCCGACCGACAACCTGGACATCGAGTCGGCCGAGGCGCTGGAGCAGGGTCTGGAGGCGTTCGAGGGAACGGTGGTCGCGGTGACTCACGACCGTTGGTTCTCACGGGGCTTCGACCGCTTCCTGGTGTTCGGCTCGGACGGCGGCGTCTACGAGTCCGACATGCCGGTCTGGGACGAGACCCGGGTGCAGCGGGTGCGCTGAGCGGACTTCGCGGCGGACCGGATACGGCTTGGGTGACCACGCGCGTTCAGACGCCGCGGCGAGCACCGACACCAGCGCCGAATGATTAAGGACGTTGCTGAGGTATCTCGACTGAGCGATCGTTCCTCTCCTGCAGAAAGCCAGCGCCGAACGGCGGCACCTCGGGAGAGCGACCATGACACTGCCACCCAGCCACGATCCGTACGGGAATGACCCGCGGCCGACGCATGATTCAGCGGCACCTGAGGAACTACCGTCAGCATGGCCGCCGAACGTGGCGACCGCGCAACGGCCTCCGGTCAAGAGCAAGCGTGGGGGGCGGTTGATCCTGCTGGTCATCGTTGTCCTGACGTTGCTGGGTGTCGGGTCCTGCCTAGCGCTCGCCACTCGAAACTCTGACAATGCTGGAACGAAAGCCCAATCTGCTGCAAGCAGCGCTCAAGCCACACCCAAGCCGGGGGATGAGCCGTCCGAGGTGGACGAACCCGAGGACGAGGACAAACCAGACCTGCCAGTCTTCGTCGTCGGCAAGTTCGGCGATCGAGGCATTTACAAGGACGGCATCTCGGTGTCCATCCTGTCGGCGGATCTCGAGCAAGGCACGGACGGGACCTACGTGCTGATCAGAGCCAAGATCAAGAACGGTTCCAAGAAGTCGTTCGATCCATCCGACGCCGACGTATCCGTGACCTACGGCAAAGACGCCACCCCTGCGACCCGGGTCGAGCAGGCTCACAAGACGCACGTCTCGTTCGGGAACAAGATCGCTGCCCACAAGTCCAAGACTGCCAAGTTCGGCTTCCAGGTGACCAAGAAGCAGGCCAAGAGCCTCCAGGTCACCATCACGCCAGACGCGCAGGCCTATCGGGCATTGACCTTCAAGGGGTCGGCTCGCTGACCGTCCTTCTCTCCTCACCCAGAGAGGAGATCCGAGGGCGGCTCCGCGACATGCTCCAAAGGTCGGGTTAACCCGAGGTCGAACTGACCGGGTGACCTCAGTGCGCACCGGCTCGCGGGTCGGGAGGCTGGATCCGTGAGCACCGACGAGCTGATCCCGACCGCAACCCGCCCCGACGCGCATCCACGATCACCAGCGCGTACGCGGTGGTGGCGGCGGCCGTGGATGATCCCCCTGGCCGTGGTGGCCGTCGGATTCGTCGTCTACGCCCTGCCGCCCTATCTCGGGCTCGACCCGGCCCAGGCCCGGCTGCAACCGATGCCGGACCACGTGGCCTACTACCCGTTGCTGGTCACCCATATCTTCCTCGGCTCGATCGCCCTGCTGACCGCCAGCCTGCAGGTCTGGCCGTGGTTGCGGCGTACGCATCCTGGGGTGCACCGCTGGAGCGGCCGGGTCTATGTGGGAGTCACCCTGCCGGCGGCGGTCTGCGTCGCGATCGTGGCCCCGATGACGCTGCACGGAGCGGTGGGACAGGTGGCCAACAGCGTGCTCGCCGTGCTCTGGTTCGTCACCACCGTGGCCGGATACCGGGCCGTACGGCGTCGCCGCTTCGTCGAGCACCGGGAGTGGATGCTGCGCAGCTTTGCTCTGGCCTTCTCGATCGTGGCCAACCGGGCCTGGCTGATGATCATGTTCATGATCTTCGTGCCCGAGCTGTTGCGGGGTGGGGAGGTGGCCGAGGCCGAGCTCAACCAAGCCATCGGCGCCTCGATGTGGCTGAGCTGGGTGGTGAACCTCCTGGTGGTCGAGTGGTGGCTGCACCGGCGCAAACCCCGCCGGGTCGGGGCGAGCGCAGCCGTCTGATCAGGCCGGACGGACGGCCAGCAGCATCACACTGCCCATGGCCAGGGCAGCGCCGATCCCCTGCACCGTGCGGATCGGCTCCTTCAGCAGGATGCGGGCCAGCACCACGGTGCCCAACGGTGACAGCGAGGCCAGCAGGCCGATCACGGCCAGCTCGCCGCCACGGACGGCGATCAGATAGAACACGCTCGAGGCCATGTCGAGGATGCCGGACAACAGCGCCAGGCGGGCTGCAGGCGCGGGCATCCGCAACGATCCTCGACGCAGCAGCAGCACCCCGAGCAGCACTGCGATCGAGGAGCAGCGGGCCCCGACCAGTGGCCACAGACTCGACCCGGTGGAGGTCTGGGCCAGCAGGACCAGGAAGACCCCGAACGAGACCCCGGACAGTGCGGCACAGAGCAGGCCCTGGGTCGTCCGTCCGCTCGTCGGCCGTTGTCGACCGGGCGTACGGGAGATCAGGACCACCGAGAGGAGCGCAGCGCCAACGCCCACCGTGGCCGGGCCGGTCAGCTGCTCGCCAGTGCCCAGCCCGACCGCGACCGGGATGGTGGCCGCAGCCGCGGCCGACACGGGGGCGACCAGTGCCATCACGCCCCGGGCCAGAGCTCGATAGAGCAGCACCGCCCCGAGGCTGCCGGAGACCCCGGCCAGACACCCCCAGACCAGATCGGCGGGTCCGGGACGACCCGGAAAGATGGTCAGGACCAGCAGCACCGCAGTGAGCAGGCCGACACCGTTCGACCAGACCACCACCACCGCGGCCCGCGCTCGACGCGCCGACAGCCCGCCCACGAAGTCGGCTGAACCGAGCAGCAGCGACGACAGCAGCGCCAGCACCAGCGGCATCCTCGGCTCCCTCCACCCGGAAGGCGCCGCCGAGCCGGCCGCGCCATCAGGTCAGGAGCCGGCCGATCGCTCGTCCGGACACACATTCGGGTTATTCATCGGCCGCCCGGCGGAGCGCCGCCGGCGGGGAGGCCGCCGGTGCCGGCGAACGTGCCGGCCCCGCCGGTGCGCAATCCGCGGTTGGAGCTGTTGGTCGGCAGCGCCGTGCTGTTGTCGGCCAGGACGAGCGTCTGCCCGACGGTGAGCCCATCGGTGACCTCGATGGTCGTGGCACCGACCGTCTCCTTCATCGTCTGCTGGGTCACCTCGGCGGTCCGCTGGGTGGTCGTGCTGGCTGAACCAGCGGCCTGCACCCGCCAGACGACGACGCCGACGCCCCCGAGCAGGATCACCGCAGCGACGATCACGACCAGCCAGAACCGGCCTCGGCTTCTGGTCGGTCGGGGTGCTCGATTGCGCCGCACGGGGCCTCCTGAACGCGGAGGAGCGCACGTCACCCCTCAGTCGAGCCTGAGCCTGGCGGGGAGGCCTGTCACCGCACTGGGGCGGACCTGGCAATGACCTGTGAACCAGCCCGCCGATGGCGGCGATCGAGACCGAGCTGGCGGCTCGCTGTTGACAACACCACACCCCCCAGCCCGAGGGACTGAGGGGTGTGGTGGTCGAGCAGGATCAGCGCTGGTCCATCGGGACGAAGTCCCGGGTCCGGAAGCCGGTGTAGATCTGCTTGGGCCGGGCGATCTTCTGGTCCTTGTCCTGCACCAGCTCCGACCACTGGGCCAGCCAGCCGGGCGTACGGCCGATGGCGAAGAGCACGGTGAACATCTCCGGCGGGAACTCCAGTGCCTCGTAGATCAAGCCGGAGTAGAAGTCGACGTTGGGGTAGAGCTTGCGCTTGATGAAGTACTCGTCCTCCAGCGCGATCTTCTCCAGCTCCTTGGCGATCTCCAGCAGCGGGTTGACCCCGGTGACCTCGAAGACGTCGTCGCAGGCCCGCTTGATGATGGTGGCGCGTGGGTCGAAGTTCTTGTAGACCCGGTGCCCGAAGCCCATCAGCTTCTCCTTGCCGGCCTTGACGCCCTCCATGAAGGCGGGGATGTTCTCCGTCGACCCGATCCGCCGCAGCATCTTGAGCACGGCCTCGTTGGCCCCGCCGTGCAGCGGGCCGTAGAGCGCGCCGACACCGGCTGCGACCGCCGAGTAGGGGTCGACCTGGGACGAGCCCACCGAGCGTACGGCGTTGGTCGAGCAGTTCTGCTCGTGGTCGGCGTGCAGGATGAGCAGGATGTCGAGAGCCTTGACGATCCGGGGATCCGCGGCGTAGCGCGGCTCGCTCATCTTGAACAGCATGGCCAAGAAGTTCTCGACGTAGGACAGGTCGTTGTCGGGGTAGACGTACGGCTTGCCCAAGCCGTTGCGGTAGGCGAACGCACCCAGAGTCGGCATCTTGGCGATCATCCGGGTGATCTGCAGCTGGCGGTTGGCCGGATCGGAGATGTCGCTGGCGTCGGGGTAGAAGGTGGACAGCGCGCTGACCGAGGCCATCAGCATGCCCATCGGGTGGGCGTCGTAGCGGAACCCTTGGATGAACTGCTTGATGTTCTCGTGCAGGAACGTGTGGTGGGTGACGGCGTGGGTCCAGGTCTTGAGCTGGTCGTCGTTGGGCAGCTCGCCGTTCAGGAGCAGGTAGGCGACCTCCAGAAACGTGGAGTGCTCGGCCAGCTGCTCGATCGGGTAGCCGCGGTACTCCAAGATCCCGGCGTCACCGTCGATGTAGGTCACAGAGCTGCGGCAAGAGGCCGTGTTGACGAAACCGGGATCGTAGGTTGCGAGCCCCGGCTCACCTTCGACGGCGATTTGCTTGAGATCAGCGGCCCGGATCGTGCCGTCGGTGATCGCGATCTCGAACTCGCGGCCCGTACGGTTGTCGCGAATGCTGAGCGAATCGGTCATGCGCACAACCTACGCGGGCGTAGCCCCCCTCGCTACTAGGCCCCCCTATGATCCTGCACACCCCTCTATTGGCGCTTCGCTCGCGCATGCCGCGCTGCAAGCTCCTGCCTTCCTCGCTCGCTCTCCGACGAAAAGCGTGTCGGATCGCTCGCTCGTCCAGGCAGGACCGCGCGGCTCCGACGCTCGGAAGCGCGAGGGACCGGGCGGCTCCGACGCTCGGAAGCGCGAGGGACCGGGCGGCTCCGACGCTCGGAAGCGCGAGGGACCGGGCGGCTCCGGTGCTCGTATCCGCGGCCGCTTTGACCAGGCGGGCTGTCCACAGGTAATCTGGTCGGCTGTTGCGTCCACGCATGTGTGCACACCGTGCGGCCCCGGGTCTGCCGGGTTGGACGTAGCCTCAGAAGGTTCACGCAAAGAAGATCGAAGAAACGCCGAAGGTGGTCCACGACCGTGTCTACGTACAGCCCCAAGCCTGGTGAGATCACCAGGAACTGGCATGTCATCGATGCCGACGACGTCGTCCTGGGACGGCTCGCCGTCACGGTCGCCACGTTGTTGCGCGGCAAGCACAAGCCGACGTTTGCTCCGCACGTCGACGGCGGTGACTTCGTGGTCGTGGTGAACGCGTCGAAGATCTCGCTCAGCGGGGGCAAGCGAACCGACAAGTTCTACCACCGGCACTCCGGTCGCCCCGGTGGCCTGAAGTCCGTTCCGGCGGGCGAGCTGCTCGACCGCGACCCGCGTCGCGTCGTCGAGCTCGCGGTCTGGGGCATGCTGCCCAAGAACCGGCTCAGCCGCCAGCTGATCAAGAAGCTCAAGGTCTACTCGGGCCCCGAGCACCCGCACACTGCGCAGCAGCCGCAGGCGTACGCGATCACCCAGATCGCCCAGTAGTCCTCGATCCTCGATCAACTGAAACCCAAGGAATAGCGCACAGTGTCTGAAGCCGTCACCGAAACCCGCGACGAGACCGTCGACGAGGTCGTTCCCTTCACCGAGGACGACCGCGAGATCTCCTACCGCTCCGAAGCGACGCCGCAGACCTCGTTCGGCCCGTCCGGCCGTCCGGCTGTCGTCGCTCCCGCCGGGGCCACCGGCCGCCGCAAGGAGGCCGTCGCCCGCGTCCGCATCGTCCCGGGCAGCGGGCAGTGGACCATCAACGGCCGCACCCTCGAGGACTACTTCCCGAACAAGGTGCACCAGCAGATCGTCTCCGAGCCCTTCTCGACCGCCGCGGTCGCCGGCTCGTACGACGTGCTCGCCCGGATCCACGGCGGTGGCGTCACCGGTCAGGCCGGCGCGCTGCGTCTCGGCGTGGCCCGCTGTCTCAACTCCGTCGACGAAGAGGCCAGCCGCCCCGCGCTCAAGAAGGCCGGCATGCTGACCCGCGACGCGCGGATCAAGGAACGCAAGAAGGCCGGCCTGAAGAAGGCCCGCAAGGCTCCTCAGTACAGCAAGCGCTGATCCGCCGGGCTCCGGAGCGGACTCGATGGGTCGCCTCTTTGGAACCGACGGTGTACGCGGCAAGGCCAACGAGGCGCTGACCGCCGAGCTGGCGCTCAACCTGTCGGTTGCGGCGGCCCATGTGCTGGCCGAGACCGGCGAGTTCAGTGGCCATCAGCCCGTCGCCGTCGTCGGTCGCGACCCGCGGGCCTCGGGGGAGTTCCTCGAGGCTGCGGTGGTCGCCGGGCTGGCCAGTGCCGGAGTCAACGTCGTACGCCTCGGTGTCGTGCCGACGCCCGGTGTGGCCTACCTGACCGGTGCCACCGGCGCCGATCTGGGCGTCATGCTGTCGGCCAGCCACAACCCGATGCCCGACAACGGCATCAAGTTCTTCGCCCGCGGTGGCACCAAGCTCGACGACACCCTGGAGGACGCGATCGAGCGCCGATTGGGCGAGTCGTGGGCCCGTCCGACCGGGGCGGGCGTCGGTCGCGTGAGCGTCGACGAGTCGATGGTCGAGCACTACATCGCCCACCTGGTCAACAGCCTGGGCCGCCCGGTCAGCCTCGAGGGCCTCAAGGTGGTCATCGACTGTGCCAACGGAGCCGCGTACGTCGCCGGTCCCGCCGCCTGCGAGGCCCAAGGTGCCGAGGTCATCCGGATCCATGCGCTGCCCGACGGCATCAACATCAACGACAACTGCGGCTCGACCCACATGGACTCGCTCCGCTCCGCGGTGATCGAGCACCAGGCCGACATCGGCATCGCGCTGGACGGGGATGCCGACCGCTGCCTGGCTGTGGACGCCAACGGCAAGACCGTGGACGGCGACCAGATCCTGGCCGTGCTCACCCTCGCGCTGCGCGAGGAGGGTCGGTTGGCCGACGACACCGTGGTCGCCACCGTGATGAGCAACCTCGGCTTCGTGAACGCCATGCGTGACGCGGGCGTGACCGTGGAGCAGACCCGGGTCGGCGACCGCTACGTCCTGGAAGCCATGCGGGCCGGCGGCTTCTCCCTCGGTGGCGAGCAGTCCGGGCACGTCATCATGTCGGCCCACGCCACCACCGGCGACGGGGTGCTGACCGCCTTGCACCTGATGAACCGGATGGCCAACACCGGAAAGTCCCTGGCCGAGCTGGCCTCGGTGATGACCCGGCTGCCGCAGGTGCTGGTCAACGTCCAGGGGGTCGACAAGTCCCGGGCCGACTCCGACCCCGAGCTCGGGACCGCCGTGGCCGAGGCCGAGCAGCAGCTCGGTCGCTCAGGCCGCGTGCTGTTGCGACCGTCCGGCACCGAGTCGCTCGTCCGGGTGATGGTCGAGGCCGAGTCGTACGAGGTGGCCAACGAGGTCGCCCATCGGCTCGCCGACGTGGTCAAGTCCTCGCTGGCCCTCTGAGCCGCGGGGCGAGCACCACCATTCCCACCGCGGCGAGCGCACAGAGCGCCGCCGGCACGTAGAAGACGTGGGGCAGCCCGAGCCGGGAGACCCCGAGCCCACCGATCAGGCCGCCGAAGGTCGAGGCGAAGATCAACGCACTGAGGAAGATGGTCGACGCCAGCCCGACGCCCTGCGGATAGAGCTGCTGGGCCACCACGACCCCGAGTGAGGCGACCACGGCCCACAGGCCCGCCATCAGCAGCTGAGCGACGAACAGGCCGACCACCGTGTCGCTCGACGCGTAACCCACATTGGCCGCGACGCCGAGGACCGCACCGGCGATCACCACCCGCATCGGGCCGATCCGGTCCGCCAGCAGACCGGCGAGGGGCATCAGGGCCAGCTCCATCAGAGGCTGTACGGCGATCACCGCGCCGCGGACCTCCGGGCTTGCGTGCAGGTCCTGCTCGAGGTAGAGCGGCAGGAACGCGAACTTGACCGTGTCACCGCTGATGGCCAGCACGCACAGCCCGGCGAACACGAAGAGCGGGGCCATCCGCCGGTTGAGGCCGAGGGCGGGCCGCAGGTCGGCGCCGGGTGCGACGTAGCGTTCGACGCGCATCCGGCCGAGCGGCAGCAGCTGGGACAGCGTGCACGCCGCGGCGCCGAAGAGCATGGCCCGCAGCCCGAACTGGCCACCCGCCCAGCTGCCCAGCACCGGTCCGACGATCCATCCCGCCGTGAAAGCCATCCGGATGGTGGAGATGACCCGGTTGTCGGCGCCGGTGGGTCGTCGGGACAGCACATCGCGTACGGCGGCGAAGATCTGCGCGCCGGCCGCGCCGGCGACGCTCAGGGCCACCACCGCGATCACGAACGGCATCCAGACCCGGGTGGACAGCGCCATCGCGACCCAGCCGATCGCCCCAGCAGCGGTGCAGACGCGGAACAGCATCAACCGGTTCGATCTCCGGTCCGACAGCTGCCCGATGACGTAGCCGACCACCGGAGCGGCCGCGCTGGTCAGGTAGAACAAACCGGCCACCGTCAGCGAGGCCCCCAGCTCGTTGACCAGGAACAAGGCCAGCTGCGGGAAGGTGGCCGCGACCCCGACCCCGGCGAGGAACAGGCTCAGTGCGGCCGAGCGCAGGAACGGCGTACGCCAGATGATCTGCAGCGGTGACCCGGGTGAGCCCGACTCCTCGCCGAGTGCGAACGAGCTAACGCCGGAAATAGGGCAACCACGCGTCGAACGTGCCGGCGGCCAGCAGGATGACGGTGACGATCCCGAGGATGAGGTAGAGGATCAGGGACAAGACGAGCACGCCCAGCGCGCCGAAGAACCCGGCCTTGAAGGCCGTGCCGGCGCCGATCTTGATCTTGTCGCTGACGACGGGCAGCTGAGTGGTGGTCATGGTCCGACGCTATCCCGCCCCCAGGAACCTGGAGGTGCCGAAGAACGCAGAACTGGTCGACCGCGAGCGCGGTCGACCAGCCCGACGTGCGTCTTTCGTCTGCGCCGCCCACCACCCGGCTCCCCCTCACCGAGCGGTGCCCCCGAAGCACGACGGGTCACGCAAGCCGACCTACGTTGCGCGAGACCCGCCCCGCATCGAACTGGCCCGGTGCGCAACGTTTCCGGACCTCGGGTGAGCGGACTCGTAAGACCAAGAGCGGCCCACCCCGGCCCTGATACACGCCCGCTGAGCTCAATCGCGGGCTGGTCTCGAGGACCGCGGGCTGAGCTCGAGGACCGCGGGGCTGAGCGTGTCGGCCCTTCGACGACTTCGGGACGTACGCGGGTCAGACCTTGCGGATGCGGACCCACTTGACCCGGTGGTCGGTGTCCTTGCGCAAGATGGCCGTGGCCCGGCCGCGGGTGGGCAAGATGTTCTGGTTCAGGTTCGGACCGTTGATCGTGTCCCACAGGTGCTCGGCCCGGTGCACCGCCTGCTCGTGGGTCAGCTCGGCGTAGCGGGTGAAGTAGGACCGGGGGTCGCGGAAGGCGGTGTCGCGGAGCGAGAGGAACCGTTGGACGTACCAGTCCCGGACGTCGGCGGCGTCGGCGTCGACGTAGACGGAGAAGTCGAAGAAGTCGCTGACGGCGAGCCCGGTGGTCCCATCGGGACGGACCCGGGCCGGCTGCAGCACGTTCAGCCCCTCGATGATGACGATGTCGGGCTGGCGGATGGTGACCTCGCCGCCGGGAACGATGTCGTAGACCAGGTGGCTGTAGACCGGCGCGGTCACCTCCTCCTTGCCGGACTTCACGTCCATCACGAAGCGCAGCAGCGCGCGCCGGTCGTACGACTCCGGGAAGCCCTTGCGCTGCATCAGGCCACGGCGCTCGAGCTCGGCGTTGGGCAACAGGAAGCCGTCGGTGGTGATCAGGGCGACCCGCGGGTGCTGTGGCCAGGCCGCCAGCAGCTCCTGCAGCAGCCGGGCGGTGGTCGACTTGCCGACCGCGACCGAACCGGCCACGCCGATGACGAACGGGGTCCGTTCCACCGACAGCTGGAGGAACTCGTTGGTCGAGCGGTGCAGCTCGTCGGTGTAGAGCACGTAGCGGCTGAGCAGCCGGGTCAGGGGCAGGTAGACCTCGCGCACGTCGATCAGCCTGGTCGGGTCGCCGAGGCCGCGCAACCGGTCGAGCGTGGCCCCGTCCAACGCCATCGGGGTGTGCTCGGCCAGCTCCGCCCAGTCCGACCGGCTTCGCTCCACGTAGGGCCCGAAGACCTGCGCGTCATGCGGCATGGGAAGAAATCTAGTGCCCGGTGCACCGGGGCCGACGTTGGTGACCACTTCGGCGATAGCCGACCGGTAGTGTTCGGCCTATGTGTGGAATCGTCGGCTACGTCGGTCCGCAGGCTGCCCTGGGAGTCGTTGTCGAGGGCCTGCGCCGGCTGGAATATCGGGGCTACGACTCGGCGGGGGTCGCCATCGTCGCCGATGGTGAGCTGCACGTGGCCAAGAAGGCCGGCAAGCTCGGCAACCTGGAGAAGGTTCTGGCCGAGACCTCCATGCCGCTGACCGGCCTCGGGCTGGGGCACACCCGCTGGGCCACTCATGGTGGTCCGAATGACGTCAACGCCCACCCGCACGTCTCGGCCAACGGCCGGGTCGCACTGGTCCACAACGGGATCATCGAGAACTATGTGCTGCTGCGCACCGAGCTGGCCGAGGCCGGCATCCTGGTGAGCTCCGAGACCGACACCGAGATCGTCGCCCACCTGCTCGGTCAGCAGGTCGAGGCCGGGATCCCGTTGGACGATGCCATGCGTACGGTGTGCCAGCGGCTGCAGGGCGCGTTCACCCTGGTCGCGGTGGACGGACAGAACCCCGACGCCGTGGTCGCCGCCCGGCGGAACTCGCCGCTGGTCGTCGGGGTCGGTGAGGGGGAGAACTTCGTCGCCTCGGACGTGGCCGCCTTCATCGAGCACACCCGGGAGGCCATCGAGCTCGGGCAGGACCAGGTCGTGGTGATCACCCGAGACGGGGTCAGCGTCACCACCTTCGACGGCCAGCCCGCCGATGTCCGTCCCTTCCACGTTGACTGGGACCTGTCGGCTGCCGAGAAGGGCGGCTACGACTGGTTCATGCGCAAGGAGATCTACGAGCAGCCCAAGGCGGTGGCCGACACGCTGCTCGGTCGCCACGACGCCCAGGGCCGACTGACTCTCGACGAGCTGCGGATCAGCGAGGCCGAGCTCCGCGCCGTCGACAAGATCGTGATCATCGCCTGCGGGACAGCCTTCTACGCCGGCCTGGTGGCGAAGTACGCGATCGAGCACTGGACCCGGATCCCGTGCGAGGTGGAGCTCGCCAGCGAGTTCCGCTACCGCGACCCGATCGTCGGGCCGTCCACCCTCGTGGTCGCGATCAGCCAGTCCGGCGAGACCGCCGACACCTTGATGGCGATCCGGCACGCGCGAGAGCAGCGGGCCCGGGTGCTGGCGATCTGCAACACCAACGGCTCGACCATCCCGCGCGAGTCTGACGCCGTGATCTACACCCACGCCGGGCCGGAGATCGGCGTGGCCTCGACCAAGGGCTTCTTGACCCAGCTGGTCGCCTGCTACCTGCTGGGCCTCTACCTGGCCCAGGTGCGCAACACCAAGTTCGGCGACGAGATCCGAGCCACGATGCGTGAGCTGGAGACCATGCCGGCGGCCATCACCGCGGTGCTGGACAACATCGACCCGGTGCTCAAGCTGGCCGCCGACTTCGCCGAGGAGCCGTCGGTGCTGTTCCTCGGCCGTCACGTCGGCTACCCGGTCGCCCTCGAGGGTGCACTGAAGCTGAAGGAGCTGGCCTACATCCACGCCGAGGGGTTCGCCGCCGGTGAGCTCAAGCACGGCCCGATCGCTCTGATCGACGACGGGCTGCCGGTCTTCGTGGTCATCCCGCCCCAAGGCCGAGATCTCCTGCACGACAAGGTCATCTCCAACCTGCAGGAGGTTCGCGCCCGCGGCGCCAAGACCGTCGTGCTGGCCGAGGAAGATGATCACGAGGTGGCCGCGTACGCCGACGTGCTGATCACCTTGCCCAAGGTCTCGACCCTGCTGCAGCCCCTGGTCGCGACCGTTCCGCTGCAGATGTTCGCCTGCGAGCTGGCGACGCAGAAGGGCCACGACGTCGACCAGCCCCGCAACCTGGCCAAGTCCGTCACGGTCGAGTGACCAGCTCGTCCGGATCATGATCGTCCCGGCGGAGCCGTGCCCGTGATTGTCGGCTTGGGGATCGACGTCTGCGACGTCGCCCGGTTCGCCGCGTCGGTGACTCGCCGGCCGGGCCTGGTCCACCGGCTGTTCACCACCGCCGAGGCCGAGCGTCCGGTGGCCTCCCAGGCGGCCCGGTTCGCGGCCAAGGAGGCTTTGGCCAAAGCGCTCGGTGCTCCCGCGGGTCTGGCCTGGCTGGATGCGGAGATCATCACCGACGCCGACGGCAAACCCGAGTTCAAGATCACCGGGACGGTGGCCGCCCGGGCGGCCGAGCTCGGGGTGGGCACGATCCACGTCAGCTTGTCGCACGACGCCGGGATCGCTTCGGCAGTGGTGGTGTGCGAGGCATGATCACCGCCTTCTCCGTGGACAAGATCAGACAGCTCGAGCGGACCGCGATCGAGATCGAGGGCGAGTCGATCTTGATGCAGCGGGCGGCGGCCGGAGTCGCCGCCAGTGCGGCCGAGCTGCTCGGGGTTGTCCGCGGCGGGGTCTACGGTGCCCACGTGTTGATCTTGGCCGGCTCGGGCAACAACGGCGGGGATGCCTTGTACGCCGGGGAACGGCTGGCCCGGCGCGGGGCCCGGGTGATCGCCGTACGCTGCTTGGGCGAACCTCACCCGGCCGGTCTGGCTGCGCTCACGGCGGCGGGTGGCCGGCTGCTCGACCTGGCGGTTGTTGATCTTGAGTCGGCCGATCTGGCCGTGGACGGCATCTTCGGCATCGGGGGGCGACCGGGGTTGACCGGCCCGTTGGCCGAGCTGGCGCAGCGGCTGGCCGAGGCCGGACTGCCGGTGCTCGCGGTCGACCTGCCCTCCGGGGTCGGGGCCGACACCGGCGCCGTGCCGGGTCCGGCCATCCAGGCGACCCGCACCGTCACCTTCGGCGAACGCAAGCCGTGTCACCTGCTGGAGCCGGCACTGAGCCTCTGCGGCGAGATCGAGCTGGTGCCCATCGGGCTGGGGTCCGAGGTCGGGCCCGACCTGGCGGGGATGACCCTGGACGAGCTTGCCCTGGCCTGGCCCTATCCGGACGCCGGCAGCGACAAGTACTCCCGTGGTGTGGTCGGCATCGACACCGGCTCGGACCAGTACCCAGGTGCTGCGGTCATGTCGACCTACGGTGCAGTGTTCGCCGGTGCCGGCATGGTCCGGTTCCTCGGGGACCAGCGTCCGGCCAAGATCATCGAGGCCCAGCTGCCCAATGTCGTCTTCTCACCGGGTCGGGTGCAGGCTCACCTGCTCGGCTCGGGCTGGGGCGAGCGCTCCGACGGCGAGCAGGTGCTGGCCGCGACGGCCGAGGACGGGCTGCCCGCCGTGGTCGATGCCGACGGGTTGAAGTACCTGCCGAAGGAGTGCCCGCCGAACTGGTTGCTCACCCCGCACGCCGGTGAGCTGGCCCGCCTGGTGGATCGCGACCGTGACTGGGTGGAAGCCGACCCGGTCAGGGCTGCGCAGGCCGGTGTGCAGCGGACGGGCGCGACCGTGCTGCTCAAAGGCGCCGCGCAGGTGGTGGCGGCCCCCGGAGCCGAGGTGGTGCTCGTCGCTCTGCCGGGTCCGGCCTGGACGGCGCAAGCCGGCTCGGGAGATGTCCTCGGCGGCCTGTGCGCCACGTTGCTGGCCGCCGGCGTGGCTCCGCAGCGGGCCGGTCAGCTGGGCGCGTCGATCCAGGCCGCGGCCGCGACTGCGCATCTCGGGGTGGTGCCGCCGGTGGACCTGGCCCGGGCGGTGGGGACGCTGCTGGGGGAGCTGCAGCTGCGGCGCGACGCACTGACCGGAGCCCGGCGGTGAGCCCTGCTGTCGACCCGGCCACCGCGAGCGCCGACATCGATCTCTCCGCCTTCCAGGCCAACATCCGCGCCATCCACGCCCGGGTTGGCAGTGCCCAGCTGATGGTCGTGGTCAAGGCCGACGGCTACGGCCACGGGATGGTGGCCTGCGCCCGAGCCGCCCGGTCGGCGGGGGCGAGCTGGCTCGGGGTGGCCACTCCGGCTGAGGCCCTGGCGCTGCGCGAGGCCGGCGACACGGGACCGCTGCTGGCCTGGCTCTACGGGGCCGAGGAGGACCTGACCCCCCTGGTGGCGGCGGAGATCGACGTCTCGGCCCAGTCGGTCGACCAGCTGTCCCGGCTGGTGGCGGCGGCCGCGATCGTCGAAGCGCCGGCCCGGGTGCACCTCAAGATCGACACCGGACTGTCCCGCAACGGGGCGAGCGCCGACGTCTGGCCCGAGGTGCTCGCCGCGGCGGCTGAGGCCGAAGAGGCCGGCGCCGTGGAGGTGGTGGGTCTGTGGTCCCACCTCGCCGCCGCCGACGAGCCCGGACACCCCTCGGTCGCCATCCAGCTGGCGGCGTTCCAGCAGGCGTACGAGCAGGCCCGGGCCGCCGGTCTGGAGCCGACGCTGCGCCACCTGGCCAACTCGGCCGCCGCGCTGATCGTGCCGGAAGCGCGGCTGGACCTGGTGCGGGTGGGCATCGCCGCGTACGGGATCGACCCCGCGCCCGGGATCGCCGCCATGGCGGGGGTCACCTTGGTGCCGGTGATGCGGTTGCGCGCCCAGCTGGCCCAGGTCAAGGCGATTGCCGCCGGTGCGGGCGTCTCGTACGGCTGGACGTGGACCGCGGACCGGTCGACCACGGTGGGCTTGGTGCCGCTCGGGTATGCCGACGGGATCCCCCGGCACGCCAGCAACCGGGCGCAGCTGGGCTGGCGTGGCACCCGGGTGCCGCTGCGGGGCCGGGTGTGCATGGACCAGTTCGTGGTCGAGCTGGGGCCGGACGCTGTGGCCGAGCCGGGCGACGAGGTCACCGTGTTCGGGTCGGGGGTCGCGGGCGAGCCGACGGCGGAGGACTGGGCCGCCTGGTGCGACACCATCGGCTACGAGATCGTCACCCGGATCGGCGTACGCGTCCCACGCCGCTACCTCCCTCCAGACGGGGAAGCCTGATGAAGCTGCCGCTGCCGCAGGGACCGCGGCCGGCTCGCCGAGGGCGTCGGGCTGGTGGCCGGCTTCGCCGCGCTGGCGGCCGGTGGACTGGCTGTCGGTCTCGAGCTCGAGCGTCGGATCGTCGCCAAACGGCTGGACCGCGAGTCCCGGATCGACGATGAGCAGTTCTTCGGTCTGCGATCCTCCGGTCCCACCCTGGCCACCTCGGACGGGGTGCTGCTGCACACCGAGGTCGATGAGCCGGACGCGCCGGTCGGCGACGAGCCGACGCTGGTGTTCGTGCACGGCTACGCCCTCAGCCTCGACTGCTGGCACTTCCAGCGCAAGCACTTCCGAGGGGCCATGCGCCAGGTGCTCTACGACCAGCGATCGCACGGTCGGTCGGGTCGTTCCGAGACCGAGAACTGCCGCATCCCGCAGCTGGCCGACGACCTGGCTCTGGTGCTGGACGAGCTCACCGGGGACGAGCCGGTGATCTTGGTCGGGCACTCCATGGGCGGCATGACGATCATGCACCTCGCTCAGACCCGGCCGGCGCTGTTCGCCGACAAGGTGGTCGGCGTCGCACTGTTCTCCACCGCAGCCGGAGAGATGGCCGATCACTCGCCGATCCGCGGGGTTCCCGGTCGAGCGTTCTCGCGGGTGGCCGAGCCGCTGATGGCCACACTCAACCGGCTGCCCACGCTGGTCGAGCGAAGCCGGAAGGCCGGCAGCGACATCGGCTACGTGGTGACCAAGCGGATGTCCTTCGGCTCAGAGGTGCCGGCCAGCTACGTCGAGTTCGTCAGCGAGATGCTGGCCCAGACCCCGTTGGACGTGGTCGCGGACTTCTATCCGGCATTCGCCGAGCTGGACGAATACGTCGCCTTTCCCACCCTGGGCCAGGTGGAGACGTTGATCATGGGCGGAGCCGACGATCTGATCACGCCGATCTCGCACACCGACAAGATGGTCGAGCTGCTGCCGCACACCGAGCACGTCACGGTGCCCGAGTGTGGGCACCTCGGCATGATCGAGCACCCCGGCATCTTCAACGACGCGCTGGACGGACTTCTCGCCCGGGTCCGCCGTCGGCGTGCTGCCGCCGGGCCGAGCAGGAGCTGATCACGGTCCGCCGCGCCAGTGCTCGATGCGGTTGTGGTCCGGGGTGAAGCCGTTGCTGACTCCCCACAGGACTGCCTGGGTCCGGCTCGACACGTTGATCTTGCGATAGACCGACCGGATGTAGGACTTCACCGTGTTGGGACTCAGGTAGGTCAGGGCGGCGACGTCGGCGTTGCTCTTGCCCTGGGTGATCAACGCCAGGATCTCGGCTTCGCGGTCGGTCAGTCCCTCACCGCGGCCCGGCCAGTTGAGTCCGCTGGCGCTTCGTGCCCGACGGGGCGGGTCACTGATCACCATCTCGCCGGCGTGCACCGCCTCCAGGGCCGTCACCAGATCGCGGGCGGGCAGGGCCTTCGACAGATAACCGTGAGCGCCCTGCTTGCGGGCGCTTGTGATCAGGTCGGGATGGAAGTTCCAGGTGTAGACCACCACCCGCTCGGCACGGGGGTTATCGACCAGCACGCCGATCTCCTCGTGGTCGGACTCGGGCTGGGCGAACGAGTCGTAGAGCACGATGTCGACCGCATCGGAGACGTCGCGGTTGGTGTCGAGCTCGGCGACCACGACCCGGTCGCGGTACTGGTCGAGCATGTTGGCGACCCCCATCACCACCACGTCGTAGTCGTCGACCAGTGCCACCGTGATAGGACGCCGTGGGCTCGACATGGGGTGAACATTACCTACTTAGGGGTGTGTTGCACCATCCCTGGGGGTGATGAAGTGAGGAATGACCGAAACGCTGTCGCAACCGGCGCCGCGACTCGGTCGCAACATCAACCAGAAGGAGGAGCAATGGAGATCATCGGAGTCATCGTGGCCGGGATCGTGATCGGTCTGCTGGGCAAGTTCGTCGCACCCGGAGACCGGGACAACATCCCGATCTGGCTGACCATCCTCTGCGGGATCGGCGGGGTCTTGATCGGCTGGTTCATCTACACCGCCTTCGGCGGGAACGGCAGCCCGGGAGTCGACTGGGTGCGTTGGATCGTGGCGATCGCGGTTGCGGCGGTACTGGTCGTGCTCGCCTCGGCCCTGACCGGACGGTCGCGTACGCGTTCCCGTTCGCTCTAACCTGTTCCGAGTCGTTCGGCACGCTGCATCGGGGGTGGGCGTCATGACGGATCAACCTGAGCTCGACGGCACGGAGGCTTCGGTCTTCGCCGCCGACGAGTCCCGGATCGTGATCGACTTCGCAGTCGGTCCGGCCGGGGTGGGGCCGGTGACCGGTTTCGAGTCCGGGGAGTTCTTCCCGGGCCCCGCCGTGGACTCGGTGCCCGAGCTCGAGGACACCGAGCCGCAATAGCGGCTCGGCCCAGGTGGCGTCCAGCCCCCGCTGGACGTCACTGCCTGGGCGTTTGCGGTCCTCGGTGACCTCGAATATTTCTGGTCAGCCCCTCGGCGAAACGCGTCCGCGCGGGTTACCGTCGTCAGATGGCGGGCCCACGGCGCTGGATCGTGGCCGGCGGCCTGCTGACGGTCGCTGGCGCTCTGAGCGCGGTCTCGACCTGGCGGCACTGGGCGGATTGTCGTTCCGACCGCTCGGCTCCGAGCTGCTCGGTGCTTCAGGAAGGGACCTCAACGCTGCCCTTCTGGGGCGAGCTGGGCCACCGCCATCCTCTCGACTCGGCGCTGGCGGCGGTCGCCGCCCTGCTGCTCGGCGTCGCCTGGCTGACCGTGGTGGGGTGGGCCCGGCACAGTGCGGCTCGTACGATCGTCGCCGTCATCATCGGGCTGCAGCCGCTGACCCTCGCGGTCCTGGTCGAGCTCGAGCTGTTCAGACCGGGTCAGTTCCTGGCTCTCGGGACCAGCGGGTGGCTGACCTGGCCGGCCGAGATCCTGGTCCTGCCCATGCTGCTCGGGGCCGGCTGGATCCTCGACGAACGGCCGCTGCCGACCATCCGGCTGATCGTGCTCGGCTGGGGTGTCACCTCGTTCGGGTCGCTGCACAACTTCCTCGACTACGCGCTCACAACCGCCCGGGCGCCGTGGCCCGTCGACAGCCCGTTCGGGTTGGGCTACCTCACCGCGGCGACCCAGGTCGTGGTCGGGGTGGCCGTCGTGGTGCTCAGCCTGGTGCTGCGACACCGTCCCGAACCCGAGGACGGCGACGAACGCTGGGGCCGCGACGGATTCACCCTGGCCGCCTGACCTCTATCCACCGGACCACCTCCTGGCTGAGGATTGAGCCATGACAATGCGTACGCCATCCAGCCGGGTGTGGTTGATCACTGGCGCCACCTCGGGTTTCGGGCTGGCTCTGGCCGAGGCGGTTGCCGGTCGGGGCGACACCGTGGTCGGCGCGGCGCGAAAACCGGACGGACTGGATGAGCTCGCGGCTCGACACCCCGGCCAGGTGCACGCCATCGCGTACGACGTCACCGAGACCAGCCGTGCGGCGGGGCTGGTCGCCGAGGTGGTCGACCGGTTCGGTCGGGTCGACGTGTTGGTCAACAACGCCGGCCGTACCCAGGTCGGAGCGCTCGAGGAGACCACCGAGGACGAGCTACGGGCTCTGTTCGACCTGCACTTCTTCGGTCCGGCGGCGCTCACCAAGGCCGTGCTGCCGCACCTGCGCCGCCAAGGTGGCGGTGCCGTCGTGCAGATGTCCAGCGTGGGTGGGCAGGTGACGGCGCCGGGTTTCGGCGCCTACTGCGCGACCAAGTTCGCTCTGGAGGGCCTGACCGAGACGCTGGCCCAGGAGGTCGACTTCGGCGTACGGTTCCTGATCGTCGAGCCGGGAGCCTTTCGGACCGGACTGTTCGACCCCAAGGCGGCGTACCAGTCGACAGCGATGCCCGAGTACGCCGAGACGGTCGGCCCGACCCGGGAGTACGTGACCAGCGGCGACGGCAGCCAGGCCGGTGACCCGGCCAAGGCGGCCGACGCCATCCTCGCGGCCCTGGACTCATCGTCGCCGCCGCTTCGACTGGTGCTCGGTGGGGACGCGGTCGACGGCATCCGGCAACGGCTCGGGACGGTCGCAGACGAGCTGGGCCGGTGGGAGTCGGTCAGTCGCGGCACGAGCTTCACGGACTAGCGGCCATGCCGAGGCGAGTCGGTTCAGGTGATCCGATAATTCGTGCGCGGAAGATCGTGTGATTTGCTGCGTAGAGTGCAAAGTGATCCTGGTATTCGACTACTTGTTCGAATAAAATGGGGTCATGGATTCAGAGGGGCGGCTAGCGCAGGCTGGTGTCGAGTTGACACCCGTCGACCACGCCCTGGTCGAGTTGGAAACGGCTCTGGATCACCTGGTCAAAGTCGTCGAGGACGGGGGTTTGGACCACGTCGACGACCTGGGGCTGGTGGGGTTTCTGCAGGGGTTCGAGCGGCTCCGTAACCGGATGTCGCTGGTCGATCATCGGGCGATCAGCGACGGCATTGGGCGGGGGTTGCCGGAGCTGCTGGCCCAGTCGTCCATGGTGACGGTGCTGGTGTCGGCGTTGCGGCTGTCGGTGGGTGAGGCGGGCCGGCGGGTGCAGGCGGCGGCGGCGATTGGTGACCGGGCCAGTCTGGTGGGGGAGCGGTTGGAACCGCGGCGGCCGGTGCTTGCGGCGGCGCAGCGGGCCGGGGAGGTCAGCCCGGAGCAGGTCCATCTCATTCAGCGGGTTCTGGGGGCGGTCGATCGCCGCGGCTTCGACCCGGCCGATATTCGGGTGGGTGAGCTGTTCCTCACCCGGCAGGCAGCCGTTTTCGCTCCGAGGGAGCTGAGCCGGTTGGCCCAGCGGGTTGTGGACGCGATTGATCCGGACGGCACGCTGCCACCGGATCAGCTGAACGCCGACCGGCGGCACTTCTCATTGCGCCCGACCAAGGACGGGGCGTATGTGGGGGAGTTCCGGTTGACCGGTGCGGTCGGGGTCAAGCTGGGCACCGTTCTCGGGCCGTTGGCTCGGCCGCGGGTCGAGTCGATCCCCGATCCTGATGATCTTGGGCGGGGTCTGACCAGCCGGGTCGATGCTGATCAGCGCACGTTCGGCCAGCGGATGCACGATGCGGTGGAGGAGGTGTGTGACCGGCTGCTGGCCGGCGGGGATCTACCGGCCAGCGGCGGCACCCCGGCGACGGTGATCGTGACCTTGTCGCTGGAGGATCTGCGGTCCCGGACCGGGGTCGGTACGACCGCGGACGGGACGGTCCTGTCGATCTCGGAGGTGCTGCGGCTGGCTGATCAGGCGGAGATCATCCCGACGGTGCTCAACCGGTCCGGAGCGGTCCTTCAGCTGGGCCGCAGCCGGCGGGTGGCCAGCCACGCCCAGACTCTGGCGTTGGTCGCTCGCGACGGCGGCTGCAGCTTCCCCGGCTGTGACCGGGTGCCCGACTGGTGCGAGCGGCACCACATCGTCGGCTGGGTCGACGGCGGTCTTACCGACCTCGACAACCTCACCCTGGTCTGCCGTTACCACCACCACACCTTCGCCCGACGCGGCTGGCAATGCCGCCTCAGCCGACACCGCCTGCCCGAATGGATCCCCCCGGCCTGGATCGACCGACAACGCCGCCCCATGACCAACAACCGGATCCGGCTCGCCCAGCTCCTCCGGAGCGACCATGCCCCCACCGGGGCGAAACTGTGATCGTGGACCTCGTCATCGAGAACTATCTAGCCGACCTCGTGACCGCCGCCCAGGCTGTGCTCGGAGACGACCTGGTCGGGGCCTACGCCTCCGGCTCCGTGGGGATGGGCGCTTACCAGCCCGGACGTAGTGATGTGGACATCGCGTTGGTCGTTGAGAATGAGCTGGATCGGCCGACCAAAGAGGCGCTGGTTGGCGCCTTGCGTCACGAAAGCCTGCCCTGCCCGGCGCGGGGACTGGAGCTGGTGGTCTACCGACGTTCGATCGCCGCTTCGGGAACTCCCGCTCCAGGGTTCGAGGTCGAGCTGAACAGCGGTCCTGCCATGGACTTTCGCGCCACCTTCGACCCCGCCGAACGGCCGGTCGGCGACGGACTCTTCTGGTACGGACTCGATCGCAGCATCGTGCACCAGAGCGCCCTGCGGCTGCTCGGACCGCCGGCTGGCGAGGTGTTCGCCGACCTGAGTCGGTCGGACCTTCGTGGGCTGCTGGTTGACGCCTTGACCTGGTGGATCGCCTTGCCGACCCCGGCGGATGACGCGCCGGCTCCGGGTGCCGACGACGCAGTGCTCGGTGCTTGCCGATCACTGGTGAAATTTCGCGACGACGTGTGGTTGGCCAAGGTTGCGGCCGGCGAACGGCTGCTTCGGACCGACGGACCCGACGGGCTGATCGAGCGGGCGCTTCGCGCTCGGCGGGGTGGCCAGCCGCCCGGTGGGGGAGAGGCCCGTCGCTTCCAGCATCGCGTGCTGGAGGTGATCCGAGGGAATTAAACTATTCGCCGCGTCGCTGTTAACCTTGTACCTCCCGGTGGCCATCGCTTCCGGTTCCATGAGCGCCCTCCAATGAGGCGAGGCGCAGCTGGGTTCGTCTTCCCTCCACGACATGAAGGTTCGGGCGTCGACGTGCCTGAATGACGTGTCCGCAGTGAGCGGAAGAAGTGAGAAGACATGCCAGGCAAGTCCCCGTCGGTGAAGAGCGCCAAAATGGGCGCCAAACCGGCCCGGTCCGCGCGAGCGGCCAAGTCCAGCAAGGCTGACGGCACTCCCAAGAAGCGTTGGTCCTCGGCCGATCGCGCCGCCCGCGGCCACTCACCCCGCCGCAGTGGCGGGCAGCCTCGCAGCACGCGGGTCCGTGAGGACGCTCCGTTCGATCGCGAGGCCGCGCCGTTCGAGGCTCGCCGCAAGGACGCCCCAGCCGCCCGGCGCGACGGGGCCGACCGCAGTCGCCGCGACGCCAGCGGGTTCCGCAAGGACATCCCCTACGAGGACCGCCAGAACCCGTCCTTCGCCGACCGCAAGACCGCGTCCTACGGGGACCGGCCGAGCAGCGGCTCCTATGGCGATCGCAAGAGTGCCCCGTACGGCGAGCGCAAGTCCGCTCCCTACGGCGAGCGCAAGAGCACCCCCTATCTGGGTCGCAAGAGCACCCCGGACTCCGACCGCAAGCCCTACGGCGACCGCAACTCTTATGGCGATCGCAAGCCCTACGGCGACCGGCAGGCGAGATCGAACGACGGCAAGCCGGCGTACGGGGATCGCAAGGCCTCCTACGGCGATCGCCCGGCAAGTTCCAACGACCGCCCCTCCCGCTCCTACAGCGACCGGCCCGAGCGCTCGGACAGCCGTCCGGCGCGTCGGACCAGCGACCACCCGCAGCGCCCTGCTCGTTCGGTCGATTTCACCCCCCGTACGTCCGCCGTGCTGTCCCGTCAGGACCGCCCGGCCCGCACCGAACCGAAAGCAGCTCCTGTGACCCCCACCCACGCCGCCGACTTCGCCAGCCTCGGCCTCCCGGCCTCGCTGGTCTCCACCTTGACGGCGCAGGGCATCACCGCACCGTTCCCGATCCAGTCGGCGACCATCCCGGACGCGCTCAACGGGCGGGACATCCTCGGCCGCGGCCAGACGGGGTCGGGCAAGACCCTGGCCTTCGGTCTGCCGATGATCGCCTCCCTCGCCGGCTCCGACAGCACCAAGCCGCGTGGCCTGGTCCTCGTGCCGACCCGTGAGCTCGCCATGCAGGTCGTGGAGGCGCTGACCCCCCTGGTCCGCACTGCAAAACTGTCGATCATCCTCGTCGCCGGCGGCATGTCCTACACCCCGCAGCTGCGGGCGTTCTCCCAGGGCGTCGACATCGTCGTGGCCACGCCGGGCCGCTTGATCGACCTGATGGAGCAGCGCGCTGTTGATCTCGGCCGGGTCGAGATCACCGTGCTCGACGAGGCCGACCACATGGCCGACCTCGGCTTCATGCCCGCGGTCACCCAGATCCTCGACGCCGTGCCGGCCGGTGGCCAGCGGATGCTCTTCTCCGCCACCTTGGACCGGGCGATCGACCGCCTGGTGAAGCAGTACCTGGACTCCCCGTTGACCCACGAGGTCGACAGCGACCAGGCCAGCGTCACCACCATGGCCCACCACGTGCTGCACATCGCGCCCAAGGACAAGACCGTTCTGACCGCCGAGATCGCCAGCCGTGAGGGTCGGACCGTGATCTTCGTCCGGACCCAGCGGGGCGCCGACCGCGTCGCCGAGCAGCTTCGGGCCGTCGGGGTGATGGCCGGAGCCCTGCACGGCGGACTCGCCCAGGGGGCCCGCACCCGGATCCTCGAAGCCTTCAAGAACGGGCAGGTGCCCGTGCTGGTCGCGACCGACGTCGCGGCCCGCGGCATCCACGTCGACGACATCGGTCTGGTCCTCCAGGCCGACCCTCCCGGTGGCCCCAAGGAATACCTGCACCGCGCCGGTCGGACGGCTCGGGCCGGTGGCACCGGCGTCGTCGTCACGCTGGTGCTGCCGCACCAGCGTCGCGAGATCAGCTCGCTGACCAGCCAGGCCGGCGTACGCCCGATCGCGCTGCCCGCGCAGTCCGGTGACACCGACCTGGTGGCGGCCACCGGGGCACAGGCCCCCAGCGGTCACGTCATCAGCGAGACCGAGTACCAGCGGGTCATCGCCCCGCCGCGTCGTGGTCGCCCGGCGGGTGACCGTCCGCGCGGTCGGGGTGGACGCGAAGGTGGCCGTGGCGGCGCCCGCTCCTACGGTGGCTCCCGTGACGGTGAGCGTCGTACGCAGCGCTCGCACCATCGCGCCTACACCGCCTGAGCCAGCAGGCATCGGGGAGTCCGTCATCGCTAGCATGTCCGCTGGTGAGCGTCTCGGTTTCTGATCTTGTCGTCGGGGTGGCATCGGATGCCGATGCCACCGCGATGGTCGAGGTCATCCATGCTGCGTTCGGTGCACGCCCGCCGTTGGATCCGCCATCGACGGCGATCGATGAGACCGCCGCTTCGGTGGCGGCCACGATGGGGCGCGGCGGCGGCATCTACGCCAGTGTCGGCGGCCGCCCGGCCGGCGTCATCCTGGTCGTGCCCGGCGGACCCGGGGCGACCTTCCAGCGGGTGTCGGTGCACCCCGACTTCCAACGGCACGGCATCGCCTCGGCCATGGTCGCCGCCGCCGAAGAACTGGCCGCGACCCTCGGCCACCGGGTGGTCGAGCTCTTCGCCCGAGCCGAGTTCGCCGACCTGATCGCCTTCTGGCAACACCGCGGATTCACCGTCGACCGGCCGGCTCCGAACGGCGTCATCTTGACCAAGCCGCTGCCGGTGGCCATTCCGGTGCCGACCGCCGACGACATGCTGGTCCTGGGTGAGCGCCTTGCCGCGCTGCTGCGCGCGGGCGACGTGATCATTGCCTCCGGCGACCTCGGGGCCGGCAAGACCACATTGACCCAAGGCATCGGTCGAGGGCTGGCCAGCGCCGGACCGATCATCTCGCCGACCTTCGTGCTCGCCCGGCAACACCCGTCGACCACGGGCCGCCCGATGCTGGTCCACGTCGACGCGTACCGGTTGTCCAGCCCGTACGAGCTGGATGATCTTGATCTCGACGAGACCTTGGCCGACGCAGTCACCGTGATCGAGTGGGGCCAGGGGCTGGCCGAGTGGCTCTCCGATGACCGGCTGGAGATCGACATCTGGACCACGCCGGCCGACGCCTCGGCCCACGAGGACGACAGCCCGCGGATCGTCACCATCGCCGGCCGCGGGGACCGCTGGCGTTCGGTCGACCTGACGGGACTGACTCCATGACCGACCACGACCGGACCGGGCTGGTGCTCGCCGTGGACACCTCCACGGTGGTCAACGTCGGTCTGGCCCGTGGCCCTCAGGTGCTCGCCACCGCCAGCGTCGACGACCGGATGGCGCACGTCGAGCAGCTCACCCCGTTGATCAAGGAATGCGTCGAGTCCGCCGGGGTCGCCATGGCGGACCTGGACCGGGTGGTCGTGGGTCTCGGTCCCGGCCCGTTCACCGGGCTGCGGGTCGGCATCGTCACCGCCCAGGTGCTCGCGTCAGTGCTCAAGATCAACTTCCGGGGGGTCTGCAGCCTGGACGTGCTCGCCGCTCAGTTCGCTGCCCAGGCAGGAGGATCCGACTTCGTGGTGGCCACCGATGCCCGACGACGCGAGGTCTACTGGGCTCGCTACGACGCCACCGGCCGGCGGACCGACGGGCCCTCCGTGAACGCCCCGGATGATCTTCCCGAGCTGCCGGTGGTGGGTCCGGCCGCCGACCTCTACCCCGACCGGCTCGCCGCGATCGCCGGCCCGCGCACGCTGGATCCCGGGGTGCTCGCCGTTCGCGGCTGGTCGCTGCCCGACGCCGGTCGGGAGCCGCTCTACCTGCGACGGCCGGACGCCGTCGAGCCCACCCGCCGCAAGTCGGTCCTGCACCATCGGAACGCGCCGCGATGACCAGCGTGAGCCCCGAGATCAGCATCCTGCCGGTCCGTCAGGGCGACCTCGCGGCGATCATGATCTTGGAGCGAGCCGGCTTCCCACCGGCCGAGCAGTGGAGCGAACGCAGCTGGCAGGGCGAGCTGCTGGGTGAGGGTCGAACGATCTTGATCGCCCGAGGCCACCACCCGGTCGGGGTCATCTCGCTCAAGACCATCGGCGAGCTGGCTGACCTGCACCGGTTGGTCGTCGCACCCGCTGCACGTCGCCTCGGCCTCGGCGAGGGCCTGGTCCGAGCCGGGCTGACGGCGGTCCGCCACCTCGGCGCCAAGGCCGTGATCTTGGAAGTCGACTACACCAACGAGGCAGCGATCAGGCTCTACCAGCGAATTGGCTTCGAGCAGCTGGCCGCCCGCAGGAACTACTACGGCCCCGGCCAGGACGCGTTGATCATGAAGCTCTACGACCTGCCCGAGTGGCCCGAGCGCGTCTTCGGCGTGGAGGACGGCCGGTGAGCGCGTCGGGCAGCGGGCCTCTCATCCTCGGCATCGAGTCCTCCTGCGACGAGACCGGCGTCGGCATCGTCCGGGGCCACCAATTGCTGGCCAACGAAGTCGCGTCCAGCGTCGAGGAGCACGTCCGCTTCGGCGGAGTCGTGCCCGAGGTGGCCAGCCGGGCTCACCTCGAGGCGATGGTGCCCGCCTTGGAACGGGCCTGCGCCACCGCCGACGTCGACCTCAGCCAGCTGGATGGGATCGCCGTCACCGCGGGCCCCGGTCTGATGGGCGCGCTCGTGGTGGGTCTGGCCAGTGCCAAGGCGTTGGCCTATGCGTTGGACAAGCCGCTCTACGGGGTCAACCACCTCGCCGGCCACGTCGCGGTCGACCTGCTCGAGCACGGTCCGTTGCCCGCGCCCTGCGTCGCGTTGCTGGTCTCGGGCGGACACACCTCGCTGCTCCGGGTGGACCGCATCACCGATGGGATCACCGAGCTGGGCTCGACCATCGACGACGCGGCCGGGGAGGCGTACGACAAGGTCGCCCGGGTACTGGGGCTGCCCTATCCCGGTGGCCCGCACATCGACCGGGCCGCCACCGGCGATCCCCGCTACGTCAGCTTTCCTCGCGGCCTCACCGCCCGGAAAGACCTGGAGCGGCACCGGTTCGACTTCTCGTTCTCCGGTCTCAAGACCGCCGTGGCCCGCTGGGTGGAGTCGCGTGAGCGCGACGGTCAGGACGTGCCGCTCGCCGATGTCGCCGCCAGCTTTCAGGAGGCGGTCTGTGACGTGCTGTCGGCCAAGGCCATGGATGCCTGTGCGGCCACCGGGGCCACCGACCTGCTGATCGGGGGCGGGGTCGCGGCCAACGGGCGACTGCGGGCGCTGCTCGCGGAACGGGCCGCGGAGCACGGCATCGCGCTGCGTACGCCGCGACCGGGCCTGTGCACCGACAACGGCGCCATGATCGCGGTGCTCGGCGCGGAGATCGTCACCGATGGCGGCCGGCCGTCGAGCCTGGACATCGGGGCCGACTCGTCGTTGTCGGTCGAACGCATCCTGCTGTGATGGAGGCGCCGCTGCCGTTCGGTCTGACCGCGGAGGCGCTGACGGCCGCGATGACCGAGCCGGACCCCGGCTCCCTGGCCGCCGCGGGCCGGTTGCGGACCCGGTTCCCCGCCGAGCTGGCCACGGCCGCCCTGCACCAGGCCGCGCTCCGGCGTCGAGCCCAGACCAAGTTCGGTGCGGCGGCCGCCACCATGTTCTTCACCAGGAACGGGCTCGAGCAGGCCACCCGGCCGGCGATCGCCGACTACCACGCCGAGCGGATGGTCGCCGGCGGCGCCCGGCGGGTGGTGGACCTGGGCTGCGGCATCGGCTCGGACGCCTTGGCCTTCGCCCGAGCCGGACTGGACGTGCTGGCGGTGGAGGTCGATCCGGAGACCGCCGCCGTCGCCCGGGCCAACCTGGCCGGTCGGGGCAACGTCGTCGTGGCTGACGCGGCCGAGGTGGTCAGCGACCTCCGTGACGACGATGCTGTGTTCTGCGATCCCGCCCGGCGCACGGACCGGGGTCGGCTGTGGCGGGTGGAGGACTTCACCCCCGACTGGTCCCTGGTCACCGGTCTGCTGGACGGCCGGCGGCTGGCGGGAGTCAAGCTCGGGCCGGCCCTTCCGCACGCGCCTGGTGCCCGACCAGGTGGCCGCCGAATGGGTCAGCCACCGCGGGGAGGTCGTCGAGGTGGGCCTGTGGAACGGTCCCGGATCGATCGGCGGCCGACGCTCGGCCCTGATCTGGCCGACCGACCGGCTGGTCGTCACCGAGCCGACGCTCCAGCTGCCGGTGTCCGGCGTACGCGCCACGCTCTACGAGCCCGACGGTGCGGTGATCCGAGCCGGCGGCGTCGGTCAGCTCGGTCGTGCGCTCGGAGCGAGCCTGCTCGATCCCCAGATCGCCTACCTCAGCGCTGATGACCTGGTGGAGACCCCGTACGCGACGGCGTTCCGGGTGGTCGAGGTGCTGCCGTACACCCTGAAAGGGCTGCGGCGGTGGATGCGAACGCATCAGATCGGGAGCCTCGAGATCAAGAAGCGTGGCCTGGACCTGGATCCGGCAGCGCTGCGCCCCCGGCTGGGCCTGACCGGTCCCGGCCGGGCCACCTTGATCATCTCCCGGACGCCGCGGGGAGCCGTGGCGATCATCGCCGAGCGGCTTCGACCGTCCGACCAGGATTAATACGGCTGAAACACCGGTCGTGTGAGAATCGGTCAGGTCGGGGGCGGCCCCAGCTCACCTCGATCTGACAAGAGTCATCGCGGTGGATAGACTCCGGCCCAAAAGCAGCACCAAGCAGTAAGCGGAGAACAGCGATGACTAGAAATCTCGCTCGGATCCGGGGGAATCTGAGATCACGTACGGCGCTGGTAGCGGCCCTGGCCGTCAGCGCTTGCCTCGTCCACGCACCGGCAGCAACCGCGGCGTCGGCGCCGAGGTGCGGAGCGTTCAGCAGCAACGTCTACGAGCGGGTCAACCCGTCGAGCCAGGCCTCGACCCTGACCCTCAGCAAGTCGCAGTCCGACTCCAGCGCGGGCGGTGGCTTCACCTCACTTCGTGACACCTCGATGCGGATGGCGTCCGGCAGCGGCCGGTCGCTGGTCGCGGTGCACCGGCTCTATCGCGGGCTCCACGGCGGCGACTACTTCTATGCCGCGACGGCCGGCGAGCGCAGCCGCGCCATCGGCCGCGGCTACACCGACCAGGGCGTGGTCTTCTATGCCTCCAAGACCTCGGCCAGCTGCCTGACGGCCATCTGGAGCTACGAGAAGGGTGGCGTCCACCGCTTCGTCAACTCGAAGTCGGACATGGCGGCGCTCAAGGCGGCCGGCTGGAAGAAGGAGAAGGTCCGCTTCTACGGCGGCAAGCCGAAGGTCGACACGAAGTTCACCATCGCGGTCTATCCCGACACCCAGCAAGAGGTGTTCGGCGACAGCTACAAACGCTTCCTCAACCGGTCGGACTACCTGGTGGCCAACCGGGCCAAGCTGGATCTGCGCTACGTTACCCACACCGGCGACGTGGTGAACTGGGACACCGCCGACCATGCGCAGTACAAGGTCGCCCGTTCGTCGATGCAGCGGCTCCAGCAGGCGAAGATTCCCTACTCGCTGTCCATCGGCAACCACGACTCCCAGGCGACCGGAGTCGGCGGCAGCGCCCGCGATGCCCGCCGGACCCGGGCGCTGATGCGCGACACCACGACGTTCAACACCTACCTGGACGGCCAGGGGATGGATCTCGAGGGATCCTATGAGCGGGGCAAGATCGACAACTCCTACCACGTGTTCACCGCCGGGGGTGTCGGCTGGATGGTGCTCAACCTGGAGCTCTGGCCGCGTCCTGGTGCTGTGAAGTGGGCACAGAAGGTGGTGGCGGCCCACCCCAAGCACAACGTGATCATCGTGACCCACGCCTACCTGACCGCGAAGGGTGCCATCTCCACCCGGTCGGAGTACGGCGACACCAGCCCGAAGACGCTGTCCACCCAGCTGGTCAAGAAGTACCCGAACATCCGGATGGTGCTGTCGGGCCACACGGGAATGTCAGCCCACCGAGTGGACAAGGGCGTGCACGGCAACCGGATCGACTCGTTCCTGCTGGCGGTGCACAGCAACTCGACCAACCCGATGCGGCTGATCGAGATCGACACCAAGGCCAACACGTTGAAGACGTGGGTCTACGCCCCCTGGAACAAGAAGGACTTCCACTACTCCATGAAAATCAAGAAACTGCGCTGGGTCCGTTAGATGACCAGCCCCGCCAACAGCGCGGGGCGACCGGTTCGGGGGCTGTCGTCTCGCAACATGCCGCTCAAATCGACGATCCCGTGTCCGAAACGTGACCTTTCTGTTACTGAACTTTTATTTTTGGCGTGTCCACCCGTATGCTCGTGCCGTAGTTGTCCGGGGGGGCACCAGCCAAGAGGAGTCCAACTCATGCTCAGAGCTCGATCCGTGCTCGCCCTCGGCGTGGCCAGCACGCTGGTCGCACTGGGTGTCCTGACCGCGGTGCCCGGCAGCGCGTCAGGCGCCCCCGCCGCTGCAGCAGCCCCCAACTGCGCCGCGTTCAGCGCACCCATCCACCAGCGCGTCAAGCCCAACAACGGGGCCAGCCTGATCACTCCGTGGGCCGGTGAGGCGACGAAGTCGGCCTCGTACGGCTTCACCGAGGATCGCGGCACCGTGTTCAAGGCCTCGACCAAGTCCGGACCCGGTCTGGTGCCGGTGCACCGGCTCTACCGCTGGACCAACCAGGACTTCATCGCCTCAGCGTCCAAGACCGAGTGGAGCTCGGCCAGCAAGGTGTTCGGCTACGAGGACCAAGGGGTCAGCTTCTACGCCTCGCCGGTCAAGGCGGACTGCCTGGTGCCGGTCTACCGTTACCTGAAGGCCAGCAAGCACCGGTTGGCGGTGGCCCAGGCCGATCGGGATGGGCTGGTCAAGGCGGGCTGGAAGTCCGAAGGGGTGTCCTTCTACGCGGCTCCGGCCTCGGGTGCTGCGGCTCCGGCGCCCGCTCCCGACCCCACGCCGACTCCGACACCGGATCCGGCGACCGGCACACCTCAAGGCGCCGGCACGTTCACGTTCGCGATGATGCCTGACACCCAGCAGGAGGTGGTGAACGGCAGCAAGGACAAGAAGTTCATCAACCGGACCGAGTGGCTGGTTGCGCAGAAGTCAGCGCTCAACCTCAAGTTCGTCGGCCACACCGGTGATGTGGTCAACTGGGACACCTCCGACCATGCTCAGTACAAGGTGGCCAGCGACGCGATGAAGCCGCTGGAGAAGGCAGGCATTCCCTACAGCCTGGCGATCGGCAACCACGACACCCAGGCCACCGGACCCGGCGGCTCGGCCCGCAACGCCAAGAAGACCCGCGCCCTGCAGCGCGACACCTCGACCTTCAACGCCTACTTCACCGCCTCGCGCTACACCAGCGTGTCCGGTGTGTACGAGCAGAACAAGGTCGACAACATCTACTCGACCTATCAGGCCGGCGGGGTCAAGTGGATGGTCCTGACCCTCGAGCTGTGGCCGCGCAAGGCGGTCGTGGACTGGGCGAAGGGCGTGGTGTCCTCGCACCCGGACTACAACGTCATCATCCAGACGCACAACTACCTCAACGGCAACGCGAGCATCGGCCAGAAGTCCGACTACGGCGACACCAGCCCGCAGTACCTCTTCGACAACCTGGTCAAGCAGTACGCGAACATCAAGTTCGTCTTCTCCGGCCACGTCGGCGCCGCGGGACAGCGAACGGACACCGGAGTGAAGGGGAACAAGATCTACTCGTATCTGCAGACCTTCCACTCCAACACCACGAACCCGGTGCGGATGATCCAGGTCGACACCAAGACCGGCAGTGTCAAGACGTGGATCTACTCACCGATCACCAAGCAGACCTACACGCAGTACTCGAGCACCCAGACCGGGATGACGTTCGTCAAGTAGGTCGACTGGTCGGCGGCGAGCCGACCCGCGTACGCCGCAGCGGGCCATCCGAGCACAGCTCGGGTGGCCCGTTCGCACGGGTGGGTGGTGCTGGCACTCACTACGTCCGAGTGCTAATCTCGGGTTAGCACTCTCCCTGTGAGGGTGCCAGCCCCACTGCGGGCGAAACGGCCGAGATGGCACCGCGACGACATCTTGACCACACAGAATCCACTCACCAACACTTGTGAAAGGGGTTTGACGTGGCAGTCACGATCAAGCCGCTCGAGGATCGCATCCTCGTTCAGCCGCTCGAAGCAGAGCAGACCACCTCCTTCGGTCTGGTCATTCCGGACACCGCCAAGGAGAAGCCGCAGGAGGGCAAGGTCATCGCCACCGGCCCGGGTCGGGTCGACGACAACGGCAACCGCGTTCCGCTCGACGTCGCCACCGACGACGTCGTGATCTTCAGCAAGTACGGCGGCACCGAGGTCAAGTACGACGGCCAGGAGTACCTCCTCCTGAACGCCCGCGACATCCTCGCCGTCGTCAGCAAGTAAGGGGCACTACCTATGGCAAAGATCCTCCAGTTCGACGAGGAGGCGCGCCGCTCACTCGAGCGTGGCGTCGACATCCTCGCCAACACCGTCAAGGTCACGCTCGGCCCGAAGGGCCGCTACGTGGTGCTGGACAAGAAGTGGGGCGCGCCGACCATCACCAACGATGGCGTCACCGTGGCCCGTGAGGTCGAGCTCGACGACCCGTACGAGAACCTGGGTGCCCAGCTCGCCAAGGAGGTCGCCACCAAGACCAACGACGTCGCCGGTGACGGCACCACCACCGCTACGGTGCTGGCGCAGGCTCTGGTGCACGAGGGCCTGAAGGCTGTCGCCTCCGGGGCCAACCCGATCGGGCTCAAGCGGGGCATCGACGCAGCGGTTGCCGCTGTCGTCGAGCGTCTGCGCGAGAACGCCCGCGAGGTGCAGACCACGCAGGACATGGCGAGTGTGGCCACCATCTCCGCTCGCGACGAGGTGATCGGCACGCTCATCGCCGATGCCTTCGACAAGGTGGGCAAGGACGGTGTGATCACTGTCGACGAGTCCAACACGATGGGCACCGAGCTCGAGTTCACCGAGGGCATGCAGTTCGACAAGGGCTACCTCTCGCCCTACTTCGTCACCGACCCGGAGCGGATGGAAGCGGTCCTCGACGATCCCTACATCCTGATCAACTCCGGCAAGGTCTCCTCGATGAGCGACCTGCTGCCGCTGCTGGAGAAGGTCATCGGCGCGTCCGGCACCTTGTTCGTGGTGGCTGAGGATGTCGACGGCGAGGCGCTGTCGACCCTGGTCGTCAACAAGATCCGAGGCACCTTCACCTCGGTCGCGGTCAAGGCTCCGGCCTTCGGCGACCGGCGCAAGGCCATGCTCGAAGACATCGCGACCCTGACCGGTGGTCAGGTCATCGCTCCCGAGGTCGGGCTCAAGCTCGACCAGGTCGGGCTCGAGGTCCTGGGCCGGGCTCGGCGGGTCGTGGTGACCAAGGACAACACCACGATCGTCGACGGGGCCGGCAGCAGCGACGAGGTCAAGGCTCGGGTCGCCCAGCTGCAGGCTGAGATCGAGCGGACCGACTCCGACTGGGATCGCGAGAAGCTGCAGGAGCGGGTTGCCAAGCTCGCCGGTGGCGTCTGCGTGATCAAGGTCGGTGCGGCCACCGAGGTCGAGCTCAAGGAGAAGAAGCACCGGATCGAGGACGCCGTCTCCGCGACGCGCGCCGCGATCGAGGAGGGCATCGTCGCCGGTGGCGGCTCCGCCCTCATCCACGCCGCGCGTGCGCTCGAGGGCGACCTCGGGCTGACCGGCGACGAGAAGGCCGGTGTGAACATCGTCCGCAAGTCGCTCGTCGAGCCGCTGCGCTGGATCGCCGAGAACGGTGGCGACCAGGGCTATGTCGTGACCGCCAAGGTCGCCGAGATGGAGCCGGGCTCCGGCTTCAACGCCGGCACCGGCGAGTACGGCGACCTGATCGCGGCCGGCGTCATCGACCCGGTCAAGGTCACGCGTTCCGCTCTGGCCAACGCGGCTTCGATCGCCTCGCTGCTGCTCACCACCGAGACACTGGTGGTCGAGAAGCCCGAGGAAGAGGAGCCGGCGGCCGGACACGGTCACTCGCACTGACGCACAGAGCAACGCCCGCAACACCAGGGCCCCCGTCACTCGTGGCGGGGGCCCTGCGGCGTTCACGGACCTGAAGGGTTCCGGATGCTCGACCGGCTATGTCGTTGGTCACAATCTGCGAGCTTGGGCCCGTTACAGCCACGAAACGTTATGAAGCATTGATAAGAATGATGATTTTGCGTTTGTTGATGCTCAGACCAATCTGACACAGTTAAGGCGTCGAAGTACTGACGACCTACCTTCTCTCGGGGACCGATTGGGGGTTCCAGGGATGACTGACGTTTCTCGCCTGTTGTCTGACCACGAGCTCGTGGCGGGCGCGCAAGCCGGCGATCCGCAGGCGCTCAACACATTGATCTCAGCCGTGCGTCCGGCGGTGTTCCGCTATTGCCGGTCCCGACTGGCCACCTATGCCGGTGGCGTCGATGCTGCCGAGGATGTCGCCCAGGAAACCTGCGTCGCGGTGATGCGGGTCCTGCCGCGCTACCAGCGCCAAGGGGCGCCGTTCGCCGCCTTCGTCTACGCCATCGCCTCGAACAAGGTGGCCGATGCCCAGCGTCGCTTCAGCCGGTCCGCCGTGCTGGTGGACGAGATCCCGGACCAGACCGAGCCGTCCCCCACCCCGGAGGAGCACGTCATCGCTGCCGGTGACGTACGGGCGGCCCACCAGCTGCTGGCGCAGCTGCCGGAACGGATGCGGCAGGTGCTGATGCTGCGTGCGGCTGGGGCGAGCGCCGAGGTCATCGGTGCCGAGCTCGGGATGAGCGCGAACGCCGTACGGGTGGCTCAGCACCGCGCCGCCGCCAAGCTGCGTCAGCTGATCGAGGCCTCTGAGGATCAGCAGGACCTGTTCGAGACCTTCGGCGAGGCCCAGCGAGCCCGGCCCGCCGCCTGAGCAGTCCGGGGCACGGGGCGGCAGCGGGGGTAGCATGCTGACTTCTACTGAGTGCGTGAAAGGCCCTTCCCGTGTCGTCCCCTGGTGAACTCAATGCAGCTGGCGTGCCCCTTCCCTTCGCAGCTCTCGGCCTGACCTTCGACGACGTCCTGCTCCAGCCCAACGAGAGCGACGTCATCCCGTCGGAGGCCGAAGACCGCGTCCCGGGTCTCCAAGCGGATCAGCGTCAAGGTGCCGCTGATCTCCTCCCCGATGGACACCGTCACCGAGGCCCGGATGGCGGTGGCGATCGCCCGGCAGGGCGGGCTCGGCATCATCCACCGCAACCTGTCGATCGAGGACCAGGCCCATCAGGTCGATGTGGTCAAGCGGTCCGAGGCCGGCATGGTCGACGAGCCGATCACCATCTCCCCGGACGCCACGATCGGCGAGGCCGACGCGATGTGCGGCCGCTACCGGATCTCCGGCGTCCCGGTCGTGGACCGCGACAGCGGCTGCTCGGCATCGTGACCAACCGGGACATGCGGTTCCAGACCGATCCGTCCCGGCTGGTCGGTGACGTGATGACCAAGATGCCGCTGATCACCGGCCCGGTCGGCATCAGCAGCGAGGACGCGATGAAGCTGCTCGCCCAGAACAAGATCGAGAAGCTGCCGCTGGTCGATGACCACGGCCGGCTCAAGGGCCTGATCACCCTCAAGGACTTCGTGAAGTCCGACCAGTACCCGGACGCGTCCAAGGACGACCAGGGCCGGCTTCGGGTCGGGGCGGCCGTCGGCTTCTTCGGCGACGCCTGGAAGCGGGCCATGGCCCTGGTCGAGGAGGGCGTCGACCTGCTGGTCGTCGACACCGCCCACGGGCACTCCCAGGGAGTGCTGGAGATGGTCCGCCGGCTCAAGGCCGAGAAGGCCGCCGACCACGTGGACATCGTGGGCGGCAACGTGGCGACCTACGCCGGAGCCAAGGCCCTGGTCGATGCCGGGGCGGACGGGGTCAAGGTCGGCGTCGGACCGGGTTCGATCTGCACGACCCGGGTGGTTGCCGGAGTCGGCGTGCCCCAGGTCACCGCCATCCACAACGCCTCCCAGGCCTGCCGGCCGGCCGGTGTGCCTCTGATCGGCGACGGCGGCCTGCAGTACTCGGGCGACATCGCCAAGGCCCTGGTGGCCGGAGCCGACACGGTCATGCTCGGCTCACTGCTCGCCGGTTGCGAGGAGAGCCCGGGCCAGCTGATCTTCGTCAACGGCAAGCAGTTCAAGGCCTACCGCGGGATGGGCTCGCTCGGTGCGATGGCCTCGCGCGGCCGCAACGCCTCCTACTCCAAGGACCGCTACTTCCAAGGTGATGTCACCTCGGACTCGCAGCTGATCGCCGAGGGCATCGAGGGCCAGGTGCCCTTCCGCGGCCCGCTGGCTGCGGTGGCCTACCAGCTGATCGGCGGGCTGCGGCAGTCGATGTTCTACACCGGCGCCTCGACCATTCCCGAGCTCCAGGAGCGCGGCTCGTTCGTCCGGATCACCTCGGCCGGGCTGCGTGAGTCGCACCCGCACGACATCCAGATGACCGTCGAGGCGCCCAACTATGCCGGCTGATCGGCGCACTCGTTGATCCGCGCGTCATCCACTCAAAGGGGAAGCTCAGTGTTCGAGATCGGGCTCAGCAAGCGCGCCCAGCAGGCGTTCGCCTTCGACGACATCACCATCGTGCCGTCTCGGCGTACGCGGGGGGAGGAGGAGATCAACCTCTCCTGGCGGATCGACGCAGCCACGTTCGGGTTCCCGCTGATCGCCGCCCCGATGGACTCGGTGATGTCGCCGGCCACCGCCATCCAGGTCGGCCGGCTGGGCGGCCTCGGGGTGCTCAACCTGGAGGGCCTGTGGACCCGCTACGAGGACCCGCAGCCCCAGCTGGACAAGATCATCGCCATGACGGATCCGGTCGAGGTCACCAAGACCATGCAGGCGATCTACGCCGAGCCGATCAAGCACGAGCTGATCGGACAGCGGATCGCCGAGATCCGGGCCGCCGGGGTGCCGGCCGCCGGGTCGCTGTCGCCGCAGAACACCCAGGCGTACGCGAAGGCCGTGGTCGACTCCGGGGTCGACTTCTTCGTCATCCGGGGGACCACCGTCTCGGCTGAGCACGTCTCGTCCGACCTGGCGCCGCTCAACCTCAAGCAGTTCATCTACGACCTGGACGTCCCGGTCATCGTCGGTGGCTGCGCGACCTACCAGGGCGGGCTGCACCTGATGCGGACCGGCGCGGCGGGGGTGCTCGTCGGCTTCGGCGGCGGCGCCGCCTCGACCACCCGTTCCGTGCTCGGCGTCGCCGTGCCGATGGCCTCGGCGGTCTCCGACGTGGCCGCGGCCCGGCGGGACTACCTCGACGAGTCCGGTGGTCGCTACGTGCACGTCATCGCCGACGGCTCGGTGGGCCGGTCCGGGGACATCGCCAAGGCCATCGCCTGCGGCGCGGACGCCGTGATGGTGGGCTCACCCCTGGCCCGGGCGTCGGAGGCGCCCGGTCAGGGCCACCACTGGGGTCCGGAGGCGTGGCACGCCAACCTGCCTCGGGGCGAGCGCGGTCGGTTCGAGGTCGTCGGCACGCTCGAGGAGATCCTGCTCGGCCCGTCGACCGTCCCGGACGGGACGATGAACCTGGTCGGTGCCCTGCGCAAGGCCATGGCGACCACCGGCTACACCGAGGTCAAGGAGTTCCAGCGCGTCGAGATCGTGGTCGGGTGACCGGTCGGCGCCGATGACCGGCCGGCTCGACCAGGCCAGCCGTCGTGAGGCTCTCGAGCAGCTCAACGCCGACGATCTGGACGTCCTCGTGGTCGGCGGCGGGGTGGTCGGGGCCGGTACCGCGCTCGACGCGGTCAGCCGCGGGCTGCGGGTCGGCCTGATCGAGGCCGAGGACTGGGGCTCAGGGTCCTCGGGCCGCACCAGCATGGTGGTCAACGGCAGCTGGCGAGACGTCAGCACGCCGGATCCCCGGGCGCTGCGTGAGGCCCTGGCCGAGCGCTCGATGCTGCTCAACTGGCTGGCCCCGCACGTCGTGCGTCGGGCCCCGTTCCTCTATCCGCTCCATCGCGGACCGGCCCAACGGGTCGCCGTCGGTGCCGAGATCTTGTTCTACGACGGGATCGCCCAGGCCGCCGCGATCCGCCGTGCACTGCCGGCTCACCGCCACCTCAGCCGCCGGGCGGTCCGCCGGCTGGCCCCCTCCCTACGGCCCGAGCAGGTCACCGGCGGCATCCAGTTCTACGACGCGCAGGCCGACGACGCCCGGCTGGTGGTCACGATCGTCCGCACGGCCTGCGCGTACGGTGCCCACGTCGCCAACCGGGTCCGGGTCACCGAGATGATCATGGACGGCGACCGCGTCCGCGGCGTCCGGGCCCGTGACCAGCACACCGACGCCGAGATGATCATGACCGCCCGGGTCGTGGTCTTCGCCGGCGGGCTCGACAACCACCGGTTGTTGCGGCTGGTCGACCGCTCCGATCCCGGCCCGGGGCCCGACGCGGGCGGCGGACGCGCGATCTATGCCGTTGCCCCACGGACCGCGATCCGGTCCTCGACCGGCATCGTGCTGCCGTGGGGTCGAGGCCTGCTGCGGATCACGCCCTGGGGCCGCAACTGGCTGCTCGGTCCCGTTCTCACCGAGGTCGAGCCGGGCCCAGGCGTCGAGCCGGGCCCAGGTGTCGAGCTCGACGGCCTCCGGGCGCGCGCGCACGACCTCGACGAGCTGCTGCGGCTGGTCAACCCGCACCTGGGGTCGACGATCACCCGCTCCCAGCTGCTCGGCTGCTACGCCGCTCGGCTCCGGCCGGCCGCGGCCCCAGCCCGCAGCTCCGCTCTGGATCGCAGCCCCCGGCCCGGCCTGGTGGTCGCCGACCCCGCGCGGCTCGCCACCTATCGGCTGGCGGCGGCCCGCAGCGTCGATGCGGTGGCCCGTGAGCTCGGGGGACTGGTCGCTCCGTCGATAACCGAACGGCTGCCCCTGCTGGGTGCCGACGGCTACTACGCCCGCTGGAACCAGCGGCACCTGCTCGCCCGCCGCGCCGGGTTGCACGTCGCCCGGGTCGAGCACCTGCTCAACCGCTACGGGTCCGACCTCGACGCGGTGCTGCAGCTGATCGCCGACCAGCCGGACCTCGGGCAGGCCCTGGCCGGCGCGGAGGACTATCTCCGGGCCGAGGTCGTGTTCGCCGTGAGCCACGAAGGGGCGACCCAGCTGGCCGACATCCTGATCCGCCGGACCCGGGTGGCCGTGGACACCCGGGACGGCGGGAGCACTGCGGCCGCGGCCGCGGCCGCTCTGGTGGCCGCGACGCTGGGCTGGGACCAGGAGGAGACCCGACGCCAGATCGACGGCTACCGCCAGTGGCTGACCGTCGAGCGGGCCGCGCTCAGCCAGGACCGACCGGGCTGACCCTGGTCGCGGAGCGGTCAGCCACCCGGCTTGGGCAACAGGCCGGTGAGCATAGTCCAGCGGGCTATCTCGCACCCGTTGGTGCGGGAGAACGAGCTCTGCACCACGGTGCCCCGCCAGGTGCCGGTGACGGTGGCGGTCTCGGACCCACCGAACACCTGGGTGCAGGCCCGGTCCTTCGGCACCGGGGGCAGGGCCTGGGCTCCGAAGTCAGCGAGCACCCGGCAGGCGGTCGTCGGGTCGGGGTGAGTGCCGCCGGCCGGGTCGCAGGTCAGCTGCCAGGTGCTGGTGACGCCGGCGTCGTCGGTGGCCACCACGGTCAGCTCGGTGGCCACGCCGGGTCCGGGGGTCGACTCGGACACGCTCGGAGTCGGATCACCGGAGACCGGGGCCGGGCTGGTCCCGCAGCCGGCGGCGGCAAGGACGAGGACGACGATCGCGACGAACGGCAGCCGAACGCCAGGCAGGGGTCGAGCGGGTGATCTCACCGGCGTCGCCTCTCAGTAGTGAACCGCCGTCAGCCTACGTCGACCGGCCGTGATGGGATGTCGTGCACACTGATGGCCCGGTCTGCCCCCGGCCCGGCCCTGATGGAGGCTAGGTTCTCGATGATCAACAGTTCCGGGCGGCGGCATGGCCGGCGGTCGCTGCGCCGACTGGCCTGGGTGTCCGCGCTGACCCTGGTCGGAGTTCTCGGTCTGAGTGGTGTCGCCGGCGCTCAGCCGTCGACTCCGTCGGCGCCGGGGTCGCCCACGGCCCCGGGCTCCTACATCGTGCGGCTGGCTGGCGCCCCGGTGGCGGCCTACGCCGGCGGCGTACGCGGTCTGGCAGCCACCCGGGCCGCCCCGGGCCACCGGCTCGACGTCCGCAGGGACGCGGCCGAGCGTTACCGCTCGCACCTGCGTCAGCAGCAGGCGGCCGTCGCCGCCCGGATCGGGGTGACCCCGCGGCAGGCGTACACGGTGGCGCTGAACGGGTTCGCCGCCACCATGACCGCCCAGCAGGTGGCCAGCCTGCGGCGTACGCCCGGGGTCAGCGCGGTCACCCCGGACCGTCGCTCCCGGTCGACCGACGACTCGGTCAACGTCGACCTGCTGAAGCTGAGCGGCGCTCGGGGCGTCTGGTCGGGTCTCGGCGGCACCAGCAGAGCCGGGCGTGGGGTGGTGGTCGCGGTGCTCGACAGCGGCATCTGGCCGGAGAGCGCGTCGTTCGCCGCGCCGCGGCTGACCGCGGCCAAGCCGACGAAGACCGAGCCCTTTCGGCCCTACCGCTCCGGTACGAAGATCATCATGAAGAAGGCGGACGGCGGGACCTTCACCGGACGCTGCGAGGCCGGCGAACGGTTCCGGAGCAGCGCCTGCAATGCCAAGATCATCAGCGCCCGCTACTTCCTCGACGGTCTGCTCGAAGGCGAGCTGCTCGACGAGTTCGCCGACTACGTGTCCCCCCGGGACCACCACGGCCACGGCACCCACGTCGCCTCGACGGCTGCCGGCCGCGCCAACGTTCCCGCGACCGTGAAGGGCACCAGGCTGGGCACCATCTCCGGCGTGGCCCCGGCTGCGGCCCTCGCCGTCTACAAGGTGTTCTGGAACCACGGGCAGGGCGGTCCACCCGAAGGGGCCGACAGCGACATCGTCGCCGCGATCGACCAGGCCGTGGCCGACGGCGTCGACGTGATCAACTTCTCCGGCGGCCACGAGTCCTTGACCACGGTGGACGACCCGGTCGAAGAAGCCTTCCGGCGGGCCGCGGCCGCGGGCATCTTCGTCGCCACCAGCGCCGGCAACCTGGGTCCCGACGACTCCAGCGTCGACCACCCGTCCCCGTGGCTGACCACCGTCGCGGCCAGCACGATGAGGGCCCGGATCACGAAGCCGGTTCCCTACCCGCAGGTCGCGGGCTTCTCGGCCCGCGGGCCGGTCGCGATCGACGACGCCGACCTGATCAAGCCGGACCTGGCGGCCCCCGGGGTGGACGTGCTGGCCGCGTACGCGCCGGTCGGTGGAGCGGCGCCGTTCGCCTACTCGTCGGGGACCTCGATGGCGGCACCGCAGGTCGCGGGTCTCGGCGCACTGCTGCTCGGGGTGCGTCCCGGGTTGTCGCCGATGGCGGTCAAGTCGGTGCTGATGACCACCGCCACGCCACTGCGGACGACCACGGGCGCACCCAGCACCGACGCGTACGCCGGAGGCTCGGGCAACGTCGCGCCGAACCGGATGCTCGACGTCGGGGTCGTGGTCGACGCCGGCGAGCGGGACTGGCTGGGCTACCTGAAGAGCCAGGGCATCGAGGTGGCCGCCGACGTCCCCACGATCCGCCCGAGCAACTACAACAACCCCTCGATCGCCGTCGGCGCCCTGGTCGGTCGGCAGACGGTCACCCGTCAGCTCACCGGGTTGCGGGCCGGTGTCTACCGGGTGGCCGTCTCGGTGCCCGGGGTGCAGGCGACGGTCAGCCCGGCCGTGGTCGCGTTCACCAAGCCCGGCCAGCGGCGGACGATCAAGGTCAACTTCGTGCGGACCACCGCGCCGATGTCCGAGCCGACGTTCGGATCGCTGCGGCTGACCGGGCCGGGCAGCGTGCTGCGGCTGCCCGTCGCGGTCGTGCCGGTGCCGGTGTCGGCGCCGGCCGAGGTGTCCGCCTCGGCCGGGGCCGGGAGGGTCGGGTTCGGGGTGCGACCCGGTTTCGCCGGCCCGTTCCCCATCGCGGCGTTCGGGCTGACCCCTGGCCGGCAGCAGCGGGGCACCGTCTCGGCGAACCAACCCGACCGCGCCTACGAGTCACGCTTCGAGGTGCCGGCGGGCACCAAGGCGCTGCGGATCGTGGTCGGCTCCGACCAGCCCGAGGCCGATGTCGACCTGGTCATCTACCGGCTGGGAGCCAACGGCGAGCCGGAGAACGTCGGCGGCGCCGCCACACCGTCGGGCACCGAGGAAACCACGGTGCTCAACCCGCCGGCGGGGACCTACGTCGCCGCCGTCGTCCCGTGGGCCGACCCGCCGGGCCAGGCCACCACCGCGTTCGCGGTGACCCGGTACGTGGTGTCGGGGCAGCCCGGCGCGGGGGGCTTCTCGGTCGTGCCGAACCGACCCACGGTCGAGACGGGGCGTCCGATCGTGGTCACCGCGTCCTGGTCGGGGCTGGCCGCCGGCCAGTCCTACACCGGCTTCGTGGCCTACCCGGGCGGCGGTGGCACCGTGGTGAAGATCGAGCCGTGAGCTCTGCGGCCGAACGGTGGGCCCGCGCCGAGCTCCCGGTCGTCGACATCACGCTGGTCCGGTCACGCCCGTGGGCGCAGCTGCACCGGTTGCAGACCGACGTCGGGGTGTGGTGGCTGAAGACCAACGCGGCCGGCACCACGTACGAGCCGCGGTTGCTCAGCTTCTTGTCCGGTTTCGGCTCGAGCCTGGTGCCGCCGTGCCGGTCCCACCCCGACCAGCCGTGGGCCCTGATCGCTGATGCCGGCCGCTCGGCCCGCGACCTGGCTCCGACGCTGACCCTGACGCAGCGGACGACGTTCTGGTGCGACACGCTGGCGGCCTACGCGGAGCTCCAGCGCTCGGTCGGCCGTGGCCTGGCCGACCTGGGCCTGCCGGACTTCACACCGGACCAGCTGCTGGCCCGCTTCGACGAGGCGGTCGCCGACAGCCGCTGGTGGAGGCCGACCACCGCTCCCGAGCTGACGCCACAGGACTGGGACCGCGTACGCGGTTGCCGGCCCCGGCTCGAGCGTGCCGCCCGGCGGCTGGCCGGGGGACTGCCGGCGTCGGTCCAGCACGATGACCTGCACGACGGCAACGTCTTCGTCGACGAGGGGACCACCCGGATCATCGACTGGGGCGACGCGGTGCGTGCCCACCCCTTCGGCACCTTGCTGGTCACTCTGCGCTCACTGGCCGCCCAGTGGGAGGTGCCGGCCGACGACCCGGCGCTGCGGCGGGTCCAGGCGGCGTACCTCGAGCCGTGGCGGGCCGGCGGTGGGTCGGCGGCCGACCTGGCCGACCAGGTCGACCTCGCCGTGCGGACCGGTCCGTTGACCCGGGCGTGCGGCTGGATCCGGGCCCTGGGCGAGCCCGAGGCCGGGGTGGCCCTGGACGTGGCCGACGCTCCGGCGTACTGGATGGTCCGGCTGGCCGATGAGCTGGCGACATTAGGCTGACGCCATGACCGACCCCGTACAGACGGAGCTGCTCAGGCTGCGGGACAGCATCGACAACATGGATGCGGCGCTGGTGCACCTGCTGGCCGAACGGTTCAAGATCACCCAGCAGGTCGGGGTGCTCAAGGCCGAGCACGGACTGCCGCCGGCCGACCCAGAGCGCGAGGGCCGCCAGATCTCCCGGCTGCGCGCGCTGGCCGCCGAGGCCAAGCTGGACCCGGAGTTCGCCGAGAAGTTCTTGACCTTCGTGGTCGCCGAGGTCGTACGCCACCACGAGGCCCTGGGCGCGAGCCGCAGCTCGGCGTCGGCCCAGTCCCCGGCGGCCGGCTGAGGCTCAGCCGAGCGGAGCGGTCCAGATCGGCCGGTCGTCCTCGAGCACGTACGCCGGACGTTCGACCAGGGCCGGCTGCGGCGGCGGAAGGTAGCGGCGCTGCACCTCGACCCGGCGGGCCTGCCAGAGGATGAGGGCGACGGCAATGCCGTGCACCAGCAGCCCCAGCGCGACCTCGAGCGGGCTGCCGGTTGTCTCCTCGCTGACGAACGAGTCCGCGTAGCCGCCCACCGTCAAGGTGACGACGCCGACGCAGACGTTGTTGACCAGGTGCATCGCGATTCCGGCCTCGAGCCCGCCGGTGCGCCAGTTGGTCAGGCACGCGGCCACCGCCAGGGTCGAGATGGACAGCACGACCCAGAGGTCGAAGCTGCCGTGGGCCAGGCTGAACAGCACCGCGGACAAGACGGTGCTGACCACCAGGCCGACGATCGGGCGGCCGAAGAAGGCCCCGACGTTCTGCACCAGCCAGCCGCGGAACAGGTACTCCTCGCCGGCGGCCTGGAACGGCGTGATCAGCACCGCCATCACCAGCAGGACCACCCACTGTTCCGGACGACCCGAGGCCGGTGGGTCGGTCAGGACCCCGACCACCATGTAGACCGCCCAGACCGGCAGGGTGACGACCACGCACCGGGCCAGCCATCGCCACCGGATCCCACCGACCACCGATGAGACGAACCGGGGCCGGATCCGGTGCACGGCCCAGATGGACAGCCCGGAGATGGGGATCAGCGCAGCCAGCGCCAGGTCGAGGGTCAACATCGACAGGGGGCTCAGCTCATCGTTCGGGTCGCCGAGGCCGGACTGGCCGAGCCGGTCCTGCAGCGCGCCAAGACCGTCGCCGAGCAGGAAGATGAGCATCAGGGCCGCCACCACCAGGGGCGCGACCAGCAACAGCGAGACCAGGGGCTTCCACCACCGAAAGCGCGGCCCCCGCAGCAGCTGATGGTAGTCGCGGGGCTCGGCCGGGAGGACCGGTGCCGATGGAAACGTCACGCCGTCAAGGATGGCATCCCCGCAGAATCTGACCGTCGAACCACCGCAGCGGTGGTTGCTGTACCGATATCTCCGGCCCGGTCGCAGCGCCCGGCGCGGCACTAGGCTGGCGGCATGTCCGATGCCACCCGCCTGGCTCGGCTGCTGTCGGCCACGGGACCGACCCAGCCGTTGCGATCGCCGATGACCGGGCAGCCGGTGGGCGAGCTGCCCACCTCGACCCCGGTCGACATCGCCGATGCCGCGGCGCGCGCCCGGGCGGCCCAGCCGGCCTGGGCGGCCCGGCGGATCGAGGAACGGGCCGCGATCCTGCTCGACTTCCACGACCACCTGCTCGACCACCTGGACGAGCTCACCGACCTGCTGCAGACCGAGTCCGGCAAGGCTCGGCTCAGTGCGACCGAGGAGGTCATGCACGCGGCCTTGACTGCGCGCTACTACGGCCGGACGGCCCGGCGCTACCTGCGGGACGAGCGGGGCGAGGGTCTGGTCCCGATCCTGACCCGGATCGACCGGCGCTACGTGCCGAAGGGCCTGGTCGGGGTCATCGCGCCCTGGAACTACCCGATGACCATGGCCATCTCCGACGGCCTCGCCGCCCTGGTCGCCGGCAACGCGGTGCTGCTGAAGCCCGACCACCAGACCCCGCTGATCGCCCTCGCCGCCGTGCAGGCCCTGCGCGACTGCGGGATGCCGGCCGACCTGTGGCCGGTGGTGCTGGGCCCCGGTGACGTGGTCGGACCGGCGGTCATCGACCAGGTCGACTACGTCTGCTTCACCGGCTCCACCGCCACCGGGCGCAAGGTGGCGGCCCAGTGCGCGGATCGGCTGATCGGGTGCTCGTTGGAGCTCGGCGGCAAGAACCCCCTGCTGGTGCTGGACGACGCCGACGTCGAGACCGCGGCCGCCGGCGCCGTACGCGCCTCGTTCTCCAATGCCGGGCAGCTGTGCGTGGCCACCGAACGGATCTATGTCGCCGAACCGCTGATGGAGGCGTTCTGCTCAGCCTTCACCGCCCGTACGGAGCAGGTCCGGCTCGGCAGCTCGATGGATTTCGAGCACGACATGGGCGGGCTGATCAACGCCGACCAGCTGGCCCGGGTCAGTGCCCACGTCGAGGACGCCCGGGCCAAGGGCGCCACCGTGCTCACCGGCGGTCGTCGGCGAGACGACCTCGGCGAGCTGTTCTACGAGCCGACGGTGCTGACCGGGGTGACTCCGGAGATGTCCTGCTACGCCGAGGAGACCTTCGGCCCGGTGGTCAGTGTCTATCCGGTCAGCGATGACGACGACGCCGTACGCCGGGCCAACGACTCCGACTACGGTCTCAACGGCAGCGTCTGGACCTCCGACCCCGTACGCGGTCGCCGGGTCGCCGCCCGCATCCGCTGTGGCACGGTGAACGTCAACGAAGGCTTCGCCGCGACCTTCGGCAGCATCGACGCACCGATGGGGGGCATGAAAGCCTCCGGTCTGGGCCGCCGCCAAGGCCGGGACGGCATCCGCCGCTTCGTCGAGGTGCAGTCGGTCGCGACCCAGTCCGGAGTGCCCATCGCGCCCAGCCACGGCCTGAGCGGCCAAGCCTTCACCTCGGTGATGACCGGCGCCCTCCGGCTCCTCAAGAAGGTCGGCCGCGCCTAGCCGCCCCCGCCGCTTTCAGCCCCTCGCCACGTCCCCGGCCCGGCCAGTTTTCGAGGTATACCTTGTGGTTGCGCAGCTCGGGGGCGGCATTTCCTGGGTGAAGCGTGAGTTTGCTGGGTGAGGAGTGCGCCGGGACGACCCGCCCGAGCCGCCTTGCCAAACGCGTACGCGACTGCTTACGGTTCACCGGGGCGTCGGACAGGTGGACGCAGGGGAGCAAGGAGCACACATACATGGGCGCACGCATGCGTCGGCTGGTTCGCGTCTGCGCGGGAGTCGTGTCACTGGCCGTGGCGGTGACCACGCTGGGGGCCGCACCGTCGACCGCGGCACCGGTCAGACCCGACCCTCGCGTCCCCACCATCCCGCAGCGCTACCTCAACCAGACCCTGTCGTGGTCGGTCTGCGACTTCGACGAGTCGATCCACTTGAGCGTGCCGGCCGCGCCGACGACCCGGTGTGCCTCCATCGTCGCCCCGATGGACTGGCTGCACCCCGACGCCCATCCCGACATCCGGCTCCGCATCGCCTGGTCCAAGGCCACCGGCTCGACCCGGGGCCTGCTCACCTTCAACCCGGGCGGTCCCGGCTTCCCCGGTCTGAACCAGGCCGCACTCCTCGCGGTGGCCAAGCCGCAGCTGTTCACGAGCTATGACGTGCTCGGCTTCGACCCACGCGGCTACGGCGAGAGCACCAACGTCAGCTGCCTCAGCACCGAGCAGAAGGACGCCGCCCGCCAGTCGGTGGCCGATCCTCGGGTGCGCAACGTCAAGACCCACGCGTACGAGGTGTCGGAGGCCAAGTTCCTCGGCGACGCGTGCTCGTCGACCGAGTTCAGCCAGTTCGTCGGCACCCAGCAGACCGTGTACGACCTGGAGTTCCTGCGCCGCTATCTCGGCCGAGGCCAGGCAGCGTTCGACAAGCTGCACTACGTCGGAGTCTCGTACGGCACCTGGCTCGGCGCCTGGTACGCCGACACCTACCCCAGCCACACCGGCCGGTTCATCCTCGACTCGAACATGAACTGGACCTCGACCATGTACGCCAACCAGCTCACCGACTCGTTCTCCTTCCAGCGGCGGCGCGACGCGATGTTCTTCCCGTGGGTGGCCCGCAACAACAAGCGCTACGGCTTCGGCAAGACCGCGGCGGCGGTGAAGAAGAACTACGAGTCGCTCCGGGTCCGGCTGGGCAAGGCCGTCCAGGCCGGTACGGCCGTTCGACGACCCGGCCCACCTCGACGACACCTTGGCCACCTACCTGTTCGAGGACGGCCGGTTCCCCGAGGCGATCGACTACCTCCGCTCGGTCGAGAGCGCCACGCCCGGACGGCACCCTGAAGCTGGACCACGCACCGAAGCGCAAGCCGGCGTCGGCCCTGCGGATCCAAGCCCTGCAGCGCAGCGACGGTGCGCCGGTGCGGTCGCGCCGGGCACCGAACGATCCGGTCGACGTGGGCAACGCCGACGCCGCCGTCCGGTGCAACGACTCCGTCTGGTCCCGCGACCTGGCCACCCAGGTCAAGCGGACCGACGCCGACGCCAAGAAGTACCCGTTCGTCGGGTACTACAACACCATCGGCGCCTGCAACTACTGGCCGTACGCCCCACTCACCCGGACCATCGACCTCACCGGTGCGCCGACCGTGTTGATGATCCAGGCCGAAGGCGACCCGGCGACCGCGTACGAGGGTGCGCTGGCCGCCCACAAGGCCACCGCCGGCCACACCCGGCTGGTCTCGATCGACAACGAGGGTGAGCACGGCATCTACGGCTACAACGTGTCACCGTGTGCCGACAAGATCGGCGACGCGTTCTTGTTCGACGGCAAGCTGCCGGCCAAGGACACGGTCTGCGCCGCCCAGCCGATGCCGGGCGACAAGTCGGTCTACGCCCTCAACGGCCCGGTGAACGGCACGTCCTACTCGATCAAGGCCGAGCAACGAGCGACCGCGACCGCCGCCTCGGACCGGCAGCGCGACAAGCTCGACCTGGCCGCCCGGTCGCCACACTGAGCCGGGAACCTCGGGGCCGGCTGCGCCACTAGACTCAGCCGTTCCGTGACGGCGTACGCGAAAGGGCCCCGATGAGCCAGCCGGAGAACCAAGCCGAGCACCAACCACGACCTCGTGGTGGTGATCGACTTCGGTGCTCAGTACGCGCAGCTGATCGCCCGCCGGGTGCGGGAGGCGCACGTCTACTCCGAGATCATGCCGCACACCGCCTCGGTGGCCGACATCGTGGCCAAGCGGCCGAAGGCGATCATCTTGTCCGGCGGACCGCAGTCGGTGTACGCCGCGGGGGCGCCCCAGGTCGACGCCGCCCTGTTCGAGGCGGGGGTGCCGACCTTCGGCATCTGCTACGGCTACCAGGCGATGGCCCGGGCGCTGGGTGGCGACGTGGCCCGTACGGGGTTGAGCGAGTTCGGCCGCACCTCGGCCACCATCTCGACCCCCGGCACGCTGCTCGCCGGACTGCCCACCGACCTGCAGGTCTGGATGAGCCACGGCGACTCGGTGGCCGCGGCCCCGGCCGGGTTCACCGCCTTGGCCAGCAGCGCCGGAGCCCCGATCGCTGCCTTCGAGGACGCCGGCCGCGGCTTCGCCGGGGTGCAGTGGCACCCCGAGGTGCTGCACACCCAGGCCGGCCAGCTGGTGCTGGAGAAGTTCCTCTACGACATCGCCAAGATCAGCCCGGACTGGACCGCGGCCAACATCGTCGAGGACTCGGTGGCGGCCATCCGCGCCCAGGTCGGCGACAAGCACGTCATCTGCGGGCTGTCCGGCGGGGTGGACTCGGCGGTGGCCGCGGCCCTGGTCCAGCGGGCGGTCGGCGCCCAGCTCACCTGTGTCTTCGTCGACCACGGGCTGCTGCGCAAGGGCGAGGCCGAGCAGGTCGAACGCGACTTCGTGGCCGCCACCGGGGTCGACCTCAAGGTGGTCGACGCCTCCGGCCAGTTCCTGGACGCGCTGGCCGGGGTCAGCGACCCGGAGACCAAGCGCAAGATCATCGGGCGGGAGTTCATCCGCACGTTCGAGGCCGCCGCCCGCGAGGTCGTCGAGCAGAGCGAGCAGTCTGACTCCGGCGAGGTCGAGTTCCTCGTCCAGGGCACCCTCTATCCCGACGTGGTCGAGTCCGGCGGCGGCGAGGGCGCGGCCAACATCAAGAGCCACCACAACGTCGGCGGGCTGCCCGACGACCTGCAGTTCGCCCTGGTCGAGCCGCTGCGGACGCTGTTCAAGGACGAGGTGCGAGCGGTCGGCGAGCAGCTGGGTCTGCCGCTCGGAGATCGTCTGGCGGCACCCGTTCCCGGGCCCGGGGCTGGCCATCCGGATCATCGGCGAGGTGACCCGGGACCGGCTGGCCATCCTGCAGGAGGCCGACGCGATCGCCCGGGCCGAGCTGACCGCCGCCGGGCTGGACCGCGACATCTGGCAGTTCCCGGTGGTGCTGCTGGCCGACGTCCGATCAGTCGGGGTGCAGGGCGACGGCCGCACCTACGGACACCCGTCGTGCTCCGCCCGGTGACCAGCGAGGACGCCATGACCGCCGACTGGGGCCGGCTGCCGTACGAGGTGCTGGAGCGGATCTCCACCCAGATCACCAACGAGGTGCGCGAGGTCAACCGCGTGGTCGTCGACATCACCAGCAAGCCGCCGGGCACCATCGAGTGGGAGTGAGGCCGGTCGCGGCGCGAAACTCGGCGTCGTGGGTCGCTGCTCCGGCCTAGGATTGGCTGGGCCCGATGACGTGGCCCACGATCGAGAGAAGAGGCGTACGAGGATGTCCGAGACCAGCCCCACCACCACCGGCACCGCGAGGGTCAAGCGCGGCATGGCCGAGATGCTCAAGGGTGGGGTGATCATGGACGTGGTCACCGCCGACCAGGCCAAGATCGCCGAGGACGCCGGCGCCGTCGCGGTGATGGCCCTGGAGCGGGTGCCGGCCGACATCCGGGCCCAGGGCGGAGTCTCGCGGATGAGCGACCCCGACATGATCGAGGGGATCATCGACGCGGTGTCCATCCCGGTGATGGCGAAGGCCCGGATCGGCCACTTCGTGGAGGCTCAGGTGCTGCAGTCCCTCGGCGTGGACTACGTCGACGAGTCCGAGGTGCTGACCCCGGCCGACTACGCCAACCACATCGACAAGTGGCAGTTCACCGTGCCCTTCGTCTGCGGGGCCACCAACCTGGGCGAGGCGCTGCGCCGGATCACCGAGGGCGCGGCCATGATCCGCTCCAAGGGCGAGGCCGGCACCGGGGACGTCTCCAACGCCACCACCCACATGCGCTCGATCCGCGGGCAGATCCGGCGGCTGACCACGATGGCCCCCGACGAGCTGTTCGTGGCGGCCAAGGAGCTGCAGGCCCCGTACGAGCTGGTCCGCGAGATCGCCGAGCTCGGCAAGCTGCCGGTGGTGCTGTTCACCGCCGGCGGCATCGCCACCCCGGCCGACGCGGCGATGATGATGCAGCTCGGCGCCGAGGGCGTGTTCGTCGGCTCGGGCATCTTCAAGTCCGGCAACCCCGCCGAACGGGCTGCGGCAATCGTCAAGGCCACCACCTTCTACGACGACCCCGACGTGATCGCCAAGGTGTCCCGCGGGCTGGGCGAGGCGATGGTCGGCATCAACGTCGACGAGATCCCCCAGCCGCACCGCCTCGCCGAGCGCGGCTGGTGAACCGCTGAGCCCGGCCACCGGGGTGCCGACGGTCGGGGTGCTCGCCCTGCAGGGCGACTTCCGCGAGCACCTCGCCGCGCTGACCGCCTGCGGGGTCGACGCCCGGGCCGTACGCCGTCCCCGCGAGCTCGACGGGCTGGCCGGCATCATCCTGCCCGGCGGTGAGTCGACCACGATCGACAAGCTGTCCCGGATCTTCGAGGTGTTCGAGCCGCTGCGCGCCGCCATCCGGGCCGGGCTGCCCACCTACGGCTCCTGCGCGGGCATGATCTTGCTGGCCGACCGGGTGCTGGACGGCCGACCCGACCAGCAGACGTTCGGGGGGATCGACATGACCGTACGCCGCAACGCCTTCGGCCGGCAGACCGAGTCCTTCGAGGCCGACCTGGACCTGGTCGGGGTGGGCGGTGGACCGATGCATGCGGTGTTCATCCGCGCCCCGTGGGTGGAGGACGCCGGTGCGCAGGTCGAGGTGGTGGGCCGGGTCACGTCCGCCGGGCACCGACGGACCCAGGATCATCGCGGTCCGGCAGGGCAACCTGCTGGCCACGGCCTTTCATCCGGAAGTGACCGGGGACCTCCGGATCCACCGGCACTTCCTCGAGCTCGTACGCCGCGCCTCGCGGTGAGGCCGCCGGGCCCGGCGTACGAGTCGGCGAGGGTCAGACGGTCTTGGGCGGGCTCTGGTCAGACGGGCCGGAGGGAGCTTCGGGCTGCGGGTCGTCCGACGGCGGCACGACCGGCGCCTCCGGCTCGGACGGGGCTACCGGCTCGGGATCAGTCGGTTCGACCGGGGCCGGATCGGCCGGGGCCACTGGATCGCTTGAGGTGAACGGCGCCGAGCTGGTCGGCTGCTCCCAGGGCGCACCCGCGGTGCCCCAGACCGGATCGTCGCCGCGGCTGGCCGAGGGGGCCGACTGGGCCGGAGGCCAGGCTGCGGGCGGGGCGGTGGGGTTGGGCGCGTACGTGGGCACCGGGTTGTACGAGCCGGCGGACGGGGCGGGCGGGTAGCCCACGCCGGCGTTCGGTGGACCCTGGACCGGCGGGTAGCCCGGCTGGTTGGACTGGCTGCCCTCTTCCGGCACCACGAACAACGCCACGATGTAGAGGATGATCGGGATGCCGGTGAACAAGGTGATCAGCACGGTGAGCACCCGGACCAGGGTGGGATCCATGTTCAGGTAGTTCGCCAACCCGCCGCATACACCGCCGAGGAACCGGTTGGACCGGCTGCGCTCCAGCTTCTTGGGAGCCGGTGAGGAATAGGGACTGGTCATGACGGGTGCCTTTCGAGCGAGACGATGTGGACGGGACGAGAACTCAGGGACGGTTGCGGGACAGGGCCAGACCGACGATGCCGATCAGGACCAGCCCGAGCGGAGCAGCGATCTTGACCAGGCTCCAGTCGAGCGAGCCGGCGAAGGCGAGCCACAAGGCGGCGGCGGCGACGGTGCTCAGCAGCAGCCCGATGACCAGGGCCACGACGTCGACCGGGCCCTTCATCGATGCACCTGCAGCTCACCCGCGTCGATGGACAGGTCCAAGGTCAAGGTGGGCTTGCCGGCCAGGGCGGGGTCGGGGTCGGGAATCTGGTCCTTCAGGTCGGTGCCCTGTCCGTGCTGCGAGCCGTACGCGACGACCTGACCGAGGTCGACGCTGTACTGGACCACCACATTCACATCCGAGGGCACGATGACCTCCATGCTGCCAGCGTCCAGGTGCGCCCGGTAGGGGACATCGGTGGTCACGTCGAGCTGGCTCAGGTCGATCTTCAACCGACCGACCTCGAGGGTGTCACCGGCCGGGGGGAACTGGGAGACCTGGGTGTAGATCCGCGTCGTCGGTTCCAGGGCGTCGATCTGGCGCATCGGACCAGGGGATGACGTGATCAGCACCCCGACCAGCAGCAGCAGGCCGACCGGCAGCAGCCCGCGCGCCCGGCCCCACCAAGTGGCGGCCACCAGGGTCAGGCCGACGACCAGCAGGGCGGCCCCGAAGTAGGCCGCCAGCGGGATGGTGATCCCTTGGCTGTCGAGGATGCCCAGCGCGGTGAGGGCCAGGCCCAGCACCAAGACGCAGACCAGTCGCAACCGCTTGGCCGACCGGGTGTCCCGGCGCTTGACCAGGACGGGCGGCACAACCGGCTCCGGCTCGGTGTAGAGACCGACCGGGTCCGGCGTGGCCAAGAAGGCGCTGCGCTCGGTGAGGACCGGCTCGGGATCGGCGATCCGGCTTGGCGTCGGAGGTGGGCGTAGTCCGCGTACGGCGGAGCCGGCCACTCGTACGCCCCCGGCTGGCCCGGGCCCTGGGCCGCCTGGCGCGCGTTCTCCTGGATCCGTTGCTGCCACGCCTCGGCGGCCTCGGTGAACGGGGTGGGCGGGCCGGGATAGCGGACGAACTCCGGCGGGGCCGGGGGAGCCACCGGTGGGGGAGCGCTGGCGCTGGACCCGGACGGTGCCGAGCGCGGTGCGCTTCTTGTAGAAGCCGAAGTACCAGATCACGGCGAGGATGACGGCGGGTCCGACCCCGAACGGGCTGACCGAGCTGGACACGGCGAACACGACCAGACAGGCGACCACGATCAGGGCGATCCACACCTCCTTCGGCCACCGACGCCCGGAGGCACCGAAGAAGTCGTCGACCGGGGCGGCGTCCTTGCCCTCGACCGGGATCAACAGCCAGCCGGCCAGGTAGAGGACCAGCCCGATGCCGCCGCTCAGTGCCAGCAGGACGCAGCCGACGCGTACGAGGACAGGGTCGACACCCCAGTGCTGGGCGACGCCGCCGCACAGGCCGGTCAGTTTCGCATCGGTCGCGCTGCGGCGGACGGTCCAGATCGAGCTCATGGGGCCCATCTTGCCCAGCGGTTAGGCTCGAGGCATCAGGGACGACCCTCAAAGGTCCCGCTGTTACCAGGGTTGGGGGTCAACTAGGGGTCGACCCTGCTGGCCCAGCCACTCCACGCGTGTGAGGCTAGAGACACCATGACCGCCACTGACTCCCAGCGCACCGAGTCGTCTGTGCCGCAGCCTGCGGCGACGCCGGTGGGAGCAGCTCGAGCGGCCGACGGCCCGCCCTTCGCCGCACCACCTCACCTCCCTGAGCTGGCCCCGGCCGCCGACCCCACCGCCAGCCGGCCCAAAGCCACCCGGGTCAGCGAGGGCGCCCTGCTCGGCGGAGTCTGCACCGGTCTGGCCCGACACCTGGGCTGGCCGCTGATGGTGGTCCGGATCGGGTTCGTCGGACTGGCCCTGGCCCAGTTCATCGGGGTCATCGCGTACGCCGCTCTGTGGCTGCTGATGCCGCCGGAGTCGACCACCAAGGCGCCGGGGCTCGAGTCGGCCAGCCGGGCCGGCATGCGCGACGCGTCCCGGCCCGCCCGGCGGGTGGACTGGGGCATGCTGCTGGCTCTGGCGGCGCTGGGCATCGGACTGTTGTGGATCGTGCAGATCAGCGGCCTCGGCATCAAGCAGCAGCTGTTCTGGCCGGTGGCTTTCGCCTGCGTTGGCGCCGCCCTGGTCTGGCGCCAGGCCGACACCGCACAGCAGAAGCGCTGGCGGGCCGAGGCGGGCGGCCGGGCCTGGCTGGCCCCCTTCGTGGCCCGCGGCGGCTGGCCGGCACTGGTCCGGGTGATCGTCGGTCTCGGACTGGTCGGGCGCCGCCTTCGGCATCGTCATCGCCCAGCAGGGCCAGATCGGCCAGCTGCCCGAGGTGATGGCCATGACCACGCTGGCCCTGGCCGGACTGGGCATCGTGTTGGCGCCCTGGCTGCACCGTTCCCGATCGGCCCTGAACGAGGCGCGTGCCGCGAAGGTTCGCGCCGACGCCCGAGCGGACATGGCGGCCCACCTGCACGACTCCGTGCTGCAGACCCTGGCCCTGATCCAGCGCCAGGCCGACGACCCCAAGGCTGTCCAGCAGCTGGCCCGGCGGCAGGAACGCGAGCTGCGGACCTGGCTCTACGGCGACGAGGTGCCCGAGACGACCCTGAAGGCCGCGCTGACCGCCGCCGCGGCCGAGGTCGAGGACGAGCGCGGCATCCCGGTCGAGCTGGTCGTCGTCGGCGACTGCGAGACCTCGGACCCGGTCCAGGCCCTCGTACGGGCGGCTCGGGAGGCGATGGTCAACGCGGCCAAGCACTCCGGTGCTGACAAGATCGACGTGTACGCCGAGGTCACCGACGAGCTGGTCGAGGTCTTCGTCCGCGACCGGGGCCAGGGCTTCGACGCTCGACGACGTGCCCGAGGACCGGATGGGTGTCAAAGGCAGCATCATCAACCGGATGGCGCGGCACGGAGGGACCGCCAAGGTCCGCTCCACGCCGGGCGAAGGAACCGAAGTACGACTGGAGATCAGACGATGACCGAAGCCACGCCCACCGCACCCGTGCCGCCCGCCGAGCGCGGCCCCTACCGGGTGGTGGTCGTCGACGACCACGCCATGTTCCGTACGGGGGTGAAGGCCGAGATCGGCCGCTCGGTCGCCGTGGTCGGGGAGGCCGCCGATGCCGACACCGCGATCAAGGTCGTGCTCGCCACCCAGCCCGACGTCGTGCTGCTGGACGTGCACCTGCCCGGCGGCGGGGGGGTCGAGGTGCTGCGCAAGGTGCACGAGAAGGCGCCGGACCAGAAGTTCTTGGCCCTGTCGGTCTCCGATGCGGCCGAGGACGTGATCGGGGTGATCCGGGCCGGTGCTCGCGGCTACGTGACCAAGTCGATCAGTGGTCCCGAGCTGATCGACGCCATCCGACGGGTGGGAGAGGGCGACGCCGTCTTCTCGCCCCGGCTGGCCGGCTTCGTGCTGGACGCCTTCTCGGGGGCCATCGACCTGGCGACCGTGGACGAGGACCTGGACCGGCTGTCCAACCGCGAGCGCGAGGTGCTGCGGCTGATCGCCCGGGGCTATGCGTACAAGGAGGTGGCCAAGGAGCTGTTCATCTCGATCAAGACCGTCGAGACCCACGTGAGCAGCGTGCTCCGCAAGCTCCAGCTCTCCAACCGGCACCAGCTGACCCGGTGGGCCACCGACCGCCGGTTGGTCTGACCGGTCGGCAACGACGAAGATCCCGGCCGACCGTGATGGTCGACCGGGATCTGTTGCGGTGTGGAGTACGGGTCAGGCTCGAACACCTCTGCGGCCCTTGATCAGGCCCCAGATGACCAGCACGATGAGGCTGCCGCCGATGGCGAGCAACCAGGTGCTGAGGTGGAAGAAGCCGTTGATCCCGACATTGAACAGTGCGTTACCGATGACGCCGCCGAGGATCGCTCCGATGACGCCGAGGACGAGGGTGGCGATCCAACCACCACCCTGCCTTCCGGGGAGGATCGCCTTCGCGATGGCTCCAGCAATGAGTCCGACGAGCAGATATCCAAGAATTCCCATGGGTCCGACTTTACGCAGTAAACGGGGGTTTGCTCGACAAGACGGGCGGAAGCCGGGGATGGCGCGCCGGGCAAACCAGGGTCGAGTCCGGGATACCTCTGGTGCCCTAGGCTCGACCGCGTGGAGATCGCGGTCCAGGTGCTGGTGCTGGCGCACCTGATCGGGTTCGCGGCGCTGTTCGGCGGTTTCGTGGTCCAGCTGCGGACGGCCGAGCCCGAGGTCAACACAGCGATGCTCTACGGAGCCTTGATCGAGCTCGTCACCGGCGTGGCCTTGTTCGTGCTGGTCGAGGCGGCGCCGGACCCGGTGCGTACGGCTCCGCTGGTGGTCAAGACGGTGCTCACGGTGTTCGTCGTCGCACTGGTGGTCATGAACCGGAAGTACGCGTTCATCCCCCGCGGCCTGTGGGCGCTGATCGGGGGCCTGACGCTGCTCAACGCCGGGATCGCGGTGCTGTGGCAGTAAGGTCGAGCCATCGGCGAGGACGTCTGGCGGACCAACACGAACGGATGGGGTGAGGATGAGGCTTTCGGCACGCGTGGACTACGCCCTGCGGGCGATGGCCGAGCTGGCCGCGGCCGACGCACCGCGTACGGTCGAGCAGCTGTCCGGAGCCCAGAAGATCCCCAACAAGTACCTGGAGAGCATTCTCGGCGAGCTGCGGCGGGGCAGCCTGCTGCGCAGCCAGCGTGGCCCGGACGGGGGCTACCGGCTGGCCCGGCCCGCGGCTGAGATCAGCATCGCCGACGTCATCCGGGCGCTGGATGGAGAGCTGGCCAACGTCCGCGGCAGCCGTCCCGAGAACCTGGAGTACGAGGGTGCTGCGGCCCCCCTGCAGGAGGTGTGGATCGCCCTGCGAGCCTCGGAGCGCACGATCTTGGAAGGCGTCACGCTGGCCCACGTAGCCGACGCGCAAGATGCCCAAGCTGGTGGCCACCCTGGTCGCCAACCCGTCTGCCTGGGCCTGAAGGTCCTCCGCCCGGTCTGCACGGGCGTCTGCATGATGAGACGTCAGCGAGGCGTTCCAAGCGGCGTCAGGCTACCGTCTTCGCTATTCCTAGGAAGCCACTAGGAATAATTCATCGGCGAACGGGACTGGCATGCGCAAGCTCATCATCTTGGCCGTGGTCGGTCTCGCCGCCCAGCTCATCGACGGAAGCCTGGGCATGGGCTACGGCGTGACGTCATCCACGCTGCTGGTGCTCGCCGGCCTGACGCCGGCCGCGGCGTCTGCCTCGGTGCACTTCTCCGAGCTGGGCACCAACATCGCTTCCGGGGTCTCGCACTGGAAGCTGAAGAACGTGGACTGGCGGGTCGTGGCCCGGATCGCCGGGCCTGGTGCGGTCGGCGCCTTCGTCGGCGCGACGGTGCTCTCGAACCTGTCCACCGAGGCGGCGGCTCCGGTGATGGCCGTGATCTTGGCGCTGCTCGGCGTCTACATCATTCTCCGCTTCCTGATCGGGATCAGGCCACGGCTGACGTCGCAGCTGACGTTGAAGTTCTTAGCCCCGCTCGGAGTCTTCGCCGGGTTCATCGACGCCACCGGCGGTGGAGGCTGGGGCCCCGTGGCCACCCCAGCCCTGCTCGCCGACGGACGGCTGGAGCCTCGCAAGGTGATCGGCTCGATCGACACCTCGGAGTTCGCCGTGAGCGCGGCGGCGAGCCTCGGCTTCTTGATCGGGCTTGGTGCGGCCGGCATCAACTGGGGCTTCGCCGTGGCACTGCTGGCCGGTGGACTGATCGCCGCTCCGCTGGCGGCCTACCTGGTCAAGGTGGCTCCCACCCACCTGCTCGGGGTCGCCGTCGGCGGCATGATCCTGCTGACCAACTCGCGAACGTTGCTCAAGGCGGCCGACGCCGCGGACCCGGCCCGCTTCGCCGTCTACGGCGCGATCGTGCTGGTCACTATCGTCGGCCTCTACGTGGCCACCTTGCGCGCTCGCCGGACCAGCGCCGCCGCCAAGGTCGACGAGATCGCGGCCGTCTGACCGGCCGGCCGGGCGCTCAGAGCAGCGGTCGGAACGGCGTGAGCACGGTCTCGGAGAACTTGACCATGGCGTGCCGGCGTTGCCAGGAGGCCCAGGTCAGCTCCACGGTGTTCGAGGAGTCGACCGCGAAGATCTCCTCCATCTGCCGGGCCACGTCGGCGCTGAACACCTCCATGTTGATCTCGTAGTTGCCCACCAGGCTCAGCCGGTCGATGTTGGCGGTGCCGATGGTCGACCACTGACCGTCGATGGTCGCGGTCTTGGCGTGCACCATGGCGCCCTGGTAGAGGTAGAGCCGTACGCCGGCGCGCAGCAGCGTCCCGTAGAAGCCCCGGGACAGCCAGTCGGCCACGATGTGGTTGGACTCGGCCGGGATGATGATGCGGACATCGACGCCGCGCCGCGCCGCCCGGACCAGGGCGTTCAGCATGTCGCCGTCCGGGATCAGGTAGGCGTGGGTCAGGTACACGTGGTGCGAGGAGCGGTCGATGGCTTCGAGATACATCCCCCGGATCGGGTAGACCATGTTGCGCGGGATGTTGCGATGGATCCGGATGTCCGACTGCCAGGTGCGGCTGCCGAAGTCGGGCAGGGCGGCGTGCCGTCGGCTGGTGAACAGGTTCCAGTAGTCGATGAAGGCGTTCTGGACGTCCCAGACGATGTCACCGGTCAGCCGGGCGTGGGTGTCGCGCCAGTCCGTGGCGTACAGGCTGCCGATGTTGTAGCCGCCGATGAAGGCCACCACGTCGTCGACGACCAGCAGCTTGCGGTGGTCGCGGCCACTGTTGCGGGGGAACCGGAAGCCCGAGGCGATCAACGGATGACGGCGTACGGCCACGTTGGCCGGGAATCGGAAGAAGCTTCGGGGCACGACAAGGTTGGCGAACTCGTCGAAGACCACGTACACCTTGACGCCGCGGTTGGCTGCGTCGATCAAGGCCGTCTTGAACGCCTGGCCGACAGCGTCGCCCTTCCAGATGAAGCTCTCGAAGAAGACCCGGGACTTGGCCTGCCGGATGGCGTCCAGCATGTCGTGGTAGAGGTCCTCGCCGTAGGTGTAGACCGTCACCTCGGAGTTGCCGGCGGTGACCGACCGGGGCGGCACACGGGGGAAGACGGCCGGCTTCCGGTGGCGTTTGCGGTGGTAGTCCACGCCGACCAGGACCAGCAGGGTCGCTCCCTGGACAGCGGCCACACCCAGCACGATCCGCCTGATGATGGTGCGTAAGCGAATCCGTTTGAGCCACATGCCGTCTAATTTACGCGCGCCCACCCCTGCGGTGCGGCGAGTGCCTTCGGCGGTGGCGGCGAGGCAGGACCATAGTGTCGGAAAGGACGTCTAGGGTGGGCACCGATATGACCAGTCCAGCCCCGATGTTGCCGTTGTCGACACCGCAGGAGGAGCTTGCCGTGGTCGACCAGATCGCGCAGCGGGCGCCCGCCGGGCCGGCGCGGATGACCCCGGACCAGCTCCTGGAGGGCCTCAACCCGCCGCAGCGGGAGGCCGTCCTGCACGAGGGCGCTCCGGTGCTCGTCGTGGCGGGCGCGGGGTCGGGCAAGACCCGGGTGCTGACCCGGCGCATCGCCTACCTGGTCAGCCAGCGCCGGGTGCACCCGGGCTCCATCCTGGCCATCACCTTCACCAACAAGGCTGCGGCCGAGATGCGCGGCCGGGTGCTCGACCTGGTGGGCAACCGAGCCAAGCTGATGTGGGTCTCCACCTTCCACTCGGCCTGCGTGCGGATCCTTCGGGCCGAGATCGGCCGCGGTTCAACCTCTCCCGGACCTTCTCGATCTACGACGACGCCGACTCCAAACGGCTGATGCAGCTGGTGGCCCACGACCTCGACCTCGATCCGAAGCGCTTCCCGGTGCGGGCCATCATGAACTGGGTCTCCACCTGCAAGAACGACCTGGTCGACCACGAGTCGGCCGGCAGCCGGGCCACGAACCCGGTGGAGGAGTCCTACGTCGAGGCGTACCGGGAGTACCAGCGACGGCTGACCGCGGCCAACGCGCTCGACTTCGACGACCTGATCATGACCACGGTGCACCTGCTCCAGGCCTTCCCGGACCTGCGCGAGCAGTACCGTCGTCGGTTCCGGCACGTGCTGGTCGACGAGTACCAAGACACCAACCACGCGCAGTACGTGCTGGTCCGCGAGCTGTGCTCGGCCGAGGTCGAGACCGTGCCCGGCGCGGTGAGCATCGAGCCGCCGGAGCTGATGGTGGTCGGCGACTCCGACCAGTCCATCTACGCGTTCCGCGGAGCGACGATCCGCAACATCAACGACTTCGAGTCCGACTTCCCCGGCGCCAGCGTCATCATGCTCGAGCAGAACTACCGCTCGACCCAGACCATCCTCAGCGCGGCCAATGCGGTGATCACCCAGCAACGCCGGCCGCAAGCCCAAGAACTTGTGGTCCGATGCCGGCGACGGCGAGGCCATCGTCGGCTACGTGGCCGACTCCGAGCACGACGAGGCGCAGTTCGTGGCCGGCGAGATCGCCCGGCTCCGCGATGCCGGCCAGGGCCGCTACGGCGACACCGCCGTGTTCTATCGGACCAACGCCCAATCGCGAGCCTTCGAAGAGGTGTTCATCCGGGTCGGTCTGGCCTACAAGGTCGTCGGTGGTGTCCGCTTCTACGAGCGGCGCGAGGTCCGCGACGCGATCAGCTATCTGCGGGCGATCGCCAACCGCACCGATGACGTCTCGTTGCGCCGGATCTTGAACGTGCCCAAGCGGGGTATCGGCGACCGGGCCGAGGCGGCGGTGGCCGAGCTGGCCAACCGCGAGCGGATCAGCTTCGGCGACGCGCTCCGCCGAGTCGACCAGATCCCCGGTCTGGCGACCCGGTCGGCCAACCAGCTGCGGTGGTTCGCTGCGCTGATGGACGAGCACGAGGCGATGGTCGCCGACGAGCAGCCGGCCGACGTGATCTTGACCAGCGTGCTGGAGAAGTCCGGTTATCTGGCCGAGCTGCAGGACAGCGCTGATCCCCAGGACCAGACCCGGCTGGAGAACCTGATCGAGCTGGTCGAGGTCGCCCGGGAGTTCGTCGCCGGCGTAGCGACCCTGACCGCCCCCGACGACCTGGCTGATCCGGATCTGGCCGGGCTCGACCTGGTCGAACCCGTCGGATCCGTGGGTCCGGACGGAGTGATCGCTGCTCTCGACCCCGAGATCGACCTGGCCGCCGGTGCCCCGGAGCCCGATCCGTCCCTGGGCTCGTTCCTGGAACGCGTGGCTCTGGTGGCCGATTCCGACCAGATCCCCAGCAGCCCGGACACCGAGGACGCGGGCGTGGTCACGCTGATGACGTTGCACACCGCCAAGGGCCTGGAGTTCGACACGGTCTTCCTGACCGGTTGCGAGGACGGCGTCTTTCCCCACCAGCGGGCCCTGAACGACGCGGACGAGCTGGCCGAGGAGCGTCGACTGGCGTACGTGGGCATCACCCGGGCCCGCAAGCGGCTCTACCTGTCCCGGTCCATCGTCCGGGCGGCCTGGGGCGCACCCCAGCACAATCCACCCAGCCGGTTCCTGGACGAGATCCCGGCCCGGTTGGTCGACTGGCGGCGTACGGAACGAGCCGTGACCAGCTGGCGGAACACCTCCGCGACGACCACCTACTCCCAGGGCTCGTCCAACCAGGCCTGGCGGAACACGGTGGGCTACGGCGCGCGGACCCAAGATGCGGTACGGTGCCGAGTCTGGCAGCGGGCGACCGGGTGCTGCACACGACCTTCGGGATGGGCAAGGTGGTAGCCACCTCAGGCCAGGGGGACGACGCGAAGGCGGACGTCGACTTCGGATCGTCCGGTCTCAAGCGGCTGTCGCTGCGGCACGCGCCGCTGGAGAAGCTCTGACCAACGGCAACGTCCCCGAGCCCGGATGGGCTCGAGGACGTGTGCTGCGATGTCGGAGTCGACTCAGGGCTTGAGGCCGTGGGCACTCAGCCAGCTGACCGGGTTGACCGCCTTGTAGACGTCGCCCGGGGTCACGCCGGCGGGATAGATCTCGAAGTGCACGTGCGGGCCGAACGTACGCCCGGTCATCCCGACGGCGCCGACGAGCTGGCAGGCCGACACGGTCTGGCCGACCTTCACCGACACGGTGGACATGTGGGCCATCAGGCTCTGGGTGCCATCGGAGTACTTGATCGCGACGTAGTTGCCGGCCCAGCCACTGGCCGAACCGATACCAGCGTTGGTCACGACGCCGGCGGCGGGCGCGTGCAGCCGGGTGCCGACGGGGGCCGAGAAGTCGAAGCCGGTGTGGTAGCGCGACCATGAACCGGTCTGGCCGAAGCGGGCGGCGATGCTGTAGCCACCGGTGATCGGCAAGCAGCTCTTGCCGCCGGAGTCAACCGTGCTGGCGTCGACCTCGGTCGCGGTGCCGGCCCCGCTGCTGGCCTCGGTGGTCTGGCCGCTGGCCAGCGCCTTGGCCTGCTTGGTCGCAGCTTCGAGTCGGACTCCAGAGCCTTCTCGCGGACAATCGCCGCCTTGGCCTTGGCCGTCTGGTCGACCTCGTCGTCCGCCTTGCTCAGCTCCTCGGCGCGCTGGTCGGCCAGGCTCTTGACCTTGGCCGGGTCCAGGGCGGCGCGGGTCGCATCCCGGCTGGTGGTGGTGGCAGCGCGGTCGGTGGTGGACACCTGCGTGACCGTGTTCGGCTCAGTGGCGGTGGTGTGCTGGGCGGCGCCGGTGAGCACCACGGATCCAGCGACACCGAGGCCGAGCAGCGAGACGGCGAGGGCGGCGATGCCGTGCTGGAGCCAGCCCTTCTTGTCTTCCTTGATGTCCTCGATCAGGGCGCGACGCGCATGGCGCGTGCTGCGAATCTGATGAGTTGGGCACTAAGGATCTCCTCGAACGGCGACGGGGTCAAGCCCCGAGGCCACGGCAGCGGATCGGTGATTCTGCTGCTGGAGACCACTAGTTGAACTTTCAGCGGCGGGCTCTGCCGAGAACAATAACGGATAGAGTAACGGGGCTCCAAAACGGTGGAGAACCAGTGGCCGAAGTGGTATCAGCCGATGTGACGCAGGTCTCGAAACCGTACTCTGACCAGGGCTAACGGGTTTTGACACCGTTCGTCGCGCAACCAGGGCTGGGGATTGATCGCTTTGTACACATCGCCGTACTTCACTCCGGCCGGATAGAGCTCGAAATGCAGGTGGGCTCCGAAGGCGCGACCGGTCTGGCCGACGTAGCCGATGACCTGACCAGCGCTGACCGACTGCCCGGCCCGGACCGCCATCGACGACATGTGCGAGGACATCGTCGTCTTCCCGTCAGCGTGCTTGAGGGCCACGTGGTTCCCGGCCCAGTCGCCGGAGTTGCCGGCGTAGAGGACCACGCCGGCCTTCACGGCCCGGATGGGGGTGCCGTACGAGGCACGGAAGTCGAGACCGGTGTGATACCTCGACCACAAGCCGTACTGGCCGAAGTGCGCACCGATCACCGCACCCGGGACGGGCGAGACGCCACCGCCGCCACCGCCGCCGCCGACCGGGGTGGTGGCCGCAGCGGGTGCTGGTGCGGAAGCGGTGGTCGCGGTGGTCGACTCCGCGTTCTTGCGCGCGGTCGTGGCCGCGACCCGGGCCGCGGCAGCCCGTTGCAGGTTCGCCGCGGCGATCTGGGCGGCGACGGTCTGCTGGGCCTTTTCAGCCGCGGACAGGTTTTGCTGCCGGGCGTCGCTGGTCTTCGCCCGAGCGGTGCGGGCGACGTCCTCGGCGGTCTTGGCCAGGTCCTCGGCTCGCTGAGCGGCTTTCTCCTTGACCAGGGCAGCCTGCAGGCTCGTGCTCCGGCTCGAGGCCGCTTGCTCCGGGTGGCTGAACGCAGCCAATGCTGGATCGGGTGCGGGCTCGACCGGGTCCGGCGTGGTCACCGGCAGCACGCTGCGGACCGGGAGCGGCTCGACCGAGACCGAGGTCTGGGGGCGGTCAGCAGTGCTGTTCGTGGTGCTCTGGGCGCTGGTGGTCAACGCGACGGATCCGGCCACCGCCAACCCAAGGGCCGAGATCGCGAGCGCAGCGAGTCCGTGCGAGAGCCACCCTCGGCGCTCGTCTGAACCCGCGTCGGTCGTGATAACCCGACGCAGAGCCCGGATCGGCGGCTGCGATGCCACGAACTGCACTCCTCATCCCTCGCGTAGCTGGCTGAACCACGGGCCCGCGCTCGCCAGGCGAGCTCGGTGCCGTGACTCGACGAGACCGCGCGTCACGGTCTCGTCTTGCATCCAGGGAGGGGGAAGACTGCCCTGTGATGCGTCACCAGGTGTCCGATTCCTCCTCCGGTCGAGCCGGTCCCCGAATCGGACTGGGCCGCCGGGAGAAAACGAGCACTCTGGAGAAAGATAACGGAAAGGTAACCAAAAGCTCAACAGCACCGGTGAGCGCATGGACGAACTATCTGATCCTAGTCGGGGTCGGCGCCTGACGTGGTGCCATCGGGGTCAAGTTCTCGCAACGCTGCGGCGATCTGGAAGGCGATCCGACCATTGTTGGGCATTGACATGTGACCCACGCCACGGACGGCGATGTTGGTGGCGTTGAGGTCCGGGTGCTGGAGCCGGGCGCTGCGGTGCGGGACGATCAGGTGGTCGAGGTCGCTGTGGAAGGCGATGAACCTGGTGCGGCACTCGGGCGCCGGCTCAGCGAGCTCACGGATCACCGATGAGCCGGGGCGCAGCTGGCGGACGAGTGGGAACAGCGGCACCGCCCGGGCCAGCCGGGTGCCGTGGTGTGGCGTTCCCAGGGTGACCAGGGTGTGCACCTGGGCGTCGCCCCCCAGCCGCTGCACGTAGTACCGGGCGATCAGGCCGCCCAGGCTGTGGCCGATGACGTGGATCCGCTCGTAGCCGGTGTTGGCCGCGGTCTTCTCGATCGCGTCGCCCAGCTGCCTGGCGGCCTCGCGGATGTCTCGGGTCAGCAGGCCGTAGTCGTAGCTGGAGACGGTGCGAAAACCCCGCCGGCGAAGTGCACGGTCCATCACCGTGAAGATGGAGTGGTTGTCCACGATCCCGTGCACCAGCAGGATCGGGGTGCCGGCAGCGTCGACGTCGTGGTGGACCAGTCCCCGCTGCTCCGGCGTCAGTCCGTCGAGGTCGTTCCGCGACGGCTGCTCGGGCGGCCCGGCCCGGAAGCCCAGCGGGTACATCAGCACGTGGGCGGCGAGCCAGCCCGCCTCCACCGCCACGCCCGAGGCCATCCGGGGCACACCGGCCGCAACCCGGGGGATCTCCCGGGTCAGCCGGGAGAAGCCGTCGATGGCCGAGTGCAGCACGCAGGAAGATTACCTCGCACTACGCTGGCTTTCGTGGACGCCGACGAGGAGACAACGCCACGCAGCCCGCTGCGCATCGTCGTGGCCAAGCCTGGCTTGGACGGGCATGACCGCGGGGCCAAGGTCGTCGCCCGGGCGCTGCGTGACGCGGGCATGGAGGTCATCTACACCGGCCTGCACCAGACCCCCGACCAGATCGTCGCCACCGCCTTGGCCGAGGATGCCGACGCGATTGGTCTCTCGGTGCTCTCGGGCGCCCACATGACCTTGTTCGCCAAGGTGGTCGAGCTGCTCCGGGCCGCTGACGCGGACGACATCGTGGTCTTCGGCGGCGGCATCATCCCGGCCGCCGACCGGGCGCCGCTGGCCGAGATCGGCGTGGCCCAGGTCTTCACCCCGGGGGCCACGATGGCTGACATCGTTGCTTGGGTGCGCGCCAACGTCGGTCGGGTGTCACCCGCCTGAGCCCGGTGACGGGCAATAGCCCACCCGTAGCGGTGGTCCGAAGCCCGACCACTAGGCTCGGCGGTGGTGTGCCCAGCGGTGCACCCTTTCGCCGGAGCCGGGCTGCCGCTCGGTCTGCGGCGCCCTAGACGTCGGGCGAGTGCGACGAGCGCACTCGCGCAGCCAGGAGGCAAGTGTGGATCTGTACGAGTACCAGGCGCGCGACATGTTCGAGGCCCACGGAGTCCCCGTGCTCCGCGGCATCACCGCCACCACCGCGGACGAGGCGAAGGCCGCAGCGGCCGAGCTCGGCACGCCGGTCGTCGTGGTCAAGGCCCAGGTGAAGACGGGCGGTCGTGGCAAGGCCGGTGGGGTGAAGATCGCGAAGAGCCCGGACGAGGCAGCGGCTCGCGCCGAGGAGATCCTCGGCCTCGACATCAAGGGCCACGTGGTCAAGACGATCATGATCGCTGAGGGAGCCGACATCGCGGAGGAGTACTACTTCTCCCTGCTGCTCGACCGAGCCAACCGCCGCTATCTGGCCATGTGCTCCAAAGAGGGCGGCATGGACATCGAGACGCTGGCGGTGGAGCGCCCGGACGACCTGGCCCGGATCGCCGTCGACCCCAACGTGGGCATCGACCAGGCCAAGGCCGACGAGATCGTGGCTGCGGCCGGCTTCGAGGGTGACGATGCGACCGAGATCGCCCGGGTCATCCAGCTGCTCGGAGACGTCTACCAGAAAGAGGACGCCACGCTGGTCGAGGTGAACCCGCTGGTGAAGACCGGGGACGGCAGGATCGTGGCCCTGGACGGCAAGGTGTCGCTGGATGAGAACGCCGAGTTCCGGCACCCGGACCACGCGGCGCTCGCCGACAAGGCCGCCGAGGACCCGCTGGAGGCCAAGGCCAAGGAGAAGGGCCTCAACTACGTCAAGCTGGACGGGTCGGTCGGCATCATCGGCAACGGCGCGGGACTGGTGATGAGCACTCTGGACGTGGTGGCGTACGCGGGGGAGGAGTTCCCCGGCAGCCCGAAGCCGGCCAACTTCCTCGACATCGGCGGCGGCGCGAGTGCTGAGGTGATGGCCAACGGCCTCGAGATCATCCTCGGTGACGCCCAGGTGAAGAGCGTGTTCGTCAACGTGTTCGGCGGCATCACCGCCTGCGACGCGGTCGCCAACGGGATCGTGCAGGCCTTCGAGCTGCTGGCCAGCCGGGATGAGCACGTCGACAAACCGCTGGTCGTCCGCCTGGACGGCAACAACGCCGAGCTCGGTCGACAGATCTTGAGCGACGCGGGCCTGGCCGGGCTGGAACAGGTGGACACGATGGACGGTGCGGCCCGCCGGGCCGCCGAGCTGGCAGCGAAGTAGAGGGACGACGACACATGGCAATCTTTCTCAACTCCGAATCCAAGGTCATCGTCCAGGGCATGACCGGCTCCGAGGGGCGTAAGCACACCCAGCGGATGCTGACCTCGGGCACCAACATCGTCGGCGGCGTCACCCCCAAGAAGGGTGGGCAGGTCGTCGAGTTCGAGGGGGCCTCCGTCCCGGTCTTCAACTCGGTGGGCGAGGCCGTCGAGGCCACCGGGGCGAACGTCACCGTCATCTTCGTGCCGGCCAAGTTCACCAAGGGCGCGGTCGTGGAAGCCATCGAGGCCGAGATCCCGCTGGCCGTGGTGATCACCGAGGGTGTCCCGGTCAAGGACTCCGCCGAGTTCTTCGCCCTGTCGCAGGGGTCGAAGACCCGGCTGATCGGGCCGAACTGCCCCGGGCTGATCTCTCCCGGACAGGCCAACGCCGGGATCATCCCGGCCGACATCACCCAGGCCGGCCGCGTCGGTCTGGTCTCGAAGTCGGGCACGCTGACCTATCAGATGATGTACGAGCTGCGGGACTTCGGTTTCTCCTCGGCCGTGGGCATCGGCGGTGACCCGGTCATCGGAACCACCCACATCGACGCGCTGCAGGCCTTCCAGGACGACCCGGACACCGACGCGATCGTGATGATCGGCGAGATCGGGGGCGACGCCGAGGAGCGGGCCGCCGAGTTCATCAAGGCCAACGTGACCAAGCCGGTCGTCGGCTACGTCGCCGGGTTCACCGCACCCGAGGGTAAGACGATGGGCCACGCCGGCGCGATCGTGTCCGGATCGTCAGGGACTGCGGCGGCCAAGCAGGAGGCGCTGGAGGCGGCCGGCGTCCGGGTCGGCAAGACGCCCAGCGAGACCGCCGAGCTGATGCGCGAGATCATGCGCTCCCTCGCCACCTCCGCCTAGTCCGGGGCGGCGCCGCTCTGAGCTGGACCACCCGCGGCACGCGGACCACGTACGAGAATGCGTGGATCCGCGTCCGCGAGGACCAGGTCGTCCGACCCGACGGAAGTGACGGCATCTACGGAGTCGTCGAGGTCAAGTCCCCGGCGGTCTTCGTGGTACCGGTCACCGACGACGGGGAGGTCGTGATGGTGACCGTCGACCGCTACGCCCTCGGCCGACCCTCGCTGGAGATCCCGGCCGGCGGGGCTGACGCCGACGACCTGCTGACCGCAGCACAGCGCGAGCTGCGGGAGGAGACCGGCCTGGCCGCCGACGACTGGCTGGACCTCGGTCTGGTCCACTCCCTGAACGGGGTGGCCGATGCACCCGGCGAGGTCTTCCTGGCCACCGGTCTGCGACCGGTCGCCGGCGCCGATCAGGTGGTCGAAGGCATCTCTGAGTGCCGGCCGGTGCCCTTCGCCGAGCTGTCGGCCCTGATCGCGGACGGCACCATCACCGACAACGAGACGCTGGGTGCCCTGCTCAAGGCCTTCGTCGCGCTCGGCCGGGCCTGATCGACGTCTGCCCGCTCAGTTGACCTGGGTGGTCCGCTCGCCGGCCCGTACGGCCACGGTGTTCCACTGGTCGTCGGTGAAGTCGAGGCCGTCCTGGGGATTCAGGAACGTGTAGGCGACCTTGGTGCCGGCGGCGACGAAGCCCACCCGGTACTTCTTGGTGCCGTCGGTCGTCTTCTGCGACACCTCGGCGGTGTAGCCCTCGACTGCGGTCTTCTGAGCGCCCACGCTGGAGACCTTCTTCGGATCGCTCACCTTGGCGGTCAGCTTGCGCTTGGCGCAGGACTTCATGTCGGACTCGAGCTTGTCGACCAGCTTGGTGGCGGCAGCTTTGTCCTTCATGGTCACGACCACCTGGTTCAGACCGAAGATCGTGCCCGAGTCCTGGGGGATGTAGACCCGGGACGTGGTCGCCACGGTGGACAGCGTGGTCCAGTTGACCGTCTCGCAGTTGGAGCCGGTGAAGTCGGCTTTGGGCACCTCCGGGGCCGTCGCGCCCCAAGGCATCGGGGTCTTGCCCGCAGGCGGCAGGTCGCCGGCGGCCAGGAAGCCCGGTTCGTCCCCACCGATCGGTGGTGGACCGTTCTTGACCGCTACGCCGGCGACGCAGGCGCCGCCGGCCGTCGCGCACTCGCGGCCGGTGACCGCAGCGGCGGCCTTGGCCACGTTGGTGGCGCTGACCGCCTTGTCCGGCTGGGTGACGTCGACGATGTTGAGCACCCGGCCCGTACGGTTCACCACCACGGTGTGCTGTTGGACCTTCGAGCCGTCGAGCGAGGCGATGACCACCCCTGTCGCCTGGTCACCCAGCCCGCTGACCGCCTTGCCCTCGACGATGTAGGAGCCGGTCACCGCGCAACCGCCAAGGGTCTTGGTGGCGATGGCGTACGCCTGAACCGCCTCTTCGGGCGACCCGTACGCCGTGGCCTCGTGCAGCAGCCCCGGTGGGTTCTTCCCGGTGGTGCCGAGCACCCGCAGCAGCCGCTGCTGAGCGGTCGGCTGGCCCTCGACCGGCTCGGTGCCGAAGCAGGCGGCCCGGGGGGCGTCCTCACCGGTGCCGGGCTGGACGATCTTCCAGTCACGGCCCGAGACCGCCAGGCCGGCGTCAGCGGCGCTGACCAGCGAGCCGTCGTTCAACAGCTCGCCGGGCACGTTCGGGTCGGCGGTGCCGGACGGGTCGCCCGACGGGGCGGTCACCGAGCCGGACTGGCTGGGGGTCGTCTGTGGGGTGTTGCCCACGCCCGAGACCGCGTAGCCGATGGCCAGGCCGACGACGACAACGGCGGCGACGCCACCGATCAGCAGGGCCAGCCTGGTCCTGGATTTAATCGGCCGATGCTCGTCGTCATCGATCTCGTCCAGCTCGCTCGGTCGACGACGCGAGGACCCGGTCCGAGGGAGGATCGTGGTGGCTTCGTCGTCGTCCGCCGGACGGGGTTTGCGCGGAGTGAACGTGATGGGTTTCGACGGTCCCGCCGTAGACCCGGACGAGCCGGTCGGGGCGGCCGCCTCGCTGGTCGACCCGGTCGGGGACGAGCTCGTCTCGGCGCCGTCGACCTCGTCGCGGTAGAGCGGTTTGGGGCGCTCGTCGTCGTCGAAGCCGTCGTCGACCGGCGGCGCTTTGGGAGGCTCGGGAGCCGGACCCGACTCGGGAATGGCGCGCCGGGGCCGATAGTTGCCGGGCTCAGCATCGACCATGGGGAACGGGCTCCTCGCGAGGTGGAAAGGCCCGACGAGGCTGGCCGCCGGGCGAAGATCAACCAAGACTTTACCTCGCCGTGGGCGTGTCTGGCTGATCGCCGTGAAGCCCTGGGCGAGCATGGAGGGGCCATGGCCTCCTTGCTTTCTCCGCACCGACCCGACTCCCGACGCCCCGACAGCACCGGACGTACGCGGGGTGGGTTGCGCCTGCGCGCCACCCGGCTCGCCGGTCCCGAGGCGTCGGCCAGTGAGGCGCCGACCGGTCCGCCGATCGGCTGGCCGGTCGCCGCGGTGGCCGGTGGACTGCTCGCCGCCGTGACCAGCTGGATCGCCTGGGCCGGCATCGCGGTGCTCGGCTGGCTGTCGGCAGAGCCGGGCACGCTGACCGGCAGCCTGGCCGTCGGCACCGACCTGTGGCTGCTCGGTAACGGGGTCAGCGCCCGGGTCGGCACGATTCCGGTCACCCTGGTGCCCTGGGGAGCGACCGCGCTGGTGGCCTTCTCGATCAGCCGGCTGGCCGCCGTCGCGGCCCGCCAGGTGCGTCCGGAGCAGGACACCGGGCCCGCCGTGCTCAGTGTCGTGCTCGTCTCCAGCTACCTGCTGCCCGTGCTCGTGGTGGCCGTGCTGTGGGGCGAGCCGTGGCAGGCGCCCGGGCACTGGGCGGCCGTGATCACGGTGCTCGCCGCGGCCGCCTGGTGGGGCAGCACCCGGGTGCTCGGCCACTCACTGACCCGGCACTGGCCGGCTTGGGCGCGGGTGCTGCCCCGCGCCGTGCTCGGCACCCAGCTGGTGCTGCTGGCTGCTGGCGCCGTCGTCCTCGGGGTCGGGTTGTGGCTGCGTCAGGACCGGGTTGCCGCGTTGCACGACGCGCTCCAGCCCGGGGTGGCCGGTGGGATCGCGCTGCTGCTCGGCCAGCTGGCCTTCGCTCCCAACCTGTGCGTCTGGGCTGCCTCGTACGCGCTGGGTGCCGGGTTCAGTCTGGGCAACGGTTCGGTGGTAGCCCCGGCCGGCAGTGAGATCGGCATCCTGCCCGGCATCCCCGTCCTCGGCGCTCTGCCGGCCGCCGGCCCAGGCAGCGCGATGCTGCTGTGGTGGCTGACCGCCGGGGTGCTGGCCGGCATCGTGGCGGCCTGGATGGTGGTCCGCGCTCGACCGGCGGCCCGCTTCGACGAGACGAGCCTGGTCGGGGGACTGGCTGGGGTGCTCGGTGGGGCGGTGTTCGTCGGGATCGCCTGGGCGGTGTCCGGCGACCTCGGCAGCGTCCGGTTGGCCGACCTCGGCCCGCGGCTGCTGCCGCTGCTGGTGATGGCCGTGACCACGATGGGCCTGGCCGGCATGATCACCGGGCTGCTACTCGGCCTGCTCCGCCGCCGGGCCGCAGTCGGATCGGTCATCGAGGCCACCCCGCCGGAGGCCGGGGACGGTCTCGGGGAACCGACGGACCTCGACGCACCAGATCCGGACCGCACCGCGACCGAGATCCTCGACCTCCAGGCCGGGGACGGCCAAGCGCAGGCCTCCGACGCGGTCGAGCCCGACCGGGCGGCACCGGGTCCGTCCGGCTCAGCCGCCTGAGACACCGACCAGCCGGCCCGATCACCGCTGGGTAGGGTGAGGGCCGTGTCCGTGCCCGCCCGTCTCGTCGTGCTGATCTCGGGCACCGGCACCTTGTTGCAGGCCCTGATCGATGCGTGCGCGGATCCGGCGTACGGGGCTCAGATCGTCGCCGTGGGCTCGGACCGCGCCGGGGTCGCCGGGTTGGCCCGGGCCACGACGGCCGGACTGGCCACCTTCGTGCACCCGTTGACCGCCGGTCAGAGCCGGGCCGACTGGGACCGCGCGCTGACTGCGCAGGTGGCGGCGTACGAACCGGACCTGGTGATCAGCGCCGGCTTCATGAAGCTGGTCGGCGAGGAGTTCCTCGGTCGGTTCGGCGGTCGGATGATCAACACCCACCCCGCCTTGTTGCCGTCCTTCCCGGGCATGCACGGTCCGCGGGACGCCCTGGCGTACGGCGTCAAGGTCACCGGCGCGACCGTCTTCCTGGTCGACGCCGGCGTCGACACCGGGGTCATCCTGGACCAGGCGGCGGTCCCGGTGGCTCAGGATGACACCGTGGACACCCTGCACGAGCGGATCAAGGTCGCCGAACGTGACCTGCTGGTCGGCACCACCCATGCCCTCGCCACCCGGACGTGGCAGGTCGTCAACAGAAAGGTCCAGTGGGACTCATGACCCAGGCAGCGGCGGACACCACCGCGGACGCGACCCGGCGACCGATCAGGCGCGCCCTGGTGTCGGTCTACGACAAGACCGAGCTGGTCGAGATCGCGGAGGCGCTGGTCGGCGCCGGGGTGGAGATCGTGTCGACCGGGTCGACCGCGAAGGCCATCGCGGCCGCTGGTCTGCCGGTCACCCAGGTGGAGCAGCTCACCGGGTTTCCCGAGTGCCTCGACGGCCGGGTGAAGACCCTGCACCCTCGGGTGCACGCCGGGCTGCTCGCCGATCTGCGGCTGGACAGCCACCGTGACCAGCTGGCCGAGCTGGGCATCGCCCCGTTCGAGGTCTTGATCAGCAACCTCTACCCGTTCACCGAGACGGTGGTCTCCGGGGCCGGGGTGGACGAGTGCGTCGAGCAGATCGACATCGGTGGCCCCTCGATGGTCCGGGGGGCGGCGAAGAACCATCCGTCGGTGGCCGTGCTCACCTCGCCGAGCCAGTACGCCGAGCTGCACGCGGCGCTCGCCGAGGGCGGGTTCACCCTGGCCCAGCGTCAGCAGCTGGCGGCAGCCGCGTTCCGGCACACCGCCGACTACGACGTGGCCGTGGCCAGCTGGATGGGCTCGGTGCTCACCGACACCAGCGAGGGCTCGGGGTTCCCGGCCTGGGTCGGCGGGAGCTGGGAGAAGTCGGCGGTGCTGCGCTACGGCGAGAACCCGCACCAGCGGGCGGCGCTCTACCGCAACGGCTTCGGCCAGCCCGGCCTGGCCGGGGCGACCCAGCTGCACGGCAAGGAGATGTCGTACAACAACTACGTCGATGCCGACGCCGCGTGCCGGGCCGCCGGTGACTTCGACGCGGCGGCCGTGGCGATCATCAAGCACGCGAACCCGTGCGGGATCGCCGTCGGCCACGACATCGCCGCGGCCCACCGCCAGGCGCACGCCTGCGACCCGGTGTCGGCCTACGGCGGCGTGATCGCGGCCAACCGACCGGTCACGGTGGAGATGGCCCGTCAGGTCGCCGAGGTGTTCACCGAGGTGATCGCGGCCCCCGCCTTCGACGACGAGGCGATCGAGGTGCTGACCGCCAAGAAGAACATCCGGATCCTCGTGGTCGACTATCCGCGCGGGGGTGTGGAGACCCGGCGGATCGCCGGTGGCATGTTGATGCAGGCCATCGACGTCGCCGACCAGGACCACGACCTGGCGGTCAACTGGCAGCTGGTCGCCGGCGAACCGGCCTCGGCCGCAACCCTGGCCGATCTCGAGTTCGCCTGGCGGGCCTGCCGCGCCGTCAAGTCGAACGCGATCCTGCTCGCCCACGGCGGGGCCTCGGTCGGGGTGGGCATGGGTCAGGTCAACCGAGTGGACTCCTGCCGACTCGCAGTCGAGCGCGCCGGCGACCGGGCGAGCGGGGCGGTGGCGGCCTCCGACGCCTTCTTCCCGTTCGACGACGGCCCTAAGATCCTGCTGCAGGCCGGGGTGTCGGCGATCGTCCAACCGGGCGGTTCCGTCCGTGACGACTCGGTGATCGCGGCGGTCACCGAGGCCGGAGGCACCATGTACTTCACCGGCGCGCGACACTTCTTCCACTGACTGGTCCCGTCGACCGACCCATGATCAACTCTGGAGTGAACCGATGACCGCACAGATCCTGGACGGCAGGGCGCTGGCCGCGACGATCAAGGCCGAGCTGAAAGAACGCGTGGCCGCACTGGCCGAGCGCGGCATCGTGCCGGGGCTGGGCACGGTGCTGGTGGGCGACGACCCGGGCAGCCACTCCTACGTGGCCGGCAAGCACCGCGACTGCGCCCAGGTAGGGATCGCCTCGCTGCAGGTCGAGCTGCCCGCCTCGACCTCCGCCGCCGAGCTCGAGCAGACGATCAAGGAGCTGAACGCCGACCCGGCCTGCACCGGCTACATCGTGCAGCTGCCGTTGCCGGGAAGCCTGGACGACAACTGGGCGCTGGGCCTGGTCGACCCGGACAAGGATGCCGACGGCCTGCACCCGAGCAACCTCGGGCGGCTGGTCCTCGGCGAGCCCGGCCCGCTGCCGTGCACCCCGCGCGGCATCGTCGAGCTGCTCCGCCGCAACGGCATCCAGCTCGGCGGAGCCGAGGTCTGCGTCATCGGCCGCGGCACCACGGTGGGTCGTCCCCTCGGGCTGCTGCTGACCCGCAAGAGCGAGAACGCCACCGTGACCCTGTGCCACACCGGCACGGTCGACGTCGCCGCCCACACCCGGACCGCCGACATCGTGATCGCAGCGGCGGGTCGGCCCGGGCTGGTGACCGCCGACATGATCAAGCCGGGTGCGGTCTGCGTCGACGTGGGCATCACGCGCACGGCCGAGGGTCTGGTCGGCGACCTCGACCCCAGCGTGCGCGAGGTCGCGGCCTGGGTGGCGCCGGTTCCCGGCGGGGTCGGCCCGATGACCCGGGCCATGCTGCTCAGCAACGTGGTCGAACGCGCCGAGCGTCTGGCCGGCTGAGAGCGTCCGCGATGCCCCGCCACGAGGCGAGCCCGGCTGTGCGCTCGATGAGGCCATGGCCGCTGCTGATCATCGTCGGCGGCGTGTTGGCCGGGATGGTGATCGCGTTCGTGGGCGACTCGACCTGGCGGTTGGGAGCGCTGATCATCGGAGCTTCGCTCGGGGTCGGCGCGGTCGAGCGGCTGGCCTTGCCCAACCGGGACGCCGGTCTGCTCCAGGTCCGCAGCAAGGCTTTCGACGTCTGTGTGCTCGCGCTGGCCGGTGCCGCCATCGTCGCGCTGGCCATCGTGGTGCCCGAGGGGCGTTAGGCCGAGGCCAGCCGATCGAGCTCGCGAGCAGCGAGCTCGGCCAGCAGCAGCGCGGCGTCGGCGACGACCGTTCCGTCGAACTGCGCGTACGGCGAGTGGTTGCCCGGTGCGTGCTCGAAGTCCACCGCCGGGCTCGCTCCCAAGAACACGAAGGCGCCGGGCACCTCGGCGAGCACCCGGGAGAAGTCCTCGGACCCCATCATCGGATGAGGCAGGACGACGGAGCGTTCGCTACCGAAGACCTCGGCCGCCACCTGCAGCGCGAAGGCGGCCCGGTCGGGTGCGTTGGTGGTCACCGGGTACTCGTCGTCGAAGGTGACCTCGGCGCTCACACCGTGGGCGGCGGCGAGCTGGCGGCAGAGCCGAACCGACGCCGTACGCATCACAGCCTGAGCGGTCGGGCTGAGGGTCCGGACGGTCGCCTCGAAGTGAGCGGTCTCGGGGATGATGTTGCGACGGGTGCCGGCGTGGAACAGGCCCACGGTGAGGACCACCGGGTCGAAGATGTCGAACTGGCGGGTGACCATGGTCTGCAGCGCGGTGACCATCTCGGCGGCCACGGCGATCGGGTCGGCCCCGGCGTGCGGCCGCGACGCGTGCCCGCCGGCGCCCCGGACCGTGACGAACAGGCCCGACGAGGCCGCCATCAGCGGGCCCGGGCGGGTGGCGAACACCCCGCGGGGCAAGGTGTTGGCCAGCACGTGGATCCCGTACGCGGCGGCGACCCGCCGGCCGGCCGCGTCCAGCACACCCTCGGCGATCATCACGGCGGCCCCGTCGTAACCCTCCTCGCCGGGTTGGAACATGAAGACCACATCCCCGGCCAGCTCGGACCGCCGCCGGCTGAGCAGGTGGGCCGCACCCACCAGGCCGGCGGTGTGCAGGTCGTGACCACAGGCGTGCATGACCCCATCCGGGGCGGCGAAGTCGCTGCCCGTCAGCTCGGTCAGCGGCAGCGCGTCCATGTCCCCACGGAGCAGCACGGCGGGGGCGCCGGATCCGCGCCGACCACCACGGAGCACCGCGACCACCGACGTGGTGTCGCGGCCGGTCGTGACCTCGAGACCGAGGTCGGCGATCGCCTCCAGCACGATGGCCTGGGTCTTCGGCAGAGTCAGGCCCTGCTCGGCGTTACGGTGCAACCGCCGACGGAGGCCGACCAGGTCAGCGGTCGCGGTCTCCGATGCGGCGGGCACCGGCGCGGTGCTACTGCGAGCCGGCAGCGACGACCGCGATGATCGCGAACAAGATGACGCCGATGATGAACAGGCCGTAGAGCAGCGTGATGATGATGCCGAGGATGCGGCCGATGCTCAGGAACTGCTCGTTGGAGTAGTGCACCCCACTCGCTCTGACTTCCTTGAGCGCCTTGCTGCCCATGTACCACGCGAACGGGGCGGTCACGCCGACGACGAAGCCCAAGATGCCCAGGATCAGCACGACCGTGCCCTGCGGGTGCTCCTGCGGTGCGACGCCGTACGGCTGGTTGTACGGGGACGGCTGGTTTCCGGCGGGGTACTGCTCGTACGGGTTGCTCATGCCGATCATTATTCCTCATCAGGAGCCGATCGCGGATCGGCTGGCGGTCGAACGGAGATGTGGTCGGGGACCCTAGGTGGTCGCGGCGACGATGGTGAAGATGACGACCCAGCCGACCAGCACGACGAGGCTGGCGATGCCCAGGCCCCAGCCCGCGCTGGCCATGCCGCGACCGGTGTAGCGCTGGGGGTCCGCGTCGATCTCCTTGCGGGCCCGGCCGCCGAGGACGATGCCGGCGATGCCGACCAGGCCGCCGACACCACAGGACAGGCCGAGAACCAGTCCGATGATGCCGCAGATCAACGCCGGGGTGGCCTTCGGGTGTTGGATCGGCGCCACACCGTACGGGCTGTAGCCGCCATAGCTGGGCTGGTAGGGCGCAACCTCGTACGGGTTGGTGCCGTAGCCTGCGGCCGGCTGACCGTAGCCCTGGTCGCCATAGGTCTGGTCGCCGTAGCCCGGGTCCTGGCTGCCGTAGCCCTGGTCACCGAACGAGGCGGTCGGCGGAGGCTGGTAGCCCTGCTGGGGGTTGGCCGAGCTCTGGGGGTACGGGGCGGTCGGCTGGGGATCGAAACCCGGCGCCGGTGGTTGCGGAGCCGGGTTCGCGCTCGGCTGGCCGTACGGGTTGGCGCTCGGCTGGCCGTACGGGTTGGCGCTCGGCTGGCCGTACGGGTTGGCCGGCGCCGAACCGTACGGGGCTGGGTCCGGCTGGGAGGCCGAGGGCGGGTAGGACGGCCACGGGTCGGCGGCCGGGGCGGAGGGGGCCGAAGCCGGGGGAGCGGGCGGTGAGGCCGGAGACTGGGCACCGAGGGCGTCGTCGGGGTCGGATCCCTCCCGGCTGAACGGGCTCGGCGGCTCCGTGGACGGGGTCGGCTTGGCCAGGCTGCTGTCGGACAGGCTCGACTGCCAGGGGGCGTCGTCCCAGCCCGATCGTGAGCCGTCACCAGGTCGGTTGTCAGTCATGCCGACAAGTGTGACCTACCGCGAGGGTCGTTTTCCATTTTGCGCGGCTCAGGGACCCGATCGTGATCATCACCACCCACGCCGGGTGGTCGTGCCGGTTTCAGATCAGGCCGAGCCCGGTGACCGCGTCCCGCTCCTCGACCAGCTCGGCCACGCTGGCGTCGATCTTGCCGCGCGAGAAGTCGTCGATTTCGAGGCCTTGGACGATCGAGTACTCCCCTGCGGTCACGGTGCACGGGAAGGACGAGATGATGCCCTCGGGCACGCCGTAGGAGCCGTCGGACGGGACGGACATCGAGACCCAGTCGCCCTCGGTCGTGCCGAGCACCCAGTCGCGCATGTGGTCGACGGTGGCGTTGGCCGCACTGGCCGCCGAGCTCGCGCCGCGGGCCTCGATGATCGCCGCACCGCGCTGCTGCACCGTCGGCAGGAAGGTCGACTCCAACCATTCCTGGTCGTTGACCAGCTCGGCCGCGTTCTGGCCGTTGACCTCGGCGTGGAACAGGTCCGGATACTGGGTGGCGGAGTGGTTGCCCCAGATCGTCATGTGGCTGATGTCGGTGACCGCCACCCCGGTCTTGGCGGCCAGCTGGGCGATCGCCCGGTTGTGGTCCAGCCGGGTCAAGGCGTTGAAGCGCTCACGGGGGATGTCCGGCGCGTTGCTCATGGCGATCAAGGCGTTGGTGTTGGCCGGGTTGCCGGTGATCAACACCTTGACGTCGTCGGCCGCGTGGTCGTTGAGCGCTCGGCCCTGCGGCTTGAAGATCGCGCCGTTGGCCTCGAGCAGGTCACCTCGCTCCATCCCCTTGGACCGCGGGCGGGCGCCGACCAGGCAGGCGAGGTTGACCCCGTCGAAGACCCGGTTGGCGTCGTCGCCGATCTCGACCTTGCTCAGCAGCGGGAAGGCGCAGTCGTCGAGCTCCATCACCACACCCTCCAGCGCCTTGAGCGCCGGGGTGATCTCGAGCAGCCGCAGCTCGATCGGCTGGTTGGGGCCGAGCAGCGACCCGCTGGCGATCCGGAAGAGCAGGCTGTAACAGATCTGTCCGGCGGCACCGGTGACGGCGACCTTGACGGGTGTGCTCACGTACGACTCCTTTGACGGGCTGCGCTGGGAACCCCCGCCGCCCGAGGCTGACCGGCAGAGACCGATGCGGGTGTTCGTAGGCTGACGCTAGCAAGGTCCGACCAGACGACGGCGGGAGGGCAGGTGGTCGTGCGGATGAGCCGGGCGGCTGCCCCGGACTGGGTGGTCTCCCGATTGGCCGGGCGAACGGGGACGCGCTGGGTCGGGGTGGACGGCTTCGGGGCCGCGGGCAAGACCACGTTGGCCGCGAAGATCGCTGACCGGTTGCCCGGGTCGACGGTCGTGCACATCGACGACTTCGGTCGCGACGGCGTACGGGGCTGGGACCGGGCGCTGTTCCGCCACCAGGTCCTGTCGCCGTTGCTCGCCGGGCGGACCGCCCGCTATCAGGCGTGGGACCTGGTGGCCCAGGCGCCGCTCGGCTGGGTCGAGGTGACGCCCGGCGGTCCGGTCGTCGTGGAGGGTGTCTCCTCGACCGACGACCGGGTGCCGGTGCCGTGGGACCTCACGCTGTGGGTCGACGAGCCGGAGGACGTCCGCCGCCGACGGATCCTGGAGCGTGACGAGCCGGCGCTGCTCGACCGCTGGCGCGACGACTGGTGGCCGAACGAGCAGGCCTACGCCGACCGCCAGCGGCCGCAGCAGCGGGTGGACGCGATCGTCAGCTGAGGCTGGCCAGCGTTGCGTTCAGGGTCGCCGACGGCGTCATCACCGCAGTGGCCAGCGCGTCGTCGGGGCGGTAGTAGCCCCCGATGTCAGCGGGCTGGCCCTGGACGGCGAGCAGCTCGGCATTGATCGTGGCCTCCTCGGAGGTCAGCCGTTCGGCGACGTCGCGAAAGGCCGACGCGAGCGTCAGGGTCGTCGGTCTGCGCGGCCAGCTCCTGAGCCCAGTAGAGGGCCAGGTAGAAGTGGCTGCCGCGGTTGTCGATGCCACCCAGTCGCCGGGTCGGGGACTTGTCCTCGTTGAGGAAGGTGCCGGTCGCCCGGTCGAGCGTGTCGGCGAGCACCTGGGCCGGCGCGTTGCCGGTCGTGGTCGCCAGGTGCTCCAGGCTGACGGCCAGGGCCAAGAACTCACCCAGGCTGTCCCAGCGCAGGTAGTTCTCCTTGATCAGCTGCTGCACGTGCTTGGGCGCCGACCCGCCGGCCCCGGTCTCGAACAGGCCGCCCCCGTTGATCAGGGGCACCACTGACAACATCTTGGCCGAGGTGCCGAGCTCGAGGATCGGGAACAGGTCGGTCAGGTAGTCCCGCAGCACGTTGCCGGTCACCGAGATGGTGTCCTCACCGCGGCGGATCCGCTCGAGCGAAAAGGCGATCGCCTCCTCCGGCGCCAGGATCTGGATGTCCAGCCCCGACGTGTCGTGCTCGGGCAGGTAGGCGTTGACCTTGGCGATCAGGTTGGCGTCGTGGGCTCGGCCCGAGTCGAGCCAGAACACCGCCGGCGTGCCGCTGGCCCGGGCCCGGGTGACCGCGAGCTTCACCCAGTCCTGGATCGGGGCGTCCTTGGTCTGGCACATCCGCCAGATGTCCCCGGCCGCCACTGGTGTCTCCAGCACCGCGGCGCCGGACTCGTCCACCACCCGTACGGTGCCGGCGCTCGGCACCTCGAAGGTCTTGTCGTGCGAGCCGTACTCCTCGGCTGCCTGGGCCATCAGCCCGACGTTGGGCACCGAGCCCATCGTCGTCGGGTCGTACGCGCCGTGGGCCCGGCAGTCGTCGATGACCACCTGGTAGATGCCGGCGTAGGAGGAGTCGGGGATGACGGCGAGGGTGTCGGCCTCGTTGCCGTCGGGTCCCCACATGTGGCCGGAGGTGCGGATCATGGCCGGCATGGAGGCGTCCACGATCACATCGCTGGGCACGTGCAGGTTGGTGATACCGCGGTTGGAGTCGACCATCGCCAGCTCCGGGCCCTCGAGCAGGGCCTGGTCGATGGCCGCCTTGATCTCGGCCCCCTCGGTCAGCGTCGAGATGCCCGACAAGATGGCGGCCAGGCCGTTGTTGGGGCTCAGGCCGGCCGCGGTCAGCGTCTCGCCGTAGGTGGCGAAGACCTCGGGCAGGAACGCGCGTACGACGTGGCCGAAGATGATCGGGTCGGAGACCTTCATCATGGTGGCCTTCAGGTGCACCGAGAACAGCACGCCATCGGCTTTGGCCCGAGCGATCTGAGCGGTCAGGAACTCCTGCAGCGCGGCGACGTGCATGGCGGTGGCGTCGACCACCTCACCGGCGAGCACGGGCACCGATTCCTTCAGCACGGTCGTCGAGCCGTCGTCGCCGACCAGCTCGATCCGCAGCGAGCCGGCGGCCTCGATGACGGCTGAGGTCTCCGAGGAGCGGAAGTCGTCAGCGCTCATGTGCGCGACGTTGGTCTTGGAGTCCGGTGACCAGGCGCCCATCGAGTGGGGGTGGCTGCGGGCGTACTGCTTCACTGACGCCGGGGCTCGACGATCGGAGTTGCCCTCCCGCAGCACCGGGTTGACGGCGCTGCCCTTGACCTTGTCGTAGCGGGCCCGGGCGTCCCTCTCGTCCTCGGTGGCGGGGTTGTCGGGATAGTCCGGCAGGTCGTACCCCTGGCCCTGGAGCTCGGCGATGGCCGCCTTGAGCTGGGGCACCGAGGCTGAGATGTTGGGCAGCTTGATGATGTTCGCCTCGGGCGTCTTGGCCAGCGCACCGAGCTCGGCCAGCGCGTCGTTGACCCGCAGCTCTGGGCTCAACCGCTCGGGGAACAAGGCGATGATGCGCCCGGACAAGGAGATGTCGCGCGTCTCCACGGTGACGCCGGCGGTCGAGGCGAAAGCCTGGATGATCGGCAGCAGCGAGTAGGTCGCCAACGCGGGCGCCTCGTCGGTGCGGGTATAGATGATGGTGCCCGAGTTGCCGCGGGTCTCGTCGAGGTCGGTGTCCGTCACGCTCTGCACGTTATCGCGTCCGACTGACCGCGACGGGGGTGGTCAGCAGGTCGCGGTGAGGGCCATGACCTCCTCGACCACCGGCGCGGCGAAGCCTGAGATGTGCCCGCCGTCGAACCAGTGCAGGTCGGCTCCGGCCCGCCCGAGGCGTAGCGCGAACGTCATGAACGGGTCGTTGCGGCCGGCGAAGACGTGCAGCGGGATGGCGAACCGCTCGAGGTCGACACCCCAGGGTTGACCCCAGATCATCAGGGCCTCCCGGGTGTAGGCGCGGTCCTGCTGCCGACCCTCGGCCGACGACGCGTCGAACAGCGGCTTCGCCAACGGGTCGGCCATCAGGGCCAGGTCGCGCGGGTCCAACGACCGGCGCTGCAGGGCTCGTCCGAGCCAACCCGGCTCGCCCTCCATGCCCTTGGTGATCCGTTCGAACCGCCGCGGCCGGTCCCGGGCCGTCTTGATCAAGAACCGGAACATCGGTGCGGCCTCGGCCAGCACGGCATCGTCGGCCGGCGGGCCGGGGTTGACGGCGACGGCGGCGCGTACGACCTCGGGTGCGGCGCTGGCCAGGGCGAGCACGTGACAACCGCCACCGGACAAGCCGATGACCACCGGTCGCTCGGCTCCGACCGCCTCGGCGACCGTACGGGTGTCGGCCACCACGTCGAGGAGCCGCCGCTCAGCCTGGAAGGTCGAGCCACCGGTCCCCGGCCGGTTCCAGGCCACCAGACGTATGCCGTGGCGGTGAGCGGCGTCGGCGTAAAGAGCGACCTCGAGCCGGGAGCTGCCGGTGCCGTGCAGGTAGAAGGCGACCTCGCCGTCCGGCGCGCCGACCTCGCAGAGCTGCAGGCTGCGCCCATCCGGGGTGCGGACCGGGGCGAGCTCACGTACGGGATCGGTCATCCGAGGGCCTGTCTGATCATCGACGCGGTGGCGGCCGCGCCTGGACGGGTCATGATGGTGCCCGCATGGTCGACCTGCTCGATCCGGCGCACGCTCACCGTCTTGGCGGCGTACCGGGCCACCGCCTCCGGTGGGTAGGCCGGTGGGCTGCCGGCGCCTTGGCTCCAGGCGGCGGTCAGGAAGCGGACCGGCGCCTGGAGCGATGCCCAGGGGTTGTCGCCGAAGTAGACGTCCTCGGCATCGGCGACCACTGCCGCACCGGACAACCGGATGCGTCCCTGATGGAGGTCGTGGGCCAGGTAGTCGTGCAGCAGGGGATCGCTCGGATCCAGCAGGGGAGCGGTATGGGCGACGAAGAAGGCGAGATAGTCCGCCAAGCTGTCCCACGAGCGGGCCAGCCGGTCCAGCCGGTCGGCGAAGACCACCGGCACCAGCTCGCGGGTCAGCCCGGGCGGCGCGGCCATCGGGAATCCGCCGTCGACCAGGATGAGGCTCTTGACCCGATCGGGTTGACGGGCGGCCAGCTGCACGCCGACGAACGCGCCCATCGACATGCCGCACAGGTGGACGGCATCGAGCTCGAGGTGGTCGAGCAGCAAGCTGAGGTCGTCGGCGTGCCGGGCCAGCGAGGAACGGCCTTCGACCGACACGCTGTCTCCTCGGCCGCGCAGGTCAGGGGCGACCAGGGTGAGCTCGGGGGCCACCGCCCGAAGCCAGTCCCAGAGACGGCGCTGACTGCTGATGCCGTGCACGGCGAGGACAGGTTCGGTGCGACCGGCTCCGACCTCGTAGGTCAATCGGCCGCCCGGTACGGGCACAGTCGCGACACCGGGGGTCAGGGGCATGACCCGACTGTAATCCCGGGTGGCCCTTCGACAGGCTCAGGGAACGGGGTGGGCCCGGCTCAGTCGAAGTGCAGCTCGTCGGTCCGCTCGCGCTTGATCTCGAAGAAGTAGGGATAGCTGGCCAGGGTCACGGTGGCGTCCCAGAGCCGGCCGGCTTCCTCGCCGCGGGGGATCCTGGTGATCACCGGCCCGAAGAACGCGACGTCGTTGACGTGGATGGTGGGGGTGCCGACACCCTTGCCGACCTTGTCCATCCCGGCGTGGTGGCTGGCCCGCAGCGCCTCGTCGTACTCGGTCGAGTCGGCGGCGTCGGCCAGCTCGCTGGGCAGGCCCAGCTCGTCCAGGGACTCGGCGATCACCACCGGGTAGTCCTTGTTGCCCTGGTTGTGGATTCGGGTGCCCATGGCGGTGTAGAGCGGGGACAGGATCTCATCGCCCTTGAACTGCGCGGCAGCGATGGCCACCCGCACGTTCCCCCACGAGTTCTTGAGGAGCTTCCGGTACTCGTCGGAGATGTCGGTGTCCTCGTTGAGGACGCCGAGGCTCATCACGTGGAAGTTCACGTCGATGTCGCGGACCTTCTCGACCTCGAGGATCCAGCGCGACGTGATCCAGCAGAACGGACAGAGGGGATCGAACCAGAAGTCGGCGCGGTCCCGGGTGGTCGAAGGCATCACAGACACTCTCCTCAATTCACATAGATCGTCTATCTACGCGAACGTCAGGTGGTGCTGGTTTTGTTCCCTGCGGTCACAGTGAGGCGGAGCGGCCGATCTGGACCAGCTTCCAGCCGGCATTGCGCCAGGTGGGGGCGTGCAGCTTGAGCCGTCCGTCGATGATGATCTTGGTCTTCACGAGCCCGCCGAGCCGCTCCGGGTCGAGCTGGCGGAACTCGGGCCACTCGGTCAGGTGCAGCACGATCTCGGCCCCGAGGACAGCCTGGTCGACGCTGGCGACCTGGGTGAATCCCTCGCGGGGTGGCAGCCGGGCCTGGGGATCATAGATCCGTACGTCAGCGCCGCGCGCGTGCAGCTGGTCAGCCACGGTCAGCGCGGGAGAGTTGCGGGTGTCGTCGGTGCCGGGCTTGAAGGCCGCCCCGAGGACGGCGATCCGCTTGCCGGTCACGTCGCCGCCGGCTTGGTCGATGGCCAGCTCGGCCAGCTCGGTGCGCTGTCCGTCGTTGATCGCCTCGACGGCGTGGATGAAGTCCGACAGCACGTGCACACCGAGCTCGTCGGCGCGTACGGCCAGCGCCTTGATGTCCTTCGGCAGGCAGCCACCGCCGAACCCGAGGCCGGCATTGAGGAACTCGCGGCCGATCCGCTTGTCGAAGCCGATCGCGTCGGCCAGCAGGGTGACGTCCCCGCCGGCGGCCTGGCACATCTGGGCCATGGCGTTGATGAAGCTGATCTTGGTGGCCAGGAACGAGTTGGCCGCGACCTTGATCAGCTCGGCGGTCGCGATGTCGCAGCGCACGACCGGAGTCCGGTCGGTGATCGGGATCGAGTAGATCTCCTCCAGCACCTCGAGGGCGTGGTCGGAGTGGGTGCCGAAGACCAGTCGGTCCGGACGCAAGGTGTCTTCCACGGCGTACGCCTCGCGGAGGAACTCAGGGTTCCACGCGATCTCGATCTGGTTGCCCGCCGGGGCCTGCGAGCGCAGCCGCTCCTCGAGGGCCAAGGCGGTGCCCACCGGCACGGTCGACTTGCCGACGACCAGGCACGGTTCGGTCAGCAGCGGGGCCAGCGAGTCGATGGCCGAGTGCAGCTGGGAGAGGTCGGCTGCGCCGCCGGGGCCGGACGGCGTGCCCAGGGCCAGGAAGTGGACGTCGGCCCAGTCGGCGATCTCGGCATAATCGGTGGTGAAGCGAAGCCGACCCGACGAGGTGTGCTTTTCCAGCAGCGGTTCCAGGCCGACCTCGAAGATGTGGGACTGCCCGGCGTTGAGTGTCTTGACCCGGTCGACGTCGATGTCGACGCCGATGACCTGGTGGCCGAACTCCGCCATGCCGGCCGCATGGGTCGCGCCCAGGTAGTTGGTGCCGATCACACTCATCCGTAAAGTCACGCGGAGATTTTCGCACAAGTGCGGTAACGGCTGGGTCTCGAAGTTATCCCTGGGGTCCGGTGTGTGACCAATCTTACGGCCGGGAGTAGATCACCAGATCGGCCAGCTCACCGTCGGCCAGCGGCTCACACGCGGGCAGCACACCGGCCTGGGCGTAGCCCGCGGCGATGGCGACCTGACGCGAGGCCAGGTTGCCGGCTGCGCACCGGATCACGATCGAGTCGACAAGGTCTGTCTCTTCCGCGTACGCCGTGACCAGCCGGGCCGCGGCGGTCACCAGCCCCCGGCCGCGAGCCTCCGGGTGGGCCCAGTATCCGATCTCGGCCCGCCGGGAGTAGCCACCGAGGCCCTCCAGGCTGATCGAGCCGACGCAGCGGTCCTGCGGATCGGCGATGCACCAGACCAGTCCGGCCCGGCGAGCGAGCAGCTCGTGGGTGTGCTCGATGAAGTCCAGGGCGTCCGCGCGCCCGTACGGCTGCGGCATGGACACCAGGAAGTGCCGGGTCCGCGGGTCGGCGCAGGCTTCCACGATCCGGTCGGCGTCAGGCTCGGCGAACGGCCGCAAGGTGAGGTCGCCACCGCTCAGCACGGGTTGAGGGAGCCAGCTGAGCGGCGTCCGCGGGTCGTCGCGGGTGATCGTGGCCACCCACCCGTCGAGCCGGGAGCCGCGATGGACCAGGGTGCGCCGCACGGTCCCGTCGAACACGAAGCCGGCGGCGGCCGCCACCCGGCGGGAGCCCCAGTTGCCGACCACCGCCCGCCACCGGATGACCTCCACGCCCAACACGTCGAACGCGTAGTCACGAACCAGCCGGACCGCGGACGACATCACGCCTCGACCCCGAGCCGCCGGGTGCAGCAGAAACCCGAGCTCCACCTCGCCGTCCCCACGAGCAGTCAGGGTGACTCCGCCGGCGAACTGCGGCTGCCCGTCGCGCGCCACCTCGACCACCCAGTTGAGCGCCTCGCCACTGGTCCAGCCCTGGGCGACCAGCTCGAGGAACTCCTCCGCGTCGCTGCGGGCGTAGCCGCCGGGCGGCGTGGGGACCGTGGTCCAGCGCACCACGTCGGGATCGTTGCACGCTTCGACGATGCCCGCGACATCGTTCGTCTCGTGGGCCCGCAGCGTCACGCCGGCCCCCAGATCCACCAGGATCGGCACGCCGTCGGGGAACGCCCGGGCCATCGGGCTCGTCGGCTGCGCGTTCTCGACCACCCCGCCATCCAAACGCGATCGACCACCTCGGGCAACCTGATTCGTCAGCTCGTCGGGTTCGCCAGGCCCCGCCCGTCTCAATTAGGCTGACTCCCGTGAACCGGCCGCAGGCGATCCAGGCGAGTGACCTGGCCCCGGCCTGCTCGGAGAAGGTCGTCGAACCACCGGCGCCGGCCCCCGACGAGCTTCACCGCGGCACCGACGACGACGCCGACGTCCATAGACCGGGGGACTCCCACGGAGTCCGGCCCCGTCATCGGTTGACCTGGGAAAGGCTGTCCCGCCCATGAGCGGCGTCGTCACCAACATTTTGTTGATCTTGTTGTTCATCGTCGTCGGCGGGGTCTTCGCCAGCGCCGAGATGGCTCTGGTCTCCCTGCGCGACAGCCAGATCAAGCAGCTGGCGCATCGCGGGAAGCGCGGCCAGACCGTCGCCAAGCTGACGGCCAACCCGAACCGCTTCCTGTCGGCCGTGCAGGTCGGCGTCACGCTGTCCGGCTTCTTGTCAGCTGCCTTCGGTGCCGCGACCCTGGCTGACGATCTTTCCCCGATCGTGCAGCGCACCGGGCTCAGTCCGGCGGTCTCCGACACCCTCTCGCTGGTGTTGATCACGATCGCCATCTCCTACGCCTCGATCGTGCTCGGCGAGCTGGCCGCGAAACGCCTTGCCCTGCAGCGATCCGAGGGCATCGCGTTGCTGCTGGCACCGCTGGTCGACCGGATCGCGTGGTTCGCCCGGCCGATCATCTGGTTCCTGGGCGCGTCCACCAACGTGGTCGTCCGGATCCTGGGCGGCGACCCGTCGGCCGGTCGTGAAGAGGTCAGCGACGAGGAGATCCGGGCCCTGGTCAGCGGTTCGACGACGCTGGGGGACGAGGAGCGACGGATCGTGGACGACGTCTTCGCCGCGGGCGAGCGCGGGCTCCGTGAGGTGATGGTGCCACGCACCGAGGTGGACTTCCTGCCCGGGGAGATGCCGGCGCACAAGGCGGTCCGCGAGCTGCTGAAGGCGCCGCACTCGCGTTACCCGGTGATGGGGGAGTCGGCCGACGACATCATCGGCTTCGTGCACGTCCGCGACCTGCTGGACCCCGAGGTCAGCACCCGGACGACCCCGGTGTCGGAGGTGGCTCGACCGGTGCTGTCGCTGCCGGACACCGTACGGGTGCTGCGGGCGCTCAGCGACATGCGGCGGGCCCGCTCGCACCTGGCCATCGTGCTCGACGAGTACGGCGGCACCGCCGGAATCGTCACCATGGAGGACCTGGTCGAGGAGCTGGTCGGCGACATCACCGACGAGTACGACGTGGTCGTCGAGGAGCGGATCAGCCTGCGCGGCGACCTGCTCATCGACGGTCTGACCACCCTGGACGAGTTCGACGAGAAGACCGGCCTGCTGTTGCCCGAGGGTCCCTACGACACCCTGGCCGGCTACTTCATGGCCCAGCTCGGTCAGCTGCCCGAGGTCGGCGACACGGTCACGGCCGACGTGGGGGTGCGCGATGCGTCCGAGGACGCCGACGATGCCCAGCTCGAGCTCACCGTGACCGAGCTGGACGGTCGGCGCGCAGCGACCTTCCTGGTCCGCCGGCTGGACGGTGGCGACTTCTCCCCGACGCCCGACCACGCCTGAAAACCCCGCGGGAGCGGCTCGGCGATCATGGAACAATGACGCGCATGTCGTCGCAGGCTGCCACCAAACCTCGAGTTCTCTCCCTCGCCCAACCCACCGCCGACTCGCTGCACCTCGGCAACTACCTGGGGGCGCTGCGTCAGTGGGTGCCGCTGCAGGACTCGCACGACGCGTTCTACGGCATCGCCGACCTGCACGCGCTGACCGTGGAGCAGGATCCTGCCGCACTGCGCGAACGGACCCTGCGCAGTGCTGCTCAGCTGGTGGCCGCGGGGATCGACCCGGCCAAGGCGACGATCTTCATCCAGTCCCACGTGCCCGAGCACACCCAGCTGAGCTGGATCCTGGGTTGCCTGACCGGGTTCGGCCAGGCGCAGCGGATGACCCAGTTCAAGGACAAGGCGGCCAAGCTGGGAGCCGAGAACACCAGTGTCGGCCTGTTCACCTATCCGGTGCTGATGGCGGCCGACATCCTGCTCTACCAGACCGACCAGGTGCCGGTGGGTGAGGACCAGCGCCAGCACCTCGAGCTGACCCGCGACCTGGCCACCCGGTTCAACTTCCGGTTCGGGCCGACCTTCGTGGTGCCGGAGCCGCACATCATCGCCTCGGTCGGCAAGATCCAGGACCTGGCCAACCCGACCGCCAAGATGAGCAAGTCGAGCTCGTCGCCGACCGGCATCATCGAGCTGCTCGACGAGCCCAAGATCAACATCCGCAAGATCAAGTCCGCGGTGACCGACTCCGGTCGCGAGATCAGCTTCGACGAGGTCGACAAGCCGGGGATCGCCAACCTGCTGCGGATCCTGGCCGCCCTGACCGGGGTCGACGTGTTGATCTTGGTCGAGCAGTTCGCCGGTCGCGGCTACGGAGACCTGAAGGGCGCGGTGGCTGACGCGGTCACCGCTGTGGCCACGCCGTACCGCGAGCGGACCAACGAGCTGATGGCCGAGCGGACCGAGCTGGAGACGATCCTCGCCGCGGGCTCGGAGCGGGCCCGCTCGGTCGCGAGCCGGACGTTGGCCGACGTCTACGCCAAAGTCGGCCTGTACTGATCTTGGCCCACACCCGCCTTCGACGGCGCTGATCGCGGACCAGCGGTCGGCTACAGCTCGATGGTCGGGCTGAGCACGGTGGCCACCTCGTCGCCGTTCGGCACGTAGAGGGCGAACTTGGCCAGCCCGTTGGGCACGGCGTCGAAGACGAAGCGCCCATCGTCGTCGGCCCGGGTTTCGCGCGGGCCGTCGGTCAGCAGCAGCTCGACCCGGATGCCGGCTCCCGGCACGGCCCAGCCGTCCACCCGTACGGTGCCCTCACCTTCGGCGGTCAGCGTGACCATCGTGGTCAGCGAGTCACTGGTGAACGTGATGGTGCGGACCTCCTCGGTGGCGCCCCGGGCTCCCGCAGCGCTGAGGTCCAGCTGGATCAAGGTGGCGAGCTCGGCGTTCAGCGCGTCCAGGGTGATCTCGAACTGGATCCGCTCGACCAGACCGGGTGGGACCGGGTCGATGTCGCCGTAGCAGGCTTGGATCGAGGCCAGCAGCTGCAGGTCGCTCAGATCGAGCTCCTCGCCGGCGAGCAGGTCCTCCAGCTCGGTCTCGCGGTCGCGGTCGGGTGCGTTCATCAGTTCTCCCAGGTCGGGTCTTGGGCAAGGGCGATCCGCAGCTTGGCCAGGCAGCGACCTCGGGTGGGGCCGATGCTGCCCTGGGGCATGCCCAGGGCTTTGGCTAGTTCTGCGTAGTCGGGTCGATCAGCGAAGGCGATCACGCGGAGCAGGGTGCGGCAGCGTTCTGGCAGCGCCTCGATGTGCTGCCAGAGCCGGTGGTCGCTCGCGCCCCGGATGACCTCGTCCTCCACGCTCGGGCTGGTCTCATCGCCCGCCCCGGTGGCCTCCAGGTCCTCAGGCCGGACCTTGGCCTGGTTGCGGGAGACACGCCACGACTCGCGCTTGGTCGTGACGACCATCCACTGCAGGACCGCCAGCGGCTCGGTGATGCTGTCGGCCTTGCGGACCAGAGTCAGCCAGACCGTCTGCAGCACGTCCTCGGCGGTCGCGGTGTCGAGCCGGGAGCCCCGCACCGTGTGCCACAAGATGGGCGTCAGCACCCGGACGAGCTCGGCCATCTTCGACTCGTCACCGTCGCGGTACTCGGTGAAGAGCCGGCCGGCCCGTGCGGCCAGGCTTTCCTCCACGGCATCCCCCGTCACGCCGCACCCCGGGTCCGGCTCACTGCTCGACCTACGGTGCTGCTCACGACTGCCACCTCTCGAAAACGAACGACCGGCTCCAGCTTCGTCGGTGCGTGAGTCCATTCAACTCACCAAGAGTCGTTCGCGTCAGCCCTGATACCTCGTCCGAGCCAGATTGGATGAGTCTTGTCCGGGCGCTGTCCGAGTGGCTCAGCCGATGCGCTCGTCCTTGTAGCACCAGCGCCACGACTCGCCCGGCTCGAAGCTGCGCATCACCGGGTGGTGGCTGGACAGGAAGTGCCGCTCGGCGTGCCGGCCGACCGAGGAGTCGCAGCAGCCCACCTCGCCGCAGCTGAGGCAGATGCGCAGGTGCACCGTACGCGTCCCCTCACGCACGCAGTCCTCGCAGACTCCCGACCCGTTGGGCTCGATCTCGGTCCGGGCGCGGTCCAGGTGCTCGCACGCCTCGACCGGTCCAGCGGGGGTGGGCACGACCTGGTCCTCGGCCAGCTGGTCGGACCGGGAGGTGGCGATGGTCAGCATCGACTCCTCGATGTCGAAGGAGTTCAGCACCTCGGCGAGGACCGCCTGGTCGATGGTGCCGGTGCTGCGGATCTTCAACACCTCGTCGCGCTCGGCCTGCAGGGTGGTCAGACGGAGCCGGCGGTACTGCTGGGCCGGGGTCTCGGACTCGCTGCGTCCGAGCTGCTCCCACAGGGCGTCCGGGCGGGAGGCGATCCGCTCCCGCACCATGGCCACCGTCTCCGGCGCGTCGTCGGAGGTGGTGATCCGGTCCAGCTCGGTGAGGGCGGCCACCGAGGCCGTCTGCAGCACGGTCGCGGCCTGCAGGGCGTCCGAACGGGCGTCCGGGCCGCGCAGCCCCAGCGCCCGGACGAGGTAGGGCAGGGTCAGGCCCTGCAGCAGCAAGGTCCCGGCGGTGACGACCATGGCCGCGAAGATCAAGATGTCGCGGTGCTCGGTCTCGCGCGGTAGCAGGAAGGCCGCGGCCAGCGTGACCACGCCGCGCAACCCGGCCCAGCCGATCACGATGCTGTGCGACCACGGAGCCGGCTCCTCGTCCTCGCTGTGGCGGAACAAGAACGCCCGGGCGGCCGCCACCCAGGCCATCCGGAGCGCGATGACCCCGACCAGCACGGCCACGACGAACAACGCGATCCGGCCGCCCGACAGGTCGGAGTTGATCATGTTCGTGACGATCCGACGGGCCTGCAGCCCGATCAGCAAGAAGACGGTGTTCTCCAGCAGGAACTGGATCGTCGACCAGTTGATCCGTTCGTTCAACCGGGACTGGCCACTTTGGATCACCGGCGACTTGTGGCCGAGCAGCAGACCGGCCACGACGACCGCCACCACACCCGAGCCGTGGAAGTGGTCGGTGCCGATGTACTCGGCCGGCAGGTAGGCGGCGAACGGCAGGATCAGCGAGATCGCGGTGTCGAAGACCGGCTCGTGGATGTGCCGGCGGATGATGCCGGCGACGAAGGCGACCGCCAGCCCCACCGCGACCCCGCCCACGGCGGCGATCAGGAAACCGACACTGACCTCGACGGCGGTGACGGCCCCTCCGATCGCAGCGATCGCGACCCTCAGGCAGGTGATGGCGGTCGCGTCGTTGACCAGGGACTCGCCCTCCAAGATCGTGACCAGCCGGCGCGGCAGGCCGACCCGCCGGGCGATCGAGGTGGCCGCGACGGCGTCCGGGGGAGCGACCACGGCGCCGAGGGCGAAGGCGGCGGCGAAGTGCACCGGCAGGATCAGCCAGGTGATCAGTCCGACGCCCAGCGCGGTGACGACCACCAGCAGGATGGACAAGAAGGCGATCGGTCTGGTGTTGGCGCGGAAGTCGACGAGCGAGGTGCGGATGGCGGCGGCGTACAGGAGTGGGGGCAAGAAACCGAGCAGCACGACCTGGGAGGTCAGCTCGGGCTCGTGGATGAAGGGGACGAAGGACGCGCCGATGCCGACCAGCATCAGCAGCAGTGGCGCTGAGAAGCGGATCCGGTCGGCGAGGGCCGTCACGGCGAGCACCGTGGCCGCGATGGCCAGGATGCCGAGGGCAGTTTGCACGGGCCCATGCTTTCACGCCGATCCGAAGGGGCTCACATGAAAAGATCGGGGGCGTGCAGACCAGATCGCGACGTCGGGAGTCGGCGTGAACGCCAGCTCCGATCCGGACGGGTCAGCCCTGCTGGGCTCCCCGGCGGTGGCCGACCTGCTGACGGCCGCCGCCGCGCACGCCGGTGGCCGGCTGGTCAGCTGGCGGCTCGACCACATCGATGCCAGCCCCCGCCGCTCGACCACGGCGACCTACGCGGCCGCGGTCGACTGGCCGGCCGGTCGGCGCGACGAGCTGTTCGGGGCGAGCGTACGGGTCGGCGGCCGTAGCGGGACCGACGAGCGGGCGGTGATCTTCGGCGACGGTGACCGGGAGGTGGCGGTCTGGCTCTATCCCGACGACCCGGATCTGCCGGGCCTGCGCCGGGCGGCGGTGCCTGAGCAGCTGGCGGCCCTGCTGACCCAGGAGCGGGTGCTGGAGCATCCGGTCCGACCGGACCAGGTGCAGCTCGAGATGATCAGCTACCGGCCGCGTCGCCGCGCCGTGCTCAAGGCGGTGATCACCGCGATGGACGGCCCGCAGACCGTCTACGTGAAGGTGCTGCGTGAGCCGGTCTTCGCCGACACGATCGCCCGGCACGAGCTGCTGCTGGCCGGTGGCATCCCCGCGCCGGTCGTCGTCGGGGCCACCGCCGACTTCGTCCTCGTGCTCAAGGAGCTGCCCGGTCGGCCGCTGGCTCGAGCGCTGTTCGACGAGGCGCTGCCCTGCCGGGCCGAGGACATGATCACCTTGCTCGACTCGATGCCGGTGGCTGCGGCCGAGCTGCCCCGGCGGCCGCCCTGGACCGACGCGGTGGCGATGTACGCCGAGATGATCGAGCGGGCGCTCCCTCCGGCGGCCCCACAGCTGCGTTGGCTGGTGCGGGAGATCGGCACCGGCCTCGCCGACGTGCCGACCGGCTTCGAGGCGACCCACGGCGACTTCCACGAGGGCCAGCTCTTCGTCAGCGGCGGGATGATCACCGGGGTGCTCGACATCGACACCGTCGGGCCGGGCCGGCGAGCCGACGATCTGGCCTGCCTGGTCGCCCACCTCTCGACCGTCCAGCGGATGACGGTCGAGCAGGCCGCCGGGCTGAGTCGGCTGATCGCCATCTGGCTGCCGGTCTTCGACGGCCGGGTCAACCCGTACGAGCTGCGGTTGCGCGCCGCCGGAGTGATCATCTCCTTGGCCACGGGACCCTACCGGGGCCAAGAGCCCGCCTGGGAACGCGAGACGTTGGCCATGATCAGCACGGCCGAGCGGCTCGTCCGCAGCGTGGCTCCGCGAGCCTCGGCCAGCACCGCTCCCAGCCCGAGATGAAGCCGCCGCCGGGCTGTGCGACCCGGTTGCCCGCGTTGGACTGTGCGAGCATCGGGGCATGAGCGGAGAGACCGAGTCGGGTAGCCCCTTCGAGTCGCTCTACGGTCCGGACGCGCTCGCCGACTTCGATCCGGACACCGCCCTGGGCGCACCGGGGGAGTTTCCCTACACCCGCGGGGTCTATCCCTCGATGTACACCGCACGCCCGTGGACGATGCGCCAGTACGCCGGTTTCGGGACCGCGGCCGAGTCGAACGCGCGCTATCTCGAGCTGATCTCCCACGGCACGGCGGGGCTCTCGGTCGCCTTCGATCTGCCGACCCAGATGGGGTTCGACTCGGACTCCGCGATCGCCTCCGGCGAGGTCGGCAAGGTCGGGGTCGCCATCGACTCGGTCGACGACATGCGGGTGCTCTTCGGTGGCATCCCGCTGGGGGACGTGTCGACGTCGATGACCATCAACGCCCCGGCGGCGGTGCTGCTGCTGCTCTACCAGCTGGTGGCCGAGGAGCAGGGCGTCGACCCGGCGATCCTGACCGGCACCATCCAGAACGACGTGCTCAAGGAGTACATCGCCCGCGGCACCTACATCTATCCGCCGCAGGCGTCGCTGCGGTTGGTCAGCGACACGTTCACCTACTGCGCGGAGCACCTGCCCCGCTGGAACACCATCTCGATCTCGGGCTATCACATGGCCGAGGCGGGAGCGACTCCCGCGCAGGAGGTGGCATTCACCCTGGCCAACGGCATCGCCTACGTGGAGACCGCCCTCGCCGCCGGCCTGCAGGTCGACGCCTTCGCGCCGCGGCTGTCGTTCTTCTTCGTGTCGCGCACGACCCTGTTGGAAGAGGTGGCGAAGTTCCGGGCCGCCCGCCGGATCTGGGCCCGGCTGATGCGCGAGCGGTTCCAGGCGCGCAACCCGAAGTCGCTGATGCTGCGGTTCCACACCCAGACCGCCGGGGTGCAGCTCACGGCTCAGCAGCCCGAGGTCAACCTGGTCCGGGTGACGGTGCAGGCCCTGGCGGCCGTGCTCGGCGGCACCCAGTCGTTGCACACCAACTCCTTCGACGAAGCGATCGCGCTGCCGACCCAGAAGTCGGCGCGGCTGGCCCTGCGCACCCAGCAGGTGCTGGCGTACGAGACGGACGTGACCAAGACCGTCGACCCCTTCGCCGGCTCGTACGTGGTGGAGTCGCTGACCGACGACATCGAGGCCGAGGTGCTGCGGCTGATGTCGGCGGTCGAGGACCGCGGGGGTGCGGTGGCGGCGATCGAGCAGGGGTTCCAGAAGAGTGAGATCGAGCGCTCGGCGTACCGGATCGCGCAGCAGATCGACAGCGTGGAACGGGTGGTGGTGGGCCTGAACCGCTACGCGCTGGCTGAGGAGGAGCCGTACGAACCGCTCCGGGTCGACCCCTCGATCGAGGCCGCCCAGGCCGCCCGGCTCGCCACCCTGCGTCACGAACGCGACGGGACCGCGGTCGCCGCCGCGCTCGATGAGCTGCGCTCGGCCGCACGGGGCACGGACAACGTGCTGGTCCCGCTCAAGAAGGCGTTGGCCCTGCGGGCCACCGTCGGTGAAGTCTGCGATGCGCTGCGGGAGGTCTGGGGGACCTACCAGCCGACGGACGCCTTCTAGCCCACGTAGAGCCTCACCCAGGCTAGAGCCCGGCCTTCTCCAGGGCGTCGTCGTAGAGCTCGAGGGCGTCGGTGCTGGACAGGCCTTCGGCGACGGCCTGTTCGTAGACCAGCTCGAGCTCGGTGCCGATCCGGTCGTAGCGGGCCATCCACTCCTCCTTGCGCACCCGCCAGTAGCCGAGGATCTCGTAGCGGTCGGCCGACCAGCCCTGGGTGTGCCGCAGGTGCTTGCGGACGGCACGGGACTCGGCGGCCTCGCCGGCGAACCACACGTAGCCCGGTCCGGCCGGCCAGTCGAAGTCCTGCACGGCCGCGAGCAGGCCGCTGGCTGAGCGTCCGTGACCGGTGCCGTGCAGCCAGCGATAGCTCACCTGAGCGGGTGAGGTGAGGGTCTGCTGGTCGGCCGGCTCGATCACCTCGGCGATGACGTACGCCGGCATTCCCGCCGGCAGGTTCTCCACGATCCGCCCCAGCGCCGGCAGCGCGGTCATGTCGGCGATCAGCAGCTGCCACCGGGTGTCGGCGGGCGGCTCGTACCAGCCGCCGGCCTCGGTCAGGTAGACGACGTGCCCGGGGGCGGCGTCGAGCGCCCACTGGGCGGCGATGCCACCCTCGTGGGCCACGAAGTCGATGGTCATCTCGTGGGTCTGCTCGTCCCAGGCTCGTACGGTGTAGCTGCGCATCTCCGGCCGGGTGGCCTCGTCGGCGTAGTCGTACGTCCCGTCGTCCTGGCGCTCCGGCGCGGGCGGCTCGACCGCACCCGGCGGCGGGAAGACCACCACCAGCCGTTCGTCGCCGACACCGGTGGTCGCGAAACGGGCCAGGTCGCCGCCGCCGAAGCAGATCCGGATCATGTTCGGGGTCAGTCGGGTCGACGACCGCACCTCGGCCCGGTAGTAGGTGTCGTAGTAACCCACGATGCTCCTCACAGCAGTCAGCTGGTCGACGTTTAGGTAAGGCAAGCCTATCTCGTCCGGCCGATGACTGACCAACGCTTCGCAGCCGGACAGCGGCGAGTAGCGTGTTCGGCATGTCCCATCTCGACCCGTCGTGGCGCATTCTGGCGAGCTACGAGACCCGGGAGCACAACCGGTGCGTGGACATCTTCGAGCGCCCGGACCAGACGTTCGGCTTCGAGGAGTTCCGTCGAGACCCCGAGGACATGGGCACCTGGTACGACGTGGCGTACTTCGCCGAGCTGTCGTTCGCCACCCGACCCGAGGTCGAGCAAGCGGCTCGCCACCACGTGCACTGGCTCGAGCAGGAGTGAGACAGTCTGGTTACGACTATGGACAGCCTCCGGTACGCCTGCGCTGACCATGGTTAACTGACGCAAATGGGTGCCGTTTCCGATGACGAGCCTCGTCGCCGCGAGATCGCGGGGCTGACGGACTCACTCATGGACCGTCTCGTGGCGATCCGCCGCGACATTCACGCGCACCCCGAGGTCGGCAACCACGAGCACCGCACGACGGGGCTGATCGTGGACACCCTCGAGCGCGCAGGGTTGGTGGCCAAGGTGCTGCCGATCGGCACCGGCGCCTACTGCGATGTGCTGCCCGCCGGGGTTCGACGACTCCGCCGGACTCGTCGGCCTCCGAGCCGACATCGATGCGCTGCCCATCCAAGACGCCAAGACCGTGCCGTACGCCTCGACGGTGCCCGGCGTCTGCCACGCCTGCGGGCACGACGTGCACACCACGATCGTGCTCGGCGTCGGACTGGTGCTGTCCCGGCTGCGTGACCTGGACCTGCTGACCCGCGGCGTACGGCTGATCTTCCAGCCCGCCGAGGAGACCAGCCCGGGCGGTGCGGTGGATGCCATCGACGGCGGCGTGCTGCAGGACCTGCGCGAGATCTACGCGCTGCACTGCGACCCGCGCACCGACACCGGGCAGATCGCGCTCAAGGTCGGCCCGATCACCTCGGCGGTGAGCCAGGTGACCATCACCTTGACCGGCACCGGCGGCCACACCTCACGTCCACACCTCACCCAGGACATCGTCGGCGCGCTGGGCACCCTGGCCACGGCGACCCAGCTGATCCTGTCCCGCCGGGTCGACCCGCGCAGCGGGGTCTCGATGATGTGGGGCCACGTCCAGGCCGGCTCGGTGGCCAACGCCATCCCCGGCACCGGCAAGATCGTCGGCACGCTGCGCGCGCTCGACACGTCCGGCTGGCAGCTGGCCAAGCAGCTCATCCCGGAGCTGGCCGCCGAGCTCGTACGACCGTTCGGCGTCCAGGTCAACGTCACCGTCAACGACGGCACCCCGCCGGCGGTCAACCACGCCCGCGGCGTACGCCGGCTGACCCGGGCGGCCGAGGAGATGCTCGGAGCGGGTGCGGTGGTGGCGACCGAGCAGTCGCTCGGTGGGGAGGACTTCTCCTGGATGCTCCAGCAGGTGCCCGGAGCCCTGGCCCGGCTGGGCGTGCGGACACCCGGCGTCACCTCGGTTCCCGACATCCACCAACCGAACTTCGTGGTGGACGAAGGCTGCATCCCGGTCGGGGTGAAAGTGCTGGCCGATGTGGCAACCTCGGCCGAGCGGGCGGCCATCTAGTCCGGTGTCGATCGACACAGATGTGATACCGACTCGTTGCCCGAGAGCGACGCGGGGCACGCTCGTTGTGGTTAGAGTTCGTCCAGAGCCCCGGACCGGTGCGTGAAATTGCCGCGCGAACGACTCGCGGGGCGCAAATGTTGTGTAAATGCCTAGGAGGCGCTACGTGAAGAAATCCCTGACTCTGGTGGGCGCGCTGATCGGCGCGGCCGCCCTCACCCTGTCCAGCTGCGCCCAGGCTCCCGGCTCTGCCCCTTCGGCCGCGCCCAGCACGAGCACCAGCGCGTCCGCCGGGTCCGGCTCGGACTTCAAGGCCTGCATGGTCTCTGACTCGGGCGGCTTCGACGACAAGTCGTTCAACCAGACGTCCTACAAGGGCCTGACCGACGCCAAGACCGAGCTGGGCATCGAGACCGGTGAGGTCGAGTCGGCCACCGCCGCCGACTTCGCCAAGAACATCCAGTCGATGGTCGACGCCAAGTGCAACATCATCGTCACCGTCGGCTTCCTGCTCAGCGACGACACGTTGGCCGCGGCCAAGAAGAACACCGACATCAAGTTCGCCATCGTGGACAACAACGACCCCAAGGCCTACCCGGCGGCGACCAACCTCAAGCCGCTGGTCTTCAACACCGCCCAGTCCAGCTTCATGGCCGGCTACATGGCGGCCGGGATGAGCAAGACCAAGAAGGTCGGCACCTTCGGCGGGGCGAAGATCCCGACCGTGACCATCTTCATGGACGGCTTCGCCCAGGGCGTCGAGTACTACAACAAGCAGAAGAGCGCGAGCGTCCAGGTGCTCGGCTGGGACGCAGCCAAGCAGGACGGCCAGTTCGTCCCCGGTGACAAGCCGTTCGAGGACACCAAGGGTGGCCAGCGCACCGCGCAGGGCCTGATCAGCCAGGGTGCCGACATCGTCTTCCCGGTGGCCGGTCCGTCCGGCGAGGGTGCGCTGCAGGCCGCCAAGGCCAGCGGTGGCAAGGTCAACGCGATCTGGGTGGACACCGACGGTTGCGTGAGCGCTGAGGCGTACTGCTCCAACATCGTGACCAGCGTCTACAAGGCGATGGACGTCGCCGTGCTGAACGCGATCAAGGCGGCCAAGGACGGCAGCTTCTCCAACGAGGCCTACGTCGGCACGCTGGACAACGAGGGCACCGGACTGTCGCCGTTCCACGACTTCGACTCCAAGGTCCCCGCCGACCTGAAGACCGAGATCGACAAGATCAAGACCGACATCGTCGCCGGCACGATCAAGATCGAGTCCAAGTCGCAGCCGTCCTCATAACCGAGGCGAGACAACCATGATCACGAGGGAGGCCGTCGACCGGTCTCCCTCGTGCTCTGTTCTGCCTCGGAACCGCCCGTCCGGGTATGGAAGGATCACGCCGTGACCGTTGATGCTCGCCAAGCCCGGCCCGCTGGTTCGGGGTCTGGTCTCCAGCTCCGCGGCATCACCAAGCGCTTCGGTGCGCTGACCGCCAACGACTCGATCGACCTCGACATCGTGCCGGGGGAGATTCACTGCCTGCTCGGCGAGAACGGTGCGGGCAAGTCGACTCTGATGAACGTCCTGTACGGGCTGCTGCAGCCTGATGAGGGACAGATCATCATCGACGGCCGGCCGCACGTGAGCCGCAACCCGAAGGAAGCCATCGCCGCCGGCATCGGGATGGTCCACCAGCACTTCATGCTCGTCGAGGTGTTCACGGTCGCCGAGAACCTGATCCTGGGCCGCGAGGACGGCACCGCCGGGGTGCTGAACATGCGGACCGCGCGGCGTACGGTGCGGGAGCTGTCGAAGCGCTACCGCTTCGAGGTCGACCCGGACGCGCTGATCGAGGAGCTGCCGGTCGGTGTGCAGCAGCGGGTCGAGATCTTGAAGGCGCTGGCCAACGACGCGAAGTACCTGATCTTCGACGAGCCGACGGCCGTGCTCACCCCGCAGGAGATCGATGAGCTGATCGAGGTGATGCGCTCGCTGCGGGACGAGGGCAAGGCCATCGTGTTCATCACCCACAAGCTGCGCGAGGTGCGGGCGATCGCCGACAAGATCACCGTCATCCGACGGGGCAAGGTCGTCGGCACGGCCAAGCCGAGTGACTCCGAGGGAGCGCTGGCCGAGCTGATGGTCGGCCGAGCCGTGAGCCTGACCGTCGACAAGGCCGCGGCGACCCGGAGCGACCAGCCCCGGCTGATCATGACGGACGTATCCGTGGCCAGCCCGGCCGGCACGCTGGTGGTCGACCACCTCGACCTCGAGGTGGCCGGCGGTGAGATCGTCTGCGTCGCCGGAGTGCAGGGAAACGGGCAGACCGAGCTGGCTGAGGCGCTGCTCGGGGTGACCCCGATCGCCACCGGTGAGGTGCTGCTGGACGGGCGGCGGCTGAACGGCATGACGCCGCGGGAGACGATCGCGGCCGGCCTGGGCTTCGTGCCCGAGGACCGCAAGCACGACGGCTTCGTCGGCAGCTTCTCCGTCGCCGAGAACCTGGTGCTGAACCACTTCGACGAGCCCCCGTACGCCAAGGGTGTGGCCCTGGACCTGGCCCGGATCAGGCAGAACGCCGCCGACCGGGTCGATGAGTTCGACATCCGTACGCAGTCCATCGAGACCCCGGTCGCCTCGCTGTCCGGCGGCAACCAGCAGAAGGTGGTGCTGGCCCGTGAGCTGTCCCGCCCGCTGTCGCTGCTGATCGCCAACCAGCCGACCCGTGGGGTCGACGTCGGAGCGATCGAGTTCCTGCACAAGCGTCTGGTCGACGAGCGCGACCGGGGCACCGCGGTGCTGATCGTGTCCACCGAGCTGGACGAGGTGCTCGCGCTGGCCGACCGGATCGCGGTGATGTACCGCGGCCGGATCGTCGGCATCGTGCCCGCCGACACCTCCCGGGAGGTGCTCGGGCTGATGATGGCCGGGGTGCCCACCGACGAGGCGCTGGCCGGCGCGTCCGTGACGACCCAGGCCGAGGAGGATGCCGTGCTCGAGGCGTCATTCGAGGAGGACCAGCAGTGACCTCAACACCCCCCTCACCGGTGGAGGATCCGGCCTCCGTCGAACAGCCGGTGCCGGTCCAGGGACCCCGGACCTCACCCACGGCCGCCACCCGCTCGTTCCCCTGGACCGATGTCCTCACCACGGTGGCCGCGTTCGTGCTGGCGTTCATCGTCGGCGCGCTGCTGATGATCTTCTCCGACACGGAGGTGCGGACGAAGTTCACCTACTTCTTCGACCGGCCGTCCGACGCGCTGGCCGCGTCCTGGGACAAGGTGGGCGGGGCGTACGCGGCGCTGCTGCAGGGCTCGCTCGGCGGCTACGGGCCGATCACCGAGACCACCGCCCAGGCCGCGCCGCTGATCTGCGCCGGACTCGGTGTCGGGCTGGCCTTCCGGGCCGGTCTGTTCAACATCGGCGCCCAGGGTCAGGCCATCCTGGGTGCCGTCGTCGCGGCGTACATCGGCTTCTCCTGGCACCTGCCGCCGGGCATCCACCTGCTGGTCGCCCTGCTCGGCGGCCTGGTCGGCGGCGGGGTCTGGGGCGGCATCGTCGGCTGGCTGAAGGCCAGGGCCGGCGCCCACGAGGTGATCGTGACGATCATGATGAACTACATCGCCTCCGGCCTGTTGGCCTACCTGCTCACCACCTCGGCCTTCCAGCGGCCGGGCCGGACCGACCCCATCTCCCCGATCGTCGACTGGAACGCGACCATGCCGCGGATCGAGGGCGGCCAGCTGCACCTGGGCTTCTTCTTGGCCCTGCTCGCCGCGGTGGCCGTCTGGTGGATCCTGGATCGTTCGACCACCGGGTTCGCCATCCGCGCGGTCGGGGCCAACCCGCACGCCGCGGCCACGGCGGGCATGAGCGTCGCCCGGACCACGATCATCACCATGGTGCTGGCCGGCGCGCTGGCCGGACTGGCCGGGGTCCAGGCCGCTCTCGGCCCGAGTGCTTCCGGCGTGCCGGTGCCGCTGTCGGCCGGCATCGTCGGGTCGGTCGGCTTCGACGCCATCACCGTTGCCCTGCTCGGCCGGTCGAAACCGTTCGGGATCGTCTTGGCCGGGCTGCTCTTCGGTGCGCTGCACGCCGGCGGGCTGGCCATGCAGAGCGTCGCCCAGACCCCGCTGACCCTGACCACGGTGCTGCAGGCGTTGATCGTGCTGTTCGTGGCGGCACCGGCTCTGGTGACCAAGATCGTCCCGTTCGTGAAGGCCCGCAAGATCCGACCGGTCGGGCCATCAGCCGAAGGAGGACTGACGTGAGCACCGCCATCGAGCGCCCCGGCTCGGGCCGGCCGGACGTGCGGCCAGACGCCCAGCGCGTCGAGTCGACCGAGAGGCGGCGGCAGCGGATCTCCACCGGCGTGCTGATCGCCATCGTCGGGGTGCTGCTGCTGATCGGTCTCGCCTCGACGACCGGCAGCGCGCAGTTCGCCCTGTCCGACGCCTTCGACGAGGTGCAGCTGCCCACGGTTTCGGTGCCCGGCTTCGGCACCGTCGTGGTCTGCGCCCTGCTCTGCCTGCTGGCGGCCGGCGCATACCTGTCCGGTCGGCTCCGCGGTCGCTGGCCGGCGCTGGCCGGCACGGTGGCCGGGCTCGCAGTGATCATGGGCTTCTTGACCTGGGCCGCGGCGGGCCGTGATCTGCCGTTCCCGGTCAGCAACCAGTTCGCCGGCACGCTGTCCCTGGCCACCCCACTGGTCCTCGGGGCGTTGTGCGGGGTGCTGTGCGAGCGGGCCGGCGTGGTGAACGTGTCGATCGAAGGCCAGTTCCTGGCCGCCGCCTTCGCCGCGGCGGTGGTCGGCAGCCTGACCCAGTCGGTCCCAGCGGCCATGATCGCCGCGATCGTGGCCGGCGTGGCCATGGCGGCGCTGCTGGCCCTGTTCTCGATCAACTACCTGGTCAACCAGGTCGTGCTCGGGGTGGTGCTCAACCTGCTGGCGGTCGGCGTCACCGGATTCTTGTTCGACCAGCTGGTGCAGCCGGCGTCTAGTGAGTACAACTCGGCCCCGGTCCTGGAACCGATCGCCATCCCCGGCCTGTCCAAGATCCCGTTCTTCGGGCGGGTGCTGTTCGAGCAGTCGATCCTGGCCTACCTGGCCGGACTGTCGGTGCTGGTCGTGTGGTTCCTGCTCTACCGGACGACCTGGGGCCTGCGGGTCCGAGCCACCGGCGAGCACCCGGAGGCGGTCGACACTGTCGGCATCAGCGTGCAGGCCATGCGCTGGTCGGCCGTGCTGGCCGGTGGCGTCTTCGCCGGACTCGGCGGCTCCTTCTTCACCCTGGCTTCGACCGGCTCGTTCTCCAAAGAGTTCACGGTCGGCAACGGGTTCATCGCCCTGGCCGCGTTGATCATGGGCCGCTGGCGCCCGGTGCTGGCCACCATCATGTGCCTGTTCTTCGGGTTCGTGACCCAGATGGCCTCGCAGCTGCAGACCCTGAGCACACCGATGCCCAGCCAGTTCCTGTTGATCCTGCCCTACGTGGCGACCATCATCGCCGTGGCCGGGCTGGTCGGTCGGGTCCGTCCGCCCGCCGCCGACGGCATCCCCTACGAGAAGTGAGCATGGCTGACGACGACCGCACCGACATCGACTGGGAGCAGCTCCGCGAGCGGGCCCGCGCGATGATCACCCACGCGTACGCGCCCTACTCCCGCTTCCCGGTCGGGGCGGCCGCCCTGGTCGACGACGGCCGGGTCGTCACCGGCTGCAACGTCGAGAACGCGGCGTACGGGGTGACGCTGTGTGCGGAGTGCGGACTGGTCTCGGCCCTGCACGCCAGCGGGGGAGGGCGGCTCGTCGCCTTCGCCTGCGTCGACAAGAACGGCGAGGTGCTGATGCCGTGCGGTCGCTGTCGTCAGCTGCTCTGGGAGAACGGTGGGCCGGAGTGCCTGGTCGACTCTCCGGCTGGCATCGTCTCGATGCGTGAGGTGCTGCCGCAGGCGTTCGGACCCGATGACCTGACCCGCGTCCTGGAAGGAAGCACCCCGTCGTGAGTGTCGATCTCGAACTGCTCCGTACGCTGCCCAAGATCTCGCTGCACGATCACCTCGACGGGGGGCTGCGCCCGCAGACCGTGCTCGAGCTGGCCGCTGAGATCGGTCACGAGCTGCCGGCGGCCAACGCCGACGACCTCGGCCGCTGGTTCCGCGACGCCGCCGACTCCGGCTCGCTGGTGCGCTACCTGGAAACCTTCGACCACACGATCGCGGTGATGCAGTCGGCGGCCAACCTGCGCCGGGTGGCGCGCGAGTTCGTCGAGGACCTCGCCGCCGACGGCGTGGTCTACGGCGAGACCCGCTGGGCCCCGGAGCAGCACACCGCGGGTGGGCTGAGCCTGACCGAGGCGGTGGAGGCGGTTCGTGACGGGATCGCCGAGGGCGAGCGGGTCTGCCGCGACGCCGGCCAGCAGATCCTCGTACGCCAGCTGGTCACCTCGATGCGCCACGTGGAGCCGACGACCGAGATCGCCGAGCTGGCCCTGGCGTTCTACGACCCGGGCGCTCGTACGCCGGGTGGGGTCGCCGGTTTCGACATCGCCGGGGCCGAGGACGGCTTTCCACCGGAACGCTTCCTGCCGGCGTTCCAGCTGCTCAAGCGCAACAACGCCGTCTACACCATCCACGCCGGCGAGGCGGCCGGCGTCGAGTCGGTCTGGGCCGCCGTGCAGCTGTGCTCGGCCAACCGGATCGGCCACGGCGTACGGATCATCGACGACATCACCTTCGACGACGACGGGTCGGCGACCCTGGGTGCGGTGGCGGCCTACGTCCGTGACCAGCAGATCCCCCTGGAGGTGGCTCCATCGTCCAACGTCCAGACCGCCGCCGCCGCCTCCATCGCCGAGCACCCGATCCGCCAGCTCGACGAGCTCGGCTTCAAGGTCAGTGTCAACTGCGACAACCAGCTGATGAGCGGGACCCGCCTGTCCCGGGAGTTCTTCCTGCTGGTCAGCGAGCTCGGCTACGACCTCGACGACGTGCTGCGGCTGACGCTGAACGCCGCCGAGAGTGCGTTCCTGCCCTGGGACCACCGGCTCGCCCTGATCAACGACGTGATCCTCCCGGCCTTCGCCGACGCGGCCGGCTGACCGAACCGGCGGCGGCTCACCGCGTCGGTCGGTAGAGCTCGCTGGCCAGCTGGACGACCGCCGACGCCGCCGGGTGCGGGTCGTCGCGCCACCAGGCGATCCGTACGGCCACCGGCTCGGCGTCGCGGATGGGCCGGAAGACGATGCCCGGGCGCGGATACTGGTCGGCGGTCCCGTCAGCGGTGAGACCCACCGCCGGACCGGCGGCGATCGCGGCCAGCCAGTCGTCGACGTCGCTCACGAACTCCATCTCCGGTCGGTGCTCGACCGGCCAGAGATCGCCGGTCGTGGTGCCGCTGCGTCGGTCGATGAGGATCGTCCGGGTGCTGAAGTCGGCCAGCCGGACGAACCGGCGACGGGCCCATGGATCGTCGGTCGCCACCGCGCAGACCCGTGACTCGATCCCGACGATCGCACTGGCGAAGCGTTTCGCGTCGGGTTCGACTCGGAGGATGGCCAGGTCGCAGGTGCCTTCTCCCAGGCCGGCAGTGCCCGAGCTGGTCCGGATGAGCTGGAGATGAGTCTCGGGATGCTCCCTCGCCCAGCGTCGCTGGAAGGCCAAGGTGTGCCGGCCCAGTGCTGACCAGGCATGGCCGAGCCGGACCTGGTCAGGTCCGCTGGCCGCTTCGGCGACCAGGTCGTCGACCTCGGCGAGGACTCGTCGCGCCCGAGCGATCACCTGGGCCCCCTTGGGGGTGGGGGCCAGCTGGCGGGTGGTGCGGCGCAGCAGCCGGGTGCCGAGCTCGGCCTCCAGCCCGGCCAGGTTGCGCGAGACGGCCGCCTGCGAGATGCCGAGCTCGATGGCCGCATCGGTCAAGGTGCCTGCGTCGACGATGGCCACCAGACAACGCAGCTGACGCAGTTCCATATTCATGACGATAACGCATGAATCTCACCCGGTATGCATTTCTCGTATGGGTGGTCGAAGGCCAGGGTTGGACCATGGTCCCCGTCAGTCCGCAGCCCCTCCCGCCCGTCGCGTCCACGCAGCCGACCCCTGAGCGGGCCGGCCGATGGCGGGGGATCGCCTTGATGCTGGCCAGCGGCACCTCCAACCAGGTCGGTGCGTCCCTGGGGGCGCTGGCCTTTCCCACCCTCGGCGCACCGGGGGTCGTCGCCCTCCGGCAGTGGGTGGCCGGTGCGGTGCTGCTAGCCGTCGTCCGCCCCCGGCTGCGGAGCTTCTCACGCCAGCAGTGGTGGCCGGTCCTGCTGATGGCAGTGGTCTTCAGCTCGATGAACCTCGGCCTCTATGTCGCCATCGATCGGATCGGCCTCGGCCTGGCAGTGACGCTGGAGTTCCTGGGACCGCTGACCATTGCGCTCGCCTCCTCCCGGCGGCGGGTGGACGCCGTCTGCGGTGTGCTCGCCGCTGTCGGGGTCGTCATCCTCACCCGCCCGCAGCCGAGCACCGACTACGTCGGGATCGCCTTCGGGCTGTTGGGTGCCGCCTGTTGGGCGGGTTACATCATGCTCAGCCGGACCGTCGGTGCCCGGCTTCCGGGGGCGGAGGGTCCGGCGGCTGCCGCGGGGGTCTCGGGTCTGGTCTTCCTGCCCATCGGGATCGTGTTGCTGATGCACCACCCGCCGACCGCTGGCGCCCTGGCCTGCGCCGCTGCGGCCGGCCTGCTCTCCTCGGCCGTTCCGCTGTTGGTCGACCTGTTCGCGCTGCGCCAGGTCCCGACCCAGCTCTTCGGGGTGTTCATGAGCATCAACCCGGTGCTCGCCGCCGTGGTGGGGTTGCTGGTGCTCGATCAGGTTCTGCCGGTCTCGGCCTGGGCCAGCATCTCGGTCATCGTGCTGGCCAACGCGATCAGCATCTCGACCCGACGGGGGCCGGCCTCAGGTGGACCGGAGCAGCCGGGTCAGGACCGCAGCCGTGACCACGACCTGGCTGAGCGGAACTGACTCGTCCGGGCCGTGGGCCAGTCGTACGTCGCCGGGCCCGTAGTGCAGCGTGGGGATTCCCGCGCCGGCGTAGAGCCGCAGGTCGCTGCCGTACGGGGCACCGCGTTCGCGGATCGGTGCGACCCCGGTCACCTCGACGTGGGCGGCCAGGACCCGGTCCCGCAGCGGGTCCCCGACCGGCAGGTGTCCGCCGCGGAACTGGCCCCCCGGCCAGCTGACCACCGGCGGGTGCTCACGCAGGAAGGGATCGCGGTCGGCGGCTTCGCGGACGGCGTCCTCCAGCTCACACCGGGCCACGGCCGGGTCCTCCTCGATCCGCAGGCCGTAGCGCCCCTCCGCGACGAGGCGGTCGGGAACGCTGCTGGCCCAGTCGCCGGCCCGGACCCGTCCGACCGACAGCGGATAGGCCACCGGGAACTCGCGCATCAGCGGTTCCGGGTCGAGATTGCGCCGGGCCTGCAGGTCGCCGAGGGCCCGGTGGATCGGCAGGTAGGAGTCGATGGCCGACGAGCCGGCGTACGCGGTGCTGCCGTGGGTGGCCAGGCCGGCCACCTCGATCCGGAAGGTCAAGGCTCCGGCGTTCGCGGTGACCAGCTGCAGGTCGGTCGGCTCCGGGATGACGCACCGGTCGCCGGTGTGGCCCCGTTGCAGGGTGGCGAAGGCGCCCAACCCGCCGTCCTCCTCGCCCACCACCAGGTGCACGGCGAACGGTGGCACGTCGTCCAGCCGGGGCAGGGCCTCGACCGCGGCGAGGATGGCGGCCACCCCACCCTTCATGTCACAGGCCCCACGCCCGATCATCCGATCCGCGGTGCGCACCGGCGTGAACGGGTCGCTGTGCCAGGCGGCCAGATCGCCGGACGGCACGACATCGACGTGGCCCTGCAGGATCGTGGACACCCGTTCGCCCGGGGCGTTCTCGGCGACCAGTCCCCACGCTTGACGACGATCGACCTCCTCGCCGGGATAGCCGTCGGCCGACCGCAGCGCGGGCAGGTCCATCGACCACAGATCGACGCTGAGGCCGAGGTCACCGAGCCGTTCAGCCAGCCGGTGCTGGATGTCGGATTCAGCGTCGCTGCCACCGACACTGGGGACAGCCATCAGCTCGCTGAGGGTCGCTTCGATCCTGGCCTGGTCCACGGCGTCCATTCTGGCGGGTGCTGGCCTCCGAAGGAGTTTCCGGCACCCCGGACGGCGCTGGTCATCGAAGGGGACCCATCCGTACGCGGCACTAGGGTGTGACCCATGAGTTCACGCGTGCTGACTGCCGTCGCGTGGCCGTACGCCAACGGTCCGCGCCACATCGGTCATGTCTCTGGTTTCGGGGTCCCGTCCGACGTCTTCTCCCGGTTCATGCGGATGAGCGGGCACGACGTCTTGATGGTGTCCGGCACCGATGAGCACGGCACGCCCATCTCGGTCCAGGCCGAGAACGAGGGTCTGACCACCCGTCAGGTCGCGGACAAGTACAACCGGGTCATCGTGGAGGATCTGCAGGGTCTCGGGCTGTCGTACGACCTGTTCACCCGTACGACCACCCGCAACCACTACCGGGTGGTCCAGGATCTGTTTCTGGGTCTGTACAAGAACGGCTACGTGGTGCCCAAGGTGCAGCTGGGCGCGGTCTCGCCCTCGACCGGTCGGACGCTGCCGGACCGCTACATCGAGGGCACCTGTCCGATCTGCGGCTACGAGAGCGCCCGCGGCGACCAGTGCGACAACTGCGGCAACCAGCTCGACCCCGCCGACTTGATCAAGCCCAGGTCGCGGATCAACGGCGAGACGCCGAAGTTCGTCGAGACCGAACACTTCTTCCTCGACCTGCCCGCCCTGGCCGGCTCGCTCGGGAAGTGGCTGGGTGACCGGAGCGACTGGCGGCCGAACGTGATCAAGTTCAGCCAGAACCTGCTGGAGGACCTGCGGCCCCGAGCGATCACCCGCGACCTCGACTGGGGCGTGCCGGTCCCGTTGGAGGGTTGGCGCGACCAACCCATGAAGCGGCTCTACGTCTGGTTCGACGCGGTGATCGGCTATCTGTCGGCGTCGGTCGAGTGGGCCCGGCGGACCGGGGACCCGGATGCGTGGCAGCAGTGGTGGATCAACCCCGACGCCCGCAGCTACTACTTCATGGGCAAGGACAACATCGTCTTTCACTCGGTCATCTGGCCGGGCATCCTGCTCGGCCACAACGGCGAGGGGGACCACGGCGGCACCGTCGGGCCGATGGGGGACCTGCGGCTGCCCGATGAAGTGGTGTCGAGTGAGTTCTTGACCATGAGCGGCTCGAAGTTCTCCACCAGCCGCGGCAAGGTCATCTACGTCGGGGACTTCCTCCGCGAGTTCGGTCCGGACGCGCTGCGCTACTTCATCTCGGTCGCCGGGCCGGAGAACACCGACACCGACTTCACCTGGGACGAGTTCGTACGGCGCACCAACTTCGAGCTGGCCAACGAATGGGGCAACCTGGTCAACCGTTCGCTGTCGATGGCCCACAAGAACAACGGCGCCATCCCGACCCCGCACACCCTGACCGACCTCGACACCGACCTGTTGGCGGTGGCGCGCGCCGGTTTCGACACCGTCGGCGACCTGCTGGCCCGCAGCCGGTTCAAGCAGGGGATCAGCGAGGCCATGCGGGTGGTCGGCGCGGCGAACAAATACCTCTCCGACGCCGAGCCCTGGAAGCTCAAGGATGACGTCGAGCGCCGGGACACGGTGCTGCACACCGCGTTGCAGGTGGTCTCGGACACCAACACCCTGCTCACCCCGTTCCTGCCCCACTCCGCGCAGAAGGTGCACGAGGCCCTCGGTGGCACCGGCGTCTGGGCGGCAGCGCCGGAGATTCGCGAGGTCTCCGAGGAGGGTGGTCCGGATTATCCAGTGATCATGGGCGACTACGCCGGTGAGCAGGCCCGCTGGACCAGCCGGCCGATCCAGCCCGGGGTGCCGCTGCGCAAGCCGAGCCCGTTGTTCACCAAGCTGGACGAGAAGCTCGGCCAGACCGGCCCCGACTGGGCGTCGATCGAGTCGTGATTTGGCGAGCCGGGCAGGATGCGGGAGTGAATCTCCCACCTGAGCTGCTCCAGCTCCTTCGCCGACCCAGTCCCTGCTTCGTCTCCACCTCGATGCCCGACGGGTCCCCGCAGCTCACTCAGACCTGGGTGGACACCGACGGCGAGCACATCATCGTGAACACGGTCGAGACCCACCAGAAGGTCCGGAACCTGCGGCGCGACCCCCGGGTGGCGGTCAACGTCTGCGACCCCGACGACGTGTCGCGCTACGTCGCCGTCCGCGGTCGGGTGCTGGAGATGACCAGCGACGGTGCCGTGGAGCACATCGAGGCTCTCTCTCAGCGCTACACCGGCCGGCCGTATCCCTGGTGGGGCGGTCGTGACCAGGTCCGGTTGATCATGACCATCAAGGCGGAGCGGATCACCGGACTGCGCTGACCCAGTTGGCGGCCGGCTGGGCATCGCGTTTCCGCCCCCTGAGGCGAAGCGTCTGCGGCCAGTGCTCCGGCTTGCTCCTGCCCGAGGAGCCGCAAGCCGGAGCATCGACCGCGAACCGTCGGTCAGCTTGTCGAAGGGCCTCGTCAGAGGCTGGCTCCTGACGGCCGCGGCAGCGTGGACGACCTCAGCTCCGGCCCACCCTGGTCGTAGAGCCACTGGATCCGGTCGGCTGCGTGTCCGTCCTCGAGATCGTTGAAGCAGCGCTGGAAATCCTGATAGCGATCGTGGTACTCCGAGGACACAGCTCGCAGGTCCTTCAGCGCCGCGATCACCTGCTGAGTGGTCTGCAGGATCGGGCCCGGAGCCACCGGACCCAGGTCGAAGTAGAAGCCTCGAACCGAGTCTCGGTAGCTCTCCAGGTCGTGAGCGAAGAACAGCAATGGCTTGCCGGTGATGGCGAAGTCGAACATCGTCGAGGAATAGTCGGTGATCATGACGTCGGCCGCCAGATAGAGCTCGTGCACGTCTGGGTAGCGCGACACGTCGATGACCCCGTCGCGCTCGAGCCGCGGCGCCCGGTGCGTCACGAGATAGTGCAGGCGGGGCAGCAGCACGTAACTCGGACCGAGCTCATGCACGAAGGCTTCGACATCCAAGGGGATGCCGACGTCGGAGCCGTTGTTGGCGTAGAACTCGTCGTCACGCCAGGTTGGGGTGTAGAGCACAGCGGTGACATCGTCCGCGATGCCCAGGGTTTGCCGAACCTGTGCCCGTACGACTGAGGCGTCAGGAGCGGTGAGGACGTCGTTGCGAGGGTAGCCGACTTCGAGGACGTCCCCGTCATAGCGAAACGCTTTCCGCAGCCGTGGGGTGCTGGCCGCGTTCGGTGAGAGTAGGTAGTCCCAGCGGGCGATGTCGCGGTTCAAGGCTTCCAAGCGGCCCTCCGGTGCCCACAACACGTCGTAGTGGACCCGCTTGAGTGGCGTACCGTGCCAGGTCTGCAGATAGATGCTGCCTGGCTTCTTGCACCAATCCAGCTCGATGTGGGTGTTGGAGATCACGAGATCCGCCTCGTTGAGGGCGGCAACAGCCTCTGCGCCGCCGTGCACGACGGTGGTGACGCCGGCCGGGAACGTGTCCGCGTGGCGAGGGTCGCAGAGCCAGACGTGGCTCTCGCCCCGGCCCTGGCCGGACTTGGTCCTGTGCTCGAAGAGCGCGCGAGGGTTGTCGCTGTAGCGTCCCGCGAAAGAGTCGTAGACGACGTTCAATTGGTCTCCTCAGATGTCGTTCGCCAGCGCCCTGCGGAGTCGCTGTCCAGTTTTTTTCCCACAAGTGGTGAGCCGAACCATAACGCCTGAGCGTGGTGTTGTTCCTTTCACGTGCTCTGGTTTGTCGAAGGGCCTCGTCAGAGGTTGGCTTCACATGCGGGAGCTCTGGCGAGCGCTTCGACGAGCTCAGCCCGCGTACGAGGCGGAAGCGCGGCGGTGGCGGGCGGCGGCTATGAACAGCAGGAGCACGGGGCCGAGGACCGAGGCAATCAGGTTGACGACCAGGACGACGGCCTGCAGCTGGGTGGCTCCGTGCAGGTGGCCGAGGTGGAAGGCCAGGTGCGGCGTCGCGAAGGCCAGATAGGCCAGCAGGGCGACGACCACCAGCCGGGTCTGGGGCCAGATGGCCGCTGCGCCGAGCACCACGGCCAGTCCCAGGGTCGCCCCGCCGAAGTCACGGAAGAGGTGCTCGCTGAACGGCGGGGTGAGGCTGACCGTCGGCACGTCGTCGTAGAAGCGCTGCGGCGCGATCGAGGTCCACAGCCCGAGCGTGAGCTCAACCATGGTGAGCAGCACCAGGCCGACTCGCAGCACCGCGGTCACCGGGACCGCGCGGCAAGGTAGGACTCGAACGTCTCCCGCCCGTACGCCTCACCGGCCACGAGGTTGGCTCCGGCGTCGAAGGCGGCGAACAGCTTGCCCGGAAGTCGCACCGGCAGCACCGGGCGCCGACGCCCGGTCGCCCGCAGCCAGGCCGCGGTCAGATCTCGCATGGTCCGCTGCTCCGGCCCGCCGATGTCGGGCACCCGACCCTGCGGGCCGGCGTCGGCGAGCTCAGCCAACCGGGCAGCCACCTCGGGCACCGCAATGGGTTGGAACCGCATGGTCGGAGCGAGCAGCACCGGGCTGAAGCGCTGGGCATCCAGCAGGGCCGCGACCAGCGAGTGGAACTGAGTGGCCCGCTGGATGGTGAAGGGCACGCCGGAGGCCTTGACGACCTCCTCGATCCGGACCCGGTCCCGGTAGTAGCCCAGGGGGATGCGCTCGATGCCGACGATAGAGATGATCAGCAGATGACCGATGTCGGCCGCCCGGGCCGCCGCCACCAGATGCTCGGCGACACGGATGTCCTTCGAGCCCGCGGTGGTGGCGAGGTGGACGACCGTCGTCGCGCCGGCCAGGGCGGCGGGCAGTCTGGACCCGGTCAACAAGTCGGCGGTGACCAGGCCGGGGCCGCTGCGCCGGCTCATGGCGCGGACGTCGTGCCCGGCGGCGGTCAGGGCGGCCGCAGTCGGGGCCCCGACCTGACCGGTGGCCCCGGTGACGAGGATGGTGCTCACGAATTTCTCCTTCTCGAGTGGTTCAGAAGGTAGGACCGGCCAGCTCGCCATTTCGTGACAGCTGTCCGGCGGCGTACGCGAGCTTGTCAGGATTGAGCACCATCCGGGCCCCAGCGATCTTGCCGCCGGCGATCTCGAACGCCCAGATGGCGCGCAGACCCTCGGCCGTCATGCCGACGACCACGGGTTCGCCGTTCGCGTGGGCCACCGACCCGGTCACCCCTTCGGTGAACTTGCCCAGCACGCCCATCAGGTAGCGGGCAACCTTCGAGGCTCCGTGCACCGGGTTGCGGGCGGCGTTGACCACACCGCCGCCGTCAGACACCGAGACCACGTCGCGGGTCAGCAGGAACTCCAGGGCCGCCAGATCGCCGTTGCGAGCGGCGTCGAAGAACCGGCTGATCAGCTCGGCCCACTCGGCCTGGTCGGGGGAGCGGACGGCGTCGCGGGGGAGCTTGGCTCGGCCACGGGCGAACAGCTGGCGCACGTTGGCCTCGGTGGTCGACAAGATCTCGGCGATCTCGCGGTGCCGGTAGCCGAACGCCTCGTGCAGCACGTACGCCGCCCGCTCGGCCGGGGTCAGCCGCTCGAGCAACGACAGCAGGGCCAACGACACCGAGTCGCGCAGCTCGACCGAGTCGAGCGGGCCGAGTGCGCCGGTGCCGGAGAACACCGGCTCGGGTAGCCAGTCTCCGACGTAGACCTCGCGCCGGACCCGGGCCGAGCCCAGCACGTTCAGGCTGAGGTTGGTCACGATCTTGGTCAGGAAGGCCGCCGGCTCGCGTACGGCGGACTGGTCGGTCTGCTGCCAGCGCAGCCAGGCGTCTTGGACGACGTCCTCGGCCTCGACCGCGGAGCCCAGCATCCGGTAGGCCAACCCGAACAACCGGGGACGCAGCCCCTCGAACTCCTCCACGGCCACAGTGGTCATGACGTCGTGGTCACCGAGCCTTCGAGGTGACGATGGTGATGGCCTCGCGCAGGCTGACCGGCCGGCAGCCCATGGTCAGCGCGTGCGAGCGGATCGACGGCTCGGCCCGCCAGAGCGCCAAACCCCGCCGGACCAGCACCACCAAGGGTTTGCGGTGCTCGCGGACGTCGCGCAGGAAGCGGAAGATCATGTTCTGGGTGCGCGGCCGATCAAGGTACAACGCATCCATCTCGATGCCGGCCGCCCGGCAGACCGGAACGATGTCAGGAGCGAAGAGACCTTCGGCGACGAAGATCATCGCCGGCCCGAGATCAAGCTCACGCCACCCGGTCCGCCGACTGGCGGCGATGTCGTAGATCGGCACCTGGGCCCGGCCGGTGGCGCACAGCTCGCCGATCGTGGTCACGGCGGCCTCGGCGTTCCAGCTCGCCGGATCGTCCCAGTCCACGATGCCCAGCGTGTGCGGCAATCCCGGATGGTCCGCGTCGAGATAGAAGTCGTCGAGGTTCAGCCGAGGGCAACCCGTCGTGGCCGCGAAGCGGGATTTGCCGCTGCCCGAGGGACCGGCCAGCAAGACGACCCGGGGCACGGCACCCTCCCTTCCTGACGGTCCGAAGTCCCAGCACTGTAGCGGGCTGCTGGGATCCCGACCATCAGTAGGCGGTGCCGCCGGACAGCGACAGCGCGCCGGTCGGGTGCCAGACCGTCTTCATCTCCACGAAGGCGCGGAGCCGGGCCATCCCGGGCGCGGCGGTGAAATCTGGCGCCGTCTTCGGCCGGTAGATGCGCTTGACCGTCTGGGCCGCGGCCTGCTCGAGAGCGACGACCAGATCATGGTCAGCCCCGGTGAGGTCGACGGCGTTGACATCGCCGTGGGCGGCGAGGTGCGGTGCGATCTCCGCGGCCCGGCCGGTGAGGATGTTGATCACCCCGCCGGGGACGTCGGAGGTGGCCACGACCTCGGCGAACGCGATGGCCACGCACGGGTCAGCCTCCGCGGCCACGACCACGCACGCGTTTCCGCTGGTGATCACCGGTGCGATGACCGACACCAGGCCGAGCAGGGACGACCCTCGCGGAGCCACGATCGCCACCACGCCGGTCGGCTCGGGCGCTGAGTAGGAGAAGAACGGTCCCGACACCGGGTTCGCGCTGCCCATCACGGCACTCAGCTTGTCGGTCCAACCGGCGTAGTGCACCAGCCGGTCGACCGCGGCCTGCACCTCGGCGGTGGCGGCCCGGCTGCCGGCCCCGGTGGTCGCGGTGATCAGCTCGACGAACTGGGCCGTCCGGCCTTCCAGCATCTCGGCGATCCGGTAGATGACCTGCCCGCGGTTGTACGACGTGGCCTTCGACCAGGCACCGAAACCCTTGCGGGCGGCGACCACGGCATCGCGGCCGTCCTTGCGTGATCCCAGGGCGGCGTTGGCCACGAAGCCACCCCTGGCGTCCAGGGCCGGATAGGTACGACCCGACTCCGACCGCGGGAACTTGCCGCCGATGTAGAGCTTGTAGGTCTTGGGCACGGCCAGATGGCTCACAGCACGTCTCCTTCGTCGGTGGCCAGATAGGCCGCCAGCCCGCTGGGCCCACCTTCACGCCCGAAGCCGGACTCCTTGTAGCCGCCGAAGCTGGCCGCCGGGTCGAACCGGTTGAACGTGTTGTCCCAGATCACCCCGGCTCGCAGCGCCGCCGCCATGCCCATCGCCCGAGATCCCTTCTCGGTCCACACTCCGGCGGACAGCCCGTACGGGGAGTTGTTGGCCTTGGCCACCGCCTCGTCGGGCGTCCGGAAGGTCATGGTGGTGAGGACCGGTCCGAAGATCTCGTCCCGGGCGATCCGCATCGAGGCGGTGGCGTCGGTGAAGATGGTCGGAGCGACGTAGAAGCCGGCGCTGGGCAGTGGGCACGACGACGTCCAAGCCGTCGCCCCCTCGGCGACGCCGACCTCCATCAGGTTGGTGATCCGTTGCAGCTGGGCGGCGGAGTTGATCGCGCCGACATCAGTGTTCTTGTCCATCGGATCGCCTACGCGCAGGGTCTCCACCCGGGTCTTCAGCTTGTCCAGGAACTCCTCGGCGATCGACTCCTGGACCAGCAGCCGGGATCCGGCGCAGCACACCTGTCCCTGGTTGAAGAAGATGCCGTTGACGATGCCTTCGATGGCCTGATCCTGAGCGGCGTCATCGAACACGATGTTCGCGCCCTTGCCGCCGAGCTCGAGGGTGACCTTGCGGCCGGTGCCGGCCAGCTGGTGCGAGATCCGGCGCCCGACCGCCGTCGACCCGGTGAACGCGACCTTGTCCACCCCGGGGTGGGTGACCAGGTGCGAGCCGATGTCGCCGGCGCCGGTGATGATGTTGACCACGCCGGGCGGCAGGTCGGCGTCGGCGATGATCTCGGCCAGCACCAAGATCGACAACGGCGTGGTCTCCGCGGACTTGATCACCACCGTGTTGCCGGCGGCCAGAGCCGGGGCGATCTTCCAGGCCGCCATCAGCAGCGGGAAGTTCCAGGGAATCACCTGGCCGGCGACCCCGAGCGGCGCCGGAGCCGACCCGAGCCCCAGGTGCTGCAGCTTGTCAGCCCAACCCGCGTGGTAGAAGAAGTGCTGCGCCGCAGTGGGCACGTCGAAGTCCCGGGTCTCCTTGATCGGCTTGCCGTTGTCGAGGGTCTCGACCACGGCCAGCTCGCGGGCCCGCTCGGCGATCCCGCGGGCGATCCGGAACAGATACTTGCCACGCTCGGCGCCACTGATCTTGGACCAGGTCTTGTCGTAGGCGCGTCGGGCCGCGGCCACGGCGCGATCCACGTCGGCGGGGCTCACGGTCGAGACCGCCGCCAGCTTCTCCCCGTTTCCCGGGTTGATGGTGTCAAGATCATCGCCACCCCCCTCGACGAAGGTGCCGTCGATATAAGGCAGGTAGCGGTCCTTGATCGCACCGATGGCACTGGACTCCGGTGCCGGTGCATAGTCCCAATCCATGACGAACCTCTCAGTCGACGGTGACGTAGTCGGCGCCGGAGTAGTGGCCCTCGTGCTGGGCCCGGCGTTGCATGACCAGGTCGTTCAGCACCGACGAGGCGCCGAAGCGGAAGTAGAACGGGTCCAGCCACTCGGGGCCGGCGACCTCGTGCACCGCTACCAGGTAACGGATCGCGTCCTTGCTCGTACGGATGCCGCCGGCGGGTTTCACGGCTCGCTGCTCGCCGGTGCTGACCTTCCAGTCCTTGACCGCCTGCAGCATCACGTGGGTGACCGGCAGGGTCGCGGCGGGGGACACCTTGCCGGTGGAGGTCTTGATGAAGTCGCCGCCGGCGAGCAGGGCCAGCCAGGACGCCCGGCGTACGTTGTCGTAGGTCGCCAGCTCGCCGGTCTCCAAGATCACCTTCAGCCGTGCCGACCCGCAGGCCGCCTTGATCGCCTGGATCTGGTCGAAGACCACGCCGTAGCGTCCGGCCAGGAAGGCGCCGCGGTCGATCACCATGTCGATCTCGTCCGCGCCGGCGTCGACGGCCAGCGCGGTGTCGGCCAGCTTGACCGCCAGACTCGACCGGCCCGAGGGGAAGGCCGTGGCCACCGAGGCGACCTTGACTCCTGACCCCTGCAGCTCGGTGACGGCCGTCTCGACCATGTCCGGATAGACGCAGACCGCGGCCGTACGCGGCGTGTCCAGGTGGTCGGGATCGGGCAGCATCGCCTTGCGGGCCAGGTTGCGCACCTTGCCGGGGGTGTCGGCGCCCTCCAACGTGGTGAGGTCGACCATCGAGATGGCCAGGTCGATCGCCGCCAGCTTCGAGGCCTTCTTGATCGACCGCGTCGCCAGCCCGGCCGCGCGCTGCTCGACGCCCACCGGGTCGACACCGGGCAGTCCCAGCAGGAAGCGTCGCAGCGACGTCTCGTCGGCGGTGGCATCAGCCAGGTGGGCGGGTAGCGGCACTCCCGTCGGGAAGGGCGGTGACTGCGGATTCGTCGTCGTCGCTGGACCCATGGCGTCGATCCTATGCCCCGGCGATGATCGGCCGACCGGGCGACAGCGGTGGTATCAGGACCCCCACCTGCCGGCTCCGTGCTACGAGGCTGACCGGGCGGGGGGCGCAGATGATCACACCGGCGATGACATCCACCATGGGCACGGCCGACTCGTTGGCGGCGCTCTCGCGGGTCGAGGTGGAGCGCCGTGGTCGCTGGCAGTCCTTCCGGCGGGCTCTGGTCACGGTGCTCGCGCTGGCCGTCGTCCTGGTGCCGCTCTACCTGGTCGACGCGGGTCGGCTGGCGCCGCGAACGGATCCGACCGCCGTCGTCACCGGGCGGCTGACCGTGCTGGGGGAGATCGTGCTGGCCCGCTACTACTTCCAGTTCGTCTGGCGCTGCGGCGAGCTGGTTCGCTCCTCCCGGGCTCCGCGCGGCTTCCAACGGCTGACCACGGTGATGCTGGCCGTGCTCGGCGTCGCGAGCCTGCTGGTCGTGATCGAGAAGCTGGTGATGTGGGGGCGGCTGGAGGCGGCAACCAGCTATCCGGTGGACCTGTTCGTGGTGCCGGGCGCCGGCTGGGTGCACCTGATCGTCGCGGTGGTCGGCTGGCTGGTCATGATCGGGTTGGCTCTGACCAGCAGCCCGGGGTTCTGGTGGAAGCGGGACAAGACCGGCGCCCTGGTCGACACCTGGCGGCAGCGACTGGCCACCCGGAAGGCCCGGTCGGCGATCGACGCGGATGCGGTCCCGCGTGCGCTGACCCCGGCGAGACTCCGGTGGCGGGCCGTGCTCGAGAACGGCGACGAGGAACGCCCGCCGCCGCCGCCCGGCGGCACCATCATCTGCTGCTCGGGCGGTGGCATGCGGTCCGCGTCGTTCTGCCTGGGAGGGCTCCAGCAGCTGCAGCGGGTGGGGATCTACCAGCGCGCGGCCGCCGTGGTCGGGGTCAGCGGGGGCGGCTACGTGGCGGCGGCCATGCACGTGCTGCGCTGGCAGTCGCGCGGGGTCGCAGCGGAGGGGCCGGCCGCTGGTGAACCGGGGGCCGAGTCGCAGCGGTGGGCCGAGCTGGATCCGCCGCCGTTCACCGACGACAGCCCCGAGTTCAACTGGTTGCGGCGACACAGCCGGTTCCTGTTCGACTCCCCCCGGGTCGCCACCTTGGCCGCCATGTCCATCCTGTTCGGCATGGCCGTGAACCTGTTCTGGTGCGCGGTCGCGCTCGGGGTGCTGGCCTGGTGGCTGGGCTGGTTCTACCTCGCCTCCGGTGGCCTGATCCTGGCCGACGGCCGGTGGCAGGGCGGCAGCTACCTCGGTGGCGAGCCGAGCCGGTGGAACGTTCTCGACCGGGCCTGGCTGCTGCCGTTGGCCGGCCTGGGCATCTTCGCCCTCGAGCGGTTCTTCCGCCGGCTCGCCCCACCGCCGACCAAGGTGAGCGAGTGGTGGCGCAGCATCGCCGTGGTGACGTCGTGGATCGGTCTGGCGGCCACCCTGCTGTTCCTGGGTCTGCCTCGGCTGATGGCCTTGGCGCACCACTTCCCGACCGATCATCCGGGCTCGGTGTGGTCGACCCTGGTCGCCGCTCTGGGGCTGGCTCCGGCCGGCCCGACCAGCACGCAGACCACCTCGGTCTCGCTGGCGGCGGTGGCCGCCGCGATCTTGGCCGTGGTCCGGGCCAGCCTGGCCAAGATTCCGGGCGAGACGGCGGGCCGCGGCGGCCAGCTCGTCGGCAAGCTGTTTGATGGGTTGCGGCGGGTGGTGCTGCCCTGGCTGGCGCTGTTGGTGATCCTCGTGGCCGCACTGGTCTTGTTGATGACCTGGATCTGGGCCTTCATGTCCACCACCGGCGAGCCGAACTGGGACTACGTCTACGTCTTCTCCGGCGTCGCGGTGATCTTGACCCTGTTCACCGACGCCAACTGGACCTCGTTGCACCACTTCTACCGCGAGCGGCTGTCGTACGCCTTCCTGGTCGAGCGGATCAGCCGCAAGCAGTCCCGGCCGCTGCCCTACAAGCGGAGCCTGCGCTTCTCCGACGCCGCACCCGGCGACGGTGGACCCGAGCTGGTGACCTGCGCCGTCGCCAATGTCAGCGATGCCGAGTACGTGCCGGCGGACCGCCGGGCGACCCCGTTCGTCTTCGACCAACGGGGCATCGGCATGGTCGACACGCTGCTGCCCTCCGGTCGGCGGATGCCGGCCCCGACGTACGAGTTCGCCGCCGACTTCCGGCTGCGCGACGCGACCATCCCTGCGGCGATGGCCATGAGCGGTGCGGCCTTCTCACCGCTGGTGGGCCGGGAGCACCGCCGGGTGGCTCCGTACCGGCTGATCCTGGCCCTGGCCAACGCCCGGCTCGGAGTCTGGCTGCCCAACCCCATCTGGGCCGACGAGGCGCAGCAGGTCCGGCGGATGGTCGGATTGCGGGAGCAGCGCGGAGTGGTCGTCGCCTGGCGCAGCCTGCCGGAGAAGGAGCAGTCCTACCTCGCCGAGTCGGTGTTCACCTCCGGCGACCGGCTCTGGCTGGCCGGGCAGCTGGGCCTGGACCCCCGGGGTGAGGACCAGTCGGCGCTGCCGGTGCACCAGCTGCGTGACCTGCTCGGGTCGCGCCGCTCGGAGGCCCGCGACGAGTGGTTGCTGCTGTCCTGCGAGGACCGCCAGGCGCTGCGGGACGACCTCGCCCTGCGTCCGGCCCTGGACTGGCTGGGGGCCGAGCGGGTGAACGAGTGTCCCGAGACCTTCCTGCGGCGCTGGGACAACGACGTGCTCACCCACCAGCCCGCTCACGCTCGGGCGTGGTGGCGCCGGCCGTGGGAGATGGTCCGGGGCATCCTCAACCAGCCTGGGCCCTACCGCTTGTTCAAGGAGGGCCTCGGGCGCCCGTCCCTGATGGACCGGCGGCTCTACATCACCGACGGTGGCCACTACGACAACCTCGGATTGGTCGAGGCCCTGCGCCGCAAGCCCGACACGATCTTCGTCCTGGACGCGTCCAACGACGCCGAGAACACCTTCGGCACGTTGGGCGACGCGATGGCCACGGCCCGGATGGACCTGGACTGCGAGCTGAGCATCGACCCGACCCCGATGCTGACCGACGCCGACCACGTGGCCCCCGTGGGCTGGCAGACCGGCCTGGCCCGCTTCGCCACCGGCGAGACCACCGAAGTCCACTACGTCAAGGCGGTCAAGCTGGCCGGGATGACCCTCGACACCCAGGTCTACGGCAAGCGGCACGCGGACTTCCCGCGGACCAGCACCGGCAACCAGTTCTACGGCGAGTTCGACCTCGAGGCGTATCGACAGCTCGGCAGCGAGGCCACCCGCGGGCTGCTGAAGGCTCTGGGCCACCGCGCCTGAGCGTTCAGCTGAAGGCGTTCTCGCCGGTCAGGGCTTGACCGATGATCAGCTGGTGCACCTCGGACGTGCCCTCATAGGTCAGCACCGACTCCAGGTTGTTGGCGTGCCGCAGCACCGGGTATTCCAAGGTGATGCCGTTGGCGCCGAGGATCGTCCGGCACTCGCGGGCGATCTTGAGCGCTTCGCGGACGTTGTTGAGCTTGCCGAGGCTGACCTGACGCGGGTGCAGTCGATGATCATCTTTGAGTCGACCGAGGTGCAGGGCGAGCAGGAAACCCTTCTGCAGCTCGAGAGTCATGTCGGCGAGCTTGGCCTGGGTGAGCTGGAACGAGGCCAGCGGCCGGTTGAACACCTCCCGGGTGGTGGCGTAGTCGATGGCCGATTCCAGGCAGTCCCGGGCCGCCCCGAGCGCACCGAACACGATGCCGAACCGCGCCTCGCTGAGGCACGACAGCGGTCCGCGCAGGCCGGTGACCTCGGGCAGCACGGCATCACCCGGCACCCGGACGTCCTCGAGCACCAGCTCGGAGGTGATCGAGGCCCGCAGCGACAGCTTCTTGCTGATCTTGGGCGCGGAGAAGCCGTGGGTGTCGGTGGGGACCAGGAAACCGCGTACGCCCTTGCCGTCGGACCCGTCGTCGGTCTGCGCCCACACCACCGCCACGTCGGCGACCGAGCCGTTGGTGATCCACATCTTGGTGCCGTTGAGCACCCAGTCGTCGCCGTCGCGGACCGCCCGGGTCCGCATGCCGCCCGGGTTGGAGCCGAAATCGGGCTCGGTCAGGCCGAAGCAGCCGATCGCCTCACCGGTGGCCATCCGGGGCAGCCACGCCTGCTTCTGGTCCTCCTGCCCGAACTTCCAGATCGCGAACATGGCCAGCGATCCCTGCACCGAGACCATGCTGCGTACGCCGGAGTCGCCGGCTTCCAGCTCCAGGCAGGCCAGCCCGTACGAGACCGCGTTGGTGCCGGCGCAGCCGTAGCCCTCCAGGTGCATGCCGAGCAGACCGAGCGAGCCGGCCTCACTCATCAAGCCGAGGTCGACGTCACCGTGCTCGAACCAGCCGGCGATGTTGGGCTTGACCCGCCGGTCCACGAAGTGCCGGACGCTGGCCTGGATGTCGCGCTCGTCGGCACTGAGCAGGTGGTCGATGCCCAGCAGCTCCAGCGGTCCGGTCCGGGTCGGGGTTCGGTCGTTGCTCGTCATGAGTGTCCAATCGCTGTCAGGGTGAGTGCGGCCTTCTCGATCTCGTCCTCGCTGAGCAGGACGTGCGCCGCCGCCGGTCCGAGCGGGATGAAGCTGTCGTGGCTGGCCACCCTCATCATCTCCCCACGGAACCCGCCGTCGACCAAGGCGGTGATCACGGCCTCGCCGACACCACCGCTGCGCCGGGTCTCGTCCACGACCAGCACCCGGCCGGTGTCGCCGGCGGCTCGGAGCAGATCGTCCTCGGGCAGGGGGGCCAGCCAGCGCAGGTCGAGCACCAGACAGCGGATGCCGCGTTCGGCGAGCCGCCGGCTGACCCGCAGGCTCATCCAGACGCCGTTGCCGAAGGTGATCATGGTCAGGTCGGCCCGGTCGGGGCCGTGCCGCCGCGCCCGCCCGACCGGCGCTGGGTCTTGGTCATCGGCGAACAGCCAACCCTGGTCACCGCTGCGATCCAGGTCGCGCCGGTGGTAGAGGGCGATCGGCTCGAGAAAGACTGCCACGCTGCCCGCCGCGGCGGCGGCGGCGCAGGTCCGCAACAAAGCCGCGGCGTCGTCGGAGCGGGCCGGGCAGGCGACCAGCAGGCCGGGGATGTCGCGCAGCACGGCCACGGCGTTGTCGTTGTGGAAATGACCTCCGAAGCCCCGCTGATAGGCCAGTCCGGCGATCCGCAGCACCATCGGGTTGGTGAACCGGCCCTGCGAGAAGAAGGGCAAGGTGGCGGCCTCGCCCCGCAGCTGGTCCTCGGCGTTGTGCAGATAGGCCAGGTACTGGACCTCCGGGATGGGCAGCAGACCGGCCAGTCCCGCGCCGAGGGCGAGGCCGAGGATCGACTGCTCGTCCAGCACCGTGTCGAAGACCCGGGCCGAGCCGAACCGACGGGCCAGCCCGCCGGTGACGCCGTAGACCCCACCCTTCACGCCGACGTCCTCCCCGAACACGATCACCCTGGGGTCGTCGGTCAGCAGCTGGGCCAGCGTTGCGTTGATCGACTCGGCCAGAGTCCGGGGTTTGGCACTGCGTCCGGCGGCCAGCCGGGCGGCGGCAGCGACGACGGCGGCCTCGTCGCGAGGGGCGATGGGAGCCATCACCTGGGCGGCCGAGCCGAGCTGGTCACCGCCCCGCAGCCGCTCGGTTTCCTGATCGACCTCGTCCTTGATCCGGTCGTAGCACTCCAGCACCTCCGCGGCCGGCACCCCGTGGCCGAGCAGCACCCGGGCCGTGCCCAGCAACGGATCGAAGCCGTAGTCCGCCTCGATCTCACTCGGCCGGCGATAGCTGATCTCGGCGTCGCTGCCCGCGTGACCGAGGAACCGTACGGTCTTCAGGTGCAGGAAGACCGGGACGCGCCGGTCGCGGACCAGACGTACGGCATCCGCGATCACTGCCCGGGCGGCGACCGGGTCGGACCCGTCCGCGAACCGGTAGGTCAGGCCGGGCCGACTGCCGTACGCGGCCTCGATCCAGCCCCGCGGCGTCGGCACCGAGACGCCCAGGCCGTTGTCCTCGCAGACGAACAGCACCGGCACCGGCAGGCCGCGGAAGGCGGTGTTGAGCGCGGTGTTGACGGCGCCGGTCGCGGTGGAGTGGTTGGCCGAGGCGTCGCCGAAGCTGGTGACGACCACGGCGTCCTCCGGCCACTCGCAGGTCACCCCGAGCCGGTGGGCCCGGTGCAGTGCAACCGCCAGGCCGACCGCGCGGGGCAGGTGCGAGGCGATGGTCGAGGTCTGCGGGATGATGCCCAGCCGCGGATGCCCGAAGACCTTGTGACGACCGCCGGCGATCGGCTCGTCGGCCAGCGCCATCAGCCCCTGCAGCACGTCACGGACGGGCGTCGAACCGGGCACCTGCTGGGCCCGGGCCAGATAGAACGCGCCCGACCGGTAGTGCAGCAGGGCTGGGTCGTCCGGTCGCAACGCCGCGGCGACCAGGGCGTTCGCCTCGTGCCCGGCCGAGGAGATCGTGTAGAAGCCCAAGCCCTGGCCCTGGAGCTCGCGGGCCACGAAGTCGAGGTGCCGGCTGGTCGCCTGCGCCTCGAACACCGGCCACCAGGTCGTCGGGTCTGACTCCGCGGCCACCGCGGGCCCGGAGTGCGACCCGCCCGCGAGGAAGTGTCGGAAGGCGGCGTCGAGCGGATGTGCGGGCACGGGTTCAGAGGCGGAACGTCGTGTCCGGGGTCAGCTCGACCACGTCCATCTGGGCCTTCTGCAACCGTCCCGAGTAGTCCCAGTTGACCGACTGCCAACGGGTGAACTGGTCCAAGACCCAGATACCCGACTGGCGCGAGCCGTTGCCCGACTTGCCGTTGCCGCCGAAGGGGAGGTGGGCCTCGGCACCCGAGGTCGAGTTGTTGATCGAGACCATCCCGGCGCCGATCCGGTCGCGGAAGGTGAAGGCGTCCTTCGGATCGGTGGTGTAGATCGACGACGACAACCCGTACCCGGGGGCGTTCGCCAGCTCGATGGCCTCGCTGAGCGAGGTGTAGGTGGCGATGCCGACCACCGGTCCGAACGTCTCCTCCAAGAACAGCTGGTCGTCTGGGCGCACGCCGTCCACCACCATCGGGTGGTAGAACAGCCCCGCGCCGGGGTCGCCGACGAAGCCGTCGCGCGGGTTGTCGGCGGTGATCCGGCCGTGCCGGCCGAGCACCGTGTGGTGCGGCTGCAGCCAGCCGAGAAACTCCTCGTAGCGCTCGGCGAACTTGGCGTCGAGCATCGGGCCCATCAGCACGTCCTGAGTGGGGTCACCGACCTTGGCCGCGGTCACGGCACGCTGGAAGCGGCCGACGAACTCGTCGTGGATCGACTCGTGCACGATCACCGTGCCCAGCGAGGTGCAGCGCTGGCCGGCGGTCCCGAAGCCGGAGAACAGGGCCCCCTCGACCGCGAGGTCGAGATCGGCGCTGGGGGTGACCACCAGTGGGTTCTTGCCGCCGAGCTCCAAGCACGCGGTCTGCAGGTGCCGGCCGGTCAGCGCGCCGATCTCGGCCCCCACGGCGGACGAGCCGGTGAAGCCGACCTTGTCCACCAGGCCTTGGGCCAGCGCCTGCTCGAGGCCGGAGAAGGTGTCCGGCCCGTCGGCGTGGACGACGTTGAACACCCCGTCCGGCAGGCCTCCACCGCGGACGAAGAGGTCGTGGAACGCCGCCGAGGCCACCGCCGAGTACTCCGCCGGCTTCCAGACGATCGTGTTGCCGGCCAGCAGGGCCGGCACGATGTACCACGACGGGACCGCGACCGGGAAGTTGCCGGCGGTGATCACCGCGACCGTCCCGACCGGCTTGCGAAAGGTGAAGAGCTGCTTGTCGGGCATCTCGCTGGGCACGGTCTGGCCGTAGAGCCGGCGGCCCTCACCGAGGAAGAAGTCGCAGGTGTCGACGATCTCGCGCACCTCACCCAGGGCCTCGCCGTAGGGCTTGCCGATCTCGGCGGTCACCAGCCGGGCGAGGGCTTCGGCGTTGTCCTCGACCAGCCGGCCGATGTGGGCGATGGCTCGGCCTCGGACCGGCGCCGGAATGGCTGCCCAGCTCTCCTGGGCCTTCTTGGCCGACGCGGCCGCCTGGACGAAGGTGCCGGCGTCGCCGACAGAGACCTCGCCGACGACCTCGTCGAGCCGGGCCGGGTTGGTGCTGGTCGCTGTCCGTACACCGGGCGCGGCGGCGCCGTCGATCACTGACGTCACGGTCTGGGTCATGCGCTGATCCTGTCTTCGGTGTCGATGCCGGAACGCTGGCTGCCGACCCGGACGGTCGAACGCCCGAGGGCGGCGACGGCGAGGTCGATCTCATCTTCACTGATGGTCAGCGCCGGCCGGAAGCGGACCGCCCGCTCACCGCAGGGGAGCACGATGACGTGCTCGATCTCGCGCAGGTCCTCGACCACCGCGTCGCGCAGGGTCGACGTCGCGAAGTCGCACGCGGCGAACAGGCCCCGACCGCGGACGTTCTCGACCAGTCCGGTCCGCCCGCGCAGGTCTTCCAGGCCGGCCACCAGCCGGGCACCCTTGGGTCCGGCGGCCTCGATCAGTCCTTCGGACTCGATGATCTCCAGATGGCGACGGGACCGGACCATGTCGACCAGTCCGCCACCCCAGGTCGAGTTGATCCGGCCCGGCACCACGAACACGTTGTCCGGCACCTCGTCCACCCGGCCGCCGGCCATGATGCCGCCGACCTGGATCTTCTTGGCGAAGGCGACGATGTCGGGCTGCACCCCGAGTTGCTGATAGGCCCAGGGCGTGCCGGTGGTGCCCCCGCCGGTCTGCACCTCGTCGAAGATGAACAGCGCGTCGTGGGCGTGCACGATCTCCAGCACGGCCGCGAAGAACTCGCCGCGGATGTGGTTGTCGCCCCCCTCGCCCTGGATCGGCTCGGCGATGAAGGCGGCGATGTCGTGCGGGTGCTCGGCGAAGGCGCGACGGACCTGTGCCAGCGCAAGCTGCTCGGCCGCCTCGACCTCGTTCAGGTGGTCGCGCAGCGGGTGCCGGATCACGGGCACGTCGATCCGGGGCCAGTCGAACCGGGGAAAGCGGTCGGTCTTGTTGATCTCGGTGTTGGTCAGGGACAGGGTGTAGCCGCTCCGGCCGTGGAACGCCCGGGTCAGGTGCATGATCTTGGTGCCGAGCCGCCGGTCGCGGCCGGCGGCCTCGTTGCGGCGGCTCTTCCAGTCGAAGGCCACCTTCAAGGCGTTCTCCACGGCCAGCGCGCCGCCCTCGACGAAGAACAGGTGCGGGAGCGCCGGGTCGCCCAGCACGCGGGCGAAGGTGGCCACGAACTCCGCGTACGCCGTGGAGTACATGTCCGGGTTGGCCGGCTTGTTGACCGCTCGGGCGGCCAGCTCGGCCAGAAAGGTCGGGTCGTCGACGATCCCGGCCGGGTTGAGCCCGAGGGGCGCCGAGGCGAAGAACGTGTAGAAGTCCAGATAGCGCTGGCCGTCGCGGGCGTCGACGATCCAGGACCCGGCGCTGCGGTCCAGGTCGACCACGAGCTTCATGCCGTCGGTCAAGATGTGCCGCGACAAGACCTCATGGACCTCGGCGGGGGACACGTACGTGTGCTCGGCCACGACAATCTCCTTTCACGATGCAATAGAGCAGAACAATATCCTGCCGGTTCCAAGATCTGCAGCAGGTTGTCCGGGATCGTATCCCGAACCGACCGGCTGTCTCCTCCAGTTGCTAGCGTGTCCACGCCCCGCCACCCCAGGAGCAGCCATGACGGCTCAACCCGCCGGCGCGCCCGACCCGCCGGTCGTCCCGCCCGCCGCCCCGCCGACCCTGAACGCCCGGCTGCCGTGGCTGCCGTTGTTCTGGCTGAGCACGCTCGCGGCCCTGGCCCTGGCCATGGCCGAGATCAGCCGACTCTCCGGCAGCGTCCTCGATGCGAACAGTCAGGCCTGGACGTTCGGTGAGCTGATGGGACCCTCGGCCCTGGTCGCCCAGCAAGGCTGGCTGGCTCTGTTCGATCCGGCGTCCGGGCGGGCTGGGCTGCTCCAGACCTCCCTGCTCCTCGACGGGGTGTTCATCATCGGCTACGCGATCGGGCTGGTGCTGATCCTGTGGCGGCGGTACCGCAACGGGACCCGGCTGGTGCTGGTGGTGCTCGGTTCGCTGCTGGTCGGGGTGGACCTGGTCGAGGACGGCCTGGCCTGGTGGTCGACCACTCACGACCTGACACCGGAGCTGGCCAAGACCCTGGCCATGATCAGCACCGCGAAGTGGCTGCTGGCCGCCGTCACCGTCGGATCGGCGGTCTACGGCATCTTCACCGGTAACGGTCAGCCCATCTCCACCAACCTGCGGTTGCTCTACGAGGTGCTGCGCAAGCACCGGCTCTCGGTGATCCCCCTGCTCGTCCTGGCCGTCGTGGCCATCGCCCCGGGGGCTGACATCTTGGACCAGGTGCCCGACATCGAGCGGCGGTGGGCCGACGGCTGGGCCAACTTCTGGTTCGAAGGGCTGCCGGGCCTGATCGCCTTGGCCGTCTTGTCGCTGACCCTGCTGCTGCTCGGCCGGGCCCGCACGCACCTGGTCGCCCGGACGGTGGCCGACGATCCAGCCCCGGTCGACGATCCAGCCCCGGTCGACCCGGCACCGGGGTCAGCCTCCTCGGCCGGGTCCACTCCGCCCCGGTTGCGCTACTGGCTGATCGGACCGGCCGGGGTGCTGGTGGTGGCGACGGTGCTCTGGCTGAGTGGGGCGCCGGTCGCCTGGCCGCGGGTCGCGGCCTTCTGCCTGCTGCCGCTCGCCATCGCGGGCACCTCGGCGTTCTACCGGCTTCGCCGCCGCCGCGGCCGGAAACCGTTGTGGATCGATCGTCCGCCCGAGGAGTGGACCCGGGCCCAGCTCGAGCTGCTGCTGAAGACCGGGGACGGCATGGCTCTCGCCGTGTTACTGCTCGGCGCCTTCGGCGCGATCCGCTCGCTGACCGCCGTGGTGATCCTCCAGCGCGACGACTCGGGCATCAGCGCGGGGCTGGCTCGGCTCATCCTCGCGGCCGGCGTGCTCGGAGCGATTGCGTTGTGGCCGGTGGCCGCGCTGGTCTACGACCGCCTGATCCGAGCGTTCGACTCCAGTCGGGACACCCGCGCCGGCCGGCTCGCCCGCTGGCTCGCCCCCGCCCCGGCGTACCGAAGCCCGCGATGCTTCGTCGGTTCCCGCACGTGGCGGTGATCGTCTCGCTGGTGGTCTTCGCCGCCATCGGCATGTGGCCGGCCACCTTCGGCCGGCTCGGCGTGCTGTTCAGCTTCGTGATGAGCATCGCCGCCCTCACCGGGATCGTCTCCGGGGCGGCGCTGGTCATCCAGCGCTACCCCCCGGTCGAGGTGTTCCAGCGGTTCCACCTCCGGTCGACGCCGGTGGTGACCCTGCTGCTGGTCGCGGTGGTGTTCGCCGGTGAGGTCAACTCGGCCACCCCGATCCATGCTCTGCGCAGCGAGCCGGCAACTCGCCCGACCCAGCCGGCGGCACCGCGTACGCCGCTGGCCGAGACCGTCGGGCCGTGGGCGGACGCCCAGGTGGCGGCCGGCTGCGTCCACCCCAGCGCCGACGGCCGGGCTCGACCTGGTCCCGATGGTCATGACGGCCGCTGAGGGCGGCGGGATCCGCGCGGCGTACTGGACGGTTCAGGCCACCCAGCAGCTGGCCGCCGACCCCTGCGCGCGACGGTCAACGTTGTTCTCCAGCGGGGTCAGCGGCGGTGCGGTCGGGTCTGGCCGTGGCGCGCTACAACAAGAACCCGACCGCGGTCGTGAAGCAGATGTCCAACTCGCGGGCCTTGTCGTTCGGCCTGATCGGCCTGCTCGTCCGTGACTTCGGCTACGCCGCCACCGGGGTGCCGATGCCGAACCTCAACCGCGAGCAGCCGTCTGCGCTGGGTCGACCGCTCCGGGCTGATGGAGGACGCGTGGAACGAGTCCGCGCAGCGTGCGTACGGCTGGCGCGACCGGGCCTTCGCCGGCCGCCGGCGACTCGAGCCAGCAGCCGCAGCCCACGGTGGGCTCGGTGATCTTGAACTCGATGGCCGTCGGCAACGCCTGCCGGGTCTGGGTCAGCGAGGTCGAGCTCCGGGCGGTCAGCGAGAGCGTGTCCGGGGCGGGCGACGGCAAGATCGACTGCGACCAGGCCGATGTCTCGGGCGTGCGGTCGATCGACCTGCTCAGCGCGTACGGGGCCGAGGGCTGCGGCCCGAGCCGGTCAGCCGAAGGTGCACAACGGCTGCGTCTACGGGCTGACCGCGGCCACCGCGGCGATGCTGGCGGCCCGCTTCCCCTACGTGACGCCGTCCGGGCGGATCGGGGAGTGCGCTCGGGTGGCCGGCACCGCCCCGTCGGACCAGCTCGTCGACGGTGGTTACCTGGAGAACACCGGGCTGGGCACGATCAATGACCTGGCCGACACCTGGCTGCCCGCGGTGCGGACCTGGAACGCGAAGCAGATCGCCGACGCGGCGGCCGTCGTGGGCGCCCGGCCGAAGGTCATCGTGCCGCTGATCGTCTACCTGAACAACGACTCGGGCAACGACCGGCACGCACCGCAGCGCGACATCACGGCCGAGGCGCTGGTGCCGCCGCTGGCTCGGCTGCGCGCCTTCAGCGGAGCGGTGGCCGACGAGACCACGCTGCAGCGGTCGCTCGACGTGGTCTAGGCGGACCGCGTCTGCGGGGAGGCGCAGGACGCCTGCCGGTCGGCGCTGGCGTCGGTGCCGCGGCGGGTGTTCATGGTCTACCCGGGGACCCGTCAACAGATCGCCGCGCCGCTCGGCTGGGTGCTGTCGGAGTCCAGCCGGTCGTCGATGGACACCGCCCTCGCTGAACAGGCCGACTACCGCTGCCGCGGCAACGCCTACTCCCAGCAGGTCAACAACCTGGTCTGCGACCGCGGCTACGGGTCACTCGGCGACCTGCTGCAGCAGGTCAGCCGGCCCTAGGTGAACGCCAGCTCACCGACCGGGATCTCCAGCCCGACCACGTTGCCGGGCGGGGCCAGCGGGCAGGCCCACGCCGGGTCGTACGCGCAGGACGGGTTGTAGGCGAAGTTGACGTCGACCACGAGGACCATCGGGTCGGTCCCGGGGCCGAGGTCGGCGCCCTTGATGGTGTCCAGGAGGTAGCGACCGCCCCCGTACGTGCCACCCTCCCGGCCGGCCAGCCCGTCGCGGACCGGCAGGAAGATGCCGCCGCCGTAGCCCTGCAGCCGCCAGACGTCCAGGGTGCCGCCGGGGGGAAGCGCCAGCTGCCCGATCCGCTCGAAGCCGACGTCGCCATCGGTCCCGGTGCTCAGCTCGATCGAGGTGAACTCCGCTTCCAGGATGGGCAGCTCGAACCGCCAGGCCGGGTCGTAGTCGGCGACCGGCAACCCCGAGAAGCCCCGGCGGGCGCTCGGAGGGACCGGAGAGGCGGGGTGGTCGGCGAACAGGGCGTCGCGGCCGACCCGCCACGCGGCGTGACCGGCGGCCGGATCGCCCACGCTGAGCCGACGGACCTCGGCATAGAGCGAGCCGACCCGGCGTCGCCAGTCGGCCACCTCGAGTGCCTCGGCCGCCGGCGTCCGGCTCATCCCAGGCCCAGGACGGCGGACATCTCGCTGCGGAGCTGCCGCAACCTCGCCCGGGCTTGCTCGCGCGACCGGCCGAGGTCCGACCCGACGGCCGATCCCCGCGCCTCGAGGTAGCACTTGAGCTTGGGCTCGGTGCCCGACGGTCGGACCACCACCTTGACCTGGGCGCCGGTGATCAGCACCGCGTCAGTCGGCGGCAGCTGCTCGCTGCCCTCGGCCAGGTCGACCACGGTGACCGGGCCGCCGGCCAGCGTGGCCGGTGGTTGGGCCCGCAGCCGGGCCATGGCCCGGGGGATGAGGCCGAGGTCCTCGACCCGGACCGACAGCTGGTCGGTCTCGTGGACCCCGTACGTCGTGGCGATCTCATCCAGCCGATCGGACAGCGTCCGCCCCTCGGCCTTGAGCTGCGCCGCCAGGGTGAGGACCCGGACCAGCGCCGAGATGCCGTCCTTGTCCGGCACGGTCTCGGGGTCGACGCAGTAGCCGATCGCCTCCTCGTAGCCGAATGCGAGACCGGGCACCCGGCCGATCCACTTGAAGCCGGTCAGGGTGTAGACGAAAGGCTGGTCGTACGCCGCGGCCATGGCCGACAGCAGCGAGCTGGAGACGATCGAGCAGGCGTAGGTGCCTCGTACGCCGCGACGCAGCGCGTCGTCACCCAGCAGCGCAGCCGAGCTCGTCGCCGCGGAGCATCCGCCACTGCCCGTCGATGACCGCCGCGGCGGCGCAGCGGTCGGCGTCCGGGTCGTTGGCGATCACCACGTCGGCGCCGATCTCGCGGGCCTGGGCCAGCGCGAGGTCGATGGCGCCGGGCTCCTCCGGATTCGGGAAGGCGACGGTCGGGAAGTCCGGGTCGGGCTCGGCCTGGGCACTGACCACGCTGGCCGGCTCGAAGCCCGCGGCCGAGACGGCCCGGTCGACGACCGCTCCGCCGACCCCGTGCAGCGGGGTGTAGACCCAGGTCAGCTGCCGTGGCGCCTCGGCCGGCACCAGGGAGGCGATGCGTCGGCGGTAGGCGGTCTCCAGCTCGTCGCCGATCACCGTGTAGCTCGTCGCTCCGGGGAACCTCGGCGAGGGGCCGGCTGCTGACCTCGACGATCCGGTCGGCGATCTCGGCGTCGGCCGGGGGCACGATCTGCGACCCGTCACCGAGGTAGACCTTGTAGCCGTTGTCCTGCGGAGGGTTGTGGGAGGCGGTCACCACGATGCCGGCCACACACCCGAAGTGACCGATCCCGAAGGCGACCACCGGTGTGGGCAGTGGGCCTGCAGTCACGCGGGCGTCGAACCCGGCGCCGGCCATGATCTCGGCGGTGTCGCGGGCGAAGACGTCGGAGTTGTGGCGGGCGTCGTAGCCGATGATCACCCGCCCGCCGCCGGTGGCCGTGGTCGAGGAGGTAGCGGGCCAGACCGGCTGCGGCCTGGCCGACCACGACCCGGTTCATCCGGTTCGGCCCCGCTCCCAGGGCGCCGCGCAGGCCGGCCGTGCCGAACTCGAGCCGGCCGGTGAAGGCATCGGTCAGCTCGGCGGCCGCGGCAACGTCACCGGCCTCGGCGTCGTGTCGCAGCCGGTCGACCGCGGCTCGGGTCGCCGGGTCGGGGTCTGCTCCGTCCACGCCGCGACCGTACGCGCCAGCCCGGCCGACAGACCGCTCACAGCACGGCCGCGAGCCCGGCCAGCAGCGATCGCAACCGGGGCGCCGCCTCGGCTCCGGCTTCCAGCACCTCCTCGTGGTGCAGCGGCGTGGGGGAGATGCCGGCGGCCAGGTTGGTGACCAGGGAGATGCCGAGCACTTCGAGCCCGACCTGCCGGGCGGCGATGGTCTCCAGCGCGGTGGACATCCCGACCAGGTCGGCGCCGAGGATGCCGGCCATCCGCACCTCGGCCGGCGTCTCGAACTGCGGGCCGTGGAACTGGGCGTAGACCCCCTCGGGCAGGGCCGGGTCGACGGTGCGGGCGAGATCGCGCAGCCGGCGGGAGTAGGCCTCGGTCAAGTCGATGAAGGTGGCCCCGACCAGGGGGGTGGCCCCGGTCAGGTTGAGGTGGTCGCGCAGCAGCACGGCGGTGCCGGGCGGCCAGTCGGGGTTGAGCCCCCCGCAGCCGTTGGTCAGGACGAGGCTGCGTGGCCCCGGCCGCCGCGACCGTACGCACGCCGTGCACGACCGCCGCGACACCGCGGCCCTCGTAGAAGTGGGTGCGACCGGTGAAGATCGCCGCGGTCTTCCCGCCGGCGGTCTTCACCATCAGCAGCCGTCCGCCGTGCCCGACGACGACCGGTTTGGCGAATCCCGGCAGGTCGGCCAGCGCGCAGTCACCGATCGGCTCACCGAGATCGTCGGCTGCCGCCGACCAGCCCGACCCCAGCACGAAAGCCGTGTCGATCCGGCTCAGGCCGAACCGCTCGAGCAGCGCCGCAGCGGCCGTCTCGGCCCGGGCGTAGGGATCCTCGACAGCGGCACCAGCAGAGTCGGTCGGCATTGCCGCACTATAGTCACCGGCTCGGGCGGCGGTGGTCGGCGCTGCTCACCAACCGCTGGAGCAGGGGCGGGCGCGCAGCTCGGAGACGTAGTCGGAGGGGGCTCCGGCCGCCTCGGCCGCGTCGGACAAGATGCCGATCGTCCGAGCGCTGGGGATGCCGCCCTCGAAGTCGTCGAGGACGTAGATCCACGCGGTCTGCTCCCCCTCCAAGGTGGACACCCGGAGCCGGACCTTGCGGTAGAGGCCGGTTGCGGCGCTCTCCCACTCGTCCAGGGAGTCCTCGTCGGCCACGGTCACGTCGTAGATGGCGACGAACACGTGGTCGTCCGGGTCCTCGACCACCGTCGGCAGCGCACCGTCCCAACCCTCACCGCCGAAGGTCAGCCGCCAGCTGGCCAGCCAGCCGGTGCCGCGCAGGGGGGAGTGCGGACAGCGCTCGGCCATCTGGGTGGGGTCGAGGTTGCTCCCGTACGCGGCGTACAGCACATGCAGGAGGTTATCGGCTGTGGAGCAGCGCGGGCAGTCCCTCGCCGGGTGCATGGAAGAATGCCCAGCGTGACCCGAGTAGTGATAGTCGGAGGCGGTCCTGGCGGATATGAGGCCGCCCTGGTGGGCAGCCAGCTCGGGGGCGAGGTGACACTGGTCGACACCGACGGCCTCGGCGGTTCGGCCGTGCTCACCGACTGCGTGCCGTCCAAGACCCTGATCGCCACGGCCGAGGTGATGACCGAGGTCCGGGAGTCGGCCGAGCTGGGGCTGCGGTTCGGGGCCGCCGAGAGCGGCAACGCCGAGGCGGCGGTGCGAGTCGACCTGGCGGCGGTGAACGAGCGGGTGCTCGGGCTGGCCCGCAAGCAGTCCGAGGACATCACCGAGCGGGTCCTGCGGGAGAACGTGGATCTGGTGATCGGCCGCGGCCGGCTGGACGGTCCCGAGCGGGTGGTGGTGGAGACCGCTGACGGCGAGCAGACCTTCGACGCGGACGTGATCCTGCTGGCCACCGGGGCGCGACCCCGCGAGCTGCCCGAGGCGAAGCCGGACGGCGAGCGGATCCTCACCTGGACCCAGGTCTACGGTCTGACCGAGCTGCCGCAGCGGTTGATCGTCGTCGGGTCGGGGGTGACCGGCGCGGAGTTCGCCAGCGCGTACGACGCCCTGGGGGTCGAGGTGGTGCTCGTCTCGTCGCGGGACCGGGTGCTGCCGGGCGAGGATGCCGACGCGGCTCAGGTGCTCGAGGACGTCTTCGCCCGGCGCGGGCTGACCGTGCTGTCCAGGTCACGGGCCCAGGCGGTGACCCGCGACGGGGACCAGGTCGTCGTCACCTTGACCGACGGCCGGACCGTGACCGGCTCGCACTGCCTGCTGGCCGTCGGCTCGATCCCCAACACCTCGGACATGGGGCTGGAGGAGTCCGGGGTGAGTGTGGACCACGGCTACATCACCGTCGACCGGGTCTCGCGGACCACCGCCCGCGGGGTGTACGCCGCCGGTGACTGCACCGGTGTGCTCCCGTTGGCCTCGGTCGCGGCCATGCAAGGTCGGATCGCCATGTGGCACACCCTCGGTGACGCGGTGTCGCCGCTGGACCTGAAGACCGTGTCGTCCAACGTCTTCACCGCACCCGAGATCGCCACGGTGGGGGTGACCCAGCAGCAGGTGGACAACGGCGAGGTGCCGGCCCGGGTGGTCACGCTGCCGCTGCGGGGCAACCCGCGCGCCAAGATGCAGGGCAGCCGCGACGGCTTCGTCAAGCTGATCTGCCGCAGCGTCACGGGCATCGTCATCGGCGGGGTCGTCGTCGCACCCCGGGCCAGCGAGCTGATCTATCCGATCGCCGTCGCGGTGGCCCAGCGGCTGACCGTCGACCAGGTCTCCGAGTCCTTCACCGTCTATCCGTCGATGACCGGGTCCATCGCCGAGGCGGCTCGCCGCCTGCACGGGACCCGCTCCATCAGCTGAGCGGGATGGGCGTGATGGAGCTGCGTCCGAGCTATCCGGTCGAGACCGAGCGGCTGCGGTTGAGTCCGCTGACGCCGGCCGACCTCGACGCGCTGCTGGCCTACCGGGGTCGGGCCGACGTCTGCCGCTATCTGCCCTTCGCGCCGATGACCGCCGACATCCTGAGCGCCCGGTTGGCCACCGACCTGGGCCGGACCGAGATCACCGAGCCCGGGCAGGCCTTGACCTTGGGCGTACGCCGGGTCGACACGGGTGCACTGATCGGCGACGTGGTGCTGTTCTTCCACTCCCTGGAGCACGCCGGCGGTGAGCTGGGCTACGTGCTGGCCCCGGAGGCCGGCGGTCAGGGGTACGCCACGGAGGCGTGCGCGGCGATGCTGGGGCTGGCCTTCGACCAGCTCGGGCTGCACCGGGTGGTCGCACGGTTGGACGCCCGCAACGTCGCATCGGCCCGGTTGGCGGTGCGGCTCGGGATGCGGCAGGAGGCGCATTTCGTCCGCAACGAGATGTTCAAGGGTGAGTGGTCCGACGAGCTGGTGTTCGCCGTGCTGGCGCAGGAGTGGACCGCATCGGGCCGGTGAACGCCGGTCAGCGGGTACCTTCGTGGGCGTGAGCGTGATGTCAGACGTGGACGCGTTGCCGGCGGTGGCCGAGCTGCTGCGCGGACGGACCTGGGTGGCGTTGACCGGGGCCGGGATGTCCACCGACTCCGGGATCCCGGACTATCGCGGGCCCGGCGCCGCCCGGGCCACACCGATGCAGTTCGCCGAGTTCGTCGGCTCGGTGGAGTCCCGGCGCCGCTACTGGGCCCGTTCCTACCTGGGTTGGCGGCGGATCGGGCAGGCCCACCCCAACGTCGGTCACCGACTGCTGGTCGACCTCGAGGCGGCCGGACTGATCGGGGTGGTGACCCAGAACGTCGACGGGCTGCACACCGCAGCCGGCAGCCGGCCGGTGGTCAACCTGCACGGCGAGATCAGCGACGTGATCTGTCTGGACTGCGGCCGGGTCAGTGCCCGCGCCGCGGTGCAGAACCGGCTGGCCGAGCTCAACCCCACCCTGCGTCACCCTCCGGTGCTGGAGCACGCCGAGCTGCGACCCGACGGTGATGCCGTGGTCGAGGACTGGCACGACTTCGTGCTGGCCGACTGCGACGCCTGTGGCGGCCGGCTCAAACCCGATGTGGTCTTCTTCGGCGAGTCCGTGCCCAAGCCCAGGGTCGAAAGCGCCTACCAGCTGGTCGACAGTGCCGACGTGCTGGTCGTCCTGGGCTCCTCGCTGACCGTGATGTCCGGTTTCCGTTTCGTACGCCACAACGTGCGCCACGAACGCCCCAACGTGATCATCAACCGGGGTCCGACCCGCGGCGACGACCTGGCCACGATCAAGATCAACTCCGGCTGCTCCGAGACTCTGGCCGCCCTCCACCCGCTGCTGGGCTGACCCGCAGGGCGGCTAGTCGAAGAGGTCGCCGAACATGTCGCCGATGCCGGCGCCGATCTCGCCGATGCCGTCGCCGATACCGCCCATCAGGTCACCGACGCCTTCACCGACGCCGCCGAAGACGTTGCCCATGCCGCCGAACAGGAAGCTGCCGATCAGGACGCCGGACAGCATGTCGCTGCCACTCCAGCGGCTGTAGTAGCCCTGGGCCCACGGGGCGTACGCCTGGCCGCCCTCCCAGTAGGGCACGCGTTGGGCGCCGACCTGCACCGTACGGATGTAGGGATCGGCTCCGGCGAGGACCCGCTCGGCGTCAGCCGGGCAGGCGGGCACCGAGCGCGGCACACCTCCGGGCGGAGCCCAGTCGACGTCGCGTGACGAGGGGCCGTGGGCCGGGTTGAAGAAGCAGGGCGGGCGTTTGGCCGGCAGCGGCTGCTTGGCGATCCGGGCTTTGACGCAGGCCACGGCGTAGCGGCCGTCTTCCAGGATCTCGGTGACGTGGCGGATCTCGTCCGGCTTGGTCACCGCGTCGAGGGACATCTTGGCGTCGTCGTAGGCATCCAGCGCCCGTTGGTAGTCCTGCTGCATCGGCTCGTCCAGCGCGTGACCGGCGACGTCGGAGTCCAGCCGCTGCAGCTCCTCGCCGAACTTGGTGACGTCCTCGTCGGCCGCCCGCTTCGAGGTCGACAGCTGGGTCTCCAGGGCCGCCTGCTCCTGAGCTTCGCGCTGCCGGACAGCATGGCGACGGTACAACCCGACACCCCCGCCGATGACGGCAAGGATGATCAGGAGCGTGAGGAACTCGGCCATGGATTTCAGTCTGCCCGGCCGAACCCCGAATGCCTGCCTCGCTGGGCTTCTTCTTACTCAGCTTTTATGGCATTCAGGAGTCGACGATCTGGCACAGGGTGGAGCCGCTGGTGACCGTGGCGCCGACTTCGGCGCTCAGGTCGGTCACCGTGCCGGCCCGGTGGGCGGTCAGCGGCTGCTCCATCTTCATCGCCTCGAGCACCACGATCAGGTCGCCGGCGGCCACCACGTCGCCCTCGGCGACGGCGACCTTGACGATCGTGCCCTGCATGGGCGAGGTCAGAGCGTTGCCCGACGGGGCTTTGGCTGATGCGCCGCCGCCCCGCTTGGCCGGCTTCTTGGCCCGGGCCGGGGCCCCCGAGCCGTTGACCGCGCCGAGCCCGGCCGGCACCATGACCTCGAGCCGCTTGCCGTTCACCTCGACGACCACCGTGACCGCTCCTCGGCCTCCGGGGCGTCGGCCGGGGTGCCGGCGTACGGCGGGATCTCGTTGTCGAACTCGGTCTCGATCCAGCGGGTGTGCACCCCGAAGTGGCCGTCGGCGGCGGTGTAGGCCGGCTCGTCCAGCACCGCGCGGTGGAAGGGCACCACCGTCGGCATCCCCTCGATCACCAGCTCTTTGAGGGCGCGGCGGGAGCGGGCCAGCGCCTGTTCCCGGTCGGCGCCGGTGACGATGATCTTGGCGACCAGGGAGTCGAAGCTGCCGGGCACGGTCATCCCGCTCAGGTAGCCCTCGTCGACCCGTACGCCGGGGCCGGCCGGGGCCCGCCAGGTGGTCAGGGTGCCGGGGGCGGGCATGAAGTTGCGGCCGGCGTCCTCGGCGTTGATCCGGAACTCGATCGAGTGCCCGGAGACCACGGGGTCGCCGTAGCCCAGCGCCTCGCCCTCGGCGATCCGGAACATCTCGCGGACGAGGTCGAGGCCGGTCACCTCCTCCGACACCGGGTGCTCGACCTGCAGCCGGGTGTTCACCTCGAGGAAGGAGATCGTGCCGTCCTGACCGACCAGGAACTCACACGTCCCGGCACCGACGTAGCCGGCCTCGGTCAGGATCGCCTTCGACGAGGCGTACAGCCGGTCGAGCTGGTCGGTGGACAGGAACGGTGCGGGCGCCTCCTCGACCAGCTTCTGGTGCCGGCGCTGCAGGGAGCAGTCGCGGGTCGAGACCACCACGACGTTGCCGTGCTGGTCGGCCAGGCACTGGGTCTCGACGTGCCGGGGCTTGTCGAGATAGCGCTCGACGAAGCACTCGCCGCGGCCGAACGCCGTGACCGCCTCGCGGGTGGCGGACTCGAAGAGCTCGGTGATCTCGCCCAGCTCGCGGGCGACCTTGAGCCCCCGGCCACCCCCGCCGAACGCCGCCTTGATGGCGATCGGCAACCCGAACTCCTTCGCGAACGCCACCACCTCGCCGGCGTCGGCCACCGGGTCGGAGGTGCCGGGCACCAGAGGCGCGCCGACCTTCTCGGCGATGTGACGGGCCTTGACCTTGTCGCCGAGGGAGTCGATGGCACTCGGCGGCGGCCCGATCCAGATCAGGCCGGCGTCGATCACCGCCTGGGCGAAGGAGGCGTTCTCGGCCAGGAAGCCATAGCCGGGGTGGATGGCGTTCGCGCCACTCGCGGCGGCGACACCGAGGATCTTGGCGACGTCGAGATAGGTCTCGGCCGGAGTGGCCCCGCCGAGGGCGTACGCCTCGTCGGCGAGCTGGACGAACAGGGAATCAGCGTCGGCGTCGGCATAGATCGCGACGCTCGGCAGCCCGGCGTCGGCGGCCGCTCGGATGACGCGAACCGCGATCTCACCACGGTTGGCGACGAGCACCTTGCTGATTCCCACGGGTCCTCCTTGGAGCGTCGTTGGTCCGGCCGAACGCCTGGTGAGAGTCGTCGGGGCGGTCTTCTGCGGAGTCTAGCGATCAGAGCCGGAACCGGACCTGATCACCCGGCCGAAGCTGGGCGGCGTGGTCGGCCGCCCGTGCGGACACGACAGCGATGACCGGATAGCCGCCGGTCACCGGATGGTCAGCGCCGAAGATCAGCGGCTGCCCGGACGGGGGGACCTGGATGGCTCCCCGGACCAGGCCCTCCGAGGGCAGCTCGTCGGTGATGCGGCGTTCGAGCGCAGGACCTTGCAGCCGGACGGCCACCCGGTCGGCGTCGGTGCTCACGGTGAAGCTCTGCTGGACCAGAGCCGACCAGGCGGCGTCGGTGAACCAGTCCCGGCGGGGGCCGGGGAGCAGCCGCAGCATGCGACTCGGCGGGTTCGGCGGTGCCAGCTCGGCGTCGGGCAACCGGCCCCGGGGTCGGCCGAGCGCCAGCCGCTGACCGGCGACCAGCGGTGCCGGACCGAGACCGGCCAGCACGTCACGCGACCGGCTGCCCAGGACTCTCGCCGCCTTGATGCCGCCGCGTACGGCCAGGTAGTTGCGCAGCCCGTGCTCCGGCGGCCGGACCTCCAGCCGGTCGCCCGGCTGCAGGACGATCGTGCTGTGCGACGCGGTGGGTCGGTTCGTGGCCGTCGCCGAGCTGACCGTGACCTCGGTCGGCGCCCCGGTGACCGCCACCCAGGCGACCTCGGTGCTGGTCACCCGCAGCCCGCCCAGCACCGTCTCGATGGTGGTGGACCCCTCCGGGTTGCCGACCAGTCGGTTGGCCAGCGTGTGGGCGGTTCGATCGGCCGCCCCCGAGGGTGAGACCCCCAGGTAGGCCAGCCCGGGCCGGCCCAGATCCTGCAGCAGGGCCAGCGGTCCGGGCTGGTCGACGATGATCATCGGGCGGGGTCGAGCACGTCAGCCGGCCACGAACCGGATCCGAGCCCCGGGTTGCAGCAGCGCCGGCGGCGTACGGGCCAGGTCCCACAGCACGGCATCCGTACGTCCGATGAGCTGCCAGCCACCCGGTCCGGACCGGGGATAGATGCCCGACCACTGGTCGGCCAGCCCGACCGCGCCGGCGGGCACCCGCGTCCGGGGCGAGGACCGTCGGGGCACCTGAAGCCGGTCGTCCTCGCCCCGCAGGTAGCCGAACCCGGGGGCGAACCCGCAGAAGGCGACGGTCCAGAGCTGCCCGGTGTGGGCCGCCACCACCTCGCGGGTTGAAAGTCCGGTCAGCTCCGCCACCTCTCCCAGGTCGTCGCCGCGGTAGTCGACGGTCACGACGACCGGGTCCTCGGGCCGGTCATCGGCGGCGCGGCCGGTGATGGTGAGCAGCCGACGGCGATCCAGGTCGCCGAGCGGCTGCCGAAGACGCAGCAGCAGGGTGCGAGCGCCGGGCACCACCTCGGTCACCGCCGGCACCAGCTCGGTGACCACGGGCAGCAGGCTGAGCGTCTCGGCCAGATCGGCGCACTCCAACAGCACAGCGTCTTCGCCGTAGTCCAGCAGCCGGCGACTCATTGCCCCTGCCCGACGAACGGCGCAATGGCGATGCCGGCCGTCTCCAGCGCGCCTCGTACGGTCCGGGCCATGGCCACGGCGCCGGGGGAGTCCCCGTGGGTGCACAGCGACTCGGCGACCCCGTCGCGGACGGCCTGCACCGCCCGCTCGGCGGCCAGCGCCGGGTCGGTGACCATCGCATCCGGCTCCCGACGGTCGACCAGCCGACCCGCGGCGGTGTAGTTGCGGTCGAGGAAGTACTCGGTGACCGTGCGCAGGCCCCGAGCCGCACCGGTGGTCAGCAGGGCCGAGCCGGGCAGGCCGACCAGCGGCAGCCCGGGGTCGTACGCGGTCACGGCCGCGACCACCGCCGCGGCCTGGGCCTCGTGGTCGACCACGGCGTTGTAGAGCGCCCCGTGCGGCTTCACGTAGCGGACCCGGCTGCCGACCGAACGGGCCAGGCCGTCGAGCGCGCCGATCTGGTAGATCACGGCGGCGGTCAGGTCGGTCGGTGACATGTCGAGGAAGCGGCGGCCGAAGCCCATCAGGTCGGGATAGCCCACCTGGGCGCCGATGACCACCTCCGCGGCGGTCGCCGCCCGACAGGTCTGCCACAGCGTGGCCGGGTCGCCGGCGTGGAAGCCGCAGGCGACGTTGGCGCTGCTGATCAGCCGGAGCAGGGCGGCATCATCACCGAGCACCCAGCGGCCGTACGACTCACCCAGGTCGGCGTTCAGATCGACTGCCGACGGGTTGACCATGAGGGCATTCTTCCAACCCGGACCCGGCGGCCCGTCGGCGGTCCGGACGTGGATGTGGGCCTCGACAGGTATGAGTTGTCGAGGCCCACGGGTGTGGCCGAAGTTGCGTGACGTCTCAGCCGACCGGATGAGCCGGCGAATCCCAGCAGCCCGTCACCAGCCGCTGCGGCGAGTCACCTCACCGAATGGACCCTCGTCCCATCCCAGTCCCGCTCTCCCTTGCGGGTGGGCGTACCTGATGTCTACCTTGCCTCGGGGTCGCTCGCAAGCCCTGGCCAACAAGGAGATTCCGGCAATTTCTTGTCCACCGGGTTGTCCACCGATCCGCGCCGGCTGTGCACCGAGATGTCCGTGTTCTGCACAGCGGCAGCCGCCGGTCTGTGGATGAGGCGAGCACGGTACTGGCCGGTTTCGGCCGGCCGGTCCTAGGCTGACCCCGTGGAGCCGGACACGAAGGACTGGACCTGGACGCTGCAGCGTCGTTGCGACGAGTGCGGTCTGACGGCGGGTGAGATCGCGGCCGAGACCCTGGCCGAACGAGCGTTCATCGCGGCGGAGGAATGGGTGCAGATCCTGCGGTCCAGTCCCGCCGTCACCGCGCGACCGGACCCGGACGTCTGGTCACCACTGGAGTACGGCGCGCATGTCCGCGACGTGTTCACCATCTTCGACGGCCGGCTGGTCCGGATGCTGGCCGAGGACGACCCGACCTTCGACAACTGGGACCAGGACGAGACCGCGGTGTCCTCCCGGTATGCCGAACAGGATCCGGAGGTGGTGGCCGATGAGCTGGAGGAAGCGGCGCAGACCTTCGTGGGCCGGATCCAGGAGCTGCGGCCCGAGCAGTGGTCGCGTCGGGGGCGACGGTCCGACGGGGCCGAGTTCAGCGTGACCACCTTCCTGCAGTACTTCCTGCACGACGTGGTCCACCACCTGTGGGACGTCACGGGCCAGCCGGACGGCGCCGCCTCCCTCGTCTTGGAATGAGCGTCGAGGCCCACCATGACTTCACGTCGCGCTCGGCGCGGGTGAAGGGCTCGCAACAGCCCTGACGCTCAGTCAGGCAGCCGGGCCAGGTCCGTACGGCAGCGCTCCTCGAGCTCGTCCAGCTCGGCCAGCGCCTCGTCGAGGTCGTGCCGCTTGCGAAGCAGCGCCGCACGCCGGGCCTCGATGTCGCTGATCAAGAAGGCGAGCTGACCACGCTCGCCGGGGGTCTCGTCGTACATGTCGATCACCTGGGCGATCTCGCTCGAGGGTGAAGCCGAGCCGCTTGCCGCGCAGGATGAGCTGAAGGCGGACGCGGTCGCGCTCGTGGAAGACCCGGGTCTGGCCGCGGCGCTCGGGCTCGAGCAGCCCCCGGTCCTCGTAGAAGCGGATGGTCCGCAGCGTGGTGTCGAACTCACCGGCGAGCTCGCCGATGGTCCAGGTGCGGGTGCGTCATGGCCGCATCCTAAGGGCTTACCCTTACGTAAACGTCAGTTATGCTGGGTGGCGTCGACGAGGACACGAGAAAGCAGCCACCATGACCAACCGATCGTCTGCCGTGCAGGCTTCCAGCTTCGAGCTCGGCGAGGACCACCAGGACTTCCGCGCCGCGGTCGCCGACTTCGCTCAGGCTGACCTGGCGCCGCACGTGGCGCGTTGGAACGCCGAGCACGACCTGCCCCTGGAGGCGGTGAAGCAGATGGCCGCGCTCGGCCTGTTCGGTCTGAACGGTCCGGAGGAGTACGGCGGCGCCGGTGACTTCACCAGCCTGTGCATCGCCATCGAGGAGATCGGCCGGGTCGACCAGTCCCTCGGCATCACCTTGGAGGCCGCCGTCGGTCTGGGCATCAACCCGATCGCCCACTTCGGCACCGAGGCCCAGAAGCAGCGCTGGCTGCCCGACCTGCTGGCCGGGCACGCGCTGGCCGCCTTCGGCCTGACCGAGCCCGAGTGCGGCTCGGACGCCGGGGCCACCCGGACCCGTGCGGTGCTGCGGGACGGCCGTTGGGTGATCAACGGCAGCAAGCAGTTCATCACCAACTCGGGCACCGACATCAGCTCGCTGTGCACGATCACCGCTCGAACCGGCACCCGAGACAACGGCAAGCCGGAGATCTCGACCATCGTGGTGCCACGGCACACCGAGGGCTTCGTGGTCGAGCCGGCCTACGCCAAGCTCGGCTGGCACGCCTCCGACACCCACCCGCTGACGTTCGTCGACGCTGAGGTGCCCTGAGGATCACCTGCTCGGCGAGCGCGGGCACGGCTACGGGCAGTTCCTGTCCATCCTGGACGACGGTCGGGTGGCCATCGCCGCTCTGGCGCTGGGCTGCATCCGCGCCTGCCTGGAGCTGGCCCGGGACTACGCGCTGCAGCGGCAGTCGTTCGGCGGGCCGATCGGCCGCAAGCAGGGGGTGGCCTTCCCGATCGCCGACCTGGACGTGATGGCCCACACGGCCCACCTGCTGGTCTACTCCGCGGCGGCGCATGAAGGACCACGGGGCCGACCCGGCCGCGTTCCGGCGGGCGGCCGCCATCGCCAAGCTCTACACCACCGAGTCGGCGGTCGTCGGCCACCCGGATCGCCACCCAGGTGTTCGGTGGCTACGGCTTCATGGAGGAGTATCCGATCGCCCGGTTCTACCGCGACGCCAAGGTGCTGGAGATCGGCGAGGGCACCTCCGAGGTGCAGCGGGTGCTGATCGCCCGGGGCCTCGGGCTTCCGGTCGAATAACCGGGATCGATGGACGAGATCTCCGCGGCCCGCGAGGCCACGCTGTCGCTGAGCCGAACGGGCGGCCGCCAAGCTGGCCAGCCAGCACAAGCTCTACGTCCGCGACCGGATCGCGCTGCTGTTCGACGAGGCCAGCTTCGTCGAGGACGGCCAGCTGGCCAACGCCTTGGCCGCCGGCCTGCCCGCCGACGGGGTGGTCACCGGTCGCGGCCTGGTCCAGGGCCGGCCGGCGCTGGTGGTGGCCAACGACCCCAGCGTGAAGGCCGGGTCCTGGGGCGCGCGTACGGTCGAGAAGATCATCCGGATGACCGAGGTGGCGCTGCGCGACGAGCTGCCGATCTTCTGGTTCATCGACTCGGCCGGCGCCCGGATCACCGACCAGATCGACCTCTTCCCCGGCCGCCGGGGGGCCGGGCGGATCTTCGCCAACCAGGTCGCGTTGTCGGGCAAGGTGCCGCAGATCTGCTGCCTCTTCGGTCCGAGCGCGGCCGGCGGGGCCTACATCCCGGCCTTCTGCGACGTGGTGATCATGGTCGAGGCCAACGCCTCGATGTATCTCGGGTCGCCCCGGATGGCCGAGATGGTGGTCGGGGAGAAGGTCACGCTGGAGGAGATGGGCGGGGCCCGGATGCACGCCAGCGTCTCCGGCTGCGGCGACCAGCTGGCGGTCGACGACGCGGACGCGATCGAGCAGGCCAAGCAGTACTTCTCCTACCTGCCAGGGAACTGGCGTACGACTCCGCCGGTCTACGACGGGGTCGGAGCCAGCCCGGGAGTTCACTGACGACGCTGGTGCCGGCGTCGGAGTCGGCGGGCTACGACATCACGACGGTGATCGAGGCGCTGGTCGACGACGGCTCGTTCTTGGAGGTCAAACCACTGTTCGCGCCCGAGCTGGTCACCGGCTTCGGCCTGCTGGACGGCGAGGTGATCGGCATCGTGGCCAACCAGCCCGCGGTCAAGGGCGGCGTGCTGTTCGTCGACTCCGCCGACAAGGCGGCCCGCTTCATCTGGCAGTGCGACGCGTTCAACGTGCCGCTGCTCTACCTGGCCGACGTGCCCGGTTTCATGATCGGCAGCGCCGTCGAGCGGCAGGGCATCATCCGCCACGGCGCGAAGATGATCACCGCCGTGGCCGAGGCGACCGTGCCGACCATCTCGGTGATCATCCGCAAGGCGTACGGGGCCGGGCTCTACGCCATGTGCGGGCCGGGCTTCGGACCGGACGCCTGCCTGGCTCTGCCGACCGCGAAGATCGCGGTGATGGGGCCGGAGGCGGCGGTCAACGCGGTCTACGCCAACAAGATCGCCGAGATCAGCCGACGAGGCCGAGCGGGCGGCGTACGTGGAGCGGTTGCGCAACGAGTACGAGGTGGACATCGACATCCTGCGGCTGGCCAGCGAGCTGGTGATCGACGCCATCGTCGAGCCGCGGGACCTTCGGCGGGAGCTGATCGCCCGGTTCGCCGCCGCAGCGACGAAGGACCGGCACTTCTCCAGCCGGCGCCACGGCGTGCCGCCGGTCTGACGATATGCGGTTGACCTCGGAAGCAGAGCAGGGTCGAATGGCCCATCATGATCCCCACCGACTGGACCCCTCTGCTGCGTGACGGCGACGACGAGCTCCTGGGCTACCTGCTCGACGAGGACGCCGGGACGACACCGCTCACGCTCTTCGGCTATCCGCTGGCGCGCCCGAGCGGCCGGGCCGATGCTGCCCGGGTGCTGCGGACCTCGGGTCTCGCGGCGCTGGCCGAGCGGTGGGAGCTGCGAGCCGATGACGGTCGGCAGGTGCCGGTGCTGATCCTGGCGGCCTATCCGGACCGGGTGCTGGTCGCCGAGGCCCCGTACGGGTTCGTCAGCCCGGACAGCGAACGGTTCACGGTGCCGATCCCGGCGGCCGGTCGGCTGACCCGGTCGGTCAGCTGACGTCGTCGAAGTGCTCGACGCGGGGCGGGCCGGCGAAGAACGGCCCGATCGCGGCGCGCCAGCGAGCGAAGCGCTCGGTGGCCCTGAAGTTGACCTCGTGCGCCTCCACCGAGTCCCACTCGACCAGCAGCACGAACCGGTCCGGTGACTCGATGCCGTGCGTCATCCGTACGGACCGGCAACCCTGCGTCTCGGCCAAGATCGGCCGAGCCCCGAGGTACGCCTCGACGAACCCATCGGGATCGGTCACGTCGATCAGCGCCACTTCGAGAACCATGGGCCCCACCCTAGGCCCTGCCGCGCATCGACCGAGCTGGCGCGCATCCTGCTCGATGTGCGCGGCGGCGGACGATGAGCGCGCTGACCCGTTGCGGCTGGATGAGAGTTATCCACAGATGTCTGCGGGGGCGTAGCGCTGAGCCCGCCGGACCTGCTGGGCTCGGGGCATGGACATCCGGACCAGTGATCCCGTGCTGCTGAGCCAAGATCTGCGAGCCCAGGGCTTCGACTACCAGGAGTTGTGCCGGATGGCCAAGGCCGGCGAGCTGGTTCGGATCCGGCGAGGGGCCTACGCCGCTGCGGTGGCCTCCGACCCGGAGGGCCGGCACCGTCAGCTGATCGCGGCCACCCTGCCTCGTCTTGCCGATGACGCCTGTGTGAGCCACCAGTCCGCCGCCGTGATGCACGGATTACCGGCCTGGGCCGACCAGCTGGGGCGAGTGCACGTCATCCGACCGCGTCGCGGCGGTGGCCGAAGGGGGAGTTTGGTCCATGTCCATCCCGCGCCTCTGCCCGAGAGCGAAGTGGTCAGCATCGGAGGTCTGCGGGTGACGTGTCTCAGCCGCACCATCGCTGACTGTGCCCGGAGCATGTCGTACGAGCGGGCGGTCGGCCTCGGCGATGCCGCTCTCCGTCAGGGGCTCGATCGACAGCAGCTGCTGGCCGCGATCGACCAGGTACGGGGAGCCCCGGGGTCGCCGAGCGCGAGGCGGGTGGCCGGGTTCGTCGACGGGCGTTCTGAGTCAATGGGCGAGTCACTGAGCAGGGTGGTACTCCAGCGTCTACGAATACCCGCCCCGACCTTGCAGCTGCCGGTGCTGGATAGGTCTGGGCTCGTGATGGCCCGGGCGGACTTCGGCTGGGAGGAGCTCCGCACGCTCGGCGAGTTCGACGGGCGGATCAAGTATGGGCGGCTGCTTCCGCCCGGCGACACTGCGGGTGACGTGATCTATCGCGAGAAGGCCCGTGAGGACAAGCTCCGCGATCTCGGATGGGAAGTCGTTCGCTGGATCTGGTCCGACCTGAGGACGCCTGACGTCATAGCGGACCGTCTGCAGCGCGCATTTGCTCGGGGACGGCGCCGATGAGCTCGCCAGCACACCGAAGGCCGGGGCGCACATCCGGCCCGGTGTGCGCGACGGGGGTGGATGTGCTGGAGCCCCTTAGATCGGCAGCTTGCGGAACAGGGGGCGGGGGACGTGGCGCAGGCCGGACATGACGAATCGCATCGGGGTCGGCACCCAGATCAGCTCCCGCTTGTCGGTGATGGCCGAGATGGTGGCCACGGCGACGTCGTCGGGGGTGACGGCCAGCGGGGCCTCGCCGACCCCAGCGGTCATCTTGGACTTCACGAACCCGGGCCGGACGACCAGCACCCGCACGCCGTGCTCCTTGAGCGCCTCGCCCAGGCCGAGGAAGAACCCGTCGAAACCGGCCTTGGTCGAGCCGTAGACGAAGTTCGAGCGGCGTACGCGCTCACCGGCCACGCTGGACAGCGCGACGATCCAGCCGTGCGACTGGGCCCGCATCTGATTGGCGAGCAGGACCCCGAGGTGGATGGGCGCGGTGTAGTTGACCTCGGCCAGCTCGAGCGCGAGCTCCGGATCCTGCCACGCGGCCTCGGCATCGCCGAGCAGGCCGAAGGCGACCACCGCGATGTCGATGTCACCCCCGGCGAACGCGGCGGCGATGGTGGCGGCGTGCGAACCGTGGTCGCGGGCGTCGAGATCGACCTCGCTGACCGAGCAGCCCAGGCCCGACAGCTCGGCCGCCGCCGCCGTACGCCGCTCGCTCGGCCGAGCCGCCAGCACCACCCGGAGCGGGCCGCGGCCGGCATAGCTGCGGGCGATGGCCAAGGCGATGTCGGAGGTGCCGCCGAGCAGCAGCAGGGACTGAGGGGCGCCGAGCGCGTTGATCATGAGGTGACTTCCTGAGGGTTAGAGCTGGAGCCGGCGGGCGAGGTCGGAGTTGAACAGGCCGGCGGGGTCGACGTCGCGGCGTACGGCCAAGAAGTCGTCGAGCCGCGGGTACATCTGCCGGAACCGCTCGGCGCTGAGCCGGGAGTCCTTGGCCAGGTAGACCCGGCCGCCGGCGCCCACGACCTCCTCGTCGAGGGCGTTGCACAGCGTGTCCAGGCCGTGCTCGATGGGCAGGTCGACGGTCAGGGTCCAGCCCGGCATCGGGAAGGACAGCGGCGCTTCATTGCCCGGGCCGAAGCGCTTGAGCACGTTCAGGCACGACAGGTGGCCCGAGTTGACGATCAGCTCGAAGCAGCGCCGAAACGTCTCGTGCTCGCTGAACGGCACGACGAACTGGTACTGCAGGAACCCGTTCGGTCCGTAGACCCGGTTCCACTCAGCGACGATGTCCAACGGGTGGAAGAACTGGGTGATGTTCTGCAGGGCGCCGACCTGGTGCTTGGGCGCCTTGCGGTACCAGAACTCGCTGAACGCCTTCGCCGTGGCCAGGTTGACCATCCGGTTCGGGAAGACCTCCGGGATGGTGCCGAATGACGGCGCGACGAACTTGAGCGGGTCGCGCTTCAGCTTGGGGGTGAGCTCGGCCAGCCCGGCCTTGTTGCCCCGGGTCAGCACGGCCCGCCCCATGTGCTTGCCCTTGGTCACCGCGTCGAACCAGGCCACCGAGTAGGTGTAGCCGTCGTCGCCGGAGGACATTTTGGCCATCAGGTCGTCGAGGTCGGAACAGCGATCGGTGTCGACGGAGAAGTAGGCCGTCTCGGCCCGCTGCAGGGCCACCGTCGCCCGCAGGATCGCCCCGGTCAGACCCATGCCGCCGATGGTCGCCCAGAACAACCGCGCGGTGGCCGGGTCGTCGGGCCCGATGGTGTGCACCTCGCCGTCGGCGGTCAACAGGTCGAGGGAGCGCACGTGGTTGCCGAAGCTGCCCTGGGTGTGATGGTTCTTGCCGTGCACGTCGGCGGCCACCGCCCCGCCGATGGTCACCTGGCGGGTTCCCGGCAGCACCGGCACCCACAGGCCGAAGGGGAGCAGAGCCCGCATCAAAGCGTCCAGGCTGACACCCGCCTCGACCGTCACCGTGGCCGGTTCGGCCGCGGCGTCGACGGACAGGATGCGGTTCATCTTGGTCAGGTCGAGAGTGACCCCGCCCGCGTTCTGAGCGGCGTCGCCGTAGCTGCGACCGAGTCCACGCGGTACCACCCCACGGCCGCCATCGGCGTGCCGCAGCGCGGACACCGCATCTGACAGGGAGTCGATCTGAGCCAGGTGCGACATGGTCGTTGACGTACGACCCCACCCGTGCAGCTCGACGAGCGGCTGGGGGATCATCGGCTGCTCCTCCGGCAGGGAGGGCTTGATCGCCGGGATCAGGTCGGACGCCGCGTCCGAGCCGCTCGACGTCCGTTCGGGGAAGTCGCTCACAAGAACACCGCCACTGAGATGGTCACGAGCCAGATCACTCCAATTCCTTGCAGAACATGGTCGTGCAGCACGACGTCCTCGGGCTCGCCCGCCTGACCGGAGTCGACCTCGAGGGCGTACTGCAACAGTCCCAAGGTAAACGGAGCGATGGAGATCGCCGTCCACGGGATTCCGAACGCCTCCTCGCCCGGGTTCTCGAAGGCCCACAGGCTGTAGGAGATCAGCACCATCACCGCGGCGAGCATCCAGGCGAAACGCAGATAGGACTCCGAGTAGCGCGACAGCGACTTGCGGGTGCCGCCCTCGCTGCCCAGCGACTTCATCTCCGAGTAGCGCTTGCCGGCCACCATGAAGAACGATCCGAACGCCGCCACCAGCAAGAACCACTGGCTGAGCACGATGCCGGCGGCCACACCGCCCGCGATCGCCCGCAGCAGGAAACCGCTGGCCACCATGGCCAGGTCGACGACCGGCAGGTGCTTGAGGAAGATCGAGTAGAAGATCTGCAGCCCGACGTAGACCACCAAGGTGATGCCGAGCGCGAGCGCGACCCAGAATCCGAGCGCCAGACCGAGCACCCCGGTGACCACGGAGAGCACCAGGGCCACGCCGGGCTTGAGCTCGCCGGCGGCGATCGGCCGGAACCGCTTCTTCGGGTGGAGGCGGTCCTCCTCGACGTCGCGGACGTCGTTGATGAGGTAGATCGTCGCGCTGACCAGGCAGAACGCCACGAAGGCGAGCGCCGCCTTGGTCAGCACCCCGCTCTCGAAGAGCCGACCGGCGGCCAGCGGGGCGGTCACCACGAGGAGGTTCTTGATCCACTGCCGGGGCCGCATCGCCCGGATGGCCGCGGGGAGGCGGCTGGGACGCACGACTAGCTCGGTGGACTCCGACATCAGAGCGTCAGGCTATCGAAGGCGGCGCGGATCGCCGTCATGCCGCGCCCCACCGGCTACCTTGGGGTCCGTGCGCGCGCCAGGGGTCCGGGGGTGGCCGGTGGCGTTGCTGCTGGCTGGCGTGCTCGCCCTGACCGGGTGCGGAGCGGCCGGGACGCCTGATCCGGGGGTGCCGTCGAGCAGCCCATCACCGGCGCTCGCGCCACCGGTCATCCCCGCCGACGGAGTCACGCTGAGCTCTTTGGGCTACCGCAACGGGCCGACGGCGGAGTTCTCGCTGCCCCGGACGACGGTCCTCACCGCGATGGTCGACCAGGCGGACAATGTGTCTGCGGTGCTCGGCCGGCCGAGCCTCGGCGAGGTCTACGCCTATCTCGAAAGATCCCTGCCCGCGGCTGGCTTCACGATCACCGGCCAGGACGCGGCGGCGGGGACCCTGACGTTCCGGGGGCGCGGGTGGACCGGGAGCTTCACCGGCGACGACCAGGCGTGCGCCGTGCTGCTGCGACCCGTCTGACGGCCGGCGTTCGAGGAAGGTCAGGCTCAACTTTCGAAGGGCAGGCTTCCTTTCCTGGAATCATTCCAGAAAGCGTGGTTGTCTGGGGGAGTAGTCGATCGCACCTCAGGAGAAACCATGACTGACACCCTTCAGCCCACGACCGAGCACGTGGCCAAGCCGCCGTTCCAGGCCTCGCAGCAGCTCGCCGACAACCTGCAGCAGCTGCACGTCGACCTGATCGACCTGCACCTGCAGGGCAAGCAGGCGCACTGGAACGTGGTGGGCAAGAACTTCCGTGACCTGCACCTGCAGCTCGACGAGGTCGTCGAGGCGGCCCGCGAGTTCTCCGACACCGTCGCCGAGCGGATGCGCGCCATCTACGTCACCCCGGACGGCCGGGCGGCGACCATCGCCGCCAAGACCAGCCTGGCTCCCTTCCCGCCGGACGAGGTCGACACCGCGGAGACCGTGGACCTGATCACCGCGGCGCTCTACGCCACGGCCGGCACCGCGCGCCGGATCCACGACGCCGTGGACGCCGAGGACCCGACCACGGCCGACATCCTGCACGGCATCCTCGAGCGGCTCGAGCAGCTGGCCTGGATGATCGACTCGGAGAACCGGATCGCCAACCGGAGCATCCCCCGCCCGATCCACGAGTGACTGACCGGGCGCCCTGATTCTCTTTCGCTGGTTGAGCCGACACGCGGTCAACGGATCCTCAGGCTCGAACCAGCGAAAGAGAATCAGGGGCGACCCCGGAGCACCTCGCGGTGGCCGGCCGCCAGCTCGAGATAGGCGCGGGCGTTGAGGATCACCTTCTGGTACTCGTCCTCGTCGAGCTGGCGCCGCACCTTTCCGGGCACGCCGGCGACCAGCGACCGCGGCGGGATGTGGGTGCCCTCCAAGATCACCGTCCCGGCCGCGACCAGCGAGCCCTCGCCGACCACCGCACCGTTGAGCACTGTCGCGTTCATGCCGATCAGGCAGTTGTCCTCGATCGTGCAGCCGTGCACGACCGCCGCGTGACCCACACTGACTCCGGAGCCGATCGTGGTGGGGAAGCCGTGGTCGGTGTGCACGACGACGTTGTCTTGGAGGTTGCTGCCCGGACCGAGGCGTACGGCGGCCATGTCGGCCCGGATCACCGCCCCGTAGAACACACTCGCCCCGGCCTGCACGATGGCCCGCCCGATCACGGTGGCTGTGGGGGCGAGCCAGGCCTCGTCGTCGATCTGCGGGGAGTGTTCGGCGTAGGGGAGGATCAGCGGCTGCGACATGGCTTGAACGATAGAGCCGCGTACGCCCAGGGGTGGACGCCGGTCGCCTCGACCTCACTCTGCGGTCCGACGTGCCGGGGCCGGTGAATTCCTAGCGTGGAGCCATGGACACGCCTCCGCCTGGACCCCTTCCCACCGGCCGACAGCTGCACGGGCTGCTGAGCCTCGAAGCCGACATCGACCGCGCCGCCCGTGAGCTGATGACCATGCGGGACCGGGTCGCCGCCATGCGCCAGGAGTGGGTGCGGGCCGCCGCCTCCGTTATTCCGCCGTCGGTCATTCCGCAGCCCGCGCCGACCTATCCGGTCGCGCCCCAGTCCGCCGGTGCCGGCGCTTACCCAGCCACCCCGTACGCCGTGGTGGCAGCGCGAGGGCGCCATCTCCCGGGTGCTGTCGGCCGTGGGGGCCGGCGTGCTGCTGATCGGGGTCACGTTCTTGCTCGTGCTGGCCATCCAGCACGGCTACTTCGGCCCGGTGCCGCGAGTCGTGGTGAGCGCGGTGGTGGCCGGGCTACTGATCCTGATCGGGTTGGTGGTGCACCGGCGTCAACCCGGAAACGCGGGCGCGGTCGCCCTGCTGGCCACCGGCGTCGCCGGCGGATATCTCGACGTCGTCGCCGTGACCACGATCTACGCCTGGGTCCCGCTGTGGGCCGGCCTGCTGATGGCGGGCGCGCTTGCCTCGCTCGGCCTGGTGCTGGCCCGGCGGTGGAACAGCCAACTGGTGGCCGTCCTCGTGGTGGCCGGGGTGGTCGTCTTGGCCCCCGTGATCGGCGGGGACGAGCTCTGGATGTCGAGCGCGTTCCTGGTGCTGGTCTCGGTCGGTGCCGGGCTGGTGCACCTCGACCGCAGCTGGCCGGTGCTGCACGCCGTCCGCATCGCCCCGACGGCCCTGGTCCTGGCGGTCAGCGCCTTGAGCTACTGGGGCCAGAGCGATCGGCTGGAGCTGCTCGTCTGCGCCGGCCTCAGCACCGGGTTTGCCCTGGCGTCGATGGCCGGGGAGGCCCAGCTGATCCGCCGTGGTCATGGCGGGGCGATGTCGGCGGTGATGATCGGCCTCGCTGGACTGCCCGCCCTGGTGGCTGTGCCCTGGGGCACCACGACCGTCGCCACGACCATCTGGCTCGTCACGCTGGCCGGGGTGTGGGCCGTCGGCTCGTTGGCGATCCGGCAGTCGGCCGCGCAGGCCGTGCTGCTCAGCTTGAGCGCGTTGGCGCTCCTGGTCACCCTGCACGATGTCGACGTCTTCGACCAGGCGGTGGTGGCCGGTCAGCTGGTCGTCGCCGTCACCTTCGTGGCTGTGGCCCTGGTCACCGGGCAGCGCATCGTCGGCTGGGTCGGGCTCGGCACCGGCGGCGTCGCGCTGTCGTTCTACCTGCCCATCCTGGAGCCCCTGCTCGATGGGGCCGATGGGCGCCTGGGCTTCTGGGACCTGCTGGCCAGTCTGCTCGGACTGTCCCTGGCCATCCTGGCGTACGCCTTCGTCCGGCCGACCGCGCGGCGCCAGCCCCTGGTCTGGTGGACGGTGAGCTGCTGGGCCCTCGCCCTGCTCAGTGTGACCGGGGTCAGCGTAAGCGTCGGCATGATGGTCGGTCGCTCGATCGCCAACCCCGGCTCGGGCTTCATCGGCGGGCACGCGGGGGCCACGCTGGTGTGGATGGGCGGTGCGGCCTGGCTGCTGATGCGGAGCCTCGGGCAGCCCAGCCGCCGGCACCTGAGCGCGGGCATGACGATCGCCGGCCTCGCCGTGGCGAAGCTGTTGCTTTTCGACCTGGCGACGCTGGACGGGTTGATCCGGGTGGTGGCCTTTGTCGTGGCCGGCGCGGTGCTGCTGACGCTGGGCACGCTCTACGCCCGCTCGATGACCGTAGGCCCGCCCGCCGAGGTCAGCGGGGTGCCGCGGGCCTGACTCAGCGCCGACGGGCGACGACCACGGCGTCCGCGATGGGAACGGTCTGACCCTCGGCGTCGGTGATCGAGCGCTGCCGCGACTCGGCGGCCACGACCTGCCACTCGTCGGGGCCAAGCAGGGCCACGACCTCATCCGGGGTGAACATCAGGTCCGGCAGGTGGGCCCGCAGGTGAGCGGCCGACTCCAGGTCGGACGGATGGTGGCCGACGATCAGCAAGGTCCCACCGGGAGCGACGACGTCGGCCAGCCGACGGTAGAGCCGGTCGCGCTGGTCCCGCGGCAGGTGCATGAACTGAGCCGACACCAGACCGAACGTCGAGGTCAGGTCGAGGTCGACGGTCAGGTCCTGCTGTTGCCAGCTGATCAGGCCGGCCACCTCGGCGCCCGAGCGGGAGGCGTGCTCGGCGGCGCGGTCCAAGGCGACCTGCGAGATGTCGAGGGCCGTGACCCGCCAACCCCGGGAGGCCAGCCAGACCGCGTCGGCGCCTTCGCCGCAGCCCACGTCGAGCGCGGTGCTCGGGGTCAGGGCAGTGGCTTCGGTGACCAGCTGCGGGTTGGGATTGCCGCTCCAGATGGCATCGGCACTGGCATAGCGCGCGTCCCAGAACGCGGCGTCGAACACCGTGGTCTCGTCGAATCCGGGCGGCGGCTGGTGCGGTTGATAGTCGTTCACCGCTCCATCATGGCTGCTGCCCGGATGTCGACGACGACCTAGCCCGACAGGCGGGAGCGGCGACCGCTGGGCCGACCGCGCCGGTTGGACAGGCCGGCCGAGACCGACGCTGCCGAGGAGCGGTGCTGTCCACCGGGTCCACCCGTGCGCGGGCTGGTGGAGGAGCTCGTACGCTGGCCGCCCGGGGTGGACGAACGTTGGCCGCCGGAGGCGGGACGCTGACCACGAGATCCGCCGGAGCGCCGAGCCGGAGCCCGGTTGACCTGCGGAGCAGCGACCGGAGCCGGCTGGACGAAGTCGGCCGCCGGGCCGGTCAGCTCGGTGATCTCGGATGCACCCGGGGCCACCGCGACATAGGTCGGGCGGATGCCGGCCTGGCGGGCCAGGGTCCGGACGTCTCCGCGCTGGGCCGGGGTCATGACCGTGACGACGACGCCTTCGGAGCCGGCCCGGGCCGTACGCCCGGAACGGTGCAGATAGGCCTTGTGCTCAGCCGGCGGGTCGACGTGGACGACGAGCTCGATGTCGTCGACGTGGATGCCGCGGGCGGCGATGTCGGTGGCGACCAGCACCTTGACCGACCCGTTGGTGAAGGCGTCGAGGTTGCGCTCGCGAGCCTTCTGGGCCAGGTTGCCGTGCAGGTCGACGGCGGGCACGCCGGCGGCGGTGAGCTGCTTGGCCAGCTTCTTGGCGCCGTGTTTGGTGCGGGTGAACAGCAGGCTGCGGCCGCGACCGGCCGCGAGCTCCTGGATGACCGCGTTCTTGTGACCGTTGTCGACCTCGAACACGTGGTGGCTCATCGTCGAGACCGGCGCGACGGCCGGGTCGACCGAGTGCAGCACGGGGTTCGACAGATAGCGCGAGACCAGCACGTCGATGCCCTTGTCGAGGGTGGCGGAGAACAGCAGCCGCTGGCCGTTGGTCGGGGTCTTGTCCATGATCCGCTTCACTCCGGGGAGGAAGCCGAGGTCGGCCATGTGGTCGGCCTCGTCCAAGACGGTGACCTCGACCGCGCTCAGGTCGCAGAGGCGCTGCTCGATCAGGTCCTCGAGACGGCCGGGGCAGGCGACGAGGACGTCGATGCCGGCCTTCAGCGCGGCGGCCTGCGGGCCTTGCCCGACTCCACCGAAGACGATGGTGGTCTTGAGGCCGAGCGAGGTCGCCAGCGGCACCAAGGTCGCGGAGACCTGGTTGGCCAGCTCACGGGTGGGCACGAGCACCAGGGCGCGGGGCTTCTTGGGCTGGCGGGCAGCCGACGAGGTGGTCAGACGCTGCACCAGCGGAAGGCTGAAGGCGAGTGTCTTGCCGCTGCCCGTACGGCCGCGGCCCAAGACGTCACGGCCGGCCAGGGCGTCGGGCAGGGTCGCGGACTGGATCGGGAACGGCGAGGCGATGCCTTGCCGGTCGAGGATCTCGACCAGGGTGGCTGCCAGACCGAGCTCGGCGAAGCGTGCGGCTGTCGGTCGGTGTCGGCTCAGCGGCCGGGATGGCGGCCGTCGTGGCCGGGCTGTCGTCGGTGCTGAACGCGGAGGCCGAAGCCGGCGCAGCCGGACGGGACCCGGAGGAACGGGAGCCGGTGGAACGGGAACGGGAACGCCGGTTGGGGCGCGCCGATGTGGTGTCAGGCATGAGTATGTGCAGATTCCTTGTGCTCGGTGGGATGGCCGAAGTGCAGACCAGCCCCGCACAGTGGGTTCACCACCGGAGAACAAGTGCGCTCGAGGAGCGCTAAGCAGACGACCGCGGCGGCATCTTCGACGCGCCACATGATCATTATGACGTAGTTCCGTCGATAACCCAAAAGGGCCAGGCCCTGATGTCCATTGTCGACCTATGCACTCCCTGGCCGTGCGTCGCGCTCGGGCCTATCTGTGGGAGGCGTTGGGGCTACGCCGGGATCGCCGCGGCAGGAGCTCCTGGTCGTCACCGATCCCGGTGGTCGCCTACCGGCCCGAGGAACCAGGCGTACGGTCGGTGAAAGGTGCCGGGAAAGAGCGAAGGGAGCAGTCGTGCCCAAGACCACGAAGTCGGGGAAGGCGATCGAGGACGAGCTGCCGAGCACGCTGCAGCGGTCCGACCAGCACGCCAAGCAGGTGTTCGCCAAGACCTACGACTCAGCCATCGAGCAGTACGACGACGAGCGACGAGCCCATCAGACCGCGTTCGCCTCGCTGAAGCACACCCACGAGAAGGTGGGCGACCACTGGGAGCCCAAGGACGAGTACGGCCCGTCCGACGCCCACGCCGAGCAGGGCCGTGACTCCCAGGAGCCGACCGCCGGGGGCGTCGACGCCAATGCGACCAAGAAGCACCTGTACGCGCTGGCCCAGCGCCTCGAGGTCCCCGGCCGTTCGACCATGAGCAAGGACGAGCTCGTGGCTGCGCTGCAGAAGGCCAACAACCGCGAGTCGGCGCGGTCTCTGCGCGACGACTGACCAGGCCAGACGCCGCTCGGCTCCGAACACCCGGTGGGCGCGGCTGCTGGCTCATCCGTCTCGCCTGGACCGATAATCTCACGGAGGGACGCGGGCAGTGGGGGGATCGCAGGTGATGTTGGTGCGGCGGGAAGCCCTCCGGCAACGGACGCGGCTGCTCGGTCCGGCGTTCGTGGCGGCCGTCGCCTACGTCGATCCCGGAAACGTCGCGACCAACACGGCGGCCGGCGCGACCTATGGCTATCTGCTGCTCTGGGTGCTGGTGGCGGCGACCCTGATGGCCGGCCTGGTCCAGTACCTGTCGGCCAAGGTGGGCTGGCTGACCGGCGAGTCGCTACCCGCCCTGGTCGGTCGCCGCAACGGCCTCTGGGCTCGGCGCTCCTACTGGGTGCAGGCCGAGCTGGTTGCCGTAGCCACCGACCTGGCCGAGATCGTCGGCGGCGCCGTCGCCCTCAGCCTGTTGTTCGGACTGCCCCTGGTCGTCGGAGCAGTGATCACCACCGTCGTCTCGACGGCTCTGCTCTTCCTGCAGGACCGGCGCAGCCAGCGAACGTTCGAGCGGGTGATCACCGGCATGCTCGCGATCGTCACGATCGGCTTCCTGGCCGGGCTGGTGATCTCCCCACCTGATCCCGCGGCCGCGGTGTCGGGCCTGCTGCCCCGTCTGCACGGCGCGGACAGCGCGCTGCTGGCCGTCGGCATGCTGGGGGCGACGGTGATGCCGCACGCGATCTATCTGCACTCGGCCCTGGTTCGGGACCGGCACGGCCGCGCGGACCCCGACTGCGCGGAGTCGACGCTCCGCGGCATCCGGTTGGACGTGACGCTGGCCATGATCGTGGCCGGCAGCGTGAACATCGGGATGCTGCTGGTGGCGGCCAGCACCTTGTTCGGGCTGGAGATCAAGGGTCTGCAGGCCGTGCACAGTGCACTCGGTGCTGCTCTCGGCCCCGGGCTGGCCTTCGCGTTCGCCCTGGCCCTGTTGGCGTCCGGGCTCGCCTCCACCTCGGTCGGCGGCTATGCCGGTTCAGTGATCATGGACGGTCTGCTGCACCGTCGGATCCCGCTGGTCTGGCGCAGGTTGCTGACCGCGATCCCGGCGTTGATCTTGCTCGGCGCCGGTCTGGACCCGACCCGGTTGCTGATCTGGTCGCAGGTGATCTTGTCCTTCGGCATCCCGTTCGCCCTGATCCCGCTGGTGCGGATCGCCGGCGACCGGTCCCTGATGCACCTCGTCCCCACCCGCCGGTCGGTCATCGTGACCGCCTGGGTGGTGGTGGGCATCGTCGCCTCCCTCAATGCGGCGCTGGTGGTCTTGACCCTCGTCGCGTGAGGAATCCGCCGGACTCAGGAAGCGGCGGCCCACAGGGTCGGCCAGGCGATGCCCAGCTCGGTGAGCTGGCTGCGGAGCAGCGGCAGGCTGATGCCGACCACGTTGTGGAAGTCGCCTTCGATGCGCGTCACGAACGGGCCGCCGACGCCGTCGACCGTGAAGCCGCCGGCGACCGCCAACGGCTCGCCGGTGGCCACGTAGGCCTCGATCTCGGCGTCGCCGAGGTCGGCGAAGTGGACGGTCGTGGCCGCGACGGCGTGCCGGGTGTGCACGATCCCACCGCGGTGGACGATGACGTGGTGGCCGGTGTGCAGGGTGCCCGACCGGCCGCGCATCCGCTGCCAGCGTTCGACCGCGACCGCGGCTGTGCCGGGCTTGCCGTAGGCCGCACCGTCGAGCTCCAGCATCGAGTCGCAGCCGACGACGACGGTCGCCCTATCCGGGTTCCGGGTCGCTTCGGCAACGACCAAGCGGTCGACGGCCTCCGCCTTGAGCCGTCCGAGCAAGCCGGCCAGCTCGCTGACCGTCGGGGCTGAGACCTCGGACTCGTCGACTCCGGACACGATCACCTCGGGGTCGAGACCGGCTTTGCGCAGGGTGTTCAGCCGAGCCGGTGAAGCCGAGCCCAGGATCAGTCGTACGGAGCTCATAGACGTCACCGCCGACGTGCCGAACGCGGTGACGCCGGTCAGCGCCGTCCGCCACCGAGCATGCCGCCCAGCATGTCCAGAATCGGGTTGCTCGACCTGGCCGGCTCCTCGTCGCGGCCCGCGCCCCCGCCGCCGAGCATCCCGCCGAGGACGTCGGCCAAACCGCCGCCACCGCCCGACCCGCCGCCCATGGCCCCGCCCAGGATCGAACCCAGCAAGCCGCCACCGCCGCCGCCCGCCCCGCCACCCATCCGCTTGGCCAGATAGGACATCACGATCGGGGCGAGGATCGGCAGCAGCTTTCTCATCAGGTCGCCCTGGTTGCCGTTGCCCAGACTGCCGCCCAGGGTTTGCGCCACCCCATCGGACTGACCGCCGAAGATGTTGCTGACGATCTTCTGGCCGTCGCCGGAGTCCACCTGGTCGAGGTCGACACCGCCGTCAATGAGGCCGGCTGAGTGCTGCCCGAGTGCTCCTTCGAGCGAGGCGGCTCCGGCCGGGTCCTGGGCGTTGGCCTGCAGGCCACCGAGCAGGGCCGGTATCGCCTGCTGCGCGGCTGCGCCGGCGGTCTGCTCGTCGGTGCCGAGCTGGCGGGCCAGCTGACTCAGCGGTATCTGGCTCATGATGTCGTCAATGGCGCTCACGGTGCGGCCTTTCGTCGGACCGAGGCGGGGAGCCGCGGGCTCGAAATGACTCTAACGGGGCTGGTGGCGCGGGGCTACGTCACACCCGGCCGGACATCCGCCAGACGCCGGGGCCGGGCTGCAGCGGTGGGCGCACCGAGCGCCAGTAGGCCGACCAGCCCGACACCGAAGGCTCGGCCGGCTGGCCCGAGCCGGAGCCGGACAGGCTGGACAAGACGACGAGCACGGCCGCGAGCTCCTCGTCGGTGGGAGATCCCTTGGTGACCGAGAACAGCGGGTCCGGTGACGGATCGTCGGTGGCCGTGGTCACAGCGGGATGTTCCCGTGCTTCTTGGGCGGCAGCGTCTGACGCTTGGTGCGCAGCAGCCGGAGCACCCTGGTGATCTCCACCCGGGTCTCGTGCGGGCTGATCACCGCGTCGACGTAGCCTCGTTCGGCTGCGATGTAAGGGTTGGCCAGCTCGTCGTCGTACTCGGTGATCAGCCTGGCCCGCATGGCCTCCGGGTCGTCGGACTTGGCCAGCTCCTTGCGGTAGAGGATGTTGACCGCCCCCTGGGCTCCCATCACCGCGATCTGGGCGGTCGGCCAGGCCAGGTTGAAGTCGGCGCCGAGGTGCTTGGACCCCATCACGTCGTACGCGCCGCCGTAGGCCTTGCGGGTGATCACCGTGACCAGCGGGACGGTCGCCTCGGCGTACGCGTAGATCAACTTGGCGCCGCGGCGGATGATGCCGTTCCACTCCTGGTCGGTGCCGGGCAGGAAGCCGGGCACGTCGACGAAGGTGATCACCGGGATGTTGAAGGCATCGCAGGTGCGGACGAACCGGGCCGCCTTCTCCGACGCGTCGATGTCCAGGCACCCGGCGAAGTGCAGTGGCTGGTTGGCCACCACGCCGACGGACCTGCCGTCGATCCGGCCGAAGCCGATCACGATGTTGGGGGCGAACAGCGCCTGCACCTCGAGGAAGTCGCCGTCGTCGAGCACCCGGGAGATGACCTCGTGCATGTCGTAGGGCTGGTTGGGCGAGTCCGGGATCAGTGTGTCGAGGTCACGGTCGTTGTCGTTGGCCTGCAGGTCGTTCTGCACGTCGAACGACGGCGGGTCCTCGAGGTTGTTCTGCGGCAGGAAGCTGATCAAGGACTGCACGTACGCGATCGCGTCGTCCTCGTCGGCGGCCAGGTAGTGGGCGTTGCCGGACTTGGTGTTGTGCGTGCGTCCGCCGCCGAGCTCCTCCATGGTGACGTCCTCGCCGGTGACGGTCTTGATCACGTCCGGGCCGGTGATGAACATCTGCGAGGTCTGGTCGACCATCACGATGAAGTCGGTGAGTGCGGGGGAGTAGACGTGCCCGCCGGCGGCCGCACCCATGATCAACGAGATCTGCGGGATGACGCCGGAGGCGTGGGTGTTGCGGCGGAAGATCTCGCCGTAGAGGCCCAGCGAGACGACGCCCTCCTGGATCCGTGCGCCGCCGCCCTCGTTCAGGCCGATCAGAGGGACAGCCGGTCTTGAGGGCGAAGTCGATGATCTTGACGATCTTCTCGCCGTAGACCTGGCCGAGGCTGCCGCCGAAGATCGTGACGTCCTGGCTGAACACGCAGACCGGGCGGTTGTCGATGGTGCCGAAGCCGGTGACCACGCCGTCACCGTACGGGCGCCGCTTCTGCATGCCGAACGAGGTGGAGCGGTGCCGGGCGAACTCGTCGAGCTCGGTGAACGATCCCGGGTCGAGGAGCAGCTCGATACGTTCCCGTGCCGTCTTCTTGCCGCGGGCGTGCTGCTTCTCGACGGCAGCGGCCGACCCGGCGTGGACGGCCTCGTCGATCCGCTGGTCCAGATCAGCCAGCTTGCCCGCCGTCGTGTGGATGTCCGGGCTGCCGGCGTTGGCTTCATGGATGTCGAGGGCCATACGTCGCACGATAGCCACTTCCGGCCCTTGGTGTCCGATGCCCTCGCTCGTGTTGACGTCAGTAGGGTCAGGGCGTGGACGCAGACCCGATCGACCCGGCGGCCCTGCGGCGCGAGCTGATCCGGCCGGACAGCCTGTGGCGCAGCGTCGAGGTGGTGGCCGAGACCGGCTCGACCAATGCCGACCTGGCCGGTCGGGCTCGAGCCGGTGCCGAGCTCGGCGCCGTGCTGGTCACCGACTTCCAATCCGCCGGACGCGGCCGTCAGGGTCGGACCTGGACCGCACCGCCGGGCACGAACATCGCGATGTCGGTGCTGCTCCGGCCGGCGGGCATCGAACCGGGTCGCTGGACCTGGCTGCCCTTGCTCACCGGCCTGGCCGTATCGGACGGTCTTCGCCAGGCCCTCGACCTGCCGGCCGTGCTGAAGTGGCCCAACGACGTGTTGGTCAACGACCGCAAGCTCTGCGGGATCCTGGCCGAACGGGTTGACACCCCCGACGGGCCGGCCGCCGTGGTCGGCATGGGCATCAACGTCACGTTGTCGCCGGAGCAGCTGCCGGTGCCGACCGCGACGTCGGTCGCCATCGCCGCGGCCGAGCTGGGGGCCGCCGGGTTGGTGCTGTCCCGGACAACCCTGATCACGCACATCCTGGTGTCTCTGGAACGGATCCTGCGGCACTGGTCCACCGTGGACAACGACGCCGCCATGTCGATCGCCTACGTCGAACGGTGCAGCACCATCGGCCGCCGGGTCCGCGTGCTGCTGGCCGGCGACCAGGCCGTGGAAGGGGTCGCCGAGTCGATCGACCCCGACGGCCGGCTGGTCGTGGCCACCGACACCGGTCGCCGGGTCTTCGGCGCCGGCGACGTGGTCCACCTGCGCTGAGCCGGCCCCGCTGCGACCGGCCCCGCTGCACCGGCCCCGCTGAGCCGGCCCCGCTGCGGCCGGCCCCGCTGCAAGCTTTCGAGGTATACCTTGTGGTTGCGCACTTCGGGCCGGTTATTTGCTGGGTGAGGCGTACAACTGCTGGGTGAAGTGGCCGGCGTTGTCCCGAGTTGGCGGGGTTGCGCCGGGGGCTCAGGCGGATCGGCGAGCGTAGAGCGTCCGGGACCGGTCGAGGTCAGCCTGCAGTCGGGCGATGAAGTCCAGCGCACCGGAGGGCATCAGGTCACGCCAGGTCCATCGGGTCATGCCCAGCAGCTCGGCTCGTACGAGGTCTTCGCGCTGCTTCTCCCGGAACACAGCGTCCCCGGCACTCTCGCCCTCCCGCAGGTAACGGGAGTACTTGATCTTTCCGTCGAACTCACCGACGTGGTGATGATCTGGCCAGTAGAAGTCGGTCACGGCGACACGTACGCCGTTGCGGTCGACCACCTCGTGCTGCAGCTCGGGTCGAGGGATCCGGTGCCGTACGAACAGCACGCGGCTCAGCGACTCACCCTCGGAGGCGCTCAGGCCGTTCGCGAGCCGGACGGCCGCACGCGCCTGCCTGGACCCGGGGCGGCGGTCGAACGTCGCGGCGATGGTCAGCAGGTCGCCCTTGATGCCGGGATGCAGCCGCAGGGCGCTGTCCGCGGTGCAGACGGCGGACTCCAGGCTGGACAGGGTCGCCACCTCCCAGACCGTACGCGGCACACTCACCACCGGGAGGGCGGCGACGACGGTCAGGTCCTTGCCGATGTCGTGGGTGAGGACGTGGTGCTTGGTCCCGACCGCGTGGCGCGGGGAGCCGGAGTCCAGGCGTACGAGGTGCACGGTCTGCAGGTCCTGCCCGTAGGTGCTCAGCCCGTGCAGCGCAGCCGCGGTCGGACCGGTGAGGGCGACGGCTCCCTCCTGACTGGCGACGACGGCCCGGGCGATCAGCAGGTGCTGGCCGACCTCGTCCAGAGCGTCGAAGGAGACCGCCGTGGCGTAGCAGCCGTGCCGGATCCGGCGGAGCGCGCCGCGGCGTACGGCCCTGTGCAGGTGCCGGTCACCGACCCCGACGGCCAGCGCCTGCGCGCGGGTGAAGATGCCACCGTGCTGTGCGGCCAGCGCCGACCACGTCTCGTCCATGACCACGAGTCTCGGACGGCGATGGAGTCGACACCAGAGCACTGTCGACATCTGTGGATGACGCCCGCTGGCGGCGCGAAGCCTGGGGACAACCCGCCGACTCCACCCAGGAGTTGTACGCCTCACCCAGCAAATAACCGGCCCGATGTGCGCAACCACAAGGTATACCTCGAAAACTGACATCGGCCCGGGGTGAATCCGGACCACGGTCAGCCCAAGAAGAGTGCACAAAACTTACGGCGTAAACCCGTCAGGTTTACGCTGTAATCTGACAGTGCCGGGATGGACCGGCCTGAGCCGGGGAGGCCGCATGCCATCAGGTCCGGTCGTCGGTTACTACGTGCACCACCAGGGGCGGGGTCATGCGCACCGGGCTCTGGCCATCGCCGCCGCCTCCTCGCTGGAGATCACCGCGCTGTCGTCCGGAGCCCGGCCGGCTGGCTGGACCGGGGAGTGGGTCACGCTGCCCGATGACGCCGGGGGCGAGCAGGGTCCCGATGTGGACGGCGGCGGGCGGCTGCACTACGTGCCGGAAGGCCATGCCGGGCTGCGGTCGCGGATGAGCCTGATCTCGAGCTGGATCGAGCGGGCCCGACCGGCATTGATCGTCGCCGACGTGTCGGTCGAGGTCGCGTTGCTGGCCCGGCTGCACGGGGTTCCGGTGGTGACCGCGGCCATGCCCGGGGGTCGTGACGATGCCGCGCACCGGCTCGGCTACGACATCTCCGCCGCCATCCTGGCGCCGTGGCCCGAAGCCGCCGGCCCGCTCTGGGGCGGCACGGCCGCCGACCTGGCCAAGGCGTCCTTCGTCGGCGCCATCTCCCGGTTTCCCCCCGTGCAGACCGAGCCTCCGCCGTCCCGACAGGTCGTGGTGCTCAACGGGACCGGCGGCGCCGGCCCCAGTCGCGCGGCCATCGCGGCGGCGGCGCGGGCCACGCCCGGCTGGGACTGGACCCACCTCGACCGCGCCCACGGCACCTGGGTCGAAGACCCGTGGCCGCTGATCTGTTCAGCGGCCGTCGTGGTCAGCCATGCCGGCCAGAACGCGGTCGCCGAGATCGCGGCGGCCAGACGACCAGCCATCGTCATTCCCCAGGAACGCCCGTTCCACGAGCAGCGCACCCTCGGTGGCGTGCTCGAGCGGCTGTCGTGGGTGCCGGCCCTGGTCCGCCCGAGCTGGCCGGCAGCGGCTGACTGGCCCGGCCTGCTCGATCGGGCCAGCAAGCTCGACGGCGCCGGCTGGGCCCGCTGGAACGACGGGCGCGGCGCCCTTCGGGCCGCCCAGCTGCTCGAAGACCTCAGCCGGGCCGACTCGGGCCTCGCCGGACCGCAGGCGGTGCCGGCGTGAAGACGGCCGTGGTCACGGTCGCCCACGGCCGTCATGATCATCTTCGGCTGCAGCACCAGATGCTCGAGCGCTCGACCGAGGCCGTGTCCGACTACATCGTCGTTGCGGTCGATGACCTCGAGCTGGCCTCGACCTGGGAGTCCCGGGGCGGCGTCACGGTGCTGAAGCACGGCAACGGCGCGTTCGGCCTGCCGATCGCGGCGGCCCGCAACGCCGGCGCCGCCGAGGCCGTACGCCGCGGCGCCGAGTTGATCATCTTCCTCGATGTCGACTGCCTGCCCGATCCGGCGCTGGTCCGGCACTACCGGGTGGCCGCCGAGGAGCATCCGAACGCCCTGCTCTGTGGCCCCGTGGCCTACCTGCCGCGGCCCGGCGAACACGGCTACGACCTCGACGGCTTGAACCGGCACGCCTTCCACCCGGCCCGTCCCGCGCCCAGCCCCGGGCAGGTGCTGGCCGACGGCGACCCGCGGCTGTTCTGGTCACTGTCCTTCGCGGTCACCACAGCGACCTGGCTCCGCACCGGCGGGTTCTGCGAGGACTACGAGGGCTACGGCGCCGAGGACACCGACTTCGCCTTCATCGCCCGCGACGTCGACGTCTCCATCACCTGGGTCGGCGGGGCCGCGGCCTATCACCAGTGGCATCCCACCCAGAGCCCGCCGGTCGGCCACCTTGACGACATCGTCCGCAACGCCGCGATCTTCGCCGGCCGGTGGGGTTGGTGGCCGATGGAGGGCTGGTTGGGCGCGTTCGCCCACGAAGGACTGGTCTCCTGGGACGAGTCGCTGGGCCGCTACGTGGTCAATGCCGATCCCACCGGAGCCTCGGTCGAGGAGCGCGCCTCGTGAAGATCGCCATCCTCGCCCACCTGCACCACCCCATCGTCGAACCCTTCCTGGGTGGCACGGAGATGCACACCGCGATCGTGGCCGACGAACTCGTACGCCGCGGGCACGACGTCACCCTGATGGCCAAGCAGGGCAGCCAGACCCAGGCCGAGACGGTGGCCATCTTGGGGGAGGACTTCTGCTACGGACAGATGCCCGATGCCGACGGCCATGATCGTTCCGACCTCATCTTGGCCGACTCGGTCCGCCGGGCGATCGAGACCGATCCGCGCGACACCGTACGACGTGATCTTCAACAACTCGCTGGGTCCGTTGCCCTACACGATGCTGGCCGATCGGGCCATGATCACCGTGCTGCACACACCGCCCACGCTGGCCAAGGTCAACGCGGTGATCACCCGGCCAGGTTGGCACCCGGGGGAGCGTCACGCGTTCGTCAGCGTGTCGGAGATCAACTCCGAGTCGTGGCGGAATGTGCTGCCCCACGTGGAATGCGTGCCCAACGGCATCTATCTCGACCAGTGGTCCGACCCCGGGACGGCTCGTGATGATCTTGCCGTCTGGTCCGGCCGGATCACCCCGGAGAAGGGGCTGCACCTGGCCATCGAGGCCGTACGCCAGACCGGAATGCGGCTGGAGTTCGGTGGTCCGATCGCCGACTCGGACTACTTCGAGCACGTGATCGCACCGGAGCTGGACCAGAACGTGGTCTATCGAGGTCACGTGGACCACCGCGGACTGGCCGACCTGCTCGCCCGCGGATCGGTGTTCGTGGCGTCGTCGTTGTGGGCCGAGCCGTTCGGGCTCGTGATGGTCGAAGCCATGGCCTGCGGTACCCCGGTCGCAGCGGTCCCCAACGGGGCGGCGGCGGAGGTGGTCGGTCCCGACGGGGGCGTGGTCGCGGTCGACTGCTCAGCCGAGGGACTGGCCGAAGCCATCAAGATGGGCCGCGATCTCGACCGCGGCACCGTACGCGCCAGTGCCCAGCGCTATGACGCCAAGCTCATGGTCGATCGCTACGAGCAGGTGATGAGCTCCCTGGTCGAGCGGCCGTCGCGCTAGACCCGAGGTCATCGGCCCGCTGTGTCAACATGGAACGCGTGGGTCTCTCGCCGAAGCTGCTCGGCGCCGACGAGCATGAGGTCATCCACACCCGGACCCATGCCAAGGCGCTCGTCCTGCCCGCACTGGCTCTGGTCGTGGTCGGGGCGGCCGTCGGGGCGGGGGCGGCCCTGGTTCCCCGCGATGCGCGGCCCGGGGGTCAGGTGGCCATCGCTGCCCTCGGTCTGGTGCTGGTGGTCTGGTGGGCCCTGATCCCGTTCCTGCGGTGGCGGACGACGACATACACGGTCACCAACCGCCGGTTGATCACCCGCACCGGGATCCTCAACAAGAGCGGCAAGGACCTGCCGCTGAACCGGATCAACGAGGTGTCCTCGGACCGCAGCCTGCTCGACCGGATGTTCGGCTGCGGCACGCTCAACGTGGCCACCGCGGCCGAGACCGGCACCATCGTGCTGGCCGACGTGCCCGACGTCGAGCACGTCCACTCCGAGATGACGGCGCTGCTCTTCGACACCGGTCCGGTCGACCGATCGGACCCGGGCCGGTGAGCGTCCAGGTCGTCCGCCCCGTCCCGCACGTTGGCGAGCTGGTGATGAACCGACCCGAGGCCTTGAACGCCCTCTCCACCGACCAGGCGCGAGCGCTCGCCGACGCCGTGGCCGAGCTGAGTGCGGACTCCCAGATCAGTGTGATCGTCCTCCGCAGCGCACTGGAGCGCGCGTTCTGTGTGGGCGCGGATCTGAAGGAGCGCAGGGAATTCGACGCGGATGATCTTCGTCGGCAGCGCCCGGTGCTCGAGGCCGCGTTCGCTGCCGTGCTCGGGATCGACGTGCCCACCATCGCCGCGGTCGACGGTTTCGCGCTCGGTGGCGGCTATGAGCTGGCCCTGTGCTGCGACGTGATCATCGCCTCAGAGGCGGCTGTGCTCGCTCTGCCGGAGGTGGGGCTGGGGCTCATCCCCGGCGGCGGCGGCACCCAGCTGCTGCCGCGCCGGGTCGGACTCAACCGGGCCGCTGATCTGATCTTCACCGGCCGCCGGGTGGCGGGGACCGAAGCCCTCCAGCTCGGTCTGGTCGATCGGCTGGTGCCCGCGGCGAGCGCCGCGGCGGCCGCCCGGGCCATGGCCCTCGAGATCGCGACGAAGTCGCCCGTCAGTCTGCGGGCGGCCAAGCGAGCGCTGCGTCGCGGTTATGACGTCGGCGTCAGCGAGGGTTTGAGGATCGAAGCTGGCGCGTGGGAGGATGCGGCGTTCTCGCCCGACCGGGTCGAAGGCATCGAGGCCTTCCTCGCCGGTCGGCCCCCGCAGTGGCCTGGATGGGAGTCGAGCCCGAGTGAGTGAGCACCCCGCGCAGCTGCCGCAGCCGGTCGAGCTGCCGTTGGACGAGCGGGAGAGCCCGTTGCCGCTACGGGCCCAGCTGGTCCGGTTCGTGCTGACCGGGGGGCTGTCGGCCGTCGTCGACTTCGGGCTGCTGGTGATCTTGATGCGGCTCGGCTTGGGCCACACGCCGGCCAAGGCTCTGTCCTTCGTCGCCGGCACCACCACGGCCTATCTGATCAACCGGCGCTGGACGTTTCGGGCCGAGCCGTCCAAGCGCCGCTTCCTGGCCGTTGTGGTGCTCTATGCCGTCACCTTCGCCCTGCAGGTGGGGCTGTTCAGCCTGATCTTCGCGTTGATGACCCGGCAGGGCTTCGGTCAGCTGACCATCCAGGTGGTGGCCTTCGTGATCGCCCAGGGCGTGGCCACCACGGTCAACTTTCTCGTCCAGCGCACCGTGATCTTCAAGCTGCACTGACCGGATTGACTAGGCTCGTGACCCGTGACGACAAGCCCACCCGCGACCTCCGGCCCTGAGTCGGCTTCCCGACCGTTCGTGGTGGGCATCATCGGTGGCGGCCAGCTGGCTCGGATGATGCACGCCGCGTCGATCGGACTGGGCATCCGCGTACGACTGCTGGCCGAAGGCCCTGACGTCTCGGCCGTGGGGGTGGTGCACGACGTGACTGTCGGGGACTACACCGACCCCGAGACCGTACGGGCCTTCGCCGCCGACTGCGACGTCATCACCTTCGACCACGAGCACGTCCCGACCGGTCTGCTGCGCGACCTGGAGGCGGCCGCGATCACCGTACGGCCCGGACCGGCCGCGTTGGTGCACGCTCAGGACAAGGCGGTCATGCGCGACCGGCTGACTGCGCTGGGGGCACCGTGTCCGGTCTACCGGGTGGTCGGCGACCCGGCGGCCCTGGCCGCGTTCGGGGACGAGCACGGCTGGCCGGTCATCGCCAAGACCTCCCGCGGCGGCTACGACGGCAAGGGCGTGTGGAAGCTCGACTCGGCGGCTGCGGCCGAGGAGCCGTTCGCCGGGCTCGCCGAGGGAATCCAGGTGATCGCCGAGGAGTTCGTCGACTTCACCCGGGAGCTGAGCGCGATCGTCGTCCGGTCGCCCTCGGGTCAGGCGGTCGCCTACCCGATCTCGGAGTCGGTGCAGCGCAACGGGGTCTGCGTGGAGACGACCACGCCCGCGCCCGGGCTCACCGACCAGCAGTCGATGGCCGCCGAGCAGCTGGCCCTGACCATCGCCCACGAGCTCGGTGTCGTGGGGGTGCTGGCCGTCGAGCTGATGCAGCGCACCGACGGTTCGGTGGTGGTCAACGAGCTGGCCATGCGACCGCACAACACCGGTCACTGGACCATCGACGGCGCGCACACCTCCCAGTTCGAGAACCACCTGCGCGCGGTGCTGGACCTGCCGCTGGGTGACCCGACCACTCGCGCACCCTGGACGGTGATGACCAATGTGCTGGGCGGCGATGTGGCCGATCTGCCCTCGGCGCTGCTGCACTGCTTCGCCCGCGACCCCAAGCTGAGGGTCCAGCTCTACGGCAAGCAGGTGCGGCCCGGCCGCAAGGTCGGTCACGTCACCACCTTCGGAGACGAGCTCGACGCCGTACGCAAGCGGGCCCGGCACGCGGCGGCCTATCTGATGGGAGACGCCGATGCCTGACCCGTCGACCAGCTCAGAGGGCCCTTCGACAAGCTCAGGGAACGGGGGCGTGCGGGTCGGGATCGTGATGGGTTCGGACTCGGACTGGCCGGTGATGAGCCCGGCGGGCGACGCGCTGCGGGAGTTCGGCATCGCGTACGAGGCCGATGTGGTCTCGGCTCACCGGATGCCGGAGGCGATGCTCGACTACGGACGCCACGCCCATCAGCGCGGGCTCGAAGTGATCATCGCGGGAGCCGGCGGTGCCGCCCACCTGCCGGGCATGCTGGCGGCGCTGACCCCGCTCCCGGTGATCGGGGTGCCGGTGCCGCTGAAGTACCTCGACGGCATGGACTCACTGCTGTCCATCGTGCAGATGCCGGCCGGCGTCCCGGTGGCCACCGTGGCGATCGGCAACGCCCGCAACGCGGGCCTGCTCGCCGTCCGCATCCTCGCCGCCGGGGACCCGGGCCTGACCGCCAAGATGGTGGCCTTCCAGGACCAGCTCCGAGTGGCCGCCGAGGCCAAGGGAGCTAAGGTGCGCGCCTCGGCCGACGAATGACCAGCGCGGTGGCCACCGCACCGACGAGCAGCCCGCCGACCGCCGCGAACCCGATCGGGGCGGAGCTCGGCGTCACCGGCGGCAGGCTGGAAGTCACCGGCGGCTGGCTCGGCGTGCTCGGACTGGATGAGGTTCGGGTGGGCGCAGGTGCGCTCGTCAGCCCGACCTCGGTCAGGGCCGCCTGCAGCTCGGCCGGGTTCTGGATGCGGTGCCAGACCGGGGTCTTTCCGGCCAGGGTGCCGTCGTCGAAGGACTCGACGGTCTCGACCAGCCAGCCTCCGTCCGCGTCGGGGTGGATGCGGTCGACCCGCCACACCGACACGTCGTGGATCAGCCAGGTGAGCCGGATCTCGGTCGCGAACCCGGCGTCACCGTCCGCCGGCGCCTCGATCTCGGCCCCCGTCTTGGCCCAGGTGGTGACCTCGACGAGCTTTCCGTACGCCGTCTGGTCGTAGTAGGCCGCCACCACCCGGCGGTGCTGCGGATCGGCGACCAGCACACTGGTCGGGCCGCCGGCGTACGCGTTCGGGGCCGTCCAGACCAGGCCGGCCAGCAACAAGGCCAGCATCGAGAACCCCATGCTCAGCCGACGGATCAGTTTCGCAGTCATACCTGGACTACACCGCGCGGGCGGACGCGGTTCGCAACGGCCGGGCGCTATGGTCGCCAGGTGGCTGCCGCACCTGCTGAGCTCGTCGCCGGCGCGGGACTGCTGGGGCGCGGTCTGGGACTGATGATCAAGCGACCCCGGCTGTTCTGGCTGGGGGCCCTGCCCCCGCTGATCACGTCGGTGCTGTTCACCGTCGTCGTGGTGCTGCTGGTCACCGAGCTCAAGCCCATCGTCGGCTGGCTCACCCCGTTCGCCGCCGGCTGGGCCAGCGGGACCCGCGGCTTCGTCGAGGTGGTGGTCGGGCTCGGCGTGGTGGCCGGGTCGATCCTGCTGATGGTGCTGACCTTCAGCACGCTGACGCTGACCCTCGGATCACCTATCTACGACAAGATCTCCGAGTTCGTCGACCAGGAGTTCGTCGACCCACCGCAGCCCAGCGAGGAGTCGGTGGCCCGCGGCCTGGCTCGGGGACTGCGCCAGTCGGTGGCCATGATCATCGCCTCGCTGCTGGCGGCGGGCGTGTTCTTGCTGGTCGGTCTTATCCCGGTGGCCGGCCAGGTGGTGGCGGCGGTCGGGTCGGCCACCGTCGGCGGCTGGTTGCTGTGCCTGGAGCTGCTGGGCTCCCCGCTCGAACGTCGCGACCGTCGCTCCATCGCGGAGCGACGTGAGGTGATGCGGGTCCGCCGCTGGCGCACCCTCGGGCTCGGCGTGCCGACGTTCTTGCTGCTGTCCATCCCGTTCGTCGCCGTGGTCGTCTTCCCGGCGGCCACGGCGGCCGGAACGATCCTGGCCCGCCAGCTGCTGGGCGAGCCGACCGCCCCCCGGGCTAGCGCACCGACTCCGCGATCGTGATCGCCTGTCGTTGGTCCAGGTCGGCCTCCAGCCGAAGGGTGGTGCGCGGACCGGCGGCGGAGCCGCGCTCCCAGACCAGGGTCTTGCCGGCCGTACGCGCCTGCGCGGAGTGCTCGGTGCCGTCCCGGTCGACGTAGCTGATGGTGTGCGGCCGGTTCAGCCAGACCGCCTCGCGACCGTCGACCGACACGATGGTCACGTCGCCCCAGAACTGCTTCACGAACACCCAGGACAGCTGACCGTCGAACTGGTCGAGGTGCCGGGCGTCGGCTCCGCGCCCCCAGTCCATGCCGACGACCCGTCGATCGGACGACACGGTCACCTGATCGGGGTCACCCAGCTCAGCCGGAACGACCACGGGAAAAGCCACCATGGTCCTGACCTGGTCGAGCCGCACGGTCAGGCCACCGACCGACCGGGGGGCAGAAGGGACCGGCGTCGAGGGTCCGGACGTCGTGGCCGGAGGCGGCAGGCCCGTGCTCGGCGCCGGCGCAGTCCGGATCACCACGCCGCCGATCCGCAGCCAGTGCAGCACGGCGGCACGCACCGGCGGGGTCAGGGTCAGGGCGACGAGCAGCGCCGCGACGACCACCGCGACCAGCCGGCGCCGTCGAGCGTGCGGCCGGGCCCGGCCGGGGCGGGGTGCGTCAGTGGCGATCCGGGTCAGCACCGCCAGGGCCAACTCATCGGACGGTTCCTCGATCACCATCGTCCGGCCGAGCTCGTAGAGGTGCTCCTCGATCTCCAGTCGGGGGTCAGGCATCGTCGCTCACCGCCTGTCTCAAGGTGGCCAGGGCGCGGTGCAGCCGCGACTTGACCGTGCCGGGCGGCACCTGCAGCACCGCGGCGGTCTCCTGCTCACTCAGCTCCAGCAGATAACGGCAGGCGACGACGGCCCGCAGGTCGGCGGAGAGCGCGCGTACGTGGTCCAGCAGCTGGTCTCGTCGGGTCGCGGTGAGCACCAGCAGCTCCGGATCGACAGCCGCCCCAGCGTCGTCGACCCAGAGATCGGGCAGCGCCCAGCGTTGCTCGCGAGCCGTCCGGCGTGATCGGCCACGGTGCAGGTTGTAGGTCTCGTTGACCACGATCCGCAGCAGCCAGGGCCGGAAGGCGTCGCCGTGGAAGCCGGCCAACGACTTGTACGCCTTCACGAACGCCTCCTGCACCGCATCGTCGGCATCGGGTCCCGCACCGGCCAGCACCGCCGCCCGCTTGGCCGCCCGGGCGTGCCGGTGCACCAGCTGGGCGAACGCGGCCTGATCACCGTCGATCACCCGGGCTGCGATGGCGGAATCGGCCGGCTCGCTGGTCACACCTTCGTTCCTCGCGTGGGTCCTCGTCCTTCACTACACCACCGGAGGCCGTCCGGTTCGGCCGACGCTGGTAGTTGATCTTCTCCTTCGACTCGGCGCTGCCGCGGACGATGCTGGAGATCAACGCACCGAGGCCACGCCCGGTTGTCTCTCGTCGACGTCGTCTCTCGTCGACGTTGCTACTCGTCGGTACGCTGCCAGGATGAGTGGTTTCGCGGAGATGTATCGGCCCAACGAGGAGCACGAGGCGTTCCGGGCTGCTGTACGCGAGGTGTGCGACGCCAAGGTCGCGCCCAACGCGGCGGAGACCGACGAGCTGTCGGAGTTCCCCAAGGCGTCGTTCGAGGCGCTGGTGGCGGCGGACTTCCAGGCGCCGCACATCCCCGAGGCGTACGACGGGGTGGGCGCCGACGCCCTGGCCACGGTGATCGTGATCGAGGAGGTCGCCCGGGCCTGCGCCTCCACCTCGCTGATCCCGGCGGTCAACAAGCTGGCCACCCTGCCCTGGCTGCTGGTGGCCAGCGACGAGCTGAAGCAGACCTATCTGCCGCCGATCGCCCGGGGTGAGGCGATGGCCTCCTACTGCTTGTCCGAGCCCGATGCCGGATCCGACGCGGTGGCCATGAAGACCCGGGCCGTACGCGACGGCGACCACTTCGTGCTCAACGGGGTGAAGCGGTGGATCACCAACGCCGGGGTCTCCCAGTTCTACACGGTGTTCGCGGTCACCGACCCCGACGCGCGCTCGAAGGGCATCAGCGCCTTCGTGGTCGACAAGGCCGATGACGGGGTCTCGTTCGGAGCGCCGGAGAAGAAGCTGGGGATCAAGGGCTCGCCGACCCGCGAGGTCTACCTGGATAACGTCCGCCTCCCCGAGGACCGGATGATCGGGGCCGAGGGGACCGGGTTCGCGACCGCGATGCGCACCCTCGACCACACCCGGGTGACCATCGCCGCCCAGGCGTTGGGCATCGCCCAGGGCGCGCTGGACTACGCCCTCGGCTACGTCCAGCAACGCACCCAGTTCGGTCGCAAGCTGGCCGAGTTCCAAGGCCTGCAGTTCATGCTCGCCGACATGGGGATGAAACTCGAGGCCGCTCGGCAGCTGACCTACGCCGCGGCGGCGAAGTCCGAACGCGGCGACGCCGGACCTGACCTATTTCGGGGCGGCGGCCAAGTGCTTCGCCTCGGACGTGGCCATGGAGATCACCACCGATGCCGTCCAGCTGCTCGGCGGCTACGGCTACACCAAGGACTACCCGGTGGAACGGATGATGCGCGACGCCAAGATCACCCAGATCTACGAGGGCACCAACCAGGTCCAGCGGATCGTGATGGCCCGGCAGCTGCTGGCCGGCCTACCGCACGCCTAGCTGGCGCAGCGCCGCCGCCCGTTCGCGCTGGGTGGCCGACTGATGTCAATGCAGCGGTTTGACTTCACCGGGTCTTGGACGGACCATGGAGCCATGGCTACCGTCCCGGTGTTCTCGCTCCGCCTGCGCAACCAACGGCTGCGCGAGCTCGTCCGCGAGGTGGCGGCGAATCTCGGGATCAGCCAGAACGAGCTCATCGAGCAGGCCATCGAGCACGAGGTGCTGTCCCGCGGAGCCACCTTGCGTGAGGACCTGCAGGCGGCCGCCGACCGGATCGGGCGGCTGACCGACGAGCAGTACCAGGTCGTGCTGAACCGCAGCGCCGAGCGCTTCGCGGCTGCAGAAGGCCAGCGTGACCCGGTTCGTACGCGCCGACTCGGGCCCCGCACCGAGCTGGTGTGACCAGCTCGCTGGACGAGGACGACGCTGCGCTGGCGGTCATCCAGACCAATGTCGCGTCCCTGCTGGCCGAGTGGCAGAGCCCGGGCTACGGGCGGCGGCTGCCCGACCGGGCTGAGGTCGTGGCCTGGCATGCCCGGCTCTACGCCGGCTGCGCGGGCCCGGATGCGGCGTACGTGGGCCACCTGCGCGGTGACGCGACGGTTCCCGACCTGATCGACTTCAACGTCGGAGTCGGCCCCAACCTGCCCGACGGACTGCCGGAGAAGCTCGGCCTGTGGGCCGAGGACGTAGACGCGGCCGTAGGCGAGCTGCTGCGGGTGCTGCACCGTCAGCTGACCGACCTCGATGCTCGGCTGCCCACGGGTGCGCGACCGAGGCGCACCGATGACCTGCTCGCGGTGATCGAGCTGGCCGCGGTTGCGCACGGTGAGTGGGTCCGGATCCATCCCTATGCGAACGGCAACGGGCGTACGGCACGGTTGTGGGTGGCTTATGTCTGCCTGCGCTACTCCGTGCCCGTCTTCCTCGAGGTGAAGCCCCGGCCGGGCGGTGACGCGTACGCCCGAGCCGCGCAGCAGTCGATGGGTCGACCGCCAGACTTCCGCAGCGACCACGCGCCGACCATCGCGCTGTTCGCACGCCTGCTGGTCGAGCGGCTGGAGGCTGTCTAGCCGCTCGGTCCTCGATGTTGGCGTCGGGGTCGGCTGATGTTAAATTTCGGCATCCGCTGCGGGGACGGAGATCAGCCGGGCGATCAGCGACCGGCGTCGCCAGCCGGTCCGATACGACCCTGACCCGATCGAGAACTCCATGATCCGCAAGCTCGTGCTCTCTGCTGCCGCCATCGTCGCCCTGGCGGCGGCGACCGCCACGCCCGCCCAGGCGGCCCCGCTCCCCGTCGTCGACATGGGCGCCGTCGACACCGCCGCCTTCGTCGAGGGCTACCGGGCCAACCAGCCGGCCTTGAAGGACGACCCCTCGACCAAGCTGATCCAGCGGGCGCTCAACGCCAAGGGCTACAAGGTGGCGGTCGACGGGCGCTTCAGCCGCCAGACCACCGCGGCCTACATCAAGTTCCAGCGCTCGATCGGGTACCGCAAGATCGACGCCAACGGCATCCCGGGGCCCGAGTCCCTGGCCAGGCTCGGCAAGGGCCGCTTCACCGTGACGAACAAGGTGCAGATCGGCAGCCGCAACGACCGCTACGGCAAGAAGCGGGTCAACACCCGGACGAAGCTGATGCTCACCGCTGCCGACCGGACGCTGCCGTGGACGATCACCGTCACCCAGGGCTCCTACTGCGTGCTCGAGAAGTCCGGCTGTGCGAAGGCCTCCGCCGGCACCCACGACGGTGGCGGCTCCATCGACATCAAGGCGACCTCGCTGACCGCGACTCAGCGCTGGCGGACGGTCAAGGCCCTGCGGTCGGTCGGATTCGCCGCCTGGCTGCGCACGCCGAGCCAGTGCGGCGGTTGCTGGGTGACCCACATCCACGCGGTGGCCATCGGCGACACCGACATGTGGCAGACGAACGGCAAGTACACCAACCGCGACCAGGTCGCCGACTACTACATCGGCCGCAACGGCCTGGCCAACCACGCCAAGGACAACACCCCCGCCAGCTACCGGGTGCCGTTCATCACCTGGGAGCAGTACCTGCGCCGCTGATCGGAGCAGCCGACCGGCGGGCTCCGGCCGCTGAACCTGGATCTGCGTCACCGAACGCTGCGACACGCCGTGGGGCGGCCGGAACGCGTCACTGGTGACGCAAATTCAGACGACGTCGCCGAGCACCGCCCCGGACGGCGCCTATTTGGCGTACTTCGCGAGCTTCGACGTGTCGCCCTTGGCGATCTCGGCGAACATCGCCTGCGCCTTCGCGTCGTCCCAGAGCACCGACGACCCGACGGGTGTGGTGGCGTTCGGGTTCGAGATCGGCACGGTCAGCGTGAGCCCTCCTCCGCTGGCAATGTTCTTCATGGCCAATCCCAGTGACAGGGTCTGCAGCAGGGACGTGTCCTCGCCGAGGGTGACCGAGTCGGCCGCGGCGTTGCACAGCGTCCAGTAGCGGAACGGGTTGACCACGGTGGCCGGCGAGGCAGCCTTCTTGGCCACCGCGGCCAGCATCTCGCGCTGCCGCTCGACCCGGCCCAGATCGCCACGCGGATCGGCTTTGCGCATCCGCACGTAGCCGAGGGCATCGGTGCCCCCCAGGGTCTGACAACCCTTGGGCAGGTCGATGTGGCTGTCTTTGTCCTTGATCGCCTTGGGCAGGCACATCTCGATGCCGTCCAGGGCGTCGATGATGTTGACGAAACCGCCGAAACCGATCTCCAGGTAGCCGTCGATGCGCAGCCCGGTGGTCGTCTCCACCGTCTGCACCAACAGCTTCGGGCCACCGAAGGCGTACGCGGTGTTGATCTTGTTCTTGCCGTTCTTGGGGATGGCCACGTAGGAGTCGCGGGGGATGGAGATCAGCGCCGGCTTCCCGCTGTCGGGCACGTAGACGATCATCATGGTGTCGGTGCGCTGGCCGCCGACCGAGCCGGTGCCGAGCTTCTTCTGCTCGGCCTTGGTCAGCCCCTCGCGGGAGTCCGAGCCGACGATCAGGAAGGTCTTGCCCGGCTGGTCGGCCGGGCGCTTGCCGCTGGGGGAGTCGTCCACCCGGCTGACGTGGCTCCAGGCGTACGCCGGAACCCCGACCAGCCAAACCACCGCGAGCAGCACCAGCACCAGCAGGACCCGGAGGGTGGTGCGTACCGGATGGCGCTGTTTGGCCGGTTTCGGTGGTTTGGCGCCCGTTGGTGGGACGGCCGGAGGAGGTCCGGCGGGTCCGCCCGGAATCCCTCCGGGACCGCTCGGTCGGGCCGCTCCGTACGCCGGCATCGACGGGTAGTTGGCCGGCACGATGGCCGGCGGTGCCGGCGGAGCGGGCGGGGCCTGCGGGGTCTCGATGAGGCGGGTGTGCTCGGGTTCGGCCGGCTGTCGGTCGCGACCGTAGAGCCAGTCGAGATCCTCGTCACGGCTGGAAGGCATAGGCCGAGGGTACCTGTCGGAGGTCCGAGACCGGGTTCCAAAAGCGGCTGGGCGTCGGCGTGGCAAGCCGGGCGGATCCTGGTCGCGCCGACATACTGGCAAAGATCTTCCGGGGATTGCTGGCCCAGATCTCCGCGTGGTTCCTTCCCCAGTGTCAGACCGAAAGGCCTTCAGGTGTCCAGTAGCACCGCGGAGGACGTGCAACACGTCCAGACGTCCTTGCGTACGCCGCAGCAACGCAGCGAACGCATCAAGCTGCGTCGGGGTCTGACCTTCTTGGCCATGACCCTGGTGATGCCGGGTTCGGCCCAGGTGGCGGCGGGCAACCGGCGACTCGGGAGGGTCGCGCTGCGGATCTGGGGCGGACTGTGGGGTCTGCTCGTGCTGGCCGGGCTGCTGGTCCTGGTCTGGCGCGGCGGCGCGATCGCGATCTTCACCTTCGGACCGACCCTGCGGGTGGTCCAGATCGTCCTGATCGCGCTCGGCATCGGCTGGGGGCTGCTGTTCCTCGACGCGTGGCGCATCTCCCGGCCGCCGGAGCTGGCGCGCCGCCACCGGCTCGGCTTCGCCGCCCTCAACCTGGGCCTGGTCTTCGCGGTGGTCGGTGGACTGATGGCGTCGGCCTCCATCGTGTCGGCGCAGCGCGACCTGATGGGCAGCGTGTTCGCCGGTGGTGGTGATCATCAGACCACCGCCGGTCGCTACAACATCTTGTTGCTGGGTGGCGATGCCGGCAAGGACCGCACCGGGCTGCGGCCGGACAGCATGACCGTCGCCAGCGTCGACGCCGAGACCGGCCGTACGGTGCTGGTCAGCCTGCCGCGCAACCTCGAGGACGTGCCGTTCCCGGAGTACTCACCGCTGCACAAGAAGTTCCCGAACGGCTACAGCTGCAAAGACCACTCCTGCATGCTGAATGCGATCTACACCTACGCCACCGAGCACAAGGAGCTCTATCCCGGCGTCGCCAACCCGGGCGCCCAGGCCACCAAGGAGGCGATCGAGGGGGCCACCGGGCTGAAGATCAACTACTGGGTGCTGATCGACCTCAAGGGCTTCGAGCAGCTGGTCGACGCCGTCGGCGGCATCACCATGGACGTCTACCGCCGGGTGCCGATCGGTGGCGGCCACGCCAAGCTCTACGGCTACGTCGAGGCGGGCAAGAACCGCCACCTCGACGGTCGTGAGGCGTTGTGGTTCGCCCGCTCCCGCTCGGACTCCTCCGACTACGACCGGATGGTCCGGCAGAAGTGCGTGATGAACGCGATGCTCGAGCAGCTGGACCCGATGACCGTGCTGACCAAGTTCAACAAGATCGCCAGCGCCAGCAAGGAGATCGTCGCCACCGACGTGCCGACCACCGAGATCAACACGATGCTCGAGCTGGCCACCAAGGCCAAGCAGGTGCCGGTCTCCAGCCTGGCCGTGGTGCCGCCGCTGGTCCAGCCGGTTGATCCGGACTTCGCGGTGATCCGTAGCGCGGTGACGGCCAAGGTGAACGAGGCCGAGGCCGCCGACGCCCCGGCTCCGGCCACCCCCGCGCCGACCCCGAGCGCCAGCTCGACGCCCAAGCCGGAGAAGTCGACCAACGCCGCCAAGGCCGGCGCCGACACGGACAACCTGAGCGACGTCTGCGCCGCCTGACCCGGCAAGATGGGCCCGGTGAGTCAGCAGTGGCCTGGAGTCAGCGTCGTGATGCCCGTCCTCAACGAGGAGCGGCATCTCGAAGCAGCGGTCCGCCGGGTGCTCGGTCAGGACTACCCGGGCACGCTCGAGGTGATCTTGGCGATCGGACCCAGCAAGGACCGCACGCACGAGATCGCTGAGCAGCTGGCCGCAGCCGACGCCCGGATCCGGGTGGTGGACAACCCGGCGGCCAAGACGCCCGCGGCGCTCAACCTGGGCATCGCGGCTGCGCAGTTCGACATCATCGTCCGGGTCGACGGCCACGGGGAGCTGACCGACGGCTACATCCGGCGGGCCGTCGAGCTGCTGGAGGAGACCGGGGCGGCCAACGTCGGCGGTGTGATGGACGCCCAGGGTGAGACCCCGTTCGAGGAGGCCGTGGCGGTCGCCTACACGACCAAGCTCGGGCTCGGGGGGTCGGCGTTCCACCTGGCTGAGTCGCCGGCCGCGGAGGCGGAGACGGTCTTCCTGGGCGTGTTCCGCAAGGAGGCGCTGACCTCGGTCGGCGGCTTCGACGAGACCATGCACCGCGCCCAGGACTGGGAGCTGAACTACCGGCTGCGCCAGCAGGGGCACAAGATCTGGTTCTCCCCGGACCTGCAGGTCACCTATCGACCACGGGCGTCGCTCTCGGCCCTGGTCAAGCAGATGTACGAGACCGGCAAGTGGCGTCGTGAGGTGGTTCGCCGCTATCCCGAGACCGCCAGCGTCCGCTACCTCGCACCGCCGGTCGCGGTGGCCGGCATCGTCGGCGGGACGCTGCTGGGGCTGCTGGGCCGTCGCACCGGGGTGGGCCTGCTGAAGCTCGGCTTCGCGGCCCCGCTCGGCTACGCGGCCGTGATCGTCGCCGGCTCCACGGTCACCTCCCGCTCGATGTCGGACGCCGCCCGGCTGCGGCTGCCGCTGGTGCTGGCCGCCACCCACCTGGCCTGGGGAGCCGGTTTCCTGGTCGGTCTTCGGGATAGGCGACGGGCCCGGTAGCCCTACCTCGTTTGACTATATGTCCAGACAAACTTTAGGATTGGGTCATCGCCTACCGGAGGAGAAGCTATGCCCCTCGTTCGCATCGACGTCCAGGCCGGCCGGACGGCCGCCGAGCTGCGGCAGATCGCCGACACCGTCCAGGCCGTGATGCTCGACGTCTTCGCTGCTCCGCCGGGGGACCGCTACCAGATCATCACCGAGCACCCGGTCGGCCACATCATCGCCGAGGACACCGGTCTCGGCCTGGAGCGCAGTGACGGTGTGACCGTCATCCAGATCTTCCAGCAGGGTCGCAGCACCGAGCAGAAGACCGCGGCGTACGCGCAGCTGGCCCAGCGGCTGGAGGCGGCGTGCGGCGTACGACCGGAAGACCTCATCGTCTCGGTGATGTCCAACAAGTTCGCGGACTGGTCGTTCGGTCTGGGTCGAGCCCAGTTCCTCACCGGGGAGCTGTGACCCGAGCGTGGGACTTTGTCAGTACAAATCGTTGACACCACCGGCGCCCACCCAATACGGTTCGTGGAGAGCCGGCACGGGGACTTCCGCCCGATTTCTTCAAGGAGAGTTATGAGCAGCGACTCGGCCCAGCAGCGCAACCAGGGGCGAGGCTCCCTGGAGGTGCTCACCTTCGGCCGCGCCGGGGTTGACATCTACCCCCTGCAGGTCGGCGTCGGGCTCGAGGATGTCGCTACCTTCGGCAAGTACCTGGGTGGCAGCACGGCCAACGTCGCCGTCGCGGCGGCCCGGCTCGGCCGCAACACCGCCATCATCACCGGTGTCGGCAACGACCCGTTCGGCCGCTTCGTCCGCAAGGCCCTGCTCGAGCTCCAGGTCGACGACCGCTACGTGGTCACGAACTATGAGTACGCCACCCCGGTCACCTTCTGCGAGATCTTCCCGCCGGACGACTTCCCGCTGTGGTTCTACCGGAAGCCGACCGCCCCGGACCTGCAGGTCCGACCGGCCGACATCGACTTCGACGCGGTCCGCAACACCAAGCTGATGTGGATCTCGACCACCGGGCTCAGCGAGGAGCCCAGCCGTGAGTCGCACTTCGCCGTGCTCGAAGCTCGCGCTCGCAAGCAGTTCACGATCCTCGACCTCGACTACCGCCCGATGTTCTGGGAGAGCCCGGCGCTGGCCACCGAACAGGTGCAGAAGGTGCTGTCGCAGGTCACGGTCGCCGTCGGCAACCGTGAGGAGTGCGAGGTCGCGGTCGGGGAGACCGAGCCCGAGCGGGCTGCGGATGCGCTGCTCGATGCCGGGGTGGAGCTGGCCATCGTCAAGCAGGGTCCCAAGGGTGTGCTGGCCAAGACCCGCACCGAGCGGGTCGTGTCCCCGCCCCTCCCGATCCGGCCGCTCAACGGCCTGGGCGCCGGTGACTCCTTCGGAGGGTCGCTGTGCCACGGTCTGCTGGCCGGCTGGCCGCTGGCCAAGGTGCTGCAGAACGCGAACGCCGCGGGCGCCATCGTCGCGTCCCGCCTGGAGTGCTCGACCGCCATGCCCACCGAGGCTGAGATCGACACCTTGATCGCCGGGGGAGACCCCAATGCCGCGCTGGCGGACTCGTTGGCCGTCCACTTCGACACAGCCTCGGATCGGTGACCACCATGACCATGACCGACACCATGCCCAGCACCGGGACCGGACAGTTCGCCGGTTCCATCGCCGAGATCAACGAGATCCGCGCCCGGGAGCCGCAGCGGATCAAGCAGCTGCTGGCGGCCCGCCAGCGACGTTCCCTGTTCGGTCCCGACGGTCGGCTGATGATCGTCGCCTGCGATCATCCGGCGCGCGGCGCACTGGCGGCCAGCGGCCGTCCGACGGCGATGGCCAACCGGAGAGACCTGCTCGAACGGCTCTCGACCGCTCTGGCCCGGCCGGGCGTCGACGGCCTGCTCGCCACCGCCGACATCGCCGAAGACCTGCTGCTGCTGGGGGCGCTGGAGAACAAGCTGGTCTTCTCCTCGATGAACCGCGGTGGCCTGGCCGGTGCCGCGTTCGAGATGGACGACCGCAACACCGGCTACGACGTCCAGGGAACTCTCGACGCGCGCTTCGAGGGCATCAAGATGCTGACCCGGATCGACCTCGATGACCCGGGGACGGTGGCCACCCTGGAGACCCAGGGCCGGGCGATCACCGAGGCCAACCGGGCCGAGCTCATCGCCATGGTCGAACCATTCCTGTCCCGCCGCGTCGACGGCAAGGTCGTCAACGACCTGACGCCGGACGCGGTGATCAAGTCGATCCACATCGCCCAGGGCCTGGGCGCTTCCAGCGCCTACACCTGGATGAAGCTGCCGGTGGTCGAAGAGATGGAACGGGTGATGGACTCCACCACGCTGCCCACGCTGCTGCTCGGCGGTGATCCGGACGGCTCGCCGGACGACACGTACGCCAGGTGGCAGGCCGCGCTCGCGCTGCCGTCCGTACGCGGCCTGGTGCTCGGCCGGACCATGCTCTACCCCGGCGACGACGACGTCGCCCGGGCCGTGGACACCGCCGTGTCGATGGTGCGGTGAGTGGCGTGACCTCCACCTACTACCTGCCCGCCGGCCAGGGTGCGGCAGGCGAGTACGACCTCGAGGTGACCCCCGAGTCGGCGAGCTGGGGCTACTCCAGCCTGCGCATCGTGACCTTGGCCGCGGCCGGCGGACACGTGGTCGAGACCGGCTCGGACGAGATGGTGCTGCTGCCGCTGAGCGGATCGTGCAGCGTCGAGGTCGACGGCTCTCACCTCGATCTGGACGGTCGCGCGAACGTCTTCGCCGGACCGACCGACTTCGCCTACCTGCCGATCAACGCCGTGGCCACGATCCACTCGGAGCGGGGCGGCCGGTTCGCCCTCTGCGGGTCGCGGACCGACCAGCACTGCCGTTCCGCTACGGCGCGGTGGCCAAGGTCCCGGTCGAGCTGCGGGGTGCCGGTCAGTCCAGCCGACAGGTGCGCAACTTCGGCACCCCGGGCAACCTCGACGCGGGCGCGATCATCGCCTGCGAGGTGATCACCCCCGGTGGCAACTGGTCGTCCTACCCAGCGCACAAGCACGACGAGACCACCGAGACCGAGACCGAGCTCGAGGAGATCTACTACTTCGAGATCGCCGCCGGACCGGGTGGCGAGCCCGGACTGGGCTACATGCGCACCTCGTCGTCCCCGGGCCACGAGATCGACATCCTCGAGGAGGTCCGGGACCGCGACACGGTGCTCGTCCCCTTCGGTTGGCACGGGCCGTGTGTCGCCGCGCCGGGCTACGACATGTACTACCTCAACATCATGGCCGGCCCAGCTCCCGAGCGAGCCTGGCTGATCTCCGACCACCCCGATCAGACCTGGATCCGCGACACCTGGGAGTCTCAGCAGGTCGACCCCCGGCTCACCGAGAGGGGTGCACCGTCATGACCCAGCCGATCGACCTGGCCGCTGCCCGATTCGCGCGCAGGAGCGTCGAGCGCGCAGCCATCCAGAAGCTGTACTTCTAACCCCATCCCCGATCAGCAGAAAGAGACACAGTTGTCCAAGATCACTATCGGCACGGCCCCGGACTCCTGGGGCGTCTGGTTTTCCAGCGATCCGGAGCAGTTGCCGGCCGAGCAGTTCCTGCGCCGAGGTGGCGGAGGCCGGCTACGAGGCCATCGAGCTCGGTCCGTACGGCTACCTGCCCAACGATCCGCCGAGCTGCTCCAGGAGCCGCTCGACGAGCACGACCTGACGGTGCTGGCCGGGACCGTGTTCTCCCGCCTGCACCAGCCCGGCGCGTGGGACTACACCTGGAAGCAGGTGACCGATGTCGCGGCGCTGACCAAGGCCGTCGGCGGTGAGCACATCGTGGTCATCCCCGAGCCATGGCGGGACCAGAAGACCGGCGCCGACCTAAGGAGAGCCCCGACGCTGAGCAACGAGCAGTGGGATCTGCTGACCAGCCAGACCGACGAGCTGGGCCGCCGGATCCTCGAGGAGTACGGCCTGCACGTGCAGTTCCACTCCCACGCCGACACCCACGTCGGCTACCAGCCGGAGATCGAACGCTTCCTGCGAGGCGACCAACCCGGACTACGTCAACCTCTGCCTGGACACCGGTCACGTCGCCTACTACGGCGGCGACTCGCGTCGAGCTGATCACCAAGTACCCCGAGCGGATCGGCTACGTCCACCTCAAGCAGGTCAACCCGCCGTGATCGTGCCGACGTGCTGGACAAGGACATGTCGTTGCCCGAGGCCGTCCGGATGGGAGCGATGATCGAGCCGCCGCTGGGCGTGCCGGCCATGGGTCCGGTGCTGGAGGCGCTCGGCGGCCTGGGCCGCGACATCTCGGGCATCATCGAGCACGACCTCTATCCCGTGCGCCCCCGATGTGCCGCTGCCGATCGCCAAGCGGACCAAGACCTACCTGAGCACGTGCAGCTCGGCCGATATCGACATGGGGCACCGTCCATGAGCACTCGACACCACCGACCTCCGGATCGCCGTCCTCGGCGTCGGCATGATGGGGGCGTTCCACGTGGACGCCCTGAGCAAGCGGGTCCGCGGGGCCCGCGTGACCGTGATCAGCGACTTCTTCGCCGAGAAGGCTGAAGAGATCGCTGCCGCGATCGGCGCCCGGGTCGTGGTCGACCCACTCGAGGCAATCAACGACCCCGAGGTCGACGCCGTGCTGATCGCCTCGCCGGGCAAGGTCCACGACGAGCAGGTCAACGCCTGTCTCGATGCGGGGAAGCCGGTGCTGTGCGAGAAGCCGCTGACCACCGACATCGAGTCGGCGTACGCGATCGTGCGCAAGCAGGCCGAGCTCGGCCGCGAGCTGATCCAGGTCGGCTTCATGCGTCGCTTCGACGCCGAGTACGTCGCCTTGAAGAAGTTGATCACCGACGGCGGTCTGGGCAACCCGTTGGTCGTGCACTGCACGCACCGCAACCCAGCCGTGCCGGACTTCTTCGACTCCGAGTTCATGATCAGGGACTCCGTCGTGCACGAGGTCGATGTGGCCCGGTTCCTGCTGGACGAGGAGATCACCAGTGTCCAGGTGATCAAGGGCATCGCCACCAGCGCGGCCCCGGCCGGAACCTCGGACCCGATGATCGTGATCTTCGAGACCGAGTCGGGCCGGATCGTGACCGATGAGATCTATGTCCGCACCGGGGTGGCGTACGAGGTGCGCACCGAGGTCGTCGGCGAGCAGGGCAGCGCCGTCATCGGGCTCGACCAGAACCTGCAGGTCAAGTCGGCCGGCGGTCGTTGGGGTGGTCAGATCGCCCCCAGCTTCGTCGAGCGGTTCGGCCAGGCGTACGACACCGAGCTGCAGCGCTGGGTGGACGCGGCCAAGGCCGGCACCATCGACGGCCCGGGCGCCTGGGACGGCTACGCCGCCGTCGCGGTGTGCGAGGCCGGCGTCGAAGCCGTCCGCAGCGGCGACGAAGGTCACCGTGGCCTTGGGCGTACGGCCGGGCTCGCCACCGCGCGAACCCGAGCCGGGCATCACCGCCCCCGACCTGATCGGGGCCCGGCCATGAAGCTCGCTCTCGACCCGCAGATGTTCTTCGCCACCAGCACGGTCTGGGAGCTGCCCGACATCGTGGCCAGCCTCGGCTACGACTGGATGGAGCTGTCGCCCAAGGGTGACTTCGTGCCGTTCTTCAAGTACCCGCGCGTCGATGACGCCGGGGTCCGCAAGCTCAAGAAGGTGGCCGCTGACGCCGGCGTCGGGATCGCCTCCCTGCTGCCGGTGCTGCGCTGGTCCGGACCGGGCGAGGACGAGCGGGTCGCCGCCGTCCGGGCCTGGAAGCGGACCATCCAGATCGCCGTCGATCTCGGGGTGGACGTGATCAACACCGAGTTCAACGGCCGACCCGAAGCCGCCGAGCACGCCGAGGCCCAGTTCCTCAAGTCGCTGGACGAGCTGCTGCCGATCTTCGAGCGGGAAGGGATCCAGTTGATCTTGGAACCGCATCCCGACGACTTCATCGAGGACGGCATCGAGGCGGTCAACCTGGTCCGGGGCCTGAACCAGGACTGGATCGGCTTCCTCTACTGCACCCCGCACGCCTTCCACCAGGGCCATCCCGCGGCCGACATCATCGCCGCCGCTGCGGAGAAGGTGCGCTACGTCCACCTCGCCGACGCCTGGGACCACAACGCGTCCAACGGTCTGCGCTACATCACCAACCCGCCGGGCAACCCGATCCGGGTGCACCAGCACATGGAGATGGGCGCCGGCGAGGTCGACTACGACGCGGTGTTCGCCGCGCTGGCCGCCGTCGAGTTCGACGGCGTCATCTCCAGCTGCGTCTTCGGCTACGAGGAAGACGCCCGCGGGGTCAGCGAACGACAGCGCGACAAAGCCCTCGCCTTGATCAACAAGCACTTCGGCGATCCCGCCGGAGCAGCCCTCACCTCAGCCAAGCTCACCACGTAACCACCAGAAGGACATCTCATGGCAACGACGCTTCATCATTGGAAGAACGGCGCACCTTTCGAAGGCAGCGGTGGACGGTTCGCCGATGTCACCAACCCGGCCTCGGGTGAGGTCAGTGCGCAGCTGGCGTTGGCGTCGGAGGACGACGTGAACGCGGTGGTCGCGGCGGCCACGGCGGCGTTCCCGAAGTGGCGGGACACCTCGTTGGCCAAGCGGACGCAGGTGTTGTTCAGCTTCCGTGAGCTGTTGAACGCCCGCAAGTCCGAGCTGGCGGCGATCATCACCGCTGAGCACGGCAAGGTGTTGTCGGATGCGTTGGGTGAGGTCAGCCGGGGCCAGGAGGTGGTGGAGTTCGCCTGCGGCATCCCGCACCTGGTGAAGGGGGCGTTCACCGAGAACGCCTCGACCAAGGTCGATGTGCACTCGGTCCGTCAGCCGTTGGGTGTGGTCGGCATCATCTGCCCGTTCAACTTCCCGGCGATGGTGCCGATGTGGTTCTTCCCGATCGCCATCGCTGCCGGAAACACGGTGGTGCTGAAGCCGAGCGAGAAGGTGCCGACGGCGGCGTTGTGGATGGCTGAGCTGTGGAAGGAGGCCGGTCTGCCCGACGGGGTGTTCAACGTCCTGCACGGTGACAAGGTCGCGGTGGACGGGTTGTTGACCCATCCGGACGTCTCCTCGATCTCGTTCGTCGGCTCGACCCCGATCGCGAAGTACATCTATGAGACCGGCACCGCGCACGGCAAGCGGGTGCAGGCTCTGGGTGGGGCGAAGAACCACATGCTGGTGCTGCCCGACGCCGATCTGGACCTGGCCGCGGACCAGGCGGTCAATGCCGGCTTCGGCTCGGCCGGTGAGCGGTGCATGGCGATCTCGGCGGTTCTCGCGGTCGGTGAGATCGCCGACCCGCTGGTCGCCAAGATCAAGGAGCGGGCGTTGAGCCTGCGGACCGGTGACGGCACCCGGGGCTGCGACATGGGCCCGTTGGTCACCTCGGTCGCCCAGTCGCGGGTGTCGGGCTACATCGACGCCGGCGAGGCGGCCGGGGCCACCCTGGTCGTCGACGGCCGGTCCCCGCAGGTCGACGCCGACGGTGAGGGCTTCTTCGTCGGGCCGACGCTGTTCGACAACGTCACCACCGACATGAGCATCTACACCGACGAGATCTTCGGACCGGTCCTCTCGGTGGTCCGGATCGACAGCTACGCCGAGGGCGTCCAGCTGATCAACGACAACCCGTACGGCAACGGCACCGCGATCTTCACCAACGACGGCGGCGCCGCCCGCCAGTTCCAGAACGAGGTGCAGGTCGGCATGATCGGCATCAACGTGCCCGTCCCCGTCCCGATGGCCTACTACTCCTTCGGTGGTTGGAAGAACTCCCTGTTCGGCGACACCCACGCCCACGGCATGGAAGGCGTCAACTTCTTCACCCGCGGCAAAGTCGTCACCTCCCGCTGGCTCGACCCCAGCCACGGCGGCCTCAACCTCGGCTTCCCCCAGAACACCTGAGGCTCAGGGGGCGTAGCGCGAGCTCAGGGGGCGTAGGTGCTGATCCGTTCGTCATCGGCGATCCGGGCGAGGCGGGCGGGGTCGGAGCCGACGACGATGACGGCTGAGCCGCCGGTGAGCAGAGGGCGTACGAGGGCGGCCTGGGTGGTCGACCAGGCGTCGCCGGCGCGGACCAGCACCCGCTGGGCGGGGTCGGCGGAGAGCTCGCCGGCCACCAGGTCGGCCTGGCTGAGCTGCCGGTCCGAGTCCAGCCAGGCCAGGGCGAGTCCGGACTGGGGGAGGGCCGCGTACGAGTCGGGCTGCGCCCGGACCTCGAGCGAGTAGTCGACCACCGTGGGCGGCAGGACCTCGCTGAAGCCCAGGCCGAGCGGGTGCAGCGAACAGGCGACCAGCTCCGAGGCTGCGGCGTACGAGGTCCAGCCGGGCCCGCTGACGACCAGCCGGGCGCTGGCGGCTCGATCGATGGTCACGGTCGCGCCCACCTGCCAGCAGGCCAGGGTCCAGACCAGGCTGACCCAGTGCCCCGGGTGGTCCTGCGCCACGGCCAGGTCGACCCGGTCGCCGGGATCGACCATCAGCTCGTCGACCAGCAGCCCGGATGTCTTGTCCACCCAGTTGCCGAAGGTGATGCCCGACAGCTCGGTCCGCTCACCGGTTCCGAGGTCGTAGTAGGTGACGAAAGGCTCCGAGCCGCGCTCCCGGATCCGGCGTCGCAGTCGTGCGCTGATCAGCTCAGTCATTCTGCTGACCCTAGCGAGACGGGCGAGAGACGGATCACAACCGCGAGGACACAGACGACCACTGTTCGACATATCACGCCGATAGCCTGTCCCTCATGCGTTATGTGGTGATCATGGCTGGCGGCTCGGGCAAGCGACTGTGGCCCCTGTCCAGGCAGGACATGCCCAAGCAGCTGTTGAAGGTCCTCGGCGGCAAGAGCCTGCTCCGAATCGCCTTCGAACGGCTGGCCGGCGTGGTGCCGGCGGAGAACGTGCTCATCTGCACCGGAGCCGACTATGCCCACATCGTCGCCGCTGAGCTGCCCGAGGTCCGGCCGGAGAACATCCTCGGCGAACCCGAGGGCCGTGACTCCCTCAACGCGGTGGCCTGGCCGGCCGCCGTGCTGGCCGCGCGGGACCCCGATGCCAGCGTGGCCGTCGTCACCGCCGACCAGATCATGCACCCGCTGTCGGCGTTCCAGTCTGCGCTCAACGAAGGTTTCGCGGTCGCTGAGGCCGACCCGACGGCGTTGGTCACCTTCGGCGTGGTGCCGACCTCGCCCCACACCGGCTACGGCTACCTGCACCGGGGGGAGCAGGTCCCCGGCCACCTCGACGTGCACCAGGTCGTGGCGTTCAAGGAGAAACCGGACCGCGAGACCGCTGAGGCCTATCTCGCGTCCGGGGAGTACTGGTGGAACGCGGGCATGTTCGTCTGGCGCGCCCAGACGCTGCTCGACCAGCTCGCTGCGTTGCTGCCCGAGACCCACGCCGCCGTTCTCGAGCTCGCCGCCGCACCCGAGCGGCTGTCGGAGATCTACCCGAACCTGATCAAGATCAGCGTGGACTACGCGATCATGGAACCGGTCTCGCAGGGCCGCAGCCTGGCCCACGTGCTGGCCGTCCGGCTACCCATCACCTGGCACGATGTCGGCGGCTTCGCCTCCTTGGGCGAGCACCTGCCGCGCGACGAGCAGGGCAACGCAACCCAGGGGATGAGCGTGCTGGTCGACGCCCGCGACAACCTGGTGATCAACAACGCGGAGGACGGCCGGGTGGTGGCGGTGGTCGGCCTGAGCGACACCGTGATCGTCCAGACCCCACAGATCACCCTGGTCTGCCCGGTCAGCGAGGCCGAGCGGATCAAGGAGCTGGTGGCCGAGGTGACCGCCCAGCTCGGCGGCTCGTACGCCTGAGCCCAACCGTGTCGACTAGGCGCCGAAGGGCTCAGGGGAGTCCTGGTAGGGGTACTTGGCCATGAAGTCCTTGATCGCCTGACCGGACACCGCCGTGCACGACTGCCGGATGCCCTTCTGCTTGGCCGTGTCGGTCGGTGCGTTCGGATCCGCGTACCAGTGGGCCAGCACGACGTTCTTGCCCTCGGGGAAGCCGGTGCCGTCGGCCTCGCTCCACGGAGCCGCGATGAACTTGTTGGTCAGGTCGACGTCGTCGCCACCGAACGTCTTGGCGACACCTTCCAGGGCGTCGATCTCGGCCTCCGGGGCGGTGTCGCGGTACCACACGATGGTGTAGCCGTGCTCGAGGTTGTGCACCAAGGTGCCGATCTCGGGCCGGTCCGCGGTGGTGTAGAAGTGCTTGGTGAACGGCGCGGGCGAGGCGTAGTGCGATCCCGAGTCGGGCGGGTGCTGGGCGTACTCGATCGGGGTGCCGTCGGCGACGTGGTCCTGGTTGCCCGTGGCGGCGTTCTCGGCCACCGGGTCGCAGCCGGCGGCGGCGACGCCGACGCCGAGTTCGGCGATCGTGGCGTTGCGGGCCTGGTAGTCCTTGGCCATCAAGTAGACCGGATACGACAGCAGGCCGACGGCGAGCACGATGCAGAGGGCCAACAGGCCGATGGTGCGTCGCCGCTGCTCCTTCTTGCGGGCCGCCTCGAAGGAGGCCAGCCGGTCGCGACGGTTTCCACCGGTCGCCGGCGCGGCCTTTTTCGGTTTGGTGTTCGCCACCGGACAACTCCTCCTGCTGATTCGGCGCAGGCGATCAGGGGCCCCGCACGGGAGGGTCGAGTCTAACCGACGTGGCCGAGGCGTCCCTCGCGGAGGAGATCAGCCCAACGACCCGAGCTCGGCCGACAGCATCGACCGGAGCAGCTCGGCCGCCGCGGGCGGCAGCTCGGTCCCGGCCAGGATCGCGTCCGATCGCGCCACCGGGTCGAGCGCGACGAGCTCCTCGTAGCGCTCGGACTGGCCGGTGGCGAGCAGGGCGGCGGCGAGTACCGCCTCGGTAGCACCGAAGCCGAACAGGTCGGTGCTGGGATCGCGGACCAGGTCCGCGGCGGTGGCGGCCCCCGTCGGCGGCTGATCGGTGACCAGCTCGGCGAGGCCCCGGACCACCGCCACCGGGCGACCCCCCAGCTTGGTCTTGGCCAGGTCAGCCGCCCCAGCCAGCTCGTCGGCCAGGGCCATCGCGGTGACGTGCAGGGCGTTGCCGTACGGATCGGTCTCGCCGTCGTAGCTGCGGACGACCCGTACGCCGGAGGCGCCCACCGCCTGGTCGGTCTGGCCGATCCGCCAGGCCCGTCCCGCGGTGTCGGAGATGATCACCCCGAGCCGGAGCCCGGTGCGCCGCTGCAGCTCGATGCGCAGCTGCTCGGCACTGGCGTCGCTGTCGCTGGGCAGCAGGGCGATCACGGCCGGGTCGAGGTTGGAGTTGTCGACCCCGGCCGCGGCGATGGTCAAGCCCGCGCGGGTGCGGACGATCCGGGTGGGGCCCCGGCGAGCAACCGTCCGCACGCTTTCGGCGCTGATCGCCGTTTCCCGCTCCGCGGCGGGCCGGAGCCGGCCCTCGGCCTTGCTGAGGATCTTGGAGGTGACCACCACGATGTCGCCGTCGCGCAACGGCTCCGTGGCGGTGGCGTGCAGCACGAGGGCGGCGAGATCAGCGCCGGGGCCGACCTCGCCGATCCCGTCCGGGGCCCAGATGGTGATCATGCGGCCGGGTCGGGTGAGATCACGCCGTGCCGGACTTGAGGGCGTACGCGATGAAGGCGCCGGTCGTCTCGGGGTCGTGCATGATCAGGTCGGTGACCACCGGACGCAGCCCGGCCCCGGCCACCCGGTCCGCCGCGGCCGCGTCGGCACAGTCCATGGCCCAGACGTCGAGCACGCCACCGTCCGACCGGGCGCCGTAGTGCAGCCCCACCGCACCCGCGTCGGTGGCCACCCCGATGGCCGGCAGCAGCCGGTGGGCCATGCCCAGCACCGGGGCGCCGCCCAGGATGCCGGAGAAGCCCACCACCGGCGCCGGAGCGGCCACCACAGCTTCGCGAAGCCCCGGCACGGCGAGGATCGGTCCGATCGAGACCACCGGGTTGCTCGGGGCCACCAGGATGAGATCGGCCGCACTGATGGCCTCGACCACGCCCGGGGCGGGTCGGGCCGACTCGATCCCGACGCGGACCACGGACAGCGCCTCCGGCTCGGCGTGCAGCCGCACCCAGTACTCCTGGAAGTGCACGGCCCGCCGGCCGCCGTCGGAATCCGGGTCGGCAATGATCACGTGGGTCTCGACCCGGTCGTCGCTCATCGGCCGCAGCCGGAGGTCGGGATCGCCGGCCAGCCAGCGTGAGCAGAGGGCGTCGGTCACCTCCGAGAGCGTGTAGCCCGCATCCAGCAGCTGGCGCCGGACCAGGTGAGTGCCCAGGTCGCGGTCACCGAGGGAGAACCAGGTCGGCTCCACCCCGTACGCCTGGAACTCCTCGAGCACCCGCCAGCCCTCGTCCACCCGGCCCCAGCCGCGGACCTGGTCGCCGCCACCGCCCAGGGTGTACATCATCGTGTCGAGATCAGGACAGATCCGCAGTCCGTGCAGGGTGATGTCGTCCGCCGTGTTGCCGACGACGGTGATCGAGGCGTCTGGGAACGCCCGTCGCGCACCGAGGACGAACTTCGAGCCACCGACCCCACCGGCCAAGATCACGATCTGCACCGGGCCAGTCTCCCAGAACCGAGCGCTCGGACGAGCCCGGTCCGAAGCCGAGCCCAGATAGCCTGGCGGGATGGACCGACTGTTGAAGCTCCGCGAGCCGATCGCCCTGGTCGCCCTGATCGGCCTGGCGGTGAACCTGCTGGTCGCGCTGGTCAGCGCCGGCGTGTACGCGGGTGCCGACGTCTACGGATCGTTCGCGGCGGCGGCGGGTGCGATGTCGTACCGGGCGACCGATCCCGTGCTGGCCATCGTGCTCGGCCTGGCCGTGGCTGCGTGCGTGCTGGTCGACCGTACGCGGCACGCCCGCACCCTGACGCTGGCCGGTCTGATCGTGCTCGCCGCCTCGCTGTTGATCGCCCTGGTCTTCATCTTCGCGGGACTGGGACGCACCTCGAGCACCAGCGTGGTGGACACCGTGGATGCGCTGATCTACCTGGTGGCCCCGGTGCTGGTCGGCATCGTGCTGGCCGGGTTGCTGCGGCAGCAACCGGTGTCGCTGCCGTACCCGACCGGCCCCGCGGCTGAGCTGACCGGTGCCCAGCAGCAGCCTGCGGTGCCGTACCCCGATCAAGCGGCACTCGACCAGCAGGCCCGCGACGCCCAGTACTCGCCGATCTGGCAGGTCGACTCGGCGGCCGGGGCGGCTTGGACGACGGCCGGAGATGCGGCCTCGGGTGCCCCCGCGTCAGGCTGGGGGACGCCGGGTCAGCACGGTGGATGGCAGCCCACCGGCCCGGAGAACCCACCACCGCCGCCGCCGTGGAACCCGAACCAGTCCTGAAGGCGCCGAACGGGCTTCCAATATCAGGTGCGCACTTGACATGCGGGTATTGACGGGCATGTAATTTCACAAATGTTATTCGCAGTCAGGCTGATGCGCCGGGGGGCCGTTCATGACCCGCGAAGTCATGAATCGGTGAGCGATTTCCCACACATGCGGGTCGAGGAGGCACAACAACCATGCACGAGCTGATGGACATCGAAGAGGACGACGGTGCGCTGGGGTGGCAGGAGCGTGCTTTGTGCGCGCAGACCGACCCCGAGGCGTTCTTCCCCGAGAAGGGTGGTTCGACCCGGGAGGCCAAGAAGGTCTGCCTGTCGTGCGACGTCCGCGGAGAGTGCCTTGAATATGCGCTGTCCAACGACGAGCGCTTCGGCATCTGGGGTGGCCTCAGCGAGCGTGAGCGACGCAAGCTGAAAAAGCGCGCCGTCTGAGCGACCACCGCCCACTCCGTCTGACCCGTCGTACGGGCCCACGGTGGTCTGTCGGCGCGAGAAATCCGCGCAGCGGCGCAGGCACAGGACAACTCGCATACAGTAGGGGCCGCCCAGCCGGGCGGCCTTTTCTGGTTGGTGCGCCGGGCTGAGCGCTTCGGACCGGGCACGCCCGCACCGAGCTGGACTGCTCGCACTCGATCCAGGATGGTGGCGCACTGATGACTCGCAGGGGTTCGTCGTAGGCGATGGAGAGCAACAGCACCAGCCGCGGCCGCTTCAACGACCCCCAGCGCGACTCCTACACCTGGTCGGAGCTCCGCGAGGACGAGACCATCGAGTTCAGTCTCGACGAGGACCCCTGGGCCTGGGCCGACAAGGAAGCCGCCGACGTCGAGCGGGTGGACATCTCACAAGCCCACGTGACCGCAGTGCTGGTCGCGTTCGACGCGGCCCGCTGGCTGCCGGCCACGCTGGCCGCGCTGGCCGGGCTGCAGGACAAGCCGGCTCGGCTGATCGCCATCGACAACGGCAGCACCGACGCCACCCGTACGCTGCTGGACCGCGCGCACGACCAGGGCATCATCCACGCGGTCTACGCCGGCGAGGCCGGGCTCGGTTTCGGCGCAGGCCGTTCAGGCCGCGCTGCGCCAGGACCGGGCGCGCCTGGGCCACGACACCGCCGCCGGCGCAGCGGGCGGCCCACGCTGACGAACACCACTGGCTCTGGCTGCTGCACGACGACGCGTCGCCCGCCCCGGACGCGCTCTACCAGCTGCTGAGCCACGTCACCACCGACCACCGGATCGACATCACCGGACCGAAGCTGCTGCTGCCGAAGAAGCGCCACGGCGGCCAGCCGCTGGCTGAGATCGGCGTCAGCATCTCGGGCACCGGCCGGCGCGAGCTGCTGCTGGACACCGGCGAGATCGACCAAGGGCAACGCGACATCCCGCAGGCCCAGGCTGGGGGTGTCGACCTGCGGCATGCTCGTGCGCACCGCGGTCTGGCAGGACCTCGACGGGCTCGACCCGGCGCTGCCGGTGTTCCGCGACGGCGTGGAGTTCGGCTGGCGGGCCCACCTGAACGGCTACCGCGTGGTCACCACACCACTGGCCGAGATGACCCACCGCCAGGTCGGCCGCGCTGGACTGCGCCCGCACGGGCTGACCGGCCGCCGACCGGGCAAGGTCGACCGGCTGCTCGGCATGATCGTGGTCGCCGGTCACGCCCCGGGCAAGATGTTGCCGCTGGTCTGGCTCCGGCTGGTCTGGAGCTGTCTCCTGCACGCGGTCGGCTACCTGCTCGGCAAGGTCCCCGGTCGGGCCCTGGACGAGGTGCTGGCCATGGCCGCGTTCGTCGCGCACCCGGGCCGGATCGCCGACCTGCGCACCCGGACTGCGGCCATCGACCCGGAGCCCGGCACCGACGAGGTCGTCGCCTCATTGCGGCCGCCGTGGTGGGGGAGCCTGCGGGTCGCCGCCGACGCGATCGGGGGCGCGGTCTCGGAGCGGTATCGCTCGGTGGCCGGCGAGGCTGAGGCGTCGTCGCTGGACGAGCTGACCGGGGACGACTTCAGCTCGGTGGCCGAGGACCGGCCCAAGCATCCCTGGCTGAACCCCATCGTGGCGACCACCGTGCTGACCGTGGTCGCCAGCCTGGTCGCCGCTCGGAGCCTGTTCGGCACCGGGATGCTCGCTGGGCCCGCGCTGCTGCCGGCCCAGGACACCCTGGCGGCGCTGTGGCGCTCGGTCTGGGACCCGATCCCCGGTGCACCGGGCCAGTCCAGCCCGCCGTGGCTGGCGCTGATGGCCGTCGGCTCGACCGTGCTGGCCGGCCAGCCCGACTGGTTCGTCACCGTGCTGGTCTGCGGGGTCGTGCCGCTGGCCCTGCTCACCTGCTACCCCGTGATCCGACGCGCCATCGTCGACCGGCGGCTGCGGCTGTGGGTCGCGGTCACGTACGCGCTGCTGCCGGTGCTGCTCGGCGGCACCAACCAGGGGCGGCTGAGCTTGAGCATCGTCGCCATCACCCTGCCGCTGCTGGCCACGGCCGTCCGGGCGCTGGTGCTGCGCCGGGTGCACACCCCCGAAGCCTGGCGGGGCGGCTGGGGAGCCGGGGTGGTGCTGGTCGTGCTGGTCGCCTTCGAACCATCCCTGATGCTCCTCGCTGGGCTGCTGGGGGCGGCCGGACTGCTGGTGCTGCGGCGTACGCCACGCAAGATGGGCCGGATCGGCATCGCCCTGGGGCTGCCGCTGGTCGTGCTGCTGCCCTGGCTGCCCAGCCTCATCACCGCACCCGGCCGGCTGTTCGTCGGACCCGACGCCGCCCTCGATCCGGCTGGGCCGCGCACCGGAGGTCTGGCGGCTGATGCTCGGCCGTGGGCTGGGGGCCGGGCTGCCGCCGTTGTGGGTCGGGGCCGTGCTGTTCGGCGTGATCTGGCTGATCGGCCTGGTCGGGCTGGGGCGCCGGCCGCGACGCCGGGCGGTGCTCGCCGCCTGGGTCACCGCAGTCGTCGCGCTCGGGCTGGCGGTCGTGCTGTCGCGGCTGGTCGTCTCGGTGCCACCGGTCGGCACCGAGGTGCGGCCGTGGACCGGGCCCTACCTGCTGATCGGCTTCGCCGCGCTGCTGCTCGCGGGCGGGGTCGGCGTGGACGGGTTGTCGCAGCAGATGAAGCAGCGCAGCTTCTCCTGGCTGCAGCCGCTCACCGTGGTCGCCGGGCTGCTGGTCGCCGTGGTCACCATCGGCGGCGCGGCCTGGTGGGTGTGGGCCGGAGCGCGCGGTCCGGTCGAGCGCCAGCAGCTCGACTCGATCCCGCCGTACGTGCTGAACGCGATGACCTCCGACACCCGGCCGCGGGTGCTGGCGATCGACCTGTCCGGCGACGCAGCGCGCTACGCGGTGCTGGCCGACGACCAGATCCGGCTGGGCGACGCCGATCGTGGCTACACCTTCGGCGGCTCGGCGTCGGCCCGCACGACCGTCGACGACCTGGTCATCCGGGTGGTCGCCGGCACCGCCGACTCCGACATCGCCGGCCAGCTCACGGCGCTCGGCATCGGCTACCTGTGGGTCAACGGCGCGAGTGACGACGAGACCTCCCGGATCGACAACACTCCAGGCCTGGGAACGGCCAGCGGCAACGAGCGGGGCACCGTCTGGCAGCTCGACCCCGCGGTCTCGCGGACCTCGATCATCGAGGCGCAGGGCACCAGCCGGGTCGGCCGGCTGCCCCTGGCGTTGCCTCCGGGTGCCGCCGACCGCCAGCTGCGGCTCGGCGAGGCCCAGGACCCGCGCTGGCGGGCCGAGCTCAACGGCCAGCCGCTGACCCCGGTCGACGGAGGGTGGCAACAGGCCTGGGCTCTGCCGGCCGACGGTGGCACCGTGACGGTGAGCCTGCCCTCGCTCACGCACTGGTTCCTGCTGGCCCAGGGCCTGATCCTGCTGGTGGCCGGGGTGCTGGCCGCTCCGGGCGTACGACGTCCCGAGGTGCGGGACCCGACCAAGTCGGCCCGGCGGGCCGCGACCTTGTCGGAGGTGGGCTGATGTCAGACCTGGGCGAGAGCTGGGGCCGGGACACCGGCGGGCATCCCGGCGCCAGACGGCTGGTCACGCTCGGCGTCGCGCTGGTCGCCGTGCTGGTCGTCGTCGGCGGTGGTTCGCTGGTCCAGCCCGAGGATGTCAGCGCCCCGCCGGCCCGCGTCCCGCTGGTCGGTCGGACCAGCTCGATCTGCGCCGTGCCGGTGACCGAGGGCGACCAGGCCGACCAGCCGCAGGGCACCACGAGCGTCTCCGGGGTCTCGGTCCGGCAGTCGGCGGACCAGGACGGCAAGCTGACCGGCACCCCGCTGACCTCCAACGACGCTGAGCTGACCGTCTCCGAGCAGGGCAAGGGGGCTCAGATCGCCTCGGCCAAGGCCGCGATCGTGCTCGAGGCCGAGGGGGCGATGGCCACGGCCAGCAGCGGCGTGGTGTTCGGCGTGGCTACCAGTGGGACCGACACCGGCCTCAGTGCGGCACCGTGCCTGGCCCCAGGCACCCAGCACTGGTTCACCGGGATCGGCGCCGGTGACGCCGACCGGACCGAGCTCATCTTGACCAACCCCGATGACGCCCAGGCCGAGGTCGACCTGCGCTACTTCGGCCGCCGCGGCCTGGTCGTGGTGGCCGGTAGCCCCGGCGTCGTGGTCGAGGCGCACTCCTCGCGGACGGTCTCCCTGGCCACCCTCGACCCGGCCGAGGGCCCGTTCAGCATCCAGATCCAAGCCAGCTCCGGCCGGGTGGCCGCCATCGCCCGACGCACCCGTACGGACCAGCTCAAGCCCGCCGGTGCCGACTGGCAGGTGCCGACCGCCCCGCCGAGCCAGGCCGTGCTGATCCCCGGTGTGCCGGACAACGCCGGACCTCGCGACCTGGTCGTGGCCAACCCGGGCGGGGAACGGGCCACGGTGCAGGTGCAGATCCTCGGGGTGCAGGGCCCGTTCGCCCCGAGCGGGGCGGCGTCGGTCGAGGTGCCGGCCGAGAGCACCGTCTCGGTCGACCTGGCCCCGGGGCTGGCCGGTGAGTCCGGTTCGATCCAGCTGACCAGCGATCGGCCGGTGACGGCGTCGGTGGTCTCGGCCAGTGACCGCGACTCGGCCGGTCCCGACCTCGCTGTGCAGTCCGCGGCCCTGCCGCTGGTGCGTACGGGGGTGTCCGCGCTGGCCACCACGAACTCGGCCGAGGCGGAGCTGACCCTGAGCAACGGTGGTGACACCGACGCCCCGGTCACCTTCGAGGTGCTGAGCTATGACGGCGTGACCCTGCGCACCGACGACGTGCTGATCGCTGCCCATTCGACCGCCACCCGGCGGCTCAACTCCCCGGCGCCGTCCTACCTCGTGGTCCAGGTGCCGGATGGCTCCGAGGTGGTCGGCGGCATCGTGCTCACCCAGCCGGACGGCGACGTCGCCGGTCTGGCCACCATCCCGCTCACCTCACCGGACCTGGCCAGCCGGGCGCCGACCACCACCTGGGACCCGTCCGCGGGGCGGTGAGGCACGCGCTCAGCGGCCCGCCGTCATTCGGCGCCGGCGCCGTCCGGGTCGATCTCGGTCACGCTGCGCCCGGTCAGGGCCGACAGCTGCTCGACGATGGTGCGGTAGACCAGGATCTGCAACCCGCGGCGGCTGACCGCCCGGTGTTCCAGTGGCCGTCGGTAGACCACCACCTGACCCAGCCGGTCGGCGCTGGCCTCGACGGCGACAGCCAGCGGCACCTGGTTGCCCGACCAGGCTGTGTCGAAGTAGGGCACGTCCTCGATCCCGAAGGTGACCCCGACCAGCGCGTCGGGGCACTGCTGGCCGATCCGGTCGACCGCCGAGTGCACGGCGTCGTTGAAGAAGTCGGATTTGCTGGTCGGACGGGGCGGGTGGGCCAGCCGGCCGGTCAGCGGGCTGACCAGCGAGAGGGGACCGCGGAGGCCTCGGCCATGGCGGTCCCGACGGCGGCTGGACATGGCGATGACTGTACTGGCCGGCGGCCACCCCCACCCGCTGCCATCTCGCTCGGACACGCGGCGACTTCCCACGATTCCCCGGCGGAGCGGAGTAGCGTCGCGCAGGTGGGATCGCGACGGTGTTCGAGGGCGGGGTGCCCGCGCCCAGCCAAGTCGACCCTGACCTACGTCTACAGCGACTCCACCGCCGTCCTCGGACCGCTGGCCACCCAGGCCGAGCCGCACGGCTACGACCTGTGCGCGCAGCACGCCCACGCGTTGTCGGCCCCCCGCGGCTGGGAGGTCATCCGGTTGGCGGTCGGCGAGGAGCCGCAGCCGAGCACCGATGACCTGCTGGCCCTGGCCGACGCCGTACGCGAGGTGGGTCTGTCCTACGACGCCCCGGCTCCGGCGGAGGACCGCACGCCCCGCCGGCACGGCGTGGTCGAGCTCGGTCGCCGCGGTCACCTGACCGTGCTGGCCGACCGCGACGCCTGACGCGGCTTGGTCCCGCGGCCCGCGCACCCCTAGGCTGAGCCCCCATGATCACCCGGGCGATTTTCAAGGCGAACGACATCCGCGGGGTGACCGAGGGCGAGTCACCGCAATGGGACGAGGACGGTGCGTACGCCATCGGCGCCGCACTGGTCGACGTGCTCGACCTGACCGCCGGCGAGGGCTGCCTGGTGGTCGGCCGGGACATGCGGCTGAGCAGCCCCCGGATGTCGGCCGCATTCGCCCGGGGCGTGCTGAGCCGCGGTGCCGACATCATCGACATCGGCCTGGCCAGCACCGACGAGCTGTGGTTCGCCTCGGGCCGGCTGGACCTGCCGGGCGCCATGTTCACCGCCAGCCACAACCCCGGTGAGTACAACGGCATCAAGTTCTGCCTGGCCGGCGCCAAGCCGATCGCCCCGGCGCAGCTGGTGGAGATCGCCGACCGGGCCATCCACGACACGCCGGTGCCGGCCGCGGCCGCCGGGTCCAGCTCGGAGCAGGACCTGCTGCCGGCGTACGCGGACCACCTGCACTCCCTGGTCGACCTGTCCGCGATCCGGCACCTGAAGATCGTGGCCGACGCCGGCAACGGGATGGCCGGGCACACCCTGCCAGCGGTGCTCGGTGGTCTCGACCTCGAGGTCATCGGCCTCTACACCGATCCCGACGGCAACTTCCCCAACCACGCCCCCAACCCGCTGGAGCCGGAGAACCTGGTCGACGCCCAGGCCGCCGTCCGGGAGCACGGAGCCGACCTGGCGCTGGTCTTCGACGGCGACGCGGACCGCTGCTTCATCATCGACGAGCGCGGTGAGGTGGTCAGTCCCTCGGCGGTGACGGCCATGATCGCCAGCCAGGAGCTGCGGCGGGAACCGGGCGCCACCATCGTCTGCAACAAGATCACCTCGCGCTCGGTGCCCGAGGTGGTGGCCGAGCTGGGCGGGGAGATGGTGGTCACCAAGGTCGGCCACAGCTTCGTCAAGGCCGCGATGGCCGAGCACGACGCCATCTTCGGTGGCGAGCACTCGGCGCACTACTACTTCCGCGACTTCTGGGGTGCCGACACCGGAATGCTGGCCGGGATGCACATCTTGGCCATGGCCGGGGCGACCGAGCGGCCGCTGTCGGACCTGGCGGCGGAGTTCAACCGCTATGCCGCCTCGGGGGAGATCAACTCGACGGTCACCGATCCGGTGTCGATCATGGACGAGGTGGCGGCGGCCTTCGCCGACCGCGGCGAGCAGGACCGGCTCGACGGCTTGACCATCGCCGGCGACGACTGGTGGGTGAACGTGCGCTCGTCCAACACCGAGCCGCTGCTGCGGCTGAACGTCGAGGCGCGTTCGGCTGAGAAGATGGCCGCCCTGCGCGACGAGGCCTTGGCGCTCATCCGCGGCTAGCCTGCGGGCTATCGTGAGACCACGCCGAGAACCCGCTCGGCGGCGAGGAGGAAACCATGGCTGTCGAGCTGGCTCCAGAACTGCTGGAGATCCTGGCCTGTCCCAACTGTCACGGTGCCCTCGCGGTCGACCACGACCGTGATGAGCTGGTCTGCCTGGCTGCCGACTGCGGTCTGGCCTACCCCGTCCGGCAGGGCATCCCCGTGCTGCTGATCGACGAGGCCCGCCGTCCGGACCAGGGGATCGGTCCCGTTGCCGGGGCCGGCCAGCCCTGACGCATGGTTGTCTTCGACGACTCCCTGCTCGACGACCGCGCGGCCCTCACCGCGGCTGACCCGATCCTGCGCCGGTTGGCCGAGGCCGGGGCGCGGGTGCGCCGTGAGACCGCGGACGCCCGCGAACCGATGGCCGAGCTCGCCAGCTTGAGCCGACCTCGGGCCGTGATCGCTGCCGGCGCTGAGGCGCGGTTCATCCGAGCCATCCTCGAGCCGGTCTGCCCGGTGCCGTTCGTGGCCTGGCCGGCGCAAGGCCTGCCCGGCTGGGTCGGCGCACTGGACCTGGTCGTGGTGATGGCCAGCGACCGGGCGCCGGCGGCCCTGGTGGCCACCGTGCACGAGGCCGTACGCCGGGGTTGCCAGCTGTTGATCGCCTGCCCGGAGATGTCGACCATCGCCGAGCATGCCGGGTCGCGCTCGACCACGCTGCTGCCCACCGCGACCGGGGACCCCCTGGCTGCCGCCATCGTGGTGCTGGACGGCCTGCACCGGATGCAGCTCGGCCCGCAGGTCCACCCCGATGCGGTGGCCGACGCGATGGACCGGGTGGCGCAGGAGTGCTCACCGTTCGCCGACGTCTCGGAGAACCCGGCCAAGGACCTGTGCATGGGGCTGGCTGACGCCCAGCCGCTGATCTGGGGCGGGTCGGTGCTGGCCGCCCGGGCGAGCCGCCGGCTGGCCGAGGGTCTGCGCGCGGCCAGCGGCCGAGCCGCCCTGGCCGCGGACGCCGACGAGCTGCTGCCCATCCTCGAGCTGGCCGAGGCCCGGGACCCGTTCGCCGACCCGTTCGAGGACAAGGCGTCCTCCGACCGCCGGCCGGCGCTGGTGCTGCTCGACGACGGCAACAACGACGGGACCATCCGCAGCGACCACACCCGGCTGGTGGTGGCGGCCGAGCGCAACGACATCCGGGTCTGCCCGGTGGCCCACCACAACGGGACCGACGTGGAGCGCTACGCCGCCTTGCTGCAGACCGGGATGTTCGCCGCGGTCTACCTCTCGATCGGGCTGGGTCGCGTCGACCGCTAGAACTCGGGGTCGCGGCCGAGCAGACCGAGGAAACGGTGTTGCAGCGGAGCATCGTCGGGCACCTCGACGACCGGGCCGAAGACCACGATCCCGGGCCCGAAGGCCCCGGGCTGGCGCATGATGTCAGGGATCTGCTGAACGCCGGGCCAGGCCCGGGTCAGCTCGTCGGGGTCGATCGTGTCGTCCTGCCCGGTGGCCCGGGCCAGGTCCCAGCCGTGGATCACCAGGTCGGTGCTGACCACCTGGTCGATGTGGTCGGCGACCGTGGTCGGACCCATCGGGGCGTCGATCGCCTGGTTGGCCACTGCCTCGTCGGCCAGCAGGGCCGCGACGTCAGCTCGGGCCGCCCGGAAGGCGGCCAAGGGGTCCTCGGCCACGGTGGTCCCCGCGGTCAACGTCCGGCCGATCGGTGCCACCATCGCGCCGTGCATCATCACGATGTGCTCGACCACCCCGCGGGCGTCCCACTCCGCGCACGGTGAGGGTGCCGCCCACTGGTCGGGTGCCACCTGCGCGACCTTGGCCTCGAAGGCGTCGGCCCGTCGGTGGTAGCGCTCGGCGACCTGGCGTACGTGCTCGTCGGTCAGCAGCTCGTCCAGCTGTTCGTATCCTTCTCCGACGCCGTACGCCATGCCGCTGGCCAGCAGGCCGTCGCGGGACGGCTGATCGGGCAGGGTGGTGACCATGGTCAGCCGGGTGCGGCCGTCGAGGTCCTCCAAGGTCGTCCGCACGGTGGTCAGGCGACCGGCGCGAGGCTCGCAGTCCTCGTTGGTCTCGCTGGTGAGCAGCAGCTCGGGAGCCCGGATCTCCAGGAACTCCCCGTGCATGACCATCTGCTGGCCCTCGGGACCGGAGGAGACGTAGTACCAGCGGCCACCCGGTCGCAGGTCGATCTCGCACACGCTCAACCGCCAGGACCGGGGACCGAGCCAGCGCTTGACCAGCTCCGGCTCGGTGAGAGCGGCGAACACCCGCTCGCGCGGCGCGTCGAACTCGCGGCGTACGAGGATCTCGCGGTCGCCCTGCGGCTCAACCTGCACCGAGCGGGTCATCGCCGGGCCTGCGGCTCAGTCGACAGCTCGACCAGCAGCTCGTCGAGCTGGTCGAAGCTCTCGGTCCAGAACTCGCGGTAGCCGACGAGCCACTGGGTGGCCGCTCGGAGCGGGTCGCCGACCAGCTGACGAGGTCGGCGCTGACCCTGCTGGGTGTGCGTGACCAGGCCGGCCTGCTCCAGCACCCTCAGGTGCTTGGAGACGGCCGGCTGGCTGATGGCGAACGGCTCGCCGAGCTCGCCGACCGAGGCGGCGCCGCGGGCCAGCCGCGCGATGATCGCTCGTCGGGTGGGGTCGGCCAGGGCGGCGAAGGTGGCGTCCAGCTGGGCTACAGGCATATCCATAACCTAGCAGTTCCATAACTAGATAGTAATAGATTGGAGAAGTTCTCGACCGGGGGTCCGTGCGTTCACCGCGCAGGTCTGGAAGGATCAGCGCTGTGAGTGCAGAAGGCGGGACCAAGGCCGTGGTGGCAGCCCTGACCGCGAACGGGTTCATCGCGTTGACCAAGTTCGCGGCCTGGGCCCTGACCCAGTCGTCGTCGATGCTGGCCGAGTCGATCCACTCGGTGGCCGACTGCGGCAACCAGGCGCTGCTGCTGGTCGGCGGGAAGCGGTCGCAGCGGGCCGCGACACCCGAGCACCCCTTCGGCTTCGGCCGCGAGCGCTACGTCTTCGCGTTCATCGTGTCCATCGTGCTGTTCAGCATCGGCGGGCTGTTCGCGCTCTACGAGGCCTACCACAAGTGGCACGAGATCCAGCTCGGTCATCCCGACGGCCTGCTCGACGGCCGGTGGTGGTGGGTCCCGCTGGTCGTGCTCAGCGCGGCGATCATCGCCGAGAGCCTGTCCTTCCGGACGGCGATCCGTGAGTCGAACAAGACCCGCGGCGCCCAGTCGTGGAAGCGGTTCATCCGCTCCGCCAAGGCACCCGAGCTGCCGGTCATCCTGCTCGAGGACTTCGCCGCCCTGCTCGGACTGCTCTTCGCGCTCTTCGGGGTCGGCATGACGCTGCTCACCCACAACCCCCTGTTCGACGTGCTCGGCACCGCGATGATCGGCCTGCTGCTGGTCTCGGTCGCGGTCACCTTGGCCGTGGAGACCAAGAGCCTGCTGCTGGGTGAGGCGGCCAGCGCCGAGGCGCTCAGCCGGATCGAAGCCGCGCTCACCTCGACCGAGGGGGTCGACCGCATCATCCACATGAAGACCCTGCACCTGGGCCCCGAGGAGGTCCTGGTCGCAGCCAAGATCGCGGTCAGCGCCACCACCAGTGCGGCCGACGTCGCCTCGACCATCGACCGCGCCGAGGTCAACATCCGCGCCGCCGAGCCGATGGTCACCGCGCTCTACCTGGAGCCCGACATCTTCGACCCGGACTACGTGCCGGCCGCCCGGCCCGAGCGGCCGTCCGCGCCGAGCCACTGAGCGTGGCCGTGGGCAGGACGCGTACGTCATTGTCGGTGGCACCCCCTAGGCTTCACGGCATGGACTACCGCGTTGCCGATCTGACCCTCGCTGAATTCGGACGCAAGGAGATCAGCCTGGCCGAGCACGAGATGCCCGGGCTGATGGCCATGCGTGCTCAGTACGGGGACACCAAGCCACTCGCCGGCGCCCGGATCGCCGGGTCGCTGCACATGACGGTGCAGACGGCGGTGCTGATCGAGACCCTGGTGGCGCTCGGCGCGGAGGTCCGCTGGGCCAGCTGCAACATCTTCTCCACCCAGGACCACGCCGCCGCGGCCGTCGTCGTCGGCCCGGACGGCACCCCGGACGACCCGCAGGGTGTCCCGGTCTTCGCCTGGAAGGGCGAGACGCTGGCGGAGTACTGGGAGTGCACCCAGCAGATCCTCACCTGGCCCGAGGGCGAGTTCGCCAACATGATCCTCGACGACGGCGGCGACGCCACCATGCTGGTGCACAAGGCGGTCGAGTTCGAGAAGGCCGGGGAGGTCCCCGAGCCCGGCGAGGACGACTCCGAGGAGTTCGCGATCTTCCTGGCGCTGGTCAAGCAAGTCCCTGGCCGAGGGCCGGTCCTGGGTCGAGGTGGCCAGCCACATCATCGGCGTCACCGAGGAGACCACCACCGGGGTCCACCGGCTCTACGAGATGCTCCGGCAGGAGAAGCTGCTGTTCTCCGGCATCAACGTCAACGACTCGGTGACCAAGTCCAAGTTCGACAACAAGTACGGTGTCCGGCACTCGCTGATCGACGGCCTGAACCGGGCCACCGACGTGCTGATCGGCGGCAAGGTCGCCGTGGTCTGCGGCTACGGCGACGTCGGCAAGGGCTGTGCCGAGTCGCTGCGCGGCCAGGGCGCCCGGGTGATCGTCACCGAGATCGACCCGATCTGCGCGCTGCAGGCGGCGATGGACGGGTACCAGGTCGCCACGCTCGAGGACGTGCTCGCCCTACGCCGACATCTACGTCACCGCGACCGGCAACCGCGACGTCATCACCGCGGACCAGATGCGCCGGATGAAGCACCAGGCGATCGTGTCCAACATCGGGCACTTCGACAACGAGATCGACATGGCCGGACTCGAGCGGCTGCCCAACGCCACCAGGATCAACATCAAGCCGCAGGTCGACGAGTGGCGCTTCGAGGCCGACGGAGACCGCCCGGACCGCTCGGTCATCGTGCTCAGCGAGGGTCGGCTGATGAACCTGGGCAACGCGACCGGACACCCCAGCTTCGTGATGAGCAACTCCTTCACCAACCAGGTGCTGGCCCAGATCGAGCTGTTCACCAAGCCCGACGACTACCCCCTCGGCGTCTACACCCTGCCCAAGCACCTCGATGAAGCGGTGGCCCGACTCCACCTGGACGCACTCGGCGTCAGGCTGACCGAGCTGACCCCCAGGCAAGCCGACTACCTCGGTGTGCCGGTCGACGGCCCGTACAAGTCAGACCACTACCGCTACTGACCGACCAGCCTTCGAGGAGGCAGCTCGATGAGCATCAAGGTCGCGCTGGAACACCGCACCACCTATCACTTCGACCGGCCGATCAACATCGGGCCGCACGTCATCCGGCTGCGCCCGGCGCCGCACTCGCGGACGCCGATCGAGGCCTACTCGCTGACCATCAAGCCGGCCGACCACTTCGTCAACTGGCAGCAGGACCCGTTCGGCAACTACCTGGCCCGGGTGGTCTTCCCCTCGAAGTCCGACGTGCTTGGACATCACCGTCGGCCTGGTCGCCGACATGGGGGTGATCAACCCGTTCGACTTCTTCATCGAGGAGTACGCCGAGCGAGCCCCCTTCAGCTATCCGCCCGAGCTGGCGGCCGACCTCAAGCCCTATCTGGACTCACCGGCGTCGGCGCTCGGGCCGGTGCTCGACGAGTGGCTGGCCGCCCTGGACACCGCGGAGCACCCGGGGGCTGCCGACGATCCAGTTCCTCAGCCGGCTCAACGGAGCGGTCAACCGCGACGTCGCCTACTCGGTCCGGATGGAGGAGGGGGTGCAGACCCCCGACGAGACGCTGTCCCGACGGATCGGCTCGTGCCGCGACTCGGCCTGGCTGCTGGTCGCGGCGTTGCGGCACTTCGGACTGGCCGCCCGGTTCGTCTCGGGCTACCTGGTCCAGCTCACCGCCGACCAGCTCAGCCTGGACGGGCCGAGCGGGCCGACCGAGGACTTCACCGACCTGCACGCCTGGGCCGAGGTCTACATCCCCGGCGCCGGCTGGGTCGGGCTCGACCCGACGTCGGCGCTCTACGCCGGCGAGGGCCACATCCCGCTGGCCGCCACCCCGCACCCGTCCTCGTCAGCCGCCATCACCGGGGTGACCGACCGGTCCGATACCCGGCTGGAGTTCTCCAACACCGTACGGCGGGTGCACGAGGACCCGCGGGTCACCAAGCCCTACTCGCCCGAGCAGGTCGACCACCTGCAGCAGGTCGGGAGCGCGGTCGACGCCCGGCTGGAGGCGGCCGGGATCGAGCTGACCATGGGCGGCGAGCCCACCTTCGTCTCGGTCGACGACATGACCTCGGCCCAGTGGACGATCGCCGCCGACGGGCCGGAGAAGCGGCCGAGGCCGCCAACGAGCTGGCGGCCGCGCTGGCCGCGCACTTCGCCCGGGGCGGGCTGGTGCAGCGCAGCCAGGGCAAGTGGTATCCCGGTGAGCCGCTGCCGCGCTGGCAGATCGCGCTGATCTGGCGGACCGACGGCGAGCCGCTGTGGAGCGACCCCGGGCTGCTCGCCGACCCGTTCGACACCGGCCAGGCCGACGACGCCGCCGCCAGGCCGGCCGAGGAGCTGGCCCGGGCCATCACTCCGAGTTCGGGCTGCCCGCCGGCCAGCTGCAGGCCTGCTACGAGGACCCGCTGGCCGCGCTGGCCGCCGAGGTCCGGCAGCCGGCCGGGCCGCGGCCGGGCACCGACCCGACGCACCGCCGACCCGGCTCTGGTCGCCGAGCTCGACCGGGCCGAGACCACGCCGGTCGGCCTGGGCGCTGCCGCTGATCCCCGCCTGGTTCGGCGAGGGCTGGGCGAGCGCGGCCTGGCGTACGCGGCGGGGCCGGCTCGTGCTGGTGCCCGGGCGACTCGCCGGCCGGAATGCGGCTGCCGCTGAGCTCGGTCGCCTGGAAGGACCCCGACTTCGCCGGCGAGGAGTCCTACGCCAAGGCCGGGCCACCGCTGGACGACGGCGCCGGCGCGTCCGCGGGCGGTGGTGGTCGACCCCGAGGAGGCGCCGGCCCGGACCGCGCTGGTGGTGCAGGCCCGGGACGGCTTCGTGCACCTGTTCCTGCCGCCGGTGGAGAAGCTGGAGAAGTTCGTCGAGCTGATCCGGCTGATCGAACGGGTCGCGGCCCGCACCGGCACCCCGGTCATCCTCGAGGGCTACGGCCCGCCGCCGGACGCGCGGATCAAGACCCTGATGGTCACCCCGGACCCGGGGTGATCGAGGTCAACGTGCACCCGACGGCGAGCTGGACCGAGCTGTCCGAGCTGACCCACACCCTCTACCGGATCGCCCGCGAGCAGCGGCTCGGCACCGAGACCTTCGCCAACGACGGTCGGCACAGCGGCACCGGCGGCGGCAACCACATCACCCTGGGTGGGGCCGAGCCGGCGAAGTCGCCGATGCTGCGCCGACCCGACCTGCTGGTCAGCCTGCTGACCTTCTGGCAGCACCACCCGGCGATGTCCTACCTGTTCTCCGGCCGGTTCATCGGCCCGACCAGCCAGGCGCCGCGCTTCGACGAGGGCCGACCGGAGAACCTGTACGAGATGGAGATCTCGTTCGCCGAGATCGAGGACCTGCGACGACGACCGAGCACCGGCCGTGGGCGGTCGACCGGGCGCTGCGGCACCTGCTCACCGACATCACCGGCAACACCCACCGGGCCGAGTTCTGCATCGACAAGCTCTACAGCCCCGACTCGATGCGCGGCCGGCTCGGTCTGCTGGAGCTGCGCGGCTTCGAGATGCCGCCGCACCCGGACATGGCGCTGGTCCAGGCCCTGCTCGTCCGGTCGCTGGTCGCCCGGTTCGCCGAGGAGCCGTTCTCGGCGCCGCTGGTCCGCTGGGGCACCCAGCTGCACGAGCGGTTCCTGCTGCCGCACTTCGCCATGGCCGACATCGCCGAGGTGGCCGCCGACCTGCGCGCCCACGGCATCGACTTCGACCCGGCCTGGTTCGCCCCCTACCTGGAGTTCCGCTTCCCGCGGATCGGCATCACCGAGGTCGGCGGGGTCGAGCTGGAGCTGCGCAACCGCGATCGAGCCGTGGCACGTGCTGGGGGAGGAGTCGAGCTCGGGCGGCACCGCTCGCTACGTCGACTCCTCGACCGAGCGGCTGCAGGTCAAGGTGGACGGCTTCGTGCCCGAGCGGCACCTGCTGACCTGCAACGGGGTCGCCGTGCCGCTGACGCCCGACCGGCACGCCGGGCAGCTACGTGGCCGGGGTCCGGTACAAGGCGTGGAAGCCGTGGTCGTCGCTGCACCCGACCCTGGAGATCGACTCCCCGCTGCACTTCGACGTGATCGACAAGGCCAGTGCGGTCTCGCTCGGCGGGGCGACCTACCACGTGGTGCACCCGGGCGGCCGGTCGTACGACCATCCGCCGGTCAACGCCAAGGAGGCCGAGGCCCGGCGGGCCCGCCGGTTCGAGGCGATGGGCCACACCACCGGCGAGATCGACGTGGCGGCCTGGAGCGTCCAGCTCGGGCTGCGGGCGTCCGGCGGCACCGAGTACCCGCTGACCCTGGACCTGCGCCGGCGGCTGCCCCGATCCTGGGGTCGCGAATGAACCGGAGTCTGTCCCGGGGGCAGGACGATGACCGTTCTCGGACGCTACCTGGCGTCGGCTCGACAGCCCGACATGTTCGAGGGCCGGCACAGCTTCGACGAGTTCGCCGGCCCGGACGGCACGGTCCGGGCGGGCTGGACCTCGGTGATGGAGGGGCTCGACGAGTTCGCCGACACCGACCTGGTGCACGCCCAGCGCGAGGTGGCCCGGCTGCTCGAGGACGACAACGTCACCTACACGCCGAGCCCGGCCTCGACGGTCTCCATCGTCGACGGAGACCGGGCACGCCGGTCGGCGCCGCTGACCGAACCCCAGCCGTGGCGGCTGGACCCGCTGCCGCTGGTCCTCGACGACCGCGAGTGGGCCGACCCTCGAGGCCGGGGTGGTGCAGCGGGCCGAGCTGCTCGACGCGATCATGTCCGACCTCTACGGCGCCCGGAAGCTGCTGTCCCGGCGGCAGCTGCCCGCCGACGGCCGTGCTCGACCACGAGGAGTACCTGCGCACCGTCGTCGGCACCGAGGCGGTGGCCAACCAGCGGCTGTTCATGATCGCCGCCGACCTCGGACGCGACGCCAGCGGTCACTGGAAGGTCATGTCGGACCGGACCCAGGCCCCCTCGGGCGCCGGCTATCGCCATGCAGAACCGCCGGGTCGTCTCGCGGGTGATGCCCGAGATCTACCACCAGGCCCACCTGCACCGGCTGACCCCGTTCTTCCAGGCCATGCGGCTCGCGCTGGTCGACGCCGCGCCGCCGCACGTCGAGGACCCGCGGGTGGTCGTGCTCAGCCCAGGCACCCACTCGGAGACCGCGTTCGACCAGGCGTTCGTCGCCTCGCTGCTCGGGTTCCCGCTGCTCGAGGGCCCCGACCTCACGGTCCGCGACGGCCGGGTCTGGATGCGGGGGCTCGGCAAGCTCGAGCAGGTCGACGTGATCCTGCGCCGGGTCGACTCCAACTGGATGGACGCGCTGGAGCTGCGCGGCGGATCCCGGCTCGGCGTCACCGGCCTGCTGGAATGCGTACGCCAGGGCACGGTCAGCGTGGTCAACAACCTCGGCTCGGGCATCTTGGAGAACCCGGCGCTGATGCCGTTCCTGCCCGACCTGTGCGAGCGGCTGCTCGGTGCGCCGCTGCGGCTGCCCTCGGTGGACACCTGGTGGTGCGGCGACCCGGCCTCGCTCGACCACGTGGTGGCCAACCTCGAGTCGCTGGTCATCCGACCGATCAGCCGCGGCCACGGCCGCAGCGTGCTCGGCTCGGCGCTGTCCGCCGAGCAGCGCGCCGCCCTGGTCGACCGGATCCGGGCCGCGCCGCACCGCTTCGTCGGCCAGGAGGTGCTGCAACCTCTCCTCGGCGCCGACCAGCGAGCACGACCGGCTCGTCCGGCGTTCGGTGGTGCTGCGCTCCTTCGCCGTCCGCAGCGGTGGCTCGTACACCGCCATGCTCGGGGGTCTGGCCCGGGTGACCAACGAAGCCGACCACAAGGGGCCGCTGGTCACCGCCCCCGACGGCGGGTTGGCCAAGGACGTCTGGGTGGTCAGCAGCGACCCGGTCGTCGCCGCCCGGGTGGTGGCGCCCCGACTGGACGACGACCGCAGCCTGCGCACGCCCGGGTCCGCCTCAGCCGCCATGGTGCCGCGCGTGCTCAGCGACCTGTTCTGGTTCGGACGCTACGCCGAGCGCGCCGAGGACCTGCTGCGGTTGGTGCTCGCAACCCGCAGCGTGGCCATCGAGACCGACCTCGACGTCGCCAACAGCCCGGCTCTGGAGACGCTGCTGCGGGCCATCACCCACGTCAGCACGACCTACCCCGGCTTCACCCGCCGCGGGGTCGCGATGATGCCCGAGCTGCGGGCGATCCTGCTGGACCGGCACCGGCCGGGCACGGCCGCGCACTCGCTCGGCCAGCTGTCGATGGCGGCCCAAGGTGTGCGCGACCAGCTCTCCGAGGACGTCTGGATGGTGCTGGCCGAGGTCGAACGCGCCTTGGCTGCCCTGGCCGCCAACCCGTACGACCAGGGTCTGCAGCTGACCGACGCCAGCGAGCGGGTGCTGTCCGGCCTGCTGGCCCTGGCCGGCATCATCAGCGAGAACATGGTCCGGGACCCCGGGTGGTACATGCTCGACTCGGGCCGGGGCCTGGAGCGCGCGCTGCAGATCTCCTCACTGCTCCGGGTCACCTTGTGCCAGCCGCGGGCCATCGACGACCGGCTGCTCGTCGAGGCGGTGCTGACCGCCGCCGAGTCGATCGTCACCTACCGCCGGCGCTACCGCGGTCGGGCCGGCGCCGACGCGGTGATCGAGCTGCTCGTCCTCGACCAGCACAACCCCCGTTCGGTGGCCTACCAGCTGGCTCGGGTGCAGGCCGACCTGCGAGCCATCCCCAGCACCTCGCCCACGGCTCGGCCGTTGCGGTTGCTGGACAGCCTGGTCGAGCGGGTCCGGACCGCCGACTCAGCCGAGCTGGCCCAGACCGCCGACGGTGACCGGTTGGCCCTGCGGGACTTCCTCGGTGGGCTCCAGGACCAGCTGCGCGAGGTGGCCAGCGCGATCCGCGATCAGTACCAGCAGCAGCCGCCGACCCAGCAGCCCCTGTGGAAGGCCGGCGCGGTCGAGTCCCGGTCGCCGGTGCCGTGGCATGACCAGCTACCGGATCGAGCACCGTACGACCTACGACTACGACAACGACGTGACCGGCAGCTTCGGGCAGTTCCATCTGCGGCCCCGGGACCTGGAGTGGCAGGACTGTCTGACCCACGAGATCGTCATCGACCCGGTGCCGGCCGACCTCTCGGCCCACCTCGACCTCTACGGCAACACCAAGTCCTACTTCCACGTGGTCGAGCCACACACCCAGCTGATGGTCAGCGCGATCAGCACCGTCGACGTACGCAAGCGGGAGTTCGAGCCCGGCGTCTTGGATCTGCCCTGGGAGCAGGCGAGCCCACTGGTCCGCAGTGATGTGGCCGACGCCTGGGAAGCGGTCGACTTCACCTTTCCCTCGCCCTACGTCGACATCCCGCCCGGAATCCGCGACTACGTCCGACCCACCTTCGTCCCCGGCCGCCCGATCGGCGAAGCCGCGGTCGAGCTGATGCACCGGGTGCACGACGACTTCACCTACAAGTCCGGCTCCACCGTGATCGGGGAGAAGGTGGTGGACCTGCTGGACAAGATGACCGGCGTCTGCCAGGACTTCTCCCACTTCATGGTCTCGGGGCTGCGCTCGCTCGGACTGGGTGGCCGCTACGTCAGCGGCTATCTGGCCACCCGCCCACCGCCCGGCCGGCCACGGCTGGTCGGCGCCGACGCCAGTCACGCCTGGGTGGGATGCTGGATTCCCGGGGCGGGCTGGCTCTATCTGGACCCGACCAACAACCGGGTCATCGACGAGTCGCACGCCACCGTGGCCTGGGGTCGCGACTACGGCGATGTGCCCCCGGTCCGCGGGGTGATCTTCACCGAGGCGAAGAAGTCGAAGATGAAGGTCTCGGTCGACATGGCTCCGGCCGCCTGAGGCGTGCGCGTCTTCGGCTGTCCGACGTGCGGGAACGAGCTGTTCTTCGAGAACTCCGTCTGCCTCAGCTGCGGCACGGCGGTGGGTTTCTCCCGATCGCGACAGGCCATGGTCGCCGTCTCGGCCCGACACCCGATCTGTGCCAACCTCAACCGCTGTGGCTGCAACTGGATCGTTGACGACCGGTCGCCGATCGGGCTGTGCTTCAACTGCACCCTGACCCGGATCCGACCCGCCGACGGCGACGTGGTCGGCATCGGACAGTACTGGGTCGCCGAGGCAGCGAAACGGCGGCTCGTCTTCGAGCTCGACGAGCTGGGTCTGCCGGTCAAGGTCAGCGACGGCTATCTGGGCCTGGCCTTCGACCTGTTGTCGAGCACCGGTGGCCCGATCAAGACCGGCTACCACAACGGGGTGATCACCCTCGACCTCGCTGAGACCGACGACGCGCACCGGGAGCGGCTGCGGGAGAGCATGGATGAGCCGTACCGTACGGTGCTGGGCCACTTCCGGCACGAGATCGGCCACTACTACGCCGAGCTGCTGGCCCTGACCACCGGGCGGCACGGGGAGTTCCAGACGCTGTTCGGCGACGAGACCGAGCCGTACGACGTCGCCCTGGCCCGGCACTACGCCCAGGGTCCGGGGCTGGCCTGGCCAAGCCACCACATCAGCGCGTACGCCACCATGCATCCGTTGGAGGACTTCGCCGAGACCTTCGCGCACTTCCTGCACATCGCCGACACGCTGCAGACCGCGCACGCCTTCGGACTCCTGAACCGACCGGTCGATCCGCTGACCACGCCGATCGAGGAGGTCGTGACGTCGACCTGGCTGCCGCTGACCAAGGCCCTGAACCAGATCAACCGCAGCATGGGCAAGGACGACCTGTATCCGTTCGTCGTCGCCCCGCCGGTGGTGGCCAAGCTCGCCTTCGTCGCTGACCTGGTGGCCGGCGCTGGCCCGGCGAGCCCCTGAGTTTCTTTCGCTCGTCCTCCGTGCGCGGGTCGGCCAGGGCGTGTCGATGCCACCCGAGCAAGAGAATCAGGGCCGAAGCGCGCGACGGATGGTGGCGATGACCAGCTCGGGGTGGTCGCGAAGCATCTCCCAGGTGAACCGCAGCACTCGCCAGCCCGACATCATCAGCGCGTTCTGCCGCCAGCGATCGGACTGGAACAGGTCCTCGTCGGTCTCGTGCAGGCGCCCGTCGATCTCGATCGCCAGCCGCTGCGCCGGGAACGCGACGTCGATGAAGTAAAGATTCCCGGCCAACACCACCGGGAAGTTCGAGATCCAGCCGACGATCCGGGCGCCGCGCAGCAACCGGTGACCCAGCCGTTCCGCCGCCGACCACGGCTCGTTGCGGGAGTCCACCAACAGCCGGCGCCGATCCAGGTTCCCCCGTCGGTTCGGCGTCAGCTGGAGTGCCCGGTAGAGACTGTCCAGGGTGGCCATCCGCTTGCGAAGCACCGCATCGATCGGGTCGGCGCACTCCATCGTGGCCAGGTCGAGCGCGGTCAGCGCCGGACTGGAGCAGCGCAGGCCGGAGCGCTGCACCACGACCTCGGGTGACAACCGGCGTCGGCTGAATCGAAACCCGGCCGCAGCGGCGACCGGGTTCGGCACGGCCACGTCGACCCGGTCGACGGCGACCTCGGGCCAGAACGACAAGCGCGCAGCGGCCGCGCCGAGCAGCACGGCATCCGGGTGACGGCACTGCACCGCCCGCATCCGGATGATGGGGTCGGTGGCCTGCTCGGGAATGGCGTAGATGCCCGGCAGCACGGCGGCGATCAGATCTTGGCGGAGCAGCCAGTCGAGGGTGCCGGCCAGCTCGGGGTGGCCGCGCCGGGCCACGATGCCGCCGCCGGTCCGGAGCAGTCGTTGGACGTCGTTGATCGAGCTCATGCCTGGAGTCTGTGGATGTCACGGTGGCAACAGTCAGGTCTTCGAGCCATCTGTGGATGACGCTTCGAGGACCGGTTCGGCCTGTGGACGGGGAAGGAGCCCTGGTTTTCTTACCTCGGTCCGACCGACACGCGGTCGACGTCACCGGTGGATCAAACCAGCGTAAGAAAGTCAGGGCGTGGCGCGGGGGACCTCGAAGGTGGCCAGCCGGGCGCGGCCTTTGCCGACCTCGGACCAGGCCCCGGGCACCTCGAGCACGGCCACGGCGGCGGTCGGGAACTTGGCGTCCAGCCGGTCCCAGCGGTCCGAGCCGACGTCGCGGACGGCCAGGTAGTCGACCAGATCGGGGACTCCCGGGGCGTGGCCGAGCATCAACAGGGTCGACACTGACTCGGGTGCCGCGCGGATCAGTCCCACCAGCTCGGGCACCCACGCGCGGTAGATGGCCCGCTCGAAGCGGAGCTCGCCGGCCCGGGCCCCAGCGTCCACCGCGCCCTGCCAGGTCTCACGGGTACGGGTGGCAGTGGAGCAGAGCACCAGGTCGGGCTGCAGGGAACGTCCGACCAGGAGCTCTCCGATGGCCCGGGCATCGCGACGACCCCGGGCGGACAGCTCGCGCTCATGATCGCTGACCGGCTGGTCCCAGGCCGACTTGGCGTGCCGGACCAGGATCAAGGTCCGTGGTGGCGCCCCTTCCATGCGGCGAGCCTAGCGCCAGCCGGCCGGCAGCTCCTCGGCGGCGGGGACCCACTGCTGGTGGACGATGCGCTTGCTCTCCCGCGCCCGGCGCTCCGCCACCACCGCAGCCAGGAAGTCCAGCGGTGGCAGGTCGAGCGGTGGTGGGGGAGCGGTACGGGCGGCAACCTGGCGGGCCAGCTCGGTGGCCACCTGGGTCGCGCGGGTAGGACAGCAGCCCGTCGGCCCGCTGGACCAGGTGCCGGGCGGCGGTGACGAGCTCGTCGGGGAGCCCGCTGAGCTCGAGCTGCGAGGCCCAGCCGGCGAGCTCCGGCGGCACCCCGGGGATCGGCGGCGGGGCCGGGGGCCCGGGTCCGGATCACCAGGGTGCCGGCCATCAGGTCGCCGAAGCGCTTCGACTGGGGGTTGATCGCGGCGCAGACCAGCCCGCCGCAGAAGCCGGTCCAGATGGCGAAGTCGACGGTCCAGAACGCCAGTCCGCGCAGCAGCGCCTGTCGGAACCGGATCGCGCCGCCGTCGTCGCGCACGGCCCGCAGGCCCAGCGCGAACGCGCCGACCGTACGACCGCGGGTGAGCGTCTCCATCGTGATCGGGTAGCCGAAGTTGATGATCAGCGCGCCGGCGATGGTGACGGCTCGGACCCGGGCCTCGGACCCACCGATCGTGTCGACGATGTAGCCGTAGAGAAAGGTGGCCCCCCACATCAGCACCAGGTCCACACCGGTGGCCAGCAGCCGCGTCGGGATCCGAGCCGGACGCAGGTCGAGCACCACGGCGTCCCCGGTGACCAGCTGACTCACCGGGTCAGCGTAGCCGGGAGGGTCGGACCAGGACCGTAGGCTGACCCGGTGGACCTCGACTCCTACATCCTGCGGCACGGCCCGCAGTGGGACCGGTTGAGCGAGCTCACCACCAAGCGCGGCGACCTGACCGGCGCCGAGGCGGACGAGGTCGTCGACCTCTACCAGCGCGTCTCCACCCATCTGTCGGTCGTGCGCAGCACCGCCTCCGACCCGGTGCTGGAAGCCCGGCTGTCCGGCCTGGTGGCGAGCGCCCGCAGCCTGGTCACCGGGGTCACGCTGCCGATCTGGCACACGGTCGGGCCGGTTCTTCACCGTGGCCTTCCCGGCCGCGGTCTACCGGGCCCGATGGTGGTGGATCACCGTGGCGGTGGTCAACGTCACGCTGGCCGTGCTGATCGCCTGGCGGGTCATCCACACCCCGGGTCTGGCCGAGTCACTGATGTCGGACAACGCGGCCAAGCAGCTGGTCGAGCACGACTTCGCCAGCTACTACACCGAGAACCCGGCGGTGGACTTCGCGTTCAGCGTCTGGCTCAACAACGCCAGGGTGACCGCGGTCTGCCTGGTGCTGGGGATCTTGATCGTCCCGGTCCTGATCGTGCTGTGGGCGAACATCGCCAACGTCGGGGTCGTGGCCGGTTACATGATCTCGGCCGGCCGGGCCGACGTCTTCTACGGCCTGATCCTGCCGCACGGGATGCTCGAGCTGACCATCATCTTCGTGGCGGCGGGTGCCGGGCTCCGGCTGGGCTGGTCCTGGATCGCGCCGGGAAGGCGGACTCGCGCCCAAGCCCTGGCCACCGAAGGTCGGGCCCTCGGTGCACTGGCGCTCGGGCTCGCAGTGTGGCTGCTGGTCTCCGGGCTGGTGGAGGGCCTGGTCACGCCGTCTCCGCTGCCGGCGTGGGCCCGGCTGAGCATCGGAGCGCCTGGTCTGGCTGGCGTTCTTGACCTATGTGTTCACGCTGGGGCGGCGAGCCGCCCAGGCGGGTGAGACCGGTGACGTGGACGAGGAGCTGCAGGCGCCGGTGCCGACCGAAGCGGCCTGACCACTCGTCCGGTGGAGCTCACTCGTCGTCGGACATGCCTTCCCAGATCTCCTTGCACTCCGGGCAGACCGGGAAGCGCTCGGGATCGCGGCTCGGGACCCAGGTCTTGCCGCACAGCGCCACCACCGGGGTCCCCATCACCATGGCCTCGGTCAGCTTCTCCTTGGGCACGTAGTGGGAGAACCGCTCGTGGTCGCCTTCGTCGATGCGATAGTCCTCGCGCTCCTTGACGCGCTCGTCGACGATGGTCTGGGCACCGGGAGAAAGTTGCTGGCTCACGCCGTTCAGTCTAGACACGAGCGCGGCCGGAGTCGCGTTGACGTGAAGTGGACTTGAGGTGATGAACTGTGCGGATGAGCAGGACAGAGACCCTCACCAACAAGGCCGCTGACCTGGCGCCGGTGTCGCAACGCCGGCTGACCATCGGGCTGTGCACCAACATCATCGCCATCGCCTTCGAGACGATCGCCGTGGCCACCGCCATGCCGGTCGCGGCCCGCGACCTCGACGGCATCAGCTACTACGCCTGGTCGTTCTCCCTGTTCCTGATCGGCATGCTGTTCGCCACGGTGGTCGCTGGCCGGCTCAGTGACCGGATCGGGCCGGCCAAGCCAATGATCGTCGGTCTGGGCATCTTCCTCGTCGGCCTGGTCGTCGCCGGCACGCGCGCAGCACATGGTCCAGCTGGTCGGGGGCCGGCTGGTCCAGGGCCTGGGCAGCGGCATCATCAACACGGCGATCTTCGTCTGCGTCGCCCAGGCCTACTCCACCAAGGAGCGGCCGAAGATGTTCACCTACATCTCCACGGCCTGGATCCTGCCGTCGTTCGTCGGCCCACCCATCTCGGCCTGGCTGACCAACCAGCTGAGCTGGCACTGGGTGTTCTTCGCCGTCATCCCGTTGGTCATCGGCGGCGGCTTGATGGTGCTGCCCACCCTGCGTCGGATGATGCGCACGTACGAGCAACCCCGAGCCGATCCCGACGGCCCCAAACCCGCGGCGCTGTGGGCCGCCGGGCTGGTCGCCCTGGCCGCGGCCGCCCTGCAGGTGGCCGGGCAGCGTCTGGACTGGGTCGCGCTCGGGCTCGCGGTGGCCGGCCTGGCCGCCCTGGTGGTCGGGCTGCCCCGGCTGATGCCGGCCTGCTTCGCCCGCTTCGAGGGTGGGCTGTCGGCGGTCATCGTCGCTCGCGGCCTGCTGGCCGGCGCGTTCGTCGGGGCGGAGGCGTTCGTGCCGCTGATGCTGGTCGAGGACCGCAAGGTGGCCCTGGTGCTGGCCGGAGCCGCGCTGACCATCGGCAGCGTGGGCTGGACCACCGGTTCCTGGCTGCAGTCGCGGCCCTGGCTGAAGATCCGGCGCGACCGGTTGATCACCCTGGGTTGCCTGTCGCTGATGATCGGCCTGGGCGGCACCGGCCTGGTGGCGTTCGTGCCGGCCATCCCGTACTACTTCGTGGCGGTGGCCTGGATCTTCGCCGGCCTGGGCATGGGCCTGGCCACGTCCAGCACCGCCCTGGCGGTGATGACGCTGTCCAAGGTGGCCGAGCAGGGGCGCAACGCCTCCTCGCTCAACCTCTCGGACGCCCTCGGGGCCGGCATCTTCGTCGGCATCTCGGGCTCGATCTTCGCCGCGCTGCACGACGACGGTGACCTGTCGCTGACTTTCGGCTGGGTGCTGGTGACCATGGCCGTGGTCGCCTTGCTCGCCGCAATCGCCTCGCTACGGATCGGCGCGGTCCGCAACGAGTTCGCTCCGCACTAGACTCTGCCGAGTGTCTGTCCAGCCCGAACTGAGCCCGACCGGGCTGCCGCCGGCGTTCCCGTCGCGCGCGGCCTGGGGCACGGCCAAACACCTGCGGGCCTGGCAGGCCGCGGCCCTGCAGCGCTACTTCGACGCCGATCCGAAGGACTTCCTGGCCGTCGCCACGCCTGGTGCGGGCAAGACGTCGTTCGCGCTCAACCTGGCCGCCAACCTGTTCAGCCGCCGCCAGATCGACCGGGTCATCATCGTGGCGCCGACCGAGCACCTGAAGACCCAGTGGGCTGACGCCGCGGCCAAGGTCAACATCCCGATCGACCCGAACTTCGGCGTCAAGCAGGGCCGGACCAGCCGCGACTACCTCGGTATCGCGCTGACCTATGCCGCCGTCGGACTGAACCCGCTGGCCCTGCGGATCCGCACCGAGGGCTTCAAGACGTTGGTCATCTTGGACGAGATCCACCACGCCGGCGACGCGCTGAGCTGGGGCGACGGCGTACGCGAGGCCTTCGAGCCGGCTGCCCGACGGCTGATGCTGACCGGCACGCCGTTCCGCTCCGACGCCAACCCCATCCCGTTCGTCCGCTACGAACCGGACGGCAGCGGAGCCTTGCGGTCCAAGGCCGACTACACGTACGGCTACGGCGAGGCCCTGGCTGACGGCATCGTCCGGCCGGTGCTGTTTCTGGCCTACTCGGGTGACCTGCACTGGCGCACCAGCGCCGGCGACGAGGTGGCCGCGCGGCTCGGTGCGCCGATGACCAAGGACCTGGCCGGGCAGGCACTGCGGACGGCCCTGGACCCGGCCGGGTCGTGGATCCCCGCGGTGCTGCGGGCGGCGGACACCCGGCTCACCGAGGTGCGCCAGCACGTGCCGGACGCCGCCGGCCTGGTGATCGCCTCCGACCAGACCATGGCCCGCGCGTACGCCGACACCCTGCACGCGATCACCAAGAAGAAGCCGGTCGTGGTGCTCAGTGACGAGGCGCAGGCCAGCAAGAAGATCGCCGCGTTCACCGACAGCGACGACCGCTGGATGGTGGCCGTCCGGATGGTCTCCGAAGGCGTCGACGTGCCCCGGCTCGCGGTCGGGGTCTACGCCACCAACACCGCGACCCCGCTCTTCTTCGCCCAGGCGGTGGGTCGGTTCGTCCGGGCCCGGAGCCGCGGTGAGTCCGCGTCGGTCTTCGTGCCCAGCGTGCCCCACCTGCTGCTCTACGCCTCCGAGCTGGAGCGCGAACGTGACCATGCGCTGCGCCCACCCGGGAGCGTGGACGAGGACGGGCTGGACGACAGCCTGCTCGAGGAGGCTCAGCGCGTCGAGTCCGAGGCCGACCTGCCCGAAGGGCAGTTCACCGCGCTGGCCAGCGAGGCGGACTTCGACCGGGTGGTCTTCGACGGCGGTGAGTTCGGGCTCACGGCCCAGGCGGGCAGCGAGGAGGAGGCCGACTACCTGGGCCTGCCCGGGCTGCTGGAGCCGGACCAGGTCAAGGACCTGCTGCGCCGCCACCAGAAGTCTCACGAGGCGCTGACCCGGACCTCCGACCACCAGTCGCGCAGCGCGAACCCCACCCACCAGGACCTGCGGGACCTGCGCAAGGAGCTGAACGGGCTGGTCGCCGCCTGGCACCACCGGACCGAGCAGCCCCACGGGGTCATCCACGCCACGCTGCGTTCGGCCTGCGGCGGGCCGCCGACCGCCATCGCCAGCGCCGAGGAGCTGCAACAGCGGATCGACCACATCCGCGAGTGGGCCATCACCGGTCGACGACCGTGACCGACTCACCCCGCGCCGTGCTGGCCGGCGGCTCCGGTTTCATCGGCACCCGCCTGGCTGAGGACCTGAAGGCCCGCGGGTACGAGGTGCGTCAGCTCGGACGCTCCGGACCGGACGCGTGCTGGGGTGAGACCGCGCGGATCGCCGAGCTCGTCGACGGGGCGGATCTGATGGTCAACCTGGCCGGCAAGAGCGTCGGCTGCCGCTACACCGATCGCCACCGCGCCGAGATCTACCGGTCGCGGATCGACACCACCCAACAGCTGCACGACGCCGTCGCCGCCAGCGCACAGCCGCCCCGGCTGTGGCTCAACGCCAGCACCGCGACCATCTACCGACATGCCCCGGACCGCCCACAGACCGAGGCTGACGGTGAGCTCGGCTCGGGCTTCTCGGTCGACGTGGCTCGCAACTGGGAACGGGTCTTCCTCGCCGGCCACCTGCCCCGCACCCGGCGGGTGGCACTGCGGATGGCCATCGTGCTCGGTGACGGGCCGGCGCTGACCATGCTGGCCCGGGCCGCGCGGTTCGGCCTCGGCGGACCCCAGCATGACGGGTGGTGGTTCCCGCACCGCCGCTACCGCGGGATCGGACCGGCGCCGACGCCGGCGGTCGAGCACACCGACAACCGCGGGGGCCGGCAACGCTTCAGCTGGATCCACCTCGGCGACCTGGTCTCGGCGCTGGCTTTTCTCGACCAGCACGCCGAGATCTCCGGTCCGGTCAATCTGGCTTCGCCGGGCACCAGCGACAACGCGACGCTGATGGCCGCCCTGCGCCGGGCGGTCGGCGCCAAGGTCGGACTGCCGGCCTACCGCTGGATGCTCGAGCCGGGCATGCTCGTGCTGCGGCAGGAGTCCGAGCTGGTGCTGAAGAGCCGTTGGGCGGTGCCCGAGGTGCTCACCCGAGCCGGGTTCGCGTTCGCCTGGACCGATCTCGACGCCGCTGTCCGCGACCTCGTCGCTGTCTGAGGCTCGGCATAGGCTCTGGCCCATGACGCGACCTCAGCCGGCCACCCCCCAGCCGGCCAGCCCTCTGCGCCGGATCGCCCGTCTGCTCGCGCCCTACAAGGCCAAGATGTTGCTGGTCGCCGCCGCCGTGGTCATCTCCGCGCTGCTCAGCTCGATCGCCCCGTTCTTGACCAAGGCGGTGTTCGACCAGGCGCTGTTCCCGGTCGACGGCAGCGCCCCGGACATCGGGCTGCTCGGCTGGCTGATCGGTGGGCTGTGCCTGATCCCCGTGCTGACCGCGGTGATCGGCATCGTGCAGAACCTGCTGACCAGCACGGTGGGGAACTCGGCCATGGCCGACCTGCGCGGCACGTTGTTCGCCCACCTGCAGAAGATGGAGCTGGCCTTCTTCACCGCGACCAAGACCGGGGCCATCCAGTCACGGTTGGCCAACGACGTCAGCGGCGTACGCACGGTGCTCACCGACACGGCCACGACCATCCTGCAGAACTCGGTGGTGGTCATCTCCGCGTTCATCGCCATGGTCGTCCTCAGCTGGAAGCTGACCATCATCACGTTGGTCCTGATGCCGGTGTTCCTCTTCTTGCAGCTGCGGGTCGGACGGCGCCGGCAGCGACTGGCCCGGCGTACGCAGGAGTCGTTGTCGGAGATGACCGCGATCACCGAGGAGTCGTTGTCGGTGTCGGGGATCTTGTTGGCCAAGGTGTTCAACCGGGCCGATTCCGAGGTGCAGCGCTACCGCGCCGAGAATGCCCGGCAGACCAAGCTGCAGGTCGAGCAGGCCATGACCGGGCGGGCGTTCTTCGCCATGGTGCAGACCTTCTTCGCCATCACTCCGGCTCTGATCTACCTGGTCGCGGGGCTGATGATCACCGGTCGGCTCGGCGGCGCCGACGCGCTGACCGCCGGCACCCTGGTCGCCTTCACGACCTTGCAGGCCCGGCTGCAGATGCCGCTGATCCAGCTGATGCGGGTCAGTCTCGACGTCCAGACCTCGCTGGCCCTGTTCCGACGCATCTTCGAATACCTGGACCTGGTGCCCGCCATCCAGGAGCGTCCCGGCGCCCAGGAGCTGATGTCCACCTCCGACGGCGGGGCGGTGGAGTTCCGCGACGTCTGGTTCCGCTACCCGGCTCCGCGCGAGCTGACCGGCGGTGGCCGGTCCGGGCCACGGTTCGCTCCGGATCCGGCCGCGCTCGACCCGGCCGGCACCGAGTCGACCGCAGCCACGGCGCCGACCGAGGAGCCGGAGGAGCGGGTGGTCGGTGACGGCTGGACCTTGCGGCACCTCTCGTTCCGGGTGCAGCCGGGGCAGCTGGCCGCCATCGTCGGGCCCTCGGGATCGGGCAAGACCACGACCACCTACCTGGTGCCGCGCTTCTACGACGTGACCGAAGGCGCGGTGCTCATCGACGGCCTCGACGTCCGTGACGCGACGATGAACTCCCTGGCCACCACGGTCGGCATGGTCACCCAGGAGCCGTACCTGTTCCACGGGACCATCTACGACAACATCGCGTACGCCCGACCCGGCGCCACCCAGGCCCAGGTCCACCAGGCCGCCCGCGACGCCAACATCCACGCCCGGATCATGAGCTTCGACGAGGGCTACGACACCATCACCGGTGAGCGGGGCTACCGGCTGTCGGGCGGGGAGAAGCAGCGGTTGGCCATCGCCCGGGTGTTCCTGATGAACCCACGGGTGCTGATCCTCGACGAGGCCACCTCGGCCCTGGACACCGAGACCGAGCGCCTGGTCCAGGACGCGCTGGAGCGGGCCACCCACGGCCGGACCACCATCGCCATCGCCCACCGGCTGTCCACGATCCAGAACGCCGACGTGATCTTCGGTCTGGAGGACGGTGAGCTGGTCGAGCAGGGCACCCATGACGAGCTGCTCGCCCAGGGTGGTCTCTACTCCCGGCTCTACACCGAGCAGTTCGGGGACGGCAAGGTGGAGGCGCGCTTCGCCGACGGTGTGCTGTTCACCGACGGTGAGACGGTCTGCAGCCGCAACGCCGGAGACAAGGGCCGCCGGGTACGAGCCGATGTCTCGGTCTGAGCGCGGGACGCCTCAGGTCAAGATCAAGATGGTGACGAACATCGACAGGGCGAACAGCGCCAGTGCGGCGACCCCCAGGAGCACGTAGTAGGACGTGGGGCGTCGGGCTGGGTCGGAGTCCTGCCGTGGCGCGACGGCCGGGGCCGTACCGGTCGGCTGGGTGGTCGGTGAGGCGCTGCCGCCGCCGACGAAAGACTGCACCGGCTCCGGCTGACTGATCGACGGTCCGGGCGGCCAGCTGCTCGGCGTCGGGGTCGGCGAGGGGAACGGGGTTCCCGAGGCGTACGGGCCGGCCGGAGGCGGGGGCGTCGGCGTGGCCGCCGAGGTGGGCGTGGGACGCGGCATCGGCCGGGGTGCTGGCCGGGGGGCCGTCCTCGGTGGCGCGGTCATCGGCGACGGCTGGGTGATCACCGTCGCATCGGCCGGCCGGTCGGACCGCGGCTCGGTCACCTCCGATCGGGTGCCGGCCACCGCAGCCGCCTGCATCTGGCTGGCCAGGGTGTCCAGGGCATCGGCCAGCAGGGCCGCGGTCGGTGGTCGTCGGTTGCGGTCGGAGGCCAGTCCGGAGATCATCACCGCCGTCCAGGCTGGCCGGGGCACCGACCCGCTCGGCGATCGGCTGCGGGCCGACGCCCGGCGGGCGGGCGATCAGGTCGGCGATGCTCTTCACCGGGAACGGCGGGCTGCCGGTGAGCATGGCGTAGGTCACCGCGGTCAGGGAGTAGATGTCGGCTCGCCGGTCGAGCTGAACCCCGCCGGCGGCCTGCTCGGGCGCCATGTAGGACGGGGTGCCGGCGGTCATCGTCGCGCCGACGGCGTCGATCATCGACTTGGCCACCCCGAGGTCGGCGATCAGCACCCGGGTCTGCCCGTTGGGGCCGCTGCTGAGCAGCAGGTTCCCGGGCGTCACGTCGCGGTGGATGATGTCGTTCTCGTGCAGCACCTCGAGGGCCCGGCAGGCCTCGGCACACAGCCGCAGAGCTCGGATCGGCTCGATCCGGGCCTTGCGCAGCTCGTTCAGCGAGCCGCCGTCGATGAAGTCCATGACGAAGTAGGGCCGGCCGTCGGGCAGGGTGCCGATGTCGTAGACCTGGACCAGCCGCTGGTCCGGATCCGACGCATGATCCGGGCCTCGGCCAGGAAGCGGCTGCGGACGTCGTCGTTGCTCGGCCCAGTTCTCGGCCAGCACCTTGACCGCGACCGGCACGTCGAGATCGTCGTCATGGCCGAGCCAGACGGTCGCGAAAGAGCCGGCGCCGAGGCGCCGTTCGATGCGGTAACGACCAACCTTGTCCATGTCGTGAGCAATTCTCGCCCAGGGGCTGGCGTCGGGAGCCCAAACCGCCGAGCGATCAGATCGTGTAGAGGCCAACCAGATCTGACCCCCGGCGGCAGGCTGGCGCCTGGCTCAGCTCCGGCTTGTGGAGACCAACGCTTCGAGCGTGGCCCGGGCCCCCTTGCTGTGCAGCGAGTCGAGTGCGGCGAGGTACGGCCGGGTGAAGGCCTCCTCGTCGATCAGGTCACCGAACAGCTCCCGGTTGGCCACGAAGGCCAGCGGTTCGTCGTGCTGCTGGGCGGCGAGGGCACTCAGCTGCTCGGCCAGCCGGTCGACGACCTGGATCGGCTCGCCGTCCTCGTCGGTGCCCTCGGCATAGCGCGCCCAGCTGGCCACGATGGCCGCGGACACGCTGACGTCGCGACCGGCCGCGATGTTCTCCCGGATGACCGGCAGCAGCCACTTCGGGATCCGGTCCGAGCTCTCCGCGCACAGCCGGGCGACGGTGTCGCGTACGGCCGAGTTGGAGAAGCGGTCGATCAGCTTCGCCTTGTACGCCGCCAGGTCGATCCCCGGCACCGGCGACAGGGTCGGCGTGGCCTCGTGCGTTCATGTAGTCGAGCAGGAAGGTGGCGAACAGCGGGTCCTGGGCCACCTCGTGCACCAGCCGGTAGCCGGCCAGGTAGCCGAAGTAGCACAGGGCCTGGTGGCTGGCGTTGAGCAGCCGCAGCTTCATCAGCTCGTACGGCTCGACGTCCTCGACGACCTGCACGCCGACGTCCTCGAGACGGCGGGCGGCCCAGGGTGAAGCTGTCCTCGAGCACCCACTGGGTGAACGGCTCGCAGACGACCGGCCAGGCGTCCTCGACGCCGAACCGCTCACTGATCTCGGCTCGGTCGTCGTCGGTGGTCACCGGGGTGATCCGGTCGACCATCGAGTTCGGGAACTTGACGGTGGCGGCCACCCACTCGCCGAGCTCGGCGTCGCGGAGCCGGGCGAACGCGGTGAACACCTCCTGGGCCACGTGCCCGTTGCCCTGGATGTTGTCGCAGGACATGATCGTGAACGGCTCGAGCCCCCGCTCGCGCCGGCGGACCAGAGCCTCGGTGACCAGGCCGAACGTGGTGGCCGGCACCGCACCCGGCTCGAGGTCGGCCTGTACGGCGGGGTTGTCGCCGTCGAACTTGCCGGTCACCGGGTGGAAGTTGTAGCCACCCTCGGTGACGGTCAGGGAGACGATCCGGGTGCTCGGAGCGGCCATCTTCTCGATCACCGCGTCCGGGTCGTCCGGCGCATAGAGGTATTCCACGATCGAGCCGATCACCTTCGGGCTCCCAGCCGCCCGCTGGGATCCTTCAGCACCAAGGTGTAGAGGCAGTCCTGGGCGTCCATGGCCTGGCGCATCTTGAGGTCGAACGGCATCACGCCGACCCCGCAGATGCCCCACTCCAGCGCCTGGCCCTGCTCCATCAGCTGGTCCAGGTACATCGCCTGGTGGGCCCGGTGGAAACCGCCGACCCCGAAGTGCACGATGCCGGTGGTCACCGCCGACCGGTCGTAACCGGGGACGGGGATGGACAGCGATCGAGGTTCGCCGCGTTGAGCTGCGGTCATGATCAACAACCTGTCACTTAACCGCGCCGAGGGACAGACCCTGCACCAGCTTGTCCTGAGCCGCGAAGCCGGCGATCAGCACCGGTAGCGAGACGATCACCGCGGCCGCGGCCAGCTTGGCCGCGAACAGTCCTTCACCGGTGATGAAGCTGCCCAGATAGACCGGCGCGGTCCGGGCGACCACGCCCGAGGCCAGCCGGTTGGCCAGGAACAGCTCGTTCCAGGAGAAGATGAAGCAGATCAGCGCGGTGGCGGCGATCCCGGGGGAGATGATCGGCACGATGATCGAACGGAGGGTTCGGATCAGCCCGGCACCGTCGATCGCGGCCGCCTCGAACAGCTCGACCGGTATGTCGGCCAGGAACGATCGCATCATCCAGATCGCGATCGGCAGGTTCATCGAGGTGTAGAGCACGACCAGCAGGTTGATGTTGTCGAGCAGGCCGAGGTTCTTCGCGATCAGGTAGATGGGCAGCAGGCCGGCGACCAGCGGCAGCATCTTGGTGGTCAGGAAGAAGAACATCACGTCGGTCCACTTCTCGACCGGACGGACCGAGAGCGCGTACGAGGCCGGGATGGCCAGCAAGATCACCAAGATCGTCGAGGAGAACGAGGCGATCACCGAGTTGAGGATCGGTGCGATCGCCTGCCCCGAGGCGAAGAAGTTCGTGTAGTTCTCGAACGTCAGCGGAGCGGCGAAGGCCGGCGGGTTCTGCGCCGCGTCCTGCTCGGTGTGCAAGCTGGTCAGCAACATCCACACGATCGGTGAGATGAACAGCAAGCCGATGATCCAGGCGCTGATGCCGGCGATGGCGCTGCCCACAGCTGAGCCCTGCGTGCGGGCGCGACGGTTGGACGCGCGGCGCTGCTTGGCGAGCTGGGTGGGGGCGGGGGCGAGTGCGGTGGTCATGAGCGGAGCCTCTCGGGAGTGAGGAGTGATTCCGGGCGACATGCTTTTACGTCGTCCGGAATCATGACGAACGAGCGAGATCCGGCGGAGCTGGTGACCGCGGAGCGCGGAGCGCGACAGTCGAATTCCGTCACCGTTTCTCCTCTTCGAACAGGCTGGACAGGTTGCGCAGCACGAGGGTGGCCAAGATGATGGAGCCGATCACCACGATCACGCCCTGGGCCGATGCGAGGCCGTAGTCGTTGGCGTTCTGCAGGGTGTTGAAGACACCGAAGGGCAGGTTGGCCGCACCGAGCCCGATGCCGCCGAAGACGTAGATCGTGTCGAACTGCTGGATGATGTAGACCGATCCGAGCAGGCCGGCCAGCTCGATGTAGCGACGCATGTGCGGCAGCGTGATGTAGCGGAAGGTCTGCAGGCCGGAGGCGCCGTCGACCGAGGCGGCCTCCATGATGTCGCCCGGCCGGGACTGGAGCCCGGCCAGCAGGATCAAGGTCATGAACGGGGTCCACTGCCAGATCAGCTCGAACTCCACGGCCATCCGCGGGAACTGGGTCAACCAGTCGACCTGGGGGCCGTTGACCAGGGTCAACAAGCCGTTGAACAGGCCCGAGTTGACGTCGAACATCAGGTAGCGGAAGAGCTGGGCCGCCGCCACCGGGACGATCAGGAAGGGCGCGATCATCATCGTGCGGACCGCGCCACGCCCGAAGAAGCTCCGGTTGAGCAGCAGGGCGATACCCAGCCCGAACAGCAGCGACAGCAGCACGACGGTCGCGGTCAACACGATGGTGAAGAAGAGCTGTGAGCGGATCGCCGGGTCGGTGAAGACGGTGACGAAGTTCGAGAACCAGGCGAAGCCGAACAGGTCGGGCCGGGTCGCCTTCCAGTTCAGCAACGAGATGACGATCGTCATCAAGAACGGCAGCTGGGTCAGCAAGAACACGAAGATGAAGGCCGGCAGCAAGGGGGCCCGCCTGGACCACCCCTTCTTGTCCAGCCACCGGTCGCGGAACGGTGCTTTGGGGGGTTTGGCCTTCTTCGGCCGGGCGGTGGTGGTGTCCTGAGCGACTGGCGTAGCGGTCACGCTGGCCATGGAGGAGCCTTTCTGACGTGAGGTGACGAGATTCGGCCGGGCCACAGAGGCCTCAGGCCGCGGGTGAGGGGCGGTCCGGACACCAGGTCCGGACCGCCCTCCGTACGCAGGCCTACTTGCCCTGGTACACCTTCGTGATCTTCTGCTCGGCGTACGCCTGGCCGGCGTCGAGTGCCTCGTCGACCGTCTTCTGGCCGGCGATCACCGCCGAGACGTCTTCGGAGACCTTCTGGCCGACGTCGGTGAACTCGGGCACGTCGACGAACTGGACACCGATGGTCGGCCGGGGCTGCACGCCCGGGTTGGTCGGGTCGGCGTTCTTGATCGCCTCGAGGGTGGGATCGGCGAAGGCACCGGCCACCTTGATGTAGTCAGCGTTCTTGTACGTCGAGGCGCGCTTGCCGGCCGGGACGTTGGCCCAACCCTGGTTCGCGCCGGCCAGCTCCTCGTACTTCTGCGAGGACGCCCAGGAGATGAACTTCCAGGCATTGTCCTGCTTGGTGCTCTTCTTCTCGATCGCCCACGACCAGGCGTACAGCCAGCCGGCTGCCTTGGTGACCTTGACCGGGGCCTGGACGTAGCCGACCTTGCCCTTGATCGGGGAGTCGTCAGCCTCCAGCTTGCCGGCACCCGAGGTGGCGTCGTACCACATCGCGACCTTGCCCTGCTGCATCGCCGACAGGCACTGGTTGAAGCTGGCCTGGGCGGCGCCCGACTCGCCGTGCTTCTTGATCAGGTCGGTGTAGAACGTCGTCGCCGCCTTGAACTCCGGAGCGTTCACCTTCGCGGTCCAGTCCTTCTCGAACCAGGTGCCACCGAAGGTGTTGACCACGGTGGTCAGCGGGGCCATCACGTCACCCCAGCCCGGCTTGCCGCGCAGGCAGATGCCCTTGGTGTCGCCGGTGTCGAGCTTCGCGGCCGCCGCAGCGACCTCGTCCCAGGTCGGGTTGGCCGGCATGGTCACGCCGGCCTTGTCGGCCAGGTCCTTGCGGTACATCAAGAACGAGGACTCGCCGTAGAACGGCTCACCGTAGAGCTTGCCGTCCGGGCCCTTCAAGGAGTTCGTCATCGACGGGAAGATGTCCGCCTGGTTGAACTCCTTGTCGTCCTTGTAGGCCTGGATGTCCTCCAGCGAGTGCAGCCAGCCGTTCTTGGAGTAGAACGGGATCTCGAAGTTCGACAAGGTGGCGACATCGAACTGGCCACCCTGGTTGGCGAAGTCCTGGGAGGCGAGGCTCCGCATCTCACCTTCCTCCTTGACGGTGAAGTTGACCTTCACGCCGGAGGAGTCCTCGAACGACTTGATGTTCTTCTGCAGGTCGAGCATCTGGGAGTTGTTCACCATCAACACGTTGATCGAGTTGTCGGCTGCACCACCACCTCCCCCTCCGGCGCCACCGGCACCGCTACAGGCCGCCGTGGCGGTCAACAGCGCAATGCAGCCAGCGGCGGCCATTGCTTTGTGAGTCCAGCGCATCTGGAGTCATTCCTTTCGGTCTTCCCTGCGGGCAGGGGTCACGAGGCCGAGGAGGGCCTTGTTCGGTTGAGGACTCGAGACTGCGCACTGGACAACCGTCCGAGTGGTGTGCGGCTCGAGTGTGGGGTCCTGGACAAAGGAGAAGAACGCCGAGTGGTGCTCACGGACCGCGACCTGGGTCGAACGTGAGTGGGGGCTGAGGAGCCACCGCGGACGGCACCGCGTAGGCTGCCCGTTTCGCTGTTCATGGCTTTCATCACCCGATCTCACGCTGATCAGTAGACGTTCCGCACACCGGTTGACTGTCCTGCCCCTGTGCTGTGTATATGTATAGCGTAAGAAGAACCTGATTGCCCAGTCTTGTGGGAAAGTCGCCCGAATGTTTCCGAAGCAGGAAGCCATCCCGCTGCGGTCGTGGGTCCGAGATGCCCCGCTGCGCCCGAGTCGGAGCAGTTGCCCGACCGTTTGAGGTCGCTGCCCGATCCGATCACCCGCTGGCCGATGCGGGTGGGCGGCCGGATGGCGAACCTAGGATGGGCGTGTGTCTGACATCCCCATTGGTTCCCCACCGGCCCCGCCCGGCCGCCACGCCGCCCCTGGTGGTTGGTATCCCGACCCGGTCGACCCGGGCCAGGAACGCTACTGGGACGGTTGGCAATGGTCGCGGAACACCCGCCCGCGGGAGGCGACCGCGACCTCGACCCCTCAGATGCCACCGCAAGCGGGGCCGTATGTACCATCGGCGGCCCCCGCGCTGCCGCCGCTGACCGCGGCCGCCCGCAAGCCGATCACGACCGCCGACGGCGTCCCGCTGGCCTCGTGGTGGTGGCGGGTGCTGGCCGCGCTGATCGACTCGCTGCTGACCGGCCTGCTCGTCGCCGTGCTGTGCCTGCGGATCTACCGTCAGATGGCGGCCGGCATCATCGCCTATCTCGAGGAGGGTCTGCGGATCCAGCAGAGCGGCGGCACACCGCCCCAGCTGGACGTGACCTCACTGGTCTCGCGGACCGACACGCTGATCATCACCGCGGTCACCGTCGCCGTCGGGATGACCTACCACATGCTGTTCCTGCGGCTGCGTTCGGCGACGCTTGGCAAGCTGGCCTGCGGACTCCGGGTGGTTCCGGTGGACCGCGGTCGATCGACCGAGCGGCTGGGCTGGGACCTCGTCGGGATCCGCGCCGCGATCTGGGTGCTGCCCAACCTCACCTCGTTGCTGGCTCTGTTCTCGCTGGCCGACGCGTTGTTCCCGTTGTGGCAGCCCAAGCGCCAGGCCCTGCACGACATCGCGGCCAAGACCCAGGTGGTCCGCATCCGCTGAGCCAGGTCACAGTTCCCTCGCGATTCATCGCACGCCGATGGACATCGGGATCGGGATGGCTATATTGATGCGAGGTCGGAGCGTTCGGGGCGCTCTTACCCGTCAGCCACAGGGCTCGGGGGCCACACGTGCAAAGAGGATCTTGGTGCTGCGTACGCGTCGTCTCCTGAGTTCGGCCTGTCTGGCCGGGCTCGCTGCGTTGTGCAGCGCGGGGATCTCGACGCCGGCCGCGGCCGACGAGTCCGACGGCACCTTGACGGTCACGGTCATCCGCGACGTCGACAGCAACGGCAGCTACGACGACACGGTCGACCGCCCCCAACCAGACATCAAGATCACCGTCTCCGACGCGGCCGGGAAAACGGTCGACCGGCTCCACCGACGCCGAGGGTGCGTACTCGCTGCCCGCCAACGCCACCTTGACCGGTGGCCGCTACTTCGTCGTCGCCGACATCCCGCCGGCGCTGGGCGATCTGACCCCGGTGCCCGAGGGGGAGAGCTTCCAGTCGATGAGCACGACCGTCGACGTGACCAGTGAGGACCAGACCGTACGGATGGCGGTCGCCGTCCGCAGCACGCCGACCGAGGAGCCGAGCGTCTCGGATCAACCAGCCGAGCTGCCCGCCCCGCAGCGGGCCGCGGCACCGCGGTTCGCGATCGGCGACCGTGTCTGGACCGACATCGACCGTTCTGGGCACCAGGACCCGGGCGAGCCACCCGCCAAGGGCATCAGTGTGCAACTGCTCAACGGCAACGGCCGGGTGGTCGACTCGACCAGGAGCTCGGCATCGGGCCACTACGTCTTCGACCTGGTCCCGGCCGGCATGTACTCCATCCGCTTCGCCGGGGTGCCCAGCGGCTCCAAGCTGGCTGCCGCCGGCCAAGGTGGCAGCACCGGCCTGGACTCGGACCCGGACTACACCGGTGAGACGGCGCCGTTCACCCTCGGTGTGGGTGAGCCCAACGTCCGCGAGGCCGTCGACAGCGATGACGTCGACGCCGAGTACATCAACCCGACCATCGACGCCGGCATCACCCCGCTGCGCTTCGGCGCGGCCGGCCGGGTCTGGCTGGACGTCAACCACGACGGCATCCAGCAGACCGACGAGCCGCCGGCCACGACCACCGTCACGTTGCTGAGCGACGACCGCACTGTGCTCGCCACCACGGTCACCGACGCTCAGGGCGGCTACCAGTTCGACGACCTGGCCAAGGGCCGCTACCAGATCGCGTTCTCCGGTCTGCCACCGCACCGCACGTTCGTGCCGGCCCGAACCGGCTCCGACCCGGGGACCGACTCCGCACCGAACCCCCGGACCGGTCTGACCCCGATCTTCAAGCTCGAACCGAACGCGCCCAACCTGGCCCCGGCCACCGATGTCCATCGAGGCGGCGCCGACTTCGTCAACGTGAGCCTGAACGCCGGGCTGGTCGGGGTCTACTCACTGGGGGACACGGTCTGGCGGGACAACAACGGCGACAACGTGCTGGACGCCGGGGACGCCGGGGTCAAGGGCGTGACGGCCGAGCTGGTCGACGCCGCCGGCGCCTTGCTGGGCACCAAGGTCACCAACAGCAACGGCCGGTTCACCTTCGACGGACTCCCGGCCGGCAGCTACCGGGTCCGGTTCACCGACGTTCCTCAGGGTCTGGTGTTCGTGGCTCAGCGGGTCGGCCCGAACTCGGCCGTGGACTCCGACGTCGACGTCGACGGCAGGACCGACCTGGTCGCGCTCGGGGACGAGAACCCGGCGGACACCACCATCGACGCCGGTCTCACCACCCCGGCCAGCCTGCGCATCTCTGCGGTGACCACCGCCGTGTCGGCGCCGACCGACGCCACCTTGTCGAGCACCGGCGGGGTGGCCCCCGAGATCCCGGTGAGCGGGCTGGCCCTGGTCCTGGGCGGCTTGGCCTGCCTCGTCGTCGGTCGACGCCGCAACCGGCTGCACTGACCCGCCACCTCCACGCTGCGCCGCCCACCGTCCGAGCCGTATCTGGGCCGTATCTGAGCCGGCCGACCGTCCTCTCCAGAGGTATCAGCAACTGGTGCCGGGAGGCGAACATGTGTGGAGCAGATCGGTCGTGCGCAGGGTGCGGCAGCGAAGAGTCGCAGGACTCGTTCACCTTCGATGCCGACGGCATCCTGGTCGGGCCGGTGATCGAGAAGCCGCCGCTGTTCGCCGTCCGGCCGTGCTCGCCGGCGACCCTCAACGGCTCGTGGCTGCTGCAGATCGACTCGCGTGACCTGATCATCCCGACCTCGGTGCGCGGCCCGATGCGGATCGAGGTGGGTCCCGCGCTGCTTCGGGTGAGCGGAGACATCTATGTGCAACGCAAACGGTTCCCCTTTCCGCTGCCGATCGACCCGTTGCCGATCGAGGTCCAGCCGCCGCCCGTGCTTCCCGGCGGTCCGGTCGCTGACGAGGAGACCGCCACCGACGGCGGTCCGAGGGTTCGCAGCTATCCGAGCTTCCCGCAGAACCAGTACTCCTGGTACTTCCGGTCGGCCGGGGGCAGCTACAGCGGCGGAGAGCTCCGCTTCAGCGTCGTACGTCACTTGTGGGACCGCACCACCCAGGAGTTCACCACCACCGAGACGGGCGAGATGGTGCTGCAGTGCCGCCGTTCGCTGCTGGTGGCCGGCGCGACGACCATGACGGGCACTCTGCGGATCGGCGGCACTCTGCAGAACGTCAAGGCGACCAAGACCTCGGACTTCTACCGGGGCTGCCGGGTCGAGGTCGACGTGATGACCGACCGCGACTGGCCGGCCTCGGCCATCACCGGGTCGGGGGTGACCACCAGCTTCCAGCAGGTGTACGCGAGTGCCGGCTGGGACGTCCAGGTGACGGTGGACGAGCTCGACGTGCCGACCGACGCGTCCTTGACCACAGCTGAGCTGGAGACGTTGCTCACCGGCCACCGGGCGGCGGTGAGCGGTCAGGCCTGGCGGGTCTGGCTGCTTGTCGGGTCGACTCAAGGCGATCTCTTCGGCCTGATGTTCGACGACGACACCGTGCCGCGCGAGGGAGCAGTCGGCTTCGCCGACGCCACCTTGCCCAACGACTCCCGGATCGATCCGGCTGCCCGGGACAAAGCCCTGAACGACGTGCCGACCGCCTTTTTGCGCACGCTGGTGCACGAGGCCGGGCACGCGCTGAACTTGTTCCATCCCAAGCACGACGTGCACAACCCGCCGATCGGGATCGAGGTGATGAATCAGACCGGCGACGTGATGAGCTTCGCGAGTGCGGCCAATCCCTATCCCGGCAACGCCAGCTTCGCATTCGCCCGGCACGACCGCGACTCCTTGATCCACTCGCCCGACCCGCAGGTCCGGCCGGGGTGGAAGAACTTCGGCTGGGGTCACGGTGACCTCTCCGCCGGGCTGCCCACTCCGGTGGACGTGGCCGGGCTGGTGGCCATGGACGACGACGACGACCTCGATGTACGCCTCGAGCTGCCGGGCCAGGTGTACGTCGGTGAGTACGTCACCGGGGCCCTGACTCTGGTCAACAACGGCAGTGAGGCCCGGGCGGTGACCACCCGGCTGAACCTGGCCGAGGGCGACGTACGGCTGCTGCGGGTGCCGCCGACGGGCCGCCCGGAGGCCATCCGGGACGTCGTGATCGCTTGCGGACCGCGACCGATGACCGTGTTGCAGCCCGGCGAGTCGATCACCGCTCACCTGCAGATGTTCTACACCAGCACCGGCGTCACCTTCGACACCTCCGGTCGGCACCGAGTGGTCGCCGAGGTGGAGGTGGACCCGTTCACCACGCTGCGCAGCACCCCGGTGACCATCGTCGTACGCCAGGCCGGCACCGACGCGGAGCGGGAGATCGCCGGGGCCACCCTGGTCCGCGACGTCGGTCGGGCCATCGCCATCGGCGACTTCGGCAGCAACGAGGCGGCCCGGCAGCTGCTGACGGAGGTGGCCGAATCGCACGCCGACAGCGACACCGGCGCGGCCTGCGCCCTGGTGATGGCCAACTCCCTCGCCGGCCAGCACGTCGACTACCGGTTGGGGATCGCCCGCGACGCCGCCCCCGACGACGCCGCTCACTATCTCGACCTGGCGGTCAAGGGTCGTACGGCCGAGCGGGTGCTCGAGCTGGCGGTGACCGTGGCCAGTCCGGTGGAGAAGTCGGCCCCGGTGGTCGCCGATGCCCTGGCCCGGGTCCGGCGGGCCCGCAAGGCCAAGGTGGACGTGGACAAGGCCGACGTGATTGCGGCGACCTTCACGGCAGGCCAGACTGCTGAGCAGGCCGACTGACCGCAGCCGACCGGAGAGGCGAGCATGACGATGCGTCTGGAGGTCTCGGTCGAGCGGCAGGTGCCCTTGGACGAGATCGTGGTCGCCGTGATCTCGGTGACCACCGATGACGATGTCGTTCTCACCGGCCAGCTCAACTTGATGGGCGGCGACCTGCGGGTGATCGTCACGGGCCCCGACGGTCGGGCACAGCGGGCCGGCTGGCCGTGGCCGGCTGACAGCGCCGGTCGCGAGATCAGGCTGGAACGGGGTCAGACTCTCGCCGGGGGAGTCCCGTTGCTGTGCACCTCGTCCAGCCAGCCGCTGCTCGACGAGCCGGGTCGTTACACCATCACGGCGACGTTCGCGGCCACCGGGCAAGCCGGGCTGAGTGCACCGGCCGTCGCGCTCGACCGGGTGCCGGCGACCGACTGGGCTCAGGCCGAGGCCCTGCGGGAGCGCGACGTCATCCAGAGCCTGATGTCGGCCTCGGCGCTCGGGGCCGCCGGGCCGATCCTGGCCGGGTTCACCGACCAGGCCCGACCTCGCGTACGCACGCTGGCCGGCCTGGCCCTGGATCAGCCCGAGCTGACCGCCGACCTGTCGCAGATCGACCGGGCAGCGACCCTGACCGCAGTGTTGCCGGCCGACGTGTTCGGTTCCGACCCGCGGTTGCGGCAAGCCGTGGCCGGGCTGAAGGCCTCCGACACCACGGCGGCCGCGATGCTGTCGGGCGCGCCGTTTCGCCGCTAACGGTGCACCGGCTTGCGTGCAGCGGGGCTCAGGCGGCGGTGGTGACTCCGAGCGGGTAGCGGACGCCGGTCAGCTCCTCCGACGCAGTCCAGAGCGCCTTGGCCATGCTGACGTCGGATGCGGCGGCCGATCGACCGACGAGTGCCGGGTGGCCGCGTTGCTCCTGGAACCCGTCCGGTCCGAGATAGCTCGCCCCGGGCAGGTCCTGGGTCGCGGCGAACAGGGTCGGCAGCGCACCCATGTCCTCGCTCTGGGCGAAGATCTTGTTGCCGATGGCGCCGATCCGGTCGGCGAAGCGCATCCCGACGCCACTTTGCAGGTTGGTGGCTGCGTACCCCGGGTGGGCAGCATGGGCCCGCAGGCTGGAGCCGTCGGCCTGCAGTCGGCGCTGCAGCTCGAGGGTGAAGAGCAGGTTGGCCAGCTTGGTCTGGCCGTAGGCCCGCCACGGCTTGTACGGCCGCGACTGCCAGTTGAGGTCATCGAGGGCGATCTCCCCCCACCGGTGTCCGGTCGAGGAGACGGTGACCACCCGGTCGGTGATCTGGGGCAGCAACAGGTTGGTCAGGGCGAAGTGCCCGAGGTGGTTGGTGCCGAACTGCAGCTCGAACCCGTCCTTGGTGCGGCCCAGCGGCACGGCCATGATGCCGGCGTTGTTGATCAGCACGTCCACCGGGCCGGTCCAGTCGGACGCGAACGCCCGCACGGAGGCCAGGTCGGCCAGGTCGAGCTGGCGGATCTCGACGTCGCCGTCGATGTCGGCGGCGACCGCCTCGGCTTTGCTGCGGTCGCGTACGGCCATGATCACCCGCGCGCCGGCCGCGGCCAGCGCTTTGGTGGTGGCGCGGCCGAGGCCGCTGTTGGCGCCGGTGACGAGAAAGGTGCGGCCGTTCTGGGCCGGGATGTCATTGCTGGTCCACGTGGTCATGCGTCCAATGTAGTCAGTGACAACAATGCTGTCAATGGCAACAAAGCAGACAGTGGCAACAATGCAGACAGTGACAACATTTTGTATGCTGAGCCCATGGAGCCCGAGGAGCGTCGCTATCACCACGGTGATCTGCGGTCCGCGCTGCTCGAGCGAGCCGAGTCCACCGTACGCACGGTCGGCATCGACGCCTTGTCCCTGCGCGAGCTGGCCCGAGAGATCGGGGTCTCCCACGCGGCGCCCCGGCGACACTTCCGGGACAAGGGTGCGCTGCTGGACGCATTGGCCATCAGCGGGTTCGCCCGGCTGGATGCCGCCTTGCGCCAGGCCGTCGCCACCGCACCGGAGACGTTTCCCGACCGGCTATCGGGCATGGCAGTGGCCTACGTCCGGTTCGCCACGGAGAACCCGGCCTTGCTCGACCTGATGTTCACCGGCAAGCACCAGGCGGGTGCCTCGGCTGCGCTCAAGACGGCTGGGGAGAGCTGCTTCGCCTCCATGCTGGCTGTCGTGGCCGCCGGCCAGGAGTCAGGGGACCTGGTGCCGGGGGACCTGGACACGATGGCCACCGTGATGTTCGCGACGTTGCAGGGCCTGGCCTCCCTGATCGCCAACGACATGATCAGCTCGGCCGAGCTCGAGTCGGTGACTCAGACCGCCGTCCGAATCATGCTGGAAGGCATCGGGCCCCGGCGGCCGTGAGCTCCGCGGTGACGTCCGGCACCCGTTCGGGGGTGACGGCGGCGGTCAGGTCGAGCAGCACGGTGGTTTCGAACCCGGCCCGTACGGCGTCCAGCACCGTGGCTCGTACGCAGTAGTCGGTGGCGATCCCGCAGACCTCGACCTGCTCCACGCCGCGGTCCTTCAGCCACTCGGCCAGAGTCTGGTCGTCGGCACTGCGCCCCTCGAACCCGGAGTACGCCGCGGCGTACGCGCCCTTGTCGAAGACCGCGTCGAAGTCGCGGAAGCTGAGCTGGTCGCAGAACTCCGCCCCCGCCGTCCCGACCACGCAGTGCGGCGGCCACGAGTCGACGAAGTCCGGCTGAGCCGCGAAGTGCTCACCGGGGTCCACGTGGTGATCACGGGTGGCGACCACGTAGGCGTACTCGTGCTGCTCGGCCAACCGCCGGCTGATGCCGTGGGCCACCGCCGTCCCCCCGGCCACGGCCAACGACCCGCCCTCGCAGAAGTCGCGTTGGACGTCGACCACGATCAAGGCGGCGGTCACATCGTCCCCAGGGTCTTGCCGGTGAAGCCTTCGTAGACCGTGTCGATCACCGGCTCGCCGCGCGACATCTTCAACGCCTCCAGGGGCAGCTGGGCCCGCGAGCGCCGGTGCCGCTCCCGGGCGGCCTCGAGCGGCTCGTCGCCGGTGATCTCGCCCTGCTCGACCAGGCGGACCAACAGGTCGCGGTCATTGGCGTCGCCGGTGGCCGGCACGCCGATGCCGAGCACCTCCGCCTCAGCGAGGTCATCGGCGCCGAACCGCCGCAGCGCGTACTTGCGTCCACCGATCGAGGCCTTGTCCACGCTCTTCTTGGCCACCGAGACCAGCGGGGCGTCGGGATCATCGGACTCGGCCCGGGCCACCAGCTTGTAGACGAAGCCACAGGTCGGGTGGCCGCTGCCGGTGACCAGCGAGGTGCCGACGCCGTAGCCGTCGACCGGGGCGCCGGACAGGCCCGAGATCGTGAACTCGTCCAGGTCGCTGGTGACGATGATCTTGGTGCCCGTCGCGCCGAGGGAGTCGAGCAGCTGCCGCACCTGGGTGGCCAGCAGCCCGAGGTCGCCGGAGTCGAGCCGGACCGCGCCGAGCCGGCCCGAGGTCAGCTCGACGCCGGTGCGGACGGCGCGGAACACGTCGTAGGTGTCGACCAGCAGGGTCGTGTCCTCGCCCAGCGCGGCGATCTGGGCGGCGAAGGCCTGCCGCTCGTCCGGGTGCAGCAAGGTGAACGAGTGGGCCGACGTGCCCCGGGTGGGCACGCCGTAGCGCCGACCGGCTTCCAGGTTGGAGGTGGCCTCGAAGCCGGCGATGTAGGCGGCTCGGGCCGCCGCGACCGCGGCCAGCTCCTGGGTGCGCCTCGAGCCCATCTCGATGCACGGCCGGTCACCGGCCATCGCGGTCATCCGTGATCCGGCCGAGGCGATCGCCGAGTCGTGGTTGTAGATGCTGAGCAGCACCGTCTCCAAGATGACGCCTTCGGCGAAGGTGCTCTCCACGATGACCACCGGCGAGCCCGGGAAGTAGATCTCCCCCTCGGGGTAGCCCCAGATGTCCCCCCGGAAGGAGAAGTCGGCCAACCAGTCGGCCGTGGCGTCGTCGACGACGTCCTGGTCGCGGAGGAAGCGCAGGGCCTCGTCGTCGAACCGGAAGTGGCGCAGGGCCCGGAGCGCTCGACCGACCCCGGCCACCACCCCGTAGCGGCGGCCCTCGGGCAGCCGGCGGGCGAACAGCTCGAAGACGCAGTGCCGGTCGGCGGTCCCGGCCTGGAGGGCGGCGCGCAGCATGGTCAGCTCGTAGTGGTCGGTGAGCAGCGCGGTGGTGGGAACTTCGGTGGGACCCCAGGGCCCGGCCCCGGCGTCGGTCTCCGTGGCGGTCATGGCAGCAGACTAGTGCTGCCCTCCGGGGGACAGCTCGGGGTCGCCGTCCTGCGCCAGCCGTACGGTGTGAAGTCGTTGTCAGGGTTTGCCAGAATGGCCCACATGCCTGATTCCGAGGGGGAGAGCGTCGCACCGGCCGGCGGTACTGCCGTCGCCGAGCGCCCACTCGAGCAGATCGTGCCGCAGACTCCGTGGGTGACGATCGTGTGGGACGATCCGGTCAACCTGATGTCGTACGTGACGCACGTGTTCGTCAGCTATTTCAACTACGGCAAGTCCAAGGCGGAGAAGCTGATGATGCAGGTCCACACGGAGGGGCGCGCGGTGGTGTCCAGCGGCACCCGCGAGGCGATGGAGCGCGACGTGAACGCCATGCACGAGTACGGCCTGTGGGCCACGATGGACAAAGCCGATGACTGAGCCGCAGCGGACGGCGGGTGAGCAGGGCCGGTGAAACGGTTCCAACGCAAACGCGGCATGATCAGCACCCATCTCAGCGGCTACGAGGTGGAGCTGCTCTCGTCGTTGGTGCGGCAGCTGGTCGAGCTGGTGTCCGACGGTGAGCCCGAGGGCTTCGCCGCCGCCAGTGAGTCGACCGATCCCTTCGACCAGCTCGTCAAGGACCTGAGCGCCGACCCGGACGAGCCCGAGATCAGCGACGACCCGGTGCTGAAGCGGCTCTTTCCTAACGCCTACCCGCACGATGCGGACGCCTCCTCGGACTTCCGCCGCTTCACCGAACGCGACCTGAAGAGCAAGAAGGTCACTGAGGCCCAGCTCGTGCTGGCCCGGTTGGAGTCCACCGGTCTGGGCAGCCACGACCTCCGGATCCCACCGGCCGAGGCCGACGCCTGGCTGCGAACGCTGACCAGCGTCCGGCTGGCCGTCGCGACCCGGCTGGAGATCACCGACTCCGAGTCGGCCGAGCGGCTCGCTGAGCTGCCCGAGGACGACCCCCGCAGCTTCATGGTCAGCGTCTACGACTGGCTCGGCTTCGCCCAGGAGACCATGCTCTCGGCTCTGGAGTGACTTTGCTGATAGACATCTAGGGCTCCCCCCTGAGAGAAAGGTCTATCGCCTGTGGCTCGTTATCTCGTCAACGAGGAGGGAGTGGCCCGGTGTCGCGAGCTGATCGATGCCCGGCAGTACGTGTTGGACAGTGACTGGGGTGGGGTGCAGCCGAGCGCCGAGACCCAGAACGCCTATCTGGACCGGCACTCCTGGCCGGAGTACGGAGCCTGGCACCTCGGCCTGACCGATGGGGCCAGTGACGAGACCAAGGCCCGCTACGCCTTCGTCTTCGGCGACTTCCGCCGCGTGCACCGTACGGCCTTGATCGCCGCCGTCTACCGCGCCTCCGAATGGCGCCACAAAGCCGTCGAACTGGCCGCCCACGACCTGCTCCAACACCTCGACTCCACCTCCCGCTGACCGGCGGGCTGAGCATCGAAGCGCTCGCCAGAGCTCCCGCGTTCTCCCCGGGCAGTGAGGCGCCCCCCGTCGGAGCGCCAGAGCAGTCACCAGGACAGGCGGAAACCCCAGAGGTGGACCATCGGCATCGGGGTGAAGTCCAGCTCGGGAGCGCGGGTGAAGCCGAACTGGCGGTAGATGGCGTGGGCGCCCACCATCTCGGGCAACGAGGCCAGCACCACTTCGGTCTGACCGGCGGCCCGGGCGCGGTCCAGGCAGTCGGCGACCAGGGCCCGGCCGACGCCGCGGCGTCGACCCAGCGGGGCCACCGACAGCATCCGGAACTCGCCCTGGTGGTCGGCGAGCGCCAGCTGACGCCACGGTGATCCCTTCGGGCACCAGGTCACCGTGCCCAGGATGTCGCCTCCTTCGACCGCGACCAGCAGCTCGGCCTCGGCGGCTCGCTCGGCCGCCCCCCGCAGCACGGCCTCGTAGTAGTCGTCGTTCGTGCCGTCGCTGCGGAGGAGCAGGCCATCGGCCCGGTAGCCCTCGGCCGACACCTCACCGACCCGCTGGTACTCCTCGGGCTCGGCCCGTCGGATGGTGTAGCTCATGCAGCCGCCGAGAAGTCGAGCTGGAATCCAGACCCGGAGTTGACCAGCGTGAAGGAGCCGTCAGTCCGCTCGAGGTCCGCGCCGTCCAGCCGTACGGTGTGCGGGTCGGCCCCGTGCACCACCAGGTGGAACTGCTCGCGCCGGAACTCGGTGAAGCCGGAGCCGTCGACCTCAGCCCGCAGGGACACCGCATCCCCCTTGCGGATGACGGTGAAGGCGGTCCGGTAGCGGGCACCGTCCAAGGCGGCGAAGGTCAACCCGTCGTCCTCCTGCAGGAACGAGCGGTGCTCACCATCGCCGGTGGGTACGAACAGGTGCAGCTCGACCGTGGTCGGGTGGTGGTCCTGGGTCGAGGACGGCGCCTCGCTCCACATCGGTATGACGGCACCGCCGCGCGCGAAGATGGGGATGCGGTCCATCGGCGTGGCCGCGGTCACGAACCTCCGTCCGCCGACCAGCTCGTCGGCGTGCCAGTCGTACCAGTCGCCGTCGGGCAGGTAGACCTGCCGCGCGGTCACCCCGGCCTCGACCACCGGGGCCACCAGCAGGTCCGGACCGAGTAGGTACTGGTCGTCCACGTCCCGCACACTCGCGTCGTACTGGTGGTCGAAGACCAGCGGGCGTTGCACCGGCTCGCCGGTCTCGGACGCTCGCAGGAAGCAGGCGTACAGGTAGGGGAGCAGCCGGTAGCGCAGCTTGATCGCGGTGCGGACGTGGTCCTGGATGACGTCGCCGAACGCCCAGGCGTACTGGTCGACGTTGTCGATCATGGAGTGGTTGCGGCAGAACGGGGTCAAGGTGCCGTACTGCATCCAGCGCAGGAACAGCTCGGGCTGGGTGTTGCCGGCGAAGCCACCGATGTCAGCGCCGACGAACGCCTGGCCGGAGATCCCGAAGCCCGCGCCCATGGCGATGCTCAGCCACAGGTGGTCCCAGCGAGCAAGGTTGTCACCCATCCAGTTGGCGGCGTAACGCTGGATGCCGGCGAACCCTGACCGGGACAGCACGAACGTCCGCAGCTCCGGCATCGTCTCCCGCAGCCCGGCCGTGGTGGCCATCGCCATCAGCAACGCGTACTGGTTGCGATAACGCTCGTGAGCGAACTCGCCGCGCCCGAAACGCATCGGCAGCGCCGGGATGTCGCCGGTGGCTGGTTCGTTCATGTCGTTCCAGATGCCGGCCAGACCGGACTTCACGTGGGCGGCGTTGAGCTCGCCCCACCAGGTCCGCGCCTCCTCGGTGACGAAGTCGGGGAAAGCGGTGTTGCCCGGCCAGACCTGGCCGAGGTAGAGGTCGCCGCCCTCGGTGCGGCAGAAGACGTCGCGCTCGACCCCCGCGTCGTAGACGGCATAGCCGGGGTCGTACTTCACCCCCGGGTCGATGATGGTGATCACCCGGAACCCCTGCTCGGACAGGCGTTGCAGCATGGCCGCCGGGTCGGGGAACTTGGCGGTGTTCCAGGTGAAGACGCGGTAGCCGTCCATGTACTCGATGTCCAGCCACATCGCCGTCGCAGGGGATGTCGTTGTCCCGGTGCTGGGCGGCGATGCCCTCCACGGCGTCCTGGGTGTAGTCGAACCAGCGGCACTGGTGATAGTCCGAGCGACCACAGCGGCGGGGGAGCCGTCCGCCCGGTCAGCCAGGTGTAGTCGGTCAGGATGGCCGGCATGTCCGGCCCGGCGAAGATGTACTCGGTGTACTGCCCGCCATGGTGGACGATCCGGTACTCCTCGTCGGCCGAGAACTCGTACGCGCCCCGGTAGCCGTTGTCGATGAACGACGCGGCCATGGTGCCGGCCGGGTAGAGCTGGTGGTAGAAGAACGGGATGGTGACGTAGAACGGGTCCATCTCCACGCTGGTCCGGTCGGCCCGCGGGTCGTCGGCCGGGTAGTTCCGGGTGAACTCCTCGGTCTCGCTCGGGCTCAGCACGTCGGTGTTCCAGAAGGTGAAGTCGCGGCCCTTGCGGTTGTGCCGCCCCGACTTCTCGCCCAGGCCGAAGATCGCATCCTCGCGGCGGCAGCGTCGGCGGAGGGTGAACGCGTCGTTCAGGGTCGCGTACGCCCAGTAGCGGCCCGTCGCTCGTCCGCTGCGGTCTCGACCACCGCGGATCCGTCCGCACGGTGCACGTCGAGGCGGAACGGGTCCAGCCACAGCGACACCGTGACGGCGCTGGTGACCAGCCGGACTCGCTCGTCGTCGTGTTCCACGGTGAATCCGACAGGGTCGGCCAGCGGGTCGACACAGACCGCGAAGGTCGGCGACTCGTCGAAGATCCCGCCGCGGCTGATCTTGACCCTGATCAGGTCCGCCCGCACGACGTCGATCCGCAGCTGCTCGCCGTGCAGGTCGGCCAGCAGACCGGTGGCGGTCTCGTTGACCGCGTCGACCCGCTCGAAGCGGATGAAGTGGTCGGTCTCGATCATGGGGTCTCCCGTCGCGGCGCTGAGAATCCGACGCTATCGGAACGGTGTGCGGGGGTCGTACGCCTGAGCGGTCCTCCCGTGCGTCAGCTGGCGCTGGATTTTCAGCGGAAACCGTGGGGTCTCATCCTTCGGAGGCTCGCGGGCTGCCCAGCCGGTGCCACCTAACCTGGCTCGGTGCTGAAGATCGCCCGCGCCCACGTGGACGCCATGGTCGCCCACGCCCGGGCGGACCATCCCGACGAGGCCTGCGGGGTGATCGTCGGTCCCGAGGGCTCTGACCAGCCGCTGCGGCTGGTCGCGATGCTCAACGCCGACCGGTCGCCGACCTTCTTCCGGTTCGACCCGCAGGAGCAGTTCGCGCTGCACAAGGAGCTGATGGCCAGCGACGAGGAGATCGTCGTGGTCTACCACTCCCACACCGCGACCGAGGCCTATCCCTCGCGCACCGACATCTCCTACGCCGCCGAGCCCCAGGCCCACTACGTGCTGGTGTCCACGGCCGAGTCGGGGGCCGAGCGAGGGTCCGGTGGAGGTGCGGTCCTACCGCATCCTCGACGGGGTCGTCACCGAGGAAGAGATCGAGATCACGGAATAGTCCGACCGGACCGCCGTGTTGGCTACACATGGAGCACGGCACAACCTAGGAGAGCTCAGATGGCGGTAGAGGTGCGGATCCCCACGATCCTGCGGACGTTCACCGGCGGAGAGAAAGCGGTGCACGGTGACGGGTCGACCCTGCTCGCAGGTGATCGACGATGTCGACGCCAAGCATCCCGGCCTGAAGGCTCGCCTGGTCGAGTCCGACAACCTGCGCCGGTTCGTCAACGTCTACGTCAACGACGAGGACGTCCGGTTCAGCGGTGGGCTCGAGGCCCCGACCGCTGACGGCGACGTCGTGGTTGTGCTGCCGGCCGTCGCCGGCGGCTGAGCCAGGCCCCGAACCCGTGGTGCGGTACGCCTCGTTGGCCGAGTCCGTCGGCCACACCCCGCTGATCGGTCTGCCCAACCTGTCGCCGAGTGATTCGGTGCGGTTGTGGGCCAAGCTGGAGGACCGCAACCCGACCGGTTCGATCAAGGACCGGGCCGCACTGAACATGATCCGGGCCGCCGAGGCCGATGGCCGGCTGCGGCCGGGCGCCACGATCCTCGAGCCGACCAGCGGCAACACCGGAATCTCGCTGGCGATGGCGGCCAAGCTGGCCGGCTACCGGCTGGTCTGCGTGATGCCGGAGAACACCTCGATCGAACGCAAGCAGATCCTGGCCATGTGGGGCGCGGAGATCGTCTCCTCGCCGGCCGCCGGGGGGTCCAACGAGGCCGTCCGGGTGGCCAAGGAGATCGCCGCCGACCACCCCGACTGGGTGATGCTCTACCAGTACGGCAACCCGGCCAACGCCGAGGCGCACTACCTGACCACCGGTCCTGAGATCCTCGAAGACCTGCCCGAGGTGACCCACGTCGTCGCCGGCCTCGGCACCACCGGCACCCTGATGGGGATCGGACGCTTCTTCAGCGACCACAAGCCCGGGGTCAAGATCATCGCCGCTGAGCCCCGCTACGGCGAGCTGGTCTACGGCCTGCGCAACATCGACGAGGGCTTCGTTCCCGAGCTCTACGATCCCCAGTACGTCACCTCCCGCTTCTCGGTCGGGGCCCGCGACTCCGTACGCCGGGTCCGCGAGCTGCTGGAACGCGAAGGCATCTTCGCCGGGCTCTCCAGCGGCGCCATCGTGCACGCCGCCCTGGCCCAGGCCGTCACGCGCCGAGAAGGCCGGCGAGTCCGCCGACATCGTGCTGATCATCTGCGACGCCGGCTGGAAGTACCTCTCCACCGGCGCCTACACCACCGACCTCGACTCGACCGAAGACTTCCTGGACACCCAAGTCTGGGCCTGATTCTCAGCTGTCCTGCTCGCGCTCGGTCGGACGCTCGCAGGGCGTGTCCTGCCCGGCGACTCACCTTTTGCTGACCTCAGGTCGAAAGCTCAGCCCGCGTCGGGGGTCCAGTAGGGGTTGCGGCCGGTGGCGGCGAGAGCGCGGTCGAGGAGGGGGGCGTCGTCGGGGAGGGGAACAGGTGGGCCGAAGAGGCCGGCGCGGGCTTCGGGGTCGGTGGGGAAGTTGACGACCAGCTGGTAGCAGGCCTCGAGGTTGGCGGGGTCGGCCTCGGTGGTCTGCCCGGTCGACACCGCGAGGTCCCAGGCGTGGATGACCAGCTCGTCGTTGGCGAAGGCGCCGGTCTGAGCCGAGGGGAGGGTCACCCCGCCGGCGGTGCTCTTGCCCTCCCAGGCCTCGGCCGGGTCCCAGGCGTCGGCCAGCTCGGCCAGCCGTCGCGGGATGACCCGCCGCCAGTCCTCGGGCAGGTCGGCCCGGTCGGCCTGCGGCGCGGTCTGCGTGGTCGGCCCCTCGATCTTGCGGGCGGCGTCCCGGAAGGCCACGGCCAGGCCGGCTACGTGGGCCAGCATCGTGGCCACGTCGGTGTCCGCGCAGGGGGTCGGATGCCCGAGCTGATCGTCGGTGACGCCGGCGACGATCCGGGTCAGCTCCGCGGCGGGCGGGTGCAGGTCCAGGGTCATCTTCACTCCTTGTCGCTCCGTGATCTGGTCATCGTGTCACGTAGGCTGACCCCTCGTGATGGCAGACACCGAGGCACCGATCGGCGTCTTCGACTCCGGGTTCGGCGGCCTCACCGTGGCTCGCGCGATCATCGACCAGCTGCCGCACGAGGACATCGTCTATCTGGGTGACACGGCTCGGGCGCCCGTACGGCGAGCAGCCCATCGCCAGCGTGCGCGAGTTCGCCCTGGAGTGCCTCGACCATCTGGTCGCCCAGGGCGTGAAGATGCTGGTCATCGCCTGCAACTCGGCCAGCGCGGCGGTGCTCCGCGACGCCCGGGAGCGCTACGACGTGCCGGTGGTCGAGGTCATCCTGCCGGCCGCCCGCCGCGCGGTGGCGGCCACCCGGTCGGGTCGGGTCGGAGTCATCTGCACCGAGGCGACGGCGACCTCGCTGGCCTACGACGACGCGTTCGCCGCCGCCCCGCAGGTCGACCTCGCACCGCCGCCTGCCCTCGGTTCGTGCCCTTCGTGGAGGCCGGCATCACCGGCGGGCCCGAGCTGCTGGCCTGCGCCGAGGACTATCTGCGCCCGCTGCGGGAGGCCGACATCGACACGTTGATCCTGGGCTGCACCCACTATCCGCTGCTCACCGGCGTCATCTCCTACGTGCTCGGCGACCGGGTCAGCCTGGTCTCCAGCGCCGACGAGTGCGCCAAGGACGTCTACGCCGTGCTGACCCGCCGCGGTCTCACCCATGACCGACCGCGGTCCGCCCGGCACCGGTTCTTGACCACCGGCAGCCCGGAGGCCTTCGAAGGCATCGGGCACCGGCTGATGAACGGTCTGGTCTTCGGCGTCGAACAGTTCGCCTGAGACCGAGCCATCGACCCGAGGACCTGATCATGAAACTCACCATCGTCGGCTGCAGCGGCTCGGTCTCCGGCCCGGAGTCCCCGGCCTCCTGCTACCTGGTCCAGGCGCCGTACGAGAGTCGGCAGTTCTCCCTGGTCATCGACCTGGGCCCGGGTGCCTTCGGCGCCCTCTACCGCTATCTCGACCCCCGCGAGGTCGACGCGTACGCGATCAGCCACCTGCATCCTGACCACTGCGTCGACCTCTGCGCGGCCTACGTCGCCGGCGCGCTACTCAACCACCGCCCCCTGGCCGGGCTCCCCGGTCTACGCCCCGACCGGAGCGGCGCAACGGCTGGGCCGCGCGTACGACGTGGCCGGCCCGGACGGCACGTTCAGCGAACCGGCCCCCTCGATCGCCCAGCACTTCGACTACCGCGACTGGCAGCCCAGCCAGGTCATGGGTCCCTTCACCGTTCGCACCGCGATCGTCGACCACCCGGTCGAGGCGTACGCGATCCGGGTCGAGGAGAACGTCCCCGGGGGCGGCACCCTGGTGTTCTCCGGCGACACCGGCCCGTGTCCGGCCTTGGTGGAGCTGGCCAGCGGCGTCGACCTGCTGCTGGTCGAGTCCGCCTTCGTGGACCGCCCCGACAACCCGCCCGGGGTTCACCTGTGCGGTCGGCAGGCCGCCGAGATCGGCCAGGCCGCCGGGGTCGGCTCGGTGGTGCTGACCCATATCCCGCCGTGGCACGACCCCGACCAGGTGCTCGCCGAGGCGACCCCGCACTTCGCCGGACCCGTCTCACTCGCGGTCAGTGGCGGCACCTGGCAAATAGGGTGGGACGCATGACTTCTCGAGCCGACGGCCGCAGCCTTGACCAACTCCGCGACGTGCGGTTCACCCGCGGCTGGCTCGGACAAGCTGAAGGATCGGTGCTCGTCGAATACGGCCAAACCCGCGTCCTGGTCGCCGCCAGCGTCACCGAAGGGGTGCCCCGCTGGCGCAAGGGGTCGGGTCTGGGCTGGGTGACCAGCGAGTACGCGATGCTGCCGCGGGCCACCAACACCCGCAACGACCGCGAGTCGGTCAAGGGCCGGATCGGCGGCCGCACGCACGAGATCAGCCGCCTGATCGGCCGCAGCCTCCGCGCGATCATCGACTACAAGGCGCTGGGTGAGAACACCATCGTGCTCGACTGCGACGTGCTGCAGGCCGACGGCGGGACCCGTACGGCGTCGATCACCGGCGCGTACGTCGCGCTGGCCGACGCCGTCAGCTGGCTGCGCGACCGCAACGCCTTGGCCGGTGAGCCGCTGGTCGGCTCGGTGGCCGCGGTCTCGGTCGGCGTCGTCGGGGGCAGCCCGATGCTCGACCTCTGCTACACGGAGGACTCCGCCGCTGACACCGACATGAACATCGTGATGAGCGGGACCGGTGAGTTCATCGAGGTGCAGGGCACCGCCGAGGGCGCGCCGTTCGACCGGGACGTGCTCAACCAGCTGCTCGATCTCGGGGCGGCCGGCTGCGCGACGCTGACCGAGCTGCAGCAGGCCGCACTCGCGTGACATCGGGCGAGCTGAGCGTGCGCGAGCCGGGACGAGTTGTGCTGGCTACCAACAACGCGAAGAAGCTGGTCGAGCTGCGGCGGATCGTCGCCGAGTCAGCACCGGAGATCGAGGTGCTGGGGCTGGCCGACGTGCCCGGCTATCCGGAGCCGGCCGAGACCGAGCGGACCTTCGCCGGCAACGCCTTGCTCAAGGCCCGGGCCTGCGTGCGGGCCACCGGGCTACCGGCGTTGGCCGACGACTCGGGCATTGCCGTAGACGTGCTGAACGGGATGCCCGGGGTCCGGTCGGCCCGCTGGGCCGGACCCGACGCCAGCGACGAGGACAACAACGCGCTGCTGCTGCGCCAGCTGGTCGGCGTCCCGGGTGAGGAACGGACCGCCCAGTTCGTCTGCGCGATGGCCCTGGTGCTGCCGGACGGGACCGAACACGTCCGACTGGGTGAGATGTCGGGCCAGGTCGGGACGGCCGCCATGGGTGAGAATGGTTTCGGCTACGACCCGCTGTTCGTGGCTGACGGCAACACGGTGACCAACGGCGAGCTGGATGCGGCGGCCAAGGACGCGATCAGTCACCGCGGCCGGGCGGTCCGAGCCATCGTCCCCGTCCTGATCGCCGAGCTGAGGAGACCCCGGTGAAGACCTACCTCGACCTGCTCGAGCACGTGATGACCACCGGAGTGGCCAAGGGGGACCGGACCGGCACCGGCACGCTCAGCACCTTCGGCTACCAGATGCGCTTCGACCTCTCGCAGGGGTTCCCGTTGCTGACCACCAAACGGGTGCACACGCGCTCGGTGATCGCCGAGCTGCTCTGGTTCATCCAGGGCTCGACCAACGTCAAGGGCCTGCACGAGCAGGGGGTGACGATCTGGGACGAGTGGGCTGACGCCGACGGCGAGCTGGGTCCGATCTACGGCTACCAGTGGCGCTCGTGGCCGGCCGCCAACGAGCGGCACATCGACCAGCTGGCCGAGGTCATCGCGGCCATCCGGTCCAACCCGAACTCCCGCCGCCACCTGGTCAGCGCGTGGAATGTGGGCGACCTCCCCGAGATGGCGCTGCCCCCGTGCCACACGATGTTCCAGTTCTACGTGGCGCCGCCGCCGACCGACGAGCCAGGCGCTCGCGGGCGGCTGTCCTGCCAGCTCTACCAGCGCTCGGCCGATGTCTTCCTCGGCGTCCCGTTCAACATCGCCTCGTACGCGCTGCTCACCCAGATGGTCGCCCAGGTGTGTGACCTCGACGTCGGCGACTTCGTGCACACCCTCGGCGACGCCCATCTCTACGACAATCACCGGGAGCAGGCGCGGCTGCAGCTCAGCCGGGACCCCCGGCCGCTGCCCACCTTGGTGCTGAACCCGGCGGTCCGCAGCATCGACGACTTCACCCTGACCGACATCGCGATCGAAGGCTACGACCCGCACCCGGGCATCAAAGCCCCGATCGCTGTCTGAGCCGTGACCGAGATCGTCGGGATCGCCGCGGTCGCCCGCAACGGCGTGATCGGTGCGGGCCAGGACATCCCGTGGCGGATTCCCGAGGACTGGCAGCGGTTCAAACGCCTGACCATGGGTCAGGTGCTGATCATGGGTCGCAAGACCTACGACTCGATCGGTCGGCCGCTGCCCGGGCGTACGACCTTCGTGATCACCCGGGACCGGATGTGGCGCGGCGACGGCGTACGGGCGGTGCCCGTCCTCGACGAGGCGTTCGCCCAGGCGACGGATCTGGGCCCGGACATCATCTTCGTGGCCGGCGGTGGAGAGATCTATCGGGCGGCCTGGGATCGGCTGACGGCCCTCGAGATCACCGAGGTGGACGCCGAGCCCGAGGGCGACGTCACGTTTCCTGACATCGAGCCGCTGGAATGGAGCGAAGTCGCCCGCGACCAACGCGATGGATATGCCTTCATCACCTATTCCCGTGTTTTGAAACCGTAACTGAACTCCTTCGTCGTAGCGGCGCGCCAGCCCCCGGCGGTTCCCGGCCCGGACCCTAGACTCAAGCGCGTCCGGTCGCGCAATAATTGCGGGCCACAACTGAGGAGTACGCAATCATGCGGGAACCGTCTTTGGGCGCCAAGCTCGGCGCCGAATTCCTCGGGACGTTCTGGCTTGTGTTCGGGGGATGCGGCAGCGCAGTGCTGGCCGCCAAGTTCCTGACCGAAGACAATATCCAGCTCGGCATCGGCTTCGTCGGGGTGTCCCTGGCGTTCGGCCTGACCGTCCTGACCGGCGCGTACGCGTTCGGTCACGTCTCGGGCGGCCACTTCAACCCGGCTGTCACCATCGGCCTCGCGGTCGCCAAGCGCTTCGAGTGGAAGGGCGTCCTGCCCTACATCGTCACTCAGATCGTGGCCGCCTCAGTGGCCGGTGCGGTCCTGTTCATCATCGCCACCGGTCGCGAAGGGGCGACCGCCGCTTCGGTGTCCGAGGGTGGTTTCGCCTCCAACGGCTACGGGGCGCACTCTCCCGGCGGCTTCAGCCTGTTGGCCGCGCTCATCACCGAGATCGTCTTGACCGCGATCTTCCTCTACATCATCCTCGGCGCCACCGACGACCGGGCGCCGAAGGGTTTCGCCCCGATCGCCATCGGCCTGGGCCTCACCCTGATCCACCTGGTCGGCATCCCGGTCACCAACCTCTCGGTCAACCCGGCCCGCTCCATGGGTGTCGCCTGGTTCGCCGGAGCCAGCGCGATCGGCCAGCTCTGGCTCTTCATCATCGCCCCCCTGATCGGTGCCGCCATCGCCGGCGCCACCTACGCCGCCATCACCGGCGCCAACCAGTCCAAGGTCGACGAAGGCATCGCCAACAACCCGTAACCAGCCAACAAGGAACACCCCGTCGCTCCCCAGCGGCGGGGTGTTTGTGTTAACGGCTCGAGTACGACGCCGCGAGTACGCGGACACCGTCCGAGGAGTGCAGGAGCGGATCGTGAAGCGCGCTCAGGCTGCGGCAGCCGTGCAAAACCAGTGCTTCACGAGCAGCGACGAACGAGTCGGATTGAGGTGGCCGCGCGCGCAGCGGAGAAGTCCAACCGAGTACCGGAGAAGGGACTTGAACCCTCACGCTCATCGAGCACAGGAACCTAAATCCTGCGTGTCTACCAATTCCACCACTCCGGTGCGGAGTAGTAGAGCCTACCTATAGCGCGAGATCCCGCTTCAGCTTGTCGACGTGTCCCGTCGCCTTGACGTTGTACTGGGCGACGGCGATGGTTCCCTGGCCCTTGTCGTCGACGTCGACCACGAAGGTGGACCTGATCACACCTTCGACGAGCTTGCCGTAGAGCAGCTTCTCCCCGTACGCGCCGTACGCCCCGAGGACCGTGCGGTCCTCGTCGGCCAGCAGCGGGAAGGCGATGGACTGCTGCTCACGGAACTGCACCAGCTTCTCCGGCGAGTCGGGGGAGATGCCCAGCACGTGCAGGCCGGCCGAGCTCAGGTCCTTGATCGAGGCGGTGAAGTCGACAGCCTGGGTGGTGCAGCCCGGGGTCATGGCCGCCGGGTAGAAGTAGACGATCACGCGCTGGCCGGCGAAGTCGGCCAGCGCGGTGGCCTTGCCGTCGGCATCAGGCAGGGTGAAGGCAGGTGCATCGTCACCGGCGGTCAGTCGTGTGGTCATGACCCAAAACATATCCGTACGAGCCACTCGGGTGTCGTCGTGCTGCCCACGCGCGAACGGCGGCCCGGCCTGCAATACGCTGTGTGGTCGTGACGCCGTGCCCTTCGGCGTGAGCACCCACCGTGTAGGAGTGAACGTGGCCGCCAGCTCTGACCCCACGCGCAGCAAGTCCCAGATCGAGGCTGACCTGGGAGCTACGCGGGACCGGTTGACCAGCTCGATCGAGGCACTGATCGACCAGGTGCACCCGAACCGGATCAAGCAGCGGACGGTCGCCAACGCCAAGAACTTCGTCAACACCGAGCTGGAGAACGCCAAGGCGTTGGTCTTCAACGCCCGAGGTGATCTGCGCAAGGATCGGCTCGGGGTGCTGGCCGGGGCCGGAGCCGGCTTCATCAGCTTCGTGCTGATCATCCGCGCGATCGTCGCCCGGAGGAGAAAAGCCTGACCTGTGGCGTCCACCGAGAAGTCGCGCTCGACCGAGTCCGACTCCACCTTGCCGATCCGGATGCTGCACGACCGGGTGCTGGTCTCCACCGAGCGGGAGGCGGGCGAGCGGCGCAGTGGAGGCGGAATCTTGATCCCGGCCACCGTGGCCATCGGGCGTCGGTTGGCCTGGGGCGAGGTGGTCGCGGTCGGGAACACCGTGCGTACGGTGAAGGTCGAAGACCGCGTCCTGTTCGATCCGGAGGACCGCGCTGAGGTCGAGGTTCGAGGCAAGGATTACGTCCTCCTGCGCGAGAAGGACCTGCATGCCGTGGCCGCAGAACGGCTCCAGGACGGGAAGACCGGACTGTACCTGTGAAACCCTTTTCAAACCGTGTCATCTGTGTTACAGCGTCTATAACAAATCTAAGCGATTCATGAGAGTTGTTGCGCTTCTGTGACGGATTGGCTCTAGTGTGTCGAAGTGGCACCAACGGATGGGTGTCTCTCTACAACGAAGTGAGGCCTGTATGACTTTCGCTCTACCTGCGCGCCGTGTCCTGATCACAGCCGCTTCCCTCAGTGCGCTTCTCGTCGCCGCAGCGTGCGGCGGCGGTAGCGACACTCCTGCCCCAGGCGCGTCCGGCTCGGCAGCCGGCGCTGACTTCAGCAAGCAGGGTGACATCGAGTACTGGGCTGGCAAGGACACCTCCGCCAACCAGAACACCTCCAAGATGATTGCTGCCTTCAACGCTCAACACCCGAATGGCAAGGTCACCTTCCACGAACTGCCCGACGATGCTGATCAGCAGCGCCAGCAGATGATTCAGAACACTCAGATCAAGAACCCGAAGATGGGGGTCATGAGTGTTGACGTGGTCTGGACGGCAGAGTTCGCGGCCAAGGGCTACGTCGAGGCACTTCCCGCCGACCAGTTCCCGACAGCTGACTTCCTGCCGGCCACGGTGGCCAGCGCGACCTACTTCAACAAGCTGTACGCCTACCCGGTCAGCTCCGACGGTGGTTTGCTCTACTACCGCAAGGATCTGCTCGACAAGTACAGCCTCCAGCCGCCGACCACCTTCGACGAGATGAAGACGGCCTGCGACAAGATCAAGGCCGGGGAGAAAGACGACAAGCTCGACTGCTTCGCCGGTCAGTACAACAAGTACGAGGGCCTCACCGTCAACTTTGCCGAGGCCGTCAACGGCGCCGGCGGCGTGATCGTGGGCGACGACGGCAAGCCGAACGTTGGCACAGCCGAGGCAGCCAAGGGTCTGCAGACCTTGGCCGACTGGTTCAAGAACGGCGACATTCCCAAGGCTGCGATCACCTGGAAGGAAGAGAACGGTCGGACCGCCTTCCAGAACGGCAACCTGATCTTCCACCGCAACTGGGGCTACGTCTACAACATCGCTCAGAAGTCCGACGGCTCATCCAAGGTCAACGGCAAGTTCGGTGTGGCGCCCCTGCCGGGTATCTCCGGTCCGGGTGTCTCCAGCCTGGGCGGGCACAATGCGGCCATCGCCAAGAACGCCGACAACAAGGGCACGGCTGCGGACTTCCTGAAGTTCCTGGCTGCTGAGCCTCAGCAGAAGTCGTCGACGATCAATGCGTCCTCGACCCCGACGATCGCGTCGCTTTACACCGACGCCGACGCCGTTAAGGCACTTCCGTACCTGCCCATCCAGCTGAAGTCGGTCGAGGGTGCCAAGCCGCGACCGATCGCCGTTGAGTACGGGGACGTCACCCTGGCGATCCAGGATGCCGCGTACGGCGCACTCCAGGCTGGTGCCAATGGCCAGACCGCTGATGCTACTGCCGCTCTGCAGACTCTGCAGAGCAAGCTTCAGACGCTGATCAAGTAGTAGGTGTCCGCAACAGGGTTCCCAGCACGGTTCACCCCGTGCTGGGAGCTCGGTGCATCTAACCAAAGGAGGTAGCCCGCATGGCGACAGCCACGGCGGAACCGAAGAGCGCATCGGCTGCTCAAAGCGGTCCGAAGCACAAGAAAAACGCACTGAGCGATGGCCAAGGCCGGTTGGCCTGGATCTTGCTCGCTCCGACCTTGATCATCATCATCCTGGTAGCCGGCGTGCCGGTCCTCATGTCCATTCGTGAGTCCTTCTTCACGACTAACTCTGGTGTCGACCCGAACACCGGTCTGATCGCCAGCGGTGAGTCCTTCAGCGGTTTGAAGAACTTCACCGACATCTTCGCCGGTCAGAATCAGGTCACTGGTACCTACGGCACCATGGACCGGTTCTGGAATGCCTTCTTGAACACCACCTTCTTCACCGTCATCTGCGTCATTCTCGAGACCATCCTCGGTGTCATCATGGCGCTCATCATGGCCAAGGCGTTCAAGGGTAGGGGCTTCGTCAGAGCCGGCATCTTGGTCCCGTGGGCGATTCCCACCATCGTCTCGGCGCTGATGTGGAAGCTGATCTTCGACTCGTCGGGCGTCGCCAACCGCATCCTCGGCCGCGAGGTCCTCTGGCTCGCAGACTCGGGCGCATCGTTCTGGGCCATCGTGGTGGCGGACGTGTGGAAGACCGCACCATTCATCGCCCTGCTGACCTTGGCCGGTCTGCAAACCATCCCGGCCGAGGTCTATGAGGCGGCCAAGGTGGACGGCGCCACGACGTGGCAGCAGTTCGTCCGGATCACCCTGCCGATGGTCAAGCCGACGCTGGTGGTCGCCGTGCTGTTCCGCACGCTCGACACCCTGCGCATGTTCGACCTGCCGTACGGCATGATCGGCGCCGGTAAGTACCGGGTGGAGACGTTGTCGATCTTCGCCTACCAAGAAGCGACCGCAGACCAGATACGGCCCGGCTGCGGCGTACGCGATCGTACTGTTCATCTACGTGTTGCTGGTCGCCTTCCTGTTCGTCAAGTTCGGTGGCGCCGACCTGATCGGTGACAGCGGGATGCCGAAGAAGAAGAAGAAAGGCGCGGTCAGAATGACGCCGACGCAGCTGCGCCGGTGCCTGCCCTCGAGGCGATGGGAGGGAACCACTGATGACGACGACAGCTAACGAGACCACTGAATCTCACCTGAGTCAGGCCGAGGTCGAGCAGCTCTCGCATCCGAAGCAGAGCCCCAAGGCTCTGATCGGCATGATCGCCTCGTACGTCGGCATGGGTCTGATCGTGCTCTACTGCATCATTCCCTTCTACTGGATGATCGTGTCGTCGTTGCGGCTGCCCTCCATGGGCCGCAGCACCGACTTCCTGCCGAACCCGGCGTCGGTGGCGAACTACTCTGGTGTGTTCGCAGGCCAGAACCAGTTCGGCCGGTCCTTGATCAACTCGTTGATCGTGTCCGGCACCACGACCGTGCTCACCCTGCTGTTCGGAATCGTGGCGGCGTACGCGCTGGCTCGCCTTTCGTTCAAGGGCAAGGGCGCGGTGCTGTGGATCATCATGGCGTGCTCGATGTTCCCGCTGATCATCTTGATCCCGCCGCTGCTGAAGATGTTCTCCTCGACGGAGCCGTTCGAATGGTTCCCGAACTGGATCAACACCTATCAGGCCGTCATCGTGCCCGGGTTGAGCTTCGGCTTGCCCCTCGCGGTGTGGAACCTGACGGCGTTCTTCAAGCAGATGCCGGTGGAGCTGGAGCAGGCGGCCATGGTGGACGGCTGCACGCCGGCCGTGGCCTTCCGCAAGGTGATCTTGCCGCTGGCGGCACCCGGTGTGTTCACCACGGCGATCATCGTGTTCATCGGCTCCTGGAATGAGTTCCTGGTGGCGCTGACCTTCCTGACCAACAACGATCGTCAGACGGCGACCGTGGCGATCAGCAAGTTCACCGGCACCACCGGTTTCGACACCCCGTACGGCACCATCATGGCCGCCGGTGTGATCGTGACCGTTCCGCTGCTGATCGCGGTGCTGATCTTCCAGCGCCGTATCGTCGCCGGCCTCACGGCAGGTGGCGTCAAGTAGGGCGGAGCTCGCTTCCGATCTCAGGTCTGGCGCAGTCGCACAAGTCGCGACTGCGCCAGATTTGTCTTGTCCACCAGGCGCTAGCGACCGGGCGTCAACGGCTGCCGGACGTCACCTGCTCGGTGGCCGTCGCCCGGCCCCGGTGCCACGCCCACAGCCGGCGGATCTGCTGCACGAGCGTGCCCATCGAGACCGCAAAGGCGACGGCGATCACCATGGCCCAGACCGGGTGGTGAGCGATCCGGCCACCGATCGAGCCCACGGTGGAGTAGATCCCGGCCCACAGCGCACAGGCCACCAGGTCGAAGAGCATGAAGCGGCGGAAGGAGAACCGCGACAACCCGAGGGCCACGATGATCGGTGTCCGCCCGCCGGGGATCAGCCGCCCAGTGACGATCGCGTTGAAGGCGTTCTTGGTCAGCCCGTCCTGGGCTTGGGCCACCCGCCCGGCGAACTTCCGTCGGGCCAGCCAGGGGCGGAGTCGACGAGCCCCCAGCCGGGCCTCGGCGAGCATCACGGTGTCACCGAGCACCGAGCACACCCAGGTGATCACGAAGATCAGCAGCAGGTTGAGCCGGGAGTGGGCGGCGTACGCGGCTGCTCCACTGACCATCTCCCCGGTGGGGATGAAGGGAATCGCTGAACCGACCAATACCGACAGCGCCAACAGCAGATGGCCCTCGAGCTGACTCACGGCCCCAACCGTACGTCGCGGGCCTGCCGGCGGTGCAGCAGCCGGCCGAGCTCGGTGACCCCACGCACCAGCCGTTCGTCGGGCACGCCGGAGAAGCTGAGCCGGGCGTGGTGGGGCTGCTGCTCCACGGGGAAGAAGGTGGCACCGGGCACGTAGGCCACCTTCGCCTCCGGGAGCAGCACCTCGGCCATGAACGCGGTCGCGTCGAACCCGCCGGGCAGGGTCAACCAGATGAAGAGCCCGCCATCGGGCTCGGTCCGCTGCACGTCGTCCGGGAACGTCTCCGCCATGGTGGCCAGCATCAGATCCCGCTTGTGCCGGTAGACCGGCAGCGCGCGCTCCAGGTGGGCGTCGATGTCGTAGCGGCTGAGGTAGTCGGAGGTGGCGGTCATGTTCAGCGTGCTGTTCTGGGTGTCGGCAGCCAGCTTGAGCAAGGCGAGCTTGTCGAGGATCTCGGCGCCGGCCACGGCCCAGCCCAGCCGAAGACCGGGCGCCAAGATCTTGGAGAAGCTGCCCAGGTGCAGAACTCGGCCCTCGGTGTCCAGGCTCCTCAGGGTCGGCAGCTGCGCGCCCGCGTACCGCAGAGCTCGATAGGGCGTGTCCTCCACGACCAGCAGCCCGTACGCGTTGGCGAGCTCGATCAGCCGTCGCCGCCGGTCCAGGCTCATCGTGATGCCGGTCGGGTTCTGGAAGTCCGGCACGGTGTAGACCATCTTGGCGTCGGGGTGACGAGACAGCACCCGTTCGAGATCGTCGGTGTCCATACCGTGCTCGTCCATCCGCACCGCGGCATAGGTCGGCTCGTACGGGTTGAACGCGAGCAGGGCGCCCAGGAAGGTCGGGTTCTCGGTGATGATCATGTCGCCGGGATCGACCACCAGCTTGGCGGCCAGATCGAGGCCCTGCTGCCCGCCTTGGATGATGAGAACGTCGTCGGCCTCGCTGGGCATGCCGTCGCGGCTCAGCCGCCCGGCGACCTGGGCGCGGAGCAGCGGCAGCCCGATGGAGGCGGTGTACTGCAACGCCGCGGCGCGCTCGGGCACCAGGATGTCGGCGTAGACCTGAGCCAGTTCGGCGATCGGGAACAGGGTCGGATCGGGGTAGCCGCCACCGAAGGAGATGATCTCGGGGTCGGTGCCGAGCCGGAGCAGCTCGCGGATGGCCGACGGTTGGATCCGGCTCATGCGGCTGGCGTAGGAGATGGTGATGGTGACCTCCAGGCGGGTCGGCAGGTCAGGAGAGGCGGAGCGAGCTGGGACGACCGGCTCGCAGCGCCGCGACGTGATCGGCGTAGTTGAGGCTCTCGAAGAGTGAGGTGCCCGCCTCGATCGCGGAGCGGAGAGCCGTCTCCCGGCGTTGGATGATCTCCGCGGCCTCGATCACCGCCTCGACCTCCTCCACGGTGGCCACGACCACACCGTCGTCGTCCCCGATGACCAGGTCGCCGGGTCGGACCGTCACCGAGCCGACCGTGATCGGCACCTGGGTGACCGGGACCGCTCGGGCCGGGCAGGCGCTGGGCGCGACTCCCCGGGCGAACACCGGCAGGTCGAGCTGGGCCAGCGTACGACTGTCGCGGCACCGTCCGTCGATCACGATGCCGGCCAGGCCGCGACGGAGTGCTTCGCTGGCGAACAGCTCACCGGCGACGGCGTGCTCGTCCGTGCCTGCCGCCACCACGAGCACGTCGCCCGGTCCAGCCTGGTGCAGTCCGGCGATCACGGACATCAGGTCGGCCTGGGCGTCGACCGTCAGGGCCCGGCCGACCATCCGGAGCCCGCGGCGTACGGGGCGCAAGGCCAGCGGCAGCACCCGCAGCTCGCGGCCCGCGTCGACCAGCGACGTGGTGTCGACGTGGGCCAGTCGATCGATCAGGGCGGGAGCGGGGGAGGAGCCGGTGGCCATGGTTGGTCCTTCGTGAGCTGTGGTGGATGTGTTGTCCGATGCAGTGTTCGATCTTCTCAGCCCGCCCGCGCGGCGATTCACCTGGCTGAAACAGGAGCCCGCTACTCTTCCGGCTGTCGATCTCGGGGGAGTCGCCGGCAAGTGAAGGAAGTTCGATGTCTCTCGTCACGCCTTGTGACCATCCGTGCACGGTCTGTGGCCTCACCCGGTCTGAGCACGGCATCCACCTGCTGCACCGCTTCGTCGGAGCGCTGACAACGACTGCCCGCTACTGAAGTGGCTCCTGGGCGGCGTCATCGGCACGCTCGATCGCGGTCGCGATGAGCAGGCGAGCCAGGCTCCGTGCCGTCTCGACCTGGCCCGTAGGAGACCCGCGCAGGAGGCTGGCCAGCAGCCCGTTGTAGATGAGAAGCATGCCGGCAGCCAGAGCTTGCGGGTCGGGGACCGGCAGCGCTGACGCGAGCTGGCGAAGCCGTACGACGGCCAGCTCGGTGTCGCGGTCGACCAGGGCGTCGACGGCACGCGACTCGTTGCGTGGCCGCTCCGAGGCAGTGGCCAAGAAGGCGCACCACTGCGTGGATCGGGCCGCGGCCCGGAACGTGACGAACGCGTCGAAGAGCGCCATTAGCCGGTCTTCTGGGGTCGAGGCCGCCGCGATGGCGGCATCCCAGTGGTCGACCCACAGGTTCAGTCGACGGTCCAGCACGTCCCGCAGCAGGCTGTCCTTGTTTCCGGCGTACTTGTAGAGCGTGGCGATGGCGACGTCGGCCTGGCCCGCGACTCTGTCCACGCCGGTCCCGGTGATGCCGTTGCTGAAGAAGAGGTCCTCGGCCGCGTCGAGAATTCGCTCGCGAGGGTCTTTCGATGTCACCACCCCGATACTATAACGATCGTTATGCGAAGCGAGCGTTCTACGGCGATCAGGATGGGCAATCTGAGTCCGCGAGCCACCGAGATGATGCTGGCCGTCACCGGCCTGCTGATGGTCGCCTCGGCCTACGGCATGGCGCGGTTCGGCGTGGGCCTCTTCGGTCCACGGCTGGCGGCGGGGCGGAGTGCGCTGACCGGGGTGCTGGACTGGGCCGGAACAACCCAGTTCGCCTCCTATTGCGTCGCCGCTGCTGCCGCGACGCGATTCGTCGACCGTCGACCTCGTACGGGTCTGGTGCTGGCGGGAGCCACCGCCGTCTTGGGCTGTGCCGGGGTGGCCGTGGCCAACCACCCGATCCTCTTCCTCGCTGCGGTGGCCGTGGGCGGCATGAGCGGCGGGCTAGCTTCTGCTGCTCTGGTGCCGATCATCGATGCTGCTGTCGCACCGGATCGGTCCGCGACGGCCCAGTCGATCGCCAACTCGGGCAGCGCAATCGGACTCGTCGCCGTCGGACTGATCGCCCTGCTCCCCGTAGGAAGCGAGTCGGCCTGGCTCCTGATGGCCGCCTTCAGCGGGCTGGTCGCTGCAGCCTGCTGGCGGCTGTCCCGCCGGCGCCGAGGGACCGTTGCCCCGCCCCAGGACCGCTTCCGGACGGGTCCTCATGCCTCGCGTTCAGCGCTGATCCTGCCTGCCGTCGCCGCGGGCATCACCGGCGCCGGGTCCGCTCTGGTCTGGACCTTCGGCCCCGTCCTGGTCACCGGGGCCGGTGCGGTCGGCTCCGGCGGCGCCGGGGCACTGTGGATAGCTGCCGGCGCCGGTGGCCTGACCGCCGGTCTGACCGGCAAGTTCGCGGCTCGTGTGGGCGTCGCGAGCGCCTGGTGCTGGCTGGCCGTCGGGACGGCCGCGGCCGTCCTCGTGCTCGGTGCCGCCGTGGCCACCGCCGGCGATGTCTTGGCCATCGCCGCCATGGTTGCCTTCGGCGGTACCTATATCTCGTTGACCGGTGTCCTCATCCTGTGGGCTCGGCGGGTGGCCCCCGGCACCGCCGGGGCGGCCACCTCGGTCCTGTTCATCGCCCTGGCTCTGGGGCAGTCAGCCGGGTCAGCCCTGTTCGGGCTGTTGCGCGAGGCCCTCGCCCCGACCGTGGTGATCCTGCTGGCGGCCGGCTTGTGTGCGGTGGGAGGTGTGATCGGTGGTGCCGCCGACCGGGCGACCACTAGTTGATGATCTCGCCACGCTCGTGCACGAGGAGCGTCGCGAGGCGTTCCTTCCAGATCTGGAGGGCCTCGGGCGTCAGCCGGGTCCAGTCGGTGACTTCGCCGACCACCTTGAGAGGGGCCGTGCTGCGGTAGGACCGCGTGGGGTTGCCGGGGAACTTCTTGTCGGTCACGTTCGGGTCGTTCTCGTACGCTCCAGTCGGCTCCACGGCGTAGACCCGCGGAACGCCGTCGCCGGCCGCGAGCTCCGCCGCGAGTCCGGCGCCGTCGCGGAGAGCGGTGAAGTAGATGTGGTTCATCACGACCTCGGGTCGATAGTTCGACCGGAAGCCCGCCGTCAATAAGTCGCCTGCCTGCAGATCGGCCTTCGTGCCGTGAAAGAACGGCCCCTCGTCCAGCTCGTGGCTCACCGTTCCAAGACTAGGCGGACCGGGCCGCTGTGCCAGCACGGACCATCCGCAAGCAGGTCGACGTACGGGCAGCTGTCGCGAGCGAGCCCAACGTGGAAAGGTGGTGGGTCGAGATGTCGGTGCACCTTCTTGACTGCCCGTGACGGATGGTGGGTCGCCACCCGACGTCTCGAGGACGTGCAGGCTTGTCATCACCGTTGGAGTTTCGTGTGTCGACCCATCCACAGGTCAGTCTTCTCGCGGCAACCGAACCGTTGCTGGACGCGCTGAACCACAGCCGAGCGTTGTTCGGCGAGCTGGTCGGCTCCGCTGTCCCGGACGGATGGCCCGAGTTCCCCGAAGCCATCGGCTTCACCTTGGCGCACCTTCAGACCGCGTCCGAAGCTGACCGCTCGTGGTCGATGCAGTTCTTCGTCGAGCCCGCGACCGGACAGCTCCTCGGCTCCGGAGGCTTCGCGGCTCCGCCTTCACAGCGCACCGTCGAGATCGGCTATGAGATCGCCCCGGAGTTTCGGGGTCGAGGTCTCGGCGCGGCCGCAGCCCGGGCACTGGTGGAGCGTGCGGTCGCCAGTGGCGAGGTCGATCACGTCATCGCTCACACGCAGGCAGGACCGAACCCTTCGACGGGCGTGCTCGCGTCGCTCGGCTTCGAGCACACCGGTGACCAGGAGGACCCTGAGGTCGGCGTCGTCTGGGCGTGGAGATGGACCCGGCCGTCGAGCGCGTGATCGTCCATTTCGGACTACCGTGGTCCGATGCTGCTCGCTGAGGAGTTCGTGCTGCTCATGTTGGACAGCGAATCCGGCAAGAGAACGTTGTCCTTCGACAGGTACGGGCCTCCACTGGGGGCAGCCCTGTTGGTCGAGCTGGCCTTGATGGAACGGATCGCCGTCGCCCCTCAGAGCGCAAGCCGGCGCGACCGCGGTCGAATCTCAGTGATCAGCACCGAGCCCACCGACGACATTGAGCTCGACCGGGCACTGCAGACGGTCGAGGAGAAGGAGGGCGTCCACATCAGCAGCCTCGTCAGTGACATCTCACCCAACCCGGGTCACGAAGGGACTGCTCGAACGGCTGGTGCAGCGGCTGGTCACCGCGGGAGTGCTGGTCGAGAGCACCACCGACCTGCTCAGGCTGCGACGCTGGCCGATCGCCGACCGGGAACCCAAGGACGAGATCCGGCGTCGGCTGCAGTCCTGCCTGCTCGGTGGTGCGCAGCCGACCGAGCGGACCGCCGCCCTGGTGTCGCTGTTGGAGGCATCCGGCAGATTGTCCGCAGTCGTCCAGCCCCACGACGTCATCGCGAAGAGGGCGATTCAGACGAGGGCCAAGTCCCTGTGCGACGGCGACTGGGCCGGTGCTGCCATCAAGACGGCCATCGCCGAGCGCGCCAATGGCCTGGGCTAGATGCAATACCGTTCAGTTAAGACTACATCGGTGTAGTTTGGTGGCATGCCGCGTGCGGGGTGGGTGAAGCCGGAGTCGGATCGTCGGTTGTCGGATCTGGTGTCGGTGGGGGTCTTGATGCGGGTGTTCCCGCCGGGTCTGGTCGATGAGGTGATCGCTGAGGCGGGTCGGACCGAGGTGCGGAGTCGGAGCTTGCCGGCGCGGGTGATGGCGTACTTCGCGATCGGGATGGCGCTGTACTCCGACGGTTCGTATGAGGATGTGCTGGCGCAGTTGACCGACGGGCTGGCCTGGACCTCGGGCTGGGAGGACCGTTACAGCTTGCCGAGTAAGTCGGCGATCTTCCAGGCCCGGGCCCGGCTGGGTCCGAAGCCGTTGGAGGCGCTATTTCAGCGGGTGGCCCGGCCGATCGGTGTCGCACCCCAGGCTGGGGAGACGGTGGCGGGCTGGTTGGCCGGTCGTCGGCTGGTGGCGGTCGACGGGACGTGTCTGGATGTGGCGGACACGACGGAGAACGAGGCGTTCTTCGGCCGGCCGGGGGTGAACAAGGGTGAGCGGGCGGCGTTCCCGCAGGCGCGGGTGGTGGCGCTGGCCGAGTGCGGAACGCACGCCATGTTCGCTGCGGTGGTCGGAGGGCTGGCGACCGGCGAACCGGCCATGGTCGAGCAGCTGTTGCCGCGGCTGGAGCCGGGGATGCTGTTGATGGCTGACCGGGGAATCTTCTCGTATGCGTTGTGGCGTAAGGCGATCGAGACGGGGGCTGACCTGTTGTGGCGGATCCGCACCGATCGAGCCGGCCCGCAGCCGACCTATCTGGAGGACCTGGCCGACGGGTCCTGGCTGGCCGAGCTGCGCCGCTCGACCGGAGCCGCGGAGCGGGCCCTGCCGCCGATGACGGTCCGGGTGATCGACTACCGGATCGAGGATGGCCGCGACCATCCGGCCGGCTACCGGCTGTTCACCACCATCCTCGACCCGGCCGAGGCGTCAGCCTCGGACCTGGCCGCCGCCTACGCCCGCCGGTGGGAGATCGAGCTGGCCTTCGACGAGCTGAAGACCCACCAACGCGGACCGCGGACCGTGCTGCGGTCCAAATCACCGGACCTGGTGCGGCAGGAGATCTGGGGCCACCTGTGCTGCCACTACGCGATCCGGTCCCTGATGGCGCAGGCGGCCGTCCACGCCGGTCATGACCCAGACCGGGCCAGCTTCGTCACCGCCCTGCGGATCGCCCGGGCCACCATCGCCCACACGGGCGATTTTCCCCCCTGACCCGGCCACCGAGCATCACTGGCCGATGTTCCTGCGACGCCTCATCGCCCGGCTTCTCCCGGCCCGACGACCCCGAGCATCTCCGCGGGTGATCAAACGCAAGATGCCGAAATGGCAGGTCAAACGCGCCCACCACGCCGACTGGCCCCAACCCCACGACCGCCCCACGTACCAAGTCCTACGACACTAACTGAACGGTATTGGGGCTAGATGAGGTCTCCGAGAGCCGGATCCAAGGCATCGGGCGCCTCGACAGGCTCAGCCGCGTGTTCCGCGGTTTCCGCCCCCTCAGCTCAGCCCGCGCACTGCCCCCCAAGTTCCAAGGGCGACCGGCGCGCTAGGCTGGCGGGCACCGAGGCCGCGGTGGTCGATGATTGAGGCCAGCGGCGACAGTGTCGCCGCACCGGGTGCGGAGGACGACCGATGCTCCTCCCTCCGGTCTCCCGCGGCCCGCTGTGTCATCGCAACCGAGGAGACCACCCATGCTGACCGTGCCCGCCTACGCCGCGCCGAGCGCCACCGCTCCGCTGGAGCCCACAACGATCGAGCGACGTGACCTCGGTCCGCGTGACATCTTGATCGAGATCAAGTTCGCCGGCATCTGCCACTCTGACATCCACACCGCACGTGGTGAGTGGGGCGACCCCGGCTGGCCGATCGTCGTCGGTCACGAGATCGCCGGCGTCGTTGCAGACGTGGGGTCGGCCGTCGACAAGCACGCGGCCGGCGACCGGGTGGGTGTCGGCTGCCTGGTCGACTCCTGCCGCGAGTGTGACAGCTGCCAGAGGGGCCTCGAGCAGTACTGCCTGAACGGAAACATCGGCACGTACGGGGGCGTTGGTCGTGATGGCAAGCCCACCGCCGGCGGATACTCGACGCACATCGTCGTCGACCAGGATTTCGCCCTGCGTATTCCCGAGGGCATCGCCCTGGACGAGGCCGCCCCGCTGCTGTGTGCCGGCATCACCTTGTACTCCCCGCTGCGGCACTGGAATGCCGGTCCCGGCAAGAAGGTGGCCATCGTGGGCCTCGGAGGACTAGGCCACATGGGGGTCAAGATCGCTCACGCGCTGGGCGCCGACGTGACCGTGCTCAGCCAGTCGCTGAAGAAGCAGGAGGATGGGCTCCGCCTGGGTGCCGACCACTACTACGCCACCAGTGATCCCACCACCTTCGAGCAGCTGGCCGGAACCTTCGACCTGATCGTCAACACCGTCTCGGCCAACCTCGATCTTGACGCCTTCATGAGCCTGCTCGCCGTCGACGGCACCCTGGTCGAGGTCGGCGCTCCTGAGCACCCGATGTCGGTCAGGGCGTTCTCGTTGATGCCCGGCCGTCGGAGCTTGGCCGGGTCGAGCATCGGAGGCATTCCCGAGACTCAGGAGATGCTCGACTTCTGCGCCGAGCACGGCCTGGGGGCCGAGATCGAGGTCATCGGCGCGGACAAGATCAACGAGGCCTGGGATCGCGTCGTCGACAGTGACGTGCGCTACCGCTTCGTGATCGACACCGCCACGCTTCGCTGAGTCCGGCATCCAGGTGTCGACCCCGTCCCGGTCCATCGCGTCCTGAGGCGGAATCAGGACGACGATGCTCTTGCTGGGGCCGGGTGAGCGAGCGCCCGGAGCGCAATCTAGGCTCGGTCCCTGGACTCGACCGATCTCATGGGTACGGGTCAGCAGATCAAGCGGCGAACGTCGAGGAGCACACGGATATGCAATACAGGCAGCTGGGCCGGTCGGGCCTGAAGGTCTCGACCATCACGTTGGGCACGATGGGGTTCGGTGGCACAGGATGGGCCAGCCCGGTCGGACATCTCGGTGTCGAGGACGCCCGGCGCCAGATCGAGATCTGTCGCGAAGCTGGGGTCAACCTGATCGATACGGCCGACATCTATTCGAACGGGCTGTCCGAAGAGATCCTCGGCGAGGCGCTGGGCACGGACCGTGACCAGGTCTTGCTGGCCACCAAGGTGCGCGGAGCGATGGGCGAAGGCCCCAACGACGACGGGCTGTCGCGGCACCACATCATCCGCGGGGTGGAGGCCAGCCTGCGCCGGCTGGGCACCGACTACATCGACCTCTACCAGGTGCACGAGTGGGATGGGCTGACCCCGCAGGAGGAAACCCTGTCGGCCCTCGACGCGCTGGTGCAGTCGGGCAAGGTCCGCTATATCGGCTCGTCGAACTACACGGCCCGGCAGCTGATGAAGGCGCTGTGGATCTCCGACCTCCGCGGTTGGGAGTCCTACGTGAGTCAGCAGATCTACTACTCGTTGCAGGCCCGGGATGCGGAAAACGAGCTGATCCCGATCGCCATCGAGGAGGGGTTGGGCGTTTTGGTGTGGAGCCCCCTCGCCGGCGGACTGCTGTCGGGGAAGTACCGCCGTGGGCAGGACGCCCCGGAGGGTTCGCGCCGGTTCGAGGGCTGGACCGAGCCCCCGGTCAACGACGAGGAGCGGCTCTACGACACCGTCGACGCACTGGTAGAGATCGGCGATGGCTACGGCGTCTCGGCCGCCCAGGTCGCCCTCGCCTACACGTTGGCCAAGCCGGCGATCACCTCGGTCATCGTCGGCGCCCGGACCGAGGAGCAGTTGCGTGACAACCTCGCGGCCGCCGACCTCGCCCTGTCGGGTGCCGAGGTGGACCGCTTGGACGCGGTCAGTGGCGTGCCGCTCCTGTACCCCTACTGGCACCAGGCCAACACCCAGCCCTCCCGGTTGAGCTCGGCCGACCTCAGCCTGCTCGGACGCCACGTCGCCACCTGATCCGCCGGTGCCGCCTCGGACCAGACGGGTCCGGGGCCGGTGGCTGACCGCTGCGCAGGCTTGGCGCAACCGGTGACGTTGTTGCTGTGAACCGGACTCATCGGCAGGGGAGAGCCGGCGCACAGCGGGGGCACAGAGCCAACCCTTTCACTGGTCGGCATGAGTCCATCAACCTCTCGGACCGGTGAGCGCAGGGTCAGCCGTCGCACTCTGCTTGGTGGCGGTCTCGGAACTCTGGCCGCTCTCGGCGGCACGAGCGTCTGGGCTGCCAACCGCTACCTGATCGACGACGTCCAGGTCGCTCACGCGTCCACGCTGGAGTCAGGCACGACGACGGCCGGGGCCTCGGGCACCGGGACGAAGGCCGCCACCAGCACGGCTACGACGTACGCCAGCGATACTGCTTCGATCGCGATCACCACCGTGACGTCGGGCACGGGCAGCGATCGGCTGACCTACTTCGTCGCCGACGTGACGGTGAGCGACGCGACTGTGGTGCGGTCGGCTTTCGCTCAGGACGAGTTCGGGCAAAACATCATCGCCAACCCATCGACCATCGCTGGGGACGTCGGCGCGGTGTTGGCCGTCAACGGTGACTACTACGGTTTCCGCGACACCGGGATGGTGATCCGCAACGGCGTGGTGTTCCGCGACGAGGGTGGCCGGCAAGGGCTGGCTTTCTACACCGACGGCCGCGTTGAGCTGTACGACGAGACCGCCACCACAGCCGCGGCGCTGGTCGCCGACGGAGTCTGGAACACGCTGTCGTTCGGGCCCGGCCTGGTCGACAATAACGCCGTCATACCCGGCGTCGACGACGTCGAGATCGATACGAACTTCGGGAACCACTCGGTCCAGGGCCGCCAGCCTCGGACCGGCGTCGGGATGGTGACGGCCAACCGGTTGTTGTTCATCGTCGTGGACGGTCGCAGTGCGAATTACAGCCGCGGTGTCACCATGTCCGAGTTCGCGCAGATCTTCGTGGACCACGGGGCGCAGGTCGCCTACAACCTCGACGGTGGCGGATCGTCGACGATGATCTTCTCGGGCGACCTCGTCAACAATCCGTTGGGCCGCGGCGAGGAACGCGGCACCAGCGACATCATCTACGTTGCCGGCTGAGTGGCGAGCCTCCGATGATCATCCTGATTCCCGCGTACGAGCCCGGCCGGCTCTGGCCGATCTCGTCAACCAGCTCCGCCACCACACCGTGCTCGTCGTCGACGACGGCAGCGGCCCGGGTTACGTTGACCAGTTCGCCGCGGCCCGAGCCGCCGGCGCGGAGGTGATGACGTTGCCCTTCAACCAGGGCAAGGGTCGCGCGCTCCGCGCCGGGTTCGCCCACGCGCGTACGCATCACCCGGGCGAATCGGTGGTCTGCGCCGACAGTGATGGGCAACACCGATCTGTGGACATCGAAGCGGTCGCGGCCCGGCTCAGCGACGACGACAGCGCCATGGTCCTCGGCACACGTCGCCTCGTCGGCGAGGTGCCAGCCCGCAGCCGGTTCGGCAACCGGGTCACCGCCGCCGCCTTCGCTGTCGCCACCGGACTTTCCCTGAGCGACACCCAAACAGGACTGCGGGCCTATCCCGCCCGCATGCTGCCCTGGCTGGAGGACGTGAAGGGCGATCGTTTCGAGTACGAGCTGCGGCTCCTGGTCCGGGCGGCTCGAGAACAGCTCGCAGTTGCCGAAGTCGAGATCGCTACCGTCTACCTCGACCACAACGCGTCCTCCCACTTCCGGCCCATCCGAGACTCCGTTCGGGTGCTAGCCCCCCTGCTGGTCTTCGCCGCCTCATCGCTGCTCGGATTCGTCGTCGACACGATCGCGCTGCTCGGCCTGGTCGCGCTGACGGGCAGCCTGGCCAGCTCAGCGGTCGGCGCGCGGCTGCTCAGCGCTGCCGTCAACTACGCTGTGAACCGACGCTTCGTCTTCGCCGGGTCTGGAGGCAAGTCGTGGGTACGCTACGCCGGACTGGCGGCCGCGCTGCTGGCGCTGAACGTCATCGTGCTAGAGGTGCTGAGCGCCGCGTTCGGCTCGGTGCTCGCTGCCAAGATCGCGACCGAGCTGCTGCTGTTCGCGGCGAGCTTCCTGGTCCAGCGACGGTTCGTGTTCAACCCGGGCATCCGACGACCGGCACGGACTGACGCCGCGCTACCGACACCCACCGCGCAGCCACTGGCCATCCGGTGACCACCCTGGCGGTGACACCGCTTTCGGCGCCCCGCGTCCGTCTCTCCCCGGCGGCTGCGGCCGCCATCGCTTTCGCTGCGCTCTATGTCGGTGCCGTCGGCACCTCCACCGGTCAGCAACTGGACGACGCCGCGATGCGCTGGACGGCGACCGTCGTCGTCTCGGACCACTGGGCGCACGCACTGCTCACCATGATCTCGGCCACCAGCGTGCTGCTGGTCGGGCTCGTTATCGCTGCCCTCACCGCCCTGGTTCGCGGTCTCCGCGCGGCGGCCCTGGGCGCATCAGGGGGCGCTGTCGTCCTGGTCGGCGCCGAGGTGCTCAAGCTCGCCCTGACCCGGCCGGACCTCACCATCGACGCCCTCGCGAACTCGTTCCCCAGTGGCCACGTCGCTGCCGTGACCGGGCTGACGGTGGCGCTGATGCTGGTGACGCCCTCCGGTCGGTGGCGGTGGTGCGCATTGTTGCCTGCGGTCCCCGCCGTTGTTCTCACCGGGCTCGCGACCGTCGTGCTCCAATGGCACCGGCCCAGCGAAGTCCTGGGGTCGATGCTCCTCGGCGTCGTCGTCGGCGTCATCGCCTGGTCTCGGGACTCGCCCAGGCATGCGGCCACCACGGCCCGGTGCGCTTCACAGCCGAATCACAGCCCCACCGACGGCGCAGCACGAGGTCATCAGGCGTACTTGAGCTCCCAACCACCGCCGCGTACGCCGGCTCGGCTGGACCACGAAAGCCCCTCGATCAGGAGAAGTCCGTGATTCCGTTGACAAGCTCAAGCTGAAGCTGGCTGCTGCCGTCATAATGGTTGCCCTCGCTGGGATGTCGGCCTGCATCACGAGCAGCCCGACCGATCCCGCTCAAGCGGACAGCAACGGCACGTCCAGCAGCCCGTCCAACGGTGCGTCGGTGGCGGCAGGCACCATCGCTGTGCCAGCCGACACGCACGCCGACGCCAACGACGGGGACTACGCCACCAGCGGGGCCACGACCATCGCCCTTGCCGACGGAGCCACGGCGATCGACGGCGGCGGCGCCACGCTGAACGGTGACATCGTCACGGTCACCCGAGCCGGCACCTACATCGTGTCGGGAACTCTGGCCGACGGGCAGCTGGTGGTGAACAGCACCGGCGAGGGCAAAGTGATCGTGGACCTGGATGACGCCGACATCACCTCTGGGTCAAGCTCTCCGCTCGTGGTCACCGCGGCTGACGAGGCTGTTGTCGTCCTGGCTGACGGCACTGCGAACACGTTGGCCGATTCGGCGGCCTCCGGCGGGGACGACGACAAGACCGACGCTCCTACCGCCACCCTGTTCTCCATGGCCGATCTCACGGTCGCCGGCTCGGGCACGTTGAAGGTCGTCGGCAACAGCAACGACGGAATCGCCAGCAAGGACGGACTCGTCATCCTCTCCGGCACCATCGAGGTCGCTGCGAAGGACGACGGCATCCGGGGCAAGGACTACCTCGTCACCGAGGGCGGCACCATCAACGTCACCGCCGGAGGCGACGGGCTGAAGTCCGACAACGACACGGCCGGCGAGCTCGGTGTGGTCCAAATCGACCACGGCAGCGTGACGGTCTCCGCCGGGGACGATGGTGTCGACGCCGTCGGTGCCGTCAACGTGGCCGACGGGAAGCTCACCATCGAGAAGTCCGAGGAGGGCCTCGAGGGGGCCCAGATCACCATCGCCGGCGGCACAGTCGATGTCACGGCCGAGGACGACGGCGTCAACGCCACCAACGGGCAGACCGCCGGCGGCGGCGAGGAGGCCCAGGAAGGGGTCCTGCTCACCATCAGCGGTGGCAACCTCCACGTCACCGCTTCCCATGGTGACGGTCTCGACTCCAACGGGTCGGCCACGATCACCGGCGGCACCACCGTCGTCGAGGCTGCTGCCGGCGGTGGCGGCGGCACCGGGACGTTGGACGTCAACGGCGCCTTCCCGATCACCGGGGGGACCCTGGTCGCGCTCGGTGGAACGTCAGCGGCGCCAGCGGCCGACTCGAGCGAAGGGTGGGTGGCTGCCACCCTCACGACCCCGGCCCAGGCCGGGCAGGCGGTCGCCGTCGTCGGCTCCTCGGGCACGGTCGTCGCGCGCTACACCGTGCCGCAGACGACCTCGTCCCTCATCGTCGCCGCTGAGGGCATCACCAGTGGTGAGAGCTACGACCTGTACGTCGGCGACGCCGGCGGTGCAACCGGGTTCTCTACCGGCGGGACGGTCAGCGGACTCACCAAGACCGGCACCGTCACGGCCGGTCAGTACACCGGGAGCGGTCGCGAGGCGGCCGCAACGGAGGCGGCCGCGGCCCGGGAGGCTAGCTGGTTGCTGCCAGCGACGTCGTATCGTGCCGGATTCCTCAGACGGCGAAGCCGAGTGTGGGGCCCAGTCATCGCCTCTGACGGCACGAGCGTGAGCATGATCCGGGTTGGTTGTTCCACCCTGCTCGATGAGCAGGGAACTGTCTCAACGGGCTGCTCCTGCGGGGTCGGTCTTGACCACGTTGGCTCCCTCGGCGGCGGGCGACGGGGCGGGTCGCCGCCTGCTCGATTCGTGGGGATCAAATCCGCTCGTAGGTGGCGCGGAAGCCGCCGGCGGGGTCGGTCGGTGTGAGGATAAGCGTGGTTCGCGTCGCCTGGTAGGCGCGTGGGAGCTGCTCCCCGATGAGGTCTCGGATGAGGGCCGACTCGACGGTCATGACGAACGTCCCGGCGCGCCGGTTCACGTCGCCGGTTCCGTAGTAGGCCTCGTAGCCGTTGCGCGTGTAGGGGGTGTCCGCGGCGTCGGGACCCGGGTTCATGCCCTGGACCGACACCGTCCTGGCCTTGGTGAGGCTGATCTCGCCGGAGTAGGGGACCGGCTGGAGGTTGCCGGGGCGCCGAGCTCCAACGAGGTCATCCGCCAGGTCCCGATGAGCTGTGACGTACGGGGGTGCGCGTCGCTGGACCGGCCGCCGGCGACCAGGAACGCACCCGCGAGGGCAAGGGTGAGCAGGAGGATGAGCGGTGACTCCTTCAGGGTGGTGATCATGTTCCGGTTCCTTCAGGTGGTTGGATGGACCGGAAACTGATGGGGGTCGAGCGGGGTCCCTGTGGTTGCTTACGGCCTCGTCGGATAGACGGAGCCGCGGAACCCGACGATGACGAGCAGTCCGACGAGGCCGAAGGCGCTGATGGTGAGCGGCAGGGCGAGCGCACCCGCGGTGTCGAGCAGGACGGCGCCCAGGATGCCGGCGGCGAAGATCGCGAGGTTGAAGGCGACGGGCAGGAACGAGTTGGCGACGTCAGCGTCGTCAGCACTGACCGCGCTCAACGGCCGTTGCAGCTGCGGTGACGCCCCACCGAACGTGAGCCCCCACAGCGCGATCGCGGCGTAGACGGCGGCCGGTGACTCGTGGCCCACGAGGAGAACGACTCCGGAGACGGCGAAGCCGGCTAGGCATCCCACGACCAGGGTGCGTGGACGTCGGTCGACGAGGGTGGCGGTGAGCGCGATGCCGCCGATGGAGGCAATGCCGAAAACCACGAGGAGGATCTCGATAGACACCGCTGACCCGGCGGCGTTGAGGAACGGGGCGATGTAGGTGTAGGTGGTGCTGTTGCCGAGCATCCAAGCAAAGATGACGAACAGGATCGGCGCGACGCCGGGGATCCGGAAGACCCGGGCCAGGGGTAGGCGTGCGGTCACCTGCTGGCCGGGTGCCTCGGGCACAAGAAACAGCGCTAGCACCAGAACGACGGCGGTCAGAATGCCCAGGCCGCCGAAGGACCAGCGCCAGCCGAACGTCACACCGAGCCATGTCCCCAGCGGTGTGCCGAACGCGATCCCGACCGGTGCCCCACCGGCGACGAGCGACAACGCACGCCCGGTCAACGCCGGCGGCGTGATCTTGACGGTGTAGCCGGCCAGCATTCCCCACAGCATCCCGGACAGGCCTCCCGCCACGAAACGGGCGGCGAGGGAGAGGGCGACGTAGGGCGACACCGCGGTGACGGTGTTCGCCAGGAGGAAGCAGATGATCCCGACTAGGAATAGCGGCTTGCGGCGGAACTCGCGGGTGAGGACGATCGCGGGGATGGTGACCAGGACGGTGCCGAGTGCGTAGGCGGTGACGAGCTGGCCGGCCACCCCCTCCGAGGTGCGCAGCCCGGCGGCGATCTGGGGGAGGACCCCGGCGGGCATGGTCTCGGTGGAGATGAGCAGAAAGCCCAGCAATGCAAACACCAGCAGCGCTCGGAGCGGGAACCGCTCATGCGAGACGGCGTCCGACGCAATATCAGCGGTGTGCCGCGGGGCGGTGTTCGTCTCCTTGACGTGATCAGACATCTTCTCAGGCCCGCTCGACGGTGACGGTGACCCCGTCGGGCTGGTCGGCGAGGCTGGCGATGTCCACGTCGAAGCGCCCGATCCGGACGATGCCGTCGAAGTACCCTTGGTCTCCGTAGTAGAGGACGAGGTCACGGCCGGGCGCGTAGTAGCCGATCTCGTTGACGTCGGGGTCGGAGCCGCGGGGGACGCCATCGGTGGTCAGCGCGCGCGGGAGTGCCCCGGTCTTCTCCGTCCCGTGGAGGTCGTCCATGGTCACGGTTACCGGTAGCTGGTCGGCCAGGTCGTTTGCGGTCGGGTTGTCGTACAGCTCAGCATCGAAGGTGCGGCCGCCGACGGTGACCCGGACAGGCGTCACCCCCGACGCCACCGGCGGAGTGGACCTCGGGGCCGAAGGCTGAGTTGGCGCCGAGCTCGAGGACGTCGAACCGGCCGCCGGACCGGATCGGGTCGGGGTTGGGGCTGCTGTGGCGCCGGTGGACTGTGCTTCTGAACGTGGGTCAACCGAGCAGGAAGCGGCGGCGGTGAGCGCGGCCAGGACCAGCGGCAACGTCCAACTCCAGGGGCGCGGTGCGCTGAGGCGGCGAGTGGTGGTCATGACTCAGACGCTAGGAGGGCCCTTCGCGCTGAGGAAGTCTCTGCTGGGGGGTGCACCCGGAGTACACACTTCAATGGGGTGGGGCCAGCCGAAGGCTCAAGCAGGACAACGGCCTGCCGCGGTGTTGGGCGCCGTCGTCGCCCCCGCTTGCCACAGGGGTGGTGAGAGGGCGGCGGTGCGTCAGCGGAATGAAGGGGCTAGTGCGGAGGGGTGTACCCATAGGGAGTCCCGGTCGCCGGCCAATCCGGATACGGTCGAGAAATGGACAACCGGGCTGAGGTACGCGAATTCTTGACGTCGCGGCGGGCCAAGCTCACCCCGCACGAGGCGGGACTTCCAGTGGTCGGCTCCCGACGCGTGCCGGGACTGCGTCGCGGCGAGGTCGCGAGCCTTGCGGGAGTGAGCATCGAGTACTACTCCAAACTCGAACGCGGAGCCATCGCCGGCGCCTCGGCGTCGGTGCTCGACGCCGTCGCCCGCGCTCTCCGGCTCGACGACGCCGAACGGGCCCACCTGTTCCAGCTGGCGCACGCAGCCGACGGCACTACCGCGGGAATGCGACCACGACGCCGCGCCCCCAAGACGTGGACCGCCCCGCCCAGCCTGCAATGGGTGCTCGACCGGTTCACCGCCCCCGCCATTGTGCGCAACGGCCGGATGGACCTGCTGGCGACCAACCTGCTGGGTCGGGCCATGCACGACACCGTCTACGCCTCGACGACCTACCTGGCCTCGGAGGGTCCGCCGAACTTCGTCCGGTTCACCTTCCTCGACCTCGATGCCGCCCACGACTTCTACGCGGATTGGGACGGCGCCGCCGACACCTGCGTCGCCATCCTGCACACTGAAGCCGGCAGAGACCCCCACGACAAGGCGCTCCACGACCTGGTCGGCGAACTGTCCACCCGCAGCACTGACTTTCGCCGCAGATGGAGCGCGCACGACGTGCGCTACCACGGAGCCGGGACCAAGGGGTACCACCACCGCGACGTCGGGCACCTCTCCTTGGCCTACGAGAGCGTGGACATGATCTCCGAACCAGGACTCACGCTCACCTTCTACGCCGCCGAACCCGCCTCACGATCCGCGCACGCCCTCGACCTCCTCGCGTCCTGGGCCGCCACGCATAACCGCACCGAGGCCGAACCGGGCGTCGAATCCGTGGTCAAGCCGTCCTAACGTGAGCGTATCGCCAGCGCGGTCCGCGTCGCCTCAGGGCGCATCCGAGAGGCTTCATGACCGAACGACGGAAGATCGGCGCGCCATAGAAGTCCTCCACCGCCCTAACACGATCAGCACAACCGACCGACATACCACACCTCTCGACAGGAGACCCCACACATGAACCCGACCTACGACTTCACCGGCGGAGTCGCGTTCGTCACCGGCGGCAGCTCAGGCATGGGTCTGGCCACCGCCCAGGCGTTCGCCGCGGCCGGCGCCGCCGTTGTCCTCGCCGACATCAACCAAGACGCCCTGGACGCCGCCACCGCCAGCCTGACTGAAGCGGGCGGCACGGTACTTGGGGTCCGATGCGACGTGACCGACGAGGACAGTGTCGCCGCCGCGGTCAAGACGACCGTCGACACGTACGGCCGGCTCGACATGGCCTTCAACAATGCCGGCATCCAAGCCCCACCCTGCGATCCCGCCGACGAACTCGCCGCCACGTTCGACCGCGTCAATGCCGTGAACCTGCGGGGCGTCTGGGCCTGCATGAAGCACGAGCTGGCCCAGATGCGGACCCAGGGCAGCGGCGCTATCGTGAACTGCTCATCCCTTGGCGGGCTCGTCGGCCTGCCCGGTCGGGCGGCCTACCACGCGTCCAAGCACGGCGTTCTCGGACTGACCAGCAGCGCAGCCCTGTCGTATGCCCCGCTCGGCATCCGCGTCAACGCGATCTGCCCTGGCACCTTCGAGACTCCCATGGTGACCGACATGATCGACAAGGGCGAGCTCGACCTGGCCGAAGCCACCGCGAACCAGCCCATCGGTCGCCTCGGCCGACCCGACGAGATCGCCGCCTCCGTACTTTGGCTGTGCAGCCCCGGAGCCAGCTTCGTCGTCGGCGTCGCCCTACCCGTCGACGGGGGATACACCGCCCAGTAGGTAAGGCAGTCCTTCCACAGCCCGAATGCAAAACAAGGGGAAAGAGCAGCCGCAGAGCCCGGCGCGGGCATTGGAGAGACAAGAGAGCGCTATACAACGACGAGTTCGTTAGCGATCCCACAGGGCAAACAGACGAGTCGGGATGGAGACGTGTACTAACAGGGCATCCCAGTCGTGGTGACTTTCCCTTTACGATCCACGTCATGGACAACCGAGCCGAGGTGTGCGAGACCTGACCCCGTGACGCCCCTAGATTTGCCTATTCACCAGCGCGAAACAGCCTCTGAGGCGCCAAAGGAAGAGCACATGGAAAAACGCACGCTGGGAACCAGCGGTCTGGAAGTCTCAGCTATCGGGCTGGGCTGCATGACCATGACCGGCGGCTACAGCACCACCCCCGATCGGCAGGACATGCTCGCCCTGCTGCACCATGCCGTCGACCTTGGTGTCACATTCTTCGATACGGCCGAGATCTACGGACCGCACCTCAACGAGGAGCTCGTCGGCGAGGCCCTTGCCCCGTACGCCGATGAGGTGGTGATCGCCACGAAGTTCGCGCAGGACATCGACCCGGACAATCGCAGACCTCGGGGGCGGATGCTGGGTCCGGCGGACATCGCCGGTGCCGTGGAGGGATCGCTGCGGCGGCTCGGGTTGGACGTGATCGACCTCTACTACCAGCATCGCGTCAACCCTGGCGTGCCGATCGAGGAGATGGCCGGGGCGGTGAAGGATCTGGTCGATGCTGGAAAGATCCTGCACTTTGGCATGTCGGAGGCGGCTGCCGATACCATCCGCCGAGCCCACGCCGTGCAACCGGTCACAGCCCTCCAGAGCGAATACAACCTGTGGTGGCGCCGGCCTGAGACCGACGTCCTCGGCGTCTGCGCCGAGCTGGGCATCGGGTTCGTCCCGTTCAGTCCCCTCGGCAAGGGCTTCCTGACCGGCGCCGTCGACACCTCGACCTCCTTCGCCGACAACGACCTCCGGGCTCAGATCCCCCGATTCTCCGGCAAAGCGTTGGAACACAACCTGACCCTGGTGGACGAGGTCAAGAAGATCGCCAGCCACAACGGAACGACCCCAGGCCAGATCGCGCTGGCATGGCTACTTGCTCAGCAGCCGTGGATCGTGCCCATCCCTGGCACGACCAAACCGCACCGCCTGGAGGAGAACCTCGCCGCCGCCAACGTGGTTCTGACAGAAAACGAGCTCGCCCAACTCGACGAGTTGTCCTCGAAGATCGACGTCCAAGGCGGCCGATACCCCGACGCCCTGGAAGCCCAGACCAACCTCTGAGCAACCTGCGCATGGCAACTCAACTCTATGGAACAGCTCACGGGTGGTAGCCCACCGTGACCACCAAGGAAGAACCGACCATCACCGACCAGAGCCAGCAGCCCCGACAAGTCGGCGGCGGCCGCAGCGTTATCAACGACATCGCACCCAAGCTCGCCGAACTGACCGACGACGTCCTCTTCGAGGACGTTTGGAACCGCCCCGGGCTCGCCGCCCGGGACCGCAGCCTCATCACCGTAGCGGCGCTCGTCGCCGGCGGCGACGCTGCCCAGCTGACCTTTCACCTCGACCATGCCAGGAAGAACGGCGTGACCGAAACCGAGCTCGTCGAGGCCATCACCCACCTCGCCTTCTACGCCGGCTGGCCCAAGGCCATGACGGCCATCACCGTCGCCAGGCAGGTCTTCGGCGGCTGACGCCAACGCAACCGTTATCCCCACGGCACGGACCGATCCCCGCACACCCCTACCGAAAGCGGCACAGCCATGAAGGCCACGCTGATGTACAAGCCCGGCGACGTCCGCGTTGAGGACGTCCCGGATCCGACCATCTCCGCACCGACTGACGCCCTGGTCCGCGTCACCTACGCGTGCGTCTGCGGCTCGGATCTGCACCCGTACCACGACCTCGAGGAAACTCCCGAGGGGCGGCGGATGGGCCACGAGGCCATCGGCGTCGTCGAGGAGGTCGGCGATGAGGTCACCACCCTGAAGCCGGGCGACACGGTGATCGTGCCGTTCGCCTGGTCCGACGGCACCTGCTCCTTCTGCCGCGATGGCTTCACTACCTCGTGTGTCAATGGCGGCTTCTTCGATGGAGCCCCGTCGGCCATGCAGGCTGAGCTCCTGCTGGTGCCGCAAGCCGACGGGACCGCAGTCGTGATCCCCGAGGGTACTGACGAGTCGTTGATGCCGTCGCTGCTGACGCTGTCCGACGTCTACCTGACCGGCTACCACGCGGCGCGTCAGGGCCAGGTCGGCCCGGGTAAGACCGTCACCGTGATCGGTGACGGTGCGGTCGGGCTGTCCGCCGTGCTCGCGTCGAAGGAGCTGGGTGCGGAGACGATCATCTTGATGGGCCGCCATCAGGACCGCACCGATCTCGGACGGGAGTTCGGCGCCACCCATGTCGTCGCCGAGCGCGGCGAGGAGGGCGTGGCCAAGGTTCTGGAGATCACCGGCGGAGAGGGCTCGCACGTCGTCCTAGAGGCCGCCGGTCACCTGCCAGCTTATGAGCAGGCGTACGGCATCGTCCGTCCCGGCGGGGTGATCTCCCGGGTCGGCGTCCCGCAGTACGAAGAAGCCCCCGTCGGGTTCGCTTCGCTGTTCGGCAAGAACGCCACCCTGACCGGCGGCCCGGCCACGATCCGCGCCTACCTCGAAGCCGCAATCCCGCAGGTCATCGACGGCACCATCAACCCCGGCAAGGTCTTCGACCGCGAGCTGCCCCTCAGCGAGATCGCCGAGGCCTACCGGCTGATGGACTCCCGCCAGGCCTTAAAGGTGCTGATCCGGCCGTGAACAACGCGATGAAGCTCAGGCTGGACAATGCCGTGGAGATCCCCGCGCTGGGGCTCGGGGTCCTGCAGAGCGAGGGTGGTGAGGCGACGTCGGCGGTGTCGACCGCCCTGCGGGCCGGCTACCGGTTGATCGACACCGCGGCGGCGTACTTCAACGAGCGCGAGGTCGGCCAAGGCATCCGAGACTCGGGCGTCGATTGCGCGGAGGTGTTCCTCACCACCAAGCTGTGGATGACCGACTACGGATACGACGACGCGCTGCGCGCCTTCGACACCAGCACCGCCAAGCTCGGTGTCGACATTCTCGACCTCTACCTGCTGCACTGGCCGTGGCCGGCTAACTGGAGCCAGACCGTCGCCGCCTACCGGGCAGCCGAACGGCTGCTGGCCAAGGGCCGGGTGCGGGCGATCGGGGTGGCGAACTTCAAACCCGAGCACCTACGGGCGCTGATGGCGCAGACCGAGGTTGTGCCGGCGGTGAACCAGGTCGAGCTGCACCCGAACTTCCAACAGCCCGAGCAGGTTGCGCTGCACCACGAGTACTCGACGTGGGACCTCGAAATCCCCGAGCCCTAAACCAGCGTCCATCGCCAGGAACACGGGCACGTATGCGTCCTCAACTGGCTTCGCGGCCGGCAACGCCTAGACCAGCAAGCCTCAATCAACCAACGCTGCTCTGATGCAGTCCCAGTATGGAGATCAGACATGAACATCCTCACCAAGCAGCCCTCGGTCCAGGGACCGGCCGAGTGGTTCACCGGCATCGTGTACTTCGACGTCATCGCCCCCGGCGACCAAACCCGAGGCAAAGTGAACTCGGTGCACTTCACCCCCGGTGCTCGCACTGCGTGGCACCGTCACCTCAACGGCCAGAACCTGCACGTCACCGAAGGGGTTGGCCTGACCCAGTCCCGGGGTGGTGACGTCACCGCCATCCGCCCGGGTGACACCGTCTGGTGCCCGCCCGGTGAATGGCACTGGCACGGTGCAGCATCCGACCACTTCATGACGCACCTCGCGATCTGGGACGGCCTCGCCGAAGGCCAAGAGGGCACCGAGACCGAATGGGGCGACCTCGTCACCGACGCCGAGTACAACCAGCGCTGACCGACTTACGACCAGGGCGACAGGGAATCCTCACCCTGCAGTTAACGGGACGCGGCAGGACGGACGACGCCCGACAGTCCGCCGCAGGTCTTCAACTTCCCGCTCTGGCGCGTACGGAAGCGGCGTCCCCCCGTCGCATCGCCCCGCGCAGGCCCCAGCCGACCCCCGCATTCCTGCGAATGCAACCGCCTCGGCAAGGGGCTGGCCGCCGTCGATAGCGCACCGCCTACAACAAACTAAGATGAGACACCTGGACGGATCCGAAGAGGCTGGTCAGCCCGGTGCTGGCGGCGATGGCCGCGACGACGGGCGCAAATCCGACGAAGCCGAGCTTGGAGTAGAAGATCCTTCACTCGAGCGGGTGGGACGGGGCAGACGGCGAGTGGTCAGACTGGGGGCGGTTTGGCTTCGACGATCTCTGTCGCCTGAGCGGTATGTTCACTGTTTGGTCTTGTGTGTTCGATGACGTCGGTGAGCGCGTCCTGCAGGGTTTCCAGCTCTTGGAGGTCCATGCCGAGGCGTTTGATGATGGCTCTGGGAACGCCCACAGCCTCGGCCCGCAAACTGCGGCCGTGGTCGGTCAAGGTGACTTGGAGGGAGCGTTCGTCGGCTGGGTCGCGATGCCGTACTACCAACCCGGCGCCCTGCAGGCGCTTGAGAATCGGCGACAGGCTGGGAGCTTCCAGATTCAGCAGTTTGCTCAGCTGCTTGACTGATACGGGACCGTCGGTCTCCCACAGGGCGACCATGATCAAATACTGCGGATGCGTGAGGCCGAGCGGCTCCAGGAGCGGTCGGTAGAGCGAGACGACTTCTCGGGCGGCAACAGCAAGGGTGAAGCAGATCTGCTGCTCGAGTGTAAGGCGGTCGTCCTCGTCGCGGCTCGTTGTCATGTACCTCCCGTCACGTTGAACCTCCGGTCGCGTTAGGGCCTGAGAGGCGCGGCGTCGACCGTAAGCCGCTGGTTCGTCCGACCACTGTAGAGCCCGGGCTCGCGAATCGCGCGGTCCGAGCCTTCGACACGCGTCTGAATGTTCATGCGTGAATGATTCATGTATGCTGATGGCTGGTAATCGGGCAGCGACGATGCTGCCCGTGCCACAGATGGCGGGCGGCGGCGGGGGCGGCCGCGCGAGATTGGCGTGTCAGCGCAGTCGAAGCGTCGGCCGCCATCTGAGGCACGAACCAGACGCGCCGACCGGCGACGCAACCCTGTCTGAGCCCAGCCCGTCTAGCCCTGATGCAGAAGGGGAAGCCATGTCGACGTCGGGGCCGGCCCGCGCCCGCCAAAGCTATCGCCACGAAGCCTTTCTTTGGCGCAGCCGGGCGGCCTTCGTGCGCGGGCTCGTTCCGTTCATCGAAGATGGCGTTGATGCCGGCGAGGCGGTCATGGTCGCCGTCGTCCCTGAACATACGCAGTGGCTCTGCGACGATTTGGGCGTCAAGGCGTCCGCGGTTCACTTCGTCGACATGACCGAGCTGGGGCGAAACCCGGCCAGCATCATCCCTGCCTGGCAGGGGTTCCTCGCTGAGTGGTCCGGCGCCGGGCGCCCGGCCCGCGGCATCGGCGAGCCGATCTGGGTGGGACGCCGGGCGGAGGAGATTATGGAATGTCAGTTGCACGAAGCCCTGCTCAACCTGGCCATCGACCCCGAGCTGCCGTTCTGGCTGATGTGTCCCTACGACGAGCATCTTGGCAGCGAGATCCTCGCCGAGGCCGGCCGCAGCCACCCTGCTATCGCAACGGCAGCGTCATACCACGGAAGCCCCAGCTATGGAGGTCACGCACACGCACAGGAGATGTTCATCGCGGCGCTGCCAGCGATCACGGGGCGACCGGCCGAAACGTTCGTCTCCCACCGTATGAACTCCGAAGCGACACGGGAGTGCGTCATGCTGCAGGCCGTCGAAGCAGGCCTGTGGTCGGAAAAGGTCATCGGGCTGACCGACGTCGTGCGCCGGCTTACGGTCGACAGTCTGCAGCGCGGCGCCGAGCGTGTGCATCTTGGGCTGTGGAACGGGCCAGAATCATTCATCTGCGAGCTGGTCGACAACACCGTGATCGACGACCTGCTGGTCGGGCGACGCGTCAGGCCTTCCGAACAAGACTCTCTCTGGGACGCCAACAACAACTGTGACCTCGTGCAGGTCCGGTCCAATGAGAACGGAACCACCATCCGGCTGCACATGCGGACCTAGCGGTGTCAGGTCACAGACCGCCGCCTTTGCGGTGACTGGCGACACGAGCCGCCATGCCCGCTGGCGCCACACCACACCCGCACACATCGTGGGGAGGGCACGGTGCAGGTGCGCATAATGTTCGCCACGGAGCCGCTGCTTGAGGCTGAGGTGCGCCGGCGCATCGATCGAGCGGGGTGCGAAAGCACGGCGCCAGCGTCGACCGGGGCAACGGCCAACCGGCAGCTCTTGGGACTGCTGCAGGTCTCTACGCGGGGCCGGCGTACGCGTCTCACCCGCGGGTTCACACCCAGCGCGTGTTCGACGGGCGAAGGTCATGCCGGCCAGATTAGGGCGGGCACCGCACGATCGAATGGACTGCGATCCGTAGTCTCACACGCTCCGGACGCTTCGAAGATGGAGATTCGACCCCAGCGCGGGCTGACCGACGATTGCGCTCGGTCAGCCCGCCATGACCTCGCGCATGGCTCGGTTGATCCCCCGATCGTCTGCCACCAAAGCGATTCAATCGTCAACTTACGCTGTAAACCGAGGCCGAACCAGTGAGGGTCCCGTGGAGTGGTGGGTTTTGGGTTTAGTCGGTGCGTCTTCAAGACGTGAGGGCGCCATCGGCGGGACGGTCGGTGTCTACCGCCAAGTAGTCACCGAAGGAGATCTCACCGATGGCGTTGTCCAAATTCTGTCGTATCCGAGTTGCTCGAAGCGTTTCGCGCCGGGGAGGGCGTTGATCTGATCAATCGAATCCGGCGACAAGGCATCGAGCATGACTCGAAAGCCCACCACACCGCGGGGCTCAATCATCGTCGCGCGTTCTCATCGGCACCCCAACGCACATCGAGCTGTTCCCACGGCAACGTTACGTCGTATCGACCGTGAAATCGGGGCCTAGTTCGGCGCTGAGCCTGGCGAGCAAGGTGTGGGTCAGATCAGATAAGTGGGGGATTGCCAAAGGGTCTGCCAGCCCGGCCAGCGCCCGGGCTCGGAGCCGCGGATGGGAGATGCTGTTGGCCAGCGATTCGGCGCGACCGGGGCTGGTGCGGCTCACCTGCTCGACGGCTGCCATGAGCGCCCGGTCCCGATACATCGGATCGGGTAGGTCGTGGGCGAGCGCCTCGGCTTCGTCCGGGTCGAATCCGGCCACTGTCGTGATCAGGTTGACGATCGCCCGTGCGCGATCATGGGCGTCGTCGATTTCCCTAGCCAGAGTCGTGGCGTCCCGCGCTAGCGTGCGAGCCCGGGGCAGGTCGAACCCGGCGACCGCGGCGCTTAGCTGGGCAAGAAGCGCCTGTCGTTCGGACTCGTCTAAATCAGCGGCGCGGGTCTCGGCGTCCTGGGCTAGGCGTCTGGCCAGGTCCGGGTTGCTGTCGGCTGCGGCCTGGAGTTGCTTGATCAGTCTCCAGACTTTCTCGAACTCAAGATCGTTCTCGTCGTCGTCCTCGTCGCCGATCTCCCAATCGTCAGGATCATCCTCCGGCAGCGGCAACTGTTCCCACAGCGCCTGATAAGCGCGTAAGTCCGCGACTAGGTCGTCACTAAGCGGTAGCCAGTCGGGTGGCACGTAGGCGAGATGCCCGTTCACCTGCATCTCGATCGGGAAGTCCACAAAGTCGTCGCAGCTCAGGTGGACTGCTATGGGCCTCGGCGAACGATCGAACACACCTTTGACCCTATCGGTGGGTCTGTAATAAGAACGGTGTTTTCCGGCGGTCATCAGCAGCGGAAGCCCACCACTTCACGGGACTCTCACGTCGGCGCTCGGCCTGGGAGTTGTTTCGGGGAAGCACTCGGCGACGTCGTCGGCCAGGTAGGTTCGCCACGGGCCCAATTGAGACCAGCCCCACCTGGGTTTTTTGCTCCGCAGCGGTCCGCCCCTCGGACATCATCGCGGCAGGCTCTTGCGGGATCACGCCTGACGTCCGGACCGGACCGTCCGGGTCGCTGGTGGGCGCGACTATCAGCCACATAGGCGCTCGGACTTGGAACGTTCCATCGTTGGCGGCCGATAGTGGGCCGGCTGAGACGGCTCGAGGACCGGTCGGCTAGCGCGCGCGTTCCGCAACGACGGTCCTTTGTTCGATACCCACCAGGACCGGCCGTTTGAGGGAGTGGAGCGAAGGTGACCGCTAGATGTAGTCGGGGGCGAACGCGTCGTGCTGAGCTGCGTCGGCCGATCGCTTTGATAGCCGCTGGGCGATCGAGTACAACGTTTTTGCGAGAAAGTCGAGATCAGAGGGTGTCACGTCGTCGAAGCCGGCGCGTAGCCATTCCCGGCTTTCTTGGACTACCGCCTGACCGCGTTCGGTGAGCCGGACCAGAGTGCGACGTCGATCAGTTGGGTGCGGATACCGCTCCGCAATCCCCTCCCGCTCAAGGCGGTCCACGAGTGCTGTAGACGCGCCGCTGCTGAGACCAAGGCCGGCTGCGAGCTCGTTTTGACCCTGGTCGCCATGCACCGTCAAGTAGCTGACGGCCTGGGTCTCGGTGACGCCCAGACCGACGTGATTCGACAACGCCTGCCGATATCGCTCACCGGCCAGAACCAGCGCCCGAAGACTACGAATTGCCTCTTCCGACTCGTCACCTTGGTGCACCTGATCTCACCCTCTCTAGCCCACCCCTCGTGGATCCTTCGACCAAGGACTTGCTTTGCCGAGCGATGGCTTCATCATCAGTCAACCTACCTTGCCAACAGCCGCTCAGCCAGCGGTCGTTGCTCACGTCGGTTGGTGCAATGGCCGTCCCAGCCGTCACGCAGAAAGAACCGAGGTTGTCTGGTCACGGTTCAGACAGCCGGTTTGGCCTTTCAGGGTCTGGCGGTGGCTGCCGTGGCGACCGTGTTGTCGGCGCTCAGTGTGGTGAGGGGTTGCAGCTGGTAATCCCGATGTTCGGCTTCGATCCGGGTCGCATGCTTGGTGCGACGGTCTTGATGTGGCTCAGGCGGGTGTAGAGCCTGATGTCGATCACCTTCGCGGCGAACCGTTTCCGCAGTCTCTTTCTGACACAGCGGAGAACCTCCAGTTGGCGAATCGGAAGGTTCTCCGAGTCCTCGTGTCGACCGCGGCTGGTGCTGTGCTCGCACGGGGAGCAAGGCTGAGTTTCATGGGGCCCGGTTTAGTGTTCTTGAGGACGGCGATCATCTCAGTGAGGGAACCGCTTTTAGGAATGAACGCCGACGCGCCGGCCTGCTCCGCGCGGGCTATCCACTCCTCGCCCGCGTGCGCGCTCACCATTGCAACTGCGGTCTGCGGGCTGGACTCGAGCAGACGGCGGGTGGCGGCCAGACCATCAGTGCCTGGCATCTGGATGTCCATCACCACGACCGATGGCGAAAGCTCCTGCACCCGTTGAATACCTTCGGCGGCGGACGTGGCGGTGCCAACGCACCGGATCCCGGGAACGGTCGCCAAGGCAGCCGACAACAGCGCGGCAAACCGAGGGTGGTCGTCGACGATCAGCACGGTCGTCTCACCAGTGCTCTGACCCTCGGTCCCCACCAACCCGTGTTCGTCCACAGTGTTCAACATCTGTCCCCCCGGACCTTGACTCCCTCAAGACGCGACGCGTCCAACTATGGAGTCGGAACCCCAACCTATGGCAACTGTACCTCAAGATCATCTAACTGTAGAGTAACTCATCAATCGAGCTATCTTGTTCTCCGACAAGCGCCTCGAATGGCGAGCTGCCAGATGTCGACGTGGTTGGCCTAGGGCGGGGCCAGAGCGGCTGGCCGCGCTTCGAGGCGCCACCTCGCGGGTAAGTTCGACCGCGTCGGACGGAAACCGCGAGGGTTCCTACCCCGAGTCCTGGGGTGTGGCCCTCGTCACAGCGATTGGGCGTAACGTGCCCAGCTGCCACAGCGATGTAGTAGCCGAGGCCCACGGCTTACCTGAACCCCCGAGCAGGCAAACCGTGGGCCCCATCTTTCATTGGCTGCGGTGGGGCACCGGGTAATGCCAACCCTCGCCAACTCTTCGACGGGAGCGGGTGAAGATGGCGCGATTCTGAGTTGCCACGTTCAATGCCACACCAACTTCAAGCGCTGCACCAGCGCTATGAACCGGCACGCATGCAAGCTCAGAGCCACCCTCCGACCGGCAGCAGGAGCAGTACGCACTCGGCCAGGTCAGGTCGGCGCACACGTGGGGGCAACTCGTCGTGGCGCCGGCGAGGGAACGGGCTTCCGGTGCAGGAGGTCAGGTGGGCTCACTCCGTCGCAGCGGATGAAGCGCGACGGTGCGGTCCGTCCTCCCGAGATAGGTGCAGAAGACGAGCCGCAGGCACTAACTACAGACCGGAAGGCGTGAGGAAAATGTACGGCGCACTCGCCCGGAGGTGCCGCCGCGAGGGGTCTTCACCAACTACGCGCCATCGAGGTCGGTCTGGGCGGGGCGACGATCATCGAGACCTACGGCATCTCGATCGACGACCTCTCTGAGCGACTCAACCTCTAACAGCCGACTGCCTATCGCTACCCGCGGCGACCTTGGCCAGCCGCCCGCACAAGAGGCAGGTGCGTGCACCTTCTGAGCTATCTGATCGCTTAGCCTCGCTCGATGCCAGAATTGCTGCCGGTTTGCTCATGCGAACTTGGGTGCCAGCGTGACCTGAAGCCGTCAACAGTGGTCAGCCGCGTTCGAGTTCTTCAAACATAAAGTGGGGGTGAAGTGGGGATGATCTTGAGATACCACCCGTGTTCGGCCCTACAGGGTGGCTGTGACTAGGGTAGATGGTGCGCCGCGAGGGAATCGAACCCCCAACCCGCTGATTAAGAGTCAGCTGCTCTGCCTATTGAGCTAGCGGCGCGCGAGGAGAAACACTAGCAAACCCGGCTCGCCAGTGGAAATCGAATCTCAGGCCTCCAGGACGGCCATGGCCGCGCTGTGTCCACCGAGCCCGCTGACCGCCCCACCGCGTACGGATCCGGACCCGCAGATCAGGATCCCCGGGTGGTCGGTGGCCACGCCCCAGCGCTCGGCCGAAGTGTCGGCGGCCGGCGCGCCGTCGTCCAGCCAGGGCCAGCTCAGGTCGCCGTGGAAGATGTGTCCGCCCGGCATCCCGACCTCGGTCTCGATGTCGAGCGGGGTCATCACCTCGATGCACGGCTCGCCGTTCGCATCGGTGGCGATGCAGTCGGCCAGGGGCTCGGCCAGCACCGCCTGCAGGGAGGCCAGCGCAGCGCGCTGGGCCTCGTTCCGCCGCCCGACGGGGTCGGCCGCGAACAGCTCGGCCGGGGTGTGCAGTCCGAACAGGGTGAGCGTGTGGAGCCCGGCGGCCTGTTCGGCCGGTCCGAGGATCGACCGGTCGGTCAGGGTGTGGCAATAGACCTCGCTGGGCAGCGGATGCGGGATCTGGCCCGCGGCGGCGATCTCGTACGCGGTCTGCAGCTGGTCGTAGCCCTGCCCCAGGTGCAAGGTGCCGGCGAAGGCGACCTCCGGGTCCAGCCCGGAGGCCAGCCTCGGCAGCCGACGCAGCAGCAGGTTGATCTTGGTCTGCGAGCCGCTCGGCGAGGCCCCGGGGCGGCCCAGCAGCCGGTCCAGGGTCGCCGGCGCACAGTTGACCAGCACGGTGCCGGCCCCGCACCGGCTGCCGTCGGCCAGCACCAGGTCAGCTCCACCGGCCGGTCGCGGCACGATCGAGGTGACGGCCGTCCCGGTCCGGATCAACGCCCCGGCGGCGGTCGCGGCTCGGGCCAGGGCCGCGCTGACCTCGCCCATGCCACCGACCGGCACCTTCCACTCACCGGTCCCGTTGCCGATCACGTGGTAGGCGAAGCATCGGTTCTGCCGCAGCGTCGGGTCGTGCGCCGTGCTGAAGGTGCCGATCAGAGCATCGGTGAGCACGATGCCCCGTACGGTGTCGTCGGTGAAGGTGGCCTCGATCAGCTCGCCCAGCGGACGTCCGACCAGGCTGCCCCAGAGCGGCTCACCCACCTGGGACCGCAGCGTCGCTGAGCGGGGGAGCGGCTCGGTCAGCGTCGGCGCTACCGCGGCCGCGAATCGGTGCAGCTGGCGCTCGAAGCGTTGCCAGGCGTCGTAGTCGCGGTCGTCTCCGGTCAACGCCGCGAAGGATTCGCGGGTCAGGGATCCCTCGGGCCGCTCGACCAGGACCCCGGACAGGCCCACCGGGGTGTAGGAGGCCACCGAGCGCGACCGGAGCTCCAGCTCGCAGGCCCAGATCCTCGACGATCCGCTCGGGCAGCAAGGACACCAGGTAGGAGAAACGGGACAGCCTCGCGTCGACCCCGGGGAACAGCTGGGCGCTGGCCACGGCCCCGCCGACGACCGGCCGTCCCTCCAGCACGGTGACCCGACGGCCGGCCAGCGCCAGGTAGGCCGCCGCAACCAGGCCGTTGTGGCCGCCACCCACCACGATCACGTCGTGGTCGTCCGCCGTCATGATCAGCTGAGCCAGCCGGTGGCCTCGCAGCGCGCCAGCTCGTCCTCGCTCAGCACCAGCTCGGCCGCCTTGGCCGAGTCGATGATCGACTCCGCCCGCCGAGCGCCCGGGATCGGGATCACCCGCTCGCTCAGTGATAGCTCCCAGGCCAGCACGACCTGCTGCGGGCTGACCCCGTGGTCACGACCGATCTCAGCGAACGCGGCGAAGTGGTCGCCGACTTCCCGGGCGCCGCCGCCCGTACCGCCCAGCGGGCTCCAGGGCAAGAACGCGACGCCACGCTCGGCGCAGTGGTCGAGCTCCTTGCGGGAAGACCGGAACCGAGGCGAGAACTCGTTCTGCACACTGGCCAGGCCGCCTTCGCCCAGGACCTCGATGGCGACGTCGATCTCCTCGATGTTGGCGTTGGAGATGCCGATGGCCTTGATCTTGCCCTCCTCGCGCAACGTCTGGAAGTGGCCGATCACATCGCCGTAGACCAGCCAACGGTCGGGCCGGTGCCACTGGTAGAGGTCGATGACGTCCACCCCCAGGTCCCGCAGCGACTTCTCAACCGCCTTGCGGAGGTAGTCCAGCGTGCCGTTGCGGCCCCAGGTGTTGCCCTCGCTCCGGGTGACCCCACCCTTGGTGGCGATCACCACGTCGTCGGTGTTGCCACCGTAGGACTTCACTGCCCGACCGACCACGACCTCGTTGTGGCCCATGGTGTCCCAGGACGGGGCGTAGATGTCGGCGGTGTCGATCAGGGTGATCCCGGCGTCCAGCGCGGCGTGGATGGTGGTCCGGGCCTGGGCCTCGTCCGGGATCTGGTTGTCGTTGTTCATCGACATCGGCATGGCGCCCAGGCCGATGGCGGAAACGGTGAAGGGGCCGAGTTGTCTGGTCTGCACCTGCACAGGGTAATGGGGAGCTAATGACTGATACGGGCCAGCACCGGACGGGCCAGGGCGGGGGTCTGGCGTACGTGCTGGAGGGCTCCGAGGGCGATCAGCAGCTGAGCGGGCAGGTAGGTCGCCGAGTTGAGGGCCATGCTGGCCGGGATCAGGTCTTCACCGACGAAGAAGTAGACCGCCAGCACGATGTCGGAGAGCAGGAACGCAAAAGCGCCGATCGCGACCAGCCGGTTGACCCCGGTGGCGAGCAGGCACATCAAGCTGAGCCCGGCCCCATAGATCGCCACCGGACCGGCCAGACCACCGGCCTGGCTGGCCGAGGCGATGGTCAGCGCGACCAGCAGGATTGTGTAGCCGACCAGCGGCACTGGTCGCATCAGCACGCTGTGTCGGCGGAAGGGCCAGAACGCCACGGAGTAGGCGATCTGCGCACCGAGGAAGAAGGCGATCTTGACGAGCAGGAAGCCGCCGGCGCAGTCACCCAACCAGGAGAAGGCAAGCCCGACGGCGGTGAGGGTGATCAGCCGGTCACGCCGGCCGGCCACCAGCAGCACGTACGCGCAGAGCACCGGCATCAACAGCACCGAGACGCGCTCGACCGGGCCGTGCACGTCGAGCAGCTGAGCTCCGGTCTGCAGCACCGCCATGGTCACGTACAGGCCCAGGCAGATGCTGGCTAGGTGACGGCTTCTCACCTGGCCAGGCTAAGTGCACCCCTCAACCGAAAAGCGACAAAAATGTGTTGTCGATCTCCGGATCAGCGGGAGGACTTGCGGACCGCCGCCAGTCGCTGCCGACGGAGCTCGTCGACCTCGGGCCGGACCAGCGGCTCCAGCTCCCGACCAAGGCCCAGCTGCAGCACGTGGTCGGCCAGCGCCGGGTTGCGAGCCAGCACCGGGCCGTGCGGATAGGTGCCGATCACCGTGCCGGAGACGGCCCCTTCGGTGCCGTCGTCGCAGTTGCCGACCCCGATCTCGACGGTGGCGAACGGCTGGGCGTCCGGCCCGAGGCGGGTGTAGCCGCCGTGGTTCTCGAAACCGGTGAGCCACTGCTCCTCGCCGTCGTGACCCACCCACCGGCTGAGGATCTCACCGACCGCCCGGACCGGTCCGCGCGTGGTCGTGACGTCGAGCAGCCCCAGCCCCTCGATCACCTCGTCGTTGTCACCGACCGTGAACGACCGGCCGACGATCTGGTAGCCCGCGCAGACCGCGAACACCGCCGCGCCCCGCTCGACCGCCCGGTGCAGCCCGCCGTCGGCGTGCAGCGCGCGCACCGCCGAGATCTGGGCTGCATCCTCGCCGCCGCCCAGGAGATACACGTCGCCGGTGTCGGGCAGCGGGTCCCCGGGCTCTACGACGGTCAGCACGGTGTCGAACCCACGCCATTCCAGCCGTTTGGCCAGCACGGTCGCGTTGCCGCGGTCGCCGTAGATGCCGAGCAGCGACTGGTAGACCAGGACGACCTCGGCCCGCCCGGGACTCGTCGGACTCGGCATCAGACACCGCCCATCTTGCGCAGCCGTTGGAACGGGGTGTAGGTCGCGACCACGTCCACGGGTTCGCGGTGCCCGGCCATGGCGGCCGCCAGGTCGGGCTCGGCCCGGAAGTCGACCCCGGCGTACGACAGCCGGACCGCGAGGTCCTGGGCCCGGGGTCCGGTGGCGATCACCGTGCGGCCGGCCAGCTGCTCGTAGTCGACGTCCCACAGCCAGGACACGTCGCGACCGTCAGCGGCGGCGGAGTCGATGGCCAGCACGACGGTCTGGCTCTGGGCGATCGGCAGGGCCTCGGCCCAGCCGGCCGGGTTCTTGGCCAGCAACAACCGGGCTGTGGTCTCGCCGAACTGCGTGGTGGCGAACCGGCCCGCAGGCGCGCTGACCGTACGCATGCCGTCGATGGCGGTGCCGGGCTCGACCCCCATCAGCTCGGCCGCGGCCAGGGCGCACGCGGCGTTGCTGATGTTGAAGGCCCCGGGCACGTTGAGCTGGGGGTCCCAGAGCCGGCCGGTCCGGTCGACGATCTGACCATCGCGTACGACGTAGTCGCCCTTGGGCTGGGCCAGCTCGCAGCCGGAGCAGCTCCAGTAGGCGCCATGGCCGGCGGTCTCGTCCGGCTGCTCGCGAACCAGGTTGGCGCCGCAGTTGGGGCACAGCGACGCGTCCTGGGTCCAGGTGGTCGCCGTGTTGACCCAGACCACCTCCTTGGCCGTCTGCGCCGCCCAGACGATCAGCGGTTCGTCGGCGTTGGCCACCACCACCGGCCCGTCAGCGCCGGCCTGGGCCAAAGCGTTGCGCCAGCTGCGACCCAGGCCCTTGATCTCGTGGTGACGGTCGAGCTGGTCGCGGCTGAAGTTGAGCAGCACCAAGACCTCGGGGCGACCCAGCCGGATCATGTCGGCCACCACCCGCTCGTCGGTCTCCATGATCGCGATGTCGGAGTGCGGGTACTCGCTGAGGGCGGAGGCGATGCCGTGGTGCAGGTTGGCACCGTCGGCGTTGTGGACCACCCGGGAGGCCTCGGCGCCGAGCGAGGCGCGTACGGCGGCGGCCAGGAAGTGCGTGGTTGTGGTCTTGCCGTTGGTGCCCGAGACCATGGCAACCCGTTTCCCGGTCAGCAGCTTGGCCAGTGCCTGGGGATCGAGCTTGAGCATCACCGTGCCGCGGATCGAGGCGCCGGAACCCCGCCCGGCGATCCGGGAGGCGACGGCGGCGACCCGGCCGGCCCAGGTGGCGGCGGTCAGCCGCGCGCGGGCTGCGGGCCGTAGCCGTAGACCAGGAACAACAGACCGGGGGTTCAGGCTCATCGGTTCCTCCGCACAGCTAGCCTCACCGGTTCGAGCCTCGACACGTCAGACATGGGGTGAGTGACGGGACTCGAACCCGCGACTTCCTGGACCACAACCAGGTGCTCTACCAGCTGAGCTACACCCACCATGCCAGGCTCGACGACGTCCGCCGCACCTGCGCAGCGTGAAGTGTACCGGTCCCAGGAGAGCAGACGGAAATCAGTTCTGCCCGGTGCCGACATTGCCCGGGGGGACCACCGCGCCGGTCAGCGCGCCCTGGTGACGACCCGCGTACGCCCGGGCCGTGACGCTGTCCGGGCCGGGCTGGGGCACGAAGACCGCTTCGCGGTAGTAGCGCAGCTCCTCGATCGACTCCTGCACGTCGGCCAGGGCCCGGTGGTTGCCCGACTTGGCCGGGGACTGGTAATAGACCCGGGGGTACCAGCGTCGTACGAGCTCCTTGATGCTGGAGACGTCGATGTTGCGGTAGTGCACGTAGTGCTCGAACGTGGCCATGTCCCGGGCCAGGAACGCCCGATCGGTCCCGATCGTGTTGCCGGCCAGCGGGGCCTTGCGGGGTTCGGTCACGAACTGCCGGACGTAGTCGAGCACCCGCTCCTCGGCCTCGGTCATGCTCAGACCGGCGTCCAGCGCGACCAGCAGACCCGATTTCTCGTGCATGGCCCGGACGAAGTCGCCCATCTGGTCCAGGGCCTCGTCGCTGGGCTTGATCAGCAGGTCCACCCCATCGCCGAGCACGTTGAGCTCGGCGTCGGTGACCAGCGCGGCCACCTCGATCAACGCGTCGTTGACCAGATCCAGCCCGGTCATCTCACAGTCGACCCACACCATCAGCTCACGCACAGCCATACTCTACGGTTCCGGCTGTTCCGGTGGCCCTGGATGCATCCCGCGGGGCTTGATCGCATAGACCGGCACCCACTTCGCGAGCCACAGGGATCCGGCCCAGGTCAGCGCCCCCATGGTCACCGCCGCCACGGCCAGCGGCGCGACCACGCTCACGGCGCTGATCACCAGTGGCCCGCCGGCGTTGCCCACGTCGGCGCACAGCCGCCAGCCGCCGAGGAACTGGGCCCGGTCCGCCGGTGGCGAGGCGTCGGCACCCAGGGTCATCACGATGCCGGCCGAGATCCCGTTACCGAGCCCCATCATCGCCGCCACCAGTCCCACGCCGACCGGGGCGTGGCTGAGGGGCAGGATCAAGAAGCCGAGCCCCAGCACCACCATCGCCGGCACGGCCACGAACACCCGGCCGAACCGATCCATGATCGCTCCGCCCGGGTAGAACAGCAGCATGTCGACACCGCTGGAGATGCCGAAGATGACGCTGGTGGTGGCCGCATCGATGCCCTGGGACTCGGCCCACAACGGCACGATCGACTGCCGGGTGGCCCGGGCGGCCGAGATGACCAGCACCCCGACCCCCAGGGTGAGCAGCACTCGGCGGTGCTCGGCGAGGACGGCCAGCACCGACCGGTGCTGGCGACCGGCGGCGGCTGCGGACCGCCGGTCGTGCTTGGTCACGTCCGGCAGGAAGGCAGCGAGCACCGCTGCCGCCAGCGTGGTCAGCGCGGCGAACCCGTACGCCGCCCCGATTCCCCAGGTCGAGATGATCGCCGCCGCGGCGAACGGTCCGAGGAACAGCCCGATCCGGAAGGTGCCGCCCAGTGTCGACAGCGCGCGGGCACGCATCGCGACGGGCACCGTCTCGGTCAGGTAGGCCTGGCGGGCCAGGCTGAACACGGCGCCGGCCAGCCCGGTCACCACGATGGCCACCGCGAGCGTCAGCACCGACCGGGCCAGGAACGCCGCACCGAGGGCGAGCGCGTCCACCGCGCAGGCGGCGACCAGCGCCCGCTGCTCCCCGATCCGTGCGGCCAGCGCGCCGGCGGGCAGGTCGCCGAGCAGCTGGCCGATGCCGATCAGCGCGACCACGAGGGCGGCGACGCCCACGCTGGCCCCCAGATCGCGGGCCGAGAGCGCGATCAGCGGCAGGATGGCCCCCTGGCCGATCGAGACCAGGACCGTCGGACCGTACGCCGGGATGGCGATGTCGCGCCACCGTACGGGTGTGGCCATGCCGTCACCCCTTCTTCACGGTCGCTGATCGATTTACGCTGGACACGGGCAGATGTGTCGCCGAGCCTCCCAGGGGAGAGCCGATGCGAGGATTGCACAGGGACTGGTGGCTGCTCGCGGCCGTGGCCGGTGTGGCGTTCGCCATGCGGTTGGTCCCGGTGCTGCGGGGTGGCGGCCTCTACGGACTGGTGGGCTACGACGGCTCGGTCTACTACACCGCGGCGGCTGGACTGGCCCACGGCCTGCTGCCCTACCAGGACTTCCTGTTGTTGCATCCGCCGGGCATCGCGGTGGTGCTGCTGCCCTTCGCGGTTCTCGGGCGGCTGATCGACGATCCCGACGCGATGGCCGTCGCGCGGGTCGCCTGGATGGCCCTGGGGGCGGTGAACGCGGTGCTGGTCAGCCGGATCCTCCGACCGTTCGGCCGGGTCGCCGCGCTCGCCGGTGGGGGCTTCTACGCCGTGTTCCTGCCGGCGATCAAGGTCGAGCACTCGACGACCCTCGAGGGCGTCGCCTCCGTGGGCATCCTCGGTGCCTTGCTGCTGGTCACCCGGAGCCAGCGCGGCGTCGCGGTGACCGACCGGACCTTCGTGCTGGCCGGGCTGTTGATCGGGGCTTCGACCAGCGTCAAGATCTGGGGCGTCGTCGTGCTTGCCGCGCTGGTCGCCTGGTGCCTGGTCACCCTCGACCGACGACTGGCCGGCATGCTCACCCTCGGCGCCGGCGCGTCGTTGGTGGCGATCTGCCTGCCCTTCTTCCTCGCCGCCCCGACGTCGATGTGGCAGATGGTGGTCCGCGACCAGCTGGGCCGGGCCCGGGTCGAGGTGTCCCTCGTCGATCGGTTGGCTGATCTCGCGGGGGTGTCGGCCATCGGAGTGCTACCCGTTGGGGTGCTGCTGGGCCTGATGGGACTGGCCAGCGCAGCCGGGCTGGTGCTGGCCGTCGCGAACGCCGTGGGCCGGCTCGCCGTGCTGCTGCTGCTCGTCACGGTGCTGCTGCTGCTGGTCACCCCGTCGTGGTCGGTCGACTACGCCTCGCTGGCGGCCGGCCCGTTGGCGCTGGTCGTGGGGACGGCCACCGGGTCGTTGGTCCGTCGGCTGCACAACCCGCCGGTCCGCGCCGCGACCAGCGCGCTGATCATGGCCGGGCTCGGGGCGTACGGGGCGGAGACGATGGTCACCTCGACGTTCGGCCGGCCGTTCCCGGGAACGGCCCTGCGGACGGCCCTGGCGCCGACCCCCGGGTGCGTGACCACCGATGACCCGACCGCGCTGGTCCAGACCGGGGCCTTGCAGCGCAACTTCGCCCGCGGCTGCCCGCTGGTGGCCGACCTGGGCGGCTACTCCTACGACCTGCGTCCGGGCGCCGACCTTCAGGTGGGCCGGGCCCGCAACCAGCAGTGGCAGCAGCACGCTCTCGACTACCTGGGGAGCGGGGGAGCGGCGATGATCGTCCGGTTCCGCACGTCCACCGGCTTCAGCGCGGCGACCAAAGCCGAGATCGGCCGCTGGCCGGTGATCGGCGCAGCCGGGGCGTACGAGGTGCGGCAACCGCCCGGGGATGCCGGATCCGTCTGGCGCCCCCGGTAGGAATCGAACCTACGACCGACAGATTAGAAGGCTGCTGCTCTATCCTCTGAGCTACGGGGGCTGGTTGGCCTCGCGCTCAGCATCGTAGGCGATAGCCTTCAGCCATGGCGACCGTAGAGCTCCCCGGCGGGCCCACGCTGAGCTACCGGGAGTGGGGTCGCCCCGACGGCGCGGTCGTGCTGATGTTGCACGATCTGAGCAGCTCCAGCGACACCTGGCGCCACGTCGCCCCGGTGATCGGCGAGCGCTTCCGGGTCGTCGCGCCCGACGCCCGCGGCCATGGTGAGAGCGAGTGGACCACGGGATACTCCCTCGATGCCGACCTGGACGACGTCGTACGGCTGATGGACGGGCTGGGCATTCTGGCCGCCATCGTGGTCGGCCACGGGATGGGTGCGGTCACCGCCTACCACCTGGCGGCGACCCGACCCGAGCGCGTACGGCTGCTGGTCCTGGAGGAGGTCCCACCGCCGGATCCGGCCAAGCCGGCGCTGCCACTGCCCCGGGACCCCGATCCGACCGGCCGGACCGACTGGCACGCCGTCATCGCCGCCCACCGGTGGCGCAACGCCCCCGGCAAGGACTGGTGGGGATTCGCGAACGTCATCCCCGCCAAGACCCTGGTCATCGGCGGCGCGCAGAGCGAGCTTCGGCAGGACCGGATGCGGACGCTCGCCGACGCCATCCCGCACGCGTCGTTCACCTCCCTCGACCTCGGCCACACCCCGCACGAGGAGCGCCCGAGCGAGTTCCTCCGGGTGGTCGAGGCGTTCATCTCATGGTTCGCCAAGTAAGCCCAGAGGACACCTATCCTGGGTCGCATGTCCGTCACCGCCTCGGGTAGCAGCGCCCCGGCCAGGAGCGCTGACGAGCGGGCGTTCGCTCGTAACGGCATCCCGCGGGAACCCAACCTGGACGATCCGCTGCCCAAGCGGCTGCTGACCACCAAGCTGTTCTGGGTCAGTGTCGTCATGCTGGCGGTCTATGCCGTCGCGCTGGTGCTGCTCTACCGCCAGGTCGTGCCCGATCAGGAGGTGCCGGGTGGCATCGTGCCCGGGTTGGGCACCGAGGCGGTGCCGATCGCCGCGAAGTACGCCGCGATCACCGCCATCCCGCTCTCGCTGCTCTATCTGTGGGCTGACCGGTTCCGGCCCCAGCGGCTCTGGGTCTGGCTGATGACCTTCGGCTGGGGTGCCTGCGTCGCCACGTTCATCTCCGCCCAGGTCAACACCTGGGCCGCCGGCCACCTGAGCATCGTCGGCGACGGCGACCCGGCCACCGGGGCCAGAGCGGCGATCTTCGTGGCCCCGTTCGTCGAGGAGGCCGCCAAGGGCACCGTGTTGTTCTGGCTGGCCATCTTGATGCGCTACCAGTGGGTCAGCCGACTCAGCGGCATCGTGCTGGCCGGGCTCTCCGGCGCCGCCTTCGCCTTCACCGAGAACATCCTCTACTACGGCCGCGCCTACCGCTACGCTGCTCGGACCTTCGGTCAGGTGCCGCCGCTCGAGGCGCTGCAGTCGCTGTTCCAGCTGCGTGGGTTGATGACCTTCTTCGGCCACCCGCTCTTCACCTCGATGACCGGCATCGGGCTGGCCGTCGCGCTGCGGTCCAAGAGCAAGGTCGTCCGCGTCGTCGCGCCACTGGCCGGATTCTGTGCGGCGGCGTTCCTGCACATGGCGTTCAACACCACGGCGAGCCTGGTCTCGGGACGCAACCTGCTGCTGATCTACCTGACCGTCGCCATCCCGCTGGTGGTCGGCATGGTCATCTTCATCGTCCGGCAGCTGTTCCGCGAGGGCCGGCTGATCCGCGAGCGGCTGACCGACTACGTCCGCGTCGGCTGGCTGCCGGAGAGCGAGCCGGAGTCGGTGTCCCGGCTGCGCACCCGCACCCGCGCGCTGTGGCACGCGCTGTTCCTGAGCCCGGCGGCCTTCCTGGCCACCCTTCGGCTGCAACGGGCCGTCACCGAGCTGGCCTATCTCCGCGACGCGATGACCCGCGGCCTGATCGACCAGGCTGGTCTGGCCCGGGAGAAGGTGTTGTTGGCCAGGCTCCGCGGCCTGCGCGGTCAGGCCATCGTGGCCCCGGTCGGGCGGGCCAACTACCCGTCGTTCCGCCGCCGTCCGCGCACCGAGCTGGTCTCCTACCCACCACCCAGCTATCCCGGCCCCGCCGGCATCGGCGGAAACTATCCGGCGCCGACGGCCTACCCGCCGCCCCCGGCGGGTGCCGTGCCGGGTGTGCCGCCGACAGCGACGGTGCCCTTGGGGCAGACTGCTACCCAGTATTCGGAGGTCGACCCCAGCTGGAAGCCTCCCGGCGAGTAGGCGGAGGAGGGGGCGATGAACAGCCAGGCACTGACCCCGCTGGAGTCGGCGCTCTCCGACCTGCGCGCGGCGGTCGCGCCGGTGCGGCTGCCACTGCCGCTGCCCGGGGCGGACGAGCAGCGCCGGGCCGTACGCGAGATCACTGCCCAGCTGGACGACTACGTGCTGCCCCGGTTGGCCAGCATCGACGCACCGCTGCTGGCCGTGGTCGGCGGATCGACCGGAGCCGGAAAGTCCACCCTGGTCAACTCCCTGGTCGGCCGCCGGGTGAGTGAGCCCGGCGTGATCCGACCGACCACCCGAGCGCCGGTGCTGGTGCACCACCCCAGCGACGGGCACTGGTTCGCCGATGACCGGATCCTGCCCGGACTGGCCCGTTCCAGCGGCGCGACCAAGGACACCCGGTCGCTGCAGCTGGTCGCCGAAGCTTCCATCCCGCCGGGGCTGGCCGTGCTCGACGCACCTGACATCGACTCGGTGGTCGCGGAGAACCGTGAGCTCGCCTCCCAGCTGCTGGCCGCGGCCGACCTGTGGCTGTTCGTCACCTCTGCCGCCCGGTACGCCGACGCCGTGCCCTGGGACTTCCTGCTGTCGGCCGCCGAGCGCAGCGCCGCCGTCGCCGTCGTGCTCGACCGGGTGCCACCGCGGGCGATGACCGAGGTGCCGCCGCACCTGGGTCAGATGATGAGTGAACGAGGACTGGCCGGGTCACCGCTGTTCGCCGTACCGGAGACCACGGTGGACGCCGACGGGCTGTTGCCCTCAGCCGCCGTACAGCCGATCCGGGGCTGGCTGGCCACCTTGGCCCGGGACCGGTCCAGCCGGGCCGAGGTGGTGCACCGGACGCTGGACGGCGCCATCGGGTCGCTCGCCGGCCGGGCGCCATCGCTGGCTCGCAGCATCGACGAGCAGATCGAGGTGATCGACCAGCTGCGGGCCGAGGTCGACCACTCCTACGCCGAAGCCGTGCGTACGGTGAACGTGCAGACCCAGGACGGCACGCTGCTGCGGGGTGAGGTGCTGGCCCGCTGGCATGAGTTCGTCGGCACCGGCGAGTTCTTCCGCGCGCTGGAGCAGAAGATCAGCTGGCTGCGGGACCGGGTGGTGGCGGCGTTCAAGGGCGAGCCCCCGGGTGCAGGCAACGTGAAGGTGGCGGTCGAGTCCGGGTTGGAGTCCCTGATCCTGGCCGAGGGCGATGCTGCCGCCGAGCGGGCCGAGGCCTCCTGGCAGGCCAACGCCGCCGGCCGCGAGCTGATCCGCGGCGTGGACGCGGACCTGGCGCGGTCCTCGCCCGAGTTCGCCCGGGACACCGCGCGGGCCATCCGTGACTGGCAGGGCGCCGTGCTCGACCTGGTCGCCGACGAGGGGATGAGCAAACGATCCAAGGCGCGCTTCCTGGCGCTGGGCGTCAACGGGGTCGGCGTCGCCTTGATGATCGTGGTCTTCGCCCACACCGGCGGACTGGTCGGGGCCGAGGTCGGCGTGGCGGGCGGCACGGCCGTGCTCGCCCAGCGGGTGCTCGAGGCGGTGTTCGGCGACCAGGCCGTCCGCCGGCTGGCGCAGACAGCCAAGGACGAGCTCGACTCCCGGGTCCAGACCCTGCTGTCGGGCGAGCTGCTGCGCTACCACGCTGTGCTCGACAGCCTGGCCGTGCAGACCGAGCAGGCCGACCGCGTGCGGTCCGCGGCCGCCGCGGTCCAGGCCGCCCGTCGCGACGGACTGCCGGTGGCTGACACCGACGATCCGGCCCTCGCCCCAGCCCAGGAACGACTGGCGATCGCGCCGCCGGAGGTCAGCCAGGTCGCGGTGATGTCGGCAGGATCGGCCGACGACATCGTCGAGGCCGAGCTCGTCGAGCCGGGCTTCGACCGCGAACAGCTGCGCTGATGAGAGGCAGACGCTGATGGCGGGCAAGGGGCTGGCGCTGCTGCACCGCAAGGATCGGGCCACCGACCTGGTCGCCCGGGTGAAGGCGCTGGGCGAGGCCGCCGACCGGTCGGAGGGGCGCGTCGACGACGAGGCCGTACGCCGGGCTCGTCAGGTCGTCGCCCAGGCCGACCGTCGGCTGGCCATCTCCGGCGGGGCCACCGTGGTCGCCCTAGCCGGGGCGACCGGATCGGGCAAGTCGAGCACGTTCAACGCCTTGTCCGGCACCGACCTGGCCACCGTCGGAGTTCGTCGGCCCACCACCGCACAGGCGATGGCCGTGAGCTGGGGGGAGGACTCGGCCGAGGAACTGCTCGACTGGCTCCAGATCCCCCGCCGGCACGCGCTGGCCAGCGACCCGCAGCGAGCGGCTGAGCTGGACGGCTTGGTGCTGCTCGACCTGCCCGACCACGACTCCACCCAGGTCGCCCACCGGATGGAGGTCGACCGGCTGGTGCAGCTGGTGGACATGCTGATCTGGGTGGTCGATCCGCAGAAGTACGCGGACGCGGCTCTGCACGATCGCTACCTCAAGCCGCTGGCCGAGCACGCCGAGGTGATGATGGTGGTGCTCAACCAGGCTGACCGGCTGAGCCCGGTCGAACGAGACCAGTGCCTGAAAGACCTGCGGCGGTTGCTGGCGTCGGAGGGCCTGGGCGGCGTCGAGGTGTTGGCGGTCTCCGCGGTGACCGGTGAAGGACTGGACCGCCTCCGCTCGCTGCTGGCCAAGCAGGTCGCCGACAAGGCGGCCGCTGCTCGGCGCCTGGCCGCCGACGTCTCGGTGGCGGCGGCCGAGCTGAGCACGGCCTCGGGGTCGGCGTCGGCGCCGGCGTTGGGCAAAGCCGAGGTCGACCGGTTGAACCGGAGCCTGGCTGAGGCGGCCGGGGTGCCGCTGGTCGTCGAAGCGGTCGGCAAGGCGTGGCGGCTGCGTGGTGGCCTGGCCACCGGGTGGCCGGTGCTGGCCTGGGTGGCGAAGTTCAAGCCCGACCCGTTGCGGCGGCTGCACCTGGACCGGCTGGGGGCAGGTCGCAAGCGCCCGGAGATCGACCCGGGCGGAGTGGGTCGTACGTCCCTGCCGGCCACCACCGGGGTGCAGAAGGCTCGGTTGGACACCGCGGTCCGCGGGCTGGCCGACCAGACAGCCGCCGGACTGAGCCGAGGGTGGGCCGATGCCCTCAAGCGCGCGGCCCGGTCGAACGAGACGGTGCTGGCCGACCGGCTGGACCGTGCGATCGCGACGACCGACCTGGACCTGACTCAGCACCGACGCTGGTGGCAGCTGATCCGGGTGCTCCAATGGCTGCTGGTCGCGACGGTGGTGGCCGGGCTGGGTTGGCTCGGTGCCGCGTTCGTGCTCGCCTACCTTCAGCTGCCGCCGCTGCCGAGGGTCACCTGGCAGGGGTTGCCGGCGCCGACCGTTCTGGTCGTCGGCGGCGTGCTCGCCGGTCTGCTGTTGGCTGGTCTGTCCCGGATCGGGGTTGAGGTCGGGGCCCGTCGCCGGGTGCGGCAGGCCCGCCAGGCCCTCCGCAGGGCCGTCGGCCGGGTCAGCGCCGAGCTCGTGGTGAGCCCGGTCAACGCCGAGCTGGAGCGCTACGACCAGGCGTCCCAGGCGCTGCAGCGGGCCCGCGGCTAGCGGTTGTCCACAGGCCGGAACCGGCCCTGGAGCGCTGTCCACAGATTTTCGGCGACCCCGCACGATCTGCCACCGGTCTACGCATCCTCTAGGTGAGAACAACTCATCGATCTGGAGAGGAAAGCGCCATGGAGGCTTTCGTACACATGACGGGCTATGTCGGCGGCGATGTCGAGGTGCGCAACGGCAGCGTGACGGTGGCCAGCTTCCGGCTGGCCTGCACCCCGCGAGTCCGCAAGGGCGGCGACTGGGGCGACGGCAACACGACCTGGCTGACGGTGACCTGCTTCCGTTCGCTGGCCGACCACGCCGCCGCCAGCATCAACAAGGGCGACCCGGTGATCGTGATCGGTAAGCTGCGGACCAACGTGTGGACCAAGGACGGCGAGCCGTACGAGCGGCTCACCCTCGACGCCATCACCTTGGGTCACGACCTGAGCCGGGGCACGGCCAGCTTCCGGCGGACGGAGCGGATCGCCGTGCCCGAGGACCGCGACGCCGAGATGGCCGCGGTCATCGACGCGGTGGAGAGCCAGCCGTACGACGAGGGTGAGGAGCTGGCCGGCGCGGGACGCGACAGCCGAGCCGCCTGAGCCGGGTTCGGCTGGCCACCCGGTGGCCGGCCGGCTGGACGTGAGCTCAGGGGTGTGGGTGGGTCGACATCGCGAAGCCGACCCGTCCGCAGGCGCACACCGCGCGGCGACCGCCCCCAACTGGTCGCTGCCGGTGTGCCGCCGTGGGACCGGGCCCGGGCGTCCGACAGCACCGAGGGTTCTGCGGCCGGGGTGGGCGCTGGCATACTTGACCGGCGCAGGCACGCGTACGGTCCGCCTCGCACCCCAGACGCTTCAGCAAAGGTCTCACTTCTTCATGCCTGAGTTCATCTACTCGATGCACAACGTCCGCAAGACCCTGGGCGACAAGCTCGTCTTGGACAACATCACCTTGTCGTTCTATCCGGGCGCCAAGATTGGGGTCGTCGGACCCAACGGCACCGGGAAGTCGACGCTGCTCAAGCTGATGGCCGGAATCGAGAAGCCCAACAACGGTGACTCGATGCTGGCCAAGGACGCCTCGGTGGGCATCCTGCTGCAGGAGCCGCCGCTGACCGAGGGCAAGACGGTGCTGGAGAACGTCGAGGAGGCGGTCGCCGACATCAAGGCGCTGCAGGCTCGGATGGACGAGCTCGGGGTGGCGATGGGTGAGCCCGACGCCGACTTCGACGCGCTGATGGCCGAGATGGGCGACGTGCAGACCGAGCTCGACAACCGCAACGCCTGGGACATCGACTCCCAGCTGGAGCAGGCGATGGATGCGCTGCGCTGCCCGCCGCCGGACGCGGTCGTCGACGTGCTCTCCGGTGGTGAGCGCCGTCGGGTGGCGCTGTGCAAGCTGCTGTTGCAACAACCCGACCTGCTGCTGCTCGACGAGCCCACCAACCACCTCGACGCCGAGTCGGTCAACTGGCTCGAGGGTCACCTGAAGTCCTATCCCGGTGCGGTGCTGGCCGTCACCCACGACCGGTACTTCTTGGACAACGTCGCCGAGTGGATCCTCGAGATCGACCGTGGCAAGACCCACCCGTACGAGGGGAACTACTCGACCTATCTGGAGACCAAGCGTTCCCGGTTGCAGGTCGAGGGCAAGCGCGACGCCAAGCGGGCCAAGATCTTGGAGCGCGAGCTCGACTGGGCCCGGTCCAACCCGAAGGCGCGTCAGGCCAAGAACAAGGCTCGGCTGGCCCGCTACGAGGAGATGGCGGCTGAGGCCGACCGTAACCGCAAGCTGGATTTCGAGGAGATCAACATCCCGGCCGGTCCTCGGCTGGGCAGCCAGGTCCTCGACGCCGACAAGCTGGTCAAGGGCTTCGGCGACCGGCTGCTGTTCGACAAGCTGTCCTTCTCGTTGCCCCGGGCGGGAATCGTCGGGGTGATCGGGCCCAACGGTGTCGGCAAGTCGACGCTGTTCCGGATGCTGGTTGGCGAGGAGTCGCCGGACAGTGGCCAGCTCAAGCTCGGGGAGACCGTGAAGATCTCCTATGTCGACCAGGGCCGGTCCGGCCTGGATCCCAAGAAGAACGTCTGGGAGCTGGTCAGCGACGGCCTCGACCACATCAAGGTGGCCAACTTCGAGGTGCCGTCCCGGGCGTACGTGGCCTCGTTCGGCTTCAAGGGGCCCGATCAGCAGAAGCCGTCGGGTGTCCTCTCCGGCGGTGAGCGCAACCGCCTCAACCTGGCGTTGACCCTGAAGATGGGCGGCAACCTGCTGCTGCTGGACGAACCGACCAACGACCTCGATGTCGAGACCCTGCAGTCGCTGGAGGATGCGCTGCTGGAGTTCCCCGGCTGCGCCGTCGTCATCTCCCACGACCGGTGGTTCCTGGACCGGGTGGCCACCCACATCCTCGGCTGGGAGGGTGACGAGGAGGAGCAGTCCAAGTGGTTCTGGTACGAGGGCAACTACGCCGACTACGAGACCAACAAGATCGCCCGTCTCGGTGCTGAGGCCGCCCGTCCGCACCGGGCCACCCATCGCCGCTTGACCCGCTAGGGCAAGATGGCCCGCGTGAGCGCAGGCGACGAGGTACCGGGCGAGGATCTGCCCGATCCCACCCATCAGACCCCGGCCGGGGTCAGCGACGCCACGGTCGACGCGCTCGGCAAGCTGTCCGAAGCGCTGGAGACCTGCGAGCGGGCACGTGGCCACCTGTACACGTTCCATCAGCTGACCGGCTCGGCCGACATCGCGCTGGGTGACGCTGTGGCGTCGCTCCGGGAGGCCGGTCACGACGACGTGGCCGACCGGCTCGACCGTGACCTGGTCGGCCGCAACGTGCTGAACGGGCGCTGGACCTTCCAGATCGTCGAGGATTACGACGACAACTACTGGTCGGTCTTCCGCGAGCTCGAGCGCGAGGCCCGCGATCAGCTGGCCGAGGGCCGGCGCCACCTCTACGAAGCCCGGCTGAAGCAGTCCGAGCGCACCGCCGGCCTTCCCGGCCATGAGGCCCGACCCGACTGAAGCCTGAGTCCGCACCCTCGGATCTTTCGCCGGGGAGCCCAGGCCAGGGGATCAGCGGGTCAGCAGCTCCGCCAGGGTGATGGCCTCACGACCGGCGAGCTCAGCCAGCTGCGTACGGCAGGAGAACCCGTCGGCCAGCACGAGCGCCTTCGGGTGGGCCTCGACCGCGGGGAGCAGGTCGTGCTCGGCCACCTTGACCGACACCTCGTAATGGCCCTTCTCGACCCCGAAGTTGCCGGCCAGCCCGCAGCAGCCGCCGACTGTCGTCACGGTGGCCCCGGTCGACTTCAACAAGGCGGCGTCGGCGGCCCACCCCAGCACTGACGCGTGGTGGCAATGCGGCTGGGCCACCAGCTCGACTCCGGTGAGGTCTGGCGGCTGCCAGTCGGGCGTGCGGGCCAGCAGCTCGGCCAGGGTGAACACCCCGGCCGCCACCTCGGCCACCCGGGGGTCGTCCAGGAGCTCCTTGGCGTCGCTGCGCCAGACCGCCAGACAGGACGGCTCGAGCCCGACCACCGGGGTGCCGGCCGCGACGTGGGGGTGCAGCACCTCGAGGGCCGCTCGGAGCTGGCGGCGGGCCCCGTCCAGCTGGCCGGTGCTGATCCAGGTGAGCCCGCAGCAAGCCGATCGCTCCAGGAAACGCGGGGCGTAGCCGGCGGCGGTCAGAACCTCCACCGCGGCGGCCACGCCGCCGCCGGTGAAGCAGTCGGAGAACGAGTCGACCCAGACGATCACCGGTCGGCCGACCGGAGTGGGCAGCTCGACCCGGGTGCGGGCGGCCTGGTCCGCGAACCGCGGCAGTGAGCGGCGCTGGTCGACCCCAGCACTCCAGCGGACCAGACGACGCAGTCCCGGCGTACGGGTGGTGAAGTTGACCAGGCTCGCGAGCCCTCGGTAGCGGGTGATCAACCGGCCCCAGCGGGGCAGCCAGCCCAGCGCGTAGTGGCTGCGCGGCCGCAGCTTCCCTTGATAGGTGTGGTCCAAGACCTGGGCCTTGTACGCCGCCATGTCGATCCCGGTCGGGCAGTCGCGGGCGCATCCCTTGCAGGACAGGCACAGGTCGAGGGCCTGGTGCACCGCGGGTGACTTCCAGCCGAGCTGGATGACGTCCCCGTTGATCATCTCCTGCAGCACCCGGGCCCGGCCGCGGGTCGAGTCCTTCTCCTCCCGGGTCGCCTGGTAGGACGGGCACATCACGCCGAGCCCGGGCGTGGTGTTGGCCAGGCACTTGCCGACCCCGCTGCAGTGATGCACCTGCTCGGCGAAGTGGTCGACCTTGCCGACGAGGGCGAGGGCACGCATGTCGGCGGTCACCGGCCGGGGGTCCACCAGCACACCGGGGTTCATCAGGTTGTCGGGGTCGAAGGCCGCCTTGACCTGGGTGAACAGGTCGATGGCCTGCGGTGAGTACATCGCGGGCAACAGGGCGGACCGTGCGCGGCCGTCGCCGTGCTCGCCCGACATCGAGCCGCCGTAGCCGGCCACCAAAGCGGCGGCCTGCTCGACGAAGGCCTGGTAGACCGCGCCGCCGCCGTCATCGGTAAGCGGAAAGTCGATCCGGATGTGGACGCAGCCGTCGCCGAAATGCCCGTACGGCAGTCCGTCCAGACCGTGCTCGGTGAGCAACGCGTCGAAGTCACGGAGATAGGCCCCGAGGTGGGCGGGCGGCACGGCCGCGTCCTCCCAGCCGCCGTAGGCCGGCTGGGCCAGGCTGACGCCGGCCAGACCGGCGCCGTCCTCGCGGATCTTCCACAGGGCCAGCGCCTCGACCGGGTTGTCGACCACCCAGCCGTCGAGGGCTCCGGCGTCAGCCAGCAGCGCGGTCGCCCGCGTCCGCAGCTCGCCCGGCTCGTCCCCGACCAGCTCGACGAACATCCAGCCGTTGCCACGCGGGAGGGTGGGTACGGCTTGGGCGCCGCGGGTTCGGCGGACGACGTCGACGATCCGGTTGTCCAGACCTTCGGCCGCCGTGGGGGAGTGGCTGACGATCACCGGCGCGGCGTCGGCCGCCTCAGCCATCGACGGATAGCCCAGCGCGACCATGATCTTGTGCGGGGGGTCGGCCACCAGGCGGACCGTCGCCCCGACGATCATGGCCAAGGTGCCTTCGGTGCCGGCCAGGAACCGGGCCACGTCGAATCGGTTCTCCGGCAGCAGGTGCTGCAGGCTGTAGCCCGAGACCTGCCGACCGAAGGTGCCGAACTCGGTGCGGATCGTGGCCAGGTTGGCCTGCACGATCTTCTGCAGCGCCGTGAGGCTGGCGAAGTGGTCGAGGTTGGTCGTGCCGTCCAGCAGGATCCGCTCACCCGAGCCGGTGACCACGTCGAGCGCGACCACGTTGTCCGCCGTCTTCCCGTAGCCGAGGGCTCGCGGACCGCAGGCGTTGTTGCCGATCATGCCGCCGATGGTGCAGCGGTTGTGGGTGGAGGGGTCGGGCCCGAAGCGCAACCCGTACGGGGCGGCCGCGGCCTGCAGCGAGGACTGGATGACGCCGGGCTCGACCTGAGCCGTCCGTGCCTCGGGGTCGACGTGCCTGATCGTGTTCAGGAAGCGTGCGGTGTCGATCACCAGGCCCGGCCCCACCGCGTTGCCGGCGCACGAGGTGCCGGCGCCTCGCGTGGTCACCGGCATCCCGACCGCACGCGCCGCGTCGAGAACCGCCACGGCCTCGTCGATGTCCCGAGGATGCGCCACCGCCTCCGGGACGACCCGGTAGAGCGAGGCGTCGGAGGAATAGAGGGCCCGGGTCAGCTTGGTCGTATCCACGGCATGGCGTACGCCGCGCCGCGAGAGCTGGTGGTTGAGCTCGGCGACCTCGAAGGGCAAGGCAAGTGCGTTCGGCATGATCGCGTACGAGACTAATGCCCGATGCCCAAGGTGGCGTCAGCGCGGCGCTCAGAGCGCATTTTTCGCCCCCTTACCCAGCCCCCTGAGCTCGTCGAAGGGCCTCGCCAGAGGTTGGCACCAAAACGGCGGAAGCTCTGACGAGCGCTTTCGACCGGCTACTCGTCGTCGACCGCGACCACCGCGGTGAACGCGCGCCCCAGGGCCCGGTAGTCCTCGACGGACATCGCTTCGACGAAGTTCTTGCGGACGGCCTCGACGTGGCTGGGGGCCGCGGTCTCGAGCAGCTCGAAGCCGTGGTCGGTCAGGTGCGCCCAGACACCCCGGCGGTCGGTCGGGCAGCTCAGCCGCTCGACCAGCTTGGCCTTCTCCATCCGCGACACCGTGTGGGTCAGCCGCGAGCGGGACTGGTGCACCGCATCGGCCAGTTCGGACATCCGTACGCGACGGTCCGGTGCCTCGGACAAGGTGACCAGGATCTCGTACTCACCGAGGTCCAGCCCGAACGACCGCAGGTCGGCGTCGAGCTTGTCGTTGAGCCGGGCGCTGCCGAGCAGGTAGGCACGCCAGATGCGCTGCTGTTCCACGTTCAACCACCGGGGCGCATCGGACTGTCTCGACATGCGAACCACTCTATCGCGAAGAAGTTGACATTTCAATTTTCGGTGCTACTGTTGTTGGTAGTTGAATAATCAACCACATTCTCTCAAGGAGCACCATGTCGCAAGACCTCGTCGGGACCGGCCTCGTCGCCGGCACCTGGAACATCGACGCCTCACACTCCGAGGTCAGTTTTACCGTCCGGCACCTGATGAGCAAGGTCCGTGGCAGCTTTGCTGACTTCTCCGGTGAGATCGTCACCACCGAGAACCCGACCGAGTCGACGATCTCCGTCGTCATCAAGAGCGCCTCGATCAGCACCCACAACGAGCAGCGGGACGCCCACCTGCGCTCCACCGACTTCTTCGACGCCGACCAGGGCCACGAGCTCGCCTTCGTCAGCACCGGCATCACCGGTGACGAGGATGGCTACGTGATCACCGGTGACCTGACCATCAACGGCATCACGAAGTCCGTCGACCTGGCCGCTGAGTTCCTCGGTGTGGCTGTCGACGCCTACGGAGTCACCCGCGTCGGCGCCGAGGCCAAGACCTCGATCAGCCGCAAGGACTTCAAGGTCGACTTCAACGTCCCCCTGGAGGGCGGCAAGCTCCTCATCGGCGACAAGATCGACATCACCTTGTCGGTCGAGGCCACCAGGGCCTGACCTGCCGCGCTGTTCCGCACCCCGTGGGTCCAGGCCCTGCCGTTCACGAATCGGTAGCGCCCACGCCGCCGGGGTGCGGGCGGCGCAGCGAGCACCGCTGGTCAGAGCGTGACCCCGCCCTGCCCGGCCAGCGCGATCATGGCGACGGCGACCACCACGGTGACGCCCAGGGCTGCGGGGTCGACCGGTTTCAGACGCAATGGGTCTGACGCGTTCTGCACCCGGGCGCTGAAGAGGAACTGCATGGGCGCGAACACGCCGACCGCGAGACCGTAGGCAACCACGATGACGAACTGCTCTGCCGGTGCGCCCATCAGCAGCGCTTCGACCGCAGTGAGCACGACCACGACCGGGGTGCCGATCATCCAGCTGTAGAACGACAGGGAACGCTCCTGCTCGATCCCGCTGGCGTAGCGCTTCACCTCGATGGCGAACCGGCGGGCCAGGAGGAACTGGCCACCGACACCGATGATCGACACGATGAGAAAGATCCAGGTCGGCGCGCCCAGCAGGGCCAGAGCCTGTCCGGTGTCGCCGTTGTGAGCGAACGGCGCGATGAAGCAGTAGCCGACGAAGTTCATCACCGCCATGAAGGCCAGCCAGAGCCAGAAGAGCCGGCCGAAGCCCGAGCCCCAGCTGCGGGCCAGCCTGATCAGACCGAGCCCCAGGACCAGGCTGAACAGCGGACCCGCCGCCGCGGTGATGATTCGCTCGGTCGTGGTGCCTTCGGGGACGTAGTCGACCGAGAACGGGGAGATCGTCGGGGTCAAGCCCTGGACGAGCCCGGCGATCGCATGAGCCGACTCGTGCAGCACCGAGTTGACGATGGCGGCCAGGACGAAAGCGAGAGCAGCGTTGGCGGTCAGGGCTCGAGTGGCGTGCGGGGGCGGAACGGAGTCCCGGGGCGTCGACATGCAGCCAGCCAAGTGCACCGGTCCGGCCCGCCGCCATGACGATTGTCATCGAAGCCGAGCTGATGCGGCCGTAGGGGCGCGGAGGTAGTCTGAGACCAGAACCTACTGGCGAGTAACTTCTGGTACGACGAAGGGCTGGCGCGATGAAGCGGACGATATTCGACGAGGATCACGAGGCGTTCCGGGCCACCTGTCGCACCTTCGTCGAGCGCAAGCTGCGGCCCAACCAGGAGAAGCACATCGCCAACCACGAGTTCGGTCGCGAGATGTGGCTCGAGCTCGGCCGGCAGGGTCTGCTCGGCCTCAACATCCCCGAGGAGTACGGGGGGTCGGGCGTGGGGGATCCCCGGTTCTCGCTGGTGTTGGCCGAGGAGCTGTCCAAGCTGGCGTTCGCCTACTCCTCCTGCGTGGGTATCCACTCCGACTGCGTCGCGCCCTACCTGGTGGACCTGTGCACCGAGGAGCAGAAGCAGCGCTGGCTGCCGGGTTTCTGCAGCGGAGAGCTGATCACAGCCATCGGCATGACCGAGCCGTCCGGCGGCTCCGACCTCGCAGCGTTGAAGACCACCGCCGTACGCGATGGCGACGACTGGATCGTGAACGGCTCCAAGACCTTCATCACCAATGGCTACAGTGCCGACCTGGTCCTGGTGGCCGCCCGGACCAGCCCGGAGAAGCGGTCGAAGGGCATCACCTTGTTCGCGGTCGAGGCCGGCATGCCGGGGTTCGAACGCGGGCGAAAGCTGGACAAGATCGGCCAGCCGGAGTCCGACACCGCTGAGCTGTTCTTCGCCGACGTCCGGGTGCCCAGCACGAACGTGATCGGCGACGTGGACCGCGGTTTCGTCTACATGATGGAGCGGCTGGTGGCCGAACGGATCGGGGCGGCGGTCAACAACTTGTCGCACGCCCGGCAGATCCTGGACGAGACGCTGGACTACGTGAAAGAACGCCAGGCCTTCGGCCAGCCCATCGGGTCGTTCCAGGCCAACAAGTTCACCCTCGCCGAGCTGGTCACCGCCGTCGAGGTCGCGCAGGCTTTCGTCGACGCCGGCGTGCTCGAGCACATCCATCACACTCTCTCCCCGGTGGACGCGGCCAAGGCCAAGTGGTGGTCCGCGCAGGTCCAGAACGACGTCCTGGACGCCTGCGTGCAGCTGTGGGGTGGCTATGGCTACATGAACGAGTACCGGGTCGCCCGGGCCTGGACCGACGCCCGGGTGGCCAAGATCTGGGCCGGGTCGAACGAGATCATGAAGGAGCTCATCGGCCGGGATCTGGGGCTGTGATGCCCGAAGCCGTCATCGTCTCCGCCACCCGTACGCCGATCGGCCGGGCCGTCAAAGGCTCCTTGGCCGACGTCCGGCCCGACGACCTGGTCGCCGGCGTGATCGAGGCGGCGCTCGGCCGGCTCAGCGGCTTCGACCCGGCCGACCTGGACGACCTCTACGTCGGCTGCGCCGAACCGCGCGACGAGCACGGTGGCAACCTCGCCCGGCGGGTCGCGGTGCAGCTCGGCTTGGACCAGGTGCCTGCGGCCACCGTCAACCGCTTCTGCGCCTCCAGCGTGCAGACCGCGCGGATGGCGTTCCACGCGATCAAGGCGGGCGAGGGTGATGCGTTCGTGTCGGCCGGCGTGGAGTGCGTCTCGCGCTACCGCGGCTTCGGGTCGGCCGGGGTGGACGCGCCGGGCAGCCACCACCCCGCGTTCGCCGAGGCGGGGGAGCGGACCCAGGCGACCGCGGCGTCGAACCAGGTCTGGCACGACCCGCGGATCGACGACCAGCTTCCCGACATCTACATCGCCATGGGGCAGACCGCGGAGAACGTGGCCACGTTGCGCGGCATCTCCCGGGCCGAGCAGGACGAGTTCGGCGTACGGTCGCAGAACTTGGCCGAGAAGGCCATCGCCAACGGGGTGTTCGACGCGGAGATCTCTCCGGTCACCCGGCCGGACGGACGGGTGGTCAGCACCGACGACGGACCTCGCGCCGGCACCACGCTCGAGGGCATCGCGGGGCTCAAGCCGGTGTTTCGCTCCGACGGCACGGTGACCGCGGGCAACTGCTGTCCGCTCAACGACGGTGCTGCGGCGGTCGTGATCATGAGTGACACCCGCGCCGCCGAGCTGGGGCTGACCCCGCTGGCCCGGATCGTCGCCACGGGGGTGAGCGGGCTCAGCCCCGAGATCATGGGGCTCGGTCCGGTCGAGGCCAGCCGACGGGCGCTGGCGCGGGCGGGTCTGACGATCGAGGACATGGATCTGGTGGAGATCAATGAGGCCTTCGCGGTCCAGGTCATCGCGTCCTACCGGGACCTCGGCATCGATCCCGAGCGGCTCAACGTGCACGGCGGCGCGATCGCCCTGGGTCATCCGTTCGGCTCCACGGGTGCGCGGATCATGACCACCTTGATCAACGCGATGCGGATCAAGGATGCGCAGTTCGGGCTTGAGACGATGTGCGTCGGCGGCGGGCAGGGGATGGCCATCATCCTCGAACGGCTGACCTGAGATCGGGTTGCCGGGCGGCCGCCTGATATTTGGCCGAGAGATCGGGCCGTCCACCCCGTACGAGGTGCGGGGTTGGTTACCCTGCAGATAGCCCTCGCTGCCGCCGGCCATCGGTTGCACCGAGCCCTACCCCGAGCCAAGGTGGAACCTGATGAGCGAGAACGCGACCCTGCAACGATCCTCCTCGGTCGGTGCGATGCTGGTGAGCCAGGTCGAGGCCTCGTCCGGCCGGGAGGCCTTCCGCTACCTGGAGGGCGGCCGGTGGGTCTCGCTGACCTGGCGCGAGACCAAGGAAAAGGCCTTCGTGCTGGCCGCCGGGCTGCTGTCCCTGGGCATCGAGCTCGAGGAGCGGGTCGCGATCGCCTCCGGCACCCGGATCGAGTGGATCTTCGCCGACCTGGCCATCATGTGCTCGGGTGGGGCGACCACGACGGTCTACCCGACCACCCAGCACCAAGACGTCTCCTACATCTTGGCCGACTCGCAGTCCAAGGTCGTCTTCGCCGAGGACGAGGTGCAGGTCAGCAAGGTCCTCGATCATCTCGACGACCTTCCCTCGCTGATCAAGATCATTCAGATCAGCGGCAAGGTCAACTCCGACAAGGTGATCAGCTGGGCCGAGCTCGAGCAGCTCGGCCGTGATCATCTCGCCGCGCATCCGCAGTCGGTGGACGACGCCATCGCCACCACCGGTCCCGATCACCTCGCGACCCTGATCTACACCTCCGGGACGACCGGCCAGCCCAAAGGCGTACGCCTGGCCCACGACAGCTGGACCTATCTCGGCGCGTCCATCGAGGCGTACGACATCATCTACCCGAACGACCTGCAGTACCTCTGGCTGCCGCTGAGCCACGTCTTCGGCAAGGTGTTGATCGCGGTGCAGCTGCAGATCGGGTTCGCCACCGCGGTGGACGGCCGGATCGAGAAGATCGTGGACAACCTCGGCGAGGTCAAGCCCACCTTCATGGCTGGCGCTCCCCGCATCTTCGAGAAGGTCCGGGCCAAGGTGATGACCACCGCCTCGAGCGGGGTCAAGGCCAAGATCTTCGACTGGGCGTTCGCCGTCGGCCGCAAGACCACCCCCGTACGCCTGGCCGGCGGCTCCCCGTCCGGACTCCTCGCCGTCCAGTACGCGGTGGCCGACAAGCTGGTGTTCAGCAAGATCAAGGCTCGGATGGGCGGCAAGATCAGGTTCTTCGTCTCCGGCTCGGCGGCCCTGAACCGTGAGGTCCAGGAGTGGTTCTACGCCGCCGGATTGCTGGTGCTGGAGGGGTACGGGCTGACCGAGACCGGCGCCGCCACCTGCGTCAACAACCCGCGGGCCACCCGCTTCGGCACCACCGGTCCCGCCGTCCCCGGCACGGTGGTCAAGATCGCCGAGGACGGCGAGATCTTGATCAAGGGCCCGGGCGTGATGCGTGGCTACCACAACCTGCCCGACGCCACCGCTGAGGCGCTGAACGACGGTTGGTTCTCCACCGGGGACATCGGTGAGCTGGACTCGGAGGGCTATCTGCGGATCACCGACCGCAAGAAGGACCTGATCAAGACCTCCGGCGGCAAGTACGTCGCGCCGCAGAAGGTGGAGGGCGTGCTCAAGGCCGCCTGCCCCTACATCAGCCAGGTGGTGGTGCACGGCGAGGGCCGCAAGTACGTCACCGCACTGATCACCTTGGACCCCGAGGCCATCGACGGCTGGGCTTCGGAACAGGGCATCACCTCTTCCGACCTGGCCTCGACCCCCCAGGTGCGCGAGCTGCTCGACGGCTACGTGGCCCAGGCCAACAAGCAGCTCGAACGGTGGGAGACGATCAAGAAGTTCGCCATCCTGCCCGCCGAGCTCAGCGTCGACGAAGGCGAAGTCACCCCGAGCATGAAGATCCGCCGCAAGGCCGTCGAGACCAAGTACTCCACCCTCCTGAACGGCCTCTACGACAAGGACTGACGCGGGCTGAATTCGCGGGCCGAGCTTGTCGAAGCGCTCGTCAGTCCGTAGGGCCGCCGGCCACGTAGATGACCTGGCCGGAGATGAAGCCGGCCTCGTCGCGGCACAGGAAGCTCGCGGTGGCGGCGATGTCCTCGGGTTGACCGATCCGGCCGACGGGGATCTCCTTCGCCGCGGCGGCCTTCCACTCCTCGAAGTCGGCTCCGACCCGGGCGGCGGTGGCCCGGGTCATGTCGGTCTCGATGAAGCCCGGGGCGATGGCGTTGGCAGTGATTCCGAACCGGCCGAGCTCGATGGCCAGGGTCTTGGTGAACCCCTGCATACCGGCCTTGGCCGCGGCGTAGTTCACCTGACCCCGGTTGCCCAGGGCGGAGGTGGAGGAGAGGTTCACGATCCGGCCCCACCGGGCCTGGGTCATCTGGGCCTGGGCGGCCCGCGTCATCAAGAAGGCACCCCGCAGGTGCACGCTGAGCACCGCGTCCCAGTCGTCGACCGACATCTTGAAGATCAGGTTGTCCCGGATGATCCCGGCGTTGTTGACCAGCACGCCCACCGGTCCGAGCTCGCTCCCGGCCCGTTCGACCGCCGACGCGGCGGCGGTCTCGTCGCTGACGTCGGCCCCGATGGCGATGGCCCGTCCACCCGCGGCCGTGATCTGGTCGGCGGTCCGGGCGCTGGCCGACTCGTCCAGATCGACCACCGCCACGGCCAGGCCGTCCGCGGACAGCCGGCGCGCGATCGCCGCTCCGATCCCTCGGGCGCCGCCGGTCACGACCGCCACCCGCTGCTCACTCGTCCCTGCGGTTTCGCTCATCTGTCGGACTGTAGTGGTCCCTGCTCTGACAAGATGCCGCAGGTGAGCGTGCACCAGTACCACTGTCCGATGCGGTGGGGCGACATGGACGCCCAGGGCCACGTCAACAACGCCGTCTACCTGGACTACCTGCAGGAAGCCCGCGTCGACTTCCTGTTGTCCGGCCCACCGGTGCTGCACCAGCTGCTCGACACGGGGGTGCTGGTGGTCAACCACCAGGTCGAGTACCTGAAGCCGGTGCGGTTCAGCGACCGGCGCCTGTTGATCAAGCTCTGGGTGGACAGCGTCGGCGGCAGCCGCTTCTCGCTGGCCTACGACGTCTTCGACGGCGACGTGCTGGCCGCCCGAGCGCGTACGGGTGCGGTGCCCTTCGACCTGGCCAGCAACACGCTGCGCCGGCTGACCGCCGAGGAACGCGCGCTCTTCGCCGTCGAAGTCGAACCGTCCGAGCCGCTCCGGCCGGTGGCCCGGGCCAAGGTCACTGACCGGGACCACATCTATCCCCTGCACGTGCGCTGGTCCGACCTCGACTCCTACGGCCACGTCAACAACGTCAAGTACTACGACTACATCCAGGAAGCGCGGATCGCTCTCGTCGCCGAGACCTTGGGCTGGGCCGACTCCGGGCCATGGCTCGTTGTCCGTCAAGATCTCGAGTACCGCAAGCCGATCGACTTCCGCACCGACCCGTACGAGGTGCTCACCGCGGTCGCCGCGGTCGGCACCCGCTCGATCACGCTGGCCGCGGAGATCCGGGACACGACCACGACCTACGCCACAGCTCGTACGGTGCTGGTCGCAGCCGAACCGCTGACCGACGAGCAACGCGTCCGCCTCAACGGGCCCCATCGACCGGCCACCGCGGCGTCGCTAGCCTGACCCCATGACCACCTCGATGCCGAGCACCCAGACCCAAGCCGTGCTGATGAAAGTGGGCGAGGTGGCCGTCCACCCGGCCGATGTGCCCACGCCGGGGCCGACCCAGGTGCTCATCGAGGTGGCCGCGGTCGGGATCTGCGGGTCCGACGTGCACTACTACGACCACGGCGGCATCGGGGACTTCATGGTCAAGGAGCCGCTGGTGCTGGGGCACGAGGCCTCGGGCACCATTCGCGCGGTCGGCTCCGCCGTCACCGACCGGGAGGTCGGCCAGCGGGTGGCGATGGAGCCGCAGGAGACCTGCGGCCGCTGCGAACAGTGCCTCGCCGGTCGCTACAACCTGTGTCCGGACGTCCACTTCTTCGCGACCCCACCGATCCACGGCGCGTTCGCCCAGTTCGTCGTGCTCGAGTCGCACCGGGCCCACCCGGTGCCGGACAGCCTCTCCGACGAGGCGGCCGCCCTGATCGAGCCGCTCTCGGTCGGGATCTGGGCGGCACAGAAGGCCAACGTGCAGCCGGGGGACCGGGTGCTGGTGACCGGTGCGGGCCCGGTGGGCCTGCTCTGCGCCGATGTGGCCCGGGCCCGTGGAGCGGCCTGGGTGGTGGTCAGTGACACCAACGACCGGCGGCTCGAGGTGGCGGCCCAACGCGGTGCCAACCAGACCGTCAACGCGATGGCCGGCCCGCTGATCGAGCAGATCGACCCGGTCAACGTGATCCTGGAGTGCAGCGGCGCCGCCCCGGCGGTCAACGGTGCGTTCGCGGTCGCTGCCCCCGCGGCCCGCATCATCCTGGTCGGGATGGGCTCGGCCAGCATGGAGCTGCCGGTCCAGCTGATCCAGGTCAAGGAGCTGATGGTGACCGGCACCTTCCGCTACGCCAACACCTACCCAGCGGCCATCGCCCTCGCGGCCAGCGGCGTGGTCGACCTGGACAGCCTGGTCACCGCCAAGTTCGGCCTCGAGCAGGTCACCGAGGCCCTGTCGGCGGCCAAGGTCGACCCCAACACCCTCAAGCCGGTGGTCTACCCCGGCGTGAACCGGATCTAGAGCCGCAGCCCGGGCCGGGGTCCGGCCTCGTCGTCGAAGGTGTTGACCATCGAGTGGGCCGCCCGCTCCATGTAGGTCCAGAGCTCGAACTCCTGCGCTGGAGTCAGCTCGACCGAGTCGATGGCGTCGCGCATGTGGGTGAGCCAGTGGTCGCGCATGGTGGGCGTGACTGCGAACGGGGCGTGCCGCATCCGCAGCCGAGGGTGGCCGCGCTGGTCGCTGTAGGTGGTCGGGCCGCCCCAGTACTGCTCGAGGAACATCCGGAACCGCAGCTCGGCGGGCCCGAGGTCAGCCTCGGGATAGAGCGCCCGCAGTGCGGGGTCGGAGGCCACACCTTCGTAGAAGCGCTTGACCAAGGCGACGAAGAAGTCGTGGCCGCCGACGGCGTCGTAGAAGGTCGGGATGGGAGCTGAGCTGGTCATCGAGACCATTGTCGCGTACGCCGAAACCCACGCTGGCAAGATGGACCACGACGAAGATCACATCACCCATTTGAGGAGTTCACTTCATGGCCACAGTTCGTACCGCCGAAGCCCACTGGGAAGGTTCATTGATGGAGGGCCAGGGCGAGGTGGAGCTCGTCTCGTCGGGCGTCGGCAGCTTCGAGGTCAGCTGGCCCTCGCGGGCCGAGCAGGCCAATGGCAAGACCAGCCCCGAGGAGCTGATCGCCGCGGCTCACTCGACCTGCTTCTCGATGGCCCTCTCGCACGGTCTCGCCGGCGCCGGCACGCCGCCGACCAGCATCGACACCAAGGCCGACGTCACGTTCCAGCCGGGCACCGGCATCACCGGCATCAAGCTGACGGTGACTGGGGTGGTGCCGGGGATCGACGCCGACGGCTTCGAGGCCGCCGCCCAGGACGCCAAGAAGAACTGCCCGGTGTCGCAGGCGCTGACCGGCACGACCATCACGCTCGAGGCCACCCTCAGCGAGTGAGCACCGGCGGCTCAGCGCTCGAGTGGGCGCTCACCGCAGGCTCACGTGGCGGGCGCGGCCTCGGCCTCCTCAGGAGGCCGGCCGGGCCCGCCCTGGCTGTAGTTGCCGACCCGCACGACCTCGCCGTTGCGCACGTACCAGACCGAGCCGTCGTCGTCACGGAGCTGGGTGACCCGCAGCCCGATCTCCTCGACCGTGCCCGACGCCTTCTCCATGTCGACGTAGTCGCCCACCCCGAGCTGGTCCTCGACGAGCATGAAGACCCCGGAGATCAGGTCCTTGACGATGCTCTGCAGACCGAAGGCCACGGTGACGGCGACCACCGACGTGCCGGCCACGATGGTGGTGATGTTGAAACCCATCTCGGCCAAGATCATCAGCAGCGCGACGATGAAGATCACGAAGGTGACCGCGCTGCGCGCGAGCGAGCCGAGGGCGAGGATCCGTTGTTCGCGGCGGTCGGAGGGCAGGCTGGCCGCATTCAGCAGGGCCTGAGCCGCCCGGAACTTCAAGTGGGGCTGGCGTCCGGTGGCCTTGCGGACCGTACGCGCGATCAGCCGGTGCAGCACGAAGCGGGCGATCAGCGCCACGATGATCAAGAACAGCACCCGCAACGGGACGAAGACGGCGGTCTCCGCCAGGTTGTGGGGGAACCAGCTCGGCATGGCAGCAACCCTAGTGGCGGGGTCCCTCGGCCTGGGCGACCACCGCGCCGACCGTTGCCGCGACCGCGGGCCGCTCGGAGGCCAGCGACCGCCAGATGAGGTAGACCTGGCGGGTGAAGCTGGGACGCAGCCCGACGATCCGTACGCCGGGAGTCAGCCCTCGGCCGAGCCGCGGCACGATGGCGACGCCGAGGCCGGCGGCGACCATGGCGAGCTGGGTCTGGTGCTCGGATGCGGTGTGCCGGATCCGCGGCGACAGCCCGTTGATCCGCAGGGTGTGGGCCAGCCAGTCGTAGCAGGTCGAGCCGTCGGGCCAGGTGATCCAGGCGTCGTCGGCCAGGTCCGTCAGCTCGACGGTCGAGCGGTCGGCCAGGCGGTGGTCGGGCGGCAGGGCCAGGTCGACCGGGTCGCGCTGCACCAGCCGCTGTTCGATCCCCTCGGGCAGCACCACTGGTGCGTTGGTCCAGTCGTTGACCAGGGCCAGGTCGAGATGACCGGCGGCGACCAGCCGGATCGACTCCTCCGGCTGGCGTTCGGACAGTCGCACGCTCAGGTGCGGGTGGGCGGCGTGCAGGGCGGCCACGGCGCCCGGCAGCAGGGCTCGGGCGGCGGTCGGGAACGCGGCCACCTCCAGTTCGCCGACCACGAGATCGCGCTGCCGGTCGAGCTCGCTCTCGGCCTGCTCGACCTCGGCCAAGATGGCGTTGGCCCGGCCAGCCAGCAAGGCACCGGCCGGGGTCATCCGGACGCCGCGGCCGTACGGCTCGAGCAGGCGCTGGCCGACGTCGCGCTGCAGCTTGGTCAGCTGCTGCGAGACCGCCGACGGGGTGAGGTGCAGCGCCTCGGCCGCCCCGGTGACCGAGCCGAAGGTCGCTACCGCCTGCAGTGCCTGCAACCGCTCGAGGTTCAACATGCGGGGAGTCTACATTTCACGATGTCTACACAGTCCGCCGTACGAGAATTCGCTGGTGCTTAAGATTGTCAGCGGCAAGGATGAGGATGTGACCGTGACCTCCAGTGCCGCCACCGCTGCCCGACCTCTCACCGACCGGCCACCGACCCGGGTGCTGCTGGCTGTCGTGTTCACCGTGGTCGCCTGGTCCTCGGCCTTCGTGGTCATCCGGTTCGTCGGGCCCGACTTCGAGCCCGGTGCGCTGACCCTGGGCCGGCTGCTCGTCGGCAGCGTGGTGCTCAGCGCCATGATGATCGGGCGACGCGTCGCACGGATGACCAGGCGGGAGTGGGCGTTGGTCGCCCTGATCGGGGTGGCGTGGTTCGGCGTCTACAACGTCGCACTGAATGCGGGCGAGCGTCGGGTCGACGCCGGGACCGCCGCCATGCTGATCCAGCTGGCGCCCATCATGATCGGGGTGCTGGCCGGGCTGCTGCTGGGGGAGGGGTTCCCGCGTCGGCTGGTCATCGGCGGTCTGGTCGCCTTCGGCGGCACCATGCTGATCGGGGTCTCCACCAGCACCGGCCAGGCCGACCTGAGCGGGATCTTCCTGGTGCTCCTCAGTGCCGTCGTCTACGCGATCGCCATGGTGGCGCAGAAGTCGGTGCTCGCCCGCATCTCGGGACTGCAGGTCACCTGGTTGGCCTGCTCCATCGGCACGATCGTCTGTCTGCCGTTCCTGCCGCAGCTGGTCCGCGATGTCAGCACCGCACCGCCGCTGGCCACCCTGGGCGTGCTCTACCTCGGGCTGGTGCCCACCGCGCTGGCCTTCTCGACCTGGGCGTACGCACTGAGCCGGACCGATGCCGGCAAGCTCGGCGTCACCACGTACGTCGTGCCACCCATCGCCATCGGTCTGGGCTGGGTCTTCCTGGGTGAGGTGCCGGCGCTGCTCGCCGTGGTCGGCGGACTTGTTTCGCTGGTCGGGGTCGGACTCGCCCGTCGGCCGCACCGACGACCCGTGGCGCCGGCGGGCTGAGCCGCTAGCGCTGGTAGGTGACCCGGCCGGCCCAGATCGTGGCCACCACCGGGTCGGGTAGCTCCCGGCCGTGCCACGGGTTGTTGCGAGACAACGAAGCCGAGGCGGACCGATCGACCACAGCGCGTGCGGACGGGTCGACCAGAGTCATATTGGCCGGCTGGCCGGCGGCCAGCGGTCGGCCCTGGTCGACCAACCGGGCGATGTGGGCCGGCGCGGTCGACATCCGCAGGGCGACGTCGCGCCACTCCAACCGGCCCGGGTTGACCATGGTCTCCAACACCACGGCCAGGGCGGTCTCCAACCCCAGCATGCCGAACGCGGCTTCGGCGAAGGCGTGCTCCTTGTCGTGGCGAGCGTGGGGGGCGTGGTCGGTGGCCACGGCGTCGATGGTGCCGTCGGACAGTGCGTCGCGGACGGCCTGGACGTGCTCATCGGGCCTCAGGGGCGGATTGACCTTGTAGGTCGGGTCATAGCCCAAGACCTCGTCGGTGGTCAGCAGGAGGTGGTGCGGTGCGACCTCGGCGGTCACGTTGATCCCGCGCTGCTTGGCCCACCGCAGCACGTCGACGGTCTCGGCGGTGGAGACGTGGCACACGTGCAGCCGCGACCTGGTCAGCTGGGCGAGCTGCACGTCTCGGGCGACGATGGTCGACTCGGCGACGGCCGGCCAGCCGGTCAGGCCGAGCTTGCCGGAGATCTCGCCTTCGTGGCAGCAGGCCTCGCGGCCGGCGAGCTGGGGGTCCTGGGCGTGCTGGGCGATCACGCCGTCGAAGGCCCGAACGTACTCGAGGGCGCGACGCATCAGCCGGGCATCGGCCACGCAGTGACCGTCGTCGGAGAACACCCGTACGCCGGCGCTCGACCGAGCCATCAGCCCCAGCTCAGCCAGCTCGGTCCCAGCCAGCCCCTTGCTGACCGCTCCGACCGGCACGACCTGGGCGTGACCATCGCGTACGCCGAGGCCGGCGACGTGCACGGCCGCCTCGGCGGTGTCGGTCACCGGAGTGGTGTTGGCCATCGCGAGCACCGCGGTGAACCCGCCCCGGGCCGCCGCCGCCGTGCCCGACTCGACCGTCTCGGCGTCCTCACGCCCGGGCTCGCGCAGATGGGTGTGCAGGTCGACGAGCCCGGGCAGCGCGACCAGGCCGTCGGCGTCGATCCGGGTCACGTCGGGCCCGACGTCAGCGGGATCGATGAACCGGCCGGCCCGGATCAGCAGGTCTCCGCGACCCTCGCCGGCCAGCTCGGCCCCGGTGATCAACAGGTCGCTCATGGCGTGGTTCCTTCCCCGAGGTCGGGCCGTCGCGGGCTGGGCAGACTCGGTGGCGGGGTGTCGTCGGCGCCGCCCAGCAGCTGGTAGAGCACACCCATCCGTACGGCCACCCCGGCCGCGACCTGGTCCAGGATCAAGGAGTTGGCGCCGTCGGCCGCCTCGGCGGAGATCTCCAGCCCACGGTTCATCGGGCCGGGATGGCAGATCGCCGCCTGCTCCTTCAAGACCGCCAGCCGGGGCCGGGTCAGGCCGTAGCCGACGGTGTACTCCCGCGGGGTGGGGAAGTAGCCGCCGGACATCCGTTCCCGCTGCACCCGCAGCATCATCACCGCGTCGGCGCGGGGGAGCACAGCGTCCAGGTCGCTGCTGACAGCCACCGGCCAGGTGTCCACACCCGAGGGAAGCAGGGTGGGCGGTGCGACCAGGATGACTTCGGCGCCCAGGGTGCGCAGCAGCAGCGCATTGCTCCGGGCCACCCGGGAGTGGGTGATGTCACCGACGATGGCGATGGTCTTGCCGGCGAAGTCGCGCAGCCCGGGATCGGTGCGGCGGAAGTGACGACGCAGGGTGAACGAGTCGAGCAGAGCCTGGGTGGGGTGCTCGTGGGTCCCGTCGCCGGCGTTCAGGATGTGCGCGTCCACCCACTGGGTGACCTGCCAGGGCGCCCCCGAAGCGTGGTGCCGGATCACCATGGCATCCACCCCCATGGCGGCGACGGTCAGCACCGTGTCGCGCAACGACTCACCCTTGGAAACCGAGGAACCCTTGGCGCTGATGTTGATCACGTCGGCCGACAGCCACTTGCCCGCGATCTCGAAGGACGACCGGGTCCGGGTGGAGTCCTCGAAGAACAGGTTGACCACGGTCCGACCACGCAGCGCCGGCAGCTTCTTCACCGGTCGGGCCTGCACCAGGGCCATCTCCTCGGCCAGGTCGAGGATCTCGGTGATCTCGTCGAGGTCGAGATCTCCCGCGGACAGCAGGTGCCGCATCAGCTGGACTCCTCAACGCTTTCGTGGTCGGGGGCCGGTTGCCCGGCGTCGGTGGTGGCGCCCGGCTCCTCGAGGATGCTCACCTCGTTGATCCCGTCCACCTCGGCCAGCCGGACGCGTACCCGCTCGCCCGCCCGGGTGGGCAGGTTCTTGCCGACGTGGTCAGCCCGGATCGGCAGCTCGCGGTGACCGCGGTCGACCAGGACCGCCAGCCGTACGGCTCGGGGCCGGCCCAGGTCGCCGAGCGCATCCAGCGCAGCGCGCACCGTACGACCGGAGTAGAGGACGTCGTCGACCAGCACCACCACCGCGTTGTCGACCCCGACCGGCAGGTGCGTACGCCCGACCGCTCGCGTCGGGTGGCGGCGCAGGTCGTCGCGGTACATGGTCACGTCCAGCGCTCCGACCGGGATCTGGATGCCTTCGACGTCGGCCATCGCCTTGGCCAGCCGCTCAGCCAGCACCACGCCCCGGGTGGGGATGCCCAGCAGGACCAGGCCGCTGGCACCCCGGTTGCCCTCGAGGATCTGATGGGCCATCCGGGCACAGGCGCGCGAGATCTGGTCGGCATCGAGCACCAGGCGCCGGCCCGATCTCCCGGGTTCGGTGCTGGCAGCATCGGCCGGGTCGGCTTCGGACACCCGTTCCTCCTTCTCGGTGCCCGGCTCCCCTACGTCTTGGGATGCGGCGATAACGTAGGGGGATGAACGAGCTCAGCAGCATGCTAGTGCCTCTCGAGACCTTGCCTGGTTGGCCGACAGTGACTGACCCGACCCCGCTGCAGTCTCTCGGGCTGTTGATCGGACTGCCCGCCGTCGTCTTCATCCTGGTCTTCGCCATCGCCAAGATCGGCAACATGGCCAAGGCCTCCAACAGCTCCAGTGGTGCGGTCGCCGACCCGGTCTGGGTGGGGGGACCGACCCGTCCCGACATCGAGGGCCCGCGCCACGACCAGGTCGAGATCGAGGCCGCAGAGATCGCCGAGAAGCCGGGCACCGACGTAGGTGGTGCAGGTGCCCGTTGGTGAGGCTCTCACGCGGTCCGAGCTCAACCGGCTGGAACGCGCACAGCACAACGCCGAGGCGGCGTCGGGTCTGACGTTCTCGCTGTTCGTCGGGGTGTCGGAAGAGGACTCCCGGGCGTACGCCGAGCGGCTGCACAGCGTCTTGGACGATCCCGACCACTCCGTGCTGGTGCTCTGCGATCCGGCCTTCCGGGCGCTCGAGATCATCACCGGCGCCGAGGCGCGACGCTCCCTCGACGACGTCGAGTGCCGGTTGGCCGCGGCGTCGATGCAGACCTCGTTCGTGGCCGGCGACATCGTCGGCGGCCTGGTCAACGGGATCCAACAGCTGGGCGAGGCCGCCCGGCACCCCCGCACCCTGCACGCCAGCCACCTGGTCTGATCCACCCGCAGGTCCCTTTGCTTGTCGGGCCCGGGCTTGGCGCCTAGAGGACGTAGGGCCGCCACAGGTGGATGGTGGCGTACGAGCGAAACGGTGACCAGGCGCGTACGTCGGTGATGCCGCGGCGGACCAGCTCGCGTCGGATGACCAGGTCGGTGTCGAGCAGGATGTCGCGATCACCGAGGGCACGCAGGGCGATGCAGTCGGCAGTCCACGGACCGATCCCCGGCTGACGCAGCAGCGCGGCCCGGGTCGGGGCCGGTGGCCGTGAGCCGGACAGGTCGAGGCTGCCGTCGGCCAGGGCTCGCGCCAGGCTCACCAGCGCGCGGCCCCGGGCCCGGGGCATCGGCAGCTCGGTCGGGTCGACGACGGCCAGCGCGTTCGCCGTCGGGAACAAGGAGCTGAGCCCGAAGGCCGGCTGTTCGAGCCGGTCGCCGTAGCGGATGGTGATCTTGCCGGCGCAGGTTGCGGCCGCCGCCATCGAGATCTGCTGGCTGATCAAGACCTGGAAGGCCAGCTCATGGGCGTCGGTGGTGCCCGGGACCCGCAGCCCGGGGGCAGCTGACACCATCGGTCGGAGGTGCTGATCACGCCCCGAGGTGACGATCGACCGCCAGCGGGTCGGCGGCCAGGTCGCAGAGGGCACTGATCTTGGCCATGGCCTCGTCGTGGTCGGCCGGGTCGACCCGCAGCTCGGCGGCCAGCTCCCGCCCCGTCCAGGTGAGCCGGACCAGCACCGGGCCCGTGGGTCAGCCGCATCGCGCGGGCATACCGGGGGAGGTCCTGGTGCACATCGACCCGCTCGACCCCCGGCACGGCGAACCGGCCCAAGAAGGCGAACAGCACCGCTCCGTCGAACGGGGCCGGCGCCGCGATGGTGATCATGATCGGGCCTGTTGGCCGATCAGGACGCACCTTGCTGGCAACGAAGCGCCCGTACGACGTCGTCGCGCCGTTCGTGGACGACCCGTTGGGTCGAGCTGTTGAGGTCGGCCGTGGCCAGCCATCGATCCAGGCGGTCCAGGAAGCCGGCGAGGTCGGCCGGCCAGGGGAAGAGGTTGCGCAGCACGTTCTTGCGCAGCGACGTGCCCTTGTCCGTCCAGACCCCGCGGGCCGCCGAGATGTCCTCGGCTGCGTCGGAAGTAGCTGTCGATGTAGGGCTCCAGCAGCTGCGTCCTGGCCACGCTGCCAGAACCGCGCGCAGATCCAGCCCTGGGTCGCATTGGGGATGGTGTCCTCGTCGACGGCCAGCCGCCAGGCCTCGGCCTTGGCGCTGGCGTCGGGCCGAGCGGCGCGGGCTCCGGCCGCCTGCTCGGAGCCGGTGATCGAGGAGTCGCGGTGCAGCTCGGCAGCGATGTCGGCGTCATCGATCCGGCCGAGCCGGGCCAGGTTGGCCACCACCGACCAGCGGAAGTCGGTGTCGATGACCAGTCCGTCGGGCACCTGGTCGCCGACCAGCCAGCCGGCCAGCTCGTCGGCCGCCCAGCCGTCGTCCGCCGCCCAGGCGAATGCCCGAGCCAGCGCCAGCTGGTGGTCGGATCCGGCCGGGGCCTGCGCCAGCAGACCGCGCAGCCCGGTCTGCCAGTGATCATGCAGGGCGGGTCGGCGCTCCGGCGGGGCATAGCTGTCGATGGCGGTCGCGGCCTGGGCGAGCGCGTTGCTGACCGCGGTCAGCCCGGTCTCGGGCAGCACCGCACGCAGCACCACCTCGACGAACCGCTCGGCCGGCAGCAGGGCGTCGCGACAGGCGTCCCACAGGGCCCCCCAGAGCACCGCGCGGGTCAGCGCCGAGGGGATGCTCGCCAGGGAGCTGAGAGCGGTGTCGGCCGAGCGAGGGTCCAAGATGATCTTGGCGTAGGTCAGGTCGTCGTCGTTGATCACCAGGGCGTCGGGCTGAGCCCGACCGACCAGGTCGGGCAGCGGCGTACGCGGCTTCGGAGATGTCGCAGTCGATCCGGTCGACCCGGTGCAGCGCCCCGTCGACGTCGTCGTAGAGACCGAGGGCGAGCCGGTGGCGGCGCAGGGTCGGCCACTGCGCCGGCGCGGACTGCAGCAGGACGGCCGAGGTGATCACGTCGTCGGCGTCGACCTCCAGCTCGAGCTGGAGGGTGTTGACCCCGGCCGTCTCCAGCCACTGCGCCGACCAGTCCGCCAGGTCGAGACCCGACACCTTCTCCAACGCGGCAAGCAGGTCAGCCAAGGTCGTGTTGCCGTAGGCATGATCAGCGAAGTAGCTGCGGACGCCGGCCAGGAAGGTCTCCTCGCCGACGAAGGAGACGAGCTGGACGAGCACCGATGCGCCCTTGGCGTAGGTGATCTGGTCGAAGTTGTACTCCAGCGCCTCGAGGTCGACGATGTCGGCCGAGACCGGGTGCGTCGAGGGCAGCTGGTCCTGGCGGTAGGCGGTGGTCTTCGACCCGCTGCGGAACGCCGCCCAGGGCAGGCTGGGGTCCTCGTCGACCTGGCTGATCGCGAAGTTCGACGCCCAGGTGGCGAAGGACTCCTTCAGCCACAGGTCGTCCCACCACTTCATCGTCACCAGGTTGCCGAACCACATGTGCGACAGCTCGTGCAGGATCGTGCCGCGCCGGAAGTCCGAGGTGGCGGCGGTGACCCGGCTACGGAAGATGTACTCGTCGCGAAAGGTGACCGCGCCGATGTTCTCCATCGCCCCGCCGTTGTACTCCGGCACGAACACCTGGTCGTACTTGCCGAACGGGTAAGGAAAGGCGAAGTGCTTCTCGAAGACGTCGAAGCCCTGGGCCGTGGCCGCGATGATCACGTCGGCGTCGAGGTGCTCGACCAGGGACTGCCGGCACAAGATACGCCATCTCGACGATCCCGTTGGCGCCCGAGTAGGACTGCGCCACCGAGTGGTAGTCACCGGCGACCAGGGCGGTCAGGTAGGTCGAGATGGGCAGCGTCTCGCCGAACTCCGTACGGGCGAAGCCAGCCCCGTCCGCCGTCGTCGCGACCGCGTTCCCGCTGGAGATCACCGTCCAGTGCTCGGGTGCCACCACCGAGATCGAGAAACGGGCTTTCAGATCCGGCTGCTCGAAGCAGGCGTACGCCCGCCGCGCGTCCGCCGCCTCGAACTGGGTGTAGAGGTAGACCCGGCCGTCCAGCGGATCGACGAAGCGGTGCAGCCCCTGGCCACTGCGGCTGTAGCGACAGACCGACGGTGACACTGAGCCGGTGGCCCCCGGGATCGACGCTGAAGCCGAGCCGCGAGTCCGCGAAGCTCGCCGGGTCAAGATCAACTCCGTCCAGGGACGCGGTCAGCACCTCGTCGGCGATGAGGTCGATGTGCAACCGGCCGGCGTCGACCGCGCTGAACTCGACGGTGCTGGTCGAGGTGAACTGCTGCTCGGGCCGGGCCACCGACCGACCGGACAGGTCGAACGCGATCGAATAGGTATGCGTCTGGATCAGCCTCGACCGCCGCTCGGCTTCATCCCTGGTCAGGTTGTCCGGAAACATGAGTTGATCTTTTCACGACCGTCACCGGTCGGTGACGCCGTCTCTCGTAGGCTGAGGCTCATGGCGAAGCCGAGCAAGAAGCCAGGTGGCAAGAAGGTCAAGGCGAACGCGAAGGCACCCAAGGCCAAGGTCGGAAAGGTCAAGGCCAAGATCCAAGCGGTGGTCGAGGCGGTTGCGCCGGTCGCCGACCTGACCACCACGGTCGACTTCTGGTTCGACCCGCAGTGTCCGTGGGCCTGGCTGACCTCCCGCTGGATGCTCGAGGTCGAGACCGTACGCCCGGTCAAGACGGTCTTCCACGTGATGAGCCTGTCGGTGCTGAACGAGGGCCGTGACGTTTCCGAGGAGTACCGCCAGAAGCTGAACGCCGGCTGGGCCCACGTACGCGTGGCGCTGGCCATCGGTGAGCAGTACGGGCAGGAGCAGCTGTCCGCGTTCTACACCGCCCTGGGCACCCGGATCCACCTGCAGCGTGAGGGACTCGGCCGCGAGACGTTGGAGAAGGCCCTCGCTGACGTCGGGCTGCCGCCCGAGCTGATCGAGCGCGGCGACACCGGCGACCACGACGACGCGCTGCGGGCATCGCACCACGCAGGGATGGACCCGGTCGGCTACGAGGTCGGCACCCCGGTCCTTCATCTCAACGACGTGGCCTTCTTCGGACCGGTCTTCTCGCCCGCTCCCCAGGGGGAGGAGGCGGGCCGGGTGTTCGACGGAGTACTGCTACTGGCCTCATATCCCGGCTTCTTCGAGCTGAAACGAACCCGAGCGGTCGGCCCGATCTTCGCCTGAGCCACGCGCGGCCCCAACGTCAGCTCGGCTCCACACCGGCCGAGGCGGTGAGGAACTGCGACCAGCGGTCCCCGTTCTGGAGCTCGCCGCCGATACCGAGCCGATCAAGCACCTCGCGGCTGGCCCGCTGCGTCGCGGCGTCCCAACGGCCGGTGAGCTCGACCGGGGTGTTCCACCGATAGCTGCAGAGGGCCTGGACGGCCTGCACCTGGACCCGGGACCGTGAGCGGAAACTCGACGGCTGGGAACCGGACCGGCCGTTGTCGACGTGGATGTGGTTCGCGTGGTCAGCGTTGTAGAGGTAGGTCAGCACGTCGGCGAAGCGCAGATGCAGGCCGGCGGCCAGGGTCCAGTAGTCCCGGCGTGCCTCCTCCAACACGGCGGTCCGGTTCGAGCGCCAGCGGTCGTACCGGCAGGAGATGCTGCGCCCGTCGCTGAGTCGTACGCCGGCCAGGTCGAAGGCGCGGCCGGAGTTGTGCCACGAGTCGCAGGCCGAGCCTCCGTTGGTCCAGCTGCCGTAGGTGGACCAGCGCGACGCGGCGCTGCCCAGCGACCGGGGCAGACTCTGCGCCCACGTCTCCAGCTGGGCGTAGAAGGCGGCGTCGAACCAGAACGTCGACCGGCGCTGGTTGATCTCGTAGAACAGCGGCGCCTCAGCCAGACTCCGGTGCGCTTCCAGAGCGTCGCGCGGGATGCAGACTGCGGAGTCGTCCGGGCCGGGTTCGAGATCGAGCGGTGACGTCGTGCAGCCGGCGACCGCGGTGACCCCGAGCCCACCGAGGGCGAGTCCCGCGCCCACCTTCAGCAACCGGCGACGCGTCACCACGTGGTGCGGTTCGGCTGCGGACATGGGCCCAGGGTAGAAATGCGTCGCAACTGGTGGAGCCGGTCGGCCCGGGTCGGCATCTGCCATAGTGCTGCCATGCGCGTACACATCGGCAGCGACCATGCTGGGTTCGACCTGAAGAACTACCTGGTGGCGGCGCTGACCGCCGATGGGCACGAGGTCACTCGACCACGGACCCGAGGCCTACGACGCCGAGGACGACTACCCGGTCTACTGCATCCCGGCCGCCGAGGCGGCCGTGGCTGATCCCGACTCGCTCGGGGTCGTGATCGGCGGGTCCGGCAACGGTGAGCAGATCGCGGCCAACAAGGTGAACGGTGCTCGGGCGGCCCTGGCCTACGACCTGGACACCGCCAAGCTCGGCCGTCAGCACAACAACGCCAACGTGGTCGGCATCGGGGCGCGGATGCACACCGAGGAGGAAGCGCTCGAGCTCGTACGCGTCTTCTTGGCCACGCCGTTCAGCGGCGAGGAGCGGCACCTGCGTCGGATCGCCCTGCTCGCCGACTACGAGAAGTCGCGCTCCGCCGGCTGAGCGTGGGGATCGCGGGGCGTCGGCCCGGGTCGTGGTGGCGGGGTGGCCCGGCGCCCGTCGACGCGGGCCAGCAGGTCGGCCAGCACCTCCAACGCCATCCGCTCGTCCTCGGCTCCAGGACGCGAGACGTCCCGAGCCCGCAGAGCACGGTCCAAGGTGACCAGCCCGGAGACGCCGTCCCGGCCGAACTCGCGCGGCCAGAGGTCGCGCGGATCGCCGAAATGCCCCGAGTGATGGGTTCCCCCGCCGTGCGTTCCCGAAGAGCGACCCCCGGGCGCCAACGCACCGTTCATGGTGCCACGCTAAGGCAGATCGGCCAGATCCGCGCGCATCGAAACTCAAGTGTTACCGCTCAAGGAGAGACATGCCGGAAGGTCACACCCTGCACCGACTGGCCCTGGACCTGACCGAAGCCTTCGGGGGTCGGGTGGTGTCGGTGACCAGTCCCCAGGGCCGGTTCGCCGAGTCGGCCGCGCTGGTCGACCAGAGTCTGCTGATCGAGGCCACGGCTCACGGCAAGCACCTGTTCGTCCAGTTCGACGACGACCGCTGGCTGCACGTCCACCTCGGTCTGATCGGCAAGTTCCTGCTCGGCCCGCCCGACCCGCCGCGCGGCGAGGTCCGGGTCCGGCTGGCCACCGCTGACCGGGTCGCCGACCTGCGGGGACCGCAGCTGTGCGCTGTGCGGACCGCTGCCGAGATCCAGGCCCAGCTGGCCGAGCTCGGACCCGACCCTCTGCGGCCCGACGCCGATCCCGACCTCGCCTGGCGGCGCATCCAGCGAGCCACCCGACCGATCGCGGCCCTGCTGATGGACCAGACGATCCTGTCCGGCGTCGGCAACGTCTATCGGGCCGAGGTCTTGTTCCGCAACCGGGTCGACCCGCACCGGTCCGGGTCCATGCTCACCCGGCGGAGCTGGCTCGGCATCTGGTCCGACCTGGTCGAGCTGATGCCCCAGGGCGTGCTCGACAACCGGATCGACACCGTGCGGCCGGAGCACACACCCGAGGCGATGGGCCGACCGCCGCGTCGCGATGACCACGGCGGTGAGGTCTACGTCTATCGCCGGACCGGCCAGCCCTGCTGGGTCTGCGGTGCGAAGGTGCGAACCGAGGTGCTGGCCGGCCGCAACCTGTTCTGGTGTGGCCGGTGCCAGCGGCGGGGCTGAGCGGAGCGGAGCAGCGGCAGTTCCGTGCTGGACGGGCCACGGTGGGGTTCGACTCCTCGGGGGCGGTGCTCTCGGTCGTGCACGACTCCCGCCCGGGCTGGAGCTACCTGACGACGGCCGGCACGCCGGCGGTGTCGGTCGGCGGCGCACCGTTGGAGTGGTCCGAGCCCGAGCTGGCGATCGACGCCGACGAGCTGGAGGTCAGCCGGTACGCCGGCTCGCTGCAGGTCGTCATCCGACACTCCTTCGCGGTGGGGTGGGGCATCCGGGTCGCCGTGACCAACCGGAGCGAGAAACCGCTGGCCCTGGACGGCGTACGGCTGGACTGGACGCCCGCGCCCGACGCGTCGGCCTGGGCGTTGGCGGCGGGGGCGGTCGGGTCGTACGCGGTGCTGCCCCCGGACGCCGTCGGCCCGCTGCTGGGCGGGACTCTCGGACTGGGCACGTTGGTCTCGGTGACGGCCGCCGGGCTGGAGGCTGGGACTGTCGTGCTCACCCCTGGTGGGCGCTATGTCGTGCAGTGGCAGTGGGCCTGGTTCCCTCATCCGCGGGCCTTCGCCCAACGGCCAGGCCGGCGTGGCGACCGTCAGGTGCCTCGCTCCCTGCAGCTGATGCAGGGCGAACCGGCGGTCATCTCGACCGACGAGGACGAGGCGCTGGTGCTCCCGCCGGGACTGGTGGCCGAGCCGGTCCGCGACCAGGTCGAGCTCACCGCGGCCGCGCCCGGCCACTATCGGGTCGAGCTGAGGTCGGCCCGAGGCACGACCAGCTATCGACTGACCTGGGCGGACCCCGTGGAGCAGCTGCTGGTCGGAGCTGCCGACCAGATCCTCGCCGGGCCGCGGACACCGGCGGGGATCGTCCGGCTGACCGGAGTCGACGAGGCTCTGATCGTCCAGTTCGCCCTTCGCGGTGGGCTGGCCGAGATCGAGGCGGCCGAGGAGGCGCTGGATCTGTTCGGGGCACGACTCGAGTCGGGCGCGGACCCGCTGGTCGCCTCGTTCTGGTGCGGGGAGTTCGACCGGACGGGGGATGACACCACGCTGGAGGTGGCCACCGAGCTGGTGCTCGGCATCGCCTCGACCGAACCCGGCCTCGGGTTGGCGGCGAGCCAGCTCGCGCTGGCCCGGGTGGTCGCCGGCCTGCCCCTTCGCCCGCTCACCGAGCACCTGGCCCGGGTCGCCACCGGTCCCACCCCCGGCGGGATCGCCGGTCCATCGGCCCGGCTCGAGCTGGCCCTGCTGGTCTCGACCCTGCGGGCGGAGGCCGACCTGCTGGCGGTCGCCGCTCGACTGGGCGGTGGTCTCAAGGGCCATCCCGTACGTCCGCTGCCGCTCCGCCGCGCGGCCTACCTGGCCGCCGTCTTGGCCGCGGTCAGCGACGAGGTGAGCAGCGGAGCCAGGTCACGGCTGGCCTGCACCGCGCACGAGCTCGGTCGCTGGACCGAGGCTGCGGTGATCGCCCGGCTCGGCGGCGCGCCCGTGGGTCCGGCCCACGGATGGCTGGCGGTCGCGGCTCGGACCCGGTGAGCCGACGTCGACGTCCGAGCGGGCCAACCACAATCTGCTCGAAGCGTTACCCCGGGTCTGGAAGAGTGGTTCTGTGACCAGCACCGTGACCGCGCCCAGCGGGTCGCCGGCGACCCGTCCGGAGCGGAGCGGCCGGCCGGTGCGACGGGCGGCTCCGCGCCGGATGCCGAAGCTGCCGTACCTGGTCTCGCGGCTGTTCTTCGTCGCCGCGGCGGTGCTGGTGGCCCAGGCCTTGCTGCCCGGGGTGTTCTGGATCAGCTCGGTGGTCGATGCCTACTCGACCCTGTTCGTGCCCATCGACGGCGGCACCGTCGGCTTCGCCGTCTTCTTGCTGATCTTGGGCGGTGCGCTGGCCCGGCGCAAACAGGCCGGCTGGGTGATCGCCCTGATCATCTTCGCGCTCTCCCTGCTCGGCGATCTCGTGGTCGTGCTGGGGCTGGTGCTCTCGGTGATCAACAACCAGGTCGACTACCAGGCGCTGCCCGGGGTTGCCCGGTTCGCCTTCAACCTCGCCGCTCTCGGTTCGCTGACTGCCTGCATGATCGTCTACCGGGCGGAGTTCACCGCCAAGCGGCAACCGGCCAGCGTGCGCAAGGCTCTGCTCACCTTGATCGTCGGCACCGCGATCACCTTCGGTGTCTCGATGATCTTGGTCTCGGTCTTCCCCAACGAGCTGGTCGGGCCTCGCGGCCGGTTGGTCTGGATCGTCCGCCGCTTCGCCGAATCGGCCTTCGGTGGAGACACCGATCTCGTGCCGCCGCCCCTGACCGGACCACCGAGCTGGATCAACACGGTGGTGGGAATCCTGGCTGGTCTGACCCTGCTGGCCGCCTTCATCGCCTTGATGCGGTCGCAGCGGCGGGCTTCGTGGATGGATCCGAGTGACGAGCCGCGGGTCCGGGCCCTGGTGGCGGAGTCCCCGGAGGACTCCCTCGCCTACTTCGCCACCCGTCGGGACAAGTCGGTGGTCTTCGCCGAGAACGGTCGTTCGGCCATCACCTACCGCGTCGACCTCGGGGTCTGCCTGGCCAGCAGTGACCCGATCGGGCCACCGGATCACTGGGGCGGGGCCATCACGGCGTGGCGGGACCTCGTCGACACCTACGGGTGGACCCCGGCGGTGATCGGGGCCAGCGAGGCCGGGGCCACGGCGTACGCACGGGCGGGCTTCCGGGTGATCCGGCTGGGCGACGAGGCCGTCCTGGAGACCCGCGAGTTCCACCTCGACGGTCGAGACATGCGGCCCGTACGCCAAGCCGTCCAGCGGCTGGAACGGATGGGCTACCGCACCCGGGTCCGCCGGCACTCCGACATCGCGGCCAAGGAGATGCTGCAGCTGATCGGCAAGATCGACGCCTGGCGCGACACCGAGACCGAGCGGGGGTTCTCGATGGCGCTCAACCGGCTCGGGGACCCGGCCGATGCCGACTGCCTGATGGTCGAGGCCCTCTTCCCGGCGAGCCGGCCCGCGCTCGGGCCGTTGGCGGACGTGGCCGGGGTGCTCTCCTTCGTGCCGTGGGGCAGCGACGGCTACTCCCTCGATGTGATGCGGCGCCATCCGGACGCCGACAACGGCATCACCGAGCTGATGGTGAGTGGTCTGATGGGCTCCGGCCGCGAGATCGGCATCCGTCGGGTCTCGCTCAACTTCGCGGTGTTCCGGTCGGCGTTCGAAGAGGGGGCGCGGATCGGCGCCGGTCCGATCCTGCGCCTGTGGCGCCGGTTGTTGCTGGTGGCTTCGCGCTGGTGGCAGATCGAGTCGCTGTTCCGCTCCAACGTGAAGTACCGCCCGGAGTGGCTGCCCCGGTTCCTCTGCTTCGCCGAGACCCGCGACATCGCTCTGGTCGGCGCCGCGTCCGGAGTGGCTGAGGGGTTCATCGACCTCCCCACCTTCCTGCGGCCGCCGATGACCGACGTGCGGGCTCTGACCACCGGCACTCCGGCCGGTCTGATGACCTCCCTCACCCCAGTCCCGGCCCGACCGGCCAGTGCCCCAGACACCACGCGTCTGCCCGAGCAGACCAGGTTGCGGATGGAGGTGCGGCAGTCCCTGCTCGACGGGGGAGTCGACCCCTATCCGCCGTCGTTCAAACCGACCCGGACCATCGCGGAGCTGCGGCTCGGTCTGCCGGCGGCGATCGCCGGCCGGGTCCTCGGCGTACGCGACCTGGGCGGCGTGGTGTTCGTCAAGATCCGCGACTGGAGCGGTGACGCCCAGCTGCTGCTCAGCCAGGACATCCTCGGCCCGGCGGCCATGGCCGAGTTCCGACGGGTGGTCGATCTCGGTGACCACGTCGGAGCCCACGGGACTGTGGTGCTGTCCCGCTCCGGCGAGCTCTCGCTGGAGACCACGACCTGGCTGCTGACCGCCAAGTCGCTGCGCCCGCTGCCCGACAAGCACCGGGGCATCTCCGACCCCGAGACCAAGGTCCGGCAGCGCTACCTGGACCTGACGGTCAACGCCGGCGCCCGGTGGCAGCTGGCGGCTCGGTCGCGCATCATCCGGTCGGTGCGCGACACGCTGCACGGGCTGAACTATCTCGAGGTCGAGACGCCGATCCTGCAGACCATCCACGGTGGAGCCAACGCGCGGCCCTTCCGCACCCACATCAACGCCTACGACCTGGAGCTCTACCTCCGGATCGCGCCAGAGCTCTACCTCAAGCGGTTGATGGTCGGCGGTGTCGATCGGCTCTTCGAGATCGGACGCAACTTCCGCAACGAGGGCGCCGATGCGACCCACAACCCGGAGTTCACCATGCTGGAGGCCTACCAGGCTTACGGCGACTACGTCTCCATGCGGGGCGTGGCCCAGCAGCTGGTGATCAACGCCGCGCGGGCCGCCACCGGGGGCACGTTGGTCCGCGGCACCGATCACCAGGGCACCCGGCACGAGGTCGATCTCGGTCAACCGTGGCCGGTGGTCACCGTGAACGAGGCCATCTCGCGGGCCAGCGGCACCGAGATCACCGCGGACACCTCGATCGAGCAGCTGGTCGCTCTCGCCCGGTCGCTGCAGATCGCCGTGGACACCCGCTGGACGCGGGGCGCGGTGGTGCTCGAGCTCTACGAGCACCTGGTGGAAGACCGCACGATCCAACCCACCTTCTACACCGACTTCCCGGCCGAGGTGTCGCCGCTGACCCGGGCGCACCGCGACGACCCACGGCTGGCCGAGCGCTGGGACCTGGTGGCGTTCGGTGCTGAGATCGGCACGGCCTACTCGGAGCTGGTCGACCCGGTGGAGCAGCGCGCCCGGCTGACGGCCCAGTCGCTGCAGGCCGCCGGCGGTGACCCGGAGGCGATGGAGCTCGATGAGGACTTCCTCACCGCGCTCGAGCATGCGATGCCGCCCAGCGGAGGGCTCGGGATGGGCATGGACCGGCTGGTGATGATGATCACCGACAGCTCGATCCGGGAGACGATCGCCTTCCCCTTGGTCCGCCCCCGCCGCGGTGAGACGCCCGGTGGGCGGGGATGACGACCGCGCCGCCCACCGAGTTCCGGGTCGGCCACGTGTGGCCCTCCCTCAGCGTGCTGACCCTGCTGACCTACAACACCTGGGTGTTGTGGCGGCCGCTGAACGGCCACCCGGCGATTCTCGACGGCTACCTCTCCGAGCTGTCCGCCTCAGACCAGCCACACAGCCTGGTCTTCCGTGGCGGCGACCTGATCACCGCGATCATCGTCGCCGCCCTGGGCTGCCGGGCCCTCGTGCTCTGGCGTCGCCACGCCAGCGCGGCGGCCGCGGAGCACCGGACCGCGCCGGGGCGCTGGTGGGTGGTCGCCGCCGCGGCGCTGCTGGTCTTCGGCCTGGCGACGTTCTTCGACGCCTTCTTCGCCATGGACTGCTCCCCGTCGCTGAGTGCGGCGTGCAAGGTGGCCGAGGAGACGGGCCAGCTGTCCACGGTGCACTATGCCCACACCTTCACCAGCGTGGGGGCCCAGGCCGGCATCGTGGCCTCGATGGTGGCGACCTACATCGCCATGATCCGGTCCAGCCAGCAGAACCTCCGTCGACGGCTGATCGTGGCGGCGATCTCGGTCTTCGAGGTGGTCGCGTTGACCGTGATGATGGTCATGCTCGAGCTGGGCCGACCGGGACTTGGCTACCCCCAGGCGGTGATGGTCGTGGTGGCGTCGTTGTGGTTCGCCGCGGTCGGGTTCCGTTTGGTCGGCGAGGACGCGGTCGATCCGGTCCGGGCGCCCGCGCCGCCCGATCCGGTGCTGGCCGGGGACCGGCGCGATGAGCGCTGACGTCGGGGTGGCCGTCGGCTCGTCGGTCGTGACTCTTGCCGGTCGCCAGGTGCACCTCGAGGTGTCCGCCGGGGTCGGGCCGTGGGTCGTGCTGCTCGGCGGCTGCGGTGTCCCGTCGCACCTGTGGGCCGACGTCCGGGCCGCGCTGCCCGGCCGGTCGGTGGTCGCGCTCGATCGTCCCGGTCTGGTGGAGACGCCGTGGCCCGGCCGGTTGCCCGCGCTGGCTGAGGAAGTGGCCACCCTGGCGGCGCTCGTCCAGCGGATCGGGGGACCGGTCGTCCTGGTCGGGCACTCGATGGCCGGTCTGCACGCCGAAGCCCTCGTACGCCAGCACCGCGACCTGGTGCTCGGTTTGGTGCTGCTCGACAGCAGCGTGGAGTGGGACCCGAAGCCGCCGCGCTCGACGGCGGCCTGGCTGGCGACGGCCCGTGGCGTACGGGTCGCTCTGCAGCTCCGACCGCTTCGGCCGCTCGGACCTCTGGCCGACCGGCTGATGGTGGCCGCCCAGAGCCGGCGGCGTCGGGTGTTCGGTCCGGTGTCGGCGGAGGCGCGGTTGATCTACCGCCGACCGGACACGGTGGCCAGCGTCGTGGCCGAGCAGGCGGCGTACGGTCAGCAGGTCGTCGACCTGGCCCGGCTGCGCGAGTCGACGACCTGGCCGAGAACCCCGACCATCGTCGTGACCGCGGCCGGTGACGGTGGATCGACCTGGGTCGAGGACCAGCGTCGGCTGGCCGAGCTGCTGTCCGGCCGGCAGGTGGTCGTCGACGACGCCCGGCACTTGATCATGATCGATCGACCCGACCTCGTCGTCGAGGCGGTTCGCACGCTCAGCACACCAAAGGATGACGATCGTGAGTGAAGAAGCGAGTGCCCCGCTGCTGCTGGCCGAGCTCTGGTACGTCGAGCCACCGCGGCTGGACGATCCGGACGTGCTGGCCGCGTTGCGTGAGATCTCGGCCGAGGCCGAGGCCCAGAACGAGTCGATCGTCGTGCCGCACGTCGGCACCGACCGGCCGGTCGACCAGCCGCCGCTGCTCACGGCGGTGCTGAACGCCAGCCCCCCGGGGTCGGCCGGCAAGTCGCGGCCGGATGTCAGCCAGACCTGGGACTGGGCCGAGGCCGAGGCGGTGGTCGCCGACTGCCGGTCGAGTGTGGTGGTGAGCGAGCTGATGGCTGCCTGGTCCTCGCCCCACGATCGGGTCACGGGTCTGACCGAGGTGGTTGCCGCACTGGTCCGGTGCACGAAGCCGGCGGCGATCAGCTGGCCGCAGAGCCAGCGGGTCTGCGATCCGGCGGGGTTCGCCGCTGGGGATCTCGACGGCGTGCTCAACGTCCGGCTGTTCACCGTGGCCAACGACCCCGGGGCGCTGGTGATGGACACCCTGGGTCTGCACGTCTTCGGTCTGCCCGACGTGCAGTGCCATTTCCGCGACCGCGATCCGGGTGAGGTCGCTGCGATGCTGTTCGCCACCGGGGTCTACATCTTCGAGGCCGGAGACGTGATCGCCGACGGCAACACGATCTCCGAGCCCGACGGCCAGGGGCGCTACGTCTGCCGCCGTGAGCCGGCCCTGCTCGAGCCGCAGCGGCTGGTGCTCGACGTCGACCTGGGAGACCCGTACGCCGCGGGGGAGCGGGACCGAGCGGTCGGGTAGCAGGTAGTGCGTTGGTATCACTAGCGATACCATGAGGTCATGGCTATGACCTTGAGGTTGTCCGAGGACGAGACCGAAGCCTTGCGGGTGCGCTCTGAGCTGGAGGGCACGTCGATGCAGGATCTTGCTCGACGAGCTGTGCGCGAGTACATCGAGAACCACAGCCGTGCCGAGTTGCTGGATCGGGTCCTCGATCAACAGCTGCCACGGTATGCCGAAGCCCTGGAGCGGCTCGGTCAGTGATCTATCTGACGCTGCCCGAGGTCTTGCATATCGCCGAACGCACGCTGCCCGGCCAGGTCCGCGTACGCGATCACGGCCTGCTGGAGTCTGCGGTGGTCAGGCCGCAGACACACATCTTCGGGGCCGACGCCTATCCCACTCTGGAAGCCAAGGCTGCCGCACTGTTGCACTCGATCGCTCGCAACCATTCCCTGGTCGATGGGAACAAGCGGCTCGCCCTCGCTGCCACCTTGGCGTTCCTCGGCGTCAACGGTCGACGACTCACCATGTCCAATGACGAGGCGTACGACTTCGTCATCAAGGTCGCGACTGGCGCGCTGGCCGAGATCGGTGACATCGCCGAGGTGCTGCGGCTGAGCACCGAGCCCTATCGGTTCAGTCGCGGGAGCACGTGAGCCGCCGGTCCCGGCTCACCGGGTCTCAGGGAACGCCGGGTCGAGCGGCAGGCCGGTGATCGCTCGAGGTCAGTGCCGTCAGGTACCGCTCGGTCACCACGTCCTGAACGGCGCGGGCGACCGGGCCGCCCAGCCGGGTCAACCATGAGCCCGGTCGCGAGAACGCCCGGATCTCACCGGTGACCATGCCGTCTGCACCGAGCCGGACCAAGAACTGCTCCTCACCCGACTCCGGGTGGCCGGGCAGGGTGCCGTACGCGAAGCCGCGCACCGTCGGTTCCTCGATCAGGTAGACGACCCGGACCGGTGCCGAGATCCGGAGCGGCCCGAGACGGAGCCGCAGCACCGCGACTGCGTCCGGCTCGACCCGGGGCCCGGCGTCGACCCGCACGCCGGCCCGCCGGTGCATGCCCCAGGTGAGCAGTCGGTCGGCGGCGGTGGTGAACCACTCAGCTCCGGACCCGAGCCGGCGGACCCGGCTCACCGAGCGGTACCCCGTCGGGAGCTCACCGCGGGTCGCCCCGACCTCGGAATAGGTGAAGTCACCCAGGCCTGGACGGGGTCGACCCGGCTTCCGCGGCACCGGGACTAGTCCTCGGAGGTGCTGAGCCGGCGGCGCACGGACAACAGCTCGACCTCGGGGCGACCGGCGACGTTCCGCTCGACCGCATCCAGCACGGTCACCGTGTGGGCACGGTCCGGACTGACGATGCCCACCCCGATCCCGGCTCGGCGGTGCAGGTCGAGGTGGTCGACCTCGGCCACGCTGACCTCGAACCGCTTACGGACCTCGGCGACCAACGGACGCACCACGGAGCGCTTCTCCTTCAGCGAGTGCACGTCGCCGAGCAGCAGATCGAACTCGAGCCAGCCGATCCACATCACCGCTTCGTTCCCATCGTCCGATCCTAGGCGGAGCCGGCTTGCCGATCTGCGATAGAACCGGCTCATGCCCATCGACGTGCCGACTCTGCTGATCCTCGATCTGATCGGTACCTTCGCGTTCGCGGTCAACGGGGCGTTCACCGCCATCCGGGTGGCCCGGCTCGACGTCTTCGGGGTGGTCACGATGGGGATGATCACTGCTCTGGGTGGCGGCATCATCCGTGATGTCCTGCTCGGCAGCCTGCCGCCGCTCACCTTCAGTGACTGGCGCTACCTGCTGGTCGCTTTCGGAGGTGGACTGCTGGCGGCACTGGTCGGTCGTCACCTGGAGCGGCTGGTGCCCTACATGACGATTCTCGACGCGGCCGGGCTCGGGCTGTTCGCCGTCACCGGGGCCGGTCGGGCGTTGGCCGAGGGCGCGGGGGTGGAGCAAGCCGTTCTCCTGGGGATGACGACGGCGGTCGGCGGTGGCACGCTGCGCGACGTGATGCTGCGCCAGGTCCCCGAGGTGCTGCACACCGGTCTCTATGCGCTGCCGGCCCTGCTGGCGGCGACCATCGCGGTCACCGCCAACCGGCTGATGGCCGATCCCGGCCTGGTCGAGGTCATCGCCGCCGTCATCTGCTTCCTGGTCCGGATGCTGGGGGTCCGCCTCGACCTGAACGCGCCCCGGCCGCCGGGCCAACGCGAGTAGCGGGCAGGCGCCTTCGCCCCTGATCTTCTTGCGCTCGTTGCTTCGACACGCGATCAGCACGGCGGGTCGAAGCATCGAGAGAAGGAATTCCAGGGCGAGGCTCGGGTGCCGTTGCACTGGGTGAGGAGTTTGCGGGGCCGGGTGCAAAGGTCTGAGGTCAAACCATTGACGACGGTGTCAGGTCACGACGAGAATCGCCCCATAACTTCTCAGCCTCGGGGACTGGAGCATGGCATGAGTATTGACCAACAAATGGACGACGACGCTCGGGCACTGGCCGAGCTCGGCTACACCCAGGAGCTGCATCGGGGAATGTCAGGATTCTCCAACTTCGCGGTCTCCTTCTCGATCATCTCGATCTTGGCGGGCTGCATCACCTCGTACGGGATCGCCCTCCGCTCGGGCGGCCCGTCGACCTTGGTGCTCGGGTGGTTGATCGTCGGGGTGATGGTGCTCGCCGTCGCCGCCGCGATGGCCGAGGTGTGCTCGCGGTATCCAACCGCCGGCGGGCTCTACTTCTGGGCCGGTCGGCTGGCTCGCACGAATCGACGGGAGTGGGCCTGGTTCACCGGCTGGTTCAACTTCCTCGGCGAGGTGGCTGTCACCGCAGCGATCGACTTCGGCTGCGCCACGACCTGGATGGCGTTCATGAACCTGGTCTGGGGGGTCGAGGCCACCCCGGTCCGGACCTTCGGACTCTTCGTCGTGATCATCATCGCGCACGCCCTGCTGAACGCCTTCGGGGTCAACCTGGTCTCGCTGCTGTCCAATGTCTCCGCCTGGTGGCACGTTGGCGGCGTGCTGATCATCGTCGGGGCGCTGTGGATCCTGCCCGAGAAGCACCAGTCGGTGTCCTGGACCCTGACTGGCTTCCACAACGAGACCGGCTGGAGCTTCCTCCCGTACGTCTTCCTGCTCGGCCTGCTGATGGCGCAGTACACCTACACCGGCTACGACGCCTCGGCCCACGTCGCCGAGGAGACCAAGAACGCCTCCCGGGCCGCCCCGCGCGGCATCGTCACCAGTGTCCTGGTCTCGGTCATCGGTGGCTTCATCCTGCTCTACTCGATCACCGCGGCCATTCCCGACAACAGCGAGGCCGGCTTGGCCGCCCTGTCGGAGTCCCAGACCGGCCTGCCGCCGGCGCAGATCTTCCTCGACTCCCTCAACTCACCGACCACGGCCAAGTTCTTGCTGTTCATCGTGTGTGTGGCGCAGTTCTTCTGCGGCATGGCCTCGGTCACCGCCAACTCCCGGATGTCGTACGCGTTCTCGCGCGACAACGCCCTGCCCGGCTCGAAGATCTGGGCCAAGGTCAACCCGCGGACCGGCACCCCGACCAACTCGATCTGGCTCTGTGTGGTGCTGTCGATCATCCTGGCCTCCCCGGCGCTGGTCAGCACTACCGCCTACTTCGCTGTCACCTCGATCGCGGTCATCGGGCTCTACATCGCCTACGTGATCCCGGTCCTGCTCCGCCGGCTCAACCCCGAGTTCACCCCCGGACCGTGGAACCTCGGCAAGTGGAGCCCGTTCATCGGCTGGCTCGCGGTGGTCTGGGTGGTGATCATCTGCGTCTTGTTCGTGCTGCCGCCGGTCGCACCCGTCACGTCGGAGACCTTCAACTACGCTCCGATCGCCGTGCTCGTGGTGTTGATCTTCTCGTTCGTCTCCTGGCAGGTCAGCGGCAAGAAGAACTTCATGCACGGCGCCAAGGACGAGCACACCACCGTCGCCAAGGACGAGGTGCTGGATGAGTCCTAGTCCATGACCGATGACGTGCTGGCCGACGCCGTCATCGGCGCCGCTCGGGGGCGACACGCCTTCGAGGACTGCGTCGAGCGGCTCGGCACCGCCATCCGGCTGGGGGTCTATCCCAACGGCAGCGCGCTGCCGCCCGAGCGCGAGCTCGCCGCCCGGATGGGCGTCTCGCGGGCCACCCTGCGGGAGGCGATCGCGGCCCTGCGCGCGGCGAACGTGGTGAAGACCACCCGCGGGCGGGGCGGCGGCACGGTTGTCGATCATGAACCGACCACCCCGGGCGATCCGAGTGGCGTCCCGCTGGGCGAGCGTCGCGAGGAGCTGCTCGACTCGCTCACCTTCCGCCGGGTGGTCGAGCCCGGCGCCTGCCACCTGGCTGCCAGCCGGGTGCTGACCGCCGCCCAGCGGGAGATGATCACCGAGAGCCTGCGGGTGGTGGCCGGGTCGGCTGACCCGGCTGAGCACCGCCAGGCCGACTCGCGGCTGCATCTGGGCATCGCCGCGTTGACTGGTTCCGCCCAGCTGGTCGACGCCGTGACCAGCGTGCAGGCCGACCTGCACGACATGCTGATCGCCATTCCGGTGCTGGCGGTCAACATCGAGCATTCCAACGCCCAGCACGGGGCCATCGTCGAGGCCATCTTGGCCGGGGAGGGTCACCGCGCCCGCCGCGAGATGGAGAACCACTGCGACGACACGGCGGCCCTGCTTCGGGGTCTGCTGCGATGAGCCGGGCGACACGACAACTGAGATCGGGACACAGGAGCGCACAAGTATGAGCCAGGACCTTCGCAACGACCGACATCTGAGCGTGCACGACCTCCGGCGCCGGATCAACGAGGGCGACATCGACACGGTCGTGGTCGCCTTCACCGACATGCAGGGGCGTCTGCAGGGCAAGCGGATGCACGGGGCGTACTTCGCCGAGCACGTGCTCGACCACGGCACCGAGGGCTGCAACTATCTGCTGTCGGTCGACGTCGACATGAACACCGTGGACGGCTACGCCATGTCGTCGTGGGACAAGGGCTATGGCGACATGGAGTTCGCCCTCGACCTGCAGACGATCCGACTGCTGCCGCACCAGCCCGGGGCGGCCATGGTGCAGTGCGACCTGGTCTGGCTCGACCACACTCCCGTCCAGCAGTCACCGCGGACGATCTTGAAGACCCAGCTCGAGGCCGCTGCGGCTCAGGGCTTCGTCGCGCTGGCCGGGACCGAGCTGGAGTTCATCGCGTTCCACACCAGCTACGAGCAGGCCTGGACGGCGCGTTACCGGGACCTGGTGCCGGTCAACCAGTACAACGTGGACTACTCGATCCTCGGCGGCAGCCGGGTCGAGCCGCTGCTGCGCGAGATCCGCAACACCATGTACGCCGCGGGCATGGACGTCGAGTCAGCCAAGGGCGAGTGCAACTTCGGCCAGCACGAGATCGGCTTCCTCTACGCCGACGCGCTCACCACGGCCGACAACCACGCCGTCTACAAGACCGCAGCCAAGGAGATCGCCGCCCAGCAAGGGAAGTCGCTGACCTTCATGGCCAAGTACAACGAGCGGGAAGGCAACTCCTGCCACATCCACCTGTCCCTGCGCGGCGCTGACGGCTCCTTGGTCTTCTGGGATGGCCAACGAACCTCGCTGTACGACTCCTTCATCGCCGGCCTGCTGGCCACGATGGCGGACTTCACGTTGCTGTACGCCCCCAACATCAACTCCTACAAGCGCTTCGCCGCCGGGTCGTTCGCGCCGACGACCATCGCCTGGGGCCTGGACAACCGCACCTGCGCCGTACGCCTGGTCGGTTCCGGTCCGAGCGCGCGGCTGGAGAACCGGCTGCCGGGCGGAGACGTCAACCCCTATCTGGCTCTGGCCGCCATGCTGGCCGGCGGTCTGTACGGCATCGAGCGCAAGCTCGAGCTGGGTCCGGAGCTGACCGGCAACGCCTACACGTCGGGGCTGCCGAGCGTGCCGCGTACGCTGCGGGACGCGCGGAACGCGTTCCACGACTCGACCATCGCGCGCACGATCTTCGGCGACGAGGTCGTGGATCACTACACCAACATGGCCGACGTCGAGCTGGCTGCGTTCGACGCGGCGGTCACCGACTGGGAGCTGCAGCGCAGCTTCGAGAGAATGTGAGTGCTGTCCCCGATGAGTACCTACACCGTGATCAACCCGGCGACGGAGCAGGAGGTCACCCGGGTCGAGCTGGCTGATCTCGGCCGCACCGACGCGGCGATCGCCGCCGCCCAGGAGGCGTTCGGGAGCTGGCGCGAGGTCGCGCCCGGTGAACGAGCCCGGCTGCTCCGTCGCTTCGCCCAGGTCGTCGATGATCATCTCGAGGAGCTCGCGCAGCTCGAGGTGGTCAACTCCGGGCACACCATCAGCAATGCGCGCTGGGAAGCCGGCAACGTACGCGACGTCCTCAACTACTACTCGGCTGCACCCGAGCGGCTCTTCGGACGCCAGATCCCGGTGGCCGGGGGCGTCGACCTCACCTTCCACGAGCCGCTCGGCGTGGTGGGGATCATCGTGCCCTGGAACTTCCCGATGCCCATCGCCGGCTGGGGTTTCGCTCCGGCCCTGGCGGCCGGCAACACCGTGGTCCTCAAGCCGGCCGAGCTGACCCCGTTGACGGCGATCCGGCTCGGTGAGCTCGCCGTGCAGGCCGGACTGCCGGAGAGCGTCTTCACCGTCCTCCCGGGCCGGGGTTCGGTGGTGGGCCAGCGGTTCGTGACCCACCCGCTGGTCCGCAAGGTGTGCTTCACCGGCTCGACCGCGGTGGGCAAGCAGATCATGGCCGGCTGTGCCGATCAGGTGAAGCGCTGCACGCTGGAGCTCGGCGGCAAGAGCGCGAACGTGATCTTCGCCGACACCGACATCGCCAGGGCCGCAGCGGCCGCTCCCGGTGCCGTCTTCGACAACGCTGGTCAAGACTGCTGCGCTCGCTCGCGGATCCTGGTCCAGGCGTCGGTGCTGGAGGAGTTCCTTGATCACCTGCAGCCGGCGGTGGAGGCGGTGGTGGTCCGCGACCCCCAACACGAGTCGGCCCAGATGGGCCCCATGATCTCGGCCGGCCAGCGCGCCACCGTACGCGGCTTCCTCGACGAGGTGGACGTGGCCTTCGTCGGTGACGCCCCGGCTGGGGCGGGCTTCTGGCTGCCGCCCTCGGTCGTGCTGGCCGACTCCCCGCAGCAGCGGATCTGGCGTGAGGAGATCTTCGGGCCCGTCGTTGCCGTGCTCCCGTTCGCCGACGAGGCCGAGGCGGTCGCGATGGCCAACGACACCGAATACGGGCTGTCCGGTTCGATCTTCACCGATGATCTTGGTCGGGCCTTGCGGGTCTCGCGGGCCATCCAGGCCGGCAATCTCAGCGTCAACTCGCACTCGTCGGTGCGCTACTGGACCCCGTTCGGCGGGTTCAAGCAGTCCGGCCTCGGCCGCGAGCTCGGACCGGACGCGCCGAACGCGTTCACCGAGGAGAAGAACGTCTTCCTCAGCACCAGCTGACCACCGGCTTCGGTGACCATGATCAACATTTCGAAGGGGACATTCATGTCAGGCAGGGTTGAAGGCCGTGTGGCCGTCGTCACCGGCGGCTGCTCCGGCATCGGGCTCGCGAGCGTCCAGCGGCTCGCCGCCGAGGGCGCACGGGTGCTCATCGGCGACGTCGACGACCGTCGCGGGCCAGACGTCGCCGCGTCGGTGAACGGCACCTACGTCCGCACCGACGTCACCGACAAGGACCAGGTCGACGCGCTCTTCGCGACCGCCCAGGACACCTACGGATCGGTCGACATCGCCTTCAACAACGCCGGCATCTCCCCGCCTGAAGATGACTCCATCCTGGATACCGACCTGGACGCCTGGCGCCGGGTGCAGGACGTCAACCTGACCAGCGTCTACCTGTGCTGCAAAGCCGCGCTGCCGTACATGCTGGAGCAGAAGCGCGGCTCCATCATCAACACGGCGTCGTTCGTGGCGGTGATGGGCGCCGCGACCTCTCAGATCTCCTACTCGGCCTCGAAGGGCGGCGTGTTGTCGATGAGCCGTGAGCTCGGGGTGCAGTTCGCCCGCGACGGCGTACGGGTCAACGCCTTGTGCCCCGGACCCGTGAACACCCCGTTGCTGCAGGAGCTGTTCGCGAAGGACCCCGAACGGGCCGCCCGGCGTCTGGTGCACATCCCGATGGGCCGGTTCGCCGAGCCGGAGGAGATGGCCAACGCCGTGCTCTTCCTGGCCTCCGACGAGTCGAGCTTCATCACCGCCAACACCTTCTTGGTCGACGGGGGGATCAGCGGCGCCTATGTCACACCGCTGTGAGCCCCGTGCTGGTCAGCATCTGTGATCATGGACCCATGTTGACGGGGAGCGGCGGCGGCTCACGACCGCTGATCGGGCTGACCACCTACCGGGAGACCGCGGCCTGGGGGGTCTGGCAGCAGCCCGCCGATCTGCTGCCGGCGGTGTACGCGCGTTGCGTGGAGGCGGCCGGCGGGATCGTGGTCTTGCTGCCGCCCCAGTCGGAGGCGGCGACCAGCGTGGTCACCCGGTTGGACGGTCTCATCATCAGCGGGGGGGCGGACGTCGATCCCGACCGCTACGGCCGACGGCCCCACCCGCACACCCAGACTCTGCGACGCGACCGCGACTCCTGGGAGTTCGGACTGCTGGACGCCGCCGCGCGGATCGGGCTCCCGACGTTGGGCATCTGCCGCGGCATGCAGGTGATGGCGGTCCAGGCCGGAGGTCAGCTCGAGCAGCACGTGCCGGACGTGGTCGGGCACGACGAGCACTCCCCGGGTGGCGACGCCTTCGGCTGGACGTCGGTCAGCACCGTCGCCGACTCCCTCATCCACCGGTTGGTCGGTGATCACATGCAGGTCAGCTGTCACCACCACCAGGCGGTGATCAGCCACCCCGGTTTCGTCGCTTCCGCCCGCGCCGCCGACGGCATCGTCGAGGCCATCGAGGACCCGGCACGGCCGTTCTGGCTGGCGGTGCAATGGCACCCGGAGAACGGCGACGACTACGGCCTGTTCCGTGGTCTGGTCGAGGCCGCTGCCGCCAACCTGGTCGGTCGCTAGACCAGTCGGATGGCCGGGTCGTCGGTGGCGAAGGTCATCACCGGCCCGGGCGGAGTGTCCGCTGTCTCGAACCGGACGGTCACCCGACCCAGTCCGGACCCCCACACCCAGCCTCGGCCGTGATGGTCGTGCTCGACGTCGAGGCCGGGAAGCCAACGCCGGACCACCGGGTCGGCCGGTTCCACGACCGGGTCGTCGGAGGTCGGTTCCTCGACCAGGCTCTCCTCGTCCTCGGCCGCTGAGTCGGCCGAGAAGAGGTCCTCCTGCAGCACATCGGTCAGCCCGGCGACCCCGACGCCGAGCAGCCGTACGCCGTTGGTCACGTCCACCGCGCTGAGCAGCGACTGGGCGACGGAGGCGATCACCTCGCCCCGGTCGGTGGCGCTCAGCAAGGTGCGTGACCGGGTGAGGGTGGAGAAGTCGTGCCGGCGAACCTTGATCGACACCGTCCGTGCGAACAGCCGGGCGGCGTTGAGCCGGGTCGTCACCTGCCGCGCGTGCCGCTGCAGGATGTCGGCGAGCACCTGGGGGTCGACCAGGTCCTTCTCGAACGTGTCCTCCACCGAGATCGACTTGGTCTCCCGCTCGGGCTCGACCGCTCGGTCGTCTCGGGCCCAGGCCAGCTCGGCCAGTCCCTGAGCATGGGTACGCCCGATGGCCCGGGCCAGCTCGTCGAGGTCGATCTTCCGCAGGTCGCCGACGGTGTGGATGCCGATGCGGTGCAGCTTGTCCTGGCTGACCGGACCGACGCCGGGGATGACGCCCACCTTCATCGGCCCGAGCAGGTCCAGCTCGGTGCCCGGGTCGACGATGAAGCTGCCGTCGGGCTTGCCGAGCTCGCTGGCGATCTTGGCCAGGAACTTCGACGACGCGACGCCGACACTCGCGGTCAGCCCGCCGGTGGCGGTCGAGACCGCGGCCTTGAGCTCAGCGACCAGGGCTTCCAGCCCGGCCCGGGTGGCGTCCACCGGACGGGTCGCCGCCAGGAGGTCGACGAAGGCCTCATCCAACGACAGCGGCTCGACCAGCGGCGACAGGTCGCGCAGGATGCCCATCACGGCGCGGCTCGCCTCCCGGTAGGCACCGAACCGCCCGGCCAGGAAGGCGGCGTTGGGGCACCGCCGCCGGGCCTCGTGCGAAGGCATCGCCGAACGGATGCCGAACACACGGGCTTCGTACGAAGCAGTGGCGACCACGCCCCGCTGGCCGACCCCGCCGACGACCACCGGCTTGCCGCGCAGGGAGGGCTTGTCCCGCTGCTCGACCGAGGCGAAGAAGGCGTCGAGATCCAGGTGCAGCACGGTGGCCTGCGCCCTCACGGGCGCCGACTCCGAGGAGCGGAGCCCGGCCGCCTGGGCGGGGGCGAGTCGAGAACAGCCATCACCACAGTTCTATCTCGTGAAGCCGACAAATCTTGAGCGAGTCCTGAGTCAACTCCGCACCGATAGGCGATGCACCCAAAGGTTGAAGGTTCAATCTAGTGTCATCAGCCAGTCCAGCCCTGGCTGATCTCGTGCCGGCTGGTGGGAGCGATGTCGACGGGCGCCCCCACCAGCCTTCTCAATTCTGGTCCTGCTCGCGCCCGGTCGGGCCTGACGATGCTGTCTTCCTCGCTCGTCGTTCGACGAAGAGCGTGTCGAACTCCTCGCTCGTCCAGACACCATCGGCCCGACCTGCCCGACGCTCGCAGGGCAGATGCCGAGCGGCTCAGCCGGCGCGGCGGCCGCCCAGGGCCTTCAGGAGGGCGTCGGCGTCGCGGCCCTTCATGGTCTTCATGGACCGGGCGGTGGAGCCGTACTCGACGGTGATGGCGGCGCCCTTGTGGTTGGCGTTGTACCAGCCGGTCATCGTCCCGTGGCAGGAGCCGTGGCAGTCCAGGGACTTCTTCGGCAGTCGTAGACCCTTGACCAGGCGGTTCATCAACGCCTTGTCCTTCACCCGATAGCTGTCCACCCCGTACAGTGGCTGGTGCCACGAAACCAGGTACTTGGGCTTGATCCGGTTCAAGAACTCCATCGCGACCCGGGTTTCCTTGCCCGATGCGGCCTTGGGTCCCGAGTTGGCGCGGCGGATGAACCGGTGCGGAAAGTTGCGGTTGAGGTCGATGGTGCCTTTGATCCAGCGGCGGTCCTTGGCCAGACCGTCCGGGTTGAGCACCGGAACCACCCATAGGTCGACGTCCTCGATCTTCTTGCCCTGCAGCAGCCCGCGCGCCACGTACTGCCCGAAGTTCTCCTCGCCGTGCATGGTCGCGACCACCATCACGACCGGCTTGCCCGGCTGCCCGGCCCGGTAGGCGACGATGGACCGGCCATCGGAAGACTTTCCGATCGTCTCCCGGTGGTACCAGGTCTGAGCACCGGTGGCCTTCGTCACGGCCTTGCTGATCGCCGAATCCGTCGCGGCGTTGAGTGCCCCAGTGGCCTTGATCTTGTACTTCTTCTGCACCGCCTTGACTGCAGACCGGGTCTGGGTGCCGAAGTAGCCGGTGTTCAGCTCGGCCTTGAGATGACCGGCCGCGATCAGCCTGTTCTGCAGAGACCTGACCTTGCTGCTGCGCTGTCCATATTTCGGATAGCTGGCTGCGACCGTCAGCGCCGTTGCCGCGAGCTCAGCGGTGTCGACGGCGAGTGAGGCGGTCGGGGTCGCCCGCGTGACCGAGATCGGCGCGACCAGCAGCAGAACGCTGAGCAGGGCGGTGACGGTTCCGCGAAGCGTCCATGCCCGACGGTGTGGGGTCGTCATCCAAGGTCACCCTTCTTCCCCGAGTCATGGTCATGTCCGGGTTGTCGCCGGTTTGTGGCAGTATCCCTTGCGAGGTCGAGCCAGGCAATGACGCCAAAGCAGCCTGTGAGCAACACGGTTTCGGGGACGAGCTAGAGCCTTGCGTCCTCAAGATCGAGACAGACACGACTACAGGGGTGATCATGGATTGTTGGCCGGGTAAGCCATATCCGCTAGGTGCGACGTACGACGGCAGTGGCGTCAACTTCGCGGTGTTTTCTGAGGTGGCAGATCGGGTCGAGCTGTGCCTGATCGACGATGACCTGGTCGAGAGCCGGCTGGAGCTCAGTGAGGTCGACGGCTATGTCTGGCACGCGTACGTCCCGGGTCTCGAGCCCGGGCAGCGTTACGGGTTCCGGGTCTACGGACCCTATGATCCCGACAAGGGTCAGCGCTGTAACCCGGCGAAGCTGCTACTCGATCCGTACGCCAAAGCCATCGACGGCCAGATCGACGGCGACGAGTCGCTGTTCTCCTACCGGTTCGGCGACAACGACGCCTTCAACGACCTCGACTCGCTCGGACACACGATGCTCTCGGTGGTCACCAACCCGTTCTTCGACTGGGGTCACGACCGCCCACCGCGGCACGAGTACCACGAGAGCGTCATCTACGAGATGCACGTCAAGGGTCTGACCATGACCCACCCCGACGTGCCCGACGAGATCCGCGGCACGTACTCCGCCGTCGCTCATCCGGCCATCATCGAGCACCTGACCTCGCTGGGTGTGACCGCGGTCGAGCTGCTCCCGGTCCACCAGTTCGTCAACGACTCGCACCTGGTCGATCAGGGGCTGTCGAACTACTGGGGCTACAACACCATCGGCTTCCTGGCCCCGCACAACGGCTACGCCAACGCCGGCACCCGCGGCCAGCAGACCACCGAGTTCAAGGCGATGGTCAAGGCCCTGCACGCGGCCAACATCGAAGTGATCTTGGACGTGGTCTACAACCACACGGCTGAAGGCAACGAGCTCGGTCCGACGATTGCGTTCCGCGGCCTGGACAACGCGTCCTACTACCGCTTGGTCGACGCCGACAAGAAGCACTACTACGACACCACCGGCACCGGCAACAGCTTGCTGATGCGCAGCCCGCACGTGCTGCAGCTGATCATGGACTCGTTGCGCTACTGGGTGCTCGACATGCACGTCGACGGGTTCCGCTTCGACCTGGCGGCCACCTTGGCCCGTCAGTTCCACGAGGTCGACAAGCTGTCCGCGTTCTTCGACATCATCCAGCAGGACCCGGTCATCAGCCAGGTCAAGCTGATCGCCGAGCCCTGGGACTTGGGTGACGGCGGCTACCAGGTCGGCAACTTCCCGCCACTGTGGACCGAGTGGAATGGGAAGTACCGCGACACCGTACGCGACTACTGGCGCGGTGAACCGGCTTCGTTGGCCGAATTCGCCTCACGGATCACCGGCTCCAGCGATCTCTACGCGCACTCCGACCGCCGGCCGACCGCGTCGATCAACTTCGTGATCGCCCACGACGGGTTCACCCTGCGCGATCTCGTTTCCTACAACGAGAAGCACAACGACGCGAACGGGGAGGGCGGCAACGACGGGGAGAGCCACAACAGCTCTTGGAACTGTGGCGCCGAAGGGGAGACCGATGACGCCAAGATCAACGCCCTGCGGCTGCGGCAGCAACGCAACTTCTTGACCACGCTGATGGTCAGCCAGGGCGTTCCGATGCTCGCCCACGGCGACGAGCTGGGCCGCACCCAGCAGGGCAACAACAACGTCTACGCCCAGGACAACGAGCTGTCGTGGGTGAACTGGGATCTCGACCAAGATCAGCTCGACCTGATCGAGTTCACCTCGGGTCTGATCGCCTTGCGCAAGGCCCACCCGGTGCTGCGCCGACGCCGGTTCTTCGCCGGTGACGCCAAGCACGGCGGCCAGAGCTCGCTCGGTGACATCGAATGGTTCAAGCCGGACGGCTCCCAGATGGACGACTCCGACTGGAACTCAGGCTTCGCCCGCAGCCTGATGGTGTTCTTGAACGGTGACGCGATCCCCGAGCCCGACTTCATGGGTCGGCGGATCACCGATGATCATTTCCTGCTGCTGTTCAACGCGCACAGCGACTCGATCAGCTTTGCGATGCCACCGAAGGCGTACGGCGACAGCTGGGTCCTGCGGCTGGACACCGCGACCGGGCTCGTGGACCCACCGGACGCCAAGCTCAAGAAGGCGCGCTCGAAGATCTCGGTGCCAGGGCACTCGGTGATCGTCTTGTCGACCAGCGTGGTTCCCGGCCCGGAGCGAGCCGCTTCGGAGTCGAGAGCGGACAAGGCGCGGAGCTCGATCGCCCACCAGTCGGCGAGAAGCTGAGCTGACCGAGCCGGTTGCGTCGGTGCCACCGCAGAGTGAGCGCCGACGCTGCCGGCCGCGGGGGTGAGCGCAGCGGTGATTCACGCTGATGTGATCGCCGTTCCCTTGGTCAGCATGTCCCAGACCGCGGACTGACGCCGTGAGCGCTCGACCCGTCCCTCGAGCTCAGTGACCCGGCCCGAGCGTCACGGACCAGACCGGTCTCCGACGTCTGGGTGTAGCGCCGGCACGGGCGGCCTCTGCGTCCGTACGAGGTCAGTCGGCGGGACTGATCCCGAGACGTCGGGTCAGCAGCAGGAACGCCTCGGCGAACGGGTTGTCCGCGGTGTCCGCCTGGATCTGCGGCCAGTCCAGCTGCTCGCGGATCGCGCGGACGACCGGCAGCAGCGGGGCGAGGTTGCAGTAGTGCTCCGACAGCGACTGGAGCTTGGCGGTCATGATCTGAGTGGGCGGCAGCACCGGCAGACGGACCCCGAGCACCTCGAACTCGGTGGCCAGCTCCACCAGCGCGGGCTCGACGACGACCCCTTGAAGGCGGTGCAGCACGTCGACCAGAGTGTCGTCCAGATAGGCCTTGAACAGCCAGTCCTCAGGTGGCCGCTCGATCCGGAAGTCGGCGGCGCCCAGGCTGTCGATCGCCGCGTCCACGTCGGCCTCGGCGACGACGAAGTCGACGTCGTGGGACGGCTCCGGCGCCCCGTGCACCCACAGCGCATAGCCGCCGGCCAAAGCGAACGGAACACCATCGCGCTTCAGCGCCGAAGCCGCCGCTTTCAGCGCGGCGCGCAGCTCCGGCGGGTCGAAGGTGGGCTCCTCGGCTGCAGGTGTGGTCATGGCGGGTGATTACCTTCTTCCATGCGGTTGGCGACATTCAACATCCTGCACGGACGCACCCTGCACGACGGGGTGGTGGACCTCGGACGGCTGGCCGAGGCCGTACGGATCCTGGATCCCGACATCCTCGCGCTCCAGGAGGTCGATCGGGACCAGCCCCGCTCTCACCTGGCTGACCTGACCGCGGTCGCGGCCGAGGCGATGGGCGCGGTCACGCACCGGTTCGTGGCCGCGATGGCCGGCACCCCGGGAGCCACCTGGATCGCCGCCCGGGAAAGCGATGTGCCCGGCACCGCCTCGTACGGGGTGTCGCTGCTCTCGCGCTACCCGGCACGGAGCTGGCAGGTGCTCCGGCTGCCGCGGATCCCGTTCCGGGTGCCGGTCTGGTTGCACGAGCCGCGGAAGATGATCATCGTCAACGAGGAGCCACGGGCCGTGGTGATCGGACACTTCGACACCCCGGCGGGCTCACTCGTGGTGGCCAACACCCATCTGTCGTTCCTCCCCGGGTGGGGTCAGTTCCAGCTGCAGCGCATCCGACGCGACCTCGCCGCCATTCCCGGTCCGGTGGTGCTGATGGGCGATCTGAACATGCCGCATCCGCAACCGGCCCGGATCACCGGCTACCGGTCCCTGGCCCAGCACCCGACCTTTCCGCTCGACGAGCCGCAACGTCAGCTCGACCACATCCTGCTGCGCGGTCGACTGGGCTCGGTCACGACCAGCGATGCCCCTGCGCTGCCCCTGTCCGACCACCGGGCCCTGGTTGTGGACGTCTCGGTCGAGAATCGCTCCGGATAGGGTTGAAGCGACCACCCGAACCAAGGAGATCTCCCTGATGGCATCCGTCCCTGACCTCGAGCTGAACAACGGCCAGCGCATCCCGCAGCTGGGCTTCGGGGTCTTCCAGATCGATCCCGCCGAGACCGCCGATGCGGTGCGCCAGGCGCTCGAGATCGGCTACCGTCACATCGATACCGCTGAGATGTACGGCAACGAGAAGGGCGTCGGCGAGGGCATCCGCGCCTCGGGCCTGGACCGCGCCGAGGTGTTTGTGACGAGCAAGCTCAACAACGGCTACCACCGCCCCGACGACGCCCGCAGGGCGTTCGACGAGACGCTGGGGCTGCTCGGCACCGACTACGTCGACCTGTTCTTGATCCACTGGCCGCTCCCCAGCCTCTACGACGGGGACTTCGTCTCCACCTGGCAGACGTTGGAGGAGTTCGCCCGCGATGGTCGGGCCCGCTCGATCGGCGTGTCGAACTTTCAGGTGGCGCACCTGGAGCGGCTGGCCGCTGAGACCGAAACCGTTCCAGCGGTGGACCAGATCGAGGTGCATCCCTACCTCACCAACGAGACGGTCCGCGCCTACTGCGCCGATCACAACATCGGGGTCGAAGCCTGGTCTCCGATCGCCCAAGGTGGCGTGCTCAAGGACCCCACGATCGTCGCCATCGCCGAGCGGGTCGGCAAGTCCCCGGCTCAGGTGACGCTGCGTTGGCACGTCGAACGCGGCGACATCATCTTCCCGAAGTCCACCACCCCGTCGCGGATCAAGGAGAACTTCGAGATCTTCGACTTCGAGCTCAGCGACGAGGACGTGGACGCGATCGCCGACCTCGACCGGGGCGAAGAGGGTCGTACCGGGCCCAACCCGGACGTGTTCGACCGGGCCTGACCCGCGGCGGCTGTCGGTCCCGGGGTCGGCCCGGAAACCGACAGTTGCCCTTTCGGGCAACAGTCTCTGCCCGTGAACGGAGCCCGGCGCCCTGGTCGCCGGCAGCAGCCTCGCGCCGTCAGGTCTGCTGCCGGATGGCTCTCGACGCCCCCATCCGTCGCCGGGCCGAGGAGTTCGCGGCCGAGCTCGCCGTCACCGACGGGGCGAACTTCGCAGCCATCGCGGCCGAGCGCGCGGCTCGGCAGAGGGCCACCTCGCGGTGAGGTCCCCGCCGTGTGGCACCGCCGGTTGTCGGGCCGGACGGCAGTCCTGGAGCGGGTGACGAGAATCGAACTCGCATGGCCAGCTTGGAAGGCTGGGGCTCTACCATTGAGCTACACCCGCATGGCGTTCCGTGGCCGGCTGAGCACGCTGGCTCCTCCGGGTCACGGAGTCGGGGCGACAGGACTCGAACCTGCGGTCTTCTGCTCCCAAAGCAGACGCGCTAGCCACTACGCTACGCCCCGCGACATCGCCGGAACCACGAACTTGTCGCCAAGCCGCAGGTCCATCGAGTCCGCTGGACGAGTGTAGGGCTCTGCGGCGGCCGACGACCAATCGCGCATCGACCGCGTGCGCCGGCGAAGGTTTGGTCGCGTACGAGGCCTGACCGTAGGATTGCCGGGGCTCGGAGCGAGCCTGGCCTCGGGGCGTTGCCGCCCTCGCCCACCAACACAGGAGTTAACGCGTGCCCAGCACTGTCGAGCAGTTGAGCCCCACCCGGGTCAAGATCACCGTTGAGGTTCCGTTCGCAGATCTCAAGCCCAGCATGGACAAGGCGTACGCCGACATCGCCAAGACCGTGAACATCCCCGGCTTCCGGCGCGGCAAGGTCCCGCCGATGGTGATCGACCAGCGCTTCGGGCGCGGCGTCATCATCCAGGAGGCCTTCAACGACTCCTGGCAGCGCTTCTACGGGGCCGCTGTGGCCGAGAACAAGCTCGCCCCGTTGACCCAGCCCGACTTGGAGGTCACCCGCCTCGAGGACGGCGACCTGATCGAGTTCACCGCCGAGGTCGACATCCGCCCCGAGTTCGACCTGCCGGACTTCTCGACCATCTCGGCCTCGGTCGACGCCCTCGACGTGCCCGACGACGCTGGTCGACGACCAGATCGACATCCTGCGCAACCGCTTCGGCTCCCGCGAGACCGTCGAGCGTCCCGCCGAGAGCGGCGACGTGCTCACCATCAGCCTGGTGGCCACCAAGGACGGCGAGCCGCTGGAGGACGCGACGGCCGACGAGATCGAGTACACGGTCGGTTCCGGCCAGATGCTCGACGGTCTGGACGAGGCCGTCACCGGCCTGTCCGCCGGCGAGTCGTCGACCTTCAGCTCCACCCTGGTGGGCGGGCCGCTGAAGGACGAGGCTGCCGACATCGAGGTGACGGTCACCAAGGTCCAGGTCCAGGAGCTGCCCGAAGCCGACGACGACTTCGCCCAGCAGGCCTCGGAGTTCGACACGATCGACGAGCTGCGGGACGAACGTGGCCGAGCGGCTGACCAGTCGATGGCCCGCCTCGAGCAGGCCAGCCAGGCCCGCGATGCGGTGCTGCGAGGCCCTGATCTCCCAGATCGAGATCCAGGTGCCCGAGAACATCTTGGCCGGCGAGCTCGAGGCGCGGCGCGAGCAGATCACCGGTCAGCTCGCCCAGGCTCAGCTGACCCTGGAGCAGTACCTCGCCGACAGCCGAGGACGGCCAGTCCGAGGAGGACTTCTGGGCCGACGTCGAGACCCGCTCGACCGAGGCATTGAAGGCGCAGATGATCTTGGACAAGATCTCCGAGGAGAGCTCGGTCTCGGTCGACCAGAACGACCTGACCCAGCACATCATCCGCAAGGCGCAGGCCGACCGCGTGCCGCCGCAGCAGATCGCCGACCACCTGCAAGAGCACCCGCACCACATCGACGAGTACATGGTCGAGATCCGCCGCGGCAAGGCGCTGGCCCTGCTCGTCGAGGCGGCGTCGGTCACCGACTCCAACGGCGACCCGATCGACCTGGCCAACCTCCGCGAGGACGGCTCGCTAGGCGACCCCGAGGCTGAGGTGCTGGAGGGCGAGGTCGACGACCTCGACGACGACGACCAGCCCGAGACCGCGCCGGCGCAGCCGAGCGCCTGAGCACGCCTCGACCCCGAGCCTCGGTCCCCGATGGGACCGGGGTTCTGCGGTGGCCGTGTCCGTTTGCGGACACCTGATCAAACCTTCCAGATCAGGACATCTTGTTGTCATGTCCGCATGCGGACACCTGATGTTGCCGTCCCAAACCGGACATTGATCGTTAAACCAGTGGTCGAATCTGCCCCTACGGGGTACACGGCGACGGAATCGGCATCCCCGGTTACTCTCGACGACAGATTTTCCTGGTTGAAGCCAGGTGACCCCGTCGCGGGGATTCAGCCGATCTTGAGGCAAACCGGACGCGAATCCAACGCTCCGCCGAGGTTCGCACGACAGGATTCATCTTGTCGGGAACAAGAGCCGGGGGGCTCGGAGATCCGGCAGCATCATCGGTCTACTTGTGGACGCGCGGTTCATATCGGGGGAGAACGTTCCGGCGCAGACGGGTAGCCGAGGCGTACGAGTTGGGTAACTGACTGGGGGAGTCGCCAACCAGATCGCCGCAAGGCTCGCGCTCGGGGAGAGCAGCTCGGGGGAGCTTCATCTCGGGGTGATGAGTCACGGGGTGAGAGATGGCCAGGCCGGGAGGGAAACCTCCGCAGGCCTGGCCATTTCTCATCTCCGGCCGGCGTTTGCCGATCCGGTGCCCGTTCTGCGCCCACAGCGAACAGGGATGCGATCCCGGGTCTTCCGTCGGTGTCGCGGGGTAGGTTCGTGCTCGTGAACGCACACTCCAGCTCTTTCGCCAGCGTCGCTCAGCCGCGCGCAGCCAGCCGGAACAGCATCGGCCTCGACGACAACGTCTACCAGGCTCTGCTCCAGAACCGCATCATCTTCTTGGGCTCTGAGGTCAAGGACGAGAATGCGAACGCGATCTGTGCGCAGATGCTGCTGCTGAACGCAGAGGATCCGCACAAGGACATCTACCTCTACATCAACTCACCGGGCGGCTCGGTCGACTCCGGCATGGCGATCTACGACACCATGAACTGGATCTCCAACGACGTCGCGACGGTAGCCATGGGGCTCGCCGCCTCGATGGGCCAGTTCCTGCTCTGTGCCGGCACCAAGGGCAAGCGGTACGCCCTGCCCCACAGCCGCATCATGATGCACCAGCCCTCCGGTGGTCTCGGCGGCACGGCCAGCGACATCCGCATCCAGGCCGAGCAGTCGCTGCACATCAAGACGGTGATGCAGAAGCTGATCGCCGAGCACACCGGTCAGACGCTCGACCAGATCGAGGCCGACTCCGACCGCGACCGGTGGTTCACGGCCGAAGAAGCCCTGAAATACGGTCAGATCGACCACGTCTACACCTCGGCGGCGCAGATTCCGTCGCCCGAAGCCCCCAACCAGTAAGGAGCGGACCCATGGTCAGCAATTTCTCCGCCCCGTTCGGCCGATCGACGGCAACGCCGACGGCCGAGGGACAGCCTTTCGCTCCGACGATGGACTACTACATCCCGCAGTGGGAAGAGCGCACGTCGTACGGCATGCGCCGGATCGATCCCTACACGAAGCTGTTCGAGGACCGGATCATCTTCCTCGGCACCCCGATCTCGGATGAGATCGCGAACGCCGTGATGGCCCAGCTGCTCTGCCTGCAGCAGATGGACGCTGATCGCGACATCGAGATCTACATCAACTCACCCGGTGGCTCCTTCACCGCGTTGACCGCGATCTACGACACCATGCGCTACATCAAGCCGGACGTACGCACGGTGTGCCTGGGTCAGGCCGCTTCGGCCGCTGCGGTCATCCTGGCGGCCGGCACCAAGGGCAAGCGGCTCGCGCTGCCGAACAGCCGGATCCTCATCCACCAGCCCGCGACCGAGGGTGGCTACGGGCAGTCGTCTGACATCGAGATCCAGGCCCGCGAGATCCTGCGGATCCGCTCGCTGATGGAGGACATGCTGGCTACCGACACGGGCAAGTCGACCGAAGAGGTCAGCCACGACATCGAGCGGGACAAGTACCTCACGGCCGAGCAGGCCCTGGAGTACGGCATCATCGACGAGGTCCTGACCTCACTCAAGGCCGTTCCGGTCTGAGTCGGAAGGCCACCACCGCCCGGCCGATCAATATGCTCCACTTCGCGGAGCAGCCGGGTTAGTGTGGTCGAACGAGTGGGGTGAGCCCGCGGCCACCAAAAGGTTGGTCAGCGGGTCCGCCCAAGCGGTGTCAGGTAGGCAAGGCAGGCAAAGAAAGGGAGCGGTGTGGCACGCATCGGAGAGAGCGGCGACCTGTTGAAGTGCTCGTTCTGCGGAAAGAGCCAGAAGCAGGTCAAGAAGCTCATCGCTGGCCCCGGGGTCTACATCTGCGACGAGTGCATCGATCTCTGCAACGAGATCATCGAGGAGGAGTTCTCCGAGGGCACCGAGGTCGGCCTGCTGGAGGAGCTGCCCAAGCCGCACCAGATCCGGCACTTCCTGGACGGCTACGTGATCGGCCAGAACAACGCCAAGAAAGCCCTCGCCGTCGCGGTCTACAACCACTACAAGCGGGTCCAGGCCCAGTCGGCGAACCCGGCGCGACGGGCCGAAGATGACGGCGTCGAGCTCGGCAAATCCAACATCTTGCTGATCGGCCCGACCGGTTGCGGCAAGACCTACCTGGCCCAGACCTTGGCCAAGATGCTCAACGTGCCCTTCGCCATCGCGGATGCGACCGCCCTGACCGAGGCGGGCTACGTCGGCGAGGACGTCGAGAACATCCTGCTCAAGCTGATCCAGGCGGCCGACTTCGATGTGAAGAAGGCTGAGACCGGCATCATCTACATCGACGAGGTCGACAAGATCGCTCGCAAGAGCGAAAACCCCTCCATCACCCGCGACGTGTCCGGCGAAGGCGTCCAGCAGGCTCTGCTGAAGATCCTCGAGGGCACCTCGGCGTCGGTGCCGCCGCAGGGTGGCCGTAAGCACCCGCACCAGGACTTCATCCAGATCGACACCACCAATGTGCTGTTCATCGTCGGTGGCGCGTTCGCCGGTCTGGAGCACATCATCTCCTCCAGGGTCGGCAAACGACCCCTGGGCTTCAACAACGACAGCGCCTCCCGGCGGCCCGAGTCGGAGGATCCGTTCGAGGACGTTCGGCCTGAGGACCTCGTGAAGTTCGGCTTGATCCCGGAGTTCATCGGCCGGCTGCCGATGATCTCCTCGGTCAGCCCGTTGGACCGCGACGCGTTGATCCGCATTCTGATCGAGCCGCGCAACGCGCTGATCAAGCAGTTCCGCAAGCTCTTCGAGCTCGACGGGGTCGACCTGGAGTTCAGCCCCGACGCGATCGAAGCCATCGCCGACCTGGCGTTGTTGCGGGGGACCGGTGCCCGTGGGCTGAGAGCCATCCTCGAAGAGGTGCTGCTGAACGTCATGTACGACGTGCCCAGCCGTGAGGACATCGCTCAGGTGATCATCACCGAGGAGGTCGTCAAGCACTCGGTGCTGCCGACCCTGGTGCCCCGGGAGAAGCTGGCCAAGCGCGAGCGCCGCGAGAAGTCCGCCTGACGCTCGCGCCTGTCCGGCGTAGCGAACGAGGAGCGGATCAGCCGTTGGCCACGGCGGCCAGCTGGGCCAGCGAGTCCTCCATCTGATCCGTGCTGACCAGCGGGAACGAGACCTGCTTCAGCACATCTTTGTCGGTCACGGCCGACCAGTCGTAGGTCAGCGAAACTTCGGTCTGGTCCGACCCCTCGGACGTGAGCTCGTAGACCCACTCCCACCCGGGTGGCTCCGTACCGGCTGGTGCCGGCTTCCAGGCGATCAGCTTGGCGGATTGGAAGCCCACCACGTGGTTGTCCATCTGGTACTCCCCGCCCATGTGGTCCCCTTCCATGTTCATCCGGAAGACGTTCCCGACCCCGGTGATCCGCTGGGGCTTCTCGGCCGAGCGGAGGAAGCCGGAGCCGTCGAACTCGCGGTGCCGGTCGGGGTTGCTGAGCAGGTCGAAGATGTCGGCCGCGGAGGCGTGGATCTCGCGGCTCACGGTCTGAGAGTTGTCGGTTGCCATCTGTCCAGTGTGTCGTGACGGTCGGTCTCCGGCTCGACCACCCACCTGGACGGCTTGCGAACGGACCACGTCCGTTGCCTGGCCGAGGTATTTTTCCCCGGGCCGGGGGATCTGTCCTTACGATGTGAGTGACTCGCGAATGTTGAGGATCCCCCTTGTCCTACCAGCTCGGCGTTGATCTTGGCACCACCTTCACGGCCGCTGCCGTGGTCAACAGCCATCCGCCGACCATGATCGGACTGGGTAACCGGTCCCTGGAGGTCCCGTCTGTCCTCTACCGCGCTGACGACACGTTCCTGGTCGGGGAGGTGGCTGAGCGCCGTGGCCTGGTCGACCCGTTCCGGGTGGCCCGGGAGTTCAAACGTCGGCTCGGTGATCCGGTGCCCATCCTGGTCGGCGGGTCACCCTTCTCCGCCGAGTTCTTGACCGCCGAACTGCTCCGGTGGGTCGTCGACCAGACTCGCGCGCGGCTGGGTGAGCCGCCGGACTCTCTGGTGCTGACCCACCCGGCCAACTGGGGAGAGTTCAAGCTTGACGTGCTCAGGCAGGCCGTCGACCTGGCCGAGGTCGGGCCGGCCACCTGGTGCCCGGAACCGGTGGCTGCCGCCGCTCAGTATGCGACCCGCTCCCGGGTGGGCACCGGGGCCCGGCTGGCGGTGTATGACCTCGGCGGCGGCACCTTCGATGCGTGCGTGGTGGAGAAGCGGACCGACGGCTTCGCCATCCTCGGCTCACCCGAAGGGGTCGAACACCTCGGCGGTGTCGACTTCGACGAAGCGCTGTTCCACCAGGTGCTCGCCTCGGTCGGCGAGCGGATGGCCGGCGTCGACCCCGACGACCCGGCCACCATCCTCGGTCTCGCCCGGCTCCGTCGCGAGTGCGTGGAGGCCAAGGAGGCCCTGTCCTCCGACGCCGAGGTGGCAGTGTCGGTGTCCCTGCCCGGCCTGAGCACCTCGGCGCGGGTGTCGCGCAGCGAGTTCGAGGCGCTGGTCCGGCCGGCCCTGGAAGGCACCTTCGTCACGCTCGCGCGCGTGCTCCGCTCAGCTGGGATCGATGCTCGCGAGCTCGACGGCATCGTGCTGGTGGGCGGCAGCTCGCGGATCCCGATGGTGGCCGAGCTGCTGCAGAAGAACTTCCAGGTGACGACAGCCGTGGACACCCATCCCAAGCACGACATCGTGCTCGGAGCGATGCAGCTCACGCGGAAGGCTCCAGGGTCGCGGGCTGGTGCCTCGACCGGCGAGGCGGGTCAGACCACGACGATCACGGCAGCAAGCACGCCGGTCCCGCCCCCGAGCCCGGTTCCGCCGCTCGGGTCACCGGCGTCGCCGCCGACCCCGCCGGGCAGCCCACTGTCGCCGGGAACCGCGATCACCCGGCCACCGAAGGCTGCCCAGCGGCGGCCGGCTCGCTCGCGGCGGATCCTGGTCGGCGCGGTGCTGGCCGTGATCGCCGGCATCGGGGTGGGCACGGCCGTGCACTACGTCGGGACCGGCAGCGTGTCCGGCGCGCAATCCCCCAGCCTGGCACCGTCGACCACGGAACCGACGCCGACGCCGAGCCCGACCGCCACGCCGAGCCCGACCGCCACGATCGCGGCTTTGCCGCAGTCAGAGGCACTCAGCGATGACCAGCTGATCGTCCCGATGAGGGTGGACGGCAACTGGGACCTCTACCTGGCCGGCACCGACCGGGCGGGTCCAGCGGACCGGCTGACCGACGACGCCGCGTCCGAGTACGGGCCGGTGCTGTCGCCCGACCGGAGAACGGTGATCTATCTGCATGACCCCGACGTGCATGACCAAGACCGCCCGTTGTGGGTGGCGGGGGCAGCTGATGGCCGTGGTGCCCGACCCCTGTTCGCCACGGTGCCGGCCGAGTGCGATGCCGTGATGTACCGGCCGGCGTGGAATCCGGTCGACCACGATGAGCTTGCCCTACCCTGCACCGACCGCCAAGGCAAGTGGGGTCTCTACCTGCTGCGGACCGACGGCAGCGCCGTACGGGAGATCACCCAGCCGGGCACGGCCGTCGACGACCCGGCGTTCTCCCCGGACGGGGGGCAGCTGGCCTTCTGGTCGGGCTCGGACACGGGCTTGGACGGGGGGAACCTCTATGTCGCGACACTGGACGGCAGCCAGGACCTCCGTCAGCTCACCGACTCTGCGATCGCCGGTCGCGACGGCGACCCGACCTGGTCCGACGACGGCAAGACCATCGTCTTCCGCCGTCGGATCGTCGACGGCACCTCGGGCGGCAACGCCGACATCTATGCGGTGCCGGCCGACGGGTCCGCCGAGGCCACCGGGCTCACGTCCTCGAAGGCCGACGAGCAGGATCCGTCGTTCTCCCCGTCCGGGGACCAGATCGCGTACCAGAGCGCGGCGAAGACCGACGCGTGGCCGGGCCAGACCGTGGCCCGGGTATGGGTGATGGACGCGAACGGCCATGACCAGCACGTGCTGTGGACCGCGGGTGCCCCGGACCAGCAGGCGGCTGCGGCCTGGACCCGACGATGACCCGACGGACGAGCCGACGGGCGTTTCTGAGCGGGGCCGCCGGCGTCGCCGCCGGTGCCGCGGTCGGCGGCTGCAGCGACCCGGGCGAGCCGGCCCCGACCCCGTCGACCGATCCGGTCCCGACGGCGGCCACCCCCGCTCCGAGCTCGTCGGTCGACACCCTGCCACCGGACCTGCTGCTCGGGTTCGCCACCGCGGCCTACCAGGTCGAGGGCTCGGTCGAAGTGGACGGGAGAGGTCCGTCGATCTGGGACACGTTCTGCGAGAAACCCGGGGCGATCGACGACGGCAGCTCCGGAGCTGTGGCCTGTGACCACTACCGCCGGATGCCCGCCGATGTGGAGCTGATGGCGAGCCTCGGCACCCAGACCTACCGGTTCTCCATCGCGTGGCCGCGGGTCATCCCGTCGGGCCGGGGCGGAGTGAACCTCGCGGGCCTGGACTTCTACCGCCGGCTGGTCGACCGGCTGCACGAGCGAAACATCCTTCCGGTCGCGACCCTCTACCACTGGGACCTCCCTCAGCCGCTGCAGGACGCCGGCGGCTGGCAGAACCGCGACATTGCCTCCTGGTTCGGTGACTATGCCGCCGCCGTCTTCGAGCGGCTGGAGGGGGTCGAGCGCTGGGTCACCATCAACGAGGCGAAGGTGATGGTGCAGAGCGGGCACCAGCGCGGCACGATGGCCCCCGGGATCAAGAGCGACCTGGCCGCCGGGAAGGTCATCCACCACACCGCGCTCGCCCACGGCCGAGCTGTGCAGGCTTTCCGGGCGTCCGGCCTGCCCGGCCGGATCGGACCCTGTTTCGCGTTGACGCCGTGTTATCCGGCCGACGAGTCGAAAGAGGCCGCCGACGAGACCGCGGTCGCCGACACCTCCGGGAACACCGTCTACCTGGACCCGATCCTTCGGGGCCGCTATCCCACCCTGGTCGCGAAGCTGCCTGCGGGCGTACGGCGGGGGATCGAGTCGGCCAACCGGAGCGGCGACCTGAAGACCACCTCGGCTCCGGTGGATTTCATCGGCGTCAACTACTACTCGCCGACGGTGGTCGACGGCCGCGGCAAGCGGCTGCTCTACTGGCCGACGTCGGCCTCCGGCCAGCAGATTCACGCCGACGGGCTCTACGACATCGTCACCCGGGTGCACCGCGACTACGGCCATGCCGTGATCATCACCGAGAACGGCATCCCTGACTTCGCCGGCGGCGACCCGGTGGCCGACCAGTACCGGATCGACTTCCTCCGTGACCACCTGCGCGCCCTGAACCGGGCGGTGGCCGACGGGGTGGTCGTTCAGGGGTTCCACGCCTGGTCGCTGATGGACAACTTCGAGTGGGCCCGAGGTTTCACCCAGCGCTGGGGGCTGGTCCGGACCAACTACCAGACCCAGGAACGGACGCCGAAACGCTCCGCTGCGTGGTTCGCGCAGCTGGTCAAGACCCGACAGCTCTGAGCCACGGCGGAGCGGTGGCGGCGCTGTTGCCATGACGCACCCTGGTAGAAAACGGGCCGTCATGGGAAAGAGAAAACCTCGTTGCTGATCCAGCAAATGTGTTGCGACCTGCTGCAAATAGCCAATTCGGGACGTCCGGGCGGCACCATGAGACATGTCGGCTATGACCTATGTCACAACGTCGCGCCGACTACCCCTCATTTCGGGGATGGGCAGGAACAGGAATACCTGTGAGGGTTATTGAAGCGTCATCTACTCACTCGATGAAAGGAAAGATCGAGGCTCGCATTCGAAAGAATCACGCCAGGGATGTTCAGCGCGACCCGCCCAAGAGTGGAGCGCACTACGAGTGCGAATCCCGGCTCGCGATCCGTTTATCGGAGCCGGACTTAAACATCCCGTGTCCGCTGCCTTTGATCTTTTTCGAGGAAGGCGCGGCAACATTCACCTGCGACGGGGCCTCCGTCAGGGTGAATTCTCAGCACCGGCCATACGGGTCGGACAACCCCCAGATGGAGCATGTCGTGAAACTTAAGAATGCCATTTTTGGCGCGCTCGCCTTGGCGACGTTGCCCTTACTTGCACCGGCTGCCGCCAACGCGGATGCCCCGCACACGCGCGTCTTGGAACTTCGGGACGCCTGTGACAAAGCGAGCTGGGACGCTGAATTCCCCGGCTTGTGCACGAAGAACGCCGGAAGTGTGTCGTTGCCGGAGTTCCGAGCCGACTTGGCCAAGGGGGGCAGCGGTGCGTGGTGGATTCGGCAGCGGGCCATCGGCCTGGATCAGGGCGATTCTGTCGCCGCCACCAACGTCGGTGGGATCGTCCATACCTTCACCGAGGTGGGCCAGTTCGGGAAGGGGTGCGTGCCTGAATGGAACCAGGCCGTCTCCGCAACAGCGGTGGACAACTGCGACTTCGGCAAGTTCGTAGCGACCATCGTGCCGGCTGGAACGAGCTCAGCAGCTGTGACGCCTACAGTGGGCGTCCACAAGTATCAGTGCTTGATTCACCCCTGGATGCAGACGACGATCAGCGTCAAGGCGTGATCGTCGACGTGGCTGCAGCGCGTCCCCGCAGGCCCATTCTGGGTCTGCGGGGCACGTTCGCGGCCGTGCTCCTCACGCTCGCCGCGGCCGGGTGCGCCGCCCCCGCGCCAGCACCTGCTGACATCGGCGGGAAGGCTGAGAGCACCGCATCGGCACCCACAGCACTGCCTGGATCAGCAGATCTCTCGAGCTCTTGCAACCAGCCGAGTTCCAACGGCGATCGTGCCCGCCTCAGCTCAGTCGAGCTCGTGTCCCAAGGCGATCAGCTCGTCATCGCTTTCACCATGGCGCAGGGGATTCCAGCCGATATAACGGTCACCATGACAGCCAATCCGGGCAAGACGGTGAAAAAGGACGAACAGGCCGGATTCAGTGTCACCGCGACCGTGCATGACGGCATTCCGGTCTCCGTTGCCTTGGCAACGCCGTCAGGGGCCGCCCCAGCCCGAAACCCCCAGAATCTGGTTCATGTCATGGACGACCAGGTACACATCGGCTTACCCAGCAGCCTCTTGTCGACCGTCGGAGCGCAATGGCATTGGCGGGCAACTGCAGTGAGCGGAGCAGCACGGGCACAATGCCCCGCGAGTGATGGAAGCAGCCAAGGGGACAGCGCCGTGGTCGTCGGCTGACCACCCAGTGCCGAACTCAGCCGTCGTGGCGAAAACGCAGGCTAGCCTGTGCGAAGGCGCGGCCCACGTCGTTCGTTCAACTCGGCGCGGTGGGTTAATCGTTCGAGTGAGTACTTTCCGATCACCGCACCTCGCTCTGGGCACTCATTCGTCACATCGGCGAGGTCGTTCTCGTCCAGAAAGTTGCACCACTCCGGCCATCTTGGGGATGACGCCGAAGTTGTTTAGCCCAGCTTGTGGAGCAGGAAGCGCACTGGCTGACCACGGTCGGGAGATGCGAGGCGATGGACATCATGAACTGTCGGGTCTCGGATCGAGGCGGCAGGCCCATCAGATCCCTCGACTAGTTCCTCCGGCGAAGAAAATCGTGGCACCACATCTCATGCCGCCAGTGATCACGTGTAACGTGCGTCACAAGGATGTCGCCGTTCGTTGAGGAGCCGCGTGGTTGTCACTCGGAGGACGTTGCTCGCCGGCGCGCTCGGAGCGCCCGTGCTGGCCCTGACCGGCTGTGCCGGCACGGTAGCCAAACCGGGTGATCTGTCCCGGCTTCGCATCATGGCGCCCGCCGCTCCTGGCGGCGGCTGGGACACGACCGCCCGGCTGTTGCAGCGGGTCATCCGGTCCACCGGTCTGGCTCGCAACGTCCAGGTGTTCAACGTGGAAGGCGCCGGCGGCACCATCGGCCTCGGCCAGCTGAGCCGCGAGGCCGACGACGCCTTGCTGATGATGATGGGCCTGGTCATGGTCGGCGCCGTCGAGACCAACAAAGCCAAGGTCAAGCTGACCCAGGTCACACCGATCGCCCGGCTGCTCGGTGAGCCCGAGATCATCGTGGTCCCCAAGGACTCCCCGTACGGCGACCTCAAGCAGTTCGTGGCGGCGTGGAAGGACAAGACCCGCGCGCTGCCGGTCGCCGGAGGCTCAGCCGGTGGCACCGACCAGATCCTTGCCGGGCTGCTGGCCCAGGCCGGCGACGTGGACCCCAAAGAGGTCAACTACATCGCCTACTCCGGTGGCGGTGAGTCCCTGGCCGCTCTGCTCGGCAACAAGGTGGCGATCGGCATCTCGGGCATCGGCGAGTACGGGCCCCAGGTGATCAACGGCGACCTTCGCGGGCTGGCCGTCTCCAGCGAGCAGCGCTCGGGCCAGGTGCCCGACGTCCCCACCATCACCGAGGCGGGCTACGACGTGGTGGTGTCCAACTGGCGCGGGCTGATGTCACACCCGTCGATGGGCGAGGCACCCAAGGCCGACCTGCTCGAGCTGGTCACCCAGGCCCATGACTCCCAGGACTGGAAGGACGTGTTGTCCAAGAACGGCTGGGACGACACGTTCCTGCCTGGAGCGGAGTTCGAAGCGTTCCTGGCCGAGGAGCAGACCCGGGTCCAGACCATCCTCAAAGAGATCGGGTTGACGTGACGACCGGTCAGACCCGCCCCGCTCCGTCGACCACCGCACCCGCGCCGACCAAGCCCGGTCGCAACGTCGGCGAGCTGGTGCTCAGCATCCTGCTGCTGCTGCTCGGCCTCTACCTGGTCATCGACGCGGCCAACATCACCATCCCCGGGTCGTCCAACACGGTCGGCCCACGCTTCTTCCCGTACGTGGTCGGCGGCGCCACCATGCTGGTCGGCGGGCTGCTGGCCTTCCGGATCTTCCGCGGCGACCAGGGCCCCGAGGAAGAGGGCGAGGACATCGACCCGAACGCCACGACGTCGTGGCGGGCGGTCGGCATCATCGTGGTCGCCTTCTTGGCCCACGCGTTGTTGATCAACGTGATCGGCTGGCCGCTGTCCGTGACCATGATGTTCGGCGTGGTGGCCTGGGCGCTGGGTGCTCGGGGCATCGTCCGGCCCCTGCTGGCCGGTGCGATCACCTCGGTGATCATCTGGCTGATCTTCGTCAAGGCCCTCGGTGTGGTGCTGCCCGGCGGCATCCTGCTCGAGCTGGCCACGGAGTGGATGTGAACACCTTCGCGGGGGGTCCCGGGGGTCGCCCCCCTGGGGAGGAGTCCTGATGGAAGCCCTCCAGGAACTGATGAACGGCTTCGCCCAGGCCGTCACCCCGATCAACCTCCTGTTCGCCCTGCTCGGGGTGCTGCTCGGCACCGCGGTCGGGGTGCTGCCCGGCATCGGGCCGGCCATGACCGTGGCCCTGCTGCTGCCGATCACCTACGTGCTCGACCCGACCGCCGCGTTCATCATGTTCGCCGGCATCTACTACGGCGGCATGTACGGCGGCTCGACGACCTCGATCCTGCTGAACACCCCCGGCGAGTCGAGCTCGATCATGACCGCGCTCGAGGGCAACAAGATGGCCAAGGCGGGCCGTGGCGCCGCCGCGCTGGGCACCGCGGCCATCGGCTCCTTCGTGGCCGGCACCATCGCGACCCTGCTGCTCGCGCTGGTCGCCCCGACGGTGGTGAAGCTGGCGATCAAGATCGGGCCGGCCGACTACTTCGCCCTCGCCCTGCTCGCCTTCTTGGCCGTGGCCACCGTGTTGGGCGCCTCGCCGATCCGCGGCCTGGCTTCGCTGTGCATCGGGCTCTTCCTCGGCCTGGTCGGCACCGACCTGCTGACCGGCCAGCAGCGGTTCAACTTCGGCATCCCCCAGCTCGCCGACGGCATCGACGTGGTGATCGTGGCTGTGGCGCTCTTCGCGGTCGGCGAGGCGCTGCACGTGGCGTCGCGACTGCGGCACGGTCCGGTCGAGGTGATGAGCAGCAGCGGCAAGTTCATGACCCGGGCCGACTTCGCCCGCTCCTGGAAGCCGTGGCTGCGCGGCACGGCGTTCGGGTTCCCCTTCGGTGCGCTGCCGGCCGGTGGTGCGGAGATCCCGACCTTCTTGTCGTACGCCACCGAGAAGCGCCTGACCAAGCACCCCGAGGAGTTCGGCAAGGGCGCCATCGAGGGCGTCGCCGGGCCCGAGGCGGCCAACAACGCGGCGGCGGCCGGCGTGCTCGTGCCGCTGCTGACCCTCGGACTGCCCACCTCGGCCACGGCGGCGATATTGCTCGCCGCGTTCCAGGGCTACGGCATCCAACCCGGACCCACGTTGCTGACCAAGGAGTCGACGCTGGTCTGGACGCTGATCGCGTCGTTGTTCATCGGCAACCTGATGCTGCTGGTGCTCAACCTGCCGCTGGTCGGCATCTGGGTGAAGCTGCTCAAGATCCCGCGGCCCTACCTGTACGCCGGCATCTTGCTGTTCGCCTCGCTGGGCTCGTACGCGGTCAACGCCGATCCGCTCGACCTGCTCATCTTGTTGATCTTGGGTCTGCTCGGCTTCGCCATGCGCCGGTTCGGCTGGCCGGTCGCGCCGGCGGTCATCGGCCTCATCCTCGGCCCGGTTGCCGAGACCAACCTGCGTCGGGCGCTGGCCATCAGCAACGGTGACCTGTCGGTGCTGGTCGACTCCTGGTTCAGCCGGGTCGTGCTGCTCGTCGCCGTGCTCGCGGTGCTCGGCCCGCCGCTGCTCCGCCTGATCCGTCGTCGAAGGAGTGCCGCATGAGCGGAATCGTGGTCGGCTACGTGCCCAGCGCCGAGGGGCGGGCTGCGCTCCAGCGCGGCATCATCGAGGCACGGCTGCGGGGCGTGCGACTTGTCGTGGTGAACACCACCCGCGGCGACTCCCTGGTCGACGAGCGCTTCATCCAGGGGGAGATCGCCGACAACCTTGTCGCGGAGCTCGAGGCCCTCGACGTCCCGGCCGAGCTCCGCCAGGCCAACGCCGGCAACGACGTCGCCGATGAGCTCGACGACATCGCCACCGAGGTCGATGCCGACCTGATCGTGATCGGCCTGCGGCGACGCAGCCCGGTAGGAAAGCTCATCCTGGGCAGCGCGGCCAGCCGCATCCTCTTGACGGTCGGGCACCCGGTGCTCACCGTGAAAGCGCAGCATTGACAGCCGCAGGAGAACTTGTCCTCACCTGCTCACGCTATTTTCACTACTCGCAGACTAAATGCTTGACATTTGATCATGGCAGGGGTCTGCTCATTTTCATCACCTGTTGAACCTAGGAGGGCTTCTGTGGCCACAGATCCGAGCAACGACGACCAACGCGTCAAAGGACCGCCTGGCGAGGCGGTCTTCAAGGCGGTCGGTGTCAAGAAGCACTATCCCGGTGTGAAGGCGCTCGACGGGGTCGACCTCGAGGGTTACGCCGGAAGCGTGATGGGGGTCTGCGGGGCCAACGGAGCCGGGAAGTCGACGTTCGCCAAGCTGCTGGCCGGGGTCGAGTCGCCGACCGAGGGTGAGATCACCATCGCGGGCTATCCACACCCGGTGCGCAACGCCGCCGAGGCCGAGCAGGCCGGGGTGCTGATGATGCACCAGGAGCCGTTGATCATCGACGACTTCACGGTCGGCGAGAACGTCTGGCTCTACAAGCTTCGCGAAGGCAAGGACATCCGGCCCTGGGCGCAGAAGGTCGACACCAACAGCGCCGAGACCCGCAAAGTCTTGCAGGGCGTGGGCCTGGGCCATCTGAACACCCGTGAGCTGGCTCGTGACCTCGGTCCGGGGCAGCGTCAGATGCTGTCGCTGAGCCGGGCCGCGGTCACCACGCACAAGATCATGATCTTGGACGAGACGACCGCCTCCACCAGTGAGGAACACTTCAACGACATCCTCGACCTGGTCGACCGGGAGAAGAAGGCCGGGACGTCGATCATCTTCGTCTCGCACCGGCTGAACGAGGTCTTCGCCATGTGCGACCGGATCGCGGTGCTGCGCAACGGCAAGTTGATCAAGGTGCTCGACGCGGCCGACTCCAACCCGGACGAGATCACCACGCTGATGATCGGCCAGGCGTTGAAGGCGCTGGACCGGCCGGCGCCGGTCCAGGTCTCGGCCGACAAGGCTCCGGTGATGTCGGTTCGCGACCTCTACGGCGGCACGGCTCGAGGGGTCTCCTTCGACGTCAACCCCGGTGAGATCGTCGGCCTCTACGGGCTGGTGGGTAGCGGTCGCTCCTCGGTGGCCCGCTCGATCACCGGTCAGCGCCCCGCCGTCAGCGGCTCGATCAAGCTGCACGGACAAGAGGTGAGCCTGCCCACCCCGGGTTCGGCGGTCTCCAAGCGGATCGCCTACTTGACCGAGGACCGCCGGCTCGAGGGGTTCGTCAAGGACTTCGACAACGGCGAGAACATGAGCCTGGTCGTGCTGCCCAAGCTGGCCAGGGCTGGGGTGGTCGATGCGGCCGCGGAGAAGAAGCGGGTGCGCGAGCTGATCGGGGAGTATCAGGTCAAGGGCGGCACCAGGACCTACACCCGGACGCTCAGTGGCGGCAACCAGCAGAAGGTCGTGGTCGCCAAGTGGATGGAGACCGACCCGGACTTCGTCGTCCTGGATGAGCCGACCAAGGGCATCGACGTCGGTGCCCGGGCCAACATCTACGAGATCATCCACGGCGTGGCCGCTCGCGGCAAAGGCGTCCTGGTGGTCTCGAGCGAGGCCGAGGAGCTGCTGTCGCTGTGCCATCGCATCCTCGTGATGCGCAACGGCCAGATCGCCGGCGAGTTCGACCCGGAGCATGCCGACACCGATGACCTCATCCGGACGGCGTTGACCCATGAAGACTGACCTGAGCCCCTGTGCACCCGTGATCAAGGAGATCTGCCAATGACGACAACCTCAACCCTGCCCCCGGTTCACCACCACGAGGAGCAGGACCATTCGATGGGTCAGCGGATCGTGGGCTGGCTCAAGGGCCAGTACGCGCTCTACATCCTGGTCGCCCTGCTGCTGATCGCCACCATCACCAAAGGCTCGGTGTTCTGGGGTGGGACCAACCTGACCAACCTGCTGCTGCAGATGTCGATCATCGGCGTCGTGGTGCTGGCTGAGCTGATCGTGGTGCTGACCGGCGGCATCGACATCAGCGTCGGCTCGGCCCTCGGTCTGGCCGCGGTGATCTCGGCCGGCTTGTTCGGCGGACCCTCGGTGCTGCTCGCCCTGATCGTCGCTATCGTCATCGGTGGCATCGTCGGTGCGGTCAACGGCTGGCTGGTCGCCTTCCGTGGCCTCGAGCCGTTCATCGTCACGCTGGGCATGCTGGCTCTGGCCCGCGGTCTGGTCTACGCGTACGGCAACGGCATCCCGATCAACCCGAAGGCGGCGGCCTCGTTCGCCGCCTTGGGCCAGACCACCTTCATCGGCATCCCGGTGCTGGCCATCATCTGGATCCTGGCGGTCATCGGCATCGGCTTCGCGCTGAACCGGACCGTCTGGGGCCGGCGGGTCTACGCCATCGGCTCCAACAAGGAGGCCGCACGCAGCTCGGGCATCCCGGTCAAGGCCACCCTGTGGTCGGTCTACATCCTGGCCGGCCTGCTGGTCGGTCTGGGTGGCTGGATGTTCCTGGCCCGGTTCGCCAGCGGCACCTCGACGGCCGGCAACCTGCTCGAGCTGGAGGCGATCGCCGCGGTGGTCATCGGCGGCGCCCGGCTGGCCGGTGGTTACGGCAAGGTGTTCGGCGCGGTCGTCGGCACGATCATCTTCGCGGTGATCGCCAACCTGCTGTCGCTGCTGAACGTCTCCACCTTCTTGCAGGACGCCTTCCGCGGCGCCCTGATCCTGGTCGCTGTGACGCTGGCCACCGTCCAGTTCGTCCGGCGCAAGAAGGTCGACTCCACGCAGCCCGCGGCCAAGTAGAACGGGCGACAGAATGAAGGAACTCATGCAGACGAGAAATCGACGTCGGAGGATGCTGGCCGCTGCGGCGGCCGCGACGGCGCTGCTGACCGTATCGGCGTGCGGGCAGATCTACCCGTCGTCCGAGCCCGCCCAAGGACCCGCCAACGGCATCAAGTCGAGCGTGGACCAGGTGGTGGTCGGCTTCGCCCAGCAGCAGCTGCAGGCCCCGTACTTCGCGGCCATGCAGGTGCAGTCCGAACAGATCGCCAAGGAACAGGGGTTCAAGCTGTTGTTCCAGGCGGCCAACAAGGACCCCGTCATCCAGATGAACCAGATGCAGGCCATGATCGCTCAAGGCGCCGACGTGCTGGTGGTCAACGCCACCAGCGTGAAGGGGCAGAAGGAGATGATGACCCAGATCAGCTCCAAGATCCCGGTCATCTACATCGACACCAGCGTCCCAGGGACCGGCACCACCAGTGTGCAGTCCGACAACCTGACCATTGGTCGTGAATCGGGCAAGATCACCGCGAAGCGGTTCCTGGACATGGGCAAGAAGAGCATCAAGATGGTCATCCTGACCGGTCCCGCAACGGATGAGTTCGTGGGACCGAACCGCCGCCAAGGGTTCCTGGACGGTCTGAAGGAGGGTGGCCTGGAGTACGAGATCAAGGGCGAGCAGGCCGGCGACTACGCCCAGGACAAGGGCCAGGTCGCCGCCGAGAACATGCTGGCCGCCAACCCAGACGTGGATCTGGTGGCCGGTCTGAACGACTCCATGGTTCTCGGCGCCTACAACGTGATCAACGGAAAGGACCAGTACAAGAACGTCTACGTCGCCGCGGCAGCCGACGGTCAGAAGGAGGGCGAGGCGCTGATCAAGTCGGGCGGATGCACCGGCAAGTACATCTCCACCGGCCTCAACTCCCCGTCATTGGCCGCCGAGGAGGCCCTGAAGATCGCGGTCGACATCGCCACCGGCGTCAAGAAGCCGGCTGACTACCCCGAACAGACCTTCACCAAGGCGGTCGGCATCGGCTGCGAGAACATCGACGAGTACTACGACCCGAACAGCGTCTTCTGAGTCGCTGATCTTGCTCGCCCAGACCGTTCTTGGCCTGGGCGAGCTTGCTTTTTCCCGGGCGCGCGCAGCTGCGGCCGCTCAGCTCGTCGGCTGGGCGAGGGTGACGTCAACGGCGATCGGACCATCGCCGGCGACCCAGCTCGACACCCCGGTGATCCGGCCCACGGCCCGGAGGTCGGCCTCGGCCGCCTGCAGGTGGGTCAGGGCGCTGGCGGGACCGGTGAACGCCGCGGCCGTCACGTCGGTCTTCATCGACACCTTGGCCTGCGACTTGGCTCCACGGATCTCGATCAGGGCGGCGGACACGTCGGTCATCACGCCGGGGTCACCGCCGGCGGCGACCTCAGCGGTGGTCGGCCAGGCGGCGTGGTGGATGGAGCCGTCCTTCCACCACGACCAGACCTCCTCGGTGCAGAAGGGCATGATCGGAGCCAGCAGCCGGAGCATGGCGTCCAGGGCGACGGCCAGCGTGGCCCGGGCCGACGCAGCCGCGGCCGGACCCTGGGAGCCGTAGGCCCGCTCCTTGACCAGCTCCAGGTAGTCGTCGCAGAACTGCCAGAAGAACTGCTCGGTGACCTCCAGCGCGCCGGTGTAGTCGAAGGCGTCGAACGACGCGGTGGCGGCGGTGATCACCGCGGACAGCTGCGCGAGCAGGGACTGATCGACCGGCTCGGTGACCTGGTCCAGGTCGGCCGCCACGCCGTACGCGAGCACGAACTTGCTGGCGTTCAACACCTTCATGGCCAGCCGTCGGCCGACCTTCATCTCCCGCTCGTCGAAGGGGGAGTCCATCCCGGGGCGGGCCTTGGCCGCCCGCCAGCGCACCGCGTCCGAGCCGTAGGAGTCCAAGATCTCGGTCGGCACCACGACGTTGCCGCGGGACTTGCTCATCTTCTTGCGATCCGGGTCCATCACGAATCCGCTGATCATGGACCGCACCCACGGCAGCGAGTGGTTCTCGAAGTGGGCCCGGACCACCCGGGAGAACAGCCAGGTGCGGATGATCTCGTGCGCGTGGGTGTTCAGGTCCATCGGGAAGGTCAGCTCGAACAGCTCAGGGTCGCGCTCCCAGCCGCAGACGATCTGCGGGCTGAGCGACGATGTGGCCCAGGTGTCCATCACGTCGGGATCGGCCATGAAGCCACCGGCCTGGCCGCGCTGCGACTCCTCGAAGCCGGGCGGCACCTCCGAGCTCGGGTCGATCGGCAGCCGGTCCTCGTCGGCGGTGATCGGGCCGGCGTAGTCGGGCACGCCGTCGGCGTCGAGGCGGTACCAGACCGGGAACGGCACCCCGAAGAAGCGCTGGCGCGAGATCAGCCAGTCGCCGTTGAGTCCGCCGACCCAGTTGTCGTAGCGATACTTCATGTGCTGCGGCACCCAGCCCAGCTCGTCACCCCGGGCCAGCATGACCTGCTTCAGCTCGTCGTCGCGACCGCCGTTGCGGATGTACCACTGGCGGGTCGAGACGATCTCCAGCGGCTTGTCGCCCTTCTCGTAGAAGTTGGCCTTGCGCGATGTCGGCTTCGGTTCGCCGTCGAGCTCGCCCGAGGCGCGCAGCAGCGCCACCATGGCTTCGCGGGCCGAGAACGTCGTCTTGCCGGCGATCGCGTTCCACGCCTCGTCGTCGGCCACCCACTCCGGCCGCTCACGCAGGATGCGGCCGTCGCGGCCGATGATCACCCGGGTCTGCAGCTGCAGCTCGCGCCACCACGTCACGTCGGTCAGGTCACCGAAGGTGCAGCACATCACCAGACCTGAGCCCTTGTCGGGCTCGGCCAGCTCGTGGGCGATCACCGGCAGGTCGATCCCAAAGATCGGGCTCTGCACGCGCTGGCCGATCAGGTCGGCGTAGCGCTCGTCGTCGGGGTGGGCGATCAGGGCCACGCACGCCGCGATCAGCTCCGGCCGGGTGGTCTCGATGAACACCGGCCCGTGCGCACTGGCGAACGACACCCGGTGGTAGGCGCCCGGATAGTCGCGCGCCTCCAGCTCGGCCTGGGCGACCGCGGTCTGGAAGGTCACGTCCCACAGGGTCGGTGCCTCGGACAGGTAGGCCTCGTTGCGGGCGACGTTGCGCAGGAACGCCTTCTGGGCGACGGCGATCGAGTTGTCGGAGATCGTCGTGTAGAGGCTGGACCAGTCCACGCTCAGCCCGACCCGGCGCCACAGGTCCTCGAAGGTCGTCTCGTCAACGTGAGTCAGCTCGTGGCACAGCTCGACGAAGTTACGTCGGCTGATCCGCAGCTGGTTCTTCGGGTCGGGCTTGGCCGGCGGCGTGAAGTCAGGGTCGTAGGGGACTGACGGATCGCACCGTACGCCGTAGTAGTTCTGCACCCGCCGCTCGGTCGGCAGGCCGTTGTCGTCCCAGCCGATGGGGTAGAAGACGTGCTTGCCGGTCATCCGCTGATAGCGCGCGACCAGGTCGGTGTGGGTGTAGGAGAACACGTGACCCACGTGCAGCGAGCCGGACACGGTGGGCGGTGGGGTGTCGATGCTGAAGACCTCGGCGCGGGTCTGAGGCCGGGTGAAGGCGTACGTGCCCTGGGTCTTCCACCGCTCGAGCCAGCGCTCCTCCAGACCCTCCAGGACCGGCTTCTCCGGTACCCGAGCGGCGGTCGCCGGTCGCGCGTCCAGGGCTGGGTCAGGCGTGGTGGCGGTCATGGTCGTCAATCCTAGGAGACCGGTGACCGGTCGTGGCTCCACCGCGATCCGAGTGGACGTCACGTTCCGACCTGCAGTCGGCGCTGGCCAAGCGGGGTGCAACTCAGTAAGGTCAACCTACCCTAACTAAGGATGCCCTCTCATGATGCTGTCCCGCCGCCGCTTCTTGATCACCGCGGCCACCGTCTCGACTGCTGCTCTGGGCCTCAGCGCCTGCAACGCCTCCGCTCCGGATGCGGAGTCGGTCGCCTCGGCCAGTCCCGGCGGCGTGGAGCAGGGCGCCTTCCCGGTCACCATCGCCCACAAGTTCGGCGAGACCACGATCGGTGCAGCTCCGCTGCGGGTGGTCACGGTCGGCCTCAAGGAGCAGGATGACTGCCTGGCCGTCGGGGTCGTGCCGGTCGCCTCCACCAAGTGGTTCGAGCTCGGCGCCGGCGGCATCATCGGACCGTGGGCCAGCGCCGCGCTCGGCTCGGCGACGACCCCGGTGGTGCTCACCGACACCGACGGCGTCGACTTCGAGAAGGTGGCAGCGCAGGCGCCGGACCTGATCATCGCGGTCTACTCGGCGCTGAAGCAGAGTGACTACGACAAGCTGAGCAAGCTGGCCCCGACGATCGCCCAGTCGAAGGACCACGAGGACTGGGGCGTCCCGTGGGACGTCCAGGCGACCATGGTCGGCCAGGCGCTCGGTCGGCCGAAGCGGATGGCTGAGCTGGTCGCGGCCGCCAAGCAGAAGGTGGCCGACGTCGCGGTGGCCAACCCCGAGTTCGCGGGCAAGACCGCGGTGACGGCCACCCCGTACGAGGGGATCTTCGTCTACGGCGTCCAGGACCCACGACCGCGGCTGCTGACCGAGCTCGGCTTCACCTTGCCGGCCGGCCTGGACCAGGCGACCGGAAGCGCCTGGGGTGGGCAGCTGAGCCGCGAGCGAGTCGACCTGCTCGACACCGACGCGATCGTGTGGTTCGTCGAGGACACCGGTCGCCAGGACGTCGAGAACAACAAGTCGTACGCGTCGCTGCGGGTGCACAAGGAGGGCCGAGAGATCTTCACCGAGCCCGGTGACAACGTCTACGAGGCCTTCTCGTTCCTCACGGTGCTCAGCGTCGGCTTCCTGGTGGAGAACCTGGCCCCCCGGCTCAAGGCCGCCGTCGACGGCGACCCCAAGACCACCGGCGACTGATCGGGCTCAGTCGGCCGGCCCGCCCGTGTAGAGCGAGGTGACCTCGGACAGCGCGGCCGAATGGATCCGGCTGATCGGGTTGTCCGGGTCGTCGAGCCCCTTGTTGTAGGTGTAGGCGCCGCTCTCGAATCCGAGGTAGACCCGGCCGTTGAGCTGGGTGATGCCCTGGTTCATCGACGGGACGCGGAAGCAGTAGGAGTTGCCGTCGGTGGCGCTCTGCTGGCCCCGACGGAAGATCCACAGGTTGCCGCGGTCGTTGCGGCCGTACGAGGTGGAGAAGATCGCGTAGCCAGCGGTCACCGTGACCCCCTGGGTCTTCTTCGGCGCGTACGACTGGGTGGCCGACCGGTAGGACAGCGTGCCCAGGCTGCGGCTGGTCTGGACATAGCCGTTGAGTCGGGTGGAGGCGGTCTCGCTGAACGAGCCGGCCCAGACGTGACCGTCCCCGGTGCCCATGAAGCCGACCCGGTAGCTGCTGGTCCGGTTGTAGGAGCGGGCGTGGACCGTGTTGGTGTTCGCCCCGGCGAGTGCGCTGCGGACAGCGCTGAGCTTGTAGCCGCGGATCTCGAACTCACTGCCGACGTAGAGCCAGCCACCGTACGCCGCGACGCCGCCCACGTGTCCGTTGGTGATCAGCATTCGACCGAGGCCGGTGCCGGCCCGGGACCCGCTGGCCACCACACCGAAGATCGCGCTGGGACCGTCGGGCACCTTGTCCCCGTTGCCGTCGTGGTAGGCCGAGATGAGCAGCACGTCTTCTGCAGTCCCGTTCCAGTTGGCCCAGCTGGTCACACCCTGGGGGACGTAACGGCTGGAGATCAGTCCGGCCGGAACCGCCACCCCGGCCGAGAACCGTCGGTTGGTCTGGCCCGAGGTGTTGACCCAGTCGTAGACCCGGCTGGCCGAGGGGCCGTTGTAGAACGGGGCTTTGGTGCTGCGGGTCGTGTAGCAGTACGGGTCGCTGTCGGCGTCGGCGTGAGCCGCGGGGGCGCCGACGAGCTGGGCGGCACTCAAGGCCGCCACGGCTCCGAGCGTGCCCAGGATGCGGCGCGACGTGATCGAGAACATGCCATCTCCCTCCAGTCGCGGCCGGGCGCCGCGGCTCGCGTCACCGTAGCCTGCGGTCGGGGTCACCGCCAGGAGTCCATAGACTTGGCCCGACATGCCAGCCTCACAGACCCACGCCGAGATCGTTGCCGCCCTCACCGCGAGGTGGCCCGAGCACCGGGTCGCTCCCAGCCTGGGGCGGATCAAGGCGTTGACCGAGCTGCTCGGCGACCCGCAGCGGGCCTATCCGGTGATCCACCTGACCGGCACCAACGGCAAGGGCAGCACCGCCGCGATGATCGAGTCGCTGCTGCGAGCGACCGGGCTGCGGACGGGCCGGTTCACCAGCCCGCACGTGACCAGCGTGACCGAGCGGATCACCATCGACGGCGAGTCGATCAGCGAGGAGCGCTTCGACGACGTCTGGCGCGAGATCAGGCCGTACGTCGAGATCGTCGACGCACGGCAGATCGACGGCGTGGCCATGACGTTCTTCGAGATCATCACCGCGATGGGCTTTGCCGCCTTCGCCGATGCCCCCGTCGACGTCGCGGTGGTCGAGGTCGGCCTCGGTGGCACCTGGGACGCGACCAACGTCGCTGATGCCGATGTGGCCGTGGTCACCCCGATCGACCTGGACCACACCCACCTGCTCGGAAACACCATTGCCGAGATCGCCCGGGAGAAGGCCGGCATCATCAAGCCGGGCGCGCACGCGATCCTGGCCGGGCAGTCGCTCGAGGCCGCGCAGGTGCTGCTGGAGCGCTGTGCCGAGGTCGGAGCCCTGCCGCAGCGGGAAGGCATCGACTTCGGGCTGCTCGACCGGCAGGTCGCCGTCGGCGGGCAACTCATCCGGGTCAACGCCTCCGAGGGCCCGGTGGACGACATCTTCCTGCCCCTGCACGGAGCACACCAGGCGGCCAACGCCGCGCAGGCACTCGCCGCGGTCGAGGCATTCTTGGGCCTCAAGGCGCTCAACCCGGACGTGGCCCGCGAGGGTTTCGCCCAGGTGAAGTTCCCCGGCCGGTTGGAGGTCGTACGCCGCTCGCCGACCGTCGTCCTCGACGCCGCCCACAACCCGCATGGTGCCCGGGCGACGGCTGCGGCGGTGACCGAGGCCTTCGGATTCACCCCGCTGATCGGGGTGGTCGCCGTGATGGCCGACAAGGACGCCCGTGGGGTGCTGGAGGTGTTCGAGGAGATCATGAACCAGGTGGTCGTCACCCAGGTCGCGTCGACCCCCCGCGGCACGCCGGCGACCGAGCTCGGTGAGCTGGCGGCTGAGATCTTCGGTGCCGACCGGGTCCGGGTCGTGCCGCGGTTGGACGATGCCCTCGAAGCGGCCGTCTCGATGGCCGAGGTGGAGGGCGTCGGCGCACCGGGCGTGCTCGTCACCGGTTCGGTGGTGGCGGTCGGTGAGGCGCGGACCCTGCTGGTCTCCGACCAGGACCCGGTGGTCCGGGCCGATCGCGGGAACGACCCCGACGACGACTGGGACGCGGACTACTCCGAGAACGGTCAGGCCCCCGACGACGACGAGTGGTCATGAGACTCAGTGAGCGCAACCCGATGCGGGTCGTGCTGCTCTCGGTGCTGTTGTTCGAGGTGATCGTCTTCGCGCTGGCCATCCCGGTGATGATCTTCATCGGCGAGGTGCCAGCGGGGACTGCGGCGGGCTTCGGCGGCGGCGCGGCTCTGCTTGCGCTGGTTGCCGCCGGCACGCTCCGCCGGCCGTTCGGCTATCCGCTCGGCTGGGCGACTCAGCTGGTCGGCGTCGGCCTCGGCCTGCTGATCGCGACCATGTACGTCGTCGGGGTGATGTTCTTGGCCATCTGGCTGATCTCGTTCATCCTCGGCAAGCGGCTGGACGCACGGCCCGCAGCCGGCTAGCCCCGCTTCGCCTGGACGAGCTGCTCGGCAGCGGCTCCGGCATTCACCCCTTCGGTGAGGTCGAAGGCTGTCGTACGCTCGCCGTCCACCTCGACCACCGGATTCTCGACCAGCTCGTTCACCTCGTCGGCACTGGCGCCGGCGGCGACCAGGGACCGGGCGAAGCCCCACTCGGGCAGAGGTTGCACGTCAGCGAAGAACCGGCCGAGCTCAGCCAACCCCTCGAGCGGACCCGCGGACATGTGGACGCCGTTGAAGTTGGAGTTGACGCTGCGCAGACCGAAGCCGGCCGGGTCGGACCGCAACCGACCACGGATCGAGGTGTCGAGCGCCTTGGCCGGGTCGGTGGCACCGATCAGCTCTGAGCGCAGGACCTCCCAGTCGGTCGCCGAGCTGCCGTGGATGAACGCGCAGACCGCGTCCTCAGCGGTGAAGAAGCTGAGCTGGCGCGGATGGAACCCGTTCAGCACGATGACGGTGTCGCCGTCGATCTTGACCGGAGCAGCGTAGGTGCCCGGGCCGAGTCGCCCGACGCTGGCGTTGGAGAAGAGCATGGCCAGCGCGAACGGGCTGAACTCCGGATACGTCTCCAGGAACTGGTGGCCGCCGAGGACCGTGGCGCTGCCCAGCGAGTCGCCGTACTGCTCCTGCAGGGCACGCTCGGCGGCCTCGGTCAGGGCTGAGCGTCCGAGCCGGGAGATCTGGTTGATCACGCCGTAGTGCTGCTGCATCGCCCCGGCCGCGTCCAGCTCCGGCCCGGTGAGGATCTTGACCCGATGGACGGTGACGGCGAACCGCTCGAAGGAGTCACCGAACAGGTCCCAGACCGCGTCCAGGTCGGCGCCGGTCAGCCGCCCGAGCTCAGGTTTGCTGAAGATGACGAACTCGTTGGCCGAGGGCGGCGCTGGGCTGTCCGTCTGGGCGCCGGGGAAGCGGCTGGCCAGCGCTGCCCGTACCGCATCAACCGTGGTGTTCATCGTTCTCGCTTCCCGCCGGGCACCTCGGACCCCGAGCGGGGCGGCGGTGCGGTCTCAGCCGGTGATTCTAACCGGGGGCCTCGGTCGTCCGCCGAGCCAGCCTCCTGCGCCGGTCCGGCATTACCGGGTTGACGGCGACGCGCCGTTAGGGTTGGACCCATGACGATCGCCGGATCGCGGCTGTTCCGGCTGCTGGAGGCCAGCGACGGTGGTCGGGTCGGTCGGGAGCTGCCCACCCGCAGCGCCGTGTTCGACCTGGTGGTGATGCTGCTCTTCCTGGGCCTCGGTGCCCTGCTGCTGGCGGTGATCGCCCAGCGTGAGCAGCCGGTCGACTACCTCTTCGTGGTGCTCGTCAGCCTGCCTCTGGCGCTGCGGCGGCGATTCCCCCGGGCCGCCGTGCTGGTCATCTTCGCGGTCGGCGTCGTCCAGGCGCTGGTCGGCGTACGGATCGGGATCTATGACGCCGCGCTGCTGTTCGCCCTCTACACCGCGGTCGGCTCCACCGACCGACGCTTCGGACTGATCGCCCTCGGCGCGGCCCTGCTCGCCGTCGCGGTCGGCGCCGCGACCGGGTGGTGGGGCTGGGTCGACCGACAGCTCGGCCCCGCGACCGGCTGGCTGCGGGTCGCGACCACGGCGGGGGCGGGTGTGCTGGTGCTGGTCACCTGGGCGTTGGGGGAGCGGCTCCGATCGGCCCGGCTCGGAGCGATCGCCGTGGCCGAGCGTGCCGTCCGGCTCGAGCGGGAGCGTGAACAGCAGGCCGAACTTGTCGCCGCGGCGGAACGAGCGCGGATCGCCCGCGAGATGCATGACGTGATCGCCCACGGACTGTCGGTGATGATCGTGCAGGCCGACGGCGCCGCGTACGTGGTCGACACCTCGCCCGGCACCGCGCGGCAGGCGCTGGAGCAGATCAGCGCGACCGGCCGTGAGTCGCTGGGCCAGATGCGCAACCTGCTCGGGCTGCTGCGCTCCGGTCCGACCCTCGAGGGAACCACGGCCAACCCGCAGCCTGACCTGGATGACCTGGAGGCGCTGCTGGCTGAAGCCCGGGCGGCAGGCGCGACGGTCGAGCTGCGCCGCGCCGCCGATCTGGGCCCGCTGCCGGCCCTGACGTCCCTGACCGCCTACCGGATCGTCCAGGAGGGCTTGACCAATGCGCGCAAGCACGGCGGCGCCGAAGTGCTGGTCGCGATCGACCGCGACCGAGAGGGCATCCGCATCCGGGTGCGCGACCGTGGTGCGCCCGGCGGCCAGGGTCGGCTGACCCAGCAGCCCGGACACGGCCTGACCGGCGTACGCGAGCGGGTGGCTGCCGTCGGGGGGACCGTGACCGCCGGGCCGCAGGGGACAGGATTCGTGCTGGACGCATGGTTGCCGACCGGAGGGACCTCGAGATGAGCGAGCAGATCAGGGTTTTCCTGGTCGACGACCAGGAGCTGGTCCGAGCCGGCTTCGCCATGCTGGTGGGCTCGCAGCCCGACATGGTCGTCGTCGGGCAGGCCGGCAACGGGGGCGAAGCCGTCGAGCAGCTCGCGGTCACCGCCGCCGACGTGGTCATCATGGACGTCCGGATGCCCCGGATGGACGGGGTCGAGGCGACCCGGATCATCACCGGGCGCTCCAGCACCACCCCGGTGCCCCGGATCATCATCCTCACGACGTTTGACCTCGACGAGTACGCGTTCTCGGCGCTGCGGGCGGGGGCGGCCGGTTTCCTGCTCAAGGACACACCCCCGGCCGATCTGCTGGCGGCGATCCGTACGGTGCACGCCGGTGAGGCCGTGATCGCGCCGAGCACCACCCGTCGGCTGGTCGAGAAGTTCGTCGACGCGGTGCCCGAGACCGATGTGCCGGTGCCTCGGCGGATCGAGAACCTCACCGAGCGTGAGCGTGAGGTGCTGCTGGAGATCGCCCAGGGCCTGAGCAATCCCGAGATCGCGGCCAAGTTCTTCCTCTCCGAAGCGACCGTCAAGACCCATGTCGGACGCATCCTGGCCAAGACCGGGCTGCGGGACCGGGTCGCGCTGGTCCTGCTGGCGTACGAGGTCGGGCTGGTCCGCCCGCCCGCCCGCTGATTTCGGAGCGTTCTGCGCCGGTCCGGTAGGGTACGACTCCAATCCCGACGACCACGTCTGACGACGAGAGGCATTCGTGACGCTGCTCATCGCCGTTCACTTCGGCGTTGCCTGCTTGGCGCCACTGCTGCTACGCCGACTCCGTGGCGCCGCGTTCTACCTGCTTGCCCTGGTGCCGGCGGTCGCGTTCGTCTGGACCCTCGGGCAGGCGCCGACGGTGCTGGCCGGCGAAGCCGTCACGGAGAGCTTCGCCTGGATCCCGGCGCTCGGCATCGACGTGTCGTTCCGGATCGGGTTGCTGCAGTGGGTGCTGGCGTTGATCGTCAGCGGGATCGGTGCCCTGGTGCTGTTCTACTGCCGGTTCTACTTCGCCGACGTCGAGCCGCCGGTCCGCACCGGCGCGGTGCTGGTCGCCTTCGCCGGGGCGATGATGGGGCTGGTCACCTCCGACGACCTGGTCGGGCTCTACGTGTTCTGGGAGCTGACCACGGTCTTCTCCTACCTGCTGGTCGGCCACAACCCGGCGTTCAGCGCCAACCGGCGGGCCGCTCTGACCGCGCTGATCGTGACCACGTTCGGCGGCCTGGCCATGCTGACCGGCATCGTGCTGCTGGCCGTCCGCTTCGACACGTACTCCTTGTCCGGGGTGCTGGCCGGGGCCCGCGACTCCGGAGTCGGCTCACCGCTGGTCGTCACCGCCGTCGTGCTGCTGCTGGCCGGTGCTCTGTCCAAGTCGGCGCTGGTGCCGTTCCACTTCTGGCTCCCCGGGGCGATGGCCGCGCCGACCCCGGTCAGTGCCTACCTGCACGCGGCGGCGATGGTGAAGGCTGGCGTCTACCTGGTCGCCGTGCTCGCCCCGGTGTTCGCCGCCACCCCGGGCTGGCGACCGATCACCTGCGCGCTCGGCGCGGCGACGATGATCATCGGCGGTTGGCGGGCACTGCGCCAGTACGACATCAAGGTGCTGCTGGCGTACGGGACGGTCAGCCAGCTGGGCTTCCTGATCGTGCTCACCGGGCTCGGCACCAAGGCGGCTGCCCTGGGCGGCCTGGCCCTGCTCATCTCGCACGCCCTGTTCAAGTCGACCCTGTTCCTGGTCGTCGGCATCGTCGACCACAGCGCCGGCACCCGCGACCTGCGGAAGCTGTCCGGGGTCGGCCGGTCGATGCCCGTGGTGGCGGTGGCAGCGGTGCTGGCCGGTGCGTCCATGGCGGCGATCCCGCCGACCATCGGGTTCACGGCGAAGGAGACCGCGTTCGAGGCGCTGACCTATCTGGTGGACACCGGCGACCAGACCGGGGTGACCGGTCTGCCGGCAGTGCTGCTGGCCGCCGCTCTGGTGGCCGGGTCGGCGCTCACCGTCGCGTACACGTTGCGGTTCCTGTGGGGCGCGTTCGCGGTGAAGTCGCGCCGCACCTACTACGTCGACCCGACCGGGGCCGACCAGCAGATCTCGCCCTGCCACCGGGTGCCGGCCGGGTTCGCCGCCGCCCCGGTCGCTGCTCGCGGCCCTGTGCCTGGTCGGCGGCTTCGTCGGCCACCCACTGACCGACGGCGCTGGAGCCGTACGTGGCGGCCTTCGAGACCGGCGAGGAGAGTCACGGGATCGCGCTGTGGCACGGCTTCAGCGCCCCCTTGGTGATGTCGGTGCTGGCGGTGGCCGGCGGCGCAGCGCTGTTCTGGCAGCGTTCGTTCATCGCCAGGGCCCAGTCCACCTTCCCGGCTTCGATCGAGGCGGAGGAGATCTACCAGCGGATCATGCGGGCCGTCGACCGGCTGGCCGTCGAGGTCACCGCCCGCGCCCAGCGCGGTTCGTTGCCGGTCTACCTCGGCTCGATCCTGCTCGTCGTGGTGCTGCTGCCCGGCGGAGCGCTGCTGTTCCTGAAGCAGTGGCCGATGGTCCGCTTCGCCGATAGCCCGGCCCAGCTGCTGGTCGGCTCGATCATGGTCGTGGCCGGCGTGCTGGCCGCCACCTCACGCGGGCCGGCTGCGGGCGGTGATGCTGGTCGGGGTGACCGGCTACGGGGTGGCCATGCTCTTCCTGCTGCACGGGGCGCCCGACCTGGCGCTGACCCAGGTGCTGGTCGAGACGGTGACCCTGGTGGTGTTCGCCCTGGTGCTGCGCAAGCTGCCGAAGTACTTCACCAGCCGACCGCTGCACGCGAGCCGCTGGTGGCGGCTGGTGATCGCGGTCACCGTCGGCGCGGTGGTCTCGATGATCGCCGTGGTGGCCAGCGGTGCCCGGGTCGCGGCACCCGATCTCGGAGGGATTCTACGAGGCGGCGTACACGTTCGGCTACGGCAAGAACATCGTCAACGTGACCCTGGTCGACATCCGGGCCTGGGACACCATGGGGGAGATCGCGGTCCTGGTCGTGGCTGCGACCGGGGTGGCGAGCCTGATCTTCATCCGCAGCCGCTACTCGTCGCTGCCCACCCGGCCTCGAGATCAGCCGGGACAGCTCCCGGCCGGTCGGATGACCTGGTTGCGCGGCGGCGAGGCCCTCTCGCCCGTACGCCGCTCCATCATCTTCGAGGTGGTCACCCGGGTGCTGTTCCCGGTCATGATCGTGGTTTCGGTCTATCTGCTGATCGCCGGCCACAACGCCCCGGGCGGTGGGTTCGCCGGCGGGCTGGTGGCCGGGCTGGCCCTGGTCATCCGCTATCTGGCCGCCGGCAGCCAGGAGCTGGACGAGGCGGCCCCGGTCGACGCCGGCCGGGTGCTCGGAGCCGGCCTGATCCTGGCCGTGGCCAGCGCCCTCGCCCCGGTGGCCTGATCGGCGGCAAGATCCTGCAGAGCTATGACATCTCGATCGACTTCGGCGCCGCTGGCCTCGGTGGTCACCCCGCTGGGTCCGCTGCAGATCCTCGGGTCGCCGCACCTGGTCACCTCGGTCTTCTTCGACATCGGGGTCTACCTGGTGGTGATCGGGGTGATGCTCGACCTGGCCCGCAGCCTGGGCTCGGGCATCGACCAGCACGAGGCCGAGGACCGTACGCCGACCCCGCAGCCGACCTTGCGGTCCCGAGCCTCCAGTGCCGCGAGGTCCGCCTCATGAGCCCGAACCTGGTGCTGGTCATCGTTTCCGGCGCGCTGGTCGCGGCCGGGGTCTACCTGATGCTGGAGCGGTCACTGACCCGCATCCTGGTCGGCGTGCTGCTCGCCTCGAACGGCGTGAACGTGTTGTTCCTGGTGGTCAGCGGGGCGGCCGGTGGCGCCCCGATCATCGGGGTCACGCCGCAGGCCGAGATGAGTGATCCGCTGCCGCAGGCGATGGTGCTCACCGCCATCGTGATCACCCTGGGGGTCACCGCGTACCTGCTCAGCCTGGCCTATCGCAGCTTCCAGCTGAACGGCCACGACGAGGTGGCCGACGACGTCGAGGACGCGGCGATCCGGCAGCTGGCCGAGGAGGACCTGACGTCGGGCTCGTACGACGAGAGCGACAACGGTTCGCCCGACGAGATCGGTCAGGGCACCAGCGACCAGGAGGGCGAACGAGAGCCGGCCGGGGCCGATGCCGAGGCGCAGGACGCGGGTCAGGCATGAACAACCTGTTGCCGCTGCCCGTCCTGCTGCCCATCCTGGGCGCCGGTCTGGCTCTGGCCCTGAACCGCCGGCCGCGGGCTCAACGCCTGGTGTCGACGCTGGTGATGCTCGCCGTCACCGCAGTGGCCGCGACCCTGGTCGGGCTGACCGACCGGCACGGGCCGATCGTGCTGTGGGTCGGCAGCTGGCCGCAGCCGCTGGGCATCGCGCTCGTCGCCGACCGGCTCAGCGCGTTGATGCTGCTGGTCTCCTCCGTCGTCACGCTGGCGGTGCTGCTGTTCTCGATGGGTGACGAGGAGGCGGAGCGCAAACGCGAGACGCCGGTGTCGATCTTCCACCCGACGCTGCTGGTGCTCTCCGCCGGTGTCTCCAACGCCTTCTTGGCCGGTGACCTGTTCAATCTCTTCGTCGGCTTCGAGATGCTGCTGTTCGCCTCGTACGTGCTGCTGACCTTGGGCGGGACCGGTGAACGGGTCCGGGCCGGCAGCACCTACGTCGTGGTCAGTCTGTTGTCCTCGACCCTCTTCCTGGTGGCCATCGCGTCGATCTACGCCGCGACCGGGACGGTCAACCTGGCGCAGCTGGCGCTGAGGCTGCCCGAGCTGCCGGGCGATGTGCAGCTGGTTCTGCAGCTCCTGCTGCTGACCGTGTTCGCCATCAAGGCCGCGGTGTTCCCGATGTCGGCCTGGCTGCCGGACTCCTACCCGACCGCACCCGCGCCGGTCACCGCCGTCTTCGCCGGCCTGCTCACCAAGGTCGGCGTCTACGCGATCATCCGCACCCAGACCGTGCTGTTCCCCGACAGCCACCTGACCCGGCTGCTGCTGTGGGCGGCGCTGGCCACCATGATCGTGGGCATCCTGGGGGCGATCGCCCAGTCGGAGATCAAGCGGATGCTGTCGTTCACCCTGGTCAGCCACATCGGCTACATGATCTTCGGTGTCGGCCTGGCCAGCGTCTCCGGCTATGCGGGCGCCATCTTCTACACCGCCCACCACATCACCATCCAGACCACGCTTGTTCCTGGTCACCGGCCTGATCGAGGTCCGGGGCGGGAGCACGTCGCTGAGCAAGCTGGGTGGGCTGGCGGCCGCCTCGCCGGTGCTGGGCATCCTGTTCTTCATCCCGGCCATGAACCTGGCCGGCATCCCGCCACTGTCAGGATTCGTCGGCAAGATCGGGCTGCTGGAGGCCGGTGCCGAGCAGGGCGGAGCGCTGGCGTACCTGCTGATCGGCGGTGGGGTGGTCACCAGCCTGCTCACCCTGTACGCCATGGCCAAGGTGTGGAACCGGGCCTTCTGGCGGCCGCTGAGCACCGAGGCCGATGATCACGAGCTGCCCCACGGCGAAGAGGACGAGGGTGACGACGACACGCCGGCCCGGCGCCGGATGCCCTGGCCGATGGTGGCCACGGCCGCCGTGCTGGTGCTGGTCGGCGTCGGCATCACCGTCGTCTCAGGGCCCCTCTACGGGTTCGCGGAGCGCTCGGCGGCCGACCTGGTCGGCGGCACGGCGTACGTCCGGGCCGTTCTCCCGGCAGGGATCCGATGACCAGGCCCCGGCACCGTCCCCACCTGCCCGCGGTGGTCGTGCTGACGCTGGTCTGGGTGCTGCTGTGGGACGACATCTCGGTGTTCATCGTGGCGACCGGGGTGCTGCTCGCACTGCTGGTCGGCCTGGTCTTCCCGCTCCCCCCGATCGAGCTGCACGGGCGGATCCGGCCGCTGGGGCTGCTCCGCCTGGGCGCCCAGCTGCTGTTCGACGTGGCTCGCTCCAGCGTGGCCGTGGTGGTCCTGGCCTTCCGTTTCGGCTCCACGCCGCGCAGCGCGATCCTCCGGGTGCAGCTGCGGAGCCGATCCGACCTCTACCTGACCCAGACGGCTGAGCTGGTGTCGCTGGTGCCCGGCACGATCGTGCTCGAGGCGCACCGCTCGACCAGCACCTTGTACCTGCACGTGCTCGACACCGTCTCCGAGGCGCAGCTCGAGCAGGCCCGTCACGACGTGCTGGCCGCCGAAGCCCGGGTGCTGAGGGCCTTCGGGTCGGCCGCCGAGATCGCCGAGCTGGATGAGGCCCTCCGTCGGGATGCGTCCGCCGAGTCGGTCGAAGGGAGCACCGATGGTTGATCTCGTGGTGATGATCATGGTCGGCATCGGGGCGGTGCTGCTCACCCTGGCCGGCGCGCTGACCGTGCTCCGGATGTCGCGCGGTCCGAGCAGTCTCGACCGGGTGGTGGCGGCCGACGTGCTGGTCGCCGTGGTGATCGCGGGGTTGGCACTCGAGGCCATCCTCAACGACCACACGACGACACTGCCGGTGATGTTGGTGCTGTCGTTGCTCGGGTTCGCCGGCTCGGTCAGCATCGCCCGCTTCGTGGCCGACCGGGACAAGGCGGCCCGGTGGGAGATCAACGACCCGGTCCGCGAGACCCGACCACCGGAGGGGAAGCAATGAGTTTCGCTGACGTGGCCGACCTGGCCGGGGCGGCGCTGGTGCTGCTCGGCGCGTTCCTGTGTTTCGCCGCAGCGGTCGGTCTGGTCCGCTTTCCCGACGTGCTCAGCCGGATGCACGCCGCGACCAAGCCGCAGACCCTTGGTCTGATCCTGGTCGCGGCCGGGGTCGAGCTGTCGCTGCGGAGCTGGGCCGCCTTCGGCACCGTGCTGCTGATCGCCATGCTGCAGCTGGCCACCGCACCGGTGGCCGCGCACCTGGTGGGACGGACCGTCTACCGCAGCAACCAGGTCCGGCGTGACCTGCTCACCCGCGACGACCTGGCCGAGGATCTGCAGGCCGCGGGCTTCGAGCTCTCCGAGAACGGCGTCGGCCCACGCGACGAAGGGTGACGGATCGGATGCTTGACGTTCGTCGCCGGAGGTCCACCCGCCCAGGCATTAGGCTTACCGCGTTATGACGACCATCGCGAACGAGGCACCCGAGTCCCTGTTTCCGCGGCTGGAGCCCCTGCTCGCCCGGGTCAGCAAACCGATCCAGTACGTGGGCGGCGAGCTGAACAGCGTCACCAAGGACTGGGACGCCGTCGAGGTCCGGTGGTGCCTGTCCTACCCCGACGCGTACGAGGTGGGCCTGCCCAACCAGGGCGTCGCCATCTTGTACGAGATCTTGAACGAGCGGGACTGGATCCTGGCCGAGCGGACGTACGCGGTCTGGTCGGACCTGGAAGCCCTGATGCGCGAGCACGCGGTGCCCCAGTTCACCCTCGACTCGCACCGCCCGGTGGGCGCCTTCGACGTCTTCGGCCTCAGCTTCGCCACCGAGCTCGGCTACACCAACATGCTCAACGCGCTGGACCTGGCCGGCATCCCGCTGCACGCGGTCGACCGCCGCGAGCACGACCCGATCGTGCTGGCCGGCGGGCATGCCGCGTTCAACCCCGAGCCGATCGCCGACTTCATCGACGCGGCCGTGCTCGGTGACGGCGAGGAGATCGCGCTCAAGATCAGCGAGGTGATCCGCGAATGGAAGGCCGAGGGGCGGCCGGACGGACGTGACGGGCTGCTGATGCGGCTGGCCGCCGGCGGCGCGGTCTACGTGCCCAAGTTCTACGACGTCGACTACCTGCCTGACGGCCGGATACAGCGGGTCGCACCGAACCGCAGCGGGGTGCCGTTCCGGATCACCAAGCACACCTTGATGGATCTGGACGCCTGGCCGTATCCGAAGAAGCCGCTGGTGCCGCTGGCCGAGACCGTGCACGAGCGCTACTCGGTGGAGATCTTCCGAGGTTGCACCCGCGGCTGCCGCTTCTGCCAAGCCGGCATGATCACCCGACCGGTACGCGAGCGCAGCATCGAGACCATCGGCGCGATGGTCCAGGGCGGGATCGACGCCACCGGTCTGGAGGAGGTCGGGCTGCTCAGTCTGTCCAGCGCCGACCACTCCGAGATCGGCGAGGTGACCAAGCAGCTCGCAGATCGCTACGAAGGCACGAACATCTCACTGTCCTTGCCCAGCACCCGGGTGGACGCCTTCAACATCGATCTGGCCAACGAGCTGTCGCGCAACGGCCGCCGGTCCGGGTTGACCTTCGCGCCCGAGGGCGGATCGCAGCGGATGCGCCAGGTGATCAACAAGATGGTCACCGACGACGACTTGATCCGTACGGTGTCAGCGGCGTACTCGCACGGCTGGCGGCAGGTGAAGCTCTACTTCATGTGCGGTCTGCCGACCGAGACCGACGAGGACGTGCTGGCCATCGGCGAGCTGGCCAAGCGGGTGATCGCCACCGGCCGCGAGGTCAGCGGCCGGCGCGACATCCGGTGCACGGTGAGCATCGGCGGCTTCGTGCCCAAGCCGCACACCCCGTTCCAGTGGGCGGCGCAGCTCGACGCCGAGACCACCGACGCCCGGTTGGCCAAGCTGCGCGACGCCGTCCGCAGCGACCGGCAGTTCGCGAAGGCCATCGGTTTCCGTTACCACGATGGGAAACCGGGCATCATCGAAGGCCTGCTCAGCCGGGGTGACCGTCGGGTCGGCAAGATCATCGAAGCAGTCTGGCGCGATGGTGGTCGGTTCGACGGCTGGAGCGAGCACTTCTCGTACGAGCGCTGGGTCGCCTGCGCTGAGAGCCAGCTGGCGGAGACGCCGGTCGACCTGGACTGGTACACGGTTCGTGAGCGGGACTACGCCGAGGTGCTGCCCTGGGACCACCTGGACTCAGGGCTTGACCGGGACTGGCTGTGGGAGGACTGGCAGGACGCGCTCGACGAGGTCGAGGTCGAGGACTGCCGGTGGACCCCGTGCTTCGACTGCGGCGTCTGCCCCCAGATGGACACCAGCATCCAGATCGGCCCGACCGGACGGCAGCTGCTGCCCATCACCCCGGTGACCACCCCGCTGGTGGCCGGCCCCGCCCCAGCCTGACCTGATCGGGGGCTGAGCTCAGGGGGCGGAATGCGCGGGCCGAGCTCAGGGCGCGGAATGCGCGGGCCGGGGTCAGGGAACGGCCAGCACGGTCAGTGACAGGGGAGGGTGAAGGCATCGTGGTAGTCGCCGACGGCGGCTTCGAAGGTGATGTCGGCTGAGTCGGGGTGCAGGACGAGTCGGGTGTAGCCGTACGCCGTGCTGTTCTTGGCGGCCGTGGTCGCCCGTCCTCGGACCGGGAACTGGCTTTTGCCGCCGAGACCGGAAACGATCTGGACGATGCCGCGGTGGTCATCACGCTCGCCATCGGGGTTGAGCGGCTGGAACCGTTCGTAGTTGTGTTCGTGACCGACCAGAACGAGGTCGGCGTTGGCGTCGTACAGCGTCTCCATGAACGCGGTGACGGTGGGATAGTCGCCGACCACCGTCCCCGAGGACCATCGAGGCCGGTGCCAGTAGGCGGCGACACAGCTGCTGTGGTGTGCTCTCAGGTCGGCCTTCAGCCACGCGACCTGAGCACCGGTGCGGCCGAGGTCGAACTCGGAGTTGAGGGCGATGAAGTGCCAGGGCCCCACGTCGTAGGAGTAGTAACCCTTTCCTCGTTCGCCGGCCAGCGCGCCGAAATAGTCGAAGTAGCCGGCAGCGCCGGGCGTCTCGTACTCATGATTGCCCGGAACCGGTCGCGTCCGGTTCTTGAAGCGACCCCAGCTACGGTCGTACGCCGACCGGAACCCGGCGGCCGCTCCTTGTGGGTACTGGTTGTCGCCGAGCGCCAGCACCACGCTCACCGCGGTGTCAGCCAGGATTGCCTCGCTGACCGCTTTGTGCTGGCATTCGCGGCCGACTGCGGCACCTGGTTCGCAGGCGATGTCGCCCGCCGCCGCGACGACGGGGGGTTCGTCGGTCTCCGGTCCGGGCTCAGAGCTCGTCGAACGCGGAGATGACGGCACGGCTGGGGCTGATGCCGAGGCTGCTGGCTCGACGGGTACTCGGCTGCAGCTCGTCAGGGCGAGGGAAGCGATGACGCTCACGGCGAGGACGGTCACCACAACGCGGCCTCGGCGGTTCACGGGAATCTCCTCCTGCCGGCCAGTCTCGTCCGACCTGGAGGTGCCTCCGCCTTCACTGAGGTGGGTCGGGTTGCACGGGAAAGGCCGGTTGTGAGTGACAGATCTTGGCCGCCTGGGCACCGAGGGTGACAGCCTGAGTCCGGTCGTCATAGGGTCCGACGGCCACCATCCAGGTGTCTTTTCGCTCGTCGGTGGTCGGCGTCAGTCGTAGCCGACGATAAGTGTTGGGAGGTATCAGGTGAACGTTCGTCACCTTGTTGTCCAACAGATCGTCGACGCACTTCTCCAGGGCCGGCACCACCGCTCCGCTGTCGGGACCGATCCTCACCACCAGGACCCACTTGCCACCGGCCAGCGGGTCGACCGGCGGTGTGGTGACGGTGGATGGCTCGGTCGCCTCGCAGTCCACCTCCGTGAGCGGGCCCGCCGCGGCGCCGCGCAGCGCTTTGACTCGGTAGCAGTAGCGCGTATCGGGCTGCAAGTTCTGTTTGAGCACCTGGTTCTGTGAGCCGCTGACGGTTTGCACGTCTCGCACGCTGGTCAGGTCGGCCGGGTCGATGTCCTGCAGCTCGTAGCCGGTGACCTGGTCGAGTGGAGTCCAGGATGCCTTCAACGCGCCCGGGCCTGCGGGGTCCACGGCGAAGGTGGCCGGTCGCCCTGGAGGGCCGAGCTGCTCGAGCGAGGTCGAGGCTGGCGTACGGGTCCAGGCGTACGCGAAGCCGGCGACCGCAACCACCAGCAGCAGGGCGAGAGCGGCGACGAAGCCAGTGGACAGGATCGGTTTCTGGGTGAGGGCGCCGTCCACGACGGGACGGGTGGGGTCTCCGTAGGCCGGTCCGCCCCGCGGGCCGGGTGGAGCGTCGACCGGTTCGCCAGTGACCTGGAACGGCAGCCGAACCGGGGTTCCGCGAAGGAACGGTCGCCGGGTCCGGACCGTCATCGACACCGTGGTCGTGGCTCCCATGGGGAGCTCGACCAGGTCGGGCCGGAGGTAGAAGCCGAGGGCCGCATCCGGGTCGGAGGCGACCAGCTGCAGGGTCACCGAGCTGTTGCCCCAGTTGCTGAGCTGGATCGCGTGTCGGCCACGCCAGCGCCCAGCCGAGGTGACCGGCACGATTCGGGCCTGGAGCCCCGACACCTTGCCGAGCGTGATGTCACCTTCCACGACGGAGCTGACATCGGGACTCTCGGTTGACCTTGCCCGCACCCCGAAGGCGAACGTCCCGCTCCCCGCTGTCACCCCGGCCGGAGGGGAAAACACCACAACGGCCGTGGCGTCGGTGCCCGGAAAGACGCTCACCGACGCCGGGACGACTTCTGCCCACTGGGCCGGCTGGGTGCCGACCACGTCGAGCGCGAAACCTTCGACGATTGAGCTGGCACTGGTGATGGTCACCATCACCCGAGCTTGACCGCCCGGTTCTACTGACACCGCCTCCGTGTCCAGTCGCAATATCGGGTCAGCCATGCAATCACCATAGGACCTGGGCACCCGACGGTCATGGCCAATAAGTGCGGGGTCATCTGGCGGCAGGATCAGACTTCCCCAGGTTGCGTCGACACGATTTATCGGCCTGTCCGCCCACCCAATTCGATAATGTTGTTATTCACCGCTGCACAAATCTGTAGGCAGCAGGGTGCGATCCGACGAGAATAGGTGCCAACTCGGCAAAGGGTCGCAGAAAAGAGGTGCGTTGTGACATATCGGCTCGGGGTCGATGTCGGAACGACGTTCACCGCCGCTGCAGTGGCCAATGGCTTTGGTCCGTCGATGTTGGGACTGGGGAACCGGGCCCTGCAGGTTCCGTCGGTGCTGTTCTTGACCGACGCGGGCGAATTCCTGGTCGGAGAGGCCGCCGAACGTCGCGGGATGTCTGAGCCTGGCCGGGTGGTGCGGGAGTTCAAGCGGCGGATCGGCGACCATGTGCCGGTCCTGGTCGGTGGTACACCGTTCTCACCCGAGGTGTTGACTGCGCACCTGCTGGCCTGGGTCGTTCATGCCGCAGCCCAGCAGATCGGCGAACAGCCCAGCGAAACCATCGTGACGCATCCGGCGAACTGGGGGACGTACAAGCTGCAGGTGCTGGCCGATGTGCTGTCGCTGGCTGACATCGGTCCGAGCCGCACCTGCACCGAGCCCGTGGCCGCGGCCGCGCTGTATGCGGGGCGTTCCCGGGTCGAGATCGGCGACCGGCTCGCGGTGTACGACCTGGGCGGTGGAACCTTCGATACCTGTGTCCTGGAGCAGACGGCGGCCGGATTCCGCCTCCTGGGCACGCCGGAAGGGATCGAGCACTGCGGCGGCGTCGACTTCGACGAGGCCTTGTTTCGACGGGTGCTGACCCAGCTCGGTGATGCCGTTGACCAGCTGGACAACCACGAGCCGGCAGTCACCACGGGACTTGCGCGGCTACGTCGAGATGTGGTGGAGGCCAAGGAAGCCCTCTCCACCGACGTGACGGCAACGGTCGCGATCGCGCTCCCCGGCATCAACACGACCGTTCGCATCACCCGGTCCGAGTTCGAGACGATGATCCGACCGGCGGTGCAGACCACGATCGAGGGGCTCGACCGCGCCATCCGGTCGGCCGGCCTGAGTCCCGAGCAGCTCACGACGATCGTGCTCGTGGGAGGCAGCTCGCGCATTCCTTTGGTCGGGGAGATGCTGCACCGCCAGTTCCGTGTCCCAGTGGCGATCGACACCCACCCCAAACACGATGTCGCGCTGGGGGCAACCGTGGTCGACCCAGACACCGCAGCTGCGTCCACGACCACCTTGGGTCCGGTGGCAGCTGTTGCGCCGGTGCATCCCCCGCCCCCGCCCCCGCCCCTGCGCTCGCCCTCGCCGTCGCCGGTCGAGCCCCCACTGGCTGTGGTCGCCATCGACCCGATCGACGAAGCTCACCCGCCCACCCCATTCGGCGAGCCATCCTCTCCACCGTCCGCGGCCGGAGTGCCGGAGGTCGATGGTCGACCGGCCAGGCGTCGTCGACTCGTTCTGGGAGCCCTGGCGGCTGCCGTCAGCACCGGCATCATCGCCGGCGGGGTGATCGCCAACCGGATCTCCGACAGTGGAGGGCCGGGCGGAACGCAGCCCTCGTTGGCTGGATCGTCGGTGAATGGTGGGCCGGCCACTGCCTCAGGCTCGAATGACCCACCGCCGGCGGTGACCAAGGACCCGTTGTTGCCGAGATCGACCCCTCTTGCGCCGACCCAGGTGCTTGCGGCGATGAGTCTCGACGGGGGCCAGCGATTCCACATCTACCGAGGAGACAGTTCCAACCCCAACAAGGGCAATGCTCTGAGCAAAGGGGAGGACTCCGACTTCAACACCGTCATCGCTCCTGATCGCCAATCGGTGCTGTTCACCCGGGAGTTCGCCCGGCCCAAGGGCGGTCCGGAACGGGCGCTCAAGGTGATGGCGGTCGATGGCAGCCGGGTCAGGAACCTGTTCGAGCGGACCCCCGTCGCCTGCTCCCGCAGTGTCTACCGGCCCGCCTGGAACCCGATCGACCAAACCCTGCTTGCGTTGCCCTGTCAATCTGATCAGGGCGTCTGGAGCCTCATCCTGATTCACACCGACGGCAGACAAGTCCGCCTGGTCGACCTGGGAAACCCGCCCGGCGTGACCTGGCGGGTCGGTGATCCCACCTTCTCCTCCGACGGAAAGCAACTGGTGTTCTGGGCCGGGCCGAGCACGAACCGAGGCGCGATCTACGTCAGCGACCTGTCCAGCGCGGAGAAGCCGAGGCGGCTGACCGACGGCGCGAACGGTGGCCGGGACTCATTTCCCACCTGGCATCGCGACGGAAAGTCCCTGCTGTTCAATCGCGTGGTCTCGGACGAGACCAAAGAAGAAAATCTCGACATCTATCAGATCCTGCTCGACGGCACCGGCAAGGCTGAGCCCGTCGTCACTGGCCGAGCCGATGAACAGAGCCTCACCTGGTCGCCCGCAGGAGATCACATCGCGTTCCGCAGTGATGCGCCGACGCCGGCATCGACGGAATCGCTGGACCGCGTATGGATTTCTGACCCCGGGGGCAAGGGTCGACGCCTGCTCTTCACTGGGCGTGAATCAACGGTGCAGGGATCCCCGTCGTGGACCAGTCGTTGATCCGACGTCGACTGCTACCGGTGGCAGCCCAGGGTGACGAGCCTTGAGGTTGCCTTGTTCTTGTCAGCCGTGACCTGCTGGATCTCATCCACGATCGCTGGCCTCTCCTGCGGCGACGCTCGGTGAAGCTCGTCGCTCAGACTTTCCAGCTGGGCTTGTAGTGCCTTGATCAGTTGTCGCAGTCCAGCGCACTCAGACGCTTCAAACCGCTGGACCGAGACCGGGTTCGACGGCGTCCCGAACCACTCGTGGCCATCTCGGACCATTTGCCACTGGAACGTCGCCGCCGGTGGGGGTGGGGCGGGAATAGTGAAGGCGAAACGAGCCTCGGCGCCCGGCGCGACGGGACCACTGAGGTCATGACGATTGGTGCCGAAATCGTGGCCGACCGCACCGAGGCGGTAGGCCTCAGCGGACGTCCACGTGGTGGTGCCGGTATTGCGCATCACGACGGATACCGAGGCGGTGAGGTCGGCGGGGATGCCGCTGGGCACACCTTCGAACCGGACGAATTGGGCATCATTGATTTGTGGAGCCTCGACGCGGGCTATGACAATGGGATCCGATTCCCATCCGAACCAACCGACACCCTCCTGGATCATCTGCCACCGAAACAGCCCCGAGGGGGCGGGGGGCGCAGAGATGGTGAAGGCGAACCGTACTTCGTCAAACGGCTGCACCGGTCCGGGAAGGTCGTGGCGGGGACTTCCGAAGTCGTAGCCCACCGCTCCTAGCCGGTACCCGTCAGCGGTGGTCCAGATCGTGGTACCGACGTTTCGCATGACGATTCCGACTGCGGCGCTGGATCCGACCAACAAGGCGTCGGGCACACCGTCGGACTGAAGGAAGAGTGCATCGTTGAACGGTGGATGTTCGATGATCGCGATGGCCGTCTCCGGTGACGCCTGCCCGTAGAAGTAGGACTGGCCCTGGTATTCGCGAGTCATCTGCCAGTGGAGCTGCCCGGCTCCTGGAGAAGGTGCGGTGATGGGGAAGGTGAAGGCTGCCGTTGCTCCTGGCGCTACGGCACTGGTGAGGTCGTGTTGGCCCCACTCGTCCCACTGGGTCTCGCCGACCGGACGCAGATGATGGTGGTCGGGAGTCCATGTCGTGTCGCCGGCATTACGCATCATGACGGTGACATCAGCCGATTCCCCGACCTTCATGGAGCTGGGTACGCCCTTCTGGCTGACGACTGTCGCCCATTCCAGTGGCCATGAGTAGATGTTGACTTGCAAGCTTTGGTTGTCGGCGCGGCCATTGGCGATGCCGATGAGGAGGTGGGGGGCACCCTTGATGTCGGCGATGGCCAGACCCTCTGGCTCGAGCCGGCCGTTGATCGGTTCGCCCGACGATGTGAGGGGAATCCGGCCGAGGAGATCTGCATTCGCCGCGTCGAGGACGGCGCGGTTCCGGATGAACTGAACCTTCGCCGCAGGACCACCACCGGCGGATCCCTGCCTGACCGGTCCACCAACGAGTCGATACAAGGTTCGGGCCGTTTCCACCTCCCCCTGCAGCCAGTCAGGTGGGGCAGGTGGTCGCTCCTGGATTGCGGCCGTTCCTCGGTCGAGCACCTCGTCCTTGGTCCACTTCTTTCTCGCGACGAACGGCACCCGCACCCAACCCCGGTCCGCAGTGCTGTTCGACAGGTGCTGGTAGAAGTAGGTCAGGAAGACCGTGCCACCCTCTCTTTTCATCGAGAACGGCCAGCTTTTGCCGCGCAATCCGGTCATCCTCGACACGAACGCGAAGTTGCGAAAATGCGAGACAATGAGACTTTCGTACTTCTCATCAGAAGACTTCTCGGACTGGATCAGATAGAGATCACCTGTCGTCGAGTCGACCCAGATCTGCTGAGGAAATTCGGGAAAGTCCGTTTGGTTGGGGGGAGTCACGCGGCGCCAGAGCGACGAAAGGGCGCTCGAATTCGGCTCGAACTAGCGCAGCGTCGCCGGCTTCGGCCGAGATGCCTGCATCGTCGTCGTCCATGTGGCCCCTCGCGCGAGTTCGGTCGCTCGACCGACTGCGACCAAAACAAGTCTGGGTCTAGAGAATGGAAACTGTCCACCCTTTTCCCATGAAGTCCGCAGCCATTGGCCGGCAGCGCAGCGATAGTCAGCGCTTTCGGCCCGGCCCTGGCTCTGCATTCGGGCGAACGTCAGCGAGTCGGATCGCCGATCTGGATCCGGCTCGGCTCGCCGGCCGTCCCGTCGGGGTTCTGCGGCCAGTGGGTGCCGACCAGGCCACGGAAATGCATCAGGAACTGGTCGACCAGCGCTCCGTTGAGCTGGGTCGACTGGGTCATGGCGCTGATCGAGACCCGGGTCAGGTCGTACTGGAGGAACGTGAAGGGCTCCTTGGTGCCGTTCACGCCGCTGAGCAGGGCTGAGGTGATGACCCGGCCGAGATTGCAGGTGTTGATCAACGGCAGGGTGGCGCGCCCGGCGGCGGCGGTGAAGACCAGGTCGTGCACGATCGGTCGGCCACGAGCCGGTCCGCTGACCGCCGAGGGGTCACTGCTGATCGACCAGCTCCAGGAGTTGATGTCGATCTCGCCCTCGTGTCCGACCACGGTCGAATCGCCCCGCAGCGCGTCGACGCCGAGAAACCACCGGGTCGCCATGGCCAGCTCCTGTCCGTGTCTTCCTCACGATAGAGCCGGATGGCCGAGCGGTACATGGTCTGCGCTGATAAGCGGGTGCCGGCGAGGGCCGGACCGGCTTAGGCTGCGCTATGACCTGGACCGAGATCGCCACGCTCGAGGAGCTCGTCGACCTGGTCGGTGTGCCCCTGCCGCGGGTCGCCGCCAAGGCGCGGGTCGCCCTGCACGACCTCGATCGCCAGTGGTTGGCGGCTTCCTCGTTCTGCATCATGGCCACCGCCGCCGCCGACGGGTCCTGCGACGCCTCTCCGAAGGGTGACCCGGCGGGACAGCTGGCGTACGTGCTCGATGACCGGACCATCGCCATCGCCGAACGGCCGGGCAACCGCCGGGTCGACGGCTACAAGAACCTGCTGGCCAACCCCCACGTGGGGCTGATCTTTCTGATCCCCGGCCGCGACGACACCCTTCGGATCAACGGCCGCGGCCGGCTGGTCGCCGATGCGCCGTTCTTCGACGCGATGGCGGTCAAGGGTCGCCGGCCGATCATGGCCGTGGTGGTCGACATCGACGAGGTCTTCCACCACTGCGCCAAGGCCTTTCTACGCTCCAAGCTCTGGGACCCGCAGTCCTGGGAGGACCCGGTCCCGCCCCGCGCAGTCATCGCCCAGACCCTCGAGGCCCAGGACAAGTCCCTTGCGGAGCTGACCGAGTACTACGGACCGTCGTACGCCGAGAAGCTCTACTGAGGCGAGCTCAGCAGGTCGCTCGACCGCCTTCGTAGAGCCGCGGCACGGCGTGGTTGGCGGCGAACACGTTGTCCGGGTCGACGGTCGAGCGGATGGCGCACAGCTGGCGCCAGGAGTCAGCGCTGAACGCGACCTGCGGGTTGATGTCGTTCTCGGCGAAGTTCAGGTAGGCCGAGCCGCTGGCGTACGGGGTCAGGCTGCTCATCAGCCGGTGCGCGTCGGCCAGGCCCTGCGCGCCGATCTCGGGAGTCATCGCCATGGCGGCGCCGAAGGCGAGGAACCGCCCGTTGAGGTGCGACGCGACCCCGCCGCCGGCGTGCGGCTTGGCCAGGGCACCGCCGAGCTGGCGCAGCTCAGCACCCAGCAGCGTGCTCGTCGAGCCCGGCCCGACCTGGTCGAGGAAGGCGTCGATCGCTCCGGCCGGCAGCCCAGAGAGCATCAGACTGTCGGACACGGCCGGCGCCCCGCCCTCGGGATCCATGTGCAACCGGACCAGGCTGTGGGCCGGCACCCGGGCGAAGGTGTCGATCTCTGGCCGCAGCGCCCGCAGGTCACCGATGATCCGGGGTGCGTCCTCGTCGGAAGCCAGCACCGCGCCGTCGATGGCGACCACGGAGCGGCCCCGCAACAGGGCGGGCAGCTCGGGCAGCGGGGGCAGGTTGAGGCAGCGGAACGACGTGGTCACCTCGTCCGGAGCCACCTCGGCCCAGCCGGCCCAGCGGCGCAGCACCTCGTCGGCCCGACTGATGTCCCAGACGAGCATGCCGGCGTACGGGCTGGCGATCGGGTAGAGCCGGAACTCGAGGGCTGTGACCACGCCGAAGTTGCCGCCGCCGCCGCGGAGGGCCCAGAACAGCTCCGGGTGGTGGCGGGCGTCGGCACGGACCAGGGTGCCGTCGCCGATGACGATCTCGATAGCGGTCAGGCTGTTGGTGGCCAGACCGAGCTTGCGGGCGTACCAGCCGATTCCGCCGCCGAGGGAGTAGCCGGCGATGCCGACGTCGGGTGACGAGCCGTGCAAGGCCGCCAGGTTGTGGCCGGCCGCGCTCTCGACCGCGGGCAGCCAGAGTGCGCCACCCTCGACCCGGCAGGTCCGGGTGGCGGCGTCGACCCGGACGTCGGCCATGGCTGACATCTTGACCAGGACGACGTCGTCCAGGCCCCGGGCAGCCAGCGGTCCGGCGTTGTGGCCGGTGGACTGCGGTGCTACTCGCAGTCCGGACGACTTGGCCCGGACCACGACCGCCGAGACCTCGGCCGCCGTACGAGGCACCACGACGGCCGCCGGGCGCTGGTCGACCGCGAGGTTCCACGCCACCCGAGCGGCGTCGTAACCGGGGTCGCCGGGCAGGTGCACCTCGGCGGCCAGTCCCCTGAGGGCGGCGGCGGGACGGTCATCGGTGTGGGCAGTGGTCAGGTCGAGGGTCATGATGGCTCCAGGTGGTCGGCGATCGTTGGTGTCGATCGGGTGGTGAGACCACGATGTCCGGGCCGGCTTCGGATCGACTTGGACTCGACTTGGGGTCGGTTCCAGAGGCGGTAGAGACCGATCCGGGCGAACCCGTACCGGGTCGATCGAAAGTTCCTCACTGCGGTCCTCGGCGGGAGCGCGGCGCCCCTATGCTGCTGGCGTGGAGGTGCGAGTCCTCGGTCCGACGCAGGTCCGTCGTGGTCCGGCCCCGGTCGACCTGGGGACGCGGAAGCAACGGGCGCTGATCGCCGCCCTGGCCATGCACCGTGGCCGTGCGGTGCCGGTCGACCTGATCGTCGACCTGCTGTGGGGGGACTCGCCGCCGCCGGGTGTCGCCACCACGTTGCAGGCCTATGTGGCCGGGCTGCGCCGGTCGCTCGAGCCCGATCGGGAGCGGCGGGCTCCGGCCACGGTGCTGGTCACCGTCGGCGCCGGCTACGGGCTCCAGGTCGAGCGCGACCAGGTCGACGCCGTCCGGTTCACCGACGAGGTGCAGGCCCAGCACCGCCGACTCGGTGCTGCTGCGACCCTGTTGACCCGACCGAGCCTCGGCGCGCCCGACCTCGAGGACCTGGTCGTCCGGCTCGACGCGGCCCTCGAGCTGTGGCGGGGTGAGCCGTATCTGGAGCTCGAGGACGCGCCCGACGCGATCGCCGAACGGACCCGGCTGGCCGAGCTGCGCCTGATCGCGCTGGAGGACCGGGCCGTCGCCAACCTGGGTCTCGGCCACCACGCAACCGTGGCTGCTGAGCTGGAACAGCTGACCGGGATGTACCCGCTCCGGGAGCGGCTGTGGGGCCTGCGCGCGCTGGCCCTGACCCGCTGCGGACGGCAGGCCGAGGCGCTGGACGTGCTGGCCGCGGTCCGGCAGGTTCTCGACACCGAGCTCGGGCTCGAGCCGAGCGCCGAGCTCCGATCCCTGCAGACGTCGGTGCTCAGACAAGATCCCGCCCTCGACTGGACGGCGCCCGCCGGCCCGGCGTCGGTCCCGGACTCGCCGGAACGCGCTGACCATCCGGTCGCAGCCGCGACCGACACCCACGCCGCCACTGGTTGGCCGATGGTGGGCCGGGCAGCGCAGCTGGACACGCTGACCGCGCTGCTCGACCGCGCCGATCAGGGCCGGCTGGGGTTCGCGAGCATCACCGGCGAGCCGGGGATCGGCAAGACCCGGCTGGCCAACGAGCTGATCGCGACCGCCCGCGCCCGCGGCGTACGCGTGCTGGCCGGTCGCTGCTCGCAAGACGAGGGCGCGCCGCCCCTGTGGCCCTGGGCGGCCGTGCTGCGCGGGTTGGGGGAGGAGTTGCCGGCGGTCGAGGCGGGCAGCGACGCCGGGGCGCAGTTCCGCGTCTGGGACGCCGTCAGCTCGGCGGTCCTGGCCGCGGCCGCTGAGCGTACGACGCTGGTCGTGCTGGACGACCTGCACTGGGCCGACCCCGCCACCCTGCGGGTGCTGCGGCTGATGGTGGAGTCTGACGTCGAGGCGAAGCTGTTGGTCGTGAACACCCGGCGCGACTTCCCGGAGCCGACCGGGCCGCTGGCCGACGTGGTCGAGATGCTGGCCCGGCGGCACGCGGAGCGGATCCGGCTGGACGGTCTGAGTGCGGTGGAGAGTGCTCAGATCGTTGAGCGGGTAGCCCGCGAACGCCCGTCCGACGCGCACGCCGGCGAGCTGCGCGAGCGGACTGACGGGAACCCCTTCTTCCTGGTCGAGTTCGCGAGGCTCGCCGCCGAGCGCGGCGACCTCGAGGCGCTGTTGGCCGAGGACAACCCGCCGACGGCGGTCCAGGACGTGCTCGTACGCCGGATCGAGCGCCTGCCCGAGGCCACCCAGACCCTGCTGCGCACGGCCGCGGTGATCGGTCGGCAGTTCGAAGGCAGCACCCTGGGCCGCACCTCGGGCGAGAGCGAGGATGTTGTCTTCGACCTGATCGAGCCCGCTCGTCGAGCGGGTCTGGTCAGGGAGGAGGCGATCGACGAGTTCACCTTCGCGCACGCGCTGGTCCGCGACACCTTGTACGCCGGCTGGTCGCCCTCGCGGCGGGCCCGGGTGCATGCCAAGGTGGCCGCGGCCCTACCCGCAGGTCGCGAGACCGAGCAGGCCCGGCACTGGTTGGCCGCCGGTCCCCAGCACGCCGCGGTGGCCTGGCGTTCGGCGGTGCGCGCGGCCGAGCTGGTCCGACGGCTGCACGCGCACGAGCAGTCGGCCGGGCTGTTGACCGCCGCCCTGGACCGGATGGCCAAGGACCCCGACGCCACCCCGCGGGAACGCTACGACGTGGTGATGCAGCTCGCCGATGCCCATCGCTGGCTCGCGAACTGGCCCGACCTCAAGGAGCAGGTCGAGGAGGCGATCACCGTGGCCGAGTCGATGGGCGACGTCGAGCTGGTCGCCCTCGCCGCCACGTCGACCACCATCGGCGCCCTGTGGCAGTCGGCTCCGCACGGTGGGGTGAACGCCAAGGTGGTGGCGGCCCTGCGCAGCTGTCTGACCCGGCTGCCGGCGGTCGACGACCCGCTGCGGTGCCGGGTGATGCTGTCGCTGGCCAACGAGCTCTACTACGGCGCGCTGTACCCGGTCCGCCGCCAGCTGGTCGACGAAGCGCTGGCCATGGCTGACCGGTTGGACGACCCCGAGCTGCGGCTCGACGCCAACCAAGTGGCCTTCGCCGCGCTGTGGTGCCCACCGACCGCGGAGGAGCGGCTGCAGTTCGCCTCCGAGGCGATGCGGCTGGCCGAGCAGCTGGGCCGCGAGCAGGCGTACGTGGTCTCGGTGACCCTCCGGGCGGTCGTCGAGGGTGAGCTCGGCCTGGTCGAGCAGATGTGGACTTCGTCCGCGATCGCCCGTCGGGAGGCGACCCGGCTGCGGCTGCCGTACGGGCTGATCGTGGTGGAGAGTCTCGAGCTGCCGTGGGTGGCCATGGCCGGCCGGTTCGAGGAGTGTCACCAGCGGGTCGCCGAGATCCAGCGGCTGGACGAGCAGATGTCGCTGGAGATGTCCGGGGACGCCACCGCCGGAGCCATGATCGCCACGTTGATCTGGGAGGGCCGGGGTGCCGAGATCCGGCCGATCATCGATGCGCTGGCCCAGGGTCCGCTGCCGGTGGGCGCGATCGCGACCGCCCTCCTGCTGCGGGTCGGTGACCAGGACGCCGCACTCGAGTTCTTTCGGAGCCATCCGATCGACCTCGAGCCGTCGGACTGGTTCTCCATGCTCAACTGGGGTTACGCCGCCGAGAGTGCTCTGTGGCTCGACGATGCGGAGCTGGCCGACCGGGCGTACGCGAAGCTGGAGCCCTACGCCGGGCGCAGCTGCTGTGCCGGCTCGGGCAACGCCTCCGGTCCGATCGACGCCTTCTTGGCCATGGCGGCCCAGGCCAGAGGCGACCATTCCCGAGCCGCCGAGCATGCCGAACGGGCGACCGAGCTGCTGCGGAGGTGGCAGATCCCCTTGGCCGAGCAGTGGTTCGCCGACCAGCGAGCACGCTTCGGGTTCTAATGAGCTGGACCGTTGCGCAGACCGCCGCAGCGACGACCTGAGCGGTAAGTTGCTCGGCATGGCCTCACGTCAGCAACCCGAGCAGCAGGCCCCGCCAGTGCAACGGCTTCGGGTCAAGTACGCCAAGCGGGGCCGAGCCCGGTTCACCAGCCATCGTGACTTCGGCCGGGCGTTCGAGCGGGCGCTCCGCCGGGCTGGGGTGCCGATGGCCTACTCCTCGGGGTTCTCCCCCCATCCGCGGATCTCGTACGCCAACGCCTCGCCGACCGGGGCGGCCAGCGAGGCCGAGTACCTCGAGATCGGGTTGTCCGAGCTGTGCGACCCGCCCAAGGTGCAGCAGGCCCTCGACGCGGCCCTGCCGCCCGGGCTGGACATCCTCGAGGTGGTCCCGTCTGCTCCCGGCGCCCTGGCCGACCTGCTGACCGGCTCGCGATGGCTGGTCACGATGGATGCCGGTTCGACGGACCTCGCGGACGCCGTGCAGCGGTTCCTGGCCCGGTCGAGCGTGAACGTGCAGCGAATGACCAAGAACGGCCTGCGCGAGTTCGACGCCCGGAGCGCCGTGGTGCACCTGGCGCCGGTCGAGGCCGGGCTGGAGATGACGTTGGCTCATCAGACCCCCCTCGTACGCCCCGACGACGTGCTGGCGGCCCTGGCCTCGGTGTCGCCGGAGTTCGCGCCGGTCGGCGTCCCCGTTTTGACGCGGCTGACCCAAGGTGTCTTGGACACCGAGACCGGTCAGATCGTCGAGCCCTAGCCGACACCGCGACGGTAGTTCGGGCGCTGATGGTGGTGCGGTTGTGACGTGTGGGATACTGACCTTGGTTCGGACGCGAAAGGTGTCCGGCCTCGATGACAATTGCCGTGGGGTGACAGACCTCGGTAACTGATGAGATCACCTGGTTCTTTACCGCGACAAGCGGGCTTGCGAGTGTGACGTGAGCCGCTCGTTGACCGCGGGAGAGCCGAGTTCATCGCATCGACCACCGTAAGCTTCCGCCGCCCGGCCGCGATGCCGGAGCGCGAACGAACTGAGCGCAACCGCGCTAAGAGGAGTCCGGATGCTCGACAACGAGCCCGACAACAATTCCGACACGAACAACCCCACCGACGGCTCGGGTACCCCTGCCCCGGCCACCCGGCCTCGTCGTCGCCGAGCCGCCAGCCGGCCCGCCGGTCCGCCGGCCTCCGCCCCGGACGCACCCGCCATCGAGCGGGTCGAGCCGGTCGCCGACGAGCCGATCAGCCAGCCGGTTGCGCTGAGCCCCGACGCACCGGCGGCGCCGTCGCTCCTCGGCGATGCCCCGGAGGAGGTCGTCTCCCCGGAGATCCCGGTAGAGGCCGCGGTCCCGGCGAAGAAGACGGCCCGCAAGGCCGCCGCCAAGCGCCCGGCCAAGAAGACCGCAGCGAGCGCCGGCGAGGCCGCCGACGCCGGTGAGGCCGGCGACCTCGAGCCGCCGAAGGTCCGGGCTCCGCGCAAGCGCGCCGCCAAGAAGACCGCGGCCCCAGCCCCGGCGGCCGAGGACTCGGCCGACGATCTGCTCGCCCTGGCCGAGCTGATCGCGGCTGGGCCGTCCGCGCGGTCCGACGAGCCGACCACCCAGCTGTCGTGGCCCGAGACGGTGACGAGCGATGACGACGCCGCCGCAGTGCCCTCGAACGCAAATCTCTCGAGCGACGACGTGCCGACCGTCGAGGTATTAACCGACGACGGGTCGAGCGAGCACGGCTCGAGCGAGCACGTGTCGAGCGAGGACCTCTCGACCGAGGTGGCGCCGGCCGAGATCGGTCCCGACCCCACCTTCGATGCTCCGGCGGAGCCGGACCAGGGCGTCCAGCACGGGGCCGTCGGCTCCGAGCCGGAGCCGACCGAGGCCGACACCCCGACCGTCGAGACGGAGTCGTCCGAGGACGGCCCCACCGATGACGCCCAGACCGATGAGGTTTCGACTGACGAGGCCGAAGACGCAGTTACCGACGACGCCGAGCCCGAGGACCCCGAGGTAGCCGAGGACACCGACGTAGTCGAGGACACCGACGCGGCCGACGACGACACTGACGGTGAGGGGGACGGCAACCGCCGCCGCCGCCGTCGTCGGGGCGGTCGCCGTCGTCGTCGCACCGGAGGCGACGATGACAGTGCTGAGTCCGACCCCTCCGCGGAGGGCGCTGAGGACGCCGAGGCGGCCAGCCCGGACGCCGAGACCGAGAGTGACTCCTCCGATGAGGCGAGCGAGGCTGACGGCGATGGTGACAGCGAGAACCAGCGTCGCCGTCGTCGTCGCCGCCGTCGCCGCGGCGAAGAGGCGGGCTCCTCGCCGGACGATCCCACCGAGGTCGTGGTCCGCGTACGCGAGCCCCGCCGATCGCAGAAGGTCAACACCGAGGTCACCGGCATCGAAGGCTCGACCCGGATGGAGGCCAAGCGCCAGCGACGTCGAGATGGACGTGAAGCGGGCCGTCGGCGTCCGCCCATCCTGAGCGAGGCCGAGTTCTTGGCCCGCCGGGAGGCGGTCAGCCGCAAGATGATCATTCGGCAGCGGGAGGATCTGGCCCAGATCGCCGTCCTGGAGGACGACATCCTGGTCGAGCACTACGTCGACCGTGACTCCGCCGCCTCGCTAATCGGCAACGTCTACCTCGGCCGGGTGCAGAACGTGCTGCCGTCGATGGAGGCTGCGTTCATCGACATCGGTCGCGGCCGCAACGCCGTGCTGTACGCCGGTGAGGTCGACTGGGATTCGTTCGGCGCCGAGGGCCAGAACCGCAAGGTCGAGAAGGTGCTCAAGTCCGGCCAGACCATCCTGGTCCAGGTGTCCAAGGACCCGATCGGCTCCAAGGGCGCCCGGCTGACCAACCACGTCTCCATCCCGGGCCGCTACATCGTCTACGCGCCGGGCGGCCACCTCTCGGGCATCTCACGCAAGCTGCCGGACATCGAGCGCAAGCGGCTCCGCGACATCTTGGCCGAGCTGGTCGGGGAGTCGGCCAGCGTCATCGTCCGCACCGCGGCCGAAGGAGCCAGCGAGGAGGAGCTCGTACGCGACGTCAACCGGCTCAAGGCGCAGTGGGAGGACATCGAGCGCAAGGTCGCCAGCGGCAGCGCCCCGCAGCTGCTCTACGGTGAGCCCGATCTGACCGTACGCATCGTGCGCGACCTGTTCACCGAGGACTTCTCCGAGCTGATCATCGCCGGCAACGGCGGGATGAACGATGCGTACGACGCCGTCGAGGCGTACGTCACCCACGTCGCGCCGCACCTCCAGGACCGCCTCCGCAAGTGGGAGCCGGGCGAGGACGGACGGGACATCTTCGCCGAGTACCGTCTCGACGAGCAGATCGCCAAGGCTTTGGAGCGGAAGGTGTTCCTGCCCTCAGGTGGGTCGCTGATCATCGACCGGACCGAGGCCATGACGGTCATCGACGTCAACACCGGCAAGTTCACCGGCACCGGCGGCAACCTCGAGGCCACCGTGACCAGCAACAACCTGGAGGCGGCCGAAGAAATCGTCCGGCAGCTCCGGCTGCGGGACATCGGCGGGATCATCGTCATCGACTTCATCGACATGGTGCTGCCCAGCAACCGGGAGCTGCTGCTGCGTCGCGTCGTCGAGTGCCTGGGTCGTGACCGTACGCGGCACCAGGTCGCCGAGATCACCAGCCTGGGTCTGGTCCAGATGACCCGGAAGAAGATCGGCACCGGTCTGCTGGAGGCCTTCACCAGCGAGTGCCCGCACTGCAACGGACGCGGCGTCGAGCTGCACGACGTCCCGGTCGAGTCCCAGAAGCAAGCAGACGGGGGAACGCGCGAACCGCGACCTCGCGACCAACGGCGCGGCGGTGGATCGAGCTCGCCGAAGCCGAGTGAGCCAGCCAAGTCGCAGGAGAAGTCCCAGGACAGCAAGTCCCGGGACGACAGATCCTCAGCTGGAGAGTCACCGGACAGCCCTGCCGACGGCCCTGACGACGACAACGGCGGCGGCGAGGAGCGTCCGACGCGAAACCGGCGTGGCGGCCGGAACCGACGGGCAGCCACCCGCGAGCAGGGCGCTCCGTCGACTCCTCCGGTGGAGCCGGCTCTCGTTTCGTGAGCGTTGGTCGCTGATCTCGATCCGACCAGTACACCGGCAGAGGGGCTGTGCCACGTCGCACAGCCCCTCGGCCGTCGTAGGAAGTGTCCCCCGACGCACTTCGTCACTAAGAAGTAGTCTCATCGCTACCTAGTACCGAAGTCAAGTAGTCCACTGATAGGACTACAAAACGGCGATGCTAGATTGCGTCATGGTCGAATGGCGTCACTACTGCTTGCTGGAACCCTAGGAGACGCGTGTTGAGCGGTCCGCAGCCGGGCATGGTCCAGCCGGCGGCGTCCGAGCCGGGGTTGAACGAGGCCGTTCGCAGCCTTCGAGCTCTGATTCTGGCCGGGGAGCAGTATCGCCAGGTGCTGGCGCAGATCATGCAGCTCGGAGTGACGGAGACGCAGGCCATCAGCTATCTCGCCATCCATGGTGACCGAGGCCAGACTGATCTCGCCCGGGATCTCGGTCTGACCACCAGCGCGTCGACGGCGCTGGTCGATCGGTTGGAACGGCAGGGAATCGCCGAACGCTACGCACATCCCACCGACCGGAGGCGGCTGCTCGTCAAGCTGACCGGTCGCGGGCACGAGGTCGTCGACCAGAGTCGGAAATGGCTGGGTTCCGCCTTCGACCGTGTTCCGCCGGAGGAGCTACCTGCCCTGGCTGCGGCACTGCGGGGGATTGCGGACGACTTGCGGGCCCACTCCACCCAGCTCGAGCAAAGCGTGAGCTCAGTGCCTGGTCAGTAACGCACCACCAGGGCGCGCGGAGCGGATGAAGTGTTCGGTATGGGCTGGGTCAGGTGCTGAGCGGCACCCACCGAGAGCAACGAGGCTGACTCCATCGGTGCTGAGCGAAAGAGAGCCGGGCAGATGCTCGGGGGTTCATCTGCCCGGCCCTAGCCCGGACTTTAGCAAACGTTTCGTCGCCGTGTCCACATTAGGACAAGTCCAAATCAGGACACGAGCCTAGCGGTCACGAGCACCCGGGGCCGGACGGAGCCGCGCTCCGAACACCGCGGCCTGGGTACGGCGTTCCATGCCGAGCTTGGCGAGCAGACCGGAGACGTAGTTCTTGACGGTCTTCTCAGCCAAGAAGAGGGTCTCGCCGATCTGGCGGTTGGTGCAGCCGTCGGTGATGAGCGCGAGGATGTCGCGTTCGCGCGCGGTGAGACTGGCGACGAGCGGGTCGGGCTGCACGGGGTGTCGGAGCCGGTCGAGCAGCCGGGCCGTCACCGCAGGGTCCATCAGAGACCGGCCGGCTGCGACCTGGCGGATGGCGTCGACCAGGCTGGTGCCACCGATCTCTTTGAGGAGGTACCCGGCGGCGCCGGCCATGACCGCCGCGAACAGGGCTTCGTCATCGTCGTACGAGGTCAAGATGATGCAGCGCACATGAGGGTCGTTGGAGCGGATGTCGCGACAGACGTCGACGCCGCTGCCGTCGGGCAGACGGCCATCGAGCAGGGCGACGTCGGGTTTGGCGGCGGGGATGCGGTGGAGGGCGTCGGCGGCGGTGCCGGCCTCGCCGACGATGTCGATGTCGGGTGCGGCTCCGAGCAGATCGCTCAGGCCCCGACGGACCAGCTCGTGGTCGTCGAGGATAAAGACGCGGATCGGGTCGTCGGTGCTCAGGCCGGCAGCGGGATCGTCCATCGAACGCGAAGCCCTCCTTCGAGATTGCGGTCCAGGTCGAGGTGCCCACCGTGACGCTCGGCGCGCACCCGCAGGTTCGCGAGGCCGCTGCGTCGACTGGTCTCGGCGATGCCGATGCCGTCGTCGGTCACGGTGATGATCAACTCACCACTGGTCGCCTGCAGGCTGACACGGACCGTGTGGGCGTGGGCATGCTTGGCGACATTGGTGAGCGACTCCCGAAGCACCGCTTCGGCGTCAGCGATGATGTGATCGTCGCCGATGCTGTCCAGCGCCCCGACGAACTGCAGGTCGGGGCGTCCCGGCAACAGCGGCGTGAGCTGGTCAACCACCTCGAGCGCGGCTCGCCGCAGGGCCTGTCCGCTCTTGACGTCCTGCAGAGCGAAGATCGTCGTCCGGATCCGCCGGATGGTGGTGTCGAGCTCGTCGACGGCACGCATCAGCCGCTCGCGTACGGGTCCGTCGGGCACCGACGCCGCGCCGGCCTGCACACTCAGACCGGTGGCGAACAGGCGCTGGATGATGTGGTCGTGGAGATCGCGGGCAATCCGGTCCCGATCCTCCAGCGCAGCCAGCCGCTGCCCGTCTTTGCGCGCGTCGGCCAGCTCGAGTGCGATGGCAGCCTGCCCGGCAAAGGTCTCGGCCATGTCGAGGTCGGCGTCGGTGAACGGCCTGCGGTCGATGCGTCCGGCCACGATGGCGCCGCGCGAACCCTCGTCTCCGGTGAGTGGCAGGGCCATGACCTGAGTCACCGGAACCGTGGGGCGCAGGTGGAGGTAGATGCCGGGTCGCTGGTCGACGGCCTCGACCCGAAGTCCTCGCCCTTCGACCATGGCTTGCCAAGCGACGCTGCCCTCTCGGTCGTACCGCAGTCCGCGGAGCTCGTGCTCGCCGCGACCGAACGCAGCGACGACCTCCAGCTCATGCGGGCTGCCCTCCACCGGGAGCACCACGCTGACGACGTCGGCCGCGGCCAGGTGCTTGACGCTGACCGCGATCCGCCGCAGCACCTCTGCGTCGTCGAACTCGGCGCTGAGGAGCTGGCGGCTGATCTCGCCGGAGGCCCGTAGCCACTCCTGCCGGCGCCGCGACTCCTCGTAGAGCCGGGCGTTCTCGATCGCGATGCCGGCGGTGGCCGCCATGGCCAGCACCAGCTCCTCGTCCTCATCGGTGAACTCTGCTGCCGTCGAGCCGGTCAGTGAGGTAGAGGTTGCCGAAGACGACGTCGCGGCTTCGTACCGGGACACCTAGGAACGTGGTCATCGGCGGATGCCCGGCCGGAAAGCCGGCCGACCGCGGATCATCAGCGATCCGTTGCAGCCGGATCGGGTGCGGGTTGGACAGGAGCACGCCCAGCACGCCGAGACCCTTGGGAAGGTCGCCGATGGTGGCCACCGTGTCGGCGTCCATGCCCAGGTGCAGGAACTGCTCGAGCTGGCCGTCGGAGCCGATCACGCCCAGGGCGGCGTAGCGCGCTCCGGACACCTCGCGGGCGGCCTCGACGATCCGACGGAGGACGGCATTCAGGCTGAGCTCACTGACGATCGACCGGTTCGCCCGCAACAGCCGCTGCAGCCGCTGTTGCGACGAGAGGATTGCGGTGGCCTGGTCCATCAGCTGACCCACCAGGTCCTCGATCGCCAGCTGCGGCGAGCCCGTTGGTCGTGGCCGGGGTCCGCCGCTCCTTGCCGTAGGGACGGCATCCACACCCGAATCCTAGTGCTGGTGCGAGCCGCTTGCGAGACGCGGGTGGCCGCCCCACTCCCACGCACCCCGAGGTCCACTCAGCCGACCCAGGTCGACGGTCCTTATCGTTCCCCAGACTCACTGGAGGGGTGGGCCCGGACCACGCGTCCGTCGACCTCCGCCAGCGGAACGCTGACGACCACGTTGCCGAGGTCTTCGGGCCACTGCTCGTCGGGCAGCAGGCTCAGCACGGTGGCCGGCGTACTCGTCCGGACGGAGGCTTGACCGGTGACGACGACCCGCTCCACCTTGTCACCAGCGCGATCGATGACGTCAAGGGTCACGCGTCGGCCGGGCACGTACTGGGTGATCTCGTTGTACTCGGGGACGCGCACCAGCACCTCATCACCGTCGACGGCGTACGCGACGACAACGTTGCGTTGGCCTCGCCCGGACCGGTACCCGAGTCGAGCCTCACCGTGCATGCTGAGCCACGAGCGGCACTCGTCGTCAGTCAGGGTCCGGCTGGTGGTCGGCAGGGAGGACGCTGCTCTCGGCGCCGTGGAGGTGGATGCAGTCGGCATGGGTTGATCCTGACCTTCGGGAGGCGTACGACAGGAGGGCCGAACGGGACCAAGGTTTGGGACCAAAGTCCCGGTGGCTAGCCAGACCTTGTTCGACCAGGTCGGCCGCCTGATCTACAGTGCCTTGAGGACCATCGTCGTCGAGCAAAGGACCCCACAATGACCGCAGCCAAGGAAAACGACCTGCACGAGCTCAAGGGCATCGGGCCCAAACACACCGAGATGCTCGAAGCCATCGGTGTCGATTCGATCAAAGAGCTGAGTCACCGCAATCCGGCGTCCTTGACCAAGATGATCGCCGAACGTCACGGGGACGTCATCGGTCTGTCGGAGAAGCAGGTCGCCGGTTGGATCGACGAAGCCAAGTCCCGTCAGAACTAGAAACGATCGCGCCGAGAAAGGACGTCGATGAAGGGTTTCAAAGATTTCGTCATGCGGGGCAACCTGATCGAGCTCGCTGTCGCCTTCATACTCGGGGCGGCCTTCGCGACCGTGGTCAAGACCTTCACCGACGTCTTTCTGTCGCTGCTGGGCAAGGTCGGCGGCAACCCCGATTTCAACAACATCACACCTGGGGGCGTGCCCATCGGCGCATTCTTGACGGCACTGGTCGCCTTCTTGATCGTCTCCGCGATCATCTACTTCTTCGTCATCACCCCGTACGAAGCGGTCAAGGCTCGCTTCAGCAAGACCGAGGTGGACGCCGCCCCGGACGAGGAGGTTGTGCTGCTCACCGAGATCCGCGACCTGCTCGCTCGCAACGCGCCCACGCAGAACTGAGTCCGTCTCGAGGGGGAACCCGCCGCTAGGGGTGGGGTCTGGAGGGTCGGTTCGTGCCCTGGTCGCGACGCTCCAGCCTCCACCCGGATACTGGGCGGGTGGGCGCAGCTGCCGAACCCCTGACCGTGGCGATCATCGGAGCCGGCCCCTCCGGCATCTATGCCGCCGAGGCACTGAGCCAACAGACCGAGGTCGCGGTGCAGGTCGCCGTCATCGACCGGCTGCCGGTGCCCTTCGGTCTGGTCCGCTACGGGGTGGCGCCCGACCACCACTCGATCCGCTCCATCCGCAACACGCTGGAACGCACGTTGGAGAAGTCCGGCGTTCGGTTCTTCGGCGACGTGACCATCGGACACGACATCTCGATCGATGAGCTGCGGGAGGCAGTCGATGCCGTGATCTACGCCTATGGCGCCGGCAGCGCCAAGCGGCTGGACATCCCGGGCGAGGACCTGACCGGCAGCATGGCTGCGCCCGAGTTCGTGGCGTGGTACTGCGGCCACCCGGACGTGCATCCCGACGTGCCGGAGCCCGAACGCACCTCGGTGGCAGCCACCTTGATCGCCGACTCGACGTCGGCTGTCGTGGTCGGAGCCGGCAACGTCGCGCTCGACGTCGTACGGGTGCTGATCAAGTCGGCCGACGAGCTGGCCGACACCGACATGGCTGATGAGGTGCTGGAGTCGTTGTCCACCAAGATGGTCAGTGACGTCCACCTGGTGATCCGACGGGGCCCGGCCTACACCGCCTTCACCACCAAGGAGCTCCGCGAGCTGGGCCAGATCGCCGACCTGGATCTGATCATGGAGCATGATGATCTTGAGCTCGACGAGTCGAGCCAGGCCGTCGTCGACCAGGACAAGGTCGCCGCACGCAACCTCGTCGTGCTGCGGGAGTGGGCGACCCGACCACTGCGTGGGGCCACGCGGCGGCTGCACCTGCACTTCTGGACTCGACCGACCAAGATCATCGGCACGGATCGGGTCTCGGCTGTCGAGACCGAGCGGACCATGATCAACTCCGACGGGTACGTGGTCGGCACCGGCGCGACCGGGCTGATCGCCGCTCAGCTGGTGGTGCGGTCGGTCGGCTACCGGGGGCTGCCGCTGCCGGGTGTGCCGTACGACGACAGCACCGGCCGGGTGCCGCACGCCGAAGGGCGGGTCATCCGGGACGGCGGCTTCTCGGCCGACGAGTACGTCACCGGGTGGATCAAACGTGGCCCGACCGGCGTGATCGGCACCAACAAGTCCGACGCGGTCGAGACGGTCACGTCGCTGCTCACCGATGTCGCCGACGGAGCCGTGGCCGCCCACGGACGGGTCGGTGATCTTGACCGGTTGCTGGCCAGCCGTGGCATCCATCCGCTCGACCTGCCCGCTTGGCACCGGATCGATGCCGCCGAGATCGAGCTGGGAGTCAGCCACGGACGGCTGCGGACGACCCTGGCCCACCGCAGCGAGCTGCTCGCAGCCGCTGAAGATGATCATGGTTCGGGCTGAGCGCGAGTCCGCGGAACGGATGCACGGGCCCAGCTCCCGGCGTTAGGCTGACCTGCGGAGGCAGGGCGGACATGGTGGGCAGCACGGGGAGCTTGGTCGCACGCGAGCGCGAGCTCGACCGCGCTCTGCGGAGCCTGCAGTTCTCCAGCGGTGTGCTGATCGCCGGCGAGGCCGGGGTCGGCAAGACCGTGCTCGCCTCCGAGGTGGCCCAGCGACTGCCCGCCCCACCGGTCGCCTGGCTGGTGGCCACCGCCGCCAGCAAGCTCACCCCGTTGGGTGCGCTGACCGCCCTGCTGCCGCCCGACCTCGCCACCATCCACCCAGCCCTGGTCGCCCAGCACGTGAGCACCCGGCTTCGCGAGCTGAGCCGCTCCGAGCGCCGCTCCAACGTCGCGCCCGTCCTGGTGGTCGACGACGCGCAGCTGCTGGACCACCAGTCCGCTGCTGTCCTGCTGTCGCTGGTCTCGGCCAAGTCACTGCGGCTGCTGGCCACCATGCGGGTCGGGGAGTCACCGTCGGACGCGGTCACCGCGTTGTGGAAGGAGCAGCTGGTCGAGCGGCTCGACCTGGAGCCGCTGGACCGCCACGACACCAAGCGGCTCCTCGAGGACGCCCTGAAGGGTCCGGTGGCCTCGGGCACGGTCGAGATGCTGTGGACCAGCAGCCACGGGAACCCGCTCTATCTCAGCGAACTGGCCCGCTTCGGCGCCGACCACGGACTGCTCGAGGTCAAGGCCGGGGTCTGGTGGTGGACCGGGGCCGCGGAGATGCCACCGCGGCTCGGGGAGCTCCTCGAACGCCGGCTGGCCGCCTTGAGCGAGCCGGCCCGAGACGCCGTCGACGTGTTGGCCATGGGTGAGCCGCTGCCGTACGAGACGCTGGGTGCCGTGGTCAGCGAGGACGCGATCCTCGAGCTGGACCGCGCTCAGATCATCACCAGCATCGAGACCGACGGGGCCTTGATGCTGCGCTTCTCGCATCCCCTGCTGCACACGGTCGCCGAGCGGCAGCTCAGCGCGACCCGTCGTCGGACCCTGGCCCGCCGGCTCCGGGCTGCCCCGGCTGACCACGTCGACCTCGTCCGGCGGGCCACCTGGGAGGACATCGGCGGGGGAGCGCCCAACGTCGACCTGCTGCTGGCTGCCGCGGACGCGGTGCTGCTCAACGACCCGGACACCGCCGTACGCCTAGCCGCTCGCGCGCAGCAGATCGACCCGAGTGCCCGGTCGGCGGTGATGCTCGCTGCAGCCCAGTCCGAGCTCGGTCGCCCGGACCTGGCCCGGTCGGTCCTGGAGTCGGCCCGGTCGCGGATCACCGATGTCACCGACCGGTTGAGCTTCGTCGCCGAGGACATCGGGGTGGCGCTGTGGGGGGAGCGGGACCCGGATCGGGCCATGGCTGTGCTCGACCAGCTGAAGCAGGACCTGCCCGGCGAGGAGCACCGCAACGCCCGGCTGGGCGGCGAGGCGATCGTCCGGCTGTTCTCCGGCGGCTGCGTCGAGGTCATCCCGCTCGCCGAGCAGGTGCTGGCCAACGACCCCGACGCCAGCAGCCGGATCCGAGCGCTGACCTGCCTCACCGGTGCCCTGGCGTTCGCCGACCGGGGGTCCGAAGCCATCGCCGCCGGTCAACAGCTGCTGGACGCCCTGGCTGAAACCCGGGTGAGCACCACCCGGGCCGGCCTGGCGTACGCGCTGGTGGCGACGACGGGGCTGTTCTACGGCGTGGAGTACCGGCTACCGCGGCCGGTGGGCCGCTCCGGCCGATGGCCCGGGGAGCCCGAGCGCCTCGGGCGATCCGTCACCTCGGCGGCGGTGGGGCCTAGCCAGGCCGAAGCCGATGGCGCCGGTGATCTCGGCTGGCCGCTGCTGGTCGGGATCCGGCGACACTTCCAGGGCGACCTGGCCGGGGCGCTCGCCCCGCTGCGTGAGGCGTACGTGCAGCAGCAGTCCGGGGAAGGCCTGTTCCGCTCGGAGGCCACGTCCGAGCTGGTCGTCGTGCTGGCCGAGCTCGGCCGGGTGGACGAGGCGGCCGCCATCCTGCGTGACCACCCGCCCGACCGGGTGCTGATCGTGCCCGGCATGGGCCGGTGGGCGCAGTCGGCGGTGGAGGCGGCGTCCGGGCACCACGGCCGGGCCACCCGCTCGGCCATCGAGGCGGCCCGGACCGCGGCCCGCCACGGCGCGGCGGCGATGGCCATGAACTTTCTCACCGACGCGGGCCGGTACGGCGACGCGCGGGCCGCTGCGGCGGCCCTCCCCGAGCTGGGCCTGGCGCTGGACACCCCGGTCCAGCAGGTCAGGGCCGTCGACATCACCGCCCGGGCCAGCCGCGACCCCCAGCAGCTCGTGGCGGCCGCCGAGGCGCAGCTGGCGGCGGGGTTCAACCGGCACGCGTACGAGCTGGTCGAACTGGCCAGGTCGCTTGACCAGCGCGGGGCCCACGAGCGACCGATCGCGGCGATCCTGCGGCAGGTCCGCGACCAGCTCGGCGCAGCCGCCGGCTCGGCGGCCGCCGTGGCACCCAGCCCGCTCACCCAGCGGGAGACCGAGGTCGCCCGGTTGGCCAGCCAGGGTCTGAGTGACCGGGAGATCGCCGACGAGCTGGTGCTCTCCATCCGTACGGTGCAAAGCCACCTGGCCTCGGCCTACCGCAAGCTCGGCATCACCTCCCGGGCCGAGCTCAGCTGAGCGCCCGCCCGGCTAGCGGGCGACGAGGTAGCCCTGGTCATCCAGGGCGACCGGCACCGGGTCGATGAGATGGAACGCGTCGATGCCCTGGGGCTCGAGGTTGCGGAAGCCGACAAAGGCCCAGGACCCGTCGCGGCGCTGGACCAGAGGGGCCGCGAAGAGGTCAGGTTCGGCGACGAACGGGCGGGCCTTGGTGATGTCCCAGGGACCCAGAGGTCCGGGGGAGGGGACCGACCAGGTGCAGTAGTGGCCGGACTCGGCGATCCGCTCGTCGGTCATCTCCTGGGGGTGACAGGTGAACACCAGCACCCAGCGGCCGTCGATGCACTTGTTCTGCAGCACCTCGAGCTGACCGAAGCCGGCCCCCGGCTCGCACAGCGGCGGACCGAGCTCCCAGGTCACCAGGTCGGCACTGGTGGCGTGCGCGACCACCCCGTCGTCGTTCTTGGCCGCCCGCACGTCCCGAGCGCTGATCAGCATGTGCCAGCCGTCCCCGTCCGGGTCGGCGAAGACCAGCGGGTCCCGCCAGGTCTCGCTGCTGTGCTCGAGGTCCGGCCCGGTCGTCGGGCTTGGATGGGTGGCCAACGTCTTGTACCACTGCGAGCTCACCAGGATCGCCGGTTGCGCGCTGGCCCGCTCCCAGTGCTGCAGGTCGTCGGACACCGCCGACCCGACCCGCTGGTCGAACAGGTGGTGGCCGGCGTTGGACACCGCGGTGTAGAACATCCGCCAGCGGTCGTGGTCGCGGACGACCGACCCGGTCCAGATGGCCAGGTCGTCGAAGCCGCCGCCGGCCGAGGGCCCGAAGCACTCACCGAGGTAGTCCCAGCGGACCAGGTCGGCCGACGTCGCGTGACCGACCCGGGCGTTCACGTGGCGGTTGTCCGGGTTGCCCAACGATCGCGGCGCCTGCAGGAAGAACACGTGGTAGAGCTCGCCGTCGTCGGCCATCCAGGAGTCCCACAACCAGTGGCTGTCCACCTTGAGCATGGGTGGGATTGTGTCAGACCAGGCCTGACCCTGGGCGGGAGCCTGGCCCGGGTTGGTAGCCCGGTGGCGCCACCAGCTTGCCGAGCAGGAGGCTCAGCGTTCGCCCCGGGTCGTGGGTCACGCCGGCGTGCACCGGAGAGGGCTGCACGACCGTGCTGCGCGGTGCGGTCAGCATGCCGAACCGGGTGGCCAGGCCGGTGTTCTCCCGAGCTGTGCCGACCGGGTGCCGGCAGGCCTGCACGACCGCCTCGGCCGAGGTGCGGACGGCGTTCAGGTCGACATCGGCGGCCAGCGCCCGAAGCCGTACGTCGTCGACCACCACCGCGGCGTGCAGGAACTCCAGCTCCTGGCAGTAGAGGATGATCCCGACGTTGATGAACTCGCCCCGGTCGACCCGTGGCACCGCCCGCAGCACGGCGTACTGGAAAGGATGGCCGGAGTGGCCCGGGCGAGGAGTCACGGCAGCCACCGCTCAGCGGCCTCGAGCCGAGCGAGCAGGTAGTCGCGGTAGGCGGCCCGCGCCGCCGCGGCATCCGGTGGCGCCTGCGGGTCCGGACGGGTCGGGTCGGGCAGCAGCCAGGCATCGGGGACCAGGCTCAAGATCGAGTCGAGCCGCCCGCCGGTGATCAGGGGTGCGAGCCGGTCGTGCACCGTACGGGGCCGGCCGATGCTGCGGAGCACGTGGTCGCCGTAGTTGTAGGCCGCGCCGGCGAAGGCGCCCGGGGCGCCCCAGCTGTGGTGGAAGCGCAGGCAGGCGCCGTGGTCGATCGCCCACAGGCTCTGGTGCCAGATCAGCAGGTTGGTGTTGCGGGCACTGCGGTCGACGTTGGCGACGAAGGCGTCGAGCCAGACGATGGCGGCCGCCGTCTCGGTCGGCACCTCGAAGCTGCGGTCGTAGCCGACCGAGCCCGGCAGGAAGTCCACGGCCAGGTTGAGCCCGGCGCTGGCCCCGATCAGGTCCTGCACCTCCTCGTCCGGTTCGCGTCGGCCGATCTCGACGTCGACCTCGATCAGCGCCAGCTCGGGCACCGAGATGCCGAGTGCTCGGCCGAGCTCCCCGACGACGATCTCGGCGACCAGTGCCTTGGGGCCCTGGCCCGCGCCGGTGAACTTGACCACGTAGGTGCCGAGGTCGTCGGCCTCCACCAGCCCGGGCAGCGAGCCGCCCTCGCGCAGGGGCGTCAGGTAGGCGGTCGCGGCCACGTGGGGAAGCACGGGCTGAACACTATTCGCTCGCCCGGTCCGGGCTGGTTTGACCCGGCTTGTTCCCGACACGTAATGTTGACCCTCGGTGTGCGCTGCGGCGTACGCTTTCCGGTGTCCCGGTCCCTGAGCCTCGCAACCAAGGCTCGTGTGTGGCGGAGCACCACACCAGATGAACTTCGAAGAGAGTAGGTCAGGCGTGTACGCAGTCGTGCGTAGTGGCGGCCGCCAGCACAAGGTCAGCGTGGGCGACGTTCTCGAGATCGACAAGACCGACAGCGCGGTGGGCGAGAGCCTCAACCTGCAGCCGTTGATGCTCGTCGACGGTGAGTCCGTCCTCTCGACGGCCTCGGCCCTGAGCTCGGTCACCGTGACCGCCGAGGTGCTCGGTGCCACCAAGGGTCCGAAGATCCACATCCTGAAGTACAAGAACAAGACCGGATACCGCAAGCGCCAGGGACACCGTCAGCACTACGTCCAGGTCCGCGTCACCGGGATCGAGAGCTGAGGCAGACATGGCACACAAAAAGGGCGCATCGTCCACCCGTAACGGTCGCGACTCGAACTCCCAGCGCCTCGGCGTGAAGCGGTTCGGTGGCCAGCTGGTCAACGCCGGCGAGATCATCGTGCGTCAGCGCGGCACCCACTTCCACCCCGGCGACGGCGTCGGCCGCGGCGGCGACGACACCCTCTTCGCCCTGCGCCCCGGTCACGTCGAGTTCGGCACCAAGCGTGGCCGTCGCGTCGTGAACATCCTGGTCCCAGCCGAGGCGCCCGCTTCGGTCTGATCCAGACCTCGTACGACCGAGAAGGGTGGCCCTCCTGGGCCACCCTTTCTTGTTTTCCAGCTCGACCTTCCCGGAAGGAGGCACCGCATGGCCATTCCCAGCTTCGTCGACCAGGTCACGTTGCACGTGTACGGCGGCAACGGCGGTCACGGCTGTGCCTCGGTGCACCGGGAGAAGTTCAAGCCCCTCGGCGGGCCCGACGGCGGCAACGGCGGCAGCGGCGGATCGGTGATCCTGCGGGTCGACACCTCCTTGACCACCCTGGTCGACTACCACCGCCAGTCGCACCGCAAGGCCACCAACGGTCAGCCCGGCCGCGGCGACCACAACAACGGCGCCACCGGCGACGACATCATCCTGCCCGTCCCGGACGGCACGGTGGTTCTCGACGCCGAGACGGGCGAGTCCCTGGCCGACCTGACCGGCGAGGGCGCCGAGCTCGTCGTCGCCCAGGGTGGGCGCGGTGGGCTCGGCAACGCCGCTCTGGCCTCGGCCGCCCGCAAGGCACCCGGCTTCGCCCTGCTCGGCGAGGAGGGTGAGGTCCGGATCGTCACCCTGGAGCTCAAGGTCGTCGCCGACGTCGGCCTGGTCGGGTTCCCCAGTGCCGGGAAGTCCTCCCTGGTCGCGGCCATCTCCCGGGCCCGACCCAAGATCGCCGACTACCCGTTCACCACCTTGATCCCCAACCTGGGCGTCGTCGTCGCCGGCGACGTGACCTACACCGTGGCCGACGTACCCGGCCTGATCGAGGGGGCCAGCGAGGGTCGCGGTCTCGGACACGACTTCCTGCGCCACATCGAGCGATGTGCCGCGCTGGTCCACGTGATCGACTGCGCCACCTTCGAGCCCGGTCGCGACCCGTTGACCGACCTCGACGTGATCGAGGCGGAGCTGAGTGCGCACGGTGGCTTGGAGGACCGGCCGCGGCTGGTGGCCCTGAACAAGGTCGACATCCCCGACGCGTACGAGCTGGCCGAGATGGTCGCGGCGGACCTGCGGGCCCGGGGCCTGCAGGTGTTCGAGATCTCCACCAAGAACGGCCACGGGCTGCAGGGCCTGATGTTCGCCATGTCCGAGCTGGTCGCGGCCCGCCGGGCGGCGCTGCCCGCCCCCGAACCGGCCCGGATCGTGCTCCGCCCCAAGCCGGTCGGGGCCAAGGACGAGTTCACGATCAAGGCCGACGGCGAGCTGTGGCGGGTCCGCGGTGAGAAGCCCGAGCGTTGGGTGCGCCAGACCGACTTCAACAACGCCGAGGCGGTCGGCTACCTGGCCGACCGGCTCAACCGGATCGGCATCGAGGACAAGCTGCTCGAGCTCGGCGCCCGAGCCGGCGATGGGGTGGCCATCGGCGGCGCCGAAGCGGTCGTGTTCGACTTCGCCCCGCAGATCGACATCGGTGCCGAAATCTTGAGCCGTCGCGGTGAGGACCAGCGGTTCGAGTCCGAGCGGCCGGCCGCCCAGCGCCGGCGGGAGAAGGACCGGGCCTACCACGCCCCCGATGATGAGTAGCCCGACTGAGCTCCGCGACTCGATCGCCGGCGCGCACCGGGTCGTGGTCAAGGTCGGCTCCTCCTCGCTCACCAGCACCGAGGGTGGCATCGACCCGGCCCAGATCGAAGCCCTGGTCGACGCGCTGGCAGCGGCGCGGCGGGCCGGTCGAGAGGTTGTGCTCGTCTCGTCCGGGGCGATCGCGGCCGGGTTGGCGCCGCTCACCTTGAAGTCCCGGCCGCGTGACCTCGCCACCCAGCAAGCCGCCGCCTCGGTCGGCCAGGGCCTGCTGATGGGCTACTACACCCACCTGTTCGGGATGCAGGAACTGCGGGTCGGCCAGGTGCTGCTGACCGTCGACGACGTCACCCGCCACGGCCACTACCGCAACGCCCACCGCACGTTCCAGCGGTTGCTCGAGCTCGGCGTGGTGCCCATCGTCAACGAGAACGACACCGTGGCCACCCACGAGATCAGGTTCGGCGACAACGACCGGCTGGCCGCGCTGGTCGCCCACCTGGTGCACGCCGACGCCTTGATCCTGCTCAGCGACGTCGACGCGCTCTACACGGCGAACCCCTCGACGCCGGGAGCCCGGCGGATCACCGACGTGCACGGCGAGGCGGATCTGGCCGAGGTCGACATCGCCACCCGGGGCTCGGCCATCGGCACCGGCGGCATGGTGACCAAGGTCGACGCCGCCCGGATCGCCACCTCGGCCGCGATCCCGGTGGTCCTGACCACGGCGGCGAACGCCGGCGCGGCGCTCGCGGGCGAGACGGTCGGCACCTTGTTCCATCCGACCGGGAAGCGCCGGCCGACCCGGCTGCTGTGGTTGCGGCACGCCAGCGACGCCCGCGGGTCGCTGGTCCTGGACGCCGGTGCGGTCCGCGCGCTGGTCCAGCGCAAGGCCTCCCTGCTGCCCGCTGGAGTGACCGCGGTCCACGGCCACTTCTCCGCCGGGGAGCCGGTCGACCTGGTCGGCCCGGACGGTGCCGTCGTCGCCCGAGGTCTGGTCAACTACGACGCCGACGAGCTGCCCGCCCTGCTCGGCCGGAGCACCCACGAGCTGGCCGCCGAGCTGGGGACCGGCTACGACCGCACCGTCGTGCACCGCGACGCCCTGGTCGTCATCGACGCGCGCTGAAAATCCAGCGCTCGGTGGTCCCGCCGCCGCCCTCCACGGCTGCTGACTTCGCGTCGATCCCGGCTGGCGCTGGATTCTCAGCGCGGGTTACTGCTTCATTGCATCTGCGCTGCCTCCTGCTTTTCCCGCAGGGCTTGGGATAGTGTCTTTTTCGAGCCATGGACCGGCAACCGCTCGCCAACTCCACAGCAAGTTCTGAGGCGCTCCGGGGGCGTTGCCCGCAAATTAAGAGGTGTGATGCTGAGTTCGAAAAAGTTGTTCACGAAAAGCCTGGCCGTGCTGGCTTCGGTGGCCCTAGCGGCGTCCGCTGGCGTCCTGCGCCCAGAGCGAGCGGGACACCAGCGGCGAGGCGAGCACGGGTCCGGGGGTGGCGACTTCGTCTTCGCCGCCTCGTCCGACCCGGCGATGCTCGATCCGGCCCTGGCCAGTGACGGTGAGACGTTCCGCCCCGCGCGCCAGATGTTCGAGGGGCTGGTCGGCACCAAGCCGGGCACCACCGACCTGGAGCCGCTGCTGGCGACCGAGTGGGAGGCCTCCAAGGACGGCAAGTCCTACACGTTCACGCTGCGTCGAGGGGTCAAGTTCCACGACGGGACCGACTTCAACGCCGCGGCCGTCTGCACCAACTTCGACCGCTGGTACAACTGGACCGGGTCTCAACCAGAACGAGAACATCAGCTACTACTACAGAGCTGCTGTTCAAGGGCTTCAAGACCGGCAAGACCGGCGGCATCTACGACTCCTGCGCCGCCGAGGGCGCCGACAAGGCCACGGTCAAGCTGAAGAGCCCGTTCGCCGGCTTCGTCCAGGCGATGACCCTGCCGGCCTTCTCGATGCAGAGCCCGGCCGCCATGAAGCAGTACGACGCCGACAACACCGAGCGGGCACGCGAGACGGACGTCGCGGTTCTCCGCGTACGCCACCGAGCACCCAACCGGCACCGGCCCGTTCAAGTTCGAGAAGTGGGACCGCGGCCAGCCGGTCACTCTGGTTCGTAACGACGACTACTGGGGCGAGAAGGCCAAGGTCGCCGCGAGTGATCATCCGCACCATCTCTGACGCCAAGGCGCGCACCCAGGAGCTTCAGGCCGGCAACATCGACGGTTACGACCTGGTCGGGCCGGCCGATGTGCAACCGCTGAAGCAGGCCGGCTTCCAGATCTCAACCGCCCGGCCTTCAACATCTTGTACCTGGGCATGAACCAGAAGAACAAGGCGCTTGCAGGACGTGCGCGTACGCCAGGCCATCAACTACGCCGTCGACAAGGCCGCCGTGGTCAAGTCCTCGCTGCCCGACGGCTCGGTCCCGGCCAAGGAGTTCATGCCCAACACCGTGGCCGGCTACAACGACGCTGTCAAGGAGTATCCCTACGACGTCGAGAAGGCCAAGGCGCTGCTCAAGGAGGCCGGCCAGGAGAACCTCGACCCTTAAGTTCGCCTACCCCACCGGCGTCTCCCGGCCGTACATGCCCGCTCCCGAGGACACCTTCGCGGTGATCAAGTCGCAGCTGGAGAAGGCCGGCATCACGATCACGCCGGTTGCGGCCAAGTGGAGCCCGGACTACCTTGACATGGTCCAGGGTGGCGGCCGGCGCGGACAAGCACGACATCCACCTGCTGGGTTGGACCGGCGACTACAACGACCCGGACAACTTCATCGGCGTGTTCTTCGGTGGGAAGTCAGAACGAGTGGGGCTTCGACAACCCGAAGCTGTTCGAGGACCTCGCAAGGCGCGCGAGCTGCCGACCCAGGCGGAGCAGATCCCGATGTACAAGAAGATCAATGCCGAGATCGCCGACTACGCCCCGGGCGTGCCGATCGCCCACCCGGCTCCGTCGCTGGCGTTCGCAAGGGCGTCCAGGGCTACGTGGCCAGCCCGATCCAGGACGAGGTCTGGAACAACGTCACGGTCACCCGGTGACTCGAATGACACCCAGGTCGCGCTGAGGTTCATGCCTCCGGCGGCCTGCTGTTGATGGTGCCGGTGCTCTTCGGGCTGAGCTGTTGCTGTTCTTGTGGCTGCGGGCTCTGCCCGGGGACCCGGCCCGGGCCCTGCTTGGCGATAAGGCCACGCCCGGAGGCGATCGCCGGCTGAACGCGTTGTACGGCTTCGACAAGCCGCTGCTCCACCCAGTACCTGACCTACATGGGTCGGCTGATCCGGGGCGACTTCGGCAACGTCGCCGCGGACCGGGCTGCCGGTGCTCGGGACGTTCGTGGAACGGTTCCCGGCCACGGTCGAGCTGTCCGTGGCGGCGCTGATCTTCGCGATCGTGTCTCGGCATCCCGATCGGCTACCTGGCCGCCAAGCGGGCCGGCGGCTGGCTGGACCGGATCTTCGTGGCCGGGTCGCTGCTCGGGGTCGTGGTGCCGGTCTTCGTGCTGGCCTACCTGCTCAAGATCGTCTTCGCCATCGGCATCCCCGGACCGCTGCACGTGCTGGCCTTCCTGCCGACGTCGGGCCGGCAGGACGCGCGGATCGACGCCACCCACATCACCAACTTCTACGTCCTCGACGGACTGCTCACCCGGGAGTGGGATGCGTCCTGGAACGCGATCACCCACCTGATCCTGCCCGCGGTCGCCCTGGGCTCGATCCCGCTGGCGATCATCGTCCGGATGACCCGGGCGTCGGTGATCGACGTGCTCAACGAGGACTACGTCCGTACGGCCCGGTCCAAGGGGCTGGCCCCGCTGCTGATCACCCGCCGGCACGTGCTGCGCAACGCCATGCTGCCGGTCGCCACCACGATCGGCCTGCAGACCGGGGCGCTGCTGGCCGGTGCGGTGCTGACCGAGTCGGTCTTCGCCTTCAACGGCATCGGGTCCTATCTGTTCGACGCCATCAGCGGCCTGGACTTCGCCGTGCTGCAGGGGTTCATCTTGTTCATCGCCGTCATCTACGCCCTGATCAACTTGGTCGTCGACCTGCTGTACGGCGTCATCGACCCGAGACTGAGGACCAGATGAGCGTGCTCGACCCGGCCTAAGCCGGCCGTCCGCAGTCGTTGACGCGACTTGATGAGCGACTCGCTCAGTCGACGAGCGGGGGACCAGCTTGTGGCGCGGCGCGTTCCAGCGGCTGCGGCGCAACCCGTCGGCGATCATCGGGGCCGTGATCGTGCTGGCGCTCTTCGTGGTGGTCCGTCTGTCGCTCCGCTGATCGCCCCGTACGAACCGGCCAAGAGCCAGTGGATCACCAGGTGACGCCGAGCAGCGTGCCCGGCCGATCGCCCGAGCACCTGCTGGGTCTGGACCCCTTCGGCTCCGACTTGTTCACCCAGCTGATCTACGGCGGCCGGCAGTCCTTGATCATCGGCGTCGTCTCCACAGCGCTCGGTCTGCTCGGGGGGGCCGTTCTCGGCACGCTCGCCGGCGGGTATCGGGCGCTGGGTCGACACGCTGGTGATGCGGGTCGTCGACATTCTGCTGTCGATTCCGTGTCTGCTGCTGGCGGTGAGCATCGCTGCGGTGCTCGGACAGCGACCGAGCGCGATCATGATCGCGATCGGGGCGGCTCAGGTACCGATCTTCGCCCGGCTGCTGCGTGGCTCGATGCTCGCACAACGCAACCAGGACTACGTCTTGGCCGCGTTCTCGCTCGGGCTCAAGCGCCGAACGATCGTCATGAGCCACGTGCTACCCAACTCCTGGGCCCGGTGATCGTGCAGGCGACCCTGACTCTGGCCACCGCGATCATCGAGGTCGCCGCCCTGTCCTACCTGGGTCTTGGGCCCGGGCAACCCGGCGACCGCCGAGTGGGGCCGGATGCTGGTCAAGGCCCAGGACCGGCTGCAGAGCGATCCCCACCTGGCCCTGCTTCCTGGTGTCTGCATCGCCATCACCGCGCTGGGCTTCACCCTGCTCGGTGAGTCATTGCGCGAGGCACTCGATCCGAAGTCGAGGAGATGATCATGAGCACGACGCCCACGTTTCCGGCAAAGCCGTCCGCGAGCCCGTCGACCGCAACCAGGTGCTTCTCGCAGGTGAAGAACCTGAGCGTCACCTTCCAGCGTCGGGGTGGTCGGCCGACCCGGGCGGTGGACGGGGTGTCGTTCACGTCAAGCCGGGCGAGGTCGTCGGCATCGTCGGGGAGTCCGGGAGCGGCAAGTCGGTCACCTCGATGGCGATGATGGGCCTGCTGCCCGACGCGGGGCGTGCAAGATGACCGGTGAGGCGATCTACCGCGGCCAGAACCTGTTGACGATGGATGACCGAGCGCTGTCCGACCTGCGCGGCCGGGAGCTGGCCATGGTCTTCCAGGACCCGATGAGCTCGTTGAACCCGGTGGTCCCGGTCGGCCTGCAGGTGACCGAGGTGCTGACTGCGGCATCAGGACATCTCGCCGGGCCGCCGCCAACGGATGAGGCTGAGGACCTGCTTCGTCGCTGTGGCATCCCGGATCCCCGGCGCCGGCTGCGCGAGTATCCACACCAGCTGTCCGGCGGCATGCGCCAGCGGGCGTTGATCGCCATCGCGCTGGCCTGCAAGCCGGCCCTGCTGATCTGCGACGAGCCGACCACCGCTCTCGACGTCACCATCCAGGCCCAGGTGCTGGAGCTGCTCAAGGAGCTGGTGAACGATCTCGGCACCGCGATGGTGATGATCACCCACGATCTGGGGGTGGTCGCCGGTCTGTGCGACTTCGTCAACGTGATGTATTCCGGCCGGGTGGTCGAGTCGGCCACGCGCCGAGAGCTGTTCGAACATCCGCGGCACCGCTACACCCACGGCCTGCTGAACTCGATCCCGCGGCTCGACGCTCCGCGCGGTGATCCGCTGCACCCATCCCGGGCACGCCGCGGGACACCATCGCCTGGTCCAAAGCCTGTGCATTCGCGCCGCGCTGCCGGTTCGCCGACGACGACTGCGTAGTCGACGACCTCGAGCTGAGCCCATGGGGCCGCGGGAGCACCACGTGCGCTGCGTCCATCCCGCGCCCGAGGTCCGAGGCGACTGCAGAGGAGCGCATGAGTGAGGTGCTGCTGCGAGGTCGTGGCCTGCAGGTCCACTTCCCGATCAAGCGGGGCCTGGTCTTCGACCGGACGGTGGGTCACGTGCGCGCCGTCGATGGCGTCGACCTCGACATCACCCGCGGCGAGACGTACGGGCTGGTGGGTGAGTCGGGCTGCGGCAAGTCGACCCTGGGCCGGGCGATCCTGCGATTGGAGCAGCCGACCGGCGGCACGGTGGTCTTCGACGGCCAGGACTTGAGCGGGCTGCAAGGCGAGCCGCTGCGGCTGCTTCGGCGTCGGATGCAGATGATCTTCCAGGATCCGCTGGCCAGCCTGGACCCGCGGCAGTCGGTGGAGAGTCTGCTGAGCGAGCCGCTGATCGGGTGCACGGGCTGTCGCGGCGGACCGGCACCCAGGAGTTCGGCGGCAACTCGGGCAAGGCGCATCTGGCCAAGACGCCGCGATGCTCGAGGTGGTCGGCCTGCCGCGAGCGGCGCTGGCCAAGTACCCGCACGAGTTCTCCGGCGGCCAGCGGCAGCGGATCGGCATCGCCCGCGCGATGATCTTGAACCCGGACCTGGTGATCGCCGACGAGCCGGTGAGTGCGCTCGACGTCTCGGTCCAGGCCCAGGTGATCAACCTGCTGGAGAAGATGCAGGACCTGCTGGGGTTGACCTACATCGTGATCGCCCACGACCTGGCCGTGGTCCGGCACATCAGCGACACGATCGGGGTGATGTACCTGGGTCGCCTCGTCGAGGAGGCGCTCAGCGACGCCCTCTACGAGCAGCCGCTGCACCCGTACACGATCGCGCTGATGTCGGCGATCCCGATCCCGGACCCGGTGGTGGAGGACCGGCGGGAACGCATCCTGCTCAAGGGCGACCTGCCGAGCCCGGCGAACCCGCCGAAGGGCTGCCGCTTCCACACCCGCTGCCCGTTCCGCCAGCCGACCCGGTGCGACACCGAGGAGCCGGCGATGCGCGAGATCGCGCCGGCACCGGGACGCAGGGTCGCCTGCCACTACGCCGAGCAGATCCTGAGCGGCGAGATCGCCGTCCGTGATCCGGGGCTGATCATCGAGCCGGTCATCTCCTGACTGCCCGGCTATGGGGCGTACGCGCTGATGTCGGCCGGCCGGATCACCCGGTCGCCGAGCTGCCAGCCGGGCCTGATGACTTCGGCCACGGTGCCCGGCACCCCGCCGGCGCCTGAGGTCACGCTGACCACGTTGTGGCGCAGCGGGTCGATCGGGGCGCCCGGAACGACGTCGGCCATCAGCACCCCGGCTCGTCCGAGCTCGTCGGCGACCCGGGCCCGCTCGGGGTCGGTGGTCGCGAGGTCGTAGCGGCGGACCAGCTGGTCGACCGCCGCGAGATCCACCGGGGCCAGCACCGCCCCGCCGTACGATCCGACAGTCGCGTCCTGGCCAGGGCTGGCCGGGGGAGCGGTGGCCAGGTCCGCGTCGTCGCGCTCCCGCTCGCGGCGCCGCCAGACGAGAAAGCCGACGATCGCCGCGGCCAGCAGAGCGATGGCCACCGCCACCAGCACGACGACCAGAATCGACCAGCCCCCGTCGGCATCGACCCGAACATCGGGGGGAACCTGGGGAACCCCCACCGATGACTCGGTGGGGGTCGGCCCGACGGTGGACTCCGAGGGGGCCTGAGAGGGGCGCGCCTCTCCGCTCGGCGTCGGCCGGGGCACGGCCGCCGGCGTCGAGGTCGTCGTCCGCCCTTCCCCGGGCGGGCCGCCGGGCGACGAGGACGGGGGGATCCAGGTCGTCGCAGCCGGCGAGGCCGTGTCGGTCACTGGGACCGGTGGGCCGGGGCCAGCGCCGCCTCGGGCAAGGTGACCGGGAGCAGAGCCCAACCGGCGCTGCGGTCCAAGGCGTTGGCCACCGCGACGTCGGTCTGGACGTCGGTCAACGCATCGGTGTCCGGGGCCGGCTGGTCACAGACGATCATGGAGTACTCGGAGTCGGCCCAGGCGTCCATGAACGTCTCGATCGGGACCTCCTCGAGGTTGCCATCAGGGCTACCCGGATCCGACAAGATGACGGTGCCGCGCTCGGTGTCGATACCGGTCACCACAACCGCGTGATCGGGGGCGTTGTCCTCGGTGGCCTCGCCCTCCCAGATCTCCCCGCTGTCGATGAACAGCACGATCCCGCGGCCTTCGGCAAGATCCTCCGCCAGGCTGTTCAGGTCGCCCACCTCGAGGGTGGCCGGGACACCGGCCTTCTCCAGCAGGGCCACGCCGTCTTGGAACTGGATGCCGGGGACTCCGTCCGGCCCGACCACGAAGAGGTGCTCCTGGTTGGCCCATTCCACGAAGGTCGACTCGTTGGTGTAGTCGACCCCGGTGTATTCGGAAATGATCTGCGCCACCGACGCCGGCAAGCAGAAGCCGTTGGCAGCTTGCTGGAACCAGAACTGCGAGTCGCCGACCGGGTCGCCGATGATCTGCCCGTCCACGACCACGTCCGGGTAGTCGGTGCCGCCGTCGGGATCTTGGGGATCGGTCGCCGGGTCCGCGGGATCGGTGCCGGGGTCGACGTCTTGACCGGGGTCCACGTCGGTCTCCGGGCCGGGCTGCGGGCGGTCGGGCACGTCGCCGTTGTCGGCATCGTGCGGGTCGAGGATCTCGAGCGCGGACGGGACCAGCTCTTCCATGTCGGCTCGGGTGAGGCTGACCTCGTCCTCGAACGTGCCGTCGCCGTCTCGGTCCACGCTCATCAGGTACTTGCCGTTGCCCTCCTCGGTGAGGTACACGTCGACCGTGCCGTCCCCAGAGGTGTCGACGGCCAGCACGTCGGGATTGCCGTTGTGGTCGGTGTCAGCGGAGTACGCTCCGTTGCCCAGGTCGGTCCACTCGATGTCGCTCATGTCTAGCCCTTTCCCTTCACGGATGCGTCATTGGTTCAGATGGAGTACGGGACTACTTTGTTCCCGGCCGGACCCGGGTGGCCAAGCTGATGGCGTCGTCGATCTGGCGACCCAGGGTGGTGAGCTCGGCGATCTTCGCGTCGACCACCGCCACACCGGCCCGCTGCTCCTCGGCGCTGGCCGTCTGTGCGACCTTCAACTGGTTGAGGGCGAGCTGGATCCGACGTTGCTGCTCGACCAGGTGCTCCTCGAAGAACACGATGATCTCCGGCCGGACCTCGCGGAGCTGGCCGTCCAGCTGCTCGACCAGCCCGGCCCGCTCGGCGCCCAGGTTGCGGTTGAGCTCACTGAGCAGGGTCTGGCGGTCCACCCGCTGGTTGCGGAACAACCAGTTGAAGGCCAACCAGCCGGCTGCGCCGACCACCACCAGCGGGGCCAGCATGGGCATGCTCAACCCGGCCACCCCGGCCCCGGCCAGGTGGGAGGCGCCGGCCCAGGCCAGCCGGCCACCCATGGCGCCGGAGATCAGCACCCCCGGGTCCCCCAGACCCGTCTTGGTGCGATTCAGGGTGATGTCCTTGTGCTGCCGGGTGCTGCCACCGTCGAGCATCGCGGTGACGGCCGGGGGCACCGGCTCGGGAGCGAACAGGTCGGTCAGCATGGTCGTCAGCCGGGTGATCAGCTGGGTGGCCAGATCCTGGCGGAGCAGCTGATAGTCGGCAGCCATCTGCAGGCACAACCGGCGGCGGAAGTCCATGCCGCCCAGCAGCGGCGACTTCTCGACCTGCACCCGCCAGCTCTCGCTGAGCTCGTCCAGCCGGTCGGCGATGCCGCGAACCAGGTCGCTGCGCAGCCGTTGGGTGTCGCGGTCCAGATCCAGCCGCCAGCGGGCTTTGGTCCCCTGCAGCTCCTTGAGCTCAGCCTGACGTCGTAGCAGGTCCGGGGCGGAGGCGGCATCGGGCGCGGCGGAGCGACGGCTCAGCGCGGCCTCGGCCAGCAGCGAGTCGACGGCGGACCGACAGGTGCGAAGTCCGTTGACCGAGCCCATCACCCGGCGCTGGGCGGCCACGACGCTGAGCCGCTCGACCAGGGCCGGGATGCCCGAGAAGCTCAGCAGCCGGTCGCGCAGGTCGCCGGGCGGCATTGACTGGGCCTTGAGCGCGGCCGGCGCTGACACCCCGACGACGGGGTAGCGGCCGGCCCGGGTCGAGTGTCGAGCGAGCTGGCGGTGCACGTGCTCGACCATCTCGGCCGCCGACTGCGGGTACTTGTCGATCATGGTCACGGCCACCACCACGAACTCCACCGAGGCCGCGCACTCGGTCAGGAACTCGAGCTCGGGCTGAGACATCGGTGAACCGGCGTCGACGACGAAGAGCAGTGCGCCCCCGTCAGCCGCGGTCCGGCGCGTCACCTCGGCCTGGCTGCCGCGGAGGCTGCCCACGCCAGGCGTGTCGGTGAGCACCACGCTGCCCAAGGGGCCGGGCGGGACGTACACGTCCACGCCGACCGGGACCCCGGCCTGACCCGGCTGACTCAGGTCGGCATGGCGAGCGATGTCGGCGACCGCCAGCGGCAGCCTGGTGCCGTCGGCGAGCAGCGCCTCCGCGCGAGTCACCTCAGTCGCCTCCGGGTCAGGAATCAGGCTGACGTAGGTCGCGGTGGTCTCCTCGGCTCCGACCGGAGACAGCTCGCCGGCTCCGGCGAGGGCGTTGACGAGACTGCTCTTGCCACGTTTGGTCTCACCGACCACGACGATCCGGGACAACGTGCGCCGGCTGGCTTGACGCCAGGCCAGCTCGGCGGAGTCGGGCCGGCCCAGGCTCTTCAGTGAGGCCTGAGCGGTGACCAGGGCGCCGTTGACCCGGTTGATCGTCCGGATCAGCGCGTCCCGCTCGGCGTCGGCGCCCGTCTGCGGCCCGGCGCTCGTGGCCGATCCGGTCACGTCCACGGGTCGTGGTCGTCACTGTTGGTCGGGAGGTCACTGTTGGTCGGGACGTCACTGATGGGCGGGAAGTCGGGGTGGGTCAGCTGGTCAGGGTCGATCGGGTGCGACGGTGCCGAGAGCCAGTCGTCCGCTCGGTCGGACGGGTCGTCGGCCGAGGCCCGATCCGTGAAGCCCCCGTCGGTCTCATCGTCGGAGCGATCCGGCTGGTCTTGGTCATCGCCGGCATCGTCGAGGTGGTCGCTGCCAGCAACGTAGGAGTCCCCAACTAGGCCGAACACCAGCTCGGACTGGGCCTCGGCCGGGGTGGAGCTGACCGCCCGGCTGATCGCTCCCGCCCAGAACTCGGCATCGGGTTCGGGCGCCTGCAGCAGGGCGTGCAGGTCGAAGGGCATGGTTTCGGATCCTGCGCTGTCGTCAGTCATCGCCGCCTACCTTTGTCGATCCGGTTGTGGTCTGGGCCCGTGGGTGGGCGGCCGACGCGCTGGGCTCGATGGAGGAGCGAGGTCGACATGGTCCGGGCCGCCTCGGCTTCGGCGCCCCGTCGAGCGAGCACGACCCGCCCCTGGTACTGGGAGGCCAGCCGGACCAGCTCGGCCGCCGACAGCGGCTCATGGTCGCCCGGTGTGGCCATCATGGCCGCCAGCTCGGCGATCAGCGGGCTGTCGGGGCACTGCTGCAGCAGGCTTCGGTAGGCCCGGTACTCCCGGAGCGGCTGGAACTCGGGCCCGGCCACCAGGTCCTCGATCATCGCCTGGATCCGGGAGTCGATGTCGTGCCGCCCGCTCAGCTGGGTCAGCTGGGTCAGCGCCCGTTCGGCCCGGCCACGTTGCACCACGGGCAGCAGCTCGCGACCGAGATGGCGTTCGACGGCCGGCAGACCCGACCGCTCAAGCATCCACGAGAGCAGGCTCGCCGCCGAGTGACTGTGCTCGGCACCGTGGCGAAGTCCGTAGCCTCCGACCAGGGCGCGGACGCGGCGTACGGCGTCGGCATCGATGCCCTCGGGCGGCGGAAGCTGGTCGAGGTACTCCAGCTGCATCGGGTCCAGCTCACGCACCGAGTGCAGCGCACGGGCATCGGACTCGGTGAGCGCACCGATCCGTACGGTCTCAGCCAGCAGCCCGCACACCGGCAAGATGGCGGAGAACCGCCCGGGCAGCGCCTGCTGGAGACGCTCCGCGGCCCGTTGGGCCTGCTGCAACGGGTCGTGCTCGCCCCACGGTCCGGCCCCGAAGTTGTCGGCGTGGGACAGCAGCCCGATGCAGGCGGCCGAGAGCGGGAGCTGACCGCCGGTGGCTGAGCGGAACTCCTCGACGACCTCGGCGTCGTCGGTGCGCAGCGCGCCGCGGAACACGTAGACCAGCACGTCGGCATCCAGGTCGGTGCCGTCGGACAGCGGGCGTTGAGCCGAGGTCGGCATCAGGCCCGGGGTGTCGATCAGGGTGAAGTGGCGCAGCAGGCCGGAAGCCAGCAGCACCCGCAGGTGCCGCACGTCGTCGGCCACCAGCGCATCCCGGTCGTCGAAGCCGAAGCCGGTCTGTCGCTCGGTGCCATCGGCCAGCACGGCGACCGTACGATCCGGGGCGCCGTAGCTGTAGCTGGTGGCGACCGTGGTGCAGTCCTGAGCCGCCGTGGCGGCGATCCGCCGGCCGACCAGGGCGTTGATCAGGGTCGACTTGCCGGTGCTGACGCGGCCGACGACCTTGACCCGTACGGGACCGTCCAGTCCGGTCAGGATCGAGTCGGCGTGCCGTCGTTGGTCCGGGGCGAGCCGGCCCCGGACGGCCTGGGTCAGCTGCCGGACCGCGGTCAGGGCCTGGTCGAGGGGGGACGGTGCGACCTGGGGCCCGGTCTCACTCACGCCACCACGCCAGCAGCGAGCTGAACTTGCCTTCCTTCGCCTGGGCGATCAGCAGTACGTTCGTGGCGTCGACCGACCAGAGAATGGTGGGTTCGTTGTACGCCGTGACCACCGCGTAGACCAGGCCCAGCTTCTGGTCCGGCTTGCTTTCCACGTGCCAGGTGGTCTTGGCCGGCGGGTCGTCGAGCTTCTCGCCGACGTCGCTGGCCAGGCCCTCGTGGTAGTCGTTGAAGTAGAAGTCGGCGTCGCTGACCAGGGTCGCGTTGTCGGCGTACTGGCGCACGTAGATGTAGGTGGACGGGTCCGCCGAGCCGAGCGTGGCCGGCCGGCAGGTCAAGAACTCGCTGCTGCTCTGAGCCGTGCAGCTCTCCAGCTCCAGCATGGTCAGCGACTTGGCGAGCGTGCACTGGGCCGTCGACAGGCTGGCGTCACAGGTGCCGGGCTCGGGCGTGGTCGGGCTCGTCGGGCTCTCCGGGGTGGTCGAGCCGCCCGGGGTGCCGGGCGTGGAACCGGGCGTCGGTCCGCGGGGAGTGGGAGTGGCCGGGGTCGACGATCCCGGCCCGGGCTCCGGGTTCTGTCCCCTCAGGTACATCGCCACGGCGACACCGGAGCCGCCGATCAGCAGCAGGGCGAGCAGGGCGGCGATCGTGATCCAGACCGTACGCGACTTCTTCTTGCGCTCACCCGGCGGTCGGGTCGGGATGGTCGGGGTGGTCGGCAGCGGCGAGGTGGGCTGCTCATCGGCACTCTGCGGCCACCCCACCTTGGTGGCGTCGGGGCCGACCGGGGTCGGGATCGGCACCGTGTCCAGAGGTGGGAACCCCGGTGGGGTCGCGGGAAAGGCCGGGAAGGCCGGCGGCGTGGGTTGCGACCGGGGCGGGCCGACCGGCACGCCAGCTCCGGTGGGCAGCAGGTCGGGGGCCGAGAGGGCGCCCAGACTGGTGACCTGCTTGGGATCGTCGATGGTGCCCACCTTGCCGCCGGTCAGCTGCTGGAACTCGCGCTGGACCAGCGGGATCAGGCTGGAGCCGCCGGTCAGGAACAGGTGCCGCAACGACTCCATGCCGTCCCGACCGTCGCCGGCGGCCGAGATCGTGCGCCCGGCCAGCTCGACCGCCGTGTCGATCTGGCCCTTGATCATGGCCTCGAACTCGGCTGTGGTGATGATCAGCTGCGTGCTGAACTCACCCACGATCACCATGACCGGTGCGCTCTGGTAGTCCGACAGCGCGTGCTTGGCCTCCCGGATCTGCTCACGCAGCGTGAGCTGGGCGGCGAGGCCGGCGGGTGATTCGAGCCGGTCGATGACGTCGGTGCGGCCGACCAGCTGCAGCTGACGCAAGACCCAGCCATAGAGCAGGTCGTCGAAGTCGTGGCCGCCTAGCGGGTCGATGCCGTCGCGGGACAACACCTGGAAGCCCGATCCGCCCGGTCCGGCCTGGTCCACCCGGCTCAACACGGCGACGTCGAAGGTGCCACCGCCGAAGTCGACCACCGCAATCCGGTCGCCGGGCCGGATCTCGGTCGTGGCCGCATAGTGCCAGGCGGCACTGACCGGCTCGCTGACCAGCACGATGCTGGCCGCCGGCAGGCCGGCGTCCACCGCGGCCTGGACCAACAGCTCGCGCCGCGGATCTGCCCAGGTCTGGGGGTGCGAGAGGATCGTCTGCTCCGGCCAGGTGCCGTTCATCCGCCGGCTGGCGGTCTGCAGGACCCGGGCCAGTAGCGCGCTGACCAGGGCCTTGGGCTGGACGAGCTGGCCGCCGAGGGCGATGGACTGCTCGCTCAGCCGCCGTTTGGGCGTCGGCTCGTGGGCCGACGGATCGAGCAGCGCCAGCCGGGCCGCTTCCTCGGCGACGACGAGGTTTCCGCCGTACAGGGTCACCCCCGACGGAATGCTGTCAGAACGCGTGCCCAGCCGCAGTGGTCGCGGCTCCCCGCCGGGCACCTGCACCGATGCCGCCGTGTTGGTCGTACCGAAGTCGATGCTCAGTCGATACTGCATCGCTACCCCCTTGCTCGTGATCATCCCTGCTGGTTGTGAGTGTGCGGCGCAGCAGAATGTTCCCGGGGATTCGCAACAATCTTCACCGGGGTTCGTTGCAATTCCTCCAAGTGCCGATATCGAGTGGCTGTGCCCTGCTATGGTCCCGATATCGCCGCGGTCGCCCCCCGAACCGAGGCACCGAGAATTCTTGTATATAAGGGGTGTCGCGTCGGTGGACGTGCCAGATTCAGCGTTGATCGGGTTGGCCCGAGACGGTGACCAGCTTGCCTTCGCCGAGCTGGTGACCCGGCATCGCCGGATGCTCTGGTCGGTGTGCTACCGGATCGCCGGCAACCAGTTCGACGCCGAGGACGCGGTCCAGGATGCGCTGACCGCGGCGTGGCACCACCTCGACTCGTTCCGTGGTGAGGCGGCGGTGTCGACCTGGTTGTACCGGATCGCGGCCAACGCGGCGCTGGCCATCGCTCGCCGCCGCCAGCCGGAACCGGTCGAGGACATTCCCGAGACCCCCACCCGCGACTTCTCCGACCAGGTGGCCGATGCCGACCTGGTGCACGCCGCTCTGGCCCAGCTGTCGCCGCCCTTTCGCACCGCGTTGGTGCTGCGGGAGCTCTGCGACCTCAGCTATGACGAGATCGCGGTCCAGCAGGGCGTGGGGGTGCAGACGGTGAAGAGCCGGCTGAACCGGGCGCGGCGGATGTTGAAGGACGCGCTGGTCACGAGCTTGGCCTGACTCGCGGGAACAAAGCCGGCCGGACGGCCATCCGATAGGTATTCAACGAGCCAGTCCGGACCACCGGCGGCCTAGCGAGGGGACACATCGATGAGCACGGACGGTTACAACTGGGTCGATCTGAACGGTGACGGACGCGGCGACGAGGGTAGCGCCGATCTCAACCAGGACGGTGTCTACGACACGGTCAAGGTCGACTCGAACTACGACGGCTACGTCGACGCCACCAAGTACGACAGCAACGCCAACGGGACCTACGACAACGTCTTCCTCGACCTCGACCAGGACAGCCTCAACGACGCGGTCGCTCGCGACAACAACGACGACGGCGTCTTCGAGAAGATGGACATCGACGTCGACCACAACGGTGTCTTCGAGGGCATCGCGATCGACGAGAACGGCGACGGCGTCTACGACACCACCTACGTCGACGCCAACCAGGACGGTGTGGTCGAGTCGAGCGTCAGCAACACCCAGAACTTCCAGACCACGGTCATGCCGATGGGCGGCGGTGGGGGCGGCGGTTCGATGACCATCGGTGGCGGCACGGGCGGTGGCGAGGGCCTGATGGCCCTGGTCAACACGCCGCAGTACCAGAACGACCCCGAGTTCCGGGCCAAGGTCGACGCCATGCTCAAGACCCAGAACGACATGATCGAGACGACGATCGGGCTGCACGACGACCACGATCATCACTGATCGCTCACCTAGCCCGGCTCGTACGGCACCATGGGGACCATGGCGGAACAGCTTTATTTCGACCAGTACGACTCACAGGTCGGCGTGATCGGGGTGCTCGCCGGCCCGGCCGGGCTGCGGACCGCCGGCTGGCGCCTCGCTCCAGCCGGGGCCAGCACCGAGCCGGACGAGATGGTCCAGCTGGTCATCGGTCAGCTGCGAGAGTACTTCGCGGGCCAGCGGCGCGACTTCGACGTGCCGCTGGACCTGCCCCCGCTGGAGCCCACCACCGTGGCGGTGCTGCGAGCCCTGCAGGGTGTCCCGTACGGCGAGACCATCACCTACGCCGAGCTGGCCGCGCGAAGCGGCACCGGCTTGCCCGCCCGCGCCATCGGGGCGATCATGGGCGCCAACCCGGTGCCGCTGATCATCCCCTGCCACCGGGTCGTGGCCGCTGACGGTCTTGGCGGCTACTCCGGTGGGGAGCCCGGCGAGGAGCTGGCGACCAAGCGCTGGCTGCTGGAGAACGAGGGCGCGCTGCCGCCCACCTTGATCTGACCGGCGCCAGCCTCCTACAGATACATCCCCTGCAGCTTGGGCACGTCCGGCGGCGGGTCGCTCGGCAGGTCGGCGGCGATCAGCGTACGGATGATCTCCGGGCTCAGCTCGGGCGCCTCGATCAGGCGCTCGGCCTGGATCGACACCGCCTCCTCGAAGACGTTGCGCATGTAGCGGCCATTGCCGAATCCCGGCGGGTGCGGTGACGGGATCAGCGCACGGACCGCCGCCTCGACGTCCGGACCGAGCACGAAGCCCTGCTGGCGCGCCACCAGGGTGAAGATCTCGTAGAGCTCGTCGTCGGTGTAGTCGGAGAACGTGAGCGTCTTGGGGAACCGCGAGGCCAGGCCCGGGTTGGAGGCCAAGAAGCGCTGCATCTCCTGTGGATAGCCGGCCACGATGACCACGACCTCGTCGCGGCGGTCCTCCATCAGCTTGAGCAGGGTGGAGACGGCCTCCACTCCGAAGTCACGGTGCGAGTCCTGCGGGATCAGCGCGTACGCCTCGTCGATGAACAGCACCCCACCCGAGGCCTTGTTGAACATCTTGCGGACCTTCGGTGCGGTCTGGCCGATGTACTGCCCGACCAGGTCGACCCGGCTGGCCTCGACCAGGTGCCCGTTGGACAGCGTGCCGAGCTCGGCGTAGATCCGGGCCAGCAGCCGGGCCACCGTGGTTTTGGCCGTGCCCGGGTTGCCGACGAAGACCATGTGCCGCGAGGGATCACGATCGGGCATGCCGGCGCTGTGCCGGAGCTGGTCGGCGCGAGCTTCGGCGACGACACGGCGGACCTGCTCCTTGACCGGAGCCAACCCGACCAGGTCGGCCAGCTCGCCCTGCGGGTCGCCGATCTCGACCACCGGTGCCGCGGCCTCGTCGGCGTCGTCCTCATCGTCCTCGTCCGAGCCCAGGGGGCGGGGGACCCGTACGGCGGCGATCGGCTTGACGATCGCGTCGCGCTGGGCACTCAACTCGGCCAGCGCCTTGACCAGGGGGTTGACGCTGCGTTTGACCGTGAACAGCTCCTCGACGTCGCTGACGAAGCCGATGGTGTCCGGCGCCGACGACGGGCTCGGCGGTCCGGGCAGGCCGGCCACCACCCGGGAGACCTGAGCGGCCATGGCCAGCCAGGCCCGGCAGACGTCGATCTCGCCGACCAGCATGCCGCGGGTCAGCCAGCCCCGGTTGGCCTGCAGCCACTCGGCGGCGTCGAAGCCGGCCCGGCGCTGCTCGAAGGCGATCGAGATCGCGGCGAACTCGTCGGCTCCGACTGCGACCGCAAGGCCGGCGGGCAGGGTCTCCACGTTGTCGCAGAGGGCCATCGAAGCCACCACCTCGGCCAGCGTCTCCGGGCGGGTGGTGACCTGGGCGAGGTGGTGGTGCGCCGCGGCCAGCCCTTCGTAGGACCACGAGAGGGCGGAGCCCCAGCCGCTGATCTCGGGCAGCACGGCGTGCTCGGCCTCACTCAGCAACGAGTGGCGCCACATCCGCGCCACCTCGGGGAAGGGTGCGGTGACGTGGAAGTCCAGCAGTCGGGAGCTCTGCAGCACCCGGTCGTAGATGGCGAGCAGGGCGTCGCCCCGGGCGCGGAGCGGACCGACCTCGCTGAGGAACTTGACCCCCTCGTACGACAGCTCGAGGGCGCCGCGGCGGGCATGCGGGTCGTTGCCGGCGTACTTGAACAAGAAGAGCGGCCACTCGCTGTCGGTCATGTACCAGTTGCGGGCGGCCATCGGCTCCCGCCGCTGGCTGGGGGCCAGGTAGTCCTCGACCAGCTGCTCCGGGAACTGCGCGAACTCACCGGCGAAGATCGCCACGTAGCCGCCGAGCGACATGGCCAGGTTCTGCAGGAACGGCGCGGCATCGCGGGTCTGGTCGGGCCAGTTGGTCCAGTTCTGGGTGGCTCCGGCGCGAGGATCGTTGACCAGCTCGCGGACCCGGTCCCGGGCATGCTCCCACCAGCCCGCGGGCAGTGGCCACGGCCTGGCCACCCCGACGACGTCGATGTATTGCCGTCCTGACATGAGCACGGCCAAGTGCTCCGGCAACACCAATCTGGTCAACCAGTGTCTCCTGTTCCCCCGAAACCAGACATCGCGAATAGCCCCCGTGCTCCCGCAATGAACGGCCCCCATGCAGTTGTGAGCGATATCCTTTCATCTCGCTGTCACCGGCGGAAACGATCAGGAAAAGAACCGTGCTGAATGTCGGGAAAGTGGGCCGGCGAACGCGGTGGGACCGGTGATATCGGTCACGCCAGCCGCTCGCACACGCGGCGCGACGGGCATCGTCCAGACGGTCAGCGGTGATGCATTTCACTCGGCGAAGGAATTGGGTCGGGCCCGGTGCTGACCGGTTGACCGTGCGTTGATAACCGGTTCGGTTGCGGAGAATCACTCGCGTGGCCGGCGTCTGGACATGAAAAAAGTCGGTGATTGCCTGCTCGGGGGTTCAGGTAATCACCGACTTCTCGATAAGTATCACCTATCTGGCCCAGTGGCGCAAGTCACGATCGCCAGAGCAGGCAGGAGCAGCGTTCCCGCGGGTGTACGACGCAGGTTTGGGCCCTTGTCCAAGCCCTGCCTATATGTTTCTCAGCAAATTAATTAGTTCGGCCCCGTAAGTCTTGACTTTACATATCCACAGACTGAGACTTTGGTTGCGTCAGACGTTGGGGGAGTGGCGTCGGTTGTTCGAGGGCTCCGGTGAAGCGATCCGCCCCACCGGAGACAACCCACCGGCGTCGACCTCCTGATCAGGCTGTGGCCGCTGGTCGAGCGGCTGCCCGGTCGCAAACTCCGGATAGATTTGCCTCGTGACTGTGCGTGATCAAGCCCTGCAGGCTCGCGAAGCCGCTCTCGTGTTGTCGCGAGCGACCCGGGCCACCAAAGACGCCGCGCTGCAGGCCATGGCCGACGCGCTGGCCAAGGCCGAGACGACCGTGCTCGAAGCGAACGCCCGCGACGTCGATCGTGCCGAGTCAGCCGGCACTGGTGCGGCGCTGATCGACCGACTCCGTCTCACGTCCGACCGGGTTTCCGGCATGGTCGAAGGCCTGCGCGAGCTTGCGGCACTGCCGGACCCGGTGGGCGACGTCGTACGCGGCTGGACTAATCCCAACGGCGTTCAGGTGCGGCAGGTGCGGGTGCCGTTCGGCGTGGTCGGCATCATCTATGAGGCGCGGCCCAACGTCACCGCCGACGCGGCGGGCATCTGCCTCAAGTCGGGCAACGCGGCGCTGCTCCGCGGCTCGTCCTCGGCGGCTGACTCCAATGCGGCCATCATCGATGCTCTGCAGGCCGGCCTGACCGAGGTCGGTCTGCCGCCGGAGGCGGTGCAGCTGGTGCCCGGCCCGCGTGAGGTGACCGCGGAGCTGATGGCGGCTCGCGGGCTGGTCGATGTGTTGATCCCACGGGGCGGGGCGGGGTTGATCGACACCGTCGTACGCAACAGCCAGGTGCCGGTGATCGAGACCGGAGTGGGCAACTGCCACCTGTTCGTCGATGCGTCGGCGGATCAGCAGATGGCGCTGGAGATCTTGATCAACGCCAAGACGCAGCGGCCGTCGGTCTGCAACGCCGTGGAGACGCTGCTGGTGCACGCCGATGCCGCCGAATCCTTTGTGCCCAAGGCGTTGCTGGCCCTCGGAGAGGCCGGCGTGACCGTGCACGGCGACTCGCGGGTCGCGGCGTACGGGGAGGTGGTGCCGGCCGAGGAGGCGGACTTCGCCGAGGAGTACCTGTCACTGGACATCGCGGTCTCGGTGGTCGACTCGTTCGATGCGGCGCTGCACCACATCCGCCACTACAGCACCGGTCACAGCGAGACGATCATCACCGAGTCGCAGACCTCGGCACAGCGCTTCACCGCCGAGATCGACGCCGCGGCCGTGCTGGTCAACGCGTCCAGCCGGTTCGTCGACGGCGGTGAGTTCGGCTTCGGCGCCGAGATCGGCATCTCGACCCAGAAGCTGCACGCCCGCGGCCCGATGGGGCTGCCGGAGATGACCTCGACGAAGTATGTCGTGACCGGTTCGGGCCAGACTCGCGCCTGACTCCTCACCCGCTCCCCGAGCCACGCCCTCACCCGCTCCCTGAGCCTGTCGAAGGGCGGTAGGCTGCCGCCATGACACTTGGACTGACGCTGCTCGAGACCGAGGCCGGCGCAGAGCTGCCGATTCCCGCCTGGGGCTTCGGGCTGCTCGCGTTCGGTCTGCTGATCGCCCTGCTGCTGATCACCTTGTCCATCGGCAAGGGCCGTCCGCACAGCTAGGTGACGTCCACACCGAACGCCACCGGGCTGCGGCGTGCGCCGAGGTCCGATCCGCAGCACCGCCATCGCCTCGGCGTCATGGGCGGGACCTTCGACCCGATCCACCACGGGCACCTGGTGGCCGCCAGCGAGGTGGCCAGCCGCTTCAACCTCGATGAGGTCGTCTTCGTCCCGACGGGGCAGCCGTGGCAGAAGGCCGACCGGGAGGTGTCCCGGGCTGAGGACCGCTATCTGATGACCGTCATCGCGACGGCGTCCAACCCACGGTTCACCGTCAGTCGGGTGGACATCGAGCGGCCGGGCATGACCTACACCGTGGACACGCTGCGCGACCTCCGGGCCGAGCGCGGCGACGACGTCGACATGTACTTCATCACCGGCGCCGATGCGCTGGCCCAGATCCTCACCTGGCGCAACGTCGAGCTGCTCTTCGATCTCGCCCATTTCGTCGGCTGCACCCGGCCCGGGGTGGAGCTCGACTTCCCGACGATTGCGCAGCTGCCGCAGGATCGGGTTACCGTGCTGGAGATCCCCGCTCTGTCGATCTCGTCGACGGCCTGCCGGTTGCGGGTCCACCAGCTGGAGCCGATCTGGTACCTGGTGCCGGACGGGATCGTGCAGTACATCGCCAAGCGCGGCCTCTACCAGCCGTGATGACACCAGGGCACAACGCCCGACCACTTGTGAAGAAGGAATCTTGACCGCGACCGAACGTGCCCTCGAACTGACCCGGGTGGCCGCCGAGGCGGCCGTCGACAAGCTCGGCACCGACCTCGTCGCCTACGACGTGTCCGACCAGCTGGCCATCACCGACGTATTCCTGGTCGTGACCGCGGCCAACGAGCGCCAGGTGGGTTCGGTCGTCGACGGCGTCGAGGAGGCGCTGCGGGGGCTGGAGACCAAACCCGTACGCCGTGAGGGCGACAAGCAGCAGCGCTGGGTGCTGCTGGACTACCTGGACCTCGTCGTCCACGTCCAGCACACCGAAGAGCGCCAGTTCTACGCCTTGGAGCGGCTGTGGCGCGACTGCCCGCAGATCGAGCTGGGCGTGGACGAGCGCCGATGACGGCGGCCCGAATCATCGTCTGGCGCCACGGGCAGACCGACTGGAATCTTGACAACCGGTTCCAGGGTCAGGCCGATGTTCCGCTCAACTCCCTGGGGCGCGAGCAGGCCAAGGTAGCCGCCCGGGCGTTGACGGCCTACCGGCCGTCGGCCATCTACGCCAGCGACCTGTCCCGGGCGTACGAGACCGCTCAGGCCCTGGCCGAGCTGACCGACCTGCCCATCACCACCGACCCGCGGCTGCGCGAGATCCACGTCGGCACCTGGGAGGGCAAGCTGGGCTCGGAGATCCGGGCGCTGGACCCCGAGCTGGCTGAGCGGCTGCGCCGTGGCGAAGAGGTGCGCCGGTCACCGACGGGGGAGAGCCCCGCCGAGGTGGCGACCCGGATGAGCGAGGCGCTGACCGAGATCGGTGAGAACGCTGCCGACGGCTCGACCGTCGTGGTGACCTGCCACGGCCTGTCCGGACGGGTCGGTGCAGCGCACTTCGTCGGGCTACCCCAAACTCACTGGAGGCTCTTCGGCGGCCTGTCGAACTGCGCCTGGGTGAGCATCGACCGGCACCGGTCCGGTGAGTACTGGCGGATCGAGAAGTACAACGCCGTTCCGCAGTCTGACCTGGTGGACACGATTTCGTGACTCGTACGTAGTCGCGCTAGTATCTCGTGGTCCCTGAGGCACATGATCAACATTGATCACGTCGCCCGAGGGGTCGTACGACAAGGGGCTTTGGCGCAGTTGGTAGCGCGCTTCCATGGCATGGAAGAGGTCAGGGGTTCGAATCCCCTAAGCTCCACCCACTGTTCGGCCTAGTCAGGCCGCGATTCACGACCTCAATCGACTACTCGTTGGGCATCGCCTGCCGTGCGCTGCTTACCAATCTGCTTACCAACTTGATCTGTGCAGTTCCGGTTCATGCTTGACCATCTGGTTCCGGTTGCTGCTTTCCAGTTTGGGGACGCGGTTCCGGTTCCTGGGCGACAGTCGTTCCGGTAGGTCTTTGACACTTCTCTGGTTTCGCCGGCTGTTGCGGTCGTGGGTGGGTGGGTTTTCCGTGGTCTGAGGACGACGGAAGGAGCCCCGGGATGCTTCAGGAGCTGCGGATGGCGGAGCAGCGGTATCGGGCGGTGTGGGAGGTGCTGGAGGGTGCCTCGGTGACGGAGGTGGCGCGCCGGTTCGGGGTGTCACGACAAAGTGTGCATACCTGGTTGCGGCGGTATGCCGCCGAGGGTGGTCTGGGCGGGTTGGGTGATCATTCGTCGCGGCCGCATTCGTGTCCGCATCAGATGAGCCCGACGGTCGAGGTGGCGGTGCTGGAGTTGCGGCGGGTCCATCCGGTGTGGGGTGCGGATCGGATCCGCTATCAGCTGGTCAAGGACGGGGTGGTGCCGGCGCCGGGCCGGACCAGTATCTATCGGGCGTTGGTGCGGCACGGGATGGTGGAGGCCGGGCAGCGGCGTCGCCGCCGGTCGGATTATCGGCGGTGGGAGCGGTCGCGGCCGATGGAGTTGTGGCAGATGGATGTGGTCGGCGGCTTCCACCTCGTCGATGGGACTGAGCTGAAAGCGGTCAGCGGGATCGACGACAACTCCCGGTTCGTGGTGTCGGCGATGCTCGTGCGGCGAGCCACCGCCAGACCGGTGTGCGACGCGCTGCTGCACGCGCTACGAAGGCACGGCTGCCCGGACCAGATCTTGACGGACAACGGGAAGGTCTTCACCGGGCGGTTCGGGCCGGCCGGCTCGTCCGCGGAGGTGATGTTCGACCGGATCTGTGCCGAGAACGGCATCCGGCATCTGTTGACCGCACCCCGATCTCCAACCACCACAGGGAAAATCGAGCGCTGGCATAAGACCATGCGGGCCGAGTTCCTCCGTCTTCATGATCGCCGTTACGCCTCGATCGAGGAGTTGCAGGCCGCTTTAGATGCTTGGGTGGAGCACTACAACAGCGAACGGCCGCACCAGTCGCTGGGGATGCGGCCACCGATCGAACGGTTCCAACTCGCCCCCGCCGACCCGGCCGGAGGGGTGGACGTCATCGACCCGGTCCCGGTGCAGGTGGTCGACCCCGGGGTCAGGGCCGAGCCGCAGCGACTGCACGGGGTGCAGCGATGGGTCGATCGGCACGGGCTGATCTCGTTGGCCGGGTTCCGGTATCGGGTGCCGATCGTGTTGGCCGGGGAGCCGGTCGAAGCCGTGGTCGCCGAGCATCTGGTGCGCATCTTCCACCGCGACGTGCTGGTCGCCGAGCATGTCCAGCGCCGTCAACCCGACACCGAGCCGAAGCAGCCGGTCCAGGGCCGCCGGACCGCCCGCACCGCGACCAGCGGAATGACGGTCACTCGGATCGCCGACAACAGCGGAACGGTCTCGTTCGCTGGCACCAACTATCGGGTCGGGAACGCGTGGCGGCGGCGGAGTGTGCAGGTCTCCATCGTCGCCGGGTCGGTCCAGCTGGCCTGCGACGGGCAGATCATCCGGGTCCATCCGATCCGCCACGACCGGACCAAGGAACACGGGGCGTTCGCCACCCCGAACGGGCGGCCCCGGCACCGACAGGATGCGCCGGCAGGGGCCGGCGTCAAGGCCACGCCGCTGCGCGGTCGGCCTGGCGGCCGAGCCTTGACCCCCACCCCTTAACCCGGCGCGATTCGCCTGGACGCGGAACCACCCACCACCACAAGGGTTCTGAACGAGTGTCAAGGAGGTACCGGAACTCATTGGTCAAGCGGGTACCGGAGTTGGACCACCGCCCTTCTGCCCCCCTGCTGTGTTGTGGGATCCTGATCCACTCGATTCGAGGCAGCGAAGCCGTCCAGTGCAGGCCCTTGGGCTTGTCGCCGCGGAAGGCCGCACGAACGTCGATCAGTCGACGGCCGTCGGGAACACTCCAAAAGTTCAACCGTTCGTCACGCTGCCTTTGACGTGACGGCCGCCCCAGATGGTGATTCAAAGAACTGCCCCTCTACCTCGAGCATGCCGTTGTCACGCACCAGGGCTTGCTTCGACGTCCAGCTTCCCTGCCGCGAGGTGAGCAGCGTGCCGGGCTCAAGCAGTCCGGCTGGGTCGAGGTCCTTGACCTCGACCCAGTCCTGACTCTTGTCCCGAGGATCGACAACCTGGCCGGTGTGCCCTTCTGGCACAGGCCACACCTTGAGCAGCACGTCGAGGAGCTGTCCACTACCGGCGTCGATCGTGCCGTCGGTCCACCCGCCTTCGCCCGCCTGACTAAGCAGCCGGCTGTTCAACAGCAATGTGTCGTGCTCACGCAGCGCCTTCCGCTTCACATTCCAGGCCGAGTTCGACACCTTCGAGTTCAACGAGCTGGTCAGCAGCGTCAGGTTGCCAAGGCGATGGACGTGGGCGCCCCGCTCGATCTCCGCCTCCAGCCCGTCAACGGGCCAGTTGTCCTGCCACTTCTGCGGGAGAACGTGTTCGATCGGGTAGCCGCGTCGGGGGACCTGCGGCTGATTGGTGCCCCGGCGGAACTCATTCTCGACCGCCTCAAGAAAGAGCCTGAGCCGCGCGACTTTAAACCGCCGATACGTAGCCTCATCGATGAGAGCAGCACGGATCTCCTCGTCGCCCGGCCAGTACGTACTGGACACGTTGAGCCGGGCGAGATGGCCGCGGACCCGGTCGACCAGCTCGGGCGCGGGAGCATCCCCATGGATCCTGATGATCTCGGCGACCACGCGACCCAGGTCCGACGTCGTCAGCCGGAGAAACATCCGGCGCATGATCCAGCTCTCCGCCACCGCCACCACGCCGTCGATGACGTCGCTGGTGAGATTGCGCTCTGGCTCGTGGAGCCAGATAAGCAACGGCTTCAACAGCTCCAGTTCGCTTGCCTTCATCCGGTAAAGGGACATCTCGACGCCGGTCAGCTGCCGGTCTTTGTCATCGGCAGCCACGGTCCACGACTCGTAGAGGTCGGCCTGCCCCTTGATCGTCGGGAGCAGATCGCCCATCTTCTGCCCGGCGTCATGCTCGACGAAGGTCTTGAACCGCGTGAAGGTTTGCTGCGGGCTGATCTCCTCGCCGAGGCGCGAGGCCAGCCATTGGTTGAGGAAGAGCGAGCTTCGACTCACGCGGTAGCGACCAACGCTGACCTCCGACTCCCAGAATTTCGTGTCGAACGGCCAGTCCTCCGCATATGCACGCCGGGTGTCGGCACCTTCGGCCGCCAGCCGTTGGAAGACGAAGTTCTTGATCAGGTCGGCTGCCGTAAGGGGCGTACCGCGCGCGTTAAGCGTCTCGAAGATTCCTGGGAGTTCTCGATGGCCGTGAGGTTGATCGCGACCAACTGCAGCCCGCTTGTGAGCACGGCAACAAGCGCATTGGCTCGCGTGGGGTAACCATCATCTTCCAGGTCACCTAGCCACGTAGCGATAACGGCGTCGGCGAAATACGCATGGGCACGGACGATTTTCGACGAAGAGTGCTTCAGGTCCCCGTGAGCGACTGGCGGCTCAGAGTCCATCACCTCGTCGTATGCCGCGCGGTCGCGATTCGTGTGACGGATCTTGAGCCGAGACTCACCGGCAGGCACGAATGTCGACCTGGTGTTGCGTCAGGCTCTCGAGCTGGCCAGCAAGTGTTTTAGCTAGCGCCGCGGACTCGAGAACTGATGCGGCGGCATCCAT